>NZ_LIVX01000009.1 GCF_001905665.1 Streptomyces sp. CB02261 | reverse complement strand
GTAGGACGCCGCCGAACAATTTTTAGCCTCAACCCCCGGACCTTGTCCGGGGGTTGAGGCATTTTTGCGTTCTAAGCTGGGCGGCATGCGATACGACCTGGTCATCTTCGACAACGACGGTGTGCTCGTGGACAGCGAGCCGATTTCCAACACCCTGTTGGCCGGCTATCTGACGGAGCTCGGGCATCCGACCTCGTTCGAGGAATCGGTGCGGGACTACATGGGGTCCGCCATGCACCGGATTCACGAGGTGGTCGAGGAGCGGAGCGGGCAGCGGCTGCCGGCGGACTTCGACGAGATCTTCCACGCGCGGGTCTTCGCCGCCTTTCAGGCCGAGTTGGAGGCCGTGCCCGGGGTCGAGGAGGTGCTCAAGCGGCTCTCCCAGAGCGGGGTTCCGTACTGTGTGGCGTCCTCCGGGAGTCACGAGCGGATCCGGGTGGGGCATCGGAAGACCGGGCTCGACGCCTGGTTCCGGGACGAGATCGTGTTCAGTGCCGAGGACGTCGGGCGGGGGAAGCCTTCGCCGGACCTGTTCCTCCACGCCGCCGCGCGGATGGGGGTGGCGCCCGAGCGGTGTGTGGTGGTCGAGGACAGCCGGCTCGGGGTGCAGGCGGCCCTGGCGGCCGGGATGGACGTGTACGGGTTCACCGCGATGACGCCCGAGGAGAAGCTCTCCGGGGCCGCCGGGTTCTTCCGCGGGATGGAGGAGCTGCCGGCGATATTGGGGCTGTGATCCACCTACCCCGCGGTAGGTTCCGGCCGTACGCTGTGCCGCCATGACGGATGCGCGGTTGCGGCGTGGGCGGGGATCCCTGGCGGTCAGCTTCTTCGTGCAGGGGGTCACCTTCGCCCTGCTCGTGACGCGAATACCCGCGATCCAGGAGCGGTACGGGATCTCGGACGCGCTGCTGCCGGTCTTCCTCGCCGCCGTGCCGATCCTGGCCGGTGTGTCGAGCGTGGTGACCGAGAGGGTCGTCGCCAGGGTGGGGCCGGCGGTGGTGCTGCGGTGGGCCCAGCCGTTCGTCCTCCTGTCCCTGCTCGCGGTGGGGGTGGGGAGCGAGCTGTGGCAGGCGGCCGTCGCCCTGGGGCTCTTCGGGCTCGCGGTCGGCGCCCTCGACGCGTCCATGAACATGCTGGGCGTCAGCCTCCAGCGGGCGTACGGGCGGAGCATCATGCTCGGTTTCCATGCCTCGTACAGCCTCGGTGGGATCGTCGGTGCCTCGCTGGCGTGGGTGGGGGCGCACTGGCATCTGTCGTTGTTCGTGTCGTATCTGCCCGTGGTGGCGGTGCTGTTGCCCGTCGTTCTCGTGGGCAGCCGGTGGTACGCGGCCGGAGGGGACCGGCCGGTGCTGGAGGCGGGGGAGGGCAAGGGGAGCGGGGTCGCGTTCGCGCTGCTGCTGCCGCTGTGTCTCGTCATGACCTTCGCGTACATCGGGGACTCGACCGTCTCCAACTGGAGTGCCAAGTACCTCCAGGACGTGCTGGGCAGCTCGGAGGAGCTGGCGACGGTGCCGTACAACGCGTACATGGTGACGACGCTGCTCGGCCGGGCCGTGGGGGACTTCGGGGTGCGGCGGCTGGGTGCCGTGGTGGTCGTGCGGGCCGGGGCCGTGCTCGCCGCGGTGGGGTTCGCGGTGGTGGCGGTGTCGCCGGGGGCCTGGGCGGGGATCGCCGGGTTCACGGTGCTCGGGCTCGGGCTGAGTGTGATCGTGCCGCAGACCTTCGCCGCGGCGGGGCGGTTGTTCCCGGGGGACAGCGACGCGGCCGTGGCGCGGCTCAACGTCTTCAACTACGTCGGCTTCCTCGTCGGGTCGCCGTTGGTGGGGGCGCTCGGGGACGCGTGGAGCTATCGGGGGGCGATGCTGGTGCCGATGGTGCTGGTCCTGGTGACGGTGGTGTACGCCACGTCGTTCGGCTCGCGGGCGGCCCGATACGGTGGCGGGCATGAGCGGCCGCGCACTGTTGATGTGGGATGAAGCTGTCACGCAGTACGACTTCGGGTCCGAGCATCCGATGGATCCGGTACGGCTCGCGCTGACGATGTCGCTGGTGCGGGCCTATGGGCTCGACCGGGCGGTGGACGTGGTGGCGGCCAAGCCGGCGGGGGAGTCGACGCTGCGGCTGGTGCACCGTGAGGACTATGTGGCGGCGGTGCGGGCCGCGTCGGTGGATCCGCGGCGCGCCGACCAGGCGTACGGCCTGGGGACGGTCGACGATCCGGCGTTCTCCGGGATGCACGAGGTGTCGGCGCTGATCGCGGGGCAGTCGGTGGGGGCGGCGGAGGCGGTGTGGCGCGGGGAGGCCGCGCACGCGGTGAACTTCGCGGGCGGGTTGCATCACGCGATGCCGGGTTCCGCCTCGGGTTTCTGCATCTACAACGACGCCTCGCTGGCCATCGCCCGGCTGCTCGAACTGGGCGCGGAGCGGGTCGCGTACGTGGATGTGGACGTGCACCACGGGGACGGGGTGCAGGCGGCGTTCTGGGAGGACCCCAGGGTGCTGACCGTGTCGCTGCACGAGCATCCTCGGACGCTGTTCCCGCAGACGGGGTGGCCGGAGGAGACGGGCGCGGCCGGTGCCGGTGAGGGCGGGGCCGTGAACGTGGCGCTGCCGGCGGGGACGGGTGACGCGGGGTGGCTGCGGGCGTTCCACGCGGTCGTGCCGGAGCTGCTGGCGGACTTCCGGCCGCAGGTGCTGGTCACGCAGCACGGGGCGGACACGCACTTCGAGGACCCGCTCGCGCACCTGGCGGTGTCGCTGGACGCCCAGCGGGCCGTACAGGAGGCGTGTCACGAGCTGGCGCACGCGTACGCGGACGGTCGGTGGCTGGCTCTGGGCGGTGGCGGGTACGCGGTGGTGGACGTCGTACCGCGGTCGTGGACGCATTTGGTGGGGATCGCGGCGCACGCGCCGGTGGATCCGGAGTCGGTGATCCCGTCGTCGTGGCGGGACGAGGTGTACGCGCGGACCCGTCAGCCGGGGCCGGTGCGGATGACGGACGGGCGGTGGCCGGTGGGCTTCCGTGAGTGGGCCGAGGGGTACGACCCGGCGGACCGGCTCGACCAGGCGGTGCTGGCGACGCGTAAGGCCGCTTTCCCGTTGCGGGGGCTGCTCGCCTAGACGCCTCCGGGACGCTCTCGGTGGGCGTTACGCCGACGGTGGGGTGTCCGGGGGGTTGGGGCTCCGTCGCGGGGGTGTTCCGGCAGCATCGGGTGGGTGTTGAGTACCGGGGCGCTGCGGGCGCATCTGTTGGCGGCGGGGTTGGCGGGAACGGTGGCGACGTCGCGGGAGGAGAGCCTGCGGAGCTATCGGCTCTTCGCCGCGCGCGATCCGCGGGTGATGCTGGGGCTCGACCCCGTGTGGGGGTGGGGTGAGGCCGATCTGTTGCGGCTGATGGCCGACAAGTGCGGGGTGTCGGGGGATCCGACGCATCGGACGGGCCTCGACGTCATCGATCCCGAACGTACGGTGCGGGGGCTCGACGCCTTCGCCGCGCGGTTGGGGGCCGCGGCGGCGCGCCGGGTTCCGGTGCTCCTCGGGACGGGGCATCCGCACCGGTTGCTCGGTTTCTACGTCGCTCTCGCAGACGCCTTGTCGGCGGCAGGATGTCTTGTTCTCACACCGGCGCAGGGGAGATGTGTCGACATAACGACCCGGTTCGGCGTACGTACGCACCTCATCGACTACGTACGGGGGGTCGCTCTGGTGCGAGAGCCGGGGCTGTCGGGGGGTGGGCGTGAACCGGGGGCGCATTCCCACTCGCCGTTACCGGTCAGGGCGGCTCTGGAGAGCGCGGCCGAGTGCGGCGGGCCGCTGCCGGAGCTCGTCGTGGGGGACCACGGATGGGTCTGCGGGGCAGGTCAGCTGGGTATCGAGGCCATCGGGCTCGCCGATACGGATGATCCGGCGCTGTTCGTCGGTGAGGCGGAGGGGCAGGTGTCGGTGGCCGTCCCGCTCGATGACGGCGTGCGCTCCGACTACTACCGTCCACTCACGCGCTATGTACTCAATCGAGCGTGTCTGTCACGGTAAACGGCCGATGACAGCTCCTCTTCCCCACTCGTACCACCCGCCCCTAGGCTGGAGCGTGAGCGCTCGGCGACGAAGAGTCACCGGAGGGGAAGCCGGTGGGCGTCGCGGCGGAAGGTACAGGTGGGTCATGGCTGCTGGCGAACGACCTCTCAACGAGGTCAAGTTTCTGACCGTGGCGGAAGTCGCCTCGGTGATGCGCGTGTCCAAGATGACCGTGTACCGCTTGGTGCACAGCGGTCATCTGCCGGCGATCCGGGTGGGCAGGTCCTTCCGGGTGCCGGAACAGGCGGTTCACGAGTACCTGCGGGAGTCCTTCGTGGGGGTGGGGACCGCGTAGCGCGAGCGCGGCGACAACGCCGGGAAAGCTCCGTATGTCCCTCGGATTACAAGCGCGGTGCTCGGGACGGTAGGCTAGGCCGACGTAGGTCGTGTGGGCCCAGACGCCCCGCACCGATTCCCGCCGGGAGGCGGGGATGTTCCGAGAAGTGAGCGAGGGTAGTCGTGGGCTCTGTTATCAAGAAGCGGCGTAAGCGGATGGCCAAGAAGAAGCACCGCAAGCTGCTCAAGCGCACGCGCGTTCAGCGTCGCAACAAGAAGTAGGCGACAGCTGCACCGCAGCGTTTCAGTTCGTCAGGCGTGGCCCTTCACCGTTCGCGGTGGAGGGCCACGCCTTATGTGGAGGGAAATCCCGAGGCGCTACGGTGGCGACCAACGGAAGACGGACGGAAGGCGCGGATCTTGGGCAAGGTCGTGCTCGTCACCGGTGCCGCCCGGCATCTGGGGGGCCGCTTCGTGCGGCGGATCCAGCGGGACCCGGAGGTGGAGCGGGTGATCGCGGTGGACGCGGTCGACCCGGCGCATCAGCTCGGCGCGGCCGAGTTCGTACGGGCCGACATCCGCCGGCCGGAGATCGCCAAGATCCTCGCCCAGCACGACGTCGACACGGTGGTCCATCTGGACGTCACCGGCACGGCGCTCGGCGGTGGCGGCCGTACGTCGGTCAAGGAGACCAACGTCATCGGCACCATGCAGCTGCTCGGCGCGTGCCAGAAGTCGCCGCGGATCAGCCGGCTCGTGATCAAGTCCAGTACCAGCGTCTACGGCTCCGCGCCCCGCGACCCGGCCGTCTTCACCGAGACGACGGCCGCGAAGTCGCTTCCCAGCGGCGGCTTCGCGAAGGACGCGGTCGAGGTCGAGGGGTATGTACGGGGCTTCGCCCGGCGCCGGCCCGACGTGGCCGTGTGCGTGCTGCGCTTCGCGAACATCCTGGGACCCCGGATCGACTCCCCGCTGTCCGAGTACCTGGCCCTTCCGGTCATGCCGACCGTCCTCGGCTACGACCCGAGGCTGCAGTTCGTCCACGAGGACGATGTGATCGACGTGCTGCGCCTGGGGGCGCACGAGCCCCGCAGGGCCACGCAGAACAGCGGCACCTTCAACGTGGCCGGCGACGGGGTGCTGCTGCTCTCGCAGTGCGCGCGGCGCCTGGGACGGCCCACGGTGCCGGTGCTGCTGCCCGCGGTCACCTGGGTGGGGACGGCGCTGCGTACGATCGGGATCACCGACTTCGCGCCCGAGCAGATCCGGCTGCTCACCCACGGCAGGGTCGTCTCGACGGTCCAGACGCGTGAAGTGCTCGGGTTCTCGCCGCGCTTCACCACGGCGGAGACCTTCGCGGACTTCGCGCGCGGCCGGGGGCCCGGACTGCTGCCGCCGGAGAGACTCGCCGGGGCGGTGGACCGGCTCGCCGGGCGCCTGGCTCCGTCCGGCGTACCGTCTGTATCTGCTTCATCTGTTCCCCCCGTTCACGACGGCGCCTGAGGAGACCGGACAGCGATGGCGGACGCCAAGGTCATTCCGTTCGACGACGACCGGTCACGGGCCCGGCGGCGGCCCGGGCGCGTCGACGGCGAGGCGGCGGCCGTACGGGCCCTGCCGGGGCCTCAGGCGGGCCCCCAGGAGCCGGGGGAGGCCCCGGAGGGCCGGCGGCTGCCGGACGACGTCGGTGGCCGCGAGGACGGTGCCGGGGCGAGCTCCTCCGCGGGTGGGGCCGAGGGCGCCGGGGCGAGGGGCTGGGAGCGGCGGCTCGCGGGCGGGCTCGCGTTCCTCCGGCGGCGGATCACCGGCGACTACGAGGTCGACGAGTTCGGCTACGACGAGGAACTCACCGACCAGGTCCTGATGTCGCTGCTGCGCCCGCTGTACGAGAAGTACTTCCGGGTGGAGGTGAAGGGCGTCGAGAACATCCCGGCCGAGGGCGGGGCCCTGATCGTCGCCAACCACTCGGGGACCCTGCCGCTGGACGGCCTGATGATGCAGGTCGCCGTCCACGACCACCATCCGGCGGGGCGGCACCTGCGGCTGCTCGCCGCCGACCTGGTGTTCGTGCTTCCTGTCGTCAACGAGCTGGCCCGTAAGGCGGGGCACACCCTGGCCTGTGCCGAGGACGCGGAGCGGCTGCTGCGCGCCGGCGAGATCGTCGGGGTGATGCCCGAGGGCTTCAAGGGGATCGGGAAGCCGTTCGGGGAGCGGTACAAGCTCCAGCGGTTTGGGCGGGGCGGGTTCGTCTCGACGGCGCTGCGGGCCGGGGTGCCGATCGTGCCGTGCTCGATCGTCGGGGCGGAGGAGATATACCCGATGATCGGGAACGCCCGGACGCTGGCGCGGGTGCTCGGCATCCCGTACTTCCCGCTGACGCCGACCTTCCCGTGGCTGGGGCCGCTCGGGGCGCTGCCGCTGCCGACGAAGTGGACGATCCAGTTCGGTGAGCCGATCCCGACGGATTCCTACGCGCCGGAGGCGGCTGAGGACCCGATGCTGATGTTCAACCTGACGGATCAGGTGCGGGAGCAGATCCAGCACACGCTGTACAAGCTGCTGGTGCAGCGGCGGTCGGTGTTCTTCTAAGAGGGCGTTCTTCCAGAGGGTGTTCGTCCAGAAGGTGTTCCGGAGCAGGAAGAAGGGGCGCCCCCCGTCCGTGGGGGCGCCCCTTCTTCCTTGCTAGCGAGCGTCCTCGCTGTCGATGCCGAGGCCTGGGAGCAGGCCCGGCAGGATGGGCGGAAGGGTCACGTCCGGTGTGTCCGGCGTCCCCTGGTCGCCCGTGGGAGGCGCGGGCGTGCCGGTCGGCGAGGGCTTGAGCAGTCCGCCGGTGCTGCCGCCGAGGAGGCCGTCGTCCTGCGGTGCGCCGGTGACGCCGCCGGAGCTCGGGCTGGTGCCCGTGCTGGGGCCGGTGGTGCGCGGTGGCGCGGAGTGGCTGCCCGTGGGCGTGGCTTCCTGGGAGGAGGGCGGACGCTGGGAGTCCGTCCCCTGGGGGGCCTTCGAGGTGCTGGGGGTGCCGCTGGGACTCTCCGAGCCGATCGTGGTCTTCTCCGGGGTGCGGGGAAGGACCGACTGGAGCGGCTCGACGTCCTCGTCCATGGCGTCGAAGACGTGCGTCACCTCGCTGCCGACGTCTGCCAGCTGGACGGGCAGCCGCTCGCGGAGGCCGTTCCAGGTGTCCCGGTGGGCCTGGGCGAAGGAGTTGAGCCGGGCCATCGGGGCGATCTCGCCGTCCCGCTCGTACGCCTGGCGGAGCAGGCGGTGTCCTTCGCTCGCGTCGTGCTTCATTCCGCCCAGGACGCGGCGGATCTCGCTGAGCGACTCGTGGTCGAGGTCGCCCGAGCGGCCCCGCTCCATGAGCCTGCGGGCCTCGCTGAGTCGGGTGGATGCCTGGTCGAGGTAGATGCCGCCGCGGTCCGCGTCGTCGTCCGCCATGCCCAGCTTGATGTCTTCCATGCCTCGCTTGAGCCCGTAGAGCGAGTCACCGGGGAGCGCGTCGGAGCTGGCCGCGGCCACTCCGCCGAAGGCGCCCGCCGCCACGCCGACCGTGAGGCCGCCTGCGGCGAGGCCCTTGGTCCAGCGGGAACGGGGGCGCAGTTTCCGCAGCGGGGACGCCCGGTGGGATCCCTTGCCGCTCGCGGTGCGCTGCTCCGGCACCGTGGGTCCCGCGGCCGCGCTGCCCTCCATGAGCATCGCTTCCATGGCGGCGACGAGCTGGGCTCGCTGCACCACCTTGACCTCGGGGTCCAGCTGTGGCTTCGGCAGCTCGCCGAGGCCGTTCGCCAAGGCCAACAGCCGTCCCTGCTCGGCCGGTTCGGCCGAGGCATCGGACTGCTCGGCCACCGCGCCCTCGGACGCCCGGTCCTCCAGGGTCTGGGCGAAGGCGTTCGCCCGCCGGTGCGCCGATACGTTCGCGATCACTGGCGGCACCTCCTCTCGTCATGACGGTCGACTCCCCGGGGTGTCCGGAGGGTTGCACACCTTGAGCGCATCCACACGAAAGAGTGAGTGGTTGCGGACATGGCGTGTCCACAGGGAGCCTGCATCCCGCACAACGAGCGGCGCGGCACTTGGGTTACGCGCGAAAGATGATCGGACCAGTGCGTCATCGAGGCGTCACCGACTGTGAGTTGGGCGGGGGGTCGTGGGGACGTGGGGGGAGGGGCGGGCGGGGCCGCCGACCGGGGCGTGGGCGCGCGTGTGGGGGGCGCGGACCGGTCAGCGGGCGTCGTCCGGCAGAAGGCGGGCCAGGGTGCGGACGGCCCGGTACTGGAGGGTCTTGATGGCCCCCTCGTTCTTGCCCATGACCCGGGCGGTCTCGGCGACCGAGAGGCCCTGGAGGAAGCGCAGGGTCACGCACTCCTGCTGCTGGGGGTTGAGGCGGCGGACCGCGTCGAGGAGGGCGGCGTTGGAGAGGGACTCCAGGACGGAGTCCTCGGGGCTGCGCTCGACCTCGTTGGCGTCGAGCATCTCGCCCGTGGTGACTTCCAGGCGGAAGCGGCTGGACTTGAAGTGGTCGGCGACCAGGTTCCTGGCGATGGTGACGAGCCAGGCGCCGAAGTCGCGGCCCTGCCAGGTGAAGGTGGAGATCCGGCGCAGGGCGCGCAGGAACGTCTCACTGGTGAGGTCCTCCGCCGTCGCCTTCCCGCCGACGCGGTAGTAGATGTAGCGGTAGACCGTGTCGCTGTACTGGTCGTACAGGCGGCCGAAGGCCTCGGCCTCGCCGGCCTGGGCGCGCTCGACCAGGTCCATCATGCGGGCGCTGTCGCTGTCGGCGGTGGGACGGCGGGCGGGGGTCGAGGTTCCGGAGCGGGCACCTCGTCTGCCCACGGCGGCGCTGCCGTCGGCCAGGGCATAACAAGGGCCGGCGGGTGCCGGGGCGGCGAATGCGAATGCGGGGACAGGGCCGGCGTACGCGGTGGGGACGAAGCCGCGCAAGAGGTCGAGGACCGTTGCGCGCAGCGTAGCCAGGCCCGAGGTGTCAACCCCGACGTGTGGGTACACGGGACTCCCAGAGGCAGAGCTTCCATCACGTGCAGTGCGGGACCGTTCACCCGTCGTAGCGACGCGAGGGGTCCTTTGTGCGTCTGAGGAGAATAACGCTTCGTACAGGCAGCGCTACACCCAGTTGCTCAAATCACCGGTTACGACGGTTCTGTTACTGCTTGTAGTCGGAGTTGCTTGCTGTTCGTGACCGGTTCTTGATCGGTTTGCTTTCGGGTGTGACTGCGTCGGCGTTGCGTTGTGCTCAAGTGGGGGACGCGTGAGTGATCGGGGCCGTTGCGGGGTAAGGAGGCCGGAATGCCTGGGGGTCGACCTGTGCGGGGGTGTTCGACCACGGACGGGTGAGCACGCCTGGTCCGGGGTTGTCGCAGATGATCGCAGCCGAAACGTATCGGCAGGGGAGGCCCCGCCTCAGTGGCGGCGGCGGTGCAGGGCGACCGCGGCGGCCGTGCCGCCGGCCAGGGCGCCGAGGCCCGCGGCGGCGGGGATGCCGACCTTGGCGGCCTTGCGGCCGGTCCGGTAGTCGCGCAGCCGCCAGTCCAGGTCCTTGGCGTGCCTGCGGAGCTTGGCGTCCGGGTTGATCGCGTACGGGTGCCCGACGAGCGAGAGCATCGGGATGTCGTTGTGCGAGTCGCTGTAGGCGGCGCAGCGGCCCAGGTCGAGGCCCTCGGCGGCGGCGAGCGCCCGTACCGCCTCGGCCTTGGCCGGTCCGTGCAGGGGCTCGCCGACCAGCTTGCCGGTGTAGACGCCGTCGACGGACTCGGCGACCGTGCCGAGCGCGCCGGTCAGACCGAGGCGCCGGGCGATGATCGTGGCCGTCTCCACCGGGGCGGCCGTGACCAGCCAGACCTTCTGGCCCGCGTCCAGGTGTGCCTGGGCCAGGCCGCGGGTGCCGGGCCAGATGCGGTCGGCCATGTACTCGTCGTAGATCTCCTCGCCGATCGACATCAGCTCGGAGACGCGGTGGCCCTGGACGATGGACAGGGCGCTCTCGCGGGCGTCCTGCATGTGCTCGGGGTCCTCGACGCCCGCGAGCCGGAACCATGCCTGCTGCCAGGCGAAGCGGGCGAGCTCGCGGCGCTGGAAGAACTTCCGCTTGTAGAGGCCGCGGCCGAAGTGGAAGATCGCGGCGCCCTGCATCACGGTGTTGTCGAGGTCGAAGAAGGCGGCCGCCCGTACGTCGCCGACGACCGGGAACTCGGGCTCGGCCGGGGCCGCGGCCTCCGTGGTGGCCGCCGCCTCCTCCCGCTCCCGTTCCAACTGGAGCGAGGACTTGCGCGCTGCCTCGGCAGCGGCCTCGCCTGCGAGGACGCTGCGCGCGGTGGCGGAGCGCCTACGGGGGGTGAGCCATCCCAGAGCGGCCATGCGGTGAGCATAGCCAGTCTGTTCGGGACTTCCCGGCTTGTGACGGCGCCGCGGCGTGAACACTGCGGGGCTCTCCTGTGAAGCGGGACAGAATGGGCGGCATGTTCGGACGGACGAAGAAGAAGGACGCCGGGTCGCGCACCGTGACGCTGATCGGCAAGCCGGGGTGCCATCTCTGCGACGACGCCCGTGCGGTGATCGAGGCCGTGTGCGCGGAGACAGGAGCACGCTGGGAGGAGAAGGACATCACCCGGGACGAGGAGCTCCATCGCGCGTACTGGGAGCAGATCCCGGTCGTCCTGGTCGACGGCGAGCAGCACACCTTCTGGCGTGTCGACGCGGGGCGGCTCCGTCGCGAACTGGGTGCGTGACCGAAACGCGGGCTACCATCGTGGACGTTTTGTTGGCTTTCGGGGGCGGTGCCGTGAGGAGAGTGTGCGGTTATGCCCCCTTCGGGTTCTCAACGCGTCGACGTGCTCCGCGGTTCCGCGACGATGCGAACCAGCCGCGTGACCCCGGTCACTTTGGCCGGACAAAACGGACACCATCTTTGTGCACGCGTTCACAAAGACATAGCCTGCATTCGACGGGGCGGTCTTGGGACATATGGCCGCCTGCAGCCCCGCTCATCCCGCAGGAGCACCGTGGCAACTGGCCGAACTCACCGACCGGCGACCCGTAGCCGAGGAATTCCCGAGGCCACCGTCGCCCGGCTTCCGCTGTATCTGCGCGCACTCACCGCGCTCTCGGAGCGCTCCGTACCCACGGTCTCCTCCGAAGAGCTCGCCGCAGCGGCGGGGGTCAACTCCGCGAAGCTCCGCAAGGACTTCAGCTACCTCGGCTCCTACGGCACCCGCGGGGTCGGCTACGACGTCGAGTACCTCGTCTACCAGATCTCCCGCGAGCTGGGCCTCACCCAGGACTGGCCGGTCGTCATCGTCGGTATCGGTAACCTCGGTGCCGCCCTCGCCGGCTACGGCGGGTTCGCCTCCCGTGGCTTCCGCGTCGCCGCGCTGATCGACGCCGACCCCGCCATGACCGGCAAGCCGGTCGCCGGGATCCCCGTCCAGCACAGCGACGACCTCGAGAAGATCATCGAGGAGGACGGCGTCTCCATCGGCGTCATCGCGACCCCGGCCGGCGTCGCCCAGCAGGTCTGCGACCGGCTCGTGGCCGCCGGAGTCACCTCCATCCTGAACTTCGCCCCCACCGTGCTCTCCGTGCCCGACGGCGTCGACGTCCGCAAGGTCGACCTCTCCATCGAGCTGCAGATCCTCGCCTTCCACGAGCAGCGCAAGGCCGGCGAGGAGTCGAACGCCGAGGCCGACACGGACGCCGACGCGGAGGCCGCCGTGGCCGCCGTACCCCCGGCCCCCCGTGGCACCACGGGCGCCGGCCGCAAGGGACCCGACGGGGACGTCCCCGCCGTGATGCCGGCATGAGCCTCCTCGTCGTCGGCCTCAGCCACCGCAGCGCCCCGGTCTCCATCCTGGAGCGGGCCGCGCTGTCGGCGGACACCCAGGCCAAGCTCCTCCAGGACACCCTCGCCGCCGAACCGGCCGCCGAGGGCACCGTCCTCGCCACCTGCAACCGCATCGAGCTCTACGCCGACGTGGACAAGTTCCACGCGGGCGTCGCCGAGCTGTCCACCCTCCTCGCGCAGCACAGCGGCGTCGGCCTGGACGAGCTCACTCCCTATCTCTACGTGCACTACGAGGACCGGGCCGTCCACCACCTCTTCTCGGTGGCCTGCGGGCTCGACTCCATGGTCGTCGGCGAGGGCCAGATCCTCGGCCAGATCAAGGACGCCCTCGCCCTCGGCCAGGAACTGCACACCGCCGGCCGCCTCCTCAACGACCTGTTCCAGCAGGCCCTGCGGGTCGGCAAGCGCGCCCACAGCGAGACCGGCATCGACCGGGCCGGACAGTCGCTCGTCACCTTCGGGCTCGAGCAGCTCGCCGACGGGACCGACGTCGACACCTGGGCCAAGGGCAAGAAGGCGCTCGTCATCGGAGCGGGCTCGATGTCCTCGCTCGCCGCCGCCACCCTCGCGCGGGCCGGCGTCGCCGAGATCGTCATCGCCAACCGCACCCTGGCCCGCGCCGAGCGACTCGCCCAGATCCTGAGCGAGCCCGGTGGCACGGGGGTGGCCGCCCACGCGGTCGAAATGGTTGCCGTCGGCGACGAACTGACACGTGCAGACGTCGTCGTCTCCTGCACCGGCGCCACCGGGCTCGTCCTCACCGGCGACGGCGTCGAGACCGCGGTACAGGGCCGGCGCACCCCGCTCGCCCTCCTCGACCTCGCCATGCCCCGCGACATCGACGCCGCCGCACACCGCGTCCCCGGCGTCCGGCTCGTCGACATCGAGTCGCTCGCCGAGGCCTCCGCCGACGCCCCCATGGCCGCCGACGTCGACCTGGTGCGCGGCATCGTCTCCGACGAGGTCGCCGCCTTCGGCGCCGCCCAGCGCGCCGCCCACATCACCCCCACCGTCGTCGCCCTGCGCACCATGGCCGCCGACGTGGTGGCGAACGAGGTCGCCCGGCTCGAGGGCCGGCTGCCCGGCCTCGACGACAAGCAGCGCGCCGAGATCACCCAGACCGTGCGCCGCGTCGTCGACAAGCTCCTGCACGCGCCGACCGTGCGGGTCAAGCAGCTGGCCAGCGAGCCCGGCGGCGCCGGGTACGCGGACGCGCTGCGGACACTCTTCGACCTCGACCCGGAGACGGTGGCTGCTGTCAGCCGGGCCGACCTGAATGACGCCGACGTCAAGAACCGAGGGCGAGTATGACCGAGAGGGCACTGAGGCTCGGGACCAGGCGCAGCAAGCTCGCCATGGCCCAGTCCGGGCACGTGGCCGACGCCGTCCGGCAGCTGACCGGCCGGCCCGTCGAGCTCGTGGAGATCACCACGTACGGGGACGTCTCCCGCGAGCACCTCGCGCAGATCGGCGGCACCGGCGTCTTCGTCGCCGCCCTGCGCGACGCGCTGCTCGCCGACGAGGTGGACTTCGCCGTCCACTCCCTGAAGGACCTGCCGACCACCCAGCACCCCGACCTGGTGCTGGCCGCGATCCCGGAGCGCGAGGACCCGCGCGACGTCCTGATCGCCCGCGACGGCCTCACGCTGGACCGGCTGCCCCAGGGCGCCCGGATCGGCACCGGCTCGCCGCGACGCACGGCCCAGCTGCACGCCTACGCGCGCAGCCACGGCCTGGAGATCACCTGCGTCCCGATCCGGGGGAACATCGACACCCGGATCGGCTACGTGCGCAGCGGGGAACTGGACGCGGTGGTCCTCGCCGCGGCCGGCCTCAACCGCATCGGCGGTACGGGGGAGCTCACCGGCTCCCTGTCGCTCGACCACCTGTCGGTCGACTCCGTCCTGCCCGCCCCCGGCCAGGGGGCCCTGGCGATCGAGTGCGCGGCGTCGAACGCCGACCTCGTCGCCGCGCTCGGCGCCCTCGACGACCCGCGCACGCGGGCCGCCGTGACCGCCGAACGATCCCTGCTCGCCGCCCTGGAGGCCGGCTGCTCCGCACCCGTGGGTGCGCTGGCCGACCTGCTGGCCGACGACCCCGGTCACGGGCAGGTTGTCACCGAAATGCGCCTGCGCGGCGTCGTCGGCACCACCGACGGCTCGACGCTGGTGCAGCTGTCCACCACCGGACCCGTACCCACCTCGCACGACGAGGCCATGGCGCTCGGACGCGAACTCGCGGACGAGATGCTCGCCAAGGGTGCGGCCGGTCTTATGGGGGAGCGAGCACTGTGAGCCCCACCAGCCCGACCACCAGCCCGCTGTCCCCGGCCTTCGCAGGCCATGGGCACGTCACATTCCTCGGCGCAGGCCCCGGTGACCCCGGACTCCTGACCCTCAGGGCCGTGGAGGCCCTCGCCGGAGCGGATGTCCTGATCGCCGAGCCGGAGGTGCTCGAGGTCGTTCGCGGCCACGCGCGCACGGGGGTGAGCACGCCGGAGCTGACGATTGTTGACGAGGCGTCAACAACCGCCGGGGTCCCCGTGTTGAGGGACGCGGCCAATCTTGTCATGGAGGCCGCGAGGGGCGGCAGGCGGGTCGTCCGTGCGGTGACCGGCGACCCCGGCCTCGACGGGAACGCGGGGGCCGAGATGCTCGCCTGCGCCGCCGAGGGCATCCCCTTCGAGGTCGTGCCCGGCGTGGCCACGGCCGTCGGCGTACCCGCGTACGCCGGTGTGCCGCTGCGCGACGCCCAGGGCACCGACGTGCGCTTCGTCGACGCCCGCACCGCCGACGAGCGGTGCTGGACCGAGGTCGGCGCCTCCGACGGCACCGTCGTCGTGTCCACCTCGCTCGACTCGGTGGCGGCGGCCGCCGGTGAACTGGTGGCGGCGGGCCGCAAGCCCGACACCCCGCTCACCGTCACCATCGCCGGCACCACCACCCGCCAGCGCACCTGGAACGCCACGCTCGGCACCATCGCCCAGGTCTTCAAGCAGGGCAAGGTCCTCCCCTCGCCCGAGGGCCACCGGCCGGTCATAGCCGTGGTCGGCGAGCGCAGCGCCCCGGCGCAGCGGGACCAGCTGTCGTGGTTCGAGTCGAAGCCGCTCTTCGGCTGGCGGGTCCTCGTGCCGCGGACCAAGGAGCAGGCCGCGTCGCTCTCCGACCAGTTGCGTTCGTACGGCGCCGTGCCGCACGAGGTGCCGACGATCGCCGTCGAGCCGCCGCGTACCCCGCAGCAGATGGAGCGGGCGGTCAAGGGGCTCGTCACCGGACGGTACGAGTGGATCGCCTTCACCTCGGTGAACGCGGTCAAGGCCGTACGGGAGAAGTTCGAGGAGTACGGGCTCGACGCCCGTGCCTTCGCCGGGATCAAGGTCGCCGCGGTGGGCGAGCAGACGGCCGCCGCGCTCGTCGACTTCGGTGTGAAGCCGGATCTGGTGCCGAGCGGTGAGCAGAGCGCCGCCGGACTGCTCGAGGACTGGCCGCCGTACGACCCCGTCTTCGACCCCATCGACCGCGTGTTCCTGCCGCGGGCCGACATCGCGACCGAGACGCTGGTCGCCGGGCTGATCGAGCTCGGGTGGGAGGTCGACGACGTCACCGCGTACCGGACCGTACGGGCGTCGCCGCCGCCGGCCGACACGCGCGAGGCGATCAAGGGCGGTGGCTTCGACGCCGTGCTGTTCACGTCGTCGTCGACCGTGCGGAACCTGGTCGGTATCGCCGGGAAGCCGCACAACGTGACCGTGATCGCCTGTATCGGGCCGGCCACGGCCAAGACGGCCGAGGAGCACGGGCTGCGGGTCGACGTGCTGTCGCCGGAGCCGTCGGTGCACAAGCTCGCCGAGGCGCTGGCGGACTTCGGGCTGCGCCGGAGGGCGTCGGCGCTGGAGGCGGGAGACCCGGTGACGCGGCCCAGTGAGCGGCGGCCGGGGGCGCGGAGGCGTCGGACGACGTAGGTGGTTCATGCGCGTACGCGTGGGGTGCGGGTCCTTTGCAGGGCCCGCACCCTTTGCGTTTTCGCGGGGCCGGGGGTGCGGGTTCGGGGCGCTCGGGGTGCGGGTTCGGGCGGGTGCGGGAGCCTGGGCCCGGCTGGGGGCGCCGTCCCGTGTGCCCACCCGTCCCGCCCTGCGGGACGAATGCCCACACGGGGGGAGTGGTGGCGTGCGGGGCGTGCCCGCACCGGGCGGGGTGGGGTGTCGTTGTGGGGGCTCATGCCCACACCGGGTCGGTAAGTGCATCGATTCTGCGGGCGTAGCCTCGGGATTATGAACTCGTACGGATCCTTTCCCGGGGCGCGGCCGCGGCGGCTGCGGACGACGCCTGCCATGCGGCGGATGGTGGCCGAGACGCGGCTGCATCCCGCCGACCTGATCCTTCCCGCGTTCGTGCGGGAGGGCGTCACCGAGCCCGTGCCGATCGCGGCCATGCCCGGAGTCGTCCAGCACACCCGGGACACCCTGCGGAAGGCCGCGGTCGAGGCGGTGGAGGCCGGGGTCTCCGGGATCATGCTCTTCGGCGTGCCCGAGGACGCGAAGAAGGACGGCGCCGGCACGGCGGGGACCGACCCCGACGGCATCCTGCAGGTCGCCATCCGGGACGTGCGGGCCGAGGTCGGCGACGAGCTGATCATCATGTCCGACCTGTGCCTCGACGAGTACACCGACCACGGCCACTGCGGAGTCCTCGACGCCGACGGCCGCGTCGACAACGACGCCACGCTGGAACGCTACGCCGAGATGGCCCAGGTCCAGGCGGACGCCGGCGTCCACGTCGTGGGGCCCTCCGGGATGATGGACGGGCAGGTCGGGGTCGTCCGGGACGCCCTGGACACCATCGGCAAGGAGGACGTGTCGATCCTCGCGTACACCGTGAAGTACTCCTCCGCCTTCTACGGCCCCTTCCGTGAGGCCGTCGGCTCCTCGCTCCAGGGCGACCGCAAGACCTATCAGCAGGACCCCGCGAACCTGCGCGAGGCGATGCGCGAGCTCGCCCTCGACCTGGAGGAGGGCGCCGACATGGTGATGGTGAAGCCGGCCGGGCCCTACCTCGACGTGCTCGCCAAGGTCGCCGAGTCGGTGGACGTCCCCGTCGCCGCGTACCAGATCAGCGGCGAGTACGCGATGGTCGAGGCCGCCGCCGAGAAGGGCTGGATCGACCGCGACAAGGCGATCATGGAGACCCTCACCGGCATCCGCCGGGCCGGCGCGAAGATGATCCTCACCTACTGGGCCACCGAGGCCGCGCGGACACTGGGGTCGGCTCGCCGCTGACGGCCGTCCGGCGCACCCTGGAGAGGTAGCCGACAGGTACCTCGCTGGAGGTGGTCCTCATGATGCACACGCTTGTCGGATGGCATGTGGAGATGGAATTCCAGGAGGAGGGCGACCGGACACGGGCCGCGGCCATGGTCCGGCTCAGTGACGGCACCGAGTTCCGCGCCCACGGAACCGCGAACCGCCACCCCTCCGATCCGGACCAGCTCAGGGTGGGCGAGGAGATCGCCGGCGCACGCGCGCTGATGGACCTCGCCTCGCAGCTGCTCCAGAAGGCCCACACGGAGATCGACGAGGTGTCGGGCAGGACCTCGCACTCCATCCGTTGACGGACGCCGTCGACGACGAAGCCCCCGGCACGGGATCCCGTGCCGGGGGCTTCGCCTTCGGATGTCGCTCGGATGCCGCTCCAGGACCGTCAGAGGCGCTCGGGCGTCCTGATGCCCAGGAGAGCCATGCCCTGGTGCAGCGTGCGGGCGGTCAGGTCGCAGAGGAAGAGGCGGTTCTCCGCGACGTCCTGCGCCGGCGCGGGCTTGATGACGGGGCACTGGTCGTAGAACGTCGTGTACAGCGACGCCAGCTGGTACAGGTACGCGGCCAGCTTGTGCGGGGCGTACTCCGCGGCCGTCTCGGCGATCACCTCGCCGAACTGGTCCAGGTGCAGACCGAGCGCCCGCTCCGCCGGGGCCAGCTCCAGCTCCGGGTGAGCCAGCGGCTCACGGTCGCCCGCCTTCCCGAAGATCGACCTGATCCGCGCGTACGCGTACTGCAGGTACACCGAGGTGTCGCCGTTCAGCGAGACCATCTGGTCCAGGTCGAACTTGTAGTCGCGCGCGGCCGACGTCGACAGGTCGGCGTACTTCACCGCGCCGATGCCCACGTACCGGCCGTTCTCGACGATCTCCGACTCGCTCAGGCCCACCTTCTCGGCCTTCTCGCGCACCACCGACGTCGCCCGGTCCACCGCCTCGTCCAGCAGGTCCACCAGCCGGACCGTCTCGCCCTCACGGGTCTTGAACGGCTTGCCGTCCTTGCCGAGGACCGTGCCGAAGGCCAGCTGGACGGCCTGCACGTCCTCGTTCAGCCAGCCGGCCCTGCGGGCCGTCTCGAAGACCATCTTGAAGTGCAGCGACTGCCGGGCGTCGACCACGTACAGCAGGGTCGTCGCCTTCAGGTTCCGCACCCGGTCGCGGATCGCGGACAGGTCCGTCGCCGCGTACCCGAAGCCGCCGTCGGACTTCTGGACGATCAGCGGCGTCGGGTTGCCGTCCGGGCCCTTCACGTCGTCGAAGAACACACACAGCGCGCCCTCGGAGCGGACGGCGACGCCCGACTCCTCGAGCAGCCGGCAGGTCTCCACCAGCATGTCGTTGTACCCGGACTCGCCGACCACGTCGGGGTCCCGGATGTCCATGTCCAGCTTGTCGAAGACCGAGTAGAAGTAGATCTTCGACTCGTCGACGAACCGCTGCCACAGCGCGAGCGTCTCCTCGTCACCGGCCTGGAGGTCCACCACGCGCGCCCGGGCCCGCGTCTTGAACTCCTCGTCGGAGTCGAACAGGGCACGCGAGGCCTTGTACAGCCGGTTCAGGTTCGACATGGCCTCCTCACCGGAGACCTCGCCGCCGTCCTCGGCCCTGTGGTCCAGCTCGTGCGGGTGCTCGATCAGGAACTGGATCAGCATGCCGAACTGCGTACCCCAGTCACCGATGTGGTGACGCCGGACCACGCTCTCGCCGGTGAACTCCAGGATCTCGACCATCGCCGCGCCGATCACGGCGGACCGCAGGTGCCCGACGTGCATCTCCTTCGCCACGTTCGGCTGGGCGTAGTCGATGACCGTCGTGCCCGCCGACTCGTTGAACGGCACACCCAGCCGGGCGTCGGCGGCACGGGCCGCGAGCGTCCTGACGATCGCCGCGTCCGTCACCGTGATGTTCAGGAAGCCGGGGCCCGAGACCTCGATCTCCTTCAGCACGTCGTTCGCCGGGATCGCCTCGACGACCTTCGTCGCCAGCTCACGCGGATTGCCCTTGAGCTGCTTGGCCAGCGCCAGGATGCCGTTGGCCTGGAAGTCGGCCCGGTCGCTTCGTCGCAGCAGCGGGTCGGCGGACGCAGCCTCCGGCAGGGCTGCCGAGAGGCCGTCCGCGAGGCGCTGCTGCACGGTCGAAGCGAGGGAAGGGACCGAGGCCATGAGCTTCCGTTCCTGTTGGGTTCGTCAGGTCTAATTCGCTTGTCAAGTGTCCCATGGGAGCGCAACGTGATTTCCCCGCCTGTGGACAACCCCGCACGCCGCGCGATCTCCCAACTGTGGACAACCTCGGAGCGCGCTCTTCCGTCTGGGAGAATGGCTCACGTAGGGCCCTCAGGCAGAACCCCTCAGGAAGAAGGACGTACCGACCGTGGCTCAGAGCAGCACCGAGACCGACTGGGTCTCCCGTTTCGCGGACGAGGTCATCGCCGAGTCGGAGCGACGTGCGCCTGGCAAACCGGTCGTCGTCGCCTCCGGCCTCTCCCCCTCCGGCCCGATCCACCTGGGCAACCTCCGCGAGGTCATGACCCCGCACCTGGTCGCCGACGAGATCCGCCGCCGCGGGCACCAGGTCAGGCACCTCATCTCCTGGGACGACTACGACCGCTACCGCAAGGTGCCGAACGGCATCGAGGGCATCGACGCGTCCTGGGCCGAGCACATCGGCAAGCCGCTGACCTCGGTCCCGGCCCCCGCCGGCTCGCCCCACCCCAACTGGGCCGAGCACTTCAAGGCCGCCATGGTCGAGTCGCTGGCCGAGCTGGGCGTCGAGTACGACCCGATCAGCCAGACCGAGCAGTACACCGCCGGGGCCTACCGCGAGCAGATCCTGCACGCCATGAAGCACCGCGGCGACATCGACGCCATCCTCGACCAGTACCGGACGAAGAAGACGCCCAAGAAGCAGTCCCAGAAGCCCCTCGACGAGGCCGAACTCGAGGCCGAGGAGGGCTCCGGCGCCGCCGCCGAGGACGACGGCTCCGGCGGCGCCTCCGGCTACTTCCCGTACAAGCCCTACTGCGGCCGGTGCGAGAAGGACCTCACCACCGTCACCTCGTACGACGACGAGACCACCGAGCTGGCCTACACCTGCACGGAATGCGGCTTCGCCGAGACCGTGAAGCTCAGCGAGTTCAACCGCGGCAAGCTGGTCTGGAAGGTCGACTGGCCGATGCGCTGGGCCTACGAGGGCGTCATCTTCGAGCCCTCGGGCGTCGACCACTCCTCGCCCGGCTCGTCCTTCGTCGTCGGCGGCCAGATCGTCCGCGAGATCTTCGACGGCGTCCAGCCCATCGGCCCCATGTACGCCTTCGTCGGCATCAGCGGCATGGCCAAGATGTCCTCCTCGCGCGGCGGCGTCCCCACCGCCGCCGACGCGCTGAAGATCATGGAAGCCCCGCTGCTGCGCTGGCTGTACGCACGCCGCAAGCCCAACCAGTCCTTCAAGATCGCCTTCGACCAGGAGATCCAGCGGCTCTACGACGAGTGGGACAAGCTGGAGGCCAAGGTCGCCGACGGCACCGTGCTGCCCGCCGACGCCGCCGCCCACTCCCGCGCCGCCCGCACCGCCGCCGGAGAGCTCCCGCGCACCCCGCGCCCGCTCCCGTACCGGACGCTCGCCTCGGTCATGGACATCACCGCCGGCCACGACGAGCAGACCCTCCGCATCCTCACCGAGCTCGACCCGGAGAACCCGGTCACCACGCTCGACGAGGTCCGGCCGCGCCTCGACCGCGCCGAGAACTGGATCACCAACCAGGTCCCGGCCGACCAGCGCACCATCGTCCGCGAGGCGCCCGACGCCGAGCTCCTCGGCTCCCTCGACGACGAGGGCCGCGAGTCGCTCCGCCTGCTCCTCGAAGGCCTCGACACCCACTGGTCGCTCGACGGGCTCACCACCCTCGTCTACGGCGTCCCGAAGGTCATGGCCGGTCTCGACCCGGAGGCCAAGCCGACGCCCGAGCTGAAGCTCGCCCAGCGCGCGTTCTTCGCCCTGCTGTACAAGCTGCTCGTCAGCCGCGAGACCGGACCGCGACTGCCGACGCTGCTGCTCGCCGTGGGCGCGGACCGGGTACGGAAGCTGCTCGGAGCCTGACGCACGACAGAAGGGCCGCCACCCGGATCCGGGTGGCGGCCCTTTCGTGTCGTGAAGCGGGGTCACGGGGTGTCGAAGTCGGCCATCTCCTGCTGGATGCGCTGCTCGATCCTCGGGGTCAGCCGACGCAGGACGTCGGTGTCCGGGAACTCCTGGAGGCCGTAGTGGTCCGCCACCAGCCGCTGCAGCTCGCCCTCGGCGGGGAACTGCTTGTTCTCATGGGCGTACGACCACGTCAGCTTGTAGACGGTCTCCTCGAAGTCGTCGACCGGCGGCTCCGGATCGACGTACTCGGGATACACCTCGAAGCTCTCAGGGCCCTGCTCCTGCCCGGAACCGGGCAGCGGGACGTCCTCAGGACCGAGCGGCACCGCGACCGGCGTCGGCTCCAGGCCCTCGACGAACTGGGGAGCGTACGCAGTCTCGTGCGCCTCCGACGGAAGCTGCGGCGCCGCGAACCAGGGACTGTGGTGGTTCGCGGGCTCCGACGGATCGGGCACCATGCCCTGCGCCTGAACCGGGCCCTGCGCCTCCGCCGGCACCGGACCCTGCGCCTGGGCCGGCGCCGGGCCCTGGGCGGGCATCGGGCCCTGCGTCGGCACCGGGCCCTGCGGGAGCTGCGGCTGGCCCGGCTGGGGTGCCTGCGCCATCGGCTGGAGCTGGGGCTGCTGCGCCGGCACCTGGGTCTGCGCCTGCGGCTGCGGAGGCAGCACGGCCGGCTCGATACCCGCCGCCGCCAGGCCCGCCGCCGCCGTCTCCGCCAACGGAACGCCGTACCGGGCCAGACGCAACGGCATCAACGCCTCCACCGGCGCCTTCCGCCGCCAACTGCGACCGAAACGGGCCTGCAGCCGCGCCTGGTAGATCAACCGCTCCTGCTCCAGCTTGATCACCTGCTCGTACGAGCGCAGCTCCCACAGCTTCATCCTGCGCCACAGCCGGAACGTCGGCACCGGAGACAGCAGCCAGCGAGTCAGCCGGACACCCTCCATGTGCTTGTCCGCCGTGATGTCCGCGATCCGCCCCACGGCGTGACGCGCGGCCTCCACGGCCACCACGAACAGCACCGGGATCACCGCGTGCATCCCGACACCCAACGGATCCGGCCAGGCCGCCGCGCCGTTGAACGCGATCGTCGCCGCCGTCAGCACCCACGCCGTCTGCCGCAGCAGCGGGAACGGGATCCGCAGCCACGTCAGCAGCAGATCCAGGGCGAGCAGCACACAGATGCCCGCGTCGATACCGATCGGGAAGAAGTACGAGAAGGTGCCGAAGCCCTTGTCGAGAGCGAGCTCGCGCACGGCGGCGTACGAACCCGCGAAACCGATCCCCGCGATGATCAGCGCACCGCCGATGACGAGGCCGATGAGTATTCGGTGTGTCCGTGTCAGCTGCATCGCGGCCACCCGCGAACCCTCCCGTCGTTCGACATCCCGCGCGCACAGAGTGGCACACGCGAGCGAAGCCCGGCCCCCGGGGGAGGGACGGGCTCCGCGCGGACGCGCCACTGCGCACGGGTTTGTGACCACTTGTCGGACCCGGCCGCCCCGGCCGCCGAGCGGACCGCAGCGGCCCCACCGGCCGGGAAGCCCCCGGCCGCGACCCGCCCGACTACTTGTTGGCGGCGGCGACCGCGGCCACGGCCTCCTTCGCCGCCTTCACCGCCCCGTCCACGATGCTCTTCTCCGACGGCGTCGGCGCCCCTGCGTACCCGGCGCCGTTGAACGACAGCAGCACCAGGATGTTGCCCGAACGCGCCACGACCGACCCGTACACGAAGTCCTCGTCCGTCTTGCGCAGCTGGTACGCGACGGTCTTCGCCTCGTCACCGATGCCCGTGGCCGTGACGGTGCGGAGCTTCTTGGCGCCCGGGGTCTCCTCGACCTTGGCGAGCTCCTTCGCGAAGTTCTCCCGCGCGCGCTCCTGACCACTGCCGAGCGTGACGTCCGACTCGTACCGGTAGAAGGACACGTCGAGCCAGCGGTACTGCGAGCCCTTCACGCCCTTGTCGGCGAGACCGTTCCACGAGCAGCCACCACGGCTCGCCAGATCACTGGAAACCGCCGGCGTCCCGTTCTTGGTCTTCGCCTTGGGCACCAGCGCCGCCGTCGTCTTGGCGGAGATCGCCTTGCAGGCCTGCGGCAGCTTCGCGAACTTCGCCGGCTCGACCGTCTTCGTGGTCTGCGAGGGCTTCGGAGTGGCGGACGCCGACACGCCGCCCTTGTCCTTCGAACCCCCCGAACCGGAGCCGCTGTCGCCGGAATCCGAGGAGCAGCCGGCGACGACGAGCATCACCGGGACGGCGGCGCAGGCGAGTATGCGGGTGAGTCGCGAGGCTGATCGCTGCATGGTTCCTTCAGTCGCTTGTCGTGCGGTCCGGCCGGAGGTCCGGCGGCCACGGGCACGGATGCGGGTGGGCCACGGGTACGGCGACACGTTACGTGGTCGCCGCACCGTCACGGAGCGGAGCGGGACCGCTACTCCTCCAGGCGCTCGGCGAGCAGCCGGGCCAGATTCCGGGCCTTTTCCTGCAGTTCCCCGCTGTCCGGGGCCTCGGCCGAACCCCGGGTCTGCTCCCGGTAGGAGACGGTCACGATGACGTTGGATGTGCGGAACACCACGCTGACGGCACGCTCATGGCCGCTCGCGCCCACCGTGTTCAGCACGTCGTCCAGATACGCGACGTCCCCGAGACCGGCCAGGACGCGGGGCTCCAGACCGGTGGGGGCGGGCCCGGACGGGGTGGGTCCGGTGCCGGTGGCGGTGCCCGTGCCGGTGGGCGGGGCGCCCGTCGGGGGAGCGGGCGGCGCGGTGGTGCCCGTCGGCGGCTTCCCCTGGCCCTGGGCCGGGCCGGTGCCCGCCCCGGAGGGCGTGGAGGCCCCCGACGCCGTGGCGGTCGCTGTCGCTGTCGCTGTGGCTGTGGGGGTCGGTGGGGCCGCCGGGGCCAGCGGGATGCGGGCCGCGAGCTGCTTGCGGACGAACACCTCCTGCGCCCGGTCGGCGTCGCTGACGGCGGTGTCGTACGACACGACCCGCTCGACGTCGAGCGCCAGCCGGTGCGAGACGTCCGGGGTGTCGGCCTTCCACGTGCAGCCGACCCGCCGGTCGGTGTCGTAGGTGACGGCGGAGACGCCCCGGTACGCCTTCTCGCGCTCGGCGTCGGCCAGTGCGGCAGCGCCCGGGAGCAGGTCCTTGAGCGTGCCGCCCGGGATGGAGCCGCAGGGCTCGAAGAGCGTGCGGTAGCGGCCCGGGGGTGCGACGGGCGCGGCGGGGCCGGCCTTGGCGTCGACGGTGATGTCGTCCGTCGGGGTGCCGGCGGAGCATCCGGTGAGGCCGATCCCGAGGCCGAGGCCGACTGCGAGGACGACGGCGGTGCGGGCCGCGGGCCCGGTTCCGCCGGGGGCGTACCTCTTTCGCTGCACGGTCCCAGGCTCCCTTCTGCCGAAGTCTTTCCCGAAAACTGTTTGCCGCGCGAACCCGGCCGGTGGACACAATGTCTATCGCACACGCAGCTGTTGATGCCGGTCCGCTGTCACCTGTACGGGCTTTGGCTCCGGTTTTTGCGTTATCAGACTTTTCGGGGGAATCGAGGAAGTATGTCGTACGTAGAGGTACCTGGGGCGAAGGTTCCCATCCGCATGTGGGCCGACCCCTCCACGGTGGAGGGCGGGGCGATGCAGCAGCTGCAGAACGTGGCGACGCTGCCGTGGATCAAGGGCCTGGCCGTGATGCCGGACGTGCACTACGGCAAGGGCGCGACGGTCGGTTCGGTGATCGCGATGCAGGGGGCGGTCTGTCCGGCGGCGGTCGGTGTGGACATCGGCTGCGGGATGTCGGCGGTCAAGACGTCGCTGACGGCGAACGACCTGCCGGGTGATCTGTCGCGGCTGCGGTCGAAGATCGAGCAGGCGATCCCGGTGGGGCGCGGGATGCACCGCACCGAGGTGGACCCGGGGCGGCTGTTCCAGTTCCCGACGGCGGGGTGGGGGGACTTCTGGTCGCGGTTCGACGGGGTCGCTGAATCGGTCAAATTCCGTCGGGAACGTGCCATTTTGCAGATGGGTACGCTCGGAAGTGGGAATCACATGATCGAAACCTGTCTTGATCAGTCAGGTTCGGTCTGGCTGATGCTGCACTCCGGGTCCCGCAACGTCGGCAAGGAGCTCGCTGAGCACCACATCGGTGTGGCCCAGAAGCTGCCGCACAACCAGGGCCTGGTCGACCGCGATCTGGCGGTGTTCGTGGCGGACACCCCGCAGATGGCGGACTACCGGAACGATCTGTACTGGGCGCAGGAGTACGCGAAGTACAACCGCGCGATCATGATGGCGCTCCTGAAGGAAGTGATCCGCAGGGAGTTCCGGAAGGCGAAGGTGACCTTCGAGACCGAGATCTCCTGCCACCACAACTACGTGGCGGAGGAGCGGTACGAGGGCATGGACCTGCTGGTCACGCGGAAGGGCGCGATCCGGGCCGGCCGGGGCGACTTCGGGATCATTCCCGGTTCGATGGGCACCAGCTCGTACATCGTGAAGGGGCTCGGCAACGAGAAGGCCTTCAACTCCGCCTCGCACGGCGCTGGCCGCAGGATGAGCCGGAGTGCGGCGAAGCGGCGGTTCACGGTGCGCGATCTGGAGGAGCAGACGCGGGGTGTGGAGTGCCGCAAGGACTCCGGCATCGTCGACGAGATCCCGGGCGCCTACAAGCCGATCGAGCAGGTGATGGAGCAGCAGAGGGACCTCGTCGAGGTCGTGGCGAAGCTGAAGCAGTTCATTTGCGTGAAGGGCTGACGTCGGCAAGATGAGGCCCTGGTGTCGCCACCAGGGCCCTCTCGTCATGTGTCAGAGGGGTACGAAGCCTCAGGCGGCATCGCGACGCGTCCGGTCCGCAGGCGCCATAGCCGCAGCGAGCAGCTGTGCTCGCTGCGGCCCAATGCTTCGGCTGCGGTCGCCGCGTTGCCATGGTCGAGGAGAATGCGGTCCTCCTGGTCCTTCCAGCGGCGCCCCGGTGCTCTCACGGCCATGCCCTCGGGACGGACCCATGAGCTGAGCGACTCGGCCGTGCTCCGCTTTCGCTCCAGCGCCAGGCAGCCGGGGTAGTACAGGTGCTCGGCAAGTCGGACCGCTGCCTCCTTCGTGTACAGCACGTTGTAGATCGAGTCTCGCTTGTTCCGCTTGATCAGGCGCTCCGTGCCGGTGAGCTTCTTCGCGTAATGGCAGAGATACGCACCGACAGCTGTGCTTGCCGTGGTGAGGGAGACGAAGGGAAGTCCCTGGCCGGTGTAGCCGACGGAGCCGTCGGCGTCGATGACGCCGCGAAGGTAGTCCCTGCGAGAGAAGTCGATGCGGGGCGGCGTGATCTTCGAGGACTTCTTGCCGTAGGGCAGACCGAGCCGGTTGAGGGTGGTGCGCGCTTCGAGCGAGCACAGGGTCCAGATGGCCGAGTGATGGCTGGTGGAGAAGTTCGTGGAGCGAGTTCGCTCGGTGATGCTGCTGTTGTAGGGAGTGAGCCGCTGGAACTCGTGGAGGATGTGGATGTCCCGAGCGTTGATCTCGGCGGTGAGCCTGCCCTTTCGGCCCGTGCCCTGGGACAGGTGGCCGTCGGCCTGGAGGAAGCCGAACATGTAGGCGTATTTCGGGTCTGTGAGGTCCATGAAGGACGGTGTGCTGGGTGTGAGTGCGCTGACGTCGAAGAGCGCGGGCGCGCTAGGGTCCTGTGCAGCCATGGGAAGTCGTGTCTTCCTTCTGGTCAGGCCCTCGGCTGGGACGGCAATCCCGGCCGAGGGCCGTTCTGTATGGAGTTGTCTTCGACGTTAGGTCGGGTCTTCGGTCGGCGTGTGGGTGATCGGGTGCGTTCACCCGAACGTGTCAGAGCTCGCGGTGGACCTTGGTGTTCGAGGCCTGGGCTCGGGGGCGGACGACCAGGAGGTCGATGTTGACGTGGGAGGGGCGGGTGCAGGCCCAGGTGATGGTGTCGGCGACGTCGTCGGCGGTGAGGGGGGCGGCCACGCCGGCGTAGACCTTGGCCGCCTTGTCGGTGTCGCCGCGGAAGCGGGTGGTCGCGAACTCGTCCGTCTTGACCATGCCGGGGGCGATCTCGATGACGCGGACCGGGGTGCCGACGATCTCCAGGCGGAGGGTCTCGGCGAGGACACGGGCGCCGTTCTTGGCGGCGACGTAGCCGGCGCCGCCCTCGTAGGTGGAGTGGCCGGCGGTGGAGGAGAGGACGACCACCGTGCCGTCTCCGCTCGCGGTGAGGGCGGGGAGCAGGGCCTGGGTGACGTTGAGGGTGCCGATGACGTTGACCTCGTACATCTGGCGCCAGTCGGCGGGGTCGCCGGTGGCGACGGGGTCGGCGCCGAGGGCGCCGCCGGCGTTGTTGACGAGGACGGCGAGGGTGGGGAACGCGGTGGCGAACTCGTCGACGGCGGTGCGGTCGGTGACGTCGAGGGCGTAGGCGGTGGCCTGGTGGCCGGCCTCGTTGATCTCGGTGGCCAGGGTCTCGATGCGGTCCTTGCGTCGGGCGGTGAGGACCACGCGGTAGCCGGCGGCGGCCAGCTGCCTGGCCGTGGCGGCGCCGATTCCGCTGCTCGCTCCGGTGATGACGGCGATGGGCTTACCGGGGGCAGTCATGACGGGGGTGCTCCTCGCGCAGGTGGTCGATGACGTCGATCGCCCGGCCAGGATAGGTGGGGGTGTGGCTCAGCGGGCTCGCGGGGCGTACATGATCAGGGCCATGCCGGCGAGGCAGACGAGGGCGCCGATGACGTCCCAGCGGTCGGGGCGGTAGCCGTCCGCGACCATGCCCCAGGCGAGGGATCCCGCCACGAACACCCCGCCGTAGGCGGCGAGGACGCGGCCGAACTCGGCGTCGGGCTGGAGGGTGGCGACGAAGCCGTAGACGCCGAGGGCGAGGACGCCGGCGCCGATCCAGATCCAGCCGCGGTGCTCGCGGACGCCTTGCCAGACGAGCCAGGCGCCGCCGATCTCGAAGAGGGCGGCGAGCGCGAAGAGGGTGAGGGAGCGGGCGGTGAGCATGGGGGCAGCGTGCCATGGGACACGCTGGCTGATGGATTGTCAGAAGATGGGATGATCAGTGGGTATTTTGGCCTTATGCGTGGATTGCGGAAGGGTGTGTTCGGGGTCGCTCTCGCGGCCACGGTGGTGATGGGCGCGGGTGCGCGTGCCGGTGCCGTGGAGCCGGTGTTCGGTCCGGAGGCGGATCTGGCCCATCACGGTCATGTCTCCCTCTGGGGCGGACGGGTCGGGGTCTGGCTGGTCAGTGAGAACCACGGTCCCTCCGACCTCTCCCAGGCGACGGTCCGGCTCGCCTTCTCCGAGCCGATGGCGGGTGGCCAGGTGCTGCCGGAGGCCTGTCTGTGGAGCAGTGACCGGGTGGTGTCCTGCCGTACGGGCGAGCTGCCGGCGGTGGGTGGTGTGGGGGAGCTGGTGCTCGACCTGCGTACGGCGGGTCTCCCGGACGAGCTGACGGTGGACATCACCACCGTCTGGCGGGACGGGGTGACCGATCGGAATCCGGGCAACGACCGGCATCTCGTCCTGGTGCTGGCCACGGGCGACCCGTACGTCTTCTGACGCTGCGGGCGGTGTCCGCTCCGGTCAGTGGCTCGTCCAGTGGACGTAGCCGTCGGGGCGGACCAGCACCGTGGTCCGCCGGGCCGGGTCCGTCCAGGTGGCGCGAATGAGGCGGTCCGGGGAGACGGGGGCGGTCGGGGGCAGGGCCGGGGGCTCGCCCTCGGGGGCGATGAGGACGAACTCGCCCCCGCGCAGCAGTTCGTAGAGCCGTCCCTCGCGCAGTCGCAGGTCCGGCGCGCGGCGGCCGGCGGGGCGTGCGGAGCCGGCCGGGGGTGCGTACGCGATGCCGATGCCGCTGATCATGCCCATGGCGCGCGCGGAGGCGGGCCGTATCGCGTTGAGTGCGCGGGCGGCGAGGGAGCGGGCGGCGCGGGTGAGCGGGGTGCGGGCCATCGCGAGGCGCACGATCGCGCCGCTGCTGCGGAGGACCATGGTGCCGACCGGGTGGCGCTCGGACTGGTAGCTGTCGAGGAGGGCCTCGGGGTCGGGTGCGTCGCCGCGCAGGACGGCGGTGAGCTTCCAGGAGAGGTTGGCGGCGTCCTGGAGGCCGGTGTTCATGCCCTGGCCGCCGGCGGGGGAGTGGACGTGGGCGGCGTCCCCGGCGAGGAAGACCCGGCCGACCCGGTAGGTCGGGGCCTGGCGCTCGTCGCTGTGGAAGCGGGAGATCCAGCGGGGGTCGTGCATGCCGAGATCGGTGCCGAGGGCGCGGCGGGCGATCTCGCGGACCTCGTCGAGGTCGACGGGCTCGCTGTCGGCGACCTGGCGGGTGCGGTTCCAGCCCATCACCCGGTACCAGCCGTCGCCGAAGGGGGCGAGGAAGGCGAAGGTGTCGCCGGAGCCGTTGACGGTGAACGAGTCGACGGGTTCTTCGGCGAGGCGGACGTCGGCGAGGACGATGGAGCGGATCACGGCGCGGCCGGGGAAGGGCACGCCCAGGGCGGTGCGGACCGCGCTGCGGACGCCGTCGGTGCCGACGAGGTGGCGGGCGGTGAGGGTGAGCGGGGTGCCGTCGGGGTCGGTGAGTTCGGCCGTGACCGTGTCGGCGTCCTGGCGCAGTCCCCGCAGCTCCGTCCCGTACCGGAAGGTGACTCCGGCGGCCACCGCGCGGCGCTCCAGGAGTCGCTCGACCTCGTACTGCGGGGTGACGAGCAGGTGGTTGAAGCGGCTGGGCAGTCGGGTGAGGTCGAGGTCGAAGCGGCCGAAGAGCCGGGCGAGGGGGAGGGTCGTGCCCGTGGCGAGGAGTTCGTCCGCGAGGCCGCGGGCGTCGAGCTGCTCCAGGGTGCGGGCGTGGACGCCGAAGGCGCGGGTCATGTTGGCGAAGCCGCGCGGGCGGCGCTCGACGAGGGTGACGTCGACGCCGGCGGTGGCGAGGTCGCCGGCGAGGAGCAGGCCGGTGGGGCCGGCTCCGACGACGAGTACCTGGGTGTCGGTCTTCTCCGTGCTCATGGCTGCCTCCAGGGTGCCCACGACCGTTGGCCAACGCCTGTTGGTCAACGCTTGTTGGCAACTGTAGGGGTGGCCTCGGCCGGGTGTCAACGCTTGTTGGCCTACGATTGTTGATATGACGACCGCCCGCCGCTCCGACGCCACCAGGGCCGCCATCCTGGAGGCCGCCCGCGAGCGCTTCGCCTCCGACGGATACGACCGCGCCACCATCCGGGCCATCGCCCGCGACGCGGGGATCGATCCGTCGATGGTGATGCGCTACTACGGCAACAAGGAGGGCCTGTTCGCGGCCGCCTCCGAGATCGAGATCGGCCTGCCCGAACTGGGCGGGCTGCCCGCCCAGCACATCGGGGCCGTCCTCGTCACCCACTTCCTGGAGCGCTGGGAGCGGGACGAGGTCCTCACCGGCATGCTGCGGGTCGGGGTCACCAACGCCGCCGGGGCCGAACGGATGCGGGAGATCTTCGCCCAGCAGCTCGGGCCCGTCACCCGGGGCGTCTGCCCCGACCCGGCGCAGGCCCCGCAGCGGGCGGCGCTCGTCGCCTCGCAGATCCTGGGCATGGCGCTGACCCGGTACGTGCTGCGGCTGCCGCCCGCGGTGGACATGTCCAAGGACGAGGTCGTGGCCTGGCTCGGGCCGACCGTGCAGCGCTATCTGACCGCCGAGGCCCCCTGAGCGCACGAGGGGCCCGTGGTCGGGGCCGGTCAGCCGGCCGCCGCGCCGCCGAACTCCCGTACCGCGTCGGAGACGATCGCCTCCAGGTGGCTGTGGTGGGCGCCGCGCCAGTACACCCGGCCGCACTCCACGCACTCGGCGAACACGTCGTACGTCTTCTCCGTGCCCTGCTCCAGACGCTCGCGGACCGCGTCCTTGTCGGCGTCGCTCAACCGCCCGTTGCACGCCGTGCACCGGGTCCAGGGCGCGAGCGGCGGCGCGAACCGCTCCAGGACGTCGCGGAGCTGCTCCTCCGGCCGGTCGCTGTAGACGTACGCCCCCGCCCACAGCTCGCGACGGCGCAGCAGCCCGCGGTCCCGCGACAGCATGACGCGCCGCTCCCGCGCGGAGAGCGCGGCGAGCGCGGGGTCGCCGATGTCCTCGCTCTCGTACGCCGCGTCCACCCCGAGCAGCCTCAGCCGCCGGGCCAGCGTGCCGAGGTGCACGTCGAGCAGGAACCGGAGCGGTGCGCCCGGCACCGGCTGCGGGCGGGCGACGCCCTCCACCTCGACCGTCTCGCCCGCGACCGGGACGTGCCCGTGGTCGACGGGCCGCCCGTCGACCAGGATCTTCCCGGCCTCGGTGAGCGGCACGCCGAGCGACTCCACGACGTGGCCGAGCGAGGACGAGCCGTCGGTGGTCACGGGCGTGCGGCCCGACCGCCGCTCGGCCGAGACGAAGAGCCGCAGGCCGGGGGCGAAGCTGATCTGGATCTCCGGTCCGTTCACGGGGACAGGATGGCACCGGGACGGGACGGGCTGCCAGGGGATTCGTGACCGGCGTTCCCCGCGGGGGGCGAACGTCGAGGCTGGCACCGGGACGGGACGGGTTGCCAGGGAATTCGTGACCGGCTGGTCCGCGCAGGGGCGGACCGGCTGGTCCGCGCAGGGGCGCGGGCGGCGGCCTCCGGGCCCCGGGGCGCCCGCCCGGAAAACGCCCTGCGGTACGGTCCCGCCATGAAGATCATCGACCTCGAGCCCGGCGACCCCCGGCTGGAGACCGACCTCCTGCCGGTCCTCTCCGAGCTCCGCCCCCACCTCACCCCGGCCCTGTTCCGCGAGGTGTACGAGGCCGGCCACCCGCAGGGGCTCCGGTTCAGCGCCGCCTACGCGGACGACGGGCGCTGTGTCGGCGCGGCCGGCTGGCGGATCGTCATCAACACCAGCTCCCTGCGCAAGCTCTACGTCGACGACCTCGTGACCGCCGCCACCACCCGCTCCACCGGGGTCGGCCACGCGCTCGTCGCCCACCTGGAGGCCCACGCCCGGGCCGCCGGCTGCCATGAACTGAACCTGGACTCCGGCACCCACCGCACCGGAGCCCACCGCTTCTACCTGCGGGAACGTTTCGACATCGTGGCGTTCCACTTCACCCGGCCGCTGACCGCGCCGGGCGACGCCGCCTAGGCGGGCGCCCGCAGATCGAAGCGCCAGTCGTTGCAGCGCATCGGGCGGCCCGGCGGGTACTCGAAGTCCCGCTCGCCGAGCAGTTCGAACCCCGCCTTGCGGCACACGGCGTTCGACGCGGCGTTGTCCGCCGACGGGAAGGCGTGCAGATGACGGTGGAGGCCCGCCGACCGGGCCTCCTCGACCACCGCGCGCGTGGCGGACGTCGCGAGGCCCCGGCCCTGGAAGCCCGGCAGCACGGACCATCCGGTCTCGTACACCGGCTCGCCCTCCCAGGTCTGCGTCCAGTAGCCGATGCTGCCCACCACGGCCTCCTCCGGCAGCAGCACGATCCGGAACATCCGCCCCGCTCCCGCCTCGGCCGCACTCAGGTCCACATACCGCCGGTGCCGCTTGACCAGCTGTTCCTCGGTCTCCGGGCCGCCCAGGTGCTCCATCGACGCCGGTGCGTTCAGGGCGCGCAGCAGGTCGGCGTCCTCCTCGGACCAGGCGTCGAGCCGTACGGGCGAGGGGTGTTCGGGGGAGGGATGTACGGGCGTGAGGCGTACGGGCGGGGTGTCGTTGTCCATGGCCGTACCGTAGGTCAGCGGGCTGACACTCCCCTGGCGTACGCCGTGGGCGGCACCCCGATCGTCGCCGTGAAGTCCCTGACCAGATGGGCCTGATCGCTGTAGCCCAGCTCCGCCGCGAGCGCCGCCCAGTCCACGGCGCCCGCCTCCCCGGCGGCCTCCGCGCGTTCCAGGGCCTCGTGGAGGCGGTAGCGCAGGATCACCCACTTCGGGCCGACGCCGACATGGGTCGCGAAGAGACGCTGGAGCGAGCGCGCCGACAGGCCCGCCGCCGAGGCCAGTCGGGACACCTTGCGGATCATGCGGTCCGTGCGGACCAGGTCCACCAGCCGCATCGCCTCGTCGGCGGCCGGGTCGGGGGTGGGGCCGTGGGCCAGGAGGAAGGCGTCGAGCGCCGCCACGCGCGCGTGGTCGGTGTCGGGGGAGAGGACGGCGGACGGCAGGTCGGGCCCCGTGTCCGGGAGCACCTCGGTGAGCGGGACCCGGCGGCCCGTCCAGGCCGACACCGGCCACGCGGGCGCGAAGGGGCGGAAACCGCCGGGCCGGAACTGCACCCCGCAGACCCGGCCCGTCTCCGCCAGCTTCTGGTTGAAGAGGCCGAGCCCGATCCCGGAGACCTCGGCCGTCACGTCCGCCGCTGCCGCCGGGGCGCCGAGGGCTCCGTACCGCTGGAAGACCACGTTCACCGACGGGTGCGGGACGACGTGGGTCGCGTACGGCTCCGGGAGCTCCCAGTCGATCAGCCAGTAGTGCTCCAGATAGGGCCGCAGTTCCGGCGCCGGGGTGTGCCGGCGGAAGCGGACGCGGGAGAGCAGCTCGGCGGGATCGACGATGCCCCGGGTGTCCCGGCGGGGAGCGGAGGACGGCATCCTTCGATGCTAGTGACGCCGTGGCCGGTTTCTGTTCCTCGCCGCCCTGGCCGGTCTCCGCCGGCGGCCGTCCTGGCGGGTTTCTTCAAGACCGGGGCGGGCAGCCTGCCTAACGTCGCTCCCATGACGAACGAGGCCCCGCCCCGCATCGGTGACCTGCTCCGTAGCGCCGCCACCCGCGCCACGCCCCTCATCAGGGACACCGCCGACTCCTCACTCGGCTCGCCCACGCCCTGCGCCGAGTACGACGTGCGTGCCCTGCTGAACCATCTCTTCGACGTCGTCGTGAACTTCCAGGCCCTCGCGGCCAAGGGGTCCGCCGACTTCTCCCGCATCCCGGACCGGCTGGCCGAGGGCGGCTGGCGCGAGAGTTTCGAGGCCGAGATCGGGAAGCTCGTCGACGCGTGGTCGGCGCCGGGCGCCGAGGAGGGCACCTCGGGTGCCATGGGGCTGCCCGCGCGGACCGTCGGCTTCATGGTCGTGCTCGACCTGACCGTGCACGTCTGGGACCTGGCCCGCGCCACCGGGCGGAGCTTCGACCCCGACCCGGCCGTGGTCGCGGAGCTCGTCGACGAGGTGGAGCGGATGGCTCCCATGGCCCGGAGGATGAGCGTCTTCGCGGAGCCCGTCGACCTGCCCGCCGACGCCACCGCCTTCGAGCGGCTGCTCGCGACGACCGGCCGCGACCCCCGTCCGGAGGCGTGGTCCCGCGGGTGAAGGCCGCGCGCGGGTCAGCCCGCCCGGCCCGGCCGGCCCGGGGACAGGCGGGAGACGACCTGCCCGAAGGCGTGCTCCTCCGCCGGTGTCAGCGCCGTCGACTCCTGCGGGTGCCATATGCGCCGCAGCGGGGCGGGGACCCGGTCGCGGCGGGCGCGGGCCCGCAGGCCGAGCGAGAGCCACACCGCCGTGGAGACGGCGAGCAGACCGAAGAGCGTCACCACACGCGGGTCGGAGAACCGGCCGGGCAAGGACATGACTCACTCCAGGGCGTGAGGGAGGCCGTACGCGGCGCCCCGGCAGGTGGCGCGCGGGCACGACGGCACCGACGATTCCTACTGCTTCCTCCCGAGGTGTTCAGTTAACACCACCCTGGGGGGCTTTCGGCAGGGGGGACCGGGGCCGAGGTCCCGCCCCTCCGCGCCCCGGCGCCGGCCGACGCGGGGAGGCCCTCTTGTGCGTCCCGGGGAACCGCTCCAAGGTGGCGGAAGAGGCACATTCCGGCCGGGGAGGGAGCAGCCGTATGTCCGGGGCGCAGGCTTGGGGATTCACGGACGACAGGGGTGCGGAGCTGGGGGCGGCGTCCGTGCCGAGGCGGGTGATCGCGTACGTCCGGGCCGGGGCGGCCCTGTGCGACCTCGGTGTGACGCCGGTCGCCGTCTACGGTTCCGGGCACGACGGCGAGGTCCTCGACCCGGCCAAGGAGGGCGGGCTACGGGGGGCCGGGGTGACGTACCTCGGGCCCGGCGGCGCGCTGGACGAGGGGCGGTTGCGGGAGCTGCGGCCGGACGTGATCGTCGACGTGACCTATGACGGCAAGAGCCCGTACGCGCTCGACGAGGCCGTCGCCGACCGGATCGGGGTGCCGCTCGTCGCGCTCTCCGTCGGCAACGAGCTCGCCCTGCCGGCGATCCTCGACCGCTTCGGCGCGCTGGCCGTGAGCCTGGGGGCGGCGCCGGCCGGCTCGTCGGCCGGGCTGCGGGCCGCCGAGGACGCGCTGCGGGAGGCCGCGGCGGCGAACGGCTCCGCCGTGCTCGCCCTCTCGGGGGCGGGCCCCGACCAGGTGCATCTCGCCCGGCCGCACGCCTGGCCCGAGCTGGCGCGGCTCGCGGAGCTGGGCGTCCGGCTGGTCGACCCGGGCCCGGGGCCCGGCGCCAACTGGCTGACCGGCGACTGGGGCCGAGCCGCGGAACTCCGCCCCGGCCTGGTCCTCTTCGACAGCCGCGCCCACGCCACCGCGCCCGACGCGGCCCTGTCCGGTGTCCGGTCCATGCCGTGGAACCCCGAGACCCCGCCCAGCCCGGCCGCCTACGCCCGCTTCTTCCGCGACCTCGCGGCGGCCCTCGCGCCCTGAACCCGGCCGCGCCCCGGCGCCACCGAGGCGCGGCCGCACGATCACGATCACGATCACGATCACGATCACGATCACGATCACGATCACGAGCACGCACAGGCACGCGCACGCGTACGCCTACGTACGCGTGCGGGCTGCCGACGTCAGGCCGGGGCCGCCGTCGCGCGGGTGCGGCGGAGGGAGTCGGCGAACTCCTCGGCGCGGGAGAGCTGGGCCCGCAGTTCCGCGACCCGTTCGGCGGCGGCCTGTTCGTACCGGCGGACGCGGGCCAGGAGCGCGTCCCGCTCGTCCGGGTCGAGCTCCGTGTCCGTGCCCGCGCGGTCGGCGGCGAGACGGTCCACCGCCGTGAGGAGTTCGCGGGTCTCGTCGAGGGTGAAGCCGAGCGGCTTCATCCGGCGGACCACCATCAGCCGGGAGACGTCGGCGTCGGTGTAGAGCGGGAAGCCGCCCGGCGAGGCCGCGGACGGGACGACCAGGCCGCTGTCCTCGTACTGCCGGATCGTGCGCAGGGACAGCTCGGTCCGTGCGGCGACCTCGCCGATCTGCATGGGTTCGCCGGCCATGCGTACTCCTCGCGCTTCTCGTACTCCGCTCACGCGTCGTGTCCTTCCTCGTACGGGGCTCCCGCCGGGCGCGGCTTCCGTGCATTACATACCATTCGTCCTAACTTCAGCACTTATGAGAGCTGGAAGTGCGGCGAAACGCCTGCTCGTAGGTCGTCCGTTGGACAGCGGCCGGCTCGGGGAGACCCTGCTGCCGAAGCGGGTCGCCCTGCCGATCTTCTGCAGCGACCCGCTCTCCTCGGTCGCGTACGCCACCGAGGAGATCCTGCTGATCCTCGCCCTCGGCGGCCTCGCCGTGCTGCATCTGGCCTGGTACGCGGCGGTCGGCATCGTGATCCTGCTCCTGGTCGTCGTCGCCTCCTACCGGCAGACCTGTTACGCCTATCCGGGCGGCGGCGGGGCGTACGTCGTCTCCGCCGAGAACCTGGGGCAGACCGCCGCGCTCACCGCCGCCTCCGCGCTGCTCATCGACTACGTGATGACCGTCGCCGTCTCCGTCGTCTCGGGGGTCGCCGCGATCACCTCCGCCGTGCCCGCGCTCGACGGGCACGCCGTGGCCATGTCGGTGTTCTTCATCGCCGTGCTGGCCTGGCTGAACCTGCGCGGGGTACGCGAGTCGGGGCGCTGGTTCGCTCTCCCCACGTACGCCTTCATCCTCGTCGTCTACGTGATGTTCGCGGTGGCCGCGGTACGGATGGCGACCGGTGCGACGATCCGCGCCGAGTCCGCGGACCTGCCCGTGAACGCGGTCTCCACCTACTCGGGCCTCGCGCTCGTGCTGCTCGCCCTGCGCGCCTTCGCCTCCGGCTGCACCGCGCTGACCGGCGTCGAGGCCGTCAGCAACGGCGTCCCCGCGTTCGCGAAGCCCAAGAGCCGCAACGCGGCCATGACGCTCGCGATCATGGGCGGTCTCTCCGTGACCATGTTCTTCGGGATCACCGTGCTCGCCATGGTCTACGAGGTCCACGTCGCGGAGGACCCCGCGGAGCTCGGACTCGCCCCCGGCACCCCGATGTCCACGGCGCTCGCCCAGATCGGGCGCGCCACCTTCGGCGACTGGCACGTGCTGTTCTACGCGCTCCAGGCCGTCACCGCAGGCGTCCTGATCCTGGCGGCCAACACCGCCTTCAACGGCTTCCCGATGCTCGCCTCCGTCCTCGGCCGCGACCGCTACGCGCCCCGCCAGCTCTTCCACCGCGGCGACCGGCTCGTCTACTCCAACGGCATCGTCCTCCTCGCGCTCGCCGCGATCGCCCTCGTCGTCGCCTTCGACGCGGAGCTGACCCGCCTCATCCAGCTGTACATCATCGGCGTCTTCGTCTCCTTCACCCTGTCCCAGGCCGGGATGGTCAAGCACTGGCGGCGAGAACTCGCCAGGCCCGCCGGGGCGGCCGGGGCTCCCGCCACCCCCGCGGAGCGCCGCCGGATCCATCGCCGCCTCGCGATCAATGCCTTCGGCGCCTGTCTGACGGCGGTCGTCCTCGTCATCGTCCTCATCACCAAGTTCACCCACGGCGCCTGGCTCGTCGTCCTCGCGATGCCGGTGCTCTTCGCCGGGATGAAGGGGGTGCGGCGGCACTACGACGCCGTCGCCGCCGAGGTCGCCGTCGGTCCCCACGAACGGCCCCGCGCCCTCGCGGAGAACCACGTCCTCGTCCTGGTCGCCTCGGTGAACGCGCCCAGCCTCCGGGCCCTGTCGTACGCGAAGACCCTGCGCCCCGCCTCCCTCACGGCCGTCACCGTCGCCGAGGACCCGGCGGAGGCGGAGGTGCTCCGCGCGACCTGGGAGGCCCGCGGGATCGACGTACCGCTGCGGGTGCTCAGCTCCCCGTACCGCTCGATCGTCCAGCCGGTGCTGCGGCACGTCCGGGAGGCGCCGGAGCGGACCGGGGACGCGGTGGTCTCGGTGGTGATCCCCGAGTACGTGGTGGGGCACTGGTGGGAGCAGCCCCTGCACAACCAGAGCGCGCTGCGGCTCAAGGCCCGGCTGCTGTTCATGAAGAACGTCGTCGTCATCGACGTTCCGTACCGGCTCGCCTCCGCCCGCGAGCTCGCCGCGGAGCGCGCGAAGGCGGCGGCCGCGCGGGCCGCCGAGGAGGACCGCGGTTGACGGCGGGCCCCGCGGGCCTCAGCTCACGGCCACACCAGGCAGTACGGCTGGTGGCCGGCCTCGTGGAGGCGGACGGAGAAGTCCTGCCACTCGTGGAGCAGCTGGTAGACGTCGAAGGCGTCGCGCGGGCCGCCGCGGTCGGGGACCGTGGACCAGATGAAGGCGGCGGCGCCGACCGACTCCTCGCCGATCGCGCGCAGCGGGTCGACCACGGTCATCGGCAGCTTCACCACCGCGTAGTCCGGGTGCAGGACCACCAGCTCCAGCGGGGGCACCTTGTGCAGGGGCATGCCCTGGATGCCGGTCAGGACCATGGCCGCTATGGTCTCCGGCTTGATCTTGGTGAACATGCCGCCCATGCCGAGCTCGTCGCCGCCGAGCTCCTCCGGGCGCATCGAGATCGGGACCTGTGCCGCCGTCGCGCTGTTGGGCGCGCCGAAGTACTTGTACGTCACCCCCAAGCTCCGGCCTCCGGTCGCGGGGAGTGGTTCCGCCGCCGGCTCGGGGCTCGCCCTGCGCTCCGACGCGGTCGGATCCTCCGCCCGCCGGCGCCGGTGCCTCCCCCGCCGGGCAGACTCCGGGCCCAGGTCGTCCGTCCCCTCGCCCGGTCCGCCACCGCGATGCATATCTCCACCCGACTGCTTTTTCTCGGCAACACGACCCCGCCGCGCGACCCGATCATCGTGTCAGTGACCTCCCCCGCGCTCGTACGGTGAAACACCTGTCCGCAAGAACGCCGTGGCCTCTGACACCATGGATTCCGTGAGCCATCCCTATGACGCCCCAGTTTCGCAGACGCAGAAGGCGAACGCCCCGGCGTCTTCCCCAGGATGACCACGCCGTCCCTCCGTCCCCGATGTCGTGCCCGAAGTCGCTCTCGCAGGTCAGGATCACAGTGCCGTATTCATACGAAGCCCCAGTCTCACAGACGCTTTTCGACCGCGCTTCCCTCGTGACGCCCGGCGGCGTGAACTCACCGGTGCGTGCCTTCCGGGCCGTGGGCGGAACGCCCCGGTTCATGGTGTCCGGTTCCGGTCCGTACCTCACCGACGCGGACGGGCGTGAGTACGTCGACCTGGTCTGCTCGTGGGGACCGATGATCCTCGGCCACGCGCACCCGGAGGTCACCGCCGCGGTGCAGGCCGCCGTGGCCCGCGGCACCTCGTTCGGTACGCCCGGCGAGGGCGAGGTCGCGCTCGCCGAGGAGATCGTTGCCCGGATCGAGCCGGTCGAGCAGGTACGGCTCGTCTCCTCCGGCACCGAGGCCACGATGTCCGCGATCCGGCTGGCCCGCGGGTTCACCGGCCGCGCGAAGGTCGTCAAGTTCGCGGGCTGCTACCACGGCCACGTGGACGCGCTGCTCGCCGCCGCCGGTTCCGGTGTCGCCACCCTCGGGCTGCCGGACACGCCCGGTGTGACCGGCGCCCAGGCCGGGGACACGATCGTGCTGCCCTACAACGACCTGGCCGCGGTGCGGGCCGCCTTCGCCGCGCACCCGGGTGAGATCGCCTGTGTCATCACGGAGGCCTCGCCCGGCAACATGGGCGTGGTGCCGCCGGTGGAGGGCTTCAACCAGGGGCTCGCGGACCTGTGCCGGGAGAACGGCGCGCTGTACATCTCCGACGAGGTGATGACCGGTTTCCGTACGTCGAGGGCCGGCTGGTACGGCGTCGACGGGGTGAAGGCCGACCTGCTGACGTTCGGCAAGGTCATGGGCGGTGGCTTCCCGGCCGCCGCGTTCGGTGGCCGCGCCGACGTCATGGGGCACCTGGCTCCGGCCGGGCCGGTCTACCAGGCGGGCACGCTGTCCGGTAACCCGATCGCGACCGCCGCCGGGCTCGCGCAGCTGCGGCTGCTCGACGACGCGGCGTACGACACGGTGAACGCGGTCTCGAAGGAGATCCAGGGCCTGGTCACGGGCGCGCTCGCCAAGGAGGGCGTGGCGCACCGGCTGCAGACCGCCTCCAACATGTTCTCGGTGTTCTTCACCGCCGACGAGGTGTGGAACTACGACGAGGCGAAGCGGCAGGAGGCGTTCCGCTTCAACGCCTTCTTCCACTCGATGCTGGCCGACGGCGTCTACCTGCCGCCGTCCGCCTTCGAGTCCTGGTTCGTGTCGGCCGCCCACGACGAGCGGGCGATCGAGCGGATCGCCGCCGCGCTGCCGGCCGCCGCCCGTGCCGCCGCGGAGGCGACCGCGTGAGCGCCGTGAGCGGCGACGACATCACCGTCGTCCACCTGGTGCGGCACGGTGAGGTGCACAACCCGGACGGGGTGCTCTACGGGCGCCGCGCCGGCTACCACCTGTCCGAGCTGGGCCGTCGGATGGCGGACCGGGTCGCCGAGCACCTGGCGGAGCGGGACATCGCGTACGTCGTCGCCTCCCCGCTGGAGCGGGCGCAGGAGACGGCGCTGCCGGTGGCCAAGACGCACGGTCTGGACCTCGCGAGCGACCCGCGTCTCATCGAGGCGGGGAACGTCTTCGAGGGCAAGACCTTCGGTGTCGGCGACGGGGCGCTGCGCAAGCCGGGGAACTGGAAGCACCTGACCAATCCGTTCCAGCCGTCCTGGGGCGAGCCGTACGTCGAGCAGGTCGTGCGGATGATGGGCGCGCTGGACGCGGCGAAGGACGCGGCCCGGGGGCGCGAGGCGGTCTGCGTCAGTCATCAGCTGCCGATCTGGATCGTGCGCAGCTTCGTGGAGAAGCGGCGGCTCTGGCACGACCCGCGGCGGCGGCAGTGCACGCTGGCGTCGCTGACCTCGTTCACGTACCAGGGCGACAGGATCGTCTCCGTCGGCTACAGCGAGCCGGCGCTCGACCTCGTGCCCGTGCACCTGCGGGCCGGTGCGAAGCCGGTCAAGGGGAAGTCGAAGGCCTTCGGGGCGTAGCTCTTCGGCAGATCCGGTGGAGGGTTCGGCCCTCGCTGGACAGCGCGGTGGCGGACGGTCCACAGTTCAGGGCGTTCGGGTGGTGTTCATGCCAACCGAACGCCCTGAAATTTTTGTGCTATTTCCCGGAACCTACGTGTTCCTCCCGGCATCTCATCCATTGTCGGTTTGGATGACGTTCAGGTCATACGTCAGCGCGAATGGGGATGTCATGCGCGGGATCAGTGGAATCAGTCGAAGGGGGCTTCTCGGGGCGGGCGTTGGGGCCGCGGCCGCGATGGGTGTCGCCGCGTGCAGCGGTAACAACTCGGACAAGTCGGGGCGTTCCGGGCCTGGTAAGGGCGGTGACGTCTCGGCGGACCCGAGCAAGGCCACTCCGACCAAGGGGGACGTCCGGCTCATCGGCGACGGTTCCACCGCGGACACCGGGAAGCAGCCGAACCAGCCCGACGCCCCCGTGCCGCTCGAACCCGGCCAGACCCCGCCCCAGTTCGTGATCTTCTCCTGGGACGGCGCAGGCGAGGTGGGCAACGGCCTCTTCCCGCGCTTCCTCGAACTCGCCAAGAACCACGACGCGGCGATGACCTTCTTCCTCTCCGGGATCTACCTCCTCCCCGAGTCGAAGAAGAACCTCTACCGCCCGCCGAACAACCGCGTCGGCGCCTCCGACATCGGCTACCTCACCGACGACCACATCAAGGACACGCTGAAGTACGTCCGGCAGGCCTGGCTCGAAGGCCACGAGATCGGCACCCACTTCAACGGGCACTTCTGCGGCGGCTCCGGCTCCGTCGAGAAGTGGACCCCGGCGCAGTGGCAGAGCGAGATCGACCAGGCGATGAAGTTCGTCACCGAGTGGAAGACGAACAGCGGCTGGACCGACCTCGAACCGCTGCCCTTCGACTACTCCAAGGAGCTCGTCGGCGGCCGCACCCCCTGCCTCCTCGGCCAGGACAACCTGCTCCCCACCGCCAAGCGCCTCGGCTGGCGCTACGACGCCAGCTCGCCCGGCGGCCGGCAGACCTGGCCCACCAAGCGCAAGGACATCTGGGACCTCCCGCTCCAGGCCGTGCCCTTCCCCGGGCACTCCTTCGAGGTCCTGTCCATGGACTACAACATCCTCGCCAACCAGTCGAACAACACCACCAAGGGCATGCCCTCGCGCTACCCGGGCTGGCGCAAGCAGGCCACCGAGGCCCTGCTCGGCGGCTTCACGCGCGCGTACGAGTCGAACCGCGCGCCCTTCTACATCGGCAACCACTTCGAGCAGTGGAACGGCGGCATCTACATGGACGCCGTCGAGGAGGCGCTCAAGGGGATGGCCGGCAAGAAGGACGTCCGGCTCGTCTCCTTCAAGCAGTTCGTGGACTGGCTCGACGTCCAGGACCCGAAGATCCTCCAGCGGCTGCGCTCGCTCGACGTCGGACAGAAGCCCACCGGCGGCTGGAACGCCTTCCTCAGGCCCGCCGCGGCGACCCCCACGTCCACCCCGACCGCGTACGGGACCCCGGCCGCTTAGGAGATCTTGACAAGGGGCTTTACGGGCACGTAGGGGGGTGCCCAAGATCCCCCAAACGCCCATGCGAAACTTTTCACATGAGCCTTGACCGTGCCCCTCGCCGCACCCTGGTCGCCGTCGGAGTGCTGACCGCCGCCCTCGCGCTCTCGGCCTGCGGCGGCGACAGCAACGGCAAGTCCGGCGGCGGTGGCAACACCAACTTCGTGACCAACACCGGCGGCATCTCCACCGTCGCCAAGGACGAGCGCACGGCCACCGAGAAGATCGCGGGCGAGACCCTCGACGGCGAACAGCTCGACGTCGCCGACCTCAAGGGCAAGGTGGTCGTCCTCAACGTCTGGGGCTCCTGGTGCGGCCCGTGCCGCGCCGAGGCCCCGCACTTCGTGAAGGTCGCCGCCGACCTCAAGGACCAGGGCGTCGAGTTCGTCGGCCTCAACACCCGCGACTTCAACAAGCAGCAGGCCCTCGCCTTCGAAGAGGACTACGAGGTCCCGTACCCGAGCCTCTACGACCCCAACGGCAGGCTGATCCTCTTCGGCTTCCCCAAGGGAACGCTCAACCCCCAGTCCATCCCCTCCACCGTCGTCCTCGACAAGGAGGGCAGGATCGCCGCCCGCTCCCTCATGGCACTCGACGAGAAGAAGCTCCGGTCGATGATCGAGCCTCTCCTCAAGGAGAAGTGAGCAGTCCGTGAACGAGACGGTCACCAGCGGAGCCCTGCTGCTCGCCCTGCCCCTCGCGGTCCTCGGCGGCCTGGTCTCCTTCTTCTCGCCGTGCGTCCTCCCGCTCGTCCCCGGCTACCTCTCGTACGTCACCGGGGTCACCGGCACCGACCTCGCCGAGAGCCGCCGCGGCCGGATGACCGCGGGGGCCGTCCTCTTCGTCCTCGGCTTCACCGCCGTGTTCGTGTCCGGCGGGGCGCTCTTCGGCTACTTCGGGTCGACCCTCCAGGAGTACCGCGAGACCCTCACCACGGTCCTCGGCGTGCTCATGATCCTCATGGGCGTGTTCTTCCTCGGCCTGATGCCCTGGTTCACCCAGCGCGAGTTCCGCTTCCACCGGAAGCCCGTCGCCGGCCTGGTCGGCGCCCCGCTGCTCGGCGCGCTCTTCGGCATCGGCTGGACCCCGTGCATCGGACCCACCCTCGCCTCGGTGAACGCCCTCGCCCTCGAACAGGCCAGCGCGGGACGCGGCGCGATACTCGCCTTCGCGTACTGCCTCGGCCTCGGCGTGCCGTTCGTGCTCGCCGCCGTCGCGTTCCGCAAGGCGCTCGGCGCGTTCGGCTGGGTGAAGAAGCACTATGTGTGGGTGATGCGGATCGGCGGCGGCATGATGCTCGTCACCGGTGTCCTGCTCCTCACAGGCGCGTGGGACAGCATGGTCGCCACGATGCAGGGCTGGTCCAGCGGTTTCACGGTGGGGATCTGAGTTCCATGAGCACGACCGACACTTCCGGTACGACGGACGCCTCCGGTACGGCGGAGAACGAGCGCGCGGCCGACGAGGCGGCCGGCGCCCAGCTCTCGACCGCCCCCACCGAGGACCGCAGCGAGAGCGTCCTCGGCGGCCCCAGGCTCGGCGTCATCGGCTGGATCCGCTGGTTCTGGCGGCAGCTGACCTCCATGCGGGTCGCCCTGATCCTGCTCTTCCTGCTCTCCCTGGGCGCCGTCCCCGGCTCCCTCATCCCGCAGACCAGCGCGGACGAGGTCAAGGTGCAGGCCTTCAAGGACGCCCACACCACCCTCACCCCGCTCTACGAGAAGCTCCAGCTCTTCGACGTCTACAGCTCGGTGTGGTTCTCCGCGATCTACATCCTGCTGTTCGTCTCCCTCATCGGCTGCATCGTCCCCCGCACCTGGCAGTTCGTCGGCCAGCTCCGCAGCCGCCCGCCGGGCGCCCCCCGCCGCCTCGACCGGCTCCCCGCCTACACCACCTGGCGGACGGAGGCCGAGCCCGAGCAGGTCCGCGAGGCCGCGCTCGCCCTCCTCAAGGGGCGCCGCTTCCGCGCCCACACCGCCGGCGACGCGATCGCGTCCGAGAAGGGCTACCTCCGCGAGGTCGGGAACCTGGCCTTCCACATCGCCCTCATCGTGATGCTCGTCGCCTTCGCCTGGGGCCAGCTCTTCAAGTCCGAGGGCGGCAAGCTGGTCATCGAGGGCGACGGCTTCTCCAACACGCTCACCCAGTACGACGACTTCAAGTCCGGCTCCCAGTTCGGCACCGACGAGCTGGAGCCGTTCAGCTTCACCCTCGACTCCTTCACCGGCACCTACGAGAAGGACGGCCCCCAGCGCGGCACCCCGCGCACCTTCGAGGCGGCCGTCGGCTACTCGCAGGGCGGCGCGGAGAAGAAGGCCGTCATCCGGGTCAACGAACCGCTGGTGGTGGGCGACTCCAAGGTCTATCTGATCGCCCACGGCTACGCGCCCGTCGTCACCGTCAAGGACGGCCGCGGCAAGACCGTCTTCCACGGCGCCGTGCCGCTGCTCCCCATCGACAACAACATCACGTCCACCGGCGCCATCAAGGTCATGGACGGCTACCGCGACAAGAACGGCAAGAAGGAGCAGCTGGGATTCCAGGCCTTCTTCGTGCCGACCTTCGCGGGCGCCGGCAAGGGCACGATGTTCTCGCAGTTCCCCGCGCTCGACTTCCCCGTCATGGCGCTCACCGGCTTCCACGGCGACCTGCGCGTCGACTCGGGGCTGCCGCAGAACGTGTACCAGCTCGACAAGTCCAAGATGACCCAGTTCACGGACCCGTCCGGCAACAAGCTCGCCCAGCGGATGCTGCCCGGCGAGACCATGACGCTGCCCGGCGGCGCCGGCTCGATCACCTTCGAGAAGGAGATCAAGGAGTGGGCGAGCTTCCAGATCTCGCAGCAGCCCGGCAACGGCCTCGCCCTCGCGGGCGCGATCGCCGCGATCGCCGGTCTGACGGGTTCGCTCTTCATCCAGCGGCGCCGGGTCTGGGTCCGGGCCGTACGGGGTGAGGACGGCGTGACCGTCGTCGAGATGGCCGGGCTCGGCCGGAGCGAGTCCGCCAGGCTGCCCGAGGAGCTGGGCGACCTCGCGCTCGCCCTCACGGCCCAGGCGCCCCCCGCGCCCGAAGCCGATCCGGACGCCGTACGCCACGCCGCGCCCGAAGCCGATCCGGAGGCCGTACCGGACCCCGCGGAAGAACCCGCAGAAGACCCCGCCCCTTCTGGAGAGGCCGACAAGTGATCCTCGCCGCCACGACCAACGAGAGCCTGGCGCGGATGAGCGACCTGCTCATCTACTCCTCGATGGCCGTCTACACCCTGGCCTTCTTCGCCCACATCGCCGAGTGGGTCCTCGGCAGCCGCAGCAAGGTCGGCCGTACCGCCGCCGCCCTCACCCCGCGCGCCGCCGCTGCCGTGACGGTCCAGGTGAAGCAGGCCGGTGGCACCGCCGTCCTGGACAAGCCGAAGGTCGTCACCCGCGCCGCGGCCGGTAGCCGTGACGTGCCGGACGGCCCCGGCGCCGCCGGCGGCACGGTCAAGGGCGACCTGTACGGCCGCATCGCGGTCTCGCTCACCGTCCTCGCCTTCCTGGTCGAGGCCTCGGGCGTGGTCAGCCGGGCGCTCGCCGTGCAGCGGGCCCCCTGGGGCAACATGTACGAGTTCTCCACCACCTTCTCGACGGTGGCGGTCGGCGCGTACCTCGCCTTCCTCGTCGCCGGGAAGAACGTCCGCTGGATCGGTCTGCCGCTGGTGACCACGGTCCTGCTCGACCTGGGCATGGCCACCACCTGGCTGAAGACCCCCAGTGACCAGCTGGTCCCGGCGCTCGACTCGTACTGGCTGTGGATCCACGTCTCCACCGCGATCTTCTGTGGCGCGGTCTTCTACCTCGGCGCCGTCGCCACCCTGCTGTACCTGTTCCGCGACTCGTACGAGAACAAGCTCGCCACCGGCGGGAACCCGGGCGCCTTCGCCCGCTCGGTCATGGAGCGGCTGCCCTCCGCGGCCTCCCTCGACAAGTTCTCGTACCGGGTCAACGCGGCCGTCTTCCCGCTCTGGACCTTCACGATCATCGCGGGCGCGATCTGGGCCGGTGACGCGTGGGGCCGCTACTGGGGCTGGGACGCCAAGGAGGTCTGGTCCTTCATCACCTGGGTCGGTTACGCCGCGTACCTGCACGCGCGCGCGACGGCCGGCTGGAAGGGGCGGAAGGCCGCGTACATCGCGCTCATCGCCTTCGCCTGCTTCCTGTTCAACTATTACGGCGTCAACATCTTCGTGAGCAGCAAGCACTCGTACGCGGGCGTCTGAGCTGGCAGCGGCTCCGCCCCGGGGCCACGCTGGAGACATGAGCGAGATACCCCGGGGCCGGAGCGAGACCCACGACGGGGACCGGCACGTGCTGCGGTTCGTGGTGGACCTGCCGCACCCCGTACCGGCGGTGTGGACGGCCGTCGCCTCGCCCGAGGGCCTGGCCGGCTGGCTGTGCGCGGTCGACCCGCTGGAACCGCGGCTCGGCGGCCGGGTCACCCTGCACCGGCTGACCAGCGGCGACACCGAGGACGCGGGGCGGGTGACCGCGTGGGACCCCGAGCGCGTGGCCGAGTACACGGTCGATCCGACGCACGGCCGGATCCGGTTCCGCCTGGAGCCAGGGGCCGGACCCGGTGGCGAGGGGTCGACCGTGCTGCGTTTCACCAACGAACTGCGGGGGCCGCGCGAGCACCGGCTCGACCGCCTCGCCGCCTGGCACGACCACTTCGAGTGGCTGGCCCGCACCCTGGACGGCCACCCCGCCGACTGGCGGGAGCGGACGTCCGAGCGGTGGCGGCACCTGCGGGAGCTGTACGAACGCGACGACACCCCCTGGCCGAAGTGGGAGCCCTGACCTCCGGACCGGCTAGGAGGCTTCCTGCTTCGCCACCGACAGCGGCTCGGCGATGTCCTCCAGCGAGCGCCGCTCCGCGTTCACCGCGAGGAACGCCGCCACGAGACCGGCGGCGCACATCAGGCCCGCGCCGATCTGGAACGCGAGGACCGTGTCGCCGACCACGCCCGACTCGGTGAGCTCGGCGAAGACCAGCGGGCCGCTGATACCGCCGGCCGCGGTGCCGATCGCGTAGAAGAAGGCGATGGCCATCGCCCGGGTCTCCATGGGGAAGATCTCGGAGACCGTCAGGTACGCGCTGGAGGCACCGGTCGACGCGAAGAACAGCACCACGCACCAGCACGCCGTCAGGGTCGTCGCCGTCAGCGAGCCCCGGTCGAACAGCCACGCCGTCACGAACAGGAGCAGACCCGACAGCACGTACGTCGAGGAGATCATGATCCGGCGTCCGACGGTGTCGAAGAGCTTGCCGAGCAGCAGCGGGCCGACGAAGTTGCCCGCCGCGATGACGGCGAAGTAGTAGCCGGTGCTCCCGGTCGGCACGTCGAAGAACGTGGTGAGGATGGCGCCGAAGCCGAAGGTGATGGCGTTGTAGAGGAACGCCTGCCCGATGAAGAGCGAGAGGCTGAGGACCGCGCGGCGCGGATAGCGGGTGAAGACCGTCCTGGCGATCATCCCGAAGCCGATGCTCTTGCGCTGGTGGATCGTGATCTCACCGGCCGGCGGCGGCAGCGGCTCGCCCTTCTCCTGCTCGATCTCGCGCTCGACCGTCGACACCAGCTCCTCGGCGGCCTCGCCCCGGCCGTGGATGAACTGCCAGCGTGGACTCTCCGGGACGTGCCGGCGGACGAGCAGGATGACGAGGCCGAGGACGACGCCGAGGGCGAAGCTGAGCCGCCAGCCGAGGTCCTTCGGGAAGATGTCGGTGTCCAGCATGACGATCGACAGCAGGGCGCCGCCGATGGCGCCGAGCCAGTAGCTGCCGTTGATGATGAGGTCGACCCGGCCCCGGTAGAGGGACGGGATCAGTTCGTCGATCGCCGAGTTGATGGCCGCGTACTCACCGCCGATGCCGAAGCCGGTGAGGAAGCGGAAGAGGAAGAACCACCAGGACTCGAAGGACAGCGCCGTCATCGCCGTCGCGCCCAGATAGACCACCAGGGTGATCATGAAGAGCTTCTTGCGCCCGTAGCGGTCGGTGAGCCAGCCGAAGAACAGTGCTCCGGTGCACGCTCCCAGCACGTACAGGGCGGCCGCGACGCCCGTGACCTGCGCCGAGGTGATGGCGAGGCCGCTGCCCTCCTCCGCGAGCCGGCCGGCGACGTTGCCGACGATCGTGACCTCGAGTCCGTCCAGGATCCAGACGGTGCCCAGACCGATCACGATCATCCAGTGCCACCGCGACCACGGAAGGCGGTCGAGGCGGGCCGGAACCGCCGTGGTGACCGTCCCCGTGTCCGCGGGTACGGCTGCCGCTGCCGAGTCGACTCCCATGGATCGCGCTCCCTTCGTCCCGTCATGCGGCTGCCCTCGTACCCCCGGGGCGTGGGGGTATGCCCGCACGGGCCGCTGTCCCAGCTTCGGGGGAGCCGCCGGGGGTGACCACCGCTCCCCGGCCCGGCTGGGCCGTTCGGGGACGGGCGGGTCGGGCCCCCCGCCCCCGGGGTGACGGGGCGGGGGGCGGCGACTCAGTCGCGCTTCGGCGGCAGGCAGGAGAGGGCCGGCGGCCTGCCCTCCGGCCACGCGATCTGCACGAAGCGCTGGGTGCCGTCCTGGGCCAGTTCCACGATCGGGACCGCCTTGTTGTACGGGTTCCCGTAGTTGTCCAGACAGATCCAGCCGCTCGCGCCCTGCACCCGCAGCGAGCCCTTGACCTGCGGCCACTGGGTCACCACGTCCGCGAGCTCCGGGAACGGGGAGCCCTGCGGGGTGGCCTGGCGGATCGCGTGGACGGCCGTCGCCATCGCGTCGTAGGCGACGATCGCCTGCCCGTCCGCGAGGGGCACCGGCTCCTTCGAGGCGCGGGCGATGTCCGTCAGGAACGTGGAGTACGCCACCACCGAACCGCCCGTCGACGGGACCTGCCGCCCCGGCGCCTGCCGCCAGGCGTCCGGGTGGGCGAGCGCCGCGTACCGCACGGTCAGCTTCGCCTTCAGGGCGTTCCGGTCGAGCTTCTCGTCCGCCCCCAGGTACGAGCCCTCGTCGCCGGTCAGGACCGTGAAGGGCCGGTCGACGCAGCCGCGCGCCCCGAGCGCGTTGATGAACTGGCGCAGTTGGGTGTGGCGGCCCGCGAAGAAGACCGTCTCGGCGCGGGTGTCGCAGATCAGATGGGTGATCTGGCGGAAGGTGTTCGCGGTGGTGCCCTCCTCGGTCGGATCGGCGGGCGAGGTGAAGAGCGCCGGCTCGTGCGGGGCCCCCTTGAGGTTGGCGGCGAACGCGGACTTGAGGGTGTCGGTGTAGTGGTCGCCGGTCCGGGTGTCCTGGACGAGGAAGGCCTTGGTGGCGTCCACCTTGCCGAAGTGGGCGAGGGCCTTGGCCTCGTCGCCGTTGGTGGGGGAGACGCGGGCGAGGCCGGGGTAGCGGTTGCCCGCGCCGGGGCCGTTGGCGATGTCGTCGGCGGTGATGGTGGTGCCGACGACGGCGATCCCGGCGCCGGTGAGCGCGGTCACCGCCTGGCGTATCTCGGTGGAGGAGGTGGCGACGCCGGAGACGGCCCGCAGCCGGTCGGGCGCGCCGGTCATGGTGATGAGCCGGTCGACGGTGGGGCGCCAGTGGGCGTTGCCCTGGCCGGTGTTGGCGAGGACGAGCCGGATCTTGGGGGTCTCGCTGTTGGATTCGTGGTTGGCCCGGTACTGGTAGGCGTACGCGCCCTGGAGCTCGTGCAGCACCTTGACGCGCATGCCGCTGTCGGTGGAGGTCAGCGGCAGGAGCACGGCGACGGTCACGTACTCGTCGGCCTTGAGGAGGGCGTTCTCGCGGTGGATGGCCCCGGCGATGTCGGCGAGTTCGGCGATGCCGAAGGCGTGGCCGCCGCCGTTGACGCCGACGCACTCGGAGCTGCCGGCCGGGCGGTCGACGCCCGGCGCGCAGGAACGGTCCTCCGGGGTGGTGAGCCGGCTGATCCCGTAGCCGCCGAGGCCGAGGACGACGGCGGCGGTGACCACGGCGGCGACGAGCTTCTGGCGGGGGGTGCGGACGCGGCGCCGCAGCCGGTCGAGCGGTCGGTCGGGCATGCGTCGGACTCCGTCCTCAGGGGGTGGCGTGCCGGTCGGGTCGGATCGGGTCAGGTCGGATCGGTCGGCGTCTCGTGGCCCGGCGGCAGCGACAGCTCCCGCCAGGCGCGGATGTCGCGCGGCCAGTGGGTGGCCGCGTCCCAGAGCGCGCCGCTGCCCGACAGGTGACGGCCGGAGAGCCGGCGCAGCTCGTGCGCGAGGCGGTCGGCCACCTCGTCGTCGGGCAGGGCGAGCGGATCGGTCAGCAGCCATACGGCGTGCAGCAACCGCCGCACGGACAGGTGGAGTTCGAGGGTGTCGCCGTCGAGGCCCGGCGGCAGGTCTCCGGGTGCCCCCTGGCCCAGGGCGACCGCCCGGCGCGGGTCGGGGCCCGTCCGGTTCCGCTCCCGCGGGCAGGGGGCGGAGCCGATGAACCGCAGCCGTCCCAGCCAGCCGACGACGTCCTGCTCGGGGAAGGTCTCCCGCAGATGCGTGACGGCGTCGTCGGTGCGGCCGAGCGCCAGGTCGTGATGGAGCCGGTACGGGCCGGGTCCGGGCCCGTAGTGCCGGTGCAGGGTCTCGTGGACGGCGTGCCAGGCGGCGTAACGGGGATGGTCGCCGTCCTCGAAGCGGAGCCGGTGCAGGAGCAGCGCGCGGAGCAGCGGGTCGGCGACGAAGTGGCCCGGCCCTTCAGGCCAGTCCTCGGAGCGCAGATGGTCGCGGACGCGCAGTGCCACGTCCCCGTCCAGGGACTCGCCCTGGAGCCGGGCGTGGGCGAGCATCCGGGCGGACTCCTCGTCGTGGGCGGCGGCGAGCACCGCGTACGGGCCGGGCCGCCGCACCGGAAGCAGCTCGGCGAGCAGGGTCGGGGCGACGGGCACCGGCGGGGAGTCCTCGCGCAGTTCCACGGTCAGGTCGAGCAGTCCGCCCGGGGTGAGCCCGGCCCGCAGGTGCTCCGGGGCCTCGCCGGCGGCCCGGCCGAGGAGCGCCACGCCGAGCGGGCGGCCGCCGGTCAGCCGGTGCACGGCGCGGGCGAGTTCGGCGGGGGTCCGGCCGGCCGGGTCGTGACGGTCGAACGCGGAGCGGGTCTGCGCGGGGGAGAGCGGCGTCAGCTCGACGGCGAGGATGCCGGAGCCGACGCTCGTCCCGCGCGGGCAGGGCGCCCGGTGCGCGGTCTCGGGCAGTCGGGTCCGGGTGGCGTGCCGCAGCCCCTCGTGCTCGCGCACTCGGGAGGCGGCGAGGATGACGACCCGGTCGCGGCGGCCCTCGGCGCGGGCGCGCAGGACCGGTTCCACGAGCTGTCGGCCGAGCGGCTCGTGGGCGTTGTCGAGGAGGATCAGCGGGCGGCCGATGCGGCTGCCGCGCCGCAGCCCGGTGTAGGCGTGGAGGAGGTCCTCGGTCAGGGCGCCGACGAGGAAGTCCTCGGCCTCGCGGCGGCGGCGGCCGCCCTGTTCGAAGTCGATCGCGAGCTGCTGGAGCCCGGCCTTGCCGTGCCCGCCGGCGTTGCGGTAGCTGCCGTACCAGCTCTCCGAGGCGCGCTGGAGGCGCCCGAACACCTCCTCCAGGACGGTCTCCACGGTCGCCTCCGCGAGGAGTCCGGCGAGCGGGACGGTGGCCTCGGCGAACCGGGCGGCGAGCTTGGCGAGGACCTTGCCGACCCAGTTCGCGGCGGCGCCCCTGGTCGCGTCGACGGTCGCGAGCAGCGGCCCGAGCCGCAGCAGGTCGCGCCGGGCCCGCTCGTCGTCCTCCTGGGACCAGCTGAGCGAGGCGACGGCCACCAGTCCGAGCGAGAGCCGGGGGAACCGCACTGGCCGGGCGCCGAGCACCCTCGGCGACAGCTGCACGGCGAGTTCGGCGAGCGCCCCGGTGACCGGGGTCCAGCCGGGGCCGTGGTCGGCGGGCGGCTCGATGTGCGCGCAGTCGAGCAGGGCGAGCGGCGTGTAGCCCCGGTAGCGGTTGCGGACCTCCTTGAGCAGGGCGGTCTTCCCCGTGCCCCGCCCGCCGGTGAACACCGTGACCGGCGGATCGTCGCCGTGCTCGAACGGCACCCGGGCGGCGCCGTGCCGCGTGAGGCCGCTGAGACGCGCGACCAGCCCGGCATCGTGCAGGACCGCCTCGCGGCCGTACAGCTCCCTGTCCACGCCCCGTCACCCCCGTCACAGTCAACTCAAGGATATCGACGGTGTGTTGGGAAAGCGGTCGCCTTTTCGACTCTGTTGTCAACGTGTGCTGTCCGGGAGACCCGCCTCACTCCTCACCGATGTCCTCGTGCCAGAGCTCCGGCCGCGCGGCGATGAACTCCCGCATGAGCGCGACGCATCCGGGGTCGTCGAGCACGACGACCTCCACGCCGTGCTCGGCCAGCCAGTCGTGCCCGCCGTGGAAGGTCTCCGCCTCCCCGACGACCACCCGCGAGATCCCGAACTGCCGCACCAGGCCGGAGCAGTACCAGCAGGGGGAGAGGGTGGTGACCATGGTCGTCCCCCGGTACGAGCGCTGCCGCCCGGCCGCCCGGAACGCGGCGGTCTCCCCGTGCGCCGAGGGGTCCCCGTCCTGCACCCGCCGGTTGCGCCCACGCCCGAGCAGCGTCCCGTCGGCCCCGTAGAGCGCGGCACCGATGGGGATCCCGCCCTCGGCGAGCCCGGCCCGCGCCTCGTCGACGGCGGTCGCGAGCCACCGCCGGGCCTGTTCCTCGTCCATGCGGGGACTCTTCCCCGGTGGGGCGTGGGTCTCACCCCGGCTCGGCCACGTGTGTGGCGACGGTCGGCGCGGGCCGTGCCGGGGCTGGATACGCTGGCCGGGGCACCCCTTGGAGGACATGGTGACGACACAGCCTGAGCACACCGGAGAACTCATCCCGCGCCCCGAACAGACGCCCTCCGCTCTGCGGGCGGCCCTCGCGGTCGTCGCTCCCGAGCGGCTCCCCGAGATGGACGCCAGCCAACGCGCCGCTGTGACGGAGGCCATCGAGCAGAGCGGCATCACCCCCCTGCGCATGTTCCTGGTCCAGTGGGCCGCCGTCATCGAGATCGAACGCTTCCCCGACACCGCCCGCGAACTGCGCCGCGCCGAGTACCTGGCCCAGATCGCCGAGGACCCGGAGGAGAGCCGGCGGTACGTGCGGGCGGCGGGGGACATCATTCGTGCCGCGCACAGGGCGGTGGGCGGGTGAGTTGGAGGTGGGAGTACGACCCCAGCGAGGAGTACGTGGTCGGGGGCGCCCCGCCGGCCTTCATCGCCGCAGTGGAGAAGAGCGCCGACGAGCTGGTCAGAGCCGCGGCAGCCCTCTACCTCGACGGCTCCTTGTTCCAGGGCGAGAACCCCAGGAGCGAACACGTGCGCGTCCCCGGCGGGATGTTCGTCTTCCTTCTCATTCCGCGCTACGAGTGCGGATACGTCCTCCAGGTGACCTACCTCTAGGCGGGCGGGACCTCACCCTCCGGAGGCGTGCTCGGCGTCGGGCACGACGGGCCGCACCGGGACCGCGCGGGCGACGACCGGTGGGTGACGCCGGAGATCACCGACGCGGTGACCGTCTCCCCGCTCGCCCACGCGCTCACGACCGCGCCCGGCCGAGCCGGAGTTCCGCTCACCGCGCTGCGTCGTCGGGCGGCACGACCGCGTGACCCGTGACAGCGGCGTCCAGGGCGTCCGCCACCTCGTGTGCGGGTGCCCCTGCCATGCCCCACCCGAACCCCGCACCCCGTAGGCCCGGGGCGGGCTGCGCGGTCCTCACACCGCGACGCCCGCCCCCTCCTCGTACGGGAACCGCGCCAGCGGCGGTTCGGCGGCGAAGAAGGTCTTCGCTCGGCGCATCGCCCCCTCGTCGGCGCGGACGCGGCCCGGGCGGGAGCCCGTGCCCGTCAGGACTCCGCCGAAGCGCATCCGCAGGTACGCCGCCGAGTGGTTCAGGGTCGTCGTCAGGCCGTCCGCCACCGCGTGGTCGTCGTCGGCCATCGCCGTCACGCCCCACAGCGTCCGGCCCGCCATCCGCTGCTTGAAGTCCGAGCCGGGGACGTTCAGCCAGCCCGACCAGTAGTCGAGGTAGCGCTTGGTCTGGGCCGAGAGGGTGTACCAGTACAGGGGCGAGGCGATGACGATGTCGGTGGCCTCCAGCGTCGCCTGCCGCAGCAGCTCCTCGGTCTCGTCGGCCGGCCAGTCGGCGCCCTCGTGCCGGCCGTCCTGGAAGTCGGGCAGCGGCAGCCGGTTCAGGTCCACCCAGCGCTGCGGGATCTCCGCGGGCAGTTGCGCGGCGGCCGCGCGGGCGAGTATCTCGGTGTTGCCGTCGGAGCGCGAGCTGCCGAGCACGAAGAGGAACGAGCGGTCCGGGCCGGGTGCGGTGTCCAGGGTCATGTCGTCTGCTCCGGTGTCATGGATGCCTCCTGCCTCGGGGCCAACCCCCTTCCGCGCGGAGGTATTCCGGCCGCCCGAAGGCCCCCATCGGCTCCGCCGATCGCCCCCATCGGCAGCTCTGCGCACTGGCTCGTGGCCCGGCCCCGGCACCGTCCGTAGCGTCGTCCCCATGAGAAACGAGACCAGGGGAACCATCGAACTGACCCTCGCCATGGTGCTCTCCGGCACCCTCGGCGTCTTCGTCGTCGAGTCCGGGGCGTCACCGTTCGAGGTGGTGTTCTTCCGGTGCCTCTTCGGGGCCGCCGCCCTCGGCGCCTACAGCCTCGCCCGGGGGTTCTTCACCGGGCACGGGTTCACCCCGAGGAAGCTCGGACTCGCCGCGCTCGGCGGCGTGTTCATCGTCTTCAACTGGGTGTTCCTCTTCGAGGCGTACGAGGCCACCTCGATCTCCCTCGCCACCGTCGTCTACCACACGCAGCCCTTCTTCCTGGTGCTCCTCGGGGCGCTGTTCCTGCGGGAGCGGATCTCCGCCGGAAAGCCGGCCTGGCTCGCCGTCGCCTTCGCCGGGCTCGTCCTCGTCTCCGGCGTACGGCCCGGGGACACCGCCTCCCTCAAGGGGCTCGGCTTCGCCCTCGCCGCCGCCGTGCTCTACGCCCTCGCCACCTTCGTCACCAAGCGGATCACCGGCGTACGGCCGCATCTGATCGCCCTCGTGCAGGTGGTCGTGGGACTGCCGCTGCTGCTTCCCTTCGCCGACTTCGGCGCCGTCGGCGGACTCGGGACCGGCTGGCTGTGGCTCGCCGGGCTCGGGCTCATCCACACCGGGCTCATGTACGTCCTGATGTACGCGGCCTACGCCAAGCTGCCGACCGCGAAGATCGCCGTCCTCGCCTTCACCTACCCGGCCGTCGCCATGGGTGTCGACTGGGCGGTGTACGGCCACCACATCGGGCTCGTCCAGGCCCTCGGCGTCCCGCTGATCGTCCTCGCCAGCCTCAAGGTCACGCTGTCGGGCTCTGCTCCCGCACGAGTCGTCGCGCCTGCTCCACGAACAGCCGGACATGAGCCGGAAGCCGCTTCCCCCGCCGCCACGCGAGCTGCGTGAAGAGCGTGAACGGCGCCTCCCAGTCCAGCCGTACGAGCGCCCCGGCCGCCAGCTCCGCCGCGACGGCGACCCGGGGCAGCAGCGCCACCCCGAGGCCCGCCGCCACCCCGCGCTTCGTCGCCTCGATCGTGCCGAACTCCATGAACGGCGGCGCCCACTCCCGCAGCTCCGCCTCGAACAGGTCGCGGTACGGGCAGCCCGGCTCCGTGCCCACCAGCTGCGCCCCGGCCAGGTCCGCCGCGGTCAGCCCCGCGCGCCCCACCAGCGGATGGCCAGGACCGGCGACCAGCACCAGCGGCTCCGGCGCGAGGACCTCCGACTCCAGGCCCTCGTGCTCGGTGTCGGGCTCCATCAGGAAACCCACGTCGTACGTGCCCTGCCGCAGCGCCCGCCGGGTCTCGTCCCCGAGCGTGGGCCGCAGGGTGAGCCGCACCGCCGGGTAGCGGTGGTGGAAGTACTCCAGGAGCGGCGGCAGCCGGTAGGACGTGAGGGATTCCATCGTGCCCACGGCGATCGTCCCCGAGGGCTCCCCCGCGCTCGCCACGGCAGCGCGGGCCTCCTCCGCCAGCTCGCCCATGCGGCGCGCGTACGGCAGGAGCCGCTCCCCGGCCTCCGTGAGCCGGATGCGGCTGCCGAGCCGCTCGAAGAGCTCCACGCCGAGCGAGGACTCCAGGGACCGGATCTGGCCGGTGACGCTGGACTGGGCGTAACCGAGGTCGGCCGCGGCCCGCGTGAAGGACAGGACCGCCGCGACCTTCTCGAAGGTGGCCAGGAGCCGCAGCTCCATCAGTCCTCCCGCCCCGCGCCGCGCTCCGGTCCCATCAGCCCTCGGTGTCCTCGCCGCGCTCGCGCTTCCTCAGCTCTTCCTCGCGCCGCTCGCGGTCCTTCAGCTCCTCCTCGCGGCGCAGTTCCGCCTCCAGGTCGTCGAGGACCGCCCGGTCGTCCTGCTCGCTCTTCTTCTCGTCCTTGAGCGACTTCAGGAACTCGGGGTTGTCGTCGGGCGCGACCCAGCCCCCGGCGCCCGCGCCGCCCCTGGTCCTCGGCCGGCGCTCCTTGCCCGCGGCGATCCAGCCGACCGCTCCGACCACGGAGAACAGCAGGATGACGATGGCCCAGACCGGCTTCGGAAGGTGCTTGACCTCTTCCTCCGGGGTGTTGAGGCAGTCGATGAAGGCGTAGATCATCAGCGCCAGCGGCAGGATGAACAGCAGCGCCCTGAGCATGTGGGACAGCCCCCTGGAAGCGGTGGCGGGGGCGCGCTACGGCGGCCCCGGTGACAGGTCCAGGGTAGCCGGTGACCGATACTTGCCCCTATGGCTTACGACGATCTCCGCTCGCTGCTCAGGGCCCTCGAGCGCGAAGGCGACCTCAAGCGCATCAAGGCCGAAGTCGACCCGTACCTGGAGGTCGGGGAGATCGTCGACCGGGTGAACAAGGCGGGAGGCCCGGCGCTTCTCTTCGAGAACGTCAAGGGCTCCTCGATGCCCCTCGCGATGAACGTCTTCGGGACGGACCGCCGGCTGCTCAAGGCCCTCGGCCTGAAGTCCTACGGCGAGATCAGCGAGAAGATCGGCGGGCTGCTCAAGCCCGAGCTGCCGCAGGGCTTCGTCGGGGTCCGGGAGGCCTTCGGCAAGCTGGGCTCGATGGTCCACGTGCCGCCGAAGAAGGTGAAGTCGGGCGACGCCCCCGTGCAGGAGGTCGTCCTCACCGGTGACGACGTCGACCTGGACCGGCTGCCCGCGCTCTTCACCTGGCCCAAGGACGGCGGGTCCTTCTTCAACCTGGGGCTCACCCACACCAAGCACCCGGAGACCGGGGTGCGCAACCTCGGCCTCTACCGGCTCCAGCGCCACGACAAGCGCACCATCGGCATGCACTGGCAGATCCACAAGGACAGCCGGAACCACTACGCGGTGGCGGCGGAGCGGGGCGAGCGGCTGCCGGTCGCGATCGCCTTCGGCTGCCCGCCGGCCGTGACGTACGCCTCGACGGCCCCGCTGCCGGGCGACATCGACGAGTACCTCTTCGCAGGCTTCGTGCAGGGCAAGCGGATCGAGATGGTCGACTGCAAGACGGTCCCGCTGCAGGTCCCGGCGAACGCCGAGGTCGTCGTCGAGGGCTGGCTTGAGCCGGGCGAGATGCTCCCGGAGGGGCCCTTCGGCGACCACACCGGCTTCTACACCCCGCAGGAGCCCTTCCCCGCGCTGAGGATCGACTGCGTGACGATGCGGAAGCGTCCGCTGCTCCAGTCGATCGTCGTCGGCCGGCCGCCGACCGAGGACGGGCCGCTCGGCCGTGCGACGGAGCGTTTCTTCCTGCCGCTCCTCAAGATCATCGTGCCGGACATCGTCGACTACCACCTGCCGGAGTCGGGCGGCTTCCACAACTGCGCGATCGTCTCGATCGACAAGAAGTACCCGAAGCACGCGCAGAAGGTCATGCACGCCATCTGGGGCGCGCACATGATGTCGCTGACCAAGCTGATCATCGTGGTCGACAAGGACTGCGACGTCCACGACCTGCACGAGGTGTCCTGGCGGGCCCTCGGGAACACCGACTACTCCCGTGACCTCACGGTCGTCGAAGGTCCGGTCGACCACCTCGACCACGCCTCCTACCAGCAGTTCTGGGGCGGCAAGGCGGGCATCGACGCCACGAAGAAGCTCCCCGAGGAGGGCTACACCCGGGACGGCGGCTGGCCGGACATGGTCGAGTCGGACCCGGCGACGGCCGCCCTCGTGGACCGCCGCTGGAAGGAGTACGGGCTGTGACGACCGCGGCCGTGCCCGGCGCCCAGCCGGGACGCACCAAGGCCTTCCTGCGGCTCGTGATGATCGAGCACTCGGTCTTCGCGCTGCCCTTCGCCTACACCGCCGCGCTCACGGCGATGTTCCAGCTCGACCGGAACATCCACTGGTGGAAGCTGTTCCTCGTCACCGTCTGCATGGTGGGGCTGCGGACCTTCGCCATGGCCTGCAACCGGATCATCGACCGCGAGATCGACGCGCGTAATCCCCGGACCGCGAACCGCGAGCTGGTGACCGGCGCGGTGTCGGTGCGGTCGGCGTGGACCGGGGCCGGGATCGCCGTCGTCGTCTTCCTCGGCGCCGCGGCCCTGCTCAACCCGCTCTGTCTGGCGCTCGCGCCGCTCGCCGTCATCCCGATGGTCGTCTATCCGTACGGGAAGCGGTTCACCAACTTCCCGCACGCCATCCTGGGGCTCGCCCAGGCGATCGGCCCGATCGGCGCCTGGATCGCGGTGACCGGCGCGTGGTCCTGGGACGCGGTGATCCTGGGCCTCGCGGTGGGCGTCTGGATCGGCGGCTTCGACCTGATCTTCGCCTGCCAGGACGTGCAGGCGGACCGGGCGCACGGCGTGCTGTCCGTCCCGGCCCGCTTCGGCATCCCGGCCGCCCTGTGGGGCGCCCGCGCCTCCGCGGTCGTCACCACCGGCCTGCTCGTCTGGTACGCCCTCGCGACCGGCGCGGGTGTCTTCTTCTGGACCGGTCTGGTGATCGTGGCGGCCGCCTTCTGCTACGAGCACTCGATCGTGAAGCCGCACGACCTGTCCCGTCTGAACCGGGCGTTCTTCACGACGAACGGCTTCATCGGGATCAGCCTCTTCGTGTGCGCCCTCCTCGACCTGCTGGTCCGCGGGCTCACCCCGTAGCGGCCGGCCCGATGACGGATAGGCTCGACGGCATGGACGACGGCAAGCGCACCCCCTGGGTCGTGGGGGTTTCCGGGGCGTCGGGTACGCCGTACGCCGCCGCCGTACTGAGGGGGCTGCTCGCCGCGGGGGAGAGCGTCGACCTCGTCGTGTCGCGGGCCTCGCGGCTCACGCTGCTCGACGAGACGGGGATCTCGTTCCGGGACGCGCACTGGCGTGAGGACCTGGGGACGTGGCTGGCGCGGGGGGCGGACGGGAAGCCGGACACCTTCGACGTCGCCGGTTCGCTGGGCGACGTGCGGTACTGGGCGGCGGGCGACCTGGCCGCGGGGCCGTCGTCGGGTTCGTACCCGGCGAAGGGGATGCTCGTGGTGCCGGCCTCGACCGCGGCGGTGGCGGGAGTGGCCCTCGGGCTGTCGAAGGACCTGCTGCAGCGGGTGGCGAGCGTGACGCTGAAGGAGCGGCGTCCGCTGGTGGTCGCCGTGCGGGAGACCCCGCTGAACGGTCAGACGCTCAAGCACATGGTCGCGCTGGACGAGGCGGGCGCCGTGGTGCTGCCCGCCTCTCCGGCGTTCTACGCGGGGGCGACGCACATCCAGGATCTGGTGGACTTCGTCGCCGGGCGGGTACTCGACGCGGCGGGGGTGCCGCACCGGCTGTACCGCCGTTGGGAGGGAGAGCTCGGTGGAGCGACCCGCCCGGTCTGATCAGCGCTTCTTGGCGTGCTTCTTGTCGGCGCGCTTCGATGCGGCGGTCGGCTGGTGGGCACGCGAGCGGTTGGCCAGGTCCTGCAGCTCGCGCATACGGGCGTAGGCCATCTCGATCGTGTACACGGTGAACACCACTCCTGAAAGATCGTCTTTGATCTGCTGAAAGATTCACAGGGTGTCGACCCCTGTGTACCTTAGATTCTATACCTAAACTTGCGGTATCGCTGGACAATGGAAGGCTTCATACCTATGGACGCCGTGGACAGGCAGCTCATCCAGGCTCTGCGCGAGAACGGGCGTGCCTCGTACGCCGAGCTCGGCCGGCTCGTCGGGCTCTCCGGCCCCTCCGTCACCGACCGCATCAACCGTCTTGAGGCGGCCGGAGTCATCACCGGCTACCGCGCCACCGTCGACGCCGCCTCGCTCGGCCTCGGCGTCACCGCCCTCATCGGCATCTCCCTCTCCGACGCCGCCGACCACGAGGACGTGGCCCGCCGCCTCAAGGACCTCGCCGAGATCGAGGACTGCTGGTTCATCGCCGGCGACGACTCCTTCATGCTCAAGGTGCGCGCGAACGACGTCGACGGCCTGGAGAAGACGATCCGCCGCCTCAGCGGCACCAAGGGCGTCTCCCGCACCCGGACGACCATCGTGCTCTCCACGAAGTGGGAGAACAGGGTCGGAGAGCTGCCCGAAGAGGGCTGACGGAACGGCTGAGAGTACGGTGGACGAAGTCTGATTTCGGAGAAAAGGGAGGCGGCCGCACATGGACGCTGGGCTCAAGCGCGACCTTGAGCAGAAGGTCCGGGACGGTGAGCGGCTGAGCCGTGAGGACGGCATCGCCCTGTACGAGTCCGACGACCTCGCCTGGCTCGGCGGGCTGGCCCACGAGGTCAGGACCCGCAAGAACGGCGACGTGGTCCACTTCAATGTCAACCGGCATCTGAACATGACCAACGTCTGCACCGCCTCCTGCGCCTACTGCTCCTTCCAGCGCAAGCCGGGCGAGAAGGACGCGTACACCATGCGCATCGAAGAGGCCGTGCGCCTCGCGAAGGCCATGGAGAACGAGAACCTCACCGAGCTCCACATCGTCAACGGGCTGCACCCCAACCTGCCCTGGCGGTACTACCCGCGCTCCCTCTCCGAGCTCAAGAAGGCCCTGCCGAACGTCTCGCTCAAGGCCTTCACGGCCACCGAGATCCACCACTTCGAGACGATCTCCGGGATGTCCGCGTCCGACATCCTCGACGAGCTCATCGAGGCCGGTCTGGAGTCGCTGACCGGCGGCGGCGCCGAGATCTTCGACTGGGAGGTCCGCCAGCACATCGTGGACCACCGCACCCACTGGGAGGACTGGTCCCGGATCCACCGGCTGGCCCACGAGAAGGGGCTCAAGACCCCCTCGACCATGCTGTACGGGCACATCGAGGAGCCCCGGCACCGGGTCGACCACGTGCTGCGGCTGCGTGAGCTCCAGGACGAGACCGGCGGCTTCCAGGTCTTCATCCCGCTGCGCTACCAGCACGACTTCGTGGACATGCAGGACGGCAAGGTCCGCAACAAGCTCCAGGCGCGCACCACGATGGCGACCGGCGCCGAGGCCCTGAAGACCTTCGCGGTCTCCCGGCTGCTCTTCGACAACGTGCCGCACGTCAAGGTCTTCTGGGTCATGCACGGCGTCCAGACGGCGCAGCTCGCGCTCCAGCACGGCGCCGACGACATGGACGGCTCGGTCGTCGAGTACAAGATCACGCACGACGCCGACAACTACGGCACGCCGAACAAGCTGGGCCGCGAGGACCTGCTCGAACTCATCCGGGACGCGGGCTTCCGTCCGGTCGAGCGGAACACGCGGTACGAGATCATCCGCGAGTACCCGGGCCCGGACCCGGAGCTGCGGGAGTCGCCGCAGGCGATGCGGGTCTGACGACCCGTACGGGAGAAGGGCCGGCGGGAGTGTCCCGCCGGCCCTTCCGCGTGTTTCCCGCGCCCCGTCAGCGTCCCGTGCGCTCCACCGGGATCCACAGCTCCGCCCGTGCCGTCGTCCAGTCCGCCGAGGGCCGGACGGCGAGCAGCTCGGGGCCGGGCCGGCTCGCGTACGGGTTGGACGGGAACCACTGGGTGAAGACGTCCCGCCACAGGTACTGGAGCGCCTTCGGGTACGCGCCCTCGTTCTCGAAGACCGCCCAGGTCCCGGCCGGCACGTCCAGCGCGTCGAACTCCCCGGGGACCTCGGCGCCGCTGACGGCGCCGTGCCAGTAGTCGAGCTCGGCGCCCTCCTCGCGGCTGTCCGTGAGGTGGGTGACGGCCGAGACGACGCCCTCCGGCTGTCCGTCCGAGAGGCGGGCGAGCCGACCCAGGGCCTCCTGGCCGATGGACCTGATGTGCGCGGCGATGGCCGGGTTCTCCCCCTCGTGGACCAGGGGGACCCGGGTCCCGCGCCCGATGATCCGGAAGGCTTCCTTCTCCACGACCCTGTACCGCATGGTGCTGTTCCCTTCGACGACGAGGCGGAAGGACATCCGCGGCTGGGAGCGCAGCGCGGCCCCGGTGCGGCGGGCCTCGCCGGGGCCGACCCCGTGCACCGCGCGGAACGCGCGGGCGAAGGCCTCCCCGGAGCCGTAGCCGTACCGGACCGCGATCTCCAGGAGCGTCCGCTCCCCGGCGAGCACCTCGGCGCCCGCGACGGTGAGCCGCCGCCGGCGCACGTACTCCGACAGGGGCATCCCGGCGAGGGCCGAGAAGAGGCGCCGGAGGTGGTACTCGGAGGTGGCCGCGATCCTGGCGAGCTCGGCCGGGTCGAGGTCGCCGTCGAGGCGCTCCTCGATGTGGTCGAGTGCCTGGTTGAGCCGCTCCAGCACGTGGTCCGTCCTTCCTTTTCCGTGTCCTCACCGTAGGAAGGGCCGGGGGCCGCGCACCCGACTTCCTGTGCCCGTTCCGGTCGGGTCCGGCGGGGGTGGGCCGGCTCGGTTCAGGTCAGGGGCAGCAGCATGATGATGTCGTCACGGTCCTCGCCGGGGGCGACCCGGATGGCGTCGGGGACGCGGCCGACCTCCTTGTAGCCGGCCTTGGCGTAGAAGCCGTCGACGCCGGTGCCGCCCCGGCAGGTCAGCCGGATCGCCTCGATCGCCTCGAAGCCCTCGGCGGTGCGGGCGGTGTGCTCGACCGCCGCCATCAGGTCGCGGCCGTATCCCCGGCCCTGGTGGCGGGGGTGGACCATCACCGTGTAGAGCCACACCCAGTGCGTCATCAGGGGGTGGGTGTTGAAGGTGAAGAAGGCGGTGGCGGCGATCTCGCCGTCCTCGTCGCGGCCGACGAGCAGGCGGGTGCCGCCCTCCGTCATCCCGATGAGGTGTTTGAGCAGCGCGGGGCGGATGTCGTCGGCGGTGACGGGAGGGACGAAGCCGACCGCGCCGTCGGCGTTGGAGACGTCGGCCCAGAGGGAGAGCACGCCGTCGCGCAGGGCGCGGTCGACCGCCGGGTCCACCTCGAACGTAAGGGTCATAGATGCATAGTATCTATTACCGTGAGCGTGCTCAACAGGCCCGGCCCCGGGGTGGCGTCTGCCCCGTGTTTCACTGGAGGGGCGACGGTCCCGCAGGGGATCTGGGGTATTTTTCGGAAACGTCGGAACGGAAGAGTGGGCTGACATGCTCCGCTACACGCTGATGCGTCTCGGCATCTTCGCCGGATGCTTCCTCGCCCTGTGGGGTCTCGTCTACGTCGGCGTGCTGCCGCGCGGCCTCGGCGACTCGAACCTGCTCTGGGTCCTCATGCTCTCCCTCGTCATCTCGGCGCCGCTGAGCTTCGTCCTCCTGCGCAAGGTACGGGACGAGGCGAGCGCCCAGGTGGTGGAGAAGGTCGACCGCGCCAAGGGCCGGCTCGCGGCGAACCGGTCGCAGGAGGACGCGCTCTAGCCGTCCCGGAGCAGGCGCGCGGCCCCCTCCGGGCCCGCCGTGGTCCGTAAAGGCTGCGTAAGCTTCATCACAGACATTCCGCCCCAGACCGGAGCTTTGAAGGCTCCTGGCTGGGGCGTTCTGCGTTTCGGAGGCGGACAGGGGCTCTCGCACCCCAAAGAAGGGCTTTGAGGTTCTCAAAGTTCAAGTGTTAACGTGTTCGCCATGACGACAGCAGTGCGCCCCTTCGACGCCGCGAGCACCCCGCTCGTGGCGCGCCTGCACGTCGATCTGTGCCGCTGTATGTCCGCGGTCTGTTGCCGCGAGCTCTGACCCGGCATCATGCAGCGGCCCGCGTGAAAACGCGTGTGTGCCGCACCCCCGTCCCCGTATTTCCCGATACGCACCTGTGGAGTGTGTCTGTGTCCGCGTCCGCGACCACGCCCGACGAGAAGGCCCCGACCTCCTCGCGCATACCGAAGGTCCCCTTCTGGGCCCAGATCATCGCCGGTCTCGTCCTCGGCGCCCTGCTCGGCTGGATAGCCCGCAGCCAGGACGTCTCCTGGCTGAAGGAGACCCTCGGCCAGATCGGTGACATCTTCGTCCAGCTGCTGAAGCTGGCCGTCGCCCCGCTCGTCTTCTTCGCGATCCTGGTCTCGATCACCAACCTGCGGAAGGTGAACAACGCCGCCAGGCTCGCCACCCGCACCCTGCTCTGGTTCATGATCACCTCGCTGATCGCGGTCGCCATCGGCCTCGCCATCGGCCTGGTCACCAACCCGGGCGCCGGTACCGGCCTCACCCCGCAGGACGGCAAGCTGCCGAAGCGCGAGGGCTCCTGGATCGACTTCCTCACCGGCATCATCCCGACGGACGTCATCACGCCCTTCACCGAGCTGAACGTCCTCCAGATCGTCTTCATGGCCGCCGTCGCCGGTGTCGCCGCCCTCAAGCTCGGCGACAAGGCCAAGCCGATCCTCACGTTCTCCGAGTCGGTCCTGGAGCTCCTCCAGAAGGCCCTGTGGTGGGTCATCCGCCTCGCCCCGCTCGGCACCGTCGGCCTCATCGGCTTCGCCATCGCCGACTACGGCTGGGACCTGATCGGCAAGTACGCGACCTTCACCGCCGACGTCTACATCGGCTGCGCCCTGGTCATGTTCGGCGTCTACCCGCTGCTGCTCGCCACGGTCGCCAAGGTCAACCCGGTCCAGTTCTACAAGGGCGCCTGGCCGGCCATCCAGCTGGCCTTCGTCTCCCGCTCCTCGGTCGGCACCATGCCGGTCACCCAGAAGGTCACCGAGCGCCTCGGCGTCCCGAAGGAGTACGCCTCCTTCGCCGTCCCGTTCGGCGCCACCACCAAGATGGACGGCTGCGCCGCGATCTACCCGGCGCTCGCCGCGATCTTCATCGCGCAGATCTTCGACGTGCAGCTCGGCATCGGTGACTACCTGCTGATCGCCTTCGTCTCCGTCATCGGCTCCGCCGCCACGGCCGGCCTCACCGGCGCGACGGTCATGCTGACCCTGACCCTCTCCACCCTCGGCCTCCCGCTGGAGGGCGTCGGCCTCCTCATGGCGATCGACCCGATCCTCGACATGATCCGCACCGCCACGAACGTCGCGGGCCAGGCTCTGGTGCCGGTGATCGTCTCCGCCAAGGAGAAGATCCTGGACGTCACCGCGTACGAGAACGCCTCGTCGTCCCCGATCGACGACCTGGCCGACAGCCGCGAGACCGAGCCGAAGGTCGCGGTCGCGGCCTGACCCAGCGGCCTGATCCCAGCGGTCTGATCCCTGCGGCCTGACCCCGGCGGCCTCCGTGGCCGTCGCGGTCCGCGTCATCGCCCCGTGCCCCCTGCCCCGTCCGGGCAGGGGGCACGTACGCTTCTGCGGGGCAGCCGGTGGATCTTGGAAGCAGGGGTGGGGCCGCCATGGCCGGTGGTGCGAAGGCGCGGCGGTTGCCGAGGGCCGTGCGGGAGCGGCAGATGCTGGACGCGGCGGTGCGGTGCTTCGCGCGGCACGGCTACCAGACGGCCTCCATGGACGAGATCGCCGAGCTCGCCGGGGTCTCCAAGCCGCTGGTGTACCTCTATCTGCACTCCAAGGAGGAGCTGTTCACCGCCGTGATCCGGCGGGAGGCGCAGGCGCTGCTCGCCGTGGTCGCCGAGGCCGTCGTCGACCCGTGCGCGCCGCCCGACGAGCGGCTGTGGGCGGGGCTCCTCGCCTTCTTCACGTACGCCGCCGAGCACCCGGACTCCTGGGCCGTGCTCAGCCGGCAGGCGCGGACGCAGGGGGAGCCCTTCGCCGGGGAGGCGGCCCGGATGCGGGACGAGATCACGGCGTTCGTGGCCGGACTGATCGGGGAGGCGGCCAGGGAGGCGCGGGGCGGCGCCGCCATCACGGAGCGGGACGTGGCCGCGCTCGCGCAGGCGCTGGTCGGTTCGGCCGAGTCGCTGGCCGCCTGGGCGAACGAGACGCCGGGGGTCACGGCGAAGGAGGCGGCGGCGACGCTGATGAACTTCGCGTGGTCCGGCCTCGGGAACCTCATGGAGAACGAGCGCTGGTCGCCGCGCTGAGGTGTGCGGCGCGAGCGGCGGACTGCGCGACGGCTTGTGAATTGCCCCTGCCGGTCTCCCCGTTGGGCCTTACCGAGCAGTAAGGTTACCGGCTAGTCAATCACCGTGCAGCAGACAACGCACCGACGTACGACCTCAGTTCATCGCGCAGACCGAGGAGCCGCACGTGTCCGTCGTCACCGCCCCCTCCGACAGTGAACCGGTCGAGCCGCGCAGGACCCTGGTCGACGGGGTGGTACGGGAGGTGTCCCTGCCCGCCCTCGTCCCGCCCGTCCGGCGGGGCTCCCTCGCCGACCTCCCCTACGACAACGCCCGCCAGGACCCGGCGGCCGTCCTCTTCTCCCGCAAGGGGCCCCAGGGCGACTGGCGCGACGTCACCGCCTCCGCCTTCGCCGCCGAGGTCCACTCCGTCGCCAAGGGGCTCGTCGCCCACGGCCTCCGCCCCGGCGACCGGCTCGCGCTGATGGCCCGGACCACCTACGAGTGGACCCTCCTCGACTTCGCCGCCTGGGCCGCCGGACTCGTCACCGTCCCGGTCCACCCCACCTCCTCGGCCTTCCAGACCCGCTGGATCCTCCAGGACTCCGGCGCCACCGCCTGCGTCGTCGAGGACCCCGAGCAGGCCCGGCTCGTCTCCGCCGAGCGGCTGCGGCTCCCCGGCCTCGCCCACCTGTGGGTCCTCGGCACCGGCGCCGTCGACCAGCTCCGCCGCGCGGGCGCCCGGGTCGCCGACGAGGCCGTCACCGCCCGCCGGGGGCTGCTCACCCCCGAGACCCTCGCCACCCTCGTCTACACGTCCGGCACCACCGGCCGCCCCAAGGGCTGCGCCCTCACCCACGCCAACTTCTTCGCCGAGGTCGACAACGCCGTCCGGCTCCTCCACCCCGTCTTCGTCGCCGAGAACGGGGAACCCGCCGCCACCCTGCTGTTCCTGCCGCTCTCCCACGTCTTCGGGCGGATGGTCGCCGTCGCCTGCGTCCGGGCCCGGGTCCGTGTCGGTCACGCCCCCACGGTGGAGGGCGAGCAACTCCTCACCGACCTCGCCGGCTTCCGCCCCACGTTCCTCCTGGCCGTCCCGTACGTGCTGGAGAAGGTCCACCACTCCGCCCGCGCCACCGCGGAACGCGGCGGGAAGGCCGCCGTGTTCGACCGGGCCGCCGCGATCGCCCGCCGGTACGGGCGGAGCGAGGCGCCCTCCCTCTCCCTGCGCGCGGCACGGGCGCTGTACGACCCGCTCGTCTACCGGCGCGTCCGGGCCGCGCTCGGCGGCCGGGTGCGGTACGTGATCTGCGGCGGCTCCTCGCTCGGCGCACCGATCGCCGAGTTCTACGCGGGCGTGGGCGTCGAGGTCTTCGAGGGCTACGGCCTGACGGAGACCACGGCCGCGGCGACGGTCACCCCGCCGCGGCGGCCCCGCCCCGGGACCGTCGGCCTGCCGCTGCCCGGTACGGCCGTGCGGATCGCCGACGACGGCGAGGTCTGGCTCAAGGGCGGCCATGTCTTCGCCGGGTACTGGGACGCCGGGCGCGGGGCGGCGGTGCCGTACACCGACGACGGCTGGTTCCCCACCGGTGACCTGGGCTCCCTGGACGCCGACGGCTATCTGCGGATCATCGGCCGCAAGAAGGACCTCGTCATCACCTCGGCGGGGAAGAACGTCGCCCCGGCCCCGCTGGAGGACTGGCTGCGGGCCCACCCGCTGGTCGCCCATTGCGTGGTCCTCGGCGACGGCCGCCCGTACATCACCGCCCTGATCACCCTCGACCACGAGGGGCTGACCCACTGGCGGCGGATGCGGCACAAGGACCATCTGGCGCTCTGGGAGCTGACCCGGGACGAGGAGCTCCTCGCCGTCATCCAGCGCGCGGTGGACGAGGCCAACCGCCTGGTCTCGCGCGGGGAGTCGATCCGCGCCTTCCGCGTCCTGACCGCCGAACTCACCGAGCACTCCGGGCACCTGACGCCCTCGCTCAAGCTCAAGCGACGCGCGGTGCTGCGGGACTTCGCGCGGGAGATCGAGGAGATGTACGCGGCGGGGGACAGGCCGTAGGACGCACCGACGGCGCGGGACCTTGCGGTGGACCACCGGGAGGGCCGGAAGCGCCCTCGGGTTTCCGGCCGGTCACGGCTCCTGGGAGAGCTCCGCCGGCCGGTCACCTCTCTCCTCACACCATGAGGGAGACCTCGTGGATCTCGTCCGCCGCGTGGCCCGTGCGGGCGTGGACCCGCTGGACCGCCTCGGCCGACGGGCCGTGCGACAGGCAGTAGACCGTGCCCGACTCCGGGTCGGCCCACGCCCTCTCGAAGTGCACTCCCTCGTCCTTCTCGACGGCGAGGTCGGCCTGATGCGCTTCGTTCAGCTGCTCCGACGTGATGCCCACCATGCCCCGGTGCACGTCCATGTACGTTGCCATGGTTCACCCACCTCCACTTCCATGGTGCGCCCTCAGGGCCAGAGCAGCTCGCGCAGCCAGTCGGAGCCGGACGCCGGGTCCCGGCGGTAGCGCAGGCGCAGGTGGCGGCGGCGCCCGTCGCCCTGGAAGAACTCGACCTCGGCCGGTTCGACGACGTACAGGGTCCAGGTGGGCGCGGGGGTGTCCGGCTCCTCCTCGGCCCGCCGCCAGGCCGCCGCGCTCGCCTCCGCGAGGGTCCCGGGGGAGTCCAGGACCTCGCTCTGCCGGCCCACGAGCGCCGAGGCGAGGGCGCCGGTGGTACGGGCGTGGAGGTCCTCGTACGCCTCCTCGGCGGTGCCGGTGGTGACATGGCCCCTGACCCGGACCTGGCGGCCCTGGACCGGCCAGTAGAAGCCGAGGGCGGCCTCGGGGCGGGCGGCGAGCTGGCGGCCCTTGGCGCTGGTGGAGTGCGAGGCGAAGTGCCAGCCGCGCGCGTCGGCGCCGTGCAGCATCACCGTACGGACGTCGGGTCTGCCGTCCTCGTCCACGGTGGCCAGGGAGAGGGTGTGCGGTTCGCTCTGGCCGGCCGCGACCGCCGCCGTGAACCAGTCGTGGAAGAGCGGCAGCGGTTCGGGCGGGGCGCCCGCCGGGTCGAAGGAGGGCAGCTCGGTGTCCCAGACCTTCAGGGAGCGCAGGGCGTGGTGGAAGTCGGTCATACGGCCACGGTAGGGCGCCGCGAGGGCCGACGTGGTCGCCGCGGAACGTTCGTCCGGGGGCTTCAGCCCCGGCCCAGCACCACCGTCCCCGAGGAGCAGAACCAGCCCCCCGTCCCCGAGGCCACCGCCAGCTCCGGCAGGCTTCCGTCCGGTCGGCGCACCTGGAGGCCCGGCGCCTCGCCGCGCAGCTGCCGCACCGCCTCCACGAGGAGGAAGAGGCCCCGCATGCCCGGGTGGCAGGCCGAGAGGCCGCCGCCGTCCGTGTTCACCGGCAGCCGGTCCTCCTCCTGGACGAACGGGCCCCCCTCGCCCTTCGCGCAGAAGCCCAGGTCCTCCAGGGTCACCAGGGTCATGTAGGTGAAGGCGTCGTAGATCTCGGCCAGGTCGACGTCCGCCGGGGTCACCCCCGCCCGCTCGAAGGCCAGCCGGCCGCTGACCGCCGCCGGGGAGACCGTGAAGTCCTCCCACTCCGACATCGTGGTGTGCGAGACGTGCTCGCCGGTGCCGAGCACCCAGACCGGGGCGGTACGGCAGTCCTGGACGTACTCCTCGGCGACGAGCAGCACCGCGCACCCGCCGTCGCTGCGCAGGCAGCAGTGCAGCTTGGTGAACGGATCCGCGATCATCGGCCCGGACAGCACGTCGTCGACGGTGATCGGGTCGCGGAACATCGCCTCCGGGTTCAGGGCCGCGTGCGCCCGGGCCCGCACGGCCACCTCGGCGAGCTGCTCCAGGGTCGTCCCGTACCGGTGCATGTGGCGGCGGGCCGCCATCGCGTACTTGGCGATCAGGGTGTGCCCGTACGGGACCTCGAACTGGAGCGGACCGCGCGCCCCGAAGGAGAGGTTCGCGGTGCGGCGCCGGGCGCGGATGTCGGCGCGCGCGGTGGAGCCGTACACGAGGAGCACCGCGTTCGCGTGCCCGGCGGCGATCGCGTCGGCGGCGTGCGCGGCCATGACCTCCCAGGTGGCGCCGCCGACGGCGGTCGAGTCCACCCAGCGGGGCCGGAGCCCGAGGTATTCGGCGACCTCGACCGGGGCGAGGGTGCCGAGGCCCGCCGAGGCCAGGCCGTCGATCACCGAGCGGTCCAGGCCGCTGTCCGCGAGCGCGCGCCGGGCGGCCTGGGCGTGCAGCGCGTAGGGGGTGGCCTCGTCGACCCGGCCGCAGTCGGCGAGGGAGACGCCGGCGACGGCGACGCGGCGGGGCCTGCGTGCGGTGGGGGATGAGGTGGACGCCATAAATCTGACGGTACATCAGATCCGGTGGATCCGGACCGGTGATTCTCTGGGCAACAAGGCCTGTGCGGTCCTAGCATGACGCACCGTCAGACAAGGAGGGAGCCTCATGGACGCCGCCGACAGCACAGCGCCCGTCGCCGCCGGAACAGCCCCACCAGGCGCCGGAACCGCCCCGCTCGCCGCCTCGCCCCCCGCCGCCGGAACAGCCCCGCCCGTCGCCGCCGGAACAGCCCCACCAGGCGCCGGAACCGCCCCGCTCGCCGCCTCGCCCCCCGCCGCCGGAACAGCCCCGCCCACCGCCGCCGGAACCGCCGCACCCCCCGCCCGGCCCGCCCGGGACCGGCAGGAGATACGCCGTACCCTGCGCGAGCTGCTCGCCGAGCGGGCCGGCCCGCGCGCGAACCGCGCGGCCACCGCCACCCCCCAGGGGTACGACCCCGAGCTCTGGGCCCGGATGTCCGGCACCCTCGGCCTCGCCGGGCTCACCCTCCCCACCGCGTACGGAGGCGCCGGGCGCGGTCCCGCCGACCTCGCCCTCGTCTGCGAGGAGACCGGCCGCGCCCTCGCCCCCTCCCCGCTCCTCGCCACCAGCGTCCTCGCCGCCCCGCTCCTCACCGCCCTCGGCACCCCCGGCCAGCGCGCCGCCCTCCTCCCGCGCCTCGCCGCCGGCACCCTCACCTGCGCCCTCGCCGTCCCCGGCGGCTCCCTCGCCCTCGCCCTCGGCCTCACCGGCGACAACACCGCCGCCGACTGGTCCGGCGGCGGCCGCGCGGGCGGCGTCCAGGCCCGCGCCGACGAGCACGGCTGGCGGCTGTACGGCGAGGCCGCCCAGGTCGTCGACGGGCACAGCGCCGCCCTGCTGCTCGTCGCCGCCCACACCGGAGGCTTCGCCCGCAGCCGTACGCTCCTCTTCCTCGTCCGGACCGACGAGGGCGCCCCACCCGGTCTCGCCCGGACCCGGCAGCCCGCCCTCGACCCGACCCGGCCCCGTGCCACCGTCCAGTTCCGCGACACCCCGGCCGAACTCCTCGGCGAGGAACCGGCCGACGTCCTCGGCGCGCTCGCCGCCACCGGCCGCACCGCCGCCGTCATGCTCGCCGCCGAGGCCGTCGGCGCCGCCCGGGAGGCCCTCGACCGCGCCGCCGCCCCCACCCGCGACCACGCCCCCGCGGCCGGGCACCGGCTCGCCGACCTCCACGTCCAGGTCGAGGCCGCCCGCTCCCTCACCTCCTGCGCGGCACGGGCACCCGGCCAGGAACCGGAGAGCGGGCCGCTCGCGCTCGCCCACGCCCTGGAGGCCCTGCGCGCCACCGCGGCGGAGTTCCTCCAGCTCCCCCGCGGCGACGGCGCCGCCGGAGAGCACGACGCCCGGCTCTTCTTCGAGCGGGCCGCCTCCGACGAGCTGCTCTTCGGGCCCGTACGGCGGCTCCGCGCACGCGCGGCGGAACGGACCGGACGCTTCGGAGAGGTGGCGGCGTAGATGCCCGTCGGACGCGGACTCGTGCAGAAGATGTCCTCGACCCGGGCCTTCGCCCGCGTCGCCCCGCACGTCATCCCCGCCATGGACCGGGCCGTGCACCGGCTCACCCGGGGAAAGGTGCTGCTCAGCGCCCAGATGCTGCCCGGCCTCGTGCTCACCGCCCGGGGCGCCAGGAGCGGACTTCCCCGGGTGACCCCGCTGGCCTGCATGCCGGAACGGGACGGCGGCTGGCTGCTCGTCGGCTCCAACTTCGGCCGCCCGGGGCACCCCGCCTGGACGGCGAACCTGCTCGCCCACCCGGACGCCGAGGTCAACTGGCGGGGCGAGGACGTGCCCGTACGGGCGGAGCTGCTCACGGGGGAGGACCGGGCGGCGGCCTGGCGGGCGGCGCTGCTGTTCTGGCCGCCGTACGCCACGTACCAGGCGCGGGTCGAGCGCGAGATCAGACTGTTCCGGCTGACCCGGCGGTGACGGGGCTCGCGGAGACACGGCGACGCCGACGGCGGTCCGTGGGGGCGGGCCGCCGTCGGCGTCGACGACAGGACGGGGGAAGGAGGGGGTGGGGCTATCGGGTCGGCTTCTTGCCGGTGATGCCCAGATACACCAACAGGGCCAGGTTCGGCTTGAGTTCGGCCTGCTTCACACCCCAGGTCGTGAAGCCCTTCTGATGGCCGGCGACCGAGGCCAGCATCGCCACGAGCGAACCGGCCATGGCGGCGGGGCTGACCTCCTTGTCGACCTTGCCCTTGGCCTGGAGCTCCTTCACCGCGTCCGTGAGGGAGTTGGTGACCGAGTTCAGGATCTTCATGCGGATCTTGTAGAACCGCTTGTCGCCCTCCGCGGCGCCGAGGTCCACGACCCTGAGGATCGCGTCGTGCTTCCGCCAGAAGTCCAGGAAGCCCTCGACGAGTTCCTCGGAGGTCTGCCAGCCGGCCTTGCCGACCCAGGAACGGCCGGAGACCAGCTCGGTCAACCCGGCGCCCTCCTTGGCCATTTCCTCCGCGATCTCGAGAACGGCTCCCTCGACGTCCGGGAAGTACTGATAGAACGTCGCGGGTGAAGTACCCGCCTTCCGGGCCACATCGATGACCTTGACGTCCCGGTAGGGCGAGGAGCTGAGCATCTCACCGAGGCAGTCGAGCAGCTTCTGCCGCGTCGCCTGGCCGCGTCGTCCGGCCACGCGGCCGTCGACGGTGCGTACTTGTCCTGTCATGCCGTCAGCTTACCGAGGGGGGGTCGGCGCGCGATTCGGCCGACTGCAAATGGGGTGCGACCCCGTTCCGCCGGTGTTCTACGAGGTCGGTACGCGTGTCCTGCTCGGGGGCGGAGGGGCGGGTTCAAGCCAGTCTGGTGGCGTTGCCCGGTCGGCCGGGAGAGCCCCGTACCCGAATAGGCTTATGAACAGGCTGTGGACAACTTCGGTGGACAACTCAAGCGCCCCAAGGGTTGTAGGCGGATGAATCGCTCCTTTGTTCGCATTTCGGGGCATGCGGGGCGGCCCCCTCAGCCCTAGCGTGGAACCATGGCGGCACGCATTGAGGGCACCCCCTGTTGGGTGGACGCGCAGCTTCCCGACCTGGAGGCCGGCAAGCGTTTCTACGGCGAGCTCTTCGGCTGGACCTTCGACCCCGACCGCGACGAGGCACTCCTCGGCGGGCGACGCGTCGCGGGGCTCCTCCCCAAGCGCGACGGCCGCATGCCCACCACCTGGACCGTCTACCTCGCCACCCGGAACGCGGGCACCCTCTCCACCCGCATCAAGGCCGCCGGCGGCCAGATGGTCATGGAGCCGTACCCCGTCGGCCCCTTCGGCGTCCTGGCCCTCGCCGCCGACCCCGGCGGCGCCGTCTTCGGGCTCCGGCAGGAGGGCGACGACGACGGCTTCGAGGTCACGAACGAACCGGGCGCCTACTGCTGGATGGAGGTGTACACCCGCCGTCCCGAAGCGGTCGACACCTTCTACGCCACCGTCTTCGGCTACCTCGGCCGCCAGGCCGACGCCGAGGAGGAGGGCAGGGAGGCCGACTTCGACTACCGCGTCTGGTCGCCCCCCGGCGCCCGGCCCGGCGACGACAGCGCCTTCGGCGGGCGCGCCGTCATCACCGACGACTTCCCCGCCGAGATGCCCGGCCACGTCCTCGTCTACTTCGTCGTCGAGGACTGCGACGAGGCCTGCGCCACCACCGCCCGCCTCGGCGGCCGCGTCACCACCCCGCCCTTCGACACCCCGCACGGCCGCATCGCCGTGCTCCGCGACAACCAGGGCGCCCGCTTCGCGGTCCTCGCGGAACCGAAACCGGCCGGTAAGGGCTGAGTCGTACGGGCCGGTACCGGCCCGCGCGGGACCGCCCCCTATGACCTGCGACACCCCGATCCGCCCCCGGGTTCGCAACCGGGCCCTCGGACAGGAAGAATCAGGGCCACGGGGCCGTACTCATGGCCCGTACGGGGAGGTGGCAGGCAAGTGGAACAGCTGACGCAGCACGACCCGAGACGTATCGGGCCCTTCGAGGTGCTGGGCCGGCTCGGCGCGGGCGGGATGGGCCTGGTCTATCTCGCGCGTTCGGCCTCGGGCCGGCGCGTGGCGATCAAGACCGTGCGCACGGAGCTCGCGGAGGACCAGCTGTTCCGGGTCCGCTTCACCCGGGAGGTGGAGGCCGCGCGGGCGGTCTCCGGCTTCTACACGGCCGCCGTCGTGGACGCCGACCCCCGGGCCGCCGTGCCCTGGCTGGCGACCGCCTACGTCCCCGCGCCCTCGCTCGAAGAGATAGTGAACGAGTGCGGGCCGCTCCCGGCCCAGGCCGTGCGATGGCTCGCCGCCGGCGTCGCCGAGGCCCTGCAGTCCATCCACGGCGCGGGCCTGGTCCACCGCGACCTCAAGCCCTCCAACGTCCTCGTCGTCGAGGACGGCCCCCGGGTGATCGACTTCGGCATCGCGTCGGGCGTCTCCAACACGCGCCTGACCATGACCAACGTCGCCGTCGGCACCCCGGCCTACATGTCGCCCGAGCAGGCCCGCGACTCGCGCAGCGTCACCGGAGCCAGCGACGTCTTCTCGCTGGGCTCCATGCTGGTCTTCGCCGCCACCGGCCACGCGCCCTTCCACGGCGCCAACCCGGTCGAGACCGTCTTCATGCTGCTCCGCGAGGGCCCCGACCTGGAGGGCCTGCCCGAGGAGCTGCGGCCCCTCATCGAGTCCTGCATGCAGATGGACGTCACCCGCCGGCCCACCCCGGCGGACCTCCAGGCGCAGCTCGCCCCGCACCTCTTCGGCCCCGGCAGCGACGACAGCGGTACGGCCTCGGCCTGGCTGCCGGAGAGCGCCACCGCCATGATCGAGACCCGTCGCGGCGGCCGCCCCGCCCCGGCCCCGACCGCGCCGCCGATGCCGCCGCGCCCGCCGCGGCAGCCCCAGGGCGGCGGCGACCCGCGCTTCCCCGGGCCCGGCGGCCGCCGTCCCGAGCCCGCGCCCGTCGGCGGCGGGCGGCACGCGGGGCCCGCCGAGAGCGCGGGCGGTCCCGTACGCCTCGCCGGCGCCACCGTGCCGATCGGCCCCGGCCCCCGGGTCGCCGACACCCGGGCCGCGCTCGCCGTCGGCCGGGGTGCCGACGCCGGACCGGCGACCGGCTGGATCCGTCCGCCCGGCGGCGGCCCGCACGGCGCGGACCCCGGTTCGTACGCGGGGGAGCCCGGCCCGCCGCCGGGCGCCCGCCCGGTGGGCGTCCCCTCCCAGGGCTCCGAGCAGGCCCCGGCCGAGCCCGGCCCCTGGCGGCCGTGGCGCTTCCGGATGTCGAACGACGTGTGGGGCACCCCCGTCGTCGACGGCGACCTGCTGTACGTGACCTCGTTCGAGGTGCACGCCCTGGACACCGGCAGCGGCCGGCGCCAGTTCAAGACCCGGGACGTGGCCTGGTCCATGGCCGTCGCCTCGGGCCGTATCCACGCCTCCGACGGGCCCACCCTCTACGCCCTCGACGCGTCCGACGGCAGCGAGCGCTGGCGGCTGCGGACGGACGCCTGGGTGTACTCGCTCCAGGTCGACCGGGGCACGGTCGTCACCGGCACGCGCGGCGGCGGGGTGCAGGGCTGGGAGGCCTCCAACGGCGCCAAGCTGTGGGAGATCACCGGCGCCCAGACCGACTTCGAGACCCCGGAGGCGGGGCCCGCCGTGCACGGCGACACCGTGTACGTGTGGCGGGAGGCCCGGCTCCAGGCCCTCGACGCCCGCACGGGGGTCGAGCGCTGGTCGTACCCGATCGGCGACGCCGCCTCCTGCGCGAACGTCCCGGTCCGGGTCGCCCCGGCCGAGGACGGCTGTGTGTACGTGTCGGCGGGGAACCGGGTCCTGTCGATCGACATCGCCGCCGGGCACGTCCGCTGGCACTTCGAGGCGCCGGCCGTCTTCCTCTCGCCGCCGGCGTTCGCGCCGGGGCCCGCGGTGACGGGCGGCGGGGTGTACCTCTCCGACCACCTCGGCACGGTGTACGCGATCGACGCCACCACCGGGCAGGACCGCTGGCGGATCGCGACCGAGCCGCGCCAGTCGGCGGAGCCGGTGCTCGTGGCCGGCGGCAACGTGCACGTCGGCAGCGGCAGCGCCCTGTACACGCTCGACGCGGTCACCGGCACCCCCCGGTGGCGGTTCGCGGCGGGCGGCGAGCTGGTCGGCTCCCCGGTCGTCGCCGACGGGCGGGTGCACTTCGGCTCGGCCGACCACGTCCTGTACACCCTGGACGCGACCGGCGGTCAGCTGCGCTGGAAGCTCGCGACCGGCGGCGAGATCACCGGCTCGCCGGTGGCCAGGGGCGGCGTCGTGTACGCGTGCAGCAAGGACCGCTGCGTGTACGCGCTCGACGCGGTCAAGGGCACGGCCACCGGCCGGGCCTAGCGCTGGTGTCTCGGCGGTTCGTCCCGGTCGTCCGGGCGCCACGTCGGCACGTCGTAGGTCTGGGTCGGCGCGTACGGGTCCTGCGGGTGCCGGTGCGGGTCGTCGCCGGGGTGCTCCGGCGGCGGCCGGTCGTCGTACGGGGCGGGGTGGGCGGGCCCGCGCTCCCCGTCCACCCGGGGCGCGCGGCCCCGGCCGGACATGACGAGTGCGCCGAGGAGCAGCAGGACCCCGCCACCGAGGGCGTTGGCGACGCCGTCGCCGAGCCCCGCGGCGTCGCCGCCGACGGTGAGACTGCCCTCGGCCTGCCCGACGCGCACCATCCACAGGATCGTGAAGCCGAGGACGAGGACCCCGGCGACGGCGACGAGCGCACGGGAGCGCAGCACCACCCCGACGAGGGTGAGGAGCGCGGCGACGAGGAACGGCAGCAGGATCGACGTGAACAGGTCCGCCTTGTCGGCGGTGATGCCGGTGAACAGGTCGCCGAGGGCGTAGTCGCGGCCGTGACGGCCGTCGTACCAGGCACGGAAGGGGCTCCAGACGGCGGCCGCCGCTCCGACGAGGGCGAGGACCGAGCCGACGACGTTGCGGATCATCGTTGTCGCCTCCTTGGCGGTCCGGCGCTCTCGCTCCCGACGCTACGCCGGGTGAGGGGGGCCCGCCAGGTGGCGCCGGGGCGTCGTTAGAGTGGCGCGGACACGACAGGGACGACGGGGGAGCGGCGATGGTACGCACACGTCTGAAGCTGGCGGCGACGCTCGCGGTGGTGGTGCTGGCACTGACCGGATTCCACAGCGGGCACGGCAGCAGCAGCGGCGGTGGCGGCGGTGGGAAGAGCAAGAGCGGCAAGAGCCGCTCCGACGACGACTCCGGCGGCGGCTGCTCCAACGACGAGAAGGGCAACGGCGACTACAGCGGCTCGGGCGACTCCGGCGGCTCGGGCCGGTCCGCCGCCGACGAGTACACCTACGACCCCACGCCGACCTCCACGCCCACCGCGGACGTCCACGTCTCCGTCGTCGACTGTGTGAAGCCCGCGCAGAAGAAGCGCAAGGGCAAGCGGGCGGTCAAGGCGGACACCACGGCCACGGTGCGGATCACCTCGGACGCGTGGGAGGAGAAGACGTTCCGGGTCGTCGTGCGGTTCGAGGGGGCGGGGCACCGGATCGTGGACCAGGCCGAGAGGACGGTCACGGTCGAGCGCAGGGGGACGAAGACCTTCGAGGTGGCGATGGCGCACCCGGAGACCGTCGGCCGGGTGGAGGAGTGCGTGGCCTTCGACGAGGGCGAGGTGCCGGGCACCACCGCCACCGCGACCCCCGCGACCACACCTTCACCCACCCCCTCGACCACCTCCTGACCCACCCCTCACCCACCTCCTGACCCGACGCCTCCGCGACCTCTCCTACCTCGTCCTGAACTCCTGCCCCCGCCGGGTGAACAGCTCCGCCTGGCGCTCCGGCGGCAGGTTTCCCAGGGTGACCAGGTGCGGGGCGTGGGCCAGGGCCTGGGCCCTGGCCGTCTGGTGCACCGACCAGAGGGCCCGGACCGTGCCCTGGACGGCCTCGGTGGGATGGCCCGCCACGACGGCGGCGGCCGCGAGGGCGGCGTCGAGCGCCCCGCCGGGCGGGGTCAGCTCGGAGACGAGCCCCGTCTCGTACGCCCGCCGGGCCGAGACCCGTTCGGCGACGCCCATCAGCGCCGTGCGGGCGATCTCCCCGTACGGCATCCGCAGCGCCATGTGGACGGTCTCGAACGCGCTGACCATCCCGTAGGTGGTGTGCGGGTCGAAGAAGACGGCGTCCTCGCCCGCGATCAGGAACTCGGCCTCGCCCAGGAGGTAGAACGCCCCTCCGCAGGCCATGCCCTCGACGGCGGCGACGACCGGCTTCCACAGGTCGTTGGCCTTGGGTCCGATCGCGAGGAGGGGGTCGTCGATCGTGTACGGGGAGGAGGGCTGGGGGACGTTCCCGGCGGCCTCCCGGTCGATGCCGGTGCAGAAGGCCCGCCCCCCGGCCCCGGTGACGACGATCGCGCGGATCTCGTCCTCGTACCGGAAGCCCCGCCAGACGGCGCCGAGGGCACGGGCCATGTCCAGGGTGATCGCGTTGTGCTTCTCCGGCCGGTCGAGGGTGACGACCGCGACCCCGGTCTCCTTGTCGCGGTCGACCCGGACGCTCATCCGCGCTCCAGGAGCCAGCGGGGGACGGCGAGGCCGTCGACCTCGGTGAAGGCCACCCTGACCGGGGCGCCGATGCGCAGCCGGCCCGGGTCGACCGAGTTCAGGGGGGCGCCGGGGGCGGCGACGACGTTGCCGACGAGGCGGATGCGGGGGGCGTCGACGAGCTCGACGAGCACCGCGTTGTACGGGGCCTGGGCGGCGTACTCGGGCAGGAGGGGCGGGTGGGGCAGGACGTAGGACCAGATGCGGCCGCGTCCGGACATCAGGCGCCACGCGCTCGCGAAGGACCGGCAGTGCGGGCAGCAGGGCCGGGGCGGGAAGCGGAGCTCGCCGCAGTCGGCGCAGCTCTGGACGCGCAGTTCGCCCCGGGCGGCGTACTCCCAGAAGGGGGCGCCGTCCTCGTCGATGACGGGGGTCAGCATCTCGACTCCTCAGTTCCTGAGCAGGATGGCGGAGGTGGGGACGCCCTCGCCCGCCGTGACGAGGCAGGTGGCGGCGTCGGGGACCTGGGCGGTGGAGGTGCCGCGCAGCTGCTTCACGCCCTCGGTGATGAGGTTGAAGCCGTGGACGTACGCCTCCGAGAGGCCGCCGCCGCCGGTGTTGAGGGGCAGCCGGCCGCCGATCTCCAGGGCGCCGCCCTCGGTGAAGGCGGCGCCCTCGCCGCGCCCGCAGAAGCCGTAGCCCTCCAGGGAGAGCGGGACGAGCGGGGTGAAGGCGTCGTAGATCTGGGCGACGTCGACGTCCTGGGGGCCGAAGTCGGCGTGCTTCCAGAGGTGGCGCGCTGCCGTCCAGGCGGGTCCGGACAGCGGGTCGTCGTTCCAGTAGTTGACCATTCCGTGGTGCTGGGCGGGCAGGCCCTGGGCGGCGGAGTGGACGTAGACGGGCCTGCGCCGGCAGTCCCGGGCCCGCTCGGCGGAGACGATCACGCACGCGAGCGCGCCGTCGGTCTCCAGGCAGTTGTCGAAGAGGCAGAGGGGTTCGCTGATCCAGCGGGCGGTCATGTACATCTCGCGGGTCAGCGGGCGCTCGTACATGATCGCGTCGGGGTTCTGGTTGGCGCGGTTGCGGCAGGCGAGGGCGACGTTGAAGAGGTGGTCGCGGGTGGCGCCGTACTCGTGCATGTAGCGGCGGGCGAGGATGCCGATCTCGTCGGCGGGGCGCAGCAGGCCGAAGGGCCGGGTCCACTGGCCGGGGGTGGGCAGCTGGACGGCGGTGTTCTTCCAGGGGCGGGGGCCGCTGCCCCGCTTCCTCGACCGCCAGGCGACGCCGACGCTCGCCTGTCCGGTGGCGACGGCTGCGGCGAGGTGGCCGACGGTGGCGCAGGAGCCGCCGCCGCCGTAGCCGACCTTGGAGAAGAAGGTGACGTCACCGGCGCCGACGGCCTTGGCGACCTCGACCTCGTCGGTCTCCTCCATGGTGTACGAGGCGAAGCCGTCGACCTCGGACGGGTCGATCCCCGCGTCGTCGAGGGCGGCGAGGATCGCCCGGCAGGCGAGGGCCTTCTCGGTCTCGGGGAGCTGTTTCGCGAAGGCGGTCTGTCCGATCCCGACGATGGCCGTGGCGTCCTTGAGCACCGAACCTCCTCATGGGGCAGCACTGCGGGCACTGCTGACAGCGCGTCAGGTTACAACTAATCTGACGAACAGTCAGCTGACCGGATCGGCGGAGGTGGAGATGCGCGGCGACCTGGAGTGGGGCACGATCCCCGGACTCGTACGGGCTGCGGCCGAGCGGTACGGCGCGCGGGAGGCCGTCGTCGACGGCCGCACCCGCGTCAGCTACGCCGAGCTCGGCGAACGCGTCGAACGGGCCGCCGCCGCCTGCGTCGCCACCGGCATCCGGACCGGCGACCGGGTGGCCGTCTGGGCCCCCAACACCCTCGACTGGATCGTCGCCGCCCTCGGCGCCGTCACCGCGGGCGCCGTCCTCGTCCCCCTCAACACCCGCTTCAAGGGCACCGAGGCCGCCCACGTCCTCCAGCGCTCCCGGGCCCGGCTGCTCTTCGTCACCGGGACCTTCCTCGGCACCTCGTACGTGGCCTCCCTGCGCCGCTCCGGGGTCGCGCTGCCGCACCTGGAGAAGGTCGTGGTCCTCGGGGACACCGCACCGGAGGAGTGGACCACCTGGAAGGCCTTCCTCGCGGAGGGCGACACCGTCCCGGCCGGCCGGGTCCGCGCCCGGGCCGAGGGCATCGACCCCAGCGCCCCCTCGGACATCATCTATACCTCCGGCACCACCGGCCGGCCCAAGGGCGCCGTCATCAGTCACGCCCAGAGCCTGCGCTGCTACGCGATCTGGTCCGAGCTCGCCGGCCTCCGGGAGGGCGACCGCTACCTCGTCGTCAACCCCTTCTTCCACACCTTCGGCTACAAGGCCGGGATCCTCGCCTGCCTGATGCGGGGCGCGGTGATCATTCCCCAGTCCGTCTTCACCGTCGACACCGTCCTCGCCCACATCGCCGCCGAACGCGTCACGGTCCTCCCCGGACCGCCCACCCTCCACCAGTCCCTCCTCGACCACCCCGCCCGCCCCGCACACGACCTGACCTCCCTGCGCCTCGTCGTCACGGGCGCGGCCGTGGTCCCGCTCCGGCTCGTCGAACGGCTCCGCACCGACCTGGGCGTCGGCACCGTCCTCACCGCGTACGGGCTCTCCGAGGCGAGCGGCATCGTCACCATGTGCCGCCGCGACGACCCGGACGCGACCGTGGCCACCACCTCGGGCCGCCCGATCCCCGGCACCGAGGTCCGCCTCTCTCCGACCGGCGAGGTCCTGGTCAGGGGCCACCACGTGATGAGCGGCTACTTCGAGGACGAGGAGGCGACGGCGGCGGCGATCGACGAGGACGGCTGGCTCCGCACCGGCGACGTCGGCGTCCTCGACGAGGCGGGCAACCTGCGGATCACCGACCGGCTCAAGGACATGTTCATCGTGGGCGGCTTCAACGCCTATCCGGCCGAGATCGAGCAACTCCTCGGCGTCCACCCCGACATCGCGGACGTCGCCGTGATCGGCGTCCCCGACGCCCGCCTCGGCGAGGTCGGCAAGGCCTTCGCGGTACGGAGGCCGGGGGCGCGGGTCACCGCGGACGACCTGATCGCCTGGTCACGCCGCGAGATGGCGAACTACAAGGTCCCGAGGGAGGTCGAGTTCGTGACGGAACTGCCGAGGAACGCGAGCGGGAAGGTGGTGAAGGGGGAGCTGCGGGCCCGGACGGGGCGCTGACGCGAGACGGTCGCCGACCGCCCCGGCGTGCCGCCGCCGCAACCAACTCCCTCCGTGTACACGTCATATGGGCAGTCCCGCACCTCCCCTCGCCCTCTCCAGGAGCAGCCGGTGTCGACGCAAGAGATCCCCCTCACCCTCACCCCGCAGCAGGCGGCCCAGGGCGTGATCATCCCCGTCCAGCTGCCGACCGGCACCGCCCACCTCACCGTCCGCCCCTGCCGCCACGGCGAACTCGTCGCGGCCCGGCTCGGCGACGGCACGGTGTACCTGCGCATCACGGTCGCCGGGGCGCAGCCCGCCAAGAAGTCCGGGATCCTCGGCTGCCTGGTCCCCCTCCTCGTGATCGGCGCGATCATCGGCGGCGTGTCACTTCTGGACGACGGGGACGGCGGCACGACCGGCTCGCGCGGCCCGGGCCCGGTGCCGACCTTCTCGTACTCGCCGTTCCCGAGCCTCGACCTCGATCCGACGCCCGCCGCCACCCCCACCGAGAAGGAGCCCGACCCGTACGACAAGGGCACCTGCCTCAACGGCTCCCTCCCCGACTCGACGACCGCGCAGACGGTCGACGACGTGGAGGAGGTCTCCTGCTCGGCGGCCGACGCGCACTACAAGGTGATCCAGACCTTCCCCTTCACCTCGGACATGGACAACTGCAACTCCAACCCCAAGACCCAGTACGCCTTCTCGCACCGCTACACCATGAACGGCGCCGTGGTCAGCGAATACGTGTACTGCCTGATCGGCCTCGGCTCCTACGCGCGGTGAGCCCGGGTACGCCGGAGGGGCCGGGCGGATGCCCGGCCCCTCTTCGCGGTGGTCCGATCGCGTTGCGCACGGGCCCTGCCCGGACGGCTCCCCCCTGGTGCCGTCGGGTGTCCCCCGAGCCCGTGTGCTCCCCCGTCGACCGGACCTCCCCGGTCGGCCCCGGCGGCTCCCCCGAAGTCGCCGCCGCGGCCGTTCCCCGTCGGGAATGGTCTACTTGGCCGGCTCCGTCGTGGCGTGCATGTCCATCGTGGTGATGGTCTCCTCGTGGCCGCCGGTGATCTTCTCGGTGATCGCGTCGATCGCGGGCTCCGAGGTGGCGTGCATGTCCTTGGTGGTGACGGACGCCCCCTGGCCGCCGCCGGTGATCTTCTCGGTGATCGCGCCGACCGCCGGCTCGGAGGTGGCGTGCATGTCCTTGGTGGTGATGAGCGGGTCCTGCTTCTTCGGGTCGGTCATGCTCGTCAACTCCTGCGTGTGATGTCCGAGATGTGAGGAGATCCGTCCAGTCGTTCCCCCGTGGACGGCTGGACGAATCTCCGGAGCCGGTCACCCTAGTACTGCCGGGTGTGGCCCTCATCGGCGACCCGTCTGCCCCCCGACGCGGCGGATCGTCATGCAGCAGAGCTTGCCGTGCCGCGATAAACGAACGATGAACGTACTGGCCAACGGCCCTACGCGGCCGTCGCGGGCGCCAGCAGCGCGCGGACGTCCGTCGCCTCCGGGGCCCCGAGCTCCTCGAAGATGCCGAGGGCCTCCCGCCAGCAGACCAGCGCCCGGCCGCTCTGGCCGATGCCGAAGAGGGCCCGGCCGAGCACGGTCAGGACGTTGCCCCGCCGCCACTCGCCGCCGATGCCCCGCAGCACCGTGAGGGCCATCTCCGCGTTCGACGCCGCCTGGGCGTGGCGCCGGGCCGCGAGGTCCACCTCGGACAGCCGGAAGTGGGTCATGCCCTCCCACAGCCGCTGCCTGCTGTCGGCGAAGACCGCCAGGGCCTCCCTGAGCCGGTCGCCGGCCGCCGAGAGCTGGTTGTCCTGGGTGAGCGCGAGACCGAGGGCGTAGCGCCCGTTGGCGCCCCGCAGCGTGTGACCCATCGAGTCGTAGATCTCCGTACCCTGCCGGGCGAGGGCGATGGCGCTCGACGTCCGCCCCGTCGCCAGGTGGATGCGCGACAGATTGCACAGGGCACTCGCCTCGCCCGGCTCGTCCCCGATCTCCCGGAACCGTTCGATCGCCGCGGTGAGGTACTCCTCGCCCTCCGTGAAGCGGTTCTGGTAGAGGGCGATGATCCCCCGCGCGTTGGCGGACCAACAGGCCGGCACCGGATCGCCGGCCCGGTCGGCGTGGGGCAGGGCGCGTTCGGCGTCGCGGTCGGCGTCCTCGAAGCGGCCCGCCGTGTGGTGGACGCCCGCGAGCACCATGTACGCACGGCCCTCGGCCCTGTCGTCCGCGAGGGCGTGGGCGGCGCTGCGCACGACCGCCCCCGTCGCCTCGAACTCCCGGGAGTTCGCCCCGGACTCGCCCAGGTCGAGGGACGCCCACAGCAGGTCCACCGCCCTGCGCAGGGTCGACGGGGCGGCGGCGGACTGGCGGACCGTGGCCAGGAGGCAGTTGGCCTCGGCGTAGAGCCAGTCCTGGGCCTCGTGGCGGTCCGTGAACGTCAGGCCCTCGTAGCCCGTCGGCTCCAGGTGGTCCACCAGCCGGTCGCCGGGGCGTTCGATCGCGTAGACGCGGGCCGCCGTCGACAGGTAGAAGTCGAGGAGCCGGGAGAGCGCGGCCTCCTTCTCCGACGGCGGCTGCTCGTCGCGGTCCGCGCACGCACGCGCGTAGAGACGGACCAGGTCGTGGTAGCGGTAGCGACCCGGAGCCGCCGACTCCACCAGCGACGTGTCGACCAGGGCCTCCAGGAGGTCCTCCGTGTCCCGGAGCGGAAGGTCGAGCACCGCCGCCGCCGCGGCCAGCGAGATGTCCGGACCGTCGGCCAGGCCGAGGAGGCGGAACGCGCGGGCCTGGGCCGGCTCCAGCTGGCCGTAGCCGAGCTCGAAGGTCGCCTTCACCGCCAGGTCGCCCGCCTGCAGCTCGTCGAGCCGCCGCCGCTCGTCCGCCAGCTTGGCCGCCAGGACCGACACCGTCCACGTGCGGCGGGCCGCGAGGCGGGACGCGGCGATACGGATCGCCAGGGGCAGGAAGCCGCAGGCGGCGACCACGTCCAGGGCCGCCTTCCGCTCGGCCTGCACCCGCTCCGCGCCGACGATCCGGGTGAACAGCTGGAGCGCCTCCTCCGGGGACATCACGTCCAGGTCCACCAGGTGCGCCCCCGCCAGGTCGACCATCCGGATGCGGCTCGTCACCAGGGCCGCGCACCCCGCCGTGCCGGGCAGCAGCGGGCGGATCTGGGCCGCGTCCCGGGCGTTGTCGAGGAGGACGAGGACCCGGCGCCCGTCGAGCGTCGACCGGTACAGCGCCGCCCGGTCGTCCAGCGAGTCCGGGATCGCCGAGTCCGGCGTGCCGAGCGCGCGGAGGAACGAGCCGAGGACCGTCTCCGGCGCCGCGGCGCGTGAACCGGCGCCCTGGAGGTCCACGTACAGCTGGCCGTCCGGGAAGTGCGGCCGTGCCTCGTGGGCCACGTGCACGGCCAGCGTCGTCTTGCCGACGCCCCCGATGCCCGCGAGCGCCGACACCGCCATCACCTGGCCCTCGGCGGTGGCGAGCCGGGCGCCGAGCTCCCGTACGAAGGAGCCCCGGCCCGTGAAGTCCGGGACCGTCGCCGGGAGCTGGGCGGGACGGGCGACGGGCGCGGCGGCGGGGGCGGTCTCCTCGACCGGGCGGGCGAGCTCGGCGTCGGCCTGGAGGATGCGCTGCTGGAGCCGGGAGAGTTCGGGGGTGGGGTCGACCCCCAGCTCGTCGGCGAGGAGCCGGCGGGTGTCGGCGTACACGGCGAGCGCCTCCGCCTGCCGTCCGCTGCGGTAGAGCGCCAGCATGAGCAGCTCGCGGAGCCGCTCGCGCAGCGGGTGCGCGGCGGTGAGCGCGGTCAGTTCGGAGACGGCCTCGGCGTGCGCGCCGACCTCCAGGTCGATGTCGAGCCGGGTCTCCAGGAGAGTGAGCCGCCACTCCTCCAGGCGGGTCCGCTGGGTCTCGGCGTACGGGCCGGGTACGGAGGCCAGCACCTCGCCGTCCCACAGGTCGAGGGCCTCCGCGAGCCGGTCGCGTGCGCCCGCGCGGTCGCCGGAGACCCGCAGCTTCTCGGCCTCGGCGCCGAGCTCCTGGGCCCTGGAGACGTCGAGCGCGTGGGGGCCGGTCCGCAGGGCGTAGCCGCCGGACTCGCTGACGAGGACCTCGGGGCCGAGGGCCTTGCGGAGGCGGGAGGCGTAGGTCCGTACGGCCGCGAGGGCCTGCGAGGGCGACTCCTCGCCCCAGAGCGCGTCGATCAGCTCGGACGCGGTGGCGGTGCGCCCGCCGCGCAGCAACAGGGCGGCGAGCAGGGCCCGCTGCTGGGGCGACCCGGTCGGTACGGGCTCCCCGTCGCGCCAGGCCCGCACGGGCCCGAGCACGGCGAAGCGGAGCCCGGCGGCGGGGGCGACGCCTCCGGCACGGGCGAGCGCGGGCGCGGCCGCGGCGGCGGTGTCCGGGCCCCTGTCCTGGGCGAGCGCGGCCATGGCGCCGGTGTCGGTGCCCGCGTCGGCGCGAGGGCCGGCGCCCACCTCCGTATCCGTACCCGTGCGCGCGCCGCCGGAGTCGGCACCCGCGTCCGTCGTCGGTGTCCGCTGCACCGGAACTCGCGGCCCGTTCTCACGGTCCATCGCTCCCCCTGCCCGTACCGCTGGTTTCGCCCTGGACAGTCTGCCTTGTCCGGAGGGGGTCCGTCAGCATCGGGTCGGCCGCACTACGGCCCGTCACGACGCCGCGTTGGCGCCGCCCCCGGCACGGTCGTCCGCGACGGAGCCCGTGCCACCGCCCAGTGCCACCGTCCGGGCCACCGCCCGTGCCACCGCCCAGGTCCCTCCGCGCCCGCCCCCGGCCGCCGATCGTCGCACACTAGCTGACGGACCGTCAGATCAGCGCTACCGTGAAAAGCATGGAGACCTTCCCGAAGATCATCTCGGTGGACGACCACACCGTGGAGCCCCCGCACGTCTGGCGGGACCGGCTCCCGTCACGCTTCCGCGACACCGGCCCCCGGATCGTCCGCGCGCCCCTCAGGGAAATGACCTTCCTCGGCGGCAAGTTCGCCCCGGTGATGGGGGAGAAGGGCGACGACGGTCCGATCGGCGACTGGTGGGTCTACGAGGACCTCCACCGGCCCCTCACCCGGCTCGACACCGCCGTCGGCTACGACCGCGACGAGATACGCCTCGAAGTCATCACGTACGAGCAGATGAGGCCCGGATCGCACTCCGTCCCCGACCGGCTCGCCGACATGGACGTCAACCACGTCCAGTCCGCCCTCTGCTTCCCCACCTTCCCCCGCTTCTGCGGGCAGACCTTCACGGAGGCGGCCGACCGCGAGCTCGGGCTGCTCTGCGTCCGCGCGTACAACGACTGGATGGTGGAGGAGTGGTGCGGGCCCGAGGCCCACGGGCGGCTGATCCCGCTGACCCTCATCCCGCTCTGGGACCCGGAACTCGCCGCCGCCGAGGTGCGCCGCAACGCCGCGCGCGGGGTACGGGCCGTCGCCTTCTCTGAGATCCCGCCGCACCTCGGGCTCCCGTCGGTGCACACCGACCACTGGGACCCCTTCCTCCGCGCCTGCGACGAGACCGGCACGGTCATCGCCATGCACATCGGCTCCTCCAGCCGGATGCCGTCCACCTCGGCCGACGCCCCGCCGGCCGTGGGCTCCACCATCACCTTCGCTAACTGCTGCTTCTCGATGGTCGACTGGCTGATGAGCGGCAAGTTCGAGCGCTTCCCGAACCTGCGGATCATGTACGCGGAGGGCCAGATCGGCTGGATCCCCTACATCCTGGAGCGCGCCGACGTCGTCTGGGAGGAGAACCGGGGTTGGGGCGGCGTCGCCGAGAAGGTGCTGCGCCCGCCGTCCGAACTCTTCGCCGGTCATGTCTTCGGCTGTTTCTTCGACGACGCCTTCGGGCTCCGCAACCTCGACGCCATCGGCGCGGGGAACGTCCTGTACGAGACGGACTACCCGCACTCGGACTCCACCTGGCCCAAGTCCCGGGAGGTCGGTGAGGCCCAGATGGGGCACCTGCCGCCGGATGTCGTCGAGCGGATCGTCCGCGGCAACGCGATCGACCTCCTCGGCCTGACCCCGGACGGCCTCTGGCGCCCGTGACCGACGGCGGCGGCCGTGACCGACGGTGGCGCCCGTGACCGACGGCGGCGGCCATGTCGTGGCCCTTGCCTGATGGGGCGGGGGCGGTGACGATGGGGCACTCATCATCTGACGGGCCGTCAGTAAAGGGGTCACCATGGTCGTCTACGGGATGCAGCTGCCCGTCCAGTCGCAGTCCGCCCTCTACGCCGAGGCCTGGGAGGCGGACGCCGGGCCCGGTGATCTGCTCGCCGTCGCCCGGGCCGCCGAGGCGCACGGCTTCGACTACCTCGCGAGCTGCGACCACGTCGCCATCCCGCGCCGGCTCGCCGAGGCCATGAGCACCGTCTGGTACGACCCGGTCGCCACGCTCTCCTTCCTCGCCGCCGCCACCGGGCGGATCCGGCTCCTCTCGCACGTCGCCGTCGTCGGGCTGCGCCATCCGCTCGTCACCGCCAAGGCGTACGCGACCCTCGACCACCTCTCCGGCGGCCGGCTGGTCCTCGGGGTCGGCGCCGGGCACGTGCGGGAGGAGTTCGAGGCGCTCGGCGTGGACTTCGCGCGCCGGGGCGCCGTGCTCGACGAGACCGTCGACGCGCTGCGGGCGGCGCTCGGGCCCGAGGAGTACCCGGAGCACTCGGGGGAGCGGTTCGCCTTCAAGGAGCTGGGCCAGCTGCCCCGGCCCGCGCAGGAGCGGGTCCCGCTCTGGGTCGGGGGCTCCTCCCCGGCCGCCGTGCGCCGGGCCGCGCTCAAGGGGGACGGCTGGCTGCCGCAGGGCGACCCGCGCGACAGGCTCGCCGAACAGATCCGGCGCCTGCTGCGGCTCCGCGCGGACGCCGGGATCGCGGAGCCGATCACGGTGGGCGCGATCACCGAACCCCTCTACGTCGGGGCGCCCGGCTGGGCGGTCGGCCGGCGCACCCTGAGCGGCCGGCCGGAGGAGATCGCCGCCTCCCTGCGCGCGTACGGGGAGATGGGTGTGGACCAGATCCAGGTCCGGTTCCGCTCCCGGAGCCGTACCGAACTCGTCGACCAGATGGCGGCCTTCGGCACGGAGGTCGCCCCCCACCTGAACTGAGGAGCGTGGCAGGCATGGGCAAGCTGGACGGGCGGGTCGTCCTCGTCACCGGCGCGGCGCGCGGGCAGGGCGAGCAGGAGGCGCGGCTGTTCGCCGCCGAGGGCGCGCGGGTGGTCCTCGCGGACGTGCTCGACGACGCCGGGGAGGCGCTGGCCGGGGAGCTGGGGGAGAAGCGGGCCGTGTACGTCCACCTGGACGTGACCCGGGAGGCCGACTGGACGGCGGCCGTGGACACCGCCAAGGAGCGGTTCGGGAAGATCGACGGTCTCGTCAACAACGCGGGCGTCCTCCGCTTCAACGAGTTGCTCGCCACCCCGCTGGAGGAGTTCCAGGCGGTCGTCTCCGTCAACCAGACCGGCTGCTTCCTCGGCATCCGGACGGTCGCGCCCGAGATCGCGGCGGCCGGCGGCGGGACGATCGTCAACACCGCCTCGTACACCGGGCTCACCGGGATGGCGGGGGTCGGTGCCTACGCGGCGAGCAAGCACGCCGTGCTCGGGCTGACCCGGGTCGCGGCCCTGGAGCTGGCGGCCCGGGGGATTCGGGTGAACGCGGTCTGCCCCGGGGCGATCGACACCCCCATGAGCAGCCCCGGGGGCGTGGACCCGGCGGCCACGGCCGAGCTGTACCGCAAGCTCGTGCCGCTCGGGCGGATCGGGCGCCCCGAGGAGGTGGCCCTCCTGGCGCTCTTCCTGACCGGGGAGGACTCGGCGTACATCACGGGGCAGCCGTTCGTGATCGACGGCGGCTGGCTGGCCGGGGTCAGCCTCTTCTAGCGCTATGTGACGGTCCATCAGGTATTGACGCTCCTGTCGGGTGGTGCCACAGTCGGGCACATCACGAATCTGACGACTCGTCAGAAAATCACGAGGACGGTGAACCCCCTTGGAATTCGGGATCTTCGTACAGGGATACGTCGGCAAGCGCGCCGAGACCGATCCCGAAGCCGAGCACAAGGCCCTCATGGAGGAGACCGAGTACGTCATCCAGGCGGACAGGTCCGGCTTCAAGTACGCCTGGGCCTCGGAGCACCACTTCCTGGAGGAGTACTCGCACCTCTCGGCCAACGACGTCTACCTCGGCTACCTCGCCCACGCCACCGACCGCATCCACCTCGGCTCCGGAATCTTCAACCCCCTCGCGCCGGTCAACCACCCCGTGAAGGTCGCCGAGAAGGTCGCCATGCTCGACCACCTCTCCGGCGGACGCTTCGAGTTCGGCTCCGGCCGGGGAGCGGGCTCCCACGAGATCCTCGGGTTCATGCCGGGCATCACCGACATGAACCACACCAAGGAGCTGTGGGAGGAGACGATCGCCGAGTTCCCCAAGATGTGGCTCCAGGACGAGTACGCCGGCTTCCAGGGCAAGCACTGGTCGCTGCCGCCCCGCAAGGTCCTCCCCAAGCCGTACGGGAAGTCCCATCCCGCCATGTGGTACGCCGCCGGGTCCCCCTCCTCGTACGCCATGGCCGGCCGGAAGGGGCTCGGCGTCCTCGGCTTCAGCGTGCAGAAGGTCTCCGACATGGAGTGGGTCGTCGAGTCGTACAAGACGGCCATCAAAGAGGCGCGGGCGATCGGCGACTTCGTCAATGACAACGTCATGGTGACGTCGACCGCGATCTGCGCCGAGACCCACGACAAGGCGGTCGAGATCGCGGTGGGCGGAGGTCTGAACTACCTCCAGTCCCTTCTCTTCCGCTACCACGACACCTTCCCGCGGCCGGAGGGCGTCCCGGAGTGGCCGGAGCTCCTGCCCGAGTACTCGGCCGAGATCATCGAACTCCTCATCCAGGAGGAGCTGATGATCTGCGGCGATCCGTCGGAGGTGCTGGCGCAGTGCAAGCGGTGGGAGCAGGCGGGGGCGGACCAGCTGTCGTTCGGGCTGCCGATCGGGATCTCGTACGAGGACACGATGAACTCGATCAGGCTGATCGGTGAGCACGTGATCCCGAAGATCGATACGGACCCGGTCCACCGCACGACCCGCTTCCGCCGTTCGGCACCCTGACCCTGCGGAGCCGCCCCGCCCCCCCCCGCCGTGTGGGCATTCGTCCCGCTGGGGCGGGACGGGCGGGCACACGGGACGGCGCCCTTGGCAGCGCCGCCGCCCCCTGCGCCTTGACCCGCACCCCTGTGCGCCGTGCACGGGGTGCCCACAACGGGGGGCGGGGCGGGCGTGTGCCCACCACGGGGGGCGCGGCGGCCCCGGCGTCCCATGAGCGCGGAGTGGCGTCTTCCCGGACCGCCGCTCCGTGACGGCCCCGGCCGGAGGCCCCGCGGCGGCCCCCGGTCCGGGGCACACCCGGCGCCCACACACGAGGAACCGCACCGATCAACGCGCCCGCACCGCACGGTGCCGCCCCCCCCGCCACGAGAAACCACCCCCGCCTCGCAGAGACCCCGCGCAGAGAGGGACCCCATGCTCGACCACCTCATCAAGGGCGCCACCGTCGTGGACGGCACCGGCGCCCCCGCCTTCGTCGCCGACGTCGGGATACGCGACGGCCGCATCGCGCTCGTCGCCGAGCCCGGCACCGCGGTCGAGCGCGCCCGTACGACCGAGGACGCCACCGGCCTCGTCCTGGCCCCCGGTTTCGTCGATCCGCACACCCACTACGACGCCCAGCTGTTCTGGGACCCGTACGCCACCCCCTCCATGAACCACGGCGTGACCACCGTCGCCGGCGGCAACTGCGGCTTCACCCTCGCCCCGCTCCACCCGGACCGGCCCGAGGACGCCGACTACACCCGCCGCATGATGTCCAAGGTGGAGGGCATGGCCCTGAAGGCCCTGGAGGAGGGCGTCGACTGGAGCTGGTCGTCGTTCGCCGAGTACCTCGACGCGCTCGACGGACGGATCGCCGTCAACGCCGGCTTCATGGTGGGCCACTGCGCCCTGCGCCGCTACGTGATGGGCGCCGACGCCGTCGGCGGGCAGCCCACCCCCGAGCAGCTGGAGCAGATGGTCGCGCTGCTCAAGGAGGCCATGGCGGCCGGGGCCTGGGGCCTCTCCACCACCCAGTCGTCCACGCACTCCGACGGCGACGGCGCCCCCGTCGCCTCCCGGCACGCGCGCCCCGACGAGCTGATCGCCCTGTCCCGGGCGGTCGGCGAGCACGAGGGCACCCAGATCGAGGCGATCCTGGCCGGCTGCCTCGACCAGTTCTCGGACGACGAGATCGACCTCTTCGTCGAGATGAGCGCCGCCGCCGGACGCCCCCTCAACTGGAACGTCCTCACCATCGACGCCGCCGTCCCCGAACGCGTCCCGCGCCAGCTCACCGCCTCCGAACGGGCCCGGAAGTCAGGCGGCCGGATCGTCGCCCTCACCATGCCGATCCTCACCCCGATGAACATGTCCCTCGGCACCTTCTGCGCCCTCAACCTCATCCCGGGGTGGGGCGAGGTCCTCGCGCTCCCCGTCCCCGAGCGGATCGCGCGGCTCCGCGACCCGGACGTGCGGGCCGAGCTGCTGCGGCGCGCGGATTCGAAGGAGGCGGGGGTCTTCCGGCGCCTCGCGCACTTCGGGCGGTACGTCATCGGGGACACGTACAGCCGCGAGAACGAGGGTCTCACCGGCCGCGTCGTCGACGACATCGCCGCCGAACGCGGCCAGGACCCCTTCCAGTGCCTCGTCGAGATCTGCGCCAACGACGACCTCAGGACCGTCCTGTGGCCGATGCCCCGCGACAACGACCCGGCCTCCTGGGCGCTGCGCCGCGAGACCTGGGACCACGAGGACGTCCTGCTCGGCGGCTCGGACGCGGGCGCCCACCTGGACCGGATGTGCGGGGCGCCGTACACCACACGCTTCCTCGGGGACTGCCTGCGCGGCCGGAGGCTGGTCCCCCTGGAGCGGGCCGTGCGGATGCTGACCGACGACCCGGCCCGGCTCTTCGGGCTCCGAGAGCGGGGCCGGATCACCGAGGGTTTCCACGCGGACCTGGTCCTCTTCGACCCGGAGCGGATCGACGCGGGCCCGGCGACCCTGGTGCACGACCTGCCGGGGGACAGCCCGCGCCTGGACTCGCGGGCGGTCGGGATCGTGTCGGTGCGGGTCAACGGCGTGGAGACGGTACGGGACGACGAGGTCACCGGCGCGATCCCGGGGAAGGTGCTGCGCTCCGGCCGCGACACGAGGACGGTGAGCACGAGGTGAGCGGTGCACGGGAGGTCAGCGGTGGCGACGAGGTGAGCCGTGCACGCGAGGCCAGCGGCGGCCACGAGGCGAGTGGCGGCCGCCAGGCGAGCGCGGTCCGGGTCGAGCGGCTCTTCATCGGTGGCGAGTGGGTCGAGCCCGACGGCGGCCACTACGAGGTGATCGACCCCGCCACCGAGGCCGTCGTCGGTCTCGCGCCCGAGGCGAGCAGGCGCCAGGTGTACGAGGCGGCCGCCGCCGCCCGCGAGGCCTTCGCCACCTGGTCGCGTACGCGACCGGAGGAGCGGGCCGCGATCCTCGACCGGGCCGCCGACCTCATGGCCAGGGACGCCGAGGCGAACACGCTCCTCGCCCGCGCCGAGACGGGCGCGACGACCGGCACCGCGCGGGGCATGCAGGTCGCGGTCGGCGCCGCCCGCTTCCGGCGGTACGCGCGGGGCGCCCTGGAACCGGTGGAGCAGGCGCTGCCCCCGCAGATCAACGAGGCGGGCCCGATGGGGAAGGCCGGGGTGTTCGGCGCGGTGGCGGTGCGGCGCCCGGTCGGCGTCGTCACCTGCATCACCTCGTACAACAACCCCTGGGCCAACCCGGCCGGCAAGATCGCCCCCGCTCTCGCCATGGGCAACACGGTCCTCGTGAAGCCGGCCCCGCAGGATCCGCTCTCCGTGTACGCGATGACCCGGGCCCTGGCGGAGGCCGGGGTGCCGCCGGGCGTCGTCAACGTGGTCACCGGGTCGGGCGCGGAGGCGGGCGAGGCGGCGGTGGACTCCCCGGACGTCGACATGGTGTCGTTCACCGGCTCCACGGCCGTCGGGCAGGCGATCGGCGAGGTCTGCGGCCGCGCGTTGAAGCGGCAGCTGATGGAGCTGGGCGGCAAGGGCGCCGCGCTGGTCCTCGACGACGCCGACCTGGACGCGGCGGTCATGGGGATCGGGACGACGTTCGCCTTCTACAGCGGTCAGATCTGCACCGCCCCGACCCGGGTGCTCGCCCAGCGCGGGATCTACGAGCGGCTGGTCGAGAAGCTGACCGGATACATGGCGTACATGAAGGTGGGGGATCCGGCGGCGCGGGGCACGGTGGTCGGCCCGGTGATCTCGGCGGCCCACCGCGACCGGGTGGAGGCGTACGTCGAGCTCGGCCGCAAGGAGGGGGCGCGGGTCGTGGCGGGTGGCGAGCGTCCGGACTTCGCCACGGGGTTCTACGTGGCGCCGACGCTGCTCGTCGACTGCACGAACGAGATGCGGGTGGTCCGGGAGGAGATCTTCGGCCCGGTCGTCGTGGTCGTCCCCTTCGACGACGAGGAGGAGGGGATCGCGCTCGCCAACGACAGCGACTACGGGCTCCTCGACTACGTGTGGTCGGGCGACGTGGCCCGCGCCTTCCGGATCGCCGCCCGGCTGCGGGCCGGCGGGGTGGGGGTGAACACGATCGGCCGGAACATGGAGGCGCCGTTCGGCGGATTCAAGAAGAGCGGGGTCGGACGGGACGTGGGCTCGTACGCGCTGCACGCGTACAGCGAGCTGCAGGCGGTGGTGTGGCCGGGCTGAGCCCGGCCCGGCGACGGCCGGTGGTTCTCCCCGAAAATTCCTCGGGAAAATTTGGAAACGGACATTTCGGGCTCTGCTGCGGTTCCCGCATATCGGACATGGCTCGACCGACCTACCAGTTGGTCGGCCCCTCGCGGTCGTCGATCTTTCAATCATTGGCGGCTGTCCCGATTCCGCCTCTCAAACCAAGGCGGATGATCGCCGCATCTTGCGGAGTCAAGAGCTCCGGATGTGGAAACCGCAGCATTTAACGTCCTGTTCATGACTCAGGTGGAAGCACGGCCCCAGGCCGGAGACGCGGTAAGGGGCGTCGACGCCCCGGGCGCCGGCGCAGGCGAGAAGCACGGCGTTCGCACCAAGGGCCTCGGCGGGAACTCCGTCGGCCTCCTCGGCAGTGCCGTCATCGGCATCTCCACGGTCGCCCCCGTCTACTGTCTGACCTCGACCCTCGGCTCCACGGCCGGCGAGGTCGGACTGCAGATGCCCGCCGTCTTCCTCGCGGGCTTCCTCCCGATGCTCCTCGTCGCCTTCGCGTACCGGGAACTCAACCGGGTCATGCCCGACTGCGGCACCTCCTTCACCTGGACCGTGAAGGCCTTCGGCCCCCGGATCGGCTGGATGTGCGGCTGGGGCCTCGTCATCGCGACGATCATCGTGCTCTCGAACCTGGCCGGCGTCGCGACCTCCTACTTCTGGCTCCTCGCCGGGGAGGTCAGCGGCAACGAGTCCATCGCCGCCCTGGACGACAACAAGGCCGTCCACATCGTCACCTGCCTCGCGCTCATCGCCGCCGCCACCGCGATCAGCTACCGCGGCATGACCGCCACCAAGGGCGTCCAGTACGCCCTCGTCGGCCTCCAGCTCGTCGTCCTCGCCGTCTTCGTCGGCATGGCCCTGACGAAGGCCGGCTCCTTCGAGACCTCGGTCGACTTCTCCTGGTCCTGGATGAACCCGTTCGCGGTCCAGTCCTTCGCCGCCTTCACCGCCGGGCTCTCGCTCTCGATCTTCATGTACTGGGGCTGGGACGCCTGCATGGCGACCAACGAGGAGACCACCGGCAGCGCCAAGACCCCCGGCCGGGCCGCGCTCATCGCGATGGTCGTGCTGGTCGGCTCCTACCTGGCCACCGGCATCGCCGCGCAGATGGTCGTCGGCTCCGGCGAGGAGGGCCTCGGCCTCGCCAACCCGGAGACGTCCGACAACGTCTTCGCCGCGCTCGCCGGCCCCGTCATGGGCCCCACGCTCGGCATCCTGCTCTTCGTCGCGGTGCTCGCCTCGGCCGCCGCCAGCCTCCAGACCACGTTCATCCCGGTCGCCCGCACGGTGCTCGCGATGTCCACGTACGAGGCGCTGCCGAAGTCCTTCACCAAGGTCCACCCGGTCTTCAAGACCCCCGGCAAGGCCACGATCGTCGCCGGCGTCGCCACCGGCGTCTTCTACACCGTGATGACCCTGGTCAGCGAGAACGTCCTCGTCGACACGATCTACGCGCTCGGCCTGATGATCTGCTTCTACTACGCGCTCACGGCCTTCGCCTGCGTCTGGTACTTCCGCCGCGAGCTCTTCCGCTCCGGCCGCGACTTCGCCTACAAGGGCCTCATGCCGCTGCTCGGCGGCCTGATGCTCACCGCCGTCTTCGGCAAGACGCTGTACGACATGTGGGACCCGGCGTACGGCTCGGGCTCGGCCGTCCTCGGCGTCGGCTCGGTCTTCGTGATCGGCGTCGGACTGCTGCTCCTGGGCGTGGTGATCATGCTGGTCATGCAGCGCAGGAGCCCCGCCTTCTTCCGGGGCGAGGTCCTGACGAAGGAGACCCCGTCGCTGGTGGTCGCCGACTGACGGCCGTACGTTCCTGAGTCATCCGAAACGCGAAGGTGGCGGGCCCGTGGGGGGTCCCGCCACCTTCGTCTTTCCGCTCCGGGGCCGGCGCCTCGGGATCAGCGCCTCGGGATCAGTGCCCGGGCAGCAGACCCTGCACCGTCGCGTTGGCGGCCGGCAGCTCGGGCGTTCCGGCCGGGGTGGCCTTGGGGGTCAGGACGCCGCTGAGCGGCACGACCGAGGGCAGGTTCATACCGCCGGTGTCGGCGGCGGCGGTACCGGCGGCGGAGAGGCCGCCGGCGGCGGCGAGACAGGAGAGGGCGGCTGCGGTGAGGATCTTCTTCATGCCCGCACCAACGCGGAAGGGGTAGATCCGGTTACGACCGCCGGGCCGGGGGCCCAGGCCCACGACCGCCGGGCCGACGGCCCGCCCCTACGCCTCCGCGATCAGGGCCGTCGCGACCGTACGGAAGCCCAGCCGGCCGTACAGCCGGGCCACGTCCGCGTCCGACGCCGACAGGAAGACGATCTCCGCCCCGTGGGCGCGGGCGTCCGCGACCAGGGCCGCCGTCACCGCGAGGCCCAGACCCCGGCGCCGCGCCGACGGCACCGTGCCGACGCCGACGACCTCGGACACGGGCCCGACGGGCTGGTGCTGGCCGGCCGACAGGGCGCCTCCCCCGTCGTCCAGCGCCGCCGCGAGCCTGGTCCACCCGGCCTCGATCCTGGCGCCGATCCGCGCCGCCGTGCCCGGCTCCGGGGGGACACCGAAGGCGGCGTAGGGGGCGGCGACGGCGCTCTCCAGGGCGGGATCGTCCGCGCCGACCATCCGTACGGTGACGCCCTCCGGCTCCGGCACGGCGAGCCCGTCGCCGTCCAGGACCATCAGCGGGTGCTCGTGAACCGTGAGTCCGCTCGCCTCCACGGCCGCCCGCAGCCCCGGCGTCGTCTCCGCGACCCACTCGAAGGCCTCGGGCACGCCCAGCTCCCGCTGCCGCGCCCGGACCTCCTCCACGGCCCCGACCGGGATCTCACCGGCGGCCCCGAGGGCCGGGCGCGCGTAGTACGGCCAGCCCTGCCCCTCCTGCACGAACAGGGCCAGCGGCCCGAACTCCTCCACCCGGGCGGAGGACCGGGGAACGGCGTCGTAATAGCTCTCGATTCGCTTCAGCACCGGCCCACGGTAGGGGGCCGGGAGCGGCGGCGCAGTCGGATTTCCGGCGACCGCCCCGCGCCGCCGTACCTCTCGGAGATCCGCCGCCCCCTTCGTCGTACCTGCCGGAGATCCGCGCCGCCCCCTCCGTCGTACCTGTCGGAAATCCGCACCGCACCCGCCCCGCCTCACCTCTCGGAAATCCGCACCGCACCCCCTACCGTGCCGCTATGCGGATCTCGACCACGATCTTCCTGACCGACGAGACCATCACCCCGGTGCGGCTGGCGCGCGAGCTCGAACAGCGCGGCTTCGCCGGGCTCTACCTCCCCGAACACACCCACATCCCCGTCGAACGGGCCACGCCCTACCCGGCGGGCGGCGAACTGCCCCGCGAGTACGGGCGCACCCTGGACCCGTTCGTGGCGCTCGGGCAGGCCGCCGCCGTCACCGAGCGCCTCGGGCTCGGCACCGGCATCACCCTGCTCGCCCAGCACGACCCGATCGCCCTCGCCAAGCAGATCGCCACGCTCGACCACCTCTCCGGCGGCCGGTTCACCCTCGGCGTCGGCTACGGCTGGAACCGTGAGGAGGCCGCCGACCACGGCGTCGACTGGTCCACCCGGCGGGAGCTCACCGGCGACCGGCTCGACCTCATGCGGGCCCTGTGGGCGCCGGAGCCGACGGCGTACGAGGGAGGGTTCGGCCACTCGGTACGGGCCTCCCAGGCATGGCCCAAGCCGGCCGGCGGGGCGCCGCGCACGCTCCTCGGCGGGGCGGCGGGCCCGAAGCTGTTCGCGCAGATCGCCGCGCGGACCGACGGCTGGATGCCGATCGGCGGCCGGGGCCTGACGGAGTCCCTGCCGGTCCTGCGGGAGACCTGGGAGCGGGCGGGCCGCGACCCGAAGGCCCTCCAGATCGTCCCGTACGCGGTCCTGCCGAACCCGGGCAAGCTCGCCCGCTACGCCGACCTGGGCTGCGAGGAGGTGGTGCTCCAGCTGCCGCCGGGGGACGAGACGGAGGTCCTGGGGGTGCTGGACGCGTACGCCGCGTATCTGTGAGCGATCGACTTCGGAATACTGCGAACGAGGCGGCGAAGGGACGGGGCGAACTCGCCGCCGAGGCGCCGGGCGACACCCGGCGCTGCTTCGAAGCCCCGCGCGGCGATCCGCTCCGGCAGACCGACCCGGACCGGCAGCACCGGCTGCGCGGTCGGCTCGCCACCGGGACCCTCGGCGGGCGGGCCTACCCGCAGGGGGAGTTCGAGGTCACGGCCGGTGCTCGCGTGCGGTATCCGGTCGACGAGCCGCGCAGGACGGTGCACCTGGTGTACGCGGCGCCCCGGCATCCCGAGGACACCGACTGACCGGCCTTCCCGCCCGAAGCGGGACCCTCCCCGCGGTACCCGCTCGTATGCTCGGTCCATGACGGATCACCAGGCAGCACGACCCACCGAGAACGCCATGCGCCGCGCCCTCAAGCGGGCCAGGGACGGGGTCGCGCTCGACGTCGCCGAGGCCGCCGTGCTGCTGCGGGCGCGGGGGGAGGACCTGGCCGACCTGGTCGCCTCCGCCGGGCGGGTCCGGGACGCGGGGCTCGAGGCCGCCGGTCGGCCGGGGGTCATCACGTACTCGAAGAGCGTGTTCATACCCCTCACCCGCCTCTGCCGGGACAAGTGCCACTACTGCACCTTCGTCACCGTCCCCGGCAAGCTCCGCCGCGACGGCCACGGGATGTTCATGTCGCCGGACGAGGTCCTCGACATCGCCCGGCGCGGAGCCGAACTCGGTTGCAAGGAAGCCCTCATCACCCTCGGCGACAAGCCGGAGGACCGGTGGCCCGAGGCCCGCGAGTGGCTCGACGCGCACGGCTACGACGACACCCTCGCGTACGTGCGCGCCATGGCGATCCGCATTCTGGAGGAGACCGGCCTCCTCCCGCACCTCAACCCGGGCGTGCTGTCCTGGACCGACTTCCAGCGCCTCAAGCCGGTCGCCCCGTCCATGGGGATGATGCTGGAGACGACCGCGACCCGGCTGTGGTCCGAGCCCGGCGGCCCCCACCACGGGTCCCCCGACAAGGAGCCGGCCGTCCGGCTCAGGGTCCTGGAGGACGCCGGACGGTCCTCCGTCCCCTTCACCTCGGGGCTGCTGCTCGGCATCGGGGAGACCCTGGAGGAGCGGGCCGAGTCGCTCTTCGCGCTGCGCCGGATCTCCCGCGCGTACCACTCGATCCAGGAACTGATCATCCAGAACTTCCGCGCCAAGCCGGACACGGCCATGCGCGGGACGCCGGACGCCGAGCTCGACGACCTCGTCGCCACGGTCGCCGTCGCGCGGCTCATCATGGGGCCCTCCGCCTGCCTCCAGGCCCCGCCCAACCTCGTCGACTCCGCGTACGAGCGCCTGATCGCCGCCGGCATCGACGACTGGGGCGGTGTCTCCCCGCTCACCATCGACCACGTCAACCCCGAGCGGCCGTGGCCGCGGATCGACGAGCTGGCCGCCCACTCCGCCGCCGCCGGCTTCGAGCTGCGCGAACGCCTCTGCGTCTACCCCGAGTTCGTCACCCGGGGCGAACCCTGGCTCGACCCCCGGCTCCTCCCGCACGTCCGCGCCCTCGCCGACCCCGAGACCGGCCTCGCGAACCCGGACGCTCCCGTGCGCGGCCTGCCCTGGCAGGAGCCCGACGAGGCGTTCACCGCCGCCGGCCGCACCGACCTGCACCGCACCATCGACACCACGGGCCGCACCCACGACCGGCGCGACGACTTCGACGAGGTGTACGGCGACTGGGAGGCGCTGCGGGAGGCCGCCGCCCCCGGGATGGTCCCCGAGCGGGTCGACGCCGACGTCCGCGAGGCCCTGGCCGTCGCCGCCGACGACCCGACGCGGCTCACCGACGCCCAGGCCCTCGCCCTGCTGCACGCCGACGGGCCCGCGCTCGACGCGCTCACCCGGATCGCGGACGACGTCCGGCGTGACGCCGTCGGCGACGACGTCACGTACGTCGTCACCCGGAACATCAACTTCACCAACGTCTGCTACACCGGCTGCCGCTTCTGCGCCTTCGCCCAGCGCCGTACGGACGCCGACGCGTACACCCTCTCCCTCGACCAGGTCGCGGACCGCGCCCAGCAGGCCTGGGAGGTCGGCGCCGTCGAGGTCTGCATGCAGGGCGGCATCCACCCCGACCTGCCGGGCACCGCGTACTTCGACATCGCCCGCGCGGTGAAGGAACGGGTCCCCGGCATGCACGTGCACGCCTTCTCCCCGATGGAGGTCGTCAACGGCGCGACCCGCACCGGGCTCTCGATCCGCGAGTGGCTGACGGCCGCGAAGGAGGCCGGGCTCGACTCGATCCCCGGCACGGCCGCCGAGATCCTCGACGACGAGGTCCGCTGGGTCCTCACCAAGGGCAAGCTGCCCACGGCCACCTGGATCGAGGTGATCACCACCGCCCACGACCTCGGCATCCGGTCGAGCTCCACGATGATGTACGGGCACGTGGACCAGCCCCGGCACTGGCTCGGCCACTTCCGGACCCTCTCCCGCATCCAGCAGGAGACCGGGGGCTTCACCGAGTTCGTGACGCTCCCCTTCATCCACACCAACGCGCCCGTCTACCTCGCGGGCATCGCCCGCCCCGGCCCGACGGTCCGCGACAACCGCGCGGTCATCGCGATGGCCCGCCTCCTCCTCCACCCCCACATCCCCCACATCCAGACCAGCTGGGTCAAGCTCGGCACCGACGGCGCCGCCGAGATGCTCCGCTCCGGCGCCAACGACCTCGGCGGCACGCTCATGGAGGAGACCATCTCCCGGATGGCCGGTTCGAGCTACGGCTCGTACCGCTCGATCCGCGACCTGGAGGCCATCGCGGAGGCGGCCGGGCGCCCGGCGAAGCCCCGGACGACGCTGTACGGCGAGGTGCCCGAGGAGCGGCAGCGCACCGCCCGCGCATCCGACGGCCACCTCCCCGCGCTCCTGCCGGTCGTCGAGGGGTGAGGCGCGGAACCGCGTGTGAAAGAGACGCGGTGAACTCCGGTCAAAAGCGGCCTGCGGGGCGTCCGATCACATAACGTTCCGGCCCCCGAACGGGCGTACCCGGTCGATTACAGTGCTGCGCAGACCGGTCTACGGGGGGAGGGCACGTCGTGGCCACGACAGCCGCGGCCGTGTGGGGCCGCGCCGAACAGCAGGACTTCCGCGCCCGCGTCCGGGGCTGTCTGCTCGGCGGAGCCCTCGGCGACGCGCTGGGAGCGGGCGTCGACGGGCTCACCCTGGCCGGCATCCGGGACGCCCACGGAGCTGACGGAGTCACCGAGCCCGTGCCCGCGTTCGGCCGCAGGGGCGCCGTCACCGCCGCCACCCAGATGACCCTGTTCACCGTCGACGGCCTCATCCGGGCCCAGGTCCGCCGCGACACCGGCGTCTGGCACCCGCCCACCGACGTCCACCGGGCTCACCTCCGCTGGGGCGCCACCCAGCGCGACTGGGGGCCCGACGAGCGACGCAAGGACAACGGCTGGCTCGCCCGCGAGGAGTGGCTCTACGCCCGCCGCCACCCGCCCCGTGCCTGCCTCACCGGCTTCGGCGACGAGCGCCTCGGCACGCTCGACCAGCCCAAGAACCCCACCGCCGCCGACTCCGGCGCCCTCGTCAGGTCCGCCCCCTTCGGCCTGCTCGTCGGCTGGGAGCCGCAGCTCGTCTGCCAGCTCGCCGTGGAGTGCGCGGCGCAGTCCCACGGCCACCCGGCCGCCTGTCTCGCCGCGGGCGCCTTCGCCGTCACCGTCCACGGCCTCGCCCGCGGCGGCTCCGTGGAGGCCGCCGTGGCCGGGGCCCTGGAGCAGCTGGCGGCGCGCCCCGGCCACGAGCCGGTCACCGAGGCGCTCGGCCGGGCCCTCGGAGCCGTACGGGAAGGGGCTCCGGACGCCGAGCGGGTGGCCGGACTCGGTGCCGGCGAGGACCGGGCCGAGGGGCAGCTGGCGGCGGCCGTCTACTGCGCCCTGGTCGGTGAGGACGTACGGCACGGGCTGCGGCTGGCCGTGAACCACGACGGGCCCTCGGCGGTGACGGGGGCGCTCACCGGCGCGCTGCTCGGCGCCCTGCACGGCGAGACGGCCCTCCCGCCGGCCTGGCTGGCCGAACTGGAGGGCCGTGCGACGGTCCTGGAGCTCGCGGACGACTTCTCGATGGAGATGACCCAGGGCGCGGCCCTGCACACTCCCGCCGAGTCGTCCCCGGGCTGGCTGGCGCGCTACCCGAGGGGCTGATCCGCGCGGTCGCCGCCGGTCTGCGCCGGGACGGCGGCCGCTCCGGCGGGGCTGCCGTCGTCCGAGTGGAGCTTGTCGAGGACCGCGTCCCGCTCGGGGGTGTCCTCCGGCCTGATGAAGCCGATCAGGACGTACAGGACGAGCGAGGTGGCGAGCGGCGAGACGATCTGGATCTGGAGCTCGATGCCGTCGAGGCCGTAGTTGGTGAGCCAGAAGACGAAGAGCCCGGCGGCCCAGGAGACGAGCGCCGCCGTCGGACCCGACTTCCGGAAGGTCCGCAGCAGGCCCAGCATGAACGGGATCGCGATGGGCCCCATGAGGCCGGCCACCCACTTGATGACGACGGTGATGATGTCCTTGAACGTGGGGGAGTTGACCTGGGTGGCGACCGCCATCGACAGGGCGAGGAACGCGATCGTCGACCAGCGTGCCGCGATCAAGCCGGCCTGCTGCGTCCAGCTGCGCGCCGCCTTGCTCATGACGGGGGCGATGTCCCGGGTGAAGACGGCCGCGATGGCGTTGGCGTCGGAGGAGCACATCGCCATGGTGTGCGAGAAGAAGCCGACGATGACCAGGCCGAGCAGTCCGTGCGGCAGCAGCTGTTCGGTCATCAGGGCGTACGAGTCGGAGGCGTCGGGCTTCTTCGGGTCGACGAGCAGCGGCGCCACCCACATAGGGAAGAAGAGGACCAGCGGCCAGACGAACCACAGGGCGGCGGAGAGCCGGCCGGAGCGGGTGGCCTCGCGTGCGGTGGGGGTGGCCATGTAGCGCTGGGCCTGGTTCCACATGCCGCCGCTGTACTCGAAGGTCTTGATGAAGAGGTACGCGAGCAGGAAGGTCAGCGTGTACGGGCCGGCCGTCGGCGCGGTGTGGCCCTGGAGCTCGGGCCGGTCCCAGACCGTCCAGAGGGCGCTGACGCCGCCCAGCTCGGCGAGGACGGCGACGAGCATCGCGATGCCGGCGAAGAACTGGATGATGAACTGGCCGAGTTCGGTGAGCGCGTCGGCCCACAGGCCGCCGACCGTGCAGTAGATGCCCGTGATCACACCGGTGATGAGGATGCCCTGGTTGAGGGAGATGCCGGTGAAGACGGAGAGCAGGGTGGCGATGGCGGCCCACTTGGCGCCCACGTCCACGATCTTCAGCAGGACGCCGGACCAGGCGAGCGCCTGCTGGGTGGGCAGGTTGTAGCGGTTCTTCAGGTACTCCAGGGGTGAGGCCACGTGGAGCCGCGAGCGGAGCCGGTTGAGCCGGGGCGCGAAGAGGTGCGCGCCGATCGCGATGCCGATCGCGATGGGGAAGGACCAGGTGACGTAGGACGTGACGCCGTAGGTGTAGGCGATGCCGGCGTAACCGGTGAACATCACGGCGCTGTAGCCCGACATGTGGTGCGAGATGCCGGAGAGCCACCAGGGCATCTTGCCTCCGGCGGTGAAGAAGTCGGAGACGTCGTCCACGCGCTTGTGGGACCAGACGCCGATCGCGACCATCACGCCGAAGTAGCCGATGAGCACGGCCCAGTCGAGACTGTTCATGGAGCCCCCTCCAGGGGTTCTGGTCCGCCTTGTGAACGCCGTTCATGGTGTGGCGAGTCACAAGGCCGGGACAATGCAATGGAGGGTCAAGGGAAAGTAAAATCGTTCGGTTTACTGACCCTGGTTCACGTCCATGAACTTGTCACGGGGTTCCGGAGATCCCTCCGGTGGAGGGTCAGCGCATCAGCTCACCCGCGTTGACCAGCAACGACTGCCCCGTGATCGCCCGCGCCCGGTCCGAGGCGAGGAAGGCAACCGCCTCCGCCACGTCCCCGTCCGTCGCGAGTTCCGGCAGCGCCATCCGCTCGGTCAGCCGGGCGAGCACCTCCGCCTCCGGCACCCCCTCGCCCTGGGCGGCGAACCGCACGTACGCCTGCACCGGCGGCCCCCACATCCAGCCCGGCAGCACCGTGTTGACCCGGATCCGGTGCGGTCCGAGCTCGTGCGCGAGCGAGTACATGGCCGAGGTCAGTGCCCCCTTCGACGCCGCGTACGCGGCCTGCCGCACCTGCGAGGGCGCGGCCACCGCCGACTGCGTGCCGATCAGGACCACCGCGCCCCCGTGCTCCCTGAGCGCCGGCAGGCAGGCCCGGGTCATCCGCAGCGTACCGAGCAGATTGACGTCGAGGACCTGCTGCCAGGTCGCGAAGTCGGCGTCCTCCAGGCCGCCGAAGCAGGAGTCCCAGGCGGCGACGTGCACGACCGCGTCGATGCCGCCGAAACGCTCGACGGCGAGCGCGGCGAGGGCCTCGCACCGCTTCTCGTCGGTGATGTCGGTGGCCCGGTACGCGGTGCGGCGCCCCTCCGGGTCGATCTCGGCGGCGCACGTGGCGAGGTTGGCCTCGGTGCGCGCCCCGAGCACCGCGTTGCCCCCGTCCCGCACCACCGCCGCGGCGATCCGGTGTCCGAGCCCCGCACCGACGCCCGACACGACGACCGTCTTCCCCTGGAGCGGCATCCGGACCTCCTCGACCCTGGCCAAGTATCTGACGGTCCGTCAGAGTAGGGGGCCGTCACCGACTTGGGAAGGGGTACGAGAGTGAGCGAGGAGACCCGCAGCGACACCTACGCGGAACTGGCGTCGGTCGGCCCGTACGGCGTCAGGCCCGGCCACGCGCTGATCACCATGGTCGAGCCGCACCCGGGCCACGAGCACGCCTACAACCGCTGGTACGAGGACGACCACTACTACGCCGGCGCCATGGCCATGCCCTGGATGTTCGCGGGCCGGCGCTGGGTCGCCACCCGCGAGCTCCAGGAGCTGCGCCGCCCGGAGAAGTCCGCCGTCGCCCAGCCCGTCACCGCCGGCTGCTACCTCTCCACGTACTGGATCACCGAGGGCCGCTACGACGAGCACATGAAGTGGACCGTCGGCATCAACAAGCGGCTCAACCGCGACGGCCGCGTCCACCAGGAGCGGACGCACGTCTTCACCTCGTTCCAGGACCACGAGGCGACCGTGTACCGCGACGGCGCCGCCGGCCCGCGGGACGTCCACGCCCTCGACCATCCCTACGCCGGGCTCGTCCTCCAGGTCGTCGACACCGACAACCCCGACCGGCGCGCCGCCCTCCTCGACCGGCTCGTGACGAGGGACCTCCCCCACCGCCTCGCCGGCTCACCGGCGGCGATGGTCACGATCTTCCGCCCGACCCCTCTGCCCGGCGACCGGATGACCTACGTGAAACAGGTCGAGGGCGTCGACACCCGCCTGACCCTCCTCTGGTTCCTGGACCAGGACCCCCGCACCTGCTGGACGCACCACTTCGCGGACCTGGAGTGGCTGGGGGACGGGGACGGGGATGGGGACGGGGACGAGGGAGCGGGCGAGGGCCGGGGCGCGAGTACGGACCGGGGCGCGGGTACGGACCGGGGCGCGGGCGCCTGGGTGGAGTTGGTGGCGCCGTTCATCCCGACGGTGCCGGGGACGGACCGGTACGTGGACGAGCTGCGTTGACGCCTCACCCCGCGCCCGGACAGCAGGGCGGGTTTTCCCTGACAGCACCAGGTACCGCACCTATTGTTGATGTCCGGCCGGAACATGGGGGCGTTGATGGATGCACAGATGGTGGAACTCGCTCGGGTCGCAGGGGCGACCGTGGTCACGCTCATGGCCACGGACGCCTGGGAGCGGACACGGGACGGGGTCGTGGCGCTGTGGCGTCGGGTCAGTCCGTCCCGTGCCGAGGGCGTGGAAGGGGAACTCGAGGCGACCAGGGACGATCTGCTGGCAGCCAGGGAGAGCGGCGACGATCTGACCGAACAGGAACTCCGTGAGGAATGGGCCGGCCGGTTGCGGCGCCTTCTTCGCGAGCAGCCCGAGGTGGCTGAGGAGCTGCGTCGGATTCTTGCCGAACTCGATCCCGAACCCCAGGATCTCGGCCCCAGGACGGTACAGATGCACGCCGAGGCGTCCGGCAGCGGCCGCGTCTACCAGGCGGGCCGTGACCAGCACATCACCGAGCGGTGACCGGGGCGGACTGGGGCGCCGGGCCGGAAGTACAGGGGAGAGCGTCCGGCCAGGGCCGCGTCTACCAGGCCCGAGGCGACCAGCATGTGACGGAGCACCACCACCACTATTCATCGAACGAAGCCCCGTCCCTCTTCGGGCCGCCCCTGCTGCGAGCCGTCCCGGGACCCCGGAGCCCCTTCGGACCGGCCGCGCCCGTACCGGACTCGGTACGGACGCCGCTCGTGGGACGCACCCCATTGGTGTTGCGCGACCGCCGCGAACTCATGCGGGGTCTCCTGTCAGCGGTCCGTGACGAGACCGGGGGGATCCACGTCCTGCACGGGCTGGGCGGCTGCGGCAAGACAGCGGTGGCTCAGGCTGTCTTCAACGACGTGACGCGCGAGGGACGACGCGCGGGTCTGTGGGTCAACGCCTCCGACCGCGCGACGCTGCGGGCGGGAATGCTGGCCGTCGCCGCGGACCGCGGCGCGGGAACCGGAGAGCTGACCGCCGCGCTGGAGGGGCAGCGAGCTTCGGCCGACCTCGTCTGGCACTGGCTCCACTCGTCGCCGGAGCCTTGGCTGCTCGTCCTCGACAACGCGGATGACCCCACTGCACTCGGGGAAGGTGGTTGGCTGCGGCAGAGTCCGCAGGGCACGGTCATCGTCACCACACGGCAGGGCGGTTCCCCGGTATGGCTCGGAGCACAGCGACATCAGCTGGGAGTGCTGCCGGTCGAGGACGCCGCGCTGGTGCTGTGTGACCTCGCTCCCGAGGCGGGATCGGTCGAGGACGCGGAGACGGTGGCGCGCAGACTCGACTGTCTTCCGCTCGCGCTCACGCTGGCAGGGTCCTTCCTGTCACGACAACTTCTGGAGAGCTGGTCGATGAGCGACTACCGGCGTCATCTGGACGACAATCCGACGGAGCTGATCGACCAGGGAGCGAGCCCCGGCAACGCGGAGAGAAACGCTCGGCAACTCGTCGGCCGCACGTGGGAGATCTCGCTGGATGCCCTCGCGGACGACGGAATCCCGGAATGCGTGTCGCTCCTGAGGCTGTTGTCGTGCTGGAGTTCCGACCCCGTACCCCTGTCCCTCATTCGCCGAGAGGCGGTGGATGAGGCACAACTGAGTGCTCTGCAACCTCCTCTGACCGGGTTGCGGGTCGAGGCGGCTCTCCGGGGTCTGTTGGACCACTCGTTGGTCTCGCTGGTGAGCCTCGACCTCGGTGCCGAGGTGGTGCGGTGCGTCAAGACGCACGGTGTCGTCGCTGACAGCGTCGCCGCCGCCGTACCCGGTGACCAGCGGGCGCAGCTCGTCACCGCCGCCTCGAAGCTCCTCCAGGACGCCATTCCTGAGGGCGGCGTTCTGGAACGGAACGCCCGGCCGGTCGGTCACCTCGTACCCCATGCGGCGAACCTGCTCCGGCGAGTGGAACACACCGGCAGCGCCACCGACGTGGTGGCGCTCTGCACACGCCTCGCCGCGTGCCTTTTCGACGCCGGCGATTTCCAGGCCGCGTTGTTCCTGGCGCAGGCCGCCGCGGAGACGGCTGGGCAGTGGCTGGGGCCCGATGCTCCGGAGACGTCCCGCGCGGAGCACCGCGCGGCCATGTCGCTGTTCCGGCTCGGTCGCTTCGAGGAATCCGAAGACCTCCACCGACGCGTGCTCGATACCCGGGAGAGGGTGCTCGGACCGGAGCATCCAGAGACGTTGGAGAGCCGACAGGACATTCACGAACCGCTCAGCCAATTGCAGCGGACCGAGGAATGCATGGCCACCCTCCGCGATACGGCCGAGGTGCGCTCACGCGTCCTCGGTGAGTTCCACAGGGACACGCTGCACGCGCGGGCGCTCCTCATCGAGTACCTCGCCGTCGCCGACGCTGTCGATGAGTTCGACCGAGTGGGTCCGAACGTCGTGGCCGCCTGCGAAGAGCACTTGGGCATCGACTCGTTCACCACGGTGACCGCCCGCCACAACTACGCCTACGGCCTGCATCGCTTCGGGCGGTCGGCCCAGGCGGAAGCGGAAGCCCGTAGAGCGCTCATGGGTCGCGAGCGTTTGCACGGGCCTGATCATGCGCTCGCGCTCTCTGCGGCCGTCCTGCTGAGCTGGATCCTCGGCGACCTCGGACAGGTCGAGGAGTCCCTCGCGCTCGGTCGACGGGTCGTCCTGGGCCAGGAGCAGGCACTCGGGCGGGAGCACCCTTACCTCCTCACGAACCGCACCGGCCTCGTGGAGGCCCTGGCGGCGGCGGGGGAGGTGGCAGAGGCACAGGCTCTGGCCCGGCAGAACCTCCCCCTGTGCGAGCGGGTGCTGGGGCCTGAGGACCCGGTCACGGTCAAGACGCGCGGTCTTCTCGGCTAGGGGCGGGGCCCCGGCCGGCGACCAGCCCCCTCGGCCGGGACGGCGATCCAGTCGAGAGGGCTTCCTGAGGGTGCGCTGATGTGGGCGTCAGGCGCCGGGGCAGTCGCGTTCGCTGACGTCGAGGATGAACTTCGACCAGGTCTCGGCCGAGAAGCCGAGGCCTGAGCGAGCGGTGTCCTTCGAGTCCCGGACACGGATCAGGAGGGGCTCCTGCGCCTTGACTTCAACGCAGTCTCCATTGACGGCCGAGTACGAGGACTTGGTCCATTCCGCCAGCGCGTCGTGCCGAAACAGCATCGTGACTCCGATGGTTGTGCCAGTGGGGTGGGTGAGGCGCTATTCAGCCGCTGCGGCAGCGGCTCTGCCTTCGACGCTACGCTGCAACATCACCAGCGATGCGATGCGTTCACCCATCCGGATGGCATATTCCATCGAATTCTTTGCCCCAGGGCCCGGGCGGTGTATCGTGCCCGCCTGTCCAAAACCTGCTAGTCCGCTTGTAGTTCCTCGGCCACACCGAGGATGAACTCACGCGACTGCTCGGCGCTCAGCGCCTTCGCCCTGAGGTGCTCGTACATCACCGCGTAGCTCTGGACGTCGTTCGCCTTCTCCAGGTACAGGTCGCTGGTGACACCCTCCAGGTAGACGACGCTGGCATCCATCGCCTCCTGGAACTCCAGGATGGCGAACTTGCCGTACATCCCGGGGTGGGCGCCGACGCCGTACGGCAGCACCTGGAGTGTGACGTGCGGCTTCTCGCTCAACTGAGCGAGGTGCCGCAGCTGATCGGCCATGATCTGCGGGCTGCCGACCACGCGACGCAGGAGAGCCTCGTCGATGACGGCCCAGAACCGCAGCGGGTTGACCAGATCGGAGAGACGGTCCTGGCGCTTCAGCCGGATCTGGATGCGCTTGTCGATCTCGCTGGGGGTGGCCTCCGGCCACATCCCCTCGATCACCGCCTGGGCGTACTCCTGTGTCTGCAGGAGGCCGGGAACGATGAGCGACTCGTATACGCGCAGCGAGGCCGCGTCCGTCTCCAGGCCGATGTAGACGCTGTACGGGATGTCGCCGAAGGCGTGCCACCAGCCCTGCTGCCGGGAGTCCTTGGCCATCTGCATCAGGGAGTCGACGATCCGGTGATCCTCGACCTCGTACACCCCGCACAGGTCGCGGACATCGCGCTGGCTGATGGAGCGGCGGCCGTTCTCCAGTCGGCTGATCTTGGACTGGGAGACGAGAAGACGCTCGGCCACCTGCTCGGCCGTCATGTTCTTCGCTTCCCGGAGCTTGCGCAGCTCCTGGCCCAATCGGCGTCGCCTGACGGTGGGGTTGACGTTGGACGCCACGGAAACTGCACCTCCGGCTCTCTGCTGCGTAGCTGTGAGTATCTACCGCTTGGCAGACTGCCACCAAAGGCCAGGTGTGCGCTGGAAAACGACCACAACGTGTGCGCGGGTGAACGTACGAGGGGTACGAACGTCGGCCCCGGGACACGGTGGTTCGGGCCTAGGACGCGTCGGTCCGGCCCGGAGGGTGTGCGGGCGTGCGTGTGCGGGGCGGCCGTCCTGACCGCCCCGCACACCGTGCGGCTCCCGGGCTGGTTCCTCGGGGACCTGAAGAGTCCACGGAGCCCTCGGAGTCGCTGGACTCCCTGGGCTCCGAGGACCCCTCGGTGTCGTTCTAGTGCGCCGCCGCGCGGGCCATGCTGCCGCGAGGCTGCGCCGGGACACCCGCGGCGCTCCGGCGGGGTTGTGCCGCCGCGCCGTTCTGGACGTCCATCACGGCGTGCGCCACGAGTCCGCCCATCGGGTCGTGCCGGATCAGGTCGCGCAGCCGGGACCGCGACGACCGTCCTTCGTTGCCGGGGTAGAGGTGCTTCCCGAGACCGACCGCGTGGGCCAGCGCGGCAAGCGCCGCGGTCCGCGGGTCCGGCGGTACGCCGGTGCGGATCGCACTGTCCAGCCGGGAACGGATCTCCCGACTGATCGCCGTCTCCGTCGCCTGGTAGCGCGTCGTCGGCAACACCCCGCACATCTGGGTCTCCACGGCATGCACCATGCCGCATCGCTCCAGATGCGAGAGATACGTCTGGCGAAGCCCCAGTCGGGGCCCGCCGATCCAATGGACGGCCCGAACCGGGCTGCCACGTCTGCGCAGCAGCTCCAGTGCGGAGTCCAAGGTCGGATCTCCGGTCGGCCGTGGCATCACCACGGCGATACGATCCCCGTCTGGGGCTATCCGGCCTGCCAGTGCCAGCTCTACTAGCTGTGCGCCGGCCAGGCCGAGGTCGAGCGACTGCGGCTGCGCTGTGGTACCCGTGGTCGGGTCCAGAGCGAGCAGCAGAAGCTCTTCCGGAATGGTTCTGCGGCTCCTGCCCATCCATGCCTCCCCGCGTGGATGAATGACAGGGTGACCCCTCTCACATTCATCTGTCGAGAGTGCCTGGGTGGTTCATCCGGGAACCAGTAGGTATGTCGTTCTCGTCTAGCACGGGGGCCAAGGGGTTCACACAGGACACTGGTACACGGACCGGTACATGGTCCGTACGTACGCATGACGCATGGAGGAGGCACGGTGGCGGGCGAGTCCCCCGACAGGGCGGAGCAGCAGGGGCCGTCGCAGGAGACGACGGCCTCGGGCGGCGGCGGCCGGGATCCTCGGCTTTCCGTGCTCCGTGAGTCAGACGCCTCGTCGGCGGCTTCGGTTGCGGAATCGGCGGCGTCGTCGAGTTCGTCCACGGCTTCGAGTTCGGGGTCCTCGGCGTCTTCGTCTTCGGCTTCGTCGGTTCAGGTCGACCAGCCGACGGCCGTCTTCAAGAACCTGGTGCCGAGGACCCCGGAGGACGACGCACCGGCGGCGGCCGAGCCGGAGCCGGAGAGCGAGCGCCTGAAGGCGGCTGTGGCGGCCTGGGTCGCGACGGCGGAGGACCCGGCGGAGTCGGATGACCCGAAGGCGCCGGAAGGCTCCGAGGCGGACGAGTCGGATTCTGACCCTGACTCGGACCCGGACCCGGACCCGGACTCCGATGCGGCGTCGGTCGACGGCGAGGACGACCCCGAGGCCGATTCGGCCGACGACGAGCCCGCGGACGACGAGCTGGAGGGTGACGTCCCCGAGGGCGATGAGATCGACGACGACGAGCCCGTCGACGGCGAGCCCGAGGACGACGAGCCGGCCGGTTCTGCGTCGGCCGACGCGAAGGCGTCCGGCGAGTCCTGGTTCGCGGCGCGGAACGCGACGGCGGACGAGAAGCCCTCGGAGCCCACGGCGTCCGCTGCCGACCCCCAGGACGTGGACGGCGACGACGCGGACGAGGCCTCGGAACCTGAGCACGAGCCGGTCGACCAGCCGACGACCATGTTCAAGGCCGTCCGCCCGCCCGTGGCGCCCCCGGTGGACCAGCCGACGACCGCGCTGAAGCTGCCGCCCTCCTTCGGCGCGGACTCCGACAGCGAGCGCTCCAGCACCTTCGTGCCGCTGCGTGCCGACATCCCGGCCGAGCAGAAGGCACAGGAGGCCCCGGAGGCCCCCGCGGCCGCCAAGGCCGCCAAGGCGGCCCCCAAGGCCGCTCCCGTACCGGCTCCGGCGGCGGCGCGGACCCCGTCGCCCGCACCGGCGCCCGCGCCCGCGCCCAACCCCGCTCTCGCGGAGGCGGAGCGGACGCGGCAGCAGCCGTTGCCGCCGCTGCCCCCGCTCGATCTGCTCGCCGAGCTGACGAACACCCCGCCGCCGCCTCCGACCCCGCTGCGGACGACCGTCCGCCGGGTCCGCATCTGGACGCCGCTGGTCCTTCTTCTCCTGATCGTCTTTGCGATCGCGCAGATGGTCCGCCCGCTGCCCGCGCCCGCGCTGACGCTCTCCGCCGCGCCGACCTTCACCTTCGAGGGCGGCCGGCTGCAGATGCCGTGGCCCACCGAGGGCCAGGGCGCCGTCGAGGTCGAGGGCGTCGGTTCCATGGGCACGTACGGGGCGCAGAAGCCGGCCCCGATCGCGAGCGTCACGAAGACGATGACGGCGTACGTGATCCTGCGCGACCACCCGATCAAGGGGGCGCAGAAGGGCCCGGAGATCACGATCGACAAGAAGGCCGCCGATCAGGGCAAGGCGGAGCACGAGTCGACGGCGGCGGTCCAGGAGGGCCAGACGTACTCGGAGAAGGAGCTTCTCCAGCTCCTCATGATCCCCTCCGCGAACAACGTGGCCCGGCTGCTCGCCCGCTGGGACGCCGGTTCGGAGGCCGCGTTCGTCGAGAAGATGAACGCCGCCGCGAAGGACCTGGGCATGACCCAGTCGACGTACACCGACCCGTCCGGCCTGCTCGACAGCACCGTGTCGACCCCGAAGGACCAGCTGAAGCTGGCGAAGGCGGTCATGCAGTACGACGTGTTCCGGGAGATCGTGAACACGCCGAACGTGACGATCGACGGCATCCCCGGCCGGATCGAGAACAACAACAAGATCCTGCTCCTGCCGGGTGTCAGCGGCATCAAGACCGGCTCCTCCACCCCGGCCGGCGGCAACCTGCTCTGGGCGGCCAACACCGTCGTCGACGGCAAGATCCGGCGCATCCTCGGCATCGTGATGGGCGCCAAGAACGCCGATCAGCTCGGCGAGAAGCTCCAGCTCTCCATCGACTACAGCTACGAGCTCATCAAGAAGGCCCAGGACGACGTCACCTCGGCCGCGGTGGTCCGCAAGGGCCAGGTCCTCGGGTACGTCGACGACGGCCTCGGCGGCCGCACGCCGGTCGTGGCGACGAAGGAGCTCAAGGCGATCGGCTGGCCCGGCCTCAAGGTGAAGCTGGAGCTCACCGACGGCGGCAAGGCGCTCCCGCACGCCGGCAAGGCGGGTGACGTGGTCGGTCAGGTGTCGATCGGTACGGGCGCCGGCAAGGTCAGCGCGCCGGTCGCCCTGAAGGCGGACCTCGTGGAGCCCGGATTCGACAAGAAGCTCACCCGCGTGGGCTGACAGGCACCCGGCCGGGCGAGGAGCACTCGCCTGGCCGAGGAGCCACCCGCTTGGCCGGGCGCCCCGGTTCTCCGGGGCGCCCGGCTGTTAGCGTCTTCGGGGGGCGAGAAGCACGCGTGACACACGCGAGAAGTGAGACGGGCAGCACGGGAAAGGGCCGCAGTGACCACCGCCGAGCCGACACGCGCCGATCGCGCCGACCGCGCCGATCGCGCAGAGTCAGGACCCGACCGTGACTCCGACTCCCCTCTCGATCCCCACCCCGACGGCGCAGAAGCGGGACCCGCCCATGATTCCGACGCAGCTTCCGGATCCGGCATCGGCTTCGACCCACCCTCCGAATCCGTCGCGCCCCTCGTCGCCGGCACCGGCATCGACACAGCCCTCGGATCCGTCGCGCCCCCCGGCTCCGGCTCCGGCACCGGCATCGGCTTCGACTCGGCCCTCGGATCGGACGCGGCCTCCGGATCAGCCGCGGCCCCTTCTTCTCACTCGCGAATAGTGCTCCCGGCACAGCGGAAGATTCCGCCCCCCGAGGCGACGGACGCGGCCACGGCCCCAAAGCCGTCGCCGTCGCCGTCACCATCACCGTCACCGCAACCGACGGCCCCGACCGCCCCCCGGCGGAAGCGCCGTTACACGGTCATGGCGGCCACCGGCCTCGCGGCGGTCACCCACATCCTCTGGTTCTTCCTCTTCGCGAACAGCGGCGGGGACCTGGCCGCGCAGGACGCGTGGGCGGAGTTCGTCGGCCGGCACCCGGACTCGGCGTACAACCTGGCCTGGTACGGCGGGATGCACCCGGTCTCGTACAGCGTCGTGTCGCCGTACCTGATGTCGCTGCTCGGCGTGCGCAGCACGATGATGGTCGCCGGGACGCTGTCCGCCGCGCTGACCGCGCTGATCCTGGTGCGGGTGCCGGCGGTCCGTAATCCGCTGGCCTGCTCGGTCGCGGGCGTCTTCGCGTTCCTCTGCAACGCGCTTTCGGGGCGGGTCACCTTCGGCCTCGGCATGATGTTCGCGCTCGGCGCGGTCGCGGCCGTGTTCTGCTGGCCGCACCGCTGGCGCCGTAAACGCTGGGCCAAGGCCGCGGTGGCCGCCCCGCTCGCCGGTCTCGCGACGGCGTGCAGCCCGGTCGCGGGGCTGTTCCTCGGGGTGGGGGCGGCGGCGCTGTTCCTCAACAAACGGCGCCCCGGCGCGTACGCCCTGGGCCTGGCCCCGGTGGCCGTGGTCGCGCTCTCGTCCTGGCTCTTCCCCTTCTCCGGTACGCAGCCGATGGCGTTCGGCTCGACGGCGCTGCCGCTGGCGTTCGGGGTACTGGTCTTCCTGCTGGTGCCGAGGGACTGGCGGACGGTCCGCACGGCGGCGGCGGTCTACACGCTGGGCACGCTGCTGACCTGGCTGGTGGACTCGCAGATCGGCTCGAACATCTCGCGTCTGCCGATGCTCTTCGCCGGTGTCGTGCTGCTCGCCGCGCTGCCGTACACGGCGCCGCGCTCACGCCGCTGGTACGCGCTGCTGCTCGCGTTCGCCGGGCTGAACTTCTGGATCGGCTTCAAGGGCGTCGACGACGTGATCCGCACGGCCCCGGACGCCTCCTGGGCGCGGGAGCTGGCGCCGCTCATCAACCAGCTCCAGGTGCGGGGGGCGGGCAAGGCGCGGGTGGAGGTCGTACCGGCGTCCAGCCACCGCGAGTCCTCGGCGCTGAGCCCGTACATCAACCTGGCGCGGGGCTGGAACCGCCAGGCGGACATGGAGCGCAACCCGCTCTTCTACGACGACACGCTGAACGCCGTGAACTACCAGGACTGGCTGGACCGCTGGGCCGTGCACTACGTAGTGCTGCCCACGGGCGCCCCGGACTCGGGCGCCGAGCAGGAGGCGGAACTGGTCGCCGAGGGGCTGCCGTACCTGGAGCAGGTCTGGTCGGACGAGAACTGGCGCCTCTACGAGGTCGAGAACCCGACCCCGCTCGCGGACCCGCCGGCGGAGGTGCGGAGCGCGGAGGAGAACGAGGTCGTGATCAGCGTCGACCGCCCCGGCCGGGTCCTCATCCGCGTCCCGTACTCGCCGTGGCTGGCGCTCGTGGACGAGAACGGCGGCAAGATCGAACCGCCGCAGGAGACGGAGGCCTCGAAGCTGGCGCGCGAGGAGTCCGAGACGGAGATCCCCAAGGTCTTCGCCAACGAGAAGGGCTGCCTGTTCAAGGCGGAGGCGGACACGGAGGGCGACGAGTGGACGGAACTACTCGCCCCGAAGGCGGGCGTCTACCGCCTGGCGGCCCCGTACAAACTCTCCCGAGGCACGGCGTGCCCGGAGGAGCTCCGCTGACACGGTCGCGGCTGCGGACGCCAGTAGCGAACCAGGGCCGCTGGTTGGTAGCGGGCTAGGGCGGCGGGTAGCGGACTACCGACTACGGCCGCCGGTGACGGGCTACGGCCGCTGGTAGCCGGCGAGCATCCGCCGCATGCCGAAGGCGTGGGCGCCGCTGCTGATGACGAGAAGCCGATAGACCCGCCCGGCCGCCCCGGGAAAGGCGGCAAGGGTCTCGGCCCGCAAGCGGGAGCGCCCGTCGGAAAGCTCGTCGATCCGAAGGACGAGACGGTAGACGGAGAAGCGATGCCGGCCCTCAAGGGCCAGCTCCTGCCCGGGCACGACCCGTACGACCCGGAACCCGGGAAACTCCGACCCCGCGGAGACCGGCCGAGGCCCACTCACCCGACGAGGTACGGCCCCCACGACCCGGGCGTACCGAGCCCCGCCCTCGCGCGAGAACGCCCGCTCCACCCCCACGAGCAGCCGCGGCCACAACTCCTCGGCGCCGACGCCGACGACAACGGCATGCTCATCGACGAACGGCAACGACCTCATGACGTGATCACCTCATGAACCTATCCCGATGCGCTGCCGAACGGGTCGGCTGGACGCGTATCCGTGGCGTGATCTCTGCGTTCGTGGTGAGGGAAGTGGGCCCCGCTTGTTGCCGGCTCGTCAAAAGGCAGACGCCTTCCCGCCATCGGGTAGCCCCTTCCGGTCATGATCCGTCGTCTCCGGCGGAGGAGTGGCCTCCATCACAGACAGTTGCCAAGAGGGCACATCGAATTGCCCTGGCAAACACTCCAACCCCACGGGGGCGTCCATGTCGACACGACGTCGGCTGACTGACGAACGACTTCTGCTGACCGACCACTTCGGCTGAACCGCGCACGCGGGCCGGGAGGCCGTGCCGCCCCCGGTCCGTCGCCCATGCGAGATCGGTGCCCCCCTTGAAGTTCCGAGCCCTCCTGCGCTCCTCCTCCGCCCTCTGGACCGCGCCGGTCTGGGGCGGCATCGTCGCCTTCTACTTCTTCTACGCCCTGCACTTCGAGGACCCGTACGAGGAGGTGATCGGTGGTCCGCTGTGGGCCGCGGAGCAAGTGTCCAGCGCCCTGAACTACTTCTACGCCTTCGCGTACGCCATCACCCTCGGTCTCGCGACCTGGGAGGGCGGGCGGCTGAAGCGGGACCGGGTTTGGGACCTCGCGCCCAGCAGGGCCCGATGGCGTGTGGTCGGGCAGGCGCTCGCGCCCGCGGTCGGGGCAGGCTGGGCGATCCTGCTGCTGCCCGTCACCATGCGTCTGATCGAGACCCGACTCCTGCCCACGACGACCGCCGTGCTCCCCCTGGCCATGGGGATGGGCATCGTGTGCGCGTACGCCGTCGTCGGATGCGTCCTCGGGCATGTCGCCCCGCGCGCGATCGCCGCGCCGGTCGGCGCCGTCGCCACGTTCTACGTGATCAGCAAGTCGTCCACGTACAGCGACCCCCTCTGGCCGCGGCACCTCTCGGGGCAGCTCAGCACGAGTGTCGCCTTCGGCGAGTACTACTCGCCCGCGACCGTGCTCCTCCCCCTTCTCGTCGCCGCCGCCGTGGCCGCCGCCGTCGCCGCCTGGTGGAGTCGTGGCCCGCGCCGCGTACCGCTGCGGCTCCTGGCGACCGCCGCGGCTCTCGCAACCCTCGTCCTGAGCGCGCGGACGGCCTCCGGCTGGGGCGTCGCCGACGGGCCGGTCACCGCGGGTCACGCCCCCGCGCGCTGTGCGGGTACGGCGCCCCGAGTCTGCATGGCCGAGGCGGGGGGCGCGGTCGAGCGGCTCGACGACGTACGGGCCGAGGTCACCGGCTCCCTGGAGAAGCTGCGAGCCGTCGGCGTCGACGTCACCGTCCCCTCCACCGTCACCGACGGCCTGCTGTACGAGCGCGGTAGCACCCGCCCCCGCTCGACCGCCGCCACCTGGTGGCTGCCGCTGACCGCCCAGGCGGAGGCGGCCGGGCCCGGTAGCGGGATCGTGGGTGTCCGCTACGCCGTCATGCTCAGCTCCGTCACTTTCCCTTGCTCGATTCCCACCTCGTTCGACCCCGGCACCTCGAACGCATGGGTCGTCAACCGCGACGCCGCGGTCCTGTGGGCTGCGCATGCCGTCGACGCCCAGGACCCCTACCTCCGCTGGCGTGCCGGCCAGTACGCGCAGATCGCGAACGGGCCGGAGGTCCTGGCGAAGGTCCAAGAACGTGCCGCGAACGGCCTCGCGCTGCCCACCGCCGCACAACGCACGGCCTGGTTCGAGCAGGAGAAGGCGAAGGCCTGCCGACTCGTGCCGAAGCGAGCGGGCAGCGGCCCGGCCGCGAGCGGCTCCCAGGGGGCGGACTCGTGATCTGGTGGAGCAAGGGACGCCGCCTCACCGTGGTCGTCCTGCCGGGACTTCTCGCGTTCACGCTGCTCGCCGCCGTCGCCCACGGCGAATCGGTGGCGCTGCCCGGTCTGCTGACGTCGGGGGGAAACCTCCTCTTCCTCATGCACCTCACGCCTCTGATCGTGACCGGAGTCCTCGCGCACAGCCTCGCCCAGCGGCTGCCTGAGGCCGAGGATCTGCCCGTGCGCCCTGTCCAGCGGTACGACGTGGCCCTCGCCCTGTCCACGGTCGCCGTGGCGGTGTCGGCCGCCGGGGCCGTCGGCGCCGTCGCGGACTCCGCCACGGCGTTCGAGGCTGCCCGGAACACGCTGTTCCTCACCGGCCTCATGCTGCTCGCCGGCGCCGTACACCCGCAGGCTGCGACCGTCGCCCCCGTCGCCTGGGTGTTCGTCGCCGCCTTCGCCGGTTACCGGGACTTCCACCGCCCCTGGCCCTGGGCGGTCACCCTCCACCCCGCCGGCTACGCGCCCACCTTCCTCTTCTGCCTGGCGGTCTTCTTCTGCGGCCTGTTCGCGCTCCGCCGCACCCGCCGTCGCCCCGCCGCCTGAAAGGCCTTGTGACTTCGTGTCCATCGAACTCGACGCCGTCTCCTACGCGTACGGGCGCCGCTCCCGCCAGATCCTCTCCAGCCTCAGCTACACCGTTCCCGACGGGTTCACGATCCTCCTCGGCCCGAACGGTGCCGGAAAGACGACGCTTCTGAAGCTGGCCGCCGGAGTGAACCAGCCCACCCAGGGCTCCGTGCGCCTCGGCCGCCTGTCCTCCGCCTCGACGGCGTACCGGACCAGAGTGGCCTGGATGCCGCAGACCGTCACCGCCATGACCGGGCTCACGGCCCGTGAACAGGTCGCCTACACCGGCTGGCTCAAGGGGATGAGCCGCCGAGACGCCTGGGACGCTTCCGCAGGCGCGCTGGAACAGGTCCGGATGACCGAACACGCCGACGTGAAGACGAAGCGGCTCTCCGGTGGGCAGCTCCGTCGCGTGGGCGTCGCCTCCTCCCTCGTCCACGGAGCCGAGATCCTGCTTCTCGACGAGCCCACGGCAGGTATGGACCCGACGCAGCGCCGGATCTTCCGGGACCTTGTCATCGGGCTCGCCACCCGGGAGGTGCGGGTCCTCCTCTCGACGCACGACGTGGCCGACCTGGCCGAAGAGGCCGACCACGTCACCGCCCTCACCCGTGGCACGATCACCTTCTCCGGCTCCACCGGCGCCTTCCTCGCACACGCACCGGCGCACGCCCCGGAAGCCCGCCGAGCCGAGGCCGCGTACACCGCCCTGACGGGAGACCTGTCTGCTGCCTAGCCCCGCCCCGCCGCGGGACCGGCTTACCCGGTCGGTATCCCTATGTTGGTATCGGTTTGCACGTTCCTTGAGCCTGGAGGCGGAGGGAAGCGCTGCGGGAACGGGGTCTCCGGGGAGTACCGGGGTCCTGGGCGGGGGAGGTGCGTCGCTGACGGCTGCTGCGGTCGGTCTGGTGCGACCGCCGCCGTTCGCCGTCGTCGATGTCAGCCGTGGATGTCCGACGGGCCTGACATCCTGCGCCCGTGAGAATGACATGGGCCGACTTCTGGGCACTGATAGCCACTCTGAACGGCGAAGCGACCGAAGAGAGCTGCCGGCGCCTCGCCCAGGAGCTGAGCCGCCGCTCCGTTTCCGACATCGTCGGCTTCGCGGAGCGGCATGCCGAGGCGCTCTACCGCCTGGATCAGGAGAAGTTCGGCACTCTGCCGGTGGTCGACCTGACGGCCCGGTTCGGCAGCCCGTTCCGGCAGTCGTCCGACGTGTTCCTGTACGCGCGTTGCGCTGTGGTGGCCGCGGGTCAGGCCGCGTGGGAGAGCGTGTTCCTCGACGCCGACAAGTTCACGCCGTACACGTCGAGCGAGTGTGACGGCGAGTGGCTCTTGTACGTGCCGGACGAGGCGTACGAGCTGGCCGCCGGTGAGGAGTGGGACCGCTCCACCCGGTACTGCTTCGAGAGCTACTCCAACCGGGACGGGTGGCCAGGCCTGCGGGACTGAGTCGCACAGTCGGCCGAGCAGTCCCGGGGTCCATGCGGGGCTGCTTTGCCTGGGCTGGTGTCCTGACCACGCGAGACCCGTGACTACTCGTACGTGGTCGCCGCTTGGAGAGCGCGAGCAAAGAAGCGCCAGTCACCATCGGTCGGCAACTCACGGCCGGTGTTGCGGTACCAGCCGTCCGCGTCGTCGACCCACGCGGCCAACGCCTCCAGGAACCCAGCAAGGTCCGCGTTGTCCCACGACTCGCCGCCGTCGACATAGCTGCGGTGCAGAGAGCGGACGAAGGACGCCAGATCCTTTCTGCTGACGACTTGATCGGGAGAAGTGGTCATGTGCGGCACCCTACTTGGCACTTGGCATGCTGCATCCCGCCGGGTGGGGCGACCACCTCTACCCGGCCGAGAGGCTTACGCGCTGAAGGCGCTACTCCTCGTCGCTCCGCTCCAGCACCAAGCCGACGGAGCCCTCCTCCAGACCACTGCTGTCTTCGAGGTGGAGGTGCGCTCCGTCGGAGACGCCGTCGCCGGCCAATACGAGCAGGTGCCTAGCCAGCGTCCTGAGGCCTGCGGCATTCGCTTCGATGACAACCTCGCTCCCAAGGTTCCGCACCTCGATCCGCGAGTCCGCGTCCCACGTGAAGATGAGTGCGGCGCCATCCGTCACCGTGACGTGCGTGCTCTCGATTGGGCCATGGACAGGTCCGGAAGTCATGGAGACCATGATGCCGCTCACGGCACACGGCTCCGGAGGCCCCGCGCGTCCCACTCGTTTCACCAGGTCAGGGGATTCGAAGTGCGTTTGAGCAGCCCTGCCAGTCCACGAATATGCCGAGACTCAATCGGCGATCCCGGATATCCCCTCGGCGGTGTGTGGCAGGGGCAACGATGCCTACAGCGATGAGGCACGCTGGCGCCACGGTTGCCCAGAACGGCCTGGAGGGGGCCTTCCTCGCCGCGGTCGTCTCTTGCCGCTGCCGCTGATGTCAGGCCGTGATGTCAAAGGGCACCTAGCAACGTTGCTAGGTGCCCTTTTCCCTGGTGCCCCCGGCAGGATTCGAACCTGCGACACCCGCTTTAGGAGAGCGGTGCTCTATCCCCTGAGCTACGAAGGCGTGACGTGCCAGTGGACTGGTGCGTCGCCGTCAGTGTAGCGGGTGGGTGTCGGCGGGCGAGGGGGTTGGGTGGTGGGCGTCGGGGGCCTTCTCGTGCGCGTGGGCGTTTCCGGCGGCGGCCGGATGCGGGTGAGGTGGGGCGAGTCGTTCCCGCTGTGGAGGGGGTGTGCTCCGTCACGGTCTGCCGGGAGTGGAGCGCGGCGTCCCTGAACTCGTGGCGTGCGGCGGCTCTCTGATGTGTCGCCATGGGCGGGGGGCTCCGTGGGGCCCTTCGGCGGGGTTGACCCGGGCGGAACGGGGCGCATAGCGTCGCCAGGCTGGGATAAGCAAGCGCTCAGGGGGTCCTCGTGGTGGTGTCCGGTGGGCAGGTGGGGGAAGCGCGGCTGACCGCGCCCGGGGCGCCCTTCGCCGTCGAGGGTGGGGTGTACGCGTCCGGGCCCCGCACGCTGCGGGAGTTCGTGGAGGTGGTCTGGGGCTACGGGGACCAGGTGTTCCTCGTGTCCGAGACCGGGCGGATGACCTACCGGGAGTTCTTCGACGCCGCGTGCGGCCTCGCGCGCAGGCTCGTCGGGGAGTACGGGCTGCGGCCCGGGGACCGGGCCGTCGTCGCCATGCGGAACCTTCCCGAGTGGCAGATCGCCTTCTGGGCCGCGCAGCTCGCCGGCCTCGTCGCCGTACCCCTCAACGCATGGTGGACCGAGGACGAGTGCGCGTACGCCCTCGACGACTGCGCGCCGGGCGTCCTGCTCGTCGACGGCGAGCGGGTCGAACGGGTACGGGCCTGGGCGCGGGCGCACCGCGTGCCCGGGATCGTCTTCCGGGGCGAGGCGGCTGGCCCCCCGCCGGAGGGGTTCGTCGCGTACGTCCCCGACGACGATCCGCTCCTCGGGCCCCCGCCCGTCGACGTGCTGCCCGAGCACGACGCCACCATCCTCTACACCTCCGGCACCACCGGCCGCCCCAAGGGCGCCGTCGCCACCCATCTCGCGCAGACCGGTGCCGCCATGAACCCCCGGTACTTCGCCGCCGCCGCGGCCCTCGCGCGCGGGGACGTGCCGGGGACCGGGCCCGCGCCGGTCTCGCTGACCACGTTCCCCTTCTTCCACGTCGCCGCCTTCACCTCCTTCTACGCCGTGATGGCCGCCGGCGGCACGCTGGTGATGATGCGCAAGTGGGACGCGGCCCGGGCTCTCGAACTGATCCGGGAGCATCGGGTCACCCACTACGCGGGCGTGCCCACCACCGCCCTCCAGCTGCTCGACCTCGCCCGCTCCACCGGCGACCCGCTGGAGAGCCTCACGCTGCTCAGCACCGGGGGCGCCGCCGCCCCGCCCGGCATCGTCGCCGGGATCAGCGCCGGGTACGGGGAGCGCGTCGAGCCCCGCAACGGCTACGGGCTCACGGAGACCAGCGGCGGGGTGCTGTCCAACGTCGGGGCCGAGTACCGCGCCCACCCGGGGAGCGTCGGCCGCCCCTCGCCCGTCACGGAGGTGCGGATCGACCGGCCCGACGCGGACGGTGTGGGCGAGCTGTGGCTGCGCGGGCAGTCGCTGATCCGCGGGTACTGGGGGAACGAGGCCGCCACCCGCGCCGCGTTCACCGACGACGGCTGGTTCAGGACCGGGGACCTCGCCCGGATCGACGGGGAGGGGCGGGTCAGCATCGTCGACCGGCTCACCGACATGGTGATCCGCGGCGGCGAGAACGTGTACTGCGTCGAGGTCGAGGCCGTGCTGCAGGAACACCCGGACGTCGTCGACGCCGCCGTGCTCGGCGTCCCGCACGCCCTGTGGGGGGAGGAGGTCGTGGCCGTCGTCCGGCTGCGGCCCGGCGCGGACCCTGACCTCGACGCCGGGGCCGAGCGGCTCCGCGCGCATGTGGGTGCGCGTCTCGCCGCCTTCAAGGTGCCCGCCCGGATCGTCGTACGGGAGGAGGAACTGCCCCGGAACCCGACGGGGAAGATCCTCAAGCGGGAGCTGCGGGGCGCGCTGTTCGATCGCGGGTGACACCGGCCGCGGTACAGCTCCGGGTGACACCGGCCGCGGTTCAGCTCCGGGTGACGCGGACCCGGTAGGTGCCGTTCTCGTCCTCGTCGAGCACATGGATCCGGATGCCGTTGGCGCGGTCCGTGAACGTCTCGCCGGGCTGGTACGGGGCGTCCGACAGCTCCGCGTGGACGTTGGCGCGCCGGGTGCAGCCGCCGCTGGCGCGTTCGCTGTCCGAGACGGTGACGGGGCCGTGGCCGGTGTCCACGTCGGACTCGACCCGGTAGACGAGGACGCCCGGCTCGCACACCACCTCGTCGTTGCCGTCCTCGCTGCGGACCTCCACCGCGTACCCGGAGGTGTCGGAGAGCGGGACGACGACGAGCTTGGGGCCGCCCTTGACGGCGAGCGGGGTGAGGGTCTGGTCGACGGTGCCGGAGCGGGAGGCGCAGGCGACCTGGTCGTTGTCGATCCAGCCCAGTTTCCACTTGTGCCAGCCGAGGAGGTCGTTGTTGGCCCCCCAGTCCTCGGACATGATGTCCCAGTGCCCGACGGTCCCGCCGCCGTCCGCCGTGTAGAGGTCGGGCAGGCCGAAGACGTGGCCGTTCTCGTGCGGCAGGACCCGGTAGCCGGTCTCGGCGAAGCTGCCGGAGCCGTCGTCCTGGCGGCTGTAGACGAAGGACGTGTTGGCGAGCGGCACGCCGTCGGCGTAGGGGGCGTCGTCGTTGCCGGAGAAGGTCACGGACAGGACGGTGTCGAGGGCCGAGGGGCCGGCGTTGGGCGTGACCAGGATGTTGACCAGGTCGTAGGCGCTGAAGTCCACCTTCGGGTCGGCCGCGATCACGATGTCCTCGACGAGGGCGCGGTAGCCCGGCTCGTACGGAGCGCCGCGCTCGATCCCGTACGAGGAGAACGCCCGGGGCATCCGGAGCCAGTCGGGTATCGGGGTCTCGGCCCGGTACGTCAGGCGCCCGTACGAACTGGTGCGGAACCAGTCGGCGGTCTGCGGGAAGAACTCGCGGAAGCGGCCCATCGCCGTGCCGTCGCCGGGGACGTCGGGGAAGTCGACCATCAGGTTGAGGGCCTTGACCTGGCCCGTGGAGCGCACGTAGCCGGGGGCCGTGGGCAGCCCCTCCGACATCTGCACCCCCAACGTGGTGGCGATGCGGCACGGTCCCAGCTGGGCGGCGTCGGGCGCGGCGGCCACGGGGCCGGCGGTGGCGGGGGCCGGTCCGGGGAGGGTGGTGCTCGCGGAGGCGAGGAGGGCGAGGGAGAGCGCCGTGGTCGCGGCCAGGGCGACGGGTCTGCGTATCCGTCGGCGGGGGTGCTGCATACGGGCGCCTCTCCGGTGGGGGCAGGTCGGCTGCTCGGCTCCCTCCGGGTCTCGCGGGGGCCGCGCTGTCCGATCAGCCTGTGACGCGCGGTTCGGACGCGCGCGCCGGGTGGCCCGATCGTGGGTATTCCGGCCGGAACCCTTGACCGGTGAGCGGTGACCTGCGACCTGTGACCGGGGTCACAGCCGGCCCGGGAAATAACCGGGGAGCGCGTCCCCGTTTACGCCTGCGTTCCAAGAAGTGGGGATTCCTTCCCCGGATGCCAGTGACGACTGTGAGGAGGCCGTGGCGTGACCGGTACCGCCGACACCGCGCCGACCCGCCGGGTACCCCGCCCGCGCGCCGACGCCCTGCGCAACCGCGAGCGGATCGTGACGGCGGCGCGCGAGATGTTCGTCGAGTTCGGCCCCCAGGTGCCGTACGACGAGATCGCGCGCCGGGCCGGCGTCGGGAACGCCACGCTCTACCGGAACTTCCCCGAGCGCGCCGACCTCGTCCACGAGGTCGTCCTCTCGATCATGCGCCGCGTCACCGAGATCGCCGTCCGGGCCGCCGAGGAGGAGGGCGACACCTTCGCCGCCCTCCGGCGCTTCACCCACGCCGCCGCCGAGGAGCGCATCGGAGCCCTGTGCCCGATGCTCGACGGGGCCTTCGACCAGGACCATCCCGACCTGACCGTCGAACGGGAACGCGTCGAGGAAGCCGTCCAGGCGCTCGTCGACCGCGCCCAGCGGTCCGGCCGGCTCCGACCCGACGTCGGCGTCGGGGACCTGATGGTGGCGGTGTCCCAGCTGACCCGCCCGCTGCCGGGAACGGCCTGCGGCACCCGCTTCGACCAGTTCGTCCACCGCCACCTGCAGCTGTTCCTCGACGGCCTGGAAGCGCCCGCGCGCTCCGAGCTGCCCGGCACGGCCGCCACCCTGGAGGACCTGAGACGCGACACCTGCCCGTCGCGGACGTCATGACGACGTGCGCGGGCGTTCACCCGCACCTGCTTGTCTAACCCGCACACCCTTTACGTCCTTTTTTCACCGTACGCGCCAAGAGGTGGCCACACCCATGCCGAAAATCCCCGACCACACCGTGACCCACGCCGACCCGGGCCGCTGGAAAGCGCTCGTCTTCATCGCCCTCGCCCAGCTGATGGTCGTGCTCGACGCGACGATCGTGAACATCGCCCTGCCCTCCGCGCAGCAGGACCTCGGCATCTCGGACGGCAACCGGCAGTGGGTCATCACCGCCTACGCCCTCGCCTTCGGCGGTCTGCTCCTCTTCGGCGGCCGGATAGCCGACCTGTGGGGCCGTAAGCGCACCTTCGTCGTCGGACTGATCGGCTTCGCCGCCGCCTCCGCCCTCGGCGGCGCCGCGAACGGCGAGGCGATGATGCTCGGTGCCCGCGCGCTCCAGGGCGCCTTCGGCGCGCTCCTCGCGCCCGCCGCGCTCTCGCTGCTCGCCGTGACCTTCACCGACGCCAAGGAGCGCGCCAAGGCCTTCGGTATCTACGGCGCGATCGCCGGTGGTGGCGGCGCCGTGGGCCTGATCCTCGGCGGTTTCCTCACCGAGTACCTGAACTGGCGCTGGACCTTCTTCGTCAACATCCCGTTCGCGATCGTCGCCGCGGTCGGCGCGTACCTCGTCATCCGTGAGCCGGCCGGCGGCCGCAACCGCTCCACGCTCGACATCCCCGGCGTGATCCTGTCCACCCTGGGTCTGGTCGCGCTCGTGTACGGGTTCACCCGCGCCGAGTCCGAGGGCTGGAGCGACGCCGGCACGATCGGCATGTTCGTGAGCTCGGTGGTGCTCCTCGGCGTCTTCGTCCTCGTCGAGTCGCGGGTCAAGGCCCCGCTGCTGCCGCTGCGGGTCCTGACCGACCGCAACCGCGGCGGTGTCTACCTCTCGCTCGGTCTCGCCGTCATCGCGATGTTCGGCCTCTTCCTCTTCCTGACGTACTACCTCCAGGTCGTGAAGGGCTACTCGCCGGTCATGACGGGCTTCGCGTTCCTGCCCATGATCGTGGGCATGATCATCGGCTCGACCCAGATCGGCACCCGTCTGATGACGCGGGTCCCGCCGCGCCTGCTCATGGCCCCCGGCTTCCTGACCGCGGGCGTCGGCATGCTGCTCCTCACGCAGCTGGAGATCGACACCTCGTACGCCGGTCTGATCCTGCCCGCGCAGCTGCTGCTCGGCCTGGGCATGGGTACGGCGTTCATGCCGGCCATGTCGCTCGCGACGCTCGGCGTGGACCCGCGTGACGCCGGTGTGGCCTCCGCGATGGTCAACACCTCGCAGCAGGTCGGCGGCGCCATCGGTACGGCCCTGCTGAACACGATCGCCGCCTCGGCGACCACCGCGTACCTGACCGACAACGCGGCGGGCGCGACCACCCCGGCCGCGCAGAGGCTGCTCCAGCTCCAGGGCATGGTCGAGGGCTACACCGCGGCCATCTGGTGGGCCGTGGGCATCCTGGTCGTCTCGGCCGCGATCGCCTTCGTCCTGATCAACACCGGGAAGCCGGACACCGGGGCCGTCGCCGCGTCCGGCGAGGGCGCGGACGACGAGCTGAAGGTGCCGGTCATCGTCCACTGACCCGGTCCTCGGCCACGGACCCGGCCTCCAGGCCGACCTGCCCTGCCCTGGTTCCGCGAGCTGTGCGCTCAGCGGAGCCAGGGCAGGTCCGCGTCCGGGCCCTGGGGTTCGAGGCCCTCCGCCATGACCCGCATGATCGCGCCGAGCTGCTCCACCTGCTCGGGGGAGAGCCGGTCGAAGAGGGCCTGGCGCACGGCCGTCACATGGCCCGGAGCGGTCCGGCGCAGGACGTCCATCCCCTCGTCGGTCAGCTGGGCGAACTGGCCCCGCTTGTCGGAGGGGCAGTCCTCGCGCCTGACCCAGCCGTTCTTCTCCAGGCGGGCGACGGCGTGGGAGAGCCGGGAGCGGGTGATCTTGGCACTCCTGGCCAGCTCCGTCATCCGGAGGCGGCGGCGGGGCGCCTGGGAGAGCTGGACGAGCAGTCCGTAGTAGATGTGCGGCATTCCGGCGTCGCGCTGCAACTGGCGGTCGAGGTGGTCCTCCAGGAGCGTGGTGGCGTGCAGGTACGCGCGCCAGACGTGCTGTTCCTCGTCGGTGAGCCAGCGGGGTGCGGTCATGTCTCCCATGGTTCCCATCGTACGACTCATCCTTGAAAGTTGAACTACATACCTTTATGCTGCAGGTATTGAGCTTGAAGTTTCAATAACTACGTAGACGGATGCCGGAGGTCGTCGCCATGGACGCCACGCTGGAACGCATGCCCGCCCTCTACCTGTCCCACGGCGCCCCGCCCCTCGCCGACGACCCCGTCTGGCCCGGACAGCTCGCCGCCTGGTCCGCGGACCTCCCGCGCCCCACGGCGATCCTCATGGTCTCCGCCCACTGGGAGGAGGCGCCGCTCGCGCTCGGCGCCACCGAGACCGTCCCCCTCGTGTACGACTTCTGGGGCTTCCCCGAGCACTACTACCGGGTCGGTTACGCGGCCCCCGGCGCCCCCGCCCTCGCCGAGGCGGTCCGCAAGCTGCTCCGCGCGCCCGGCACCCCCGTGCAGGACATCCCCGACCGGGGCCTCGACCACGGCGCCTACGTGCCGCTCGTCGAGATGTTCCCGGCCGCCGACATCCCCGTCCTCCAGATCTCCATGCCCACCCTCGACCCGCGCCGGCTCATGGACATCGGGCGCAGGCTCGCCCCGCTGCGCGACGAGGGCGTCCTGATCGTGGGCAGCGGCTTCTTCACCCACAACCTGGCCGCTCTCCGCCACCCCGGCGGCGGTGTGCCGGGCTGGTCCGCCGAGTTCGACGCCTGGGGCCACGAGGCCCTCGCCGCGCACGACGTCGACGCCCTGCTCGACTTCACGCGGAAGTCGCCCGCCGGACGCCTCGCCCACCCCCGTACGGAGCACTTCGCGCCCCTCTTCGTGACCATGGGCGCGGCGGACGCGGCCGGCGACCTCGACGCTCAGCGGTCGGTGATCGACGGGTTCTGGATGGGTCTGGCCAAGCGGTCCGTCCAGTTCGGCTGAGCTTCTGAGGAGCTGAGCCGTCGGGAGCTGGGCTCCTCAGGAGCCCCGCCCGTCAGAACACGGGCGGATTCAGCTCGACCGAGCGGAGGGCGGCGGCGAGCGCGAGCGGGTCGCCCACGTCGAGCGCCGTGTCGGTGAACTTGATCGTGTGGTCGTCGCCGTGCGCCGCCGCCCGCTCGAAGACCTCCTCGGGGGTGAGGGTCGCCGGCGCGGGGGACGCCGCCACGGCGGGCGTGTACGCGGCGGTCACCGCGGCCGCCGCCGCCCACGCCGCCGCCAGGCTCGGCGCCCACAGCTCGCGGGGGAGCGCGGGCAGGGCGCGCAGGACCGCGTTCGGCGCGGTCGCCGCGTGCACCAGCATGATCGGCTCACCGTGGCCGTGGGTCGCGTATCGGTGCGTCGCGGCCGCCACCAGCTCCACGAGCCGCTCCCGCGCGGTGTCCGGGTCCGGCGCCGTCCCCCACACCGGGAACCCGGTCAGCCGGCCGAGCCGCGCGGGCATCCCGCCCTCCTGTACGGACACGGGCGGTACGGCGTCCAGGGCGGCGGCCGCCGTGGGCGCGGCTGCCAGCGGGGTCAGCGCCGGAAGGGGCTGGTGGCGGGCCGCCCAGTAGCCGAGGGCGTGCGCGAGCTCGGCGCGGCGCGGGGCCGTCTCCGGGGTCGTCAGGAGGGTCCGTACGGCGTGGCCGGTACGGATCGCGGGATGCGTCGACCCGCCCGCGATGCCGGGCAGCAGCCGGGGCCACCACTCCGCGAGGACCTCCCGCCAGGGGCGCCCGTCGAGCTCGCGGGCGAAGAAGCGGGTCCAGTCGGTGGCCCGCGCCGGGTCGCCGAGCGCCTCGCGCCAGTCGTCGGCCGTGACGGGGCGCGAGGGCGGCGGTGGTTCCTCCAGTTTGTGGGCGTAGCGATCCAGCCATCGGTGCACGGCCGGGGCCTGGCCCCGGTGGACCAGGGCCTCGACGGCCATCGGGGCGTGGTTGGTGAGTCGGCCGTTGCGCTCGGGGCCGGTGGTGTGGAGGCGTTCGAGGGCCTCGTCGAGGGTGCCGGTGGAGTCGCTCATGGACGAGGACGCTAGGGCGGGGAAGGGGCGCGGCGTAACGGTCGCGGGACCTAGACCGCGAGGCCGAGGCGCCCTGGGCCTTCGGGGGTGCGGGGTCCGCCCGAGGTCCCGGGCAACCCCTTGGGCCATGCGGGCGTCTGGAAAGACGGCGCCGCATGTGATCGCGGTCTCACCGACAGTGTGGTCGTCCACCCCGCGAGCGGCGTCGGGGCATCCTCCGTGCCCGGTCTGACCTGCGCCTCCGTGGCTTCCGGAGTCATGCCCGCAGGGGCGGCGGCCGCGCAGGATACTGCATGATCGCGAAAATCCATCAGGCGGGTGGGAATTCTGTCCTGATTCCAGTCGTTGTTTCCGTCGGATGCAGGGCACCCGAAAGGGTGTCGCGACCTACTCAGCAAGGGAGCACGCATGGCAACCCGTGCCGTCGCCCGTCGTCAGACCTCCGCCAAGAGCGGGGCCGCACGGGCGAGCAGCGTTCGCGCCGTGGGCGGGGAGATCGCCGACCGCGACCTGGTCGGCATGTACCTCGACGAGATCGCGCGCACGCCCCTGCTCGACGCCGCCAAGGAGGTCGAGCTGTCCCAGACGATCGAGGCGGGCGTGTACGCCCAGCAGATCCTGGACGGGGAGGTCGAGAGCGAGGCGGGCGGCGCGGCCCGCGAGGAGCTCGAAGCGCTCGTCGCCGAGGGCGAGCGGGCGAAGGACCTCTTCATCAAGTCCAACCTGCGGCTCGTGGTGGCCGTCGCCCGGCGCTACCCCCGCAGCGGACTCCCGCTGCTCGACCTGATCCAGGAGGGGAACGCGGGCCTGGTGCGCGCGGTCGAGAAGTTCGACTACGCGAAGGGCTTCAAGTTCTCCACGTACGCCACGTGGTGGATCCGTCAGGCCATCACCCGGTCCATCGCGGACCAGTCCCGCACGATCCGGCTCCCCGTCCACCTCGTGGAGGAGCTCGGCCGGATCCGGCGGGTGCAGCGCGAGTTCAACCGTGAGAACGGCCGGGAGCCCGAGCCCGCGGAGATCGCCACGGAGCTCGGCTCGACGCCCGAGCGGGTGATCGACGTCCTGGACTGGGCGCGTGACCCGGTCTCGCTGAACATGTCGGTGGACGACGAGGGCGAGACGCAGTTCGGTGACCTCCTGGAGGACACGTCGGCCATCTCCCCCGAGCAGTCGGTGCTCACGCTGCTGCGCAGCGAGGAGCTCGACGACCTCATCGACAAGCTCGACCACCGGACGGCGTCGATCATCCGCATGCGGTACGGGATCGAGGACGGCCGCGAGCGGACGCTGACGGAGGTCGGCAAGCAGCACGGTCTGACGAGGGAGCGGATCCGGCAGATCGAGAAGCACGCCCTGCTCGAACTGAAGAGGATGGCGCGCGACACGGGCTTCGACGCGGTGGCCTGACCCGGCAGGGGCCGTCCAGCGGCCCCTGCCCCGTGTCGGCCTCCTGTCCCGCGCCGGCCCCCCTGCCCGGTGTCGGCGGCCCCTGTCCCGTGTCGGCCGCCTGCCCCGTGGCGGGTCCTGCCTGCCGACTCTGCCCCGTGCCGCTACCCGCGTGTCGACGCGGCGAGGCGGCTCGCCAGGTCCTCCACGTAGGCGTGGAGGGGGGCCGGGCCGTGGATCGTGAAGGGGGCGTCCACCAGGGCCAGGCGCAGGGCAAGCCACTCGACCGAGTCCGTCACACGGGCGTGGAGGCGGCAGCTGGTCGGGCCCGTCGCCGTGGGGGCCAGGTGGGAGGGGAGGCGCGCGGTGACGAAGTCGGCGGGTGCCTCGAAGGAGACGTCCAGGTCGACCTCGGGCTGGGCCCGGGACATCGAGCGGACGAGCAGCTGGGCCGCGTCGCCGGCCGGGAGTTCGCGCGGGGTGAAGCGGGCGCCGGTGGCGAGCGGCTCGCTCACCCGGTCGACCCGGAAGGTGCGCCAGTCCTCGCGCCCGAGGTCGTACGCCACGAGGTACCAGCGGTGCCCGGTGGAGACGAGCCGGTAGGGCTCGACCAGGCGTTTCGTCTCCGCCCCGTCGCCCGCCCGGTAGCCGAAGCGGAGCTTCTCCCGGCCGGTGACCGTGCCCGCGAGGGCGGTGAGCGTGGCCGGGGCGACCGTCGCCCCGTCGCCCCGGGTCAGCGGGATCGTGGCGTTCTGGAGGGTGGAGACCCGGTGCCTGAGGCGCGCGGGCAGCACCTGCTCCAGCTTCGCCAGGGCCCGTACGGACGCCTCCTCCACGCCCTCGATCGCGTGCCCGGCCCCGGCCCGCAGGCCGACCGCGATGGCGACGGCCTCCTCGTCGTCGAGGAGCAGCGGCGGCATGGCCGTACCGGCGACGAGCCGGTAGCCGCCGACCGCTCCGAGCGTCGCCTCGACGGGGTAACCGAGGTCACGGAGCCGGTCGATGTCGCGGCGGATGGTGCGCGGGGAGACCGAGAGCCGTTCGGCGAGTTCGCTTCCGGGCCACTCGCGCGGGGTCTGGAGGAGCGAGAGCAGATTCAGGAGTCGTGCCGGGGTGTCCGTCATGTCCTCCAGGATGAGGCCGATCTAGGACACGAGCTGACCTAGATGACTCTTATCTTCTTCGTATGAGTTCACACGACGCCGTCACGGACGCGGCGCCCACCGACACGAGCGACAAGCGGCGCTGGATCGCCCTCGCCATCGTCATGACCGCCGCCTTCATGGACCTGGTCGACGCCACGATCGTCAACATCGCGATCCCCAGCATCGAGCGGGACCTCGGCGCCTCCTTCGGGGCCATCCAGTGGATCACCGCCGGGTACGCACTCGCGTTCGCCGCGGGCCTGATCACCGGCGGTCGGCTCGGTGACATCTACGGTCGCAAGCGCCTCTTCCTCCTCGGCACGGCGGGCTTCACCCTCGCCTCCGCGCTCTGCGGCTTCGCGGCGAACCCGGAGATGCTGGTCGCCTCCCGGCTCCTCCAGGGCGCGGCGGCCGCGATGATGGTGCCGCAGGTGCTGTCGATCATCCACGTCACGTTCCCGGCGCACGAGCGCGGCAAGGTCTTCGGGATGTTCGGCGCGATCATCGGCCTCGGCGCGGTCTCGGGACCGCTGCTCGGCGCGCTGCTCACGCAGTGGAACATCGCGGGCCTGGAGTGGCGCCCGATCTTCCTCATCAACCTGCCGGTCGGCGTCGCGGGCCTGCTCCTCGGCCGGAAGTTCATCACCGAGTCGAAGGCGCCGAAGGCGCTCCGCCTCGACATGATCGGTGTGCTCCTGGTGACGGGCGCGCTGCTGATGCTGATCTATCCGCTGACGCGTGGTCGTGAGCTGGACTGGCCGCTGTGGGGCCACCTGATGATGGCCGGCAGCCTGGTCGTCTTCGGCGCCTTCGTCGCGTACGAGAAGTACAAGACGGCGAAGGACGGTTCGCCGCTCGTCGAGCTGTCGCTGTTCAAGGTGAAGAGCTTCGCGGCGGGCATCGCGGTGCAGCTCACGTTCGGTGTCGTGATGGGCATCTTCTTCCTGGTGTGGACGCTGTACATGCAGGTCGGTCTCGGCTGGACCGCGCTGAAGGCGGGCCTGACCGGGGTGCCGTTCTCGATCGCGGTGTCGGTGGCCGCGGGGATGTCGGTGCAGAAGCTGGTGCCGCGCTTCGGCCGGAAGGTGCTCCAGGCGGGCGCCCTGACGATGGTCGCGGGAGTTCTGCTCTACCTCTTCGAGGCGGGGCGGTACGGATCCGGGATCACGTCCTGGCAGATGATCCCGCCGCTGGTGGTCATGGGCCTGGGCATGGGTCTGATCGTGGCGCCGCTGACGGACGCGGTCCTCTCGGACGTGCCGAAGGAGCACGCGGGTTCGGCCTCGGGCCTGATCAACACGACGGGCCAGATGGGCAACGCGCTCGGGCTCGGCCTGGTGTCGGTGGTCTTCTTCGGCGTGATCGACGAGAAGCCCCGCCCGCAGTCCCCGGCCGAGGCGGGGGCGGCGTTCACGGACGCCTTCCAGAACGCGATGGGCTGGGTCGCGGGCGTGCTCGCGGTGATCTTCCTGGTCATGTTCGCCCTGCCGGCGAAGCCGAAGCAGCACCTGGAGGGCGGCGGTGACGACGACGGTGACGCCGGTGTCGTGGTCGGGAAGGAACCGGCGCTGACCCACTGAGGTTTCGCCGTCTTGGCCTCATGACCTCATGACCTCATGACCAAGGGGAGAGGGGCGGTGCGCTTTCCTGGCGCACCGCCCCTCTTCGCTGTCCGTCCGGCGTCAGCCGCGGTTGACCACGCCCGCGTGCCTCAGGTCACCCTTGAACCGGAACGCGCGGGTCGCGACCGGTGTCGGGGGCTCCTGCAGGTCCCAGTCCTCGTCCCAGACGAAGGTGTTGTTCTCGATGTCGCCGTGTGTCTGCCACACGGCGCCGGTGGTGGTGATCAGCTTGACGTAGGCGTTGTTGCCCCGCGCCTCGATGGCGATGCCGCAGGCGTCGGCCGGGTAGTCGGGGTTCGCCGGGTCGTCCCCGACGGCGGTCTCGTTGCTGAGGTCCTGCCACTCGATCTCGCCGCCCAGGGTGTCCGCCTTGCCGACGAAGGCGTTGCCGTCGTAGAGCGCGGCCTGGAAGTCCTCGGTGGCGGACGGGGCGTAGGTGTCGATGTCGATGCAGGGACCGGTGGGGCCGGTGGCACCCGTGGCACCGGTGGCACCCGTCGGGCCGGTGGCTCCGGTGGCTCCGGTGGCGCCCGTGGCGCCCGTCGGGCCGGTCGCTCCGGTGGCGCCCGTGGCACCGGTGGCACCCGTCGCACCCGTGTCGCCCGTCGGTCCCTCAGGGCCGGGCGGGCCGGTCGGGCCCGTCGGTCCTGCCGGACCCGCGGGGCAGTCGTCCCCGCCGACCGGAGCCGCGGGCATGGTCCGGAACTGCGCGCCCTCGATCAGCGGCCGGATCTGGTGGTCGAGGAACTCCCGCAGGTCGGCGGTCGGCGCCGAGCCGTCCTGACCCATGTAGCGGGGGCCGTTCTGCTGCTCCCACGGCGGCGGTCCGTCCTGCTGCTGCGGCGGCGGTCCGTCCTGGTGGTGCGGCCGCTCCTCGCAGTGGCCGTCCGGGGGCGGCCCCACGAGCGTCGTACCGGGAGCGCCCTCCCACGAGGCCGCCACCGCGGGGGACGCGAATCCCGTGAGCACGAGGGTGACGGAGGCGACGGCGCCGCCGCCGAGCCATGTGCGACGTCGGGGCACGGGACCGAGCTTGGACCGGGTCCTGGCGTCAGGACGCATGCATGCTCCTTCCTCCACCGGCACCGCGGCCGGTGTGAGCGAGATCGAGAAGGGAGCGAAGGTGTCGCTCCCGTAATCGGATCATCGGATCGCCCAGGCCGGGGCTTGACGGTCTCGCGGCACTCCCAACGCCATGGCCTATCGCGGACAACCGAATGGATGCGTACGCCACGGCGAACTTCGGACGGCCCGACGGCGCGCCGCCCAAGCGCGTCGGCGAGTCGTCCGTAGGGTCGCCCCCCGATCGCTCCGCCCGACCGCTCCTCCCGCCCCCACCGGAAGTGGTGTTGCCGTGCAGCCGTCCATCTGCCTGTGCATGATCGTCAAGAACGAGGCCGCCGTCATCGAGCGCTGCCTGGCCTCCGTACGCGGTCTCGTGGCCACCTGGGTCATCTCGGACACCGGGTCCACCGACGGGACCCAGGAGCTGATCCGGACCGCCCTCGCCGGCATCCCCGGCGAGCTGTGCGAGGAACCGTGGGTGAACTTCGGCCACAACCGCAGCCTGAACATCGCGCACGCCCGGGGCCGGGCCGAGTACCTGCTGCTCCTCGACGCCGACCACGTCCTCCGGCAGGAGGGCCCGCTGCCGCCGCTGACCGCCGACGCGTACATGATCCGCCACGAGGGGGCCCTGGAGTACCGCATCAAACGCCTGGTCAGAGGTGACCTGCCGTGGCGGTACGAGGGCGTCACCCATGAGTACCTGACGGCCGACCGGGACCACGTCCAGGAGAACATGGACGCCCTCGTCGTCCAGGACCACGCCGACGGCGGCTCCCGGCACGACAAGTTCGAGCGGGACGCCCGGCTGCTCGGCGCCGAGCTCGACCGCGACCCGGCCAACCCCCGTACGGTCTTCTACCTCGCGCAGACCCTGCGCGACATGGGCCGCCCCGCCGAGGCCGTCGCCCTCTACGAGCGGCGCGCGGCCATGGGCGGCTGGGGCGAGGAGGTCTACTACTCCCTGCTCCAGTCCGGTGTCCTGCGCGCCGAGGCCGGCGACTGGCCCGCGGCGATGGACGCCCTGTCCCGCGCCTGGGAGTCACGGCCGGGACGCCTCGAAGCCTGCTACGAGCTGACGGCGCGGCTCCGGAAGATGGGCCGCTACCAGGCCGCCCACGCGGTCGTCTCCGCCGTCCTGGACCGGGAGCACCCCGACGACCTGCTCTTCACCCAGCCGTGGGTCTACCGCTGGGGGCTGCTCTTCGAGTACTCGATCACCGCGTACTGGGTGGGTGACCACGCCGCCTCGCTGGACGCCTGCGACCGGCTGCTCACCCTCCCCGACCTGCCGGAGACGTACCGCGAACAGACCCGGGCCAACCGGGCCTTCGCCGTCGGCAAGCTCGCCGAGACCGCCGTCCCCGCGCCGGTCTGACCCCCGGGGGAGCCTGACCGGCGCGGGACGCGCGCACCAGCACGTGCGCGCGGGGTGTCAGCGGACCCGGGAGCGGGACTCCATCGCGTCGCGGGCGGCACGCTCGGACTCGTACACCTCGCACATGTGCCGGCCGTCCGGCGTCGACGTGTGCTCCACCTCCCAGAGGCTGACCTCGCTGCCGTCGAGCAGCAGGAACTGGTGCTCGTAGAGCGTGTAGCCGGCGTCCCGGCCGCCCTCCGCGGGGCAGTGGCGCCCGAAGGCCTGGGTGATGTGGTGGGCGAAGGCCAGCCGGAGCCGGCGGGCCGTCCGCTCGCCCGGCCGGTCCGCGTTCTCCGCGCGCCGCAGGACGCGGCGCGCGTGGTCGGCGGAGTCGTCCGGCACGTACATCCGGGGCTGCGCCGGTATCGGGCGGGCGAGCAGGGCGCCGAGCAGCGCCAGGTCCTCGTCCCCGTCCTCGTCGAGGGCGCGGCCGCCGGAACGCTCCGCGCTCCAGCCGGTCGGCGGCCCGGTCGGGAGCCGGGAGGCGGCGAGGCGGGCCTCCGCCTCCTCGGCGTACAGCTCGTGCTGCTCGGCCCCGTCCCGGCCCGCGTTGTGCGTGAGCTCCCAGAGGGAGAGCGCGCCGCCGTCGGCGAGCAGATACGTGTGGCGCCAGGTGGTGCGCCGCAGCGACGCGCTGTGGTGCGAGGAGTGCAGCGCGCTGGAGTGGGCGAGCGCCGTGCCGAGGCGCTCGACGGTCGAGTCGGGCAGGTCGAAGGAGTTGAGCGCCCGGCCGAGGAGCCGCTCAACGTGCGTCTCGGTCGTCTCGTACGGATCGTGAGGATCCTGCGGATCGTTCAAGAGGGTCTCCAGGCCGTCGCCGCATGTCACTCGGTGCTTGCTTAACGTAGTCCCTGGGTCTGACATCGTGTCCGGGGTTCCGGAAAACGAAGGGCGCGCGGGGGAAGTTCCCTCAACTCCCGTCCGCTCGCGGGGAGTACGCACCGGCCCCCGTCCCGTACAGCTCGCCGTACGAGGGGAAGTCCCCGCTGGGCCCGCGCAGGCCCCCGGGAGCGGCGAGCACCGCCCGCACGATCGCCCGCGTCACCAGGTCCGCCCCCGCCGCGAGGATCTCGTTCAGGGCGAGCGGACCGGGGCCGTCCGGCAGGTCCCGCACGCCGGTGGCGAGGGCGAAGACCGTGTCGCCGTCGTTCATCAGGTGCACCGGGCGCACGGCCCGGGCGATGCCGTCGTGTGCCGTGCCGGCGACCTTCTGCGCCTGGGCCCGGGTCAGCACCGCGTCCGTGGCGACGACGGCCAGCGTGGTGTTCAGCGGGGGAGGGGCGCTCGCCGCGTGCGCCTCGGCGAGGCGCCGCACCGCCGCCGCGTGCACCGCCGGCTCGGGCAGGGCGGGCGGGCCGCCGTCGCCGTAACTCCCGTACAGCGCGCCCGTGGCCGGGTCGACGGCCGAGCCCACCGCGTTCACCACCACGAGGACGCCGACCGTGACGCCCGACTCCAGGACCGTGCTCGCCGTGCCCACCCCGCCCCGGAGGCCGCCGACCACCGCGCCCGTGCCCGCGCCGACCGCGCCCGTCTCCACGCGCGCGTGGTCGCCGCCCGCGTCGGCCGCCTCGACCGCGGCCCGTCCCGTCGCCGCGTCCGGCCGGGCCGTGAAGTCGCCGCCCCTGCCCAGGTCGAAGACGCAGGCGGCGGGCACCACCGGCACCACATGGGACGGCTCGGGCCCCACCCGCACGCCCCGGTGCCGCTCCTCCAGCCAGGCCATCACCCCGGCGGCGGCGTCGAGTCCGTACGCGCTGCCGCCGGTCAGGACGACCGCGTCGATGCGCTGGACGACGTTCCTCGGGTCCAGGGCGTCCGTCTCCCGCGTCCCCGGCCCTCCGCCCCGTACGTCCACGGCGGCGACGACCCCGCCCTCGGGCCCCAGCACCACCGTGGTGCCGCTGAGGGCCCCGGGCCCCTCCACGCGCGCGTGCCCCACGCGCAGTCCGCCGACGTCGGTGATCGAGTCCTGGCCGTGCGTCCCCTCGGGCTGTGTCATGCCCCCTGCCTACCACGGGGGCGCGGCCGCCGTGGGCGCGCCGGTTCAGCCGGTCTCCGCCCGAGAGCCCGTCCTCGTCGCCGGGTTGCGGGCCGTCAGGGTCACGCCCACCGCGACCGTGGCCGCGGCGACCAGGCCGGCGGCCAGGACGGCCCAGTGGCCCGCGAAGGAGCACAGCAGGATCGCGCCCGCGGAGACGGGCAGGACGAGCTGCTGGGCGAGGCCGACCTTGAAGTAGCGGGCGTGCAGCAGCCACACGGACAGCAGGAACACGGCCGCCGGGATCGTCACCGCCGCGGAGGCGGTGAGCGTGGAGACGTGCGCCTTGCCCACGGCCTGTTCCACGGCGATCTCCAGGCCGGCGCCGACGGCGGCGGCCGACGCGAAGATCACGTAGTGGCCGTAGCCCCACAGGAAGCCCTGGCGGCTCGACGTCAGCCGGTCGTGGGCGGGGACGACGAAGTAGATCCACCAGGCGGCGAAGACGAGCAGGAGACCGCCGGCGGCGATCGGCAGCAGTTCGCCGAGGGCGTCGTTCTCGACGATGCCGGACTTCACGGCGACGGTCGCGGCGGCGACGGTCTCGCCGAGCACGATGATGGTGAACAGGCCGTACCGCTCGGCGATGTGGTGCGGGTGCCAGGTGCTGGGCGCTTCCTTCTCCGCGTACAGCGGTACGGCCATCTCGGCCAGCGCCATCACGAGGAACACCCAGGGGCGGGCCGCCTCGGGCGTGAGGAGCAGCGCGAGCCAGCCGACCTGGCAGGCGAGGACCCCGCCCGCGTACCGCCGGCACATCGTCTTCTCGGCCCGGTCGGTGGCGTGGTGGGCGGCGCGCAGCCACTGGGAGGCGAGCGCGAGCCGCATGACGAGGTAGCCGAGGTAGACGACGAGGAAGTCGTGCTCGGCGAAGGCCCGGGAGACGCCGGCGGCGAGGACGAGGACGCCGGCGATCTGGACCAGGGTGACGATCCGGTAGAGGACGTCGTCGTTGTCGTAGGCGGAGGCGAACCAGGTGAAGTTCATCCAGGCCCACCAGATGGCGAAGAAGATCATCGCGTAGTCGATGATCCCCTCGCCGGTGTGCCCCTCGGCCACCGCGTGTACGAGTTCCGCGCCCGCCTGGGCGACGGCGACGACGAAACACAGGTCGAAGAAGAGCTCCAGGGGCGTGGCGGCCCGGTGGGACTCCTCGCGGGAGCGGGCGGTGAGGGGCAGGAACGGTTGTGTCATGACCCCAGCACATCAGAGCCCCGGGCCCGCCCGCTCGTCTGCCACGCAGACGGGATGCGGGCCTGACGGGACCTCAGGCGGTCCCGGCCCGCCGACCGGCCCTCCACCGGCGGGACCCGGCGACCATCGACGGAGCACGCCGGGGCGCTGAAGCGGGCGGAGAGGGAATCCGGCGCCGTCACCGGCTTCACCTCGGCCGTCGCCGCCTTCGGCTTCTTCTTCATCCCGGCCCCCTTCGGCTCGATGGCGGTGACGAGCGCGATGTGGGGCTTCGTCGCCTTCTACCTCAGCTGCATGGTCGTGGCCTGGTGGTTCTACGCCCGCGGGAACGCCGAGTCACCGAGCTGAGCCGCCCCCGCACGAAAGGCCCCGCCACGGCGGGGCCTTTCCGCGTGCCCGGGGAGGGACCTAAGACCGTCGGGAGGTGACCCTTGCCGACCGGAATGATCGATCAGAAGGCGTGCAATGGAGGCAAGCGAAAAGCCGATCGAAAGAGGCGGTGCGGGCGATGACGGCGACCCCGGCTGAGGCAACGGTGAACGAGCGGGCCTGGAAGGGATTCAAGGGCGGGCTCTGGCGGGACGCCGTCGACGTCCGCGACTTCATCCAGCGGAACTACACGCCGTACGAGGGCGACGGCTCCTTCCTCGCGGGCCCCACCGAGCGGACCTCCGCCGTGTGGAAGGCGCTCACGGACCGGTTCCCCGAGGAGCGCGCCCGGGGCGTCCACGACGTCTCGTACGACGTGCCCTCCACCATCACCGCCCACGCGCCCGGCTGGATCGACCGCGACAAGGAGCTGATCGTCGGCCTGCAGACCGACGCCCCGCTGAAGCGCGCGATCATGCCGAACGGTGGATGGCGCATGGTCGCCGGGGCACTGGAGACGTACGGATACCCGGTCTCGGCGGACCTGGAGAAGGTCTTCACCGAGTACCGCAAGACCCACAACGCCGGCGTCTTCGACGCGTACACCCCCGAGATCCGCGCCGCCCGCAAGGCCGGCGTCGTCACCGGACTCCCCGACGCCTACGGCCGCGGCCGCATCATCGGCGACTACCGCCGGGTCGCCCTCTACGGCGTCGACCGCCTCGTCGAGGTGAAGAAGCAGGAGAAGGAGGAACTCGACGCCCTTCCCGCCGGGAACCGCTCCCTGGAGGAGACCATCCGGCTCCGGGAGGAGCTCGCCGAGCAGATCCGCGCCCTCGGCGAACTCAAGGCGATGGCCGCCTCCTACGGGCACGACATCTCCGGCCCCGCCACCACCGGCCGCGAGGCGATCCAGTGGCTGTACTTCGCCTACCTCGCCGCCGTGAAGGAGCAGAACGGCGCGGCGATGTCCCTCGGGCGCACCTCCACCTTCCTCGACGTCTACCTCCAGCGCGACATCGAGGCCGGTCTCCTCACCGAGGAGCAGGCCCAGGAGCTCGTCGACGACTTCATCATCAAGCTGCGCATCGTCCGCTTCCTGCGCACCCCCGAGTACGACGAGCTGTTCTCCGGCGACCCCACCTGGGTCACCGAGTCCCTCGCCGGCATGGGCGAGGACGGCCGGCCACTGGTCACCAGGACCTCCTTCCGCTACCTCCAGACCCTGTACAACCTCGGCCCGGCCCCCGAGCCGAACCTGACCGTCTTCTGGTCGCCGCGGCTGCCCCGGGGCTTCAAGGAGTTCTGCGCGAAGGTCTCCATCGACACGTCCTCCGTGCAGTACGAGTCGGACGAGCTGATGCGCCCCCGCTTCGGCGACGACACCGCCATCGCCTGCTGCGTCTCCGCGATGCCCGTCGGCAGGCAGATGCAGTTCTTCGGGGCCCGCGTGAACCTCGCCAAGACCCTCCTCTACGCGATCAACGGCGGCCGGGACGAGAAGTCCGGCGCCCAGGTCGGGCCCGCCACCGGGGCCCTGACCTCCGGGGTCCTCGACTACGACGAGGTCATGGCCAAGTTCGACGAGCAGCTGGAATGGCTCGCGAGCGTCTACGTCCACGCGCTGAACGTCATCCACTACATGCACGACAAGTACGCCTACGAGCGTGTCGAGATGGCCCTCCACGACCGCGACGTGCGCCGCACCATGGCCTGCGGCATCGCCGGTCTCGCGGTCGCCGCCGACTCCCTCGCCGCCGTGAGGTACGCGAGGGTCACCCCGGTCCGGGACGAGACCGGCCTCGTCATCGACTACCTCGTGGACGGCGACCACCCGGCGTTCGGCAACAACGACGAGCGCGTCGACGCGATCGCGGTCGGGCTGGTGGAGGAGTTCATGCGGAAGGTCCGCAAGCAGCCCACGTACCGGAACGCCGAGCACACCCAGTCCGTCCTGACGATCACCTCCAACGTCGTCTACGGCAAGAAGACCGGCAACACCCCCGACGGGCGCCGCGCCGGTGAGCCCTTCTCGCCGGGCGCCAACCCGATGAACGGCCGCGACACCCACGGCTACGTGGCCTCGGCCCTCTCGGTCGCCAAGCTCCCGTACGAGGACGCCGAGGACGGCATCTCGCTGACCCACACGGTCACCCCCGACGGTCTGGGCCGCACCCCCGAGGAGCGGATCACGAACCTCGCGGGCGTGCTCGACGGGTACATGGCCAGCGACGGCTTCCACATGAACGTCAACGTCCTCGACCGTGCGGTGCTCAGGGACGCCATGGAGCACCCGGAGAACCATCCGCAGCTGACCATCCGGGTCTCCGGATACGCGGTCAACTTCGTCCGGCTCACCCGCGAGCAGCAGCTCGACGTCCTGAACCGCACCTTCCACGGGTCCCTGTAGGCCGTGTCCCGATGCCCATGACCAACCTCGCCCCCGGGCCCGCCGTCACTCCCGCCGTCACCCCCGCCGTCACCCCCGCCGCCGCAGCGACCCGGCGGCCCTCCGAGGGGTCGGTCCACTCCTGGGACCTGTCCACCGGTGTCGACGGGCCCGGCACCCGCTTCGTCACCTTCCTCTCCGGCTGCCCCCTCACCTGCCTCTACTGCCACAACCCCGACACCTGGCGGATGCGGAACGGCACGCGCACCTCCGCGGACTCCGTGATCGCCGAGGCGGGCAAGTACGTCCGCTTCATCTCCGCCTCCGGGGGCGGAGCCACCGTTTCCGGCGGCGAACCGCTCCTCCAGCCGGTCTTCACCGGCGAGCTCCTCCACCGCCTGAAGCACGAGCTCGGGTTCCACACCGCCCTCGACACCTCGGGCTTCCTCGGCGACCGTGCCACCGACGCCCTGCTGCGCGACACCGACCTGGTGCTGCTCGACATCAAGGCCTGGGACCCCGACACGTACCGGAAGGTCACCGGCCGTCCCCTGCGGCCGACCCTGGACTTCGCCCGGCGGCTCGCCGACCTCGGCCAGGAGGTCCACGTCCGCTTCGTCCTCGTCCCGGGACTCACCGACGACCCGGCCGAGGTGGAGGGGATCGCCGCCTTCGCCGGGGGTCTCGGCAACGTCTCCCGCGTGGACGTCCTGCCCTTCCACAAGCTCGGCGAAGCGAAGTGGCAGGCACTCGCCATGCCGTTCACCCTGCACGACACGCCGTCACCGACCCCCGGGCAGCTGGCCGGCGTCCGGGAGGTGTTCCGCTCCCACGGCCTGCACGCCGTCTGAGCGACGCCTCCCCGCCAGACGGGTGCAAAACGGGCAAAGGGGTCTGTATGGCTTTACCGTGGCCGCGTGACCGAGCCACCGCAGACAGTCGAAGCGACACCCCCGCCGGGCGAACCCGGCGCCCACACCACGGGAGCGCCGGCCGCCGCCGTACCCCCGCCGCAGACCCCGGCCGCCGTGCGCCGCCGCGCCTCCCTCGCCGGCGCCGTCGTCTCCGTCCTGCTGATCCTCGCGATCGTCTTCGGCAGCCGTCTGCTCCGCGACTTCGACTCGGCCCTCCTGCCCTACGCCGTCGCCACCGTCTTCCTCGCCTTCGGTGTGGCCTACCGCTACACCGTCTGGGTCTCCGCCCCCGGAGCCCGCCGCCTCTTCAAACAGGGCTGGCGCTCCTTCTTCTCCGTCGCGAACTTCCGCACGGCGCCCACCGCCCTGCCCCGGATGATCGCCACCTACCTCGGCTTCCAGAAGTTCCTCGGCGCCCGCTCCCACGCGCGCTGGGCCGCCCACCAGCTCATCTTCTGGGGCTGCCTGCTCGCCGCCGCGATCACCTTCCCGCTCACCTGGGGCTGGTTCACCTTCACCTCCGCCACCGGCTCGGGCCCCGGCTACGAGATGCGGATCTGGGGCTTCAGGATCATCGGCTTCGACGCGCTCAGCATCGTCGGCTGGCTCATGTTCCACGGCCTCGACATCGCCGCCGTCCTCGTCATCGCCGGCGCCGCCTACTTCCTCCGGCGCCGCATGAAGGACCGCGGAGCCGTCACCGGCCAGCGCTTCGCCTACGACCTGGTGCCGCTGATCGCCCTCGTCGTCATCTCCGTGACCGGGCTGCTGCTCACCTTCTCGTCGATCTTCCTGCACGGCGGAGGCTACGAGTTCCTCGCGATCCTCCACATGGTGGCGGTCGTCTTCACCCTCATCTACATCCCCTTCGGGAAGTTCTTCCACATCGTGCAGCGGCCCGCCGCCGTCGGCATGCAGCTCTTCAAGTACACCTCCCGCCGCAAGGACGAGCAGGCCCTCACCTGCCGCCGCTGCCACGAGCCCATCGACACCGCCCCGTACGTGGAGAACCTCAGGGGCACCATGCGCGACCTCGACCTCGGCTTCGACGCGTGGGCCGAGTACTGCCCCCGCTGCAAGCGCGTCCTGCGCGGCAACGCCTACCTCGACCACGTGAAGAAGGGCTTCAAGTGAGCGCGACCGACCCGGCGCCCCGCCCCGCGACCGACCCGGCGCCCCAGGCCGCGACCGCCTCCGGGTCCCGCCCCGCCGCCCCGTCCGCCCGGACGCTGTCGCTCGACCCCTCCCTCGCCCCGCCCGGCACCCGTGCCTTCCGTGACGCCGGCGGCATCCCCGCCGACCGCTGGCACGCCGACCAGAACGGCGAGACCCTCGTCCCCACCCACTGCTGCTTCTGCGGCGTCCAGTGCGGCATGTACCTCCGGGTCGACCGCGGCGGCAAGGTCTTCGGCGTCGAACCCCGCAACCACGACATCAACCGGATGCGCCTCTGCCCCAAGGGCATCAACGCCTACCAGCAGGTCAACCACCCCGACCGGCTCACCGCGCCGCTCATGCGCCGCAACCGGGACGAGGCCTTCCGCGAGGTCAGCTGGGAGGAGGCCCTCGACCACACCGTCGCCGAGATCCGCCGCATCCAGGGCGAGTACGGCAACGACGCCTTCGGTCTCCTCGGCGGCGCCAGCCTCTACTCCGAGAAGACGTACCTCGTCGGCAAGTTCGCCCGGGTCGCCCTCAAGACCCGGCACGTCGACTACAACGGACGCCTCTGCATGGTCTCCGCCGCCGGAGCCAACAAGCTCGCCTTCGGCATCGACCGCGCCGGCAACCCCTTCTCCGACATCCTCCTCACCGACTGCCTCCTCATCGCCGGCTCCAACGTCGGCGAGTGCTTCCCCGTCATGACCCAGTACCTGTGGGGAGCCCGCGACCGGGGCGCCACCCTGATCGTCGTCGACCCCCGCGAGACCGCCGTCGCCCGCACCGCCGACCTCCATGTCGCCCTCAAGCCCGGCACCGACTCCGCCTTCTTCAACGCCGTCCTGAACGTCGTCGTCGCCGAGGGCCTCACCGACGAGGCGTACCTCGCCGCCCACACCACCGGCTGGGCCGAGGTGAAGGAGACCGTCGCCGCCTACCCGCCCGCCCGCGCCGCCGAGATCTGCGGCGTCCCCGAGCAGCAGATCGTCCAGGTCGCCCGCATGTTCGCCGGCGCCGGCAGGTCCATGGCCTGGCACGCCCGCGGGGTCGAGCACCACTCCCAGGGCGTCGAGAACTGCCTCAGCATCATCAACCTGTGCGTCGCCACCGGGAACATCGGCAAGCCCGGAGCCGGCTACGGCACCATCACCGGCCAGGGCAACGGCCAGGGCGGTCGCGAGCACGGTCAGAAGTCCGACCTCCTCCCCGGCGGCCGCTCCATCACCAACCCCGAGCACCGCCGCCAGATCTGCGAGATCTGGGGCATCGACGAGACCGAGCTGCCCCTCGCCGGCACCTCCATGATGGAGATGGTCTGGCAGATGCAGCGCAAGGAGATCCGCGGACTCGTCGGCATCTGCAACAACCCCTTCGTGTCGCTGCCCAACTACGCCACCGTCAAGGACGGCTACGACACCCTCCAGTTCCACGCCCAGTTCGACTTCTTCCTCTCCGAGACCGCGGCCAACGCGCACGTGGTCTTCCCCGTCACCGTGTGGGCCGAGGACGAAGGCGTCATGGCCAACGCCGAGGCCCGGGTCGTCAAGCACAACAAGGCCCAGGAACCCCCCGCCGGCGTCCGCACCGACACCTGGGTCATGTGCGAACTCGCCCGCCGGCTCGGCGCGGGCGACAAGTTCGCCTTCCCCGACTCCCGCTCCGTCTTCGAGGAACTCCGCGTCGCCTCCGCCGGGACCGTCAACGACTACTACGGCATCACCTACGAACGCCTGGAGGAGACCGGCGGCATCGCCTGGCCCTGCCCCACCACCGAACACCCCGGCACCCCCCGCCTCTTCGAGGACGGCCGCACCTACCACCCGGACGGGAAGATCCACCTCCAGGTCGTCGAATGGCACCCGCCGATGGACCCGTACAGCGAGGAGTACCCCCTGTCGCTGACCACCGGCCGTACCGTCGCCCACTTCCTCTCCGGCAACCAGACCCGCCGCCTCGGCGCCCTCGTCGAACAGACCCCGCGCCCCTGGGTCGAGGTCCACCCCTCCCACGGCTTCCGCAACGGCGACCCCGTCCGTGTCGTCACCCGCCGCGGCAGCGAGGTCTTCCCGGCCCTCGTCACCGAGGCCATCCGCCCCGACACCGTCTTCGTCCCGTACCACTGGCCCGTCCCCACCGCGGCCAACGCCCTCACCATCGACGCCCTCGACCCGCGCTCCAAGATCCCGGAGTACAAGGTCTGCGCCGCCCGCATCGAGGCCGCCCCGCACATCGACGAGGTCCCCGCCCCGCCGACCGCCCCCGGCCGGCAGGCCTACCCCGAGACCCAGGTCTCCCGCACCGACCCGCTGCCCCCCACCTCCCCCCAGGGCCGCGGCACCTCGGAGAGGAGCTGAACCGCACATGATGGGCCGCACGATCTTCATCGACCCGGGCCGCTGCATCGGCTGCCAGGCCTGCGTCTCCGCCTGCCGCGAATGCGACTCGCACCGCGGCAAGTCGATGATCCACCTCGACTACCCCGACGAGGGCCACTCCGTCGCCTCCCTCCCCACCGTCTGCATGCACTGCGAGGACCCCGTCGCCCCCTGCGCCGAGGTCTGCCCCGCCGACGCGATCCTGGTGACCGCCGACGGCGTCGTGCAGCAGGCCGACACCACTCGCTGCATCGGCTGCGCCAACTGCGTCAACGCCTGCCCCTTCGGCGTCCCCAAGATCGACCTCCAGGCGAAGCTCCAGATGAAGTGCAACCTCTGCTACGACCGCACCGCCTACGGCCTCGCCCCGATGTGCGCCACCGTCTGCCCCACCGGCGCCCTCTTCTACGGAACCCTCGACGAGCTCCGGGCCGAACGCCCCGGCGTCCAGGTGGTCGACTCCTTCACCTTCGGCACCACCACCGTCTCCACCGGCGTGGCGATGGTGGTCCCCGCCGACAAGGTCCAGTGGCCGGTCCCCGGCGGGCTCCCCGTCGTCGAGATCAATGGAAGGGATGTCCGTTGAGCGTCACCGACCCCCAGCCGCCCACCGCGGACACCGGCGCCGACGCGGCCAGGGAGGCGCTCCACGACCGGATCTCCGCGGACTCGCTCACCACCCGCCGCGACTACCTGCGCATCGTCGCGACCGTCTCCGGCGGCCTCGCCGTCGGCGGTGTCGCCGTCGCCTCCGGCATCCTCCACCGGCACGGGGACGCCGAAGGCGCCACCGAGGTCAGGAAGATCGCCGACCGGATCGAACCGGGGGAGTCGCTCGCCTTCCGTTACCCGGGCGACGAGGACCGGGCCATCGCCCTCCGCATGGAGGACGGCACCCTCGCCGGCTACTCCGCCGTCTGCACCCACCTCGCCTGCGCCGTGCTGTGGCGCAGGGACCGGGGCAGCGAGGGCGAGCTGTACTGCCCCTGCCACGAGGGCGTCTTCGACGCCCGCACCGGCGAGGTCGCCGCCGGCCCGCCGCCGAGGGGCCTGCCGAAGGTGCTGCTCGTCGAGCAGGCCGACGGCAGCGTCTGGGCCGTCGGCACCGCCCGGTCGGGCGAGAGCGCCGTCGAGGGCTTCTGCCGCCAGAACGGCGACGACCGTCCGGGCTGTCCCGGCTTCGGCGCCGGCGCCCCGACCGGGAAGCCGGCGCGGAGGAGTGAGCGCACATGACGGAGACCCCCTTCCCGCAGGACCCGGAGGCCCCCCGGCCCCCCGCGTACACCCCCGGCAGCGCGCAGCCTCGGCTGAACCGGCCGGTGCACGAGCGGTATCCGCAGATCCGCGCCACCAGCGGGTACGGCGACCCCCGCATCCGGCACACCGGGCCGGGACCGGGGGCCGGCACGGAACAGGAACCGGAACGCTCCTCGAAGCTGTCGGCCCGTCTGGCGCTGGCGCTCACGGTCGTCATCGGCCAGCTCTGGGGGCTGACGATCCTGGTGGACGAGTGGATGACGGGCGACACCGGCACGGCCTGGTGGGGCGCGGGCTTTCTCGTCCTGTCGTTCCTCGTGGTGCTCGGCCTGTGGGTGGTGGACCCGAAGGACCGCTGAGCGAAGGGCCCTTGGACGGCGGACCGCGGTCCGGACCCCGGCGCCCCCGGATCAGCGGGGTACGGTGCGGGCCCGCGGGCGTACCCTGAAGTCATGAGCACCGCCCCCGCCCACGGCCCGCGAGACGCGAAGCGGTCCGGCCCGCATCCCACGAACGAGACGAAGCCGGTACTCGTCTTCGACGATCCGCTGGACCAGCAGTCCGCGGACGACACGGACCGTGGGTGGGGCGAGCGGCCTCCGGCCGGCGGCGACAGCGCCACCGACCTCGCGCGCTTCCTCGACGAGAAGCCGCCGCACCACCTCTGATCCCGGCCTGCCGTGCCGGTCAGGAGGTGGAGTGCGTCCCCGAGGCCGCTCCGGAACCCGAACCGTTGGAGCTCGGCGTGGCGCCCGTGAGCGGGCCGCGCTGCGCGACGAGGTGGTCGCGGATCTCCTTGAGGACCTCCAGCTCGGTGATCTCGATGGTCTCCGCGACGCCCTGCTTCGCCTTGTCGTGCGCGGCGCGCTTCGCGAGGATCCTCGCCATCGGCAGGACCATCAGGAAGTAGACGACGGCCGCGGTGATGAGGAAGCTCAGGACCGCGCTGAGGACCAGGCCCCACTGGATCTGGATGCCCTGCATCTCGCCGTCGACCACCCGGCAGGGGTCCTTCAGACAGGACGCGTAGCTCTCCAGGTTCTTCGTGCCGAAAGCGCCGACGACCGGGTTGATGATGCCCTTGACCACCGAGTTCACGATGTTGGTGAAGGCGGCACCGATGACGACGGCCACGGCCAGGTCGATCACGTTGCCACGCATCAGGAAGGCCTTGAAGCCCGCCAGCAAACTTTCCTTGTTCTCGGTCACCGAGGTGCCTTTCGTCGCTCGTACTGCTGTCTGCCCAGCCATTAGGCCGCGCGCGGCGCGGGGGCGTCCAATCGGTACACACGGGACGGTGACTCGACAGGGTGCCCGTGCGAATCAGCACATCGTCACCGCCAGCCGGGAGGTGACACCGGCACCCGCGAGTGCCGCCGCCGTCGACCGGGGCACGGACAGGACGACGAGCGCCCCGCCGTCCGACCGCGTCTCGTCCGGGTGCGGGACGTCGACCACACGGGCGCCCTTCGCCACCACCCGGGCCTCGCTCTCCGTGCCCAGCGGCGAGTCGGCGGCGGCGATCACGTCGACCCGGTCGCCGGGGCGCAGCAGCCGTACGGTCGCGGCGTCGGCGATCCGTACCGGAGCGGACACCGGACGCACGGCGACGGGCGGGCGCGCGCGGGCGGCGGCCGTGGGGAGCTGAGCCCCTCCGGTCCCCGGCGGGGGAGGCGCCGGAGCGCCGCTCGCGACGGCGAGCGCGACGGCGGCGAGCGTCAGCAGTACCGCCGGCGCCCACCGCCCCCGCCGCCGCAGCGCCCTGCGCAGCCGCCGCCGGGCGCCCCGTACCCGTAGGGGCTCGAAGTCCGGCACCGCGCACGGCGCCGGAACGGAGGGGCGAGCGGAGGAGGTCAGGGAGGCGGAGGAAGTGAGGGAGGCGGAGGGAGCGGAGGAGTACGGGGAGGCAGTGGAGGAGTACGGGGAGGGAGACGTCGTCATCGTGGAGCACCGCCCGTTCTGGTCGGAAGGGGCCCCTGTGGCCCGCGCTCCCACTGTCCCGGTCGCGCCGCGTCCCCGCTCCGGCCTGGGGATCACCCCGAGCCTGTGGACAACTCCCTCACCCTCCGGAGGGAACGTCCCGGAATGCCGAGAGCCCCGTCGCATGCGACGGGGCTCTCGGGGAAAGGCTGGGTCAGGCGGCCGAGCTTCCGGTGCTCGACGAGGACGTCGAGGAGGAGGAAGCGGACGACGACGCGGTCGACGCGGCCGGCTTCGCGTCCGACGTCGAGGACGTGGACGCGGGGGTCGTGGACTTCGAAGCGGCCGGCGAGCTGCTGGACGACGAGCCGCGGCTGTCGTTCCGGTAGAAGCCGGAACCCTTGAAGACGATGCCGACGGCCGAGAACACCTTCTTCAGGCGGCCCTTGCACTGGGGGCACTCGGTCAACGCGTCATCGGTGAACTTCTGCACCGCCTCGAGGCCCTCGCCGCACTCGGTGCACTGGTACTGGTAGGTCGGCACTTGTCTTCCTCCTGGCACTCACACTCATCGAGTGCTAACGACGATCCATAGTGACGTATTCCGCGGGATCAGTCCACCGTCACCGGCACGCGGTGACCGATACCACGTGCCGCGACCCGGCTCGTCTCGCGGGGTGCGAGCCGCGACCGCAGGGCCAGGAGCGTGGCGAGGGCGAGCGCCGTGCCCGCCAGCGGCACCAGGAATCCGGTGCTCGACCCGTGGGCGTCGGCGAGCCGGCCGGCGACCGTGACGGCCGCGGCCTGGCCGAGCGCGACGGCGCCGGTGAGCCAGGTGAACGCCTCGGTGCGGGCGGACGCCGGGATCAGGGTCTCGACGATGGTGTAGCCGGTGATCAGGGCCGGGGCGATGCACAGGCCCACGACCAGGCCCAGGGCGCCGAGGAGCAGCACCGAGTGGGCGGTCCACAGCAGGGAGGCGGCGACGGTGAGTCCGGCGTAGCCGAGGATCAGGCGGCGGCGGGGCCCCGTCTTCCAGGCGACGGCGCCCATGGCGATGCCCGCGAGCATGTTGCCGGCGGCGAAGATCCCGTACAGGAGCCCGTTGGCGCCGGGGTTGCCGATCTCCTCGGTGAACGCGGTGAGGGAGACCTGCATGCCGCCGAAGACGGAGCCGATGCCGAGGAACGCGACGATGAGGACGCGGACGCCGGGGATGGAGAGGGCGGAGCGGTGGGGCTCGGCCGACGCGGCCGCGGTGACGCCGAAGGCGGGCTGGGTGGCGCGCTGGGCGGCGAAGAACAGTCCGCCGACGAGGGTGAGGGCGGCCTCGGCGATCAGTCCGGCGGCCGGGTGGACGCCGGTGCACAGGGCGGTGGCGAGGACGGGTCCGACGACGAAGGTGAACTCGTCGGTGACCGACTCGAAGGCCGCGGCCGTCGGCATCAGCGGGGTGCCGTCGAGCTTCGCGGCCCAGCGGGCCCTGACCATCGGTCCGACCTGCGGCACGGAGGCGCCGGCGGGTACGGCGGCCAGGAACAGCGCCCAGAGCGGGGCGCCGGTCAGCGCGAGCGTGACGAGCAGGGAGACGGACGCGGTGTGGATCAGGACACCGGGGACCAGGACGGCGCGCTGGCCGAAGCGGTCGGCGAGCTTGCCGCTCTGCGGAGCGAACAGCGCCATGGAGACGCCGGTGACGGCGGCGACGGCGCCGGCGCTGCCGAAGGAGCCGGTGGTGTGCTGGACGAGCAGGACGATGCCGATGGTCAGCATCGCGAAGGGCTGCCGTGCGGCGAAGCCGGGGAGCAGGAAGGACAGCGCACCGGGTGTGCGCAGCAGCCGGCCGTAGCCGGGTCGCTTGTCCGAGTTGACCGTGGACGCCACGGTCCTGGCCTTTCTGCCGCCTGGTAGCGCGTCCCGGCACGGTGGTGCGGGTGTCGCCGAGAGCTGTCCTCATGCGCGTCACTGCGGTAGATACCGGGCCGGCCCCACTGCGGAGGGGCGCCACGGCCGCCATACGGTCGCGCCAGCTCTGCGTCAGGCAGAGTTGGTTCGATCAGGTGTGCCTTCATGGTACAGGGAGGAGCGTCTTCCCGCCTGAGAAAACGCTCCCGCCCCCGAAATGATGCCTCGGATTGACCGGATGCCCGCTCGTCGGGCCTGGGTCTGGGAGTGGGCGGGCCCGGGCCGCCCGGTCAGCCACGCCCGGTGCGCCCGGGCCGCCCCCTGGGCCGGGACCGCCCCGCCTCAGCCGGACGGCTTCCTCTCGTGGTGCCCGTGGCGGTGGAAGCGCGGCGCCGTGTCCGAGGGCGTGGAGGCCGCCGTGGCGCCTCCCGTCCCGAGCCAGCCGGCGAGCTTGCCGCCCTGGCCGACCGCGCGCAGGCGCCGCTCGGTGGCGTCCCGTACCGGGTCGGTGGCGACGACGAGGAGCTCGTCGCCGCGCCGCAGGACGGTCGCGGGCCCGGGGACGAAGCTCTTCTCCTCCCGTACGACGAGGGTGACGGCCGCTCCGGCCGGGAGCCGCAGCTCGGCGACCTCGACGCCGTGCATCCGGGAGCCGTCCGGGATGGCGACGGAGAGCAGGTGGCCGCGCAGCCGCTCCAGCGGGGCGGACTCGACGCCGAGGTCGGAGGCCCCCGAGGAGTCGCCGAGCTTCAGTGCCCGCGCGAGCCAGGGCAGGGTGGGGCCCTGGACGAGGGTGTAGACGACGACGAGCACGAAGACGATGTTGAAGATCCGCTCGCTGCCCTCGACCTCCGTCACCATCGGGATGGTGGCGAGGATGATGGGGACGGCTCCGCGCAGTCCCGCCCAGGACATGAGGGCCTGCTCCTGCCAGGGGATCCGGAAGGGCAGCAGGCTGACCAGGACCTCCATGGGCCGGGCGACCACGGTCAGGACCAGGCCGATGACGACGGCGGGCCAGAAGTCGTGGACGAGCTCGTGCGGGGTGACGAGCAGGCCGAGCAGGACGAACATGCCGATCTGGGCGATCCAGCCGAGGCCCTCGGCGAAGCCGCGGTTCGCGGGCGCGTGGGGCAGCTTGGCGTTGCCGAGGACCATCGACGCGAGGTAGACGGCGAGGAAGCCGGAGCCGTGGGCCATGGCGCCGGCGGCGTAGGCGACGACGGCGATGGCCATGACGGCGATCGGGTAGAGGCCGGAGGCGGGCAGGGCGACGTGCCGCAGCCCGTAGGCACCGAGGAAGCCGACGGCGAGGCCGACGGCGGCGCCGATGGCGAGTTCGAGGGCGATCGTGCCGACGAGGACGTACCACTCGTCGATCGGCCCCGTGGTCGAGAAGGCGATGACGAGGATGACGACGGGGGCGTCGTTGAAGCCGGACTCGGCCTCCAGGACGCCGGTGACCCGTGAGGGAAGGGGCACCTTGCGGAGCACGGAGAAGACCGCGGCGGCGTCGGTCGAGGAGACGACGGCGCCGATGATCAGGGCCTGTCGCCAGTCGAGGCCGACGAGGTAGTGGGCGGCGGCGGCCGTGATGCCCACGCTCACCGCGACGCCGAGGGTGGAGAGGACGACCGCGGCGGGGAGCGCCGGCTTGATCTCCTTCCACTTCGTGCCGAGGCCGCCCTCGGCGAGGATCACGACGAGGGCGGCGTAGCCGATGACCTGGGTCAGCTCGGCGTTGTCGAAGGCGACGTTGCCGATGCCGTCCTGGCCGATGGCGATGCCGATGCCGAGGTAGAGCAGCAGGCTGGGAAGTCCGCTGCGGGACGAGATCCGGACGGCCGCGACCGCGATCAGCAGCACGAGGGAGCTGATGAGCAGGAGTTCGTTGAGCTCGTGGACAGTCAGTGGCCGTTCCTTCCCCTCACATGCAGCTGGATCGTTCCTCCAGCGGCCGACACTTCGTTACCTTACCTAATCTTTAACGTTTTCTTGACGCCTTCTTTGCGCGCGCTCGCTCGTCAGTACGGTTCTGTTCCTGACACCGCGTCCGGGCCGTCCGGACGCTGCGCCTAAGGTTGCTCCCGTACTCCAGGACCACCCTGCCCCTCGAAGGACAGCGATGCCCTCCAACACGACCGCGCCTCCCGCCAAGAAGAAAGGGCGGCGCGCCCGCCTGATCCTCCTCGTCCTGGTCCTCGCCCTGGTCGCGGGCGTCGGGGCCGGCGGGTACTGGGGTGTGAGCACCGTCCGGGCCTCGTTCCCGCAGACCACGGGCGAGATCCGGCTCGACAGGCTCTCGGGCCAGGTCGAGGTCAAGCGCGACGCGAACGGCGTCCCGCAGATCTACGCCGACACCGAGACGGACCTCTTCCGCGCCCAGGGCTACGTCCAGGCGCAGGACCGCTTCTACGAGATGGACGTCCGGCGGCACGTGACCGCGGGCCGGCTCTCGGAGATGTTCGGCGAGGGCCAGGTCGAGACCGACTCGTTCCTGCGCACGCTCGGCTGGCGCCGGGTCGCGCAGCAGGAGTACGACAAGATCCTGTCGCCCGAGACGAAGAAGTACCTCCAGGCGTACGCGGAGGGCGTCAACGCCTATCTGAAGGACCGGAAGCCCGAGGACGTCTCCGTCGAGTACGCGGCCCTCGGCCTGACCAACGACTACGCGATCGAGCCGTGGACGCCGGTCGACTCGGTGGCCTGGCTCAAGGCGATGGCCTGGGACCTGCGCGGCAACATGCAGGACGAGATCGACCGCTCGCTGATGACGAGCCGGCTGAGCGCGAGCCAGATCAAGCAGCTGTACCCGGAGTACCCGTACGCGCTGCACCAGCCGATCGTCTCGCAGGGCGCGGTCGACGAGGACAGCGGAGAGTTCGACCCGAAGGCGAAGGCCGACGAGACCGACGGCGCGACCACCGGGGAGACCCCGGGCAACGGGCCGGGCGGTTCGGGGTCCGGTGACTCCGACTCCTCCGGTGCGCAGTCCCAGCTGGGCGCGCTCTCCGAGGTCCTCGACGGCGTCCCCGCCCTCCTCGGCCCCAACGGCAACGGCATCGGCTCGAACTCCTGGGTCGTCTCCGGGCGGTACACCACCTCCGGCAAGCCGCTGCTCGCCAACGACCCGCACCTCGCGCCCCAGCTGCCGTCCCTCTGGTACCAGATGGGCCTGCACTGCCGCTCGGTCTCGGCGACCTGCCGCTACGACGTCGCCGGCTACACCTTCTCCGGCATGCCCGGTGTGATCATCGGACACAACGACAAGATCGCCTGGGGCTTCACCAACCTCGGCGCCGACGTCACCGACCTCTACCTGGAGAAGATCGGCCCCGACGGCTACCTCGTCGACGGCAAGGTGAAGCCCTTCACGGTCCGCGACGAGATCATCAAGGTCGCGGGCGGCAAGGACCGCAAGATCACCGTCCGCTCCACCGAGCGCGGCCCGCTGGTCTCCGACCGCTCCACCGAGATGGAGAAGGTCGGCCAGAAGGCCCCCGTCGGCAACGCCGCCCCCGACCGCGGCACCGGCTACGGCGTCTCCCTCCAGTGGACCGCCCTCCAGCCCGGCAGGTCGATGGACGCGGTCTTCGCCCTCGACCGCGCCAAGGACTTCACCACCTTCCGGGCCGCCGCGAAGAACTTCGAGGTCCCGTCCCAGAACCTGGTCTACGCCGACACCGAGGGCAACATCGGCTACCAGTCCCCGGGCAAGATCCCGCAGCGCTCCAAGGGCGACGGCACCCTGCCCGCGCCCGGCTGGGACTCCACGTACAGGTGGAAGGGCTACATCCCCTACGAGCAGCTGCCCTACGAGTACAACCCCGACCGCGGCTACGTCGTCACCGCCAACCAGGCCGTGATCGACTCCACGACCTACCCCGACCTCCTCACCAAGGACTGGGGCTACGGCTCGCGCAGCCAGCGGATCAACGACCTCATCGAGTCGAAGATCAAGGACGGCGGGAAGATCTCGCCGGACGACATGCGGACCATGCAGACGGACAACCGCAGCGAGATCGCGACCCTGCTCAACCCGCTCCTGCTGAAGATCGACATCTCCGACCCGTACGTCCGCGAGGCGCAGAAGCTCCTGGAGGGCTGGGACTACACCCAGGAACCCGACTCGGCCGCCGCCGCCTACTTCAACGCGGTCTGGCGCAACGTCCTCAAGCTCGCCTTCGGCAACAAGCTGCCCAAGGAGCTGCGCGTCGAGGGCGACTGCATCAACGTGCGCCCGGCCGATGCCACCGGCCCGGTCGACGAGCAGAACAAGCTCGTACGGGAATGCGGCCAGCGCGACCCCGACACGGCGCAGCCGGACGGCGGAGACCGCTGGTACGAGGTGGTCCGCCCGCTCCTCAAGCAGGAGAAGAGCGAGTGGTGGACCACCCCCGGCAACCGTCTGGACTCGGCCACCGAGACCCGTGACCAGCTGCTCGCCCGCGCCATGAAGGACGCGCGCTGGGAGCTGACGGCCAAGCTCGGCAAGGACGTCTCCACCTGGAGCTGGGGCCGCCTCCACCAGCTGACCCTGAAGAACCAGACCCTCGGCACCGCCGGACCCGGCGTCGTGCAGCAGCTCCTCAACCGCGGCCCGTGGAACCTGGGCGGCGGCGAGGCGGCCGTCGACGCCACCGGCTGGAACGCGGCCGGCGGCTACGAGGTCATCTGGGTGCCGTCGATGCGGATGGTGGTCAACGTCGGCGACTGGGACAGGTCCCGGTGGATCAACCTGACCGGGGCCTCGGGCCACGCCTTCCACTCGAACTACACCGACCAGACCGACGCCTGGGCCAAGGGCGAGCTCTACGACTGGGCCTACGGCAAGGCGGCGGTCGACGCGGCGACGAAGGACACGCTGGTCCTCAAGCCGTAGGCGGCGCAGGGAAGCGGGTGACCCCGTCCGGGGTCACCACCGCGTGCACGGGGTGGTCGTGCGGTTCCTCCGGGACCCGGGCGACCACCTCGTCCGCGTAGAGGAGCACCACCAGGGCCGGGTCTGCACCCGCGCGCGTGAGCCGGGCGAGCACCCGGTCGTACGAGCCGCCGCCCCGCCCGAGCCGCATCCCGCGCCCGTCGACCGCCAGGCCCGGCAGCAGGACGGCGTCGGCGGCGCACACCGCGTCGGGGCCGAGCCGGGGCCCGACGGGTTCGAGGAGCCCGCGCCCGGCCTTCGCGAGCCGCTCGGGGCCCTCGTACACGGCCCAGTCCAGGTCGTTGTCGGGGAGCAGGACGGGGAGCAGCACCCGCACCCCGCGCGCGTGGAGCGCGTCGAGCAACGCGCGCGTGCCCGGCTCGCGGCCCACCGACACGTAGGCGGCGACGGTGGACGCCTCGGCGAGTTCGCCGAGTTCCAGTCCGTGCCGGGCGAACGACGCGGCCGTGCCGGCCAGGGACTCGGCGTCCAGCGCGGCGCGGCCGGCCAGAAGGCGACCGCGGAGCAGGGTCTTCTCGGACAACTCGGATGACATGACGGCCTCGTGTGTGTTCACAAAACTCTGGTAACTGGCTTTATGCGGAGGAAGTTAACCGAACCCACATCTTCCTCTCATTCCGAACGGCTAAGGTGCACCGCATGAATCAGTCGCTCCCCAGGCTCGGCCGGATCAGCAAGGCTGTCATCCCGGCCGCCGGCCTCGGTACCCGCTTCCTCCCGGCCACCAAGGCGACGCCGAAGGAGATGCTGCCGGTCGTCGACAAGCCGGCCATCCAGTACGTCGTGGAGGAGGCCGTCGCGGCGGGCCTCTCCGACGTCCTGATGATCACCGGCCGGAACAAGCGTCCCCTGGAGGACCACTTCGACCGGAACTACGAGCTGGAGGAGGCCCTGACCCGGAAGGGCGACGACGAACGCCTCTCCAAGGTCCAGGAGTCCAACGACCTCGCCACCATGCACTACGTGCGCCAGGGCGCGCCGCGCGGCCTCGGCCACGCCGTGCTCTGCGCCGCCCCGCACGTCGGGGACCAGCCCTTCGCCGTCCTCCTCGGCGACGACCTGATCGACCCGCGCGACCCCCTCCTCGCGCGCATGGTGGAGGTCCAGGAGCGGGAGGGCGGCAGCGTGATCGCCCTCATGGAGGTCGAGCCCTCACAGATCCACCTGTACGGCTGCGCCGCCGTCGAGGCGACCATCGACTCGGACGTCGTCAAGGTGACGGATCTGGTCGAGAAGCCGGACGCGCACGAGGCGCCCAGCAACTACGCGATCATCGGCCGCTACGTACTGGATCCGGCCGTCTTCGGGATGCTGCGGGAGACCGAGCCGGGGCGCGGCGGGGAGATCCAGCTGACCGACGCCCTGCAGAAGCTGGCCTCGGACGAGAAGATCGGCGGCCCGGTGCACGGCGTCGTGTTCAAGGGCCGCCGCTATGACACCGGTGACCGCGGTGACTATCTGCGTGCCATTGTCAGACTCGCGTGCGAACGTGAAGATCTGGGACCGGACTTCCGGGCCTGGCTCCGGAGATACGTCAGCGAGGAGATGTAGGACCTTGAGCAGCAGCACGGCACCGTCGCCGCCCCACGACGACCACGACCACGGGACGGGGGCCGGTGACCCGTGCGCCGGTCCCGCCCGCGGTCTGTGGTCGGTGGACGAGCACCTGGCCGACATCCTCGCGGCCGTCGGCCCGCTCGAACCCATCGAGCTGCAACTCCTCGACGCGCAGGGCTGCGTCCTCGTCGAGGACGTGACGGTGCCGGTCGCGCTGCCCCCCTTCGACAACAGCTCCATGGACGGGTACGCGGTCCGGGTCGCGGACGTCGCCGGGGCCACCGAGGAGTTCCCCGCCGTCCTCACCGTCGTCGGTGACGTCGCGGCGGGCGCGGACGGCCTGCCCGAGGTCGGCCCCGGCCAGGCCGCCCGCATCATGACCGGCGCCCCGCTGCCGCCCGGCGCCGAGGCCGTCGTCCCCGTCGAGTGGACCGACGGCGGTACGGGCGGGGGCGCCGCCACCGGCATGACCGCCGCGAGCGCCGCCCCCGAGGGCGCGGCCGGCGAGGTCCGGGTGCACCGCGCCGCGGAGGCCCGCGCCCATGTCCGCGCGCGAGGCAGCGACGTGCGGGCCGGGGAGCTGGCGCTGGCGGCCGGCACGGTCCTCGGGCCGCCGCAGATCGGGCTCCTCGCCGCCATCGGGCGCGGCACGGTCCGGGTGCGGCCCCGCCCCCGGGTGGTCGTCATGTCCACCGGCAGCGAGCTGGTCCAGCCCGGTGAGCCGCTGGGCGAGGGCCAGATCCACGACTCCAACAGCTTCGCGCTCGCCGCCGCCGCGCGGGACGCCGGCGCCCTCGCCTACCGGGTGGGCGCCGTCGCCGACGACGCGGAGTCGCTGCGCTCCACCATCGAGGACCAGCTGATCCGGGCCGATCTGATCGTGACCACGGGCGGGGTGAGCGTCGGTGCGTACGACGTGGTGAAGGAGGCCCTGACCGCCGACGGGCAGGTCGACTTCCGCAAGCTGGCCATGCAGCCGGGCAAGCCCCAGGGCTTCGGCGCGATCGGCGCCGAGCAGATCCCGCTCCTGGCGCTGCCGGGCAACCCGGTCTCGTCGTACGTCTCGTTCGAGCTGTTCGTGCGCCCCGCGATCCGTGCCCTGATGGGCGTCGAGGACCTGCACCGGCCCCGGGTGCGGGCGGAGCTCGTCGCCGACGAGGCGCTGTCGTCACCCGCCGGGCGCCGGCAGTTCCTCCGGGGGTCGTACGACCCCGAGGCGAGCACGGTCACCCCGGTGGGCGGCGCCGGCTCCCATCTGATCGCGGCCCTCGCGCAGGCGGACTGCCTGCTGGTGGTCCCGGAGGAGACGGAGAGCGTGGAGCCGGGCACCGAGCTGGAAGTGGTCCTCCTCGGCTGAGGAGGCGAGGGTGGGGGTACGGTGTCGTCCCACACAGCGACCGGGAGTGTCACGGCGATGAGCACGCAGCAAGGTCTCACCCACATCGACGAGGCGGGCGCGGCCCGCATGGTCGACGTATCGGCGAAGGACGTCACGGCCCGCACGGCGCGGGCCAGCGGGCGGGTGCTCGTCTCGCCGCGCGTGATCGAGCTGCTGCGCGGCGAGGGCGTCCCGAAGGGCGACGCCCTGGCGACCGCCCGCATCGCCGGGATCATGGGCGCCAAGAGGACCCCGGACCTCATCCCGCTCTGCCACCCGCTGGCCGTCTCGGGCGTGACCCTGGACCTTGCGGTCACGGACGACGCGGTCGAGATCCTGGCGACGGTGAAGACCACGGACCGCACGGGCGTCGAGATGGAGGCCCTGACGGCGGTCTCGGTGGCGGCCCTGACCGTGGTCGACATGGTGAAGGCGGTCGACAAGGGCGCGGTCATCTCCGACGTACGGGTGGAGGAGAAGACGGGCGGCAAGTCGGGCCACTGGACGAGGGACGAGGCGTGACGCGCGCGGGCCGGGTGGCGGGGGCGCACGAGCACGAGGAGCCGGCGGAGCCCCGGGAGACTCCGGCGGCGGCCTACCGCGCGCTGGTCGTCACCGCGTCGAACCGGGCGTCGGCGGGCGTGTACGAGGACAAGGGCGGTCCGCTGATCGCCGAGGGCCTGACCCGGATGCGGTTCGCCGTGGACGGCCCCCAGGTCGTGCCGGACGGCGAGCCCGTCGAGGCGGCACTGCGCGCCGGGGTCGCCGCCGGGTACGACGTGATCGTCACCACCGGCGGGACGGGCATCTCACCCACCGACGAGACCCCCGAGGTGACCCGCCGGGTCCTGGAGCGGGAGATCCCGGGCATCCCGGAGGCGATCCGCGCGTACGGCCGGGAGAAGGTGCCGACGGCGGCGCTGTCGCGGGGCCTCGCGGGCGTCGCGGGCGGCACGCTGATCGTGAACCTGCCGGGTTCGACCGGCGGGGTACGGGACGGGCTCGCCGTCCTGGAGCCGCTGCTCCGGCACGCCGTCGACCAGATCCGTGGCGGCGACCACCCGAGACCGTCGTGATCCCGTCCTGGCCGGTGGTCCTCGCGGACGGCGACGTGGTGCTCCGCCCGATAAGGATGCGCGACCACGCGGCCTGGCGGGAGGTGAACCGGCGCAACCGCGAGTGGCTGCGGCCCTGGGAGGCGACGGTCCCGCCGCCGCCCCCGGGCGCACCGGCCCCGCAGCGGCCGACGTACCGTCAGATGGTCCGCCACCTCCGGTCGGAGGCGAACGCGGGCCGGATGCTGCCCTTCGTCATCGAGTACCGGGGGCGGCTGGTCGGCCAGTTGACGGTCGCCGGGATCACCTGGGGGTCCATGTGCTCGGGGCACGTGGGGTACTGGGTGGACAGCGAGGTGGCCGGGCGCGGGGTGATGCCGACGGCGGTCGCGCTCGCCGTCGACCACTGCTTCCGCGCGGTGGGGCTGCACCGTATGGAGGTGTGCATCCGCCCGGAGAACGGGCCTTCGCGCCGGGTCGTGGAGAAACTGGGATTCCGCGAGGAGGGGCTGCGGCCCCGCTATCTCCATATCGACGGCGCGTGGCGGGACCATCTGGTCTTCGCGCTGACGGTGGAGGAGGTGCCGGAGGGGCTGTTGCGCCGTTGGCATCAGGCGAGAATAAAATAAGTGTTCGAATTTAATCGGTAGTTGACGCCCAATCGATCTGAACAATCACAAAAAAGTTCAGTGATATCAGCCAGATCGTGCGACACACCGGCCCAATTGGCCGATGCCGTCGCGCGAACCCCTCTACCGTGTGATGCGTGAGCAGCAGCGGCCTCATCTACGCAGTCATCGTCGGGGCCTGGGCCGCCTACTTGGTGCCGATGTGGCTCCGCAGGCAGGACGAGCTGAACGAAGCCCGTCCGACGGAACGCTTCAGCACCGCCATCCGGCTGCTTTCCGGACGGGCGGGCATGGAGCGCCGGTACGCCAAGGAGCTCAAGCAGCGGGACCGTACGGCGGAGGGTCCGACGCCCGACGTGGACCCGGACGCGGAGACCGAGCATCTGAGCTCGGTCGACGTCCGGGCCTTCTCCGCGCCCGCGGCCAGGACCGAGGCGCGCCTGGAACTCCCGGAGCCCGCCCCGGACCCGGGACCGGAGCCGGCCCGCCCCGCCACCGGAGCCGCCGCCGAACGCGCCCGCCGCGGCAAGGTCCTCGCACGCCGCCGCCGCACCACGACGCTCCTCTTCGCGGCCTTCACCCTCGGCGCGGTCGTCGCGGCCGTCGGCGGGGTCGCCTTCCTGTGGGCGCCCGCCGTCCCCGCGCTGCTGCTCAGCGCGTACATCGTGCACCTGCGGATCCAGGAGCGGCGCCGCTTCGTCTACGTGATGGACCGGCGGCGCGCCGAAGCGGCGGCCGCCCGGCTGCGCGAGAGCCGGCGCCCGGCCCCCACACCCGAACCGGCGCCCGACGCCTCCCAGGCCCCCTCCCCGCAGGAGGCGGACCGGCGCGCGCTGGTCGAGCAGACCGACCACGCGGAGTGGGTCGACCAGCAGCGCGACCGCGGCCCGGCCCGCGGCGACAGCTGGGACCCGGTGCCCGTCCCGCTCCCCACGTACGTCACCGCCCCGGTCGCCCCGCGCGCCACCAGCGGCATCGACATCACGGACCCGGACACCTGGAGCGCCGCCCGCTCCTCCACGGCGGCCGACCCGGCCCCCACCCCGCCCCCGGCCCCCCGCCAGCGCCCCGCGACCCCCCGCCGCTCCCGCGACCACGGCCGCACCCCGCTCTTCGACCAGTACGCGGACGACGACCGCCCCCGCGCCGCCAACGAGTGACCCAGGGGGCCCGCGACGGCCCCCTGCTGACCTGCGAGGAAACGGATTTTTGCCTGAGCCGGTCGGGATGCTAATGTTTCACACGTCGCAAGGGCCTGTGGCGCAGTCTGGTAGCGCACCTCGTTCGCATCGAGGGGGTCTGGGGTTCAAATCCCCACAGGTCCACAGACACCGGGAATCCCGTCCGATCGCAAGATCGGGCGGGATTTCCGTCGTTTCACGGCATTTCACGCTCTGCCGTGATCCCTGATGCCACGTCGTCGAAGACGAGGTCCGGCAGGAGGGCCGGTCCCGGAGATCGAAGATCCACGTGGGGGCCGGCTGCCTTCTCCGCGACGCCGGGCAGCCAGGACGCCAGCCGGTCCAGCGCCGACACCCGGCCTTCGCGGTCGTCGCTGAGCAGCCGCCGCCACGAGCGCTACGACATCGGCACGGGAGCTGCCCGCTGGAGCCGGCAGAGTGGCCAGCCTCGCGAGGGCGCGCCGGTCACGAGTGCCGCAGAGCGCCGTGAGGGCGGCGGGAGCGAACCGGGCAGCCTGGCCCTCGTCCTCCCAGCGGGACAACAGCGTGGGCGGCTCGCGGCCGATGTCGCAGAGCAGCGGGCATGTCCCTCGCCGTACCCCTGCTGGAATCCGCCGTGGGCACGGGCCACCTGGGCCTCCCCAGGCGGGAGGTGCGGCCGGCATCAGCTGCACTGCCAGGTGAACATCGCCCGATCGAAGCGGCGCGCGGCCAGGTCCTCCGGGCGGATCAGCCAGTACAGGGCTCCGGCATCGCCCCACATCATGTCCGCGGCGTCCTCGCTGTCGAACTGGGCCAGCAGCACCCAGGCGCCCGCCTCCTCGGACAGCCGCGGGTCGGCCCAGGACGCCCCGCAGTCCAGGACCGCCTCCGCGATCTCGATCTCGACCGGGTTCTGCACCGAGTGGGCGTGGCCGCCGATCTGATGCCCCACCACCTCGTCGAACTCCCACAGCGCGTCGAGGAAGTCCTGCGAGCAGACGGGATGGTCGTACCGGTTCCCCAGCGGGGCACCCGGAGCGAAGGCGTCCCGGACGGACGGATGCCAGGGCTCGGTCGCCGTCATCTCCACCCGAGCGGTCAGCGGCACCGCCGGATACGGCGTGAGCCCCGCGGGAGCCTCATGCTCCGCTGCCTGCTCGTCCGCCGGCACGTGGAGCACGCGGGCGCCCGCCCAGCTCTCCCGGTCCTCGGCCAGGACGAGCGCATCGCCGTCGTCCAGCTGCCCGTCGAAGTAGAAGAAAAGCAACGTCCCCGCCTCGGGCAGTGCGATGTCCAGCGCGTCCGCCGGCAGACTCGCGCAGTCGACCGAGGCCACGAAGGACAGGGGGCCGTGCCCCTCCCACACCGGCCACGCCGACGCCGCAGGCAGCGCCGGGAGCCCACCGAGCCGCCCGACCACCCTGTCGGAACCGACCGCTGCCTCGAGCCGCACGCCTGGCCGGAGCAGCTTGATCCACTGGTCGGCGACCTCGGGCCACAGGTGCTGCAGGGCGAGAGAGCGGAAGTCATCGCGGGAACCGTGTGTCAATGCGCCCGATCATCCACGGCACCACCGACAACGATCCCGGCAGCCGCCGCACCCTGTGCGGGGCCTGTGCCGGCCTGCCCGGCACGGGCCCCAGGTCGTGTGCTCCGGGGGCACCGGCCGGGCCCGGTGGGAGGTGTGCTCAGCGGGTGGGGCGGACGGTGTCCGAGGTGGCCGCGCGGAACGCGTTCGTCGCGTCGAAACGGGCTCGGAAGTAGCCGGGCTTCGTGTCGGCGATGTCGGCGGAGAAGGCGTAGTCCTGGCCGGACCAGTACGCCTCGACGGTGGTCACGTCCGTCCAGGTCTCGCCGTCGCGGGAGTGCTGCACACGTACCAGGATGGTGGCGGGCGTCCATCCGTCGGTGAAGTCCATCCCACCCTCGACGTGTACGCCGTGGTCCGCCGTGCGGAGAGCGGAGAAGCGCGTGAAGGCCGACGAGCGCAGCACGGTGATCAGGGGGCTGTTGACCGAGGCGGGGGCGATGAAGGGGTCCTCGGTGCGTGACGTCACGAGGAAGGTCCCGGTCTCCCAGGGAGTGTGGGGGAAGGAGACCCTGCCGTCCTCGTCCGTGGTGAAGCCCCCCACGCCCGCGGACTGGCCGCCGCCCGAGGGTTCGAAGAGGACACCGCCGCTCTGGCCCGCGAACGGCTTCCAGCCTTGCGGCGTCTCGCGTTCCAGCGTGGCCGTCAGAGTGACCTCCTGTCCGAAGTCGATCGTCCGGGGCTCCGCAGGACTCTGTACGACCCAGCGCGTGGCCACCTGCCGGACACCGATCGGGATCTCCTGGGACGCTCCGTACAGCACGTACGGGTACTCGTTCGCGTACCGGTAGACGGCCTGGATCTGCGCGGCGGCGTTCACGGTGACCGTGCCGGAGAAGCGTCCCTCCGCGTCGGTGCGGGGGGTGTTCTCGGTCCAGTAGTCCACGTCGATGTCCACGGGATGGTCCACCAGCGGCTCCAGCTGCCGCGTGTCCGGACGGCGTCCCTTCAGGACGCCGTCGACACGTACCTGACGGTTGTCGATGTCGACCTCGGTGCGATCGCTGCGCACGTCTTCGAGCACCGCCTGGACGTAGTACGCCAGGGTGCCGGCGGAGTTCCTGGTGGCGTGGTCCCCGTCGGCGTCCGTGGCCTCGACGTGCACGGTGTAGCTGCCGAGAGCGGGCAGGGACAGAGGCTCCCTGGTGTGCCACACGCCGTCGTCCGTGGTGCCGTGTCCGAGGACGAAGGCCTCGGTCTCCACCACGGCGACCTCCTGCTCCGTGGCGGCGGAGACGATGTGGGCCGTGATGCCCGTGACGGCGCTGTCGGAGCTGATCGAGACCTGGAGCGTGCCGAGGTCGTCCGCGACGCTCGAGGCCCACTGGACGGTGGGCGCCTGCCCCTCCGCCGCGTGTGCCGCCGGAATGCCGGCGGCCAGGAACGCCGCGGTGCCTGCGGCGGCCAGGGCCGCCCGTGTTCTGAACATTTCAGTCCCCCCAAGAGATCGGCGTGGTGCCGCTGCCCGCCCGGCCGACTGTGGGCCGGGCTTGCGCGGCTGCACGTGTTCTATCGCATGGGTGTGCCATCGCCGCCATGATTTTCCGCTGCGGCGAGGGGGGTCTGAGCCGCCGTCAGCGCAGCGGCTTCGCGAAGCAGCGGCTGGTGGGGTAGTCCCGGTAGTGGCCGAACTTGGCGCAGGGTTCGTAGCCGCTGGAGGTGTAGAGGGCTATCGCCTCCGGCTGTGCGATGCCCGTCTCCAGGACCATGCGGGTGCGGCCGGCCGCGCGGGCGTCGGATTCCAGGGCGGCCAGGATGCGGCGGGCCAGGCCGAGGCCGCGGGCCTCGGGGATCACGTACATGCGCTTGAGCTCGGCGTCGCCGTCCTCGTAGCCCTCGTCGTTCTTGTCCTGGGTGCGCCAGCCGCCGGTGGCCACGGGGTGGCCCTCGGGGGCGTACGCGAGGAGGTAGAGGCCGCGCGGAGGGACGAACATCCCGGCGTCCAGCGGTGTGACATCGCCCTCGTCGTCGTAGCGGACGGCGTACTCCGCCTGGACCGCGTCGTTGAGTTTGACGGCGTCGGGGTGGTCATAGCGCGTGGGCTGGATGTTCATGCGGAGTATCGTACATGTATGCGGTGCGGCGGTGTCGGTATTCTCCCGGGATGCTCACTGTCACCAGCGTGAATGTCAACGGGCTCCGCGCCGCCGCCAAGAAGGGTTTCGTCGAGTGGCTGGCCGGGACCTCCGCCGACGTCGTCTGTCTCCAGGAGGTCCGGGCCGAGGCGTCCCAGCTGCCCGAGGAGGTACGGGCGCCCGAGGGCTGGTTCACCGTGCACGCGCCCGCCGCCGCCAAGGGCCGCGCCGGGGTCTCCCTCTACACGCGGCGCGAGCCCGACCGGGTGCGCGTCGGCTTCGGGTCCGGTGAGTTCGACGGCAGCGGCCGGTACGTCGAGGCCGACCTGCCCGGTGTGACCGTCGCCAGCCTCTACCTGCCCTCCGGCGAGGTCGGCACCGAGCGCCAGGACGAGAAGATGCGGTTCATGGGGGAGTTCCTGCCCTACCTGAAGGAGCTCAGGGGCCGCGCCGCCGCCGACGGCCGGGACGTCGTCGTCTGCGGTGACTGGAACATCGCCCACCGCGAGGCCGACCTCAAGAACTGGCGGGCCAACAGGAAGAACGCCGGCTTCCTCCCCGAGGAGCGGGAGTGGCTCGGCCGGGTGCTCGACGAGGGCGACGGCGGATACGTCGACGTCGTGCGCGCGCTCCACCCCGAGCAGGAGGGGCCCTACTCCTGGTGGTCCTACCGCGGGCGGGCCTTCGACAACGACAGCGGCTGGCGGATCGACTACCAGATCGCCACCCCGCGTCTCGCCGCCAAGGCCGTGAAGGCGTACGTCGAGCGGGCAGCCACCCACGAGGAGCGGTGGAGCGACCACGCGCCCGTGACCGCCGTCTACGAGCTGTAGTCCCCGGGCCCGCTACGGGCCCCCTGCCCCGGCCGCCACGGCGACGGCGCCCCCGGCCGTCACGGCGACGGCGTCCCGGGCGCCGCTACGGCGCCTGAGTCTCGGGGGGCGTGGGGCGCAGGCGGCGGTCGAGCGCCATCGAGAGTTCGGCCTCCACCACGCTCTTCGCGAGTGGGCGCAGCCGCCACAGGTCGTCCTCGGCCGTGTGGGTGCGCAGCAGGTCGGTGAAGAGCTCCGCCAGGGCGTCGGCGTGCTCGCGGACGCGGGCGCCCGCCGTGAGGACCTCGGCGAGCGGGACGCCCTCGCGGACGAGGGCGGCGGAGACGTCGAGCAGGCGGCGGCTGATGTGGATGATCTCCTCGCCGTCGGTGACGAGGTAGCCGAGGTCGAGGGCGGCCGCGAGGTTCTCCGGGGTCACCTCGCCGGCGAAGTGGTCGGCGAGTTCCTCTGGGGTCAGGCGGACCGGCTCCTCCTCGCTGGGCGCGGGGAGGGCGAGGACCTCGCGGACGTTCCGGCCGCTCTCGAAGGCGGTGGTCAGGTCGGCGATGCCGTTGAGGGTGTGGCCGCGCTCCAGGAGGGCGGCGATGGTGCGGAGCCGGGCCAGGTGCTGCTCGTCGTACCAGGCGATCCTGCCCTCGCGGCGGGGCGGGGGGATCAGGCCGCGCTCGCGGTAGAAGCGCAGGGTGCGCACGGTGATGCCGGCGGCGGCCGCCAGCTCCTCCACGCGGTACTCGCGTGCTCCCGCGCGCGCGGTGACGTCCCCGTCCGCCGCCCGGGGGCCTTCGCCCGTGCCTGTGCGTGCGCCCGCGTCCTGTCCCGGTCCTTCGCCTGATCCTTCTGCCACGCCCGCCAGCCTATGTTGTACCGCCGGTAACTTTCCCTTGCCGTACCCCTACCGCTCGGTATGGCGCTGCTCTACAGTCCCGATTGTGCCAGTGATTGCTGGCGTGATTGGCCGGGCGCACGGGAGGCGGCATGGCGAAGCACGAGCACGTACGGGTGGCGGTGATCGGATCGGGATTCGGTGGCCTCGGCGCCGCCGTCCGGCTGCGCCGCGAGGGGATCACCGACTTCGTGGTCCTGGAGCGGGCCGACTCCGTGGGCGGCACATGGCGGGACAACAGCTACCCCGGCTGCGCCTGCGACGTCCCCTCCCACCTCTACTCCTTCTCCTTCGCGCCCAACCCCGACTGGCCGCGGACCTTCTCCGGACAGCGCCACATCCGCGCGTATCTGGAGCATGTCACGGACACCTTCGGGCTCCGTCCCCACCTCCGCCTGAACCACGAGGTGCTGCGGATGGAGTGGGACGCCGAGGCGCTCCGCTGGGAGATCGAGACCAGCGGCGGCCGCTTCAGCGCCGAGGTCGTCGTCTCCGCGACCGGGCCGCTCTCCGACCCCAAGATCCCCGACATCCCCGGGCTCGCCGACTTCCCCGGCAAGGTCTTCCACTCCGCCCGCTGGGACCACGACTACGACCTCACCGGCAAGCGCGTCGCCATGATCGGCACCGGCGCCTCCGCCATCCAGATCGTGCCCGCCATCCAGCCCCAGGTCGGGAAACTGACGCTGTTCCAGCGCACGCCCCCCTGGGTGATGCGCCGCATGGACCGGGCCATCAGCGGCCCCGAGCGCTGGCTCCACCGGGCCCTGCCCGTCACCGGCACCCTCCGCCGCGGCCTGCTCTGGGGCATCCGCGAACTCCAGGTCGGGGCCTTCACCAAGCACCCCAACGAACTCGGGCTCGTCGAGCGGCTCGCCAAGGCCAACATCGCCAAGTCCATCAAGGACCCCGTCCTGCGGGCCAAGCTGACCCCCTCGTACCGCATCGGCTGCAAGCGGATCCTGCTCTCCAGCACGTACTACCCGGCGGTCGCGCAGCCCAACGTCGACGTCGTCGCCTCCGGCCTGCGCGAGGTGCGCGGCTCGACCGTGGTCGCCGCCGACGGCACCGAGACCGAGGTCGACGCGATCATCTTCGGCACCGGCTTCCACGTCACCGACATGCCGATCGCCCCACGGGTCATCGGCGCCGACGGCCTCTCGCTCGCCGAGGCGTGGAAGGACGGCATGGAGTCGCTGCGAGGCGCCACCGCCGCCGGCTTCCCCAACTGGATGACGATCATCGGCCCCAACACGGGCCTCGGGAACTCCTCGATGATCCTGATGATCGAGTCCCAGCTGAACTACATGGCCGACTACCTGCGCCAGTTGAACGTGCTCGGAGGACGCGCCGCCCTCGCCGTCCGGCCCTCCGCCGTCGGCGCCTGGAACCGCAAGGTACAGGCCCGGATGGAGCGGACCGTGTGGAAGGCGGGCGGCTGCGAGAGCTGGTACCTCGACGCCAACGGCCGCAACACCACCCTGTGGCCCGGCACCACGGGGGAGTTCCGGCGCGAGACCCGGCAGGTCGACCTCTCCGAGTACGAGATCCTCCGCGCCCCCAGGCCGGCCCCGCCCGCGACGACGACCGGTGGGTCCCGCACGAAGGAGGCCGCGAAGTGAGCCGGCGCCTCGTCCCGCTGCCCGTGTCCCGCGAACTCACCGCCGTCTCCGCCGACGGCGCCCGGATCCACGTCGAGGTGTACGGCCCCGACGGCGCCCCCGCCGTCGTCCTCGCCCACGGCTGGACCTGCTCGACCACCTTCTGGGCCGAGCAGATCCGGGCACTCGCCGCCGACCACCGAGTCATCGCCTACGACCAGCGCGGCCACGGCCGCTCCCCGGTGCCCGGCCCCGGCGGATACTCGACGACCGCGCTCGCCGACGACCTGGAGGCCGTGCTCGCGGCCACCCTCGGCCCCGGTGAGCGGGCCGTCCTGGCCGGCCACTCCATGGGCGGCATGACGATCATGGCGGCCGCCACGCGCCCCGGCTTCCGGCAGCACGCCGCCGCCGTCCTGCTCTGCTCCACCGGGCCCTCCCGGCTGACCGCCGAGTCCACCGTGGTGCCGCTGGGGCCCGGCGGCCTGCGCACCCGGCTGACCAAGGCCGTCCTCGGCGCGAAGGCGCCGCTCGGCCCGGTCAACGCCGTCTCGAAGAAGATCCTCAGGTACGCGACGATGGGACCGGGCTCGGCGCCCGACCGCGTCGACGCCTGCGCGCGGATCGTGCACGCCTGCCCCCGCACCTCCCGGTACGGCTGGTCGCAGGTCCTGGCCGGGCTCGATCTCGGCGAGGCGCTGCGGGAGCTGCGGCTGCCCGTGGCCGTGCTCGTCGGAACCGCCGACCGGCTCACCCCGGCCGTCCACTCCCGGGCGATGGCGGAGGCGCTGCCGCACTGCACGGGTCTGGTCGAACTGGCCGGCATGGGCCACATGACACCGGTGGAGGCCCCCGAGGCCGTCACCGCGCAGATCCGCGAACTGACCCTCACGTACCTGGGCGTGAAGTCCGGGGAGCAGCCGAAGGAGAAGGAGCAGGCATGAGCAGGGTGAGCCTGGAAGGACAGGTCGCGGTCATCACCGGAGGGGCCCGCGGCGTCGGCGAACTCCTCGCCCGCAAGCTCTCCGCGCGCGGCGCGAGGATCGCGCTCGTGGGCCTGGAGCCGGAGCTGCTCAAGGAGGTCGCCGGGCGGCTGCACACCGAGGCCGACTGGTGGCACGCCGACGTCACCGACCACGAGGCGATGGCCAGGGTCGCGGCCGAGGTGAAGGAGCGGTTCGGGAAGGTCGACATCGTCGTCGCCAACGCCGGTGTGGCGGCGGGCGGGCCGTTCGTCCACTCCGACCCCGACGCCTGGCGGCGGGTCATCGAGGTCAACCTCATCGGCGGCGCGGTGACGGGCCGGGCGTTCCTGCCGGTCCTCATGGAGTCCCGGGGGTACTTCCTCCAGATCGCGTCGCTCGCCGCGCTCACCCCGGCGCCGATGATGACGGCGTACTGCGCCTCCAAGTCCGGCGTCGAGGCCTTCGCGCACAGCCTGCGGGCCGAGGTCGCGTACAAGGGCGTGCGGGTCGGCGTCGGCTACCTCTCCTGGACCGACACGGACATGGTGCGGGGCGCCGACCAGGACGACGTGATGAAGGAGCTGCGGCAGCGCCTCCCGTGGCCCTCGAACCGCACGTACCCCCTCGGCCCGGCCGTCGACCGGATCGTGGCGGGCATCGAGCGGCGCTCCGCGCACGTGTACGCGCAGTGGTGGCTGCGCGGGATGCAGTCGGTCCGCGGCTATCTGCCCGGTCTCATCGCCACCGTCGGGCAGCGGGAGATGAAGCGGTTCGAGCCGCGGCTCGGCTCGGTGTCGAAGGGCCTGGTGGGCGCGGGCGGCGCGGCCGACGAGCGGGCGCGGACGGAGAAGGCCTGACGGAGGAGGCCGGCGGCGGTCCTCACGGTCCGTAACTGATCGAAATGCGGGGAATGTTCGCCCGTGCCACGCTGGTCGAGGCCAGGGGGCACACCGCCCCCTCCCGATCACACCACCCTTCCAGGAGGGAACTTCCATGGGCATGCAGGACCAGTTCAAGGACAAGGCGGAGCAGCTCAAGCAGCAGGCCAAGGAGGCCATGGGCAAGGCGAAGGACGAAGCGTCCGAGCGCGCCTCCCAGGGCCGCGAGCGCCCCGCCGACGAGGCCCGCAAGGCCCAGCAGGAAGCCCGGGACCGCGCGGACCGGGACCGCATGGACCGGCAGCCCGGCGTCTGACGCCGGCCTGCCGTGAGCGAGGCGCACCCGCGACACCGGGTGCGCCTTCGCGCGCGTGGGGGCCGGAAAACCGGACGCGTCGAGCGGCCGGTCTTCGTACGGTGGCGCCCATGGCCGTACTTGAGCGACTGCGATCCGATCACGCCCCCGCCCTGCTCGTGTTCGAGCGGGAGAACCGGGGGTACTTCGCCGCGTCCGTGCCCGACCGGGGCGACGCGTACTTCACCCACTTCGAGGAGCGGCACCGGGCGCTCCTCGACGAGCAGATGGCCGGGACGATCCACTTCCATGTGCTGGTGGGGGAGGGCGGGGAGATCCTCGGCCGGTTCAACCTGGTCGACGTCGCCGACGGGGGCGCCGAGCTGGGCTACCGGGTGGCCGAGAAGGCGACCGGGCGCGGCGTCGCGACGGCCGGGGTCAGGGAGGTGTGCCGGCTGGCGCGCGAGGAGTACGGGCTGAGCCGGCTGACCGCCGTCACGACCCTCGACAACGAGGGGTCGAGGGCCGTGCTCGGACGGGTCGGCTTCGGGGCGGTCGGGAGCGTCACGATCGACGGACGGGCCGGGACCTCCTACGAGATGGACCTGGGAGAGCTCGTCGTCCTGACTTCCTGAAGGATGACGTCCCAGGGCACGTCCTAGGGGGTGTCCGGCCTCGGCGGCAGCTTCGGGCGCGAGCGGTCCGGGAGGTCCTCGTAGGGCGGGGGGCTCGCCGCCGGGGTCTCCGTGAGGAGCGCGAGGGCGACGTGGACCGCGTCGTCGAGCTGGGCGTGGCGGCCCTCGGCCCAGTCGAGGGGCGTGCGCAGGATCGCGAGGTCGGGTTCGACGCCGTGGTTCTCCAGGGACCAGCCGTACTCGGGGAACCAGGCCGCGTTCATCGGGACCGTGATCTGGGTGCCGTCGCCGAGCCGGTGGCGGCCGGTCATGCCGACGACACCGCCCCAGGTGCGCTGTCCGACGACGGGGCCGAGGCCGAGGAGCTTGAACGCGGCGGTGATCATGTCGCCGTCGGACGAGGTGGCCTCGTCGGCGAGGGCGACGACGGGGCCGCGCGGGGCGTTGGAGGCGTACGCGACGGGCTGGGCGTTCCGCGTGAGGTCCCAGCCGAGGATCCTGCGGGTGAGCTTCTCTATGACGAGCTCGCTGATGTTGCCGCCGGCGTTGCCGCGCACGTCGACGATGAGGGCCGGCCGGGAGACCTCCATGCGCAGGTCGCGGTTGAACTGGGCCCAGCCGGAGCCGCCCATGTCGGGGATGTGGAGGTAGCCGCAGCGGCCGCCGCTGACCTCCCGTACCACCGCCCGGCGTTTGGCGACCCAGTCCTGGTAGCGCAGCGGGCGCTCGTCGACGAGGGGGACGACGGCGACGCGGCGGGCCCGGCCCTCGCCCTCGGCGGGGGTGAAGGTGAGCTCGACGGTGGTGCCGCCGGTGCCGGAGAGCAGCGGGTAGGGGCCGGCGACCGGGTCGACGGGCCGGCCGTCGACGTGGGTGAGGATCGCGCCCTCGCGGATGCCGGTGCCGGCGAGCGGGGAGCGGGCCTTGGAGTCGGAGGACTCGCCGGGCAGGATCCGCTTCACGGTCCAGCCGTTCTCGCGGGGCACCAGGTTCGCCCCGAGGAGCCCCATGGGCCGCTGGTAGTGCGGCGGGCCCTCGTTGCGGCGGGCGGGGGTGACGTACGCGTGGGAGGTGCCCAGTTCGCCCATGACCTCGCGGAGCAGGTCGGCGAACTCGTCGGGGGACGCGACCCGTTCGAGGAGCGGCCGGTACTGGTCGAGGACGGCCGTCCAGTCGACCCCGCCCATGCCGGGCTCCCAGAAGTAGGCGCGGACGATCCGGCCGGCCTCGTCGAAGGCCTGCCGCCACTCGGCGCCCGGGTCGACCTCGTGCAGGATGCGCCGCAGGTCCAGGTAGACGGTGGAGTCGCCGTCCCCGGGCTCGGTCGCCGGTACGGCCCGCAGGTCGCCCTCGTCGGCGACGACGAGCCGGGTGCCGTCGCCGCTGACCGAGAACCAGTCGAGGTCCTTGGCGAGTTCGCTCTTGCGGGCCTTGACGATGGAGAAGTGCTCCAGGGTGGGGCGGCCCGAGGTGTCGGCCGGGTTGGCGAAAGTCTCGCCGAGCGCGCCCGAGATGGGCCAGCGCAGCCAGACGAGGCCGCCGCCGCTGACCGGGTGCAGGGCGGAGTACTTGGAGGCGGCGACGGGGAAGGGGGTGACCCGCTCGGGGAGCCCCTCGATCTCCACGGTGACGGTGCCGTCGCCGGTGTCCGTGTCGTCGTCGGCGGGGTCGAGGCCGCCGGCCGCCGGCCGCCCGTCGGGGAGCAGTGCGAAGGGGGAGGGCGTGGCGGAGGAGAGCGGCACGAGGTAAGGGCGGCAGCCGAGCGGGAACGACAGGTCGCCGGTGTGCACGTCGTACACCGGGTCGAAGCCCCGCCAGGACAGGAAGGCGAGGTAACGGCCGTCCCGGGTGAAGACGGGGTTCTCGTCCTCGAAGCGCCCGTTGGTGACGTCGACGACGGTCCGGGCGCCGGGGCCGGAGATCCGGACCATCTTGATGGACCGCAGGGAGCGGCCGATGCCGGGGTGGGACCAGGTGAGCCAGTCGCCGTCGGGGGAGAAGGCGAGGTCGCGTACGGGCCCGTTGACGGACCTGATGAGTTCGGTGACCTCACCGGTGGACTCCTCGGTCGCGTCGAGGAGGAGGAGCCGTCCGTCGTGGGAGGCGATGGCGATCCGCTCGCCGTCGGGGTCGGAGACGAGTTCCTCGACGCGGCCGAGGTCTCCGGAGGCGAGGCGGCGCGGGGGTCGGGCGCCGCTGGCGCGCGGCAGATAGCCGACCTCGACGGTGTCCTCGCCCTCGGCGTCGGTGACGTACGCGACCTGGCCGCCGCTGCCGAGCATCTCGGGGAGCCGTACGCGGACGCCCGGCTCGTCGATGATCGTGCGGGCCGGGCCGTCGCGGTGGGTCAGCCAGTAGAGGCTGCCGCGCACGGAGACGGCGCTCGCGCGGCCGGTCTCGTCGACGGACAGGGCGTCGATGTGGTGGGCGGCGGGGACCTGGTAGGCGCGCCGGCCGACGCGCTGGCCGCCGAGCCGCACCTCCAGCTTCCGGGGGCGGGAGTCGGCGGTGAGCGAGTCGACGATCCACAGGTCGCCGGCGTGCTGGTAGACGACCCGGCGGCCGTCGCTGGAGGCGTGCCGGGCGTAGAACTCGTCGTGATCGGTGTGGCGGCGCAGATCGCCGCCGTCGGGCCGGCAGGAGTACAGGTTGGCGACGCCCTCGTGGTCGGAGAGGAACGCGATCCGGCCGTCGACGGCCATGGGGCAGTCCAGGTGGCCGCCGATGTCGGGCAGCAGCCGTTCGCCGTGCAGCCAGAGGCGTCCGGTGGCGCCGCCCCGGTACCGCTTCCAGGCGGCCGGTTCGTGCGGCGGCTTGCCGGTGAGGAGGAGGCTGCGGCGCTCGCCCTCGTGGTCGTCGGTGACGGCGATGTCGGAGACCGGGCCCCAGGGCAGGCGCTTGCCGGGGGAGCCGTCGGTGGGGACGGTGTAGGCCCAGGAGTAGTACGAGAAGGGCTGCCCGTGCGAGGAGACGGCGAGGATGTCGGAGCGGCCGTCCTTGTCGGGGGGCGTCCAGCCGCAGACCCGGGTGTCGGTGGAGCCCCAGTAGCTGAGCCGCCGGGCGGGCCCGCCCTCGACGGGGACGAGATGGATCTCCGGGTCGAGGCTGCGCCAGTTCGTGTACGCGATCCGGCGCCCGTCCGGCGAGAAGCGCGGGTGGCCGACCCGGGTCCGGTCGACGGTCAGGCGCCAGGCCCGGCCGGGGCGGTCGCCCTCGGGGACGAGCGGGGCGATCCAGAGATCGTCTTCGGCGGCGAAGCACAGCAGGTCGTCGTGGAGGTGCGGAAATCGGAGGTACGCGACGTCGTGACTCACCTCCCCATGCTTTCCGCGCGGAGGGGACGTGGCAACTCGTACATGTGTCGCAGGGCAACTCGTCCGTGGACGCCGGCGTCTGGAGGGGTGTGACGCCGATACGGGCCCGCTGTGGCCCACGACACGTACGAAACGGTTTCGTTTCGCTGGGGGCGGGGGTATCTTCGTACTGTACGAAACCGTTTCGTTCGCTCCTCGTCGGATCGGAGACACCGGCCATGGCACGCAGCAGACTCACTCCCGAGCGGGAGTCCGAGCTGTACGCAGCCGTGCTCGACCTCCTCCGCGAAGTCGGCTACGACGCCCTCACCATGGACGCCGTCGCCGCCCGCACCCACTCCAGCAAGGCCACCCTCTACCGCCAGTGGGGGAGCAAGCCCGAGCTGGTCGCCAGGGCGCTGCGCGCCAACAAGCCGGCCGACCTCTCCGAGATCGACACCGGCTCGCTGCGCGGCGACTTCCACGAGCTGATGGCACGGACCGACGACTGCCAGATGGAGAAGGACTCCGCGCTGATGCGGGGCCTGGCCCATGCCGTCCACACCAACCCCGAACTGCACCGGGCGCTGCGCGAGCTGCTCATCGAACCCGAGATGAACGGTCTCGACGAAGTGCTGCGCCGAGCGGTCCGCAGGGGAGAGGTCGACGCCGCCAACCCGGCGCTGAAGCTCATTCCCCACATGCTGATCGGTGCGTTCGTCGCCCGGCCGCTGATCGACGATCAGCCGGTCGACCGGGCGTTCCTCAGCGCCTACGTCGACGCCGTCGTGCTCCCCTCACTCGGCGTCTGAACCACCTCCCCGGCACCACCGGCTCCACCGAGCTCCACCCGTCTCCACCTGACGTCGCACCGCTCACGCCGTCGGGCCGGCTCCCCATGCCCTGTCCCACCCCAGATTGGGAGTACGCCCCCGTGGCCACGTTCCTGTACAAGTTGGGCCGTTCCGCCTTCCGGCGCCGACGGCTCGTCGCCCTCCTCTGGGTGGCCCTCCTGGCGGTCGCCGGGATCGGCGCCGCCACCGCACCCGTCGCGACCTCCAGCTCCTTCTCGATACCGGGCACCGAGGCTCAGCGCGCCTTCGACCTGCTCGAGGAGCGCTTCCCCGGCGCCGGCGCCGACGGCGCCACCGCCCGGATCGTCTTCAAGGCCCCCGAGGGCCGGAAGATGACCGAGGCCGGGCACAAGGCCGTCGTCGAGGAGACCGTCTCCGCGCTGAAGTCGGGCTCGGACCAGATCGTCTCGGTCACCGACCCCTACACCGCGCAGGCCGTCTCCCGTGACGGCTCCACCGCCTACGTCTCCGTCGCGTACAAGGTCAACGCGATGGAGCTGACCGACGAGACCCGCGAGGCCCTGACCCAGGCCGGCGAGAACGCGCAGGGCAAGGGGCTGACCGTCGAGGTCGGCGGCGACGCGCTCCAGACCATGCCGGCGACCGGCGCGGGCGAGATCGTCGGCGTCGTCATCGCGGGCATCGTCCTCGTCCTGACCTTCGGCTCGCTCGTGGCCGCCGGACTCCCGCTGCTCACGGCGATCATCGGCGTCGGCATCGGCGTCTCGTCGATCACCGCGCTCGCGAACGTCCTCGACCTCGGCTCCACCACCTCCACCCTCGCGATGATGATCGGCCTCGCCGTCGGCATCGACTACGCCCTCTTCATCGTCTCCCGCTACCGCGCGGAGCTCGCCGAGGGCCGCGACAAGGAGGACGCCGCCGGGCGCGCGGTCGGCACGGCCGGTTCCGCGGTCGTCTTCGCCGGACTCACCGTCGTCATCGCCCTGGTCGGCCTGGCCGTCGTCAACATCCCGATGCTGACGAAGATGGGCTTCGCCGCCGCCGGCACGGTCGTGATCGCCGTACTGATCGCGCTCACCCTGATCCCGGCCCTGCTGGGCTTCGCCGGCGACAAGGTCGTCGGCCGCAAGCAGCGCAAGGGCACCGCGACGGCGAGCGACAAGCCGAACGGCGGCACCCGCTGGGCCCGCTTCGTCATCCGCCGTCCCGTGATGGTGCTGGTCGTCGGCGTCCTCGGCCTCGGTGCGATCGCGCTGCCCGCCGCCTCCCTGGAGATGGGCCTCCCGGACGACGGCGCCAAGCCGACCTCCACCAGCGAGCGCCGGGCGTACGACGCGCTCTCGGACGGCTTCGGCCCCGGCTTCAACGGCCCGCTGCTCGTCGTCGTCGACGGCGACAAGGCCACCGCCGACCGGGCGGTCTCCACGATCAAGGGCCTCGAAGGCTGGGCGGCCGTCACCCCGGCGACCCCGAACAAGGCCGGCGACGCCGCGATGATCACGGTGATCCCGAAGGACCGGCCGTCCTCGACCGCCACCGAGGGCCTCGTCCACGACATCCGGGACGCCACCGGTGACGACGTCCTCGTCACCGGCGCCACCGCGATGAACATCGACTTCTCGCAGAAGATGAACGACGCCCTGGTGCCGTACCTGGCGCTCGTCGTCGGCCTGGCCTTCCTGCTCCTGACCCTGGTCTTCCGCTCGGTCCTCGTCCCCCTGAAGGCGGCCCTCGGCTTCCTGCTCTCGGTGGTCGCGGCCCTCGGCGCGGTCGTCGCGGTCTTCCAGTGGGGCTGGCTCGGCAGCCTCTTCGGGGTCGAGCAGACCGGCCCGATCATGTCGATGATGCCGATCTTCATGGTGGGCGTCGTCTTCGGTCTCGCGATGGACTACGAGGTCTTCCTCGTCACCCGCATGCGGGAGGCGTACGTCCACGGGGAGCGGCCCGGCGAGGCGATCGTGACCGGCTTCCGGCACAGCGCCCGGGTGGTCGTCGCCGCCGCGGTGATCATGATCGCGGTCTTCTCCGGCTTCATCGGCATGACGGACCAGATGATCAAGATGATCGGCTTCGGCCTGGCCGTGGCGGTCCTCTTCGACGCCTTCGTCGTCCGCATGGCGATCGTCCCGGCCGTGCTCGCGCTCCTCGGCCACAAGGCCTGGTGGCTGCCGAAGTGGCTGGACCGGATCCTGCCGAACGTGGACGTGGAGGGCGAGGGTCTCGCCGAGCACATCTCCACGGAGGGCGCCGCGAAGCCGGACCTCGTGAAGGTCTGACGTCCGTGAAGGTCTGACGTCCGTGAGGGCCTGAGGTCCGTGAAGGCCTGACCTCCGTCCGCCGTTCGCCCGTACGCCGTCAGTGTGTCGTCATCGACGCACCGGCGGCGTACGTGTGCCGGAGGAAGCGCAGCAGGGCGGCGGTGTCGAACTGGACCACGGCGACCCCGTCGTCCGCGTGGAACTCGACGACCGTCTGCACCCGGCCGCAGGGCCAGACCTCGATGTCGCCGCGGCGGGCCGGGGCGCGCAGTCCGTGCTCCAGGAGCGTGCGGGGGAAGGACCATTCGACGCCGTGGGGGAAGACGAAGCGGACGGTCGCGGGGGAGGAGGCCGGATCGTAGCGGAGGGCCACCGGGACGGGTCGGGAGAGCGGTGCGTCGCTGATGATCCGGCCCTTGGCGTGGTCGTCGACTTCCCGGTCGTGCGCGGCGGCCATCGGGGGGCTCCTCACGGTTTGTCCTCTTATCGACTAATGTTCCACTTCTTCCCAGTGGGCGCACGGCGCAAGCCTCGGTGGCGGCATGTGTGTGCGGCGTCACGCACCGCCGGGGCGGATCCGCGCGCCCGGGCGAGCGGCCCGACGCGGCCCGGCGCGGGTCGCGCGACCGGGCGCCGCCGTTCTGTGACCTGTGCGCTCTTGCAAGCTCTTTGCAGGAGCGCTCATCATTCGGTACGTGCATGTACCTGACGGATTCATCAACGCCCCCGTATCGGTCGCCGCCGGTGTCGTCGCCGCCGGCGCCGTCGCCGTGAGCCTGCGCGGCGCCCGCCGCGAGCTGGACGACGGCCAGGGGGCGGAGCGGACGGCCCCGCTCGCCGGGCTCGTCGCCGCCTTCGTCTTCGCCGTCCAGATGCTCAACTTCCCGGTCGCCGCCGGGACCAGCGGCCACCTCCTCGGCGGTGCGCTCGCGGCGATCCTCGTCGGCCCGTGGACCGGCGTCCTGTGCATCGCCGTCGTCCTGCTGATGCAGGGCATCCTCTTCGCCGACGGCGGCCTCACCGCCCTCGGCGTGAACATCACCGTCATGGGCGTCGTCACGGTCGTCGTCGCCTACGCACTCTTCCGCGGCCTCGTCCTCGTGCTGCCCCGCACCCGCGCCTCGGTGACCGCGGCCTCCTTCGTCGCCGCGCTCGTCTCCGTACCCGCGTCGGCCGCCGCCTTCACCCTGCTCTACGCGATCGGCGGGACCACCGAGGTGCCCGTGACCAAGGTCCTCACGGCCATGGTCGGCGTCCACGTCCTCATCGGCATCGGCGAGGCCACCATCACCATGCTGACCGTGGGCGCGGTCATCGCCGTCCGCCCCGACCTCGTGTACGGCGCCCGCGGCCTCACCGCCCCGCTCAAGCTCCGCGTCGACGGCGAGCTGGTCGACGCGGCACCGGCCGCCGCCCCCGCCACCGGCGGCTCCCCGAAGAAGCTGTGGATCGGCGGCGTCGTCACCGCCCTCGTCCTCGCCGGCTTCGTCTCCTTCTACGCCTCGGCCAGCCCCGACGGCCTGGAGAAGGTCGCCGCCGACAAGGGCTTCGACGCCAAGGCCGAGGACCACGCGGCCGCCGGCTCCCCGCTCGCCGACTACGGCGTCAAGGGCATCGAGGCCCCCCGCCTCTCCGGCGGCCTGGCCGGCGTCATCGGCGTCGGCGCCACCCTCGCCGTCGGAACCGGCGCGTTCTGGGTCGTCCGCCGCCGCCGTACGGAAGCGGTCTGACATGGGAGCGGGGCACGCGCACAAGCTCTACCGGCACGCCCGCTCGCCGGTCCACGACCTGCCCCCGCACACGAAGCTCGCCGCCGTCCTCGGCTTCGTCGTGGTCGTCGTCTCGACGCCCCGCGAGGCCGTCTGGGCCTTCGCCCTCTACGCCCTGCTGCTCGCGGGCGTGGCGGCCAAGGCCCGCGTCCCGGCCGGGTTCGTGCTCAAGCGGCTGCTCATCGAGATCCCGTTCGTCGCCTTCGCGCTGCTCATGCCGTTCGTCGTCCCCGGCGAGCGGACGACCGTCCTCGGGGTGTCGCTGAGCGTCCCCGGACTGTGGGGCGCCTGGAACGTCCTCGCCAAGGGCACCCTCGGCGTCGCCGCCTCCGTGCTCCTCGCCTCCACCACCGAACTGCGGGCCCTGCTCCTCGGCCTCCAGCGGCTGAAGCTGCCGCCGATGCTCGTCCAGATCGCCTCCTTCATGATCCGGTACGGCGACGTCATCACCGACGAGATGCGCCGGATGTCCGTCGCCCGCCGCTCACGCGGCTTCGAGGCGCGGGGCGTCCGCCACTGGGGCGTCCTCGCCAAGTCGGCGGGCGCCCTCTTCATCCGCTCGTACGAACGCGGTGAACGGGTCCACCTCGCCATGATCAGCCGTGGCTACACCGGCACCATGCCGGTCATCGACGAGGTGACCGCCACCCGCGCCCAATGGGCCTACGCCGCCACCGTGCCGCTCACCGCACTCCTGATCTGCCTCCTGGGATGGACGCTCCGATGACCACCGCACCCTCGCTCGACGTCCGCGGCCTGGCGTACGCGTACCCCGACGGCCACCAGGCCCTCTTCGGCGTCGACCTGACCGTCGGGCGCGGCGAGCGCGTCGCCCTCCTCGGCCCCAACGGCGCCGGCAAGACCACCCTGGTGCTCCACCTCAACGGCATCCTCACCGGCGGCGCCGGGGGCGTCACCGTCGCCGGGCTCCCCGTCGGCAGGAAGCACCTCGCCGAGATCAGGCGCAAGGTCGGCATCGTCTTCCAGGACCCCGACGACCAGCTGTTCATGCCGACCGTCCGCGAGGACGTGGCCTTCGGCCCGGCGGCGGCGGGCCTGCGGGGCGCCGACCTGGAGGCCGTCGTGACCCGGGCCCTGGAGCGGGTCGGCATGGCGGAGTACGCGGACCGGCCGCCGCACCACCTGTCGTTCGGGCAGCGCCGCCGGGTCGCCGTCGCGACCGTCCTCGCCATGGAACCGGAGATCCTCGTCCTCGACGAGCCGTCCTCCAACCTGGACCCGGCGTCCCGCCGCGAGCTCGCCGACATCCTCCGCTCCCTCGACGTGACCGTCCTCATGGTCACCCACGACCTGCCGTACGCCCTGGAGCTCTGCCCGCGCGCGGTGATCCTCAGCGAGGGCGTCATCGCCGCCGACGGCAGGACCGGCGACATCCTCGCCGACGGGGAGCTGATGGCCCGGCACCGCCTGGAACTGCCCTTCGGCTTCGTCCCGGCGTCCGTGGCCTGAGACCCCGGAATCGGTCCCCCACCGGCGGCGTTGCACCATGGGAGCCGGTCGAACGAGAGGGAGCGTGGCACAGGTGGACGTCCAGGGCACGGTGGCGGCGGGCTGGGAGCCGGTCAGGGACGCGTTCCTGCGCAACTTCGAGCAGCGCGGCGAGCGCGGTGCGGCCGTCGCCGTCCACCGCGACGGGGTGAAGGTCGTCGACCTGTGGGCGGGCAGCCGTGACGTCGACGGCACCGACCCGTGGACCGAGGACACCGCCCAGGTCGTCCGCTCGGCCACCAAGGGCGTCGCCGCCGCCGTACCCCTGCTGCTGCACCAGCGAGGCCTGCTCGACCTGGACGCCCCGGTCTCCGCGTACTGGCCCGACTTCAAGGCGGCCGGCAAGGACCGGGTGACCGTACGCGACCTCCTCGCGCACCGGGCCGGCGTCCCCGTCCTCGACCGCCCCCTCACGCTCGCCGAAGCGGCCGACCTGGCGACGGCCACCGCCGCCATCGCCGCCCAGGCGCCCGTCTGGGTGCCCGGCACCGCCCACGGCTACCACGCCCACACCTTCAGCTGGCTGCTCTCCGGCCTGGTCCACCGCGTCACCGGTCGCACCATCGGCCGCTGGGTCGCCGACGAGATCACCGGCCCGCTCGGCCTCGACCTGTGGATCGGACTGCCCGGGACGGAGGCCCACCGGGTCGGCAGGATCGGCCCCGTCGAGGAGATCGAACCGGCGGGCGGCGGCGCCCTCAAGCTCCGCCCCAAGCGCTCCGTGTCGGAGGCCTACAAGGACCCGGCCTCCCTCACCCGGCGCGCCTTCGGAGTCATCGACCCCAAGCCCGACGAGAACGACCCCGTCTACCGGGCCGCCGAACTCCCCGGCTCGGCCGGGGTGTCGACCGCCCGCGCCCTCGCCGCCTTCTACGCCGCCACCCTCGGCGGCCTCCTCACGCCCGAGACCCGCGCGCTGGCACGGACCGAGGCGTCCGCAGGCCCGGACGAGGTGCTGCTCGTCAGCACCCGCTTCGGCCTCGGGCACATGCTGCACGGCCCGGCGTCACCGCTCCTCGGCCCGTCGTCGTTCGGCCACCCCGGCCGCGGCGGCTCCCTCGGCTTCGCCGACCCCGACTCCGGCATCGCCTTCGGATACGTGACGAACGGGATGCGCAAGACGGTCACCGCGGACCCGCGCGCCCAGTCGCTGGTGCGGGCGGTGAAGTCGGTGGCGCTCCCGGCCGGCGCGTAGGGTCGACGCGCCGAAGACCCACCGGGACAGCACGCAGCAGTGCCCGTCAGCCGCACGCGGCACGCCGTAAGGGGAGCAGGACGCATGACCGCAGGACCGACGCACGACACGTACGAGAAGCTGCTCGCGCTCCTCGACGAGCACGGGGCCTCCTACCGGGTGATCGAGCACGCCCCCGAAGGCGCCACCGAGGCGGTCAGCGCGCTGCGCGGCCACGCACCCGCCCAGGCGGCCAAGTGCATCATCGCCATGGTGAAGATCGGCAAGAAGGAGAAGCGCTTCGCGCTCGTCGTCGTCCCCGGCGACAAGCGGATCGACCTGGCGGCCGTGAAGGCGCTCTACGGCGGCACGTACGTCTCCTTCGCCTCACCGGAGATCGCCGAGGAACTCGCGGGCTCCCCCAGCGGCACCATCCTGCCGTTCGCCTTCGACGAGCGCCTCGACCTGTTCGTCGACCCGGGCCTGCTGGTCCACGAGGAGTTCTACTTCAACGCGGCCCGCCTCGACCGGTCGCTCGCGCTGTCGACGGAGGACTACCGGTCGCTGACGGAGCCGCGCGTGGAGCGGGTGTCGACGGACTGACACCGGCCGCCGCCGCCCGCCTCCGCCGCCCGCCCCCGCTCGCCCGTCGCCGGGGCCGGGTCAGGCGACGGCGGGGGTCAGCGCGAGCACCATGCCGAGGCCGACGAGGACGGTACCGATGACCTTGTTCAGCACGGCCTGGCGCCGCAACAGCCGGGCCCGCAGGCTCTCCTGGGAGAACAGGACGGCGGCGAGGCCGAACCACACCAGGTGCGCGAACGACATGAACAGGCCGTAGCCGATCTGCTGGACGACGGGGGTGTCGGCGCTGACGACCTGCGTGTACGTGCTGAGGACGAAGAGCATCGTCTTGGGATTGAGCGCGTTCGTCAGGAAGCCGGTGCGCAGCGCCCCCGCCTTCGACAGGCCGGCGTCGTCCGAAAGGTCCACGTCCACCCGGGACTTCGCGACGAAGGTCTTGTAGCCGATGTACACCAGGTACGCGGCGCCGACCAGCTTCATCGCGGTGAACAGCATCGGCGAACGGGACACCAGGAGACCCACGCCCAGCATCGTGTACGTGACGTGGACGAGCACGCCGAGGGCGATCCCCACGGCCGCGAGCACCCCCGCCGTCCGCCCGTACAGATAGCTGTTGCGGACGGTCATCGCGAAGTCGGCGCCGGGGCTGATGACAGCCAGCACCGTGATGATCGCCACGGCGATCAGCTGAGCCACGTTCCGATCCCCCCACACAGCCGCGCGCCCCGCGCTTCAGGACGACCTCGCGACGCTAGTCGATCGACGGCCCGCCGCGCGAGGGCGAGGTGACACAGTCGGGGCCGCTGGTGCGGACGGGCCGTTCGGTGCTGAGATCGGCCCATGGAACTCACCCGGCGGTTCGACGGATACGCGGTACTGGTCACCGGCGCGGCGCGCGGCATCGGCGCGGCCAGCGCCCGGCGCCTCGCGGAGGAGGGCGCCAGGGTCCTGGTCACGGACATCGACGAGGACGAGGCCGGAAGGACGGCGGCGGCCATCCCCGGCGCGAGGTCCCGGCACTGCGACGTCGCCGACCGGTCCTCGGTGGAGGCGGCGGTCGCGTACGCCGTGGAGGCCTTCGGCGGCCTGGACGTCCTCGTCAACAACGCCCTCGCGCCCGTCGCCCCGGACCCGGACCTCTTCGAGGACGAGCCCGACGAGGGCTGGACCGCACAGCACGACGTCACCCTCATGGGCGCGGTCCGCTGCTCCCGGGCGGCGCTGCCGCACCTCGCGGCGGCCGGCGGGCGCGGGGCGATCGTCACCATCGGCTCGGTCAACGCGGAGATGGACTTCGACGGCCACGCCTACAGCGCCGCGAAGGCCGGCCTGGCGAGCTTCACCCGCACGCTCGCGGGCCACGCGGCGCCACGCGGGGTGCGGGTGAACCAGATCAACCCGGGCACGATCGCGACGAGGGCCTGGGCGGGCAGGGAAGCCCAACTCGCCGCCCTCGCCGAGCGCGTCTACCCCCTCGGCCGCGTCGGCACCCCCGAGGACGTGGCCGCCGCCGTCGCCTTCCTCGCCTCCCGGGACGCGTCCTGGATCACGGGCACGGTCCTGCGCGTGGACGGCGGACTGCTCGCGGTGAACAGCCACTTCGCGGAGGTGGTGGGGGACGGGGGACGGGGGCGGTAGGCGGCGGTGACGGGTCGCGGGCCGCGGTGGGGGGGCATAGGGCGTTCATGAGGGGGCGGTGCCGTACGGGGTCCCCGAGGCCGTTCCGGAGCCGGTGCCGGGACGGGTCCGGGGCGGTGTCCCCGGCGGGCCCGGCGCATGGTCCGTGTCCGCGGTGGTGCGTTCCTTCTACGGGGTGACCACGCTCAGCTCCCTTGCGTCGGCCGCTGGTGGCGCTCCGCGATGGTGAATCCCCTCCACCGCACCCGGATGCGCGTCTCGGGGGGTGAAGGGCTGGTCGGAGGGGTGTTCTTCCGGTCATCCAGGGGACACGGGGCGACATGTCGACCGGTAGAACCGCGCCTCCGACGGCCGCGACCGAGCCCTCCCTCCAGCGTGCCCTCACCACTCCGCTGCTCTTCTTCTTCATCCTCGGCGACGTCCTCGGCGCCGGCGTGTACGTCCTGATCGGACAGGTCGCCGCCGACGCGGGCGGCGCCGTGTGGGTGCCCCTCACCGTCGCCCTCCTCCTCGCTCTGCTGACCGCCGCCTCCTACGCCGAGCTGGCGACGAAATACCCGAGGGCCGGCGGGGCGTCCCACTACGCCACGCGGGCGTTCGGCCCGGGCGTCGGCTTCGTCGCGGGCTTCTGCATGCTCGCCGCGGGGGTCGTGTCCGTGGCGGCCCTCGCGCGTGGCTTCGGAGGCGACTACCTGTCGGCGTTCGTGACGCTTCCGACCGCGGGGGTGGCCGTGCTCTTCCTGGCGGTTCTCGCCCTGGTCAACGCGCGGGGCATCAAGGAATCGACCCGCGCGAACGTCGTCGCCACCGTCATCGAGGTGGGCGGACTCGCCGTCATCGTCGTCCTCGGTGCCTGGCTGCTGGCACGCGGCGAGGGCGAGCCGAGCCGTCTCCTCCAGCTCGGCACCTCGGAGAAGGGCGCCGCGGCGGCCGTGCTGAGCGGTGCCGTGCTGGCGTACTACTCCTTCGTCGGGTTCGAGACGTCGGTGAACGTCGCGGAGGAGACCCGGGACCCGCGCCGCTCCTACCCCCGAGCCCTGTTCGGCGCACTCGCGACGGCGGGCGTCGTCTATGTACTGGTCGGCATCGCGGCCTCCGCCGCCGTCCCGACCGACCGGCTCGCCGCGTCGAGCGGACCGCTCCTCGAGGTCGTCAAGGCAGCGGGCGGCGTCCCGACCTGGCTGTTCAGCGCCGTCGCCCTGATCGCCGTCGCCAACGGCGCGCTGCTCACCGGCATCATGTCGTCCCGGCTCGCCTACGGCATGGCGCGCGACGGACTGCTCCCGGCCGGACTGACGAAGGTCCTGCCGGGCCGTCGTACGCCCTGGGTCGCGATCGCGGTCACCACGGGCCTCGCCATGCTCCTCGCTCTGACCGGAAGCGTCGCCGAACTGGCGTCCACGCTCGTCCTGCTGCTCCTCGTGGTGTTCCTCATCGTGAACACCGCGGTCCTCGTCCTGCGCCGGGACCCGGGCGAGTCCGACCACTTCCGGGCCCCGACCGCGCTCCCCGTCCTCGGCGCGATCTCGTGTGTCGTGCTCGCCACCCAGATCGAAGCCGAGGTGTGGCTCCGGGGCCTCATGGTGATCGCGGTCGGTGTGCTGCTCGCCGCGGTCGCCGCACGGAGGCGCACGGCCACCGCCGCGAGGCGGGGGGAGCCGGCCGGCGCGGTCGGCTCGGGCCGGGACGCCGGGCGCGGGGACGGCTGAGAGGGGGGCGACCGGGGCGAGCCTGGCGCGGAGCCGGCTGCGAACGACGTCTCAGTCGTCTGCTTCCGCAAGCCCAGACAGCAGCTCGGTGCTGTCCGACGGACTTCGGAACGGTGGGACGGGGCGCCGTCGAGGCCGCCGCCTCGGTCGTCCTCTCGGAGCCGCTGACGAACGCCGTACGCCACGGTCAGGTGCCGGGCCGAGAGATCGAGACCCGCTTCAACCGGGTGTCGGACGCTCCGCGCATCGAGGTCCATACGCGTCCGAGCGGAGGCCGTTTATGGCGCTGCCGGTCGAGGGCGCCAACGGCGGCTGATGGCTCCCCCTGGTCGACGCCCTCGCCGCGGAGTGGGGCGTCGACGACCAGTGCGGACCCGGCGAACTGGTGTGGGCGGAGCTGCCCGTGGGCGGTGGACCGGGGTGACGGAATCCCACGGACGGGCCGTCGGCCTGACACCGCCCCCTCACCCCGCGTGCAGCATCAGGCCGATGCCCACCACCATCAGGCCCGCCGCCGCGATTCTCGGGCCGCCGAAGCGTTCCTTGAAGAAGAGCGCGCCGATCGCCGCGCCCACGATGATCGACGACTCGCGCAGGGCGGCTATCGGGGCCAGGGGGGCCTTCGTCTGGGCCCAGAGGACGAGGGCGTACGCGGCGACCGAGAGGGCCGCGCCGAGGAGGCCGCGTGTCGCGTACGGGCGGAGCTGGGGGAGGAGGGCCGCGCGGCGGGTCCAGAGGGCGTACGCCGGGATCGCCAGGCCCTCCAGGATCATCAGCCACGCGATGTAGCCGAGCGGGGTGCCGGAGGCGCGGACCCCAACGCCGTCGACGACCGTGTAGAGGGCGATCGACAGGCCCGTCGCGCCCGCCGCGAGCAGCGCCGGCCAGTGCGGGCGGGCGCCCTTGCCGCGGATGCCCCACAGCGCCAGGCCCGTCAGGCCCGCGCACGCCACCGCCACTCCGAGCAACTGCCAGCCGTCCGGCACCTCGTGAAGGAACACCGCCGCGAGCACGGTCACGACCAGCGGGGCCGTACCGCGTGCGATCGGGTACATCTGGCCGAAGTCCCCGAGCGTGAACGAGCGCATCAGCAGGGCGTAGTAGCCGACGTGGAGGAGCGCCGAGGCGATCAGGTACGGCCACGCCCCGGCCGCGGGGAGCGGCACGAACAGGGCCGTGACCATGCCGATCGCCGCCCCGCCGCCGGAGATCAGCGTGAAGGAGACCAGCTGGTCCTTGATGCCGTGCGCGATGGCGTTCCAGCCGGCGTGCGTGACGGCGGCTATCAGGACCGCGAGCGTGACGAGGGGGGTCACGCCGACGGCTCGCGGACGTCCACCAGGGCGCCGCCGGCGTGCGCCACCAGCGACTTCGGGTCCATCGCGAAGACGGTGTGCGGGGTGCCCGCCGCCGCCCACACCACGTCGTGGTCGAGGACGGCCCGGTCGGCGAGGACCCGGGTCCGCGTCCGGTGCCCGAAGGGCGGCACGCCGCCGATCGCGTACCCGGTGGTCTCCCGGACCGCCTTCGCGTCGGCCCGGGTCACCTTTTCGGCGCCCAGCTCCTGGCGTACCCGCTCGACGTCCACCCGCGACGCGCCGTCCATCAGGACGAGGACCGGGACCCCGTCGGCGGCGAAGATCAGCGACTTCACGATCTCGGACACCTCGCAGCCGATGGCCTCGGCGGCCTGCTGAGCGGTACGGGTCTCGTCGGGGAAGCGCCGGATCTCGACCTCCAGGCCCAGCTCCTGGAGCGCGGCGGCGAACTGGGGGTGAGCGGCGGACACGGTGTCATCAGCGGTCATGCCCGCACGCTAGCGGTCGGTGTACGGGGCACGCGACCGGGTTCCGGCCCGGCCCTGTACGGGCCCGCGGGAGTACGCCCGGGTCCCGAGGCGCGCGCCGCCCGCCCCCCTACGCGCCGCCCGCCCCCCTACGGGCCCGCGCGACGGCCGGCGCCCCGCGCCCGCGAGCCGCCCCATCCCGTACGGGCCCGCGCGACGGCACGGTCACCCCGTCCTCAGCCCGCCTTCAGGACCCTCGCGACCACCGGGCCCGCCGCGTCGCCGCCGTGGCCGCCGGCCTCCACGACCGCCGCCGCCGCGAGGTCGCCCGAGTAGCCGGTGAACCAGCTGTTGGACGTGGCCTGGTCGTCGACCTCGGCGGAGCCGGTCTTGGCGCCCTTCGGGGAGGGGACGCCGGCCATCGCCTCCGCCGCGGTGCCGTTCCCCGTCGCCGCCGCCCTCATCAACGTCTGCAGCCCCGACGCGACCTCGGGGGAGAGCGGCTCGGCCCGGGCGAACTCCCGGTCGTCGAGGCTCCTCTCCACCAGGTACGGCTGGAGGAAGCCGCCGTTCTTGGCGGTCGCGGAGAGCGAGGCCACGTTGAGGGCGTTCATCCTGATCCTGCCCTGGCCGATGTACGAGGCGGCCGTCTCGCCCCCGGACGACTCGGGGACCTCGCCGTCCCAGGTCTGGACGCCGACCTGCCAGCTGAGGCCGATGCCGAAGGAGCGGCGGGCGGTCTCGCCGAGGATCCTGTCCTCGACGTCCTTGTCGCTGAGCGGGCCGAGCGCCTTGATGAAGGCGGTGTTGCAGGAGCGGCGGAACGATTCGGTGAACGTGCCGCCGTCGATCTCGAAGTGGTCCAGGTTGTGGAAGGGGACGCCCTTCCAGGTGACGTCGGCGGGACACTCGACCCGGCCGCCGGGAGCCGCCAGACCCTGCTGCATCATCATCGCCGCCGTGACGATCTTCATCGTGGAGCCCGGGGCCTGCATGCCCAGGAACGCCGTGTTGAAGCCGGCCGCCGGGCTGTTGGCGACCGCCCGTATCGCACCCGTCGACGGCTCGATCGCCGCCACCGCCGCCTTGCCGTAGGCCTTGACCGCCTTCTCGGCCGCCGCCTGGACCTCCGGGTCGATGGTGGTCTTCAGGGTGCCCGGCTTGCCCTTCCGCAGGACCAGGACCGGGGTGTCGGGGACGGCCTCGCTGCCCGAGTCGATCCAGGTCTCGATGCCGGCCGTGCCGCCGGTCTTCGCCCCGTAGCGGGTGCGCAGATCGGCGACGACGGACGCGAGCGAGGGGTACTTCGTCAGGGACAGTTCGTCGCCGTTGCGGTCGACGGCCTTCACGGTGGGGGCCTTCGCCTCGCCCGTACGCAGGGTGCCGGCGGCGGTCAGCTTCGGGTGGAGGACCGCCGGCTGCCACTTCACCAGCGGGCGGCCGGTGGTCTGCCCCCGCACCACGGTGAGTTCGGAGGCGTACGACCAGGGCTTCGACACGCCCTCGTAGGTGACGGTCGCCTTCACCGTGAACGGGACCTTCGCCCCCACGGCCGCCCCCGGCGTGATGACGGCCTCCGTGACGGCCGCGCCCTCCCGGTAGGCCGCGACGGCGGGCTCGGCCGTCACCGGGTCGTTCGTCAGCTGTCCGGCCTTCTCCGGTTCCCCGGCCGCCCAGGCGGCCAGGAAGTCCCGGGCGGTCGTCTCGACCTCCTCGGGCGTGACGGGCCCTGTTCTCGGCGCGGACTCCGCCTTGGTCCCCACGGTGCTGTCACCGCCCGTGACCCCGTTCCACAGGTTGTAGCCCCCGTACCCGACCCCGCCCGCCACGACGACGAACACGCCCCCGACGATCGCGACCTTGGCTCCACTGCGCATGACTGCGGTTCCCCTCCCCAGGTGGCCGTCCAGTCAAGCAGCGCCCCTTGGTTGTGTCGAGCAACTATCGACACATCCGTCACATGGGCGGGAGGGGACGCCGGGGACGGTCAGGCGGACACCGGCTCCACGCCGGAACCGTCGAAGGGCGGATAGTTCGTGGCGCTCATGCGCTCCGCCGCGTCGATGTAGACGGCGAGTGCCTCGCGCGAGCGCGCCAGCTGCTCCATCCGATCGTCGAGCCGCCGCATCCGCGACCGCATCGCGGCCAGCAGCTCGGGGCAGCCGAGCAGCTCGGGGGTCTCCCCGACCGCGCAGGGCAGCAGATACGCGATGTCCTCGGAGGACAGCCCCGCACCGAGGAGGTGCCGGATCTGCATCACCCGCAGCACGGCGTCCTCGTCGTACTCGCGGTAGCCGTTCGCGCGCCGCCCGGCGTCGAGCAGGCCCTGGGCCTCGTAGTAGCGCAGTTGATGCGTGTGGACGCCCGTCCTCCGGCTCAACTCCCCGATCCGCACCGAAGCCTCCCTTGACCTTCACACCGGTATCAACGTCGACGATGCCGTCATGACCGACAACACACCCTCCGCGTCCCCTACTCCCGTGACCGTCCTCGGACTCGGCCTGATGGGCCGGGCACTCGCCGGCGCCTTCCTGCGGGCCGGACACCCCACGACCGTGTGGAACCGCACCCCGTCCAAGGCCGACCGGCTGGTGGCGGACGGCGCCCGGCTCGCCCCGACCGTCGGCGCGGCGGTCCGGCCGGGCACCCTGACGATCGTCTGCGTCACCGACTACCGGGCCGTGCGCGACCTGCTCGGAACGGGCGACGTCGACCTGGACGGTACGACCCTGGTCAACCTGACCTCGGGCGACTCGGCCCAGGCCCGGGAGACCGCCCGATGGGCCCAGGAGCGCGGCGCCCACTACCTGGACGGCGCCGTCATGGCCGTACCGCCGGTGATCGGCACCGCCGAGGCGGTGATCCTGCACAGCGGGCCGCGGTCCGTCTTCGAGGAGTACGCGGCCCCGCTCGGCGCGCTCGGCACCGTCACCCACCTCGGCGAGGACCACGGGCTCGCGTCCCTGTACGACGTCGCCGGCCTCGCCATGATGTGGAGCGTCCTCAACGCCTGGCTCCAGGGCACCGCCCTGCTCAGGACGGCCGGCGTCGACGCGGCGACGTACGCGCCGTTCGCCCGCCAGATCGCCGCCGGGGTCGCCGACTGGCTCCCGGGGTACGCCGAGCAGATCGACCGCGGCTCCTTCCCGGCGGAGGTGTCGGCCCTGGAGACCGACGCCCGGGCGATGGCCCACCTCATCGAGGAGAGCGAGGCGGTCGGCATCAACGCGGAACTGCCGAAGCTGTTCAAGGCGATGGCCGACCGCGCGATCGCCGCCGGGCACGGCGGCGAGCAGTACCCGGTCCTGATCGAGGAATTCGCCAAGCCGGCCGACGCCTGACCACCACCTAGGATCTCGTGGCATGGCTCAGACAATCCGTAGACATCTCGCCGTGCTCGGCGCCGCCCTCCTGGCCGTCGCCTCGGGCCTCGTGGCCGCGGGCCCGGCGCAGGCCGCCATGCCCTTCGGGCAGGTCGACGCGGCGACCGTCGCCTCGTTCCAGCTGCGGGCCGGGAACACGTTCGCCGAGAACGACGCGGCCATCAAGGCCGTCGAGGCCCAGGGGGCCGTGACCGTCCGCAACGCCACCGAGGTCCTCACCTCCGGCGGGCGCACCGGCCGCAACGGCCTGTGCCACGCCACCGGCCTCTCCGCCTCCCTCAGCCCCGGCGGCTTCTGCTGGGACAAGGGCGACGACACCTCCAACTCGTACACCGACGCGGGCGGCTGGACCCCGCAGGGCCTCACCGGTTCGTATGACGCCCAGCCCGACGGCAAGGTGGACGGCCGCACCGCCTTCCTGGCCTCCTGGCACTTCAGCCGGGGCATGCAGACCGGCGGCGCCCATGTCGCCAACGAGTTCAGCCGGGTCAGCCTCGTGAACACCGAGGGCGGGCAGATCCGCTACAACCACCTGCTCCTCGTGCGCCCCACGGTCGACGCGAACGGCAAGGGCAGCTTCACCGGCGTCTCCAGCCACAGCGACGGCGTCGTCTGGTACGGCAACAAGCTGTTCGTCGCCAACGGGCGCTGGCTCCAGGTGTACGACCTGCGGCACATCTGGCAGGTCAACTCCAGCACCGACGCGGTCGGCGTCACCGGCACGACCTCGTCGGCCCGCTGGAGCAACTACGCCCTGCCGATGATCGGCCAGTACGTCACCACCTCCGACGGTGGCGCCTGCGTGGCCGGCTCCACCGACCCCGCCACCAAGGACCGGCCCTGCCTCAACTCCCTGAGCCTGGACCGCTCCGGCCAGGACGGCCTCGTGTCCGCCGAGTACAAGCCGGGCGCCGCGGGCGGCCGGGTCGTCCGCTGGGCCCTCGACGCCAACACCGCCCTGCCCTACGGGCACGCCACCGTCGCGTACTCCTCCCCGATCTGGGCCATGCAGGGCGCCGCCACCGACGGCACCAGCTGGTTCCTCGCCGGTGACTGTCCCACCGGGGTGGGCGGCGGCTCGGGCGATGCGTCGGGCGCGCGGTACTCCTGCATCCACAAGACGGCCGCGAACGCCGCCCCGCACGTCCTGACGACCTCGCCCGTCTACACCCAGAACCTCGGATACGCCCCGTCGACGGGCCGCATCTGGGGCCTCAACGAGCGGATCAACTCGACCGACGGGGTCCGGGTCGTGTTCTCGATCGACAGGGCGTAGCCGAGAGAGACCACCTCGCGGTCCCGCTCGGGTGGGCGGCGACGAAGAAGGGGGGCGCGACCACTGGTCGCGCCCCCCTTTCGTTTCGTCTTACGCGGCTAGACCCAGGTATCCAGCCACATCCGCCCCCGCCACTGCTCTATCGGGATCGGCGTGCCCGTGTAGATCGGCCAGAAGTAGATGAAGTTCCAGACGATCAGCAGGACCAGGCAGCCCGCCGCCACCGCGCCGAACGTGCGGCGTCTCTCCGACGAGCCCGCCGGGCCGATGATCGCGCCCAGCATCATCGCCACCGCCAGACACAGGAACGGCACGAAGACGACCGCGTAGAAGAGGAAGATCGTGCGCTCCTGGTAGAGGAACCAGGGGACCCAGCCGGCCGCGATGCCGCAGGCGATCGCGCCCGCGCGCCAGTCGCGGCGGAAGGCCCAGCGCCACAGGATGTACAGGATCGCGAAGCAGGCGGCCCACCACAGGAGCGGGGTGCCGAGGGCCAGGACCTCCTGGGCGCACTTCTCCTTCGTGGTGGACGGGCAGCCCGCGGTGCCGGGGGCGGGGGACTCGTAGAAGTACGAGACGGGGCGGCCGAGGACGATCCACGACCAGGGGTTCGACTCGTACGTGTGCGGCGACGTCAGACCGACGTGGAACGTGTAGACCTCGGTCTCGTAGTGCCACAGGCTGCGCAGCCAGTCCGGCAGCCAGCTCCAGGTCCCGCCGCCGTCCATCTTGTCCTGCTTGGCGGCCCAGTCGCGGAAGTAGCCCTTGTCGCTGACGATCCAGCCCGTCCACGTCACCAGGTACGTGGCGATCGCCACCGGCACCACCGACACGAACGCCGGCACGAGGTCCTTCCTGATCACCGCGAGGTACGGGCGGACCGCGCCCGCCGTGCGCCGCCCGCCGACGTCCCACAGGACCGTCATCAGGCCGAAGGCCACCATGACGTACAGGCCGTTCCACTTGGTCGCCGCCGCCAGGCCCAGCATCACACCGGCCGTGATCCGCCACGGCCGCCACCCCAGGCGCAGCGACTCGGCGATCTCCGCGTCGGGCCGCAGCACCCCCTCCTCGTCCTCCGGGAGCGCGCCCGCGAGCCGTCTCCGGGTCCGGTCCCGGTCGAGGACCAGACAGCCGAAGGAGGCCAGGACGAAGAACATCAGCACCTGGTCGAGCAGCGCGGTGCGGCTCATCACGAAGTGCAGCCCGTCGACGGCGAGCAGCAGGCCCGCCAGACAGCCGAGGAACGTCGAGCGGAAGAGCCGCCGGCCGATCCGGCACAGCATCAGCACGGACAGCGTGCCGAGCAGCGCCACCATGAAGCGCCAGCCGAACGGCTCGAAGCCGAACATCTTCTCGCCGAGGCCGATCACCCACTTGCCCATCGGCGGATGGACGACATAGCCCGGGTCGGTCGGCACGAGCACCGAGCCCGGATCCGACAGGACCGTCTTGTCGATGTCCTTCGGCCACGACCCCTCGTACCCCTGGTTGATCAGGGCCCAGGAGTCCTTGGCGTAGTACGTCTCGTCGAATATCACCGCGTTCGGCTTGCCCAGGTTCCAGAACCTCAGCAGCCCGGCGACCGCCGTGACCAGGAGCGGACCGCCCCAGGCCGTCAGCCGCCACAGCCTCTCGGCGCGGTCGCCGCCGATGCCGAGGAGCGACAGGACGCGCTCGGAGGGACGGGTGTACGAGGGGACGAGCCGCTCCCGCAGCCCGATGGGTGCGGCGCTTCCGGCGGGCGGCACATAGCCGAAACGCCGCAGCCGCTGTTGCCACGAAGAGGGCTCTGCCACGGCGTGCCGGCCCTCCAGGGTCTCGGGTGCGGTACTGGTCACCGCGCCATCGTAGGGAACGCGCCTGTGCGCGTCGCCCGTCCGGGCTGGGAGGATGACCCGTGTGACAGGAACGCTGGTACTCGCAGGGACCCCCATCGGTGACATCGCGGACGCTCCGCCCCGACTCGCCACCGAACTGGAGAACGCGGACATCGTGGCCGCCGAGGACACCCGGAGGCTGCGGGGTCTGACCCGGGCGCTCGGCATCCACACCTCGGGCCGGGTCGTCTCCTACTTCGAGGGCAACGAGTCCGCCCGTACGCCGGAGCTGGTCGAGGCCCTGGTCGGCGGGGCCCGCGTGCTCCTGGTGACCGACGCGGGCATGCCGTCCGTGTCGGACCCCGGCTACCGGCTCGTCGCCGCCGCCGTCGAGCAGGACATCAAGGTGACGGCCGTCCCCGGCCCCTCGGCCGTGCTCACCGCGCTGGCCCTCTCCGGGCTGCCCGTGGACCGCTTCTGCTTCGAGGGCTTCCTGCCGAGGAAGGCCGGCGAGCGCCTCGGGAAGCTGCGTGAGGTCGCGGACGAGCGCCGCACCCTCGTCTACTTCGAGGCCCCGCACCGGCTCGACGACACGCTCGCCGCTATGGCCGAGGTCTTCGGCGCCGAGCGCAGGGCCGCCGTCTGCCGCGAGCTGACCAAGACGTACGAGGAGGTCAAGCGCGGCCCGCTGGCCGAGCTCGCGGCCTGGGCCGCCGAAGGTGTACGCGGCGAGATCACCGTCGTCGTCGAGGGCGCCCCCGAGACCGGCCCGGCCGAGCTCGACGCCGAGGAGCTGGTGCGCAGGGTGCGGGTGCGCGAGGAGGCGGGGGAGCGGCGCAAGGAGGCCATCGCCGCGGTCGCCGCCGACGCGGGGCTGCCCAAGCGCGAGGTGTTCGACGCGGTCGTCGCGGCGAAGAACGCGGAGGGGCCGGGCGGCCCGGCGAAGGGCTGACCGGCGACGCGCCGAAGAACTGAGACGGCCGAGCACCGTCCGTCGGCCCTGCGGAGGGCCCGGCCGCGCGGCGGAGGGCTGCCCGGCGGCCGGCACACGGGGGCCGGCCGCGCCGGGAAGCTGAGTCGGCGGCGGACCGTCCGGCGGCCCTGCGGAGGGCCCGCCGCGTCGCTGAGGACTGAGACGGCCGAGGGCCCGCCGCGTCGCTGAGGCCGAGACGGCCGAGGCCTGCCCGGCGGCGCGGCGAAGGATTGCCCGACCGCGTTGAGGAGGACGCGGTGGTGTTCGGGCCGTGTCGAACGATTCGCCGTACTTCTCGTACAACCACTCGACCCGATCGCGAGTCTGATCGTGCACGGCACTCCCCGTGTCCGTTCTTCTCGTGGGGGTTCACCTTGCAGTTCCGTTCCACCCGTCTCGCCCTGGCCGTCACCGCCGTCCTCGCCGTCACCACCCTCGGCGCCGGCACGCTGGCCACCGCCCCGGCCGCCCTCGCCGCGGACGCGGGCGCCGTCGCGGGATCGGCCGCGGCCTCGGCGGAACAGTCCACCGCCCTGCCCGTCTTCCCCGAGGGCACCGAGCTCGGGGGTGTGGGCACCTCCGGCTTCCTCACGTACCACTTCGGCTCCGACACCGCCCGGAAGGTGCTCTGGACCTCGTACGACGGCACCCGGACCTCGCTCCCGGAGTCCAAGGGGTGGGTCGTGGGAGCCGGCGACGTGGTCGTCCTCGGCGACCACAGCTGGGCCTCCGAGATGCGGTCGCTCACGCTGCGGAACATGGCCGACCCGTCCGCCCCGGGCGTCGCCATCGACCTCGGCGCGCTGAACGGCACGTTCGTGGCCGTGCTGAGCCCCACGAGCGTGCTCGCGCAGGTGACGACGGAGGCCGGCGTCGAACTGCGCGTCGTCGGCAAGGACGGCGCCACGACGACCAGCCGCACGATCGCGGGGCTGCCCGCTGACGCCACCGAGTTCTTCGGCTCGACGGCCCGGGACGGCTCCGTCCTCGTCGGGTACGAGACGGGTCCGGAGGGCGCGCGGACCGGCGGCCGCGCCCTGGTGGACGCGGCGGCCGGGACGGTGACCGCGACGTACGCCGCCGCCGAGGGCGGGCGCGGCTACGGCGGGCTGATGTTCTCCGGTTCGCACGCGGCCTGGTACGAGTACGAGGCCGGCACCGGGGGCGTCGTCCGGTCCGTCGACCGCACGACGGGCGAAGTGAAGCGGACCGTCCTCGGGCCGCACACCGCCGAGTGGTACTTCTCGCTCGTGGGCGACCGGCTGGTGTACGGCAACCCCGAGACGCCCGTCCGGGCCGTCTCCCTGACCACGGGCGAGACCGGCGACCTCCTGGACTCCGGCTCGGGCGCCATGGAAGCGAGCGACGGCACCGTGGTGGTGCACGGGGGCCGGGCCTCCGACGGCGAGGGCCTCTTCCGCGTCGAGGCAGCGACGGACGGCGGCCTGGCGGTCACCAAGGTGGCCGACGAGGGCCCGCTGCCCGCGCTGACGATCGAGCAGGTCCACGTGCCCGCCACGGTGAACCTGGACGCGTCCGGCGGCAAGGCGACGCTGGGGTGGACGCTGTCGTACCGCGAGGCCCACCTGGACCTCACGCTCACCCACACCGTCACGGGCAAGGAGTTCCGTACGCGCGTGAACGCCCCCGCCGAGGGCACCCTCTTTTCCTTCACGTGGGACGGCACCATCGACGGGGTGGACGCGCCGAACGGCTCGTACGGGGTGGAGGTCGAGGCGACGTCCCTCGACGGCACCGGCGAGCCGGTCTACCAGGGCTGGCTCATGAACGTGGTCCGCACGGCCGAGCCGCACGACTTCACGAACAACGGCTCCACGGACGTCCTCTCCCGGGACGCCGCCGGCGGCCTGTGGCGCGACGACCTGCGGGACCGGCCGGTCGGCGGCCAGGTCGTGAGCGCCCAGCGCGCCAAGGCCGGCTCGGGCTGGCAGATCTACAAGCACATCGAGGCCGCCGGCAACGTGGGCGGCGCCGCCCACGGCGACGTGCTCGCGGTCGACACCTCCGGCGTGCTCTGGGTCCACCTGAGCAAGGGCGACGGCACGTTCGCGCCCCGGGGGAACGCCGGCCCGGGCTGGCAGGTCTACAACACCGTCGCCGCGGGCTCGGACCTCGACGGTGACAACCGTCCCGACCTGGTCGCCACGGACGGCGCGGGCGCCCTGTGGCTGCACAAGGGCACCGGCGACTACGCGAAGCCGTTCGCCGCGCGGGTGAAGATCGGCCCCGGCTGGCAGATCTACAACCAGGTCACCGCCGTCGGGAACATCGCCGGCACGGCCGCCGGGGACCTGGTCGCCCGTGACACCTCCGGCGTCCTCTGGCTGCACCAGGGCAACGGCAACGGCGGCTTCGCCCCCCGCGTGCGGATCGGCGGCGGCTGGGGCGTCTTCTCCCAGCTCGTCGGTGCCGGCGACCTCGACAACGACGGACGCCCCGACATGATCGCGTACGGGGCGGGCGGCACGTACGTCTACCGCTCGACGGGCGTCGTCGACGCCCCCTTCAGCCGTCGGACGACGTCGCTGTTCGCGGGCGAGGGCACCACGTTCAACAGCGTCGCCTGACGGCTCCCGCCGCGGACCGGCCACCGGTCCGCGGCGGGGAGGCGGGGGCGAGCTGTGCTGATCTACGCTGAAAGGTAAAGCCGAACCCGGCGCCGGGACATTTCTCAGGGCGCTCGGCAAGGGAAGAGCCAAAAGCCTTCCATGGTTCGTCCCCCGCTGATGCGCTCCGGCCCGAAAAGGCGTCCACTGATCAGTGGAGAGGAGCTGGCATGAGCGAGATCACCGGCACCGGCATATCCGTCGCCCATGAGGCGTACGCTTTCGCCTGCATGCGCTGTGGATACGGCTGGGAGCAGGCGTACGACATCGAGCACCACGTCGACGCCGCCGGCCACGAGTTCGTCGTCTACAAGGCCGAGGGGGAGCGGGTCCCGTCCCCGCTGTCCAGCCCCACCTGCATGAACTGCGGCGGCCACGTCGTCCGCATCATGCGCGCGGGACAGGTGTCGTCCGTGCTCGACCTGATCGCGGCGACGGAGAAGCACCACCAGGGGGCGAGGGCGACCAAGCCCGTCTCGATGGCGGGACCCATCGGTCAGGAGCTGACCGAGGACGACGACGCCGAGAGGCCTCCGGTGCCGCACCACTGGCACCTGTCGGACCTCCTGCACCCCTTCCGGCGCCGCCAGTGAGCGGCTCCTGACGGGGCGCACACCCCGCACGCGCGCACTCATGGCCCTCGTACGATCGGGGGCATGAGTGCCAAGGACGCCCCGCCGCCGCTGCCCGAACCGCTTCTCGTGGAGGTCGCGGACTCGCACACCCATCTGGACCTGCAGTCCGGGACCGTCGAGGAGGCCCTGGTCAAGGCCGCGGCGGTCGGCGTGACCACCGTCGTGCAGGTCGGCTGTGACGTGAAGGGCTCCCGGTGGGCCGCAGAGACGGCCGCCGCCCACGAGCACGTGCACGCCGCCGTCGCCCTGCACCCCAACGAGGCCCCGCGGATCGTCCTCGGCGACCCCGACGGCTGGTCCCGGCAGGGCGCGCGCGAGGGCGGCGGCGACGCGGCCCTCGACGACGCGCTCGGCGAGATCGACCGCCTCGCCGCCCTCCCGTACGTGCGCGGGGTCGGCGAGACCGGCCTCGACTTCTTCCGTACGGGCCCCGAGGGCATCGCCGCGCAGGAGCGTTCCTTCCGCGCCCACATCGAGATCGCCAAGCGCCACGACAAGGCGCTCGTCATCCACGACCGCGAGGCCCACGCCGACGTCCTGCGCGTCCTCGACGAGGAGGGCGCCCCCGAACGGACCGTCTTCCACTGCTACTCCGGCGACGCCGCCATGGCCGAGATCTGCGCCGCCAAGGGCTACTACATGTCCTTCGCCGGCAACGTCACCTTCAAGAACGCCCAGCACCTGCGGGACGCGCTCGCCGTCGCCCCGCTCGACCTCGTCCTCGTCGAGACCGACGCGCCCTTCCTCACCCCGGCGCCCTACCGGGGCCGCCCGAACGCCCCCTACCTGATCCCGGTCACGCTCCGGGCGATGGCGGAGGTGCGGGGCATCGGGGAGAACGAGATGGCCGAGGCGATCGCCGTGAACACCGCCCGCGCCTTCGACTACTGACGCGGGCCGCCGATACCGGCCGCCACTCCATAACGATTACGTTTCGTGGTCGGGTCGTTCTGCTGGGTGACGGGAGTCGGGGCTAGGGTCCCGGCCTCGTGAGCACTTCCCAGGGCAGTCACCGAGCCGGACGGCGAGGCGCGGGCGCGACCCTGCCCGTGCACGAGCAGCCGACGCTGGCAGCACCCCTCGTGCCGCCCGCCGCCCCCGCCGTCCCCGGGCAGGGCTCCCGCGCCGCGTCCCGGCGCGCCGCCCGCCGCCGCAAGGCCTCCGGCCCCGCCGGGGAGGGCCTGCGGCGGCTCGTCCCGCAGGCCCTCGTCGTCGCCTTCCTCGCCGGTGGCACCAGCGCCTTCGTCGCCGACGACAAGGCCGTCCGGCTCTCCGTCGACGGAGTCCCCCGCACCTTCCACACCTTCGCCGACGACGTCGAGGAACTCCTCGCCGACGAAGGGGTCGCCGTCGGCGCTCACGACATCGTCGCGCCCGCCCCCGGCGAGGCCCTGGCCAACGGCGACGAGGTCGTCGTCCGGTACGGGCGGCCCGTCGCCCTCACCCTCGACGGACAGCGCCGCCAGGTGTGGACGACGGCCCGCACCGTCGAGGGCGCCCTGCGCCAGCTCGGGGTCCGCGCCGAGGGCGCGTACCTCTCGGTCTCCCGCGCCGCCGCCATCTCCCGCCAGGGGCTCTCCCTCGACGTCCGCACCGAGCGGACGATCACCTTCCTCGCCGACGGGCGCGAGCGGACCGTCCGCACCAACGCCGCCACCGTCCGCGAAGCCCTCGCCGAGGCCGGGATCACCCTCTCCGGGCAGGACGCCACCTCCGTCGCCCCCGGCTCCTTCCCCCGCGACGGCCAGACCGTCTCCGTGCTGCGGATCACCGGCTCCCGGCAGGTACGGGAGGAGGCGATCCCGTACGCCGTCGAGCGGACCCGCGACCCGGAGCTCTTCGCCGGCAGCGAGGTCGTCGAACGGCAGGGCGTCACCGGCGTCCGCCGGGTCACCTACAGCATCCGCACCGTCAACGGCGTCCGGCAGAAGCCCCGCCGCACCGGCGAGGAGATCGTCCGCGAACCGGTCAGCCGCAAGGTGCGGGTCGGCACCCGCCCCATGCCGACCTCCGTCGCCGGCGCCGACGGCCTCGACTGGGGCGCGCTCGCCGCCTGCGAGTCCGGCGGCCGGCCGGGCGCGGTCGACCCTTCCGGGACGTACGGCGGGCTCTACCAGTTCGACCCCGGCACCTGGCGCTCCCTCGGCGGCAGCGGCGTCGCCCAGGACGCGCCCGCCGCCGAGCAGACCTTCCGGGCCAAGAAGCTCTACGTGCAGCGGGGGGCGAGTCCGTGGCCCCACTGCGGGCGGCGGCTGTACCGATGAGCGCCACGGACGGCCGTAGGCTGTACCGGTGAGCACCACCACCGGCCCCGAAAGCCCCGACGCCCTCCTCGGCCCCGCCGACATCCGTGAGCTGGCCGCCGCCCTCGGCGTGCGCCCCACGAAGCAGAAGGGCCAGAACTTCGTCATCGACGCCAACACCGTGCGGCGGATCGTCCGCACGGCCGAAGTGCGGCCCGACGACGTGGTCGTGGAGGTGGGGCCGGGACTCGGCTCCCTCACCCTGGCCCTCCTGGAGGCCGCGGACCGGGTGACGGCCGTCGAGATCGACGACGTCCTCGCCGCCGCGCTGCCCGCCACGATCGCCGCCCGCATGCCGGCGCGCGCCGACCGCTTCGCGCTCGTCCACTCCGACGCGATGCACGTCCAGGAGCTGCCGGGCCCGGCGCCGACCGCGCTCGTCGCCAACCTGCCGTACAACGTGGCCGTGCCGGTCCTGCTCCACATGCTGGAGCGGTTCCCCAGCATCGAGCGGACCCTCGTCATGGTCCAGGCCGAGGTGGCCGACCGGCTCGCCGCCAAGCCCGGCAACAAGGTGTACGGCGTGCCGTCGGTGAAGGCGAACTGGTACGCCGAGGTCAAGCGGGCCGGGTCCATCGGCCGCAACGTCTTCTGGCCCGCGCCGAACGTCGACTCCGGCCTCGTCTCCCTGGTCCGCCGCGCCGAACCGCTCGCGACGACGGCCACCCGGCAGGAGGTCTTCGCGGTCGTCGACGCGGCCTTCGCGCAGCGCCGCAAGACCCTGCGCGCGGCCCTCGCGACCTGGGCGGGCTCGCCCGCGGCGGCGGAGGAGGCCCTGGTGAAGGCCGGCATCTCGCCCCAGGCGCGCGGCGAGGCGCTGACGGTGGAGGAGTTCGCCCGGATCGCGGAGGCGAAGGCGTGAGTACCCCCCGCCCGGTCACCGTGCGCGTGCCCGCCAAGGTCAACGTCCAGCTGGCGGTGGGCGCGGCCCGGCCCGACGGCTTCCACGACCTCGCCAACGTCTTCCTCGCGGTGTCGTTGTACGACGAGGTCACGGCGACGCCGGCCTCGGAACTGACCGTCACCTGCGAGGGCCCGGACGCCGACAAGGTGCCGCTGGACCGCACGAACCTGGCCGCGCGGGCCGCCGAACTGCTCGCCGCACGGCACGACATCTCCCCGGACGTCCACCTGCACATCGCCAAGGACATCCCGGTCGCCGGCGGCATGGCGGGCGGCAGCGCGGACGGCGCGGGCGCCCTGCTCGCCTGCGACGCGCTGTGGGGCCTGGGCTCGACGCGGGACGAGCTCCTGGAGATCTGCGCGGAGCTCGGCTCGGACGTGCCGTTCAGCCTGATCGGCGGGGCGGCGCTCGGCACCGGACGCGGCGAGAAGCTCACCGCGCTGCCGGTCGGCGGGACCTTCCACTGGGTGTTCGCCGTCGCGGACGGCGGGCTGTCGACGCCGACGGTGTTCGGCGAGTTCGACCGGCTCACCGAGGGCGTCGAGATCCCCGAGCCGGCCGCCTCCCCGGACCTCCTGGACGCCCTGCGCACCGGCGACACCGCGGCGCTCGCGGGCGCCCTCGCCAACGACCTCCAGGCGGCGGCGCTCTCCCTGCGCCCGTCGCTGGCCGCGACCCTGGCGGCCGGCACCGAGGCGGGGGCGCTCGCCGCGCTCGTCTCCGGCTCGGGGCCGACGACGGCGTTCCTGGTGAAGGACGTGGAGGCGGGGCGGGCGGTCGCCGCCGCGCTGACCGCCTCGGGCACGTGCCGCACGGCCCGCGTCGCGACGTCCCCGGCCCCCGGCGCGACGGCCCTGCCGACCTGACCCGCGACCAGGTGTGCGGCGCCGTCGTGGGTTGTGCCCACCCGTTCCGCCCCGCGGAACGCCTGCCCACAACCAGGGGTGCGGCGCAAGACCGGGCGCTTTCTCACCGAGAGTGAGGGGGCGGGCCACCGTCTACTCTGGGATGTCGAACGATCCCCCCGTACAGGAGTGAAATGGCCGTCAACCTGGTCAATGTCGAGGCCGTCAGCAAGGTGTACGGAACCCGTGCCCTCCTCGACGGGGTCTCGCTCGGTGTCTCCGAAGGGGACCGGATCGGGGTCGTGGGCCGCAACGGCGACGGCAAGACCACCCTCATCCGGATGCTGGCGAAGCTGGAGGAGGCCGACACCGGCCGGGTCACGCACAGCGGCGGACTGCGCCTCGGCGTACTCACCCAGCACGACTCGCTCGACCCGAAGGCCACCATCCGGCACGAGGTGATCGGCGTCATGGCCGACCACGAGTGGGCCGGCAGCGCCAAGATCCGGGACGTCCTCACCGGGCTCTTCGGCGGGCTCGACCTGCCCGGCTTCGAGCACGGGCTCGACACCGTCATCGGCCCGCTCTCCGGCGGTGAGCGGCGGCGCATCGCGCTCGCCCGGCTCCTCATCGAGGACCAGGACCTGATCGTCCTCGACGAGCCCACCAACCACCTCGACGTCGAGGGCATCGCCTGGCTCGCCCAGCACCTCCAGACCCGGCGCTCGGCGCTCGTCTGCGTCACCCACGACCGCTGGTTCCTCGACCAGGTCTGCACCCGCATGTGGGACGTGCAGCGCGGGGACGTGCACGAGTACGAGGGCGGCTACTCCGACTACGTCTTCGCGCGCGCCGAGCGCGAGCGGATCGCGGCCACCGAGGAAACCAAGCGGCAGAACCTTATGCGCAAGGAGCTGGCCTGGCTGCGGCGCGGCGCCCCCGCCCGTACGTCCAAGCCGCGCTACCGCATCGAGGCCGCGAACGAGCTGATCGCCGACGTGCCGCCGCCGCGCGACACCTCCGAGCTGATGAAGTTCGCCAACGCCCGCCTCGGCAAGACGGTCTTCGACCTGGAGGACGTGACCGTCACCGCCGGTCCGAAGACGCTCCTGGAGCACCTCACCTGGCAGCTCGGCCCGGGCGACCGCATCGGTCTCGTCGGCGTCAACGGCGCGGGCAAGACCTCACTCCTGCGGGCCCTCGCCGACGCCGCCGTCAGCCAGGGCGAGATCCAGCCCGCGGCCGGCTCCGTCACCGTCGGCAAGACCGTCCGGCTCGCCTACCTCTCCCAGGACGTCACCGAACTCCCCGGGAGTCTGCGGGTCCTTGAGGCCGTCCAGCAGATCCGTGACCGGGTCGACCTCGGCAAGGGCCGCGAGATGACGGCCGGTCAGCTCTGTGAGCAGTTCGGCTTCACCAAGGAGAAGCAGTGGACGCCCGTCGGCGACCTGTCCGGTGGTGAGCGCCGCCGTCTCCAGCTGCTGCGCCTGCTGATGGACGAGCCGAACGTCCTCTTCCTCGACGAGCCCACCAACGACCTCGACATCGAGACCCTGACCCAGCTGGAGGACCTCCTCGACGGCTGGCCGGGCTCCATGGTGGTCATCTCCCACGACCGGTTCTTCATCGAGCGCACCACGGACAAGACGCTCGCGCTGCTCGGCGACAGGACCCTGCGGATGCTGCCGCGCGGCATCGACGAGTACCTGGAGCGGCGCCGGAAGATGATCGAGGCGTCCGTTCCGGCGCCCGCCGCCGCGGCCGCCCCGCAGAAGGCGGGCGTCTCCGCCGCGGACGCCCGCGCCGCCAAGAAGGAGCTGCAGAAGGTCGAGCGGCAGCTCGACAAGGTCTCCCAGAAGGAGGCCACACTGCACGCGCGGATCGCCGACAACGCCACCGATTTCGAGAAGGTCGCGAAGCTCGACGCGGAGCTGCGGGAACTCGTCGCCGAGCGCGAGGAACTGGAGATGCGCTGGCTCGAACTGGCCGAGGACGCATAACAAGGGCATCACAGGCCGGTCCTCCCTTGGGTACAAGGGTCGGACCGGTCGCTTTTGCGCCACGGCGTGAGTGGTAGAAAGAAAACCCGTTCACGTCAAGGGGGAACCGCTGATGACCCAGCCGCCCAGCAACCAGCCGCCGGGGGGCTTCGGAGCCCCTCAGGACCCGAACCAGGGTCCCCACCACGGGCAGCCCCCGGGCATGCCGCCCGTGCCGCCCGCGCCGCCGCAGTCCCCGCCCGGCACGCCGCCGGCCGCGCCCGGCCCGTACGGCCAGCAGCCGCAGCCCGGTTACGGGTACCCGCAGCAGGCCCCCGGCCCGTACGGGCAGCCGCCGCAGCAGCCGTACGGCTACCCGCAGCAGGGCCAGCCCGGCTATCCGCAGCAGCCGGGCCCGTACGGCCAGCAGCAGAACCCGTACGGCGGCTACCCCACCCAGCCGGGCTACCCGGGCGCCCCGACCCCGCCGCCGTCCGGCGGCGGGCTCAAGGGCCGGACCGGTGTCGTCGCGGCCGTGGCCGCCGCTGCCGTCCTGGTGGCCGCCGTCACCACCTGGGCCGTCGTCGGCGGGGACGACGAGAAGGACCCGGTCGCCGGTCCGCCCACGACCGCCACCTCCTCCGCGGCCCCCGCGCCCACCGAGTCGGTGGACAAGGGCGACGGCTCCGGAGACGGCGCCAACGGCGAGGAGGACCTCAACGCCGGCCGCAAGGACGGCGAGGCCAAGATCAACTGGCTGCTGAAGAACAACGTCGACCTGCCCCGCAACGGCGCCGACGTCTTCGGCCCGTGGATCGTCGGCGACACCGTCGTCAAGGCCATGTACAAGAGCGTCTCCGGCTACAGCCTGAGCGACGGCTCCACCAAGTGGAACGTCGACCTGCCGTTCGAGCTGTGCGCGGCGCCCGCGAACCCGTCGGCGAACGGCGTCATGGTCTTCGGCTACGCCGAGAGCGCCAAGGACGGCGCCAAGTGCAGCCAGCTGCAGATGGTCGACCTGAAGACGGGCAAGGCGGGCTGGAAGAAGGCCGTGCCCAAGCCCAAGGGCCTGTTCGCCTTCTCCGACAACACCCTGGCCATCAGCGGCAACACGGTCACGGTGGCGGGCACCAGCAGCGCCTACGGCTTCTCGCTGGCCGACGGCAAGCAGCTGTTCACCGGCCCGACCAGCGGCTGCAAGCCCTTCGCGTACGCGGGCGGCAGCAGGCTGATCGCCGCCATGGACTGCCCCTCGGGCAGCACGGCCAAGAAGGTCCAGGCGGTCGGCTGGGTCAACCCGGCCACCGGCAAGCCCCTGTACACCTTCCAGCTGGAGGCGAACTGGGAGGTCGACAAGGTCTACTCGGTCGACCCGCTGGTCGTCTCCGCCACCCAGCGCGAGCAGAAGAAGTGGACCATCTTCGCCCTCGACGCGAAGGGCAAGCTCCGCTCGCAGATCCAGGGCGGCAAGGACAAGTTCGCCCCGTCGTGCGGCGGCGGGTTCGTCATCTTCGGCCGGAACCTGGAGGGCTGCACCGGTGTCGCGGCCGACGCGAACACCTTCTACATGGCCACCGAGACCTCGTACGGCACGCCCAACGAGGTCATCGCCTTCGACCTGAAGACCGGCAAGGCCAAGTGGCGCTCCAAGGCTCCCGGCAAGCAGTCGATGATCCCGCTGCGCATGGAGGGCGGCCAGGTCCTGGTCTACGTCGACCCGTCGTACGACACGGGCGGCGCCGTCGCGACCATCGCCCCGACCGGCGGCGCGCCGAAGATCCTGCTCCAGCACCCGGCGTCGTCGGCGCAGGTCGAGAGCAGCTTCTACAGCGCGGGCTACGCCTACGGCGCGGGCACCTTCGTGGTGGCGAGCGGGCGCGTGTCCGCCACCAACGACGAGGCCGAGAAGCAGGTCAAGACGATGATGGCCTTCAGCAAGTGAGGTACACGGACCGATGACGCAGCCACCCCCGCCCCCGCCGAACCAGCCGCCGGACCCGCAGGGTGGCTTCGGCGCGCCGACGCCCCCGCCGCAGCAGCAGCCCGATCCTGGTTACGGCTACCCGCAGCAGCAGCCGGGGTACGGCTACCCGCAGCAGCCGGACCAGGGTTACGGCTATCCGCAGCAGCCGCCTGCGCCTCCGCAGCAGCCGTACGGCTACCCGACGGCGCCGCAGCAGCCGCAGCAGCCCTACGGCGGCTACCAGCAGCCGGTCCAGCCGCCGTACGGCTACCCGACCCAGCCCCAGGCCGCCTACGACGGCTACCAGCAGCCGGCCCCGGCGCCGGGCGGTGGCAAGAAGCTGTCGGCGCAGCTCCAGATCATCATCGCGGCGTGCGTCGCCGTCGTCCTGATCGTCGGCGCGGGCATCTGGTACGCCAACTCCGGCGGCGGTGAGGACCCGGGCGGCGAGGCGAAGGGCACGGCCGGAACCTCGCAGGGCACCGACGGAGGGTCCGGCGGCGGCTCGAACGGTCTGGGGGGCGGCGGCAAGGAGAAGGCGCCGGCGGTCACCCAGTCGAAGCAGGCCTTCCGGCTCGCCCTGCCGAAGGTGCCGGACACCACCGACGTGTCGGGTTCCTGGATCACCGACAAGGCGTTCGTGAAGACGGGCGTGAACTCCGTCGTCGGCTACGACCTGGACAAGGGGACCGTCCTGTGGACGCTCCCGCTGACCGGTCAGGTCTGCGGCGCGTCCCGGCACATGACCGCCGACCACAAGGTGCCGATCCTCTTCGAGGCCAGCAAGCGCGTGGCGCCGCGCTACTACCAGCTCTGCACCGAGGTCGGCATGGTCGACCTCGACACCGGCAAGCTGCTGTGGTCCACCTCGGTCACCGGTGGGTCCGCCGGTGACCAGAAGGCCCGGTTCAGCGAGATCACGCTGAGCGGGAAGACGGTCGCGGCCGGCGGCACGGACGGGGGCGCGGCCTTCGACATCGCCAACGGCAACGCGCGCTGGAAGCCGCAGCCCGACAAGCAGAGCTGCTACGACCTGGGGTACGGCGGCGGCGAGGGCCTCGTCGCGGTCCGCAAGTGCGGTTCGTACGACAGCCAGTACGTGATGATCCAGAACCTGGACCCGACGACGGGCGCGCCGCTCTCGCAGTACAAGATGCCGACCGGTGTGAAGTACGCGTCGGTGGTGTCCACCAAGCCCCTGGTCGTCGCGGCCGACGTCGGCGACAGCGCCGGTGACGGCAGCGGCATCTCGGACTTCTTCTCGATCGACGAGAAGACCGGGAAGCTGAAGGCGAAGATCACGGCGGACGCCGACCAGTACGCGGCCCGCTGCCGTTCGACGAAGGTCGAGTCCTGCACGCAGGCGCTCGTGGGGAACGGCCGGCTCTACGTGCCGACCGAGGAGCACGAGGGCGCGAGCGGCGAGTACGGCGACGAGACGAACGAGATCATCGCCTTCGACCTGGCCACCGGCCGGACGGTGCCGGAGAAGGCGGACGCGGGCGACAAGTACACGCTGGTCCCGCTGCGCATGGACGGCGGCGACCTGATCGCGTACAAGGTGCCCCCGTACGACAAGGGCGGCCGGGTCGTGTCCATCAACGGCGGCACGATGAAGGAGACCCTCCTTCTGGAGAACCCGTCGGAGAAGTCGATCCGGGAGACGGAGCGGAGCTTCGGCGTCACCGGCAGCGAGTACCTCTACGGTGACGGCCGGTTCTTCCTGTCGCGGACGTACGTGAGCAAGACCCGTGACGGCGGCGCCTCCTACCAGGAGCACCTCGCCGTCTCGTACAACGCCAAGGGCTGACACCCGCGGAACGGCGTCAGGTGCGGGCCCCTCCGGCATGCCGGAGGGGCCCGCACCGTCATGCCGCCCGGCTGATCCGGCGCCACCGTGTCACCGGTGCGGGTGATGTGACGTCGTGTCGCGTCGGCGGATGATCCGGTTGGCTCGGCAGGGGGCGGGGGAGCGTGTACCTTGCCGGGTCAGGCGTGCCGGGGGACGGCGGGCACGGAGGATGGGGGATGACCGGGATGGGCGTACGCCTCGTGGTGGTGGACGAGCACCGCCTGCTCGCGGAGGCACTGGCCTCGGCGCTGAAGCTGCGCGGGCACCGGGTGCTCGCGGCGGCCGCGCCGGTGGCGGGGGCGGCGGAGCTGGTGGTGAGCCGGGCGCCCGAGGTCTGTCTCCTGGGCACGGCGGCGCCCGCCGAGCCGGGGGCCTTCGACGTGGTCGTACGGATCAAGCGGGAGCGGCCGCAGGTGGCGGTGGTGGTGCTGGGTCCCGTGCCCTCGCCGCGGGGCATCGCGGCGGCGTTCGCGGCCGGGGCCTCGGGCTACGTCCGGCACGACGAGCGGATCGAGGGCGTGGAGCGGGCGCTCGTGAAGGCGCGGGCGGGGGAGACGGCGGTGGCGCCGCAGCTGCTGCGGGCGGCGTTCGCGGAGCTTCTGCATCCCTCGGCGCAGCCGGACGACGAGGGGCTGCGGCTGCTGCGGCTGCTCACGCAGCGGGAGGTGGAGGTCCTCGTCCGGGTCGCGGAGGGGGAGGACACCCAGCTGATCGCGGCGGGGATGGGGATCGCGCCGAGCACGGCACGGACGCATGTGCAGCGGGTCCTGATGAAGCTGGGGGTCGGCTCGCGCCTGGAGGCGGCGGCTCTCGCGGCCCGTACGGGGCTGCTCGACCGTGCGGTGCCGGGGCCGCGGCGGCCGGTCTGATCCGAGGTGTTCCGGGGTTCCGGTCCCGCCAGGTGGCGGGACCGGAGCTCTGTCGTTGACGGTGTTGTTGGAATATGATTCCTTGTGCGTGGTTCTGTTTGATCCGCCCGGAGGGCATCGCCGTGAAGAAGACCGTCACCACACTCGCCGACGGGCGCGAACTGATCTACTACGACGCGGACGAGAGCACCGTCCGCGACGCCGTCGACCCCCGTCCCCTGACCGCCGTCGTCTCCCGGTCCGAGATCCGGTACGACGTCCTCACCGGCGACCCCGTCGCCATCGCCTCGCACCGCCAGGCCCGCACGTACCACCCGCCGGCCGACGCCTGCCCGCTCTGCCCCGCCCGCGACGGCCGGGAGAGCGAGATCCCCGAGGAGAGCTACGAGGTCGCGGTCTTCGAGAACCGCTTCCCGTCCCTCTCCGGCGGGGTCGGCCGCTGCGAGGTCGTGTGCTTCACGGACGACCACACGGCGTCCTTCGCCGACCTCTCCGAGGAGCGGGTCGCCCTCGTCCTCGACGCCTGGACCGACCGCACCTCCGCGCTCGCCACGCTCCCGGGCGTCGAGCAGGTCTACTGCTTCGAGAACCGCGGCGCGGAGATCGGCGTCACCCTGCCCCACGCGCACGGACAGATCTACGCCTTCCCGTACGTGTCCCCCCGTACGGCCGCCATGCGCCGCCGGCTCGACGAGCACCGGGCCGAGACCGGACGGAACCTCTTCGACGACGTCATCGAGCGGGAGCGCGCCGACGCCGAGCGGATCGTCCTGGAGACCGAGCACTGGATCGCCTTCGTCCCGTACGCCGCCCACTGGCCGTACGAGGTGCACCTCCACCCCAAGCGCCGGGTGCCCGACCTCCTCGCCCTCGACGGCGCGGCGCGCACAGAGTGCGCACAGGTCTATCTGGAACTCTTGAGACGCTTCGACCGGATCTTCGGCCCGGACGAGCCGCCGACGCCCTACATAGCCGCCTGGCACCAGGCGCCGTTCACGGACGCCCGGCGGGAGGACTTCGGACTGCACCTCGAGCTCTTCACCGTCCGGCGGGCCTCCGGCAAGCTGAAGTACCTCGCGGGCACCGAGTCCGGCATGGGCGCGTTCATGAACGACGTACGGCCGGAGGACGCGGCCCGACGACTGCGAGAGGTGGCGACCGCCAAGTGAGCACGGACGCGAAGAAGTACCTGGTGACGGGCGGGGCCGGATACGTGGGCAGCGTCGTCGCCGCCCACCTCCTGGAGCGCGGCCACCGGGTCACCGTCCTCGACGACCTCTCCACCGGCTTCGCCGAGGCCGTCCCGGAGGGCGCCGAGTTCGTCCAGGGCCGCATCCAGGACGCGGCGAAGTGGCTGGACCCCGGCTACGACGCCGTCCTGCACTTCGCCGCCTTCTCCCAGGTCGGCGAATCCGTCGCCAAGCCCGAGAAGTACTGGGAGAACAACGTCGGCGGCACCCTGGCCCTGCTCGCCGCCATGCGCACCGCCGGGGTCCGCAAGCTGGTCTTCTCCTCCACCGCCGCCACCTACGGCGAGCCGAGGACCGTGCCGATCACCGAGTCGGAGCCGACCGCCCCCACCAGCCCCTACGGGGCGAGCAAGCTGGCCGTCGACCACATGATCGGCGCCGAGTGCGCCGCCCACGGGCTCGCCGCCGTCTCGCTGCGCTACTTCAACGTGGCCGGGGCGTACGGCTCGCTCGGCGAGCGGCACGAGCCCGAGTCGCACCTGATCCCGCTCGTCCTCCAGGTCGCCCTGGGCCGCCGCGAGGCGATCTCCGTGTACGGCGAGGACTACCCGACCCCGGACGGCACCTGCGTCCGCGACTACATCCACGTCGCCGACCTCGCCGAGGCCCACCTCCTGGCGCTCGACGCCATGACCCCGGACGAGCACATCATCTGCAACCTCGGCAACGGCAACGGCTTCTCCGTCCGCGAGGTCGTCGAGACCGTGCGCAAGGTCACCGGCCACCCCGTCCCGGAGATCACCGCGCCGCGCCGCCCCGGAGACCCCGCGATCCTCGTCGCCTCCGCCGAGGCCGCCCGCGAGCGCCTCGGCTGGACGCCGTCCCGGCCCGACCTCGCGGCCGTCGTCGCCGACGCCTGGGCCTTCGCGCAGCAGCAGGAAGGAGCACGCCCGTGAGCGTCGCCGCCGACTTCGAGGCGCTGTACGGCGCCGCCCCCGACGGTGTCTGGGCCGCCCCCGGGCGGGTCAACCTCATCGGTGAGTACACCGACTTCAACGACGGCTTCGTGCTGCCGCTCGCGCTGCCGCACACCACCGTCGCCGCCGTCTCCCGCCGCGACGACGGCGTGCTGCGCCTGCACTCCGCCGACATCGACGGCGGCATCGTCCAGCTGGGGGTCGACGCCCTCGAACCGCTCTCCGGCGGCGGCTGGGCCGCCTACCCCGCCGGCGTCGTCTGGGCCCTGCGGGAGGCCGGACACCCGGTGACGGGCGCGGACGTCCACCTCACCTCGACCGTGCCGACCGGCGCCGGACTCTCCTCCTCCGCGGCCCTCGAGGTCGTCACGGCGCTCGCCCTGAACGACCTGTTCGGGCTCGGCCTCTCCCGGCCCGAGCTCGCCCGGCTCGCCCAGCGCGCCGAGAACGCCTTCGTCGGCGTCCCCTGCGGGGTCATGGACCAGATGGCCTCCGCCTGCGCCGAGGAGGGCCACGCCCTCCACCTGGACACCCGGGACCTCTCCTTCCGCCAGGTCCCCTTCGACCTGGCGCGCGAGGGGCTGCGGCTGCTCGTCGTCGACACCCGCGTGAAGCACGCGCTCGGGGACGGCGCGTACGCGGACCGGCGCGCCGGTTGTGAAGCGGGCGCGCGGGCGCTCGGGGTGAAGGCCCTGCGCGACGTGAGCGCCGCGCATCTCCCCGAAAGCCTCGGACGTCTGAGCGACGAGACGACTGTGCGGTACGTCAGGCACGTCGTCACCGACAACGCGCGGGTGGAGCGGACGATCGCGCTCCTCGACGCCGGGGACACCCGCGCCGTCGGTCCCGTCCTCACCGAGGGGCACGCCTCCCTCCGGGACGACCTGCGCGTCTCCTGTCCGGAACTGGACCTCGTCGTCGAGGCGGCGAACGCCGCCGGGGCGCTCGGCGCCCGGATGACGGGCGGCGGCTTCGGCGGCTCGGCCCTCGTCCTCGTCGACACCGACCGGGCCGACGAGGTCGCGGCCGCCGTCGTGAAGGCCTTCGCCGCGGCCGGATACGCGACCCCCGGTGTCTTCCCGGCCGTGCCGGCGGCGGGTGCCCGCCGGCTCTGATCACCCATCAGGTACGCACGACTTCGGACAGTTCCGCCAAACGGCCCCCACCGCCCCGCCCCCGCCCTACTCTGAGGGGCAGCGCCGGTGGGGGCCGGTGCTGTTCAGGGGGCGAGACCCGGTCGGGTACGGCGCGGGGGAGCGGGGTATTCGTCATCGCACGGCGGCGGCCGCGCGAGCGACGGGCCCGCCCCCGGCGCCGTGCCCGCGTCGGTCCGTTCCTCGACCCTTGGGGGTGTCCGTGGCACGTATCCGTGTCCTGGTGGTGGATGACCACCGCGTCTTCGCCGAATCACTGGCCGCCGCGCTCGCCGCGGAGCCCGACGTCGACGTCGCCGCCGCGGGAAGCGGCCCGGCCGCCCTGCGCTGCCTGGAGCGGGGTGTCACGGAGGGACGCAGGTTCGACGTGCTGCTCGTCGACGCCGAGCTCGGCGCGGCGCCCCAGGGGGCGCTCGTGGCCCGGGCGGTGCCGGACGACGCCGAGGGCGCCGTCGACGGGATCTCCCTGGTGGCCGGGGTGCGGCAGGTCCAGCCCGCGGTCCGTACCGTCGTCCTCGCGGAGAAGGACGACCCGCGGCGGGCCGCCCTCGCCCTCCAGGCGGGCGCCTCCGGCTGGGTCGCCAAGGACTGCTCCCTCCAGCGGCTCCTCGCGGTCGTCCGGGGTGTGCTGCGGGACGAGACCCATCTGCCGCCGGCGCTGCTCACCGGCGTCCTGCGGGAGCTGACGGCGGCCCGCAAGCACCGCACGGACAGCGAGCGGCTCGTGGAGTCGCTGACCCCGCGCGAGCGGGAGGTGCTGCGCTGCATGGTCGCGGGCCTCGGCCGCAAGGCGGTCGCCGAGCGGCTCTTCCTGTCGCCGCACACGGTCCGTACGCACATGCAGAACGTGCTGGGGAAGCTGGGTGTGCACTCGACCCTGGCGGCGGTGGCGCTGGCCCGCCGGGCGGGCGTCGGCCCGGCGCAGCTGGGTGAGGCCCCGCTAGCCGGGGATGTTGTCGAACGGGGCGGTCAGCCGGCGTAGCAGCGCGGCCAGTTCGCCGCGCTGGGCGCGGGAGAGCTGGGCCAGGATGGCCCGCTCCTGCGCGAGGAGCCCGGCGAGTGCCTCGTCGGCGCGGTCACGGCCCTCCGGGGTGAGCCGGACGAGGACCCCGCGCCGGTCGCTGGGGTCGGGGAGCCGCTCGACGAGGCCCTTCTTGGTGAGCCGGTCGATGCGGTTGGTCATGGTGCCGGAGGTGACCAGGGTCTGCGTCAGGAGCTGGCCGGGGGAGAGCTGGTAGGGCGCGCCGGCCCGGCGCAGGGAGGTCAGGACGTCGAACTCCCAGGGCTCCAGCTGGTGCTCGGAGAAGGCGAGCCGGCGGGCGCGGTCGAGGTGCCGGGCGAGGCGGGAGACGCGGCTGAGCACCTCGAGCGGTTCCACGTCGAGGTCGGGGCGCTCACGGCGCCATGCTGCGACCAGTCGGTCGACCTCGTCCTCCATGACGATCAGTGTAAAGGGTCTGTTGACATAAAGTCTCTTGTGTTCGAGTTTATCGACGTCAAGCATCTTGATATCGAGATATATTCGGCTGGACTATGGGGAAGGGACCCGGCCGGAACTCCGTTCCGCTTCGGTCTTTCGTTCCAGCAAGGGGGCTTCGAACATGCATTCCGTGGCATCCGCCGCACCCACGTGGGACCCGCAGCAGTACCTCCGTCACTCCGGCCACCGCACCCGCCCGTTCCTCGACCTGCTCGCCCGAATACCGGATCTTCCCGCCCGCGGCCGGCCCGCCCGGATCGCCGACCTCGGCTGCGGCCCGGGCAACGTGACGGCCCTCCTCGCCGACCGGTGGCCCGACGCCCACATCACCGGCTTCGACCTCTCGCCCGAGATGCTCGAACGCGCCGAGAAGGACTGGGCCGGCACCACCCACGGCGGCGGCTGGCTCGACTTCCGGGCCGCCGACGCCGCCCACTGGACCCCCACCGAGCCCTACGACCTGATCGTCTCCAACGCGGCCCTCCAGTGGGTGCCCAACCACCCCGAGTCCTTCCCCCGCTGGATCGAAGGACTGCGCCCCGGCGGCACCCTCGCCTTCCAGGTCCCCGGCAACTTCACCTCGCCCAGCCACGCCCTGCTCGGCGAACTCTGCGAGACCCCCGAGTGGCGCGACCGCGTCGGCGACCAGGGCCGCCGCTTCGTCCACATCCTCGACACCGCCGACTACCTCACCCGCCTCGCCGACCTCGGCTGCGAGACGGACGTCTGGGAGACCACGTACTGCCAGCTGCTCCAGGGCGAGGACCCCGTCCTCGACTGGGTCAAGGGCACCGCCCTGCGGCCCGTCCTCACCGCCCTGGGCGACGACCGGGAGGCCGCCGACGCCTTCCTCGGCCAGTACCGCGCCCTCCTGCGCGAGGCCTACCCGCCGGGCCCGCACGGCACGGTCTTCCCGTTCCGCCGCGTCTTCGTGATCGCCCGCACCGGCGCCTGACCCACGCGGAACGCCCCGCACCGGAGGACCGGTGCGGGGCGTTCACGGTGACGTGTGGTGCTCGGTACGACTAGTACAGACCGCGGTAGGTCTGGTAGCCGTAGCCGATCTTGACGCGCGGGGCGAAGTAGTTCTTCGCCGCGCCGCCGTCGAAGCGGTACAGGTCGCCGCCGGGCGTGGCCGCGACGAAGTCGCCCTTGCCGTCACCCGTCAGGTCACCCGTGCCGACCAGCTTGGAGTAGGCGTTGAAGCCCTCGCCCAGCTTGATCCTCGGCTTGAAAGGCTTCGCCCGCACACCCGTACCCGGGAACAGGTAGAGCGTGCCGGTCGTGGTGCGGGCCAGCAGGTCGGCCCGGCCGTCGTTGGTGTAGTCACCGGCGCCGAAGAACCAGTTGTACGTCTGCCAGCCACCGCTCACCAGGGTCCGGGCGTGGAACGTGGAGCCGGTGCGCGTCGTCGGGTACAGGTACAGGTTGCCGGACCGGTCGCGGGCCAGCAGGTCGCCCGAACCGTCCATGTTCAGGTCACCCGGACCGGCGAGCAGGTTGAACGCGTTCCAGCCGCCGCCGAAGTCGTCACCCTCGACGTACAGCCGGCCGGCGTAGATCTCCACGACGTCCGACTCGCCGTTCGGGTCGAACGAGGAGACGTTGGTGAGGTTCACCCCGCCCCAGCCGGTGCCGAGCTGCTGACGCGTGCTCAGCTTCCCGTTGTTGAGGGTGTGGTACCAGTACAGGACGCCCGCCTTGTCGATCGCGAGCATCTCCTCCTTGCCCTGGGCGGGCATGTTGCCCGCGCCACCGAACTGGGAGACGCCGGCCCAGCCGCCGGGGTCGCTGATCGTCTCGAGCGTGTCGTAGGAGCCGGTGCCCGAGCCGCCGTACGCCCGCAGCGTGCCGTCCTTCAGCCGCGCCCAGACCTCGGTGTCGCCGTCACCGTCCTGGTCGTCCACCGGCAGGATCTGGTTGTACATGTCCCAGGCGAAGCCGATGCTCCGCGGCGCCTTGAACGGCTTGAGCGGGTTGCCGGTGCTGCCGTAGAAGTTCAGGTTCCCGGCGGGCGTACGGGCGATGACGTCGCCCTTGCCGTCGCCGTCGTTGTCACCGACGCCGACGATCTGGTCGTAGACCTGCCAGCCGTAGCCGACCTGGACCCGCTCCTGGAACGGATACGTCCGGTCGCCGGAGGCCAGGAAGAGGAACAGCGAACCGTCGTGGGTGCGGGCCATCAGGTCGGCGCGGCGGTCACCGTCCACGTCGCCCGGCGAGAAGAGCTTGTTGTAGATGCTGAAGCCGCCGCCGTACCAGCGGCGCTGCGCGACGTCGGTCGTGGAGGCGTCCCCGTACAGCTCGACGGCGCCGAGCACCGACAGCGTCAGGATCTCCGGCTTGCCGCCGTTCAGGTCCAGGTCGCCCAGCGGGACGATGTCCTGGACGAACTGGTCCACCCCTCCGGTACGGAGGAAATCGGTCGCAGTGGTCGGCGTGACGAACGCCAGCGTGCCGTCGGGCTCACGGACGACCAGGTCGCTGAAGCCGTCGCCGTCGACGTCGGAACGGGGCCCGGCGACCACCGGCTCGTCGGCCTCGGTCGCCGCCGCGCGGGCGTCGGCCTTCGCGGCGGGAGTGCGCGGCATCAGCGGCAGCGCGGCGGCCGGACGGTCCGCCTCGGCGTGCGGGCGCGGCGCCGGGGAACCGGCCGACGCGGGAGTCGCGAGCAGCATGCCCGCGGAGACGGCGAGAGCCGTGCACGCCGCCAGACGGCGGGCACGGGTGAAGCGAGAAGAGAACAAGAAGATCCCCCCCAGGGATCAGAGTGCACACGGAACCCGGGCCGGGGGCTCGCGCGGGGGCCCGGACGGCGTCGGTGCACGCGGACGCGCACGCGGACGACCTCGCCCGAACGGCGGAACACCCCCCCCGGATGTTGAACGCGAGTCTACCCTCGCGGAAAGCGCACGCCAGAGCTTTACCTTCCGGAACCGCTCCGGTCAGGCCTTCCGGTGCCCTATCAGCCGCGGCTTCGCCTCCAGGCCGTCCAGACCGTGCCACGCCAGGTTCACCAGATGCGCCGCGACCTCCGCCTTCTTCGGCTTGCGGACGTCCAGCCACCACTGGCCCGTCAGCGCCACACTGCCCACCAGGGCCTGCGCGTACAGCGGAGCCAGCTTCGGATCAAAACCGCGGGCCTTGAACTCCAGGCCCAGGATGTCCTCGACCTGCGTGGCGATGTCACTGATCAGCGACGCGAACGTCCCCGTCGACTGAGCCACCGGCGAATCCCGTACGAGGATCCGGAAGCCGTCCGTGTAGTTCTCGATGTAGTCGAGCAGCGCGAACGCCGCCTGCTCCAGGAGCTCCCGGGGATGCCCGGCCGTCAGCGCGCCCGTCACCCCGTCGAGGAGCTGGCGCATCTCCCGGTCGACCACGACCGCGTACAGCCCCTCCTTCCCCCCGAAGTGCTCGTACACCACCGGCTTGGAGACCCCGGCCTTCGCCGCGATCTCCTCCACCGACGTGCCCTCGAAGCCCTTCGCGGCGAACAGCGTGCGGCCGATGTCGAGCAGCTGCTCCCGGCGCTCCGCGCCCGTCATCCGCACCCGGCGCCCACGCCGGGGCTTCTGCTCGCCGCTGCCCGTACCGCTGGTCCTGCCGTCGATCGCCACGTCTTCCATCATGCCGCGTCTGCGGACGCGCTCTGGCGGCGGGCTTCGATGCGCTCCCTCGCCGGCCAGCGCACGTCGTACGCCCAGCCCAGCTGCTCGAACCAGCGGATGAGCCGCGCGCTGGAGTCGACCTGGCCGCGCAGCACCCCGTGCCGCGCCGACGTCGGGTCCGCGTGGTGCAGGTTGTGCCAGGACTCGCCGCACGAAAGGACCGCGAGCCACCACACGTTGCCCGAGCGGTCCCGCGACTTGAAGGGACGCTTGCCCACCGCGTGACAGATCGAGTTGATCGACCACGTCACGTGGTGCAGCAGCGCCACCCGCACCAGGGAGCCCCAGAAGAACGCCGTGAACGCGCCCCACCACGACATCGTCACCAGACCGCCCACCAGCGGCGGGATCGCGAGCGACAGGATCGTGAAGGAGAGGAAGTGGCGCGAGATCCCCCGGATCGCCGGGTCCCTGATCAGATCCGGGGCGTACTTGTGCTGCGGCGTCCGCTCCTCGTCGAACATCCACCCGATGTGCGCCCACCACAGGCCCCTCATCAGGGCCGGGACCGTCTCCCCGTACCGCCACGGCGAGTGCGGGTCGCCCTCCGCGTCCGAGAACTTGTGGTGCTTGCGGTGATCCGCCACCCAGCGCACCAGCGGCCCCTCCACGGCCAGCGACCCCATGATCGCCAGGGCGATCCGCAGCGGCCGCTTCGCCTTGAACGAACCGTGCGTGAAGTACCGGTGGAAACCGATCGTGATCCCGTGGCAGCCGATGTAGTACATCGCCACCATCAACCCGAGATCCAGCCAGCTCACCCCCCAGCCCCAGGCCAGCGGCACCGCGGCGAGCAGCGCCACGAACGGCACCACGATGAAGAGGAGCAGCGTGACCTGCTCGATCGAACCCTTGCTGTCCCCGCCGAGCGTGGCCGAGGGCAGGGCCCCGGCCGCGTCCGGCGCATCGGGTGACGTGGGCGCCTCGGAGGACGACGTCACCTCTGGGCTAGTGGTCATGGGTGTCCCCTGGGGGTGAGGGTGAGGGTGGGGGAAAACGGGCGAAAATACCGCGATACACAAGCGAGGCTACGACTCCGTAACCTACGGCGTCGTAAGTATGGCAGCGCCGGGGCGCGCGGCAAGAGGGGCGAGGCCGCCACCGAGAAGACGGACACCTATCCTGGGTGCGTCGGACAGCGCGGTCCGCAAGCCTCCAGTACCCCTCCAGACGTGCTCAAACACTGCAAGGAGCCGCACCTGTGAGCAGTGCCGACCAGACCCCCACCGCCAGCGCCGAGCTGCGCGCCGACATCCGCCGACTGGGCGATCTCCTCGGCGAGACCCTCGTCCGCCAGGAGGGCCACGACCTCCTCGACCTCGTCGAGCGGGTCCGCAGCCTCACCCGCGAGGACGGCGAGGCCGCCGCCGAGCTGCTCCGCGGCGTCGAACTCGAGACGGCCGCCAAGCTCGTCCGCGCCTTCTCCACGTACTTCCACCTCGCCAACGTCACCGAGCAGGTCCACCGCGGCCGCGAGATGCGCGAGAAGCGTGCCGCCGAAGGCGGCCTCCTCGCCCGCACCGCCGACATGCTCAAGGACGGCGACCCCGAGCACGTACGCCAGACGGTCCGGAACCTCAACGTACGGCCCGTCTTCACCGCGCACCCCACCGAGGCCGCCCGCCGCTCCGTCCTCAACAAGCTCCGCCGGATCGCCGCCCTCCTGGAGACCCCGGTCATCGAGGCCGACCGGCGCCGCGTCGACCTGCGGCTCGCCGAGAACATCGACCTCATCTGGCAGACCGACGAGCTCCGGGTCGTCCGCCCCGAGCCCGCCGACGAGGCCCGCAACGCCATCTACTACCTCGACGAGCTGCACGCCAACGCCGTCGGCGACGTCCTGGAGGACCTCGCCGCCGAGCTGGAGCGCGTCGGCGTCGAACTGCCCTCCGGCACCCGCCCGCTCACCTTCGGCACCTGGATCGGCGGCGACCGCGACGGCAACCCCAACGTCACCCCCCAGGTGACCCGGGACGTCCTGATCCTCCAGCACGAGCACGGCATCACCGACGCCCTCGAACTCGTCGACCACCTCCGGGGACTCCTCTCCAACTCCATCCGCTACACCGGAGCCACCCAGGAACTCCTGGACTCCCTCCAGCACGACCTGGACCTCCTCCCGGAGATCAGCCCCCGCTACAAGCGCCTCAACGCCGAGGAGCCCTACCGGCTCAAGGCCACCTGCATCCGGCAGAAGCTCGTCAACACCCGCGAACGCCTCGCCCACGGCACCCCGCACCAGGACGGCCGCGACTACCTCGGCACCGCCGAACTCGTCCGCGACCTCACCCTGATCCAGACCTCCCTGCGCGAGCACCGCGGCGGCCTCTTCGCCGACGGCCGGATGGACCGCACCATCCGCACCCTGTCGGCCTTCGGCCTCCAGCTCGCCACCATGGACGTCCGCGAGCACGCCGACGCCCACCACCACGCCCTCGGCCAGCTCTTCGACCGCCTCGGCGAGGAGTCCTGGCGGTACGCCGACATGCCGCGCGACTACCGGCAGAAGCTCCTCGCCAAGGAGCTGCGCTCGCGCCGCCCCCTCGCCCCGACCCCGGCCCCGCTGGACGCCGCCGGCGAGAAGACCCTCGGCGTCTTCCACACCATCAAGGAGGCCTTCGAGCGCTTCGGCCCGGAGGTCATCGAGTCGTACATCATCTCGATGTGCCAGGGCGCCGACGACGTCTTCGCCGCCGCCGTCCTCGCCCGCGAGGCCGGCCTGATCGACCTCCACGCCGGCTGGGCCAAGATCGGCATCGTGCCGCTCCTGGAGACCACCGACGAGCTCAAGGCCGCCGACGTCATCCTCGACGGCATGCTCGCCGACCCCTCCTACCGGCGCCTCGTCTCGCTCCGCGGCGACGTCCAGGAGGTCATGCTCGGCTACTCCGACTCCTCCAAGTTCGGCGGCATCACCACCTCCCAGTGGGAGATCCACCGCGCTCAGCGGCGCCTGCGCGACGTCGCCCACCGCTACGGCGTCCGCCTCCGCCTCTTCCACGGCCGCGGCGGCACCGTCGGCCGCGGCGGCGGCCCCTCGCACGACGCGATCCTCGCGCAGCCCTGGGGCACCCTGGAGGGCGAGATCAAGGTGACCGAGCAGGGCGAGGTCATCTCCGACAAGTACCTGATCCCCTCGCTCGCCCGCGAGAACCTCGAACTGACCGTCGCCGCCACCCTGCAGGCCTCCGCCCTGCACACGGCCCCGCGCCAGTCCGACGAGTCCCTCGCCCGCTGGGACGCGGCCATGGACACCGTCTCCGACGCCGCCCACACCGCGTACCGCAGGCTCGTCGAGGACCCGGACCTGCCGACGTACTTCCTCGCCTCGACCCCGGTCGACCAGCTCGCCGACCTGCACCTGGGCTCGCGGCCCTCCCGCCGCCCCGGCTCGGGCGTCTCCCTCGACGGCCTGCGGGCCATCCCCTGGGTGTTCGGCTGGACCCAGTCCCGGCAGATCGTCCCCGGCTGGTTCGGCGTCGGCTCCGGCCTCAAGGCCCTGCGCGAGGCCGGACTCGACCCGGTCCTCGGCGAGATGTACGAGCAGTGGCACTTCTTCCGCAACTTCCTCTCCAACGTCGAGATGACGCTCGCGAAGACCGACCTGCGGATCGCCCGCCACTACGTCGACACCCTGGTCCCCGACGAGCTCAAGCACGTCTTCGACACCATCGAGGCCGAGCACGCGCTCACCGTCGCCGAAGTCCTCAAGATCACCGGCGGCGAGAAGCTCCTGGACTCCAACCCGGTCCTCCAGCAGACCTTCGCCATCCGCGACGCCTACCTGGACCCGATCTCCTACCTCCAGGTCGCCCTGCTCGCCCGCCAGCGCGGCGCCGCCGAGCGCGGCGAAGAGCCGGACCCGCTGCTCGCACGGGCCCTGCTCCTCACCGTCAACGGCGTCGCGGCCGGTCTCCGCAACACCGGCTGACACCTGCCCGCCGACACGAAGGTGCCCCCGTGGAGACTCTCCACGGGGGCACCGTCACGACGGGGTGCGTCAGCCCTGCTGGGCCGCCTTGCGGCGGCGGGTCACCAGGAACGCGCCGGCGCCCGCGAGGGCCACGGCCACGGCCGCGAGAACGCCCACGGGCGCGCTCGAACCGGTCTCGGCCAGGTCGCCACCGGTACCGCCGGTGCCGCCGGTCTCACCCGCGGGGGCGGTCGCGGACGGCGACCCGGTACCACCGGGGGTCTCCGAGGAGCCCGGGGTCCCGGTCGAGGACTCGGACGCGCTCGGCGTACCCGAGGGGGTGCCCGAGGTGGTCTCGGACGGGGTGGCGGACGGTGTGCCCGAGGTGGTCCCGGACGGCGTCCCGGACGGCGTCCCCGAGGGGGTGCCGGTGGGGGTGCCGGTCGGGGTGGTGGTGTCCGCCGCGCAGGTGTGCGACAGGTTGAACCAGCCCTGCTCGACCACGCCGGAGACCTCGGCCGTGGCCGAGACCAGCTTCGCGCCCGGCTCCGAGATCGCGTACGCGTGCTTGTCGCTCGGCGGACCGAAGACCGTGATGGTCTGGGTGCCACCCGGCTCGAACTCGACCGTCAGCTTGGTGAAGACGGCGGAGTCGTCGCCCTTGCCGCTGCCGGGCAGCACGAAGTGCCAGCCGTCCTTGTCGGCGGGGACCGGCGGGCAGTCGCCGTCGCCGCCGAACTCCTCGGCGGTCAGCGGAAGATCCTCGATCTGGTGCAGCGGCAGCGGCTTCGGCCCCTGCGAGGCGGAGGCCACCGGCGCCAGGACGAGGGAGCCCGCCATGGCCGCGACGAGCGCGGCGGCGGGAATGAGGGAGCGTCGCATGAGCAATCGTCCATCTGTGGATGAGGGATGCCGTGGGGGGTGGCAGAGGGGCAGCCTATCCGTCGCCGTGAGTGAGCCTTGACCCAGAGCCGGAAACCGACCGGGCCCTACCGGAGGGACACCCTCACAGCGCCAGGAACGCCGCCACCAGCAGCGCACCACCCACCGCCGCCGCCGACCACGCCACCCGCGGCAGCCGCATCCCGCCCCCTATCAACGGAGCCGCCAGCAACAACGCCCCGCCCAGCGGCAGCCACGCGTGCAGACCGCCGCCCCAGCCCGTCCGCACACCCTCGTCCGTCCCCGGCTTCACCACCACCGGGATCGTCGCGCCCTCCTCCGCCGCGACCGATCGCGCGATCGTCAGCGTCCGCCGCGGCGAGGAGGGTTCCTCCGGGGCGTACCGGCCGCTGCACGTCTCCTCGCCGCAGCCGGTCACCGTCAGCGTGCCGTGCTCCCGGCCCTTGGAGAGCAGGACGTGCTGGGCCGAGTTCCAGGACGCCCACGCGCCCGCGACGAGCAGCAGAAGGGCGACCAGGGCCATGGCGGCGTTACGGACGTGCGTCATGACCCGCGATCGTACAGTCGTACGTTCCGATGACCAGAGGGCTACGAGTTGTACGCCGACTGGGCCCGCTCCAGACCCTCCGCCACCAGGCACTCCACCGAATCCGCCGCCCGGTCCACGAACCAGTCCAGATCCTTGCGCTCCGCCGACGAGAAGTCCTTCAGGACGAAGTCCGCGACCTGCATCCGCCCCGGCGGACGCCCGATCCCGCACCGCACCCGGTGGTACTCCGCACCCATCGCCTTCGTCATCGACTTCAGACCGTTGTGCCCGTTGTCCCCGCCGCCGATCTTCAGCCGCAGCACCCCGTAGTCGATGTCCAGCTCGTCGTGCACCGCCACCACCCGCGCCGTCGGCACCTTGTAGAAATCACGCAGCGCCGTCACCGGACCGCCCGACAGGTTCATGTACGACATCGGCTTCACCAGGACCACCCGACGGCTCTCCGGCCCCGGCGGACCCATCCGGCCCTCCACCACCTGCGCCTGCGCCTTCTGCGCCCGCTTGAACGAGCCGCGCATCCGGTCCGCCAGCAGATCCACCACCATGAAGCCGATGTTGTGGCGGTTGGCCGCGTACTCCGGCCCCGGATTGCCGAGCCCGACGATCAGCCAGGGGGCGTTCGCGTCGTCCGTCATGTGCGTCAGGTCTCCTCGTGTCCGTCCACGCGCGTCCGTACATCCGTCATCCGTACTCCCGTACTTCCGTACAAGAGAAACGGGGTGACGGGCCGTCCGGCCCGTCACCCCGTCACGACGGGCAGAGCCCGTCAGGCAGAGCCCGAGGCTCAGGCCTCGGCACCCTCGGTGGCCGCCTCGCCCTCGGCGGCCGGCTCCTCGGCCTGCGCGGCCAGGATCTGGATGACGACGGCGTCGGGGTCGGTCACCAGGGTGGTGCCGGACGGCAGCTCGATGTCCTTGGCGAGGATGGAGTTACCGGCCTCCAGGCCCTCGATGGAGACGGTGACGGAGGTCGGGATGTGCGTGGCCTCGGTCTCGACGGAAAGCGTGTTCAGCACGTTCTCGACCAGGAAGCTGCCCGGGGCCAGGTCGCCCTCGGTCTCGACGACGACCTCGACGGTGACCTTCTCGCCACGACGCACGAGGAGCAGGTCGACGTGGATCAGGAAGCCCTTGATGGCGTCACGCTGGACGGCCTTCGGGATCGCCAGCTCGGTCTTGCCGTCGACGTCCAGGGACAGCAGGACGTTCGGCGTACGCAGGGCCAGGGCCAGGTCGTGGGCCGGCAGGGTCACGTGCGCCGGCTCCGAGCCGTGGCCGTAGACGACGGCCGGAACCTGGCCGTCACGGCGGATGGCGCGGGCGGCACCCTTGCCGAACTCGGAACGGACGGAAGCGGCGAGCTTGACCTCGGACATGGTGCACTCCTCGTAGAAAGGTGACGAAAAAAGTGGTCACCCGGCCACGACTGGCGATGGCCTGCTACGAAGAGCGCGTCGATAACGGACCGCCGTGACCCTGTACATCCGTACGGGTACGGCCTCCCTCGCCGAGCAACTACGGCAGTCTACCGGCCGACCCCCCTACCACCCAATTCGATCACCGAAACACGGCGGAGGGCCGCTCCCCCGAACGGGGAAACGGCCCTTACACACGACGCTCGGGAGACTCAGTGCTCCTCGAAGAGGCTCGTCACCGAACCGTCCTCGAACACCTCACGCACCGCACGCGCGATCGTCGGCGCGATCGACAGCACCGTGATCTTGTCCAGCTCCAGCGCACCCGGCACCGGCAGCGTGTCCGTGAACACGAACTCGCTCACCTTCGAGTTCTTCAGCCGGTCCGCCGCCGGACCCGACAGGATGCCGTGCGTGGCCGTCACGATGACGTCCTCCGCGCCGTGCGCGAACAGCGCGTCGGCGGCGGCGCAGATCGTGCCACCGGTGTCGACCATGTCGTCCACCAGGACACAGACGCGGCCCTTCACGTCACCGACGACCTCGTGCACGGTGACCTGGTTGGCGACGTCCTTGTCACGACGCTTGTGCACGATCGCCAGCGGGGCGTCCAGACGGTCGCACCAGCGGTCGGCGACCCGCACACGGCCCGCGTCCGGAGACACGATCGTCAGCTTCGAGCGGTCGACCTTCGCACCCACGTAGTCCGCCAGCACCGGCAGCGCCGACAGGTGGTCCACCGGGCCGTCGAAGAAGCCCTGGATCTGGTCCGTGTGCAGGTCCACCGTCAGGATGCGGTCCGCACCCGCCGTCTCCAGCAGGTCCGCGACCAGACGGGCCGAGATCGGCTCGCGGCCACGGTGCTTCTTGTCCTGACGGGCGTAGCCGTACGACGGGATGATCACCGTGATGCTCCGGGCCGAAGCCCGCTTCAGAGCATCGACCATGATCAACTGCTCCATGATCCACTTGTTGATCGGAGCCGTGTGGCTCTGGATCAGGAAGCAGTCCGCGCCACGGGCCGACTCCTGGAAGCGGACGTAGATCTCACCGTTGGCGAAGTCGAACGCCTTGGTGGGAACGAGACCGACGCCCAGCTGGTGCGCGACCTCCTCGGCCAGCTCGGGGTGGGCGCGGCCGGAGAAGAGCATCAGCTTCTTCTCGCCGGTCGTCTTGATCCCGGTCACAGCACTGTCTCCTCAGACGTGTTGTCTGGTCGCGATCCACGAGCTGTCGTGCGCGTGTGCGAGCCAGCCGAATTTGTGTGCACGTATCACGGTACGCCGAGTTCGACGTACCCGTTTCCGGTCAGCTTTCGCCGGCGGAGTCCTCAGAGGCGGCCTGAGCGGCCTGCGCGGCGGCGCTTCCCGGCCGCTTCCGTGCCACCCAACCCTCGATATTCCGCTGCTGGCCCCGGGCGACGGCGAGCGAACCGGCCGGCACGTCCTTCGTGATCACGGACCCGGCGGCGGTGTACGCACCGTCCCCGATCGTGATGGGAGCCACAAACATGTTGTCCGAGCCCGTCCGGCAGTGGGAACCGATCGTGGTGTGGTGCTTCGCCTCACCGTCGTAGTTCACGAAGACGCTTGCCGCGCCGATGTTCGTGTACTCGCCGATCGTCGCGTCGCCCACGTACGACAGATGGGGGACCTTGGTGCCCTCGCCGACCGTCGCGTTCTTCATCTCGACGTACGTGCCCGCCTTGGACTTCGCGCCCAGGTTCGTGCCCGGACGGAGGTACGCGAACGGCCCCACGGAGGCGCTGTCACCGATGACGGCCGAATCCGCCACCGTGTTGTCCACCCGGGCGCCCCGGCCGACCGTGGTGTCCTTCAGACGCGTGTTCGGCCCGACCTCGGCGTCCTCGCCGATGTGCGTGACACCGAGCAGCTGCGTACCCGGCAGGATCACCGCGTCGGGCTCGAAGGTCACCGTCACGTCGACGAACACCGACGCCGGGTCCACGACGGTCACACCGGCCAGCATCGCGCGCTCGACCAGTCGCCGGTTCAGCAGCGAACGGGCCTCGGCGAGCTGCACCCGGTTGTTGATCCCGAGGATCTCGCGGTGGTCGGCCGCCACCGAGGCGCCGACCCGGTGGCCGGCCTCGCGCAGGATCGACAGCACGTCGGTGAGGTACTCCTCGCCCTGGCTGTTGTCCGTCCGCACCTTGCCCAGGGCGTCGGCGAGCAGCTGCCCGTCGAACGCGAACACGCCCGAGTTGATCTCACGGATGGCGCGCTGCGCCTCGGAGGCGTCCTTGTGCTCGACGATCTCCGTGACGGCGCCGGAGGCGTCGCGCACGATCCGCCCGTAGCCGGTGGAGTCCGGCACCTCGGCGGTCAGCACGGTGACGGCGTTGCCGTCGGCCGCGTGCGTACCGGCCAGGGCCCGCAGGGTCTCCCCGGACAGCAGCGGGGTGTCGCCGCAGACCACGACCACGGTCCCCTCGGGCGCCCGCCCGAGCTCCTCCAGGGCCATCCGCACCGCGTGCCCGGTGCCGTTCTGCTCCTCCTGGACGGCGGTCCGGGTCCCGGCGTAGTGCTCCTCCAGGTGCCCCTTGACCTGCTCCCGGGCGTGCCCGACGACCACGACGAGGTGCTCGGGCTCCAGCTCCCGGGCGGCGGACACGACATGCCCGACGAGCGACCGTCCGGCGATCTCGTGCAGGACCTTGGGGGTCTTCGACTTCATGCGGGTGCCCTCACCCGCTGCGAGGACGACGACGGCTGCCGGGCGATTGGCGCTCACGGGAATGCCCTTCGGCTTTGGGTGGTGGACGCACGAAGGATACCGGGGGGCCGGGGGGCGGACATGAGTGCGGGTCCTGACCGTGATGGTCAGGACCCGTGGCGTGTGGCTCCCCTGCCAGGACTCGAACCTGGAACAAATCATCCAAAGTGACCCGTGTTGCCAATTACACCACAGGGGATGGCATTGCCTGCCAAAACGGACAATTCGTCAGTCCGTTGGCGTGGTGGCCCCCACTATGCCGTACCAGGACCCCTCGATGCGACGGTACAAGTCGCAGCCGGCGGACACCCGGATGATCAAGCATCCCCGATAGTCGGACCCGGTGTTCTTGCGGACTGTCTTCGGGTTGTGCTTCTTGAGCGTCGTCCTCTGTAGCTGTGACCTCGAGGTTCCGACGAGGTCTGCCCAGTACTGCTCCGCTCCGCTCACGTCGGCGGACTCGTGGATCATCACCCGGAACCGAAGCCGCTCGCGTGGGATCTGCAAGAGGTCGAGCCAGGCGAGGTAGACGCCGATGACGCCGGGGTCGCTGTTGATGAAGGCGACGGTTTCGTCGCGGCGATAGGGCTTGCTCTTGGATCCTTCCGCCCAGTAGAGGGCCACTCCGGCCAAGAAGAGCTCTCGATCGCTGAGGGTCCCGACTGCCTCCCGTGCCTCGCGAATAGCCGCATTGCGCGCGGCCTCGCGAAGGGGGCCTTCGTGAGCCCATCGTTTCAGCGCTGCCTCCCTGCCCTGCTCTGCAGGGGTTCTGCGATCCACTTTCGGCAGGTCCCTCACCCACAGCGAGATCGAGCTCTTCGAGCAGCCAAGCTCCACCTGGATCTGGTCGTAGGTCATGCCCTGGAGGCGGAGCTCCCTCGCGCGGGCGCGGAGGTCGTCCTTGGCGTTCGGGCGTTTCGTCCAGTCCGGGGGTGGCTCGCCGTTCACCAGGCGGTTGAGGAGGTCGTTGTTGTGGATCTGCAGGCGGTCGCGGATCTGGCGGCGGCTGAGGCCCTCGCGGCGGAGGGCGACGGCCTGTTCCCGGAGGGATTCGAAGTCGGCGTACCGGCTCATCTCGGTGGTCATGCGAACACCGTCGTCCGGAATGCGGACGTCCGGGTCGAAAGCGCTGGCGATTCAACAGTTCGAGGGACAGGTGTGCGCAGCGTTGACGTCGCGCGCTCGGGAAAGGGGCTCGCCCGTAGGGTGGAGGCATGACCACAACGGGGGCGGATCGGGGCGCTGGGGGCGTCGGGGGCTGGTGGTGGTGGGGGAGACGCAGGAGTGTCGTCCTCGATGTCGGGCTCGCCGTCGTGTCCGCGCTGGAGTGCGCGCTGGAGGGTGTCGGGTTCGCCGGGGAGGCCGGCCTGCCGGTGCCCGTGGGGGTGCTGTTCGGGCTGGTCGTCGGGTCCGTGCTGCTCGTGCGGCGGCGGTGGCCGGTCGGGGTCGTGCTCGTGTCGATCGCCGTGGCGCCCGCCGAGATGGGCTACCTCATGGGGATCGTCGGGCTGTACTCGCTCGCCGCCTCCGAGGTGCCCCGGCGGATCACGGCCGTGCTCGCCGGGATGTCGACGGTGGCCGTGTTCGTCGTGACCGTCGTCCGGCTGCGGCAGGACGTCGCCCAGGCCGACGTCGACGCGCGGGACTTCGACCCGAGTGGCTGGTACGTGCCGGTCGTCTCGCTCTTCATGACCCTCGGCCTGAACGCTCCGCCGCTGCTCTTCGGCCTGTACATAGGGGCCCGTCGCCGGCTCATGGAGAGCTTGCGGGAGCGGGCCGACAGTCTGGAGCAGGAGCTGTCGCTGCTCGCGGACCGGGCGGAGCAGCGGGCGCAGTGGGCGCGGCAGGAGGAGCGGACGCGGATCGCGCGGGAGATGCACGACGTGGTGGCGCACCGGGTGTCGTTGATGGTGGTGCACGCGGCGGCGTTGCAGGCGGTGGCGTTGAAGGATCCGCAGAAGGCGGTGAGGAACGCGGCGCTTGTGGGGGACATGGGGCGTCAGGCGTTGACGGAGTTGCGGGAGATGCTGGGGGTGCTTCGGGAGGGGGCTGCTCCGGCGGCTCCGGCCGTGCCGCCGCTGGCTGCTGTCGGGCGGGCGGCCGCTGCGGCCGCCGAGGCCGCGGCGGAGGGGGACGGGCCGTGTCTGGACGCCCTGGAGGGGTTGTGCGAGCAGTCGCGGCTGGCGGGGGCGGTGGTGGAGTTCGTGGTGATCGGTGAGGCGCGTGCGTATCCGCCGGAGGTGGAGCGGACGGCGTACCGGGTGGTGCAGGAGGCGCTGACGAACGTCCACAAGCATGCGGCGGGGGCGAAGGTCGTGGTGCGTCTGGCGCATCGGGAGGCCGAGGTCGCGATGCAGGTGGAGAACGGTCCGTGTCCTTCGGACGCGGGTGCGGCGGACGTCCGGTTGCCGAGTGGGGGGAACGGTCTGGTGGGGATGCGGGAGCGGGTGTTGCGGCTCGGGGGTGTGTTCGTCTCGGGGGCGACGGACGACGGGGGGTTCAAGGTGTCGGCGGTGCTGCCGACGGGGGGCCCGTCGGTCGGGGTTTGACCGTTGCCGACCGGGGGCCGTCGGTCGGGGTCTGAGCGTTGCCGACCGCGGGGCCTGTAGGTCGGGGTCTGGCCTGTTGCCGACGGGTCCCGGCCGGGGGCTAGCCGGCCGTGAGGCGGGTGGGCTGGGCGCCGGTGACGAGGGTGGAGAGTGCCGCGTCGATGTCCTTGCCGAGGTACCAGTCGCCGGCGTGGTCGAGGCTGTAGACCCTGCCCTCCATGTCCATGGCGAGGATGGCCTGGTGGTCGCCCTCCTCGCCGAGCGGTGCGAGTTCGGTCTCCAGGGCGCGGCCCAGGTCGGCGAGGGTGCGGGAGAGGTGGAGTCCGGCGAGGGGGTCGAAGCGGACGGCGGCGGGCGCTATCTGCCGGCCGTGGCCGGGCGCGGTGATGCGCAGTCCGCCGAATTCGGCCCAGGCCTCGACGACGGCGGGGAAGACGCTGTGCCGGTGGCCGGCGGGGGAGACGTGGGCGCGCAGGGTGTCGGCCCACTCCTCGGCGAGCTTGATGTCCCAGCGGCCCGGCTGCCAGCCGGCCTCGCGGAGGGCGGCGTCGACGTTGACGGGGAAGCGCGTGGTGCTGAGGTGGTCGGGCATGGGTGTGCGGTCAGCCGTTCTCGACAGGCGTGGTGGGGTCGACGGCGCGGACGCCGAAGTGGGCGAGCATCGCCGTACAGGAGCGGCAGGGGGCGGCGTAGCTGCCGTGGAGCGGGTCGCCGTCCTCGCGGATGCGGCGGGCGGTGAGTTTGGCGTTCTTGAGCGAGCGTCGCGCCTCCCCGTGGGTGAGGGGCTTGCGCTGGGCGCGCTTGGAGCGGCCGGTCTCCGTGGCGGCGAGGTGCCGGGACAGGAGGATCGCCTCGGGGCAGCGGCCGGTGAAGCGTTCCCGCTGGCTGCTGGTGAGGGTGTCCAGGAAGTCCTGGACGAGGGCGTGCAGGGCCGGCGGGCGGTCGCCTCGGCCGGCGGTGCACGTGAGGGTCTCGCCGCGTACGGAGAGCGCGGCCCCGACGGTGGGGAGGATGCCGTCGCGGCGGTGTCGCAGTAACGGCGCGCGCGTGGCCTCGGCGCTGCTGCTCCAGTTGAGGCGTGGGTCACCCTGTGTGGGTGTCGGTGCTGCTGGCATGGTGCTGGTCTTCCCCTCCTGCAATCCCCCGAGTTGCGTGGACAGCCTGCCAAATAGGGAGCCATATGGGGAAGCTGGGGCGGCGAAACGTGGCTTCGGTGTGTCGGAATCATGGTGCACCTGTCATGGGGTCGTGACACTTCGTGACCGCCGGATCGGGCCGGTTCGGGCTCTTGTGGCAGCGCATAGGCTGTGCGGCATCAGTCAGCAGCAGCCAGCGGCTGCGGGTAGTAGCAGGCAGCGACGCCAGTGCAGGGGGCAACCGCCATGACGACAGGTCGGCTCGGGCAGGACACCGCGCCACCGAACGCGGCCTACGCCGGGCAGGTCGTGCACTTCCCGGACCCGGTCCGCGCCTCCCGTCACCCGAGAGGGGTACGGGTGGACGAGTACGGTCACCCGGATTTCTCGCCGTACGCGCGCGCGGCGGCGGAGATCGCCGACCCGCCGGAGGGTTTCGGGGTCGACGAGCTGCGGCTCACGGACTACGTGTCGGCGAACGCGGCGATGGCGGCGACCGGTCATGAGCTGTGGGACACGATTCCGGCGGTGGCGACGCCGCACGGGTGGACGTGGCACCACGTGGCGCGCAGTCGCCGGATGGAGCTGGTGCCGGTCGAGGTGAAGGCCCTGCTGCGGCATCACGGCGGGGTGGCGACGGCGGCCGTGGACCACCTGAAGCGGGGGACGCGTCCGCTGCAGGAGACCCGGCCGGCGCACTTCGGGCTGCCGAAGGGTCTGGTGTCGGTGTCGGAGCAGCAGCTGCAGGGTGTCGAGGAGGACCTCGGCTACCGGCTGCCCGGTGCGTACCGCTCGTTCCTGAAGGCCGCGGGCGGCTGCGCCCCGGTGGGTGCGGCGCTCGACGCGGAGCTGGGGCTCCTGGTCGACCAGCCGTTCTTCACGGTGCGGGAGGAGGCGGGGGTCAACGACCTCGTCTACGTCAACAAGTGTCTCCGGGACCATCTGACGAAGGACTATCTGGGCGTTGCGTTCGTCCAGGGCGGTCTGATCGCGTTGAAGGTGCGGGGTGAGGCGGTCGGTTCGGTGTGGTTCTGCGCGTACGACGACGCGCGGGACTCCGGCGAGGTGGCGGCGGGCTGGTCGGTGGCGGAGCGGGTGGAGCGTCTGCTGCTGCCCTGCGGTGCGGACTTCGACGCGTTTCTGCAGCGGCTGGCGGGCAATCCGCCGGAGCTGGAGACGGTGGCGAACCTGATGGTGGACGGTGGCTTCGCGCGTGCGGTGCCCGTGGTCCCGGTGGGGGAGTGAGTGGGCTGTGGTGACGTTCGCGCAGGCGCAGGAGCGCGCCGAGGAGTGGATCAACGGCGAGCTGCCGTCGTACCAGCACCGTGAGGTGCGGGTCCGGGAGTTCGAGCTGGGTTTCGTGGTGTGGGCGGAGGACCGCGAGGGCGGTCCGACGTCGGACGGTGGGCGTCAGCGCCTGGTGATCGCCCGGGACAGCGGTGAGGCGACGCTGTGGCCGGGGCTGCCGGTGGGTGAGGTGATCCGGCGGTACGAGGAGGAGTACGGGGCGGCGGAGGAGATTCCGGCCCAGGCGGCCGTGCCGGCGGCCCGGATCGATCTGAACCAGACGTCGTTCCTGCTGAGTCCGCCGGAGTGGTTGCAGGACGCGGCGGACCGGATCGGGTTGCCGAAGCAGCCGAACGCGTCGCAGGAGAGCGGGAGTTTCTCGGCGTCGACGGACGACGCGTCGGAGCCGGTGGGTTCGGCGGGGCCGTCGGCTTCGGTGGCGTCGTCGGGCTTCCCCTCGTCGGGGTCGTCGGCGCTGTCGGTGGCGGGTGCGGATGCGGGTGCGGGTGTGGGTGCGGGGGCTTCGTCGCCGTCGTCCACGCCCTCTGCGTCCGTGTCCACGCCCTCTGCGCCCGCGCCGTCTTCGGTCACGCCTGCGCCGTCCTCGGCCACGCCCTCGCCGTCGCCGTCGCCGTCGCCGTCGCCGTCGCCGTCGTCGGCTTCGGCTTCGGCGGAGGGCGTCGCGTACGAGCCGACGGCGATGGACGGTGTCCCGGCCGAGACGCCCGCCGTCCCGCCGGTCGCGCCTCCGCGTCCGGCCGCTTCCGTGGGCGGTCCGTGGGTCGACGCCAACGCGAGCGCCGGTGGTGCGGACGGGGCGGTGCCGCTGCCCGCGACCGTCTTCGCGCCGCCGCTGTCGGGGACGGACGACGAGGACGCCCCGTCGCCGCAGGTGGGTGCCGACGCGCCGACCGCCCTGATGAAGGGGGGCAGCGCGCTGCCTCCGACCGCCGTGGCGCCCCGGCTCGACCCGGCCGCGCCGCCGCCGGCCGGTGTGACGGCGGCGCCTCCCGGTCCTCCCGGTCCGGGCCCTTCGCCGCTGCCGCCGCAGGCTGGTCCGGCCGGTCAGGGTGGTCCGGGAGTGCCGCCGCCCGCGCCGTCCGCGCCGGGTGCCGGGGACATCGCGGACGCCGCGACCAGCAAGGCCGCGCTGCCGCCGAAGGCCGGGCGTGGCCCTGCGACGCCTCCGCCGCCGCCGGGAGCCCCCGGGGTGCCGGGAGCCTCGTCGGGCGCCGGTGCCTACATCCCCACGCAGCTGGTGTCGCAGCTCGGCCCCGACGGGGTCCAGCCGCCCGGGCCGCCGGCCCGGCCGGGGGCTCCCGGTCCGCCGCCCGCTCCGGCGCCGCCGGGTCCGCCGACGCCGCCGCAGCCGGTGCACCACGCCGCGACGATGCTGGCGCACCCGGGTCAGAGCGGTCCGGGCGCGCCTCCGCCGCCCCCGCCGCCGCCGGGTGTGCCCGGCACGCCCGCGGGCGGGGTGGCGCATGCCGCGACGATGCTGGCCCACCCGGGTCCTGGCGGGCCTTCGGCGCCGCAGCCTCCGGGGCCGCCGGCTCCGCCGCCGCCGGTGCACGGAGGACATACGCCGCCGCCCGCGCACGGGGGGCAGACGCCGCCGCCCGCGCCCGTGCCGCCGGCGTACGGCTATCCGCAGCCGTCGGGGCAGCCGACGGTCGGCCCCGGCTACCAGGCGGTGCTGCGCTACCGCGCGCCCGACGGTTCCGAGGCGCAGATCATCCGGCGTTCGGCGCCGGGCACCCCGCATCCGGAGTGGCAGATCCTGCACGAGCTGCGGGCGATGAACGTGCCGCCGCAGCAGGTGCTCGAACTGCACACGGAGCTGGAGTCCTGTGAGCTGCCGGGCGGTTACTGCGCGCGGATGATCCGGGAGACCTGGCCGCAGGCGCGGATCACCAGCATCGCCCCGTACGGCCGTGATCACACGGGCCGGCAGCAGGGCATGCGGCAACTCCTGACCCATCAGGGTGAGTTGCACCAGGTCGCGGACGGTCCGGCGCGGCCCGCGCCGGTGCGGGCGCCGCTGCCGCAGGTGCAGCCCGCGCCGCCGGTGCCGCCGGAGGCGATCGCGCAGGAGCTGGCCGGGGCGTTCGGTCCCGGTGTGCTCCGCTTCGACCAGCGCGCGGTGTCCCGTCAGGGGGTGCCGGAGCTGGTGGCGCGGACGCTGGTGTGGGCGGGTCTGCCGGCGGACTTCGGGCCGTTCTTCTGGGCGCAGCCGGCGGTGCCGGTGGTGCCGACGCTGGCCGAGCTGGCGGCGCAGCGGCAGGTCCAGGCCGCGCCGGACGCCAGTTCGTACCTGGTGCTCGGTTCGGACTTCGGGCGGGCGCTGTGTGTCCAGTACGGGACCGCGCACATCGTGGCGGTGCCGGTGGAGGCCGGTCCGGGCGGGCAGGTGGTGCCGCCGCAGTTCGTGAACACGGGGCTGCCCGAGTTCACCCGCTCGATGGCGCTGCTCGGCCGGATGTGGCGGCTGAGGTTCGGGCTGAACCCGGAGCAGGCGGGCCGCTGGACGGTCGACTTCCAGGCGCAGCTGGCGATGCTGGACCCTGCGGCGCTGTCGTCCCCGGAGAACTGGTGGTCGGTGCTGCTCGAGCAGATGTGGGACGGCTTGCTGTAGGGGCTGACGGGGCAGCCTCCTGTAGGGGCGGCTGAACGGATGTGATGAAGGGCGCTCGACGTGTGTGCACGTTGGGCGCCTTTTGTCCGTTCTGATGGCGCATCCTGGACGTTCGGGTCACGCGGAAGGGGTGTCAGGGATGAGTTTCGCCGTCGGACGGGGGCGCGGTTACCGCCCCGAGCAGGTCGACCGCCACCTGGCCGCACTGTCCGAGGACCGTGACGGGGCCTGGGAGCGGGCCGCGCGGCTCACGGTCCTGGAGAAGGAGATGGAGGCGGAGCTCGCCCGGCTGCGCGCGGTCGTCGAGGCGCTTCCGCCGCAGCGGTACGAGTCCCTGAGCGACCGGGCGCGGAAGATCCTGGAGCTCGCCGAGCTGGAGGACGAGACGCTCGTACGTGAGGCCGAGGCGGAGGCGCAGTCCCTGGCGGAGGCGGCGGAGACGGCGGGCCGTGAGGCGGCGGAGGCGGCGCGGGCGTACGCGGAGGGTGTCCGGGCGGCGGCCGACGCGGAGGCCCGCGCGACGCTGGAGGCGGCGCGGAAGCGGGCCGAGGAGCTGACGACGGAGGCGGACCGCGAGGCGGCGGAGCTGCGGGGCGCGGCCCGGGAGGTCTTCGAGGCGACGGAGCGGCGCGCGGCGGAGCTCCTGGCGGACCAGCACGCGGAGCAGACCGCCGTACGGGAGGAGGCCGAGCGCGCGGCGGAGGGCGAGGCGACGGCCCTGGACGCCCGGCACGCGGAGCTGCTCGCCGCCGCGGAGGGCCGGCTCGCGGAGGCCCGGAGGTTCCTGGCGAAGACGGAGGAGGAGGCCCGGCACGGCCAGGAGGACGCGGAGGCCCGCGCGGGCGAGATGTTCGCGGCGGCGCGGCTGACGGCGGAGCGGATCGAGCGCGAGACGGAACGGGTCCTGCGGGAGCACGAGGAGGCGCGGGACGACATCCACGCGCACATGGAGCACATCCGCGCGGCGCTGGCGGCGCTGACGGGGAGGGCGACGGAACCGACGGTGCCGGGCCCCGCGGAGCCGGGTGGTCGCGCGGAGCCCGGCGGCCGCGCGGAGCCGGGTCGCCGCTCGGAACCCGGGCGCGAGACGGACGCGGACGCGCGGCCGCAACCGGACCCCGACGGGGACGCGCGCGCGGACGAGGACAGCTGAACCATCGCCGGGCGGCGCCGCCGGCGATCTCGTCGCCCGCGACACCTCCGGCGTGCTGTGGCTGCACCTCGGCAAGGGCAACGGGACCTTTGCCCCGCGCACCCGCGTCGGCGGCGGCTGGAACATGTTCGGCCAGCTCGTCGGAGCCGGTGACGTGGACGGCGACGGCCGCCCCGACCTGATCGGCTACGGCGCCGAGAGCACGTACCTCTACCGCGCGACCGGCGGCTGGGAGACGTCCTTCACGCGGGTGACCACGCAGCTCTACGACGGCCCGGGCGAGGGCCCCGCCTACTCCAGCCTCGCCTGACCGATCCGGCGGCCCCGGGGGATCACCCCGTAATCCCCCCCGCCACCTCCCAGGCGGCCCAGGCCGCCGGGGAGGACCGCCCGCCCGCTCGGGAATTCCCGCGACGGCGAGAAGGGCCGGTCCTAGGCTCTCGGCCATGCGGATGACACTCACGGCCGTGAACCTGGACTGCCCCGACCCGCTCGCGCTGGCCGGTTTCTACGCGAAGGCCACCGGGCTGCCCCTGCACGAGCGCTCCGACGAGGGCTTCGCGGGGCTTGTGGGGGCGGACGGTCTGGTCATCGGCTTCCGACGGGTCGAGGACCACCGCCCGTCGACCTGGCCGGCGTCCGGCACACCCCAGCAACTCCACCTCGACTTCGACGTCGACGACCTCGACGAGGCCGTGGAGCGCCTCAGGGAATGGGGCGCCACGATCCCGCCGGACCAGCCCCGCCCGGACCTGTGGCGGGTGGTCCTCGACCCGGCGGGCCACCCGTTCTGCGTATCGCCCCGGCAGCGGCGGGGCGTGTAGCGGCAGCCGCCGGAAGGCGGGCGCCGTCCGTCCGATAGCCTCCCGTCTCCCAGGGGAGGGAACACCTACTTGAATCACGCACGTACGAGCGGCCGGCGTCTCGCCGCCGCCGCCGTCACCGTCGTCCTCGCCGCCACCGGCGGCACGCTCACCGCGCTCCCGGCCACGGCGGCCGCGCCGGCGGCCACGCAGCAGGAGCAGCAGACCGCCACCGTGCCGTTCCCGCGCGACGCGGACGTGGTCGGCGCGGGCCCGAGCGGCTTCCTGTCGAAGACCCGTGGCAGCAAGCCCGAGGTCCGCTGGACCTGGTACGCCGACGGTTCCTCGGCGGTCCTGCCCGGAGCCGTCGCCGCCGACGCGTCCTCGGACCTCGTCGTCACCGGTGACCGCACCTACCTGTCGGAGAGCCGCGTCGTGCAGCTCCACGACATGTCGACGCCCGCCTCGGCGGCGGCCGCCCCGATCGTCGTGGACCTCGACCGGCTCGGCCCCGGATACAGCTTCGCCGGCGTCTTCGGCTCCCGGCTCGCCGTTCTCGTGCCGACCGACGAGGACAGCCACCGAACGGGCCTCCTCGCCTTCGAGAACGGCAAGCTGTTCGAGCGTCCGATCACCGGGCTGCCCGAGGACTGCTACCCCAGCATCCACGGCGGCCACACCGCCGACGCGGCGGTCTTCGACTGCTGGGACCGTGACGACATACCGTTCACCAAGGCGGTCGTCGACCTCACCACGGCGACGACCGTGTTCTCGCAGGCGCAGGATGCCGGCGGCCCGGCCCAGTGGCAGAACGCGATCTCCGACACCCACGCGGTGTGGCGGGAGCACGACGGGACCACCGACTGGTTCGGAGTCCACCGGCGCGGCACGTCCGAGCGGAAGCTGATCAAGGCGAGCGGCAGCTCGTACGACGCGCTCCACCTCGTCGGCGGCTGGATCGCCCAGGGCCAGCAGGTGCACATCGAGGCCACCGTCAACCCCAACGGCTGGTCCGAACTCCAGTCGCGGCCCTTCACCGCCGAGTCCGTCGAGACGGGTGAGAAGGCCCAGCTCCTCACCGCCCACTCGTCCGCCGTCCCCGGCCCCGGCGGCAGCCTCCTGGTGCGCGGCGGCACCCCCGAGCAGGGGGAGGGTCTCTACCGCATCTCGCCGCGCGACGACGGCGGCCGACCGGACGTCGAACTGGTCGCGTCCACCCGGCAGTCGACGGTCGTCACCCTCCTCGGCTCCGCCGCCCCGAAGACGCTCACCGGCGACCAGGTCGCGCGCGGTGTGCCCCTCAGCTGGGACCTGTCGCGGGCCGACAGCAACGTGACCCTGACCCTGACCCATGTGCGCAGCGGGGCGTCCTTCGACTTCAGGTGGCATAACCCGTACGGTCTCACCGCCGGGACGCCGCGCCGATTCGCCTGGCGCTGGGACGGCAGGGACCTGGAGAGCCCGTACGGCCTGTCGGGCCCCGCCCGTGCCGGCGAGTACGAGTGGCAGATCGTCGCCGTGCCGGACGAGGGGATCGGTCCCCGGCTGGTCACCACCGGGCGGTTCACCGTGACCCGGCCCGCCGCGCCCCACGACTTCGACGGCGACGGCTCCGCCGACCTCTTCACCCGGGTGCCCGGCGGCGACCTGTGGTCGTACCGGTCGCAGCCCGTCGCGGTGGGCGGTTCGATCCGGCACGCGGGCCAGACGCGGATCGGCGCCGGGTGGCAGGTCTACGACCGGCTCGAAACCGCCGGGAACATCGCGGGCACGTCCGCGCCCGACGTCCTCGCCCGCGACCGCTCCGGCGCCCTGTGGCTCCACCGTGGCACCGGCGACCGGGGCACGCCCTTCTCCGGCCGGACCCTGGTCAGTGCCGGCTGGCAGGTGTACGACCGGATCGCCGCCGGCGGCGACGTCACCGGCGAAGGCCGGCCCGATCTGGTCGCCACCGACAAGGCCGGAGTCCTCTGGCTGCACCCGGGCACCGGAAACGCCACCACGCCCTTCGCCGCCCGCAAGCGCCTCGGTGGCGGCTGGGGCGTCTACAACGAGGTCGTCGCCGTCGGGAACATCGCCGGAGGCCCCGCCGGTGACCTCCTCGCCCGCGACAGGGCCGGTGTCCTCTGGTCCCACCTCGGCAAGGGTGACGGTACGTTCGCCCCCCGCACCCGCGTGGGCGGCGGCTGGGGCGGCTTCACCGACCTCGTCGGCGTCGGGGACGCCAACGGCGACGGGCGCGCCGACCTCATCGCCTCGGCCGGCGGAGCCACGTTCTACGCCGGTACGGGCGACTGGAAGGCGCCCTTGAAGGCCGGCCTGAGGACCGACGTCACCAACGGAGTGCCGTACGACGCCGCCTTCTGACCCGTTCCCTCAGTCGAGCGCGCACTCCGCCCACACCGTCTTCCCCGGCGCCCGGAGCCTCGGGCACCACCCCCATCGGTCGGCCAGTGCCTCGACGAGCAGCAACCCCCGGCCCCCGTCCGTCAGTTCCGGACCGGGGCCGGGGAGCCGGCCGGGCCTCGGCGGTACGCGCTCGGCCCGGGTGTCGCTCACCTCGATCCGCGCGACCGGCCGGGGCCCGTCCGTGACCCGCAGCAGCAGACGGAAGTCCCGCCCCGGCACGTGCCCGTGCCGCACCGCGTTCGCCGCCAGCTCGGCGGCCACCAGGACCACGGTCTCGTGCGCCCCCGTCCCGTACGGGACACCCCACTCGTCCAGCCGCACGCCGACGAGGCGCCGCGCGAGCCGCGCACCCCGCGTGGTGGACGTGAAACGCAGGGCGAAGATCCGGCCACCCAAGTAAGGCGAGATGGAGCTGAGTTGGTCGGTGCCCGTGGGGCTCTGGTTGTTGCTCGTCATGCCTCCCAAGGTCCTCTTGGTGGCGTAGCGTGACCAGTGGTGACGCACCGACGCGACCGCCTTGTACGCGGTGCGTCGGTGCACGTACGAGAGGCGGGGTGCGATGGCGGAGGAACAGGCGGGTGCGGCGCCGGAGACAGGGCCCGAGGCGGACGCGGGCCAGACGGCGGACAAGTCCGGCCAGGGCGTGGTGGCGGCGTTCGGACAGAGCCTGAAGACGCTGCGGACGCGGGCGGGGATGGAGCGGGAGGAGTTCGGCAAGCGGCTTGGCTACTCGGCGTCCACCATCGCCTCGTTCGAGCAGGGCCGGAGGATCCCGCCCCCGCGCGCGATCGACCGGTCGGACGAGGTGCTGGACGCGGGCGGGCTGCTGCGGGTGTGGAAGGACCAGCTGGAGAAGGCGCAGTATCCGGCGTTCTTCCAGGGGATGGCCGAGCTGGAGAAGCAGGCCATAGAGCTGCTGATGTACGACACGATGGTGGTCAACGGTCTGCTCCAGACCGAGGAGTACATGAGGGGTCTCCTCGCCATGAGGCGCCCGCCGCTGGACCAGGAAACGATCGAGCAGCGAGTGACGGCCCGACTGGCACGGCAGGTCATCTTCGACCGGCGCCCCGCGCCTCTGCTGAGCTTCGTCATGGATGAGTCGGTACTTCGCCACCGGTACGGGGGGAAGTCGGTCCTTCGCGGGCAGCTGGAGCACCTGCTCCTGGTCGGCCAGCGACGGAACGTCGAGCTCCAGGTCATGCCGACCGACTGCGAGGACAACGCGGGTGTGAACGGCCCGTTCACGGTCGTCACGCGGAAGGACGGCAAGAAGTTCCTCTACGTCGAGGCGCAGAACACCAGCTCCATGGCAACCGACCCGGAACAGACCGTCCTTGCCGCCGCGCGCTATGGGATTATCCGGTCACAGGCTCTCACCCCGCGAGAGTCGCTGGCGTTCATCGAGAAGTTGCTGGGAGAGCTATGAACAACGCTGAGCCCCTCGCCTGGTTCAAGAGCAGCTACAGCGGAACCGAGGGCGGCCAGTGCATCGAGGTCGCGGCCGACGCGCGAGCCGTGCACATCCGTGACTCCAAGGACGTGGCCCGTCCGGCCCTCCGGGTCTCGCGTGACGCGTGGGCGGGGTTCGTCGGGCTCGCCTCGGCGGAGTAGTACAGCCGGCCCCTGTACGCCGAAGAGCCCTGCCCGTCCGTGTCGGACCGGCAGGGCTCTGTCGTCACTCCGTGGCGCGGCGGACGTCCCTGACGAACACCAGGCCGTCGCTGTCCGCCAGATGGGCCGGGTCGAAGGCGGCGTAGCCGAACCACGGGGAGACCCGGGGCGTCAGCCGTGTGCTGTCGAGGGTGGCTGCCAGGCGCCGGGCGTCGACGACGCTGCGGTCGTCCGGGAGCGCGTACAGCAGTCCTTCGAGGGTGTCCGGCGGCGGCGCGTCCACTCCCTGGTGCCGGATCGTGCCGAGGACGGTGCTGAGGAAGGCGTACTCCTCGCCGAGTTCGGCGCTCACCAGCGCCCCGGCGCCCCACCACTCCACGGGCCCCTCCCACAACCGCATCGAGCTCTTCTCCCGCTGGAGATGGGAGTTGTGGGCGTGGACGAGGGCCGGGCCCCGGGCGGCGACGGCCAGGAGGTTGCGGGCCATCATCGCGTCCCGTACCGCGCACAGCCGGGTCATGCGGGCGGGGGAGGGGTCGGCCATCGCGTGGTGGTAGCGGAGCAGGCCGAGGGCGGTGGCGCCGTACAGGCGGGCCCTGTCGTGGTCGTCCCGTGAGGTCGTGGCGAGCAGGTGCGGGGTCTGCGCGTCGAGCAGGGCCACGAGTTCGTCGGCGAGCAGCCGCAGCTCCCCGGCCTCGGGCGACCGTCCGAAGGACCGGGACGGGTCCATCATCGCGGCCGGTTCGGTCCAGCGGTCGTCGGCGCCGAGGAGGTCGTCGAGGGTTTCCCCGGTGCAGGGGAGGAGTGCCTCGTCGACCCGGGCGGCGAGGTGGTCGTGGAGTGCGGTGAGGGCCCGGCGAGGGCTCTCGGCGGCGGTGATCTCCAGCGGGCCGTCGATGCCCGCGAAGCGCAGCCGGTCGGGCGCGGGCCGGTCCTCGTTGAAGGCGCGCATCCAGCGTACGAGGGCGCGGTTGGCCTCGGAGGCGCCCCAGTCGTGGCTGAATCCGTGCTCCATGACCTCGTCGAGTGTTCCGGTACCCGAGGTGACGTGGTCGTCCACGATCAGGGCTCGCACACAGCAGCTCTCGATCGCGATCGTGCGGTAGCCCTCCTCTTCGACGAGCTGCCGGAAGAGGTCGTTGCGCAGGTCCAGCAGCTCGTCCTCGCCGTGGGTGGGCTCGCCGAGGGCGAGGAGCCGGGGCCGGGCCGGGAGTACGCGCATGACGGCGGCGGCGTCGACGGGGTGGGTGGTCTCCTTGATGTCAGTGGCCATGCCTTCAACGGTATCGTTGAACCTTCGGTGGAGACTTTTCCTCGATGCGGGGGGCTCGGTGGGGCGTAACCTTCAAACGGCGGGTCGGCTGCGGCCGGTCGATCTGGCGCGGGGGCACGGTCTGTCCACGCAGGCCGTCCGGAACTACGAGGAGGCCGGCATCCTTCCGGCCGCCGACCGCACCCCGGCCGGATACCGCGCCTACACCACGCTGCACGCGCGTGCGTTGGACGCGTTCCTGGCGCTCGTGCCCGGCCACGGGCATCAGACGGCGACGGCGATCATGCGGGCTGTGAACCGGGGCGCGCTCGACGAGGCGTTCCGTGCCCTCGACGAGAGCCATGCCCAACTCCTCGACGACCGGCGGACCCTGGAGGCCGTGGAGAGCGCCCTCCGCGACCTGGAGCCCGCCGCGCCGCCCGAGTCCGGTGAGACGTTCGTGGGGCCGCTGGCGGAGCAGCTCGGCATCCGGCCCGCGACGCTGCGGAAGTGGGAACGCGCCGGGCTCGTGCGCCCCCGCCGCGACCCCCGGACCGGGTACCGCGTGTACGGCGAGGCCGACGTGCGGGACGCCCGACTGGTCCACCAGCTCCGGCGGGGCGGCTACCTCCTCGGTCAGATCGCGCCGTTGATCGCGCAGGTACGGGCGGCCGGCGGGCTCGCACCCCTGGAGGCCGCGCTGGGCGACTGGCACGGGCGGCTCTCCGCGCGGGGGAGGGCGATGCTGACCGGCGCCGCGGAACTGGAGGCGTACCTTCGCGAGCGCGGCTGAGTCCCTCCGTATCCGGTGCGTCGGCTCCGTCGGCGTCGGCGGGCGGTCCGGGCGGCCGGGCGGTCCCGGCGGTCCGGGGGGTCCGGGGGGTCCGGGCGGCCGGGCGGTCCGGGCGGTCCGGGCGGTCCGGGCGGCCGGGCGGTCCGGGGGGTCCGGGCGGCCCCGGTCCTCACTCCGGGCCGCGGCGGTCCCCCTCGTCCAGGACCGGGAAGCGGCGGGGGGCCAGCGTCAGGAGGGCCAGGAGGGCGAGTGCGGCGGCCGCCGCCGCGCCCAGGTACACGTAGTCCACCGCCGCGTCGACGGCCCGCCGCAGGTGGTCCGTGGCCTCGGCGGTGAGGGAGCCGGGATCGTCCAGGGAGCGGGCCAGGGCGTCCAGGTCGCCGGTGCCGCCGAGGCGGGCGGCGAGGACGCCGTTGGCGACGGCGCCGAACAGGGCCGCGCCGAGGCTCTGCCCGACCTGGCGGCAGAAGAGGACCGAGGCGGTGGTCGTGCCGCGTTCCTCGTACGGGACGGTCGACTGCACGCCGACGATCAGGGGCAGTTGGAAGAGGCCCAGCGCGCCGCCGAGCAGCAGCATCAGGAGGGCGGGCTGCCAGGGTTCCCCGGGGAACGGCAGGAAGGGGAACGCGAGCAGCAGGACCAGCGCGAGCGAGATGCCGAGGACGGCGGTGAGCCGGAAGCCGATGCGGGTGTAGACCCGGTTGGAGAGCGCGGCCGTGATGGGCCAGCTGAGGGTCCACGCCGAGAGGACGAACCCGGCGGCGATCGGCCCGAGGCCCAGGACGGACTGGGCGTACGTGGGCAGGAAGACGGTCGGGGCGACCATGAGCAGGCCGAGGGCGCCGAGGGAGAGGTTGACGGCGGCGATGGTCCGGCGGCGCCAGACCCAGCCGGGGATGATCGGTTCGGCCGCGCGCCGCTCGATGACGACGGTCAGGGCGCCGAGGGCGGCGGCCCCGCCGAGGAGGCCGAGGGACGGGGCGGAGAGCCAGGGCCAGGCGACGCCGCCCTGGACGAGCGCGGTGAGCAGCAGCGCGCCGGTGGCGAAGATCGCGAGGGCCCCGGCCCAGTCGATCCGCACGCGCGCGCGTGGCTCGGCCCGCTTCAGCACCGGTCCGCCCGCTCGGGTGCGGGCCTGTTCCCCGCGTGCCTGTTCCCCCCGTGCCCCTTCCCCGCCGGCCTGTTCCCCGCCTGCCTGTTCTCTGCGGGCCGGTTCCACGAGGTGACGGTGGATCAGCCAGAGGGCGAGCAGGCCGACGGGCAGGTTGATCAGGAAGATCCAGCGCCAGTCGGCGTATCCGGCGAGGAGGCCGCCGGCGGCCGGTCCCGCGACCGAGGAGGCGGCCCAGACGGAGGACAGCCTCGCCTGGATCCTGGGACGTTCCTTCAGCGGGTAGAGGTCGGCGGCGATGGTCTGGACGGTGCCCTGGAGGGCCCCGCCGCCGAGGCCCTGGACGACCCGGAAGGCGATCAGGGAGGCCATGTCCCAGGCGGCGGCGCACAGCAGGGAGCCGACGAGGAAGAGGACGGTCCCGGCGATGAGGACCGGCTTGCGGCCGAAGGTGTCGCTGAGCTTCCCGTACACGGGCAGGGTGACCGTCACGGCGAGCAGGTAGCCGGAGAACAGCCAGGAGAAGACGGAGAGTCCGCCGAGGTCGCCGACGATCTGGGGGACGGCGGTGGACACGATCGTGCCGTCGAGGGCGGCGAGACCCATGGCCAGCATGAGCGCGAGGACGACGGGACGGCGGCGTGAGGCCTGTCCTGCGTCGGGGGCGGTGGACGCGGTGGGCCCGGCCGTTCCGGCTGGTGTCGGGGAGGACTCGGTCACCGCGCAGTTCCTTTCTTCGTACACCTAAATGGCCGCGGACAGAGTCTCATCCGTACCAGGGGTGGAGGAACCCCTAGGGGCCTCTCCCCCATACGGGCCAGGGGCCGTTCGTACCGGCGGAGGAGGAGAACGGGGGGTCGGGCGTTCTTAACTTGACCTTACAAACCCACCCACTGCTCCTAGGAGAGAACCGTGACCACGGCTGTGACCATCCCCAAGCACGGGGGTACGGGAGGAAGTACGGCCGTCGTCGCGCGGGCGCGTCAGGTCGTCAAGGCGTACGGCTCCGGGGAGACCCGGGTCGTCGCGCTGGACTCCGTCGACGTCGACATCGCCCGCGGACAGTTCACCGCGATCATGGGCCCCTCGGGGTCCGGCAAGTCGACCCTGATGCACTGCCTCGCCGGGCTCGACACCGTCACCAGCGGCGAGATCCACCTCGACGACACCGAGATCACCCGGCTCAAGGACAAGAAGCTCACCCAGCTCCGCCGGGACCGGATCGGCTTCATCTTCCAGGCGTTCAACCTGCTGCCCACCCTGAACGCCATCGAGAACATCACGCTCCCCATGGACATCGCGGGCCGCAAGCCGGACGCCGAGTGGCTGCGCCGGGTCGTCGACACCGTCGGCCTCTCCGACCGGCTGAAGCACCGCCCGAACCAGCTCTCCGGCGGCCAGCAGCAGCGCGTCGCCGTCGCCCGCGCGCTCGCCGCCCGGCCCGAGATCATCTTCGGCGACGAGCCGACCGGAAACCTGGACTCGCGGGCCGGCGCCGAGGTGCTCGGCTTCCTCCGCACCTCCGTCGACGAACTGGGCCAGACCATCGTCATGGTCACCCACGACCCGGTCGCCGCCTCCTACGCCGACCGCGTGCTCTACCTCGCCGACGGGCGGATCGTGGACGAGATGGAGCGGCCCACCGCCGACGCCGTCCTCGACCGCATGAAGGACTTCGACGCGCGCGGGCGGACGTCATGAGCGTCCTCAAGTCCTCCCTGCGCAACTTCTTCGCCCACAAGGGCCGGATGGCGCTCTCCGCCGTCGCCGTCCTCCTCTCCGTCGCCTTCGTCTCCGGGACGCTCGTCTTCACGGACACGATGAACACGACGTTCGACAAGCTCTTCGCGTCGACCGCCTCCGACGTCACCCTCAGCGCGAAGAACGACGACAAGGGCGACGAGAGCCCGGACAGCGGGCGCCCCGACGCCTTCCCCGCCTCCGTCGTCGAGGAGGTCCGCGGGGCCGAAGGCGTCCAGGCCGCCCAGGGCGCCGTCGCCTCCACCAGCGTCACCGTCGTCGACGCGCGGAACAGGAACGTCGGGCCCACCAGCGGCGCCCCGACCATCGCCGTCAACTGGAGCCCGAACGAGCTGCGTTCGGTGGAGATCGTCTCCGGCCACGAGCCGCGCGGCCCCACCGACGTGGTCGTCGACGGCGCCACCGCCGAGAAGCACGGCCTCAAGCTCGGCGACGAACTGCGGACGATCTCCGTCACCGGTGACTTCACCGCGAAGATCTCCGGCATCGTCGACTTCAAGGTCACCAACCCCGGCGCCACCGTCGTCTACTTCGACACCCCCACCGCGCAGCGTGAAATCCTGGGCAAGGAAGGCCTGTTCACCCAGGTAGCCGCCGACGCGAAGCCCGGTGTCAGCGACGACACCCTCAAGGCGAACATCGCCGCCGCCGTCGGCGACGGCTACCAGCTCCAGACCGCCGCCGAGGCCGCCGACGCCGGCCGCGAGGACGTCGCCGGCTTCCTCGACGTCATGAAGTACGCGATGCTCGGCTTCGCCGGAATCGCCTTCCTCGTCGGCATCTTCCTCATCGTCAACACCTTCTCCATGCTGGTCGCCCAGCGCACCCGCGAGATCGGCCTCATGCGGGCCATCGGATCGAGCCGCCGGCAGGTCAACCGCTCCGTCCTCGTCGAAGCGGTGCTGCTCGGCGTCGTCGGCTCGGTCGCCGGGGTCGCGGCGGGCGTCGGGCTCGCCGTCGGACTCATGGAACTCATGTCCTCCATGGGCATGGAGCTCTCCACCCGCGACCTCACCGTGAAGTGGACGACCCCCGCCGTCGGCCTCGCCCTCGGCATCGTCGTCACCGTCCTCGCCGCCTACATCCCGGCCCGCCGCGCCGGGAAGATCTCCCCGATGGCCGCGCTCCGCGACGCGGGCACCCCCGCCGACGGCAGCGCAGGCCGCGTACGGGGCGGGATCGGCCTCGCCCTCACCGCCGCCGGAGCGGCCGCCCTCGTGGCGGCGACCCGCGCCGACGAGGCCGGACCCGGGTCCCTCTGGCTCGGCCTCGGCGTCGTCCTCACCCTCCTCGGGTTCATCGTCGTCGGCCCGCTCCTCGCCGGCGGAGTCGTCCGCGCCCTGGGCGCCGTCGTCCTGCGGATCTTCGGCCCCGTCGGCCGGATGGCGGAGCGGAACGCGCTGCGCAACCCACGCCGCACCGGCGCCACCGCCGCCGCCCTCATGATCGGCCTCGCCCTGGTCGCCTGCCTGTCCGTCGTCGGCTCCTCGATGGTCGCCTCGGCCACCGAGGAACTCGACCGGTCCGTCGGCGCCGACTACATCGTGCAGAACGCCACCGGACAGCCGATCGTCCCGCAGGCGCAGACCGCCGTGGAGAAGACCCCGGGCCTCGACCACGTCACCCGGTACATCTGGGTCGACGCCACGATCACCGGCCCCGACGGCAAGCCCTACGAGCACGGCCTCGCCGCCACCGACCCGACGTACCCGCGGGACCTGCGCCGGGAGACCACCGCAGGGCGCCTCGCGGACGCCTACGGCCCCGGCGCCATGTCCGTCGGCAGCGACTACGCCACCGAACACGGCGTCAAGGTCGGCGACACCCTCACCGTCGCCTTCAAGCGCGGCGCGACGGCGAAGCTGAAGGTCGTGGCGATCACCTCCGACGCCGCCAACGTCGACAAGGGCGCGATGTACACGAACATCGCGACCGCCGCCCGGCACGTCCCCGCCGACCGCATGCCGCAGACCGGGTTCCTCCTCGCCTCCGCGAAGGACGGCCAGGAGACGCGGACGTACCAGGCGCTCAAGGACGCCCTCGCGCCCTACCCGCAGTACAAGGTCAGCAACCAGGCCGACTACAAGGAGGAGCTGAAGGACCAGGTCGGACAGCTGCTCAACATCGTGTACGGGCTCCTCGCCCTGGCGATCGTCGTCGCCGTCCTCGGCGTCGTGAACACCCTCGCCCTCTCGGTCGTCGAGCGGACCCGCGAGATCGGCCTCATGCGGGCCATCGGCCTCTCCCGCCGCCAGCTGCGCCGCATGATCCGCCTGGAGTCGGTGGTCATCGCGCTCTTCGGCGCCCTGCTCGGCCTCGGCCTGGGCATGGGCTGGGGCACGGCCGCCCAGAAGCTCCTGGCCCTGGAGGGGCTCGGGGTCCTGGAGATCCCGTGGCCGACGATCCTGACGGTGTTCGTGGGGTCGGCGTTCGTGGGGCTGTTCGCGGCGCTGGTCCCGGCGTTCCGTGCGGGCCGGATGAACGTCCTGAACGCGATCGCGAGCGACTAGCGGCGCGGCCGCTTCGAGTGCCGCCCCCCACGGGGGGCGGCACTCCGTCGCGTCCGGCGCGGGCGGGTTCGGGGGCGGGTGTCGGTCGGGCGTCGTAGGCTGGGGGTGCCCGGGCCCCGCGCGTCCGGGAGCACCCCGGCCCGTATGACGTGTCGGGCTGTTCGCGTTGCCCGCCCCCGTCGTACGAACCCGGGATGGAAGTCCATGAGCCTGCACGGCCTGCTTGATGTCGTCGTCAAGGATGCTGCCCTCGCCGAGGCGGTGAAGGCCGCCGCCGACGGCAACCGTCCGCACGTGGACCTGGTCGGGCCGGCCGCCGCACGGCCCTTCGCCATCGCCGCGCTCGCCCGGGACTCGGGGCGCCCGGTGCTCGCGGTGACGGCGACCGGCCGGGAGGCCGAGGACCTCGCCGCCGCGCTGCGGTCGCTGCTCGACCCGGACCGGGTCGTCGAGTACCCCTCCTGGGAGACCCTGCCGCACGAGCGCCTCTCGCCCCGCTCCGACACCGTCGGCCGACGCCTCGCCGTGCTGCGCCGCCTCGCCCACCCGAGGGACGACGACCCGGCCGCGGGCCCCGTCGACGTGGTCGTCGCGCCCATCCGCTCCGTACTCCAGCCGCAGGTCAAGGGCCTCGGGGACCTGGAGCCGGTGAGCCTGCGCAGCGGGCAGACGGCGGACCTGAACGACATCGTGGAGGGCCTTGCGGCGGCGGCGTACTCCCGGGTGGAGCTGGTCGAGAAGCGCGGCGAGTTCGCCGTGCGCGGCGGCATCCTGGACGTCTTCCCGCCGACCGAGGAGCACCCGCTCCGGATCGAGTTCTGGGGCGACGACGTCGAGGAGATCCGTTACTTCAAGGTCGCCGACCAGCGGTCCCTGGAGGTCGCGGAGCACGGGCTGTGGGCGCCGCCCTGCCGCGAGCTGCTCCTGACGGCGGACGTACGGGAGCGGGCGCGGGTGCTCGCCGAGGAGCACCCCGAGCTGGGCGAGCTGCTCGACAAGATCGCCGAGGGCATCGCGGTCGAGGGCATGGAGTCCCTGGCGCCGGTCCTGGTCGACGACATGGAGCTGCTGCTCGACGTCCTGCCCAAGGGGTCCATGGCCGTCGTCTGCGACCCGGAGCGGGTGCGGACGCGGGCCTCGGACCTGGTCGCCACCAGCCAGGAGTTCCTCCAGGCCTCGTGGGCGGCGACCGCCGGCGGCGGCGTCGCCCCGATCGACGTCGGCGCGGCCTCGCTGTGGGGGATCGCGGACGTACGGGACCGGGCGCGCGAACTGGGCATGGCGTGGTGGTCGGTGTCGCCGTTCGCGGCGGACGCCGGTGACGCCGACGGGGACACCCTGACGCTCGGCATGCACGCCCCGGAGTCGTACCGGGGCGACACCGCGCGGGCGCTCGCCGACACCAAGGGGTGGCTGGCCGACGGCTGGCGCACGGTGTACGTGACGGAGGCCCACGGTCCGGCGGCGCGTACGGTCGAGGTCCTGGGCGGCGAGGGCATCGCGGCCCGGCTCGCCGGGGACCTGACGGAGATCGCCCCGGCCGTCGTCCACGTGGCCTGCGGCTCCATCGACTACGGCTTCGTGGACGCGGCGCTCAAGCTGGCCGTCCTCACCGAGACCGACCTGTCCGGCCAGAAGGCGGCCGGCAAGGACGGCCAGCGGATGCCGGCGAAGCGCCGGAAGACGATCGACCCGCTGACCCTTGAGGTCGGGGACTACATCGTGCACGAGCAGCACGGTGTCGGCCGGTACGTGGAGATGGTCCAGCGGACCGTGCAGGGCGCGACCCGCGAGTACCTCCTGGTGGAGTACGCCCCCGCGAAGCGCGGCCAGCCCGGCGACCGGCTGTACATCCCGACGGACCAGCTGGAGCAGGTCACCAAGTACGTGGGCGGCGAGGCGCCGACCCTGCACCGGCTCGGCGGCGCGGACTGGACGAAGACGAAGGCGCGCGCGAAGAAGGCGGTCAAGGAGATCGCGGCCGACCTGATCAAGCTGTACAGCGCCCGGATGGCGGCGCCGGGTCACGCCTTCGGTCCCGACACCCCGTGGCAGCGGGAGCTGGAGGACGCCTTCCCGTACGCGGAGACCCCCGACCAGCTGTCCACCATCGCCGAGGTGAAGGAGGACATGGAGAAGACGGTCCCGATGGACCGGCTGATCTGCGGCGACGTCGGGTACGGCAAGACGGAGATCGCGGTGCGGGCGGCCTTCAAGGCGGTCCAGGACGGCAAGCAGGTCGCGGTGCTCGTCCCGACGACGCTGCTCGTGCAGCAGCACTTCGGCACGTTCGGCGAGCGTTACTCGCAGTTCCCGGTGAAGGTCCGGGCCCTGTCCCGCTTCCAGACGGAGACCGAGTCCAAGGCGACCCTGGAGGGGCTGCGGGACGGTTCGGTCGACATCGTCATCGGCACCCACCGTCTCTTCTCGTCCGAGACGAAGTTCAAGGACCTGGGTCTGGTCATCGTCGACGAGGAGCAGCGCTTCGGCGTGGAGCACAAGGAGCAGCTGAAGAAGCTCCGCGCCAACGTCGACGTCCTCACCATGTCGGCGACCCCGATCCCCCGAACCCTGGAGATGGCGGTGACCGGCATCCGTGAGATGTCGACGATCACCACCCCGCCGGAGGAGCGGCACCCGGTCCTCACCTTCGTGGGCCCGTACGAGGAGAAGCAGATCGGCGCCGCGATCCGGCGTGAACTGCTGCGCGAGGGCCAGGTCTTCTACATCCACAACCGGGTCGACTCGATCGACCGGGCGGCGGCCAGGCTGCGGGAGATCGTGCCCGAGGCGCGGATCGCGACCGCGCACGGCCAGATGTCGGAGTCGGCCCTCGAACAGGTCGTGGTCGACTTCTGGGAGAAGAAGTTCGACGTCCTCGTCTCCACGACGATCGTGGAGTCCGGCATCGACATCTCGAACGCCAACACCCTGATCGTGGAGCGCGGCGACAACTTCGGTCTGTCGCAGCTGCACCAGCTGCGCGGCCGGGTCGGCCGTGGCCGGGAGCGGGGGTACGCCTACTTCCTGTACCCGCCGGAGAAGCCGCTGACGGAGACCGCGCACGAGCGGCTCGCGACGATCGCCCAGCACACGGAGATGGGCGCGGGCATGTACGTGGCGATGAAGGACCTGGAGATCCGGGGCGCGGGCAATCTGCTCGGCGGCGAGCAGTCCGGTCACATCGCGGGCGTCGGTTTCGACCTGTACGTGCGGATGGTCGGCGAGGCGGTCGCGGACTACCGGGCGCAGATGGAGGGCGGCGCGGAGGAGGAGGCCCCGCTGGAGGTGAAGATCGAGCTTCCGGTGGACGCCCACATGCCGCACGACTACGCGCCGGGGGAGCGGCTGCGGCTCCAGGCGTACCGTTCGATCGCCTCGGCGAACTCGGAGGAGGACATCAGGGCCGTACGGGAGGAGCTCACCGACCGCTACGGCAAGCTGCCGGAGCCCGTGGAGAACCTGCTCCTGGTGGCGGGCCTGCGCATGCTGGCCCGTGCGTGCGGGGTGGGCGAGATCGTCCTCCAGGGCCCCAACATCCGCTTCGCGCCGGTGGAGTTGCGCGAGTCGCAGGAGCTGCGTCTGAAGCGGCTCCACCCGCGCACGGTGATCAAGCCGGCGGTCCACCAGATCCTGGTCCCGCGCCCGACGACGGGCAAGATCGGCGGCAAGCCGGTGGTGGGCCGCGAACTCCTCGCGTGGACGGGCGAGTTCCTGACGACGATCCTCGGGTCCTGAGGCCGTCCCCGGCCGGTTCGACGGAACCGGCCGGGGGACGGGCGGTCACAGCTCGTCGAGGTCCAGGGCCTTGGCCATCGCCGTGTACCCGGCGTCGTTCGGGTGGAGGCCGTCGCCCGAGTCGTACGCGGGGAGGATGCGGTCCGGGTCGGCCGGGTCCGCCACCGCGCGGTCGAAGTCGACGACCGCGTCGTACGCGCCCGAGGTGCGGACCCAGTCGTTGAAGGCGTCCCGCTTGACCTCGTTGGCCGGGGTGTCGTAGAAGGAGCCCTTGACCGGGGTGAGGGTCGCGCCGATGACCTTGAGGCCCTTGGCGTGGGCCTCGCGGATCAGGGTGCGGTGGCCCGCGATCAGCTGCTCGACGGAGACGTCGGGGGTGGCGGCGGCGGGGAAGTCCACGGTGCTGCCGCCGATGTCGTTGATGCCTTCGAGGACGACGACGGTCCGCACGCCGGGTTCGGTGAGGACGTCCTGCCGGAAGCGGGTCAGGGCCTTCTCGCCCGCCCAGGTGGTGTCGTTGACGACCTGGTTGCCGGCGATGCCGTGGTTGAGGACGGCGCGGGGGCGGCCGGCGGCGGCCAGGCGTTCGGCGAGCTCGTCGGGGTAGCGGTGGTCGGTGTCCTGGGTGGAGCCGACGCCGTCGGTGATGGAGTCGCCGAAGGTGACGACACCGTTCCGCCGTGCGGTGTCGCGGCCGCCGGTGACCTCGACGCCCGAGAGGAAGTACCAGGAGGCGCTGGACTCGGTGAAGGCGCCGCCGGTCACGTCGGCGCGGTGGTCGCCGGTGGCGCGGTAACTGGTGGCCGAGGAGAAGTGGTGGAAGGTGGCGGGGCCCGTCTCGCCGGCCAGGTAGAGGGTGACGGTCACCGATCCGAAGGCCTCGACGGGGAGGTTGGCGGGGTCGCTGAGGAGGGTGCCGCCGGCCGGGATCGTGACGGCGGGGCGGCCGTCGAAGCGGAGGTGGCGCAGGGAGCCGGGGCGGATCGCACCGGCTTCTCCGGAGCGGGCGACGGTGGCTCCCGTGATCCGCAGCGGGGTGGAGCCGTAACGGTTCGTCAGCTCGATCCGGGCCCGGGTGCCGCCGGTGGTGACGCGGACGACCTGGCGGACGGTGTGGTTGTCGAAGCCCTGCTGCGACCAGTTGGGGCCGAGGGGCGCGGTCGGCGACTGCGGCGAGGCGGCCCAGGCGGCCCGCCAGGCGGGGCCGTGGTGCCCGGTCTCGGCGAGGGCGGTCGGTGCTAAGGCGAGGGCGGCGGTGGTGACGAGGGCGAGGGCGGCGCGGCGCAGGGTGTTCGTAGATTGCATGCTTGCGTCAATTACGGGCTGACGCCTGCTATTCCCGGACGTCGGGCCGGGTGCCGCTCACTTCTCGCCGTCTCCTGGGGGGAGTTGGCCGGTGAAGAGCAGGCCGGCGAGGTCGCGGAAGTACTCCTCGGGGTCCCGGTCGCCCACCGCGTCCCGGACGTTGTGGGTGAGGAGCAGGGTCGCGAAGCCGTGGGCGAGCGACCAGGCGGCGACGCCCGCCGTGCGGGCGTCGGGGACGTCGCGGAGTTCGGCGATGCCCGAGCGCAGGCCGGCGGAGGCGCGTTCCCTGGCGGCGAGGAGGTCCGGGTCGTCGGCGCGCAGCAGGTCCGGCTGGAACATGACCTGGAAGTGGGCGGGGTGCTCGACCGCGAAGCGGACGTAGCGCACTCCGCGTTCCCGCAGGTCGGGCGCGGCGGCCAGGGCCTCGGCCAGGAGCTCGTACCCCTGGGCGGCGACGGCCGTGAGGAGGCCGGTGCGGTCCTTGAAGTGGTGGGCGGGCGCGGCGTGGGAGACGCCCGCGCGGCGCGCGAGGTCGCGCAGGCTCAGTGCCCCGGGGCCGTCGGCGGCGATGACGTCGAGGGCGGCGGCGAGGACGGCCTGCCGCAGGTCGCCGTGGTGGTAGGTGCTCCGGCTCGTCATGGCAGCAGCGTATCCCTCATCTAGTCATTGACAAGTTCGGGCGCGTCGGCGCACCATCTTGTCAGTGACAAGATGCGGTGAAGGGAGCACGTCGTGGAATCCGGACGCGTACGTCAGATGTGGCACCTGCTCGAACCCCTGCACGCCCTGCTCTACTACGCCCCCGAGGCCTTCGACGAGGCCGCCGCCCTCGGCTACGACACCGGGGAGCGCTGGCCCAGCTACTTCGCCTGGCGCGCCGCGCCCCTCGGCACCCCCGGCCGCGACCGGGTGACCTCCGCCTTCCACAGCTTCAGCCCCGCCATGGTCGCCCGGTACGTCCCCGCCGTCTGGGACACCGCCGACCCGGCCGAGGTCCTCGCCGCCCGGCTCCGTGCCGTCGACCGCACCTACCGGGCCGTCCTGGGCGACGACACCGTCACCGGACCCGACCTCGCCGAGGCCGCCGCCCTCGCCCGGCGCGCCGCCGAAACCGCCGTGCCCTCCGGCCCGTCCGGCCCGGGGGCCCGCCCGCTCGCCGAGGCCAACGCCCGACTGCCCTGGCCCACGGCTCCGCACCTCGTCCTCTGGCAGGCCGCGACGATCCTGCGCGAACACCGGGGCGACGGACACCTCGCCGCCGTCGCCGCCGCCGGCCTCGACCCGGTCGAGACGCTCGTGTCCTTCGCGGCGATCGGCGCCGCACCCGAACCCGTCTTCGAGAGCCGTGGCTGGAGCCCCGCCGAATGGTCCGCCGCCCGCGACCGGCTGGCCGCCCGGGGGCTCCTGCACCCGGACGGGACGGCCACCGAGACCGGCCGGGCGCTGCGCGCGGAGGTCGAACGGCGCACGGACGAGGCGGCCGCCGCCCCCTGGACCGCCCTCGGCCCGGACGCCACGAACCGCCTCGCCGACCTGCTCGGCACCCCCTGGCTCGCCGCGATCGGCTCCGGCCTGCTGCCCGCCGAGAACACGCTCGGCATCGGCAAGGTGTGAGGGTTCACGGGAGGGACGCGGCGGGCCGCGACCGTCCGGCCTACGATTCCAGCGTGTTGACGTACCGAAGGACCCTGACCGCCTCGGCACTCGCCGTCGCCGCGCTCCTCACCACCTCGTGCACGCCGGGGGCCGACGCCCCGGGCGCCGGCGGCGGCGCCGGCGGGAAGCCCGCCGCCCGCGGCACGGCCCTCGCCGCCGTGGACACGCTCACCGTCAAGGGCCGGGCCCCGAAGACCGGTTACGAGCGGGAGAAGTTCGGCCGCGCCTGGGCCGACGTCGACGGCAACGGCTGCGGCACCCGCGACGACATACTCAAGCGCGACCTCACCGGCGTCCGCTTCACCGACGGCCGCTGCAAGGTCGCCTCCGGCACCCTCGCCGAGGACCCGTACACCGGCACCGCCGTCACCTACGTCCGCGGCCGCAGCAAGGTCGACATCGACCATGTCGTCGCCCTCTCCGACGCCTGGCAGAAGGGCGCGGGGAAGTGGGACGCGGGGACCCGGCGCCGCTTCGCCAACGACCCGCTCAACCTGCTCGCCGTCGACGCCGTCACCAACCGCCGCAAGTCCGACGGCGACGCGGCGACCTGGCTGCCGCCGAACAAGGCGTACCGCTGCGCGTACGTGGCCCGGCAGATCGCGGTGAAGAAGAAGTACGGGGTGTGGGTGACGGCCGGGGAGCGGGACGCGATGAAGCGGGTCCTGAGGACCTGCCCGCAGCAGAGGCTTCCGTAGCGGAGGAACGTTACGTCGTCGGGGCCCCGCACGGACGGAGAACCTGCCGTGGTCGGGGCCCGCGTGGACGAAGAGGTTTCCGTGGCCGGGGGCCGTGCGGAAGAAGAAGCCTCCGTGGCCGGGGCCGTGCGGACGGAGGACCTTCCGTGGCGGGGGCCCTCGCCGGGAAAACCGGTTGGCCGGGTCGGAAGCGATCTTTACCCTGCCCCCATGGACCTCAACATATCGACCCTCGCCGAACGCCCCGAGCTGGAAGGGCCGATGTGGGGCATGCGTGACCTCTGGCCCGAGTTCATGATGTACGACCCGGTGGGCTGGGCGAACATCGGGCAGATCGTGCGCCACCTCCCCGAGTTCGTCCTCGTCGCCACCGACGCCGACGGCAAGGTCGTCGCCCGGGGCTTCAGCGTCCCCTTCCGCCTGGACATGGACGGCCGCCGCGAGCTGCCCGCCCGGGGCTGGGACGAGGTGCTGCTCTGGGCGTTCTCCGACCTGAAGCACGGCCGCGAGGCCGACACCGTCAGCGCCATCGAGATCACGGTCGACACGACCGCCCTCGGCCAGGGCGTCTCGCACCGGATGCTGGCCGCCATGCGGGCCAACGTCACCGCGCGCGGCTTCTCCGAGCTCGTCGCGCCCGTCCGCCCCAACGGCAAGCACCTGGAGGCCGACGCCTCCATCCACGAGTACGCCTTCCGTACCCGCGAGGCCGACGGCCTGCCGCACGACCCGTGGCTCCGCGTCCACGTGCGCGCCGGCGGCGTCATCGAGGCGGTCGCACCGGCCTCGATGACCGTCGCCGGATCCGTCGGGCAGTGGCGGCAGTGGACCGGCCTCCCCTTCGACACCGACGGCCCGGTCGAGGTCGAGGGCGCGCTCGTCCCCGTCCACTGCGAGGCCGCGCGTGGCTACGCGGTCTACGTCGAGCCCAACGTGTGGGTCAGGCACCGTCTCGCCGTCTGAGCGAGGGCCCGGAGGGTGATCTCCACGGCCGGGGATGTACCGTACGGCGTCCCCTGCCGTACACCCGTGCGCCCCGGCGCGCGCATCCGCGAGAGGTCCCACGATCGTGAACGAGGCCGTCCACTGGGAGAAGGGCGCGGAGTCCCCGCGGCCCAAGGAGCTGCCGGGCCGGTGGGCCCGGTCGGCCCTCGCGCTCGTCCCGCCGCTGAGCCTGGGCGTCCTCGGGTTCGTCCCGTCGCTCACCCTCGCCCTGCGCCGGGGGACGCGCGGCGACTGGCTGGCGGCCCTGCTCTTCACGGCGGTCTCGGTCGGCTGGTGCTTCCAGATCGCGCTGACCCCCGAGGAGACGCACGGCTTCCCGTACCTCCTCGACCTGGTGCTGCTCGCGACCTCCACCGTCGGTGCGGCCGCGCACTGCCTGTTCGCCAGGGAGACCGGCCGATGAAGACCCGTCGTGCCTGGCGCGAGACGGAGCGGCAGGCGGCCAGGAAGGAAGCGGCGCAGTCCGGGACCAGGGTCTCGGGGGTGCTCGCCGCCGGGGCGGGGGCGCTGCGCGGCCGGGTCGGCTGGGCGCTGGGGTCCGTCCTGGTCCTGGTCCTCGGACTCCTGGGCGCCCGGATGTTCGCCCAGTCGGAGGAGCGGGGCACCCCGCCCGACCCCCGGGCCCGCGCCTACCAGGACTACGACGCCTGCCTGCTGACCGACGAGCGGGGCATCGTGTCGGGCGCGCCCGCGGCCCCGGTGTGGGAGGGGATGCAGGCGGCGTCCGTGGACAAGCGCATCCGTGTGACGTTCGTGCCCGTGATGGGCGAGCAGTCGGTGGCGAACGCCCGCCCGTTCCTCAACGGTCTGGTGCAGCGGGACTGCGAGATCGTCGTCGCCTCGGGCGCCCCGCAGGTGGCGGCGGCCGAAGCGGCGGTGGAGAAGAATCCGAAGGTCCGGTTCGTGACGGTGGCCCAGGAGGGCGGCGCCGCGCACGACAACCTGGTCCGGGTGGCGCCCGGAGCGTCCCTGAAGAGCGACATCACGGCGACGCTGAAGCGACTGGTCGCCGAGGGCTGACGGCTCCCGGTCGCCCGCGCGGGACCGGGGGCGGGGACAATCCGGAAGAGTTCCATCCCTTGGGTAAAGGGACGGTAAAAAGCGCTACCCTGGTGCGAACTGGTGAACCGTCATCGGGCAGGCTCGCGAGGCTTTGTAAGCATCGCGTTAGTAAAGGCTGGCCCATGCGTATACGCCGGGTCCGTAGCCCTCGCCTGTTCCCACCGGGTCGCACCGGCAGACGCAGGCTGAGGGCTACGGCTCTTTCCGTACTCATCTCGTTCTTCCTCATGCTCACCACCGAGTCGGCCCTCGCCCTGGGGGTCACGCTCGAACCGGTGCGCATGCCCCAGATGTCCCTCTCGGGCCTGTGGAAGTGGCTCCACGAGAACCCCCTCGACACCCCTGACCAGCAGGGCGGCACGGCCCGTGGCAAGAGCCACCACGCCTCCGCCGACGCCACGAGCCTCGAAGGCGAGGCCGGGCGCAAGCCGGGCAAGGGCAAGGGCGAACTCGACCCGTTCGAGCGGGAGACCGACCGCCCCGGCACGTCGAAGACCGGCGCCGCCCGGGGCGACGCCAAGAGCTTCGACGCCCGCACCAGCAAGCGGGACGCGAAGAAGTCGACGGCGACCTCGGACTTCTACGTCAACGCCGACGGCTCCACCACCGTGCGCCACTTCCCCGGCCGCGCGAACTTCAAGGGCGCCGACGGCTCGTGGAAGCCGATCGACACCCGGCTGACCGAGGACACCGACGGCCGGCTCCAGCAGCGCGCGAACTCGCTCGACGTGGAGTTCGCCCCGGACGCCGCCGACGAGCAGCTCGCCTCGGTCGACTTCGGCGCGGGCCGCTCGCTGGCGTACGCGCTGAAGGACGCCGCGGGGTCCGAGCCCACCGTCGCCGCGAACGGCACGGTGACCTACCCGGGCGTCCTGCCCGAGACCGACGTGCAGCTCGTGCCGCTCGCGGAGGGCTTCAAGGAGAACATCGTCCTGCGCTCGCCGCGGGCCGCGAACTCCTGGGTCTTCCCGCTCGCGGTGAAGGGGCTCACCCCCCGGATAGCCGCCGACGGCGACGTGGAGTTCACCGACGCGAACGGCAAGGTCACCGCGACCATCCCGCACGCGTTCATGGAGGACTCCAAGATCGACCCCCGCTCGGGTGACCCCGCCCAGTCGCGGGCCGTGACCTACGAGCTCATCACCGTGGACGGCGAGCCGGCCCTGCGGATGACCGCGGACCGCACGTGGCTCGACGACCCGGCCCGGGTCTACCCGGTGACCGTCGACCCGACGGTGACCGCGTCGAACTCGACGTACACGCAGAACACCATCGGCGGCGACCACTCCACCGAGACGCAGATCAAGGTCGGCTCGTACGACTCCGGTACGAACAAGACCAACTCGTTCCTGCAGTTCTCCTCGCTGGGCACCACCCTCGCCGGGAAGCGGGTCACCGCCGCCACCCTGAACGTCTACGCGCTCTGGTCCTCGACCTGCGCCGCCCAGTCGTTCTCGGTGCACCCCGTCACCCAGTCCTGGACCCCGTCCGGTGTCACCAGCTACCCCGGCCCCGCCTTCGGCGCGGCCATGGGCTCGGCGACGCCCGCCCCCGGAGCCTCCTGCTCCAACACCGGGAACTCGGCGAGCGTCGGCGTGAAGATGCCGGTGTCCCTCAACACGACCTGGTTCAACCAGGTCGCCGGCGGCGCGGCGAACTACGGCCTGGCGCTCACCGCGCCGACCAACGACATGCTGCACTGGAAGAAGTTCCACTCCGACAACTCGGCGACCGCCGGCTTCCGCCCGGCCCTCGACCTGACGTACACGGCCAACACCGCGCCGCAGGTCAACGCCTCGTACCCGCCGGACAACTTCCAGGCCAACTCCCTCCAGCCGGAGCTGCTCGTCTACGCGAGCGACGCCGACAAGGGCCCGAGCCCGCTGTCGTACACCTACGAGGTCTACGACGGCACCACCCTCGTCGTCTCCTCCGGCGCTCTGACCAAGAGCAACTGGAAGATCCCGGCGGGCAAGCTCAAGTGGTCGACGAACTACGAGTGGCTCGTCGGCGTCAGCGACGGCACGACGGAGATCGTCCACTCGGGCAGCTTCACCACCGCCGTCCCCCAGCCGCCGGTCACCTCCGGTCTGGCGCAGAACACCGACGGCCACGAGTTCGACCCGTCGGACGGCAACTACACGACCGAGGACACCGACGCCGACGTCCCCGTCATCGGCCCGTCCCTGGAGATCGACCGCTCCTACAACAGCCTCGACCCGCGGATCGACGGCGCCTTCGGCGCGGGCTGGTCCACGATCGCCGACATGAAGGCGACCGAGGTCAAGGACGGCGCGGGCACGGTCACCAGCGTGGTCATCACCTACCCCGGCGGTGAGCAGGTCGCCTTCGGCCGCAACACCGACGGCACGTTCGTGCCCCCGTTGGGCCGGTACGCGCGCCTGGAGGCGGTGACGACCTCACCCGTCGGCTACAAGCTGACGGACAAGGACTTCACCGCCTACTCCCTCAGGCAGCCCACCGGGAAGACCGGGGTCTACGCGATCTCCGGCATCGTCGACTTCGCGGGACGCGCCGAGACGTTCGAGTACAACGCCTCGCGCCAGCTGACGAAGATCACGAACACCACGTCCAAGCGTTCGCTGGGCCTGACCTGGTTCACCCCGGCCGGCGCGACGGTGCCGCACGTCCAGACGGTCTTCACCGACCCGTCGACCGCGGGCGACGCCACCACGGTCCAGACCTGGCAGTACGGCTACACCGGTGACCAGCTCACCAAGGTGTGCCCGCCGGCCGACTGGACCAAGTGCACGACGTACACCTACGCCACCGGCAACCACTACCGCACCACGGTCCTGGACGCCGACCCGTTCGCCTACTGGCGGCTCGGCGAGACCTCCGGCACGCTCGCGTCCGACACGATCTCCGCCAACCAGGGCCGCTACAACGGCACGTACAGGAACGTGACGCTGGGCAGCTCCTCGGTGCTGGCCGGCTCCACCCAGAAGACGGCCACGTTCAACGGCACGACCTCGTACGTGGAGATGCCGAGCGCCCCCGGCGCGACGCCCTCCTACACGACGGTCTCGCTGTGGTTCAAGACCACGCAGGCCGGCGGTGTCCTCTTCTACTACGGTGACAAGCCGCTGAGCGACCCCAACCCGGTCGCCAACACCACGAAGAACACCCCGGCGGTCTACGTCGGCATGGACGGCAAGCTGCGCGGCTGCCTCGCCATGTCGCCCGGCTGCATGTCGACGATCACGTCCACCGCCACCGTCACCGACGGCCAGTGGCACAACGCGGTCCTCACCGGCATGGCCACCACCCAGACCCTGTACCTGGACGGCGTCGCGCAGGGCTCCCTCGCGGGCACCATCAACGACTGGGTGCAGCCCTACATCACCCTGGGCGCCGGCGTGAACACCGACGGCTGGCCGTCGATGAACCCGAACGACCAGCTCGGGCACTTCGCGGGCCAGATGGCCGAGGTGGCCGTCTACTCCGAGCCGCTCAGCGCGGCCGTGATCGCCACGCAGCACCAGGCCGCCAAGCGGTCCGCCGGACTGCTGCAGACGATCACCACGCCCGGCGGCAAGACCCAGACCTCCGTCGTCTACGGCACCACCGACGACCTGGTCCTCCAGGCCACCGACGGCAACGGCGGCACCTGGAAGCTCAACCCGGCCACGATCACCGGCTCCTCGCAGGTCTACCGCTCCTCGGTGATGGGGACCGCCCCGGCCGGCTACTGGCGCCTGGACGACACCCAGGCCGCGGCGCAGGCCGCCAACCAGGTCAACACCGGCTTCGGCACCTACAACAACGTCACCCAGGGCGCCGAAGGCCCCTTCGGCGCGGACGACGTGACGGCGGCGACCTTCGACGGGACCAGCTCCTTCGTGGAGATCCCGTACGGCCCGCTGCACGCCAAGCCGGACCGCTCGGTCGAGCTGTGGTTCAAGACGGCCGAGCCCGGCGTGATCATGAGCGACCAGAGCGTCGCCCCGAACAACCCGGGCGGGGTCACCGGCAGCTGGAGCAACCTGCTCTACGTCGGCGCGGACAACAAGCTGCACGGCCACTGGTGGAGCTCCACCTGCAACGGCGCGGCCACGCTCGGATCCACGGGCACGGTCACGGACGACAAGTGGCACCACGCCGTCCTGTCGGCCGCCGGCACCACGCAGACGCTCTACCTCGACGGCGTCAAGCAGGGCACCTGCACCGGCGCCCCCAGCGACCAGACGACGTCGCGGACGTTCGTCGGCGCCGGCTTCGGCACCAACTGGTACAGCTCGCCGGGCGCCGTCAGCTACTTCACCGGCTCCATCGCCGAGGTCGCGGTCCACGCCAAGGGCCTGACCGACGCCGACGTCGCCACCCACTGGTCCGGCTACAAGGCGTCCTCCGGGATCGCCCCGGTGCGCACGGTCAAGCTGACCGACCCCACCAACAAGACGCTGACCTACGTGTACGACGCGGAGATGGGCAACCGCCTGCTCACCGCGATCGACACCGAGGGCAAGCGCACCACCTACGGCTACGACACCGGCGGCTTCCTCCACACCATCACGGACGCCAACGGCAACCGCTCGATCACCGGCCACGACGTGCGCGGCAACGCGGTCTCCCAGACCACCTGCCAGAACACGGCCGCGGGCAAGTGCTCGACGGAGTACTACACGTACTTCCCGGACGCGACCACGGCCTTCCCGCCGATGGACCTCCGTAACGACCTCGTGCTCACCGAGCGGGACGGGCGGTCGTCGGGCCCGACGGACGACACGTACAAGACGTCGTACAGCTACGACACGGCCGGCAACCTGACCGCGGTCACCACGCCGCCGGTCCCCGGATTCCCGGCGGGCCGCACGGCGACGACCACGTACACCACCACCGCCACCCCGGCGATGGAGGGCGGCACGGCGAAGGCCCCCGCGGGGCTCGTCGCCCAGGTCACGACCCCGGGCGGCAAGAAGACGTCGTACACGTACTACGCGAACGGTGACCTCGCGGAGATCACCGACGCCAACGGTGCCAAGGTGCGGTATACGTACGACAACCTCGGCCGGCAGATCAGCAAGACCGAGATCTCCGACGCCCACCCCGCGGGACTGACGTCCTCGCAGACGTACGACAAGAACGACCAGGTCGTCACCGACACCGACCCGAAGGTCACCAACCGGGTCACCGGCGCGGTGCACCAGGCGCGGACGACGACGGCGTTCGACGCGGACGGCAACATCCTGTCCCAGTCGGTCGTCGACCTTACCGGTGGCGACACGGCGCGCACGACGTCGATGACGTACGACGCGTACAACCGGATGGCGACCAGGACGGACCCGGGCGGCGACACCACGTCGTTCGAGTACGACGCCTACGGCAACAAGGTGAAGGAGACGGACCCCGCGGGGAACGTCAACACCTACACCTTCGACGCCGAACAGCGGCCGCTCACCACCAACCTGCTGAACTACACGGGCGACCCGTACAACCCGTCGCCGCCGACGACCCTGGTCCAGGAGTCGCGGGCGTACGACCCGGCGGGTCGCCTTGCATCCATCACCGATGCCATGGGGTGGGTGACGGCGTACACCTACACCGACGACGGCCTCTCCGCGACCGTGGTCCGGAAGGACCCGCAGGCCGGGAAGTCCTTCACGGAGCAGGCGAACACCTACGACGCCGCCGGCAACCTGATCGAGCAGATCACCGACGACGGCCAGACGCGCACCACCTTCACGGTGGACGCGTCCGACCGTACGACCTCCTCGGTCCTCGACCCGAACGGGCTCGCGCGGTCGACGAAGGTCTCGTACGACCCGGACGACAACGTGGTGACCGAGACGGAGTACGACCCGGCGACGGGCGACACCTCCACCACGGACACGCGCTACGACGGCATGGGTAACGTCACGGGCAACACCGTCCACGACGGCACCACGGCCCCGGTGGCCCGCTACAAGCTGGACGAGACGACCGGCTTCGGCCTGGCGGACTCCTCCGGCGGCAACAGCACCGGCACCCACGGCACCGGTATGCACTGGAACACCGACCGGAGCGGCAGCGCCGCCTTCGACGGTGACGCCAACTCGTGGGCGCAGACCTCGGGCCCCGTGGTGAACACGGCGGGCAGCTTCACGGTCTCCGCCTGGGTCAAGCTGACGTCGACCGCGGCGAACCGCACGTTCGTCGCCCAGGACGGCGAGGAGGCCAGCGGCTTCCAGCTGTACTACTCGACGGCCTCCGGCTGGACCTTCAACCGGCACGCCACCGACACCTACGATCCGGCGATCGTCCGGGTCTCGTCCGGCACCGCCGCGGTCGCGGTCAACACGTGGACCCACCTGGTCGGCGTGTACGACCAGGCGAGCGCGCAGCTCCGGCTGTACGTGAACGGTGTCGCGACGGGCACCCCGGCCGCCTTCACCACGCCGTGGGAGTCCACCGGACCCCTGCAGCTGGGCCGCCGCTGGTACAAGGACGCCTACGCCGAGAACCACCTCGGTGGTCTCGACGACGTCCAGGTCTATTCCGAGGCCCTGACCGCGGCGCAGATCACCGCTGTCAAGGGCGGCACCCTGCCGGCTGCCGGCAGCAGCGTCCGCACCACCAGCTGGAAGCTGGACCAGCGCGGCCTGCCCGTCCAGATGACGGACGAGGTCGGGAACAGCACCGACTACGGCTACGACGAGGCGGGTCAGCAGACCTCCGTCACGGAGCCGGCCGTCAACGCGGAGCAGAACGGCGGGACCCCGGTCTCCGTCCGCCCCGTCTCCATGACCGGCTACAACACCTTCGGTGAGCCGACCGAGTCCTCGGACGCGCTCGGCAACGTGACGGTGACTGCCTACGACGCCGAGGGGCAGGAGGCCTCCAACACCTCGCCAGAGTACGTGGCGCCGGGGACCTCCACCCCGATGCGGGCCACGTCCTGGAACGAGTACAACAAGCTCGGCCAGGTGACCGCGGAGATCGACCCGCTCGGCAACCGCACCACCTACAGCTACACGCAGCTCGGCGACCTGGCTTCGGTCACGGAGCCCGGCGGCGGCACCACCAGGTATACCTACGACACCAACGGCGACCAGCTCTCGGCCACCCGACCGAGCGGTGCCCGGCAGGAGACCACCTGGGACTACCTGGAGCGGCCGGTCACCAGCACGGACATCGTGCGCCAGCCGACCCAGCGGGCGTACACGGACATCAACGAGTACAACGCCCCGGGCGGCGAGCTGTCCCGGACGATCTCCGCGACCGGAGTCACCGAGTCGTACAAGTACAACTCGGTGGGCGAGGTCATCGAGACCACCGACGGGGCCGGCAACACCTCCAAGTTCACGTACGACATGGACGGCCAGGTCCTCACCTCGACGGACCCGGACGGCACCAGCACCCGTAACACCTACGACGGATTCGGGCTGCTGGTCGCGACGAGCGACCTGGACGCGCAGGGCAACACGCTGCGCACCAGCTCCTCCACGTACGACCGCATGGGCAACCCGGTCACGCTGACGGACTACCGCGGTCACACGAAGACCTTCACGTACGACCCGACAGGTCTCGTCACGAAGCTGGTGGAGCCGGTCTCAGCGACCGAGTCGATCACCACGACGTACGGCTATGACGTGGCCGGCAATCTCACCCGGTTCACCGACGGACGAGGCAACCCGTTCATCACCACGTACAACACGTGGGGCATGCCGGAATCGACCATCGAGCCGTCGACGCCGACGCACCCGAACCTCGCGGACCGCACGTTCACCGCGGTGTACGACGCGTCGGGCCGTGCCAAGGAGATGCGCTCGCCGGGTGGCGTGAGTGTCACCTACGAGTACGACGTGAAGAGCCGCCTGGTGCGGCAGTCCGGTCATGGTGCGGAGGCCGTCACGGTCGACCACACCTACGATTACGACGCCGACGACCAGATCACGGCCGTCGCGGGTGCGGGTGACACCAAGAACACCTTCACCTACGACGACCGGGGCCTGCTCCTGTCGGCCTCCGGCCCGTCGGGATCCTCGTCGTTCGCCTGGAACGGCGACGGCGCGATGACCGCGCGGACGGACGCCTCGGGCGCGTCGACGTACGGCTACGACACCGCCGGCCGGCTCAAGACCGTCAACGACGGTGCGACCGGCACGACGGCGACGTACGCCTACGGCGTCAACGACGAGGTCACATCGATCGACTACGGTGCCGGTAAGTCGAAGCGCAGCTTCGGCTACGACGCGCTGCAGCGACTCACCAGCGACCGGCTGATCTCGCCGTCGGGCAAGGAGCTCGCCTCCACCACCTACGGCTGGGACGCCAACGACAACGAGACGTCCAAGATCACCAAGGGGGTCGCGGGCGCTACGACAAACACGTACACGTACGACTGGGCCAACCGTCTGACGTCCTGGAACAACGGGACGACGACGGAGGCCTACGGCTACGACGCGTCCGGCAACCGGACCCGCGTGGGCGGCGACACGTACACGTACGACGCCAGGAACCGCCTCACGTCCGACGGCCACAGCTCCTACGCCTACACCTCTCGCGGCACGATGAGCGCGGTGACGGACGAGGGCGGCCGCACGACGCAGGTGAAGGCGGACGCCTTCAACCGGGTCATCCAGGAGGGGGACCGCACCTACGCCTACGACGGCATGGACCGGTTGCTCTCAGCCCAGGACGAGACCGGCGCGGCCATTCACTCCTTCCAGTACAGCGGCGCCGGCAACGACGTGGCCTCGGACGGTGTGACGTCCTACAGCCGCAACGCCGACGGCTCACTGATGGGCGTGAAGACGGCGGTGTCGTCGGTGCTCGCCCTGACGGACATGCACGACGACGTGGTGGCGCAGTTCACCGCGACGGGTGAGGCGCTGACGGGATCGACGACGTACTCACCGTTCGGAAAGGTCCTGCAGACCTCCGGGATGCTCGGAGCACTCGGCTATCAGTCGGGCTGGACCGATCCGGAGACGTCCAAGGTCAACATGGCCGCGCGCTGGTACTCGCCCCAGACCGGCCAGTTCAACAGCCGTGACACGGTCGCCACGGGCGGTCTCCCGAACTCCATCGGGGCCAACCGTTACGCGTACGCCAACGGCAACCCGCTGACCGGTGTCGACCCCACGGGCCACTGGTTCGAGTGGGCGAAGAAGGCCGTCAAGAAGGTCGCCAAGAAGGTCAAGAAGACCGTCAAGTCGGCCTACAAGAAGACGAAGGCCACGGTCAAGAAGGCCGCCAAGGTCGTCAAGAGGGCGGCGAAGGCCGTCAAGCGGGCCGTGAAGAAGGTGGTGAAGCGGGCCAAGCGGGCGGTCAGAAAGGCCGTCCGGTACGTCGCCGACAGCGTCAGAAAGGTCAAGAGATACGTCAAGAGGACGTATCACCGGGTGAAACGCGTCGTCCACAAGGTCGTCAAGCACGTCAAGAAGACCGTGCGGAGGGTCGCCAAGGCGGTCAAACACGTCGCCAAGAAGGTGGTCAAGGCGGCCAAGAAGGTCGGCAAGGCCGTCAAGAAGGCGGCCAAGGCGACGGCCAACTTCGTCAAGCAACACGCTTCGACCATCGCCTCGGTCGCCGTCGGCATCGCGGTCTTCGCCGGCTGTACCGCGCTCACGGCCGGTGTCGGTGCCATTGGCTGCGCCGCTCTGGCGGGAGCCGCGGGCAACGCCGTCGGTTACGCGATGAGCGACGGTCCGAAGACGCTGGGCGGCTTCGCGATGGCTGTCGGCGTCGGCGCGCTCACCGGCGCGGTCGGCGGCGTGGGCGGCAGGCTCGCGGCGAACGCCGCGGGGAAGCTGATGTCCGGCACCCTCGGCAAGATCGTCTCCGGCGCCGCCGAGGGCGCCGCCGAAGGCGCGGCGACGGGTGCGGTCGAGTACGGCACCTCCTGCGTCAGGAGCGAGGAGGGCTGCAGCGTCGGCGGCGCGGCGAAGGCCACGGCCATCGGCGCGGGAATGGGCGGTGTCTTCGGCGCCGCGACCGCGAAGGGCGGAGGCTGCCACAGCTTCACCGGTGCGACGCCCGTGGTCCTCGCGTCTGGCGAGGTCAAGCCGATCAGCAAGGTGAAGACCGGCGACAAGGTCCTGACCTCCGAACCCGGCAAGAAGGCCAAGGAGACGCACGAGGTCACGAAGGTCCACGTCACGAATCACGACCGTGACTACGTGACGGTGACCGTCAAGACCGTGAGCGGCGAGAAGAAGCTGCAGACGACGGCGCTCCACCAGATCTACGACGCGTCCACGAACACGTGGAAGCGCGCCATGGACCTGAAGGGCGGCGACCGGCTGCAGACGGCCGACGGCTCCTCGGCCGTCGTCGTGAACACCCGGATGTACGTCGACACGGCCGTCACGTACGACCTGACCGTCGACGGTCTCCACACGTACTTCGTGGTGGCCGGCGACGCGGCGCTCCTGGTCCACAACTGCAACGCCAAGGCGAAGCAGGACCAGTTCGCCTGGGGCGGTCAGGTGCGCTACCGCGGCCTGGACGACCTCGGGCGTCCGCAGGGCATCGACGCCTCGGTCACGCCCAGCATGCTGGACAAGGGGACCGAGGCCGGCAAGACCCGGACACCCGGCTGGCGTGGCCACGGCACGAACTTCAACGAGGCGCGCGGTCATCTCCTCGCCGGTCGCCTCGGCGGTGCCGGAAAGGGCAAGTACGCCCGCAGGAACCTGGTCACCCTGACCCAGGATCCGGTGAACAGCCCGCTGATGCGTGACCTGATCGAGGCACCCATCTACAACGCGGTGAAGAAGGGCGAGACCGTGCAGTACTCGGTCAAGCCCATCTACGGCGCGGGCAATCCGATCCCGATCAGGCTGGAGTTCGAGGCCTTCGGTAACCGGGGGTTCCAGTTGAGCGGATTCCTGGACAATCCGGCCGCCGGTGTGCGGACGCCGGTGAGGTGAGGCACGACTAGGAGGAAGAGGGGCTCCCCACATGAGTACGGGCGCAACAGGTACTAACCTGTTGCGCCCGTACTGTTTGAGGAGCTCCATGACCCGCACGACCCCGCCCCGCCCCGTCGACGCCGAAGCGCTGTTTCCGGAGCTCGCGGCGTACCGTGCGACAGCGACGCGGCTGCACCCCAGGCCCGGTACGCCCGGAGTCGGGGACAGCTCGGTGGGCGGCCCCTTCCTGTGGCCCGCGGACGAGCCGTGGCCGGTGTGCACGGAGCCTCACCGGCGCCGCTACGGCGACCGGACGGAGGACGTGCGGACCACCCGCCGCATCCTTGCCGAGGCGTGGGGCAGGACGCCCGCGCCCGGGGCTCAGCCGGGTCCGACGGCTGAGGAGGGGGAGATCCTGAGCTCCTTCAAGCGTGGGCGACACGCCCCATGGCTGGAGGACACGGACCCCATCCCGCTGCTGGCTGTGGCGCAGCTGTACCGCAGGGACGTTCCGGGACTCGGGGGTCCTGCCGATCGGGACCTGCTCCAGGTCCTCTGGTGCCCGTTCGACGCGCATCACGGTAAGCACGAGCCGGCGGTGCGGCTGCTGTGGCGCAGCGCGGCCGAGGTCGGTGAGGTGCTGGCCGACCAGCCGGAGCCGGTGGTGGTCGGGTCGGAGGGCTACGTCCCCTCGCCGTGCGTCCTCGACCCGGAGACTGTGGTCGAGCACCAGGACTTCGACCTGCTGCCGGCGGATCTCCAGGCACGTATCGAGGAATGGGAGGGCGACGAGGAGGAACAGGACGAGGACTCGGTCCTGTACTGGTCCGACTTGTCGGTCGCCCCGGGTTGGAAGACGGGCGGATTCGCCGCCTGGAACTCCACGGACGCGGGTCCGGTGGTGTGCGCGTGCGGCCGTCCGATGGACCTGCTGCTCACGGTGGCGAGCCGCGAATGGGATGCCGGCAGCCGCAGCTGGATCCCGTTGGAGGACCAGGCGACGGCCGACGCGATGGACGCCAACATTCCGACGCACGTCACGGTCGGCCGCTGGGGCTCGATGAACGTCTTCTCCTGCCCGGACGATGCGGAGCACGCACCGCGGTTCTTCTTCCAGGGCTGAGGACGATCCGGACAGTCCCTCCGAGTCGCTCGGTGGGGCTGTCTCGACCACTTCGAAGCACGGCTGGGTGGGCTCCGAGGAGCCTGGTCGGCCGCCGAGCAAAGCCCCGAGGGGAAGCGGTGACTCTGTGGGACGTCGAGGTCGGCCGACTCGCGGATGATCTGCTGGAATTGCCGCCCGAGCCCCTTCGTGTTCTCGGACTGAGGGTGTTCGAGGCGACCCTCGACGTCTTCGGTCGGCCCTTGGAGGACCTCTTCGTCGAGGAGACGGTGGCCTTCTGCCGGCGCGCCCTGGAAGAGTTCCGATCCGTCCGGAATGTCGCGGACTTCACTCCTGCCCGGCGCGAGCCGTTCCTTGAGGGCTATGACTGGGAGGACGGCAAGGCTCCCTTCGCGGCCGCTTCCCTGAGTCAGGGGGTCGCCCAGTACGCGGGCTTCCTCGTCGGTCGGGACGCGGAGGAGCTCGTGGAGGCCCTCTCCTCGTTCTACGAGTCGGTGCTGTCCTTCGCGGCGCTGGGAAGGGTCGTCAGCGTCGAGGACGAACACGAGAACGACCTCTGCCGCAGGGCCGTCGACGAGCAGCTCGCATGGATCAGCGAGGTGCGCGGGGGACGAGTCACGACCGGCGCGAGGCGCGGGAGAACATCCTCGAGCAGGCGCTCGACGCAGGCTTGCTCGCATGTCTGAAGGAGTAGGGGTGGGGCCCGAGCGGCGGGGAGAGCGGTGGCTCGCTCTGGCGGTGGCGACCCGGGTGAGTTCGGTCGTCTCGCCCTTCTGTGAGAAATTCGCCGCCAGGGAGGAATCCTTCACCGTCACGCAGATGGTGGAGTCCGGCTGGCGAGAGGAGAGCGGAACGGGGGACGAGCGGGAATTCCAGCTCGAATCCGTACCGCTCCTCGCGGCCGTGCGGCGGAAGGTCTCGCCGGTGGCGCACGCGAGTGCCCCGGCGGTCGACGCGGCCGTACGGGCCGTCGAGGGACTGGCCTCCTGGCACCGGTCCGGGGAGGCGGGGGTCGCGGACGTCATGGCGGCGGCGATCGACGTGGCCCTGGAGTTCGACCGCCACGGGGTCGAGGCGCCCGATGAGTGGACCAGCTGGGTGGCGTTCGAGTGCGCCGGTCAGTCGGAGCTCGCCGCCCGCCTGCTGGCCGCCGACGCGGACCTGTCGGCGGCGGGCTCGTACGACGTCCGCTTCGCCGCGGGCGAGTCGTCCATGGAGTACCGCAACGCGCTGAAGCGCTGGCTCCGGGCCTAGGGGCCGCCGGGGGGCGCAACGGAGCACGGGGCCGACGCGCTGGTGGCGGCCGGAGGAGACGGTTTTTCAGGTCTGATCCTCCAGCCGTCGGCGCCGGGCCTCCAGGGACGTGGCCGCCGCGTCGGCCACGTCCGCGCGGGGGCCGGCGGCACAGGTCGCCAGAAACGTGGTCACCCGGTCGCCGGGCCATTCCGCCGCCGCGACGGCGGCCCAGTAGCGCAGTCCGTCGTAGGGGTCCAGCGGATCGAGGACGTCCAGGACGCGGTCGACGGTCGCGGCGTCCAAGGGGGCGCGTACTGCGGCGACGGCGTGGAGAGCGCCGTCGATGAGCAGGGGATTCCCGCTGTCCAGGCACCATTCCAGTGGTGCGGCGAATCCTTCCTGAGGACCTCGCAGTCGCACGATCGCGTCCCCCAGGGCCGCATAGAGCGCGGTGTCGTCCGTGGGCCGCTGAGCCAGTTCGGACAGGAATCCGACGGCGGGCACGTGACCGCACGCCCCGAGCGCCATGACCATCTCGTACTTCGTCTCCCAGGTGCGGCGATTGCCGACCTCGCGTCGCAGCGCCTCGAACAGCGCCGGGCCCGCCGCTTCGTCCGCCAGCGCGTGGAGCCGCCGCGCGGCCGAGCGGCGTTTCGCCGATGCCCGGTCGTCGAGTCGCAGGAGAGCCTCTGCCAAGGACAGCGCCACCGTCCGCCTTTCCGTAGACCTCTGTCGATCCCCTGCCGAACGCTAGACCGTGACGGGGGTGCAGTCGCTTCAGGGCTATAACGGCGTTAGGGTGTCGCCCGGTCCGCGGGCTCCTCATCAGGCGGTGGGCGTGCGCATCGAGAAGCAGAAGTTCCAGGGCCGCAAGGTCATCGGTTCCGGCCGCGAGCTCGCGGACGTGGAGTTCGTGAGGTGCGAGTTCCACGGGTGCTCGGTGGCCCAGTTCGACGACCCCGGGTTCGGGCTCGTGGTGCGGAACGTCGTAGCGGAGAAGCTCACGGTGAAGCGGTCCGCCGCGGACGGGGTCCGGTTCGAGGACGTACGCGTGGACGGGCTGGCCCTGTCGTCGCTGACGCATCTGACGGGCTGCGTGTTCCGTCGGGTCACCCTGCGGGGGCGCATCGGTCCGCTGATGGCGACCTCGCCGAACTTCGGCTTGTCCGAGGATGTCCGGGAGGCCTTTCTGGCAGGGGCGCTGCGGTATTACGCCGAGGCCGATCCCGCGACGGAGTGGGCGCTCGACATCAGCGAGGCGGAGTTCGCCGAGGCCGATCTGTACTACGTTCCCGGCCATCTGGTGCGCCGTGATCCGGAGACGCAGTTCCTGCTCCACCGGGACCGGATCGCCGACGTGGACGCGCAGGCTTTGCCTCTCTTCGCGCAGATCGCCGTCGATCGCTTCGACGGGACGCCGTTCGACTCGATCGTCGCCGTGGCACCGCGCCGCTCCCCGAACTTCGCCGAGCGGCTGGCCGCGTACGAGACCTTGAGGGCCTTCGGGGTCGCCGAGTAGAGCATGCTCCGTCCCTGCGGGCAGGCGGGACGACGATAGGGTCCTGTGCCATGGTCGAACAGCTTTCCGACGTCGCGCGGAGCGTCAAGGACCTCCTCGACTCCCGCGGCGACGACCCCGCTTTCGCCGACCGGCTCGACGAGTCTTTGCCGGCCTTGCGCGCGGCGGCCGAAGCGGGTGACATCAGCGCGCAGAACGTTTGGGGAGGGGTCCTCCTCGACGTCGAGGAGGACCCCTCCGCCGCTGCCACCTGGTTCGAGCGGACCGCCGGGCGCGGCAGCGCCGTGGGGCGACGCAGCCTGGGCTTCCTGTACGCGAACGGCCTCGGGGTGGTCCAGGACCTGGAGCGGGCGGAGAGCCTGTTCCGGGCGGCGGCCGAGGCGGGGGACGGGTACGCACAGTTCAACCTGGCCCAGTTGTGGTGGGGCAAGGGTGACGTGCGAACGGTGGCCTCCCTGCTGAGGTCGGCGGCCGAGGGCGGCCTCGACGAGGCGTACACCCCGCTCGGGGACCTCTTGGTGGCCACGGGCCAGGACGCCGAGGCGATGCGCTGGTACCTGGCGGCGATCGGCGCGGGAGACGCGGACGTCGTCCATGGGGCGGTCGAGGTGGCGAAGCGCCTGACCGACAGCCAGATTCGCAGGGCAGGGGAGCAGGCCGGGCGGCCGTCCGAGACGGAGGCGATGATCGGCACCGTACGCACGTACCGGTAAGCGACGGGAACTGGCGCCTCGGCCTATGATCCGTCGACGAGCAGTTCGCGATGATCAGTGGAGTTCAGGCGTGATGAGTGGCCACCGGAGCGCGGCGAGGGAAGAGGCTCTCCGGCGGGCGTTTACCGGGGCATCGCGCGTCGTCTGCGGTGCCGTGGACGTCGAGGCCGCCCGCCTGGCCTATCAGGAGGCGGGGTTCGGCGTCACCGACGCGCTCGTGGCGTTCCTCCGGGAGTACGGCGAGACGACGGTCTTCTGGCCGTCGCACGTCACCGGGGACGAGTCCTCGCTGACGATCTCCGTCGAGGAGGCCGCGGCTGAGTTCAACCTCCGGTTCTACGAGAAGCGCCTGGGCATGTCGGCGCTTCCGGTGGGCGTCGCCTTCAGTACCGGGGAGAGCGTTCTCCTGGCGGAGAACGGTGACATCGTCCTCGGTGGTGAAGGGGTGGTGCAGCGGGTCGCGAACGGGTTCGAGGAGTCCGTACGCGCCCTGATCTCGGGCGACTGGGACATGACGTTCTTCTAGCGGCCGGCCCGTGGGGCCGCCGAGGGGGGGCACGGGGAAGCCCCGCCGAGGCGTTCGGCGGGGCTTTCTTCGTTCTCCGGCGACCCGGACCGTGGCTCCGGGTCGCGCCGGGGCGGTGGTCCGGCTCAGCCCGCCTTCACCCAGTCCCCGCAGCCCGAGGTCTTGAAGTAGGCGTCCTTCGCGGTGACCTTCACGATCGCCGTGCCCGTCACGTTGTCGTTCGCGAGGATCGAGTCCGTGCCGTGGCTCGCGTCCTTCGAGCGCTCCCAGTAGCACTCGGCGTCCTTGTTGCCCGTGGACTTGTAGGTGCCAGGGGCGATGTCGACGCCCACCTTGAACATGCCGCCGTCGCCCTTGAGCGTGGTCTGCGGGGTGCCCTTCGCCTTCGGGTCGACGGCCTCCCACGTCCCGCAGCCGGAGGACTTGAAGAGCTTGTCCGAGGCCTTGATCTCGACGTAGGCGGTGCCCGTCACGTTGTCGTTGGCGAGGGTCGACTCCAGTTCTCCCGAGGCGTCCTTGGCGCGCTCCCAGTAGCAGCCCGCGTCCTTGTTGCCCGTGGAGCGGTAGAGGCCGGGCTTCGCGTCCGCGCCCACCTCGAAGTCGCCGTCGCCGTCGATCGTGACGGCCTTCTTCTCCGGGGCCGCGGGGGCCTTGCCCTCTGGGGCCTTCGCGTCGCCGCCCTGCTTCGCGGGCTGTTCCTGCTTCGCGCCGGCCGTGGGGGACTCGCTGTCGCCGCCCCCGCCGACCGCCGCGCCGATCACGATGACGGCGACGACCGCGCCGGCGGCGGTGAGGACCTTGTGGCGGGCGAACCAGTTGCGCTGCTGCTGAGACATGGCTGTGGCACCTTCCGGGGCGCTGTGAGGACTCCGTGTTCGATGACGTAATCACAACAGAGACTGTGAACCGAGTCAACACTGTTCACGGATTCTGAGTTCGCTCACGCTGTGAACGAGGGTGCGCAGTATGCTCGGTGTGTTCGCACACGTACGAGGGGAGTCGGCCAGGTGCCCGAAGACAGCACGACAGAGGTCACCGCCGCGGGTATCGCCCGGCTCGCAGGCGTCGGCAGGGCCGCCGTCAGCAACTGGCGCCGCCGCCACGCCGACTTCCCCAAGCCCGTCGGAGGGACGGAGACCAGCCCCTCGTTCGCCCTCGGTGAGATCGAGCAATGGCTCCGCGACCAGGGCAAACTCGCGGAGGTCCCGCTGCGTGAGCGGGTCTGGCAGCAGCTCGCCGGCCATCCCTCCGGCACCGTCGCCGCCCTCGTCCACGCCGGCTGCGTCCTGCTCCTGCGCCGCGAGCGCCCCCGCGCCTGGACCGCGCTCGGCGCGCTCCCCGACGCCCGGCTCGCGGAGGTCCTCCCCACCGCCCTCGAAGAGACCCTCACCGCCCGTTTCGGCGTGCCGAGGGCCGTCCGCACCCCCACCCCGTCCGAGACGGTCCCCGCCGTCCCCCTGCTGCGGGCCGCCGTCGAGCTCGCCGACGAGCTGGGGGGCCCGCGCGAGGCCTTCGAGTTCCTGCTCGGCCGCCACCTGGACGCCAATCCCCGTCAGTACACGCTCACCCCGCCCCCGCTCGCCGACCTCATGGCGGAGCTCGCCGCCGCCGCGGCCCCCGAAGGCCGACCCCTCGCCACCGTCGTCGACCCGGCCTCCGGCACCGGCGGCCTGCTGCGCGCCGTCCCGCACGCCACCGCGCTGTTCGCCCAGGACACCGACCCCGACCTGGCCGCCCTCACCGCCCTGCGGCTCGCCCTCCACGGTGACGCCGACATCCGCGCCGCCACCGCCGACACCCTCCGTGCCGACGCCTTCCCCGACCTGGCCGCCGACGCGGTCCTGTGCCACCCGCCGTTCAACGAGCGGGCCTGGGGTCACGACGAACTCGCCTACGACGCACGCTGGGAGTACGGCTTCCCCGCCCGTACCGAATCCGAGCTGGCCTGGGTGCAGCACGCCCTCGCCCGGCTCCGGACCGACGGGGCCGCGGTCCTCCTCATGCCGCCCGCCGTCGCCTCCCGCCGCTCGGGCCGCCGCATCCGCGCCGACCTCCTGCGCCGCGGCGCGCTCCGGGCCGTCGTCGCCCTGCCGGCCGGCGCCGCGCCCCCGTACGGCATCCCGCTCCACCTCTGGGTCCTCGTCCGGCCGGGCGGGGACCAGCGGCCGCCGGCGGAGACGCTGTTCGTGGACACCGCGGGGCTCGTCCCGGACGCGGGTCGCGACAAACTGCCGTGGGCGACCCTGCGCACCACGGTCCTCGACGCCTGGGCCGGACGGGGCGGCGAGGAGTCCGTGGCCCGCGCGGTCCCCGTCATCGAACTCCTCGACGACGAGGTCGACCTCGCGCCCGCCCGCTACCTCACCGCCCCCGCCGCCGGCGGCACCGCCCCCGAACTCGCCGCCGTCCGAGCCCGCCTGGACGAGACGCTGCGCAGGACCCAGGGCCTCGCTCCCAGCCCCGTCCCCGCGCGCTCCGGGCCCCGCCCCCTCACCACCGTCGGCGAACTGGCCCGCACCGGCGCCCTCCAGCTCCGTACCGGCGGCTCGGGAACGGCCTCCGACGGAGACGACGTCCCCGTCCTCACCGAGCACGACGTCCTGTCCGGCGGCGCCCCCTCCGGCACCCTGCCGGGCGGTGCGGCCTCCGGTGCGGGCGCCCCCGCCGAGGAGCCCGTACTCGTGGCCGAGGGCGACGTCGTCGTCCCCGTCCTCGGCGGCGGCTCCGTGGCCCGGGTCGTGGACGCGGCCACCGCCGGCGCCGCCCTCGGCCGCAACCTCCAGCTGCTGCGGCCCGATCCGGCCGCGCTCGACCCCTGGTTCCTCGCCGGCTTCCTGCGCGGCACCGCCAACAACCGGCAGGCCAGCAGCTTCGCGTCGACCGCGACCAGGCTCGACGTGCGCCGCCTCCAGCTGCCCCGGCTGCCCCTCGCCGACCAGCGCCGCCACGGCGCCCACTTCAAGTCCCTCGCCGAGTTCGAGGAGGCCCTGCGGCTCGCGGCCCGCCTGGGCGAGCAGCTGGTGCAGGGCCTGTACGACGGGCTCGCCGACGGGAGCGTGGAACCCGGGTGACGTACCGGGGTGCAACCGGGGTTCGTACGGGCGTGGGACCCGGAGCCGGACGGGCGTGGGACCCGGAGCCGGACGGGCGTGGGACCGGGGTGACGTACCGGCGCGAACCCGGGGTCGTACAGGCGTGGAGCCCCGGTGACGTAAGGGCGTGGAGCAGGAGCCGTGCGCGTCTTACTCTCTTAGCCTGATCATCCGTCTGGGGGAGCGTCGTATGTACGGTCAGGTGCCCACACCCGCGCCCACACCCTTGCCCGCGCCGGTACGGGCCACCGGCCCGTCCGCGGCCACCATCACCGTGCGCGTGCTCCTCACGGTCCTGGTCGTCCTGTCCCTGGGCTTCCTCGCGTGGGTGGCCATGCTCAGGATCGCGATCATGCGGCGGTCGGGCCGTGACTGGGTCCTGTTCTGGGGCCAGTTGGTCCTCAACATCGCCTGCGTGGTGCCGCTGGAGCAGCGGTTCGCCGGCACGTGGATGAACACCGCCGGCATGGTGGCCCTGCTCGTCCAGATGGCCATCGTGACCTGCTACTTCCTGGTGGTCGACATCCGGCACCACCAGCCCGCCCCGGTCGTGATCGTGGTGCCGCCGCCGCCCGCGCGGCCGCCGTACCCGTATCAGCCGATCGGGCACGTGCCGGCGCCCCAGCCGCCCGGCGGGCAGCGGATCGACCAGGTCCGAGCCGAGCTGGACGAGTTGAGCGATCTCCTCCGTACCCGCGGAGAGGGCGAAGGCCGGGCGTGAACGGGCGTGTCATCGGCGGGCGTTACGAGCTCGCCACCGTCATCGGTCAGGGCGGCATGGGCCAGGTCTGGACGGCGTACGACGGGAGGCTGGACCGCCGGGTCGCGGTGAAGCTGCTCCGGCCCGCCACCATGGCGGGACCCGCGACCGCCGCCGACGAGCTGCGGCGCCGCTTCGTGCGGGAGTGCCGGGTGACCGCGCGCGTCGCCCACCCGGGTCTCGTCACCGTGCACGACGCGGGCAGCGAGGGCGACGACCTGTATCTCGTCATGCAGTACGTGGAGGGCGCGGACCTCGCCGACCACCTCGCCGAGCACGACCCGTACCCGTGGCCCTGGGCGGTCTCGGTCGCCGCGCAGCTGTGCGCGGTGCTCGCGGCCGTCCACGCCGTGCCCATCGTGCACCGCGACCTCAAGCCGCGGAACGTGATCGTCCGCCCGGACGGCTCGGTGGTCGTCCTCGACCTGGGCGTCGCCTCCGTCCTGGACGCGGACACCACGCGGCTCACCCACACCGGTTCCCCCATCGGCAGCCCCTCGTACATGGCGCCCGAGCAGGCCATGGGCGGCGCCGTCGGCCCGTCCACCGACCTGTACGCCCTCGGGGTCCTGCTCCACGAACTCCTCAGCGGCGACGTGCCGTTCGCGGGGTCCACCGCGCTCGGTGTCCTCCACCGGCACCTGTACGAGCCTCCCGTACCGCTCCGGCAGCTGCGGCCCGAGGTCCCCGAGTCCCTGGAGGCGCTGGTGCTGCGGCTGCTCGCCAAGGACCCGCGGGAGCGCCCGTCCGGCGCGCACGAGGTGTACGAGCACCTGCTGCCGCTGCTCCCCGCGCGCGGGGCCCCGGCGGGACCGATGGACCCGACCCGGCCGTTCCTCCGCCCGCACGCCCCCTGGCCCGACCGCCCGACGGCACCCGCGGGGGCGGTCCCGACACCGGCGGTCCCGTCACCGGCGGTCCCCGTGCCGGCGGTCCAGGCACCGGCCATGCCCACCCCTTCGCCGGTCGCCCCCACTCCTCCGCCCGCGCCGCCCCGGCCCGATGTCGCCGCCGCCGTCGACGAGGTCAAGCGGCTGCTCGGGGAGGGCTCGTTGACGCAGGCCGTGGACGTCCTCGGCGGGATCCTTCCCGCCGCGTCGGCCGAGCACGGTGAGCGTTCGCCGGTCGTCCGCATCCTGCGCAAGCAGTACGCGTCGACACTGATGGACGACGGTCAGTACCGGCGCGCCCTGCCGGAGTTGCGCCGCCTCGCGGCGGACCGCGAGGCGGAGGCGGGCCCGGCGGACCCGCAGGCGGTGCAGTTCCGGTACGACGCGGGCCTGTGCCTGGAGCAGCTCGGGGAGACGGCCGCCGCGCTCGCCGAGTTCCGGGCGGTCCTGCCGTACTACGAGGGGGATGCCGCCCGGGTCTTCGACATCCGGCAGCGGATCGCGCTGCTCCTCGTGGCGGCGGGCGAGCACACGGCGGGGCAGGACCAGCTCCAGCGGCTGCTGTTCGACGCCGAGCGCGCGTACGGCCCGTATCACCCGCTTCCGGTGGACGTGCGGCGCGTGCTTGAGCACCAACGGCGGCTGGGACCGGGTTCCTGACGGAACGACAGAGTCACGACTGTGCAACTGATCAGCAAGTGGATCTTCGTGATCCTTTTTGCCCGTTTTGGTGCATGTAACGTTCGCGTCTGATCATGTCCGCGCTCGCAAGGAACATCACATGACGACGCCGTCCGCGCCCCCCGCTCCCGAGCAGCCCGCCGCTCCCGAGCAGCAGCCCGCCGCCCCCGCGAAGAAGGGCAGCCGCATCCTCAAGAAGGTCGGCGGAGTCGTCATCGCGATCGCCGTCGCCATCGCCGTGAAGCTCGGCCTCCCGCACCTCACGGGCGACGCCCCGGTGCACGCGCAGACCGGCGAGTGCGTCACCGTGACCGGCCCGGACAACGCCCCCGAGGTCGAGACCACGGACTGCTCCTCCGGCAAGCCGGACCTGTACAAGGTCGTCAAGGTCCACGACGACACCTTCGACGTGAACAAGTGCGGCGCGGAGGTCACGGCCCTCGCTCAGCAGCTGAACTCGGACAAGTTCGTCCTCTGCCTCGAAGCGGTCCCCGCGAAGTAGTCGGGCGGTCCGCGCGAAGCGGTCGCGCGCCGCGAGGCCGGGAAAGGGCCGGATCCCACGGGGGGTTCCGGCCCTTTGCCATGCCCTCACCGGCTACGGCAGTCCCAGCGGCCCCGGGGCGCCCGACCCGGCCACGGACGGCGTGGGCGGGGCGGCCGGCCGCGGTGTCGGCGGTGTCGTCGGCACGCCGACGCCGGGGGAGCGGGCGGGCGGCACGGGAGCGGGGGTGACCGGACCGCCGGGCGCCAGGACGAGCAGATACGCGGCGGCCACGGCGACGGCGGCGCCGAGCCCGGCGAGGACGACCCCGCGCACCCGGCGCGCGCCCCAGGCGCGCCCCCGCGGGGGCGCGTCGCGCCGCAGGTCGCGGTGGGTGACGAGGGCGGCCCGGGCGGCGAACGCGGCGCGCAGCCTGTCCTCGACGGGGGAGCGGCGGTCCTCGTCGTGCGGTGTCAGCGGTCTCATCGGCCCGCCTCCAGCTTCTTCTCCAGGGCGTCGAGGGCGCGGCTCGCGGTGGACTTCACCGTGCCGCGCGAAAGGCCGAGCGCCTGGGCGATCTGTGCCTCGGTCAGCTCCGACCAGTAGCGCAGGACCAGCACCTCGCGCTGGCGCCGGGTCAGCTCCGCGAGCGCGTCGAGGACGTGCCGGTGCTCCTCGGCGAGCAGCAGCCCCTCGTCGACGGGTGCGCCGGCACCCGGGTGGGGCGGGGTGTACGCGCGCGCGGTGCGGCGCCTGCGCAGTACGGAACGGGCGGCGTTGACCACGGCGGTGTGCAGGTACGCGCCCGGGTCCTGGAGTCCGCGGAGGGAGGTGCCGTACGTCCTGCACACGGCGGCGAACGCGTCCTGGACGACGTCCTCGGCGGTGGGGAGGTCGTCGACGAGGAACAGCGCGAGCCGCACCATGTCGAGCCGGCGCGCCCGGTAGAGGTCGGTGAGCGTGGGCGGCGGCTCGTGAGCGCCGGGGGCGTGGCCGAGGTCCCGCGGCCGGCGCTCCCACGCCGGTGCGTTCCCGGTGCGGGAGGACATGCGGGCGAGCAGCCGGGACCACCAGGTCGGCGGTGCGGCGGCGGGTATGGCGTACGACAACGGCGAGGTCCTCACTGCGTCGGCGGAGGGGCGGCCGGGGCGGCCGTGGAAGCCCGGCCCGGCCGCCCGCTCCGTGGTGCTGGTGCTACTTCCCGATGCCGGTGCCGGGGGCGACCACGCGGGGCGCGTCCTGGGCCGGGGCGGGCGCGGGGGCCGGGGCGGGGCCGGCGTCGGGCCGCACGGACGGGGCGGGGGCGGCCGGAGCGGCCGGAGCCGCCGGCGCGGGTGCGGCGGTGGGCTTCACCGCGACGCCGGGCGCGGGAGCGGGCGCGGGAGCGGCGGGCGCCGGCGTGGCCGGGGCGGGTGCGGCGGTGGGCCTGCCCGCCTCGACCACCTTCGGGGCGGGGACCGGGGCCGGGGCGGCGGGGGCCGGGGCTGCGGCCGAGTCCCCGTCCGCCGCCGGGGCGGCGTCCGGCACGGCGGGCGCGGGGGCGGGCGTGGGCTTCGCTCCGGAGTCGGCGACGGCCTGCGCGGCGAAGCCGCCGCCGAGGAGCAGGGCGACACCGGTGACGGCGCCCAGGATCCGGGGGCGGGCGCGGAACGTCCGCTTGGCGTGGCTGGACATGGGGTTCTCCCGAGGAGTGGGACGGAAACACGGTCTGAAGGGCGCCTTCAACCCACCAGACGTGCGTCGCCACCCGAGGTTGCGACCTAGGCCGGGAAAGTTTCGAGAAAGATAGTAGCCATGGCTACAGTAGCTATGTACGGTATCTCGTGTGAGTGAAGCAGCCGAAAGAGCTACGGCAGGGTTCCTGGTCTGGCGCCTGTCGATGAAGTGGCGAGTCGCCGTCGACCGGGCGGTCGGACCGCTGGGCCTGACCCACGCCCAGTACGCGCTGATGGCGTCGTTGTACGGCATGTCGCGCGCCGGGCTGCGGCCCAGTCAGCGCCGCCTCGCCGACCACACGGGGCTCGAAGCGCTGTACGTCTCCAAACTCGCCCGCGCCCTGGAGGCCGCCGGACTCGTCACCCGCACCCGGGACCCGGACGACCCGCGCGCCATGCAGCTGACGCTCACCGAGGAAGGGCGCGACGTCACCCGCCGCGCGATCCGGGTCGTCCAGGGCCTCCTCGACCAGCTGCTCGCACCGCTCGGCGGGCAGGACGACCCGCGCGCCCGGCAGTTCACCCGCGACCTCGCGACCTTGCTCGACGCACCTCTCGATCCGCCCACCGAGAACGAGGAGCAGTCATGACCACCACCGCACCCACCACCACCACCGCACCCGCCACCGCGCCCACGACCGACGGACGGGTCATCGCCCTGGCGCACTACGCCGCCCGCGCCCTCCTGGAGGGCGTCCTCACCCGCCACGGCATCACGTTCGAGCAGAGCGTGACGCTCCGGGCCGTCGTCCTCGCCGGGGGGACCGCCGGCGCGTCCGTCGGCCGGGACGCGCTCGCCGACGCCGTCACCGGCTCCCTGAAGAGCGACACCTCGGACGCGCTCCGCGTCATCGACGAGCTGACGGACGCCCACCTGCTGGAGGCGGACCCGGCGGACACGTCCCGGCTGCGGCTCACGGACGCCGGAAGGGAGCTGTACGAGACCACCGGCGCCGAGTCCGCAGAGATCTCCACCCGGCTGTACGCCGGCATCCCGGCCGAGGACCTCGCCGCCGCGGGCCGCGTGCTGACCCTGATCACCGAGCGCGCGAACGCCGAACTGGCGGCCGCCCGGTCGAACCGGAGCACGGCCGCCTGATCGGCGGCCTCGGCGGCGCCGACCGGGACGCACCGGATCGCACCGGCCTGATCGGCGCCCGCCCGAACCGCGTCGCGGCAGCCAGGAGCCCGCGCCGCTCCCGCGCGTGGATTCGTTACGGCATCTGACCGGCGTCCAGGCGTGTCCGACCGGCGGCGGCGGCGGGGCGGGCGCATGTTCCTCGCATGACGAAGTCGAGCAGGCCCCTCCGGCTCACCGCCTGCGCCGCCGTATGCGCCGCCGGCGCGCTGGCCGCCCTCCCCGCCGGGGCGGCCGCACCGCACGCGCATGCCGCCGCCACGGTCGACGTGGGCGATCCCCTCGCCGGGAACCACGGCTTCGGCGTCGTCACCGAGCAGGACGCCCTGCTCGGCAGTACGGGGACCGAGGGACCCGTCGCCGTCGGCGGCGACCTGTCGTTCGGGCCCGGGTTCACCCTCGGGCGCCGGACCGCCGGGACCTTCACCGCCCCCGGCGACGCCCGGCCGACCGCCCTCCTGGTCGGCGGCCGGATCGCGTACGCCGCCAGCAGCTCGGTCGGCGTCCTGAAGGTCCTGTCCGACGGTCACGTGAAGATCGGCGACCTCACCGGCGGCGACGTCGTCACGCGGGGCGCCGACGGGGCCGCGGCCGACACCCGGGTCACCGCGACCGGCACGGGCCACGACTCCACGCCCCGCATCGAACTGACCACCCGGCAGCCCGCCGCCTCCGTCGGCCCCGCCCCCGGCCTCCTGGACCCCGCCGCCCTCTTCGGCGCCCACCGCGACCGCGCCGACGCGCTCGCCGGCTGCGCGCCCACCGTCGCGCCCGCCGGCACCGGCCGCGTCACCCTCGACGGCGACCGGACGAACGTCCTCCGCCTCACCGGCGAGCAGCTGAACCGGCTCTCCGCCCTCACCTTCCCGCGCCGCCCCACCGCCTCCGGCCCGCTCGTCATCGACGTCGACACGACCGGCACCGGGTCGGTCCTCACCTGGGACGTCCCCGACCTCGCCGGGGTCGGCCGTCCCGGCGCCCCCTACGTCCTGTGGAACTTCGCGGACGCCACGCACCTCACGATCGCGGGCGGCGGCACGGTCGAGGGAACGATCTACGCCCCCCGCGCCCACCTCACCGACCGCGACCCGGACGCCATCGACGGCGCCGTCGTCGTCCGCTCCCTGACGGCGGGCCCCCTCGACGACCTCGACACCCGCGCGGCGAGGGGCCGGGGCGGCGCCCAGCGCACCTCACGGGCCCCGGCGAACGCGGGCGAGATCCACCACGTCCCGTTCTCGGCGCACCTGGCCTGCGACGGCGGCCCGACCCCGAAGCCCACCCCCACCCCGACCCCGACGCGGCCCGAGACCCCGGCACCGTCGACGTCCCCGCACCCGACCGCCCCCACCACCCCCCTGACCCCCGGTCTCGCGGAGAGCGGGACGAGCGCCCGGACCTACGCGGCGGCCACCCTCGCCGTGCTGAGCACGGTGGCCGGCCTGCTGCTGGTCCGCCGGTTCAGGCGCTGAGCCGTCGGGCCATGACCCCGTCGCGGTAGGTTCCCGGCATGCCCTCACCCCGGATAGTCGTCGGCGACGACGGCGCCCAGGCGGCGATCGACGCCGACGGCCAGCGGTCCCCCACGCACCGGCTCGCCCTCGAACCGCTCGCCGTCCGGCACGCCGAGGAGATGGCGGAGGTGCTGGGCGATCCCGCCCTGCACTCCTTCATCGGCGGCGTCCCGCTCGGCCCCGCCGAACTGCGGGCCCGGTACGAGCGGTTGGTCGCCGGATCGCCCGACCCGGCGGTCGTCTGGCGGAACTGGGTGCTGCGGCTCCGGCCGGAGGACCGGCTCGTCGGTACCGTGCAGGCGACCGTCACGGACGGCGGTCTGACCGCCGAGGTCGCCTGGGTGGTCGGCGTGCCCTGGCAGGGCCGGGGGATCGCCCGCGAGGCGGCGGAAGGGCTCGTCGGCCTGCTCCTGGGGCGGGGCGTGCGGACCGTCGTCGCCCATGTCCACCCGGACCACACGGCCTCCGCCGCCGTGGCCCGCGCGGCCGGCCTCAGCCCGACGGACCGTGTGGAGGACGGCGAGATCCGCTGGGAGAGGCGGGCCCCGGCCCGCTGACCCGCCCCGGCCACCCGCCCCGGCCCGCTGACCCGCCCCGCCGCCCCGGCCACCCGCCCCGGCCCGCCTACCGCATGACCCGCCCCGCGCCGCTGACCCGCCCCGCCGCCCGGGTCACCCGCCCCGACCCGCTGATCCATCCCACGGACCGGGCCACCCGCCCCGGCCCGCCTACCGCATGACCCGCCCCGCGCCGCTGGCCCGCCCCACCGACCGGGCCACCCGCCCGCGCCCGCTGACCCGCCCCGGCCACCCCCACGAGCAGCAGCGCCGCCAGCGCGCCCGTCGCGAGGCCCGCCCGGAGGCCCGGGGGACGGAAGGAGCAGGAGACCGAGGACGCGTCCGAGACCGGGACGGCGAGCAGGCCCGCGTAGGACGTGGCGGGGCCGCCCTCGCAGGTCCAGCCCGCGATCCGGGGGGCCGCCACGACGGCCGTGCCCGTCGTGCCGGGCGGGAGGTCGGCCCGTATCCCGTCCGAGGTGACCCGGACCGAGGTCGCCGCCCGCGCGCGGAGGGCCGCGACCGCCGCCCGGAGGCGCTCGTGGTCCAGGCAGCCGAGTGCACCGCCGGGGCCCGGCAGGACCGGCCGCAGGCCGGGGACGCGCTGGACGCCCAGGGACGTCAGGGCCGCGCGCCGTTTCGGCCCGCCGCCGAGCAGCCGGGTCTCCCGGTCGCCCAGGCGGGCCGGGCCCGTCGCGTCGGGGGCCCAGAGGAAGACCTCGGTGCCGACCGGGCACGCGCCCGCGTGCGGAGCCCCGTACACCCGCGCGCCGAGGAGGAGTTCCTGGTTGCGGAAGGGCGACGGGCCGTAGACGGGGGCCGGTCCCGGGGGCCGTACCGTCACCAGGGGCAGGTACGCGCCGGTGCGCGCGACCGCGCCGTCCCGCCACCGCGCCCCCACTCCGAACAGTGCGTCCGTCACCGGGTTGTCCAGGCTCAGCAGGTTCCGGCCCCGGGAGGTCCAGCCTCCGCCGAGCGCGGTCAGCGTCTCCGTCAGGACTGCCGGGGTGTGACTGCTGTAGTAGGCGGCGCCCTGCCCGCCGAGCAGCAGGGGATCGTTGCCCGCGACCCGGGGCAGGCCCGGGTCCGTGCGGTACGCGGGCCAGCCGTCGGCCGCCGCGAGGGCCGCCGCCCGGCGCGCGTGCTCCACGCCCCACGGCGGGTAGTCGTCGAGCCGCGCCGTCCGTTCCCGGTCGGCGTACGCCGTCGTCGCCGCCGACTGGCCGAGCAGCGTGCCGGTCACCAGGAGCGCGGCGAGCACCCCGTACCGCCCCCGCCCCGGCAGCAGCAGCGCGCTCGCCACCGCCGCGAGGCCCATGCCCGCGAGCAGCAGCGCCCAGCCGGTGACGAAGGGGCTGGGCAGCGCCCCCGCCGTCAGGGCCAGGACGACGGCCGCCCCGCCGAGCAGCGACCGGCGGTCCGGGGGACCGTGGGTGAGGCCCGTCCAGGCGGCGAGGACGAGGACCCCGGAGAGGACGAAGGTCTGCCGGTACGGGCTGCCGTTCGGCGTGGCGAACGCGTGCCAGAGCAGATGCGTCGGCCCCCACTGCATCGAGGCCGTGACCGCCGCGCAGAGCCCCGCCCACAGCCACCGCTCCCGGCCCGGCAGGTCCCGGCGGAACAGCAGCGTGGCCACGAGCAGCAGCACCGCCGTGCAGACGAAGGCCGCCGGGGTCGCGAAGCTGTACGTCACCGGGAGCAGCCGGGCCAGGACGTCCGTCGCGGGCGCCGGGTCGAACTCCCGGACCAGGCCCGGGTGGGCGTGGCGCGAGCCGAGGAGGACGGGGACGAGGACGGGCGCCGCGAGACCCGTCCCCAGGGCCGCGGTCAGCGCCGCCCTGCCCGCGGTCCGCCACCGGAAGGAGTCCGTCGCCGCCAGGCGGACCAGGAGCACGAGCGCGGCGCCCAGGGCCGCCATGTACGCCGTGTAGAAGTTCGCCGCCCAGCACACGGCCACCACCAGCGGGCCGAGGAGCGGCCGCCGGCCCTCCCGTACCCACTCGCCCACCAGGCACAGCAGCGGGAAGGCGATCAGGCCGTCCAGCCACATCGGGTTGTACGTGCCCTCCGCCAGCGACCAGCCGCACAGCGCGTACGACGCTCCCAGGACCGCCGCCCACCACCAGGCGCCCGGCCCGAGCCGACGCAGCAGGAAGGTCATGGCCGCCGCCGCGACCGCCGTCTTCAGGACGGTGACCGCGTACACCGCGTACTCGATGTCCCCGCGCGGGAACAGCGCGACCAGCGGGGCGAGCGGGCTCGACAGATAGGTGCCGTAGTCGGGGAGGAAGCTCGTGCCCCAGCCCGCCCGCCAGTCCAGGAGCAGCCCGCCGTCCGCCCGGCCGCGCAGCAGGTCCCACAGGTGCGCGTGGAAGGGCACGAACTGGTTCGCGAGGTCGTTGACGGCCCGGTGGCGCGGCCCGAAGGGGAAGACCCGGGCGGCGGCGTCCCCGCCGCAGACGGCGGCCACCGTCAGGAGGGCGGCGAGGAGCATGGGGAGAGGCGCGGAGAACCGGGGCGAGCGACTGGTGTGCGACATGACGGTCCGAATATGCCAGCGCCGGGACGGGAGGAACCGGGCGCCGCCGCCCAGTTCATCGAATGGTCGACTGAAGGCCATCCCCGTGGACCGGCCGGGTCACCGCGCTCCGTTGTCGTGGTCGGCGTGCTGCTCTCGATCGTCGTCCCGTGCTTCAACGAAGAGGACGTCCTCGCCCGTTTCCATGACCACGTGACCGCCGAACTCGTCCGTCTCGACGGGGAGTTCGAGATCGTCTACGTGGACGACGGAAGCCGGGACGGGACGCTTCCCCTCCTCCAGGAGCTCGCCGCGCGCGACCCCCGCCACGTCCGCTACGTCTCCTTCAGCCGCAACTTCGGCAAGGAGGCGGCGATGCTGGCCGGGCTCCGCGACGCCGCCGGCGACGCCGTCGTGATCATGGACGCGGACCTCCAGCATCCGCCCGAGCTGGTGCACCGCATGGTCGCGCTGCACGCCGAGGGATACGACCAGGTCGTCGCCCGCCGGACCCGCGAGGGCGACCGGGTCACCCGCACCCTCACCGCCCGCCTCTACTACCGGGCGATCAACCGGCTCGTGGACGTCGAGCTCGTCGACGGCGTCGGGGACTTCCGGCTCCTGTCCCGGCGTACCGTCGACGCGGTCCTCGGCCTCGGCGAGTACAACCGGTTCTCCAAGGGCCTCTTCTCCTGGGTCGGCTTCCGCACCACGACCTTCTCCTACGAGAACGCCGTCCGCGAGCAGGGCCGCTCCAAGTGGACCTTCGGCAAGCTCCTCAACTACGGGCTCGACGGCCTCCTCTCCTTCAACAACAAGCCGCTGCGGGCCGCCGTCCACCTGGGCTTCCTGCTCGTCCTCCTCGCCCTCGGCTACGCGGCCTGGATCGTCGTCGACGCCCTCGCCAACGGCGTCGACACCCCCGGCTACGTCACCCTCCTCGTCGCCGTCACCGCCCTCGCCGGCGTGCAGATGGTGATGGTCGGACTGATCGGCGAGTACGTCGGCCGCATCTACTACGAGGTCAAGCGACGGCCCCACTACCTGGTGCAGGAGACCCACGAGGGGCCCTCCGGAGGGACGGCCGCGGGGACACGCGCGGGCCACGAGGGACCCGAGACAGGCGTGGTGCGGGCCGACACCCGGCGTGCGGGTGAGTCGTTGTGGGAAACAGTCGCACCGAAGTAGTGGCTCCGGCCCCGGCGACTCCCTACCATCGATCACCGCAAGGTCGTTCCACTGACGCACGACCGCCCGGGAGGCTCCTTTGCACCGCCGCACCGCGCTCACCGTCTCCGCCGCGCTCCTCGCCGCGGCCCCGCTGCTCACCGCCTGCGGCAGTGACGCCCACCCAGGAGCGGCGGCCGTCGTCGGCGGCGAACGGATCGACGTCTCCAGCCTCCAGGCCCAGGTGAAGGACGTGCGCACCGCGCAGGAACGTTCCCCGCAGGCCGCCCAGCTCGTCCAGGCCACCGGGGACCTGTCCCGCCGCACGCTGAACGTCATGATCTTCGACCGGGTCGTCGACAAGGTCGCAGCGGACAACGGGGTCACCGCCACCCGCGCCGAACTCCAGCAGACCAGGACCGCCTTCGTCCGCCAGAGCGGCGGCGAGGAGCGGCTCGCGAGCGCCCTCCTCCAGGAGCAGGGCGTGGCCCCCGGCCAGATCGACGACGTCGTCCGCCGCAACGTCCTCATGAACAAGATCGCCGCCAAGCTGGGCGTCACGGACACCCCCGAGGGCCAGAAGAAGCTGACGGACGTCTTCTCCGCCGCCTCCAAGGCCCTCGCCATCGACGTCAACCCGCGCTACGGCGCCTGGGACGACGCCCAGGTCCGGCTCGGCGCCACCACCGCGCCCTGGCTGCGGCAGATCAGCCAGGACCCCGGCGCCGCCCCGGCCGCCGGCTGAGCGGTAGGTTCGAGGGGTGACATCTGAGAGCCCCGGCCGCGTCGTCCTGCTCACCGCCAGCCACCGTGTGGCGCCCGGACTCCTGTCCTGGCCCGCCTGGCAGGCGCTGCGCGGCGCGGACCGGGTGCTCTGCCCCGACGAGCACCACCCCCAGCTGCCGTACCTGCGGGAGGCCGGGGTCACCGTCGAGCACCTCAGGCCCACCGCCGAGGAACTCGTCGAGGCCTGCGCCGGTGACCGCACGGTGCTGCTGCTCCCCTCAGGCGAGGGCGACCGGGCGCTGACCGACGGCCTCGCCCGGCTGGCCGGTTCGGGCCGCCTCACGATGCCGGACCTGGAGCTGCTGCCCGGCTCGTACGACCTGCCCGGCGCCCGGCTCCTCGACCTCGTGCAGATCATGGACCGCATCCGGCGCGAGTGCCCCTGGTCCTCGCGGCAGACCCACCGGGGGCTCGCCAAGTACGCCATCGAGGAGGCGTACGAGCTCGTCGAGGCGATCGAGGACGGCGACCGGCGCGAGCTGCGCGAGGAGCTCGGGGACGTGCTGCTCCAGGTCGTCTTCCACGCCCGGATCGCCGAGGAGGACCCGGAGGAGCCCTTCTCCGTGGACGACGTCGCCGGGACGCTCGTCGAGAAGCTGATCCTCCGCCACCCGCACGTCTTCGGCGACGAGACCGCCGAGACGCCGGAGGACGTCCGCGCGCACTGGCTCCGGACCAAGGCGATCGAGAAGCAGCGGGAGTCCGTGACCGACGGGGTGCCGCTGGGGCAGCCGGGACTCGCGCTCGCGACGAAGCTCGCGAGCCGGGTGCGGACGGCCGGGCTCGACGTGCCGCTGCCGAAGGGCGAGGGCATCGGGTACGAGCTGCTCGCCCTCGCCGCCCGTGCGGAGACGGAGGGCGTGGACCCGGAGGCGGCCCTGCGCGCGGCGGCCCGGGCCTACCGCGACGCGATCCGCGCGACGGAGGGCGTCACGGCCTGAGGCCGGGGGCGCGGGTTGCGCGGGGCGTCGCGGCCTGAGGCTCGGGGTGCGGGCTAAGCACTCGGGCTCGGGGTGCGGGCTAAGCACTCGGGCTCGCTGGGCGTCGCGGTCTGAGGCCGGGGGCGCGGGTTGCGCTGGGCGTCACGGCCTGAGGCTCGGGGTGCGGGCTAAGCACTCGGGCTCGGGGTGCGGGCTCAGCACTCGGGCTCGCAGGGCGTCGCGGCCTGAGGCCGGGGCCCGGCCTACGGCCTGGGTGCGCGGGATTGCGGGTCGTGCCAGGGGGGTCGGGGCGGGGCCAGGAGGCGTTCGGCCGCGGAGGCCGGGCGGACGGTGAGGCCGTCCACGGGCGGCAGGGCGTCGTGGTGGACGCGGGCCGGGTCGGTGCCCAGCTCCACGAGCGCCTCCGTGACCTCCGTGAGGAAGCCCGGCGGCCCGGCGAGGTACACCTCGTGCGCGGCCCAGTGGACGCAGGCCCGCAGCGACTGCAGGAGCCGCTCGGTCGCCTGGTCCCTGGGATGGCCTGGCGCCGAGGTGATGTAGGTGACGCTGAGGCCGGGGAGCCGTCCTCTCAGCCGCTCGGCCTCCCGCCGCCCGTACAGGTACTCCCTGGCGCGCGCCACGACGAACAGCCGGCCCGTCAGCTCCGGCTCGGCCTCCGCCGCCTGCGCGAGCAGCGCCCGCACCGGGGCCCAGCCCGTACCCGCGCATATATAGGTGCGGAGTCCGCCCGGCGCGCCCCGCGCGGTGAGGCCGCCGCCGGGGGCGCTGAGCCGCAGGGTCTCGCCCGGACCCGTCTCCTCGACGAGCGCCGTGCTCATGGAGCCGCCCGGGACCCGGCTCACGTGCAGCTCCACCGTGCCGTCCGGGCGGGGCGCGTCCGCCAGGGAGTAGGTGCGCCAGACGCGCGGGACGCGCAGCGAGCTGACGCTGACGTACTGGCCGGGCAGGAACGGCAGGGGCTGCCGGGGCCGCAGGGTGAGGACGGCCAGGTCCTCGCCGTACCGCTCGTGCCGGACGACGTCCGCGTCCCACCAGGCCGGCTCCCCCGCCTCCGCCGCCTCGTCGGCGCCCGCCAGCATCAGATCGGCGACATGGCCGTACGCCTCGGCCCAGGCCTTCTCGGCCTCGCGCGTCCAGGCGGATCCGGCGGCGTGCGCGAACGCGGCGAGCAGGCTCGACCCGACGGCGGCGTAGAGCGCGGGGGAGGCGAGGAACTTGCGGTGGTCGCGGCCCAGGCGCCCCAGGTACGCGGGGAGCCCCGGCTCCCCGAGGTGGGACACCACGTGCGTGAGCGCGGCGAAGAGCCGGTCCCGCTGGGGGCGCATGTCCTCGGGGAACAGCGCGCGCATGCCGGGGTTGTGCCAGAAGAGATGCGAGTAGAAGAAGGTGACGGCGTGTTCGGCCCGTCGTTCGACGACCGCGAACGTGCTTCTGAGCATCTGGGGATCCACCGACACGAATCTAGGGCACGGCCCCCCTTCGTGATCACAGGATCTCCACACACCTCACCGCCGGAGCCGCCCTGTACGGTCGGGGGGTGAGCACCACCCCCGGCCCCGTCCCCGCCCCCCCGCCCGCCGCGCACCCCGCTCCCGAGCTCTTCACCTGGGAGTTCGCGAGCGATCCGTACCCCGCCTACGCCTGGCTGCGGGAGCACGCGCCGGTGCACCGGACGACGTTGCCGAGCGGGGTCGACGCCTGGCTCGTGACCCGGTACGCGGACGCCCGGCAGGCCCTCGCCGACCAGCGGCTCTCCAAGAACCCGGTGCACCACGCGGAGCCGGGCAAGACCGGGATCCCCGGCGAGCGCAGCGCGGGCCTCATGACGCATCTGCTCAACATCGACCCGCCGGACCACACCCGGCTCCGGCGGCTCGTGTCGAAGGCGTTCACCCCGCGCCGGGTCGCCGAGTTCGCCCCGCGCGTCCAGGAGCTGACCGACCGGCTCATCGACGACATCGTCTCCCGGCAGGGGGGCGCGGAGCGGGGGAGCGCGGACCTCATCCACGAGTTCGCCTTCCCCATGCCCATCTACGCGATCTGCGATCTGCTCGGCGTGCCCCGGGAGGACCAGGACGACTTCCGGGACTGGGCCGGGATGATGATCCGGCACGGCGGCGGGCCCCGCGGCGGGGTCGCCCGGTCGGTGAAGAAGATCCGCGGCTATCTCGCGGAGCTGATCCACCGCAAGCGCCAGGACCTCGGCGACGACCTGATCTCCGGGCTGATCCGCGCGAGCGACCACGGCGACCACCTCACCGAGGCCGAGGCCACCGCCATGTGCTTCGTGCTGCTCTTCGCCGGCTTCGAGACGACCATCAACCTCATCGGCAACGGCGTCTACGCGCTGCTGCGCGACCCCGAGCGGCGCGAGCGGCTCCAGGCCTCGATCGCGGCGGGCGAGACGGGGCTCCTGGAGACCGCGGTGGAGGAGCTGCTGCGGTACGACGGGCCCGTGGAGATGGCGACCTGGCGGTACGCGACGCGGGCGCTGACCATCGGCGGGCAGGAGATCCCGGCGGGTGACCCTGTGCTCGTCGTGCTGGCCGCGGCGAACCGGGACCCGCAGCGGTTCACGGCGCCCGACACGCTCGACCTCACCCGGAGCGACAACCAGCATCTCGGGTACGGGCACGGCATCCACTACTGCCTCGGGGCGCCGCTCGCCCGGCTGGAGGGGCAGACGGCGCTCGCGACCCTTCTGACGCGCCTTCCGGACCTGCGCCTTGCCGCCGATCCGGCCGAACTGCGGTGGCGCGGCGGGCTCATCATGCGTGGATTGCGCACGCTTCCGGTGGAGTTCTCCGCGTCCGTACCGCTCCATCACGCTGACGGCGTATCAGAAATGTGATCTTCGCGTGATCGTGCGGCCATCGACTTGTGACGAGCGTTCGAATACCGCTACGTTCACCGCACTCTCAGCCGTCACGCGAAAGGCGCTCCTATGCGTTCCGGGAACGGACGACACCGTCGCCCCCGTCAGGCCCCCGCCATCGTCGTCGCAGCCGGTGTGACCGGATCCGCCATGGCGCTGCCGCTGCTCGCCACGGGGTCCGCCTCCGCCGCCGACGCCGCCACGTGGGACCGCGTCGCCGAGTGCGAGTCCGGCGGTCAGTGGAGCGCGAACTTCGGCAACGGCATGTACGGCGGGCTCCAGTTCACCCAGGACAGCTGGGAGCGGCACGGCGGCCTGGCGTACGCGCCCAGCGCCGACCTGGCCAGCCGGGCCCAGCAGATCGCGGTGGCCGAGAAGGCCCTCTCGAAGGGCTCCACCGAGTGGGCCACCTGCGCGCCGATCGCCGGCCTGACCAACGACGGCACGGCCCCCGGCGTGGACCCCGGTCCGACGTCCGTCCCGAAGGACCCCACGGGGCCGGTCGTCGAGTCGAACCGGACCTCGGGGCTGCCGGAGGCCTCCTCGGGCGCCACGGAGGCGCCTGCGGCCGCGAAGCCGGCCACGGGGACGACCGCCCCGACCGCGCCCGTCACGCCCGCCGCGCCCGTCACGCCGGTGAACCCCGTCGCGCCGACCGCCCCGGTGAGCCCCTCCGCCCCGGGCACGCCGGGCGTCCCGTCCGGCTCGACCGACCCGGCGGCGCCGGTCACTCCGGTCACCCCCGGCACTCCTGACACCTCCGTCATGCCCGGAACGCCCGATGTGTCCGTTACGCCCGGCGCGCCGGAAGGTGACGCGGCGTCGGCCGCCCCCGGCACCGGCAAGCACCGCGGTGACGCCGCGCCGGAGGAAACCGGCAAGCCGGACAGTTCATCCGAATCGGGTAGACATGCCTCGCCCAGCAACACATTGACCGAAAGCCCCCTCGCCGTGACACCGGTCGACGACGCGAAGAAGTCGGACGCAACGGACAGTCAGGGCACTTCGGGCGCGTACACCGTTCAGCCGGGCGACAGCCTGTCGGACATCGCGCAGGAGAAGGAGCTCCCCGGGGGCTGGACCGCCCTCTATGACGCCAACCGGCGGACGGTCGGCATCGACCCGGACCTCATCCTCCCTGGTCAGAGCCTCGATCTGACGGACGGTTCGGTCGCGGCGGCCGGTTGATTCGGGGGCGTATGTCCGGTTCTGGGCAAGTGAGACATGGGTCTCTTCGCCCCAACTGGCGTGTCCCGCCCGCGATGTTTGCTCCCGTCACCTCTCACCTGCACAAATGCCACTCATCGGAAGGCAAGCAGGGGCGATATTTCCGCAATGCGCCTCTTTGAACTTCCGGTGGGTCTGTGTCTACGGTCGTCACCGCTCGCCACCGCGGGCCCCGTCGACCGAAACGCCGAATCCTGCCGTCGGCCGATGGGAACAGTCGTCGCGTAAGCGCCGAAGGCAGGAGTGGGGGACCCAAGGTAAGTGCCGGTCCCGGCCGTTGAGAAAGACGGCCGAAGACCGGCTTGGGGTGAAGCCGCGTGCTAGGACACGCGGCCGGGCAACTTTCCGGCCCGAACCCGACAGCTCACCTCACAGGCGTCGGTGAGGAGAATCTCCATGCTGTTTTCCGGCAAGGGCAAACACCGCCGTCCCTCCAAGGCCACCCAGGTCGTCACGCTCGTCGGCGTCACCGGTGTCGCCGTGGCCGCCCCGCTGATGACCGCGGGCACCGCCTCGGCCGCCACGGCCTCCGAGTGGGACCGCGTCGCCCAGTGCGAGTCCGGCGGCAACTGGTCCATCAACACGGGCAACGGCTACTACGGCGGCCTGCAGTTCTCGGCCTCCACCTGGGCCGCGTACGGCGGCACCGCCTACGCCTCGACCGCCAACCAGGCGTCGAAGTCGCAGCAGATCGCCATCGCCGAGAAGGTCCTCGCGGGCCAGGGCAAGGGTGCCTGGCCGAGCTGTGGCGTGGGCCTCTCCAACGCCTCCTACGACGGCGGCTCCGCCGAGTCCGTCCCGCAGAAGCAGGAGCGGAAGGCCGAGCAGCCGACCACCCGCAGCGAGCAGCGCAAGGCCCCGCAGAAGTCCGCGCAGCAGGCCCCGCAGGCCACGCCGAAGGCCGCCACCAAGAAGACCGTCACCACCCCGACCGGCAAGTCGGTCAAGAAGGGTGACGGCGAGTACAAGGTCGTCGCCGGTGACACCCTCGGCACCATCGCCCAGGCGCACGCCGTCAAGGGCGGCTGGGCCAAGCTCTTCGAGCTGAACAAGGGCGTCGTCGAGGACGCCGACCTCATCTACCCGGGCCAGCAGCTCCACCTGAAGTGAGCCCGGCGGTCCGCGTGAGTCCGGCGGCTCACGCGGTCCCCATGACCCTCCCGCGGTGACCACCCCGGGCCGGCGCGCCTTCCCCCGTGCGCGTCGGTCCGGGGTTCCCCCGTTCTCGGGAGGACCCGCGCGGGCCCCTTCTCGGGGCGTGGCTGTGCCCCGGCACACCCGTTCGGGAGGACCTGATGGTTACCGTCCAGTAGATCTGGGGTCCTTCGTCCCGAGATGCATGCCCTTGGGTCCTTTTTCGTCCCAGGGGGCGGGCGCCCGGCAGGCCGGAGCCCCCGCGCCGGTTAGGCTCTTGCCGCAAGGCCAAGCGACCCTGCACCGACCTTGCGTCACATCCCGCGTCACATCCCAGAAGGAGATGCTCGTGCCGTCCATCGACGTCGTCGTAGCCCGGGAAATCCTGGACTCCCGAGGCAACCCCACGGTCGAGGTCGAGGTCGGCCTCGACGACGGCAGCACCGGCCGTGCTGCTGTTCCGTCCGGCGCCTCCACCGGTGCGTTCGAGGCCCTCGAGCTCCGCGACGGTGACCCCAACCGTTACCAGGGCAAGGGTGTCGAGAAGGCCGTCCTCGCCGTCATCGAGCAGATCGGCCCGGAGCTCGTCGGCTACGACGCCACCGAGCAGCGCCTGATCGACCAGGCCATGTTCGACCTGGACGCCACCCCGGACAAGTCCTCGCTCGGCGCCAACGCCATCCTCGGCGTCTCCCTCGCCGTCGCGCACGCCGCCTCCGAGGCCTCCGACCTCCCGCTCTTCCGCTACCTCGGCGGCCCGAACGCGCACCTGCTGCCCGTTCCGATGATGAACATCCTCAACGGTGGGTCGCACGCCGACTCCAACGTGGACATCCAGGAGTTCATGATCGCCCCGATCGGCGCGGAGTCCTTCTCCGAGGCCCTCCGCTGGGGCACCGAGGTCTACCACACCCTCAAGGGCGTCCTGAAGCGCAAGGGCCTGTCCACCGGCCTCGGCGACGAGGGCGGCTTCGCCCCGAACCTGGAGTCCAACCGCGCCGCCCTGGACCTCATCCTCGAGGCCATCAAGGAAGCCGGCTACGTCCCGGGCAAGGACATCGCGCTCGCCCTCGACTGCGCCGCCTCCGAGTTCTACAAGGACGGCTCGTACGAGTTCGAGGGCAAGTCCCGCTCGGCCGCCGAGATGACCGAGTACTACGAGGAGCTCGTCTCCGCGTACCCGCTCGTCTCCATCGAGGACCCGCTCTTCGAGGACGACTGGGACGGCTGGAACGCCATCACCGAGAAGCTCGGCTCCAAGGTGCAGCTCGTCGGCGACGACCTCTTCGTCACCAACCCGGAGCGCCTGGCCCGCGGCATCGAGGAGGGCTCCGCGAACGCCCTGCTCGTCAAGGTCAACCAGATCGGCTCGCTGACCGAGACCCTGGACGCCGTCGAGCTCGCCCAGCGCAACGGCTTCAAGTGCATGATGTCCCACCGCTCCGGCGAGACCGAGGACGTCACCATCGCCGACCTCGCCGTCGCCACCAACTGCGGCCAGATCAAGACCGGCGCCCCGGCCCGCTCCGAGCGCGTCGCCAAGTACAACCAGCTGCTGCGCATCGAGGAGATCCTCGACGACGCCGCGGTGTACGCCGGCCGCAGCGCCTTCCCGCGGTTCCGCTCCGCCAACTGACGCGCCACCGCAAGGGCTGACAGCTTCACACCTGGTAGTTCCGTCCGTCCCCGCACTCGGTCACGTACCGTGTGCGGGGACGTCCGCGTGAACAGGGGAGGCGACACGACATGGCCGCGAAGGACCGGGACCGGTTCTCGACCGCGACCCGGATCAGGCTGCTCGGCGAGCAGACCGCCGCCCGTGTCTACCGCTCCCAGACCCGCCGCCAGGCCCGCCGCTCCCGGCTCACCGGCCGCGCGGCCTTCCTCGCCCTGGTCGTCTGCTCCCTCGTGGTGGCGCTCGCCTACCCCATGCGGAGCTACGTCTCCCAGCAGGGCGAGATCGCCGAGCAGGAGCGCAAGGCCGCCGACGCCGCCCGGCGGGTCGAGGAACTGAAGGACGAGAAGGCCCGCCTCCAGGACCCGGCCTACGTCCGCCGCCTCGCCCGCGAGCACCTGCACTACGTGCTCCCCGGCGAGACCGGATTCACCGTGAACGACCCCGGCGCGGAGCAGCGGCCCCGCACCGACCAGGGCGCGGCGGACCGCCCCTGGTACGACAACCTCTGGGACGGCGTCGACCACGCCGACCGTCCGTAAGCCCGAAACGACCTGACGAGCAAGGCAGACATGGAAACGCCCCCTCCGCAGACCGAACGCACCGAGCCCACCGAGGCGGACATCGCCGCCTTCGAGCTCCAGCTCGGCCGGCCGCCCCGCGGCCTGCGCGCCATCGCGCACCGCTGCCCGTGCGGCAACCCGGACGTCGTCGAGACCGCGCCCCGGCTTCCCGACGGCACGCCGTTCCCGACCACGTACTACCTGACCTGCCCCCGGGCGGCCTCGGCCATCGGGACCCTGGAGGCCAACGGGGTCATGAAGGAGATGCAGGCCCGGCTCGCCACCGACCCGGAGCTCGCCGCCGCCTACCGGGCCGCGCACGAGGACTACATCGCCCGCCGTGACGCCATCGAGGTCCTCGAAGGCTTCCCGAGCGCCGGCGGCATGCCGGACCGGGTCAAGTGCCTGCACGTCCTCGTCGGCCACTCGCTGGCCGCCGGCCCGGGCGTGAACCCCTTCGGCGACGAGGCGCTCGCGATGCTGCCGGAGTGGTGGGCGAAGGGGCCCTGCGTCACGCCGTGCGGCGAGGAGAAGGAGACCGCGGAATGACCCGGGTCGCCGGAATCGACTGCGGTACGAACTCCATCCGCCTGCTCGTCGCCGACGTGCACCCCGAGACGGGCGACCTCGTCGAGCTGGACCGGCGGATGACGATCGTCCGGCTCGGCCAGGGCGTCGACAGGACGGGCCGGCTCGCCCCCGAGGCCCTGGAGCGCACCTTCGCGGCCTGCCGCGAGTACGCCGAGGTCATCAGGGAGCTCGGCGCCGAGAGGCTCCGCTTCGTCGCCACCTCCGCCTCCCGCGACGCCGAGAACCGCGACGAGTTCGTGAACGGGGTTGTGGAGATCCTGGGCGTCGAGCCCGAGGTCATCACCGGCGACCAGGAGGCCGAGTTCTCCTTCACCGGCGCCACCGGCGAACTGCACGGCACGGAGACGTACCTCGTCGTGGACATCGGCGGCGGCTCCACCGAGTTCGTCACCGGCAACCGGCACGTCGAGGCGGCCCGCTCCGTCGACATCGGCTGCGTCCGGCTCACCGAGCGGCACGTCCGGCACGACCCGCCGACCGCCGAGGAGGCCGACGCGATCCGCGCCGACGTCCGCGCGGCGCTCGACCTGGCCGCCGAGACCGTGCCGATCGCCACCGCGGGGACCCTCGTGGGCCTCGCCGGATCGGTGACCACGGTCGCCGCGATCGCGCTCGGGCTCCCGGAGTACGACTCCGAGAAGATCCACCACGCCCGGATCTCCGCCGCCCAGGTCGCCGAGGTCACCGAGCGGCTGCTCGCCTCCACCCACGACGAACGGGCCGCGATCCCGGTCATCCACCCGGGCCGGGTCGACGTGATCATCGCCGGAGCGCTCGTCCTGAGGGAGATCGTGGAGCGCGTCGGAGCCTCCGAGGTCGTCGTCAGCGAGCACGACATCCTCGATGGGATCGCCCTATCCGTGGCATAGAAGGCGGCTATCGGGCCTGCCGACGGCACCCCCGTCGGGAAAGTTCGTGAAGTTCTTCACAAGGAAAAGGGCCCCGAGGGCGTCCGAAGGGGGCCGTTGGGCCCTCCGAGGGGTGCTCCGGGGCCCTTTCGCAGGTGCGGAGGCCGATTCGCTCGATGTTTCCATCGCGTGAACGGGCCCTGCGGTTCAGCGTTAACGGCGGCTCTCCGGGCCAGTTCACAAGGGGTGAACAACGTTCGCCCCTGCACCCCGGTTCCTTTGCAGCACCATGACATGGATCACGTGGGCGGCGCAGTGTAGCAGAGGTACCCGGAGAGCTTGTGAAGGGGCGCACGAGCACCCCCCTCAGACGGGGTGGATACTCGATGGCATGAGCACCACGGAGCGTCCCAGGATCCTCGTAGTAGGCGGCGGGTACGTAGGCCTGTACGCAGCTCGGCGCATCCTCAAGAAGATGCGCTACGCGGAGGCGACCGTCACGGTCGTCGACCCGCGGTCGTACATGACCTACCAGCCCTTCCTCCCCGAAGCCGCCGCCGGCAGCATCTCTCCGCGCCACGTCGTCGTCCCGCTGCGACGCGTCGTCCGCGGAGCCGAGGTGCTCACCGGCCGGGTCACCACCATCGACCAGGACCGCAAGGTCGCCACGATCGCGCCGCTCGTCGGCGAGGCGTACGAGCTGCCTTTCGACTACCTCGTCATCGCGATGGGCGCCGTCTCCCGTACCTTCCCGATCCCCGGCCTCGCCGAGCAGGGCATCGGCATGAAGGGCATCGAGGAGGCCATCGGCCTGCGCAACCACGTCCTCGAGCAGCTCGACAAGGCCGACTCGACCACCGACGAGGAGGTCCGCCGCAAGGCGCTGACCTTCGTCTTCGTGGGCGGCGGCTTCGCCGGCGCGGAGACCATCGGCGAGGTCGAGGACCTGGCCCGTGACGCCGCGAAGTACTACCAGAACGTGTCGCGCGAGGACATGCGCTTCGTCCTGGTCGACGCGGCCGACAAGATCCTCCCCGAGGTGGGCCCCAAGCTCGGCCAGTACGGCAAGGAGCACCTGGAGAGCCGCGGGATCGAGATCTACCTCGAGACCTCCATGGACTCCTGCGTCGACGGCCACGTCGTGCTGAAGAACGGCCTCGAGGTCGACTCCAACACGATCGTGTGGACCGCCGGCGTGAAGCCGAACCCGGCGCTCTCCCGCTTCGGTCTGCCGCTCGGCCCCCGCGGCCACGTGGACTGCAACGAGAAGCTCCAGATCAACGGCCTCGACTACGCGTGGGCCGCCGGCGACAACGCCCAGGTCCCGGACATGGTCGGCCGCAAGGCCGGCAACCCGAACGCCTGGTGCCCGCCGAACGCCCAGCACGCCCTGCGCCAGGCCAAGGTCCTCGGCGACAACGTGGTGGCCGGTATGCGCGGCTTCCCGCAGAAGGAGTACAGCCACGCCAACAAGGGCGCGGTGGCCGGACTCGGTCTGCACAAGGGCGTCGCGATGATCGTCATGGGCAAGGTGAAGATCAAGCTCAAGGGCCGTCTCGCCTGGTACATGCACCGTGGCTACCACGGCATGGCGATGCCGACCTGGAACCGCAAGATCCGCGTCTTCGCCGACTGGACCCTCGCGATGTTCCTCAAGCGTGAGGTCGTCTCCCTCGGCGCCATCGAGACGCCGCGCGAGGAGTTCTACGAGGCGGCCAAGCCCGCCCCCGCCCCGGCCGCCCCGGTGCAGGAGAAGGCCAAGGCCTCCTGACCGCGGCCGCGGTGAGCGCAGTACCAGCAGGACCCGCAGTACCCCCGCAAGGGCCGTCCGCCATCCGTGGTGCGGACGGCCCTTCGCGTGTTTTCCGGACGGATTGCGTTGCGGCGGGACTGGAAATGCCTACGGACGGTGTTCCCTTGGTGACGAGCATTTCTGGGGCACGAGATCACGGAGGTGTGCACCATGGCCGATGCCGCGTCGCGGCTGGCGACTCTCGCCGAGGAACTCCTCGGAGGACCGCTCCCGGTCCGACTGCGAGCCTGGGACGGCAGCGAAGCCGGCCCGGTGGGCGGCCCCGTCCTCATCGTCCGCGACCGCCGCGCCCTGCGCAGGATGATCTGGAAGCCCGGCGAACTGGGCCTGGCCCGCGCCTGGGTGGCGGGTGAGCTCGACGTCGAGGGCGACCTCTACGCGCTCCTGGACGGCCTCTCCGGCATCCTGTGGGAGCGCGCCGAGGACACCAGGGGCCTCCTCGACTCCGTACGCGACCCGAGGCTCCGCGCCGCCGCCCGGTCGCTGCTGCGGCTCGCGGGACCGCTGCCGCTGCTGCCGCGGCCGCCGGCCGAGGAGATCCGGGGCCGCAGCGGCGGCCGGCACAGCAAGCGGCGCGACAAGCAGGCGATCAGTCACCACTACGACGTGGGCAACGACTTCTACGAGATCGTCCTCGGCCCGTCGATGGTGTACTCCTGCGCGTACTGGACGCCGGACGGCTCACTCGAGGACGCCCAGCGGGACAAGCTGGACCTCATCGCCCGCAAGCTGAACCTCCAGGAGGGCGACCGGCTCCTCGACGTGGGCTGCGGCTGGGGCTCCATGGCCCTCCACGCCGCCCGCGAGTACGGCGCCCGGGTCGTCGGCATCACCCTCTCCCGCGAGCAGGCCGCGTACGCCCGCAAGCGCATCGCCGACGAGGGCCTGACGGACCGGATCGAGATCCGGGTCCAGGACTACCGGGACGTCGCCGACGGCCCGTACGACGCGATCTCCTCGATCGGCATGGCCGAGCACGTCGGCGAGGTCCGCTACCGGGAGTACGCCGACATCCTGTACGGGCTCCTGAAGCCCGGCGGACGGCTCCTCAACCACCAGATCTCCCGGCGCCCCGAGCCCGACGAGGAGGCGTACGAGGTCGACCCCTTCATCGACGCGTACGTCTTCCCCGACGGCGAACTCGCCCCGATGGGCCGCACGCTGAGCACCCTGGAGGCGGCCGGCTTCGAGGTCAGGGACGTGGAGGCGATCCGCGAGCACTACGCGCTCACCCTGCGCCGCTGGGTCGCCAACCTGGAGCGCGAGTGGGACCGGGCGGTCCGGCTCACCTCGCCCGGCCGCGCCAGGATCTGGCGGCTCTACATGGCGGCCTCCGCCGTCTCCTTCGAGCGCAACCGGATCGGCGTGAACCAGTTCCTCGCCGTGAAGACCCCGGTGTCGGGGCGGAGCGGTACGGCGCTGCGGCCGCGCGTCTGGAACGAGAAGGCCTGACGTACGGCGAAGGGCCGGCCTCCCGGGGTGGGAGGCCGGCCCTTCGTCCGGGGCGCGGTGCCTACTCGGCCTTGATGGCGGCCAGCATGTTCAGCCTCGCCGCGCTCCGGGCCGGCCACAGGGAGGCGAGGACGCCGACCAGGGCGGCCAGGACCAGGAAGATCCCGATCCGGTCCCAGGGCAGGACCAGGGCGTAGCCCGGCAGGCTGTTCTTGAAGGTCTCGCCGATGGCCCAGCCGAGGAACGAGCCGAGGCCGATGCCGACGACCGCGCCGAACACCGAGATGACCACGGCCTCCAGACGGACCATCCGCTTCACACGGCGCCGGTCGAGACCGATCGCCCGCAGCATGCCGATCTCCTGCTGCCGCTCGAAGACGGACATCGCGAGGGTGTTGACGACACCGAGGACGGCGATGACCAGGGCCATCGCGAGCAGGCCGTAGACGATGTTCAGGAGCATGTTGATCTGCCCGCCGAACGCGTCGCGGATGTCCTTCTTGTCCATCACGGTGATCGCGGGGTTCTCACCCAGGGCCTTCGACAGGGCCTTCTCGTGCGCCTCGGACGGGCCGCCCTCCGTCGCGACGAAGATCTGCGGCGTGTGGGCCTGCTGCTCGTGCGCGTCGATCACCTTGTGGTCGATCATGACGGGCGAGAGGAACTCGCTGTCCTCGTAGACCGCGCCGACGGTGAGCTTGCCCTTGACCTTGTCGAGGTACTCGACCGGGACGGTGTCGCCGACCTTCAGGCCGCGCTTGGCCGCCGTCTTGTCCGCGACGGCGATCTTGCCCTCGCCGAGGGAGGCGAGCGAGCCGTTCACGACGGTGACCTTGAGGACCTTCTCGATGGCGCCGGGGGTGACGCCGGAGGCCGAGACGAAGTCGCCCTTGATCTCCAGCGCGCCGGCCTGCTGCGGGGAGACCGCCGTGACGCCCGGAGCCTTCTCCAGGGCGGCCAGCGCCTCCTTGCTGAGGCCGTCACCGCTCGCCATGGTGATCATGTAGTCGGCCTTGATCTGGTCGACCGTCATCTTGTCGAGGGCCGTGCCGACGGTCGAGCCGAGCACCGAGAGACCGGTGACGAGGGTGAGGCCGATGGCGAGGGCGGAGGCGGTGGCGCCGGTGCGGCGCGGGTTGCGGACCGCGTTCAGGCCGGCGAGCTTGCCGGAGACCCCGAAGAAGTTCACGAAGACCGGACGGATCACGGCGATCACGGGCCGGGACAGGAACGGGATCAGCACGATCACACCGATGAGGGTGAGGAACGCGCCGCCCGCGATGAGCATCCGGCCGTCGTCGCCGCCCTGGCCCGCGCCGAGCACGATGAGCACGGCGCCGAGCGCGGTGACGGCCGCGCCGATCGCGTTCCGTACGACGAGGGACTTGGCGTTGGGGGTCGCGTGCACGCTGTTCATGGCGGCGACCGGCGGGATCTTCGCGGCGCGGCGGCCCGGCAGCCAGGCGGCGAACATGGTGATGAGGACGCCGACGGCGAAGGCGGAGAGGACCGGGGTGGTCCCGAGGACGAGGTCGCCGTCCGGGAGCTTCATCTCGAAGGCGCTCATGGCCGAGCGGAGAAGGACGGCCATGCCGATGCCCAGGACGTAGCCGACGGCGGAGGCGACCAGGCCGACGAGACCGGCCTCGGCCAGGACGGAGCGGGTGATCTGCTTGCGCGAGGCACCCACCGCGCGCATCAGCGCCAGTTCCTTGGTGCGCTGGGCGACCAGCATGGTGAAGGTGTTGGAGATCAGGAAGACGCCGACGAACAGGGCGATGCCCGCGAAGCCCAGCAGCACCTGGTTGAGCGCGCCCAGGCCGGCCTCGATGTCCTTGGCCTCCTGGTCGGCGAGGGCCTGGCCGGTCTGCGCGGTGGCCGCCTTCGGGACGACCTTCAGGACCTCGGGGACGAGCGTGTCCGCGTCGGTGCCGGGGGTGGCGGTGACGGTCAGTTCGCGGAAGAAGCCGGGCTTCAGGTAGAGCTTCTGGGCCACGGAGGTGTCGAAGAGGACAAGGCTGCCGCCGGCGTTGACGGCGCCGTCCTCGGTGGTGAAGACACCGGAGAGCACGTACTCCTTCACCGGGCCGTTGGTGGCGACGCGGACGGTGTCACCGACCTTGTAGCCGCCCTTGTCCGCGGAGTCCCTGTCGAGCGCGACCTGGCCGTCCCGGACCGGCCCGCTGCCCGTGACGAAGGTGTACGCGCGGTCCTTGCCGTCCTTGCCGGGGGCGAAGTTGGTGCCCTTGTTGGACCAGCCGACGCCGATCAGCTTGCCGTCCTTGTCGGGCACACCGGCGAAGCCGTCGACGCGGGGGGTTACGGAGGCGACCCCGTCGAGCTTCCCGACGCGGTCGACGACCGCCTGGGACAGGCCGGGGGTCTTCTGGGCCTCCGCCTCGCTCGGGTGCATGCTGACGGCGACGGCCACGTCGTCGTAGCTCTTCGCGGACTGGCTGCGGAAGGCCTGGGAGAGGGTGTCGGTGAAGACGAGGGTGCCGGAGACGAAGGCCACGCCGAGCATCACGGCGAGGACGGTCATCAGCAGTCTCGCCTTGTGCGCGAGGACGTTGCGCAGGGCGGTACGGAACATGGGTGTGTCCTGAAGGAAAGGGGGGCGGAGGGCGGGGCGACGCGGGCCGGACCGGTTCGGGTCCGGTTCCGGCGGGGGGCGTCAGCTCGTGCGGCCCTTGGCGTCGAAGGCCTTCATGCGGTCGAGCACGCCGTCCGCCGACGGGTGCAGCATCTCGTCGACGATCCGGCCGTCCGCGAGGAAGATGACGCGGTCCGCGTAGGAGGCGGCCGCCGGGTCGTGGGTGACCATGACGACGGTCTGGCCCAGCTCGCGCACCGAGTTGCGGAGGAAGCCGAGGACCTCGGCGCCGGAGCGGGAGTCCAGGTTTCCGGTGGGCTCGTCACCGAAGATGATCTCGGGGCGGGAGGCGAGGGCGCGGGCCACGGCCACGCGCTGCTGCTGGCCGCCGGAGAGCTCGGTCGGGCGGTGGCTGAGGCGGGCGGAGAGGCCGAGCATGTCGATGACCTGCTGGACCCACTGCTTGTCGGGCTTGCGGCCCGCGATGTCCATCGGCAGCGTGATGTTCTCCAGGGCCGTCAGCGTCGGGAGCAGGTTGAAGGCCTGGAAGATGAAGCCGATCTTGTCCCGGCGGAGCTGGGTGAGCTGCTTGTCCTTCAGTGTGGACAGCTCCGTCTCACCGATCCGGACCGAACCGGAGGAGAAGGAGTCGAGACCGGCGACGCAGTGCATGAGGGTCGACTTGCCGGAGCCGGAGGGGCCCATGATCGCGGTGAACTCGCCCTGACGGAAGTCCACGCTGACCCGGTCGAGCGCGACCACCTGGGTCTCTCCCTGTCCGTAGACCTTGGAGAGATCCGAGGCGCGGGCGGCCACCGCGGTGGCACGGGACACGGTGGGGGTGGTGGTCACGAGGGACTCCTGTCACTGCGGGGCTGTTGCGGGAACCCCTCCATCGTGTCGAGCGTTCCGGGCCCGGGCGTCCGTCCACGTGCCCGTTCCCGGGGCAGCCTGGAGTCGGACCGGGGGTCCGGATCGTCCTCCTGAGGTATGACGGCGTCCCTGACGGACGGCTCGCGGCGGCGTCCGGCCGACGTGACAGAAGTGCGACGACTTTTCGTCATTCCGGGGGGTGCGGCTTTGCGCCTGCGACCCCTGTCACAGTTTGGCGAAATGGCTCCCACCTGCACTGACGCACCCTCAGACGTCAATAAAATAAGACAACATCGGACGGACGGTTCCGCTGAACGAGGGAAGCGTCCCGATAGGCTCATGTGCCAACGCGGAGCTTCGCGACGCCCGGATGGTGGAATGCAGACACGGCGAGCTTAAACCTCGCTGGCCTTCGGGCCGTACCGGTTCGAGTCCGGTTCCGGGCACCACCCGAGCCCCAGGTCCGAGCCTGCGGCCCGGCGAAGCCGCTCCCCTCACACGACGGCCGCCCGCGCACCCTCGCGCGCGCGGAAAAAGATCCTCCCCGAGCACTAGAGAGTTTCTTTTGCCTACGCATTACTCTTGACGAGAGGCCGCGCACATGCGGCACGCCATGGAGGAGTGAGATGAGGAGCAGCAACCCGGTCTTCTCGCGACGGGGGTTCAGCCGCGACACCGGCACCGCGGGCTTCAACGGCCAGCAGCCGCAGGCCGGGGGCCCCGCCGTCGGAGCGAACCCGTACGCCACCGGCAACCCGTATGCCGAAGGTGCGACGAACCCGTACGCGACCAACCCGTACGCCCCGCAGGACACGCAGCTCGGCGCGCCCCAGCAGGCCCGCGGCGACGTGATGACGATCGACGACGTCGTGAGCCGTACGGCCATGACGCTCGGCACGGTCGTGCTCACCGCCGTCCTCTCCTGGTTCCTGCTGCCGGTGGACCCGGCCAACCTGGGCAAGTCCTACGGCATCGCCATCGGCGCCGCCCTGGTCGCGCTCGTGCTGGCGCTCGTGCAGTCCTTCAAGCGCAAGGCGTCGCCCGCGCTGATCCTGGGCTACGCGGCCTTCGAGGGTGTCTTCCTCGGAGTGATCTCGGCCGCCGTCTCGACGTACATCGCCGACGGCGTGGTCATCCAGGCGGTCCTGGGCACGATGGCGGTCTTCGCCGGTGTCCTGATCGCCTACAAGATGGGCTGGATCCGCGTCAACCGACGCTTCTACGGCTTCGTCATGGCCGCCGCCATGGGCTTCATGCTGCTCATGGTGGTGAACCTGCTGTTCTCCGTCTTCGCGGGCGGTGACGGCCTCGGCTTCCGCAGCGGCGGCCTCGGCATCCTCTTCGGTGTCATCGGTGTCATCCTGGGCGCCTGCTTCCTCGCCCTCGACTTCAAGCAGGTCGAGGACGGCGTGAACTACGGCGCGCCGCGCGAGGAGGCCTGGCTGGCCGCCTTCGGTCTCACCATGACCCTGGTGTGGATCTACCTGGAGATGCTGCGTCTGCTGTCGATCCTGCAGGGCGACGACTGACGTACCCCTGACTCGGGGGAAGGGCCCGTCCGGCTTCACGCCGGGCGGGCCCTTCCGTGTGTCCGGGCCGGTCTAGCGGGTGGCGGCGTCCAGGAGGACGCGGGCGGCCGCCTTCGCCTGGGCGGCCGGTTCGGGGGAGCCGGTGATGCCCGCGACGGCCATGGCGCCGTTGGCGAGCAGGGACAGCTGGCCGGCGAGGACGGGCGGGGCGCCGAGGGCGTCCGTCTGCTCGGCGAAGTACGCCCGCAGGGCCTCCTTGTGGTCGCGGGCGAGGGCGGCGACCGAGGGCGTGACCCCGCCCAGCTCGCCGAAGGTGTTGATGAACGCGCACCCCCGGAAGTCGGGCTCCGCGAACCAGCCGGCCAGCCAGTCGAAGACCGCCAGCGCCCGCTCGTACGGCCCGTCGGCGACCCGCTCGCCGTGCGCGGTGAGGGCGGCGCGCACGGCCTCGTCACGGCGCCGCAGGACGGCCTCCACCAGGAGGTCCTTCGAGGGGAAGACCTGGTAGAGCCGCTTGAGCGAGACGCCGGACGCGGTGCGGATGGCGTCCATGCCGACCGCCTGCACCCCGCGTTCGTCGAAGAGCCGCCCGGCGGTGTCGAGCACCTTGAGCTCGGCGGATTCCGCGTCCATCGTCCGATCACCCCTTGCGTGGAGAACCATCGTTCTCGTAGCCTACAGGGCATCGGGAGAACGATCGTTCTCCCGGTCGGAACCGCACACCCGAAACGGGGAGTCAGCCATGTCCGCCTTCGCCCAGCGCACCCGCACCGTCACCGTCGACGGACTCGACGTCTTCTACCGGGAGGCCGGCGACCCGGCGAACCCCACCCTCGTCCTGCTGCACGGCTTCCCGAGCAGCTCGCACATGTACCGGGGTCTGATCGCCGAGCTCGCCGACGCGTACCACCTGATCGCCCCCGACCACATCGGCTTCGGCGCCTCCGCCGCGCCCGCCGTCGACGACTTCACGTACAGCTTCGACCGGCTCACCGAGATCACCCTGAAGCTGCTCGACCGGCTCGGCGCCGACCGGTTCGCCCTCTACCTCCAGGACTACGGCGCCCCCATCGGCCTGCGCATCGCCTCCCGGTACCCCGAGCGGGTCACCGCCCTGGTCAGCCAGAGCGGCAACGCCTACCTGGAGGGCTTCACGCCCTTCTGGGACGTGCTCTTCGCCCACGCCCGGGACCGCGCGGCGAACGAGGCGGCGGTGCGGGAGCTGCTGACCGCCGAGGCCACCCGCTGGCAGTACACCCACGGCGTACCCGCCGACCGCCTCGACCGGATCGCCCCCGAGACCTGGACCCTCGACCAGGCCGGCCTCGACCGGCCCGGCAACAAGGAGATCCAGCTCCAGCTCTTCTGGGACTACCAGTTCAACCTGGACGGCTACCCCGCCTTCCAGGAGTACTTCCGCACCCACCGCCCGCCGCTGCTCGCGGCCTGGGGGCGCGGCGACGAGATCTTCGGGCCCGCCGGCGCGGAGGCCTTCGCCCGCGACCTGCCGGACGCCGAGATCCACCTCCTGGACGCCGGGCACTTCGCCCTGGAGACCCACGGCGAGGAGATCGCCGCACTCGTCCGGGACTTCCTCGGCCGTCACGTGAGGTGAGCCGGGGGCGGGCCCGCGGCCGGATCAGAGCAGCCTGCGGGCCGCCCGCCGCAGGTCGTACTCGTGCAGGATCGCCTTCGCGTGGCCGTACGTCAGCTCGTGCGCCCCGCGGAGCCAGTTCACCCGGTCCTCGAAACGGAGGAGGGAAGGGCCCTCGTCGACGGTGCGCATCCAGTCGGCGATCTCACGGCCGGTGCGGCGCGGGATCCGGGCCAGCATGTTGCGGTGGGTCTCAGCGGAGAATGTGTGGGACATCGGCGCCTCCGGACGCGTCGTACCGTGTGCTCCTCGTACTCCTTCACGTCACCGTGCCGAAGCGTTCGCCCGTTGGCAAGGGGGCCGGGACGGCGCGTAGGGTCGCGGGGTGCGCGATACGAGTGAACTGACCGCCGCCGTCGAGCGCTTCGCCGACCGGCTGCGGGCCGCCCCGCAGAGCCGCCTCCAGCGCGGCGCGGCGGCCGAAGGACTTGCCCTCGCCCGCGAGCTCGCCGTGCGGGCCCAGCGCGCCGAGGACCCCGAGCGGGAGCCCGCGCTCATGCCCGACGCGGGCGTCTTCACCGTCGCCGACCAGCTCGTCGTCGCCGGGAACGATCTGGCCGAGATCCTGCGAACGGCCCCGGCCGATTCCCGCGAGGGGGAACTGGGCGAGGCCGTGAGGCTGGTACGTGAGGCGGCGGAACGCTCGGGGCTGTAGCCGGGGGTCTCGGACCTACAGCGAGGCGATGACGCGGTCCGCCAGGATGTAGACGTTCTCCTCGTCCGAATCGCCGTACGAGAAGGTGAGGGCGAAGGCGCCCGAGACGCCCGAGCCGCCGAGCAGCACCGGGGTGCGCCCGGAGCGCAGGGCCTCGGCCAGACGCTCCGCGGTCTCGCGGTGACCCGGGGTCATACAGAGCGTCGTGCCGTCCGCGAAGACGTACACGTCGAGCGTGCCGAGCGGGCCCGGCCGCACGTCGGTCAGCGCCGTGCCGGTGTCGGCCAGCTCCTCCAGACGGGACACCGTCCGCTCGTGGTCGGTGACGACCGGCGTCTGCACCGGGACGAAGTCCGGGTGCGAGGGGTGACGGCGGCGGGCCGCCGCCAGCTCCGCCGAGTCCTCCGGGTACTCGTCGAAGACGTCGAACGCGTCGGGGCCGTCGAGCGAGGCGGCCTCCGCCTCCATGGCCTCCAGGGCCATCGCCTCAAGACCCACGAAGTCGGCCTGGCGCGGCATGAAGAAGGAGCCGTCCTCCGCCGGGCCGCCGAGGCCGCCGAGCAGCGACGGGGCGTCGGCCGCGTCACGGGCCTCCTGCGCGGCCCAGAAGGCACGCGCCTCCGCGAGCTCGCGCTCGCGTTCCTCGGCCAGCGCGTCCGCGACCGCGGCCCGTATCTCCGCGGCGGGCGTCGCGCGGGCGGCGGGAACGGTGACGGCGCGCCCGGCCGCCAGTTCGCCGCGCAGGGCGGTGACCTGCTTGCGGAGACCGTGGACGGCGTGCAGGGCGGCAGCGCCCACGGCCGTGGCAGCGGCCGTGGTCAGCAGCAGGGCAAGAGGCATGGTGCTCACTGACGTACTCCCGATTCCGAGTCGATCCCCCGACTTCCTACATCAGCTTGTCCTGGGGTGGGGCCTGTTGTCAGTGCATTACGTCACGAATTGGACAGGTATTTCTGCCAGGTGTTTAGTCCCGAAACCACTCTGACCTGGGAAAACGAACTCCCCCGGGACGTAGGTCACATCCTGGGGGAGATTCGGTCACGGCTCGGACGCGGGGCGGTTGGCGCCGGGGCCGCCCGGAGAGGCGCGCGGGCGGAACGGTCCGTTCAGGCCCCGGACCCGCGGGGTCAGCTCAGGCGCTCGATCACCATCGCCATGCCCTGGCCACCACCGACGCACATGGTCTCGAGACCGAACTGCTTGTCGTGGAACTGCAGGCTGTTGATCAGCGTGCCGGTGATGCGGGCGCCGGTCATGCCGAAGGGGTGGCCGACGGCGATCGCGCCACCGTTGACGTTCACCTTGTCCAGATCCAGACCCAGCTCCTGGTAGGACGGGATGACCTGGGCGGCGAAGGCCTCGTTGATCTCGGCCAGGTCGATGTCGCCGATGGTCAGGCCGGCGCGCTGGAGGGCCTGCTTCGACGCCTCGACCGGGCCGAGGCCCATGATCTCGGGGGAGAGGCCGGAGACGCCGGTGGAGACGATCCGCGCCAGCGGCGTGAGGCCGAGCTCGCGGGCCTTGGTGTCCGACATGATCACGAGGGCGGCGGCGCCGTCGTTCAGCGGGCAGCAGTTGGCGGCGGTGACCAGGCCGTCGGGGCGGAACACCGGCTTCAGGCCCTGCACGCCCTCCAGGGTGACGCCGGCGCGCGGGCCGTCGTCCGTGGAGACGACCGTGCCGTCGGGGAGCGTCACCGGGGTGATCTCGCGCTCCCAGAAGCCGTTCTTGATGGCCTGCTCGGCGAGGTTCTGCGAGCGGACGCCGAACTCGTCCATCTCCTGGCGGCTGATGCCCTTGAGTCGGGCCAGGTTCTCCGCGGTCTGGCCCATCGCGATGTACGCGTCCGGGACGACGCCGTCCTCGCGCGGGTCGTGCCAGGTGGAGCCCTCGGAGGCGGCGACCTCGGCGGTGCGGGCCTCGGCCTCGGCGAAGAACGGGTTGTGCGTGTCGGGCAGCGAGTCCGAGTTGCCCTTCACGAAGCGGGACACCATCTCGACACCGGCCGAGATGAAGACGTCGCCCTCGCCCGCCTTGATCGCGTGCAGCGCCATGCGGGAGGTCTGCAGCGAGGAGGAGCAGTAGCGGGTGATCGTGCAGCCCGGCAGGTGGTCCATGCCCATCTGCACGGCGACGATCCGGCCCAGGTTGTTGCCCTGCTCGCCGCCGGGCAGACCGCAGCCCAGCATCAGGTCGTCGATGTCGCGCGGGTCGAGCTCGGGCACCTTCGCCAGGGCGGCCTGGACGATGGTCGCGGTGATGTCGTCCGGCCGCAGGTCCTTCAGGGAGCCCTTGAAGGCCCGGCCGATGGGGGAACGGGCGGTCGAGACGATCACGGCTTCGGGCATCACGGCTCCATGAGGGTGCGGAGGGGGCGGACTGAAAGGGAAGTTACCCGTACGTACCGCGGTGGTCACCGCCCAGACGGTGTGACGCGGGCCTCTTTTCTAAGCGAGCGCTCAGTCATCCCGCCCCTCCGTCCCCACCCGCACCACCCGTACGGCCCGGGAGAGAGCGTCACGTCTGGGCGTCCTCCGGGGCGGGGGCCGGGGTCTCCGCGGCCGGCAGCCTCCTCCGCCGCCGGTGCTTCAGCAGCGCCCACGGGGCCCGCGCCCCCGTCACCTCGGTACCCGCCTCCCGCACCGCCTCCGCCGCGGCCTTCGCCACCGGCAGCATGTTCTCCCGGCGCGCCGGCTCGAGGCGGTCGGTCTCCGGCCAGACCCCGAGCACCGCGCACACCGTCGGCAGGACGGCCATCGCCGCCGTCGCGTACCCCTCCGCCGAGGGGTGGAAGTTGTCCACCCCGAACATCTCGCGCGGGTTCGCCGCGAACTCGGGGCCCAGCAGGTCACCGAGCGACACCGTCCGCCCGCCCTGCTCCACCACCACGATCGTCTGCGCCGCCGCCAGCTGCCGGGAAGCCCGCCGGGCCAGCCAGCGCAGCGGCTGGTACACCGGCTCGATCGTCCCCAGATCAGGGCACGTGCCGACCACCACCTCCGCCCCCGCCGTCCGCAGCCGCCGCACCGCCGACGCCAGGAGCCGTACCGACTCCGTCGGCGCCATGCGATGCGTCACATCGTTCGCCCCGATCATGATCACGCACACGTCCGGCGGCCCCAGCGGCTGGGCGAGCAGCAGCGACACCTGGCGCTCCAGATCGTCCGAGCGCGCCCCGGACAGCGCCACGTTCCGCAGCACCACCGGCCGCTCGGCCACCGCCGCGAGCCCGGAGGCGAGCAGCGCGCCCGGCGTCTGGCCCGAGCGGCGCACTCCCTGGCCCGCAGCCGTGGAATCACCCAGAAGGGCCAGTCGCAGCGGGTCGTCCGTGCCGAACGCGCGCCCGTACAGGCCGTCCGCGCCGGGCGGCAGAGGGGCCGCGCCCCCGCCCACCGTCCGCTTCGCGAGCTGCATCTCGGCCAGCAGGACGCCCACGGCCGCCACCCCCAGCAGCCCGATACTCCCGCCGCCGTACGCCGCGCCCGCCGCGATCCGCCGCGCCACCCTCGCCCTCGACATGAGGCCGTCACCTCCTTCAAGCCGTTCAGGGTCTAACTGCCCCGTAACCCGCTCCGACTACGCATACGCTGGCCACACCATTACGGAGACCCCGGAGATTACGGTGCAATTCCACGACTCGATGATCAGCCTCGTCGGCAACACCCCGCTGGTGAAGCTCAACAACGTCACAGCGGGCATTCAGGCGACCGTCCTGGCCAAGGTCGAGTACTTCAACCCCGGCGGCTCGGTCAAGGACCGCATCGCGCTGCGGATGATCGAGGCGGCCGAGCAGAGCGGAGAGCTGAAGCCCGGCGGCACCATCGTCGAGCCCACGTCCGGCAACACCGGCGTCGGCCTGGCGATCGTGGCCCAGCAGAAGGGCTACAAGTGCATCTTCGTCTGCCCGGACAAGGTGTCGCTCGACAAGATCAACGTACTGCGGGCGTACGGCGCCGAGGTCGTCGTCTGCCCCACGGCGGTCGACCCGGAGCACCCGGACTCGTACTACAACGTCTCGGACCGGCTGGTCCGTGAGACGCCCGGTGCCTGGAAGCCCGACCAGTACTCCAACCCGAACAACCCGCGCTCCCACTACGAGACCACCGGTCCCGAGCTCTGGGAGCAGACGGACGGGAAGATCACCCACTTCGTGGCGGGCGTCGGTACCGGCGGCACCATCTCCGGCACCGGCAACTACCTCAAGGAGGTCAGCGGCGGCTCCGTCAAGGTCATCGGCGCCGACCCGGAGGGGTCCGTCTACTCCGGCGGCTCCGGCCGCCCGTACCTCGTCGAGGGCGTCGGCGAGGACTTCTGGCCGACCGCGTACGACCGGAACGTCACGGACCGGATCGTCGCCGTGTCCGACAAGGACTCGTTCCAGATGACCCGCCGCCTCGCCAAGGAGGAGGGCCTCCTCGTCGGCGGCTCCTGCGGCATGGCCGTCGTCGCCGCCCTGGAGGTCGCCAGGGAGCTCGGCCCCGACGACGTCGTCGTCGTCCTGCTGCCGGACTCGGGGCGCGGCTACATGTCCAAGATCTTCAGCGACGAGTGGATGGCCGGACACGGCTTCCTGGAGGACACCTCCACCGCCACCGTCGCGGACGTCCTGCGCCACAAGGAGGGCGTCATGCCCTCCCTCGTCCACATGCACCCGGACGAGACCGTCGGCCAGGCCATCGAGGTGCTGCGCGAGTACGGCGTCTCCCAGATGCCCATCGTCAAGCCCGGCGCCGGCCACCCCGACGTGATGGCCGCCGAGGTCGTCGGCTCGGTCGTCGAGCGCGAGCTCCTCGACGCGCTCTTCACGAAGCGCGCCTCCCTGGAGGACCCGCTGGAGCGCCACATGAGCGCGCCGCTGCCGCAGGTCGGCTCCGGCGAGCCCGTCGCCGACCTGATGTCCGTCCTGGGCGAGGCCGACGCGGCGATCGTCCTGGTCGAGGGCAAGCCGACCGGTGTCGTCAGCCGTCAGGACCTGCTGGCCTTCCTGGCCAACGGCGGCACGAAGTAGGTCGTGCGGCCGTCCGTGAAGCAGTTCGTACAACCGGTACGAGGGCGACACGTATCGGCAGCACCCGCTTAACACTCGTCCGGCACATTGGTGGTTGTCGGCGTCACGGACTTCCGGAGCGGCTCCCGGGCCTCCACAGACGTCGCGGACGCGGAGACCGGTCCTGACCCGGGCCCGCGTCCCTCGCGGGGACCGCCGTCGTCCCGCCCCCCGGTCACGGGGGTGCGGCGGTCCCCGCGCTACTCCTTTCCCTCCCGTCACCCGGCTGCATATCCTTATGCAGAGTTTTTGGTGGGTGAATACGGGAAGGGGCGGCATGAGCGACAGCCCGGCCGGCCGGCTGCAGGCGCTCTTCGAGGGGCACCGGCTGACGCCGACGCAGCGGCGGATCGCGCACTGCATGGTGCGGCGCGCCGGTGACGTGCCGTTCCTGTCCAGTGTCGAGCTCGCCGAACTCGCCGGGGTCAGTCAGCCGTCCGTCACCCGGTTCGCCGTCGCCCTCGGCTTCGACGGGTACCCGGCGCTCCGCCGGCACCTCCGCGAGGTCGCGCCGCCCGAGGCCGGCGGCGGGGACGGCGGGGAGACGTTCAACGAGTACCAGACGGCCGTGCTCGCCGAGATCGAGAACCTCAGGCACCTCGCCGGGCTCCTCGCCGACCCGGCGCCCGTCGAGCGGGCCGGCCGGCTGCTCGCCGGCTCCCGGCCGCTGCTCGTCCTCGGGCTGCGGGCCGCCTCCTCGCAGGCGCGTGGCTTCGCCTACTTCGCCGCCAAGGTGCACCCCGACGTCCGCCTCCTCGACGAGGGCGGGTCGATGCTCACGGACCGCGTCGACGCGGCCGTACGGGCCGGTGCCACGGCCCTGCTGTGCTTCGCGCTGCCCCGGCACCCGCGGGAGGTCGTCGAGGCCCTGGAGTACGCGCGGACGGCCGGGCTCACCGTCGTGACCGTCGCCGAGTCGGCGTTCGCGCCGGTCGCCGCCCACAGCGACCTGCTGATCCCGGCCGCCGTCGGCACCGGGCTCGCCTTCGACACCGCCTGCGCGCCGATGATGCTCGGCCGGGTCCTCCTGGAGGCCATGGCCGACGGACTCCCGGACGCGCAGGCGCGCCTGGAGGAGTTCGACACGAAGGCGGCGGCGCGGGGCCTGTTCGTCGAATAGGCCCCCACGCGCGCGCCGGTGGCCGGGTCAGACGTCCAGCTCGTTCTCGATCTTCTTCAGCTGGTGGCGGGCCATCGCCAGGTTGGCGCGGCTCTTGTCGAGCGCCAGGTACAGGAAGAGGCCGTTGGTGCCGCGTCCCTTGAGCAGCCGGATCAGGTGGTAGTGCTGGCCGAGCGTGATGAGGATGTCCTCGATCTCGTCGTTGAGCCCCAGCATCTCCATCGCCCGGACCTTGGCCCGGACCACGTCGGTGTTGGCGGCCGCGGCCACGTTGAGGTCGAGGTCCTTGCCGCCGCCGATGGTGCCGAGCGCCATGCCGCTGGTGTAGTCGACGAGGGCCGCGCCGATCGCGCCGTCGATGGAGGCCGCTTCCTTGAGGGAGGTCTCGGTGTTCGCCATGGTGTCGTACTTCTTCCTTCTCGGGTTACGGGTTCGGTTGGTGTGCGGGTCGGTTCAGGTCTCTGCGCTCCAGCGCGCCGTCGACGAGTTCGCCTATCCGGGCGCTGGACCTGCGGGCCTCCAGATGGAGCCGCCCCACGTTGATCCGGGGCTCGGCCAGCAGCGTCAGGACGGCCGCGCCGCCCGCCGCGTAGGTGGCCACGTAGCCGTCGTCGCCGCGTACGAGCAGCTCGCGGAAGCGGCCCTGGCCGGTGGAGTCGGTCAGGCGCTGGCCGACCCCGAGGGCCGCGGCGGTCAGCGCGGCGACGCTCTCCGCCTCGCCGTCCACGGTGTCGTGGGCCAGGACGAGGCCGTCGGCGCTGGCCGCGAGCGCGCCGGTCAGCTGGGGCAGTCGGGCCCGCAGCCGTCTGAGCTCGCCGAGGACCTCGGCTTCTGCCGTCATGAGCTGTTTCCTTTCGGCGCGCAGGCGCAGGGCACGCCTCATCACAGGTGTGCCTCCAGGGCGTCACGGAGCCGGCGCAGCAGGGCGATGTCGGGGTCGGCCACCGGCAGCGCCGGTACGGGGGGCGGTGGCGCGGGTTCGGGTCCCGGGTCGAGCGGGGTCTCGACGAGCCCGGCGGCGGCGAGCCGCCGTACGTCGAGGAGCGTGTGGAAGGCGGGTCTGCCGAGCAGCCGGGCCAGTTCCGCCGGGGTCCGCTCGCCGTCCGCCGCGGCGAGCAGGGCGCGCTGGCGGGTGCCCACGGTCTGGCCGGGGGCGGCGGGGCGGGGCACGACCGGGGCGGTGTCCACGGAGGCGTACGGCCAGACGGCGTCGAGGAGTTCGCGGCGGCGTACCGTCTCGCGTTCGACGGCCTCGGCGGAGACCGGTCGTACGGTCCCGAACCAGTGCCCGACCCCGTAGCGGAAGCGGGTCGGTCCGCTGGCGGGGGAGAGGGCGAAGAAGGCCGCGTCGAAGACGGCGCCGAGGTGGCAGATCTCCAGCTCGCCGTCGTGGAGCCGGCCGCTGTCGACGAGGAAGCGGCCGACGGCGCGGTGGGCGCCGGCCCGGTCGACGGCCTCGTCCCAGCCCTCGCGGGGCAGGCGCCCGCCGGTGGTGAGGAGGACGTCGACGCCGGGGGCGGCGGGGCTCTCGGCGTGCACGACGCGGCCGTCGACGAGGTAGAGCGTGCCGTGGTCGCGGAGCAGGGCCCCGGTGGCCTTCTCGGCGGCGAGCCGGACCAGCATGGGGGAGACGGGGGTGGCGACGGCGCTCATCCGAGGACCAGCCTCTCGGCGAGGTCGCGGAGGCGGTGCCGGGCGAGGGCGAGGTTTCCGGTGTCGCGATCGAGCCAGAGATGGAGGAAGACGCTGCTGTCGAAGGAGGTGTGGACGAAGCGGAGGACGTGGTAGCCGGCGCGGGTGGTGACGATCAGGTCCTCGACGGGCGGCCCGTCCCCCGCGCTGTCGCCGGCCGCCACGAAGGTGTCGAACTCGGCTGCGGAACGGGCGAGTTCGGCGGTCTCGGCGGCCGTGGTCTCGTGGTCGCCGACCGGTGAGTCACCCGCCGTCCCGAGGGCGAGCCCGCTGGTCCAGTCGACCAGGGAGGCTCCGCGAGCGCCCGGCAGGGCCATGGCCTCCAGAAGGCACTCGTCGATTCCGGGCACGCGGATTCCCCTCCCGATGCGGCGTGCGAACGTGCGGCAGTGACGGTGACGTTACTGAACGCTGCGCTCCGGGGGAGGCGTTCTGGCATTTTCCATCGGAACATGCCAGCCTCTGACGGAATTTGATCCAAAGGATCATCGGCCGGGCGGGGGGCGGCCCGCGGGGTTCACGGCCGGCTTCCGGCGGCTTCTCCGCCGGTCAGAGGCGTGACTCCACGGCGTGCGCGATGTCGGCCAGGTCCTTGGCGAGCGCCTTGGCGACGGCCTTCGCGCCGAATCGGGCCATCAGCCGGGTGAGGAATCCCGGGGTGCGGTCGTGCGCCGGCCGCGCGGAGAACGTCATCCGCAGGAGGGTGGCCCCCGCCCCGTCGGGCGTGAGGGTGATCTCGGAGACGTAGTGCATGCCGTGCGAGTCGGCGACCGCGACGTACCGGTCGGGCGGCTCGCACTCCGTCACGGTCATCGTCTCCGTGGCCTCCTTGCCCAGCATCCGCCGCGTCTCGCGCCAACGCGTGCCCACCGCGAAGCCGCCCTCGGTGAGCACTTCGACCTTCTCGACGCCCGAGAGGACGCGGGGCATGTCCGGCAGGTCGGTGATCGCCTCCCAGACCCGGCCGGGGGAGGCGTCGACCCGGCGCTCGACGACGACGGAGGGGGTGTCCGTACCGGTTCCAGTCATGGCTTCATGGAAGCCGGACCGCGGGGCCTCCGCTACCGGACGGCGTCCCGGGCCCCGGCTGCCGCACCAGCGCGTCGGCGTGCGCCCCGCCCGAATCGGCGACGATCTCCGCGAGCGTCTGGGGCGTCCGTACCGTCGCGAAGGTGACCGCGCCGTCGTCGGCCACCGTGAAGCCGTGGACGCCGGGCCGGGGCAGGCTGTTGTACGCGTAGTGGTGGGCGAAGTAGTACGCGCCGGTGTCCGGTACGGCCACCACGTCGCCGGGGGACAGCAGCGGCAGCTTCCGGCTGGTGGCGAGCAGGTCCCCGGCGAAGCAGGCGGGGCCCGCGACGTCCTGGACGGTGCTCTCCGCGGTGTGGGGGCGGCCCTCGGAGTCGTACGCGAGGACGCGCAGCGGCCAGGACTCGGGGGCGTAGACCGTTCGGGTGGCCAGCTGCACGCCCGCGTGGGTGACGGCGATCGGGCGGCCCCCGGAGCTCTTGGTGTACTCCACCCGGGCGAGGACCGTGCCGTGCTTGGCGAGCAGGGAGCGGCCGAACTCGGTCACCAGGCGGTAGCGCCCGTCGAAGAGGCCGGGGACGGTGTCGGCGAGCAGCCGGGCGTACTCGGCGTACGTCGGGGTCTCCTCGTCGGAGTCGAAGTTGACCGGCAGCCCGCCGCCGATGTCGAGGGTGTCGATCCGCTGCCGGCCCGCCGCGCGGTTGACCTCCTCGGCGAGGGCGTAGGCCTCTCCGACCCCTTCGGCCATCAGGGCGAGCGGGACGCCCTGGGAGCCGGTGTGGGTGTGCAGCCGGGTCAGCCAGGGCCGGTCCAGGAAGGCCTGGACGACGGCCGCGCGGGCGCCCTCGTCGCGCAGGGCCACGCCGAACTTGGAGGTGGCCGTCGCGGTCGAGAGGGAGCCGATGGAACCGGCTCCGACCTGCGGGTTCACCCGGAGGCCGAGCGGTGAGGCGGTGGGCGCGGAGGCGACCAGGGCGTCGAGCCGGGCCAGCTCCTGGAGATTGTCGGCGTTGACGGCGATGCCGAGCGCGAGGGCCTGGCGGAGCTCGGCGGGGGTCTTGGCGGGCGAGTCGAGCACGGTGTGGGTGGACGGGATCCCGGCGGCGCGCGCGAGGGCCAGCTCGCCGGGGCTGGCGACCTCGGCGCCGAGTCCGGCCTCGTGCAGCAGGCGCAGGACCGGCACGAGCGGGGCGGCCTTGACGGCGAAGGCGTGCAGCACGGGCGCGTCGGTGACGGCGGCGAACGCGCTGGTCAGGGCAGTGGCGGAGGCGCGGATGCCGGCGGTGTCGAGGAGCGCGACGACCGGCTCGGCGGGGGTGAGGAGTCCTTGATCGACGGAGGCTCGGACGGCGAGATCGCGACGGGAGGAGGCCATGCGGTCCATCCTCACCGATGTCCTCACCGCCACGCGGGGAAGTCGCCCTGTTGACTACATCTATTCATAACGCGAGGATGTGAATATCTGAACGACATTCGAGGAGGCACCGCCATGTCAGGACCCCGCCCCGTACGGGCCCCGCGCGGTACGGAACTGAGCGCCCTGGGATGGCAGCAGGAGGCCGCCCTCCGGATGCTCCAGAACAACCTCGACCCCGAGGTCGCCGAGCACCCCGACAAGCTCGTCGTCTACGGCGGCACCGGAAAGGCCGCCCGCGACTGGCGCTCCTTCGACGCGATGGTCCGCACCCTGCGCACCCTCAAGCAGGACGAGACGATGCTCGTCCAGTCCGGCCGTCCCGTCGGCGTCATGCAGACCCACGAGTGGGCCCCGCGCGTCCTCATCGCCAACTCCAACCTCGTCGGCGACTGGGCCAACTGGGAGGAGTTCCGGCGCCTGGAGCAGCTCGGACTCACCATGTACGGCCAGATGACGGCCGGCTCCTGGATCTACATCGGCACCCAGGGCATCCTCCAGGGCACGTACGAGACCTTCGCCGCCGTCGCCGCCAAGAAGTTCGGCGGCACCCTGGCCGGCACGATCACCCTCACCGCCGGCCTCGGCGGCATGGGCGGCGCCCAGCCCCTCGCCGTGACGATGAACGACGGCGTCGCGATCTGCGTCGACGTCGACCCGCGCGCCATCGAGCGCCGCATCGAGCACCGCTACCTCGACGTGAAGGCCGACTCGCTCGCCCACGCGCTCCAGCTGGCCACCGAGGCCCGCGACGCCCGCCGCCCGCTCTCCATCGGCCTCCTCGGCAACGCCGCCGAACTGGTCCCGCAGATGCTGGCCGAGGGCGCCCCGATCGACATCGTCACCGACCAGACGAGCGCCCACGACCCGCTCTCTTACCTGCCGGTGGGCGTCGCCTTCGACGACATGGCGACGTACGCGGCGAAGGACCCGGCCGGGTTCACGGTGCGGGCCCGCGAGTCGATGGCCCGCCACGTCGAGGCCATGGTCGGCTTCATGGACGCGGGCGCCGAGGTCTTCGACTACGGCAACTCCATCCGCGGCGAGGCCCAGCTGGCCGGCTACGAGCGCGCCTTCGCCTTCCCCGGCTTCGTCCCGGCCTACATCCGCCCGCTGTTCTGCGAGGGCAAGGGCCCGTTCCGCTGGGCCGCCCTCTCCGGCGAGGCCTCGGACATCCACAAGACCGACAAGGCGATCCTGGACCTGTTCCCGGAGAACGAGTCCCTCCACCGCTGGATCAAGATGGCCGGGGAGCGCGTCCACTTCCAGGGCCTCCCGGCCCGCATCTGCTGGCTCGGCCAGGGCGAGCGCGACAAGGCCGGCGCCATGTTCAACGACATGGTCGCCGACGGCACCCTCGCCGCTCCCCTCGCGATCGGCCGCGACCACCTGGACTGCGGCTCGGTCGCCTCCCCGTACCGCGAGACCGAGGCCATGCTCGACGGCTCCGACGCGATCGCCGACTGGCCGCTCCTCAACGCCATGGTCAACGTCGCCTCCGGCGCCTCGTGGGTGTCGCTGCACCACGGCGGCGGCGTCGGCATGGGCCGCTCCATCCACGCCGGCCAGGTCTCGGTCGCGGACGGCACGGCCCTCGCCGGCGAGAAGATCCGCCGCGTCCTGACGAACGACCCGGGCATGGGCGTCATCCGCCACGTCGACGCGGGCTACGACATCGCCGAGCGGGTCGCCGACGAGAAGGGCGTCCGCGTCCCGATGCGCGAGGGCGACGCGGCGCACGACGGCGGCGCGGCCGGTCAGGGCGGCTCCGCGTGAGCGCGAGCTTCCACGCCATGTGGCGGTCGCTGCGGCCCATCGGCCGCAGCGCCGCCTCCGGCGGCTACCGGCGCCACGCCTGGACCGAGGCCGACGCCGACTGCCGGCTCTGGTTCCGGATGCAGGCCGAGGCCCGCCGCCTGGACGTCGAGACCGACCGCAACGGCAACCAGTGGGCCTGGCTCGGCGACCCCACCGCGGGGAACGCCGTCGTCACCGGCTCGCACCTCGACTCCGTACCCGACGGCGGAGCCTTCGACGGCCCCCTCGGCGTGGTCTCCGCCTTCGCCGCGCTCGACGAACTGCGCGCCCGCGGCGTCCGGTTCAAGCGGCCGCTCGCCATCACCAACTTCGGAGACGAGGAAGGTGCCCGCTTCGGCCTCGCCTGCGTCGGCTCCCGCCTCACCGCCGGCCGGCTGACGAAGGAGCAGGCGTACGAACTGCGCGACGCCTCCGGGACCAGCCTTCCGCAGGCCATGGAGGCGGCCGGGTACGACCCCGAGGCGATCGGCCCCGACCCGGAGCGCCTCTCCCGCATCGGTGCCTTCGTCGAACTGCACGTCGAGCAGGGACGCGCCCTCGACCTGTCCGGGGACGCCGTCGGCATCGCCTCCTCCATCTGGCCGCACGGCCGCTGGCGGTACGACTTCGCGGGCGAGGCCAACCACGCCGGCACCACCCGGCTCGTCGACCGCCGCGACCCGATGCTCACCTACGCCGAGACCGTCCTCGCCGCCCGCCGCGAGGCCGAACTCGCCGGCGCCGTCGCCACCTTCGGCAAGATCGCCGTCGAACCGAACGGCGTCAACGCCATCCCGTCCCTGGTCCGGGGCTGGCTCGACGCCCGCGCCGCCGACCAGGCCTCCCTGGACCAGGTCGTCACCGGCATCGAGACGGAGGCGCGCGCCTACGCCGAACGCCACGGCATCGACCTCACCGTCGTCCAGGAGTCCTTCACCCCGGTCGTGGACTTCTCGCACGCCCTGCGCGACGAGCTGTCCAGGATCCTGGGGGACGGGACCGCGGGCAAGGTGCCGGTCCTCGGCACGGGCGCCGGACACGACGCGGGTATTTTGTCCGAATCGATCCCGACCGCCATGCTGTTCGTACGGAACCCCACCGGCGTCTCGCACTCCCCGGCCGAGTTCGCGGCCGAGGACGACTGCGTGGCCGGGGTCCTCGCACTCGCCGACGTACTGGAGGAGCTGGCGTGCCGCTGACGACGTACTGGCTGGAGCACGCCTGGCTCGGCGCGAACGTCGAGCCGGGCGTGGCCCTGGACGTGTCCACGGGCGGCTCCACCGCCGGGCCCGGGTTCGGGGACGGGCGCGTCAGCGCCGTGCGCACCGGGGTCGACACGCCCCCGCCCGGCGCCGTGGTCCTCCGGGGCCTCACGGTCCCCGGCCTCGCCAACGCCCACTCGCACGCCTTCCACCGCGCCCTGCGCGGCACCGTCCAGGTCGGCTCCGGCACCTTCTGGACCTGGCGCGAGGTCATGTACACCGTCGCCCAGCGCCTCACCCCCGACACCTACTTCGCCCTGGCCCGCGCCGTGTACGCGGAGATGGCGCTCGCGGGCATCACCTCCGTCGGCGAGTTCCACTACCTGCACCACGCGCCCGGCGGCACCCCGTACGCCGACCCCAACGCCATGGGCGAGGCCCTGATCGCCGCCGCCGCCGACGCCGGCATCCGCATCACCCTCCTCGACACCGCCTACCTCTCCTCCGGCTTCGGCGCGGCGCCCGAGCACCACCAGCTCCGCTTCACCGACGGCACGGCGGACGCCTGGGCCGAACGGGTCGAGCGCCTGAAGGACCGCGACGGCGTACGGATCGGAGCGGCGATCCACTCCGTCCGGGCGGTCCCCGCCGACCAGCTCGCCACGGTGGCCCGGTGGGCCCGGGACCGGGAGGCGCCCCTTCACGTCCACCTGTCGGAGCAGACCGCCGAGAACGACGCCTGCCTCGCGGCCCACGGCATGACCCCCACCCAGCTCCTCGCCGAGCACGGTGTCCTCGGCGCCCGCACCACGGGCGTCCACAACACCCATCTGACGGACGGCGACATCGCCCTCCTCGGCTCGTCGACCACCGGCACCTGCATGTGCCCGACGACCGAACGCGACCTGGCCGACGGCATCGGCCCCGCCGTGGCGCTCCAGCGAGCGGGCTCGCCGCTGTCCCTGGGCAGCGACAGCCACGCGGTCATCGACCTCCTGGAGGAGGCGCGGGCCATGGAACTGAACGAGCGCCTGCGCACCCGCACCCGCGGTCACTGGACGGCGGCGGCACTGCTCCGCGCGGCCACCGCCGACGGCCACGCGGCCCTCGGCTGGGCGGACGCGGGCACCCTGGAGGCGGGCGCGCTCGCCGACTTCACGACGATCGCCCTGGACAGCGTCAGGACAGCGGGACCGGTACCGCGTCTGGCAGCCGAGACGGCGGTATTCGCCGCGTCGGCCGCGGACGTGCGGCACACGGTCGTGGCCGGACGCCATGTCGTACGGGACGGGGCCCACTCCTCCGTACCGGACGTGGCACGGGCCCTCGCCGACTCGATCGCCGCCCTGCGCGGCTGAAGGAGACACCCCTCACCATGAACACCGGCCCCGCGGCGAGGAACAACCCGGCGGCGACCTCCGCCCCCACGAGCGCGAACAGCCCCGTGGCGACGGCCGCCACGGCCATCGTCAACATCGCCAGTCTCGTCACCAACGACCCCTCCCTCGGTGATGGAACCCCCCTGGGCCTGATCCAGGACGCGGCCGTCGTCATCGAAGGCGACCGTGTCGTCTGGGTCGGTGAATCCAGCAAAGCACCCGCCACTGACAACAGGGTCGACGCCGGCGGCCGGGCGGTCGTCCCGGGCTTCGTCGACTCCCACTCGCACCTCGTCTTCGCGGGCGACCGCACGGCGGAGTTCAACGCCCGCATGTCCGGCCAGGCGTACAAGGCGGGCGGCATCCGCACCACGGTCGCGGCGACCCGCGCGGCGAGCGACGCGGACCTGGAGCGCAACCTGACGCGCTACCTCGACGAGGCCCTCCGCCAGGGCACGACCACCTTCGAGACGAAGTCCGGCTACGGCCTGACCGTCGAGGACGAGGCCCGCGCCCTCCGCATCGCGGCCGCCCACACCGACGAGGTCACCTACCTCGGTGCCCACATCGTGTCCCCGGACCACGCGGACGACCCCGCGGCGTATGTGGCGCTCGTGACGGGCGAGATGCTGGACGCCTGCGCCCCGTACGCCCGCTGGATCGACGTCTTCTGCGAGAAGGGCGCCTTCGACGGCGACCAGGCCCGCGCGATCCTCACCGCCGGCAAGGCGAAGGGCCTCCACCCCCGGGTGCACGCCAACCAGCTGACGTACGGCCCCGGCGTCCAGCTGGCGGTGGAGCTGGACGCGGCGAGCGCGGACCACTGCACGCACCTGACGGACGCGGACGTGGACGCCCTGGCGCACTCGTCGACGGTCGCCACGCTGCTGCCGGGCGCGGAGTTCTCCACCCGCGCCCAGTGGCCGGACGCCCGCCGCCTCCTGGACGCGGGCGCGACGGTCGCCCTCTCCACGGACTGCAACCCGGGCTCGTCCTTCACCTCGTCGGTCCCGTTCTGCATCGCCCTCGCGGTACGGGACATGGGCATGACCCCCGACGAGGCCCTCTGGTCCGCCACGGCCGGCGGCGCGGCCGCCCTCCGCCGCACCGACGTGGGCCGCCTCACCCCCGGCACCCGGGCGGACCTGACGATCCTGGACGCCCCGTCCCACGTCCACCTGGCGTACAGGCCGGGGGTCCCGCTGGTGGCGGAGGTGTGGCGAAGGGGCGCGCGCGTGGCCTGACGCCATGACGTGACATCAGAAGCGGCAGGCGACAGTCCAGTTGCTCACGGCCGGTGTTGAGTACGGGTACTCATGTGGGCGACCGGGCGCCGCTCGCATGATTCCCGCATGGGAACTATGAGAACGCGGAACCGCTTCGCGAAGATCGTCCTGGCAGCCGCGCTCGCAGGCATGGCCCTGACCGCCTGCGGCACGGCGGACCCCTCCGGCAGGACCACTGCCGGGGCGTCCGCCGTGGAGCCCGGCGCCAAGCCGAAGCCGAAGCCGACGCCGACTCCGGTGCGGTCGCTTCCGTCGGACGCCCTGGCGGAGCACCCCGACCCGGAGATGCGCTTCCTGGCGCTGTCGTCCCGCGTCCTGGACGGTTGTGTGCCCGGCGGTCTGCCGCAGCCGCCCTCCGTGCCCCCGGAGGACGTGCCCCCGCCGCAGAACCTGCCGGGCCGGCCGATGCCGGAGGAGCCGGGTGACCTCTCGGTCCCCTCGGGCGCCCCCGAGCCGCCGCCCGCCCCGGAGCCGGCGCCCACCCGGTCCGGGCCCGTCGAGGAGGTGCCGCTGACCGCCGTCGACAAGTGCGCCGGTGACGCCCACGCCGCGCGCGTCCGCACGGCGTTCGACGGCGCGGGCCCGGCCGACTACCCGGCGCTCAAGAAGAAGCTGACGAGCCTGGACTACCCGCCGTCGCGCATCCACCGGATGCCGGACCACGGAGGCGCGCCCCGAGCCCGGATCGACCTGCGCTTCATGGGCGGCAACCTGGCCCTGGAGGTCACCGGCACCCCCGACCAGGTGCTCGTCGAACCCTTCGGGGCCCCCGAGACGGAGGACGTCCGCGTCACCGACGTGAAGCGGAAGCCGTAGCCGGGGGCGCTCGCGTCCGGACGGTCCCGGGCGGCGTGCCATCGTGGTGGGCATGGGGCACTCACGGGCGTACGCCGTCTTCCGTACCACCGACGCCCGGGAGGCGTACGCGCGCGCGTGGCGGCTCGTCGGGCTGTTGGCGCGCGTCGAGGCGGCGATGTACGTCGAGACCGTGGTGAGGACGGTGGCGGAGGCCCGCCGGATGGTCGCGCTGCTGCCGGGCGCGACGGTCGACCACGCGGAGACCGCCTTCGATCCCGACACCGGCGCCTGCGTCCCGTGCCCTCCCGACATGGCGACCGCCACGGACGCCGCCATCCAGGCGGAGTTGCCGCTGGTGGTGGCCGCCGACGTGCCCGTCGGGAGCGTCGACGAGGAGTTCCTGCGGGGTCTGGGCGACGGGCCCGCGTCGATGGACTGGCGCGGGCTGTGGCCTGAGGATCCGGAGGCGGAGGGCTCCCCCTCCGCCCAGTACGACGGCGTGCAGGTGGTCTTCCACGCGGACGAGGCGCAGTGGACGGAGAGGACCGCCCACCACACCGTCTTCGTGCACGTCCGCAAGCCGGGTGACGCCGCCAGGGCGGCCGGCCTCGCCGCCCTGATCGGCGGCGAGGTCCTGGGGGACGTCCAGATCGGCTGGTGAGCCGGACGGCCTGGCCGCCCGCGCCGGACCGCCGGGCCCGCTTCGTCGTGGAAAGACCGAGTATCCCTGTCTCGGAGGGTTCCGGACCGGTACCGTCCTGTCCTGATAGCACTCAGGGGGAAGACCGGGGGGTCGGCTAGGTGAGCGCTTTTCGTGTGCGGATCGCGAGGCCGGGGGAGCTGAGCGAGCGCGAGATCGAGGCGTGGCGGGAGCTGCGCGCCAAGTCCGGCGCGCCGGCGAACCCCTTCATGGAACCGGAGTTCACGCGCGCGGTGGCCGAGGTGCGGCCCCGGTCGCGGGTCGCCGTGTGGTGGGAGGGGGACGAGCCCGTCGGCTTCTTCCCCTTCGAGAAGGGCCCGTTGGGCCAGGGCCGCGCCATCGGCTTCGGCGTCTCCGACAGCCAGGGCGCCGTCCTCCGTCCCGGACTGCGGCCCGGCGCCCGCGCGGTGCTGCGCGCCTGCGGCATCGCGGTCTGGGAGTTCGACAACCTGGAGGACGGCCAGCCCGTCTTCGCGGGCGCCGCCTCCGAGTCCTTCGCCTCGCCCGTGATCGACGTCGGCGAGGGGTACGCGGCCTACGAGACGCTGCTGCGCGCCCAGTCGCCCAAGTTCCTCAGGACCACTCTCGCCAAGGAGCGCCGGCTCGGCCGCCAGGCCGACGGCGAGGTGCGGTTCGTCTTCGACGAGCGCGATCCGGCGGCCCTGCGCACCCTCATGGACTGGAAGTCCGCCCAGTACCGCAGGACCGGCCGTGGTGACCGCTTCGCCAAGGAGTGGATCACCACCCTCGTACGGCGCCTCCACGAGCAGCGGACGCCCGGCTGCTCCGGTGTGCTGTCCGTGCTGTACGTGGGGGAGCGGCCGATCGCCGCGCACTTCGGGCTGCGGTCCGCGACCGTCCTCTCCTGCTGGTTCCCCGCGTACGACCCCGAGTTCGCGAAGTACTCGCCCGGCCTCGTGCTGCACCTGCGGATGGCCGAGGCGGCGGCCGCCGCCGGGATCGGGCTGCTCGACCTGGGGCGCGGCGACGCCGAGTACAAGGACGCCCTCAAGACCGGTGAGCTGACGGTGTACGAGGGGGCCGTCTACGTCCCGGAAGCTCGGGCCGCCCTGCACTGGCTGGGGCGCGAGCCCGCCCGGCGCGTCCACCGCTTCGTCCGCGACCGTCCCGCCCTCGCCGCCCGCGCCCGCGCCACGCTCAACGGGGTCGCCCGGCTGCGGGGGAACCGGTAGCCGTGGCGGACGGGGGCCGGGAGCGGGGTCGGTTCCGGGGTCGCGGGTGGAGCGGGTGGGTGCCCGCGGGGCGCGTATCCCGACCGGCCACGACCGCCCCCTCCTCGTAGCCGTCGAGCCGGCCGCCGCCGCACGACCCACTGCCGGACCCCACCGCCCCCGCCCACCCCACTGCCCGACCCCACCGCCCCCGCCCAGACGCCCGCCGCCGCCCCCCACCGCCAGACCCCGCCGTCGCCCCCCACCGCCAGACCCCGCCGTCGTACCCCGCCCGCCCGCCCTCCCACCCCACCGCCGTACCTCCCTGGGGGATCCCCGTTGAGCAGCCCACCGCCCCGTCCGATCTCCGTCGTCGAGCTCGATCTCGCCGGGCCGGACGGGCCCGTCCTCTCCCTCCGGCCCGTGCCCGGCGGGCCGGCCCTCCGGGCGGGCGCCGTCTACGCCCTCGTCCGGGTCGAGGGGCGGCCCGCCGCCACCGTCCTCGGCACCGTGGCGGACGGCGATGACCCCGCCGAGGTGCTCGGCGCGCTCGCCCGCGCGCGGCTCGCGGAGACCGGGCCGCGCACCGACGCCGAACGCCTCGCCGCCGCGTGGCCGATCGGCCGAACGGACCTCCCGGCCCGGGCCCGCGAGGGGCTCACCCCGCCCCGTACCTCCGTCGTCGTCGCCACCCGCGAGCGCCCCGAGCAGCTCGCCCGCGCCCTCGACTCGCTCCTCGTCCAGGACCACCCGGACGTCGAGATCGTCGTCGTCGACAACGCGCCCCGGACCACGGACACCCACGACCTGGTCACCCGGAAGTACGCCGACCGCGTCCGGTACGTCCGGGAGGACACCCCGGGGCTCGCCGTCGCCCACAACGCCGGTGCCGCCGCCGCCGAGGGCGAGGTCCTCGCCTTCACCGACGACGACGTGATCGCCGACCCGCACTGGCTGACCGCGCTCACCCAGCCGTTCGCCGCCGATCCCGGGCTCGGCTGCGTCACCGGCCTGATCCTGCCGGCCCGGCTCGCCACCCCCGCCCAGATCCTCCTCGAATCGCACGGAGGGTTCGCCAAGGGCTTCGAGCCCCGGCTGTACGACCCGGCGGAACCGCCCGCCGACGAACCGCTCTTCCCGTTCACCGCGGGCAGTTTCGGCTCCGGCGCCAACATGGCGTTCCGGGCGGCAGCCCTCCGGCAGGCCGGCGGTTTCGACCCGGCGACGGGCACCGGGACGGCGGCCAGGGGCGGCGACGACCTGTACGCCTTCGTCGCCGTCCTCTCCGCCGGCTTCCGGCTCCGGTACACCGCCGAGGCCCTCGTCTGGCACCACCACCGCGACACCTGGCAGGACCTGCGGAACCAGGCGTACGGCTACGGCGCCGGCCTCACCGCCTATCTCACCGCGACCCTGGTACGCCACCCCCGGCTGCTGCCCGCGCTGCTCACCCGGCTGCCGCGCGGCCTCGCCCACGCGCGCGCGATGACCGCCCGGCGCGGGGAGACCCCCGAGGGCGGCGTCCCCGGCGAGCACGGCACCCACCACCACCCCTGGCCTCGCAGCCTCTCCCGACTGGAGCGACGCGGCATGCTCTACGGCCCGATCGGATACGCCAAGGCCCGTGCGCAGGCCGCTCAGCTGAAGGGGGCGGGCCGATGACGAACGTCCCGCTCCACACCCGGATACCCGTCCTGCTCTACCACGCCGTGATGGACGACCCGCCGGACTGGATCGCCGAGTTCACGGTCGCCCCGGGGGAGTTCGCCTCCCAGCTCGACGCGATCGTCGCCAGCGGCCGTACCCCGGTCACCGTCGGCACCCTGGCCGCGCACCTCGCCTCCGGTGCCGCGCTGCCGGACCGGCCCGTCGTCATCACCTTCGACGACGGCTTCGCCGATCTGGTGGGGCCGACCGCCGAGGCACTCGCCTCCCGGGGCCTGCCGTCCACCGCGTACCTCACCACCGGGGCCATCACCCGGGGCCGGCCGTGCCTGCTTCCGCCCGCGCCGATGATGACCCTGGCGCAGGCCCCGCGCCTGGAGGAGTACGGGATGGAGGTCGGCGGCCACACGGCCACCCACGCCCAGCTCGACACCCTGGCCCCGGGGGCCCTCCGGCGCGAACTGCGGGAGTCGAAGGCGGTCCTCGAGGACACCCTCGGCCACGAGGTACGGCACCTCGCCTACCCCCACGGCTACAACAGCCCCGCCGTCCGCCGCGCCGCCGCGGCCGCCGGCTACACCTCGGCCGTCGCCGTCCGGCACGCGCTGAGCTCCCGCCGCGACGAGCTCTACCGCATCGCCCGGCTCATCGTGCGCCGCACCCACACCGCGGCCGACGTGGAGCGGTGGATGGAGGGCCGGGGCGAGAAGACCGCGCCGTACCCGGACTCGCCGGCGACGGTCGGGTGGCGGATGTACCGCCGGACGCGCGCGCTGGTGCGCGGAGCGGAGTTCGCGGGGTGACGAAGAACCTGTTCACACCGAAGCCGGAGAGTGATGTGCCACCGGAGAGCAACGGGACGTCCGAGAGCGGTGTGCTCTCGGAGAGCAGCCGGACGTCCGGCAGCAGTGAGCCGCCGGAGACCCTCGTGCCGCCCCAGGGCAACGTGTCACCAAAGCGCGGTACTTCGCCTCGGAGCGGCGTGCCCGCGCCCGTCGGCGACCGTCGGGGAACGCTCCCGGGGCGTCCCGCACTGGCAGACCTCGTCTGGCTGCCTGTCGCCCTTCTCGTGCTCGGCCTCGGCCTGTGGGTCTCCGCACTGCCGGAGATCGACTTCCGCACCATGGGCGACTACGGGCTCCTGGACCGGCTGCCCGTCACCTTCCACGCCTCCCTGCTCGTGCTCACCGCCGGGTTCCTGCTGACGCTGAGGCGCGCCGGGACCTCGCGCGCCTGGCCGCTCGCCTACTGCGTCGCCCTGCTCGTCGCGCTGAAGGCGCCCCCGGCCGTCCTGTACGACTCCGTGCGCTACCCCTGGGCCTCCAAGCACGACGCCGTCGTCAACGTCATCCTCGGCGCCGGTGAGCTGCGGCCGAACGCCGGCCTGTCCGGGAACATGTCCGCCTACGAGCAGTGGCCGGGGTTCTTCACCCTGAACGCGGCGCTGGTCCGTGCCTTCGGCGTCGAGAGCACCGCCGTCTACCTCAACTGGGCGCCGATCGTCCTCGGTCTGATCGCCCTGCCCCTGCTCGTGCTCATCTACCGCACCTTCGCCGAGGACTGGCGGTTGGTGTGGACCGCCGTCTGGATCTTCCAACTCGCCAACTGGGTCGGCCAGGACTACCTGGCGCCGCAGGGCCTCGCGTACATCCTGCACCTGACCGTACTCGCCGTCGTGATGCGGCACTTCGTCCGGCCCGGGTCGGCCGGCCGACTGCGTGACCGGGCGTATCTCGACCCGGCCGCGACCGCCGTGCCGCCGCCCACGGGCGTGCGGCAGCGCGCGGTGTGCGTGGCGATCATCTCCCCGCTGATCTTCGCGATCAACGCCGTCCACCAGCTCACGCCGGTCATGCTGTGCGCCGCGCTGTTCGTGCTCGCGCTCACCCGCCGCTACCGCAACTACGGCCTCCTCGTCGTCGCCGGACTACTGATGCTGACGTGGAATCTCACCATGGGCCGGCCGCTGTTCCTGGAGATGCTGGGCACGCTCCGCGAATCGATCGGCCGGCTCACCGAGAACTCCCGTGCCGGATACGCCGGGCAGCTCACCGGTCCCGGACCCGAGCTGGCCGGCCAGGCGAACATCGCCATGGCCCTCGCCGTCGTCGTGCTCGCCGGAATCGCCGTGCTCGGCCGTCGCCGGCTGACGCACAGCGCGCTGCCGCTGTTGCTTGTCTCGATCGCCCCCGTCCCGCTCTTCGCCGTGAACGACTACGGCGGCGAAATGCTGTTCCGGGTCTATCTGTTCGGGCTGCCGGGCGCCGCGTTCTTCGCCGCGGCGGCACTGGTCCCCGCCGCCGGCGCCCCCCGGAGCCGAGGCGCTCTCGTCCGGCGTCGCATCGCGGCCGTCGCCCTGCCCGTCGTCCTCGTCGCCCTGACAGCCGGCTTCCTGCCCTCGTACTACGGCAAGGAGACGATGTACTACACCCCGCCCGCCGAGACGGAGCTGGTCACCCGCGCCATCGACCGGCTGCCCGAGGGCGGGCTGCTCCTCGCCACTGCGGGTTCCTTCCCGCAGGCTCTGCACCGCTACGACCAGGTCGAGCACTGGTTCTTCGCCGAGCAGGAGCTGCCCGAGAACGAGAAGATGCTCGCCGACCCGGCGCGCTACCTCGCCGACGGGATCCCGCCCGGCACCACGGCCCACGTCGTCCTCACCCGGACCCAGGACATCTACACGGCGGGCGAGGGCCTGTTGCCGTCGGGGGGCTTCGAGACCCTGCGTACCCGTCTGAAGGCGTCCCCGCTCTTCAAGACCGTCGAGGAGACCCCGTACGGGGTCGTCCTCGCCTACACCCCGGCGTCCACAGCGACCCCGGCCACCTCGGGCGGTACACCGTGAAGATGACCCAGAACCGGATCAGAGGAGCCGTCGCCGTCTCAGGATGGGTGGCGTACGCGGCGACCCTGCTGCCCGGCGGCTCGCCGTTGCGCTGGCTGCCCGTGCTGCTCTTCGTCTGTCTGGGACCCGGGCTCGCGCTGCTCCACCCGCAGCCGAGCGGACTGCGCCCCGGCGCCCGTCTGGAGGCGTTCGCGCTGGCCGCGCCGCTCAGCCTCTCCCTCGCCACGCTCACCGCCACCGTCCTCTTCCTGGTCGAAGGGTTCTCCGTGACCGCGTTCCTCGTCCCGCTCGCCGCGTTCTCCACCGTCGTCGCCCTGCTTCCGGGTCTGCCCCTGCCGGCCGCCACCCGCGGCGCGGTCGAACCCGAGGGCTCCGGCTCCTTCCGGTTCCGCAGGTTCCGCAAACGAGGGCACGGTGGGGGCCGATGACCGGTCGGCACACCAGGGGCGGCAGCCCGGCCGGACGGCTCGCGGTGGCGCTCGCCGCCGTCGGCGCGTTGACCGCCGGCATAGGGGTGTATGCGACCGTCGCCGAGAGCGGCGACGACCGGTGCGCCGCCGACGCCCGGCTCGTCGCCCCCTGCGGGGCCTGGTGGGGCGCCTACATCCCGTACGACGAAGACAGTTCGCTGACCCGGCCGGTGCTCGCCTTCGAGAGGAAGATCGGCCGTCGTCTCGACCTCGTCTACACGTACCACGACATGTCGGGCAACGAGCTCGACGGAACCCTCCTCACTCCAGACGAGCGTGCTCTCGGCCGCGACCGGATGCTGATGCTCGCCTGGGAGTCCACGGTGTGGAAGGAACCGCACCACGCGGGTTACACCGAGACGCAGCTCGGCTGGAAGAACATCGCGTCCGGGCAGTACGACACCGAGATCCTCGACCCGCAGATCCGCCGCATCAAGGACTACGGCAAGCGGGTCTTCCTCTCCTTCGACCAGGAAGCCGACGCCCGGATCAAGGAGGGGGCCGGCACCCCCGCCGAGTACGTCGCCGCCTACCGCCACATCCACGACCGGTTCCGGGAACTCGGCGCCGACAACGTCGTCTGGGTCTGGACGGTCTCCGGCTACCTGGGGAGCGCGGCGACGATGAAACGCCTCTACCCCGGCGACGACTACGTCGACTGGATCGGCATGGACCAGTACAACTACTACCTCTGCCACGGCTCGACGAACTGGCTGGACTTCGACCGGAGTCAGCGGCCCAGCTACGAATGGCTGCGGAAGAACATCTCCGCCGACAAGCCCGTCATGCTCTCCGAGTTCTCCACCGCCCCCGACCCGAAGCGGCCCGAGCGGCAGCGCGACTGGTACACCGCCATCCCCGAGGTCGCTCCGACGCTGCCGGAGGTGAAGGCGTACGTGCACTGGAACCGCGCCGTCCCCGGGCCCGGCTGTGACCTGACGGTCGACTCCGGTCCGGGTCTGGAGGGCTACCGGATCGCCGGCCAGGACCCGTACTTCCGGCAGGACGTACCGAAGGGCTGAGACGACGGCCCCCGCCCGCAGGGGCCCGCCGTCTCCGGCTCAGCCCCTGCCCGTCGTCAGGCCCCGGAAGGCGCACACCGCCATCGTGCCCCCGGCCAGGCCGAGGAACAGCGGCAGCGGGGCGGTGGCGAAGGCCTGCTGCCCCGCCCAGCCCGCCCAGACCAGCACCCACACCACCCCCGTCGTGACCCGCGCGCCCACGCCGACCACGCGCAGCAGCACCGCCACGAGCAGCAGGCTCAGCGCCTGGAGCGCGATCGGGGCGACGGCTCTGCCCACCCCCTCGCCCAGGAGCGTGGCACCGGGCCCGCCCGCGTCGGCCGGCCGCAGGCCGAGGAGGGGCGGCGCCGTGTGCAGGGCGAGGAAGGTGGCGAGCAGGACCGTTCCGGCGAACCAGGGCCGGAACGCGCGGAGTCCGACGGCGGCCCCCTGGAGGGCGACGAGCAGCAGCCCGGCGAGGAGCGTCACGGGCGGGAGCGCGGTGAGCAGACCGGTCCCGGAGAGCCGCTCCACGTCGAGCGCGCCGGAGCGGGCGAGCGGAAGCCAGAAGAGGACGGCGGCCAGCGCGAGGAGCGCCCACCGCCAGGCCTCCGACAGGGGCGGGCGCACGGTCTGCCGGTCCCGCGCGGGCGCGTGCCCCGACGCGGGCGGGGGCGTGGGGGCAGGCCTCCCGGAGCGTCCCACCGCCTCGTCCGTGCGCGCCCCCGCCCCACCAGCGCCGCCCCCCACGTCCTCCGCACGCTGCGGCGGTACGTACACCGGGATGCCGAACGCCGGCGTCACGGAGTCGTGCGCGCCGCGCAGGTAGGCGCTCTCGCGCGCCCAGCTCGTGCCGTAGTCGTCCTCCGCGCGCTCCCGCACCCGCGCCGCCCGCTTCGGCTCCTCGGCCGGCACGTGGCCCTTGAGGGCGGCCCGCAGGCCCGGTACGGACACCAGGGCCATGAGGGTCATCGCCCCCAGCACGGCGTACCCGGCTCCCGCGATGCCGAAGGGTCCCAGGAGGAGGGCCGCGCTGCCGAGGACCAGGACGCACATGGCGCCCTGGAGGGCGGCGAGCACGCCCGTACGGCCCTGGACGCGCAGGACGCCGATGTACAGCTCGACGGCGACCCGGGGGAGCGCGGCGGCGGCGAGCAGCCGGAGCACGGTCGTGCCCTGCTCGGCGTAGTCGCCGCCGAAGGGGGTGAGGATCAGCGGTGCGAAGACGACGAGGACGAGCACGACGGGGACGAGCAGCAGCGTCATGCGGCGCAGCGCGCCCCGGACGCCTTCGGCGAGGGACTCGGGGCTGTGGGAGGCGTGCGCGGTGAGGGAGGTGGCCATGTTGATGGCCATGAACTCCATCGTGCCGCCGAGCGTGTAGGCCGTGTAGAAGAACGCGTTGTGCGCGGCGTCGAAGCGGACGGCGACCATCACCGGCAGCAGGTTGATCATGATGAGGCTGAAGAACGCGCCGACGGAGTCCCCGGCCATGAAGCGGCCGATCTCGCGGAGGCTGGGCGGTTCGCGGTCCCGGTCGGCGCGGGCCTGCCGGGGGATGAGCCGCCGGAAGACCAGCCAGCCGATCGGCAGCACGGACAGGGCTATCGCCGCCGACCAGGACACGAAGACGCCGAGGGCGGGCACGGTGGCGGCGAGGAGGACCAGGAGGACCAGCTTGCCGACGGTGAAGACCGCGTTGCCCACGGGCACCCAGATCGCCTGTCTGAGCCCGGTGAGGACGCCGTCCTGGAGGGTGAGCAGGGCCCAGCCGACGCTGGACGCGGTGAAGAAGAGGCCGGCGGAGAGGGTGCCGAGCGGGGCGTACGAGGGGCCCCACCAGTCCAGGGTGATCAGGAAGACGCCGCAGGCGACGGCGACGACCACGGTGCTGACGAGGTACAGGCGCACCACGAGCGGTCCGGTGGCGCGGCCGGCCCGGGGCACGTAGCGGACGACGGCGCCGGTGAGCGTCGTCGCGGTGAGGGAGGCGAGCATCCGCTGGGCGGCGATGGCCGCGGAGCCCTGCCCGACGGCCTCCTCGGTGTAGTAGCGGGCCGCGACCAGCCAGAAGCCGAGCCCGAGGGCGGCGGAGACGCCGGTGGAGAGCATCAGCGCGTAGGCGTTGCGGAACAGGGAGCCTTCGTCGCCGGAGCCCGTGCCCTCGGCCGAGCGGTCGCCCTTCGCCTCGACGCCGTCCGCCGGGCCGGCCGGAGGCTCCGGCGGTGTGCCCGAGGGCTCACCACCGGCCTCGGGTCGGTCCGCGCCCCGCAGCCGTACGGTCTCGCTCACCGGGCGCCCTCGGGGGCCGGCGACAGGTGGGCGGGGCGGATGCGGGCGGCGCGCAGGACGGCGAGGACCTGGTCGGCGCGGCGCGGGTCCACGGGCAGGGCGTGCCGGGCGAACCAGGCGGCCGGCTCCGGGGCGGGGGAGGGGTCGGTGAACGCCTCGCCCGCGTACCGGTCCAGGGGCGGGTCGTAGACGTAGCCGGTGGTGATCCGGTGCCGGGCGAGGGCGGCGACGGCGGTGCCCCGGTCCTCGACGAGCAGCGGTACGCGGAACAGCGGCTGCGCCGGTGGGCTGCCGGGGGTGCCGTACTCGCTGGCCAGGAGTCGGGCGGTGCCGTCCCGGTGGGCGTCGAGGACGCCGTCGAGCCGGGCGAGCCTGCGGGCGATGCGGCGGAGCCTGCCGGGGCCGGGCCGGAGGCGGTAGTCGTGCATGTCGACCCGGACCCAGGAGTGGAAGGGGTCGAGCGCGGGCGCGGCCGGGAGGGCCCGCGTCAACTCGTCGGCGCGGAGCGGCATCCGGATCTCCTCCCGCTCCTCCAGGCCGAGCAGCCGGACGGTCGCGCGCGCGGCCTGGGTGAGACGGAGCCCGCGCAGGGCGGCCTCGGCGTACGGCCGGGTCAGGTGGGCGAGTTCGGCGGTGGCGCGGGTCGGGTGGAGCAGGGCGTCGCGGGCGGCGGCGAGTTCCCCGCGCAGCGCCGGGTCGGCGAGGGCGAGGAAGCCGCCGGCCTTGGCGGCGGTGTGCTTCGAGAGGCTGAAGACGGAGGCCTCGCCGTACGTGCCGACCGGTCGCCCGCCCACGGAGGAGCCGATGGCGTGGGCCGCGTCCTCGATGAGCGGGATTCCCGACCGGTCGCAGTGGGCGCGCAGTTCGGGGGCGGGGTCGGGGTTCCCGTACAGGTTGGTGGTCAGTACGGCGGACAGGTCCTGCCATACGGAGTCGGGTACCGCGGCCGTGTCGATCGACCCGTCCCGGGGGTCGAGCGGCGCCTGTACGGGGCGCAGCCCGGCGGCGAGGACGACGAAGAGGATGACGTCGTCGTTGACCGGGGACATCAGCACCCGGCCGCCGGGACGGCACCAGTGGCGCAGCGCGAGATAGAGACCGAAGCGGCACGACGGCACGTAGAGGCACTCCCGGCCCCCCAGCCTGTCGCGCATCCGCTCTTCCAGTTCCGCGTACGCAGAAACCATGTGATTCCCCCCTGAACCCCCGGGCTCAATGTGGCCCAATCCGGACGGCCCGTCAACAAGGCCGTCCGGTCACGGCGGAAGGGCCCGTCCCGGGTCGGTCGACCGTGAACGGGCCCTTTCCGCAGCCATCTTCGCCGCTCGGGGGAGGCGGTGGAGGTCATTCCTCCAGAGTGAGACCGCGACGCAGCCTTTCGAGGGTGCGGGAGAGCAGCCTCGACACGTGCATCTGCGAGATGCCGAGTTCCGCGCCGATCTCCGACTGGGTCAGGCCGGAGACGAAGCGCAGGGAGAGGATCTCCCGCTCGCGGGCGGGCAGCGAGGCGATCATCGGCTTGAGGGAGGCGATGTACTCGATCCCGGTGAGGCCGTGGTCCTCGTAGCCCAGCCGGTCGGCGAGCGCGGCCTCGCCGCCGCCGCCGTCCTCCTCGGTGGGCTGCGCGTCGAGCGAGGCCGCGGTGTAGGCGTTGCTCGCGGTCATGCCCTCGACGACCTCCTCGGGGGAGATGCCGAGTTCCTCGGCGAGCTCGGCGGCCGTCGGGGCGCGGTCGAGGCGCTGGGAGAGCGCGTCACCGGCCCTGGCGAGGTCGAGCCGCAGTTCCTGGAGCCGCCGGGGTACGTGCACGGACCAGGAGGTGTCGCGGAAGAAGCGCTTGATCTCGCCGATGATCGTCGGCATCGCGAAGGTGGGGAACTCGACGCCGCGGGAGAGTTCGAAGCGGTCGATGGCCTTGATGAGGCCGATGGTGCCGACCTGGACGATGTCCTCCATCGGCTCGCTGCGGGTGCCGAAGCGGGAGGCGGCGAACCTGACGAGGGCCAGATTGAGTTCGACGAGCGTATTGCGGACATACGAGTGGTCGTGGGTGCCCTCTTCGAGCTCGGCGAGCCGGGCGAAGAGCTGCTTCGACAGGGCGCGCGCGTCGACCGGTCCGATCCGGTCGAGGGGCTGCTCGGTGAGCTGCTCCGGAAGCCGGACGGCGTGAGGGGAGAGGTTCATGGGGTGGCCGGGTCGGTCCAGGGGGACTGCTGCCGACGGCGCGTCGGGGGTACGCGGGGCGTCGAGCCGGGGTGACATGGGTCTCCTTCGTGGTGCTTCTACTGCGGTGTGTGGGCGCCTCCGAAGCCGGTCGTCTCGGGTGTTCTCCTCTAGCCCTACCTGCTCGACGCGCAAGGTCGCAAGTGTCGACAATCCGCTTTGCCCTGATATGTGGTACACCCCGTGTGCACGGAGGGGTGCCTCGCTTGTAGGGTTCGAGATCTGTCAGTCGGCACCGCGAGAGCGAGAAGAGGCACGGCCATGGACCGCGAGAACATCGGCAGCGCACCGCCCGCGCGGCTGCGGGTCGAAGTCCGGACCGTGGACGGGAGCGAGGTCCTCGCACCGGTGGGTGAGCTCGATCACCACACCGCCGAGCTGTTGCGCTCTCCCCTGGACGGCGCGCTCGACGCGGGCCGTACGCGGCTGGTCGTCGACTGCTCGGGTCTGGAGTTCTGCGACTCGACCGGACTCAACGTCCTGCTGGGCGCCCGACTGAGGGCGGACGCCGCCGGCGGCGGGGTGCATCTGGTGGGGATGCGGCCCGCGGTGGCCCGGGTGTTCCAGATCACGGGCGCGGAGGCCGTCTTCACCGTGCACGAGACACTCGCCACAGCACTGCCCCACTGAGTTCCCTCCGCTCGCCCCGGCCAGGCCCTCCCTGCCGGGCGCGACCCCGCGAGCCGCACCCGCACCGCCCGCACGTCCTGCCCTCTGTCCCGTCGATCGGTGAGGTGAAGCGCTGATGGACCAAGCTTCCGACGTCCGTACGATCGCCCTCGGCGAGACCAGCGGCACCGTGCCGCTCGCCCGAGACTTCACGCGGACCGCGCTCCGCGAGTGGGGCTGGCTGCCGGCCGCCACCGCCGACCGCAGGGCCGCCGCCGAGGACGTCCTCCTCGTCGTCTCCGAGCTCGTCACCAACGCCTGCCTGCACGCCGAGGGCCCCGAGTCCCTCCGCGTCCTGCGCCTGGCCAAGGTCCTGCGCCTCGAAGTCACCGACCGGGGCGCCGGCCAGCCCGCGCCCCGCACCCCGCACCGGTCCGGCCGCCCGGGGGGCCACGGCATGTTCATCGTGCAGCGTCTCTGCCTCGACTGGGGCATCGAGCGCACCCCGGGCGCCCCCGGTAAGACGGTCTGGGCCGAACTCGCCTCACCCGTCTAGGACTTTCACAAGTCCACCCACTCCCCTGCCTTCCCTCCGTGAGGCCTCGGGCGTACCTTGACGCCACATCTGAAAGGCCGTCAGTTACGTCGCGGTGAGGGGTGCCCTGGTGTCCGATGAGCCGAACCGGAGGAGAGCGGCCGCCGTGCTCACGGCCGCGGTCGCGATGGCGGGCACGGCCGTGCTGACCGGAGCGCCGACCGCACGGGCGACCGTCGTCGACGTCGCCTACGCCTGCGAGACGAAGATCGGACCCAAGAGCGCCGTCTCGCCCGTCGACATCAAGGCCGTCAGGAACGGCGGCGCCTACACGATCACCATGTCGTTCGAGAAGGGCGTCTCCGACAGCCCGGTCGAACTCCCCAAGGGCGTCATGACCCCGCGCGCCGAACTCGTCCTCGGCGGCGCCGGCTCCGGCACCGTCAAGGTCGAGGGAACGCCGAACACGGCCGCCGTCCCGCCCGACACCCCGATCAGGATCGGCACCCTGACGGGCACGTACACACCGAAGAAGAACGGCAGGGTCACCTTCACCGCCGGGACGCTCACCGTGCACGCCCTCGGTATGGACGCGGCCGTCTGCAGGCCGAGCAACGAACCGAGGCCCTCGCTCGTACTCGACGTGACCGGCGTCTCCGGCGGTGACACCCCTCCGCCGCCCGCCGCGGAGGAGGAGGCCCCGCCCGCCGAACTCCCCAGGACCGGGCCCCTCGACTCCGCCCCGGCCCTCGGCACCCTCGGCGGCACCGTCCTGCTGACCGGCGCCGCCGGAGTCCTCTGGCTCACCCGGCGCACGGCACGCTGATGCGGACGGCGGCACGCTCCGGTCTCGCCGCCGCCGCGGCCGCCCTCGTCGGCGCGGTCGCGGCGGCTCCCCCCGGAGCCCAGGGCTGGACGGCGGCGCCCGCCGCCGGACGCCCGTACGCCTATCTGGAGGGCCCCGCCGGCAGCGTCCTCCAGGACACCCTGTCGCTGACCAACCCCGGCGCCCGCCCGCTCACCGTACGGCTCAGCGGGCAGGGCGCGCCGGTGTCCTTCGCCGCCCCTGCGGTGACCGTGCCGGCCAGGACCAGGGCGGACGTGCCGTTCGCCGTGACCGTCACCGCCGACACCCCGCCCGGCGAGCACCGCGGGACCGTACGGGCCCTGGCGGCGGGCCGGGAGATACGCGTCGACCTGCGGCTGCGGGTCAGCGGCCCCCGGCTCGCCGCCCTCACCGTCGAGGACGTCCACGTCGACACCGTGTCCGGCGCCCTCCGGTACACCCTGGTCAACCGGGGCACCACCGTCCTCGCCCCGCACCTCGCGGTCCACGCCGAAGGCGTCCTCGGCACCGTCCTCGACCGGCCGGGCCGCCCCCTGCCGCTCACCCTCCGCCCCGGCGAGCGGACCACCCGGACCGAACCCTGGCCCGACCCGCCCGTCCTCGACGCCGTCACCGTCCGGCTCACCGCCACCGCCCCGGGCGCCGCCCCGGCCACCGCCCGCGCCGAGGCCTCCTTCGCCTCGGGCCCGGCGCTCACCGGCGCGGCCGGCCTGCTGCTCGCGGCGGCGGGCGGCGGCGGGTACGCGGTACGGCGGCGCGGCAGGTCCCGTACCCGGCGAGCGTCGACGGGAGCGACACCATGAGACCCGGCGGAACCACGCGGCGGGCGCGCACGGCCGCGGCACTCCTGACCGCCCTCGCGCTCGCCCTCCTCCCCGCCGCCCCCGCGGCGGCCGCCCCGGGTCCCGCCGTGGAGCTCTCGCAGACGGAGGGCGGCAAGGGCGGGGAGATCACCGTCAGCGGCAGCGGCTGGAAACCGGGCGCGCTGCTCATGCTCCTGATCTGCGGCCGGTCCGCCCCCGGCAGGGGCGTCGTCGGCGGCACCAACTCCTGCGCCAACACCGACGGCCGGGCCGCCACCGTCGACGCCCGGGGCGGGTTCAGCGCGAAACTCCCCGTCGCCGAGCCCCCCGAACCCTGCCCCTGCGTCGTGCACGTCGCCGGGGTCACCGGTCAGCAGGACGCCGTCGACCGCGCGTTCACCGTCGCCGGGCACCCCACCGCACCGCTCCCGGAGGCCTCGGGCGACGGGCGGCTCGCCGTCCTCGCCGCCGTCCGCCTCGACGGCTCCAGCGGGCTCCTCACCTGGTTCGGGGCGCCCCCGCGCCGCGAGGTCGTCCTCACCGTCGGCAACCTCGGCTCCGCACCCGTCAAGGACCCCGTCTTCCAGGTCGGTTCCAGCCATGGCGTCTTCGCGCCGCAGTACGAGGAGCGCCAGTGGCGCGGCACGGTCGCACCCGGCGGGAAGGCCCTCGTCCGGCTCCCGGTGGAACTCACGGCGGGCGCGCACGGCGACTACCAGGTCTCCGTGCGGTACGGGGGGAAGGTCCTGGCCGAGCAGCCGTGGGGCGTCGGCAGGCCCTGGGGCGTGACGCTGTTCTGGCTGCTGCTCGCCGTCGTCGTACCGGCGGCCCTGTTCCGGGTCGGGATGGCCGTGGTGGACCGCGTCCGGCCCGCCGCGCGCCCCGCCGCGAGCCCCGGCCGGCCCCGGCCCGCGCGCCGCCGGTGGCGTCCCCGTACCCCCGTCCCCGCGCGGCGAGGCCCGGGGGACGACGAACCGACCGCGGCCCTGCCGTGGTTCCGACCTGACTCCGCACCGTCAGCCCCAGAGAGCAGCCCGACGACGAAGGGACATGCGTGAACACGCAACGGAGGATGAGCGCGGCCGGAGTCGCGCTGATGCTCGGCGGCGCGGGGATCCTGATTTCCGCCGGCCCCGCCCAGGCCGCCGAGGTCGCGTACGGGACGGAGTGCATCCCGCCGTCCATCTCCGGGCTTCCGCCCGTGCAGGGCACCACGAAGGTGCTGATCACGGCGCCGGCGGAGGCCAGGGTCGGCGACGAGGTCGAGATCGTCTGGAAGACGGTCCAGGCCGCGTCGAAGAACCCCGACGTGCTCGACCTCGGCAAGGACACGGTCAAGCCGACCGGTGTCCTCACCGTGGGCGGCGCGGCGACCGGCACCGTCGCGATGGAAGGACCCCGGCAGAACCCGCCGATCCCCAAGAACAGCCCGATGGTGCTGCCCGAGATGAAGGGCAGGCTGAAGCTGGAGAAGGCCGGCGAGATCACCCTCACGCCCGGCAAGTACACGATCAACGTGTCCAAACCGCTGTCGACGGACACGAAGTGCACGCCGAAGGTGGCGGTACCGGTCGGCGCGACGATCAAGGTGACGGCGGGAGGCGGCGGGACGACGGGAGGCACGACCGGCGGGACGACGGGAGCCACGACGGGTGGCGCGACCACCGGGGGCGGTACGAACGGCACCGGCGGTTCGAACGGCACCGGCAGCTCGGGAGGATCCTCCAACTCGGGCGGTGGCTCCGGCTCCGGCGGAGGCTCAAGCACCGGCGGCGGCTCCGGCTCCGGCGGAGGTTCCGGCGGCCGGACCTCGTTCCCCGGCAAGGAGGTCTCCGTCGGCTTCGGCTGCCAGGCCCCCGGCCCCGACGCCATCACGTCCAAGGTGACGATCGACGCGAAGAAGAACGGCGGCTCCTACGACCTCACCGTCAAGACCGCCAAGGGCGTCATGGACAGCCCCGCCCCCCTGCCCGCCGGTGCCCTCAAGGCCTCCATGGCGATCAAGGTGGGCGGAGCGGACAGCGGCACCGTGAACGTGACGGGACCGCCCAACGCCACCGCCCTGAAGATGGGCGATCCGGTGAACCTGCCGGACATGAAGGGCACGTACAAACCCGGCGCGACCGGCAAGGCCACGCTGAGCCCCGGCACGCTGACCATCGAGGTCACCCTCGGCAGCTCCGAGATGGAGATCCCGTGCCAGGTGAAGGGAGCCGTCCAGGCCTCCCTCGAACTGGACACGAGCAAGCAGGCGGGCGGGGCGTCCGGCGGCGGCGCGGACCCCTCCGGCGGCGGCTCGGGCACGCCGTCCGGCGGCTCCGACGGCGGCAACCTCGCCGAGACCGGCGCCGAGAGCGACGGCGCCCTGCGCGCCCTCGCCCTGGTCGCGGGCACGGTGATCCTGCTCGGCGGCGCGGTGTTCACGTTCACCCCGTGGGCGCGGCTCAGGAGGTGACACGACGGCGAAGGCCGCCGCACCGGTCCGGTGCGGCGGCCTTCGTACGAGCGGGGTGGCGTCAGTGCACGCCGCCCATGAGCGCCTGGACCTTCTTGCGGTACATGAAGACCGCGAAGCCGGCGCCGACGGCGAGTGCCGCCTGCAGGGCGATGATCCCGGTGCCGTTGAGGTCCACACCGGCCAGCGAGAGCAGACCCGTGGTGCAGTCACCGGCGGTGACGGCGAGGAACCAGACACCCATCATCTGGGAGGCGTACTTCCTCGGCGCCATCTTCGTGGTGACGGAGAGGCCGACGGGGGAGAGGCACAGCTCACCGATGGTCTGGATCATGTAGATCGAGACGAGCCACATCGGGGAGACCAGGGAGCCGTCGCCCGCCATGCCCATCGGGACGATGAAGACGAAGAAGGACGCGCCGACCAGGACCAGACCCATCGCGAACTTCACGATGGTGTTCGGCTCCTGGTTCTTGCGGGCCAGCCACAGCCACAGCCAGGCGAAGACCGGCGCCAGCGCCATGACGAACATGGGGTTGAGCGCCTGGTACCAGGTGGCCGACGGGTCGTAGCCGAAGAGCGTGCCGGTCTTGTCGTCGGCGAACAGCGACAGGGTGGAGCCACCCTGGTCGTAGATCATCCAGAAGATGGCGGCGGCCACGAAGAACCAGATGTAGCCGTTCATCTTCGACTGCTCGGACTTGTCGAGGTCCTTGTCGCGCTTGATGCGGACGAGGACGGCGACCGGGATGATCAGGCCGGCGAGGGTGAGCGGGACCAGGGCCCAGTTCAGGGTGAACAGGTCGAGGCCGACGACGACGCCGTAGAAGACGGCGGCGAGCACGACGACCAGCGCGACCTTGAACAGGATGCGCTTGCGCTCCTCGGCCGACAGCGGGTTCGGGACGACGCTGCTGGTCGGGCTCAGGCTCTTGGTGAAGGCCAGGAAGCAGGCGAGGCCGATACCCATGCCGACGGCGGCGAGGATGAAGCCGAGGTGCCAGTTGACCTTCTCGCCGATGGTGCCGACGACGAACGGCGCGATGAAGGCGCCGAGGTTGATGCCGACGTAGAAGAGGGTGAAGCCACCGTCACGGCGCGGGTCGTCCGGGCCGTCGTAGAGGTGGCCGACCATCGTCGAGATGTTGGCCTTGAGCAGACCGGAGCCGGCGGCGACGAGCGCCAGACCGACGAAGAACATCGCCTGACCGGGAAGGGCCAGCGAGGCGTGGCCCGCCATGATGACGAAACCGGCGATCGTGACGGTCTTCCGGGCGCCCCAGACGCGGTCACCGAACCAACCGCCGGGCATGGCCATGAGGTAGACCATCGACACGTACACGGAGTAGATGGCCGTGGCCGTGGCCGCGGTCATCGCGAGGCCGCCGCCCTGGCTGCCCGTGGCCGCGTCCGCGCCGCCGGAGACCAGGTACAGAACGAGAAGGGCCCTCATGCCGTAGTAGGAGAAACGCTCCCACATCTCGGTGAAGAAGAGGGTGGCCAGGCCGCGGGGGTGGCCGAGGAACGTCTTCTCGGAACCGGAGGTTCCGCTCGAAGCCGTCGTCAGGCTGGACGCCATGTCGATCCTTGCTCTGTCGGGACGCGCGCCTTGTGAGCGTGGTGCGCCCGGTGGGGGAGGCCGGCACCGGCGGGGGTGGTCGCACCCTCGTCGGGATCCACGCCCCGGGAGATGCGTCGTCGCGCCCCGGGACCCGGCCCACAGGTCATTCGCCGTCTCCAAGGTTCGGCGAGGCCGACCTCACGCAGAAAGAGGACCTTGGCGCGCGAAGCTGGCCAAAGGTCCCCGATTACCGCTACAGACGTCTCGCCACCATACGACACGACAGGGTCGGATATGGAAGGACTTGAGAGATGGATCACAGGTAGAAGTGCAACCGTACAAGCGCATTCCAAGGTCATGTGCAGGATGGTCGCAAGATCTCCAAGGGGCTTCCGCTCCCTGTCGATCTCGCTCCTGCCCGCCACCCGTGCGGACTACCATCACTCCATGACCCGTGTACTGCTCGCCGAGGACGACGCCTCCATCTCGGAACCGCTGGCCCGCGCCCTGCGGAGAGAGGGGTACGAGGTCGAGGTCCGCGAGGACGGTCCGACCGCCCTCGACGCCGGACTCCAGGGCGGAGTGGACCTGGTCGTGCTCGACCTGGGCCTGCCCGGCATGGACGGTCTGGAGGTCGCCCGGCGGCTGCGCGCCGACGGGCACGCCGTCCCGATCCTGGTGCTCACCGCCCGGGCCGACGAGGTCGACACCGTCGTCGGGCTCGACGCGGGCGCCGACGACTACGTCACCAAGCCCTTCCGGCTCGCCGAGCTCCTCGCCCGGGTCCGGGCCCTGCTCCGGCGCGGCTCCAGCGAGCCCGCCGTCGCCCCCTCGACCCACGGCGTCCGCATCGACGTCGAGTCGCACCGCGCCTGGATGGGCGAGGAGGAGCTCCAGCTCACGGCGAAGGAGTTCGACCTGCTCCGGGTCCTGGTCCGGGACGCCGGCCGGGTCGTCACCCGCGACCAGCTGATGCGCGAGGTCTGGGACACCACCTGGTGGTCCTCCACCAAGACCCTCGACATGCACATCTCCTGGCTCCGCAAGAAGCTCGGCGACGACGCGGCGAACCCCCGGTACATCGCCACCGTGCGCGGTGTCGGCTTCCGCTTCGAGAAGAGCTGAGCCACCCTCACACCATGCGCCGCCGACTGATCAACTCCACGCTCGCCGTGGTGCTCGTCGTCATCTCGGTGTTCGGGGTCTCCCTCGTCATCGTGGAGACCCGCACCATCACCAGCACCGCCCAGGAGCGCGTGGACACCGAGGCGGTGCGGCTCGCCTCCATCGTCGACAGCCGGCTCTTCGGCGGCGAGCCGGTCAACCCGGACATCCTCGCCGAGCAGAGCGGCGCCAAGCGGTTCGCCGAGATCCGCATCCCCGGCCGGCCGTCGATCGAGATCGGCACCCGCCCCACCGGGGACGTCATCCGGGGCGTCGCCGAGGGCGAGCGGGGCGAGACCGTGATCGTCGAGGAGTCCCGCTCCACCGTCACCGCCGAGGTCGGCCGCACCCTGCTGATCATCGGCGCCGTGGCCCTGCTCGCCGTCGTCGCCGCCGTCCTCCTCGCCGTACGGCAGGCGAACAAGCTCACCTCCCCGCTCACCGACCTCGCGGAGACCGCCGAGCGCCTCGGCTCCGGCGACCCGCGCCCCCGGCACAAGCGGTACGGGGTGCCCGAGCTGGACCGGGTCGCAGACGTCCTCGAGGCCTCCGCCGAGCGCATCGCCCGGATGCTCACCGCCGAGCGCAGGCTCGCCGCCGACGCCTCCCACCAGCTCCGTACGCCCCTCACGGCGCTCTCCATGCGCCTGGAGGAGGTGGCCCTCGCCGACGACCTGCACACGGTCAAGGAGGAGGCGACGATCGCGCTCACCCAGGTCGAGCGGCTCACCGACGTCGTCCAGCGGCTCCTGACCAACTCCAGGGACCCCCGCACCGGCTCTGCCATCGCCTTCGACCTGGACGAGGTCGTCAAGCAGCAGATCGAGGAGTGGCGGCCGGCCTACCGCAGCGCGGGGCGTGCCATCGTCCACTCGGGCAAGCAGGGGATGCGGGCCGTCGGCACCCCGGGCGCCGTCGCCCAGGTCCTCGCGGCCCTGATCGAGAACTCGCTCATGCACGGCGGCGGCACGGTCGCCCTGCGGACCCGGGTCATCGGCAACCAGTCCGTGATCGAGGTCACCGACGAGGGGCCGGGCGTCCCGGCCGACCTCGGCGCGCGGATCTTCGAGCGGGCCGTCAGCGGCCGCAGCTCCACGGGTATCGGCCTCGCGGTCGCCCGGGACCTGGCGGAGGCGGACGGGGGCCGGCTCGAACTGCTCAAGGAGCAGCCGCCGGTCTTCGCGCTCTTCCTGAGCCGCGAGGTCAGAAGCGTCTCGGAGGACGCGCGGGACCGCCCCGTACGGTGAGGGCGCCGGCCCCGGAGCCGGAAAGTCAGACGAAAGGGCTGGTCAGACGCGGTCCGGCTGCCGCCGGGCCACCTGGCGCGGGGCCTGCTCCAGGAACGACTCGGCGGTCTGGACCGCCTCCTTGGCGGGCAGGGCCCGGAAGACCCAGGTGCGGTAGGACCAGAAGCGGAACAGCGTGCCGATCCCGATGCCGAAGAACTTGAAGAAGTTGCTCGCCAGCGGGCCGTCCCAGCCGAAGCCGTACGTCGCCGCGTAGAGCACGCCGTTCTCGATGACCATGCCGACGACGCTGAACAGCAGGAACAGCGACATCTCCTTCGTCCGCCCGGATTTGTCCCGGTCGCGGTACGTGAAGTAGCGGAACCCCACGTAGTTGAAGACGATGGCGACGACGGTCGCGATCAGGCTGGCCCGGACCATCGGGATGTCCGTGGTGCCCCGGACCAGATTGAAGACGCCGAGGTTGACCAGGACCCCCAGACCGCCGACCACCCCGAACTTCGCGACCTCGCGGACGAGCAGGTCGAGTCGCGTGCGCAGCGCGCCAGGTTCACTCATGGTGATGGCTCTGTCCCGTCCGTCCGGGTGACGTCCGGATGACGTCAACCCAACCATGCTAACCAGCCGCCCTGTCACCCGCCCGGGTAGCTCGTAAACCCCCGGGAACCCGGGCCTCACCCCTGGTTTTCTTGTGCCAAACCACAGCCGGACGAGTGTTCTCAGATGGTGCGGATACCCTAAGAGGGTGACGTTCCCCGTAGTAGGCATGGTCGGCGGCGGGCAGCTCGCCCGTATGACCCACGAGGCGGGTATCCCCCTCGGCATCAAGTTCAAGCTCCTCAGCGACACCCCGCAGGACTCCGCGGCCAAGGTGGTGAGCGAGGTCGTCATCGGCGACTACCGCGACCTGGACACGCTGCGTGACTTCGCGCGCGGATGTGACGTGATCACTTTCGACCACGAGCACGTCCCCACGGAGCACCTGCGGGCCCTCGAAGCGGACGGCATCCCCGTCCGCCCGGGGCCCGACGCGCTGGTGCACGCCCAGGACAAGGGGGTGATGCGCGCCCGGCTCGACGAGATCGGCGCGCCGAGCCCGCGGCACCGCATCGTGGCGGACCCCGAGGACGCGGCGGCCTTCGCCGCCGAGGTCGGCGGCTTCCCGATCATCCTGAAGACCGTGCGCGGCGGCTACGACGGCAAGGGCGTCTGGTTCGTCCGTACGCCGGAGGACGCCCGCGACCCGTTCCTCGCGGGGGTCCCGGTCCTCGCCGAGGAGAAGGTCGACTTCGCGCGCGAACTCGCCGCGAACATCGTCCGTTCCCCGCACGGCCAGGCCGTCGCCTACCCGGTCGTCGAGTCCCGTCAGGTCGACGGCGTCTGCGACACCGTGATCGCGCCCGCTCCCGACCTGTCCGAGGAGCTCTCCGGGCAGGCGCAGGAGCTGGCGCTGCGGATCGCCAAGGAACTCGGCGTCGTGGGCCATCTGGCCGTCGAGCTGTTCCAGACCACGGACGGCCGCATCCTCGTCAACGAACTGGCGATGCGCCCGCACAACTCCGGCCACTGGACCCAGGACGGCGCGATCACCTCGCAGTTCGCCAACCACGTCCGGGCGGTTCTCGACCTGCCTCTCGGCGATCCGCGGCCGCGCGCGACATGGACCGTGATGTGCAATGTCCTGGGCGGCGACTACCCGGACATGTACACCGCGTACCTGCACTGCATGGCCAGGGACCCGCAGCTCAAGATCCACATGTATGGCAAGGACGTGAAGCCCGGCCGCAAGGTGGGGCACGTCAACACCTACGGCGACGATCTGGACGACGTGCTGGAGCGCGCCCGCCACGCCGCCGGCTACCTGCGAGGAACGATCACCGAGTGAGCAGCATCAGCACCTCCCCCGTCGTCGGCATCGCCATGGGATCCGACTCCGACTGGTCCGTCATGGAGGCCGCCGCGCAGGCCCTCGACGAGTTCGAGATCCCCTACGAGGTGAACGTCCTCTCCGCCCACCGGATGCCGCGCGAGATGATCGCGTACGGCGAGGAGGCCGCGAGCCGCGGCCTGAAGGCGATCATCGCGGGCGCGGGCGGCGCCGCCCACCTGCCCGGCATGCTCGCCTCCGTCACCCCGCTGCCCGTGATCGGCGTGCCCGTGCCGCTGAAGTACCTCGACGGCATGGACTCACTGCTCTCCATCGTGCAGATGCCGGCCGGCGTCCCCGTCGCCACGGTGTCCGTCGCCGGCGCGCGCAACGCGGGCCTGCTCGCGGCCAGGATGCTCGCCGCCCACGACCCCGAGCTCCTCACCCGGATGACCGACTTCCAGCAGGAGCTGAAGGACCAGGCGACCGAGAAGGGCAAGCGGCTGCGGGCCAAGGTCGAGGGCGCCGACTCCTTCGGCTTCGGCAAGTGAGCGCTGCCGACCGGCTGGCGGAGGCGCGGGAGCTGCTGGCTTCCGCGCCCGTCGCCGACGGTCACAACGACCTGCCGTGGGCGCTCCGCGAGCACGTGCGGTACGACCTGGACCGGATGGACATCGGCGCGGACCAGACCGGCGCCCTGCACACCGACCTCGCGCGGCTGCGGGCCGGCGGCGTCGGCGCCCAGTTCTGGTCGGTGTACGTGCCCTGCCGGCTCACCGGGGACGACGCGGTCAGCGCGACCCTGGAGCAGATCGACGTGGTCGACCAGCTCATCGAGCGGTACGCGGCCGAGCTGGCGCCCGCCCTGACGGCGGACGACATGGAGACGGCCCGGCGGCAGGGCCGTATCGCCTCCCTCAAGGGCGCCGAGGGCGGCCACTCGATCAACAACTCCCTCGCCACGCTGCGCGCCCTGCACACCCTCGGGGTGCGGTACATGACGCTCACCCACAACGACAACAACGACTGGGCGGACTCGGCGACCGACGAGCCCGGCGTCGGCGGGCTGTCCGCCTTCGGCCGGCAGGTCGTCCGCGAGATGAACCGCTCCGGCATGCTCGTCGACCTGTCGCACGTCGCCGCCACCACCATGCGGGACGCGCTCGACGCCACGGCGGCGCCGGTGATCTTCTCGCACTCCTCGGCCCGCGCGGTCTGCGACCACCCCCGCAACGTCCCGGACGACGTCCTGGAGCGGCTGCCCGCCAACGGCGGCGTCGCGATGGCCACCTTCGTGCCGAAGTTCATCCTCCCCGCGGCCGTCGAGTGGACCGCCCGCGCCGACGAGAACCTGCGGGCGCACGGCTTCGACCACCTCGACACCACCGCCGAGGCGATGAGGCTGCACCGCGCCTTCGAGGAGGCGAACCCGCGCCCGGTCGCCACCGCCGCCACGGTCGCCGACCACCTCGACCACATGCGCGAGGCCGCCGGCATCGACCACATCGGCATCGGCGGAGACTACGACGGGACGGCCTTCACCCCGGCCGGCCTTGACGACGTCGCCGGCTACCCGAACCTCATCGCCGAGCTGCTGCACCGCGGCTGGTCCCGCCCCGACCTGGCCAAGCTGACCTGGTCCAACGCGGTCCGCGCCCTCCGTGACGCGGAGGCGGTCTCCCGCGACCTGAGGAGCCGTACGGCACCCTCGAACGCGACCATCGACGCACTCGACGCGGTCGGCGCTCCGTAACCGGCAGGTCACCCGGACGGCTCAGTCCGCCGCGCTCCCCTACAGGGCCGGTGGCACGGCGGACGGTACCGCCCCGCCGCACTCGGCGGGGCGGTACCGCATCGCCCGAGTTCGGAGCAAGACCATGGCGGACCTGCTGGACGACCCTCCCGGCCTCTCCGCCGCCCCGGCCGCCGCCGGCGAGCTCGACCCCCCGGAGGAGCCCCCGCCGCTCGACGAGACGGCCCGCGCCGTCCGCGCGCTGCGGCAGACGGAGTCCTGGCCCGCACGAAGCGCCTCCGGTCCGCCGCGGCCTGACGGGCCGCCCGTACGCACACGAGGAGGGGGCGCCGAAACGCCCCCTCCTCGCCGTGGTACGCCGTACTCCGCCGCGCTCAGGCGCGCGGGCGGCCCATCGCCCGGTACGTCCAGCCCGCGGCCCGCCAGCGCTCCGCGTCCAGCGCGTTGCGGCCGTCCAGGAGCACCGGCGCCGCGACCACGTCGACCAGCTCCGCCGGGTCGAGCTCGCGGAACTCGCGCCACTCCGTCAGATGCAGCACCACGTCCGCCCCGCGCACCGCCTCGCGCGCCGAGTCCGCGTACCCCAGGGTCGGGAAGACGCGCCGGGCGTTCTCCATGCCCTTCGGGTCGTAGACGGTGACCTGGCCGCCCTGGAGGTGTATCTGACCGGCCACGTTCAGCGCGGGGGAGTCGCGGACGTCGTCCGAGTCCGGCTTGAAGGTGGCGCCGAGGACGGCGACCCGGCGGCCCAGGAACGAGTTCCCGCCGAGGACCTCCCGCGCCATCTCCACCATCTGGCCGCGCCGCCGCATGTTGATCGAGTCGATCTCGCGGAGGAAGGTCAGCGCCTGGTCGGCGCCCAGCTCGCCGGCGCGGGCCATGAAGGCCCGGATGTCCTTCGGCAGGCAGCCGCCGCCGAAGCCGATGCCGGCCCGCAGGAACTTGGCGCCGATCCGGTCGTCGTGGCCGATGGCCTCGGCCAGCTTGGCGACGTCGCCACCCGCGGCCTCGCAGACCTCGGCCATCGCGTTGATGAAGGAGATCTTGGTGGCGAGGAAGGAGTTCGCGGCCGTCTTCACCAGCTCGGCCGTCGGGAAGTCGGTCACCACGAACGGCGAACCCTCGCCGACCGGTACGGCGTAGACCTCGCGCAGCGTCTTCTCCGCCCGCTCGCCGCGCACGCCGACGACGATCCGGTCCGGGTGCAGGGTGTCCTGCACGGCGAAGCCCTCCCGCAGGAACTCGGGGTTCCAGGCGAGTTCCACACCCTCCGGCAGCACGCCCGCGAGCCGCTCGGCCGAGCCGACGGGCACGGTCGACTTGCCGACGACCAGGGCCCCTTCGCGTACGACTCCGGCGAGGGAGGCGAAGGCGGCGTCCACGTAGCTCATGTCGCAGGCGTACTCGCCGTGCTTCTGCGGGGTGTTCACACAGACGAAGTGCACGTCGCCGAAGGCGCCGACCTCCTCCCAGGAGGTGGTGAACCGCAGCCGCCCGCTCGATCCCTCGATGCCGGCGACGTGCTTCGCGAGGAGCTCCTCGAGACCCGGCTCGTACATCGGGACCCGGCCGGAGGACAGCAGCTCGATCTTCTCGGGGACGACGTCCAGGCCGAGCACCTCGAAGCCGAGCTCCGCCATGGCCGCGGCGTGGGTGGCGCCGAGGTAGCCGGTGCCGATCACGGTGATCTTCAGGGCCATGCGGGTCTCCAGGGAACGTCGGGCGGAATGCCTGCCCGAGCATAGTCGGGCCCTGGTACCGGGCCGGGGCACGCCCTACCATTTGAGTTACTTAACGGTAGTTAGCAAGCGTGGGAGTGAATGAGCGTGTCAGGTTCTGCTGATTTCGACCTGTACCGGCCTTCCGAGGAGCACGAC
>NZ_LIVX01000008.1:328961-359301 GCF_001905665.1 Streptomyces sp. CB02261 | reverse complement strand
CACGACCACCCGCGGCCGGCGCGGCCCCGCCGCTGCGGCAAGGCGTGCCGGCGCACGGCGCTCCGCCGTCGACACGGCGGCCTGAGCGCCACGTGCTGGGGAAGCTGCCTCATCAGGAGACATGTCTCCGCGCTGCTCGGCATCCCCGTGGCGGCCTGACCGTCACCCACGGGCGGACGTGAGCTGACGCCCGAACAGCCAAGAGGGCCCGACCGGCACACGCCGGCCGGGCCCTCTCGCATATCGGTGGGTCGGTTCACCCACCGGCGCGAGGTGAATGATCGGAGTAGCTGAAGTCGCCCACGGTCCAAGCGCTGACGTCCGCGATCGAGTTGGGAGTGCAGATGGGGGGCTCCCCGCGTCGTGGCGGTGAAGGCGGCGGAGGACCCGCCCACGCGGCCGAGCCCGCCAGAGCCTCCGACAGCCGCTGCCTTCACACCGCATGCCGTAGCGCAGGGCGTTGGCGACGAGCTCCGAGACCACGGGGGACCCCTCGGTCTCCGGATCGCCCACGCTTGGTTCTCCCTGTCTGCGGCATGTGCCCCGACAAGCGGTAGTCAACCCCGTGCGACCCCGATGTGCCCCCGCCCACGTCACTGTTCGAGGCCGATTACCTAGTTGCTGGACACGCGGAAATCTATGTCGGCCGGAGTAGACATTGAGCGGTGGCGTGGTTATGGTTTCTCTCGTAGCCCAGAGAGACAGCAGGGCCTGGCAGATACGAACTGCCGGCAAGCGGTACAGCAGTACAGGTAGTTGCAGTGCGCAGGACGGCGCGGCGGTGGAGTTTCGAAGCCAGGGATGTTGCAGGACGGCGACGGGACTGACGGCCGGGCCGGGTGGCCCGCAGTGATCAGGGGCCGCCGGAGCGGGACCGTGGTCATGACAGAGGCGGTACCCGCGAGTGCAGTTCGCAGTACCCGCAGTGAAGTGAGGAGCGGTACCCCTGGTGAAGGCGTCGGCTGCGGGCGCGCGCACCGGGAAGTTCGGCAGTGGGGTTCTAAGCCAGAGCAGACGCAGGACGGGCAACGGGGCTGGCTGCCGAAGAGTGACGCTGTCTCAGGTCGCTCAGCAGTACGCATCACCCGCAGTACGCAGTACAAGCAGTACGCAGTACCCGATGGTAGGAAGTTGATCACCGAGGGAAGAACGGAGGAACGAAGCACCAGCAGGATCGCCCGGACGGAAGTCTCGAGTCCGGGTACCGCAGGACATCGATAGTGAGGTGGTCTCCGGTCAAGCAACCGCGATCCCCGCACTCCCGACAGCCACTGGGTCGGGTAGGCGGACACAGAAGGCCGGCGCGGTATCAGGGTCGGCACGTGGTGTAGAAGTTCCTTCGGGGCCCTGGTGCCGTACGGCATCAGGGCCCCTCCACGCGTTCCCGAGAGAGGTGCAGATGACAGCTGACGACTCGTACGGCCGTCTCGACGACGACGACTACCCCGCCTACACGATGGGCCGGGCCGCCGAGATGCTCGGCACCACCCAGGGCTTCCTCCGCGCCATCGGAGAGGCCCGCCTCATCACCCCGCTCCGCTCGGCGGGCGGCCACCGCCGCTACTCCCGCTACCAGCTGCGCATCGCCGCCCGCGCCCGTGAACTCGTCGACCAGGGCACCCCGATCGAGGCCGCCTGCCGCATCATCGTCCTCGAGGACCAGCTCGAGGAAGCCCAACGCCTCAACGCCGAATACCGCCGCGCGGCCCAGGCGGCCGACCCGCCGGCCGCGGCCTGAGACGGTGCGCGCCCCGCCGTACCTCGGCGGGCCCGTTCCCACTTGGAGGAACTCTTCTGGTGACGGGGGGTGTGGGCGTGTAGCGTCTCCGTTAGCTGTCGTGGTTCGGAAGTTCCCTTTGCCCACGCCTTCGGCGTGGGCGTTTTGCTGTGCTGTGCCGCAGGGACCAGGGCGATCACCTCCGTCTTCCGCATGGAGTGGGAGACATACATCGACTGGAAGGCATGAGACATGGCTACGGGAACTGTGAAGTGGTTCAACGCGGAGAAGGGCTTCGGCTTCATCGCCCAGGACGGCGGCGGCCCGGACGTCTTCGCCCACTACTCGGCCATCAACTCCTCGGGCTTCCGTGAGCTCCAGGAAGGCCAGACCGTGACGTTCGACGTCACCCAGGGCCAGAAGGGCCCCCAGGCGGAGAACATCAACCTCGCCTGACCCGCCCCACACCCCGCTGACGGAACCGGGGGCACTGGGCTCAGGACGCACGGCTGCTTCGCGCGTTCGTTCCGAGTCGAGTGCCCCCGGAACTCGCTCATGGCCTTGTCACCACCGTGAACTGGTGGAATGAGCGAGGCGCAGTGATGCCGAGGGGGCCTGGCGCGTCGGCAGACGGGCGAACGGTCGGTTCGAGCACGGGTTCGTGCGGGACCGGTCCGATGCGCATGCTCTCCAGCTGACCCCCCCACCCCGGCGACCTTGCGCCAGAGAGTCCGGTCGGCCGCCCGTTCGGTGATCCACGCGCCCTCGTCCGGCCCCCCCGAGCGGCAGCAGTCGCCCCAGGCCGAGCACACCACGTACTGGCTGGATCAACGCCTCGGTCTTCACCCCTCCGTCCTCTCCACCGCGGTGGAGAGGACGGCAGGTCGGAAAGGGTAAGCGGTCCTGCCGATCGGCTTCTGTTGATGCCCGCTGCAAGGGCTGCTCCGGTGTCCTTCTCCTGCGCGGCTCGGTACCCGCGGGACCCACCTCTTGAGCGCTCAGTGAGCTTCTTCGAGTTGGCCACCGATCGGGTGATCGCAACGGAGCGCTTCAGCGTCGAGTGGGCTGCTGCAGCGTCCGGTGCCAGCAGCTTGGTGAGCCGGGACAAGGGGCCACTCGAAGCCTGCCGGCCTGAACGCCAACCCGGCGGCAAGGCCGGTGAGCGACGATCAAGCTGTTGTCAGCCACTGGCTCTAAGGTCGGCCCTATGACATCAGACCTGGTCCGGGACGCATGGACGCGCATCGACGCGTGGCTGCGCGAGCACGCGCCCCGCACCTTTGCCACGCTTCGGCCGCCCGCAGGAGACGCTGAGATCGCAGCAGCGCAAGAGGAACTGGGGGTCACCTTTCCTCCGGACCTGGTCGCTTCACTCCAACGGCACAACGGGGCGCTGGAGGGACCCGAGGCTTTCCGGTTCAGCACGGGCGACCGGCTGCTCGGAGTGAGCGGAATCCTCGGGGACACCGGGTTCTTGCGCGGCATCGACCAGGGCATCGACGGGGAGACCGAGGGCTACTGGCTCCACGACTACGTGAAGTTCGGTTCTTACGACGTGACGTCGGACGGTCTTCTGATGGACTGCCGTACCGGGCGGGACTCCTTCGGTGTGGTCGGACGGTTCTTCGACGAGACCGGCACCAGGTTCGGGCAGGCCGACTCGCTGGGTGAGTATCTGACCGAACTTGCCGGCACGCTGGAGCGCGGCCAGGACGCCGGGGTCGTCACCTTCAACGGCCGGCTGTTCTGGGAGGGGCGTCCGCCTGCCAGGCCGCAGTACAGTGCCGACGAGCCCCTTCCCGCACCGGATGAGCAGCTGCCAGAGCTGAACCTGTCCTACAGCCCCACCGACCTCCTCCACGTGAGCCACCTGGACGGGCATGAGGAACTCGGTGCGCTGATCGCAGTTCTGCCGTACGAGCAGGTGGTCGACGCCGCGCGGAAGCAGGCTCGCAGACTGGCGGTCGAAACGGGCCTGAACAACTACCCGGAGGTCAAGACAGCCCTGGACGCTTGGGAGCGCGGTGTGGCCCCGCCACAGCCGGACCAGACCAGCCCGCTCGCCTTGCGCCTCCGCGCGGTGCTCGCGCAGGCCGACACCGCACGAGACCACACACGCAGGTGGGCCGCGGAGAAGATAGCCCTTGGGATCTGGGGGTCCCCGTACAGGTCCGTGTGCGAGAGCGCGGAGATCAGGAGTCACTTCACTCTCGACTGGCGTGCGGACCTGCACGCGGACCTGGGCAATCAGCCCCTGCCACTGATACCTGACGACCGATTCTGGGGGGCGCTGCGCAACCCCGCCATCGACTCCAGTTGGTACGCGGCCCAGTACAGCCAAGACCAGGACTGACGCCAGGGGTGCCACCACTGCCGCTCCAGCGTGAGGATGGCCTTGACGATTGACGTCATGCGGTTGGGGCTGCACCGGGACCTGCGGAAGATCCGCCAGGACTTCAGGATCGCGACACCGCGTTCAACGGGCGCTCGTGCTGCGGCCAGCGCCCGGTTGAGGGTCTTCTCGGTGGGAGTGAGTTCCTGGAGTGGCTTGCGTTTGACGCCGGTCGTCAGCCACGGTCCTGCGCCTTGGTAGGCGAGGTCGGCCAGGACGGGAACGCCCTGGCGCTCGCAGATCCGGATGATGCGGTGGGTACGGGCGGCGGTCAGGTCGTGGGTGCGGCCCGGCAGGGCGGGCGAGAGCCACAGCAGCCGGCCGCCGGGGTCGGTGACGACCTGCACGTTCACGCCATGGCGCCGGCGTTTGTGGGAGTAGTCGGCCCGGCCGTCGCCGACCCGGCCGCACTCGGCGAGGGTGCCGTCGAGCAGGATGAAGTCGGGATCGTGCTCGCGCAGCGTCTTGAGCAGACCCGGTGCACGTTCAGCGAGCAGGTCGACGACCGCGCGGGTGTAGGCATGGGCGGTGGACTCGCTGATCCCGAACCCGGCGGCGATCTTCGCCAGAGTCGTGTGCTCTCGCAGGTACACCAGAGCCATCGCCCGCTGAGACGGACGGAGCTTGCAGCGCCGGTCGCCCTCACGAGTGACAACCAGCATGGCGACCCACTCCACGAGCGCATGCGGCAGGTCGAGTGCGGCAGGATAGATGACCAACGAGGCCCCCGAGCAACGTGATCGAGGCGTCAGACAGCTCGATCAACAGCTCGGGGGCTTCCTTCGTCGCGCTTCACGGCCCATCACCCGATCGGTGGCCAACTCGAAGAAGCTCAGTGAGCGGCGAGAAGGATGGCGACGTAGTGCGCGGTGAAGGCTGCCACCGTCAGTGCGTGGAAGACCTCGTGGAAGCCGAACCAGCGGGGTGAGGGGTTGGGCCGCTGAAGGGCGTGGGCGACCGTGCCCGCGCTGTAGAGGAGCCCGCCGATCACGAGTGCGGGTCGGGGCGTGGGCGTACGAAGTGATGACGGGTTCGTTCGTGGTGCCCGTGTGCTGCTCATGATGGTCTCTCCCGGTCTGCTTCCGGTCGCCCGCCGAGGGGTGGCGGCGGCCCTGCCGAAGCCGGGCGCCAGCCCGTGACCAGGCGCATCACGCCTTGCTCGGCGCGGACGGTGCACTGGTGGAGCTGGTCGGTGTCGGCGGGTCTGCCCTACGTCATGGAGACGACGACCTTGCCGGCCTTCGCCCGGCCCTTTTCGACGTACTCCATGGCGTGGAGGGTGTCGTCGAACGGGAAGACGGTGTCGACGACGGGGCGGATCTTCCCGGTGTCGATGAGGGGGGTGAGTTCCCGCAACTGGTCTCCACTGGCCTTCATGAACAGGAAGGAGTACGTCACGCCCAGGCGCTTGGCCTGGCGGCGGGTCCTGGAACTGAGCGCGGTCATGGCCAGGCGGAGGACCGGGTTCGCGCCCAGTTCACGGGCGAAGGCCGGGTCGGGCGGGCCCGCGACACTGATGGCGGTGCCGCCGGGCCTGAGGACACGCAACGACCTGGCCAGGTTGTCGCCACCGAGGCTGTCGAGGACGACGTCATAGCCGTCGAGGATCTCGGTGAAGTCCTGGGTGCGGTAGTCGATGACTTCGTCCGCGCCGAGGTCCTTGACCAGGTCGACCTTGGCGGTGCTCGCGGTGGTGGCCACGTGCGCGCCGAGTTCCTTGGCCAGTTGGACGGCGATGGAGCCGAGGCCGCCTGCGCCCGCGTGGATGAGGACCTTCTGACCCGGCTGTACGCGGGCGCGCTCGACCAGTGCCTGCCACGCGGTCAGGGCGACCAGGGGCAGGGAGGCGGCCTCGGTCATCGTGAGGGTGGCGGGTTTGGGCGCCAGGTCGTCCTGGTGGACCGCGAGGAGTTCGGCGAAGGTGCCGATGCGGTCCTTGTCGGGCCGGGCGTAGACCTCGTCACCCACCGCGAAGCGGGTGACGGAGGACCCGACCTGCAGGACCTCTCCGGCGAGGTCGTTGCCCAGGACGAGGGGGAGACGGTAGGGCAGGAACGCCTTGAAGTCCCCGTTGCGGATCCTGAGGTCCAGTGGGTTGACGCTCGCCGCGTGGATCTTGACCAGGACGTCGTCGGTGCCCACCTGCGGGTCGGGCATTTCGGCGGCGCGCATTCCCGCCCGGCCGCCGTACTTCTCGACCGTGAAGGCCCTCATCGTCGTCTCCGTTCCGTGTCCCGTCCCAGGTAGGGGCGGGGTGTCTGTGCTCGCCCCGGGCTTCTCCCCGTGCGAGACGGTCTGTGCTGTTTTCCTGGCTGCGGCTGGGCGCACCGCGTCCTCGGTCGCGTGCACCCGTCAGGCCACCGGCACGACAGGGGCGGTGCCGCGGTCGTGCCGAGCCTCCCTGGAGGCGGTGCAGGTGGAAGGACGCGCGCCGCGGTGGCGGGTGAGCGTCAGCCTGCGTTCGGCCGGGGTGCCGCGGACAGGCTCTCCTTGACGTACCGGCTGGTCTCGTCGGCGAGGATCTCGGGCAGGCCCTTCTCGATGCCGTACAGGGCCTGGGCCGCGACGTCGGCGGCGGCGACCTTCTGGTCGGCGGGCACGCCGGCGGCCATGTCCGTGTCCATGTAGCCGACGTGCAGCGCCGAGACGGCGATGCCCCGGGGCGCCAGCTCGTCGCGGGTCGCGCCACTCAGTGCCCAGGCGGCGGCCTTGGACGCGGCGTAGGAGCCGAGGGCGGCCGGGTGGAACCAGGACAGGGCGGACAGGACGTTGAGTACGGCGCCGCCGCCGTTGCCCTCGATGACGGGAGCGAAGGCGCGGGTCGCGGCGAGCGGGCCGTAGAAGTTGGTCTCCATCTCCCGGCGCACCTCATCGGTGTCGCCTCCGATCAGCGTCGCGCCGGTGGAGATGCCCGCGTTGTTGATCAGCAGGGTCGCATCCGACGCGATGCGGGCGGCCTCGCGTATCGACGCCTCGTCCGTCACGTCGAGGCGCAGCGGGACGGTGCCCGGCACGTCGACCGTCTCGGGGCGGCGGGCCGCCGCGTACACCTTCGCGCCGCGCTCGACGAGCTGGGCGGCCAGGTGCCGCCCGAGGCCCCGGTTGGCGCCGGTGACGACCGCGACCGCGTTCTTCAGTTCCATGCCTGCTCCTGGTCTTCGACGGGCGCCGTCGAGTCGCACGCCCCATGTTTAGATTACGAGTCCAATCTAAACATGGGGATACGATAGATGCCAGTCGACATCCAAATGGGAGGTGGCCATGGGCCGCGTATCGCAGGCGCAGGCGCAGGAGAACCGCAGGCGGGTGGTGGACACCGCCTCCCGGCTGTTCCGGGAGCAGGGCACCCAGGTGAGCGTCGCCGACCTCATGAAGGCGGCCGGCCTGACCCACGGCGGCTTCTACAAGCAGTTCGCCTCCAAGGAGGCGCTCGTCGACGAGGCGACCGCCCACGCCTTCGCCGAGCTCGCCCGGCGCCATACGGCCGGGCTCGAGCAGTACGACGGGCGGCGGGACACCGCTCAGCGGGCCCTGATCGACGCCTACCTCTCCGTCGAGCACCGTGACGACCCGGCGGGCGGCTGTCCGGTCGCGGCCCTGGCCGTCGACGTCGCACGCGGGGATGAGGACTGCGAGGCCCGTCGCACCTACACGGAAGGAGTGGCCGACTTCGCCGCGTTCCTCGCCCCGGTCGGGGCAGCCGGGGAGGGCGAGGACGGCATCGCCCGGCTGTGCACCTTGTTCGGTGCGCTGGTGCTGTCCCGGGCCACCGTGGGTTCCCCACTCTCCGAGGAGATCCTCACCGCCGCGCACGCGGCCCTGACGGAAGCCGGCTGACCGGGGCCGAGGTACCTGGCACCGCGCCGGTCGCACCCGCAGTCGAACACCGCGGGCACCCGCGAGGGGCTGTGATCGCCCCCCGGTCGGCGGTAGCGCTGCCAGCCGGAGCGCCACCGGCGTCAGCGCGGCAGTACGACCGCCGGCCGGTCTCGGATGTCACGCGGGATCTCGTCGACGCTCGCGGTCGCGTTCACGCACGCGGCCCTCGCGGGGAAGAGTACGGCGGACACGACGCGCGCCGGCGTCGCGACATCGCTCTCCGCGCGGTGCCGCGGCACCCGCACGGTGGGGTCTTCGAGTACGTAGGGCCGTGACCTCGCTCTTCAGCTGAGGCCGCCGTTCTGCTCCGTACCGCGTCCGGGCTGTGAGCCGGTCTTCACGCGCGTGTTTCTGAACTGCCCTCCCGCCAAAGCGCGTTGGGGTACGTACGGCGCCGTCGGCTCCTCCCCGGTGGTGTGCGCGGCGGCGGGGAGTCGGTGGGGTCATGGGCTCGTGACGGCCGGCGGCGCGTGCGGCACGGCCAGCATGTTGACGCAAACATCGACCGGCGGCAAGAGGTCGGCGAGAAATCGGAATATCTCGTTCAAATCCTTGACAGCACACGGCAGTTCTCCGAAGCTTCCGCTTACATCGTGTTTACGCAAACATAACGTGAACCCGGTGCGTCACGGCCTGGATCGGCCCCCCATGCCTCCCCAGCGTTCTTCCGATCCGACCGTCAGCCGCGCAGTCCGCGCGGTGTGCTCAGTCACGACGACCCGCGAGGTAGCGCACCCATGCGACTCAAGACCTTCGGGGCGGCGGCACTGTTCTCCGCCGTCGCCGCCCTCCTGCTCTCCCTGCTCACAGCCGTGGGCACCGCTCACGCCGCGCCCGTGACCATCGCGAACGGTACGCAGTTCACCGACCCGAACGGCAACCCCGTGCACGCGCACGGCGGCGGCGTCGTCAAGGTGGGCTCGTACTACTACTGGTTCGGCGAGAACCGGCACGCCGACAACAGCTTCCGTTACGTCTCCGCGTACCGCTCCACCGACCTCAGGACGTGGGAGTTCCGCAACCACGTGCTGACCGAGGCCACCCACCCCGAGCTGGTGGGCGCGAACATCGAGCGGCCGAAGGTCGTCTACAACGCGGCGACCGGCAAGTTCGTGATGTGGATGCACAAGGAGGGCAGCGCCACCGACTACAGCGAGGCGCGCGCCGCCGTCGCCGTGTCCTCCACCGTGGACGGCGACTACACCTGGAAGGGCAGCTTCCGCCCGCTCGGCCACATGTCCCGCGACATCACCGCCTTCGTCGACACCGACGGCAAGGCCTACATGATCTCCGCAGCCAACGAGAACGCCGACCTCCACGTCTACCGGCTGACCTCCGACTACACCGGCATCGCCGCGCAGGTCCAGAAGCTGTGGCCCGGCAAGTCCCGTGAGGCGCCCGCCATGTTCAAGCGCAACGGTGTGTACTTCCTGCTCACCTCCGGCGCCACCGGCTGGGCTCCCAACCAGCAGATGTACGCCACCGCCACCAGCATCACCGGCACCTGGAGCGGCCTCCAGAACATCGGCGACTCGACGACGTTCCGCAGCCAGACCACGTACGTCCTGCCCGTCCAGGGCACGAACGGCACCAGCTACCTGTACATGGGCGACCGCTGGGGCAACTCGATGGGCGGCATGGTCAACGACTCCCGGTACGTCTGGGCGCCGCTGACCTTCCCCACCAGCACCACCATGACCATGGGCTACTCCCCGCAGCTCACGATCGACACCGCCGCGGGCACCGTCGCCGGCATGAACGTGACCTGGGAGTCCCTGACCGCCCGCAACAGCGGCAAGTGCGCCGACGTCGCGAACTTCGACACCGCCGACGCCGTCGACCTGATCCAGTGGAACTGCGGCGGCGAGATCAACCAGCACTTCTGGATCAAGGACCTGGGCACCGGCTACCACCAGATCATGGCGCGGCACAGCGGCAAGTGCCTCGCCGTGGCCGGCGCCTCCACCGCCGACGGCGCGCGTGCGGTACAGGCCGCCTGCGACGGTTCGACGTCCCAGCAGTGGAAGCTCCAGTCGTCCAGCACCTCCGGTTACGTGCACCTCGTCGCCCGGCACAGCGAGAAGTGTCTCGACGTCTCCGAATGGGCCTCCTGGAACGGCGCCGCGCTGCAGCAGTGGACCTGCAACACCGGCGACAACCAGAAGTGGCAGCGCTGGACCGTATGACCGGGTCCGGCGACCTGACCGCCCCCCGACCGTCCCACCGCCCCGGACGACGACGGCGGCGGCGACGAGGACGCGCCGGGTGACGCCGCGGACGCCGTCCGAGGCCTGACCGGCGCGTCCGACGAGCCGGCACAGGGCCACCCGTCCGGTCCCTGTGCCCGCGTCTTCCGCCCCCGCAGGAGACGCGCCAGGAGGGCCGGCTTCCGAAGCAGCGCCCCGCTCGGAAGCCGGCCCTTCGTCATGCACCGCACCTTCTTCCGACAAGGAGCAGGACGTGTCACCCCTTCGCAGCAGACCTGGGTCCCAGGCCATTGCGCCAGGACACCGCTCCGGGCCCCGCCGCTCCGCCCTGCGGCTCGCCGCCACCGCCGCGGCGGCCACCGTCGCCGCGACCGGCCTCGTCGTCGGCCCGGCCCCGTCCCCGGCCGGCGCGGTGGAGTCGGGCGCCGCGCTGACCGTGCGTCTCGACCCCAGCTACCAGCACCAGACCTTCCAGGGCTGGGGAACCTCGCTCGCGTGGTTCGCCCACGTCACCGGAGGCTGGCCGGAGGCCCAGCGCAACGCCCTCGCGGACGCCCTCTACGGCCCGGACGGCCTCGCGTTCACCATCGCCCGCTACAACATCGGCGGCGGCGACAGCCCGGACACCACTCCCTACCTGCGCGCCGGGGCGGACGTCCCGGGCTGGTGGAACCGCCCCGGTCCCGAGTCGCCCGACTGGTGGGACCCCCAGAACCCCACGCACTGGAACCCGAACGCCGACGCCAACCAGCGCTGGTGGCTCACGGCCGCCAAGGCCCGCGGCGCCGACACCTTCGAGGCGTTCTCCAACTCGGCCCCGTACTTCATGACCAACAGCGGCCTCGTGTCTGGCAACTGGAACGGGTGGCACGACAACCTCCGCTCCGACCAGTACGAGCGGTTCGCCGAATACCTCGCCGGATCGCTCCAGCGGGCCCAGACCGCGACGGGCGTCACCTTCGACTCCCTTTCGCCGGTCAACGAACCGTACACGGAGTTCTGGAAGGCCGAAGGCCGCCAGGAGGGCTCGCACTGGGACCGGGCCTCCCAGGTCCAGATGATCACCACCCTGCGGGCGGCGCTCGACGCCAAGGGCGTCACCGCGCCGATCGCGGCCATGGACGAGCACGTCCCGAAGTGGTTCCTGGAGAACTGGGAGACGTACCCCCAGTCCGCCCGCGACGCCGTGGGCCGGCTCAACACGCACACGTACCGGACGGACGGCCGCATCGGCGTCCGGGACATCGCCAAGGGCGAGGCCAAGCCCCTGTGGATGTCGGAGGTCGACGTCGCCCGGGATCACGGCGGGCAGAGCTTCACCGACATGCTCCCGGCCCTGGACCTCACCGAACGCATCAACGGTGACCTGCGCGAACTGGAGCCGAGCGCCTACGTCCTCTGGCAGGCGATCGAGGACTACGAGAACATGACCCCGGCGCACGAGAACGCCAACTGGGGCCTGATCCAGACCGACTTCACGCCCGCGAACGCCGCCACCGAGCCGCTGCGCAAGAACAAGAAGTTCTGGGCGATGGGCAACTACAGCCGCTTCATCCGCCCCGGCGCGCGGTTCGTCAACACCGACGACGCGAGCACCGTCGCGGCCATCCGTCCCGACGGCGGCGTGGTCGTGGTCCACACCAACCCGACGGGCTCCGACCGCGAGGTCACCCTGAACCTCGACGGGTTCCAGACCGCGGGCGCGGGCGCCGTCGAGCGGTGGACCACCGACGGCACGAAGAACCTCCAGCGCGACAGCGACGAGGCCGTGGCCGGCGGGACGCTGACGGCCACCGTCGGCCCCGGCTCCGTCACCACCTTCGTCCTTCCGACCGTCAGCGGCGTGAACACCGCCGCGACCACGGCGCCGACCGGCGGCCCGCGCCGGCTGGTCAACGACAACAGCGGCAAGGCCCTCGCCGTCGCCACCTCGGGCGGCGTCCACACGCCCGTCCAGCGCACCCCGGCCCCGGCGGACGCGTCCCAGCAGTGGACCTTCACCAAGGTGTCCGCCACCGACTGGAGCCACACCGCCGCCTACCGGATCACCCACGTCCAGACCGGCAAGGCACTCTCCGCCCCGGGCGGCTCGCTGACCCTGGAGACCCCCGGCTCGTCCACCGCGCAGCAGTGGATCCGCTCCACCACCGGCGACGGACACCACACCCTGGTCAACCGGGCCGGCGGCAAGCTCCTCGACGTCATGGGAGCCTCGACGGCCGAGGAGGCACCGGTCGGCGTCTACCGGCCGACGACCGGCAGCAACCAGTCCTGGACCTTCCCGAGCGCTGCGCCCGACACCTGGAAGACGCTGAGCTTCCGGCACAGCTCCAAGTGCCTCGACGTCAGCGGCGCCTCGTCGGGCGACGGCGCGGCGGTCGTCCAGTACAGCTGCAACAACGGCACCAACCAGCAGTGGTCCCTGCGCCCGGCCGCAGACGGCTACGTCACCGTCGTGGCCCGGCACAGCGGCAAGTGCCTCGACGTCAGCGGCCTGTCCACGGCCGACGGCGCCGAGGTCTTCCAGTACGCCTGCAACGGCGGCCGCAACCAGGAATGGGCGGTCCGCGGCTCGGGCGGATACCTCACACTGACGGCCCGCCACAGCGCCAAGTGCCTCCGGCCGAGCGGTGGATCCATCACGAACGGCGCGGCAGCCGTCCAGTGGACCTGCGACGGGACGACCAGCCAGCAGCTCCAGGCGGGCTGACCCGCGAGACGTGTCCGGGCCCCGGTCCATGTGATCGGGGCCCGGTTCTCGTGGGCCGCTCGCAGCCGCCCGCCTTCCTATTTGTGGTGTCCGGAGTGGCGACTGGAACGACGGCGCACGGTGAAGGCGCAGGCAAGCATGCCGAGCGCCCACGCGATCAGCAGGGCACCCCACAGCGGCATGGTCACCTCGGGAATGAGAAGGCGGATCCTGACATCGCCCCGATTCTCGAAGATGAAGATCAGAGCGACCGCGGTGATCAGGATGAAGGGCGTGAGTCGACGGACAGCGGGGCGGGCGAAGAACGACGTGTGCGCCTTCTGGTCCGGGTTGTTCACGGCCATGATTGCCTCTCACTGGTGCTCCCCCCGGTGCGAGCGACGCGGCCGGGCGCGATGGCCCTGTCAGGTGGAGCTGCGCCGGACGCGCACCCCGCCCTCGGGCTCCGGGCCGTCATGGCCCGGCGGCAGCGGCACGACGCCGCGAAACCGGTCATACCACCATGCTGCGCGCCTCGTGGACGGACCGCACGCGCATCGTGCGCCGGCTGCCCTCGACGTCCTCACGCAGATGCGGACCGTCCGGAAGTCGCCCAGCATGGGCACATGACGGCTCTCGCGCGCACAGGGGCGGCTGTCAGGCGACCGGGGTCGGTCGCGCGACCCGCGGAGGAACGTCCAGGTTCGTGCGGCGCGGGGCGCAGCGCGCGTCACGGAGAAAGTGGTACGTCATGAGTGGTGGCAGCGCCTGGACCGGGGCCGCCGTCGCGGCCGTCACCATCGGCTACGGGCTGTTCTCCCGCCGGCTGGCCTCGACACCGGTCTCCGCTCCGATGGTGTTCGCCGCCTTCGGCGTGCTCATCGGCCCGATCGGGCTGGACGTCCTCGACCTGGGGCATGACGCGGGTCCGGTGCTGACGCTGGTCGAGGCCGCTCTGGCTCTCCTGCTCTTCACCGATGCGATGACGGTACGGCGGAGGGACCTGCGGGCGGACGGCTACCTGCCCCTGCGTCTCCTGGCCATCGGCCTGCCCCTGAGCATCGCGGCGGGCTGGCTGTTGGCGTGGCCCCTGCTTCCGGGGCTGACCCTGTGGGAGTTCGCGCTGCTCGGGGCCGTCCTCGCGCCTACCGACATCGCACTCGGCAAGACGGCGTCCTCCAGTCCACGTGTCCCGGGGCCCGTGCGGCACGGGCTCGAAGTCGAGAGCGGCCTGAACGACGGCCTGGTACTGCCGTTCTTCGTCATGTTCCTGGCCGCCCTTCCCGGCACGCTCGCCTCGGAGGAGGGCGTGGGGGGAGTGTTCTGGCGCGCGATCGTGGTCAGCGGCGCCGTGGGCTTGGCCCTGGGGGTGGTCGGTGCACGGCTGCTGACCCTCGCGCGGGCGCGGGGCTGGGCGACCGGGGCGTGGCAGCAGGTCGTGGTCCTTGCGGTGGCCTTCTGCGCGTACAGCGTGGCGACGGCCCTCGACGGCAGCGGCTTCATCGCCACCTGGACGGGCGGCTTCGCCTTCGGTGTCACCCTGCGCAGGACCGCGTCGGCGGGCGGGGGACGGGCGGCGGAGGAACGGCCCTCCGACCCGGCGGTTGAACGGCCCTCCGACCCGGCGGAGGAGCGGCCCTCCGACCCGGCGGTTGAACGGCCCTCCGACCCGGCGGAGGAGCGACCCTCCGACCCGGCGGTTGAACGGCCCTCCGACCCGGCGGGGGAGCGGCCCGCCGACCTGGCGGAGAACCTGGGCGGGCTGCTGGGGACCCTGAGTTTCCTGGCTTTCGGCGCGGTCCTGCTCGGCCCGGCGCTCGAGCACCTGGACTGGCGGATCATCACCTACGCGGTGCTCAGCCTGACGGTCGTCAGGATGCTGCCCGTGGCTCTCGCGCTGGTCGGCTCCGGACTGCGGCTGCCCACCGTGGCCTACGTCGGCTGGTTCGGGCCCCGCGGCCTGGCCTCCGTGGTCTTCGGACTGCTCCTGGTGGAGGAGCACGTACCGGGGATCGAACTCCTCGGGCAGGTCATCGCGGTCACCATCGGTCTCAGCATCCTGCTGCACGGCGTGTCGGCCCCCTCCTTCGCCGACCGCTACGGCAACTGGTTCGATGCCGCGCAGGCCGGCGGCGCCGACCTGCGCGAGGCGCGGGGCACGGCTGAGGGCCTCGGGAAGCGGCGCGGCGGCCAGCGACGCCTTCGCTGAGCGGGGCGGGCTCCGCAGGGAGGGAGTCCCCTCGGCGGGCGTGACCTGGGGTGACGCGGTCCGTCGCAGGACTTCGGCCGGAGGGGGCGGTTCCGTGGGCCCGCGAGCGCGTGGCGTACCGTCCGACTGGACTGGTCAGACCGTCTATTGACGGGCCATCACTAAATCGCACAGTGATACGATCGGCGCGCAAGCGGGGCGGGCGGATGAGCGCAGGAGAACACCTCCGACTTCAGGGGTGTTCCGGGCAGGCGTCCCGATGCGGGCGGTCCGCCGGTGCACCGCATTGACGGGAATTCAGCAACTGGCCGTCGGTCGCCTGAAGAGAGTCTTATGACGGAATACATACAGAACCCGCTGCTCTGGGCTCTGTCGGTCCTCGTTCTTGCCGCCATCGCCGTCCTCGTCCGCCAGCGCAAGGCGGCCAAGGCTCTGCGGCAGCAGATCGACGGGCTCCGGAGCCATTACTCCGACCTGGAGAACCACTACACACAATCCGTCGAGGCGGCGCAGGAACAGGCCGAAGAGGCGACGAAGACCGTCCTGAAGTCCGCGATGCGGACGCTCCAGGGCCTCGCCGCCGAACAGCAGCTCGTCGTCTCCCGGCTCCAGAGCAAGTACGGCGAGTCCGCCATGCTCCAGGACCTGCTGGAGATCGACCACACCAACTCGCAGTTCGGCCGGCGCGCCCAGTCCATCGCCGTCCTCTGCGACGGCTGGCTCGGCCGCCACCGCGACGTGGCGTCCGTGTACGACGTGGTCCGCAGCGCCCAGGGCCGGATCCGGCACTTCCGCCGCGTGGAGATCCTCTCGCGCGTCGACTTCGGCATCACCAGCCGCGCCGTCGAACCGGTGGCGCTGGCGCTCGCCGAGCTCCTCGACAACGCCACCAGCTACTCCAGTCCCGACACCGTCGTCGAGATCAACACCCGCACCGTGCCCAAGGGCGTGTGCATCGTCGTCGACGACGCGGGCGTCGGCATGAGCGACGAGGAACGGACCCGCGCCGAGGGACTGCTCTCCAGCAACCGCGTCACCGGTGTCTCCGGACTCGGCAACCCGCCGCAGTTCGGCTTCGCGGTGATCGGCGTGCTGTGCGAACGGTTCGGTTTCGAGGTGTCCGTCGACTCGTCCTCCCCGTACGGCGGTGTCCGCGCGGTCCTCCTGCTGCCGCACGAGCTGCTCACCAGCGTGCCGGTGCAGAGGCCCACGGCGCCGCCCGTGACCACACCCGGCGTACCGCACCCGGGCGGGCCCGAAGCCGTGCCCGCGACGGACCCGACCGCCGACGGCCTGCCCAAGCGGCGCCGCAAGCGCCCGATGGCCATCGTGCCCAGCAGTGCGCCCGCACAGGCTCCGAGCCGCTCCGACGCCGAAGCGGCGGCGATCATGGGTGCCTTCCAGCGAGGCACGCAGTCCGGCCGGGCCTCCTACCCGGAGGCGCCGGACCGGACGAGCAGCACATCTCGTGCAAGCAGCGAAGGACATGAGGTCTCGTGAACGACGATCTGTCATGGATGCTCGACAGCGCCCTGGAGATTCCCGGCGCGCTGCACGCGGTCCTGATATCCGCCGACGGCCTGCTGATGGCCAGGTCGAACGACTACGACAAGGACAACGCCGACCGCGTCGCGGCCGCGATGAGCGGGGTGCAGTCGCTGAGCCGCTCGCTCGGCTTCTTCTGCGAGGACCCGCGCGCGCAGTGGCGGCAGACCCTGGTCGAGTTCGACGGCGGCTGGGTCTTCCTGATCTCCGCCGGTGAGGGCGCCTACCTCGGCGTCTCCGCGTCCCCGGACGTCGACATGGCGGACATCACCTTCCGGATGCAGCAGCTCGTCGGCCAGCTCGGCAAGGTGCTCATGACGCCGCCGCGCGAGAACCTCGGCACGCGCTCATGACGGGACGCGAGGAGTGGGAGCCGGCCGCCGAGCTGGTCCGGCCGTACGTCATCACCAAGGGACGCGGCCTGCCCGACGAGGAACAGCTCTCCCTGATCACGCTGGTGACGGTGGCGCCGGAGGAGGGCCAGCGGCCCACCCGGCTCTCGCCCGAGGAGCAGCGGCTGCTCGACATCTGCGCCGCCGGCTACCTGTCGGTCGCCGAGATCGCCGGCCACACCCGGCTGCCCCTCGGCGTGGTGAAGATCCTCCTCGCCGCCCTGACCGAGGGCGGCTACCTCATCACCCGCTCGCCGGTGCGCCGGGCCGTCCTCGCCGACCGGGAGATCCTTGAGGAGGTGCTGAATGGTCTCCGTGCCAAGTTTGGGTGAGCGGGACTACGTACGCGACGGGGCTTCGCAGATCCCGGTGAAGATCCTCGTCGTCGGGCACTTCGCGGTGGGCAAGACCACGTTCATCGGCTCGATCTCCGAGATCGAGCCGCTGACCACCGAGGAGCGGATGACCCAGGCCGCCGAGCACGTCGACGACCTCAAGGGCGTCCGGAGCAAGACCACCACCACGGTCGCCATGGACTTCGGCCGCCTGACCATCAGCGAACGCATCGTCCTGTACCTGTTCGGCACCCCCGGTCAGCAGCGGTTCGTGCAGATGTGGGAGGACCTCGCGCGCGGGGCCCTCGGCGCGCTGGTCCTGGTCGACCCCGAGCGGCTCGCGGACTCCTTCGGGGTCATCGACCTGATCGAGCAGTACGGGCTCGAGTACGCCATCGCCGTCAACCACTTCGACGGCTCGCCCCTGCGGGACGAGGCGGCGCTGCGCGAGGCGCTGGACCTGCTGGACGACACCCCCGTCGTCACCTGCGACGCGCGCGACGAGAAGTCGTCCGCCGACGCACTGACCACCCTGGTCCGCTTCTTGCTGGACCGCGCCCGACAGGAGCAGTAGCCGCCATGGACACCCACACCCCCGCCCCGGCGCCCCCGCCCGGCTGCCCCGCCCACGGCTCGGGCGCCCGGGTCCCGCTGTACGGCACGGAGTTCGCCGCGGACCCGCAGGCGTACTACGCCTACCTGCGCCACTACGGGCCCACCGCGCCCGTGGAGCTCGCCCCCGGGGTGGACGCCACCCTCGTCACCGACTACCAGGCGGCGCTCCAGCTGCTCCAGGACTCCGCGTCGTTCCGCAAGGACGCACGGATGTGGCGGGACTTCAACGAGGGCCGGGTCCCGCGGGACAGTCCCGTCGTGCCCCTCCTCGCGTACCGGCAGAACTGCATGTTCAGCGACGGCGGTGAGCACCTGCGGCTGCGCCAGGCGATCACGGACAGCATGGCCCGGGTCGACTCGCACCGGCTGGCCCGGAGCACCGAGCGCATCTCCGACTACCTGATCTCCCAGTTCGGCTCCCGGGGCTCGGCGGACCTGCTCGGAGACTACGCCAAGCAGCTCCCGCTGTTCGTCTTCAACGAACTCTTCGGCTGCCCCGCCGGCGTCGGCGACCGGGTGCTGTTCGGCATCTCGGGGATGTTCGACGGGGTGAACGCCGAGAAGGCGACCGCCGTACTCTTCGGGGCCGTGCAGGAACTGGTCACGCTCAAGCGGAGCCGGCCGGGCGACGACGTCACCTCCTGGCTGATGCAGCATCAGGCCAACCTGAGCGATCAGGAGATGGTCGACCAGCTCTCCCTGCTCCTCGGCGCGGGTGCCGAACCGCTGCGCAACCTCCTCGGCAACACCCTGCACCGGCTGCTCACCGACGACCGGTACGCCGACGGCGGCGGGCTGATCGGGGAGGCGCTCGACGACACGCTGTGGGACAACCCGCCGATGTCGAACTACGCGCCCCACTACCCGGCCGCGGACATGGAGTTCGCGGGCGAGAAGGTACAGGCCGGGGACCTGATGCTGGTGAGCTTCGCGGCCGCCAACTCGGGCCTCGCGCTGACGGCCGCCCGTACGGCCGGCAGCAACCGGTCGCACCTGGCGTGGAGCGCGGGTCCGCACGGCTGCCCGTCCAAGGAGCCGGCCCGGCACATCACCGTCACGGCCATCGAGCACCTGCTCAACCGGCTGCCCGACGTCGAACTCGCCGTACCGGAGGACAGCCTGATCTGGCGTCCCGGCCCCTTCAACCGGGCCCTGGCCACGCTGCCCGCCAGGTTCACCCCCGTTCCGTCATCGGGTGGTGGCGACGCGCGGCCGGGCACGGCGGCCGCCTCGTCCGGCGCGCCGTTCGGCGCCCCGTCCGGGCAGGAGGGCAAGGGCGAACGGAAGGGCCGCTGGAGCCAGTTCCTGTCCTGGCTGACCAACTGATCCACGATTTCCCTCTCCTCCCCCTCTCTGCATGACTATCCGATCGATCACAGGGGTAGTGATCGTCGCGGCATCAGTGTTGTGTATGAGGTAGAGGAGCTGTCGTGGACCACATATCCACCGACACCGCTTTGTCAGAGCCACCACCCCGTGGGGGTGCGCACCGGGATACCCGCCCTTGTCGGCGGGTATCTTCGTGCGTGCCTCGTGTTCTGGGCGGGGGTCGGTGAGCCGCTTGCTGCCCGACACGACTCCGGAGCCGGAGGCCGGCACCCTCGGCGCCCACACCCGGGCCCAGTTGACACGCCTCTGCGACGTCGCGGGACTCTCGCCGACCGACGCGGAGACGTACGCGCACACCCTGGTGGAGGCGCTGGGGCCGGCCGCCGGGCGGTCGCTGGCCCTGCCGCCGCCGACGCGCACCTTCCTCTCCGACGACCACACCCCCGTCGAGTACTCGCTCTCCTTCAGCCCTGGCCGTGCCCCGGCCCTGCGCGTGCTGGTGGAGCCGGGCTTCGGCGCGGGCAGCTGGGCGGAGAACGGCCGGATCGGCCTGGAGGCCGTCCGCGCGATGGCCCGGCGCTGGGACTTCTCCACCGAGCGGCTCGACGAGATCGAGGACCTCTTCTTCCCGGCCCGGGCGAAGGGGCCGCTGGCGCTGTGGATCGCGCTGGAGCTGCTGCCCGGCGGCGTGCCCAGGATGAAGGTGTACCTGAACCCCGCGGCGAAGGGGGCGAAACGTTCCGCCAAGACCGTGCGGAAGGCCCTGCGCCGCCTCGGCCACCGACGGGCGTTCAAGGCGCTGCCGAAGGCCGACGGCCATCCCTTCTTCGCCCTGGACCTGGGCCGGTGGGAGACACCGCGGGTGAAGGTCTACGCCCGGCACCTCGACCTGTCGGCCGCCGAGGCGGGCGGCCTGTCCCGTACGGGCTCCGGCCCGGGGCCGGCGGAGCTCCAGGAGTTCTTCCGGACCACCGCCGCCACCGACGACCTCGACCGGCGGCCCGGCCTGTCCTGCCACGCCTTCACCGAGACGGAGACCGGCCGCCCCAGCGGCTTCACCCTCCACATCCCGGTGCGCGACTACGCCCGCGACGACCGGGAGGTCCTCGAGCGGTCGGTGGACGTCCTGCGGAGCCACGGCATGGACCCCGACCCGCTGGTCCGGTCGCTGTCCGCGCTCACCTCGCGGCGACCCAAGGACGGAGTGGGCCTCATCGCCTACCTCGCGATCGCCCACCAGCAGGGCCACCCGCCCCGGGTGACCGCGTACCTCTCGTCGGAGGCCTACGCCGTCCGCCCCCCGGCGAAACTGCCCCGGCGCGCGGCGGCGGTCTAGGCAGGGCCGGGAAGTCGGGGTCGCGGCCTTGGATGACCAGGATCGCGGGCCCGGCCCCGCCGTGGCCTGGGGCCGCTGCCCGGGCGGGGCGGGGTCGCGGGCCGGGCGCGTCGAGGGCGCAGGCCGGGAGGTCGGGTCGCGGCGCGGGCGGGGCGGGGTCGCGGGCCGGGAGGTCAGGGTTGCGGCCCGGCCGGGTCAAGGGCGTGAGCCGGGAGGTCGTCGGGGCCGCCGCGCGGGCGGGTCGAGGTCGTGGGCCGGTCCGGTCGGGGGCGCAGCCCCGGTCTTTGCCGTGGCCCCTGGTCGTGGTCCCTGGTCATGGCCCCCGCCTCGTACGGGCCCGGGCGCGTGAGGGTCGTCGTTCCGGCTCCCGGCCGGCCCGGTCACGTTCCCTCGGCACCCCACGACGGTGGGTGTCCACCGGGAGCTCCACCGTCGTGGGGCCGGGCGCGCGGCCCGGCCGGGGGTTCAGGCGTCCTGGAGTTCGCGCATCTCGCGGAGGTAGGGGCCGACGTCGACCTGGATGGAGGCGCCGCCCTCCGCCGAGCCGTAACGCCGGGCGATGCCGCCCAGGTACGCGTCGATCTCCTCGCGCATCGCGTCCGCGTCCGGCAGGACGACCTCCCCGCCGATGATGCGCGCGACCCACCGCGTCTGGCCCTCCACGAGCCGCGTGATCGCGCCCATCGGGCGGACCAGACCGACGAAGTAGAGGCCGGGCCTGCCGGGGGCGACGACCCGCCGGTACAGCTCGACCGATCCGCCCGGCCCGGCCGGGCACCCCTCGGGCAGGAACGGGAAGTCCATGCCGTAGCCAGTGCAGTAGACGATCGCGTCGGCCTCCTCCGAGGTCCCGTCGGTGAAGACCACCCGCGTGCCGTCGAGGTGGTCGATCCCCGGCCTGGGGGTCACCGCGCCGTGGCGTATGCGGCTCAGGATCTCGTCCGAGATGGTCACCGGCGAGGAGAAGAGCGGGTGGTCCGGCTCGGGCAGGCCGTAGTCGGACAGCTTGCCCCGCGCGACACGCAGGGCCTCCGTGGCGAACTCGACCTGTTCGGGCAGGGACATGGCGGTGAACCACGGCTCCTCGGCCATCTGGTCGACCGACATGCCGTACAGCTGCTTGGGGACGATGTGCAGTCCCCGCCGGACCGAGAGCACGGTCCGCGCCGCGTGCCGGGAGAGGTCCGTGGCGATGTCCACCGCCGACGCCCCGAGGCCCACGACGACGACGCGCTGCCCGGCGAAGTCGGCCCCGTCCTCGTAGTCGACGGAATGCAGGATCCTGCCCGCGAACCCGTCCGAGCCGGGCGGCGCGGGCTTCGGCAGCGTCGGCACCGTGTTGTGCCCCGAGGCGACGACGACATGGGCGAACCGCCGCGACTGCAGGGTCCCGTCCGGGCCCCGGCTGACGACCGTCCACGACGCGTCGTCACCCTCCTGACGCACCGACACGACCTCGACGCCGAACTCGATCCGGTCCGAGACCCCCGCCCATTCGGCGAAGGACCGCAGATAGGCCGCGACCTGGCTGTGCCCCGGATAGAGGGGGTACGTGTCGGGCATCGGGAACTCGGTGTAGCCCGTGAGCTGCTTCGCGGTGTTCAGATGCAGCGACCGGTACCCGGGCCCCGGCTCACCGGCCGCCGGCCGGCGCCAGATCCCGCCGACATCGGCGGCCCGTTCCAGACAGACGAAGTCGACGCCCTTGACGGCCAGAGCGTGTGCGGCCGCCAGTCCCGACAGCCCCGCACCGATCACGCACACACTCAAGGTTTCCCCCACAGAACAGACACGCTCCACTCGAACGATCATTCACTGCCCACCCGCCCCACGCCTCACACGCGCAACACCGCAGGTTATCCCCGGGGGTGTTCGCCTCGCCGACGGCGACCGGCCCCCACCGGGCCCGGACAGCTTCCGCAACCTGCGGGACCGGTCTGCCGGTTCAGGTCGGGAAGTAACGGACCAGGACCTGGTGCAGGTAGTCCGCGCCCGAGCCGAGGCGGGCGGCCTGCTCGGGTGACGACACGAAGGCGACCCGGTCGAGTTCGGGTGCGTCTCCGCGTTCCGTCTCCGCCACGGTGAGGTCCGCGTGCAGGCGCCGCACGAGGGCGCTGGGAAGGGGCGGGGCGAGGAAGTGGAAGCCGAGGCTGCCGAACCGTGCTCCTCGGGTGAGGCCCCACAGCCGCAGCCCCTCGGCTGCGTCGTGCACGCCGAGTTCCTCGGCCAGTTCGACCGCGGCGTGCCTGCGGAGCGCCTCCATGTCCAAGGGGCTCCCGGCCTCGGGGGGTTCCGCCGAGCCGCCGGGAAGGCTCCAACGGCCGGGCGCCGCGGTCGTGGGGGAGCCGCGTCCGACCGCGAGGCCGTGCTCCGTCGGCAGCAGGACGGTGACGAAGACGGACCCGGGAACATCGTGGGGCGCCCGCAGCTTCCGCAGCGCCCGGTACCGGTACGGCATCCTCGCCCATCGCACCAGCATCGGCCCGGGACCCGGCGGGTCGACGCCCAGGCTCGCGACGAGCGGGCCGTCGAAGGTGGCGGGGTTGCGGGCCTTCGTCTCAGCCCACAGGCGGGCGACCTCGCCGCGCTCCCACGGCGACAGGGCCGGTGCCGGCAGCTCGACGAAGCCGATCCGTCGCGCGTCGAGGAACTCGACGGGGAGACGTTCGGACCGGATCGGCCCGGCACTCGTCTTCTTCGCGGACCCACCGGTCGGATCCCGGCGGATGTCGCCCCGCACCCGGTGACAGTCCTCGGACGCCATGATGTATCCCCTCCCGACATGAGGGCCGCATCGGCGCGCGCCCTGCTGACACCGGTGTAGCAGCGGCCACCGACACCGACGTGGATGAACCGCACGCGGACACGCCGGCCCGCGCGGGCGTCAGCCTCTCGGGGCGTACGCGAGGAGCCACGGGCGGCTACGGGACGTCACGGCGCCCGGGCCGTCTCCCCCGGCGACGGCCGCCCGCCCGTCGGGATGCGGGGGAGCCACCGGCCCACCGGGGCCCCGGGACCGCCCGAGGCCGTGCGAAGCGTTCCGGCCGATGCTGCAATGGACGCATGGGACCGGTCGATTTCACCTGATCGCCGCGACATACACCACCGCCACCAGCGGATTCGCGTGGAGGAGATCAGCGTGGACGCTTCTGACATCGATTACGAGGCGGTCTACCACGCGCTGCCGGGAGCGGTCGCCCTCCTGACCCCGGACCTGGTCTTCGTCGACGCGAACGAGGCGTACCTGAGGCTGTCGGGCCGCACCCGTGAGCAGGTGAGGGGACGCTACCTGTTCGACGTCTTCCCCGACCGGCCCGGGGAACCGGCCGCGAGCGGTACGCGCAGCCTGCGCGACTCGTTGCGGAGGGTCGTGTCCACCGGCGACAGCGACAGCATGGCGCTGCACCGCTACGACGTGGAGGACCCGGACCGGCCGGGAGTGTGGGAGGAGCGGTACTGGAGCCCGATCAACGTCCCGGTGCTCGGTCCGGACGGCGCGGTGGTGCTGGTGCTGCACCGCGTGGAGGAGGTGACCGAACTCATCCGCGCCCGGGGCACGCGCGGCGGCGGTGACCGGTCGCGGGCCCTGGAGGCCGAGCTGTACACCCGCGCACGGGAACTCCAGGAGGTCAACCAGCGGCTGCGCGAGACGCACGCCCGCGAACGCGAGGTCGCCCTCCACCTCCAGCGGGCGATGCTCCCGGCACCCGGTCAGCTCGGCCACCACCGCGCGGCGGTGCGGTACCGGCCCGCCACCGGGGCTCTCAACGTGTGCGGGGACTGGTACGACCTGATCGACATGCGCGACCCCGACCGCGACCGCGCGGCCGTCGCCGTCGGTGACGTCGTCGGTCACGGACTGCCCGCCGCCGGAGTCATGGGTCAGCTCCGCAGCGCGCTGTCCGCGGCGTCGAGGGTGGCGGCCGGCCCCGCGCAGGCCCTCGACGTCCTCGGTCTCTACGCCCGCCATGTCGACGGCGCGGAGTCGACCACCGCCGTGTCGGTCTTCATCGACTGGACCGGCCACACCCTCACCTACAGCAGCGCCGGCCACCCGCCGCCCGTCCTCTGCCACGCGGACGGCACCGTGACGTTCCTCGACCGGGCGACCGACCCGCCGCTGGGCGCCCGCCCCGAACACGTGGCCCGCCCGCAGAGCCGGACCGGCTTCACGGACGGCTCCACGCTCATCCTCTACACCGACGGACTGGTCGAGCGCCGCCGCGAGGACATCGACACCGGCCTCCAGCGCCTCGCGGACTCCGCCGCCCGCCACCGCGCCGCCGACCCGGGGGACCTCGCCGACGCGCTCCTGGCCGACCTGATCCCTCCCGCCGGCATCACCGACGACACCGCGCTCGTCGTCGTCCGTCTCTGACCGGCGGCGAGGGCTCCGGCGTCAGCGGTCCGCGGAGCCGTGGCGGACCACGCAGGAGCGGTTGCTCTCCCAGCCCCAGCCGTCGCCGTCGGGGTCGGAGGCGCTGCCCTGGGCGCAGTACCGGTAGCCGTTGGGAGCGGTGTCGGCGGATCCGCCGCGGATGACGCAGGAGCGGCTGCTCTCCCAGCCCCAGCCGTCCCCGTCCGGGTCGGAGGTGCTGCCGGGGGCGCAGTACGGGTAGCCGTTGCGGGCGGTGTCCTCCGCAGGTTGCCCGCCGGTGTAGACGGTGGCGGTCTTCGAGGTGGTGGAGATGCCGTTCGCGCCGTGGAAGAGGCGGTTGCCCCACGCCGTCAGGGAGTCGGCGTCGAAGCCGGTGACCAGGTCGAGGTACTCGACTCCGCCGCCGTTGCCGCTCCACGACCAGCCGAGGTAGCCGACCCGGAGCGACTGGGCCGTCGCCATGATGGCGTTCTCGTCGGGGTTGCCGTCGCTGTGGTTGTCGCCGAACTCGCCGACCACGATGGGGAGTCGGTTGCTGACGAAGTGGTTCAGGTAGTTCTGGACCTCGGCGGCGGTGTCGTAGACGCCATACATGTGGACCGAGAAGATCGTGTTGCGGTCGGGGTCGGCGGCGAGGACCGAGGCGGCGTTGTCCCGCATGACGTGGTTCCAGTCCTGGCCCCAGGCGGGGGCGTCCACCATCAGGGCGTGGCGGAGGCCGGCGGTGCGGAGCTTGGCGATCGCGTTCTTCGTGGCGTTGGTCCACGCGCTCTGGTCGTTGTTGCCGAACGGCTCGTTGCCTATGTTGACGACGACGTAGTCCTCCTGGCCCACCAGCGCGTTCTTGACGCCCACCCAGTAGTCGGCGGCCTTGTCCAGGGAGGCCGCGGCGGGCTCCTCGCCGTATCCGGTCGTGTCGTGCGCCTCCAGCACGCAGATCAGCTTGCTGGCCCTGCACTGGCCGATCAGGGAGGAGACCTGGTCCGCGGTCGTCCTGGTCCACCGGTCGCCGGTGCTGAGGACGATCCGGACGGTGTTGGCGCCCTTCTCGGCGATGTCGGCGAGCGAACCGGTCCGCTCCGGGTACCAGGCGTGCGCGTGGTTGACGCCGCGCATCACGAACTCGTTCCCGTTGGCCTCGTACAGACGGCCGTCTCTGACGCGGAGTCCGGTGGGGGCGGCCTCGGCCTCACCGGCGGGGCCGAGGACGGGCAGCACCAGAGCGGCGATGCCGGCGATCGCCGCGCCGACGGCTGTCAGCCAGGTTCCGCGCGATGGCTTCTTCATGCTTCTCCTCAGGAGTGCTTCACGGGGGACCGGCCCGCTGGGGCGCGGGCCGGGAGTCGAATGCGGTATCCGCCCTGGCAACGTTGTCAGGCCCTGGAGCGACCGTGGGTGACGGCGCGTCGGAGTGGGGGACACCGCGGCGTCCGGAGAGCTCGGCGGTCGACGAGTTCCGGTCGGTGCTCTTCACCATGAGGCACTCGGAGTTCCTCCCGCGTCAATAGGCGGGAAAGCAGTGATGTGCTTTCTCGGATCATCCGGTGGGTGGTGAATGATAAACCGCCGCTAAACTCGTCGTTTTCGCCCCTGAGGGTTGCTCGGATTCCCCGAAAGGCTTTACGGTCCCTCGTGTTCCCCCGCCGGCAGGCCGTCGGGATAGGCGAGCTGGGTGGCCTGGAGGCGCGCGTAGGCCGCTCCCCTGCGCAGGAGTTCGGCGTGGGTCCCGACCTCCTGGACGCGGCCCTGGTCCAGGACGACGATGCGGTCCGCGTTCCTCACGGTCGAGAGCCGGTGGGCCACGACGAACACCGTTCTTCCGGCGACCAGTCGGGCGAGGGCCTCCTGGACCAGCGCCTCGGACCGTGCGTCGAGCGCAGAGGTCGCCTCGTCGAGGACGAGGACCCGGGGGTCACGGAGGAGCGCTCGCGCGATGGCAAGGCGTTGGCGCTGGCCGCCGGAGAGCCGGGCGCCCCGTTCGCCCACGATCGTGTCGAGGCCGTGGGCGAGTCCGTCGACGAATTCGGTCGCGTTCGCGTCCGCCAGCGCGCGGCGCACGGTCTCCTCGTCGATGTCCGGCATTCCGTAGGTGACGTTGTCCCGGATGCTCCCTTCGAAGAGAACCGATTCCTGGGGTACGACGGCCACGAATTTCCGGTAGCTCCGCAGATCCAGCTCGCTCATGTCCCGGCCGTCCAGAAGGACACGGCCGTGCGTGGCGCGGTGGAATCCGAGAACGAGGTTGAGGAGAGTGGATTTGCCGGCGCCCGATCCGCCGACGACGGCCACGGTCCGACCCGGCGGGACCACGAGGTCGATGCCGCGGAGCGCGGGACCGGTCTCGCCCTCGTAGGTCAGATCGACGCCCTCGAAGCAGAAGCCTCCCTCCACCGTCGTGACCTCGACCTTGCCGTCGTTCTCCTCCAGATCGGGGTCCTGGAGGACCTCCCCGACGGACTTCAGCGACTCCACGGCCCTGCCGACGACCGGCGCCAGCGTCAGCAGGCTGGTCACCGCGCCCGTGAGGGTGGAGAAGTAGGCGCTGAGCATGACGACCTCGCCGGGGGTGACCGCCAGCCATCCGTGGTAGGCGACGAGGGCGGCGCCGAGCAGGCAGCCCATCCCGAGCCCGTTGAAGACGACCCAGGAGAGGGAGCCGAAGCGGGCGTTGAGCAGATCGAGCCGTGACCCCTCCCGCAGCACGGTGTCCAGCTCGTGCCCGACCCGCCGCAGGGCGGTGCGCTCCAGGCCGTGGGCGCGGGTGATCGGGATGAGCGTGGTCATGTCGCTGACGCTGGTCGACATCCGCTCGACGGAGCGCCGGTAGGAGGCGTTTCCGTCCCCGAGGCGGGAGCGGAGGGCCGCGATCAGAAGGACGGAGACCGGTACGAGCACGAGGAACACCGGCAGGAACGCCGGCGTGACCACGGCGATCACGACGAGGCCGCCGGCGAGGGTCGCGACGGCCGTCAGCCCGTTGTCGGCCGTCTGCTGGAGGCCGCTCTCCAGCGTCTCCACGTCCCGCACGACCTTGGTGTGCAGCACCGACGAACTGGTGCGGCTGTGGAAGCCGATGGACAGCTGCTGCATCCGCTGCACCAGCGCGCAGCGCAGATCACGGCCGGTACGGCGGACGGCGCCGTGGGCCCAGCGTACGTACAGGAGATGGAGCGGCGGGTTGAGGAGGAGCACCGTGAACATGAGGGCGCAGTTCCACCACAGGTCGGCCGGGGGACCGTGCTCCACGACGACATCGATGACGTTCGCGGTCACCGGCGGCAGCAGCCATACCGGGGCGTGCTTGGCGAAGAAGACGACCACGGCGCCGGCGAGCCGTACGCGGTCGGGACGGAGGAGGTAGGCGAGGGTGCGGACCGGGTGTTCGCCGCGGTAGCGGTGGTCCAGGGGGAAATCGGGCGGGGGCATGCGGACTCATCTCTTCGGTGCGCGGTGCGCGGTGCTTGGAGGGAGGGGAGTGGGTCTTCGGTCCAGAGGGAGGGGAGAGGGGGAGTGGGCGCGGAAGCGGGGGGCGGGGAGTGGGAGTGGGCACGGGAGCGTGGGGGCGCAGAGGGGGAGCGGGGACGGGGCGCCGGAGGGTGCGGGCGCCGACGGTGAGCCGGCGTCGATCGACGCCCCTCGCGTCCCACGGGGCCGCCGAGCGGAGTTCCCCCGGCGGTACGGGCGGGCGGTAGGGTCGACCACCGGCGACGGACCAGCACAGGACAGGGGTGGCGCGTGAAGCGGCCGACCATGGCGGACATCGCACGCCGCGCTGGCGTGTCCAAGGTGGCGGTCTCGTACGCGTTGAACGACCAGCCGGGGGTCTCCGACGCCACCCGCGCCGCGATCAAGAGCATCGCCGAGGAGCTGGGGTGGCGTCCCAGCAGCGCCGCCCGCGCGCTCACAGGAGGCAGGGCGCTGGCGGTGGGGCTCGCGGTACGCAGGCCCGCCCGGATGCTCGGCGTGGAGCCGTTCTTCATGGAGTTCATCAGCGGCGTGGAAGCCGCCCTGTCGGAGCGTTCGTACGCGCTGATGCTGCAGATGGTGGCGGACCAGGAGCAGGAGATCGAGCTCTGTCGGCGCTGGTGGGGCGAGCGGCGGATCGACGGCGTGTTCCTCATGGACCTCCAGGCCGAGGACGCGCGCGTGCCCGCGGTCGAGGCCCTCGGTCTTCCGGCGGTGGTCGTCGGGCCCCCCGACGCCTCGGGCTCGCTGCCCGCGATCTGGTCGGACGACGGCGAGAGCATCCACGAGATCGTGCGGTATCTCGCGGTGCTGGGCCATCGGCACATCGCCCGGGTGGCCGGCCCCGCGGAACTGACCCACACGCGGGTCCGGGACCGGGCGCTCCGCGGTGCGTGCGAGGAGGCCGGGATCCCCGAGGCGGCCGTGGTCCACACCGACTACACCGGTGACGCCGGGGCCCGCGCGGCCCGTTCGCTGCTGATCGCGCGGGAACGCCCGACGGCCATCGTCTTCGACAACGACATCATGGCCGTGGCCGCGCTCTCCGTGGCGCAGGAGCTGAACCTCTCCATCCCCGGGGACCTGTCGATCGTCGCCTGGGACGAGTCTCCGCTGACCCAGGTGGTCCGCCCCACGCTGTCGGCGGTCACACGGGACATCCCGGCGTACGGGGCTCGCGCGGCGAACGCGCTCCTGTCGCTCGTCGCCGGCGAGACGGTCGACGACATCCGGGACGGGTACGCCCGCTTCGTCCCCCGGGGCAGCACCTCCCCGCCGTCGGGCGGGCGGCCGGGATCCTCCTGACGTCCGCCCGCCTGCCCGGACCCTCCTGACGGCCCGGCCTTCCCGCTCCGCGGCTACTTGGTGGCTCCCTGCGAGAAGCCGTTGTAGATCCAGCGCTGGAGCAGCAGGAAGATGACCAGGGTCGGCACGATGACGAGGATCGCGCCGGCCGAGATGGCCTCCCAGTGCGCGCCGAACGGGCCCTTGAAGCGGAAGAGCGCGGTGGAGATCGTCCCCAGGTCCTCGGAGTGCATGTAGAGGAAGGGGATGTAGAAGTCGTTGTAGGTGGTGATCCCCTTGATGATGACGACGGTGGCGATGGCCGGCTTCAGGAGCGGGAAGATGATCCTGCGGTAGATGGTGAAGGCGTTGGCGCCGTCGAGCCGGGCCGCCTCGTCGAGGGAGACGGGGATGCCGCGGATGAACTGCAGGAAGATGTAGACGGACACGATGTCGGTGCCCATGTAGAGCAGGATCGGGGCCCAGCGGGTGTCGACCAGGCCGAAGCCGCTGATGACCTGGAAGGTCGCGACCTGCGTGGTGACGCTGGGCACGAGGGTGGCGATCA
>NZ_LIVX01000008.1:312848-328953 GCF_001905665.1 Streptomyces sp. CB02261 | reverse complement strand
CAGGAAGAGCGCCATGACCGGTTTCTTGGCACGGAAGTCGAAGCGGTCCACCGCGTAGGCCGTCATCGAGCCGATGATCACGGTGCCGCTGATGGAGAAGAAGAGGATGAACGCGGTGTTCCCGAAGGCCATGAGCATGTGGCCGTCGGTGAACGCCGTGACGTAGTTGTCGAGGTTCAGCCAGTTCCCCGGCAGGGAGAGCGCGCCTCCGTCTCCGACCTCCTCCGACGTCTTGAGCGAGGTCAGGAAGACGACGGCCAGCGGCAGCAGGACCACTACCGTGGCGGCGATCAGCGACAGGTAGGTCAGCAGGCTCCCGACGGGGATGCGGCGCCGCCGGGCGGCGGCGGAGCGGGCGGCGGGCGGGACGGCGAGGGAGTGGGGGGAGGTCATACGAGGTCCACCTTGTCGTCGGGCACGAGCCGGCGCTGGATCCACGTGACCAGCAGGATGATCAGGAGCAGCACCACGGCCGCGGCCGAGGCCAGGCCGGTCTTGTTGAACTGGAACGCGAGCTTGACCGTCTGGATGACGAAGGTCTGGGTGCCCGTCGCGCCGCCGGTCATGATGTACGGGATCTCGAAGACGGACAGGGAGCCGGAGATCGCCAGGATGACGCTGAGGCTGATGACGGGCTTGATGCTGGGCGCGATGATGTGGCGGAACTGCTTCCACCTGCCCGCGCCGTCCAGTTCGGCGGCCTCGTACAACTCGCCGGGGATGGACTGGATGGCGCCGAGGAAGAGGACGAAGTTCAGTCCGGTGAAGCGCCAGACCGACACGCCCGCCAGGGAGATGTTCGCGGAGGTCGGGTCGCCGAGCCAGGGGTGGTCGGTGGTCACGCCGAGCCACGACAGCACGGAGTCGAGGGTGCCGCCGTCCTGGAAGAAGTACAGGAAGACGAATCCGATCGCGACGCCGTTGATGAGGTAGGGGAAGAAGAGGATGCCCTTGAAGAAGTTGCGGAACCTGAGGTTGAAGCTCAGGATCACCGCGAAGTAGAGGGCGACGGCGATCTGGACCACGGACGCGGCCAGGTAGTAGCCGCTGACGAAGAAGACCCTGAAGAGCTCGGGGCGGGTGAATATCTGGACGTAGTTGTCGAAGCCGACGTTCTCCCGGTCGGGGCTCACTCCGTCCCAGTCGGTGAAGCTGTACGAGATCATGCTCACCACGGGGACGTAGGTGAACGTGATCAGGAGCGCCAGCGGGCCCGCCAGGAAGAGCCAGGGCGTGAGCCGGCGCAGCGGTGAACGCCGCCAGGAACGGGTCTGTCCACCCGCGGGGGCACGGCGGCGCCGGCCGGCCGGCCGGCCCCCCGGGTTCCCTCCCTGCGAGGTGCGCCCCGTGTCGTCCACGTCCGTGGCGGGCCGCCGTGTCAGGGCGTCGCCGGGAGCGGTGTCGGTTGTCTCGGTCATGTCGGCCTTTCGTGTCCGCGACTGCGGAAGGTCCAGGGGCCCCGGCCGGCGTCGTCGGCCGGGGCCCGCTCCGCCGGTCGGTCAGGAACCGGCGGTCTTCGCCGCCTCGTCCCACCTCTTGTCGAGGTCGGCGAAGAAGTCCTCGATGCTGCCCTTCTCGGCACCCCGCGCGGTGTCGACCAGCTTCTGCCGGTAGTCCTGCTTGTTCAGGCCGATCTCGGCCGCCTCGTCGATCTCGTTGACCACGGCGGTCTTCGCCTCCGAGCGGTCGACGAACTTGACATCGTTGTCAACGAAGTCCTTGAGCGTGGAGGGCATGGGGGCGGACTTGACCGTGGAGACGACGCCCTCCTTCTCCGAGTAGCCGGACTTCTCGGTGAACCAGTCGATCCAGGCGCGCGCGGCCAGCTTGTTCTCGGAGTAGATGCTGACGGCCTGCTGGTAGTCGGACGTCACCGTCGAGCAGAAGGCGCCGTTCTTCTGGGAGGGGAACGGCATGAAGCCGATGTCCTCCGCCTTGAGGCCCGCGTCGGCGGCCGCGCCCCGCATCTGCGTGATCGACCAGGAGCCGAGCATCATCGTGGCGATCCTGCCCTCGGCGAGCAGGGCCTTGGACGTCTCCCAGTTGGTGGTGGTGGGGTCCTTCTCCGCGAGTCCCTGCTTGACGATGTCGTGCAGCAGGGTGTCGATCGTCCGGAGTTCGCCGCCGGCCTTCCAGGGGGAGACCGGGCCGGCCAGCGCGTTGCTCGCCTGCGCGTCACAGCCGACGGCGCCCAGGTTGGCGCTCCACTGCACGAGCGGCCAGCCGTCCTTGAAGTTGGTGTAGTACGGGGTGGCGCCCGTCTTCTCCTTGATCGCCTTCAGGCCGGCGAGGAACTCCTGCGGGGTCTTCGGCCAGGAGGCTATCCCCGCCTTCTTCCACACGGCCTTGTTGTAGACGAAGCCGTTGGCGGTGCCGAACTGGGCGATGCCGTAGGACTTGCCTCCGACCTCGGTCTTGTCGGCGAAGCGGTACTTCGACGCCAGCTCCGTGGAGGAGCCGAGCGGGGCGAAGAACTTCGGGTAGTCGTTCTTGGCCACGGCCCCGGGGATGGCGAGCACATCGCCGTAGGACTTCGCGTTCAGCCGGATCCGCACCTCGCCCTCGTAGTCGGTGATGCCGTCGAAGGTCACCTCGACCTTGGGGTAGACCTTGTTGAACTCGGCCGCGTACTTCTTCATGGCCCCGTTCTGTACGAGGTCGGTCCGGTGCGTGAGGACCTTGATCTCGCCCGAGACCTCCTTGGGGTCGGACGGGGCGGCGGCCGTCTCACCCGTGACGGCGCTTCCTCCCCCGCTACATCCGGCCACGGTCAGCATCGTGGCTGTCAGCAGCGCGCCCGTGAGCGCCATCGACTTCTTGCCCATTGCCCAACTCCTTCAGGGTTACGGCTCAGGTCTTACCGGTGGGATGTCGGCACTATGTCAGCCGAACGTGAACCGGTAAAGTGCTGATTTCCCGCGTGATGCGTAATCGTTACCGCAGCGATGTATCGGCCCTGAATCGAGGCCTTTCGCTCACTTCCTGTCACGCGTTCTGCGCGGGTCGCTACTTCACCGGTTCATGGACAGCCGTGTCGCAGGGCGGTTAGTTTGTCGCCCCACACCCGCGTCCACCCCACGACGAGACCACCGTCAGGCGATTGGAGCCGCACACCATGAAGGACGTCACCCAGCTGCACGAGGGCTGGAAGCTGCGCCACGACGATGCACTGCTTCCGGCCACCGTCCCCGGCTGCGTCCACACCGATCTGCTCGACGCCGGGGTGATACCCGACCCGTTCATCGGCACGAACGAGACCGGGATCGCGTGGGTGGGCCGACGCGCCTGGTCCTACGCCACGGAACTGGCCCACGACAGCGGCCACGAACGCACCGACCTCGTCTTCGACGGGCTCGACACCGCGGCCGAGATCGTCCTCGACGGCGAGAGCCTCGGCACGACCCGCAACATGCACCGCGTCCACCGCTTCGACGTCACCGGCCGCACGGGACCGCTGGAGGTCCGCTTCGCCTCGGCGTACGAGGAGGCCGACCGCGTCCGCGCCCTGACCGGCGACCGGCCGAACGTCTACCCCGAGCCCTTCCAGTACATCCGGAAGATGGCCAGCTCCTTCGGCTGGGACTGGGGCCCCACCGTCGTCACGGCCGGCATGTGGCGGCCGGTCCGCCTGGAGCACTGGTCGACCGCCCGGCTCGCCGAGGTGCGCCCCCTGGTCACGGTCGACGGCGCGGCCGGCCGGGTCGAGCTCCGGGTCCGGGTCGAGCGCACCGGGAACGGCGCGGGCCGCCCCCTCACGCTCCGCGCCACCGTCGCGGACACCGTCGCCGAGTCGGTCGTCGAGGGCGACGGGACCGTCCTGGTCCTGCGCGTGCCGGAACCGGAGCTGTGGTGGCCGCGCGGCCACGGCGAACAGCCGCTGTACGGGCTCGACGTGACGCTCCTGGACGAGGAGGGCCGGCCGCTCGACACCTGGGAGCGCCGGATCGGCTTCCGCACCGTCGAGATCGACCGCTCCCCGGACGAGCACGGCACCGGCTTCACCTTCGTCGTCAACGGCGTCAGGATCTTCGCGCGCGGGGTCAACTGGATCCCCGACGACGTCCTGCCGTCCCGCGTGACGCCCGAGCGGTACCGGACCCGACTCCTCCAGACGGCGGGGGCCAACGTGGACCTCGTCCGGATCTGGGGCGGCGGGATTTACGAGGACGACGCGTTCTACGACGTCTGCGACGAACTGGGCCTGATGGTCTGGCAGGACTTCCTCTTCGCCTGCGCCGCCTACCCGGAGGAGCAGCCGCTGCGCGGAGAGGTGGAGGCCGAGGCGCGCGACAACGTTGTCCGCCTCATGCCGCACCCGAGCCTGGTGCTGTGGAACGGCAACAACGAGAACCTGTGGGGATTCCGCGACTGGGAGTGGGAACAGCCGCTGGCCGGCGACTCCTGGGGCGAGGGCTACTACCTCGGCGTGCTGCCCCGGATCGTCGCCGAACTCGACCCGACCCGCCCGTACACGGCGGGCAGCCCCTGGTCCGGATCCTGGGACCACCACCCCAACGACCCCGCCCACGGCACCCACCACTCCTGGGAGGTGTGGAACCGTCAGGACTACGCCGAGTACCGGGCGGACGTGCCCCGCTTCTGCGCCGAGTTCGGCTGGCAGGCCCCGCCCGCCCTCGCCACGCTGCGCCGCGCCCTGCCCGGCGAGGAACTCGCCCCCGACTCGCCCGGCATGCTGCACCACCAGAAGGCCGAGGACGGCAACGGCAAGCTGAACCGGGGCATCGCACGTCACTTCGCCCTGCCGGAGCGGGACTTCGACCGCTGGCACTACCTGGCCCAGGTCGTGCAGGCGCGGGCCGTGGCCGCCGGGATCGAGCACTGGCGGTCCCACTGGCCGGTCTGCGCGGGCACCGTGGTCTGGCAGATCAACGACTGCTGGCCGGTCAGCTCCTGGGCCGCGATCGACGGCGACGGGCGGCTCAAGCCGCTCTACCACGAGCTGCGGAGGGTCTACGCCGACCGTCTGCTCACCCTCGTGCCCACCGCGGACGGACCCGTGCTCGCGGTCGACAACCAGTCCGGCTCCTCCTGGCACACGGCGGTCACGCTGCGCCGGATCGCCGCGGACGGCACCGTCCTGCGCGAAGCGGTCGTCGACGTCGGGGCCGCCCCGCGCTCGGTCGTCCGGCCGGTGCTCCCGGCCGGGCTCGTGCCCGCATCCGGATCGGCCAAGGAGTTCCTGGTGGCCGACGCCGACGGACTGCGGGCGGTCCACTTCCCCGTACCCGACAAGGAGTTCGCCTACCCGGCCCCGGAGTACGACGTCCGCGTCGAGCCCGTCACCGGCGGCGACGCGGTGGCCGTGGTGGTCACGGCCCGGACCCTGGTGCGGGACCTCCTCCTGCAGCCCGACCGGCTCTCGCCCGAGGCGCGCGCGGACCGCGGTCTGCTGACGCTGCTCCCCGGAGAGGAGGCACGGATCACGGTCACCGGATGGCCCGGCGCCGCCGCCGACACAGCCGACGCCGACATAGCCGCCGCCGACACAGCCGCCGCAGCCGAAAACGCCGTACGGAACGCGCTGTTCAGCGTGGGAGCCGCGTGAACGTCCCCGCCGCCCGCGTCACGATCAACGACGTCGCCGCGCGGGCCGGGGTGTCCAAGGGGGCCGTCTCCATGGCCTTCAACAACCGTCCCGGAGTGTCCCAGGCGACGCGCAAGCGGATCTTCGAGGTGGCCCAGGAGCTCGGCTGGGCCCCGCACCAGACCGCGCGGAGCCTCTCCGGCCGGCGGTCGGGCATCGTGGGTCTGGCCCTTTGCCGCCCGGCGCGGGTCCTCGGGCTCGAACCCTTCTACATGGAGTTCATCTCCGGCATCGAGGGCGTCCTGTCGGAGCGTTCGTGCTCGCTGCTGCTGCGGCTGGTGCGCGACCTGGACGAGGAGACCGCGCTGTACGAGGAGTGGTGGCGCGGCCGGACCATCGGCGGGGCCATCCTGGTCGACTTCCACCACGACGACCCGCGGGTGGGGCCGCTGCGGGCGCTGGGGATGCCCGCCGTCGCCGTGGGGCATCCGTCGCTGACCGGCGGGTTCCCCTCCGTCTGGACGGACGACGCCTCGGCCGCGGCGGAGGCCGTGCGCTATCTCGCCGCGCTCGGCCACCGTCGCATCGCCCGCGTCGGCGGCCCCGCGGGACTCGGCCACAGCGGCATCCGCGCGGCGGCGTTCGAGGCCACGATGGCCGAACTCGGCCTGGACGGGAGGCTGCAGGTGTCGACCGGCTTCGTCGGTGAGGAGGGCGCCCGGGCGACCCGGAGCCTGCTGCTCGGCCCCGACCGTCCGACGGCGATCGTGTACGACAACGACATCATGGCCGTGGCGGGGGCGGCCGTGGCCGCCGAGATGGGGCTCACGGTGCCGGACGACGTGTCGCTGCTGGCCTGGGACGACTCCCAGTTGTGCCGGCTGACCCACCCGGCACTCTCGGCCATGAGCCATGACGTGCACCAGTTCGGCGAGGAGGTCGCGCGCGCCCTGTTCGGCGTGATCGAGGGCACGTACCGGGGGAACCACCAGGTCCCCACGCCGGCGCTGGCACCGCGCGGTTCCACCGGGCCGCCCCGGCGCGCGTAGGCGCGCGTCAGGAGCGGACGAGGAGAGGCTGCACCTCCACGGGGGAGGTACAGCCTCTCCTCGGTCCGAGCGGTCCTCGGTCTGAGCGGTCTGAGTGGTCCGAGCGGTCCGAGCGGTCCTACCGGTCCGTCGGTCCGTCAGTCCGCCGGACGGACGGTCGGGCGGACGGTCGGGCGGTCCGTCGGTTCGCCTGTCGATCTGTCGGTTCGCCTGTCGGTCTGTCGGGCGGTCCGTCAGTTCGTCTGTCGGTCTGTCGCTCTGTCCGTCGGTCCCGGCGCGGGCCGTAGGGTCGCCGCCCTGGGCTCTCCTCAGTGCTCCGTGGGGGCGAGTCCCCGGCGGCGGAGCCAGCGGAGGTGCTCGACGGCCGTCACTCCCCTTCCGCCCGCGTGATCGGCGAAGGGCCATTCCCTGATGTCCTTCTCGCCCGCGTAGTTCCGGTAGGCCGCGAGGACGGTGGACGGCGGGCAGACGGGGTCCATGAGCCCGGCGCTGAACAGGGCGGGGGCGGTCGCCCGCCGGGCGAAGTGCACGCCGTCGAAGTGGGCGAGGGTGGAGAAGACCCGCTCCGCCGCGTGCGGGGCCTGTTGGCGCAGGTAGTCGACGAGTTCGGTGTACGGACCCTCGGTCGCGGTCTCCGCGCCCCGCCGGAAGTGGCACAGGAACGGCACGTCGGGCAGCGCGCCGGCGATGTCGTCGCCCACCAGGCCGGCCACGGCGAGGGCGAGACCGCCGCCCTGGCTGTTGCCCTGGACGACGATCCGGTCCGGGTCCACGTGGGGGACGAGACGGGCGGCGTCGACGGCGCGGACGCAGTCGGTGACGAGGCGGCGGTAGTAGTGCTGGTGCGGATCCTCGATGCCCCGGGTCATGTAGCCGTGCACCCAGTGGGTGCCCGTGGCCGGGTGGGGGTCGGGGGTGTCGTGGCCCTGCCCGCGGCTGTCGACGACGAGGTGGGCGTAGCCGGCGGAGGCGTACAGGAGATGGTCGGTCACCAGGCCGCGTCCGCCGCTGTATCCGAGGTAGGTGATCACCGCAGGCAGCGGCGCCTCGGCCTCCGACGGCACGACGAGCCAGGCGGCGACCGGGTCGCCGCCCCAGCCCGGGAACCGTACGTCGTAGGCGTCGAGAGTGGTCAGGAGGGAGTCCCGCACGGGGCGGAGCTCCGGGGCGCGGCCGGCCTCGCGGGCCGCCTCGAGAGTCTCGGACCAGAAGGCGTCGAAGCCGTCAGGCTCCACCGGCGGTTCGTCGTGGGCGGCCGGGTGGTCGGGCGGCAGATCGGTGTACGGCATCGGAAGCTGTCTCCTCGGAACGGGCGTCCGCGCGGGGGCGGGCGCGATCGGGGTCGTCGGGCGGGTACGGCGGAAAGCGGGGCCCGGGCGGGAACCCGGCTGGCTGCGGGCCGGTCCGTGGGACGGGATCGTGACCGATAGGGCGACCACGGCTGCATGCGCGTTCCGGCCTCCACGACGGACAAGGACAGGAGAATGGGCGCAGAAGTGAGGAACGAGGCTGGGCGGAACCGATTAAGTCTCGTGTGTGGCTCTGTTTCCGACGACCCTTTCGCATATCTCCGAGCCGTTCATGGGGTACTCACGCCCTCCCCACGGTGGCGCGGAAGACCGTCCCCGCGCCCGTGAGCGTGACCTCGGCGGTGGCGGGGACGTAGACGGAGCGCCCGGGCCCGAAGCGGACGGGGCCGGCCGCCGCGTCCACGGAGGCCTCGCCGTCGACGCACAGGAGGATCTGCGGCGAGCCGGCCGCCAGGCGCCGCGCGGGCCCATCCGCCCGCAGAGCGAACCGCGAGAGACGGAAGTCGTCCACGGGAGCGGGGTACACCTCCTCGCCGTCTTTTCCACGAGGGGTGAGGACGGGGGTCGGCGTCGCCGTGAAGCGGACCACCGTCAGCAGCTCGGCCGCGTCGACGTGCTTGGACGTCAGCCCGCACCGCAGGACGTTGTCGGAGCTCGCCATGATCTCCACCCCGAGACCGGAGAGGTACGCGTGCGGGATCCCCGGCCCGAGGAAGAGCGCCTCGCCCGGCTCCAGTACGACGAGGCGCAGCATCAGGGCGGCAAGCAGCCCCGGGTCGCCCGGGTGCGCGCGAGCCACCGTCGCGTAGGCGGCGAGGTCCTCCCGGCGGGGGCCCGGCCGGGCGGCCGCCGCCTCGACGGCCTCCGTGACGGCGCCGACGAGGCCCGTGGGCGGGCGGAGGAAGGCGGTGAAGACGTCGGCGAGGGCCTGGGCCTCGGGGAGGGCGCGCAGGGTCCCGGCGTACGGGCGCAGCGCGGGGACGTCGAGGGCGTCGAGCAGGTCGGCGCACTGCCGGGGCGCCCGGAAGCCGCACAGGCCCCGGAAGCGGGTGAGCGCGACGATCATCTCGGGTTTGTGGTGGGCGTCCCGGTACGTGCGGTGCGGGGCGTCCGGCGGAACGCCCAGGGCGTCCTCGCGCGCGTGGCCGGCCCGCGCCTGCGCCGGATCGGGGTGCACCTGGACGGAGAGCGGCGCGTCGGCGGCCAGCAGCTTGAGCAGGAACGGCAGCCGGGGGCCGAACCGGCGCAGGGTGGCCGCTCCCAGCTCGGCGAGCGGGTCCGCCGCGATGACCCGGTCCAGGGGGAGCGTGCGGTCGGCGCGCCGGACTTGGGACGGCGCGGCGGGATGGGCTCCCATCCACAGCTCGGCCTGGGGTTCACCGGTGGGCGCGGTGCCCATGAGACGCGGCAGGGCGGTGACGGAACCCCAGTCGTAGGGCTGGACGGTGTTGAGGAGGAGATCCACGGGTTCTTCCTGGGGGAGGTGCGTCGTGCGCGGGGACGTGAGGGCGGGCGGTGCGGGGCGCGCGCGGGGCCGGGGGTGCGTGAGCGCCCGCGTGCGGAGGTGCGTGCGGCGCCAGCTCGTGTGGGGCGTGCGTTCGGTGCGTGGGCCCCGGTCCGTTCAGGCCGTCGTCCGGCCCGTGGCGCCGGTGCCCGTACCGGACAGGCCGGCCGCCGCCGCACCCGCGGCCGCGGCGCCGATCAGGCCCGCGTCGAGGCGGAGGCCGGCGGGCACCACCGGTACGCCGCGGGTGAAGTCGAGCACCGCGTACGAGGCCAGGTGGCGCCGGAGCGGGCCGAAGAGCGTCTCGCCGGACTGCGCGACACCGCCTCCCACGACCACGAGGTCGAGCTCGACCAGGGCCGTCGTGGCCGCGATCGCGGCGGCCAGGGCTCTGCCTGCGCGGTCGAACGCGGCGAGGGCGCGGGGGTCGCCCGCGCGGGCGGACACCTCGACCGCCTCGGCCGTCGCGGAGGCCCCGGCGGCCGGGGTCCAGCCGGATTCCAGGGCATGGGCGGCGATCGCCGTGCCGCTGGCGAAGCGCTCCACGCAGCCGCGGGCCCCGCACGGGCAGAGGGGGCCGTCCATGTCGACGGTGATGTGACCGATGTGCCCGGCGTTCCCCGAGGTGCCCGTGTGGAGCGCCCCGCCCAGGATCAGCCCGCCGCCCACGCCGGTGGAGACCACCATGCACAGCGCGTTGTCGACGCCTCTGGCCGCACCCAGCCAGTGCTCGGCCGCGGTCATCGCCACCGCGTCACCGACCAGGACGGGCAGCATCCCGGCGGGCATCGCCGCGTGCGCCCGCACCCGGTCCACGAGGGGGAAGGAGCGCCAGGCCGGGATGTTGACCGGGCTGACCGTGCCCGCGACCGTGTCGACGGGACCCGCGCTGCCGATGCCGAAACAGGACAGGGCGGCCCACTCCGGACGCGCCGCCAGGTCGTCCAGGACCGCGGAGACGGCGGCCGTCAGCTCCTCCGCCGTGCCCCGCGCGGGCGTGGGCCTCCGCGCCCGCGCCAGGAGGTGCCCGTCGGCGTCGACGAGGGCCCCCGCGATCTTCGTGCCCCCGATGTCGAGTGCTCCGTACACCATCGCGTCCCACCTTTCCTTGACAGCCCGGCAGCGGCTGCGGAGGTCACTCTGCCCAGTCCTTGACAACGTTGTCCAGTAAACTGGTTCAGTTAAGCCGCGGTTTAGTAAAACCGTCTTTCTTCGGCCCGCACCGCCTGGACCGAAATGCCGAATTCCCTCATGCTCGGACCTGTTTACCGCACCCGCACGAAGGGTTTTCCTTTCCGTGAAAGACTTCCCGGCCTTTCCGCCCGGATTCGAGTTCGGCGCCGCCACCTCGGCCTACCAGATCGAGGGCGCCACGAAGGAGGACGGACGGGGGCCGTCGATCTGGGACACCTTCTGCCGCCGCCCCGGCGCCGTGTCGGACGGCACCAGCGGCGAGACCGCGTGCGACCACTACCACCGGCGGCGGGAGGACGTGCGGCTGCTCGCGGACCTCGGCGTGTCCACCTACCGCTTCTCCGTCGCCTGGCCGCGCGTCCAGCCGTCGGGCTCGGGCCCGGTGAACACGCCCGGACTCGACTTCTACGCCCGCCTGGTCGACGAGCTGCTGGAGGCCGGCATCAAGCCGGTCCTCACCCTCTACCACTGGGACCTTCCCCAGGCCCTGGAGGACGCCGGCGGCTGGCGGTCACGGGACACGGCCGAGCGCTTCGCGGAGTACACAGCGCTGGTCGCGGCGGCGCTGGGGGACCGCGTACCCCGGTGGATCACCCTCAACGAACCCTGGTGCAGCGCCTTCCTGGGGTACGCCGCCGGCGAGCACGCTCCGGGGGCGTCCGAGGGGACGCCCGCGCTCGCCGCCGCCCACCACCTCCTGGTCGGCCACGGCCTGGCCATGGGCGCCCTGCGGGCCGCCGGGGTCCAGGAGGCCGGCATCTCGCTCAACCTCGACCACGTGGACCCGGCCACGCGGGACCCCGCCGACGTCGCGGCCGCCCTGCGGGCCGAGACCCAGCGCAACCTCATGTGGACCGACCCGCTGCTCACGGGGTGCTACGCCCCCGGCGAGACGGACACCTTCGGGGAGCTGATCGAGCGCCAGGACTTCCGCCGCGAGGGCGACCTCGCGCTGATCTCAGCCCCCCTGGACTTCCTCGGCCTCAACTACTACACGCCGTCCACCGTGCGCGCGGCCCCCTGGCGCGAGCCCGACCCGGCCCTGCGCACCGCGACGGACAACCGCTTCGAAGGGGTGGACGTCCCGGGCGTCCGCCGCACCGCCATGGGCTGGGCCGTCGTCCCCGACGCCCTCCGGGAGCTCCTCGTCTCCCTCCGCGACCGCTACGGCGCCCGGTTGCCGCCGCTTCACATCACGGAGAACGGCTCCGCCGAGGACGAGACCCCGGGTGCGGACGGCACCGTGCACGACGCCGACCGGATCGCCTACCTGGAGAGCCACCTCCGCGCGGCCTCCGCCGCCGTCGCGGCCGGCGTCGACCTGCGGGGCTACACCGCCTGGTCGCTCATGGACAACTTCGAGTGGGCGTTCGGCCACAGCAGGCGCTTCGGGCTCGTGCACGTCGACTTCCCGACCGGGACGCGCACCCCCAAGGCCTCCTACCGCTGGTACAGGGCCGCCATCGCCGCCGCCACCCGCTAGCGGGAACCCGCCTGGAGCCGGGCGCCCGGTTCCCCGGAGGCCGCGTCGGCGGCGTACCGGGGGCCGGTGAAGTACTCCGCGTCCTTGGGTCGGGCGGGGTCGTGCGCGGCCGGGAGGGCGGACGGGGTGAGCTGGGGTATGTACTTGGAGCAGTGGATGTAGGCCTCCTCGACGTCGAGGTGCACCCACAGCTCGGGCCCGCGCCCCGGTGCGACGTCGGACGGCAGCTCGGGGTGGAGCGCGCGCAGGTCCGTGTCGGTGTACAGACGGGCCACGCCGTTGACGTGGAGGCCGACGCGGTCGTGGGTGAAGTCCACGAAGAGCATGCCGAGATGCGGGTTCTCGCTCATGTTGCCCGCGCTGGCGAGCACGCCGTTGCCGCGGAACTCCGGGTAGGCCAGGGTGTGTTCGTCGATCACATGGACGAATCCGGGCGGGCCCGCCCGGAAGCTGGCGTCGCACTCCCCCCGCGCGTCGGACGTCGCGAGGAAGACCATCGTCTGGCGTGCGACGAACTCCCGCATCTGGTGCGTGAGGCAGGGGCGCACCTGCTGGTCGTAGAACCGGTGGGCGCGGTCGGCGGTGCCCAGCTGCTGCTGCAGCAGGTGCTCACCGGCGGAACCGAAGGGCGTCGGGTGCGAAGACACGGAGTTTCTCCTGGCGAGGGGGGCGAGGGGGGAGTGAGGGGAGAGCGGGGGACGGTCGGGGCGGGGGCCTCAGGTGGTGGCCAGGGCGGAGACGTCGAACGGGTCGTGGTGGATGCGGTCCGGGGCCGTGCCGGTGAGCGTGAGCGTCTGTCTGGCGGAGGTGACCATCGGGGCCGGGCCGCTGAGGAAGACGTCGTGGTGGTACCACGGCCCGTACTCGGCGAGGACCTGTGGCAGGGACCCCCGGATCCCCGGGATGTACTCGTCGGAGACCGCGCCCCTGACGGTCAGCCAGTGGTGCCGCTGCGCCATGCGCAGCATGTCGTCCACCCCGTACAGCTCGGCTCCGGTGCGGGCGCCGAGGAAGAGGTTCACCTGGTGCCGGCCGCCGCGCCGGGCGACCTCCTCGATGAGGGCGCGGATGGGAGCGAGGCCGGTGCCGCCGGCCACGCAGAGCAGGTCGTTGTGGACGGCGGCGTCCAGCACCATGTCGCCCATGGGCGCACCCAGGCGGACCGTGTCGCCCGGGACGGCCCGGTGCACCAGCGCGGTGCTGACCGTGCCGCCGGGCACGGCCCGTACGTGGAAGGTGAGGGTGCCGTCCTCGCGGGGCGCGTGGGCGGGGGAGTAGGAACGCCACCGCTTGGGGTGCCAGGGGGTCTCGACGCTGACGTACTGACCGGCGGCGTACGCGTAGGGCACCTCGGGGCGCACGGTGACCTCGGCGATGCCGGACCCGCGGGGGACGCGGTGCACGAGCGTGGCGGGCCAGACGGCGGGCCGCGTCCTCGCGTCCTCCTCGGCCGCGCCGATCATGACGTCGGCGACGACTCCGTAGGCCTTGGTCCACGCGGCGGCGATGTCCGGGGTCCAGGCGGGGCCGGCGTAGCGGGCGAGCGAGTCGAGGAGGCAGGCGCCCACGGCGGGGAAGTGGTCCCGGAGGGTGCCGAACTTGCGGTGGTCACGCCCGAGGTGTCCGCAGAAGCGGACGAGGTTCTCCGGGTCGTCCACCATGTCGACGATCCGCAGCAGTGCGCGCAGGAGGCGGCCGCGCTGGGCGTCCATCCCGGGCGGGAACAGGGGCCGCACCTCGGGGTGGCGGGCGAAGAGGATCGCGTAGAAGTAGACCGTCATGTCCGCGGCCAGTGGCTCCACCACCGTCACGGACGCGCGTATGAGCTCGATCTCGTGGGCCGACAGCGGTGGTTCGGCGGCCTCCGGCTCGACGTCCTGCTCGGCCGGTGCGGGTTCGGATTCCTCCGCGGAGGGGGGAGCGGGCGGGTCGGCCTGGCGTCTGATCCGGAACCTCATGCGACCAGAGCTCCCCCGTCCGGTAGGCGAGGCGGTCTGAGCCGGGCGGGCCGCGGGGCGGTCGCGCTCACGGCTCGGCGCTCCCGACGGGCACTGCGGGCGGGGACTTCTCTGGCAGGCATGGGGTCCTCAACACGGGGCGGGAGCATCGAAGCGGACGAAGCAGCTCCGGACGCTACCCGATCATGCCGGTGACTCAGAAGTAGCCAGGTGATATGCGCGGGCGACGACCCGTTCCGCCCCGAACGGGCTCATCGTGGGGACTTGGGCCCTTCCCGCGCCGCGCTCTCCCGGCGGGGAGAACGCGGGCGCGACGGCCTGGTGGGGAGAACGCGGCGCGACGGCCTGGTGGGGCCGTCAGCGGAGGGCGTCCGCGGGGGCCGTGATCTCGCGCTTCAGGATCTTGCCGGTCGCGCCCTTCGGGAGGGCGTCGGCGGTCCAGACGACGCGGGGGTACTTGAAGGCGGCGACCTGCGAGCGGACGAACTCGCGCAGTTCCTCCGGGGTCGTCACGGCACCGGGCCGGAGGACGACGGCGGCGGCCACCTCCTCGCCGTGCGTCGGGTGCGGCACACCGATCACGGCGGCCTCCGCGACGGACGGGTGCTGGTAGAGGACCTCCTCGACCTCCCTGGGGTAGACGTTGAAGCCGCCCCGGATGATGACGTCCTTGCTGCGGTCGACGATGCGGAAGTCCCCCGCCTCGTCCCTCGTCCCGAGGTCCCCGGTGTACAGCCAGCCGTCCCGGACCGTCGTGGCGGTGGCTTCGGGGCGCCGCCAGTACCCCTTCATCACGTTGTGCCCCCGGATGACGATCTCCCCGATCTCCCCGTCGGGCAGCTCGACGCCCTTCTTGTCGACGACCCGCATCTCCACCCCGTCGATGGGACGCCCGATGGTTCCCGGGACGCGCACCCGGTCGATGCGGTTGATGCACGCGAGCGGTGACGACTCGGAGAGTCCGTAGCCCTCGAGGACGGCGCAGCCGAACTCCGCCTGGAAGCCGTTCAGGACCTCCACCGGCAGCGGCGAGCCGCCGCTGACGCACACCCGCAGCGAGGACACGTCATGGCCGGCCCTGCCGTCGAGGCCGAGCATCAGGGTGTACATCGTCGGTACGCCGAGGAAGACCGTCACGCGGTCGTGCTCGATCACCGACAGGGCGCGGGCGGGGTCGAAGCGCGGCAGCAGGGTGAGGCACGCGCCCACGGCCACGGCGCAGTTGAGCCCGACGACCTGGCCGAAGGAGTGGAAGAGCGGGAGTCCGCCGAAGGTGACGTCGCCCGGGCCGAGGTCCAGCACCCGTACGGCCTCGTCGATGTTGCGGCGCACGTTGGTGTGGGTGAGCTCGGCGCCCTTCGGCTGCCCGGTCGTGCCCGAGGTGTAGAGGATGACCGCCGTGTCCTCGGCCGAGCGCTCCGTGCTGAACTCGCCCCGCTCATGGCCTCGGAGCAGCTCGTGGAAGACCGCCGGATCCACCCCGAGATGACGGGTGCCCGCTCTCCGCGCCCCCTCCGCCGCCTCCCGGGAGCCCTCGTGCCACGTGAGCAGCAGGGCCGCCTCGGCGTCCTTCAGACAGTGCTCCACCTCGCCGGCCCTGAGCATCGGGTTCATGGGGACGACGATCCCGCCCGCGCGCAGGATGCCGTAGTAGAGGACGGCGAAGACCGGCACGTTCGGCAGGAGCAGGGCCACGCGGTCTCCCGGCGCCACCCCGAGGGAGCGCAGATGGGTGGCGGCGCGCGCGCTCAGGTCGTCGAGTTCGGCGAAGGTGAGCTCCTCCTCGTCCAGCCGGATCGCCGGGCGGTCCGGGTACTGCGCGGCCGTGACGGGCAGGATCGCGGCGAGGTTGCCCTGGGCCTGGGTGGGGACGGGAACGGCAGCGGTCATGGCGATGTCTCCTCGGGACGGGCGGTGCGGGACGGCGGTGCGGGACGGGCGGTACGGGTCTGGCGGGTGCGGGTCCGGCGGGTGCGGGTCCGGCGGTACGGGTCTGGCGGGTGCGGGTCCGGCGGTACGGGTCTGGCGGGTGCGGGTCCGGCGGTGCGGTTCGGCTCAGCGG
>NZ_LIVX01000008.1:0-312814 GCF_001905665.1 Streptomyces sp. CB02261 | reverse complement strand
AGCGGATCGAGAAGAGCAGGGAGGCCGTGGCGGCGGGCCCGGCGCCCCCGCCCGCGATGTCGATCCGGACCTCGGCGTTGCGCTTGGCGTGGCGCAGGAGCGAGGCCCGCGCGGTGAGGACGCCCGGCGGGGGCGTCTCCAGGCAGCTCATGTGCGCCGACCTGAGCCGGATGGAACTCTCCGGGCCCATGCGGTACGTGAGCAGCGCGTACCCCGCCAGATCGGCGAGCTGGAGCTGGTCGGGTCCGGAGACCCCGCCGCCCGGCCCCTTCCTCAGGAAGGCGGAGTCGGCCGTCATGGTCAGCGCGTCCGGGCGGACCTCGGTGACCGTGTGGTGCGGCGCGTGCTCGGGGAACCGGCCCCACAGCAGCGCGTTCAACTGCTCTGCGTTCACGCCGCCTCCCGGTGGCCGGACGGGACCGTCACCGCGACCGCCGAGACCAGCAGGTCGTCCCGGGACGCCCACCGGCCGTGCAGCTCGCCGGGGAGGGCGCTCCCCGCGGTGGACTTCGCGATACGGGCACGGAACCCGCCGCCGGCGCCCCGCGGCGCCTCCATCGTCACCTCGACGTCGTCGAAGCCGAGCCAGCGGCCCATCAGCGGGTACCACGTCTTGTAGACGGACTCCTTGGCGCTGAACAGCAGGCGGTCCCAGCAGATCCCCGGGTACCGGTCCGCGTACGCGCGCAGCCACTCCCGCTCGCCGCCGAAGGCCACCACGGGCAGGACGTCGGGGCGCAGCGGGCCGTTCGGTTCGGCGTCGATGCCGAGGGCCAGGACGTCCCGGTCGCGGGCGACCGCCGCCGCCCGGTACCCGGCGCAGTGGGTGATGCTCCCGACCGCGCCCGGCGGCCACAGCGGCTCCCGGCGCCGCCCCCGGAGCAGCGGGCCGGCGGGCAGCCCCAGGGAGGTCAGGGCCCGCCGGGCGCAGAGCCTGGCCGTGCCGAACTCCCGGCGCCGCCCCTCCCTGGCCGCCGCGACCAGGGCCTCCTCCTCGGGGAACAGCGGTGCCGGTTCCAGGTCGTCGAACGCCTCGGCGCAGGCGGTCCCGGCCGGCAGCAGGCCCTCCAGCATCAGCCCTTCCCCTCGGGCCGCTCCACCGGGTGTCGTCGCGCCTGTACGAGGGCCAGCGCGGACGACACCGCCAGCATCGTCAGACACAGCGCCAGCGCGAGTCGCGTCCCCGAGGTGACGCCGAGGCCGGCGACCACGGCGCCGAACACCGCCACCCCGAGCAGCCCGCCCACCTGGCGCATCACGCCGAGGAGACCGCCGGCGGCGCCCGCGTGGGCCGGATCGACCGCGTCCAGAAGGGCGTTGGTCATCGGGGGCGAGGTCGCTCCCGCCCCCAGCCCGATCGGCAGGAAGAACAGCAGCACCAGGGCCGGCGGAGCTCCGGGCCCGGCGAGCAGCAGCGCCAGGCACCCCAGCGCCTCGACCGCCTGGGAGAGCGTGAGGATCCGCCAGGTGCCGAGGCGTGTCATCAGCCTCCCCGCGACGAGGTTGCCGACGAGGGTCAGCGCGGTCAGCGGGACGAACATCAGCCCGGTGACCAGAGGCCCGTGCGCCTTGAGCTGCTGGAAGTACAGGGTGAAGACGAAGACGATGCCGAAGAAGGAGGCGTTCATCACGAAGCCGGTGCCCACCGCCGTCAGCGCGGCGGGCGACCGTACGAGCGCCGGCGGCACCACAGGGTGCGGCGCGCGGATCTCGGCCAGGACGAATCCGGCCGCCGCGAGACCGAAGACCACGAGCGCCCAGCGGCTGAGCGGTCCGTCCTCCACGATCGCGTACGTGAGCGAGGCGAGGCCGACGACGGCGGCCGCCTGCCCGGGGAGATCCAGCGGGGCCGGACGGGGCTCGGACGCGGGCGTCCGGCCCAGCGCCAGACCGAGCGCGCACAGCGGCACGTTGATCCAGAACACGGCCTGCCAGCCGAGGCCGCTGGTCAGGACGCCGCCGACGACGGGCCCCGAGGAGACGGCGACACCGCCGCTCATCGCCCAGAGGGTGATCCGGCGGGCCCGGCTCGCGGCGTCGTCGGCCGACTGCCGGATCAGGGCCAGCGAGGACGGCAGGATCAGCGCGGCCCCCAGGCCCTGGGCCGCCCTGGCCGCGACGAGCCAGGACAGGGACGGCGCGGCCGCGCAGGCCACCGAGGCGGCGCCGAACAGCGCGAGACCGCAGCCGAGTGCCCGGACGGCTCCGATCCGGTCGGAGACCGCGCCCGAGGACAGCAGGGAGGCGGCGAAGACCAGCACGTAGGCGTTGACGACCCACTGCATGCCGCTGATGCCGCCGCCGACGTCCGCGCCGATCACCGGCGCGGCGACGTTCACGACGGTGCTGTCCAGCATGATGAGGAAGAAGCCCAGACAGGCGACCGCGACGCCGAGCGTGGCGCCGGACGGGCGCCCGCCGTCCGCCGTGCCTACCGTGCGGAGGGCTGCGCCGCCGCGACCTGGGACGCCCATGCGGTGATCCTCTCGATCAGTCCGTGGTGGTGCCGGATCCAGCGGAAGTGGTCCAGCGGACGCCCCTCGGCGTCACCGCGGCCATAGTGCCAACGGGTGAGGGCGGCGTGCGGCATCTTGGCGCACAGATGGTCGACGGCCTCGGGCGGCGCGAGGTCGTCGTGCGCGACGTCCACCGCGAGGACCGGCAACGTCACCCGGCGCAGCGCCTGTTCGTAGTCGACGGTCCCGCCGGGAACCGTGTAGCGGCCGGTACGCACCTGCCGGGACCAGTCCCGGATCAGACGGGCCGACTCCCGTCCGGCGAAGCCGAGCCGCTCGCCCGGCCAGTAGCCGATCAGCGCCGCGGTCAGCGCGTACACCTGGCTGAGCAGGAGCCGGCGGGGTCCCGCGAGAGGACCGAAGCAGCGGTACCAGGCGGAGCCGGAGGCGACGAGCACCACGCCGGCGATCCGGGGCTCGCGCAGGCCGCAGTGGATCAGTCCGAGCTGGCCGCCGAGGCTGTGGCCGAGCAGCAGCACGGGCGCGTCGGGGAAGGCGGCGAGCGTCTCCCGCAGGACCGCGCCGATGTCCTCCTCGACGATCTCCCGGTAGCCGAAGTCGACCCCGCGCGCGGGTGCGGGCCGGCTTTCCCCGTGGCCGCGCAGGTCGGTGGTGACCACGGTCATCCCGCGCCGGTGCAGGGCCCTGGCGAGCGGGACGTAGTTCCGCGCGGTCATCCCCATCGCGGGCAGCACCACGACCACGGGCGCCGTGGGGTCGGGCTGGGTCAGCGCGCGCAGGGTCGAGGTCGTGGAGTCCCGCGCGGTGACGCGGGCGAGTACCGGGACACGGGGCTGCTTCACGCACCCTCCAGGTGCCAGCCGACCACCCCGGCGCCCCAGGTGATGCCGGCCCCGAAGGCGGCCACCCCGAGCAGTCCCGAGCCGTCCATCCGGCCGGCCTCGCGGGCGTGCGCGAGCGCGATCGGGATGGACGCAGAGGAGGTGTTGGCCACCCGGTGCACATTGAGGAAGAGCCGTTCCTCGGGGAAGCCGATCTCCTTGGCGACGGCGTGGATGATCCGGGCGTTCGCCTGGTGGGGGACGAACAGGTCCAGGTCGTCGCTGGTCAGGCCCTGGCGTTCGAGGACCTCACGGGTGGCCTCGCTCATCCTCGCGACCGCGTGGACGAAGATCTCCCGGCCGTCCATCCGCAGCTTCCGGTCGTGGCGGTCCGCGTAGAGCGAGGGGATCTGGTCCCCGTCGGAGCCGAGGACGAACCGGGGTGCGGGCGCCCCGGGCACGTCGGTGAGCAGGACGGCACCGGCGCCGTCGCCCAGGAGGACCGCGGTGGAACGGTCGTCGCGGTCGGTGATCCGGGTGAGGGCCTCGGCCCCGCAGACGAGGACGGACTCGGCGCGCCCCGACTCGATCAGCGAGGTGGCGTGGTCGAGGGCGTACACGAACCCGGCGCAGGCGGCGTGCAGGTCGAAGGCCGCCGGATGGGGCAGTCCGAGCCGGGCGGCCACCTCGACCGCGAGCCCGGGGGTGACCCGGTCCGGGGTGGTGGTGGCGACGACCAGGTGACGGATGTCGCCGGGTTCCCGTCCGGCGGAGCGGAGGGCGTCGCGGCAGGCGGCGAGCGCGAGGTCGGCGAGGTGCCCGTCCTCGGGGAGGAAGCGCCGCTCCTTGATGCCGGTCCGTTTGGTGATCCACGCGTCCGAGGTGTCGAGATGGGTGAAGTCGCTGTTGGGCACGACCCGTTCGGGCAGCGCGGCACCGATGCCGGTGATGGCGACGGTCATCGTCGGGCCTCCTGTGTCGCCCCGGGGGCTGTCGGCGCCGCCGGGGGATTCCCCAGATGGACGGCGTGCATGCCGCCGTCGGCGTGCAGGATCTCCCCGGTCACGGTGGCGGAGAGGTCCGAGAGCAGGAAGAGGACGGGTCCGGTGAGCCGGGACACGTCGGCCCGGTCCCAGCCGAGCGGCGCCTCGGCCTCCCAGCGGTCCGCGATCCGGTCGAAGGTGCTGATGCCGCGTCCGGCCACGGTCTCCACCGGGCCGGCGGCGACGAGGTTGACGCGGATGCCGGCCGGGCCCAGATAGAGGGCGAGGTAGCGGCAGACCGCGCCGAGCGCCGCCTTGCTGACGCCCATCCAGTCGTATCCGGGCCAGGCGGCCGTCGAGTCGAAGTCGAGTCCGACGACGCTCCCCGACCCCTTGCCGAGGAGCGGGGCGAGGGAGGTGGTCAGCGCGTGCAGCGAGTAGGCGCTCGTGTGGAAGGCGTAGGCCGCGCTCTCGGCGTCGGCGGTGAGGAAGTTGCCGCTGACGGCGCTCTGCGGGGCCGCCGCCACGGCGTGCAGGACACCGTCGAGGGAGCCCCAGCGGCCGTCGAGGTCCTCGGCGAGGCGGGTGAAGTCCTCGGGCCGGGTGACGTCGAGTTCCAGCACGTCGGGCGGTGTGTCCAGCGAGGCGGCCGCCGACTCGGTGATCCGGCGGGACCGGCCGAAGCCGGTCAGCACGATCTCCGCCCCGGCCTGTTGCAGCGCCGCGGCGGTGTGCCAGGCGATGGAGTCCTCGTTGAGCACCCCGGTGATCAGATAGCGGCGTCCTGCGAAGTCGAGCATCAGTCCTGGCCTTTCAGCGCGCCCGGGGAGGCGAGCACGAGTGCCGCGTTGTGGCCGCCGAACCCGAACGAGGTGGAGAGGCCGAGCAGCCCCCGCCCCGGCCGGGGCGCCGGCAGCCGCCGGGCCGTACGGATCAGGTCCAGCGGGCCGAGCCGCTCGTCCGGCTCGCGCAGCCCCGCCGTGGGCGGCGCGACGGCGTGGCGGAGCGCCTGGAGCGTGACGATGGCCTCCACCGCTCCCGCCGCGCCGAGGAGATGGCCGATCGCGGCCTTGCTCGACGAGATCGGGACGGTGGGGAGCGCGGGGCCGAGCGCCGACCGCAGGGCCTCGCTCTCCAGCTGGTCGTTGAGCACGGTGCCCGTGCCGTGGGCGTTGATGTAGGCGAGGTCCTCCGGAGCGGCCCCCGCCGCGGCCAGCGCCCGGACGACGGCCGTCGCGGCGTGCCGGCCGCTGGGCTCGGGGGCGGTGAGGTGGTGGGCGTCCGAGGTCGCGCCGTAGCCGAGGACCGACCCCAGGACCTCCGCGCCGCGCCGGGCGGCGCCCTCGGCCGTCTCCAGGACCAGCACACCGGCTCCCTCGCCGAGGAGGAATCCGTCGCGGTTGCGGTCGAAGGGCACGGAGGTGCCCGTGGGCGACAGCGCCCCCGCGTTGCGGAAGGCGGCGGCGATCAGCGGCGAGGTGGAGGCCTCCGCGCCGCCGACGACCACGGCGTCGGCGGCACCGGCGGCGAGCAGCCGCATCCCGGCGCCGACGGCCTGGGCGCCGCTGCTGCACGCCGAGGTGACGCACAGGGACTCGCCGGTGAAGCCGTGGACCATCGCGAGGTGCGCGGCCGCCGCGTTCGCCATCATCGTCGGCACCATGAACGGGGAGACGTACTCGTCGCCCTGCCCGGTGAGCACCTCCTGCTGGGCCTCGAAGCTCGCCGTGCCGCCGAGACCGCAGCCGATGACGGTGGCGATCCGCTCGGGCGGGTACGGCGGCGCGCCGCCGCCCGGCAGGCCCGCCTGCGTCAGGGCCTCCTCGGCGGCGACGAGGGTCAGTTGCGTGAACCGGTCGGTGCGGCGCAGCTGTTGGCGGGTGAGGTGATCGCCGGGGCGGAAGCTCTCGCAGTACCCCGTGCCGCCGGACACCCCGCTCTGCCCGGCCACCGCCCGCCGGTGCAGGACGTCGGCTCCGACGCCGAGGGGGGTGACCGCACCGACGCCGGTGATCACTGCTGTGGTCATTCGATGCCGGCTCGGGTACAGCAGACGTTCAGCAGCTGCCCGAAGGTCTCCACGTCGTCGAAGTCCTTCGGCTTCACGGGGATGCCCAGGTCCCGCTTGATGGACTGGCTCAGTTCGACCATGTCGAGCGAGTCGACCTCCAGGTCGTCGAGCGCGGCGTCGGGGACGATGTCGGAGCGGTCGACACCCAGCTCGATGAGGGCGTCGGTGACGAAGGTGGATATCGCGGTGCGGTCGATCACGTCGGACATGTGTCTCCTCGTCGGGAACGGGCGGTGCGGGGCGCGCGGCGGTACGGACCGGGCCGGAGCGGGGCCTGGTCCGGTGGGGCCGCGCGGTGGGGCGGACCGGGTCAGGGGGTGACCGCGCCGGCCTTGCTCGCGTGGAAGGGGGACCAGTGCCACTGGCGCCAGTAGCTCTCGGAGATGTCCAGCCACTCCTCCAGGCGCTGTTCGCTCTGCAGGAAGCGCGAGGCGTTCACCATCAGCCAGCTGTAGACGGCCTGGCTGTCCCGGCAGCCGTTGCAGTCGCCGGAGGTGCAGCAGAACTGCAGCGTCTCGTAGTCGGCGCCCCACGCGTTGAAGCCGGGGATCACCGGGTTGCCGTTGGCCAGCCGGTCGGCGTGGGCCGGGAGGTCGACGCTGATGCTGGGGCAGACGTCGTACCCGAAGCGGCCTCCCCAGTGGGTGGTGCCGGTGATCAGCGTCCTGATGAAGTACGGGTGGCTGATCACGGCGTGCGGGTACAGGTCCCGTACGCGCAGCGCCTCGTCCAGGATCCGCCGCTCGTTCGCGATCTGGATCGGGTTCTCGGTGCCGTGCTCGCTGTAGAAGTTGAAGGTGACGATGTTGCCGTTCTCGGCGATCTTGCGCACGGTCGGCTCGATGTGGCCGACGCCGTCCTCGGAGAGCGCGAAGATGAACATGACCCGGGGGTCGTCCTTGTAGTGGGACAGCGCCGTGTCGAAGAGGCCGCTGAACTTGGAGCCGTTGACCCGGATCGCCCGCAGGTCGTCGTCGAGCGGGCCGCCGCCGAAGATGCTGACGGCGATCGCGATCTCCTCGAAACCCTGCTTGGGCATCGGGCGGAGGCCGTTGGTCGAGATGGTGATGTACGGGAGCTGCCCGACGAACGCCTCGACGCGGCGCGGTACGAGGGTGGGCTCGCCGCCGATCAGCGTGGCCTGGTTGACGCCCTCCTCCCGGAGCCGGCCGGCGAAGGCGCGGATCTTGTCGACGTCCGACAGTTCGCTCACGGCGGTGTCGAAGCCGCCCTCGAAGTACCAGCAGCCCTTGCAGCGGATGTTGCACGCGTTGGTCAGGTGGACCTCGCAGGAGCGGACGGTACGGCCGAGCCGGCGGACGCGGTGGAGGCGCTCGGCGAGGTCCGGGCGGTCCGCCAGCAGAGCAGCGGTGCGTTCCTTGGCCTCTTTGCGGCTCGGCGGACGCTCCGTGATCGTCACGGGTGTAGCCATGAGGTGGGCTCCTCTGTCGTGGGGGACCTGATGGTCAGTCACTCGGGCAGGGTCAGACCGAGCTTCTGGATGCGGGGGGTGACCTTCTCCCGCCACAGGTCGCAGGCCTCGCCGTTGGTGGTCTTGCGCAGGCCGAACTTGACGGCGAGGCGGGCACGCTCGGAGCGCGGGCTGCCGAAGATCTTCACGAACGTCGGCCAGAGCCGGTCGAGGGCCTGCTGGAGCTCTTCGCGGCCCTCCTCGGTCTGCGCGAGGTTGCGGCAGACGCGGGCGCCGTGGGCGATGTGCACCTTCTCGTCCAGGATGATGGTGCGGACGGCCTCGGCCCAGGGCTTGTAGCTGCTCTCCGCGAACTCGGAGATCATGACCATGGCGGTCTCCTCGCCGATGTACGAGAAGATGCCGCGCTCGGCCCAGGTCGTACAGGTGTGGAGCGTCTGGTCGGCGAACATGGTCCGCTCGGCCAGCGTCTGCGTCTCCATGTAGCCGGTGTCGACACCGACGTTGGCGAGCACCGCCTTGCCTAGCTTGTAGTGGTCGTACTCCTCGACCGCGCGCTCGGCGCAGACCTGGCGCTCCTCGGCGTTGGGGGCCAGCGGCAGGAAGACCTGTATGTAGTCGTCGCCGCCGGACAGCTCGCCCTCCGTGTTGACCATGATCTGTCGCAGGGCGATCTCACGGTATTCCTCCGGCATTGCGAGGAACTCGTCCGGAGTTCTGACAACTACCGCTTCGCCATCCAAAAGGGACATGCCCATGGTGCTTTCACCTCGTCCGAATAGGCGGCCGGGCATGACGCCTGCGTCATGCCGGGACCGTGACTTGGAGGACCGTCCTGGAAGGCCCGCCGGCGGGAACCGGCCTGCTGTCAGGACGCAGCAACCTTCGGTCGCGAGGGACTGGCTGGCAAGTGGTGTCTCAAACGCGGCGTAGTAATTCGGCTGTATAAACGGGATATGAACGCGGGGAACGAAAGGGGGCATATGGGCGTTTAAAGGAGGTCCAGATCCGCCCCAAAGCGCCCTTTAGGGGCGCGGTGGCGCGCTGTCCAGGGAATGGATGCTACGCGGCGGTAACCGGTCCGAGGTGGCGGAATATTCTGTTCAGCGAGGTGGAGGGCTGAATTCCGTCGATGGCTGCGGCAATGTGCCGACAGAATCTGCCGAGATGAATCAGATCGCCGAAAGGCATCGGGGTTCAGCCGAAAACAGCACACCCCAAGAATTCGATCTTGACTGATAGTCATCCCTTGGCCAGGGTGAAGCCCGGTTCGGACGCCGGAACTGAGCCAAACGCAGCTATTTCAGCCAGTCGGCTCGTCCGAAAACTCGCTAGTAAACGACGCGCCGGCGCATGCAGACCGGTTGGGAGTGCCATGAACGCGATCACCCGCGACGCCTTCGACACGGAGTTCCGCACCTTCCTGTCGACCTTCGAACTCGACGTCGACCTGGCCACCGTCACGGCCGACGACAACCTCTTCGACCAGGGAGTACTCGACTCCTTCAGCGTCCTGAGAGTGATCGTCCTCGTGGAGCGGCTACGCGGCGAGCCCGTCGACCTCGAACATGCCGGGATCGAGTCCTTCGCCTCGATCTCCACCATCTACGAGAGCTTCATCGCCGACTGATGGGCCGTCACCGAACCACGCACGAGGGGGCGGCATGAGGAGCATCGCGTTTCTCTCCCCGGACTTCCTCGCGAACCCCTGGCCCCGGTACGCCCACTTCCGCGAGGAGCAGCCGGTCTGGTGGTCCGACGAGATACGGATGTTCTGCGTCTTCCGCCACCGGGACATCAGAGCCTGTCTGACCGGCCCGGACTACACCGTCGAATACCCCTTCCGGGTCAGCCGCCAGGTCTTCGGCGAGACCCTCCTCGACCTCGACGGCCCCCGCCACACGCGGTTGCGCCGCCCCCTCGCCGGACTCCTGCTCGGCCGGCGCGACAACGTCGCCTTCCGTGCCGCCGCCGAGGAGCGGGCCCGCACGGCGGTGGCCGCGCTGCGCCCGGGAACCGTACTGGACATGGTGAGCGGCCCGGCACGCGCCGTACCGCTGACCGCCACCGCCACCTTCCTCGGCATCCCGACCGAACGGCACGACTGGCTGCTGCACACCGTGGAGTACCTGGTGAGCCATCTGGACGGCAGCAGCGGGGACTTCGCCCGCGCCTCCGCCCTGCGCGCGGAGCTGGAGGAGTACCTGGTCGGGCTCATGTCCACCGGGGCGCCTCGCCGGTCCATGCTCGGAGAGGTCCACACCTGGGTCCGCGACGGCGAGATCACCACGGCGGAGGCGGTCGGGCTGGCCACCCTCACCCTCGCCGCCGGCTTCGAGACCTCGACGGGCCTGATCTCCAACACCCTGCACTGCCTGGCCCGTCACCCCGAGCACGCGGCCGCGGCGGCCGGTGACAGCGGCCGGCTGCGGAGCTTCCTCAAGGAGACGCTCCGCTGGGAGCCGCCGCAGCACGACACCGTCCGGTTCGCCCGCCGGGACACCACCCTGGCCGGGGTGCGCATCCCGGCCGGGAGCGCACTCAAACTCGTGCTCGCCAGCGGCAACCGGGACGCCGAGGTGTTCGACCACGCCGAGGAGTTCCGGCCGGACCGGTCCACCCACGGCTCGCTGACCTTCGGGCACGGATCCCACTCCTGCCTCGGCACCCACATCGCGCTCGACGTCGCCGAGGCCTTCATCGGGGCCCTGCTGGCCCGCTTCCCCGGGCTGCGGGCGGTGGACGACCCGATGCCGCCGATCACCGGCTCGACCTTCCGCAGGCCGCAGGCCCTGCGGATGCGGCTGGGACCCAAAGGAGAGTCATGACTGTTCTCGGAGCACCCGAGGCCGCCGTCGACCGCGCGCGGCGACTGGCCGAACTGTGGTGCGCGGCCCTGGAGATCGACGCCGACGGCGACACCTCGGGTACCTTCTTCGAACTCGGCGGCTACTCACTGCTCGCGCTCTCCCTCGCCGAGGAGATCGGCCGGGAGTTCGGCGTCGCCGCACCCCGCACCCTGGTGTTCGAGCACGACTCCCTCGGCCGGCTGCTCGGCTGGCTGGAGACGGCGCCCGCCGCGCCCGCCGATGACGCGCCCGCCGATGACGCGCCCGCCGTGGACGCGCCCCTCGTGGGCGCGCCCGTCGGCACCGCCGTGGACGCCCCGGAGGCCGGGGACGCACCGGCGGGCACGCCGGCCGAGACGGACCGCTTCCCGCTCAGTGAACTCCAGCAGGCGTACCTCGTCGGCGAGCACAGCGGCCTGCCCCTGTCCGGCCCCGCCGTCTTCCACGAGGAGTACGAGTGCGCCCCGCTCGACGTGGCGGCCCTGCGCTCCGCGCTGACGGTCCTGGCCGAGCGCCACGGCATGCTCCGCGCCCGCTTCCACGACGACGGCACCCAGAGCCTCGGGCCGGTGGCCGGCGCCTGCCCCGTGGAGTTCCGGGACCTCACCGCCATGACGCCCGACGAAGCCGGACAGACACTGCGCGCGAGCCTCTCGGAGCTGCGGGCCGAGCAGCCGCCGCTCGGGTCCGGCACCAACCTCCGGCTCCGGGTCTTCGGCCTCGGCCCGCTCCACCGCGTCCAGGTCTGGGGCCGGCTCCTCGTCTTCGACGGACAGTCCGGGACCGTCTTCGCCGACGAACTGCGCACCCTCCTCGACGGCGGGACCCTCGCACCCCTGGAGTACGACTACGCCGCCTACCGCCGAGCCGCGGAGGCCGAGCGGAGCACGAAGACCTACGCGGCCGCCCGCGCGTACTGGACTAGGCGCGCCGGATCGCTGCCCTCCTCGCCCGTCCTGCCCCTGCGCCCCGCCGGCCGTACCACCGGCGACGGCCCGGTCACCCGCCGCTCGTTCGTGTTGCCCACCGACGCCTGGGAACGCTTCGGCGCCCTGGTGCGCGCGCAGGGACTCACCCCGGCGACCGCGCTCGGCGCGGCCTTCTGCGACATCCTCGGCCACTGGTCGAAGGACCAGCACTTCGTCCTGAACGTCATGTACGGCGAGCGGCGCCCGTACCACCCGCACGTCGACCGGGTGGTCGGCAACTTCTCCAGCACCCTGCTCCTGGAACGGGGGCCGCGCACCCCCGGCGGGACGTTCGCCGAGCGGGCCGCCGAGCTGCGCGACCGGCTGCACGAGGGCCTGGAGCACGGCGTCGTCAGCGGCGTCGAGGTCCTCCGCGAGGCCAACCGCAGCTCCCGCCGCCTGGACGGGATGGCGGCGGTCGTCTTCGCCCCCGTCCTCGGCCCCGGCACCCAGGGCGGCGTCTTCCTGGAACGGCTCGGCTGGCGCCGGCTCCACGGTGGGGTGCACACCCCCCAGGTCGCCTTCGACCACCAGGCCTTCGAGCTGTGCACCGGACTCCTCGTCAACTGGGACACCCTGGACGACCGCTTCCCCGAGGGCCTCGTCGACGAGATGTTCCACGCCTACCGCGGCCTCCTCACCGAGCTCTCCTCCTCCCCCGAGGCCTGGAAGCGCAGCACGTTCGACCTGACCCCGCCCGGCGGCCCCGCCGCCCGCCGCGCCGCCAACGACACCCGCCGCCCCCGCGCGGCCACCACCCTGCACGGGCTCTTCCGCGAGCGCCTCGCCGAGCATCCCGACCGGCCCGCCGTCCTCACCGGCGAGCACACCGTGACCTACCGCCGCCTGGACGCCCACGCCCGCGCCGTGGCCGACGCGCTCGCCGCCGCAGGGCACACCCCGGGGGAGCCCGTCGGCGTCGTGGCCGCGAGGGGCTGGGAGCAGGTGGCCGCGCTGCTCGGGGTGCTCTACCACGGAGGGGCCTACGTCCCGCTCGCCCCGGACTGGCCCGAACAGCGCCACCGGCAGGTGATCGAGCGGGCCCGGCTGCGGACCGTGCTCGCCGGCCCCGGCTTCCTCGCCGACGACGGGGCACGCCCCACGGTGGTCGACCTGACGGCGGCGCTCGACCGGCCCGCGGCCGACCGCCGGAGCGAGCCCCTCCCCGTGCCCGAGGACCCGCAGGCCCTGGCGTACGTCCTGTTCACCTCGGGCACCACCGGCGTGCCCAAGGGGGTGATGATCCGTCACGACAGCGCGGCCAACACGGTCCTGGACCTGAACGAGCGGTGCGGCCTCGGCCCCGACGACCGGCTGCTCATGGTCTCCGAGTACACCTTCGACCTCTCCGTGTACGACGTCTTCGGCGCGCTCGCGGCCGGCGCGGCCGTCATCGCCGCCGACCTGCCCCGGGGCGAGATCGGCGAGCTGTACCGACTGGCGACCGACCTGGAAGCCACCCTCTGGAACAGCGTCCCCGCCTACTTCGGCCTCCTCGCCGACTACGCCCGCAGCGGCGGCCACGCCCCGGTCGGCTCCCTGCGCCACGTGCTGCTCAGCGGGGACTGGGTACCGCTGAACGTCACGGACGACCTGGCCACCGTCGCGCCCCGGGCCCGCTGCCTGGCGCTCGGCGGCGCCACCGAGGCCTCCATCTGGTCCAACGTCCAGGAGATACCCCGCGAGGGAGTCCCCGCCGCGTGGACCTCCGTACCGTACGGACGCCCGCTCACCAACCAGCACTACGCCGTCCTCGACGACGAGCTCGCCGACCGGCCCGACTGGGTCCCCGGCGAGCTGTACATCGGCGGCAGGGGCCTGGCCGACGGCTACCTGAACGCCCCGGAGACCACGGCCCGGGCCTTCCTCACCCGGCCCGGCACCGGGGAACGGCTCTACCGCACCGGCGACTGGGGCCGCTACTGGCCGGACGGGACCCTGGAGTTCCTCGGCCGCCAGGACCAGCAGACCAAGGTGAACGGCTTCCGGGTCGAACTCGGCGAGATCGAGACGCACCTCCTCGCCTGCCCCGGCGTCGCCGACGCGATCGTCCTGGCCCGGCCCTCGGCCGGCGGCACCGCACTCGTCGCCCACCTGGTCGCCACGACCGGCACGGACGGCGAGGACCTCGTGGACCGCGCCCGGCGGCACCTGCGGGAGACCGTCCCTCCCCAGCTCGTGCCGCGCACCTACCGCCTCCACGCCCGGCTCCCGCTCACCGACAACGGCAAGGTCGACCGGGCCGCGCTGGCCACCGCCGAGAGCGGGACCACCGGAGCCCGGAGCGACGCACCCCCCGCGCGCCTCCCGGCGGCCTCCGGGGCCGGCGCCGTGGTGCTCCGCCTCTGGACGGAGCTGCTCGGCCCGGCCACACCCGACTCCGACTTCTTCGACCAGGGCGGCGACTCCCTGACCGCCGCCCGCATGATGAACCGCCTCGAAGCCGAACTCGGCACCCGCCTCCCGCTCACCGCCCTGTACGAGACGGCCACGCCCGCGGGCCTCGCCGCCCTTCTCACCGAGGCGGCCGCCACCGGTCGCGGCACCCCCGGACCGCCCGCCGCCGTCCCCTGCCTGAGCCGGCTCTCCGCCGCCTCGGGCCCGCCCCTCGTCCTGATCCACCCGGTGGGCGGCGACGTCCTCTGCTACCGGCCCCTGCTCTCCCGGCTCGCCCGCGACCACACCGTCTGGGGCCTGCGCGCCCCCGGCACCCTCGGCGAACGCCCGCCCCTGCGCTCCGTCGCCGAACTCGCCCGGGAGTACGCGGCGGAACTCCGCCCCCTGTTCGCCGACGGCGCCCCGGTACGCCTCGCCGGCTGGTCGTTCGGGTCGCTGGTCGCCCACGAGACCGCCCGCCTGCTCGCGGCCGGCGAGAACCGGAGCACCGGCGCCGACGTGGTGATGCTGGACCCGTGGCTGGCCTTCGGCGACGCCACGGCCGGAGAGCACGAGCTGATCAGCTCGTTCTTCCACAACCTCTCCGGCGGCAGGGCCGACATACCCGCCGGGCTCCTCACCGGGCTCACCGGTGAGGCGGCCCTCGGCCGCGCCCTGGAGCTCGCCACCGCCGGACACCCGGCGCTCGGCTCGCTGACCTCCGGCAGCCTGCGCACCCTGTTCGCCCTCTACCGGGCCCACAGCGAGGCCATCGCCGGACACCGGTTCACCCCCGACGACGCCGTACGCACGCACGTGCTGGAGTCGGAGCACGGCCTCGGCGGCGCGTCCGGCCGGTACCTCCGCCCGCTCAGCCGCGTGCTCACCGCACACGGCACCCCGGCGCCCGCGTCCGTCTCCTTCCGACGGGTACCCGGCGACCACTTCGCGATCGTCGCCGAGGAACAGGCCGAACTCACGGCCGGGCTGATCCTCGAGAGCGTGAGGAGCCGGTGACCGTACCTCACTGTCAGGTCGTGGGCTTCGGCGCCGCCGCGCTGGGCATCCCGCTCGCGGCGGACCGGGCCGGACACCTCTCCCGGCTCGCCGGCGCCGGACTCCGCTTCCTGGACGCCGCACCGGACCGGGAAAGGCTGCTGCGCTCCCGCTTCCCGTACGCCATCCACTCCAACTCCCGGGCCGGCGACTTCACCGACGGCGTGTGCCCGACGGGGGTCCTCGGCCGCGCGCTCCGCATGCCCGCGGGCCGGGAACTCGCCCTGGCCGTGGAACAGGCCGTACCGCTGCGGCTCGTGGGCCGGTTCCTCAACGACATCGCCGACGTCCTCGAACAGGACGTGCTCTCACCCACTGCCGTTCGGCTCGGCGCGCGCGTCGCCGAACTCCGCCGCAACGACGACGGCACCTGGACGAGCCTCGGCGCGGACGGCACGGAACTGACGACCTCGGCCCACGTCGTCCTCGCCACCGGAGGCTGGGAGGACACCGACCGGACCGCGCGTGACCTCGGCGTACCGCCCGAGCGGGTCGTCGCCTCCGCCGAGCTGCTCAGCGGGGCGCTCGACCGGGCGAGCGCGGTGCTGCGCGGCGGCGGCCGGATCGTCGTCGTCGGCGCCTCGCACAGCGGGTTCGCGACGGTGGAACTGCTCCTGGAGCGGCTCGGCCACCGGCTCACGGCCGGCGCCATCACCGTCGTCCACCGTTCGCTCTCCCTGTCGTACGACAGCATGCAGCGGGCCCGCGCGGAGGGGCCCCTGACGGGGCAGACCCTGACGGTCTGTCCGGACACCGGCAAGGTGAACCGCTTCAGCGGACTCCGGGGCCGCAGCCGCCAGATGTGCGAACGGGTCATCGGCGGCGTCGAGCCACGGGTCCGGCTGTGCGCCGCCGGCAGTGCGGAGGCCAGGCGGGCGACCGCCGACTCCGCGCTCCTCGTCCACGCCTCCGGCTACCGGACGGCCGACGTTCCCCTGCGCACGGCGTCCGGCGAATGGATCCCGCTCCGCACCCGGCGCGGCACCACGGCCGTGGACGACGGCTGCCGCGTCCTCTCCCGGCACGGCGGCCCCGTCCCCGGGGTGTACGCCCTCGGCCTCGGCTACCCGCGGATCGGTGACGACGGCGTCGGCCGGGTCGGGATCAACCTCTTCCACGGCACCGACGCGGACCGGATCGTCCGGGCACTGGACCCCGCACCGACCTCAGCACCGAACGACGAAAGGGCACCCTCATGGCAAGGGCGATAGGCAACACTCCGGGCTCCAGCGAGGAGCACCAGTGGACGAACAGCCTGGAGCGCGGCCGCGTCCCCGGACCCCGGCTGCCGCAGCAGACCGTCGTGGACGGCACCGGGCCCAGCACCCGCAGCGTCCACGCCGGAACGTACGTGGACCCCGTCACCGGCGCCGTCGGCACCCCGATCTTCCAGAGCAGCACCTTCGTCTTCTCCGAGGACACCTACAAGGCCTTCGACCAGGGCCACATCCGTGACGTGGCGATCTACGGCCGGTACGGATCGCCCAACCAGTGGGCGGTCCAGGAGAAGATCGCGGCCCTGGAGAACGGGGAGAGCTCCCTGCTCTTCTCCTCCGGGATGGCGGCCATCACCACCGCGCTCCTGGCCCTCACCAACCACGGCGGGCACATCGTCAGCTCCCGCGACGTCTACGGCGGCACGTACAACCTGCTGCGCGAGGACATGCACCAGCTCGGCCGCACCGTGACCTTCGTCGACCCCACCGACATCGAGGAGATCCGCGCGGCCGTGCGGGACGAGACGCAGGTGCTCTTCTTCGAGACCCTGACGAACCCGCTGCTCAAGGCGATCCCCCTGGTCGAGCTCGGCCGGCTGGCCAAGGAGCTCGACCTGCTCCTCGTCATCGACAACACCTTCCTCACCCCGCTGTACGCCCGCCCGCTGGAGCACGGCGCGCACATCGTCATCCACAGCTGTACGAAGTACCTCAACGGCCACAGCGACGTCACCGCCGGCGTGGCCACCGGACCGCGCAAGTACGTGGACCGCCTGTGGAGCCAGATGCTGAAGTTCGGCGGCTCCCTCGACGCGATGATGTGCTTCCTCCTGGAGCGCGGCCTCAAGACCCTCGTACCCCGGATGCGCGCGCACGCGGAGAACGCCGCCGCCGTCGCCGCCTTCCTCGCCCAGCACCCCGCGGTGCGCCGCGTGCACCACCCCTCGCTGGCCGACTACCCGTACAAGGACCTGTTCGACTACAGCCCCGACGCCTGGGGCGGGATGGTGAGCTTCGAGGTCGAGTCCGGGGACGAGGGCGCCCTGCGGCTCCTCGACCGGCTGCGGGTGCCCGTGGTGGCCACCAGCCTCGGCGGAGTGGAGTCCCTGGTCAGCCTGCCGTTCAACACCTCGCACAGCGTCCTGACCGAGCGTCAGCGCCGGGAGGTCGGCATCGAGCCGGGACTCGTGCGGTTCTCCGTCGGCATCGAGGACGCCGAGGACCTGATCGCGGACCTGGACCAGGCACTTACCGGCCTGTGAGCACCCGCCCCACCCCCGCAGAGACAGCGAGCAGGAGAAGAGCATGCGCAACGGACTGAACATCAGCGGTGTGTCGGAGCTGATCCACGAGATCCGGGAGAAGCCCGAGGAGGCGCTGATCGACTTCCGGGTCACCGGACACCCGGCCAGGGACGGCGTCGCGACCCACGTACGGACCGCCCGGCACGGCTCCGTCCGGATGGCCCGCGGCTTCCGCGTCGACCAGCTCTCCCACCGCACCCGGCCCCAGGACGCCGTGACGGCCGCCGGGCGCATCGACCCGCTCACCAGCCCCTACGAGTCGGCCCTGACCGCGCTCGGCGCCTGCGCGCTGATCACCCACGTCAACGGCTTCACCGGGCGCGGAGTGGCCCTCGACGAGATCGAACTGACCGCGCGGGCCGAACTGCCCCTGGACGCCTCGGGCCACGCGGCGGCGGGGGCCGGGCTGCTCGGCCTCGCCTGGCGCTGCACGGTCACGTGCGGGGCCTCCGACGACGTGGTCCAGGGGGTCAACCGCCTGGTCACGGCGTTCAGCCCGAACCACCGGGTGTTCCTCGACGAGGCCGACCTCACGCTCAGGGCGCTGGTCACCCGCGGCGACGGCCGCCGGGAGACGCTGACGCTGCCGTACGCGCCGGCCGCCGCCCCGGACGCCGGGGCCCCCGCCGCCGACCCGGCCCTCCTGGAGGTCCACCTGCGCTGGGAGTACGGCACCGAGGTCCACGCCCGGACCTCGCTGGAGCACGGCGGGACGCGCCGCGAGGGCGCCTCCGTCCTCGTCGTCGACCAGTCCAAGCAGATGCTCGGCATCGGCAAGGGCCCCAACCCGCAGGAGCTGCTGCTCTCCGCCGTCTGCGGCGAACTCGTCGGCCTCGTCCGCGAGGAGACCGACCGCACGGGGACGCCGGTCGACGAACTGCACGTCGCCAGCGGTGGACGGCTGGACATCCGCGGCATGCAGAACGTGCTCCGCGAGGTCCCGAGCCGCTTCCACAACCTCGGCTTCGACCTGGAGGTCACCAGCGACGCCGACCTGGACGCCCTCGCCGCGGTCCTCACCACGGCCCTCGGCCGGTCCGTCCTCCTCGCCACGCTCGTCCGCCCCAACACCATCGCGATCGAACTGGGCCGCCCCGGCGCGCCGGACACCGAGTACCTCAGCAGCTCCGCCGCCGCCGAGGCCTTCCGCGACGAACTGTCCCGCCAGCAGCAGGAGGCCGCCCGCGCGGCGGAGGCCGCCGCCTCCGAAGCGGAGTGAGCACCGGACACGACGCGGCCGGAACGGGGCCCGGCGGCCCCGGGCCCGGTGTGCGCGACGGCGGCCCCGGGCCCGGTGTGGGCGAAGGCACCTCCGCGCTCGGTGTCCGCGACGGCGGTCCCGGGCTCTTCCACACCTATCTGCTGCGGGCTGCGCGGCTCACGCCGGACGCGCCCGCGCTGATCTGCCGCGACCAGGTGTGGAGCCACGGCCTGCTCGCCGACCGCGTGGCGGCCCTGGCCGACGCCCTGCACGCCCACGGGCTGCGAGCGGGGGAGCGGATCGCCCTGGAGTTCGCCCCGTGCCCCGAGGCGGTGGCCCTGGAGATCGCGGCGGCCTCCCTGGGGCTCGTGTTCGTGCCGCTCGGGCCCGACCTGCCGGCCGGACGCAAGGCCAACATCGTGCGCAGGACCGCGCCCAGTGCCCACATCACCCCGCCGGGCCGCGCCCCCGAGGGCACCCCCGGGACCGCCGTCGGGACGCTCACCCCGGACGGGCACCTGGAGCTGACCGGCGCCCAGCGGCCACCGGGGGAGCGCCACGAACCCCTGCCGTCCGACCCGCTGTACGTCATCTTCACGTCGGGCTCCACCGGCGAGCCCAAGGGCATCGTCATGAGTCACGGCGCCGTCGTCTCGTTCTACGAGGGGTTCGGCGCGTTCGGCGTGCGGCCGGGGGTCCGCCTGGGCAGCACCTCGCCGCTCCAGTTCGACTTCTCCCTCCTCGACCTCGGCCTCGCGCTCGGCGCGGGCGGCTGCCTCGTCCAGGTACCGGCCCTGCTCCTCCAGCAGCCGCAGGGTCTTGTGCGCCACCTCCAGCGCCACGAGGTGACCCAGATGAACGGGGTGCCGTCGATCTGGCGCGGAGTCCTGGACGCGGGGGCGGCGGACCTGCTCGCCGAGACCGCGCTCGACACCGTGCTGTACGCGGGCGAGGGCTTCCCCCTGCGCGGCCTCCAGGAGCTGCGCCGCGCGCTGCCCCACGCCCGGCTCGTCAACGGCTTCGGCCACTCGGAGTCCATCGCCTGCGCGTGGAAGGTCCTCGCCGACAAGGAGATCCCGCACCGCGACGGCCGGGTGCCGTTCGGCACCCGCGCCATCGACGGCATGCGCATGTACCTGGTGCGCGAGGACGGCTCGCCCGCGGACCGGCCCGGCGAGGTCGCCGAGCTCTACATCGAGGGCGACGCGCTCTTCGACGGGTACTGGCAGGACCCGGGGACGACGGCGGCGGCACTGGTGCCGAGCCCCCTGGGCACGGGGCGCCGCGCGTTCCGCTCGGGGGACCTCGCGTCCAGGGACGAGGACGGGGAGTTCTACTTCCACGCCCGCAAGGACAGCCAGGTGAAGATCCGCGGCAACCGCGTCGAGCTGGAGGAGATCGACGCGTGCCTCCTCGGCCACCCCGCGGTGGACCTCGCGGCCACCGTCGTCACGGGGGAGGACGACGGGGACGGCGCCGGCGGCGGCGGGACGATCGTGGCCTTCGTCCGGCCGTGCGCCCCCGCGCCCGCGGCCGGGGACCTGGCCGACGAGCTGCGCCGGCACGCCGTCCGGCACCTGCCCCGGTACATGGTGCCCAGCAGGTTCCGGGTCGTCGAGGAGATCCCCCTCACCAGCAACGGAAAGACCGACCGCCACGAGATGGCACGACGTTGGGAGGGCAGATGACGGCCGTCCATCTGAGCGGACTCAGCCGCCGCCACGGACACTGGCACGACCTGGACCGGCTCACCGACGACGGAGCGGTCTCCGCCGCCTCCGTCGCAGCGCTGCGCCGCGGCGGCCTGACCCGGTACGCGGTCTTCGAGGAACCGCCCAGCACCCTCTACGCGGACTGCCTCGCGGAGACCCTCGACCGCACCGGCCTCCCGGCCGCCGACGTCGACGCGGTGCTGTTCTTCTCCTCCACCTTCTCCGCCTACGACGACCACGCCGACCTCGCCGCACTCTGCGCCCGGTTCGGCATCCGGGACGCCTTCCCCCTCGGCATGTTCCTCGGCCAGTGCACCAACTTCTCGTCGGCCCTCACCGTCGCCCAGGGCCTCGCGGCCACCCAGGGCCTCGACAACGTGCTGCTGCTCGGCGTCGACGCCCTCGACGACGGGCGCGCCGCACGGGTCCTGCCGGGCGACGTGTCCGTCTTCAGCGACACCCTCGTCACCTGCCTGCTCTCGCGGCAGAGGACCGACGGCCACCTGGTCGAGCGCGTCGAGCACTGCTACCGGCCCGAACTGCACGCGCTGCACCCGCAGCGCGACCTGCTGCGGTACATCGACGGCTTCACCGGCGCCCTCGGGGACGTGGTCGGCAGGCTCACCAAGTCCACCGGACGGGCCCCCGAGGCGTACGCCAAGCTGGTCCTCGCCCACCACGCGCGCCCGGTGCTCCGCAACTTCGCCGCCACCCTCGGCATCCCCTTCGACCGGGTGCCGACCGAGGGCGTCGGCACCCTCGGCCACTGCTTCGCGTACGACCAGCTGATCACCCTGAGCGAGCTCGCGGAACGGGGCGAGACCTCGGACGGCGACGCCCTCCTCGCGATCGGCGTCGGCGCCAACTACCTCTACAGCGCCACCTCCTTCATCCGCTGCGAGGCCTGACGATGACCAGCTCCCACCACCGCGCCGGGCCGGACGTCGGACTCGGCGGGCTCGGGTACGCCGTCGGCGCGTCCCTCCCGATCGAACGCGCGGTGCCGCCCGACACCCCCGACGAGCTGCTCGACCGGTTGCGGGCCCACGGCTTCGCCGACTGCTCGGTCGCCCGGGAGACACCGGCCGAGCTCGCCGCCCGGGCCGTCGCCGAGACGCTCGCCGTCGCCGGGACCGACCCGCGGAGCGTCGACGCCGTGCTCTACGGCACGTGCAGCTACTGGGGCGAGGGGCACCCCCCGCCGGGCGATCCGGCGAAGCTGACCGACACGATCGCCCGCCTCGTCCTCGAACCCCACGGACTGGGCCACGCCCAACTGTCCCTCGTGTGGCTCGCCGAGTCCGGCAACACCGGCTCCGTCCTGCGACTGGCGCGGGCACTGGTCGCCTCCGGCGTCCACCGCACGGTGCTGTGCGTCAGCGCCGACGCCGTCCCGCCGCTCCCCGGCGAGTACCGGGCCATGCCCAACGCGGTGACCGTCAACGGCGACGGCGCCGCCTCCTGCCTGGTCTCCACGGAGATCCCGGGCGACTTCCGCCTCGGCCCCACCGTCCAGCACTCCAGCGCCCCCATGCGGGCGCTCGCCAAGGGGCAGGGGCTGCGCAAGCACCTGGAGATCGTCAAGGGCATCCGCGTCTGCCGCGCCGCGCTCGACACGCCCACGGACGGCTTCGCCTGGATGCTCTCCAACCACTACTCGCGCCCGGTCCTCACGGAGTTCGCCACGCTGGCCGGCGTACCGGCGGAGCGTCTGTACACCGCCAACATCGCCCGTCTCGGGCACTGCTTCGCCGCCGACACCCTCATCGACCTGGCCGATCTGCACCGCGGCGGGCGGATCGCACCCGGGGACGACGTCCTGATGCTGACCACGGGCCCGTCCACCTGGGGCCTCACCGCGGTTCGCGCCCGCTGAACCGATTCCTCGCACCGACAGGAGTTCACACCGATGGAGATCACGCCGGAGTTCCTCCGTGACCCCTACCCCGTGTACCGGCAGATGCGGGAGTCCGGGCGGATGCACCTGAGTTCGGCCAACACCGGGCGCACCTGGTTCCTTCCGCACCACGCCGACATCCGTACCGCCCTGCGGGACGAGCGGTTCTCCGCCGCCCGCAAGGCCGGAGGATTCGTCAACCAGTTCCCCGAGGAGATCCGGCCCGAATTCGCGCGGTTCAACGAGGCGATCAGCCGGTGGATCGTCCTGCACGACCAGCCCGAGCACCGCCAGTTGCGTCAGCTGATGCAGCAGGGATTCACGCGCCGGCTCATCACCACGATGGAACCCAAGATCCAGCGGGTCTGTGACGACCTGATCGACGCCTTCGTCAAGCGCGGCAGCACCGAATTCATGACGGAATACGCCCACCCCTTTCCCGCAAAGGTGATCGCCGAGATGCTCGGCGTGAATCCGGAGGACTACCCGGCGTTCGTCCGCTGGTCGGAGGACCTGCTCAACTTCGCCGGCTCGCTGCGCCCCACCGTCGAGATGTTCCGCGCCGCGCAGGACGGACTGCTCTCGATGATGGACTACTTCGCCGAGCTGCTCCCCGAGCGGCGGGAGAACCCCGGCGACGACCTGGTCAGCCTGCTCCTCAGCGCGGAGAGCGAGGGCGAGTGGATGACGGCCGAGCAGGTCCTGGCGAACTGCACCCAGATCATCGTCGCCGGGCACGAGACCACCCGGAACCTCGTGGCCAACGGCGTCGAGCTGCTGCTGCGGTACCCCGAGCAGCGGGCCCTGCTGGACGAGCGCCCGGAGCTCATGCCCAGCGCCGTACGGGAGATCATGCGCTTCGAGAGCCCGCTCCAGTTCATCCGGCGCGTGGCACGGGAGGACTTCGAGTTCGGCGGCGCCGAGGTCCGGGAGGGGGACGGGCTGGTGCTGATGCTCGGCTCCGCGAACCGCGACCCCGAGGCGTTCGACGACCCCGACACCTTCGACCTCACCCGCAACCCCACGGGCCACCTCGCCTTCGGCTGGGGCCCGCACGTGTGCGTCGGCGCCGCCCTGGCCGAGCTGGAGGGCCAGGTGTCGTTCCGCACCCTCCTCGACCGCCTTCCCGGCCTGGAGCTGCGGGAGCCGGAGCCCGAACGCATCTTCAACCCGATGCTGCGCGGGTTCGCCACCCTGGACCTGGGCTTCCGGGAACAGCCCGCATGAGCGTCGACGGCCCCGGGCGGGCGGACCTCGGCACACCGGACGGCGACCGTTTCGCCCAGGCCGCCTCGACGGCCGCCGACGCCCTCACCCGGGCGGGGATCGCGCCGGCCGACGTCGAGCTCCTGCTCGTGGCCACCGACGCCTTCCCCGCCCACCACGAGCACCCCTCCGGCGGGAACGTCCTCCTCGACGGGGCCTTCAACGCCTCCGTCATCCGGGCGTTCGACGAGGGGACGGGACTGAGCCACGCCGTGCCGATCGGCCTGACCGTGGCCACCGGCGCCCCCGCCGACACCCCCGTCCGCTACGCCGAGGCGCTGCTCGCCGCGGAATCCCGGCGGACCGCCCTGGTCGTCACCGTCCTCGGCCCGGACACCCCGCACGCGCGGGTCGTCGTCCACGCACCGGAGGGCACCGGACCGGAAGGCACCGGACCCGAAGGCACCGGACCCGAAGGCACCGCACCGGAAGGCACCGCACCGGAAGGCACCGCACCGGAAGGCACCGCGCCGGATCAGGAGTGAGCAGGGGCCTTGTCCTCGGCCGCCGCGGGCTCGGGTGCGAGCCCGCGCATGCCGAACTCCCGCACCACCGGCGCGTCCGCCGCCGCGGCCCGGACTCCGCGCTTGCGGACCACATCCGGCTCCTCGATCAGGATCACCGAGCGGTCGGGCCGGAATTCCGCCAGCGACGCCAGCGCCGCCGGCACGAAACCGATCACTGTCACGGGACGTTCCGACATGACTTTCCCCCATGGCGTATCCGCACGGCACCGGTCCGTGCCACCCGTTCGACCGGGCGTCAGCTGATGTGAAAACAAAGGGACTTGCACGGCTCCGGAGGCCGTTCTCAACCGCAGGAGGGTCTATTACGCTGCGGGTATGACCCCTGCTGAACTCCCCCTCGCCGCCCGTGCGACCTCGGTCGGATCATCGCCCGTACGCGACATCCTGGCGCTCACCTCGCGCCCCGAGGTCATCTCGTTCGCGGGCGGCCTGCCCGCGCCCGAGCTGTTCGACGCCGAGGGCATCCGGGCCGCCTACGACCGGGTCCTGGCCGAGAACGCGGCGCGGGCGCTGCAGTACTCCACCAGCGACGGCGACCCCGAGCTGAGGGCCCTCACCGCCGCCCGGCTGACCGCGCGCGGACTCGCCACCGAGGCCGACGACCTGCTCGTCACCACCGGGTCGCAGCAGGCGCTCACCCTGCTCACCACCACGCTGGTGGAGCCCGGCGACGTGGTCCTGGTCGAGGACCCCTGCTACCTGGCGGCGCTGCAGTCGCTCTCGTTCGCGGGCGCGCGGATCGTCGCGGTGCCGACGGACGACCAGGGGATCGACCCGGTGGCCCTGGAGGAGATCGTCGTCCGGGAACGTCCGAAGCTGCTCTACATCATCCCGACCTTCCAGAACCCGACCGGCCGGACGCTGTCCGCGGAGCGCCGGACCGCGGTCGCCGAGTCCGCCGCGCGGCACGGCTTCTGGATCGTGGAGGACGACCCGTACGGCGAACTCCGCTACAGCGGCGCGGAGGTGCCGTGGATCGCCTCGGTGCCGGCCGCCGCCGACCGTACCGCCCTCCTCGGCAGCTTCTCCAAGATCATGGCGCCGGGGCTGCGGCTCGGCTATCTGCGGGCACCCGAGCGGCTGCGCCGGGCCTGTGTGATCGCCAAGCAGTCGGCGGACCTCCACACGTCCACCATCGACCAGGCCGCGGCGGCCCGCTACCTCCGTGACAGCGACCTCGCCGCCCACCTCACGGTCGTGCGCTCCGCCTACCGTGAGCGCCGCGACGCGCTGCTCGACGCCCTCCCCGGGGCGATGCCGGCGGGCAGCACCTGGAACCACCCCGACGGCGGCATGTTCATCTGGGCCCGGCTCCCCGAGGGGCTCGACGCGACGGAGCTGCTGTCCGTCGCGATCAAGCACGACGTGGCGTACGTCCCCGGGGCGCCGTTCTTCGCGGGCACCCCTGACCCGGCGTCGCTGCGGCTGTCGTTCACCACGCACTCCCCCGAGGAGATCCACGAGGGCATGCGACGCCTGGCCGGGGTCTTCGAGCAGGTGGGTGCCGTCGCGTAGCACCCACCCGTTCCCGCGTCCGCTCATCGGCCCTGCGGGACCAACCGGACCGGCAGGTGTTCGATGCCGCCGATCAGGTTGGACCGCATGCGCCGGACCTCACCCGTCGGCTCGGGCCGCGCCACCCGCTGTCTGAGCACGTCGAAGAAGATGTTCAGCTCCGTGGTGGCCAGCGCCGAACCGATGCAGAAGTGACTGCCGTAGGCGAAGGTGAGGTTGCGGTGCACTTCCCGCCGGCCGATGTCGAACCGGTCGGGGTCCTCGAAGACGGACTCGTCCCGGTTGCCCGACGCCAGCCACAGCGCGACCATGTCGCCCGCCGCGATGCGGCGCCCCGCGAGTTCGGTGTCCCGGGTCGCGGTCCGCAGCACGTGCATGGCGGGCGTGGTGAAGCGCAGGATCTCCTGCACCGCCGTCGGCAGCACCTCCGGCTCCTCCCGGAGCCGCCGCCACTGCCCGGGATGCTCGATGAGCGCGAGCAGCCCGCCGATGGTGGCGTGCCGGGTGGTCTCGTTGCCGCCGGAGATCAGCCCGTTGCAGTTGAGGATGATCTCCTCCTCGGTCAGCGGCCTGCCGTCGATCCGGCCGTGGACCAGGGCGCTGATGATGTCCTCCTGGGGCTCCTTCCTGCGCAGCCGCATCAGCTCGTCGTAGTACAGGAAGATGTCGGTGTGGGCCGTCGCCACCCGCTGCTGTTCCTCGGGCCCGTGGTCGCCGCCCACGCCGAAGGCCGTCATCGTGCGGGACAGCATGAAGTCCCAGTCGGCGCGCGGCACCCCGAGCATGTCGCAGATCACCGACAGCGGCAGCCGGGCGGCCACCTCGGTGAAGTCGACGCTGTCCTGCTCCAGGGCGGCCTCGATGACCTCGACCGAGATCCGCCGCATGGTCTCCTCCAGCCGGAGCACCATCCGCGGGGTGAAGGCCGAGCTGACGACCCGCCGGATCATGCCGTGCCGCGGCGGGTCGGTGATGACCATCATCTTGCCGGTCGCGGCCGCCGTCGCCACCGGGTCGGCGTCGAGTCGCATGCCCCCGGTGGAGCTGAAGGTCGCGGGGTCGGCGAGGACCCGGGTGATCAGGTCGTACGTCAGGACGGCCCAGAAGGTGGAGCCGTCCGCCCGCCGGACCCGGCAGACCGGGTCCTCCCGCCGCAGCCGCGCCAGGGCGGGCCCGGCCTGTCCGCTCTGGTGCAGCAGCGGGTCGGACAGGTCCGGCACCGGGGGCCGCGCGGTCTCCTCCGTCGCCCGGATCACGGGGCGTCACCCCCGTCCGGCGACCCGGCCGGGACCGGCGTCAGCCGGGTCCGGAGGGTCTCGACGAGTTCCGGCAGGCACTCCTGGAGGTAGAAGTGGCCGCCGGGGAAGACGTCCACGCTCGCGCCGGCGGCGGTGAGGTCCGCCCAGCGGGCCATCGAAGCGGCCGGCGCGCTGGGATCCGACGCGCCGGCGAAGATCGCGATCGGCACGTCCAGCGGCCCGCGCTCGGTGTACGCGTACGTTTCGCAGGCGGCGAAGTCGTCCCGCAGCACCGGCAGCACCAGTTCGAGCAGGGTCGGGTTCTCCAGGATCTCCACCGGAGTGCCCTGGAGCCCCGTCACATGGGCGAGGAACGCGTCGTCGGGCAGCGTGTGCACGGAGGTGTCCGGTCGGACGTGCGGCGGGGTGTAGCCGGAGACGGCCAGGAGGGCCGGCGGCCGTCCGGCGGCGGTGAGCGCGTGGCTCAGGTCGTACGCCAGGAGCGCGCCCATGCTGTGGCCGAAGAAGGCGTACGGCCGCCCGCCGGCCCGTTCGGAGACGGGCCCCGCGAGCCGCTCGGTGAGCGCCGTGACGGACCGCTCGGCGGGCTCGGCGAGCCGTGCCTCACGGCCCGGCAGCTGCACGGGCACGACCTCGACGTCCGGGCCGAGCAGCCGCTGCCAGTCCCGGTAGGCGGAGGCCCCGGCGCCCCCGTGGTGCAGACAGAACAGCACGGGTGTCCGCTCCCCGGCGGGCCCCGCCGGGTACGGGAACCAGGGGCTCGCACCGTCCGGGACCATCAGCGGCTCGCGAGGAAGAGACGGCCGGTGGGGAAGCCGAGCTCGACGACCTCCACCGAGCTGAAGCCGGCCGCGAGCAGCTTGTCCTGCCACTCCTGCTCGGTGAGCAGCTTCCGCTTCATGAACTGCCGGTGGTAGTAGGTCACGATGGCGCTGAACGCGCGCTCCCGGGGGTTGCGCAGGTACGGGACGGCGTCCGTGATGGCCATGACGCCGCCGGGGCGCAGCGCCTCGCGGCACCGGGCGAGGACCGCGTCGGCCACGCTTTCCTCCTCCGGCATCATGTCGTGGAAGACGAAGCCGGCGTGGATGACGTCGGCTCCGGCGAGCGGGCCCGGGTCGTCGGCGACGGACTGGATGGGCCGCTCGACCACCGTGAGGCGGTCGCCGACGCCCGCCTGCACGGCCGCCTTCTCGGCCGCGCGACAGGAGGCCGGGTCGAGGTCCAGGCCGACGGCGCTGGAGTCGGGGAACGCCTGGAGCACCTCGATGAGCAGGCGACAGGTGCCCGCGCCGAGGTCCACGATGCGCTGCGGTCCGAGGCGGAAGATGGCGTCGAGCGCGGCGGGGTAGAACGCCTGGGCGCCCATCCACTGCGAGCTGATGGCGACCTGCCGGCCGTCACGCGTGTAGGCGCCGGTCGGCTTGCCCGGGTCGGTGAGGTACGCGCGGGCGTTCTCGATGAACGGACGGTTCGCGTTCATGGTCCAGGACAGGTAGCCCGCCTGGTGCTGGATGCGCTCGTAGTCCGCGCCCGTACGGAAACGGCCGGACGCGCCGGACCCGGCCGGGTCCGGCACGGCGTCGATGATGCCGGCCGATTCGAGGGCTTCCAGGTAGCCGGCCACTCCCTCCTCGGGGAGTTCGGTCACGGCCGCTATCTCCGCGACGGTGAAGTCCTCGCCGACGGTGATGGCGTCGGTGACGCCGAGCCGGTCGCCCATCTCCATCAGCGCGGCGGCGGCCGCGAGTGCGGGGGCGGGGCCGCTGGCCTCGATCTCGGCGGCGAGGCTGCGCTGGGGAAGGTCGCTGGGTGTCACGTTGTCGTCCTCTCGGAAGGTGGGCCGGCACGCGGAGGGTGCGGCTCGGATGTCGGGACGTCGCGCCCGGACGCCGGAACTAGGAGAGTTCGGCGGCCAGTTCCTCGATCGTCGGCCGGAGGTAGAGGGTGCGGGCGGAGACGTCCGCGCTCAGTTCCCGCTTGAGCGCGGCGAGCAGTTGCGCGGCGAGCAGCGAGTGCCCGCCGAGGGCGAAGAAGTCGTCCCGGACGCCCACGGGTTCCACGCCGAGGACCTCGCCCCACATCGCCGCGAGCCGCTCTTCGAGGGGGGTGCGGGGGAGGACCAGGGGGGTGCTGAGGGAGCGGGCGACGCGGGTGGTGGCGGGCAGGGCCTTGCGGTCGACCTTGCCGTTCCGGTTGAGCGGGAGCTCGGACCGGAGCAGCACGGCCCACGGCACCAGGTGGGGCGGCAGTTCCGCGCTCAGGGCCTCGCGCAGACGGGTGGCGAGGCCGGTGCCGCCGGACGCGTCCGACGCCGCCGCGGCCGGCGCGGGGAGCACGTACGCGAGCAGGCGCTTGTTCCCGGAGGCGTCGTCCTGGGGGACGACGACCGCGTCGAGCACCTCGGGGTGCCGGGTGAGCACCGCCTCGACGTGGCCGGGTTCGACCCGGAAGCCGCGGATCTTCACCTGCTGGTCGGCGCGGCCGAGGAACTCGACGAGGCCGTCGGGCCGGCGCCGGACCAGGTCACCGGTGCGGTACATCCTTCCCCCGGGTTCGGGGGCGTACGGATCGGCCACGAACCGCTCGGCGGTGGCTCCCGGCCGTCCGACGTAGCCCCGGGCGAGGCCGTCGCCGGAGGTGTAGAGCTCGCCCGGCTCACCGTCCGGCACCGGACGCAGGTCCGCGTCGAGGATCGAGACGCGGGTGCCCCTGACGGCCCGGCCGATCGGCACGGACTCGTCGGCGGCCGGCGGGGTGGAGGTGGTCCAGCACGTGGTGAAGGAGGTGTTCTCGGTCGGCCCGTAGCCGTTGGTGAACAGCAGTCCGGGCCAGGCGTGCATCAGCTCCCGCACATGACTGGCCGATGCCACGTCCCCGCCGGTCAGCACATGGCGTACGCCCTCGAACGCCTCCAGGTGCCGCGTCACCATCTGGTTGAACAGACCGGTGGTGAGCAGCAGGACGGTGACGCCCTCCTGCTGGATCGTCTTGGCGAGCTCGTCCAGTTCGCCGGTGCGGCCGGCGTGGACGACCAGCCGGGCGCCGTTCACCAGGGCGCCCCAGATCTCGATCGTGGAGGCGTCGAAGGCGACGGGGGCGAGCTCCAGGAAGACGTCCTCGGGGCTGATCTCGATCCAGTCCGGCGCGTAGAGCAGGCGGGCGACGGCCCGGTGGGGGACGCCGACGCCCTTGGGCTCGCCGGTGGACCCGGAGGTGTAGCTCACGTAGGCGAGCTGGTCGGGGTGGCCCGGGGGCAGGCCGGCGCCGTCGTCCGGTCCGGCCGGCAGGTCCTGGTCCGCCTCCGGGTCCGGCAGGGCCAGCGCGCGGCAGTGCGGCGGAACCCGTCCGGCCTGTGCCTCCTCGGCCACGACCACCGTGACGCCCGCGTCCTCCAGCAGCCGGGCGCAGCGGGCATCCGGCTCGTCGGGGTCGACGACCAGATACGCGGCGCCGGCCTTGAGGACGGCGAGCAGGGTGACGATCAGTGCGGTGGACCGGTGGGCCAGCACACCGACGACCGCTCCGGATTCCACCCCGTGCGCGCGCAGTCGCCGGGCGAAGGCGTCGGCCTGTGTATCGAGCCGGCCGTACGTCAGGCTTTCGGGTCCGCACACGACGGCCGGCCGGTCCGCGTGCGCGGCAGCCTGCCGGGCCACTTTCTCGTGGATGCAGAGCGGGGGTATTCCGGGCTCGTATCCCTCCAAGGCCGTTGCGATCCTTTCGGTTTTCCGCGGTCAGTCGCGGAGGTCACGGAATGAAAGACGGAGCGGCAGTTTTACGGCACTCCCAGAAGCTTTTGGCCGAGATCATACGGGGCGGTCGCCAGGGGGGCGCTGTGCATTCTGGCCAAGATCGAAAGGGGTCACGAAAGAGACTCCCCGGAGGTTTCCCGCACCGCCCGATCCCGTGCCACGCGGTACATCCGGCTGTGCGGCTTTTTCGATCCGACTACCGTAAATGGAATCCGATAATCGTAAACAGGCGTGTCTCATTCCTTTCCTTTCAGTGGTTCCGGAGTGGATTCGATAAACGGAATTCAATGCTCCGGGAGAGCGGCTCACCGCGCCTCCGATCTGTGTTGACCTGCGCTCAGGGCCCATGCTTTGCTGGCCGAAAGAGCGCGGCAGTACCCGAAGAGGAGATGAGAATGCGCTTTACCCTGCACAGCTCGATCGGTTACATATCAGACGCAATGATCGAGAGTTATGCGGAACTTCCCATCGACCAATTCCTCAAGGACGGCGACACCTTCCGCTACCGCGCTTTCGGAAGGGCCGCGATCAAGGGCGACCAGATCGAATGGCTCGACGACCTCTCCTTCTTCCAGGCCAAGAAGATCAACCACTACGCCGGCGGATTCACCCGGCAGGCCACCCCGCTCGGCCCCGCGGCCCGGGAATTCACGGAGCGGCTCGTCCGCGACCCGCGCACCCGCGAACTCCTGAACGCCGAGGAGTTCGAGATCAACTGTCATCAGATCCGCATCGTCGCCACCGACGACGAGGTCGGCCTCCCGGTCCCCGAGGGCTTCCACCGCGACGGCTACGACCTGGTCTCCGCCACCTGCATCGCGACCGGGAACATGAGCGGCGGCATCTCCCTGGTCCGCGAGGCCAGGGTGGACGGCGTCGAGAGCGACGACGGCGACATGATCTTCGAGCGGGTGATGGCCCCCGGCGAGACCCTCTACTTCGCCGACGAGCACGTCGTCCACTACGTCACCCCCATCACCCCGAAGGTGCCGGGCCTGCCGGCGTACCGGGACGTGGTCGTGACCACCTACGACGTCAGCGGACGCGGTGGCCTGGCGGACGAGGAATGCTGAACCGCGCCGCCGCGGCGGCCAACGACGACCGCTACCTGCTGCTCCTGGGCGCCGACATCCCGTTGCGCGAGCGAGCGATCGTCTCGGCGCTGCGCACGTACCCCGGGCCCGTCCTGGGGATGAGCACCCATCCGGCGTCGCCGCTCGGCAACCGGTTCTTCGACCATGTGCTCCGAGGGGACTACTGCAACGCCGACCAGGCCCTCGCGGTGGTCCAGGAGTTCGAGAAGGAGACCGGACTGCGGCCGGACGCCGTGGTGCCCGTCATCGAGATGACCGTGCACGTGTCCGTCGCCGTCGCCCGCCACTACGGTCTGCCCACGCTCTCGGACGAGTGCCTGTCCCTGGTCCGGGACAAGCACACGATGAAGCTGGCCTTCGAGCGGGCCGGGGTGCCCTGCGCGCGGCACCGGACGTTCGGCACCCTGGACGAACTGCGGCAGGCCGCCGCCGAACTCGGCTTTCCGCTCGTCCTGAAGCCGCGCGACTTCGCGGGCAACGTCGGCACCGTCCTGGTCCCGACGGCTGAGGAACTCCCCGACGCCTTCGACTACTGCCGCGGCGCGCTCCTGGAGGTCGCCCCCACCTACGACTTCTCCGACGGCCGCTACCAGGCCGAGGAGTTCGTCTCCGCGCCGCGTGAGGTCTCCGTGGAGGTCGCCCACCACGGCGGCCGGCGCGTCGTCCTCGCGGTGACCGACAAGTCCAAGGCCGGGGCCCCCTACTTCTCGGAGATGGGCCAGCTGGTCCCCAGCGTCGAGTCGGACAACGAGGCCCTGCGCCGGGTGGCGACGGACGCCTGCGAGGCCCTGCTCATCGACCGGGGGGTCGCCCACGTGGAGATCCTGGTCGACGGGGACCGGCTCAGCGTGGTCGAGGTCGCCGCCCGCCCCGGCGGCGACGGCATCATGGACCTCGTCGAGCGGGTCTACGGCACCAGCCCGTACGACCTCCACATCGCCTCGTACCACGGCCGCGCCGACCGGCTCCCCGACTTCCCCACCGTCCCCCGGGGCATCGGCGCGACGGCCTTCCTCAAGACCCCGCCCGGCACCGTCACCGAGGTGCGGCCGCTCCCCGACACCACGAGCCGGGAGACCAGCCTCCACCCCACCGCCAAGGCCGGGGACCGCTCCCGGAGCGACGGCTCCTACCTGGCCCGCGCCGGCCTCCTGGAGTACTTCGCCTCCGGCACCGGGCACGATCCGCGCGTCGTCCGCGCGGAGGTGGACGAGCTGGCGAGGATCCGCACCGAACAGATCTTCACCGTGACCGGCGGACCGGACGACGGAGGCACACCCCGATGACCCACCCCTTCGACGCCCCCGACGGCCGCTACACCGTGTTGGTCAACGCCGGGGGACAGCACTCCCTCTGGCCGGCCGGGACCGACGTCCCCCACGGCTGGGCCCCCGCCCACGGCCCCTCCGACCGGGCCTCCTGCCTCGCGTACGTCGACGCCCACTGGAGGGAGACCGCGAAGCGCGTATGAGAAATTCATGACAGATACGTGAATGCTTGGCTACCGTGCCTCCGCCCTCCGGCCGGATACTCGACGTGATCGTGGCGTCAAGTCGAGGACTACTCGTGCGGAGTGTGGGCGAACCCGGGACCGTGCACCTGTGGTCCCTGCGAGAAGACGTCGCCATCGAGCGGGGGGACGACGGCGGCCTGCTGCTCGCCGGGCCCTGGGGCGACGAGCGCATCGTCGACGCGCATCCGGTGCTGCGCGAGGCCCTGTACCGGATGGAGCTCGGGCCCGTCCTGCTGAGCAACATCGAGTCCGCGCCCGGCAGTCCGGTGCTGGGCGCCGGACTGTACCTGGTCCTCCTGCCCGCTCTGCGGCGGCTCTCCCACCTGATCGTGCGCACGCTGGGACTCGCGGACCTGCGCGGTCCGCTCCTCTCGGTGCTCCCGCTCACCAGGCCGGCGGTCTTCGTGCTCCCCAGGCTGGGGGAGACCGAGCCGGTCCGGCTGCACCGGGGCGTGACCCTGCTCCTGGAGGCCAAGGGCTTCCGGCTGGAGCGGGGCGGGGCCCAGCACCGGGTGCTGCTGCACCGCCCCGAGCCGATGTGGGTGGTCGCCATGCTGGCCGCCGCCATCACCCCGGAGGCGGTGGCCCGGGCCCTGCCGCTGCCGCGGACGGTGACGAGGGAGATCCTCGAATACCTGGCGGCGGCGGGGATGCTCGTACGGGGGAGCGCGGGCCGGGAATCTCCGGACAGGCCCTGAGAGCTGTCCCGCACATCGGCAACCGGGCCCGGGAGCACCCCTGTTACGGTGGTCCGATGGCATCGATCAAGGAGTTCCAGGTCACCTTCGACTGCGCCGAGCCGGAGCGCGTCGCCCGTTTCTGGTGCGAGGTCCTGGGGTATGTCGCCCCGCCGCCCCCGGAGGGCTTCGCCACGTGGGACGACTACAACCGCTCGCTTCCGGCGGGCGACCGGGGCGCGTGGTTCGCCTGCTCCGATCCCACGGGAGTGGGTCCGCGCCTGTACTTCCAGCGCGTTCCCGAGGGCAAGGCCGTCAAGAACCGGGTGCACCTCGACGTGCGGGTCGCCACCGGTCTCGTGGGCGAGGAGCGCGTGGCCGCCCTGGAGGCCGAATGCGCCCGGCTGGTCGCGCTCGGCGCGGTCCGCGTGCAACTCCTGCTCGCCGACGAGAACAACGAGTCCTGCCTCGCGATGCAGGACGTCGAGGGCAACGAGTTCTGCCTCGACTGAGCGCCCTCCGGGACGCCGGCGCCGAACCGCGCCGCGCAGAAAAACTGATCCGTGTGAGGTGCGCGTTCCGGGGCATGCGACGGAGTGAGCGAGAGTCGCCGTCCGCGGCCCCCCTTCACGCGGGCGGCGGCTCTCCTCAAGAGGGACCCGTCGTGGGATCGTTCCGTCCATGAGCGGCGACCTGGACGTGAGTGCCCTGGCGATCAATGTCACGATCCCGGAGGAGCTCCGGTGGACCGATACGCGGCGCGATGAGGCGTTCACCCTGATGACGCTCAACGTCCGACTCCTCCCGGACGGTCGGCTCGCCGTGAAGGCGTACGGGCGACCGGTCGCCGGTGGCCGGGGCGCGTACGTCTCCTTCCCCGTGCCCGACCGACCCGAACTGGCGGACCTGGTCGCCCGCGCCGCCGACCGCGCCGGAACGCTGTGGGCGGCTCATCGGGGTCTCGGCTGACGTAGGGCGCGGCTGCCCGGGCCCCGCGTCGAGGATCAGGACTCCGCGGTGCCGGAGCGCCGCCGGTCGCTCTCGTCGCGGAGGTGTGCCGTGCGGTCGCTGAGGGTGTCGACGCGCTCGGCCAGCTCGGGGTGCGCGGGCGCGAGGTGGGCGAGGGTGCGGGTGAGCGGCTCCACCAGGAGGGCCGGATCGCTGCTCGCCAACGCCTCGGACAAGGCCTTCCTGGCGGCTGGGGGGAGGCTGTCGAGGGCGGTGATCTGCCCGGCCAGCTGGCGCAGCTCGGCCGCGTTCCCCCGGGCCCAGGCGGTGACCGACCGGTCGGCGGCGCGACGGTCGCGGGTGGCCTGGACGCGCTGCTCCCCGGTGGTGCCGGCGCCGCCGGGCCGCACGCGCAGATAGCGGCGCTCGGCCGCCTGCCGGCTGGTGACGCCGAGCGGCTCCGCGAGCTCCGCCCAGCTGGCCCCGGCGTCCCGGGCGGCCTCGATCAGTCCGGGCTCCCACGTGGCGAGCTGTTCCCGCAGCTCGCGCAGGAGGAGGAGGCCGGCGAGCGCCTCCTGTGACGAGCCCTGGTCGGGGGAGTCCGGGGAGGGTGCGGACCGGGCCGCCCGCATGGCTTCGTCGATCGCGGTGAGCGCCGCGAGGGCCGCATGGAAGGCGACCCGCTGGTCGGCTCCTGTCACGTCGTGTCTCCTCGCCTCATGTCATCCGTTCGATGACATCGCACTTGTCGTCGTTCGGATGACATGCTACAACGGATGGCAGATGAAGCGCATTGGCAGTCACTGCCTGATCCTGACTGGAGGTGTTTCGCGATGTTGATGCGCACCGACCCGTTCCGCGAACTCGACCGCCTCGCCCAGCAGATGCTGGGTACCACCGGGACCTGGACACGGCCCTCGGCGGTCCCGATGGACGCCTACCGCGAGGGTGACGTCTACGTCATCGCCCTCGACCTGCCCGGCGTCTCGCCGGACGCGATCGACATCGACGTCGAGCGGAACATGCTGACGGTCAAGGCCGAGCGCCGACCCGTCGCCAAGGCCGACGACGTCCAGATGGAGCTGTCCGAGCGGCCCCTCGGCGTCTTCTCCCGCCAGCTGATGCTGGCCGACACCCTCGACACGGAGAAGATCACGGCCGACTACGAGGCGGGAGTGCTGACGCTCCGCATCCCGATCGCCGAGCGCGCCAAGCCCCGCAAGGTCAGCATCGGCCGGGGCGACGACCGCAAGCAGATCAGCGGCTGAGGAGCGAGGAAGCCCGGGAGCGGAGGGCGGAAGCCTCTCCCCCTCCTCCGTCCTCCGCGTCCCCGCACCCCTCGGCCCCTCCCAGGTACCTCCCTCTGTCGTCCCTGCGTCCCTGTACGCGAAGGGGGTCGTGATGAGACTGCGATGGCAGGCGTTCCTCGACCAGGTCACGGAACGAGGCGCCTACAGCACACCCGCGGAAGCCGAACGCGCCGCGCGCACCGTGCTGGCCCTGCTCGGCGCCCATCTCGTCGGAGACGTGCGCGCCGCGCTCGCCGCCCGTCTGCCGGAGACCTTCGCCCTCGTGCTGCTCAACCCGCTCCAGGCCGCCGAGCCCCTCTCGCCCGAGCGCTTCGTCCGCGCGACGGCCGCGTGGATCGAAGGGGCCACCGAGCGCACCGCGGCCTGGGACGTCGGCGCCGTCCTCAGCGTCGCCGCCGACGCGGCGGGCGAGGAACTGACCGCCCGGATACTCCTGCAGCTCCCACCCGGCTACGACCTCCTCTTCGGCCGCCCGGACCCGTCCCGGCCGGCCGGCACCCCCTGAGACGTGTTCGCTCCGCCCGGTCCCGGACCGGGCCCGAAGAGAACGGCGATCCCCACCGGCATGACTCCTCAGACCGAGACCCTGACAGCCCCCGCGCCCCGCGGGGCCACCGGCGCGACGTCCTACACCGGCTTGCTCGAACGGGTGCGCTACGAGGGCGCCTACCCGACGCGCGAGCGCGCCGAGGAGGTCGTCCACTCCGTACTCGCCGCGCTCGGGCGCCAGCTCGTCGGCGACGAGCGGGTCGAACTCGCCGCCCGCCTCCCCGTGGAGGCCGCCCTGGTCCTCACCGCCCAGATCCCGGCCGTCACCCCCCTCACCGGCTGGGAGTTCGTCAAGGACCTCGCCCAGCGCACCGGCAGCACCCCCGCCACCTCCCGCTGGAACGTGGGCGCGGTCCTCGCAGCCGTCGCCCAGCTCGCCGGACCGGACCTCGTCGACCGCGTCATCGGCCGGCTCCCCTCCGGCTACGCCCTCCTCTTCGGGAAGGCCGAACTGCACCAGCCCTGGTCCCGGTCCCGCGCGTCCTGACCGCCCGCCGGCCGGGCGCGGTCAGCCGCCGTCGTGACCGCCGGCCCCGCCGGCTCCGGGCCCGTGCGGGTCGAAGTCCGCGGGCTTCGCCCCGGTGCATCCCGAACGCCCCCTCTCCGACCTCGGGCCGGCCCGGGCCGCGGTGGAGGCCGTCCTGAGGGTCCACGAGCCGAACCCGGCACTCGCGGTCGACGTGCGCTGGGAGCTGCTCGCGGCGAACCGGGCCATGGGCGTGTTCCTCGGGGGCGCGGGCGGGGAACTCCCGCCGCGGCCGTTCAACGTGCTGAGGACGACCCTGCACCCCGACGGGCTCCGGACGGATCCGGAACCTCGCGCAGTGGCGGGCGCACGTGCTGCGCCGCGTCCGCCGCCAGCTCGACCGCACCGCGGCCGCCGGCCTGGCCGAGCTGCTGGCGGAGCTGGAGAGCCACCCGGTGCCCGAGGACGCGGCCCGGACCGCCGTGACCGGAGACGGGGGCCCGGCGGCCGCGGGGGAGACCGGACTCCTCGCGGAGGACCTGGTCGACCCGCTGAGGCTGGCGACGGAGCACGGCGAACTCGCCCTGCTCTGCACCACGACCGTCTTCGGTTCGCCCCGCGACGTCACTCTGGACGAGATGGCCATCGAGACGTTCTTCGCCGCCGACGCGCACACGGCGGCCCTCCTCCGCCGGTCGTCACGGACGGCACCTCCGCACCGGCCGGATGAACCTCCGCCCGCGCGTGCGGGCCCGGGCTCCCGCATGTGACCCACCTCACTGCTTCGGTCTTTCCCTTTCCGTTATCGCCGTCCGGGGCGGAGGCTCTCCCCTGCGCAGGGAACTCCACAAGAGGCAAGTGAAGGACGGACGGCGTGCAGCGAACCACGAGTTTTGAGCAGCTGGCGGATACCTGGCCGACAGGGACGGCGGGATACGACACGCCCTGGGCGCACGAGGACCTCGTCGCCGCCCACCAGCCGCTCGTCCACGCCCTCGCGGCGCGCGCCCTCGACGGCCGGCCCGGCTCCGATGTGGCCGTGCCCGCCGTCGTACGGGACACCGTGAGCCGCGCCCGGTTCGCCTCGGGGGCCCTCCCGGCCCCGGAGTCGTTCCGCCCCTGGATCGTCGCGATCGCGGTGGCGAGCACCCTCGCCCACGCGGCCGCCGGCCACGGCCATCCGGTCCCGCCGGTCGCTCCCGGTTCCGATGCCGAGGCCCTGCGCTGGCTGGACATCGAGGACTCCGTGATGGCGGCCCTGTGGTCGCTGGAGGAGGAGGGGTGCATGAGCCGGTACGAGACGGCGGCCGCGCTGAACTGGTCCCCGGACGACACCGCGATACGGATGGAGTCGGTGCGCGTCCGTCTGGACGTCGCCCGCTCCGTCACCGCCGCCCTCGCCCGGACGCCCCGCTGCCCCGGCCTCCACCAGCAGGCCGCCGCCTGGGACGGCCGGCCCGGCGCCGCCTGGCGCGACGAGCTGGCCCGGCACACCGCCCACTGCGGCCACTGCCTCATGGGAGTCGGCGCGGCCGTGCCCGCCGACCTGTCCGCGGCCCCCACCGAGACGTTCGCCGTCGTTCCCGACCTCCCCGTGTCCTCGGCCGCCACGGAACACGAGGTCGCCGCGGCCCCGGCCGGCCGGCGCACCACCCGCGCGACCCGCCGCCGGCGCCGCCAGGCCGACGAGCGCACCCGCCGCCGCGCCGTCATGGCGGCCGGGATCGCCGTCGTCGCCGTGACCGGAGGGGCCTTCTCGCTGAACGCCGGGCGCGACAGGGGCGAGCTCCTGGAGGTGAACCGGGCCGCCGCCCCCGGCCTCGACCTCCCCCTGGCGAACGAGCCGGAGGCGCTGACCGCCTCCCCGTCGACCGCCTCCGCACCGCCCTCCGCCTCGGCTCCCGCGTCGGCACCCGCCTCCCCGTCGGCTCCCGCCGCCGCGCCGACGCGCGTCCCTGCCCAGGTCACGTCCATGCCCACGAAGGCCCCCCGCCCCACCGCGACGAAGCCCGCACCGCCGCGCACCACGGCTCCGGCCGGCGGCTCCGGCACCACGGCCCCCGCGACGCCGAAGCCGACCGCCTCCACGGGCGGCACGGACGCCGGTCCGGGAGGCGGCCCGCAGCACGACACCGGACAGAGCTCGGCGGCGGACCAGGTCATCGCCCTGGTCAACTCCGAGCGCGCCAAGGCCGGTTGCGGTCCCCTCAGCGCCAACGCCACCCTGACGAGGGCGGCCCAGGGCCACTCCGACGACATGGCCGCCCGAAACTTCTTCGACCACACCGACCCCGACGGCGACGGCCCGGGGGAGCGCGTCACGGCCGCGGGCTACCCGTGGTCGACGTACGGCGAGAACATCGCGAAGGGGCAGAGCACCCCGGAGCAGGTCATGGAGTCGTGGATGAACAGCCCCGGCCACCGCGCGAACATCCTCAACTGCGACTTCAAGGAGATCGGCGTCGGCATCCACGACGACGGCGGCCCCTACTGGACCCAGGTCTTCGGAGCCCGCTGACACCCGGGCGACGCGACCGGAGCAGGCCGCCGGCGGTCAGATCAGCCAGTCGGCGGCCTGCGCGATCTTGATCGCGTCCACGCGGTTGCGGGCGTTCAGCTTGGTCACCACGGACGTCAGGTAGTTGCGGACCGTGCCGAGCGAGAGCCCGAGCCCGTCGGCGATCTCGACCGGCTCCAGGCCCTCGGCGGCGAGCCGCAGCACCTCCGTCTCCCGGCTGGTCAGCGGACTCTGCGAACTGCTCCACGCGGAGAGCGCCAGTTGCGAGTTGATCACCCGCCGGCCGGCGGCCACGTTCCGTACCGCCTCGGCCAGTTCGTGCGGCGGGGCGTCCTTGAGCAGGAAGCCGGCGACCTGGGCGGCGAGGGCGCGGCGGAGCACTCCGGGGCGGCCCAGGCTGGTGAGGATGAGGGTCCGGCACTCCGGGAGCTGCTCGCGCAGCAGGCCGGCGGCGGTGAGCCCGTCGGTGCCGGGCAGGTCGATGTCGATGATGGCGACGTCCGGGCGGTGTTCGAGGGCGGAGGGCACGATCTGGTCGCCGCGCTCCAGCTCGCAGACCACCTCCAGGTCCTCCTCCAGGTCCAGCAGGGCCACGAGCGCTCCGCGCACCATGTTCATGTCCTCGGCCAGCAGGATGCGGATCGGCATGATGAATGTCCTTTCCGGCCGGGTCTCGGCCGTCAGCGGCTCGCGGGCAGGGGTGGGGGCGACGGTCAGGCGGCCGGGTCCCTGAGGGGACGCGGGCCGTCGTCGGGGGTGGCGAGGCGCGACACGGGGTGGGTCGGCGCCTCCGCCGTCAGACTGAAGGTTCCGGCGCCCCGGGTGACGGTGAGCTTGCCGGACGCCGTCCGGAGCCGGGCCCTGAGGTTGCCGAGGCCGCTGCCGCTGTCCGGCGACGCGTCCCGGTAGGCGGGGTCCACACCGTCGTTCACCACGGTGAGCCGGACCCAGCCGTCCTCCTCGACGGCCTCGAGGGTGCAGGTGCTGACGCGCGAGTGACGCAGCAGATTCGTTACTGCTTCGCGGAGCACGGCGGCGAGCACGGAGTCCACCCGCTGGTCGAGTCCGCTCAGCCGGATGTCGCTGCGTACGTCGACGTCAGCGGCCTGGAGCAGGGAGCGGGCCGCTCCCAGCTCCTGCTCCAGCGACATGCGGCGCAGCCCGCTGGAGACGGACCGCACATCGGCGAGCGACTGCCGGGAGATGACGAGGACCTCGCTCACCTCGTCCATCGCCCGCTCCGGATGGGTGGGGATCAGCCGGTGGATCAGCTCGCTCTTCAGCGTGATCGCGGAGAGGCTGTAGCCGAGGAGGTCGTGCAGGTCGCGGGCGAACCGCAGCCGTTCCTTGGTGACCGCCATGCCCGCGAGCTGGCCCCGCGTCTCGTGCAGGGCCTGGACCAGTTCGGTCATGCGGGACAGGCCGAAGACGACGAGTCCGGTCAGCAGCGTGGAGAGGCAGAGGTAGACGGTCTCCTGGAGGGACAGTCCGTCCAGGGTGGGCGGGACCAGCATGGTGAGCCCCACGAAGCCGTACGCGGTCCAGGCCCACCGGCCGGGCAGGAGCAGCAGCAGCGAACCGGCGAGGAAACCGGCCATGGCCCCCCACTGGGAGTGGAACACCGCGATCGGCAGATAGGTCAGCAGGGCCTGCGCCGACAGCGTCGTCGCCCACTGCCGCACCGGGGCCCGGCGCGCTCCCGGGCGTGAATGGCCCAGCTGCAGGACGAAGATGAGGACCAGACAGACGACGGAGGCGATCAGCTGGGGGAGCCGGAGCCGCTCACCCGCGAGATTGAGCGCCGTCACACTCAGATAGCCGAGCAGGGCGACCGTGAGCACGGTGCGGGCCAGCCGGGGGGCGGGCAGGTCCTGGACGTCGGGCGGTGACGCCGTGGCGCCGCCCGACGCCGCTAACCCGTCCTGGTGTGCGTGGTGCTCGTCGTGACGTGGCATTCGTTCGTCCGCCCGTTGTTGCCCTGTCCGTGTCCTCTGATGCTCCCGTGGTGCGGGCATGCGGAGCCGAGTGTATGTGTTTCACGCGAACACCGGAGCGACTACGAGTGGCTAGACGAACAGCGGGACGGGGTTCAACTCCTCGTACGGCGTGGGGCTGGTGAGCCTGCCGAGGGCGACGGGGGTGTCGTAGAGGCGGCCGGGGGCGAACCTGGCCCAGAAGTGCCGGAGCCCGGGGACGATGACCTTGACCACGGGCAGCTCCAGATCGGGCCGGGTCTGGTCGAGGACGAGCAGGTCCATGCCCCGCCCCCGTACGGTCTCCGTGATCGTGGTGACGTCCTCGCGGAGGTCGGTGGTGGGCCGGTAGGTCCAGGCCTCCGGGCCGTGCGGCGGCAGACCGGGGTCGGGTGCCAGATACGGCCGGCCGGCCCGGGTGGCGTGCCGCCACCAGTCGAGCGCGTCGGGGTCGTCGATCCGGTAGCCGGCGCCCTCGGGCGTCACCTCGGCGACCAGGGGCAGCAGTTGGCCCATCTCGGTGAGCGCCCGGCGCAGGGCGACCCGGGGGTCGAAGTGGGCGCCGAAGCCGAAGAGGACGTCTTCGGCGGGCTTGTCCGTGCGCCGGGACAGGGCCGCCACCACCGGGATGCCGAAGTCCGAGGTGAGGTCCAGGGCCCAGACCTCCCGGCGCAGGGCGGCGTAGCCGTCGATCAGCCGGCCGAGGTACGGCTCCGCGAACGCGTCGAGGTCGAGCGCCGGTTGGCGGGTGCGGTTGTACCACCAGAGGGCCACCGCGTCGCGCTCGACCAGTTCCAGGAAGCCCTGGACGAGGGCGTCCTCGGGGCTGCTGCCGGCGGCGTTGCCGTTGGAGTCGGCGCACAGTCCGTCCGGTGACGGTTCCTCGCTGAAGTACAGCATCGACGTGGGCAGCAGCCGCTGGGCCCCCTCGGTGAGCGACCACACGGGCGTCCAGTCGGTGGCCAGGGTCTCGTCGAAGAGCGGAGGTACGTACTGGAGTCGGGAGCCGCGGGCGTTCCAGCCGTTCCGGTCGTGCAGCTGGCGCTCGTGGTAGAGCTGGCTGGTGTTGGGGTGGACGGCGGCGGGGCCGAGGCCGCGGTAGGAGTCGCGCACCACCGGTTCGTCACCCTGCCGGGTGCCGCTGTACCGCTCCACCGCCTCGCCCAGCGCGCTGACCCTGGCCTCGGTCGCCGTGAGCCCCTTGCCGCCGCTGAGGGCGCGCAGTCCGGCGCGCAGGCCGGTGAGGGTCGGGCTGCGCATGGCCAGGTTCTGGCCGGACAGGTAGGCGTGCACGAAGTCGGGGCTGCCGGGGGCGCTGCGAATCTCCTTGACGATCCCGGTGACGGGGTCGACCAGGGGCCCGTACCGCTCCAGCATCCGTTCGGGGGTGAGCGCCCGGTGGCTGCCCAGGTCCTCCGCCGTCTTGGGGCGGGGCCGCGGCACGAAGGGGCGGGACACCCGCGAGGCCACGAGTCCGGGGTCGCCGCACGCCGCGCACTGCGGCAGCCGCACGACGGGGTGGGCCGAGCCGCGCGGGCCGAGCGTGTCATGGACGTACACGGAGTCCTGGGCCTCGTCGCGCAGGCCGGCGAGCCACTTCGCGGCCTCCAGCACCGCCAGGTGCACGGTGAGGGCCCGGCCCGCCGGAAGGGTCGCCTGCGGACGGGGCAGCGGGCCCGTCAGACCGAGGGCGCGCCGCAGCGGTTCCTCGGAGCGGCGGTGTCCCCGCAGCCGGTGGGCGAGACAGTGCCAGCAGGGCCCTTCGTACGGCCGGATCAGGGGCCCGACCCAGCCGGCGGTGGAGCCCACGCCGGCCAGCAGCCAGGGTCGCCGGGCCGCACGGTGGGCGGCGTCGATCTCGTGCAGCAGCGGGGACAGGTAGTCGTCGCAGACCACGAGGGTGAGGTCCGCGTCCTCGCCGGGGCGCGCGAGGCCGAGCCCGGAGGCGCGGCAGGCCTCGCGCACCTCCGCGGTGTCGACGCCGCCGGCCGCGACGACGTGCACGGCGCTCCGGGCCAGCGTCGCGCAGACCCGGGCGCCGTCGAGACCGGCCAGGTCCCAGTACGCCTCGGCGGCGGGGTCCGGCCGGTGGGGGACGGCCGCCGGGGGCTCGGCCGGCCGCAGGGCCAGCAGGCCGGAGGCCTCCAGGGCCCGCAGCGCGTCGAGGGCCTCGTCCGCGGTGAGCGAGGACGTGGCCTCCCGCAGGACGTCGGCCGGGCTCCGGCTTCCGTCGAGCAGGGGGGCCAGCACCTCCGCGGGGTCACCGTGGAGCGCGGTGACCCCGCGGTGCGAGACGAGGTAGACGGCCTCGCCGGGAACGACGGTGGCCCGCAGATGGCTCCTGAACCCGAGCCGTACCGGGGCGGCGGGTGTCCCGCCACCTTCCTCGTTGACCATGCCGCTCCCGTCTTCGGGGCCTAAGCGGCCGGAACGGGAGCGGTGGTGCCGTCGACGGCGGGTGCCGCGACGATGCAGATGCTGAGGAGCGCCGCACCCTGGGTGTCGGGCATGGCGTCGAGGTCTTCGATCACGAGTCGGCGCACGGCGGGCCGATGTGCGCCTGCGGTGGTCGGCTCGCCGAAGCGGACGGGTGTGGCAACGGCGATCGTCATGTCTTCCACTCTCCAAGTCTTTGACGGCCAATTTCCGGGGTAATTCTGCACCGGAGGAGCCGGAACGGAACAGTGTGGGAATCACTGTGAAGGTGTGAACTTTTCATGGCGGCCCGAACGGTCCCCGTTTCACACGCGCCATACAATCGGAAATGAACGTTCCGAATGGATTCTGGAATTCCGTATCGCTTGTCCCAGGTCACGGACGCCCCTGCGACGCCTCCGTGGCTCGCCGTCCGCCTCGCGCCGGCGTTTCTCCGCCGACCACTCCGTATGGCCGATCCATGGCTTGACCACATGAATTCACCAGGCACCGCGTATGAATCCCTCATCCCCGAGCCGTGAGAATCAGAGATACCTCCTGACGTGGGAATCGCTTACAGTGGCCGGGGCGGGAAGGACTCGCCCGGAACGTTCCGCACGCTGGGAGATGGGTCATGACCGGTGAGGAACTCCTCGTTGTTCTCTCTGCCGTCGGACACCCGCAGCGCCTCCGGATCGTCGCCGAGCTGGCCAAGGACCGCCGGTACGTCAGCGAACTCGCCCGGTGCCTGGTGATCTCACGGCCCCTGCTCTACATGCACCTGGAGCGGCTGGAAAAGGCCGGCATCGTGGTCGGCACCCTCGAACTCTCCGAGGACGGCAAGGCGTTGCGCTACTTCGAGCTGGTCCCGTTCGACGTACGGCTGAACGTGGCCGGGGTCCTCGCCGCCGTACAGGGCGACGCCTCGCTCAGGGGTGAGTACGCCCTCGCGTCAGAGGGCGGTCAGTGACGCGTCAGCGGCCGCCCCGAGCATGAACCGACGCGCCCCGCGCGCCGCAGCCGTCCCGGCGGATGGACGTGCTCGTCCACATTCACGTCGCGGAGATTCGGGGGATTCACCGTGCAGCGCATCCACTTCTCCAGCGCGGACCTGGCACGCATCCGGCTGAGGACCAGCGCGGGACCGCTCGTCGAGACGGCGTTCGCGGCGGTGCTCCTCGGCCGCGGCGTCGGCGCTCCGTACGCCGGATGGCGCAGACAGGTGAGCAAACGGCTGCCCCCGCCCCGCCCCGGGCAGGGGCCCGGCGCCGGCGCCGACGAACTGGTGCGCCGCGCGGTCGAGTACGGCGGTACGACGGACGGCACGCCCTCGGGCCCGGCCGCATCCGCCTCGGCGCGCGACACCACCCCCGCCGGGCCGTCGCACGGTCCCGAACTGCCGGACATCTGGCGCGCGGCCGTCGCCCCCTACTGGGACAAGGTCCTGGAGTACCTGGAGGCGGACTGCGAGGCGCGCGGCCGGGCCGTGATGGCCGGAGGCGTGGAACAGCTGCTCTCCACGGCACACCCCCGGATCACCTGGACCTCACCCGTCCTGGAGATCCCCGGCGGCCCCGACGGCGATGTCGTGCTCGGCGGCCGTGGCCTGGTGCTCACCCCGTCCGTCTTCCTCAACCACCGCCCGGGACAGCTCATCTGGCCGCAGGACGGCAGCGGCCGGCCGACCCTCGTGGTCTCCGCCCCGCCGCGCGCCCACGAGGCCGCCGTGCTGTGGGCGGAGCCCGACGAGACCACCGAGGCGCTGGGCGCGCTGGTCGGCCAGACCCGGGCGGCGGCCCTCCGCGTGCTGCGCGCCGCGTGCACCACCTCAGAACTGGCGGACCGGCTCGGCATCTCGCCGGCCGGGGCCAGCCAGCACGCCGCCGTGCTGCGGCGCACCGGCCTCATCACCAGCCGCAGGGTCCGCAACTCGATGCTGCACTCGGTGTCCCCGCTCGGCCTCGCCCTGCTCGACGGCCGCCCGGCCCGGCCGGCCAACGGCCCCCGGGGCGTCCGCCGCGAGCCCCTGGCCCGCGCCGCCGTACTGCCCGCCGTCTGAGCCGAGCCGTCCCGGACGCCCTACGGCCCGCGGTCCGTGACACACGCGAACCCGCCCGGCCGTGAGGGCCGGGCGGGTTCGCGCGTGCGGCGCTCGTCAGGCGGGCCGTGAGGGCCGGGTCACGCGGCGGACCACGAGCGGAACTGCCGCAGACCGTAGAGGAGCGGTGGCCGGTCCTGCTCCTGCCGGATGGTGCGGGCCTCGCCGAAGACCGTGACGTGGTCGCCGGTCCGGTGCGTCAGGGTCACCTCGCAGTCGGCGATCGTGTGCGCGTCCCGGAGCAGATGCGGTCCCGCCGCCTCCGGGGGCCGCTCCCAGGGGATCAGGGCGAAGCGCTCCGGGTCACCGGAGGCGAACAGCTCGGCCGCCTCCCGCGCCCCGTCGTGCAGCAGGTTCACGGTGAACCCGCCGGTGTCGAGGACCGCCCGGAGGGTCGGGCTGCCGGCGCGCAGGCACACCAGCAGGGTCGGCGGCTCCAGGGAGACGCTGCAGAGCGAGGAGCAGGTCATCCCGCGCGGGGTGCCGTCGAGATCCGCGCAGGTGACGATGCACACGCCGGTGGGGAAGCCGCTCATCATCGCCCGGAACCCACCGGCGGTGGCGTGCGGAGCGGGCGGGGTCCGGACCGCGGGATCGGTCATCGGCTGCTGCTTTCTGTCGTCGTGAGGGGAAGGGGCTCGGCACGTGGCGCGCGCTCCCCACGGTCGAGGAGATCCAGCAGCGGGCCCGTCATGGCCGTGGTCACCAGCGCCATCACCGTCAGGGCCAGCATCATGGCGGCCGACAGGATGCCCGCCGTGTAGCCCGCCTGGACGACGACGAGTTCGGTCAGCCCACGGGTGTTCATGAGGATGGCGATCCGTCCGGCCAGTCGGGGCGGCCGGCCGTCGAGGCGGGCCCCGACGTACGAACCGACGCCCTTGCCGAGGCAGCCGAGCGCGATGGTCCAGGCGATCAGCGTCCAGGAAGCGGCGGGGGACACGTCGTCGAGCAGCGCGATCCCCGAGACCACGAAGAAGGTGGGGACGAGCGCCCGACCGGCCCGGGACAGGTCCGTGACCACCCGCGTCCAGGGCTCGGACCCGCCCCCCGGGACGGCGAAGCCGACCATGGCGGCACCGAGGATGGCGGTCATCCCGAGGTCCTTCATGGTGAGCGCCACCGCGAGGGCGGCGGCGCCGAGGAGGACCGCGGCGAGGACGGGGAGCCGTGCGGCCCCGCGCCGCGCCGCCCCGGTGCGCAGGACCCAGCCCAGGACGGCCGCGCAGGCGAGACCCAGCGCGATCGCGCCGAGGCAGCGCAGGAGCCCCGCGCCGTCGCCGGACGCGAGGGCGACCGAGGCGGTGAACAGGAGCCAGGCGACGGCGTCGATGACGATCGCGGAGGTCATCGCCACCCGGCCCGCCGTCGAGTGGGACATCCCGCGCTCCGTGAGGATCCTGGCGAGCACGGGGACCGCCGTGACGGACATCGCCACCGAGACCATCAGGGCGAAGGCCGGCAGCGGCGCGTTCCCGCGGGCGGCCGCGTCGTCCGTGAGCTGGACCCAGCCGACGAGCAGGAGGCCGGTGAAGAGCGGCGCCAGCAGGGCGCCCAGGGTCAGTGCCGTCGCGCCGCGGCGCTCCGGCCCGGAGGGCCCGGCCCGCAGTTCATGGGCCAGGCCGACCAGATAGAACACCAGGCCCGCCTCGGCGACGAGGCCGACGAGGTGCAGGACGGGCTCCGGCAGCATCGTGTCGAAGGCCGGCCGGCCCGCCAGCGCGAGCGCGGCGGGGCCGGCGAGCAGGCCCAGGGTCACCTCCCCGACGACCACCGGCTGGCGCACCAGCCGCGCGGCCCAGCGGCCCGCGTAGGCGATCAGCGCCACCACGCCGAGGACCGCTACGGCGTGGGGGATCCGGGGCCACAGATTGAGGACGTCCATGACAGAGAGTCCCTTCCCGTCCGGCGCCGTCAGCCCAGCCGGGTGAAGTAGTCGTAGGCCCTCGGCAGCACCTTGACCAGGCTCTCGGTCTTCTCCCTGATCAGCTCGAACTCCCGGCGCGCGGCAGCTCCGTCGGAGAGGGCGAGCGCCGGGGAGGGCGCGAGGTCGATCCCGCCCATGCCCAGCAGGATGCACATGTACGAGTACGCGGGAAGGCCGTGGTAGTACGGGTAGATCGACTCGCTGTCGGGCAGCTGGACCTTCCACTTCTCGATCCGCTCGGCCAGCGAGTCCGGTATGGCGCGGGTCTTGGCGTCGCGCCAGTACTGGGTGTCCGTGCGCTTGGCCGCCACGTAGTGCAGCACCAGGAACTCCCGTACACCGTCCATCACGTGGGAGACGGCGTCGTTGTAGACGTCGCGGTGGACCGGGTTCCAGTCCTCGCCCGGGAAGTTCTTGGCGAGCTGCTCGATGGCGTGGTGGATGAAGAAGATGCCGGTCGACTCCAGGGGCTCGACGAAGCCGCTGGACAGACCGATCGCCACGCAGTTCCTCACCCACGAGTTCCTGCTGCGGCCGATCCGCATGCGGATGTGGTTGGCCTCGACGTCGGCCGCGGCCGGCCCCACGAACTCCCGCAGGGTGCGCTCGGCGTCCTCCGGGGACAGGTAGTCCTTGGCGTACACGTACCCGGTGCCGACCCGGCCGGTCAGCGGAATGGTCCAGATCCACCCGGCGTCCTGTGCCGTCGCGGTGGTGCACGGGCGGATGCCGCGCCGCTCCATGTCCATGGGCACCTGGAGGGCGACCGCGCTGTCGTTGGGCAGCGTGTCCTGGTAGGAGATGAACGGCTCCTCCAGGGCCTGGTTGAGCAGCACGCCGCGGAAGCCGGTGCAGTCGATGTAGAGGTCACCGGTGATGTCGCCGTGCTCCGCGGTGCGCACCGCGGAGATCCAGCCGCGCTCGTCGAGCTCGACCTTGGTCACGTCGTCGACGACGTGCCGCACGCCCCGCTCCACCGAATAGCGGGTGAGGTACTTGGCCAGGAGCGCGGCCTCGAACTGGTAGGCGTAGGGGAACTGCGTCTTCCCCTGGTGCTCGGACATCGTGAGACCCTGCATCTCGTTCCCGCCCTCGACGAAGGGCTGGTCGATGAGGGTGCCGTCCTGGTGCCGGGGGCTCAGTCCGGCGTCGATGACCGACGCCATGACGAAGCAGTCCTTGTCGAAGCGGTCGGTCGGCCCGTTCTTGAGCCACCAGTCGGTCAGCGGGAAGCCGTTGACGGACCGCATCTGCTCGAACGGGTGGTAGAAGTAGTGTCCCGGCTCGCGCCAGTTCTCGAAGCGCACGGCCAGCTTGTACGTGGCGTTGCACGCCGGCATCCAGTCCTTCTCCTTGAGTCCGAGGAACTCGAAGAAGTGACGGATGTCGCTGAACGTGGCCTCGCCGACACCGACCGCTCCGACGGTTCCCGATTCGACGAGGGTGATGTCGATACGGTCCCCGAACGCGGCCTTGAAGTACGAGGCGGTCATCCAGCCGGCTGTTCCGCCGCCCACGATCACAACTCTGTTGAGCACGACGACTCCTTCGGTGGGAAGTTTGGGATGGCGCCACCGAAGAACGACTCTAGGTCGGGAATGAAGCGAGTACGAGGTCTTTCAGTGCCCGCCGAATATCGCAGGCGAGACCTGTCGGACCACCCGTTCGGACCACGCAATTGACGCGTTGTCAGTATCGTGTCAGGTATTCCCGGCAGACTGCCGGGAATACTTGTCATGAGGGCCTGAGTAGGTTCGGAGTGACACCTGTAGGTTTTTTCTTTCAGGTGAAAGCCGCAGGTGACAGCGGGTGTCCGGTCATACTGGTGAGCGATGTCCCGGCGAGCGAGGTGGTATTTCCCTATGCCCGTCGAACTCGCGCATGATGTCCCATGTCCGCGTGCTGACATGGGGGTTCCGACTGTGGAAATCAATGTTCTCGGCCCGCTTTTTCTCGCTCACGGCGGGAAGCGGTACACGATGACCTCGCAGCGGGCGAGCGTCGTCCTCACGATGCTCGCGCTGTCCCCCGGGGTGCCGATCACCGCAGACCAGTTGGTGGACGAGCTCTGGGCCGACCAGCCCATGGCCAACGCGCGCAACGCGCTCCAGGCCAACGTCCGCCGGCTGCGCAAACTGCTGCAGGCGGTGACGGACCGCGACGGAGCCGAACTCCTGCGGACCGCCGGCAACGGCTATCTGCTCGACACCCCGGCCGACTCCGTGGACGCCCACCGCTTCCTGGACCTCGCCGGCACCGGCGCCGAACTGGCCGCGACGGACCCCGCCCGCGCCATCGACACCCTGGAGGCCGCCCTCGCCCTGTGGCGCGGCCCCGCCCTCCTCGACACCTGCGAGGGCATGCGCTGCCGGATCCAGGCGGCCCACCTGGAGGAACGCCGCATCACGGCCTACGAGGACCTCACCGCGGCCAGACTCTCCGTCGACGCGGCCCGGGTGCCCGTCTCCGAACTGCGCCAGCTGGCCGCCGAGCACTCCGGCCGGGAGCGGCTGAGCGAACTGCTGATGCTGGCGCTCTACCGGGACGGCCGCCAGGCGGAGGCCCTCGAGGTCTTCCACGGCGCGCGCCGCCGCCTCGCCGGCGACCTCGGCCTCGAACCCGGCCGCGCCCTCCACCACGCCTACGAGGCGATCCTCCGGCAGGACGAGACGCTCGGCGAGCCGCGCCGCGTCCTCGCGCGCTCGGCCCCCGCACTGGCCTGAGCCCCCCGCCGACGGCCCCCCCGCGGCCCCGCGCCGCCGACATGGACGGTGTCAGTCCCCCCTGTTAGCGTGGCGATCTCCCCGGGGTCGTCCGCCGGGGGACGACCGCAGGGGCCGGCACACACGGGGGACAGGTGAACGTCGAGTTACGCCACGCCAGAGTCGTGACCGCCATCGACCGCGCGGGGAGCATCTCGAAGGCCGCGGTCGAGCTGAGCCTCCCGCAGTCGAGCCTCACCGCGCAGCTGCGCCGCATCGAGAAGGCCGTCGGCGGCGAACTCTTCGTCAGGACCCGCTCCGGGGTGACCCCCACGCCGCTCGGCGAGCGTCTCATCCCCATGCTGGCCGACCTGACCCGGCAGGCCGACCTCGTGATCGCCGAGGCCAGCGCGTACACCTCGGACGTCTTCCGGTTCGGGAACACGGAATGGACGCCTCCGTCGCTGCGCGCCGTGCTCCAGGCGGCGCTGCCCGTCGCCGAGGTGCGGACCGAGACCCTCGACCCCGCAGCGGCCGTGGCGGCGGTGCGCGTCGGCGCGCTCGACGCGGCGCTCGTGACCGGCACGCCGGGGACCGCCTCCGCGGGGCACCTCGAACCGCCCCTGTCCGGCGCGGTCGTCGTACGGGAGCCGGTCTGGCTCGCGGTGCCCCCGCGGCACCCGCTGGCCGGCCGGAGCGTCGTCGACGTGCGGGACCTGGCCGGACTCCGGTGGATCCGGTACGCCCGCGACCACTGGTTCCACCCCATCGAGAAGCAGCTGTTCGCCAGGGTCGCGGGCGACGACCCGGAGGTGCTGCACCACGTCGACGGCCACCACGAGGCCATGAACTGGGTCCGGGACGCCGACGCGGCGGCGCTCACCACCCCCACGGGGGCGACCCGGGAGGTGACCCTGGTGCCGATCAGGGACACCGAGCGCACCGAGCTGCTCCTGGTGTGGCGGGGGGACGCGCTCACCGAGTCCATACGGCGCGGCCTCCTCGAGACGGTCCGCCGCTACTACCGCGACTACGCGCGGACCATCCCCCGGTACTGGCCGTGGATCACCGACCATCCGGGGGACTTCGCCGAGCTGGGCCCCTTCGGCCCCACCGCCCCGTGAGCGGACGTCAGGGCGCGGCCGGCGCCCCCGTGGGCGGGACCCGCAGGGCGAGCCGGACCGGCACCAGCGTGGCCGCCACGGTCAGCGCGGTGACGAAGCCGACGATCGCGAGGTAGATCCACAGCGGGCCGCCGGGCAGCCACGAGCCGTCGAGCGCGAGCCGGAACGGGACCAGCGTCGCGGCGGCCACCAGGGAGCCGAGGACGGTCCCCATCACCGCCACGAGCAGCGCCTCGATCGTCATCATCCGCATCACCTGGCCCGTGGTGGCCCCCACGAGACGCTGGAGCGCGAACTCCTCGCGCCGCTCGGAAGCGGCCACCACCAGGGTGTTGACCAGGGAGATCATCGCGTACCCGATGATGGTGCCGGCCAGCAGGAAGTTGATCCAGGCATCGGCCGACGCACCCCCGGAGGCGGCTCGCGGGGCAGCGGCGACGACGACCGCCGAGCTCCCGTCCGTACGGCCCACCGCGACGGCGGGGGAGGCGTGCGCGTCCGTACGGACCGGGGTGGCGTCCGTACGCGCCGGGGCCACGGCGACGGTGGCATGCGCGTCCGTACGCGCCGGGGTCACGGCGACCGTGGCGTGGGCGTCCGTACGGCCCGGGATCACGGCGACCGTCGCGTTGCCGGCCGTACGAGTCGGCGGGACGGAGGCAGGGACGGAGGCAGGGACGTTCACCTCCGTACGCGACGCCGGGGTGACGGCGACGGGGGCGCTCGTGACCGTGTCGGTCGCGCGGGCGTCCCGGGCCGACGCGTCCTGGGTCGTCTGGAGGTAGAGCAGACCCGTGGCGAGCCCCGTCGCCAGCATCACCGGAGTGACCGCACCGGCCGTCCTGACCGCGCGGGCCCGGACGTTGTCGGAGGCGAGGCGGCAGGACGGGCCGGGCAGGACGCGCAGCGGCGGCCGCAGCACCGCGATCAGCGCCCGGGTGAGCCCCGGCGCGACCAGCGCGATGCCGGAGGCCCAGAGCATCGCGGTCGGACCCGCCGTGCTCGCGGCGACCGACCCCGGCATCACCAGTGCGGTGACCAGGGCCAGGGCGGTGCCGCCGGCGAGGCAGAGCAGCGCGAACACCAGACGCGGCGCGCTCATCCAGCGGCGCTGCAGCCCCGCCTCGGCGAGGGCGGCGGCGGGCCGGATCAGCGCGGCGCGGCGCGAGGCGATCCAGGCGGCGGCCACGGCCGCCAGCAGGGCCGCCCCGGCGGCGATGCCCAGCGGGATCCAGCCGGCGCGGTAGGGGATCTCCGGCGAGACCATCCCGCCCTCGGCGAACCGCTCCAGCATCAGCCGTCCCGCGGCGTGACCGGGTGCCAGGGCGAGCGCGGTCGCGAGCGCCCCGACCACCAGCGTCTCGGACACCACCAGGAGACGGATCTGACCGGGCAGCGAGCCGACCGCCCGCAGCAGGGCCATCTCCCGCATGCGCTGCTGGACGAGCACGGCGAGCGTGGAACCGACGACGAACACCACCACCATGACGGCGATCCCGCCGAACACGGCGGAGAGCGACACCAGCCGGGTCGCCTCCTGCTCGATCGGCGAGAACAGGACGACGGCGTGACCGCCGTCCGCCCGCCGCGGCGGGGCGGAGGCCCGGATGCCGGTCTCCATCAGACCGCCGCACGCGGCGACGATGACGGCTCCGAGGAACAGGGCGACGAAGGAGGCGACGAAGCCGCTCTTGCGGAAGCGCAGGGTGCGCAGGGCCAGACCGAACATCAGACCGATCCTCCGGGGGCGTGGACGCCGGGACGCTCGCCCCACGCGCCGAGATGGATCATGCGCTCGGCGATCGTGTCGGCGGTCGCGCCGTGCAGCTCGTCCACGATCCGCCCGTCGGCCAGGAAGACGACCCGGTCGGCGTGGGAGGCGGCCACCGGGTCGTGCGTCACCACGATGGCCGTCCGCCCGCCGTCGCGCACCGCGGAGCGCAGCAGCCGCAGCACCTCGAGGGCGGTGTGGGTGTCGAGCGCGCCGGTCGGCTCGTCACCGAAGATGACGGCCGGTTCCGTGATCAGCGCGCGGGCGATCGCGACCCGCTGCCGCTGACCGCCGGAGAGCTCGTCCGGCCGGCGCCGGCCGCGGTCACCGAGGCCCACCTGCTCCAGCACCCGCGCCACACTGCCGGGTTCGGGCCGGCGGCTCGCCAGGCGCAGGGGCAGGGTGACGTTGTCCTCGACGGTCAGCGCGGGCAGCAGGTTGTACGACTGGAAGACGAAGCCGATGCGCTCGCGGCGGAGCTTGGTCAGGTTCCGCTCGCTCATGCCGGTCAGCTCGACACCGTCCAGGACCACCGACCCGGACGTCGGGCGGTCGAGCCCCGCCGCGCACTGGAGCAGGGTGGTCTTGCCCGATCCGGAGGGACCCATCACGGCGGTGAAGGTGCCGCGCCGGAAGCCGATCGACACGTCGTCGAGGGCGACCACGCCCGTGCGTTCGGCGCCGTACGCCCGGCGCACCCTGCTGAGGACGACGACCTCGTCGGCACCGCGCTGCGGCGTGCTGTTCATGGATGGGTCTCCCTGGTGCCGGTGCAGATGGTTCGTGGTGTGGTCGTGGTGGGGCCGGGGACGCCGGCCGGTCCGTCCGGGGCCGGGACGGCGGCTCCCTCATCCCTCGTCGACGCTGCGCAGCATGAACTCGACGGCGCACAGCCGGTCGGTGAGCTCCCTGAGCGTCCGGTGCAGCGACTCCTGTCGCGCCACGGACTCCTCGGCGAGGACGCGGTACTGGGCCATCGCGGCGCCGTCCGCGCGGTGTCTCTGCAGGACGAAGTAGGCGACCGTGCTCGTACTGAGACCGAGCACCACGATGAACGTGATGAGGATGGCGATGAGCCCGCCGTTCATGTCGTCGCTTCCCTTCGACTCGTGAGGTGCTCCGCGCGCCGGAGCGGCGCCGGGCACAGCCGTACGTCCACGTCCGCGCCCCGCGCGCGCGGGCCGAGCGCCGCCACGGCGAGCACCCCGCGCGGCCCGGCGAACGGCGCCGCGACGGAGTGCCAGGTGTACGGCTCCGTGACCGCCCGCTCGGCCCGCGGCGGGGCGTCCGGGGCGGGCAGCGGCAGCAGTCGGCGGACCGGGGCCGGCGGCCACCGGTGCGGCAGCGGACCGGGCCGTTCGAGCCCGCCCGAGTCCAGACCGGTGCCGTAGGCCTTGCCCATCGCCTCCTTGTGCGTCCACAGCCAGAAGAACGCCAGGTCCCGCTCCGCCTCGGGGCGGTCGCGCACCCACGCGGCCTCCGCGGCGGGGAACCACCGGGCGGCGAGCTGTACGGCGGCCACCCGGCGGGGGACCTCGACGTCGACGCCGACGGGCCCCACGTACGACAGGGCGAGCGCGGCGAGCCCGCGGCCGTGGCTGAGGCTCACCCACAGCCCGTCGCCCAGACCGGACAGCAGCGGCCGGCCCGCGTGATCGTGCCCCAGCCGCAGCGAGCCCGGGGTCACCCCGCAGACCCGGGTCGCCGCCCTCAGCAGCGCGGCACGCGAGGCCGCGGCGTCCAGACCCGGGGTGGGCGTGACGACGACGGTGATCCTGCGGGGCAGGAGGCGGTGGCGGGGGCGGCGGTTCAAGCCTTCTCCAGCGGGGCGGGCGGGCGCGGAGGTGTCGATCGATCACCTTGACGCGAACGGCCGCCCACGGCCAGGTGTTTCAGCGGACGCCGAACAACGCAGCCCACAGCGCTGCGGCAACACCGTCCCGGCCCGCATCAGTTGCTCGTCAGTTCCGTGTCAGCGCAGCCGAGAAAACTCCTCACCATCAGCTGCGTCAACACTTGGAGGCGAAAATGACCAGCACGGTCGCGATCACCACCGAACAGCGTGCCGAGATCAAGGAGATCGTCTGCGAGATCCTCGAGATCGAGCCGGCCGAGGTCACGGACACGAGCCTCTTCAAGGAGGACCACAACGCCGACTCGCTCGGCGCGATCGAGATCCTCTCCTCCCTGGAGCGCACCTTCCACATCGAGATCGACCAGACCGAGCTCACCCGGATGGTCAACCTCGACGGCGTGGTCGCCGTCGTCCAGGAAAACCTGACCGCGTAGCGCCCCGCACGGATCCCGACAGAGCCGACAGAGGGGACAGCGATGAGCAGTGAGCGCCGGCCGCACCGGGTCGTCGTCACCGGCCTGGGGACGGTGACCAGCATCGGCACCTCGGCCACCGAGTTCCTGACCGGGCTGCGTACCGGACGCAGCGGGGTCAAGCCGATCACGGCCTTCGACACGACCGGATACGCGTACGCCAACGGCTGTGAGATCGAGGGCTTCGACCCGTCCGAGTGGATCGAGCGCGTGGATCCCGGAGAGCTGGGCCGGGCCGGCCAGTTCTCGGTGGCCGCGGCCAGGATGGCCGTGTCCGACGCCGGAATGGGCCTGGAGGAGCTGCGCGCCCGCAGGGTGCTCGTCTCCGTCGGCACCACCGACGGGGAGTCGCACGACCTCGACGGCCTGATGGAGAGCCAGCTCGCCACCGGGCCCGAACACCTGGACCCGGTCGTGGCGCGCCGGTCCGGCGCGGGGATGCTGTCGAGCAGCATCGTCCGCGAGCTGGAGCTGCGGGACGTGGAGGCGGTCACCATCCCCACCGCCTGCGCCGCCGGCAACTACGCCATCGGCTCCGGCTTCGACGCGATCCGGTCGGGTGAGGTCGACGTCGCCCTGTCGGGCGGTGCCGACGCCGTGTGCCGCAAGACGTTCACCGGCTTCTACCGGCTCGGCACCATCGCACCCGACGTGTGCCGGCCGTTCGACGCCGACCGGCAGGGCATCCTCACCGGGGAGGGGGCCGGCATCCTGTTCCTGGAGAGCCTGGAATCGGCCCTCGCCCGCGGTGCCCGGATCTACGCCGAGATCCTCGGCTACGGTCTGAACTGCGACGCCCACCACCCGGTCGCCCCGGACCGGGACAGCCTCGCCGCCTGTATCGAGCTGGCCCACCGCAACGCCGGGGTCAAGCCCGAGGACATCGACTTCATCTCGGCGCACGGCACCGGGACGAAGGCCAACGACGTCACCGAGGCGGGAGCCATCCGCCAGGTGTTCGCCGACCCCCCGCCCACGGTGTCCATCAAGTCCATGCTCGGCCACACCATGGGGGCCGCCAGCGCCCTCGCCTCGGCCGCCTGCGCCCTCGCCATCACCGAGGGGTTCATCCCGCCGACCATCAACCACCGGCGGACCGACCCCGAGTGCGGCCTGGACCCGGTGCCCAACGAGGCGCGCCCCGCCGACGTGCGCATCGTGCAGAACAACGCGCTCGCCTTCGCCGGCAACAACGCCGTGGTGATCCTCGGCCGGTACGAGCCGGACGCCGCCGACCGGTCCGCCCCGGACGCCGCCGACCGGTCCGCACCCGGAACCGCCGGCCGCCCGTACGAACCGGAAACGGCCGCATGACGGCCCTGACCCCGCGGCTGCGCCGGCCCGCCACGCACGACGACCCGCTGCGGGTGCTCCTGCTGCACGGTCTCGGCGGCCGGCCCTCGGTCTGGGACCCGTTCGCGGCCCGTGCCGACGGACGCCTCGAACTGTGGGACGTGGAACTGCCCTGGCGGGCCATGGCCGACAGCGAGGGCTGGGGCTCCCTGCCCCAGCCCGCCGAGTGCCTCGTCGAGCTGCTCCAGGAGCCCTACGACGCGGTCGTGGCCCACTCGTACGCCGCCAACCTGCTCACCGAGGCCGGGGCCGCGGGGCTCGTCGCACCCCGGCCCACCGTCCTGGTCAGCCCGTTCTACCGGTCCAGTCCCCGGGACTTCGACTGGTCGGTGATCTCGTACTACCTCAACGACTTCCACCGCGTCTTCGAGGAGGCGCTGGAGGTCGGCGAGACCCAGCGGTTCGCCAAGACGCACCGGGACTGGATGGCGCTGCGGCTGCGCGACCAGATCGGCCCGTACGGCTGGATGCGGTTCTTCGAGTCGTATCTGCGCACCCCCTTCCTCGACCTGGCCGCCGTCCGCTCCCCGCTGCTCGTGCTGTCCGGCGAGAAGGACATCGCGGCGCGGGCGGAGGACGGCCGGGCCCTCGCCGCGGCCGTGCCCGGCGCCCGCTTCGAACTCCTCGACGGCTGCCGGCACTTCCCCATGGTGGAGGACCCGGACCGCGTCACCCGCCTCGTGCACGACTTCCTCGCCGTAGGACCCCGTCCGGCGCGGCACGCCGCCGCAGCCCCCGTTCCCCGACTGGAGATGACATGACCAGCAGCACGGCCGCCACCACGGACGGCAGCACCCGCCTGGAGATCCGGCCCCGCTACGAGGGGTCCAACATCTGCACCTGGATCGGTTTCAAGCACGTCAACTACATGGTCGAGGAAGCCGTCTACGACCACCTGCGGCAGCGCGGCTTCCCCGCCGGGGAGCTGTACGAGCGGTACGGCCTCGGTGTCGACATCACCGACCTCGACACCAAGATCCTCACCGCCTTCCACATCGACAGCGTCGCGTCCGCCGTCGTCCGGCCCGCCCCCGGCAAGGGCGACGGGCTGCGCCTCGTCGTCGAGATGACGACCGAGCGTGACGGCGAGCCTGTGAAGGCCGTCGTCTCCAAGGTCGCCGTCCAGCTGCGCTTCGACCCGCGGGGCCACGAGGCCGAGGAGGCGCCGGCCGAGCTCGCGGAGTACGTCGTCGACCGGCTCGGCGCCGGCGCCGAGGCGATCCCGGTACCGGCGGGCACGGACCCGCTGGAGCAGCTGACCGCGGGCCGCAACGCCTTCGGCTGGGCCTGGCGGATGCCGTACTTCTACTGCCACTTCACCGAGCGCGTGCAGATGTCCGGCTACCTGCGGCAGATGGAGGAGGTCGTCGACCTCTTCCTGGAGGACCGCGGGGTGTCGATCAAGACCCTCCTCGACGAGCAGGACTGGATCCCCGTCGTCCCGCACTCGCGGATCACCGTCCTCGACGAGGCCCGCATGGAGGAGACGCTCTACACCGTCTTCACCGTCGAGAACGTCTTCAAGCGCTACACGTACACCGCCCGCATGGACACCTACGTGCTCCGCGACGGCGTCCTCGTCCCCACCACCACCGGCCGCATCACCCACGGCTGGGCCGTCATCGAGAACCGCGCCGACTGGAGCCTCGTCGACTTCGACGACCGTCTGATCAACGCGCTCAACGGCAAGGCGGGCAAGGCGGTCGGCCGGGGGACGGCATGACCGCGGCGGACGTCGCGAGCCGCCCGGCCGGATCCACCGACCGGACCGGGCCCGGGGACGAACTGGTCTTCACCGCCTGGTCGTCGGTCTCCCCGTACGGCATGGAGGCGGCCGCGTACGCCGAGGGGATCCGGGTCGCGGCGAGCGCGCTCGCCGACCTGGACCCCGAGGCCTTCCCCGGCCCCTACCGGCAGGGCGCGCTCGTTCCGGACTTCACCGCGGCGGGCGCCCTCGGCAAGAAGGGGACCCGCACCATGGACCGGGTCACCGCGCTCGCCGTCTCCACCTTCGGCAGCCTCCTCGACGCGTGCGGCCCCGCCCTCGTCGAGCGCCCGGAGAGCGTCGCCCTCGTGCTCGGCACCGGGTCGGGCAGCGTCCAGAGCATCATGGACTTCACCCGCGACTCGCTCACGGGGGACCGCCCCTATCTCGTCGACCCGGCCCGCTTCCCCAACACGGTGATGAACAGGGCGGCCGGCCAGAGCGCCATCTGGCACGGCATCAAGGGCCCCAACACCACCGTCGCGGGCGGCTGGCTGACCGGGCTGCTCGTCCTCGGCTACGCCGGCCGGCTGTACCGGGGCGGACACTGCGAGCGGGTGCTGTGCGGGGTCGCCGAGGAGTACTCGGAGCAGCGCGCCTGGCTGGAGTGGCACGCCGCCGACGGCGACGCGCGCATCCCGCTCGGCGAGGGCGGCGCGGCCTGGCTCCTCGAATCCGCCGACGCCGCGCGGGCGGCGGGCCGCACCCCGCTCGCCCGGCTGCGGGGCACCCGGTTCCGCGCGTACCACCGGCCCGACGAGGCCGCCGACGCCCTGACCCGGTGCGTCCGCGCCCTCCTCGACGAGGCCGGCGCCGACCCGGCGGACGTCCGCCACGTCGTGCCGCTCGGCACCGAGGGCGAGGAGGACGCCGTGCGGGAGGCCCTGCCGGCCGGTCACGAGCCCGAGTGGATCCACTGCCGGCCGCTGCTCGGCGACACCTCGGCCGCCGCGACCGGCTTCCAGACCGCGGCCGTCCTCGCCCTCGCGGCCGGGGGCGGACTGCCGGCCGGACAGCTCGCGCTCGTCACCGGCATCGACCGGGACGGCACGGTCGGCTGCGCGCTGCTGAGCGGATGAGGAGACGACCATGACGCTCGAAGAGGCCCTCGGCCTGGTGGAGGACCGCCCGCGGGCGGTCGGCGGTCCCGAGAGGGCCGGGCCGGCCGAGGAGACGGTACGGAGCTCGTTCGCGGTACCCGCCGATGACCCGTTCCTCGCGGGCCACTACCCCGGCTTCCCGCTGGTGCCGGGCTTCAGCCTCGTCCAGTACGTGTACGAGCTGGCCGCCTCCGCGGGGGCGCCCCGCGACCACCCGGTCGTCGTGCGCAAGGCGCGGTTCCTCAGCCCGGTACGGCCCGGCGAGGAGATGGTCGTCGAGGCGCGGATCGAGCGCACCGCCGACGGGGTCCGCGCCGTCGCCGCCGTCCGCGCGGACGACCGGCCCGCCGCCGAGATCACCCTCCACTACCCGCGGGAGACGAACGACCCGCAGGAGAACCCGTGAAGACGCCCCCAGAAGACCCCGTGACGACGCTCGCGGGAGACCCCGCGCCGACGCCCCCGGGACAGCCCGCGGCCGGCCCCGCGCCGACGGACGCGCGCATCACCTCCGTCATCCCGCACCGCCCCCCGGCGCTGCTGGTGGACCGGGTGGTGGCCGTCGAACCCGGCCGGCGGCTGGTCGCCCACCGGACGGTCGCCGCCGGGCCCGGCTTCCACCCCGGGCCCGCCCGCCCCGGCCGGGACGACGACCCGTCCCTCCCCCTCGGGCTGCTCCTCGAGTCCTGGGCCCAGGCCGCCGTCCTGCTCGCCTGCTGGGAGCGGCCGAACCCGGACGTCCTGAAGGGGAACGTCGCCCTCCTCGCCGGGGTGCGCGACGTGCGCGCCCTGGCCCCCGTGGAACCCGGGGCGGTCCTCGTCCACGAGGTCCGCGTCGTGCGGGACCTCGGCGACACCGTCCTCACCACCGGCACCACCGTCGTGGGGGACCGGACCGTCCTGGAGGTGGGGCAGCTGACGCTCGCCCTGCGGCCGGCCGAGTCCCTGGACCCGGCGGCCGGGACCACCGCGAAGACAACCGACGAGAGGTCATGATGTCCGCAGACAACCGCGTCGCCCTGGTCACGGGAGGCTCCCGGGGCATCGGCCGCAGCGTGGTCCAGCGCCTCGCCGCCGACGGATACGACATCGCCTTCTGCTACCGCTCGCGCGAGGAGGAGGCGCGGGCCGTCGCCAAGGAGGCCGAGGCCGCCGGCGCGGCCGTCCTGGCCTGCCAGGTCGACGTGGCCGAGCAGTTCGAGGCCGAGGACTTCGTCCGCAGGACCGAGCGCGAACTCGGCCCCGTGCACGTCGTCGTCTCCTCGGCCGGCATCGTCCGCGACAACCCGCTCATCATGATGAACGGCCAGTCCTGGCAGGAGGTGCTGCGCGTCAACCTCGACGGGACCTACCACGTCTGCCGCGCGGCCGTCTTCGCCATGCTCAAGCGCAGGACCGGCTCCGTCATCACCATGTCCTCGGTGGCCGGGGTGTACGGCAACGCCACCCAGACCAACTACTCGGCGTCCAAGGCCGGCATCATCGGCTTCTCCAAGGCCCTGGCCAAGGAGGTCGCGCCCCGGGGCATCCGCGTCAACAGCGTGGCCCCCGGCTTCATCGAGACCGATATGACCTCGGCGCTCGGCGAGGACGCCGGCGAGCGGCTGGCCGCCCGCGTCCCGCTCGGCCGCTTCGGCCGCCCCGAGGAGGTCGCCGACATGGTGTCCTTCCTCGCGTCGGACCGCGCCTCGTACATCACCGGGCAGGTCTTCGGGGTCGACGGCGGCCTGGTGATCTGACATGGCGGCCGACAAGACCCCGCGCTTCTACTTCTCGCTGCGCAGCCCCTACTCGTGGCTCGCCTACCGGGAGCTGGTCGACACCCACCCCGACGTCGCCGCCGCCGTCGAGTGGCGGCCGTTCTTCGAGCCCGACGCCGTCAGCGAGCGGATGCTCACGGAGGCGGGCGGCTCCTTCCCGTACACGCCCATGTCACGGGCCAAGCACCTGTACGTCCTCCAGGACGTGGGGCGCCTGGCCAAGGCCCGGGGGCTGCGGCTGACCTGGCCGGTCGACAAGGCGCCGGTGTGGGAGGTCCCGCACCTGGCGTACCTCGTCGCGCTGCGCGAGGGCCGCGGTCCCGCGTACGTGGCGGCGGCCTACCGGGCGCGCTGGGAGGAGGGCCGCGACATCTGCGACCCGGCCGTCGTGGCCGCGATCGCCACCGCCGTCGGCGTCGACGGGGACGCGGCGGCGGGCGCCGCCGACGACCCGGAGCTGCGCCGCGAGGGCGTGCGGCTGCTGCGGGACATCGAAGCGGACGGCGTCTTCGGCGTGCCCTTCTTCGTCCAGGGCTACAGCCGGTTCTGGGGCCTCGACCGGCTCCCCGACTTCGTCGGCCACCTCCGGGCGCGGACGGTCCCCGCCCCGCGCCTGCCGGAGCCGGTCGCCGCCGCCGTCGGACTCGGCCCCCGGTCCACCGACGACGGTCACGCCGGAGGCTGCGGATGACGCCCGGGCCCGCCCGGCCGGTGACCGTGGCCGCACCCGGACGGCCTCCGGCGGGGGGATCGCGGTCATGACGGTGCTCGACGACATCGTCGCGGGTGTACGCGACGACCTGGACGAGCGGCGACTGCGCGTCCCCGTCAGGGAGTTGCGGGAACGCGCTGCGCACGCGGGACCGGTCCTGGACTGCGCGGCGCTGCTGCGCGGCGACGGCGGCACCGGGGTGATCGCCGAGGTGAAGCGGGCGAGCCCGTCCCTGGGCCCGCTCGCCGCCATCCCCTCCCCGGCGTCCCTCGCCGCCGACTACGAGGCGGGCGGCGCCCGCGCCGTCAGCGTCCTGACCGAGCGGCGCCGTTTCGGCGGCTCGCTCGCGGACCTGGACGCCGTACGCGCGCGGGTACCCGTGCCGGTCCTGCGCAAGGACTTCGTCGTGGGCGACTACCAACTGTGGGAGGCGCGGGCCCACGGCGCGGACCTCGTGCTCCTGATCGTCGCCGCGCTCGACCAGCCGCTGCTCACCGACCTGGTGGCCCAGGCCGGCGCGATCGGCCTCACCCCGCTGGTCGAGGTCCACGACGCCGCCGAGGCGGAGCGGGCACTGGCCGCCGGCGCCCGGGTGATCGGCGTCAACGCCCGCGACCTGCGGACCCTGGAGGTGGACCGGACGGCCTTCGCCCGCGTCGCGCCCCTTCTCCCCGCCGACGTCGTCACCATCGCCGAGTCGGGCGTCCGGGGCCCGGACGACGTCACCGCGTACGCCCGCCAGGGCGCGGACGCGGTCCTCGTCGGCACCAGCCTGGTGACGGGCGGCGCCCCGCGCGAGGCGGTACGGGACCTGACGGCGGCGGGCCGCACCCGGCCCGCTCCCGCGGCACCGCCCACGGCCGGACCACCGGACCCGTGACCACTCGACCGGACCGTCAGGGCCGGGCCCCGCGGGGCCCGGCCCTGACGTGCCTTCAGCCTCCGTCGGCCCGCTTCGTGGTGATCGTGCGCCAGCGGTCGAGGACGGCGGTGGCCGCGCCCGAGTCGATGGACTCGGCAGCGCGGAACAGGGCCGACGACAGGCGCTCGGTGCAGGAACGCGAGGACGGTTCGAGGGCGGCGAGCCCCGCCGCCGCCGACAGCAGCACCGCGTCCCGTACCGGCCCCCTGGCGCCGGCGAGGACCTCGCGCGCCACCCGCGCGTTGTGCACCCGGTCGCCGCCGCGCAGCGCGGCCGCGTCCGCCCGGGGGATGCCGAGGGCCCGCGGGTCGAAGCGCTCCTCGCGCACCTCGCCGTCGTGCACCGACCAGACCGTGGAGGTCGTGGTGACCGTCAGCTCGTCCATGCCGTCGTCGCCCCGGAACACCAGCGCCGACACCCCCCGCCGGGCCAGCACCCCGGCGAGCAGCGGAGCGAGCCGCCGGTCGGCGACACCCACCGCGCAGGCGGCCGGCGCGGCCGGATTCACCAGCGGGCCCAGCGCGTTGAAGACCGTACGGATGCCCAGCTCCCGGCGCGGACCGGCCGCGTGCCGCAGCGCCGGGTGGAACTCCGGCGCGAAGCAGAAGGTGATGCCGACGTCCTCGGCGACCTCCGCGATCTCCGCCGGTTCCAGCGACAGCGCGACGCCCAGCTCCTCCAGGACGTCGGCCGAGCCGCAGGCCGAGGACGCCGACCGGTTGCCGTGCTTGACGACACGGGCACCCGCGCCGGCGGCCACGATCGCGGACATCGTCGAGATGTTGACGCTGTTCGAGCCGTCACCTCCCGTGCCCACGATGTCGAGGGCGGGCCCCGGGACCTCCAGGCGCACCGCGTGCCGGTACAGGGCCCGTACGAGCCCCTCGATCTCCTCGACCGTCTCGCCCTTGGCCCGCAGCGCCACCATGAGCCCGGCCAGCCGCACCGGCCCGGCCCGGCCCGACATGACGTCGTCCATCGCCCATTCCGTGTCCCGCGCGGTCAGACTCCGGCCGTCCAGCAGGGCGTCCAGCAGATCCGGCCAGCTGTGCGTCAGCGGTTCGGCGCTCATGGAATTCTCCTCAGCCCGATATCCGAATTCGTGTCGTACGCCAGTCTGCTGACCGCCCGGCCGGCATTCCAGACCACTGTCCACCGAGCCGTACGGTCCAATTTCCACGGGAACCCGCCAGAGGGAGGGAAGTGCTGTGGCACTGCACATGTCCGTCGACATCGCGAGGGATTCCGAGGTTTCCCTGACGGCGCAGATCCAGCGATTCATCAAGAAGGAGATATCCGAGGGAGTCCTCCATCCCGGCACCCGGCTCCCGTCGAGCCGTGCCCTCGCCGACGACCTCGACGTGTCACGCAGCGTGGTCGTGGAGGCCTACGGGCAGCTCGTGGCCGAGGGGTACCTGGAGGCGACGCGCGGCGCCGGCACCCGGGTCGGCCCGCACGTGGGCGAGGAGGCCGTCGTACCGGCCCTCCTCGACGCCGGCCGCGGCCCGGTGACCCGCTGGGACCTGCGGGCGGGCGGACGCAACCTGCCCGCGTTCCCCCGGCGCGAGTGGCTCTCGTGCTACCAGCGGGTCCTCGACGCGGCCACCCCTGCCGACCACGACTATCCGCCGCCGGCCGGCGAACCGGCCCTGCGCACCGAACTCGCCCACGCTCTGGGCAGGTCGCGCGGTGTCCGCGCCGACGCCGACTCGATCATGGTGGTGGCCGGCTTCGGACACGCCCTGGGCCTCCTCTGCGCCGTACTGCCGTGGCACGGCGTGGACCGGCTGGCCATCGAGGACCCGGGCCACCCCGGGCAGCGCCGGTTCCTGCGGGAGAGCGGGCTCACGCCCGTGCCGGTCCCCGTCGACGACGAGGGCCTCGACGTCGACGCCCTGGCCGCGAGCGGCGCCCGGGCCGTCCTGGTGACGCCCGCCCACCAGTTCCCCACCGGGGTGACCCTGAGCGCGCGGCGCCGCGAGGCCCTGGTCCGGTGGGCCGAGGCCGTCGGCGGCTGGGTGATCGAGGACGACTACGACGGCGGCCTCTGGTACGAGCGCACCCCCCGGCCGCTCGCGCTCCAGCGCCTCGCCCCCGACCGGGTCCTCTACGCCGGGACCGCCAGCAAGACGCTGGCGCCCGGACTCCGACTGGGCTGGCTCGCGGCCCCCGACGCGCTCGTGGAGCCGCTGCTGCGCGCACGGGCCCGCCACGACCTCGGCACCGAGACGCTGACCCAGCTGGCCTTCGCCGAGCTGCTGCGCAGCGGCACCTTCGACCGGCACCTGCGCCGGCTCAACGCCCACTGCCGCGGCCGCAGGGAGGCGCTCGACGAGGCGGTGCGCCGCCACCTGCCGGGCGCCGAGGTCACCGGCAGGGCCGCGGGGCACCACGCGTACGTCCGGCTGCCCCGGTACGCCGACGAGGCCGCGCTCGTGACCGCGGCGCTCGGCCGGTCGGTCCTCGTGCGCGGCGCGGCGGCCTACCACGCCCGGCCGTTCCGGGGCGCGCCCGCGCTCGTGGTCGGGCACACCCACCTGCCGCGCTCGGGCGTGGCCGAGGCCGTACGGGAGATCAGCGTGGCCGTGCGCCGGTGAGCCCGGCCTCCCGCCCGGGCGCCGGGGAGCCGCCGGTGGCGAGGAAGTTCTCCAGGAGGGTGAGGCCCGCCGTCGTCATGATGCTCTCCGGATGGAACTGCACGCCCTCGACGGCCAGGGTGCGGTGCCGCAGCCCCATCACATAGCCGTGGTCGGCCGCGACGGCGGTGACGGTGAGTTCCCCGGGCAGCGGCTCGGCCACGACCAGCGAGTGGTACCGCGTGGCCTCCAGGGTGTGGCCGAGCCCCTGGTAGATGCCCGCGCCGTCGTGCCGGACCGTGCTGATCCGGCCGTGCATGATCTGGTCGGCGACCTCGACCCGGCCGCCGTAGGCCAGCGCGATGGCCTGGTGGCCGAGGCACACGCCGAGCACCGGCACCCGGCCGGCGAAGCGGTGGACCAGCTCGACGTGACCGGAGTCCCGGGGGTGCCCGGGGCCGGGGCCGAGGACCACCGCGTCGGGGCGGGTGGCGGCGAGTTCCTCGGGGGAGCGGGTGCGGGACCGTACGACCTCGGTGTCCGCCCCGAGGGTGCGCAGGTACTGGTCGATGATGTGGACGAAGCTGTCGTAGGCGTCGATCAGCAGGACCTTCATACCGGTCGTCTCCAGGGCGAGTGCGAGGGCGAGGGCGTCGGGGAGGGGGACGGATCGCGGGGCGGCGGCGAGGGGGTCATCCGGCCAGCTCGGCCCCGGTGAGCGCCCAGTAGGCGGCGCCCATCTTGGCCAGGGTCTCGCGCCACTCGGCCTCGGGGTCGGACTGCGCCACCAGACCGGCGGAGCTCTGCGTGGAGTAGACGGAGCCGTCGTACGCGATCGTGCGGATGCACAGGGCCAGTTCGCTCCAGCCGCGCACGTCGACCAGGCCCACGGCCCCGGCGTAGGCGCCCCGGTGCTCCTGCTCCAGGCCGTCGATGATCTCCATGGCGCGGAGCTTGGGCGCACCCGTCATGGTGCCGGCCGGGAACGTCGCCCGTACGGCCTGCCAGGGGTCCACCCCGGGCTCCAGCTCACCGGAGACGGAGGAGACCAGGTGGAAGACGTGCGAGAACGTCTCCACCGCCATCAGCCGGTCGACGGGCTGGACGCTCGGCCGGCAGACCCGCCCGATGTCGTTGCGGCACAGGTCGACCAGCATGATGTGCTCGGCCCGTTCCTTCTCGCTCTCGCGCAGCTCCTTGACCCGCCGCTGGTTCTCCTCGTCGTCGTCCGCGCAGCGCGGGGCGGTGCCCGCGATGGGCCGCATGACGATCCTGCCGTCCTCGATCCGCAGGAACAGCTCCGGGCTCGCGCCGATCAGGGTGCTTCCGGCGCGCGGCAGGAGGTACATGTGCGGTGAGGGGTTGCGACCGCGCAGCCGGCGGTAGACGTCGACCGGCCCCAGGGCGGTCCGCACGTCGATGCGGTGGCCGATCTGGATCTGGTAGATGTCCCCGACGCCGATGTGCGCGAGGCAGCGTCCGGCCCAGTCGAGGAACGTGGCACGGCTGACGCTGTCGCGCACCTCCCGGGGTTCCGGGGCCGCCGGAACGGCCGACTCCGGTCCGCCCTCGGGGCGTTGCGCGGCGGCCCAGACCTCGACGGCGACGTCCAGGCGGTCGGGCCGCGCCGGGAAGGCCGCGCTCTCGGCGGCGAGCAGACGCACCCCGTCCGGCCCGTAGCGGACGGTGTCCCGGAACAGCGTCAGGGTCACGTCCGGGCCGCCGGTCGCCTTGGTGCGCCGCGGCAGCTCCTCCATGTGCCAGGCGGACTCGTACGCGAACGACGTCAGGAACCCGAAGGCGTACTCGGAGGCGGGCAGCTCGGTGTCGAGGACGAAGAGCCGCTGCGCACGGGCCGCCAGGTCCCACAGCTGGTCGGAGCGGGTCAGCCGCAGCCGGTGCGCACCGGCCGCGGCGCCCGGCTCCGCGCCCGGCTCCGGGGAGGTCTCCGGGTGGTCCAGGGAGGTCTCCGGGTGGAGTCCCGCCGCCTCCGCGGCCGCCACGAGGGCGCGCACCAGCTCCGGCGCGCCGTCGATCTCGACGTGGCCGGCGAAGCCGCGGATCTCCGCGAGCCGGCCCACCCCGACGGCGGCCGAGTTCCGCTGCCGCGGGCCCTCGCCGCTCAGGTCCTCGAAGAGGAAGACCTCCGCGTCGCCGAGGGCCTCGCGCAGACCGGTGTACAGATCGAGCGGGTCGTGCCACGGCAGCTCGTCCGCCACGACCCGTACCCCGATGGATTCACTCTCCGTCATCCTCGTCATGGTGAACTCCCGTCGAATTCTCGAAATCGTCCTCGGGCAGCGGTCGATCCATCCCGACGATGAAAAGAGAACCGCGTGAGCCCCCGGCGTGCCAGACCAATCGCCTCGCACGGATACGGACCACTTCCGAATACCTTGACCGCGCCCGCCGTCATGCACTGTGCTTTTCGAGGTTTCCGCATCGGTGCACGGGAAGGGAGCTCGGACCATGGAAAGCGACTCCACAGAATCCAGAGAATCCGGCGGGTCCTGGCGGACGCGCGTCGCCGCCCAGCAGCCGGACTGGCCGGACGAGGGGGAGGTGCGCGCGGTGACGCGGTGGCTGACCCAGGCGCCGCCGCTGGTCCTCGCCGCCGAGTGCGACCGGCTGCGCGAGCGGATGGCGGCGGTGGCCAGGGGCGAGGCCGTGCTCCTCCAGGGCGGCGACTGCGCGGAGACCTTCGGCGAGGCGACCGCCCAGGGGGTGCGCGGCAAGCTCAGGACCCTGCTCCAGATGGCCGTCGTCCTCACCCACGCCACCGCCCTGCCGGTGGTGAAGGTGGGCCGTATGGCGGGGCAGTACGCCAAGCCCCGCTCCAGCCCGGTCGAGCACCGTGACGGGCTCACGCTCCCGTCCTACCGCGGTGACGCGGTCAACGGCGCCGCCTTCACCGAGCGGGACCGCACGCCGGACCCGTGGCGCATGCGGCGGATGTACGAGGCGTCCGCGACCACCCTCAACCTGGTCCGGGCGCTCACCACCGGGGGCTTCGCCGACCTCCGCCAGGTGCACGCCTGGAACCAGGGGTTCGTGGCGGGCTCGGCGGCGGGCCGGCGCTACGAGCGGATCGCCGACGAGATCGACCGCACCCTCGCCTTCATGCAGGCCTGCGGCGTCGGCCTCGGGGAGCTGACGAGCGCGGAGTTCTTCGTCGGGCACGAGGGGCTGCTCCTCGACTACGAGGCCCCGCTCACCCGCGTCGAGGGGGAGACGGGCCGCTCGTACGCCACCAGCGGGCACCTGCTGTGGATCGGCGAGCGGACCCGGGACCTGGACGGCGCGCACGTCGAGTACTTCTCCCGGGTCGCCAACCCCATCGCGGTCAAGCTCGGTCCCACCGCCTCGCCCGACGCCGTCCTCGGTCTCATCGACCGCCTCGACCCGGCGCGCGAGCCGGGCCGGCTGACCCTGGTGGTCCGGGCCGGCGCCGACCGCGTCCGTGACGTGCTGCCGACCCTCGTGGAGAAGGTGACCGCGGAGGGGGCCCAGGTGTGCTGGGTCAGCGACCCGATGCACGGCAACACGTTCACCGCGCCGAGCGGCCACAAGACGCGCCGCTTCGACGACGTCCTCGACGAGGTCCGCGGCTTCGTGGAGGTGCACCACGCCCTGGGCACCCACCCCGGCGGCGTCCACGTGGAACTCACGGGCGACGACGTCACCGAGTGCGTGGGAGGCGGCAACGAGGTCCGCGCCGAGGACCTGGACCGGCGCTACGAGACCGCCTGCGACCCGCGGCTCAACCACGACCAGTCGCTCGACCTGGCGTTCCTGCTCGCCGAGATGTACCGGGAGCGTCCGGCGACGCTCAGGCCCGGCAGCCGTCCCTGAGCGCGTCGAACGGGGGCTCGGCGGCCAGGTAGAAGTGGTCGCCGGGCACCGTCCGCAGCCGGAAGGCGCCCCGGCTCGCCTCCCGCCAGGCCTCGGCCTGCGCGGGGGTCACCCGGGGATCGGCGTCCCCCACGAGCGCCGTGACGGGACAGGACAGCGGCGGCCGGTCCGGCTTCGTGTAGCCGCCGAGCATGGCGAAGTCGGCCGTCAGCGAGGGCAGGATCAGCGCGCGGAAGTCAGGGTCGGCCAGCAACTCGGGCGCGGTGCCGCCCAGTTCGGTCAGGGTCCGCAGGGCGCCCTCCGGGCCGTCGGGGGCGTCGGAGCGCGGCAGGTGCGGCGCCCGCGCACCCGAGACGAGCAGCCCGTGCACCGGAGCACCGCGCTCCTCCAGGACGGCCGCCGTCTCGTACGCCACGAGCGCGCCCATACTGTGCCCGAACAGCACGACCCGCCGGCCGTCGTCCGCGCCGGCGATCTCCTCGGCGATCAGGCGCGCCATCGCGCGCAGGTCGGTGAACGGCTCCTCGCCAAGACGCTCGGCGCGCCCCGGGTAGCAGACGGTGTACACCTCGGCCCCGGTGAGCGCGCCGCCCCATCCACGGAAGAACAGCGGGGAGCCGCCGGCGTGCGGAAAGCAGAAGAGCCGCACCGGGGCGGAGGCCCGCGGTGCGGTCGTACGGGTCCACGGCATGGGGCCCTCCTCAGAGCAGTGCGGCGACACAGGCACGGGAGAGCGCCTGCAGGCTGGACACCATGGACTCCGGCGGCAGCGCGGAGGCCCGGTGGGCGAGCGGGAGTTCGGTGCAGGCGGCGAGGACCGGGAGGGAGCGTCGCCGCCACAGGGACTCCACGACGTCCTGGAAGCCGTCGGCGGCCTCGTCGGTCCGCCCGGCCTTCACGAGCCCGGCGGCCGCGTGGACGCGCTCCTGTTCCGCGTCGCCCGGCACGTGCAGCGGGTAGCCCCGCGTCGCCGCCCGCTTCTGGTAGAGGCCGCTGGCCACCGTTCCGGTGGTGGCCGTGAGCCAGCCGCCCTCGGGGCTCAGCCGTACCGCCTCGTCGAGGGTCGCGTCGACGATGTCGACCAGGGGGGCGGGAAGTTCCGAGGCGATGTCGTCGAGCAGCGCGTGCGCGGTGTTGCAGGGGATGGCGAGCAGATCGGCTCCCCATTCGACGAGGGTGAACAGATGTTTGCGAATGCGCCGGGCCGCCTCGGTGTCGTCGCCGAGGATCGCGGCCGTGCGGTCGGGGACGGTGGGGTCGGAGAGCATGACGATCCGGGGGTGTTCCTGGTCCCGGGACGCCGGTACGTCGGTGGCGAGGAGACGGAGGAACTCCGCGGTCGCCGCGGGCCCCATCCCGCCGAGTACGCCCAGCGTTCTGCCCGGGGGCAGGGTCGTCGCCGCAGTCATGGGACGATGCTGGGCCCCGCCGCTGACACTCCGCTGACACCCCGCTGACCACCCGCCGGCGGGCCCGCGCACCGCATGGGACCACCGCTCCGGGGGTACGGGCAGCCCGCGCCCGGACCCGGGGGTTTGCCCCATGGTCGCTCCGTTGCAGGTGCGATAGCGTCGCAGAGCGCCGGGACCACCAGGGCCCGGACCGGCTTACTCCCCGTGCCCGTTCGGGCCACTCTCCAGAACTGAGGGACCTTCATGCGTCAGTTACTCCGCGGCCTCGGGATCGTCGCCGTGTCCGGCACCGCCGTCGTCTCGCTCGCCTCCTGCGGGATCGTCCAGGGGGAGACCTACGAGGACGACAGCACCCTCTCCGGCAAGATCACCTCGGTGCGCCTCGACAACGGCTCGGGCGGCGTCACGGTCAACGGGGTCAAGGACGGCGCCCTGGCGCTGCACCGCAAGATCGAGTTCCAGGGCGAGCGGCCCCAGGGCGCCACCCACCGGATCGAGAACGGCGTGCTGATCCTCGGCGGCTGCGGCAACCGCTGCTCGGTCAACTACACCGTCGACGTGCCGGCCGGCATCCCCGTCAGCGGCGAGGTCTCCAGCGGGGCCATCCGCCTCGCCCAGGTCGGTTCGGTCGAGGTGACGACCAGCTCGGGCCGCGTCGAGATGAACGGGGTCACCGGCACCGTCCAGGTCCGGACCAGCAACGGCCAGATCAACGGCACCGGCATCAAGGGCGACCGGATCCAGGCCCAGACCTCCAACGGCAAGATCAACCTGGCCCCGGACACCCCCGCCGACGTCCGTGCCCAGACCTCCAACGGCGACGTCACCCTCACCGTGCCGAAGGCCAGCTACAAGGTGACCGTCGACTCCAACAACGGTGACCAGACCATCGACGTGCCCAGCGACCCGGCCGGCAAGTACGAGCTCGGAGTGCGCACCAGCAACGGCGACATCACCGTCAGGAACAGCTGAACCCGGGCGGGCCCCCGGCCCGCCCGCCCCCACCGCCGCGCGCCCGTCCCACCGGCCGCATGGCCGTCGCACCCGCCGCGCGCCCGTCCCCACCGCCGCGCGCCCGTCCCACCCGCTGCCCCCACCGCTTCCCGTCGCCCCGGCCGCCGCGCACCCGCCGCCGCACCCGCCGCCCGAACGCCCTCGGCGGCGTCGGCGGCGGTGGCGATCAGCGAGGCGTCAGCCCGCTGTCAGCGCCTCTGAAGAGTCTTGAGTGGCTCCGACCACTCAAGGAGGCCCGGCGCATGACCTCGCTCGAAGCGGTGTCGAGTTATCTGCCACCCGCCATATCCGTGGAAGAACTGCGTGAACCGCTGGGTCTGACGGACCAGCAGGTACGCAGGTTCACCAGGCTCTACGGCCTGGAGCAAATCTGCCAGGCGCCCGACCAGTCCGAGGCCGAGCTGCTGCTCGCGGCGGCCGGGAAGCTGGAGGCGCTCGCAGGCCAGGAAGACCGCGTGCGCTACGTGGTGCGCGCCAAGGGGCTGCGCACCACCGCGCCCTACCCGGTCAGTCCCCTCCAGCAGGTGCGCGAGGCGCTGGGACTGCGCCACGCGACCGTGTTCTCCGTGGCCGACCACGGCTGTGCGACCGGACTGCTCGCCCTCGACGTGGCGGGCACCCTGCTGGCCGCCGATCCCGACCCCGGCGCCCTCGCCCTGGTCCTGGCCGGTGACAAGACGTTCACCCCGTTCTCCCAGTGGGTCGAGGACGTCTCCATCATGGGCGAGGGCATGACGGCCCTGCTCGTCAGTGCGGACGGCCCCCGTGACCGGGTGCTGGGCTACCGGGCCCGCATCATCGGCCGGGACGACGGCGTGATCGACCTGGACCCCGAGGGGGCCAGGGAGGCCAAGCGCATCTACCAGGACGTCATGTCCGAGGTCATCCACGAGGCGCTCGCCGCCGCGGGGATCGGCATCGGCGACCTCGACCTCGTGCTCCCGCACAACGTCAACCGCGTCTCGTGGACGGTCGCCGCCAAGAACCTCGGCATCTCCCAGGACCGCATCTTCCTGGAGAACATCGCGAAGACCGGCCACTGCTTCTGCGCCGACCCCTTCGTCAACTACCAGTCCGCGCGCGAATTCGGCCTGCTGCGGCCCGGAGGCTTCTACCTGATGACCTCCGCGGGCCTCGGCCAGTCGTTCGCGGCGGCCGTGCTCCAGCACTGACACCGAGAGGACGGCACATGAGCGGCACACTCCCGGGCTTCCGAGCGCGGCTCGCGACAGCCCTGACCGGGGCGCCCGAGACCCCGCTGCTGTTCCTCGGCAACTTCGAGGTGGAGCAGCAGTGGGCGAAGGGCGAGCACACCCTGCCACGCCTGTCGGCCGCGACGGCCGGGGCCGTGGTCAACCACATGGACGAGTTCGCCCTGTTCCTCGGCGGCGCCGACGACCACGTCGTCCTCAAGACCCGGCCGGACGACGACTACCTCGCCTTCCTCACCGGTCTCGGCGTCGACCTGCCCCGCATCCACGTGCCCGGCCGGCAGGACCCGCAGCGCACGGTCACCGAGGACGCCCTCGACGACCCCGCGCTGCTCACGGCCCTGTCCGCGCTGGCGGCCCAGGGCTGCCAGGTCACCGCGCACGGCATCTCCGCGGACGAGCGGCGCTTCACGGAGGTGACCGGACTGCCGCTGGCCGGGCCGGGACCGGACGTCTGCAAGGCGGTCAACAGCAAGGTGTACAGCCGCCGCGTCGCCGACGAGCTCGGGCTGCGCCAGCCCCGCGGCTGGGCCTGCGAGACGCTCGACGACCTCGCCGGCGCGTTCGCCGCCGCCACCGACGACAGCGGGACGCGGTACGTGGTCAAGGAGGCGTTCGGCGTCTCCGGCAAGGGCATCGCGGTCCTGGAGAGCCGGCGCAGGGCCGACCGGATCCTCGGCATGGTGCGCAAGCAGGCGGAACGCTCGGGGAACGGGACGGTCGCCTTCGTCGTCGAGGAGTGGGTGGCCAAGGAGACCGACCTGAACTACCAGTTCACGGTCGGCCGCGACGGTTCGGTGCGCTTCGACTTCGTCAAGGAGCAGCTCACCGAGGGCGGTGTGCACAAGGGGCACCGGATGCCCGCCCGGCTCTCCGCCGTCCAGCGGGACGAGGTCCGCGACGCTGCCGAGCGGCTCGGCAAGCGCCTCGCCGCCGACGGCTACGTCGGGGTCGTCGGCGTGGACGCCATGATCGACCCCGAGGGCGGGCTCTACCCGGTCGTGGAGATCAACGCCCGGCACAACATGTCGACCTACCAGGTCGGCCTGGAGGAGCGGTTCGTCCGGGACGGCCGGATCGCCGTCGCCCGCCACTACCCGCTCCGGCTCACCGCCCCCCTGTCGTTCGCGGAGACCAGGGACCTGCTCGACGGACTCCTCTTCGACCCGGACCGGGGGACCGGCCTGCTCGTCAACAACCACGCCACGGTCAACGCGGGCTTCGCCGAGACGGCGGAGCAGGCCGCGCCGACCGTCGACGGACGCCTCTACGGAGTCCTCGTGGAGGCCACGGACGCCCGCGTCGGCACCCTCGACACGGAGATCGCCGCGCGACTCGCGGCACGGAAGGACAACGCGGCATGACCACACGACACGAGGTCCAGGGAATCCCCGTCTCCGAACTCGCCGAGACCTACGGCACCCCGTTCTACCTGTACGACGGGGACGCGCTGGAGGGCCGGATGCGGGAGCTCCGCGAGGCCTTCGACCCCCGCCTGGAGATCTTCTTCTCCCTCAAGTCCAACCCGAACGTCGCCGTCTGCGCCCTGCTGCACGCGCACGGCGCCCGCGCCGAGGTCTGCTCGCTGACCGAGCTCCTCACCGCCCGCCGGGCCGGCGTCGCCCCCGAGGACATCATCTTCCTCGGCCCGGGCAAGAGCCGCGCCGAACTGGCCGCCTGCCTGGACGAGGGCGTGGCCGCCGTCGTCTGCGAATCGCTCCAGGAACTCGCCGTCATCGACGAACTGGCCCGGGAGCGCGGCGAGCGGGCGCCCGTCGCCCTGCGCGTCAACCCCGGCTTCTCGGTGAAGGGCTCCGGCCTCACCATGGGCGGCAAGCCCCGCCAGTTCGGCATCGACGAGGCACAGCTGTTCGCCGAACCCGACCTCGCGCAGCGCTTCCCGCACGTCCGGCTGATGGGCGTCCAGGTCTACATGGGCACCCGCATCCTCAGCGAGCAGTCCGTCGTCGAGAACTCCACGCGCATCTTCGAGCTGGCCGAACGCCTCTCCGCCGCACTCGGCTTCGACCTGGACCTCGTCGACATCGGCGGCGGCCTCGGCGTCGCCTACTTCGACGGCGAGAGCGACCTCGACCTGTCCGTCCTCGCGAAGGACCTCAACCCCGTGGTGGCCGGCTTCGCCGACCGCCACCCGCGCACCCGGCTCGTCATGGAGCTCGGCCGCTACCTGACCGCCGAGGCCGGCACGTACGTCCTGCGCGTCCGGTACGTGAAGACCTCGCTCGGGGAGCGCTTCGCCGTCACCGACGGCGGCACCCACCACCACATGGCGGCGGTCGGCATCGGCTCCTTCGTCAAGCGGAACTTCCCGATGCGCCTGATCAGCGGCGCCGGCGACGAGACCGGCACGGAGACGTGGAACGTCACCGGACCGCTGTGCACCCCGAACGACACCCTGGCCAAGAAGATCGAGCTGCCGCCCCTCGCCCCCGGCGACCTGCTCGGCGTGGACCGCTCGGGCGCGTACGGCCCCACCGCGTCCCCCGTGAACTTCCTCAGCCACGGCTACCCCGCGGAGGTGCTCGTCGTCGACGGACACGCCCACCTCGTCCGGGAGGCCGACCGCCCCGCCGACCTGCTGAGCAAGCAGCGGCTCCCGGCGGCCGTGCTCCAGGCACGCGCCACCGCCGCCAACTGACCCCGACCACCGCCGGAAGGACTCCCGCCATGACCGCTCCGACCACCACCGACCGCGCCCGGATCGTCTCCGAGATCTCCGCGGCCCTCCACGACGTGCTCGACTACGACCTGCCGGAGCTGACCGAGGACTCCCGGCTCTTCGACGAGCTGGGTCTCGACTCGACGGGCGTCTTCGAGATGCTGATGCGTCTCGAGGAGTCGCTGGACATCGAGTTCGACACGGACTCGCTGGAGATGGCGCACTTCGCGAGCGTGCGCTCGCTGACGGACTTCATCGCCGCCGAAACGGGTGCCCGCGGATGACCGTGCAGCCCGCCCCGGCACCCCGCGCCGCCGAGGACACCGGGGTGTTCCCGCTGCCCCTGGCCGCGGCCGTGCACCGTACGTTCCCCGAGGGCCCGGCACGGATCGACGACGCCTTCTCCGCCCGGCACTTCGCCGACCTCACCACCCTCTACGGGGTCGAGCACCGCCCCGAGGTCGCCGCCCGCGGCACCGGCAACACCTTCGCCGTCATGGCCGCGGCGCTCCTCGCCGACCTGTCGAGCGGACCCGTCGACGCCGAGCTCGTCGTCGTCGCCCACACCACCCCGGACCTCGACTGCCGGCTCGCCGCGGTCACCGCCCTGTCCGTGCTCGTCCCCGGCGACCCGCAGGTCCTCACGGTCGCCGACTGCGGCACCGCGGCGCCCTTCGTCGCCCTGGAACTGGCCGGCCGGTACGTCCGGCGGCACGGCTACCGCTCGGCCGCCGTGTTCGTCCTGGACCAGGCGACCCTGCCGTACGAGACGGGACGCGACCTCGCCGGGGACGCCGGAGTCGCCCTGCTGTTCAGCGCCGACGGAGCGGCCGGACAGCTGGCGGTCCGCCGTGCCCCCGGCGTCGGCCCCGACGACGTGCCGGGCCTGGCCCCGGCGCTCCTCGACGGCCTCGGCTGCGACCCGGACGTCCCCCTCGTCCTCGGCCCCGGCCTCGACGCGGACAGCGGACCGGCCGGCCACACCGGCCGCCGGCTGCGGGCCCCGGCCGGGCTCCCGGCCTCCGCCACCCTGACCGAACTGGTCGCCGAGGCACGGCGGGCCCCGCACGAGGACCGCCTCGCCCTGCTCGACCACGACCCGGAGACCGGCGAACTCAGCGCCTGCCTGCTCCGGAGAGACATATGACCACGCTCGCGCCCGACGACACGGCGCTGACCGGACACGTCCACGCCACGGCCCGGCACGAGGGGTTCGCCCCCGCGCTCGCCGCGCTCGGCTCCGCCGTCCTGCCCGGCCTGCTGCCGTGCGGACCCGCCGGGCACGCCGTCGTGGACGCCCGGACCCACGCCGAGGCCGACGAGGTGTGGATCGGCGGTCTGCGCCACCCCCGCGAGCGCCGCCGGGAGACCGCGCCGGCCGGGACGGACCTGCCGGGCGGCCCCGTGCTCACGACCCGGGTCACCCGGCCGGGACCGGACGACGCCGACCGCCCGGACGCGGCCGGCCGGGCCCGGAGCGCCGCGTACGCCCTCGGTCTGGTGTGGCTGCGCCTCGGGCTCTCCGAGGGCCTGCGGGCCGCGTGCGTCGTCCGTCTCGCGCACCGGCGGACCGGGGACTCCACCCTGCTCCAGCAGCAGCTGGTCAAGGGCACGATCGCCGACGTCCTCGTCGAGCACCTGGAGGTCCGGGCCGTCCTGACCGGCGCCGCCCCGGGCGACCTCGACACCGGCATGCTGCACCACCTGCACCGCCGGATCACCGTCGCCGACCGCGAGCAGGTGCGGCTGCTCGGTGCCTCCGGATACCTCCGGGACAGCCCCGGCATGACCGTCCACGTCTCGGAGCTGCTCGCCGAGGCCCACACCGGCGGGGAGGTCACGCCGTGAACCACGTCGACGCCCGCCTGGCGGCGCTCCGCGGCCGGCTGCGCGAATGGGGCGCGGACCTGCGCCCGCTCGCGCTGGAGATCGACCGCGACCCGGAGGCCGTCCGCCGCCACTTCGACCTGCCGGCCGTACGCCATCTCGCCACCATGGGCATCCCCGCCGCGTACGGACACGAGCCGGAGAAGATCGACGGACACCGCTTCTACGGCGACTCCGCCCTCGAACGCGCCGTCGTCATGGAGGAGTTGGCCTGCGCCGACGTGGGCACGCTCGTCGCCGCGCCGGGACCGCTCCTCGCCGGGGTCGCCGTCGGCCTCTTCGCCGACGAGGCCCAGAAGCACTGGTTCTACGGCCGGATGCTCAGCGAGCCGCTGTGGACCTGCTTCGCCCTCACCGAACCGGACGGCGGCTCGGACGCCGCCGCGCTGCGCACCACCCTCACCCCCACCCCCGGGGGCGCCCTGCTGAGCGGCGAGAAGCGCTACGTCGGCAACGCCTCGCGCGCCCAGCTCGGCGTGGTGTTCGCCCGCAGCAGGCCGGGACCGCTCGGCATCACCGCCGTCCTCGTCGACACGGCCGACCCCGGCTTCCGCGCCGAACCGCTCGACATGATCGGACTGCGCGGCGCCCGGATCAGCTCCATCGTCATGGACCGCGTCCCCGTCCCCGAGGAACGCTTCCTCGGCCGGCACCTGCCCGCCACCCGGCGCGGCGTGTGGGCCTTCGTGCAGACCTTCAACCTGCTGCGCCCCGGCGTCGCCGCCATCTCCGTCGGCATCGCCCGCGCCGCCCTCGAATACGTCACCGCCCACCGCGGCACCCTGCGCGCGGCCGAACGCGAGCGGCTCGACGACCTCCGCCGGCGCGTCGACGCGGCGCGCCTCCTGGTGCACCACGCGGCGGCCGCCGTCGACGCCCGCGGCACCGACGGCCACCTGGCCTCCGCCGCCAAACTGCGCACCGCCGCGCTCGCCGAGGACACCACCCTGGCGGCCTGCTCCTTCTTCGGTCCCGGCGCCCGCCTCGACCACCCGCTGCTCGACAAACTCACCCGGGACGCCCGGGCGATGGAGTTCCTCGAAGGCACCGCGCACATGCAGCGACTGAACCTCTTCCAGGGGCTGCTCGGCGGGAAGATCGACCGCGCCGCACCGCCCCTCGCCACCCGCTGACAGCGCCGTCCCGTCAGCGGTGGATCAGCCCGTCGTCAGGGCCCGGCGCAACCATGCACTCATCGTCCTCGGCCGAGCCGAGCACGTCATCGTCTGAGAATGAGGTGGACACAGCCATGGAGAAGCCGTCCCCGGCTTTCGCAGTGATACCGGGCGCGCAGGTCCAGGCCGCCCTCACCGGCCGCGAGAAGCAGGTCGTGGAGATCGTGGAGGACGCCTACCGGCTCCACGGAGCGGGCCGGACCGTGAACCCTCCCTCCTACTTCCTGCGCTTCCCCGACCGGCCCGACGCGCGGATCATCGCGCTGCCCGCCTCCATCGGCGGAGACGTCGGCGTGGACGGCATCAAATGGATATCGAGCTTCCCCGGGAACATCGCCTCCGGTCTGCCCCGCGCCTCGGCCGCCCTCCTCCTGAACGACCCCGTCACGGGCTATCCGTTCGCCTGCATGGAGGGCTCCATCATCAGCGCCGTCCGGACCGCCGCGTCCGCCGCGCTCGCCGCCGACCGGCTCTCCCAGGGCCGCCCCCGGCCGCTGCGGCTCGGCATCGTGGGCACCGGACTCATCGCCCGCTACGTCCACACCTTCCTGGCCGCCACCGGCTGGGAGTTCGAGCACGTGGGCGTCCACGACCTGCGCCCCGAGTACGCGCGCGAGTTCCGCGTCTACCTGGAGCAGAGCGGCGAACGGGCCCCCGTCACCGTCCACGACACCTCCGACGACCTGCTGCGCTCCTCCGACCTCGTCGTCTTCGCCACCGTCGCCGGCGCACCGCACGTCACCGACCCCGGGCTCTTCGCGCACCGCCCGCTCGTCCTGAACGTGTCGCTGCGCGACCTGGCACCCGAGGTCGTCCTGGCCTCGGCCAACATCGTCGACGACGTCGAGCACTGCCTCAAGGCCGACACCTCGGTGCACCTGGCCGAACAGCGCACCGGGAACCGCGATTTCATCGCCGGCACCCTGTACGACGTGATCACCGGGTCCGTACGGCCCGATCCGTCGCTCCCGCTGGTGTTCTCCCCCTTCGGGCTCGGTGTGCTCGACCTCGCCGTCGGCAAGTACGTCCACGACCTCGTCCGCGACGCCGGTGAACTCCACGTCGTCGACGACTTCTTCCACGAACTGGACCGCTACGGACAGCGGCAGACCACCACGGGCTGAACACGCGCGCATCGGGCGGGAGTAGACGCATGCCAGTCATCACGACGCCGCAGGAATTCGACGTCGACGACCTTTTCGTCGACGTCCGGCGGCTCACCGGATATCCCCTCTACCTGAAATGTGAGGGCTTCAACTTCGCGGGATCGGTCAAACTCCGCGCCGCGAACGAGATGGTGGAGTCCGCCGAGCGCGCCGGGGCGCTCCGCCCCGGAATGACCATCGTCGAAAGCTCGTCCGGCAACCTGGGGGTGGCCCTCAGCCTGGTCGCCGTCAGCCGGGGCTACCGGTTCGTCTGCATCACCGACTCACGGTGCACCCAGGCGTCCCGCAGGCTGATGCAGCGGCTCGGCGCCGACGTACGCGTGGTCTCCCGGCCGCACCCCGAACGGGGGCTGCTCGGCGCGCGCCTCGACCTGGTCCGCCGACTGTGCGAGGAGCACGACGACTACCACTGGCTCAACCAGTACGCCAACACGGGCAACTGGACCGCGCACTACCAGTCGACCGCCCCGCAGATCGCGAAGGCCTTCCCGGACCTGGACGTCCTCTTCGTCGGCGCGGGCACCACCGGCACCCTGATGGGCTGCGCCCGCTTCTTCCGCGAGCACAACCCGGCGGTGACCATCGTCGCCGTCGACGCGGCCGGCTCGGTCAACTTCGGCGGCGAGCCCGCCCCCCGGCTCATCCCCGGCGTGGGCACGAGCGTGCGGCCCGCCCTCCTGGACGCCTCGCTCCTCGACGACGTCGTCATCGTCCCCGAGAAGGACACCGTGCGCGCCTGCCGGGCGCTGCTGCGCGAGGGCTTCCTGCTCGGCGGCTCCACCGGCACCGTGCTCAGCGGCGCCGTCCGCTGGCTGCGGGAGAACCGCCCCGGCGCCGGCGGACTGACCGCCGTCGCCATCGCCCCCGACCTCGGCGAGCGGTATCTCGACACCGTCTACGACGACGCCTGGGTCGGCGAGGCGTTCGGCCCGGAGACCCTCACCGAGGACCCCTTCGCGCCGTCGCCCGCCCCGAGGGCCCCCGGCCACCGCCCCCCGCACGCCCAGCCCACCCCGCACCATCCCGCCGATCCCGTCCGGGTCGGCCCGACCTCCCCTGGGAGCCTGTGATGACATCGACTCCGGGCGCCGGACCGGCGCTCACCGCGGGCCAGGTGGAGATCTGGCTCGACGCGCGGGCCGCGGGCCGCGGCAGCGCGTACAACTCGGCCGGGTACCTGGACATCCGGGGCCCGCTCGACACCGACCGCTTCCGCACCGCGCTCCGCCGGCTCGTCGACGAGGCCGAATGCCTGCGCGCCCGCTTCACCGACCGCGACGGCGAACCGCAGCAGACCGTCGAACCGCTCCCCGAGCCGCCGCTGACCGAACTCGACCTGCGGCACGCGGAAGACCCCGCCGAGGCCGCCCGGGAGTGGATGGCGCGGGACCTCGCCGTCCCCATGGGCCTCGACGACTTCCCGCTGATGCGGACCGCCGTCCTCACCGTCGCCCCCGACCGCGCCTTCTTCTACCTGTGCGTGCACCACCTGCTGTGCGACGGCTTCAGCCAGACGGTCCTGTGGCGCCGGCTCGCCGAGCTGTACGCCGCCGACCCCGACGGCACCGCGCCCGGCACCCCGCTGCCGCCCCTGCGCGAGCTGGTCGACGCCGAGACCGCCTACCGCGCGTCGGCAGCCGCCCGCCGCGACGCGGAGTTCTGGCAGCGGCGCTTCCCCGAGCCGCCGGAACCGGTCACACTGTCCCGCCGGCCCCCCGCCGCCGGACACCCCAGCGGGTTCCTGCGCCACTCCGTCGTCCTGCCCGACGCGACGGTACGAGCCCTGCGCGACACCGCCGGCCGCTCGGACGTCACCTGGCCCACCGTGGCCATGGCCGCCGTCGCCCTCTACACCCAGCGGGCGTCCGGCACCGAGGACGTGCTGCTCACCCTGCCCGCCACCGCCCGGATGAACGCCCGCCAGCGGGCCGTGCCCGGCATGATGGCCAACTACCTGCCCCTGCGCGTACCGGTGCGCCCCACCCTCACCAAGGCGGAACTGCTCCGGCTCACCTCCCGGGAACTCGCCCAGGTCCTCCGGCACCAGCGGCACCGGGTCAGCGCGATCCGCCGCGGCATGGGACTGCGCAGCGACGACCGCCGCCCCTTCGGCCCCTTCGTCAACCTGCTGCCGCAGCAGACCGGACTCGACCTCGGCCCGTGCACGGCCGAGGTGCACAACCTGTCCACCGGCCTCGTCGACGACTTGATGGTCACCCTCGTCGAGACACCCGGCGACGGCATCGAGATCCACCTCAACGGCAGCCCCGACCGCTACGGCGACGCCGAGACCGCCCGGCACCTCGCCCGGCTCGCCGCCTTCGTCGGACGGTTCGCCGAGGCCGCGGGCGAGGAGCGCGTCGGCGGCCTGGACATCCCCGGCGACCTCGCTGACGCCCCCACGGCCGAGAGCCGCACCGCCTGGCTGCGCACCGCCTCGGGACCCGAGCGCCCCGCCGACCTCACCTGCGTCGTCGAGCGCGTCCGGGAGCAGGCCGCCCGCCGCCCCGACGCGATCGCGGTCGAGGACGACGACGCCCGCACCACGTACGCCTCCCTCGTCGCCCGTGCCTCCGCGCTCTCCCGCACCCTCCCCGGCACGGGCCTCGTCGGCATCCTCGCCACCCCCGGCGCCGGCTACCTGGCCTCGGTGCTCGCCGTCATCGGCGCCGGCGGCGCCTACGTACCCCTCGACACGCACGCGCCCGTCGCGCGCACCGCCGCCCTGCTCGCCGACAACGGCATCGACCACCTGATCGCGGACGCGCCCCACCGCCGCCTCGCCGAGCAGGCCGCCGCGGCCGCCGGACGGCCCGTGCGGATCGTCACCCCCGACGGCGCCGAGGACCCCCTGGACGGCCTCGCGCCGCTCGTCGGCGCACCGCTCGACCTCGCCTACGTGATCTTCACCTCCGGCTCCACCGGGCAGCCCAAGGGCGCCATGGTGCACCGCGCGGGCATGGCCAACCACCTGCTCGCCAAGGTCGACGAGCTGGCGCTGACCGAGCGGGACACGCTCGTCCAGAACGCCCCCGTCACCTTCGACATCTCCGTCTGGCAGATGCTCACCCCGCTCGTCGTCGGCGGCCGGGTGCGCGTCGTCGGCCGGGACACCGCCGCCGACCCCGACCTCCTGTTCGCGCTCGCCGCCGCCGACGGCGTCACCGTCCTCGAGGTCGTACCGTCCCTGCTGCGCGCCGCCCTCGACGCCTGGGACCTCACCGGCGCCGGCGTGGACCTGCCGGGCCTGCGCCACCTCATGGTGACCGGCGAGGCCCTGCCCGCCGACCTCTGCCGCCGCTGGCTCGCCCGCCACCCCGGGACGCCCCTCGTCAACGCCTACGGGCCCACCGAGTGCTCCGACGACGTCACCCACGCCCGCATCGTGCGCGCCCCGGCCTCCGACCGGCCCGTCCCCATCGGCGCCCCCGTCCGCAACACCCGCCTGTACGTCCTCGGCGACGACCTGCGGCCCCTCCCGCACGGCACCCCCGGCGAGCTGTACATCGCCGGCGCGGGCGTCGGCCGCGGCTACCTCGCCGACCCGGCCCGCACCGCGGGCACCTTCGTCCCCGACCCGTACGGTCCCGCCGGCACCCGTATGTACCGCACCGGTGACCGCGTCCACTGGGACGACGACGGCGAACTCGTCTTCCTCGAACGGCGGGACCACCAGGTGAAGATCCGCGGCCACCGCATCGAACTCGGCGAGATCGAGACCGCCCTGCGCCGCCACGAGGACGTCGCCGACGCCGTCGTCACGGTCACGGCCGACGCCTCCGGCGGCAAGCACCTCGTCGGCCACTGCGTCCCCCGCGAGCACACCGCCCTCGACACCGGAGCGCTCCGCGCGCACCTGGCGGCGACCCTGCCCGCGTACATGGTGCCGCAGCACCTCCTCGTCCTCGACGCGCTGCCGCTGACCGCCCACGGCAAGGTCGACCGCAAGGCACTGCCCCTGCCCCCGACCGGCCGCGCGGGCACCGCCCCCGACCCGGCCACGCCCCGCTCCCGCGGCGAGGAGATCCTCCGCGCCGTCTTCACGGAGGTCCTCGGCGTCCCCGCCGGCCCCGACGACAACTTCTTCGAGCTCGGCGGCGACAGCATCACCGCCATCCAGGCGGTCAGCCACGCCCGCAAGGCCGGCCTCGCCGTCACCCCGCTGCTGATCCGCAAGCACGGCACCCCCCGCGCCGTCGCCGCCGCCACCCCCGCCGACGGGCCCACCCGCCCGGCCGGCCCCGCCCAGGACGGCGCCGGCGAGATCGAACTCGCCCCGATCGCCCACCAGCTGCGCGAGGACCTCGCCGCCCTCGACGAACGCTCTCGCGAGTACAGCCAGTTCGTCGTCCTGCGCACCCCGGCCGGACTCGGCGTCGACGCCCTCCGCGCCGCCGTCGACGCCCTCGTCGACCGGCACGCCGCCCTGCGCACCCGGCTCACGGTCCCCGTCGAGGGGCTCTGGTCCCTCGAAGCGCTCCCGCCGGGCGCGGTCACCGCCGCCGACCTCGTCCGCCACGTCGACGCGTCCTCCCTCGCCGACGACCCCCGGGCCCTGGCCGACGCCGTCCGCGAGCAGACCGACCTCGCCCGCGCCCGGCTCTCCCCGGACACCGGCCAGGTCACCCAGCTCGTCCTGCTCGACCGCGGCCCCGGCCGCTCGGGCCGCCTCGTCTGGCTCACCCACCACCTGTGCGTCGACGGCGTCTCCTGGCGCGTCCTCGTCTCCGACCTCGCCCGCGCCGTCGCGGGCGACAGCCCGGACCCGGTCCCCACCTCGTACCGCGAGTGGACGAGCAGGCTGGGCGCCCACGCCAGGACCGCCGACCGGGTCGCCGAGTTCCCCGTGTGGAACGCACAGTTCGCCGCCGGCACCGCACCGCTCGGCGACCGCCCGCTCGACCCCTCGCGCGACGTCTACGGCACCGCCCACCGCCTGCGCCTGGAACTCGACACCCGCGCGACCGCCGCCGTCCTCGCCGGCGTCCGCGGCATCCACGACGGCGAGATCAACGACCTGCTCCTCACCGCCCTCGGCATGGCCGTCGCCGACTGGCGCCGCCGCAACGGGGCCGAGCCTGCCGACACCACGGTCGAACTGGAGGGCCACGGCCGCGAGCAGTTCACCGACGACGTCGACCTGTCGCGCACCGTCGGCTGGTTCACCAGCGTCTACCCCGTCCTCCTCGGACCCGGCCCCGGCGTGGACTGGGACGACCTGTGGGCCGGCGGCGAGACCGCCGGCACCGCCCTCCAGGACGTCCGGAGCCGCCTGCGGCGACTCCCCGACCACGGCCTCGGCTTCGGTCTGCTGCGCCACCTCAACCCGCAGACCCTCCCCGCGCTCGCCCGCCACGGCGTGCCCGAGATCGGCTTCAACTACCTCGGCCGCTTCCAGACCGACGCCCCCAGCGGCGACTGGTCCCTCGTCACCGAGGACGCCGTCATCGGCACCGGCGTCCACCCCCGCATGCCGCTGCGGCACGTCCTCGCCGTCACCCCGGTCACCGAGGACCGCGCCGACGGACCGCACCTGGTCGCGGACTGGATCTGGGCGGGCGACCTGTTCCCCGACGCCGCCGCGGAGGACATCGCCCGCACCTGGTTCCGCGCCCTGGAGACCCTCGCCGGGCACGCCGCCGAGGCCGCCGCGCGCGGCCCCCGCGCCGAGATCCTGCCGCTCTCCCCGCTCCAGCAGGGCCTGCTCATCCAGGCCGAACTGGAACGCCACGGCACCGACAGCTACCTGCTCCAGACCGTCCTCGACATCGAGGGCCCCTTCGACACCGACGCCTTCCGCGCCGCCGCCGACGCGCTCCTCGACCGGCACCCGGGACTCCGGGTGAGCTTCCCCGAGGCGGCGCCCGACACGCGGCCCGTGCAGCACGTCGCCGGCCGGGTCCGCGCTCCGTGGACCGACGTCGACCTCACCGGGACGGCGTCGGAGGCCGAACGGGACGCCGAGTCGGCCCGGCTGACCGAGGCCGACTGGGAGCGGGGCTTCGACCTGACGACCGCGCCGCTGCTGCGGTTCACCGCGATCCGCCTGCCCGGTGACCGCGTCCGGCTGCTGTGGACCCTGCACCACCTCCTCGCGGACGGCTGGTCCATGGGGATCCTCGCCCGTGAGCTCTTCACCCTGTACGCCGCCGGCGGCGACGCCTCCGTCCTGCCGCCCGCGCCGCCCTACCGCGACTACTTCACCTGGCTCGCCGCCCAGGACACCGAGGCGGCCCGGGCCGCCTGGCGGACCGCGCTCGCCGGAGTCACCGGACCCACCCTGCTGTCCACCGGCGAGCACGCCGAAGGCTCCCGCCCGCCCGAATCCCTCGTCCACGAACTGCCCGAGGACCTCACCGCACGGCTCACCTCCTGGGCCCGCGAGCGGAACGTCACCCTCAACACGGTCCTCCAGGCCTGCTGGGCCGTGGTCCTCGGCCGCCGCACCGGACGCGGCGATCTCGTCTTCGGCACCGTCGCCTCGGCCCGCCCGCCGGAGCTGCCCGGCGTCGAGGGCATGGTCGGCCTCTTCCTGAACATGCTCCCGCAGCGGGTCACCCTCGACCCGGCGGAGCCGTTCACCGACCTCGTCCGACGCCTCTACGCCCAGCAGACCGACCTCCTGGAGCACCAGCACATCGGGCTGGGCGAGGTGCAGCGGCTCGCGGGCGCCGGCGACCTCTTCGACACGGTCTTCAGCTTCCAGAACCAGCCGCGCGCCGACCTGACCGCCCTGAACGCGCTCGTGCCCGCCCTGCGCCTGGGCGACGGCACCACCCGTCTCGCCGCCGAGCGCGGGCTCGCCGTCCTCGTCCACCCCGGCCCCCGGCTCACGCTCACCCTCCAGTACCGGCCCTCCGCGCACGAGCGGTCCGCCGTCGAGGAGACGCTCCGGCAGCTGGTCGAGGTGGTCGGCACCGCCGTCACCCACCCCGGCACCCCCGTCGGACGGCTCACCCTCGACGAGTCCGCCGAGCACCGGCGGATCGTCCAGGAGTGGGGCGGCCGGGCCGACGACACGCCCCGGCCCGTCATCCCCGCCCTGTTCCAGTCCCGCGTGGCCGAGCACCCGGACGCCGTCGCCCTCGTCTCCGGCGACACCGAGGTCACGTACGACGAGCTGGACCGGCGCGCCAACCGGCTCGCCCGGCTGCTGCTCGCCCGGGGCGCCGGACCCGAGCGGACCGTCGCCCTCGCCCTGCCCGACCCGGTGCAGATGACCGCGGCCCTCCTCGCCGTCCTCAAGGCGGGCGCCGCCTACCTGCCCGTCGACCCCAAGTACCCCGCCGACCGCATCGCGTTCATGCTCTCCGACAGCGGCCCGGCGACCCTGGTCACCACCACGGAGCTGGCCGGCCGGCTGCCCGCGGCCGACTGCGACGTCCTGCTGCTCGACGGCGAGGACACGGCCGCCGCGCTCGCCGCGCTGCCCGACCACGCGCCCGAGGACACCGACCGGCCCACGGCCCTCGACCCCCGGCACCCCGCGTACGTCATCTACACCTCGGGCTCCACCGGCCGGCCCAAGGGCGTCATCGTCGACCACGCCGGATTCGCCGCCATGGTGGCCAGCCTCGTCGAGAAGTTCGGCGTCGACCACCGGGCCCGCGTCCTGAAGTTCGCCTCGTTCAGCTTCGACGCCTCCGTGTGGGAGCTCAGCCTCTCCCTGCTCGCCGGCGGCACCCTCGTCGTCGCCGACGAGGACTGCCGTGTCCCCGGCAAGCCCCTCGTCGACCTGCTCCACCGGCACCGGGTCAATCTGGCCGGGCTGCCGCCGGTCGTCGTCGGCGCCCTGCCGGAGGGCTCCCGGCTCCCCGACGACCTCACCCTGATCGTCGCCGGCGAGGCCTGCCCGCCGCACGTCGTGGAACGCTGGGCCGGACAGGTCCGCATGTTCAACGGCTACGGACCCACCGAGGCCGTGCTGGCCTCCACGGTCAGCGACCCGCTGGGGACCGCCGGCCACCCGCCGATCGGCCGCCCCACCGCCGCCCACCGCGTCTACGTCCTCGACGACGCGCTCCGCCCGGTCCCGGCCGGAGCCGTCGGTGAGCTGTACGTCGGCGGCAACCTCGCCCGCGGCTACAAGGACCGGCCCGCCCTCACCGCGAAGCGGTTCGTGGCCGACCCCTACGGGCCCGCCGGCGCCCGTATGTACCGCACGGGCGACCTGGCGAACTGGCGCCCCGACGGACAGCTCCACTACGTCGGCCGCGCCGACGACCAGGTGCAGCTGCGCGGCTTCCGCGTCGAACTCGGCGAGATCGAGACCGAACTCGCCGCCCGCCCGGAGGTCCGCCAGGCCGCGGCCGTCGTCCGGAGCGCCACCGGCCAGGAGGACCGGCTCGTCGCCTACGTGGTCCCCGCGACGCCCGGAGGCGTCGACGCCGCCGCGCTGCGGGACGCGCTCGCCGCCGTCCTGCCCGAGTACATGGTGCCCGCCGCGATCGTGAGCCTCGACGAACTCCCGCTCACCCCGCAGGGCAAGCTGGACCGCAAGGCGCTGCCCGACCCGGAGGAGACCCGCACCCGGCGCGGCCGCGGTCCCCGCACCCCGGTCGAGGAGATCCTCTGCGGCATCTTCGCCGAACTGCTCCAGATCACCGACGTCGGCATCGACGACGACTTCTTCGAGCTGGGCGGCCACTCCCTCCTCGCCACCCGGGTGGTGAGCCGCGCCAGGTCGGCGCTCGACGTCGAGCTGCCGATCCGCACCCTCTTCGAGGCGCGGACCGTGGCCGGCGTCGTCGCCCGCCTCGGCACCGGCGACACGGTCAGGCCCGCCCTGGCCCGCACCCCCCGCCCGGACGCCGGCGGGCACCTGCCGCTCTCCTTCACCCAGACACGGCTGTGGTTCCTCAACCGGCTCGACCCCGGGTCGGCCGCCTACAACGTCTCCTTCGCGGTGCGGTTGTCGGGTGCGCTGGACGTGGCGGCGCTGGATGCGGCGCTGGCGGACGTGGTGGGGCGGCACGAGAGTCTGCGGACGGTGTTCCCGGAGGTGGACGGGGAACCGCGGCAGGTGGTCCTGGACGCGGCGGAGGTGTGGGCGGGTCTGGAGGTGGCCGAGGTGGACGCCGCGGGCGCGGTGTCGGTGTCGGCGGCCCGCGCGGGCCGTGGTTTCGACCTGACCACCGAGATCCCCCTCCGCGCCCACCTCTACCGCACCGCCCCCGACGAGCAGCTCCTCCAGCTCGTCGTCCACCACATCGCCTGGGACGGCTGGTCCGTCGCCCCCCTCGTCCGCGACGTGTCGCGCGCCTACGCGGCCCGGTGCTCCGGCCGCGCGCCGGAATGGTCGGCACTCCCCGTGCAGTACGCGGACTTCGCGGTGTGGCAGCGGGAGTTGCTGGGTGTGGAGTCGGACGCGTCGAGTGTGGTGGCGCGGCAGTTGGGGTTCTGGCGTGAGCGGTTGGCGGGGATGCCGGAGGAGTTGGCGTTGCCGTTCGACCGTGCGCGGCCGGCGGTGATGTCGCATCGGGGTGGGACGGTTCCGTTCCGGCTTGATGCGGGGGCTCATGGTGCGCTGGTGCGGTTGGCGCGGGAGTCGGGTTCGTCGGTGTTCATGGTGTTGCAGGCCGGTCTTGCGGCGCTGTTGTCGCGATTGGGCGCGGGGGAGGACGTGCCGATCGGTTCGCCGGTGGCGGGTCGTCTCGACGACGCCCTGGACGAGCTGGTGGGCTGCTTCATGAACACCCTGGTCCTGCGGACCGACGTGTCCGGAGACCCGGCCTTCCGGGAACTCCTCGACCGCGCCCGAGAGACCTCCCTGTCCGCCTACGCCCACCAGGACGTCCCCTTCGAGCAGCTGGTCGAGGCCCTCGACCCGGTGCGGTCCATGGGCCGCAACCCGCTCTTCCAGGTCATGCTGGTGCTCCAGAACAACGAACACGCTCACCTCGAACTCCCCGGCGTGCGAGCCGCGTTCGAGCCGCCCGCCGTCGACTCGGTCAAGTTCGACCTGAACTTCTTCGTCGTCGAGCAGCAGGCCGACGACGGCACGCCCGGCGGCCTGGAAGGCTTCCTGGAGTTCAGCCACGACGTGTTCGACGAGTCGACGGCGGCCTCGGTCGCCGAGCGTCTCGTACGCCTCCTGGAACAGGTCGCCGACGACCCCGACCTCCCCGTCAGCGGCATCGAGGTGCTGTCCGCTCCCGAGCGCGGCCGCATCCTCACCGAGTGGAGCGGCACCACCGGCCGCAGCACCGACACCACCGTGCCCGCCCTCTTCGAGGCCCAGGCGGCCCGGTCGCCCGAGGCGGTCGCCGTCACCTTCGACGGCACGGAGCTGTCGTACGGGGAGCTGAACGCGCGGGCGAACCGTCTGGCCCGGCAGCTGATCGGACTCGGCGCGGGCCCGGAGCGGCTGGTGGCGCTCGCGCTGCCCCGCACCGAGCAGATGCTCGTCGGACTCCTCGCGGTGCTCAAGTCCGGCGCCGCCTACCTCCCCGTCGACCTGGCCTACCCGGCGGAGCGGATCGCGCTCATGCTCGACGACGCCGGGCCGGCCCTGCTGCTCACCGACGGACCGACCGCCCGGACCCTGCCGGACACGGACCTGCCGCACCTGCTGGTCGACGACCCCGGCACGGCGGCGGCGCGGGCGGAGCTGCCCGACGCCGACGTGACCGACCGGGAGCGGACCGGACCCCTGGGGCCGGACCACCCCGCCTTCGTTATCTACACCTCCGGTTCCACCGGCCGGCCGAAGGGCGTCACCGGTCTGCACCGGGCCCTCGTCAACCGGCTCACCTGGTTCGCCGAGGAGTTCCCCGAGCAGCGCACGGCCGCCGTCCTCGCCAAGTCGCCGGTCAGCGTCATCGACGGCATCACCGAACTGCTCGCCCCGCTGCTGTCCGGCGGGTCGACGGTCCTGGTCGACGCCGACACCGCCCGCAGCGTCCCCGACCTCGCGGACGCCGTCGTGCGGCACGGCAGCGCCCGGCTGACCGTCGTCCCCAGCCTCCTGGACGCCTTCATCGACAGCGGCGAACTGCCGCGCATGGCCGGCTGCGCGGTCTGGATCTGCAGCGGGGAGCAGCTGCCCGCCGCCACCGTGGAACGGTTCCGGACCTGCCTGCCCTCCGCCCGCCTCGTGAACTTCTACGGAGCCTCCGAGGTCGGAGCGGTCGCCACCCACGGCGCCCACGACGACGTCACCCTCGGCACGGCCACCCTGATCGGCCGTCCCATCAGGAACACGGGTGTGTTCGTGTTGGACGGTGGGTTGCGGCCGGTTCCGGTGGGTGTGGCGGGTGAGTTGTATCTGTCGGGTGCGGGTGTGGCTCGGGGTTATGTGGGTCGTGCGGGTTTGACGGCTTCGCGGTTCGTGGCGTGCCCGTTCGGGGTGGCCGGTGAGCGGATGTATCGCACGGGTGATGTGGTGCGGTGGTCGGCTGACGGTCGTCTGGTGTTCCTGGGGCGTGCGGACGCGCAGGTGAAGGTGCGTGGGTTCCGGGTGGAGCCGGGTGAGGTGGAGGCGGTGCTGCTGGGGCATGCGTCGGTGGGGCGTGCGGTGGTGGTGGCGCGTTCCGACGGTCCTGGTGGTGCGGTGCTGGTCGGCTATGTGGTGCCGGCGGCGGGTGCGTCGGTGGACGTGGGCGCGGTGCGGGAGTTCGTGGGGCGGTCGCTGCCGGAGTACATGGTGCCGGTGGTGGTGGTCCTGGACGCGCTGCCGTTGACGCCGAGCGGGAAGGTGGACCGGAAGGCGTTGCCGGCGCCCGATCTGGGTGCGGTGGTGTCCTCGCGGGCGCCCCGGGATCCGGTCGAGGAGGTGCTGTGCTCGCTGTTCGCGCAGGTCCTCGGACTGGAACGGGTCGGCATCGACGACAGCTTCTTCGAGCTGGGCGGCCACTCCCTCCTCGCCACCAGGCTCGTCAGCCGGGCCCGCTCCGCCCTCGGTACGTCCCTGTCGATCAGGGACGTGTTCGAGGCGCCCACCGTCGCCGCACTCGCCGACCGGGCCCGCTCAGGGGAGCGCGACCGGCCCCCGCTCGTCGCCGTATCCCGCACCGGCACCCTGCCGACCTCCTCGGCACAGCGCCGGCTGTGGTTCCTCAACCGTCTGGAGGGCCCCGAGTCCGCCGCGTACAACATGCGTTTCGCGGTGCGGTTGTCGGGTGCGCTGGACGTGGCGGCGCTGGATGCGGCGCTGGCGGACGTGGTGGGGCGGCACGAGAGTCTGCGGACGGTGTTCCCGGAGGTGGACGGGGAACCGCGGCAGGTGGTGCTGGACGCGGCGGAGGTGTGGCCGGGTCTGGAGGTGGCCGAGGTGGACGCCGCGGGCGCGGTGTCGGTGTCGGCGGCCCGCGCGGGCCGTGGTTTCGACCTGACGACGGAGATCCCCCTCCGCGCCCACCTGTACCGCACCGCCCCCGACGAGCACCTGCTGCTCCTGGTCGTCCACCACATCGCGGCCGACGGCTGGTCCGTCGCCCCGCTCACCCACGACGTGTCGCGTGCGTACACGGCGCGGTGCGCGGGTCAGGCCCCGGTGTGGACCGCGCTGCCCGTGCAGTACGCGGACTTCGCGGTGTGGCAGCGGGAGTTGCTGGGTGTGGAGTCGGACGCGTCGAGTGTGGTGGCGCGGCAGTTGGGGTTCTGGCGTGAGCGGTTGGCGGGGATGCCGGAGGAGTTGGCGTTGCCGTTCGACCGTGCGCGGCCGGCGGTGATGTCGCATCGGGGTGGGACGGTTCCGTTCCGGCTTGATGCGGGGGCTCATGGTGCGCTGGTGCGGTTGGCGCGGGAGTCGGGTTCGTCGGTGTTCATGGTGTTGCAGGCCGGTCTTGCGGCGCTGTTGTCGCGGCTGGGGGCGGGGGAGGACGTGCCGATCGGCTCTCCGGTGGCGGGTCGTCTCGACGACGCCCTGGACGAGCTGGTGGGCTGCTTCATGAACACCCTGGTCCTGCGGACCGACGTGTCCGGAGACCCGGCCTTCCGGGAACTCCTCGACCGCGCCCGCGACACCGCGCTCGGCGCGTTCGAGAACCAGGACGTGCCCTTCGAGCGCCTGGTCGAGGTCCTCGACCCGGAGCGGTCCATGGGCCGCAACCCGCTCTTCCAGGTCATGCTCTCCCTCCAGAACAACGAGCACACCGACCTCCACCTGCCCGGCCTGACCGTCGCACCGGAGCCCGTCGGCGCCGACACCGCCAAGTTCGACCTGTCCCTCACGCTCATGGAGCGGCAGGCCGACGACGGCACGCCCGGCGGTCTGGACGGGTTCCTGGAGTTCAGCCACGACGTGTTCGACGAGTCGACGGCGGCCTCGGTCGCCGAGCGTCTCGTACGCCTCCTGGAACAGGTCGCCGACGACCCCGACCTCCCCGTCAGCGGCATCGAACTGCTCACCGACGAGGAACGCCACCGCATCCTCACCGAGTGGAACGACACCGCCCGCCCGCTGCCGCCGGTCACCCTCCCCGAGGCGTTCCAGCGGCAGGCGGCCCGGTCGCCGGAGGCGGTCGCGGTCGTGTACGGCGGTACGGAGCTGTCGTACGGGGAACTGAACGCGCGGGCGAACCGTCTGGCGCGGCAGCTGATCGCCCTGGGCGCGGGCCCGGAGCGGCTGGTGGCGCTCGCGCTGCCCCGCACCGAGCAGATGGTCGTCGCCCTCCTCGCGGTGCTCAAGTCCGGCGCCGCGTATCTGCCCGTCGACCCCGCGTACCCCGCCGAGCGGATCGAACTGGTCCTCGGTGACGCCCGGCCCGCCCTCCTGGTCACCGACTCGGCGATCTCCGGCAGGCTCCCGGATCCGGGCGTGCCCCGGCTCGTCCTCGACGAGCCCGGGACCGCAGCGGCCGTGGCCGCGCACGACGCCGCCGACGTCGACGACGCCGAACGCGCCGCCCCGCTCCACCCCGCCCACGCGGCGTACGTGCTCTACACCTCGGGTTCCACGGGGCGCCCGAAGGGCGTGGCCATCGAGCACCGGAACCTGATGAACTTCCTGCTCGCGATGGCCGAGCGCTTCCCGATGGACGCCGGGGACCGGCTCCTCGCCGTCACCACCTGGTCCTTCGACATCGCCGGCCTTGAGGTGTACGTCCCGCTGCTGTCCGGCGCCGGCGTCGTCGTCGGCGAGGACGGCGTGGTCCTCGACCCCGAGGCCCTCACCGCGCTCATCGAACGGGCCGGTGTCACCGTCATGCAGGCGACCCCCGCCCTGTGGCAGGAACTGGTGACGCGCGAGCCCGAAGCCGTACGCGGGCTACGGGTCCTCGTCGGCGGCGAGGCCGTGCCCGGCACGCTCGCCGAGACGCTGACCGCGCACGCCGCCGAGGTGACCAACCTCTACGGCCCGACCGAGACCACCATCTGGTCCACCGCCACCCGGCTCGTCGCCGACGAGCCCGTGACCCTCGGCCGTCCCATCAGGAACACGGGTGTGTTCGTGTTGGACGGTGGGTTGCGGCCGGTTCCGGTGGGTGTGGCGGGTGAGTTGTATCTGTCGGGTGCGGGTGTGGCTCGGGGTTATGTGGGTCGTGCGGGTTTGACGGCTTCGCGGTTCGTGGCGTGCCCGTTCGGGGTGGCCGGTGAGCGGATGTATCGCACGGGTGATGTGGTGCGGTGGTCGGCTGACGGTCGTCTGGTGTTCCTGGGGCGTGCGGACGCGCAGGTGAAGGTGCGTGGGTTCCGGGTGGAGCCGGGTGAGGTGGAGGCGGTGCTGCTGGGGCATGCGTCGGTGGGGCGTGCGGTGGTGGTGGCGCGTTCCGACGGTCCTGGTGGTGCGGTGCTGGTCGGCTATGTGGTGCCGGCGGCGGGTGCGTCGGTGGACGTGGGCGCGGTGCGGGAGTTCGTGGGGCGGTCGCTGCCGGAGTACATGGTGCCGGTGGTGGTGGTCCTGGACGCGCTGCCGTTGACGCCGAGCGGGAAGGTGGACCGGAAGGCGTTGCCGGCGCCCGATCTGGGTGCGGTGGTGTCCTCGCGGGCGCCCCGGGATCCGGTCGAGGAGGTGCTGTGCTCGCTGTTCGCGCAGGTCCTCGGACTGGAACGGGTCGGCATCGACGACAGCTTCTTCGAGCTGGGCGGCCACTCCCTCCTCGCCGTCCGGCTGGTCAGCCGGGCCCAGACCGCCGGACTGAGGCTCAGCGTCGCCGACGTGGTTCTGCACCGCACCGTCGCCGCGCTCGCCACCCGCGCCGAGAAGACCGGACCGGACCGGGAGCACACCCTCGACCCCTTCTCCACCGTGCTCCCCATCCGACCGGGCGGCGACGCGCCCCCCGTCTTCCTCGTGCACAGCGGGCTCGGCTTCAGCCTCCCGTACGTCGGACTCGCCCGGCACATCGACCGGCGCCACCCCCTCTACGGCCTCCAGTCACCGGCCGTCGGCGGCGCCGCCCCGATCCCGGACGACCTCCGGACCGTGGCCGCCGAGTACATCGGCCACATCCGGCGGATCCGCCCGCACGGCCCGTACCGCCTCCTCGGCTGGTCCTACGGCGGCGTGCTCGCCCACGAGATCGCCGTCCAGCTGCAACAGGCGGGCGAGGAGGTCGACTTCCTCGCCGACCTCGACGGCTACCTCGGCAGCACCGGACGCGACGAGGAGGACGACGAGAGGGAACTGCTCCTGCGGGCCCTCGAAGCACTCGGCCACAGCCGGGCCGCCTTCGACGACCGCCCGCTCACCCCGGCCGTGCTCCACGACGTCCTGCGGCGGGAGAACCATCCGCTCGCCGAACTGGGCGAGCGGGGCATCCCGAGGCTGCTGCGCCTCTCCCGGACCCACGGGGACCTCATGGAACGGTTCACCGCCGGCCGGTTCACCGGCGACATGCACCTCTTCACCGCCACCCGCGAATGGACGGCGGAACAACTGGCCGACCAGACCCGACGATGGGAGCCCCACGTGGACGGACACCTCCGGATCCACCCGGTCGACTGCGGCCACGAGTACCTGATGCACCCCGGCCCCCAGGCCGTCGTCGGCCGCGCCGTCGACGCCGCCCTCGCGCGGCTCGACGCCGCGCGGCCCGACGCGGCCGGCGACCGGGCGACGGGCGGTGACCGGGCGTGGTGACCCTCACCCAGGTTCGCAGGCCCGCGCCGCCCATCGCGCTGGCCGTGGAGTCCCTCGCCGTCGCGGGCCGGAGACTGAACCGGCTCCGCCGGGCCCCCGGCCGCCTCGTCGGCATCATCATGAACCCGCTCGTCTCGATGATCGTCCTCGGCTACCTCTTCCAGGGGTCGCTGTCGGTGACGGGCGGATCCGACTACCAGACGTACATGTTCGCGGGCGTGGCCGCCCAGGTCGGGCTCGCCGGGATCGGCCCCACCGCGGTCGCCGTCGCCGCCGACCTGCGAGGCGGACTCGTGGACCGGTTCCGCAGCCTGCCGATCGCCCGCCCCTCCATCCTCCTCGGCCACACCCTCGGCGACCTGGCCGTCGGACTCATCGGGCTCGCCGTCGTCACGGGCATCGGCGTGCTCTTCGGCTGGCGGCCCGAACGCGGGCCGCTCCCCGTGCTCGCCGGCTTCGTCCTGCTCGCCGTGTTCATGTACGCCATGCTCTGGGTCGGTGTCCTCCTCGGCCTGTTCTCCCGCAACATGGAGACGATCAACGTGGTCGCGGGCCTGGTCACCGTCCTCCTCTCGTTCCTGTCCAACGCCTTCCAGTCCGTCGACCGGCTCCCGGCCTGGCTGCGCCCGGTCGCCGACTGGAACCCGGTCAGCGCCGTGGTCACCTGGACCCGCGAGCTGTGGGGCAACCCCACCGCCACCGGCGGGAGCTTCCCGGGCGAGCACGCCTCCCTCGCCGTCGCCATCTCCCTGGGCGCCGTCTTCGTCCTCACCGTGCTGTTCAGCCTCCGCCGCTTCCGCACGGCGGCATCCTGAGACCGGGGCCGCGGCGCCCGCGCGCCGCGGCCCCCCGACCCCTTGCACCACCGCTCCACACCGCCCCCCCGCCGTGCGCCGCGGTCCCACCGCCCCTCTCCGCCGTGTTCCGAAGGGAGCACCCGCCATGAGACCCACCGCACCGCAGCCCGCCGAACCCGCGAGACCGGAGATCCCCGACCCCGACAGCGTCGACCTCACCGACCCCCGTACCTTCACCCGCCCCGACCTGAGGGCGATCTGGGCCCGGTTCCGCGCCGAACGACCGGTCCACCACCATCGCGCCACCCCCGGCGCGCCCCCGTTCTGGGTGCTGTCCCGCCACGCCGACGTCGTCGCGGTCTACCGGGACGACAAGCGGTTCACGTCCGAACGCGGCAACGTCCTCGCCACCCTGCTCCAGGGCGAGGACTCGGCGTCCGGGAAGATGCTCGCTGTCACCGACGGGCCCCGGCACCGCGAGATCCGCAACCTCATGCTGAAGTCCTTCTCCCCCCGCGTCCTCGCACCGGTGGTGGAGGGCGTGAACGTCCGCACGGGCGCCCTGCTCGAAGAGGCTTTGGAGCGGGGCGCGTTCGACTTCGTCGTCGACCTCGCGGACCACATCCCGATCAACACCATCGGCGACCTCATGGACGTGCCGGTGGCGGACCGCGAGCAGCTCGTCCACTGGAACACCATGACCCTCTCCCGTACCAGCGAGGAGCACGGGGCGGAGGAGGAATGGCTCGCGCGCAACGAGATCCTCCTGTACTTCTCCGGCCTCGCCGCCCAGCGCCGCCGGCACCCCGGCGAGGACGTGATCAGCGCCCTGGCCACCGGCACCGTCGACGGGCGGCTCCTCACCGAGGACGAGATCGTCTTCAACTGCTACAGCCTGATCCTCGGCGGCGACGAGTCCAGCCGGATGTCGTCCGTCGGCGCCGTCATCGCCCTGGCCGAACACCCCGACCAGTGGAAGGCGCTGAAGGAGGGGCTCGTCGACACCGCCACCGCCACGGAGGAGGTCCTCCGCTGGACCACCCCGGCCATGCACTTCGGCCGGCGCGCCCTCACCGACGTGGAGATCCGCGACCGCACGATCGCCGCGGGCGACGTGGTCACCCTGTGGAACAGCTCCGCCAACTTCGACGAGGACGTCTTCACCGACCCGGAGCGCTTCGACCTGGCCCGTACGCCCAACAAGCACGTGGCGTTCGGACACGGACCGCACTTCTGCATCGGCGCCTTCCTCGGCCGCACCCATGTCGAGGCGATGCTCCGCGCCCTCCGGGACAAGGTCGGGCACATCGAACTCCTCGGCAGCCCCCGCCTGCTCCACTCGAACTTCGTGTACGGCTACACCGGCCTGCCGGTCCGCCTCGACCGTCCCGCCCCGCACGCCACCGGCATCAGCCCGGTGTCAGCACCCCCTGCCACAGTCGAGCGGACCCCCGAGTCCGCGACAGATGGGAAGTGACCCCATGCCGAACCCCTTCGACGACCAGAACGGCACGTTCCTCGTCCTGGTGAACGACGAGGCCCAGTACTGCCTCTGGCCCGCCTTCGCCCAGGTGCCCGACGGCTGGACCGAGGCGCTCGGCGAGAGCAGCCACGACGCCGCCCTCGCGTACGTGGAGGAGCACTGGACGGACATGCGCCCGCGCAGCCTGCGGGAGCAGGCCCCGGACCCGGTGCGCTGAGCGCGGTGGGGGCGGCAGAGGTGGACACGGCCATCCGGGCCGAGGGCCTGCGCAAGCGGTACGGGGACGTCGAGGCGCTCTCCGGCATCGACCTCCAGGTGCGCGCCGGCACGGTGCTCGGCCTGCTCGGCCCCAACGGGGCGGGCAAGACGACCACCGTGCAGGTGCTCACGACGCTCGTGGCACCGGACGGCGGGCACGCGGAGGTGGCCGGCTTCGACGTGGCCCGGCAGCCGCACGAGGTACGCCGGCGCATCGGCCTCGCGGGCCAGTACGCGGCCGTCGACGAGATCCTCACCGGGCACGAGAACCTGGCGCTGCTCGGACGGCTGCTGCACCTCGGCCGCCGGACGGCGCGCCGGCGCGCGGACGAGCTCCTGGAGCGCTTCGGCCTCACCGCCGTGGCCCACCGGCCGGCCCGCACCTACTCCGGCGGCATGCGGAGGCGGCTCGACCTGGCGAGCTGCCTGATCACCTCGCCCCCCGTGCTGTTCCTCGACGAGCCGACCACGGGGCTCGACCCGGTCAGCCGGATGGCCCTGTGGGAACTCGTCCGCGAGCTGGTGGACAACGGCGTCACCCTGCTCCTGACGACGCAGTACCTGGAGGAGGCGGACTTCCTCGCGGACCAGATCGCGGTCGTCGACTCCGGCCGGGTGATCGCCGACGGCACCCCCGACGCCCTCAAGCGCAAGGTCGGACGGGAGTGGCTCGAAGTGACGGTGTCGGCGCCGTCGGACGTGGGCGCGGTCCTCGCCGCCCTCGGACCGGCGCTGACGACCGTGCCCACGGTGGACGCCGCCAAGGGCACGATCGCCGTGCAGCTCGACGACGGGCTCGGTGACGTCGCCGACGTCGCCGTCGCCCTGCGCGACGCGGGCATCCAGGTCAGCGACTTCACCGTGCGCAGGCCGACCCTGGACGATGTCTTCGCGCATCTGACGGGCCGGCCGGCCGAATGACCCCGGCCCCTCCGGGCCACGGCGGCGGCGCGACCGACCCCCGCGCGTCGCCCCTGCCGTGGGCCCGGAGGTGCCGGACCGCGGGCTGAGCCCCCGCCCCGCCCACCGCGCCCGCGCCGGCGGGCCACGCCCGTACGCTCACCCGCGCCGGAGGGCTATGGCCGTCACCACGAGACCGTCGCGGCAGAGCCAGCGCCCTTCGAGGACCTTCAGGTGTTCGCCGTCCGGGCCGTCGTCCGGAAGGCCGACGTCCGCGGTGAACGTCCCCGCCTCCTGGTCGATCCGGACGTCCGCGTCCCCGAAGTCCAGCTCGCGCCCGGTCAGCGGATACCAGACCTTGAACACCGACTCCTTGGCGCTGAACAGCAGCCGGTCCCAGCAGACCTCCGGCGCGGACGCGGCAAGCGCGCGGAGCCGGGCCCGCTCCCGCGGCGACGAGACGAACTCCAGCACCTCGTCGTCGAGCGGCGCGTTGGGTTCGGCGTCGATGCCGAGGCCGCGGTAGTCGGAGGCCCGGCCGACGACGGCCGCGCGGTACCCGGCGCAGTGCGTCATGCTCCCCACGAGACCGGCGGGCCACCGCGGAGCGCCCCGTTCCCCCGTCACCAGCGCCACCGCCGAGACCCCCAGGGCACTCATCGCGCGCCGGGCGCACACGCGGACGACGGCGTACTCCTGACGCCGTTTCGGCAGGGCGCGCGCGACGGCGGCGGCCTCCTCCGGGAACAGGGCGCCGACGGCCGAGTCGCAGTCGTGGAACGCGTGGGCGGCGCTCGCGGGCGCGGGTATCAGCTCCTCGATCACGACGTCCTCACCGCACCGGGTCGACGCCCCTACCAGGGCCGACGGGGCTCCCAGACTACCCACGGCCCGATCCCGGATTCCGGACGGATGACACCATGGCCGCACACCATGACCGCCCACGAACGACAGGAGGGACGGCCTGTGCCTGCTCCGCGGATGAGAACGACACCCCTGCCCGGCATCGGAGTCCAGTACGACCTCACCACCCGGGAGCACCGGCAGCTGTCGGTGATCGCGCACCGCGACGGGACCCGCACCCTGAATGTGTACCGCGCCGACGACCCCGACGCCTGCGCCCAGTCGCTGCACCTCACCGAGGCCGAGACGGGCTCGCTGATCGACGCGCTGCTGCCCGCCCACCACAGCCCCAACGTCCTGCACACCACCGATCTGGGGCTCGTCGCCGAACGCGTCGAGCTGTCCGCCCACTCGTACTGGAACGGGCGGGTCCTCGGCGAGACGCGGATGCGGACCGAGGCCGGCGCCTCGATCGTCGCCGTACTGCGCCGCTCCGGGGCCGTACCGTCCCCGACGCCCGCGTTCCGACTGGCCGGCGGTGACACGCTCATCGTCATCGGCACCCGCGAGGGCGTCGACGCGGCCGCCGCGATACTCGGTCGGGAGTGAGGGCGGCGTGCACTCCGCGGTCTTCCTGATCGAATTCGGCGCCATCATCCTCGGCCTCGGCCTGCTCGGGCGCTTCGCCGGCCGGTTCCGCTTCTCCCCGATACCCCTGTACCTCCTCGCGGGGCTCGCCTTCGGCAAGGGCGGTCTCCTGCCACTGGGCGCCAGCGAGGAGTTCGTCGCCATCGGCGCCGAGATCGGCGTGATCCTCCTGCTCCTGATGCTGGGACTCGAGTACACCGCGAGCGATCTCGTCACCAACCTCAAGACCCAGTACCCCGCCGGGCTCGTCGACTTCGCCCTCAACGCCCTTCCCGGCGCCGCCACCGCGCTACTGCTCGGCTGGGGGCCGGTCGCCGCCGTCGTCCTCGCCGGCGTCACCTGGATCTCCTCCTCCGGGGTCATCGCCAAGGTCCTCGGCGACCTCGGGCGCCTGGGCAACCGCGAGACCCCGGTCATCCTGAGCATCCTGGTCCTCGAAGACCTGGCCATGGCCGTCTACCTGCCCATCGTCACGGCCCTCCTCGCCGGCGTCGGACTGGCCGCCGGCAGTGCCACGCTCGCCATCGCCCTCGGCGTGGCCGGCGCCGTCCTGTTCGTCGCCGTCCGCTACGGGCGCCTCATCTCGCGCTTCGTCTCCAGCGACGACCCGGAGAAGCTGCTCCTCGTCGTCCTCGGTCTCACCCTGCTCGTCGCGGGCATCGCCCAGCAGCTCCAGGTCTCGGCGGCCGTCGGGGCGTTCCTCGTCGGCATCGCCCTGTCCGGCGAGGTCGCCGACGGCGCCCACGCGCTGCTGAGCCCGCTGCGTGACCTGTTCGCCGCGGTCTTCTTCGTCTTCTTCGGTCTGCACACCGACCCCGCCAGCATTCCGCCGGTGATCCTTCCCGCGTTCGCCCTGGCGGTCGTCACGGCGCTGACGAAGATCGCCACCGGGTACTGGGCGGCGGGCCGCGCCGGGATCGGGACGAAGGGCCGGTGGCGGGCCGGCGGCGCCCTGGTGGCGCGCGGCGAGTTCTCCATCGTCATCGCCGGGCTCGCCGTCACCGCCGGGGTGCAGCCGCAACTGGGGCCCTTCGCCACGGCGTACGTCCTGATCCTCGTCGTCGTCGGTCCCCTCACGGCCAGGTTCACGGAGCCGCTCGCCGCTCGTCTCGTACGGCGCCGGGTGAGCACCCCGCCACCTCCGGAGTCCCTGACGCACGAGGCGGTCACGGCCCCCGAGGCGGCCTCCGACCGCATCTGAGGAACCGGTGATTCCGGGGGGTCCTTCCAGAGGACCCCCCGGTTCCCGTTGCGCCGGGATGCCGCCAACCCCTTGTCAGTACAATTTCACATTACTATGGTACTGCTCGCACCATCGCTGGACAGAACGTCAACTCGACGTGCAGCAAAGCGAGTTGACTGGGAACCACCCCCACATCCCCACCTTCGACAGGAGCCCTGGTGTCCCAGCACAGATCCGTGCGCACCGCCCTGCTCGCCTCCGCCCTCGCGGTCGGCCTGCTCGTACCCCTCGGCCAGGGCGTCGGTCAGGCCGCGCAGCCCGCCGGTTCACCGGCCGCGCCTGCGGCCCACCCGGCGCCGCGGCCGCACCCTCACGACGAGGTCGACCGGCTCGCGAGCGCACCCCCGGCCGTCGCCGCCCCGGCACCCGCACCCGGCGGCGCCGCCGCCGGCCGGATACCCGGCGCCGTCCCCGACACCGCCGCGCAGCCGCGCGCCCGACAGCGGACCGCCGCCGCGCCCTGCACCCTCGACGGCGTCACCGGCCTCACCCCCGAACGGTTCGCCGACTTCCTCGCCGACCCCGCCGTGACCGCCGACGACTGTCTGCGCGGACTCGTCTGGACCTGGGACGCCCGGCTCACGCCGGTCATGTCCGACGCCCACGTCCAGGCCGTCGCGCGCCGCGCCACCACCCTCGCGCCCGGCCACGACGGCAAGAACTCCTCCCACCTGGAGGAGATGTTCACCTACCTCCACGCGGTGGCCTACCACGACTTCTCGCGCGACGAGATCGACACCACCGACGCCCCGACGGTCGACGCCGTGCGGCGGGCCGTCGCCGCCTACGGCACGGCCCCGCGGACCTTCGACGTCACCGCCTCCAACGCCGACACCCTGCGCGAGGCGCTGTACGCGGCGAGCGCCCCGGGTCTCCGGCAGCACCAGCTGCCCCTGATCCGCAAGACCCTCGCGACGATGGACGCCGCTCACCCGGCGACCCACCTCGACCCGGCCTGGGCGGGCGCCGCACTCGCCGCGCTCTCCCTCAACTACCTCGGCGTCTACCCCGGCAACCAGGACTCCGCCTTCCACGCTGCGGCCGCCGCCGACCCCGCGTACCGCGCCGCCTTCAAGGCCTTCGCGGGGTACGGGCACCTGAAGGGGACCGCCAACAGCTGGGTCGCACGCGACGCCCTGGGCGAGTACGGCCGCTTCGGCCAGATCCAGGGCCTGCGCCCGGCGGTCGTCGCCGACCTCGGCGCCCTCCTCGGCCCCGTCGAGACCACCTTCGGGACCGGCAGCGCGCAGTGGGCCTCGCTGGTCTCCTGGCTCAACGTCTACGAGGCCTGCGCCCCGTACGCGGTGTGCAGGGCGGACATCGAACGCCGGATCTTCCCGTACACGTACGCGTACGACAGCGGCGCCATCAAGGTCCGCACCGGACTCCCGCGCCTGACCGTCGACACGCTCTACTACGCGAGCAAGCAGGTCAAGGCCCAGTTCCACCGGGTGCTCGGCACCCTGGAGCCGCTCGCCGGCGACCCCAACACCTCGCTGAACATCGTCCTGTACGCCTCGCGCGCGGACTACGAGAAGTACCACCCGATCCTCACCGGGATGGACACGAACAACGGCGGCATCTACATCGAGCGCGGCGCCACCTTCTACACCTACGAGCGCCGCGTCCCCCAGGACTCCTCACTGACCCTGGAAGAGCTCTTCCGGCACGAGTACACGCACTACCTCAACGGCCGCTTCGCGGTGCCCGGCTTCTTCGGTGAGGGCCCCTGGTACCAGGGCGACCGCACCACGGCCATGGACGAGGGCACGGCCGAGTTCTTCGACGGAGCCACCCGCGACGACGGCATCGCCGTCCGCAAGTCCCTCGTCCGCGGCGTCATCGCCGACACGGCGGGCGGCGGACCGCGCATGACCGTGCGCCAGATCCTGAACGCCACCTACGACGGCGACGGCTTCCGCTTCTACGCGTACGCCGGCACCTTCTTCGAGTACCTCTGGACCGACAGGCCCGCCACGCTGCGCGAGATGTACCGGCACCTGCGCGGCAACGACGTCGCCGCGTACGACGCCTGGCGCGCGCGGCTCGGCGCCGACACGGCGCTCCAGCGCGACTACGACCGCTTCCTGGACGCGCGGATCGCCGAGGTCGACCGGCTCTTCGTCCCGGCCACCACGTTCACGCCGGTGGCACAGCTGCGGGACTCCCGGGCCGCCGACGTCGCCGCCTCCTTCACCGCCGCGACCTCCAGCATCCCGGTCTGCGCGGAGAGCGGCGAGCCGGGCGGGCGCCGCTTCACCTGCACCGGACGCATCACGGCCAACCTCGCGGACGCGGGCAGCGCCGACCAGGTCTTCAAGGACATGTCCGAGACGGTCGACTACTTCCTCCTCGACCGGGCGGGCGCGGCCTCGAACAACCTCGCCGACATGAACTGCTCCTTCGGCCCGGTCGACATCTGGACCGGCGGACGCGCGGGAACGTCGAGCTACCACTGCGAGGGCCCGCTGCGCGGCTGACCCGACTCCCAACCGGCACGACAGGGCGCGGAGTTGGATGATCTCCGCGCCCTGTTTTCCTCGAAGAGAATGTGACATATTACTGCCGTGCCCACGAGACTGCGGACCCTGGACGCCGTGATCATCGGCGCGGGCGTCGTCGGAGCCGCCTGCGCGTACTTCGCCGGCCGCGCGGGACTCTCCGTCGCCGTCGTCGACCGGGGCCCCGTCGCCGGCGGCACCACCGGCGCGGGCGAGGGCAACCTCCTCGTCTCCGACAAGGAGCCCGGCCCCGAACTCGACCTCGCCCTTCTCTCCGTACGCCTCTGGGGCGAACTCGCCGCCATCCTCCCGCGGGACATGGAGTACGAGACCAAGGGCGGCCTCGTGGTCGCCCCCGACACCGCCACCCTCACGGCCCTGCGCGCGTACGCCGCGAGCCAGCGGGCGGTCGGAGTCGAGGCCGCCGAGATCCCCGCCGACACCCTGCGCACGCTCGAACCGCACCTCGCGGACGGGCTCGCGGGCGGTTTCCACTACCCGCAGGACGCCCAGATCCAGCCCGCCCGCGCCGCCGCCCGGCTCCTCGCCGCCTCCGGCGCGACCGTCCACCTCGGCGAGGAGGTCACCGCCGTCCTCCGCACCCCCTCGGGAGCGGTACGCGGCGTCCGCACGGCCCGCCGTGAACTCGCCGCGCCCGCCGTGGTCAACGCGGCCGGAACGTGGGGCGGAGCCGTCGCGGCGCTGGCCGGCACGGACCTGCCGGTGCTGCCCCGGCGCGGCTTCGTGCTCGTGACCGAACCCCTTCCCCGGGTCGTCCGGCACAAGGTGTACGCCGCCGACTACATCGCCGACGTGGCCAGCGGTTCCGCCGCGCTCCAGTCCTCGGCCGTCGTCGAGGGCACCCCCGCCGGACCTGTCCTCATCGGCGCCACCCGGGAGCGGGTGGGCTTCGACCGCTCCCTGTCCGTCGAGGCCCTGCGCAGGCTCGCGTCCCAGGCGGCGGCGCTCTTCCCCGTCCTCGCCGACGTCCGGGTCCTGCGCGCGTACCACGGCTTCCGGCCGTACCTGCCGGACCACCTGCCGGCGATCGGACCCGACCCGCGCGTCCCGGGACTCCACCACGCGTGCGGCCACGAGGGCGCGGGGATCGGCCTCGCCCCGGCCACGGGACTGCTCGTGGCCGCGGCACTGACGGGGGAGACCCCGGCGACGGATCCCACCCCCTTCCGGCCCGAACGGTTCACCCACGATCCGCCGCCCGCCGCTCCCCCCGCCCCCGACACCGCCTCCGGCCCCCGGGAGACCGCACCATGAGACGACGCCGTACCGGCGCCCGCACCCCGCGTTCCCTGGTCGGCGGCGCGGCCACGGACACGTTCACCGTGGACTTCGACGGCCGGGCGGTGGACGCCCTCGCCGGGCAGTCCCTCGCGGCCGCGCTGTGGAGCGCGGGCATCCTGACCTGGCGCACCACCCGCGTCTCGGGCGCCCCGCGCGGTGTCTTCTGCGGCATGGGCAGCTGCTACGACTGCCTCCTCACCGTCAACGGGCGCCCCAACCAGCGCGCCTGCCTCACCCCGGCCCGCCCCGGGGACACCGTCACGACCCAGGAGGGGACCGGCCGTGCCGACCTCGCCGTCTGACCCGGGACCCGAGCCGTACGGCGCCGGGGGCACGGACACGGCCGACCTCGCCGTCGTCGGTGCGGGTCCGGCCGGGCTCGCCGCGACCGTGGAGGCGGCCCGGCTCGGTCTCCGCGTGGTCCTGCTCGACGCCGGGGACCGGCCCGGCGGCCAGTACCACCGGCATCCGGCGCCCGAACTCGGAGCCGTCCGGCCGGAGGCGCTCCACCACGGCTGGCGCGCGTTCGCCCGGCGGACGGCGGCCCTGGACGGCCACGTCCGTTCCGGTGGGGTGACCTACCGCCCGGGGTGCCACGTCTGGACGGTGGTCCCCGAAGGCCGCGACTGGCGGCTGCACGCCGTCGTCACGGGCGACGAGACCGCCGTGACCGTACGCGCCCGTGGCGTGCTCCTCGCCACCGGCGCGTACGAGCGGCAACTGCCCTTCCCCGGCTGGACCCTGCCCGGGGTCGTGGCCGCCGGGGGAGCGCAGGCCATGCTCAAGAGCGGGCTCGTACTGCCCGGGCACCGCGTCGTCGTCGCCGGCAGCGGCCCGCTGCTCCTGGCGGTCGCGGGTTCCCTCGCGGCGGCGGGCGCCCACGTCCCGGCGGTCGTCGAGGCGGGGTCCTATCTCGGGTACGCGGGTTCCGCGACCACCCTCCTGCGCAACCCCGCCAAACTCGCCGAAGGAGCGCTGCACGGGGCCGCGTTGCTCCGTCACGGGGTCAGGCTCCTCACCCGCCACGCGGTCGTCGAGGCGCACGGCGCCGACCGGGTGGAGGCGGTCACCGTGGCCCGTCTCGACGCCGACTGGCGTCCCGTACCGGGCACCGGCCGGCGGGTCCCCTGCGACGCGGTCGCGGTGGGCCACGGGCTCGTGCCGCAGCTGGAACTGGCCACGGCACTGGGCTGCGCGACCCGCACGGCCGCCGACGGAACGTCCGCCCTGGTCCTCGACGCCGACCAGTCGACCTCCGTCCCCGGCATCTGGGCGGCCGGCGAACCGGGGGGCGTCGGCGGCGCCCGACTGGCCGTGCTCGAAGGCGAGTCGGCGGCCCGGGCCGTGGCGGGGACGCTCTCCGGAGTGCGGCCACTGCGCGCGGGCGCGTCGGCCGCCGCCCGCCGGCACCGTGACCGGCTGCGCGGCTTCGCCGAGGCGATGGGGGCCGTCCACCGGCCCGGCGCGGGGTGGACGGACTGGCTGCGGGAGGACACCGAGATCTGCCGCTGCGAGGAGGTGTCCGTCGCCCGTGTGACGGAGGCCGTCGAGACGCTCGGCGCGCGGGACGCCCGTACGGTCAAGCTGTTCACCCGGGCCGGGATGGGCTGGTGCCAGGGCCGGACGTGCGGGCCCGCCGTGGCGGCGCTCGCGGGACGCGCTCAGGGTGCCTGTCCCGGGGTCGGCGAGGGCGCCGAGGTGCGCGTCGGTGTGCCCGGGTCCGCCCCGGACCGCCGCCCGCTGTCCTGCCCCGTACCCCTGCGGCACCTGGCCGAGCTGCCCGCTCAGGAAACCGACTCAACCAGCTGACAGCTCGTCATATCTACTCGGGGAAGACGCTCTTGTGGCTTCCTCGGGCATCAGTAAAATGTCACACACCACACAAGGGAGTGTCTTTCATGTCCCACGCGTCCCCCGATCTGACCCCCGTGCACCGCGCCCGCCCCTGGCACGGGATCATGGTCGCCACCGCCCTCCCCCTGCGCGAGGACGGCTCCGTCGACCACGACGCCTACGCCCGACACGTCTCCTGGCTGATCGACCAGGGCTGCGACGGCGTCGTCCCGAACGGCTCGCTCGGCGAGTACCAGACCCTCACCGACGCGGAGCGCGCCGACGTCGTACGGACCGCCGTCGAAGCCGCCGGGGACGGCGCCAGGGTCATGCCCGGCGTCTCCGCGTACGGCAGCGCCGAGGCCCGGCGCTGGGCCGAACAGGCCGCCGAGGCCGGAGCCGGCTCCGTGCTGCTGCTGCCGCCCAACGCCTACCGGGCCGACGAGCGGTCCGTACGCGCCCACTACGCCGAGGTCGCGTCGGCCGGGCTGCCCGTCGTCGCGTACAACAACCCGCTCGACACCAAGGTCGACCTCACCCCGGCGCTCCTCGCCCGCCTGCACGCCGACGGCAGCGTCGTCGCTGTCAAGGAGTTCAGCGGAGACGTCCGCCGCGCCTACGAGATCGCCGAACTCGCCCCGGGGCTCGACCTGCTCGTCGGCGCCGATGACGTCCTCCTCGAACTCGCCCTCGCCGGAGCGGTCGGCTGGATCGCCGGCTACCCCAACGCCCTCCCGCGCACCTGCGCCACGCTGTACCGCGCCGCCGTCGCCGGGGACCTCGACACCGCGCTGCCGCTCTACAAGTCCCTGCACCCGCTGTTCCGCTGGGACTCCAAGATCGAGTTCGTCCAGGCGATCAAGCTGTCCATGGACGTCGCAGGCCGGGCCGGCGGCCCCACCCGCGCGCCCCGCGTCCCGCTGACTCCCGAGCAGGAGGCGGTCGTACGCGCCGCGACGGAGAAGGCCCTCGCCGAGGGCCACGCGTAAGGGGTGTCCCGTCGATCAGGCCGGGCTCGCGGCCTGATCGGCAAGGCACCCTCCCGGCCCCTGCCCCCCGGCTCCCCACGCAGACCCGAAAGGGACCCCATGCGCACCCGTCACGTCTACCACGCGGTGGACTCCCACACCGAAGGCATGCCCACCCGGGTGATCACCGGCGGTGTCGGGGTCGTCCCCGGCGCCACGATGGCCGAGAAGCGGCTCCACTTCGTCGAGCACCTGGACCACGTCCGCACCCTCCTCATGTACGAGCCGCGCGGCCACGCGGCGATGAGCGGCGCGATCCTCCAGCCTCCCACCCGACCCGACGCCGACTACGGCGTCCTGTTCATCGAGGTGTCGGGGCTCCTCCCGATGTGCGGCCACGGCACCATCGGCGTCGCCACCGTCCTCGTCGAGACGGGGATGGTGCCGGTCGTCGAACCGGTCACCACCGTCCGCCTCGACACCCCGGCGGGGCTCGTGAGCGCCGACGTCCGCGTCGAGGACGGACGCGCGTGCTCCGTCACCCTCACCAACGTGCCCGCCTTCGCCGCCGGACTCGACCTCAAGGCGGACGTGCCCGGGTACGGGACCGTCACCTACGACCTCGCGTACGGCGGCAACTTCTACGCCTTCGTGCCGCTCGACTCCCTGGGGCTGCCGTTCGACCTCGCCCACAAGGAGGAGCTGCTCGCCGCCGGACTCGCCGTCATGGAGGCGATCGAGGCGGGCCCCGACCGGCCCGTCCACCCGGAGGACCCGGCCATCGCCGGGGTGAAGCACGTCTACCTGGCCGCACCCGGCTCCGACGCGGTCCGCTCCCGACACGCCATGGCGATCCACCCGGGCTGGTTCGACCGCTCGCCGTGCGGCACCGGAACCAGCGCCCGGCTGGCGCAGCTGCACGCGCGCGGTCTGCTCGCCCCCGGCGTCGACTTCGTCAACGAGTCCTTCATCGGGACCGAGTTCACGGGACGGATCGTCGGCGAGACGGAGGTCGCCGGCCGGCCCGCGATCGTGCCGACCGTCACGGGCCGCGCCTGGATCACCGGCACGGCCCAGTACTTCCTCGACCCCGAGGACCCCTTCCCCGCCGGCTTCCTGCTCTGACGGCCGGGCGGGGGGGCTCCCGGCAACGCCCGCCCCACGGACGGAGAAACGTGACATTGTACGATGCTCCTCCGTGACTTCTCGGAGGGCGCACGATGGGTGACCTGAAGCAGTACGGCCTCGTCAGGGCGCAGGAACGGCTCCGCGACCAGGTCGCGCACGCCCTCCGCGCGGCCCTGATCGCCGGCGAACTGCGGCCCGGCCAGGTCTACTCGGCCCCCGGACTCGCGAGCGACCTCGGCGTCTCGGCGACCCCCGTCCGCGAGGCCATGCTCGACCTGGCCAGGGAGGGCCTGGTCGAGCCCGTCCGCAACAAGGGCTTCCGCATCACCGAGGTCAGCGAACGGGACCTCGACCAGTTCACCGAACTCCGCACCCTGATCGAGGTCCCCACGATCGGCCGCGTCACGCGGAAGGCCGACCGGGAGCAGCTGGAGGCGCTGCGCCCGGTCGCCGAGGAGATCGTCTCCCGTGCCCGGGAGCACGACCTCATCGGCTACCTGGAGGCCGACCGCCGCTTCCATCTCGCGCTGCTCGCGCTCTCCGGCAACGACCGCCTGGTCGAGACGGTGGGGGAGCTGCGCAAGCGGTCCCGCCTCTACGGCCTGACCGGGCTGGACGAGGCGGGCAAGCTCGTCTCCTCCGCCGAGGAGCACCTCGAACTCCTCGACCTGATGCTCGCGGGCGACGCGCGCGGCGCGGAGGCCTGCATGCGCCGCCACCTCGGCCACGTACGTTCCCTGTGGGCCGACGCCCGCGACACCCCGGCGGGTCGCTAGCGGCCCGCCCCGACCACGGGAATCCGGCGCCACTGGCCGGTCCACCGCTCTGACCTCGCCCTATCGTTGGCCTGAGGTGTTGCCGAGCGTGACCGGTTCGGCAATGATCCCCGCGTGACACTCACACTCATCGTCGTACTCGGCGTGTTCCTCCCCGTGCTCTACCGCCTCCTCGTGACCCCCAGCCGTGTCGACGGCTGGATCGCGCAGCACTTCGTGGCGGCCGACTACGGCATGCCGCCCCGTGGGCAGCTCGACGGGCGGCGCGCCGGCCCGCCCCCGCCGGCCCACCGGGCGGAGAAGCGCCAGGCCGTGGCCGAGGCCGCGTGGGCCGGGGACTGGAGGACCGCCGAGCGCTACGTCCGGGCGGCGGGTGAGGACTGGGACGAGCGCTGGGACCGGCTGGAGCTCCTCCAGCACATCGCCAAGGAGGACGACAGCTGGTTTCACGCCTGGCGTGCGGCGGAGCCCGGCAACTGCGACGCGGCGACCCTCCACGCGTGCATGATGGTCCACCGCGCCTGGGAGATCCGGGGCAGCGGATACGCCCGCGACGTACTGACCTCCGACATGAACCGCTTCCGCGCCATGCTTCCGGCCGCGATCGAGGAGGCCCGGCAGGCCGCGCTGCTCGACCCCGCGAACCCGGGACCCTGGGTCGTCATGATCACGGCGGCGCGCGGAGCGCAGTACAAGCCCGCCCAGTTCAAGCCGCTCTGGGAGGGACTCGTCTCCCGCGCCCCCCACCACTACGAGGGGCACTGGCAGGCTCTCCAGTACTGGTGCGCCAAATGGTTCGGCAACGACCGGCGGATGATGCGGTTCGCCCGCCGGACGGTCCGCAAGGCCCCGCCCGGCAGCCCCCTCGCCGGGATCTACCTGCACGCGCTGAACGAGCTCGACGAGAGGGCCGTCGCCGTCGCGGCCCCGGCCACACCCATGACGAGGAGCTGGCTGAAGAAGGTCGCCGCCTCGCTCGACCAGGCCGAACCCGACGACGAGCGTCTGCCCGCCCTGCGCCACCTTCTCGCGCACTACATGCTCCGGGCGATGATGTACAAGGCGGCCCTGGAGCAGTTCCGCCTGATCGGCCCGTGGTGCGGAGCCCAGCCCTGGCGCAAGGACGGAAACCCGGTCGTCGCCTTCGAGACGGCCCGGGCCACAGCCGCGAAACTCTCCCGCGCCCGCCCCACCCCGACCCCGCAGATCCACGGCATGGGCCGCTGAGGGCCGCCCCTCGGGCCGCCGTGGCCGATAGAAGTCGGCCGGAAATGGCGGTTCCTGGATGTCGAGCGGAGGCGGCCCGCTCCGACCACAGGGCGAGAGCGGGCCGCAGGGGCGGCCCGCGCCACCGGAAGGCAGGACCCCGTGGGCCGCATCATCCACTTCGTGCACCAGTCTCTCGACGGCTTCATCGCGGGGCCGAACGGCGAGTTCGACTGGCCGGCCATGGGCCCCGAACTCTCCGCGTACACCGAGGAGCTGACCGCCGGTGACACCGTCTTCCTCTACGGCCGCAAGGTCTGGGACCTGATGTCCGGCTTCTGGCCGAACGCCGAGCGGTACTCGCAGGACCCCCACGACCTGGCCTTCGCCCCGGTCTGGCGGGAGGCCCCGAAGGTCGTGGTCTCCCGGACCCTCGCCGGCCGGGACCCCGGCTGGAACACCACCGTCGTCTCCGAGAACGTCGCCGAGGAGCTGACGGCGCTCGCGGAGACCGGCAAGACGCTGGTGCTGTTCGGCGGCGCCGAACTGGCCGCCCACCTCGGCGCGAACGGCGCCGTCGACGAGTACCGGGTCGTCGTCCACCCCGTGCTCCTCGGCGGCGGCACCCCGGCCTTCCACCCGGCGGAGCGCCGCACGGAACTGGAGGCGGTGGAGACCCGGACGTTCGACGGCCGCTCCGTCCTCCTCCGCCACCGTGTCGTGCGCGAGGCCTAGGAGGCGTGGCAAAGACCGCGGGCAGGCCCGACCGGTCGCGGTCCTAGGCGAACGTGAACCAGTTGAGGTTGACGAAGTCGGCGGGCTGACCGCTGTCGAAGGTCAGGTAGACGTCATGGGTGCCGGTGGTGCGGCTGATGTCGGCGGGGACGGTCCGCCAGGTCTGCCAGCCTCCGGTGTTGGCGACGGCGAAGCTGCCGACCGGGCTGGCGGTGGGACTGCCGAGCCGGACCCGGACCAGGCCGCTGACACCCGCGGCGGCGCCGGACGCGACGCGGGCGTCGAGGCGGGTGGCGCCGGTGGCGCCGAAGGCGACGGCGGAGTACTTGAGCCAGTCGCCGTTGGACAGCCAGCCGACGTCGGAGCCGCCGCCGGTGTCGGAGCAGGCCTCGACCTGGGTGCCCGACTGGGCGGTGAACGCCTCGGCCTGGATGGTGGAGAAGGCACTGATCCCGCCACCCGTGGCCGTGGCGGTCGGCGTGGGCGTGCCGCCTCCCGCCGTTCCGCCGACGGTGATGGTCCACCGGCCGGGGCTGCCGGACTGGACCTTGCCCTCGAAGTCCACCCCGGCCGGGTGGACGTCGTCGTAGGGGAAGGCGTACCCCAGGTGGTCGGGGGTGGTCTCGTGCAGGATGCGGGCGTAGTGGTTGGTCCGCGGCCGGGTGTAGAACGAGGCCGGGTTCTCGGCGGTCGGCTGGTGGGGGTTGTCCAGCAGCGTCGTGCGGTTGAAGGCGGCGGCGAGCCGGGCGCTGAGGTTGCCCATCAGGTCGTTGCCCGTGGTGAACGGGGCGTCGCTGCAGGAGAAGATGGAGAGGGTGGACGGCTTGGCGAAGCCGCCCACTCCCGGGAAGGCGAGCGTGTCGCCGCTGACCCGGCCGGTGACGGTGCCCCAGGTGAACTGGGTGTCGATGCGCAGGTCGGTGGCGCGGTACTTGTTCCACACCTCGTCGACGTAGCTGTCGAAGTAGCCGCGGAAGAGGGCGTTGTCGCCGCGGATGGCCAGGTTGGGGCTGAGTACCCGGAGGTCGGCGCCGCCCCTGTTGACGATCAGCCTGCTCCAGTCGCTGCCGTCGGCCGCGGACTGGGCCCGTAGCGCCGCGGCGACCCGGGACAGCCCGTCGGCGGGCAGGCCGCGCACCGTCTGGGTGCCCTGTCCGGTCTCCAGCTGGAAGGCGATCGGCAGCGAGACCATGTCGACGAACGTGATGTTGGCGTACAACTGGTCGTTGTTGAAGGTGAATTCGCAGAAGTCGTGGCGGACGTTCGCGTTGGGGTCGGTGGGGTTGCTCACCGACGGCAGGGCCAGGCCGCCGCCGCGGTTCATCAGGAAGGTGAGCTTCGCGCCGACGGAGAAGTAGATGCGTCCGCTGTACAGCCGCGGCAGCGTCACCCTCCGCGCCCCGGCGCCGGACGCGTTGAGCGCGATGGCGCAGTCGACGCCGAGCGGGGTCTGGTCGGCTGCCGGGGACGGCGGGTGGTACAGGCGGGAGCCGTCCGCCTGGATGAAGGCCCAGTTGCCGCCGGCCGCCGGGTCGCGGCCGAGCACGTAGGCGTACACGGTGGCGTTGCCGGTGGTGTTGACCAGGTCCAGGGGGAGCGTCGCGGGGGTCGCGGCGTCGGCGTCCACCTCGAGCCAGGTCGCCACGGCGGGCACCGCCAGGGCCAGGCCCGCGGTGGCGGTGAGGAGTTTCCTGCGGGACATCGTTCGCTGGTGGCGTGCCGTCACGGTGGGGGTCCGTTCTGCGAGAGGTCGGGTCAGCAAACCGTCGGACTGTGCGGTTGAGAGCGCTCTCAGGAGTGTCGCGAGCAGTGAGTATTGCGGAGGTGTAATGCTCATGGCAACACCCGAGGGCCAACCCCCGCACAACTCTGAGCTGCGGTTTTGTGCGCGGGTCGATGGCTTAACGCTCTCTTAAGGCTGGCTTGATCTGCGCGAAGGCCGGAGGCGCTGCTCCCGGGGAGGGCATCCGCCGCTCCGGCCCGCCCCCGGCTCCGCCATCCGGGCGACACCTCGTGTCGCTGTTGGGCCGAACGGGTGAGGGGCGGGAGGATGGGGCCATGAGTAGGTACGAGAGGTACGACGTCACCGACGAGCAGTGGGAGGGCCTCGCCCAGGTCGTGCCCCTGCGCGGCCGTGACGAATGGCCGTCCAGGGTCGACCACCGCGCGGTCCCCGAGCAGTACGAAGCCGCCGAGCAGCGCCGCATGGTCGTGCTCCGCGTACAGGTGTTCGCCGACGCCCGTGAGGTCGCCGACTACCTCATCGCCCAGATCCCGGTGCTCCTCGACCTGACGAGCGCCGACACCGAGGTCGCCAAGCGCATCCTCGACTTCAGCAGCGGCGTCGTCTTCGGGCTCGGCAGCGTGATGCACCGCGTCGACCGCAACGTCTTTCTGCTCGCCCCGGCCGGCACGGAGGTCGAGGGCGCGGAAGGCGAGGACGAGGAGAGCGCCGTCGGCGGCGGGTCCACCGGGGTCCCCCGATCGTAGGAAGGTCATCAAGCCGTAACGGTTCGTCAGGGAGGCACCTGCGTACGGTCCGGGCATGGACCTCACCGGCGGCTTCACGCTCGACCACCCCTCCACCGTTGCCCCTCCCCCCGGCATCCCCACGGGCGGAGTCCCCACCGGCGTGACCCCGGCGCGAGCCGGAAGGTCGGGTGCGACCTCCGCGCGCGTCGGCACGTCGGGTGCCGCCCCCGCCCGACCCGGTACGCCCGGCGTGACCGCCGCGCCCGTCGGTGCGTCCGGCGTGATCCCCGAGTCCGTCGGTGCGTCCGGCGTGACCGCCGCGCCCGTCGGTACGCCCGGCGTTATCCGCGAGCCCGTCGGTGCGCCCGGCGTCACCGGCGCCCGAGCCGGTACGTCCGGTCTCGCCCCCGCCCGCGTCGGCGTTCCCGGGCCGCGGTCCGCCGTCCCCGAGGCGCGGGGGCCGGCCGCGTCGGAGAGCCGGCCGCGAGGCGGGCCCGGACGGAGGTCCGAGGGCGTGCCGGACGGCGGGGGAGACGGCGGACGGCTGCGCGCACGGCCCGCCGTCACCGAGCTGCGCCTGTCCGCGTTCGCCGGACACCGCGCCGCCGCACACGCGCTGGGACCGGTCACCCTCTTCACCGGACCGAGCGGCAGCGGCAAGTCCACCACCCTGCGCGCGTACGAGGCGCTGGCCCGGCTCGGCGCGGGCGACCCGCTCGACGAGGTGTTCCCCGACGCCGCCGACTGCGTCCCCGAGCGGGCCCGGCCCGACGCCCAGGGCCGGCGCGGCTTCCGGATCGGATGCACCGTCGACGGGCCGGAGGGCCCGGTCCACCTGGACCTCGCCGTCCAGGCCGAACCCCGGCTCCGTATCGTCGGCGAGCGGCTCACCGGCCGCGGCCGCACCCTGCTCGCCACCGCCCTGCGCGACCCCGGCCGCAGCACCGTCCAGGCCGAGTGGCACACGGCCGGCTCCACACCCGTCACCCGGGCGCCGCTCCCCGACGACCTCCTCGGTACGGCGCTGCTGCCGCTGCGGGTCGCCGGCAAGACCCCGGGACAGCTGGAGGTCCTGGCCGCCGCCGAACAGGTGGTCATCGGGCTGCGCTCCGTCTTCGCCTGCGACCCCAGGCCCGAGCGGATGCGGGCCCCCGTGCTCCCCGGCGAGGGACGGCTGCGACGCGGCTGCGGCAACCTCGCCGAGGTGCTGCACCGCACCCATACGGACTGCCCGCGCCGGCACCACCGCCTCGCGGCCGTGGCGGGAGCCGGCTGTGCGGGGTCCGTCACCGGGCTCGGCGTGCAGGAGCTCCCCGAGGGCACGGTCCGGGCGGTCCTCGAACGAGGGGCCCGCCCGGCGACCCCGCTCGGCCGCCTCGGTGACGGGAACTGCGCTATCTGGCGCTCGCCCTCACGCTCCTCACGGGCCCGGGGGTGCTGGCCATGGACCGGCTCGCCGAGGTGCCCGACGCCATGCAGTCCCTCACGCTGCTCGCGGACGGCCTCGACCGGGGGCTCGACGGACGGCAGGTGGGCGAACTGCTCCGGCTCGCCACGGGCATCGCCGCCGACGGACACATCCGCGTCGCCGGGACGGTCGGCGCCGGTGCGGCGGGGGAGGCGCGCCGGACGCCGGGGGTGACGGTGGTGGACCTGAGCGCGGCACGGTCACGGTGATACACCTGGTCGGATGACGGACAACGACGTAGCTGGACTGCAGCGCAGGCTGGTCGAGTTCGCGGCCGCCCGCGACTGGCAGCCCTACCACACACCGAAGAACCTGGCGGCGGCGCTCAGCGTGGAGGCCTCCGAACTCCTGGAGATCTTCCAGTGGTTGACGCCCGAGCAGGCGGAACGGGTGATGGAGGACCCCCGTTCCGCGCACCGGGTCGCGGACGAGGTGGCGGACGTCCTCGCCTATCTGCTCCAGTTCTGCGCGGTGCTCGGGGTCGACCCGCTGGCCGCGCTCTCGGCCAAGATCGACCGGAACGAGGTCCGATTTCCCGTCCGGAGGCGGGGCGCGGGAGGTGAGGAAGGGGATCCGACCGACGATCGTCACTCTTCGGAGTGATCGCGTTTTCCCCGTCGCGCTTCCTGTCCACAGATTTCCGCATTCCCCTGGTGTAGGGGCTCAGGCGGCCTCACTCTGGGTAGTGGACTGAGTGGGGCAGACAAGTCGTGGGAACGGGGGCGGCGTTGATGGAAGCGGAGCGACTCATCACGCTTGGCCGGCACGCGCTGGCCGAGAGCGGAACGGCACTGGACATCGTGGCGGAGGCCTGGCAGGCCCAGGCGCTCGCCCAGGCGATAGGGAGTCATCTCGCGCTCTGCGGACCGCAGGAGCTGCGCGGCGAGGCGCGGGGTCTGAGCGAGATCGGGGAGTACCCGGCGTGGGGCGCCGGCGGCCCGCGAGCGGCCCAGCTGACCGACGTGGCCGACCCGAGCGGGGCGTTGGCCCTGCTCGGGGAGCTGCTCGGGGAGGTGGGCATCGCGCTGGTCGGCGTGGCCTGCGCCACCGACGAGGAGGGGCTCTACTGGCAGTGCATCGAGGCCATCGACGCCGCCGACGAGTCGAGCGACCGGGTGCGCGGGATGCTGCGCCGGCTCGCCGTGCGCGACGGTGAGCGGGCCCGCCCCCCCGACGCCACCCGAGACCGCGCGGGCCCCGGCCGGGGCCGGTGGTGACCGGCCGGCGCCGGCCGACGGGCGGCCGGACTCGGGCGGTGCGGCTAGTGCGCCTGGTCCGGTTCCTGCCGGGGTGGCTCGTGGCGGTCGGACGTGGACTGGAGGTCGGCGTCCAGCTGGGAGAGGTCGGCGGAGAGCGCCGCCATCAGCTCCTCCATCTGCTGGAGCAGACCCTGGGGGGCGCCGGTGCCCTTCTGCTCGGGCACGGACGGCGGTACCGGCTGTTCGGGCACGGCCCGCTCCGGCGCGGCTTCCTGGGACATGGGGGCCTCCTCGGCCCGGACCCCGCCGCCGAGGGCGGGGCCACGAGAGAGAGCGGCACACCGGCAGCGGCCGCCGGCGCGCGGGCCGGGCGGTCCGGCTCCGCCCGAGCCAACGACGAGCGCCGGGCCCCGGTCACTGGCCGGGGAGGACGCGGCCCGTCACGGGGCCGGATATTCACCCGACCGAGCCGGGGCGGACAAGCGGCTGACGGACAGGTTGACACGCACCCGACGGTGCAGGATGGAGGCATGGACCTTCGCATCTTCACCGAACCCCAGCAGGGGGCCGACTACGACACCCTCCTGCGGGTGGCACGCGCCACCGAGGAGCTCGGATTCGACGCCTTCTTCCGATCCGACCACTACCTCAGCATGGGCTCCGGCGACGGGCTGCCCGGGCCGACGGACGCCTGGATCACCCTCGCCGGGCTCGCCCGGGAGACCGAGCGGATCCGCCTCGGCACGCTGATGACCGCCGGCACCTTCCGGCTTCCGGGCGTTCTCGCCATCCAGGTCGCCCAGGTCGACCGGATGTCCGGCGGGCGGATCGAACTCGGCCTCGGCGCGGGCTGGTTCGAGGAGGAGCACAAGGCCTACGGCATCCCGTTCCCGAAGGAGAAGTTCGGCCGACTGGAGGAGCAGCTGGCGATCGTCACCGGTCTGTGGGAGACCGAGGTCGGCAAGACGTTCAGCTACGAGGGGGAGTTCTACCAGCTCACCGACTCCCCGGCGTTGCCCAAGCCAGCCCAGGAGCGGATCCCTGTGCTGATCGGCGGGCACGGCGCGAGCCGCACGCCCCGCCTGGCCGCGCGGTACGCGGACGAGTTCAACATCCCCTTCGCCTCCCTTGAGGACAGCGAGCGCCAGTTCGCCCGGGTCCGGGCGGCGGCCCAGGACGCCGGGCGGGCGCCCGACGACCTGGTGTACTCCAACGCGCTGGTCGTCTGTGTCGGCAAGGACGACGCCGAGGTGGCCCGCCGGGCCGCCGCCATCGGGCGGGACGTGGACGAGCTGAAGGCGAACGGCCTGGCGGGCTCGCCCGCCGAGGTCGCCGAGAAGCTCGGGCGGTACGCGGACATCGGCTCCTCCCGGGTCTACCTCCAGGTCCTGGACCTGGACGACCTGGACCATCTGGAGCTGATCTCCGCGCGGGTCCAGACGCAGCTGGGATGAGCGGGGAGATCCGATGAAGCCGGTCCGTACGCTCGCCGACGCCCTCGGGGCGGGAGTCCTCGTCCTCGACGGCGGGCTGTCCAACCAGCTGGGGGCGCAGGGCTGCGACCTCACGGACGCGCTCTGGTCCGCGCGGCTCCTCGCCGACGGCCCCGAGCAGATCGAGGCCGCGCACGCGGCGTACGTACGGGCCGGCGCCCGGGTGCTGATCACCTCCAGCTACCAGGCCACCTTCGAGGGCTTCGCCCGGCGGGGCGTGGACCGGGCGGAGGCGGCCCGGTTCCTCGCGCGGAGCGTGGACCTCGCCAGGGCGGCGGCGGGGGGAGTGCGGGAGGAGGTGTGGGTCGCCGCGTCCGTGGGACCGTACGGGGCGATGCTCGCGGACGGGAGCGAGTACCGGGGACGGTACGGGCTGTCCGTACGGGAACTCGCAGCGTTCCACCGGCCCCGGATCGAGGTGCTCGCGGCGGCGGAGCCGGACGTGCTCGCCCTGGAGACCGTTCCGGACGTGGTGGAGGCGGAGGCGCTGCTGCGGGCGGCCGAGGGGTGCGGGGTGCCGTTGTGGCTGTCGTACACGGTGGAGGGCGGGCGGACCCGGGCCGGGCAGGACCTGGAGGAGGCGTTCGCGGTGGCCGCCGGGAACGACCGGGTGGTCGCGGTCGGCGTCAACTGCTGCGACCCGGCGGACGCCGGGCCCGCCGTGGAGCTGGTCGCCGCCGTGACCGGGAAGCCGGCCGTCGTCTACCCCAACAGCGGCGAGCGGTGGGACGCCGGCGCGCGGGGCTGGCGCGGGGCCGTGGCCTTCGACCCGGCCCGCGCCACCGACTGGGCGAAGGCCGGCGCCCGGCTCGTGGGCGGCTGCTGCCGCGTGGGCCCGACCACGATCGCGGCCCTGGCGGACTCCCTGACCCCCGCCGGCTGAACCTGACCCGCGGAGCCGGGCGCCTCGGAAAATGCCTGGTCGGGAGGGCAGCGGGGAACCATACTCGGACGGGTGTTCCTGACGATCAGTACGACCGGCGACCAGGAGCGTCCCGCGACCGATCTCGGCTTCCTGCTGCACAAGCATCCCGAGCGGGCGCAGACGTTCTCGACTTCCCACGGCACGGCGCATGTCCTCTACCCCGAGGCGAGCGCCGAGCGGTGCACGGCGGCACTTCTCCTGGAGGTGGACCCCGTGGCGCTCGTGCGCCGCGGCAAGGGCAAGGGCCGGGGCGGCGCCCCGGACTCCGCGCTCGCGCAGTACGTCAACGACCGCCCCTACGCGGCGTCCTCGCTGCTCGCCGTCGCCCTCGCCAAGGTCTTCAAGACGGCGCTGCACGGCGTGTGCCAGGCGATGCCCGAGCGGGCCGCCGCGCCGCTGCCGCTGCGTGTCGAGGTCCCCGCGCTGCCCGCCAGGGGCGGGGCCGATCTGGTGCGCGCGCTGTTCGGACCGCTGGGCTGGGACACGGTGGAGGCCGAGCCGGTGGCCCTGGACGCGGAGTTCCCCCAGTGGGGCGACTCCCGCTACGTACGGCTCGTCCTGGAGGGCGAGCTGCGGCTCGCGGACGCCCTCAACCACCTGTACGTCCTGCTGCCGGTCCTCGACGACGCCAAGCACTACTGGGTCGCGCCCGACGAGGTCGACAAGCTGCTGCGCGCCGGTGACGGCTGGCTCGCCGGCCACCCCGAGCGGAAACTGATCACGGCCCGCTACCTCTCCCGCCGCTGGGGCCTGGCCCGCGAGGCGACGGAGCGGCTCGAACTCGTGCGGCTCGCCGAGGCCGAGGGCCTCGACGTCGACGACGTCGACAACGCCGTGGACGAGTCGACCGACACGGAGGAACGGCCGGTGCCGCTGGCCGAGCAGCGCCGGGAGGCGATCCTCCGCGCCCTGGAGGCGGCCGGAGCGGCACGCGTGCTCGATCTCGGCTGCGGACAGGGCCAGTTGGTGCAGGCCCTCCTCAAGGACCCGCGCTACACCGAGATCGTCGGCGTCGACGTGTCCGTCCGCGCCCTGACCGTCGCCGCGCGGCGGCTGCGGCTCGACCGGATGGGGGAGCGGCAGGCGGCCCGCGTCCGGCTGGTCCAGGGCTCGCTTGCGTACACCGACAAGCGGCTGACCGGCTACGACGCGGCCGTGCTCAGCGAGGTGATCGAGCACCTGGACCTGCCGAGGCTGCCGGCCCTTGAGTACGCGGTGTTCGGCTCGGCCCGGCCCCGCACGGTCCTGGTGACCACGCCGAACGTCGAGTACAACGTGCGCTGGGAGGCGCTCCCGGCCGGACACGTCCGGCACGGCGACCACCGCTTCGAGTGGACCCGGGAGGAGTTCCGGGCCTGGGCGGCCGCGGTCGCCGACCGGTACGGGTACGAGGTGGGGTTCACCCCCGTCGGCCCCGACGACCCCGAGGTCGGACCGCCCACCCAGATGGCCGTCTTCACCCGCACCGACGAGACCTCGAAGGAGGCCGCGGCATGACCCGAACGCTTCCCGTCACCGACCTGTCCCTCGTGGTGCTCGTCGGTGCCACCGGCTCCGGCAAGTCCACCTTCGCCCGCCGCCACTTCAAGGCGACCGAGATCGTCTCCTCCGACTTCTGCCGGGGGCTCGTCGCGGACGACGAGAACGACCAGTCCGCGAGCAGGGACGCCTTCGACGTCCTCCACTACATCGTGGGCAAGCGGCTCGCGGCGGGACGGATCGCCGTCGTCGACGCCACCAACGTGCAGCAGGAGGCCCGCCGGCAGCTCGTCCAGCTGGCCAGGTCGCACGACGTGCTGCCCATCGCGATCGTCCTCGATCTGCCCGAGGAGGTGTGCCGCAGCCGGAACGCCGGGCGTCCCGACCGCGCCGACATGCCCGCGCACGTCATCCAGCGCCACCGCCGCGAGCTGCGCCGTTCGCTGCGCGGCCTGGAGCGCGAGGGCTTCCGCAAGGTCCACGTGCTGCGGTCCGTCGAGGAGGTCGAGGACGCCGAGGTCGTCCTGGAGCGCCGCTTCAACGACCTGCGTCACCTCACCGGCCCCTTCGACATCATCGGTGACATCCACGGCTGCCGTTCCGAGCTGGAGACCCTGCTCGCGAAGCTCGGCTACGTCGACGGTCACCACCCCGAGGGACGTACGGCCGTCTTCGTCGGCGACCTCGTCGACCGGGGGCCCGACTCGCCGGGCGTCCTGCGCCGGGTGATGGGCATGGTCGCGGCCGGCGACGCCCTGTGCGTCCCCGGCAACCACGAGAACAAGCTGGGCCGCTGGCTCAAGGGCCGCAAGGTGCGGGAGACGCACGGCCTGGCCGAGACGATCGAGCAGCTGGGGAAGGAGAGCGAGGAGTTCCGGGCCGAGGTGGCCAGGTTCATCGAGGGGCTCGTCAGCCACTACGTCCTCGACGGCGGAGACCTCGTCGTCTGCCACGCGGGCCTGCCGGAGAAGTACCACGGCCGCACCTCGGGGCGGGTGCGTTCGCACGCGCTGTACGGGGACACCACCGGCGAGACCGACGAGTTCGGGCTGCCGGTGCGCTACCCGTGGGCGGAGGAGTACCGGGGGCGGGCCGCGGTCGTGTACGGGCACACGCCCGTGCCGAACACCTCCTGGGTCAACAACACCATCTGCCTCGACACCGGGGCCGTCTTCGGCGGCAGGATGACCGCGCTGCGCTGGCCGGAGCGCGAACTCGTCGACGTACCGGCCGAGCGCGTCTGGTACGAGCCGGCCCGGCCGCTCGCGACCGAGGCGCCCGGCGGGCACCAGGGGCGCCCCCTGGACCTCGCGGACGTGCACGGCCGGCGGATCGTGGAGACCCGGCACCTCGGCAACGTCGCGGTGCGGGAGGAGAACGCGGCGGCGGCCCTGGAGGTGATGAGCCGGTTCGCGGTCGACCCGCGGCTGCTCGCCTACCTGCCGCCGACGATGGCACCGACCGCCACGTCGAAGGAGGAGGGCTACCTGGAGCACCCCGCCGAGGCCTTCGCCCAGTACCGGGCCGACGGTGTCGAGCGGGTCGTGTGCGAGGAGAAGCACATGGGCTCCCGGGCCGTGGCCCTCGTCTGCAGGGACGCCGAAGCGGCCCGCGAGCGCTTCGGCGTCGACGGGGTCACCGGCGCGCTGCACACCCGTACCGGGAGGCCCTTCTTCGACGATCCGGCGGTCACCGAGGAGGTCCTCGGACGGCTGCGGACGGCGATCGGCGCCGCCGGGCTCTGGGACGAGTTCGACGCCGACTGGCTGCTGCTCGACGGCGAGCTGATGCCGTGGTCGCTCAAGTCGGCCGGGCTCCTCCGCGCCCAGTACGCGGCGGTCGGCGCGGCCTCCGGTGCCGTCTTCCCCGGCGCCCTCGCCGCGCTCGAACAGGCGGTGGCGCGCGGGGTCGACGGGATCGACGGGCTGCTCGCCAAGCAGCGGGAGCGGGCGACGGACGCGGCCGCGTTCACCGAGGCGTACCGCAGGTACTGCTGGCCGACCGAGGGTCTCGACGGCGTGCGGTTCGCGCCGTTCCAGCTGCTCGCGACGACCGGACGCTCGCTCGCCGCCGTCCCGCACGACGAGCAGCTCGCCTGGCTCGACCGGCTGGTGGAGCACGACCCGACCGGGCTGCTCCAGGTCACCCGGCGGCTCGTCGTCGACACCGGCGACGAGGCCTCGGTCCGCGCCGGCGTCGACTGGTGGCTGGACATGACCGGCGCGGGCGGCGAGGGCATGGTCGTCAAGCCGCTGGCCGCGCTCGTCCGCGACCCCAAGGGCCGGCTCGCCCAGCCCGGCGTGAAGGTGCGCGGCCGGGAGTACCTGCGGATCATCTACGGTCCCGAGTACACCCGGCCGGAGAACCTGGAGCGGCTGCGTCAGCGCTTCCTCGGCCACAAGCGGTCCCTCGCGCTGCGCGAGTACGCGCTCGGCCTGGAGGCACTCGACCGCCTGGCGGAGGGAGAACCGCTCTGGCGCGTCCACGAGGCCGTCTTCGCGGTCCTGGCCCTGGAGTCGGAGCCGGTGGACCCGAGACTCTGACGCGAGGCCTTCGCCCGGTGTTCGGCCCGTATCCGTACGGTCGACACAGGGTCCCCACGGGGGGCGCAGGGGTGCCGGTCACGGCGCTCCCCTGCGCCCCCCGTGCCCGTTGACGCGTTTCTTCCGCACCCTCTAGCGTTCTTCACCCCACGACGTGACGGAGCGTCAACAATGTGACGTGCGGGTCCCACGAGGTGAGAGCACACACGCGAACACGCCGGTCGATCACCGGTGGGCGGTCTTCCCCGGAGGGCCCGAGGACGGTACAGGGGTGAGCGGACGGTGAGTCTCTTCGGCCAGGACCGCTCCTTCCTCCACGCCCTCCCGGCGGCCGACCGGCGGTCCCTGCTCGCCGAGGGCGCCCGGCACGTCTACGAACCGGGTGAGGTGATGATCCGCGAACGCGACACCAGTGCCTTCGTCCTCGCGCTCCTCTCCGGATGGTCCGTCGTCTCCGTGGGCACCGAACGCGGATCGCGGCTCATCCTCGCCCTCCGTGGCGCGGGTGAGGTCGTCGGGGACCTCGCCGCCGTCGACCGGCGCCCGCGCAGCGCCAGCGTCACCGCGCTCGGCACGGTCGAGGCCGTCGCCATCTCCGGCGACCGCTTCCGGGGCTTCCTCGCCGCCCGGCCGCACGCCACCGCGCTGATCATGCGCCAGCTCGCCACCCGGCTGCGCAGCGCCGACGTCGAACGCCGCGCGCTCGCGTCCGAGACCGTCCTGCAGCGCCTGGCGGCCCGGCTCGTCGAGCTGGCCGAGCGCGCCGGACGGCGGGCCGACGCCGGGACCGTACTCGCCCTTCCGCTGCCCCAGCACGACCTGGCGGCGGCCATCGGAGCCACCCGGGAGGCGGTCGCCAAGGCGCTGCGCCTGCTGCGGGAGCAGGACGTGGTCCGTACCGCGAACCGCACCGTCGTCGTCATCGACATGCGGGTCCTGGTGCTGCTCGCGGAGGGGCGCGCACGCCCCGGCGCGGACCCGGCGGTCGAATCACCGCCGGTTGTGTAAACGGCTACATCGCCGGTCGCGGAACGCGACCAGTCTGGACACGCACCACCACGGCACCAGGGCATCACACAGGGAGTCCGAGTGAGCAGTGCGGGAGTGAACGGGGAAGCGGGCGCGGACCTGGGCGGCATCCACCGGTTCGTCGTCTTCGGCGACATCTGCGGATCCGGGACCCTGGACATGGCCGAGAAGAAGCTCCAGCGGACGGCGATGTACGCCGCGTTCGACGACGCGTACAGCTCCGTCGGCGTCGAGCCCGGCACCTTCCACCAGGAGGACCGGGGGGACGGCATCCTCGCCGCCCTCCGCCCCGACGTGCCGCCGACGCTCATGGTCGGACGGTGGATCGACACCCTGTACGAGAGCCTGCGCGCCCACAACAGGGGCCGGGCACGGCCGCTGCGGCTGCGGATCGGGATGAACGCGGGGCTCGTGGTCCAGGACCGGCACGGGCTCGTCGGGCGGGCGGTGGACCTCGCCGCCCGGCTCTGCGACAGCCCCCCGGCCAAGCGGATCATGAACGAGGCCCCGGAGGTCGACCTGCTGGTCGTCGTCTCCGACTGGTTGTACGTGAACGTGGTCGCCGAGGGCGGCCGGTACGTGGAGCCGGACCACTACCGGCAGGCCCGCATCCGGTCCAAGGAGACCGACGAGGCCGCCTGGTTCCACGTACCGCGCAGGCCCGCGCCGCCGCTCGTCGGACCCGAACCGGCGGCGGGGCCGCAGGGAGAGCCCGAGGGGGAGCCGGCGGGGGAGCCGACAGGGGGGTCACGGACCGGCGTTGGGCCGTCGCGGGGGGACGGCCCAACGCCCCGGACCGGGGGAGGGAACCGTACGTACCACGTCGGGGGCGACCTGCTCGACGTCCACGGCAACACCATCCACGGCGGCTTCACCGGAATCCGCAAGTCCGCCGCACCCGGGGCGGGTGAGGCGGAGTGAGCGACGAGGACGAGTCCTCGCCCCAGCACGACGCCCCGGACGCCGGGCAGAGCCACGGCGACCGGACGGACCAGGACAGGGCCGGGGACCGGAGCCCGGACCGAGGCGCGGATCGCGGCGCCCACCGGGGCGCCGACCGGGCGGGCGAGCGCGCGGACCGGGACCGTGACCGGCCCGGCGGCCCCGAGCGGGCCGACGCCGCCGGCGAACAGCCGCGCGAGCCCAGCGTCTTCGCCGCCGCCGACCGCGGCCCCCTCGGCGGCGAGAGCGACACCGGCGGCGCCGCCACCGCGCGCCGCGCCGTCCGCACCTGGGCCGGCGGCGGCGCCGACCGCCTCACCACCATCCACGGCGACGGCACCGTCTTCGAGGGCAACCAGATCTTCGCCCTGTACGGCTCCGACCGCTCCCCGCACTTCGTGCAGGGCCCCGTCCCGCCGGAGACGCTCGACCACCTGGGCCGGGTGTACTGCGCGACCTCCGGGTACCGGCGGATGCGGGACCGCCTCCGCGACCACCGGGTCCTCGTCCTGTGCGGCGAACCCGGCAGCGGCCGCAAGGCCACCGCGCTCGCCCTGCTCGACGAACTGACCGGCGGCAAGGTCTTCCGCCTCGACCCGCGCCACGGCGTCGACGAGATCACCGAGGACGCCCTCCAGGAGAGCGGCGGCCACCTCCTGGAACTGCTCACCGAGGACGTACGCGCCGAGAGCGAGCCGCGCCCCTCCCGCTCCGGACGCGGCGAGCACCCGGCCGCCCGCCGCGCCGCCGCCCGCCTCTCCGAACTGCACCTCGACCGGTTCGGCGACCTGCTGCGGAGCCGGGACGCGTACGGGATCGTCCTCGTCGAGAACGGCGAGCTCGCCGACCGGCTGCTGCGCGGACGGTACGGGATGTACTGCGCGCCGCCGCCCGCGGACGAGGTCCTGCACCGCCACCTCTGGCACCGGCTGCGCGCCGAGTCCGACGAGGCCCTGAGCAGCGCGCGGGCCCGCGCGGCGCGCCCCGACGTCGTCGGCGCCCTCGGGCTCGAGGAGCTGCGCCCGCGCGAGGCCGCACGGCTCGCCGACCACCTGGCCCGGCACTGGCGCGGCGAGATGACCGACGCGGAACTCCTCGTCGAGTGCGCCTCCTTCGTACGCTCCCAGGCCCGCGAGTGGTTCGCGGGAGCCGACCGTCCCGGAGCGCTCCCCGAAGCCCTGCCCGCCCTGAACGCCGGGGCGTTCCGCATCGCCGTCGCCGTCTTCGACGGCTCGGCCTACAGCCTCGCCGCCGAGGCCGCCGAGCTCCTCGCCTGGGAACTCGCGGTCACCCTCGACCCCGAACACCCGCCGGGCAGGCGCCTGTTCGGCACCCACGCCGAGCACCGGCCGGTCGAGGCCCGGGCCGTCCTGGAGGACGGCGAGCTGGACCTCGGCCCGGCCAAGGTGCCGGTGCGCGCCGTCCGCTTCCAGGGCCAGGCCCTCGCCGGAGCTGTCCTCGGCGAGATCTGGCACGGCTACCACAACGTCCGCGGACCGGTGGCCCGCTGGCTGCGCTCGCTCTGCGACGACCCCCGGCCCGAGGTGTGGGTGCGGGCCTCCATCGCGGCGGGCGTGCTCTGCTCCTGGGACTGGATCCACGGGTTCCGCGAGCTGGTGGTGCCGCTCGCCGTGACCGACGAACCCGTCGCCCGCATGGCCGCCGCCACCGCGCTCGCCGAGGCCGCGCGCGACCCGCGCGTCCGGCCCGCCGTCGCCGCCGTGCTCAAGGACTGGGCGGGGTCCGGCGAGGACGCGCTCGTCGGGACCGCCCTGCTCGCCCACGGCTACGTCCTGGCGGCGGGGGGCGTCCCCGGCTCGCTCGACGCCCTGGCCCGGGTCGTCAGGACCCGCGAGGCGACCGACGTCGACGTGCTCGTTCCGGCGTCCTTCAGCGTGGCGCGGCTGCTCGCCTCCGGGGAGCCCGCGCCCGTCCTCCGGCGGCTCCTGCAGTGGCTGGAGGACGGCCGGCTCAACCTGGCCAACCTGGTCCACTTCGCCGTCATCCGCGCCCTGAGCACCCGCACCACCCACCTCTGGGGGCTGCGGGAGGTCCCCGAACTCGACGGGCACGCGGCCCGCCCCCTGTTCGTCGCCCTCCTCGCGACCCGGCCGGACCTCGCACCGGAACTGGCGGCGCTGCTGCGGCACACGCTCACCACGGCCCGCTCCGGCGAGGCGGCCCTCGAAGCGCTCGGCGGACTGCTCCGACGCGCCGCGAAGGACCCGGAGGTGCTCGGGCACGTCTGCGCCTTCCTGCCGCGCCTCGCGGTCGACCGACGGGACCGGGACCGGCTCAGGGGCCTGCTGAACGAACTGGTCCGGGACCGTGACCGGCCCCTGGACAGAGCAGCGGCGCGCCGGATCTGGGACGCCGTGACGGAAGGAGCGAACCGATGACCGGGCCCGAGCAGCACAGGAACGCGCGGCCGGACGAGCGGCCGCGCCGGGACGACCGGGACCGCGACGACCGGGCGCGCCGGGACGACGGGGGACGCGGGGAGGGCCGGGGACGCGACGAGCGGGGATACGACGAACGGGGCCGGGACGACCGGGAGCGCCCGCGGTACGACGAGCGGGGCCGGGACGACCGTCAGCGGCAGCGGTACGACGAGCGGACCGAGGACCGGAACGGCGGGCGGCGCGGCGACGGCCGCGACGACGAGGACCTGGACCTGGACCCTGAGGAGGACTACGGCCCCGGCCGGGGGCGGGGCCAGGAGCAGACGCGCGGAGGGGGCCGGGGGCGGGGCCGGTGGGGAGCGGAGGCCGCCGACGGGCGCCCGCGCGGGCCCCTGATCGGGGAGTACGCGCCCCCGTACCGCCGCAGGAGCGGCCGGATCGCCGCCGTGCTCCTCTACCGCAACGGCGGCCACCGGGTGGTCTGGCCGGACCGTACGGAGGACGTGAACAAGCCCCTGTTCGGCTCCCCGTACACCGTGTTCGAGGTGCGGCTCGGCCGCAACGTCACCGAGTTCAGGCTCCAGCTGCCGGCCGCAGGGGACGGCGTCTTCTTCGAGGCGGTCGCCAAGGTCCAGTGGGTGGTGACCGACCCGCACCTCGTCGTCCGCGAACAGGTCGAGGACGTCGCCGAACTGCTCCACGACGAACTCCTCGATGGTCTGCGCAGGCTCTCCAGGAGGTTCCGCGTCACCGAGGCGCAGCGCGCCGACGAGGCCGTGCGGGAGGAGCTGAGCGCCGGACGCCTCAGCTTCGGCCGCGACATCGGACTGCGGACCCGCGTCCTCGTCTTCATCGACCTCGACGACTCCGTCAAGGCCGAGGTCTCCCGCCGTGACCGGGTCGGCGTCACCATGGAGGCCGACGAGCGCGTCGCCGAGGCGGAGCGGCGCAGGGAGGCCGCCGACCGGGCCCTCGTCGCCGACCGCGCCCGCGAGATGGAGGCCCTCTTCCGGCGCGGCGACCTCGCCCAGATCGCCCACCACATGGCCATGCACCCGGACAAGCAGTGGGAGATCCGCACCCAGCTCCAGCGGGAGCGGCGCGAGGGCCAGGAGGACTACCTGGCCGTCTTCAACCGGCTCCTGGACACCGGCGTCCTGGAACGGCACGACATCGGCGAGCAGATGTACCAGGTCCTCATGTACCTGCGGACCCAGACCGGCACCGTCCTCGGCGGCATCACCGACCGGGTGCTCAACCCCCCGGGCGACGCCTCGCGCCGCCGCCTCGCCCTGGAGGACGCCCTGCCGGAGCCGAGCCGCCCGGACTGGGACGACGAGCACCCCGACGCCCCGCGCGACCCCCGGGTCTACGAGCCGACGCGGGTCGAGTCCGGCTCCGAACGGGAACGGGAGCGGGGCAGGGCGCGCGAGCGGGGCCGCGACGGCGACGACCGCGGCCCGGGCCGGGCGCGGGACCGTTACGACGACGGCCGTGACGACGGTCATGACCGGTACGCGGAGGACCCGTACGACCGGGGTGACGCGTACGAGCGGAACGACCGGTACGACCGCGACGACCCGTACGACCGCGAACGCCGCGACAGCCCCCGGCGTCCCGCCCGCCCGGTCAGGCCCAGCGCCGACTTCGACGACTGGGACGACGCGTGACGGCCCCGGACCCGGCGCGGGACCGGGGGGTGGAGCCCGCGCGGGACCCGGCGACGGAGCCCGTGCCCGCCACCGCCCCTGTCCCCGTGCCCGCCCCCGTACCGCCCGAGGAGCTCAGGTTCATGGCCGAGCGGTTGCTCGCGACCGTGCGTGAGGACATCGGCCGGGCCGACACCAAGGCCGCGATCCTGCTCTCCGGCGCCCTCGCCTTCCTCGCCGTCGTGTTCTCGGCGGACCGGGGCCCGCTGCCCGCCGCCGGAGCGGGGCTCGCGTTCCTGCTGCTGGCGGGCGCGCTCTGGACGGCGGGGGTCCTGATGCTCGTCTCGGTGGTACTGCCCCGCACCCGGATCGGGGCCGACCGCACGCTGCTGCGCGAGCTGGCGGCCGGGCCGTCCGAGCCCGCGCTGCGCGAGCGGCTCTCCGCTTCGGGCGCGGACGCCACCGGCTGGCTCCTCGAACAGGCCAGCGTGCACGGTCTCGTGCTCGCGGCGAAGTACCGGTGGCTGCGCCTGGGCGTGTCCGCGCTCGTGCTCGGCGCCCTCCTGGCCCTCTTCAGCGAACTGTGGTGAGAGAGAACATGCAGTGGATCGACAAGGGGGGCGCGCTGCTCCTCGCCGGCGCGCTCCTCGCGCTCTCCGGCCCGCTCGCGACGCCCGAGGCCCACGGGGCGCCGGGAACGTCCCGTATCCCCGCCGCCCAGGGCGCGCCGGGTACCTCCCGTATCCCCGTTGCCCACGGGGCGCCGGGTACCTCCCGTACCCCCACCGCCCCGGCCCCCACCGCGCCCGCCGACGGGCCCGACCCGATCGACTTCGCCGTCGTCGTGGACCAGTCGGCGAGCCTCGCCGACAAGGACCTGGCGCGCGAGACCGAGGCGGCGGCGCTGATCGGCCAGGGCGAGATATCGGAGCGCTCACGGGCCACCGTCATCGGCTTCGGCAGCTCGGAGAAGCCCGGCCAGTCGCCCGTCCGCGAGGTGTGCCCGCCCACCGTGGTCGACGCGGCGGGCCGACAGCGACTCAGCGACTGCGTGCAGGAGTTGGGCAAGCGCGACCCCGCCCGTACGGGACCCGGCACCGACTTCCCCGCCGCCATCCGCCAGGCCGTCACCCGCCTCACCGGACACGGCGGCGGCACCGGAACCACCGGGAAGCCCGCCCCCAAGGTCGTCTTCCTGCTCACCGACGGCAGGCTCGACGTCGCCGACAGCCCCGAGTACGGCTCCGACCGCGAGAGCCGCCAGGCCAACGGCGCGCGGCGGCTCACCGAGGAACTCGCCCGCGCCCGCGCGGCCGGCGTGCAGATCTGGCCGCTCGGCTTCGGCACCGAGATCGACCGCGCCTCCCTCACCGCCATGGCCGAGGGCGGCTACCGGGGCGCCTGCTCCCAGATCCCGGGGTCCACCCCGCGCATGCGGGTCGTCGACACCTCCGCCGGGATCGACAAGGCCCTCCAGGAGACCTTCGCCGCCGCCCGCTGCGCCCGGATCGAGCACGGCACCGTCGGCAAGCCGCCCGCCGACCTGACCGTCGTCATCCCGCCCATCGCCACCGACGGCTCCCTCACGGTCGCCAAGCACGACCCGAAGGTGCAGGTCACCTACTTCGACCCGGCGGGCCGCAAGGTGCCCGTCCGCGGCGCGTTCGACGGCTCCGACTTCGAGGTCAGCGGAGAGAACGGCCCGGTCGAGGCGCTCCGCGTGAAGAACCCGCTGCCCGGCCGCTGGCGGGTGCACATCGAGGCGCCCGAGGGCCACCGCGACCGCGAGGTCGCCGTCCGGGCGCTCTGGCAGGGCCGCCTCCGCTCCACCGTCGTCCTCGACCCCGCGTCCCCGCGCGCCGGGGAGCAGGTCAAGGTCGAGGTGCGGATGCAGACCCGGCGCGGAGTCGTCGTCACCGACCCGAAGCAGCTCGCAGGCCTCTCCGTCGCGGCCGACCTCAGCGGCGACGGCTTCCGGCCCGTCAGCTTCCGCCTCGCCGACGACGGGAAGGCCCCCGACGCCGAGGCGGGCGACGTACGGTTCACCGGCACGCTCACCGTCCCCGCCGGAGCCACCGGCGACCTGGAGCTCGTCACCCGCATGGAGGCACCGGGGATCACCTCCGACCGGCGCCCGCTGCACGCCGTCGTCGCCGAGGACGCGCCGCTCGTGACCGCAGCCCTCACCGTCGACGGAGGCACCGTCCACCCCGGCGGCACGGTCCACGGCACCCTCGACGTCACCAACAACGACTCCGCGCCCCACACCCTCCGGCTCGCCCTCGGCGACCAGACGCCCGGCGCGGAGCTCGCCGTCACCCCGGCGACCGTCACGGCCCCGCCGAACCGCAGCACCCAGATCCCCTTCACCCTCACCGTCGGCGACGGCACGCCCCTGCGCGCACTCGGCGGCCAGGTCACCGTCGTGGACACCGCCGACGGCGACCGCGTCCTGCGCGGCGCCTTCCTGGACGTCCTGGTGGTGGCACCGCCGACCTGGTGGGAGCGCTGGTGGAAGGCCGTGGCCGGCGGGACCGCGCTGCTCCTCGTCCTCGGCGCCCTCGTCGGCGTCCGGCTCGCGGCCCGGCGCCGCCGCCGCGACCTGACCGGCGTCACGCTCGAACTCCGCCAGGACGGGCGGCCGGTCGACTCGCTGACCGTCCGCCGCGGACAGAGCCCCGGCGGCGCCTTCGCCTTCGCCGTCGACGAACCGTACGGGGCGCCGCCGACCCTCCGCCGCATCCCCGGCGGCGGCTCCTCCGCCGCCCATGTGCTGCGCCGCACCGGCGCGGGCGAGCTGCTGCTGCGCACCCGCGGCGGCGGGCAGGTCCCCGTCAGGACCGGGGAGCCCACCGGGCTCGCTGAGCACGAACTCGTCGTACGGGGCGGCCGGCCGGCCCCGCGCGGCGCCCGCGCCACCCCGTGGGCCCGCCGCCCGGCCCGTGGCGGCCCCGGGCGCGGGGGAGCGGGCGGGACGAGCGGCACCGCCGCCGCCCCCACCGGTGGCCCGGGCCCGGACGCCTCCGCAGGCGCGAGCGACTACGACGGCAACTTCTGAACGGGTCACCGAGGAGAACGACATGAAGATCTACCAGCCCATGCTCTTCGTCGGACTCGGCGGCACCGGCGGACGCATCGGCAGCGAACTCGAACGCGGCCTGCGCCGGGAGCTGTGCGGCCCCGACGGCACCGACCTGGTCGACGGCGGCCGCCGCCTGCCCTTCCAGCTGCCCGACTGTCTCCAGTTCGTCTACGCCGACTTCAGCGAGGGCGAGCTGCTCAACCAGCCGCAGTTCAAGGCGAAGGGCGCCGAGGGCGCCGCGTTCGCCCGTACCTCCCGCATGATCCGCGACCTGCTGCCCACCGACTACGACTCCTCCCCGGCCGTGACGCGGATGCTGCGCGTCTCCGTCCCCGAGGAGACCCGGCTCTGGCTGCCGCCGCACGCCCGCCAGCCGCGCGTCGCCCCCCTCAACAACGGAGCGGGACAGCTGCCGACCGTCGGCCGCGCCGCGCTGTTCGCGACCCTGCGCTCCGGACTCGAACCCGTCCTGCGGCAGCTCCGCGAGGCGATCGGGGCCATCGGGCAGTCCGCCGGCGACCTGCGGCGGGTCGGCGGCGGCCGGATCCGGGGCTGTGACGTGTTCGTCGCCTTCTCCGTCGCCGGCGGCACCGGCGCCGGCATCTTCTACGACTTCATCCACCTCATCGGGCACGAGTTCCGCAACGCCCGGGTGCCCGGCGTGAAGATCTACCCCCTCGTCGTCATGCCCTCCGCCTTCCCGCCGGAGGCCGGCGGCGGACGCGAGGCCGAACTCAACTCGGCCCGCGCCCTCGTGGACCTCTCGCGCCTCGTCGACGACCAGAACGTGCCCGACGCCCTCGACCAGGTCGGCGACGTCGAGGACCGGGGCCGGCTCAGCGTCACGTACCCGGGCGACGGCGTCGTCGTCCTGCGGCCGGCCACCATGCAGACGGCCTTCCTCTTCTCCAAGCCGTCCGTCATCGGCAGCGAGGACCTGCGCCGCTCCATCGCCGCCATGGTGATGTCGCTGATCGGCACCGACCTCGGCGACGACACCGGCTCGGCCACCCGCGTCGAGGACGACTACCAGTCCTTCGCCGCCAGCTTCATCAACAAGAGCGTGGAGCGCTCCACCCCCGCCCGTACGGGCATCGGCTACCGGGGCATGTCCACCAGCCTCGCCGCCTCCCTCACCGTGCCCGTCGACGACCTCGCCGAGATCGTCGCCGCCCGCCTCCTCGCCCAGGCCGTACGCGGCATGTCCGAGCGCGCCCGGCGGCCCGACCGGGAGGGGCAGAACCAGGTCAGAGAGCTCTTCACCCGCTCCGCCGTCGGCCGGCTCTGGACCCGGGAGGCCCCGGACGTCCCGGCGCCCGAGCAACTCCCGCGCGGCAAGAGCAAGATCACCCAGGAGCTGCGGAACCGGCTCGGGGACATGGAGGAGGCCCTGCGCCGCCTCGACAGCAGCCTCGCCCGGGAGATCCCCCGGCTCACCGAGGACTTCAGGCCGAGCGCGGGCGTCCGCGAACTCCTCGGCCACATGGACCCGTTCCAGGTCGAGGTCGTCCTCGCGGGCCTGCCGGGGCACCCCGACCGGGTGGCCAGGGAAGGCTTCACCGGCATGCTCGACAACCGGCGCAACGAACCCGAACGCCCCCCGAACGTGCAGGCGTTCGCGCCCGCCATCCCCGCCGTCAAGGGCAGCGTCGGCGGCGTCGTACCGGCCCGGTGGAGCGACCCCGACGTCCAGGACGCGCTCGCCGCCCAGGAAGCCTGGTACCAGTGGCGGGCCCGCACCCTCTGGCACCGTGGCTGGCAGGCCGGCGAGGCCCAGTGGCGGCCCTCCCTGAACCTCGTCTCCGCCGAGGTCGCCGAACTCACGAAGGCCCTCCGCGCCCACGAGCACGACGAGGCGAAGTCCTTCGCGGAGCGCCGCCGCGACCTCTACCGCGACGACCGCGCGGGCATCGCCTATCTGCTGCCCCCGCAGAACACCCTGCGCGCCTTCTACGACGACGTCGTCGACCGCCTCGCCCAGAACCTGGGCCTGCCCGAGTCCGCCGACGCCGCGACCCTCCTCGGCCGGCTCGTCGGACCCGACGACTGGCGGCACGCCCTCGACACGGTCCGCCGCTCGAAGCCGGGCGCCGCGGTCAAGGAGATCAAGCAGGTCGTCGAGCGGCGGGTGAAGCGGCTCTTCGGCGAGGCCAACGAGGACGCCTTCGCCCGCCCCCTGCTGCCCTCCATGGAACTGCTGCTCCGGGCCGCGTCCGGCGACGAGACCGCCGAGGCGAAGATCGACCCGCGCTGGCTCGACCAGTTCCGCGCCCGCCTCGCCGGGCTGATCCCCGTGGGCTTCGTCCCCGACGGCAGCGGCCCGCTCAAGATCCTCATCGTGCACCCGGCGAGCGAGTCCGACGGCCGGGCCCGCGACTACCTGGAGCAGGAGCTCAACCTGCCCTCCCGGGTCACCCCGGAGAGCCGGGCCGGCGACACCGACTCCATCACCGTCGTCTTCTTCCGCAGCGGGATGAACCTCACCGACATCTCCGAGGTCCGCAGCGTCCTCGGCCTCTGGGCGGAGGCCCGCGACGCGGCGAGCGAGAACGACTTCCTGCACTGGCGCCAGCGGCTCGGCTACCAGGACGACTGGCTGGTCTCCACCGAGCACGACCGGCAGCGGATCCTGCACCGGCTGCTCTGCGCGATGTGGAACGGACACGTCGACGCCGAGGGCCCGGCCGGCTCGCCCCACCTCGTCCGGATCCGTCTCCAGGACGGCGAGTCCGCGACCATGTCGCTCCGCCTGGAGGGCTTCGACGGCTCGCTCTCCAGCTGGGCGGGGCTGCTGCGGGCGTACGAGCGCTGGGCGCTGCTCGACGAGGGGCAGATCATCGAGCAGTTCTGCGAGCGTCTCATGCAGGCCCTGCCCAAGGGCCTGGCGCAGGTACCGTCGGCCCCGTCCCCGCTCTTCACCCACTTCGTGGAGCAGGTCGCCCCGCGCCAGCTCGCGCTGATCGACCGGGTCGCCGAGGAGGCGAGGAGCTACGGCGAGGCGGAGGGCGAATGGCTCGCGCCCCTGCGCCACTTCTGGGAGGTCACCTACCCGGGCGCCCTGGACATGCGCTTCCCGACGGCGGCCCACGCGACGAGGTCCACCCTGCGGGCCCTGTACGAACGCCACGGACCGCACGGCGGACAGGGGCCGGGGCAGGGCTCGGGGCACGTCCCGGCCCAGAACCAGGGTCACGGCCAGGGGCAGGGGCAGGGGCAGGGGCAGAGTCACGGCCTGGGTCAGGGCCTGGGTCAGGGTCAGAGGTACGGGCAAGGGCAGAACCAGGGGCAGACCCACGGCGGGTACGGACACGGGCCCGGCGCCGGGCAGACGGCGCCCGGGTACGGGCCGGGCGCCGGGCAGGCCACCCCGTCCGGGTACGCGAACGGCACCGCGCACCCCCCGGCCTCCGGGTACGCGAACGGCGCCGGGCAAGCCCCGGCCTCCGGGTACGCGAACGGCGCCGGGCAAGCCCCGGCCTCCGGGTACGCGAACGGCGCCGGGCAAGCCCCGGCCTCCGGGTACGCGAACGGCACCGGGCAGCCGCCCGCAAGCGGGTACGGGCCCGGCACGGGGCAGCCCCCGGCGGCGGCCGCGCCGCCCCCGCAGCCGTCCGCGTACGAGGGCGACTGGGAGCTGGAACCCGAGCCGGACTTCGAGCCGGACTTCGAGGCGGACTTCGGTCCCGGGGAGGCGGAGTGAGCCCGCGCGTCCTCCCCGAACGGCCGCTGCCCGGCCACGCCGTCTGCCTCGACCTCCGTACCGACGCCGGGGCGGACGACCTCGACGCCGCCGTCCGCGCGGCCCTGGACGCCCCGCAGCCGGGCGGCGAGCGCCGCTTCCTCGTCCTCGACGACGCCGACCGGCTCGTCGCCCACCAACTGCTCCACGAACGGCTCTCCTCCTACGGACCCGCCCACATCGTCTGCCTGGCCGTCGGAGCCAGGGGCGAGCGGAACCTGAGCCGCTCCCTCACCCTGCGCCCGCCCGCCGCCGGCGTCCTGTGGCTGTTCGACACGGTGGAGGACGGCGTCCCGGGCGAGGCCGTCCTGCGGCCGCTCGTCGAGGTCCTCTCCACGCCCGAGGTCTTCGACGCCGTCCTCCGCGCGCTCGGCGAGGTGGTGCACGGAGTCGCGGTGCCCGCCGTCCGCGTCCTGGAGCACGACCTCACGGAAGAGGCGCGGGCGCGCGCCTGGCGGCAGGCGGTGGAGGGGCTGACCGGCCAGGACGTCCCGGCCGGAGCCGCCTCCGCCGAGCAGGTGCCGGGCGCCCTCGGGCTGCTCCTCGACGACGGCGTCCCGAGGTCCCTCGCCGGACACCGCTGGCTCCCGCCGCAGGGCAGGGCCGGGGCCCGCCTCGCCGCCTGCGACGAGGCCGTGGGGGACGCGGTCGAGGACCACCAGCGGATACGGGGAGCGGCGGGACTCCTCACCGGCGCCGGCCGCACCGTCGACCTGCCGGGTGACATCGAGCGGATGACGGAGGAGCTGGCCCGGTTCCGTACCGCCGTCGCCGACGCGTTCGGCGCCGCGGGCGGCAGCCGGCTCACCGCCGAGCACCGGGGCGTGCTCCGCGACCGGGGGATCGAACTGCCGGAGATGCCGCGGGAGATCACGCGGGCCGGGATCGTCCCCGCCCTGCGCGACCACACCCACGGCCTGATCGGCCAGGGGCTCCCGCTGCGCTCCGTCGCGGCCCGGCTGGCCGCGCTCTCCGCGCGCACCGCGCCCGTCGGCAGCGCCGCCCGCCTCGCCCGGCTCGACGTGATCTGCGGGCCGGAACGGCTGCGCCGGCTCGGGGGGCGGTACCCCTTCACGGCCGGCGGCTCGCGCCCCGTGGCCCTCGCCGTGACAGGGGTCCTCGCCCTGCTCGCCGGGCTCTGGCCCGTCCTCGGCTGGGTCCTCGGCCCGGCCGTCGGCGTGCTCGCCGCGGGGCTCGCCCATCTGATGCTGCGGCGCAGGCCGAACCGCTCGCCGGACGGGCGGATCGACGGCGGCGGCGCGACGGGGGCGGCGCCCCGGCTCTTCGGGGGTCTGGCCGGCGGCCTCGTCGGGGCGGGGATCGGCCAGTTCCTCGGGCCGCCGCCCTGGCTGGGGGCGGTGGCGCTCACCGTGTCCCTGGCGGCCGTCGTCCTGCTCGCGCTGCGCGACTGGACCCGGGCCGTGGACGACTGGTGGGAGCGGGCGGACCCGGAGGAGGCCCGGCGGATCCTGCGGGAGATCGAGGCCCTGGTCGTCACGACCGCCGTGCACGACTGGCTCTTCGCCGAGGTCCGGCACCACTGCTCGGCCGGGGCGGGGGCGGTGGCCCGGCTGCTCCGAGGCCTCGCGCGGACGGCCGACGCGCGGGGGCGGGTGTACGAGCGTGGGCGGGCGTACGAGCGGGGGCCGTCGTACGCGCCGACGGAGCACGAGGAGGCCCTGGAGGAGACACCGTCGACCGGCGCCGACGGCGGTACGTCGTCGTGGAGTTGGGAGGACTGGACGGACGGCGCGGAGGAGGACGTCTGGTCCGACATGGACGAGGACCCCACGCCCGTACGGTCCTCCGCGCCACCCACGCCCTTCGCCCCGCCCACGCCCTTCGCCCCGCCCACGCCCTCCTCCCCGTCCGCGCCCGGCGCAGTCCCCTCCGACGGGCCCTCGGCCCTCCCCGCGCCCGCTTGGCTGGAGCGGCGGTACGGCGACGGCGGGCCGCTGCTCGTCGACACACTCGTCGGCGATCTGGTCGCGGGTACCCTCGTGATCCTCGACCGGTGCTGGGCGGGCGTCGAGCGCGACCCCGGCGCCGTCGCCCCGGCCGCGTACGAGCAGCGGATCGCGGAACTCCTGGACGAGACCCGCCTCCGTCTCGAGCGCGATGTCGCCGCCTCGCCGCCGCACCGGTACGACGGGCTGCGCGACCCGGGCGGCCTTTCCGCCCTCGCGGACCGTGCCGACCGGCCCGACGCCGCCCGGCTCACCGGGGTCGCGGCCGATCCGGTGGCCCTCCTGGTCCTGTCCGACGACGACCCCGGCCGTACCGTGACGCTCTGCGGCCCCGAGCATCTGCGGCTGCTCTCGCACGACCCGCACGCCGCCCGGCACGTCCGCTTCGTGCCCGAGGCGATGCGGAGCGGTGCCGCGGGGGACGACCTCTGGCGGGGCACCACCGAGGACGTCGTGTGGACCGGCGCCGGACGTCACGCCGGAATCCTCCGTCTCGTACCGCTGCGCGCGGACGTCGTGCACACCGTCCGCGCCGAGGAGGCGGGAGAAGCGTGACCGACCCGAACCGACCGACCGACCCGAGCGACCCGAGCGACCCGTTCGACCCGGACAACGTGAACCACCCGAACCACCCGAACCACCCGAACAAACCGGGCGACCCCCGCCACCCCATCGGCCCGGACCACCCCGACCACCTCAGTGAGCCGAGCCCGCCGCCTCATCCGTACTACCAGGAGCTGGAGTTCCAGACCCCCCAGGAGGCGCAGCTCCGGTTCGCCGTGCGCTTCGGTGAGGACCGCACGCCGCCGGGCCGCCCCGGGGTCCTCGCGCGCCGGGCGGTCCTGGGGGCCGGCTCGATACCGGTCCTCCAGTACCGGCTGACCTCGTCCGCGCACCGCGACCCCCTCGCGTACGAGCTCCTGGAGCGGGAGGTGTCGGCCGCGGTGGCCCTCGAACGGCGTTATGGCTCCGCGCAGTTCGTCGCCGTGCTCCCCAGGATCGTCGGCTTCGACCTGACCGCGCCCGAGCCCTTCGTGCTGTACCGGCCCCCCGGCGGGCGTCCGCTCTCCGCCTGGGCGGGGCGCCTCGGCGCCGACGACCCGGAGGCGATCACCGGCCAACTGACCCTCGCCGTCCGCCTCCTGGCCGAACTCGACCTGGTCCACCGGGCGATCACCCCCGACACCGTACGGTGGGACGGCGCGCGGGTACGGCTCTGCGAACCGTACGCGGCACTGCGCGCGGGGGAGGAGCGGCGGCCCTTCGGCGCCGCCCCCTGGGCCTCGCCCGAACAGCGTGCCGGGCACGGGCCGGCGGACCCGCGCGACGACCTGTGGTCCGTCGCCGAAGTCGCCTACTCCCTGCTCTCCGGCCACCCCGACCGGGGCGAAGGCCCCCCGGCCGACCTGGCCGACTACCGCCGCCTCGCCGCCCTGGAGCACAGCGGTCTCTTCTCCCCGCACGCGGAGGAGCGCCCGCACCCGGCGGAGCTGTTGCGGCTCCTGAACGTGCCCGACCCGCTCGCCGCCGGTTCCGGCGCGGCGGACCCGCTCGACCGGTGGCGCGTCGAGTACGACACCCAGGTCGCCCGCAAACGCGCGCTGACCGGCGGCGCCCGGTCGCCGGCGGGGCCGCCCGAGGCTCCGGCCCGGGACCAGCGGCCCACGCGCACGTCCGTGTTCCGCCGGGTCTTCGGCGGCGGGGAGGAGACGGCCCGGGCCGCCGTGCCCGCGCCGGCGGCCGAACCCGTACCGGCGCCGCCGTCACGGAGCCGGATGTGCCCGCACTGTCTGCTGCCCGTCGAGTACGACGAACGGCTGCTCGTCACCATCGACGCCAAGGGCAACCGGATCCCGCTCGACCTCGGGGCCGAGCGCCGCCCCGGCCACCTGGCGGACGCCCTGCGCAAGGCGTACCACCTCTGCCCCCACACGCGCGACGGCGACGAGGGACACGAACTCCCCGTCCCCTACCTCACGAACGGCGAACCGCTCTCCATCGCCCTCGTCGGCAGCTCCTCCGTCGGCAAGACCCACCTCCTCGCCGCCATGCTCGGCGAGGTCGAACTCGGCGGCCTCGAACCGTACGGACTCAAGTGCCGGCCGCTCAACCCCGAGGCGCACCGCACCTATCTGCGGGAACGCGTGCAGAGCCTCCAGCAGGGGCGGCAGCTGGCCCGTACCGGACAGCAGACCTTCGCGCGCTTCGCCGACGGCCTGCTCGTCTCGGCGGGCGGCGCGACGCCCCGGCCCGTGGTGTTCTTCGACCTCGCGGGCGAGGACCTCGCCCAGGACAGCGAGGTCGGCCGGTTCCTCATGGGTGTCGACGCGTTCGTCTTCGTCCTCGACCCGCTGCGCGCGCTCCGGCTGCCCTCGCTCGACCCCGTGCGGGAACAGAGCGGGCTGCGTCGGCGCGACCTCGGCGACGAGGCCTTCGCCACCGTCCTGAACCGCATCCCCCGGCAGCGCGGCGGGCTCGTCGCCGCGCCGGCCGCGCTCGCCGTCAACAAGAGCGACCTGGTGCGCTTCGAGCCAGTGGTCGACCGCTGGCTCGGCCGTGCTCTGCCCGCCCGTCACGACCCGGCCGTCCCGAGGGCCGAGAGCAGGGACGCGTACGCCTTCCTCGCCCAGCACGCCAGCGCGGCCTGGCTCAAGCCCTTCGACGACTGCGCCGACTGCACCCTGCACTTCGTCGCCGCCACCGGCGGACAGGCGCGCGGCGACCGCTTCCCGCACGGGGCCCGGCCGCGCCGGGTCCTCGCGCCGCTGCTTTCGCTCTTCGCCATGTGCGGGCTGCTGCCCGGGGCGGAACCCGTGGGACCCAGAGAGGGGATCGTCCGATGACACGGTCGGAGAACGAGGTCGACCAGATCGTCTTCCGCTGGGACAGCGAGAACCTCACCGGCAGCACCGGCTTCGGGCCGGTGGCCTGGTCCGGGCCCCGCGACGAGGCGGAGAACCTCTTCAGGACCTCGGGGCCCCTGCTCCGCGCGAGCGGGGAGGAGACACGGCCGGCGCTGATCCGGCTCCAGCGGCGCGCGGAGGTGATGCTGATCCGGCGCCTCCCGCTCCTGGACGCCGACGGCGGGACGTCCGTCCTCTGCCACGCCCTGGTCGGTTCGCCCGAACTCCTCGAACCCGCCACCTGCCTCGGGCTCCACGCCTGGACCTGGGAGGGGGCGGACGTCGACGCCGCCCGGGTGCGCGGGCGGCTGCCGGTCGTACCGGAGGAGGTCCTCGTCCCGGCGACGGGCCGGGGGCAGGGGGAACTCGACCGCACCCTGGCGTACGCCACGGAGGAACTCACCGGAGCCGTGGCGGAGTTGCTGCGCCACCCGGACGAACGCTTCACCGTCCTCGACGCACCGGGTGACACCGCCTGCCCCGTGCTCTGGGGCCTGCACAGCATGTTCGGGACCCTCACCGACCGCCGGTGGACCTTCGCCACCCATGACACCGTCGAACTCCCGGCACTCCGTTACGTGTTCGTCGGCCGCTGGTCCGGAGCGGCGAGCCGCAACACCGATCGTCGCCGCGTCGACCCGCGCGAGCGGAGCGGCGACCGGGCGGAGGAGGTCGCCGCCCGGCTCGTCCGCCACCACCTGCGGGGGATCGCGGAGGGCGAGGGCGGCGAGTACGCGGTCGGCAGCGCCCTCCACGCCGCCTCCGCCGCCCGCAGCGGCCCCCTCCTGGAGACGGCCACGCGCGCGCTGGACACGCTCGACGGCCGCGCCGGCGCCGTGGCCCCGCCGGAGCCCCCCGTACGGAAGCCCGTGGCGCGGCGGTGGGGGTGGACCTCGGGAGGCCGCCCCGCCGGGGAGCAGCCGGGGTCGGCCGCCGAAGAGTCCCGGGGAACCACCCGCCCGGGCCCGGCGGAGCGCCCCGACCTCTGGTTCCGTGCGGACTCCCCGCCGTCGCGGGACCGCGCCGACGGGCCGCCGCAGGACCGGTCCGACGCGCCGTCGCGGGACCGCGCCGACGGGCCGCCGCAGGACCGGTCCGACGCGCTGTCGCGGAACCGCACCGACCCGCTGCCGAAGGACCGGTCCGACCCGGCTCCGGGGGAGCCCTGGAGCTCGGGCGGCGGCGCGGCCCCGGGGCGGGCCGATCCCCTCAGGCCCGAGGAGCGGGCACAGGAGCCGTCGTACACCCCCGACCTGCCGCCGCGCCCCCCGGGGCCCGCCGACCGCCCCGTGTCCGTGCCCGTGCCGCGCGCCACACCGACCGGCGAGCCGTCCGCCCGCACCTCGGAGGCCCGGAGCGACGGGCCCGCGCCGGTGCAGTCGCCGCCACGTCCCGAGCCCGTCCCTCCGCAGGCTCCACCGCATCCCGGGCCCGACCCGTACCCCCGACCGGTGCTGCCCCTGGTGGCGCCCGAGTGGACCGGGCCCGTCGCGGGCGGGGTGCGGGCCTGGCCCCGGGCGCGCGGCCGGGAGCGGGACGCCGAGACCGGGCTCGTGCACAAGCTGCCGATGGTGCGCACCGTCGACGAGGCCCGGGAGCTCGTCGAGCGGGGCGGCAGCCGCGAGCTGCTCGACGCGCTGCGCCGCCCGCAGGCGTACGTCGTCCTGACCCTGCTCCTCCGCGAGACGGCCCGGCGCCTGCCCTCCTGGGACCACCCGCTGCGCAGGGAGCTGTGCGAGGTGGCCCTCGGCCAGGACTTCTGGGCCGTGGCGCCCCCGGGCGGGGAGGCCGACCCCTCCGACCCGTCGGAGGAGCAGCGCGCGGCCAACGCGGCCGAGCTGCACCGCTGGGCGGTCCGCCCGCTCCTCGGCGGCGGCGACGCCCCGGTGGGCACGGTCGCCGCGCTGCTCTCCCGGCTCCGTACGAGCCCGGCGCCGTCGGCCCGCGAGACCTTCTGGCTGATCGTCGACGGTGAGCGCCCCGGACTGCCGGAGGCGGTCTGGGCCACCCTGCTCAGGGAGGCGTACGGCGTGCCCCGCGCGACCGCCCGCCCGGGAGGACCCGGGCCCCGGCCGTCCGGCGACCCGGACGACCCCGGCAGCGGCTACACCCGCCGTTTCCTGCGCCGGGCCGGGATGGTGATCGGCGGCCTGGTGGTGGCGATCCTCCTGGTGGCCGTGCGGGAGTGGTTCGTCTGACCGGGACCGACCCGGTGACGGCGGCGGCCACCCCCGCCTCGTCCGAAACGCAGGCCACGGCGGGCCGGCTCCGTCAGGATGGGCGCATGGGATTCCACGTCGATTCCGAGACCGGGCGGCTGCGCCGCGTCATCCTGCACCGGCCCGATCTGGAGCTGAAGCGGCTCACCCCCAGTAACAAGGACGCCCTCCTCTTCGACGACGTCCTGTGGGTGCGCCGGGCCCGGCAGGAGCACGACGGGTTCGCGGACGTGCTGCGGGACCGGGGGGTGGAGGTGCACCTCTTCGGGGACCTGCTGAGCGAGGCCCTGGAGGTGCCGGCCGCCCGCGCGCTGGTGCTGGACCGGGTCTTCGACGAGAAGGAGTACGGGCCGCTCGCCACCGACCACCTCCGGGCCGCGTTCGACTCGCTGGACGCGGTCGCGCTGAGGGAGGCGCTGGTGGGCGGGATGACGAAGCGGGAGTTCCTGGTGGCGCACCGCGAGCCGACCTCGGTCCGTTTCCACGCCCTGGACCTGGACGACTTCCTCCTCGGTCCGCTGCCGAACCACCTCTTCACCCGGGACACCTCGGCGTGGATCTACGACGGCGTCTCGATCAACGCGATGCGCTGGCCGGCCCGGCAGCGCGAGACCGTCCACTTCGAGGCGATCTACAAGCACCACCCGCTCTTCACCGGCGCCGAGGCGGGGGCCTTCCACCACTGGTCGGAGGGGCAGGCCGACTATCCGTCGACGATCGAGGGCGGGGACGTCCTCGTCATCGGCAACGGCGCCGTGCTCATCGGAATGAGCGAGCGGACGACGCCGCAGGCGGTGGAGATGCTGGCCCGGGGCATGTTCGCGGCCGGTTCGGCGCGCACGATCATCGCGCTCGACATGCCGAAGCGGCGGGCGTTCATGCACCTGGACACGGTGATGACGATGGTCGACCAGGACACGTTCACGCAGTACGCGGGGCTCGGGATGCTCCGCTCGTACACGATCGAGCCGGGGGACGAGGGGCAGTCGCTGCGGGTGACCGACCATCCCCCGGAGCACATGCACCGCGCCATCGCGGAGGCGCTCGGGCTGCAGGAGATCCGTGTCCTGACGGCGACGCAGGACGTGCACGCGGCCGAGCGGGAACAGTGGGACGACGGGTGCAACGTGCTCGCCGTGGAGCCGGGCGTGGTCGTCGCGTACGAGCGGAACGCCACCACCAACACGCATCTGCGGAAGCAGGGCATCGAGGTGATCGAGATCCCCGGCAGCGAACTGGGCCGGGGGAGGGGCGGCCCGCGCTGTATGAGCTGCCCGGTGGAGCGCGACGCGGTCTGACGGAACCGGGAGCGGCTCGGAGGGAGGGCTCTCGGGGAGCTCCACCGGCGGGCTGCTACGGGGGTGCCACGGAGGGCTGCCCCAGAGGCTGCCACACAAGGCTGTATAGAAATGTCGAAGTGCGTATACACTTCCAGCGTCCCCGACCGTCGTCCCCGACCGTCGTCCCCGACCGTCCCACGACCGTACCCATAGGAGCGCGACCCATGGCCACAGACCTCATCGGCCGCCACTTCCTCAAGGAGCTGGACTTCACCGCCGAGGAGTTCCGCGCCCTGGTCGCGCTCGCGGCCGAGCTCAAGGCCGCCAAGAAGGCGGGCACCGAGGTCCAGCGGCTGCGCGGCAGGAACATCGCCCTGATCTTCGAGAAGACCTCGACCCGCACGCGCTGCGCCTTCGAGGTCGCCGCCGCCGACCAGGGCGCCTCCACCACCTACCTGGACCCCTCCGGCTCCCAGATGGGGCACAAGGAGTCGGTCAAGGACACCGCCCGCGTCCTCGGCCGGATGTTCGACGCCATCGAGTACCGGGGCGACAGCCAGGCCACGGTCGAGGAGCTCGCCGCCTTCGCGGGCGTCCCCGTCTTCAACGGGCTCACCGACGACTGGCACCCCACCCAGATGCTCGCCGACGTGCTCACCATGACCGAGCACACGGACAAGCCGCTGGACCGGATCACCTTCGCCTACCTCGGCGACGCCCGGATGAACATGGGCAACTCCTACGTGGTCACCGCCGCGCTGCTCGGCATGGACGTACGGATCGTCGCCCCGCGGGCGTACTGGCCGGCCGATGACGTCGTCGCCGCCGCCCGCAAGCTCGCCGAAGTCAGCGGCGCCACGGTCACGCTCACCGAGGACGTGACGGACGGTGTCCGGGGCGCCGACTTCGTGGCCACGGACGTCTGGGTCTCCATGGGGGAGCCCAAGGAGGTCTGGGACGAGCGGATCGCCGCCCTCGCCCCCTACTCCGTGACCATGGACGTGCTGCGCGCCACCGGGAACCCCGACGTCAGGTTCCTGCACTGCCTGCCGGCCTTCCACGACCTCGGCACGGCGGTCGGGCGGGACATCTACGCCCGGCACGGCCTGACCGAGCTGGAATGCTCCGACGAGGTCTTCGAGTCGGCCCACTCCGTCGTCTTCGACGAGGCCGAGAACCGGCTGCACACCATCAAGGCGGTCATGGTCGCCACGCTGGCCGGCCCGGCGGCGTGATCCCGCGCCCCGCGCGCGCGTGCCCGGTCACGGCAGAGGGCGGCGCTGGGCCGGTATCCCCGGCAGGGTGAACCAGACCGCCTTGCCGTGGGGGGTGGGGCGGTGCCCGCAGTCGCTGCTGAGCGCGCGGATGAGCAGCAGACCGCGGCCGTGCTCCTGCCAGGGGTCGACCTCGGTCCCCGGCTCGGGGCAGACCAGCTCGCCGGCGCGGCTGGGCTCGGAGTCGTGGACCTCGATCTGGCAGCCGCCCGGCCCGGGGAACAGTTCCACGACGAGTTCGATGGGGCCGCGGCCGCCGGTGTGCTCGACGGCGTTGGCGACGAGCTCGGCGGTGAGGAGTTCCGCCGTGTCGCGGTCGGGACCCCCGGCGGCCCGGGGGTCGATGTCGGTGAGCGCGTCGCGGATCAGGGCGCGGGCGATCGGCACGGCGGCCGTGGTGTGCGGCAGTCGGACGCGCCAGGAGGCGGGAGGGCCGGTCGTGGGCCCGGCGGCTTCCGGTCCGGTGGCTTCGGGCATGGAGGGCAGGGCTCCCTTCGCCGAGTGGGGGCGGGTGGGGGTGGAGTGCGAGGGGTGGGGGATCCCGAGACGTCCTGGTTTCCACCCTACGATCTGGAATTCCTGATTCCAGAGGCGCCCCTCCCTCGGCGGAAGGGACCTCCGTCACACCGGGCCAGGGCCTTGGATCCCTCCTCTATCGCGTAGTCGTGACGACAGTCACAGTACGGTGATACCCTCCGAGCGGAGGAAGGAGGCCCTTCCCGATGAGCCCTTTCACCGGCTCCACCCCCCGCACCGCGGACTGGCGCCATCTGCGCCTCGACATCGACCGGGGCGTCGCCACCGTCACCCTCGCCCGCCCCGCGAAACTCAACGCCCTCACCTTCGGCGCCTACGCCGACCTGCGCGACCTCCTCGCCGAGCTCTCCCGCGAGCGGACCGTCCGCGCCCTCGTCCTCGACGGCGAGGGCCGGGGCTTCTGCTCCGGCGGTGACGTCGACGAGATCATCGGCGCCACCCTCTCCCTCGACACCGCCCAGCTCCTCGACTTCAACCGGATGACCGGCCAGGTCGTGCGGGCCCTGCGCGAGTGCCCCTTCCCGGTCGTCGCCGCCCTCCACGGCGTCGCCGCCGGCGCCGGGGCCGTCCTCGCCCTCGCCGCCGACTTCCGGATCGCCGACCCCACCACCCGGTTCGCCTTCCTCTTCACCCGGGTCGGCCTCTCCGGCGGCGACATGGGCGCGGCCTATCTGCTGCCCCGGGTCGTCGGACTCGGCCACGCCACCCGGCTCCTCATGCTGGGCGAACCCGTCCACGCCGACGAGGCCGAACGCATCGGCCTGCTCTCCGAGCTCACCGAGGAGGGCCGTGCGGCCGAGCGGGCCACCGCCCTCGCCCGCCGCCTCGCCGACGGCCCCGCCCTCGCCCTCGCCCAGACGAAGGCCCTGCTCACCGCCGAACTCGACATGCCGCTCGCCGCCTCGATCGAGATGGACGCGGCCACCCAGGCCCTCCTGATGAACGGCGCCGACTACGCCGAGTTCCACGCGGCCTTCACCGAGAAACGCCCCCCGAAATGGCGGGGCCGCTAGCCGTGGCCCGGCCGTCGAGGATCGCCGTCGTCGGGGGTGGGCCCGGCGGGCTCTACGCCGCGGTCCTGCTCAAACGGCTCGACCCCGGCCGCGACGTGACCGTCTGGGAGCGGAACGCGCCCTCGGACACCTTCGGTTTCGGCGTGGTCCTCTCCGACGAGACCCTCGGCGGCATCCGGGACGCCGACCCCGTCGTCCACGAGGCGCTCCGCCGCGATCTCGTCCGCTGGGACGACATCGACATCGTCCACCGCGGCCACCGCACCCGCTCCACCGGCCACGGCTTCGCCGCCCTCGGCCGCCGCCGCCTCCTGGAGATCCTCCACGCCCGCTGCACCGACCTGGGCGTACGGCTCCGCTTCCGCACCGAGGCCCCGCCCGCCGAGGTCCTCGCCGCCGGTCACGACCTGGTCGTCGCCGCCGACGGCGTGCACAGCCGCACCCGCGAGGCCCACGCCGCGCACTTCCGCCCCACGGTCACCACCCACCGCTGCCGCTACATCTGGCTCGCCGCGGACTTCGCCTTCGACGCCTTCCGCTTCGAGATCGCCGAGACCGAGTACGGCGTGATGCAGCTGCACGCCTACCCGTACGAGGCCGGCGCCTCCACCGCCATCGTCGAGATGCGCGAGGAGGTCTGGCGGGCGGCCGGATTCCACGAGCTCGACGAGGCCGAGTCCACCGCCCGCTGCGCGAAGATCTTCGCCGAGGCGCTCGGCGGCCGCGAACTCCGCGCGAACAACTCCGCCTGGACCGCCTTCCGCACCGTCGTCAACCAACGGTGGTCGTACGGCAACACCGTGCTCATCGGCGACGCCGCCCACACCGCGCACTTCTCCATCGGCTCCGGCACCAGACTGGCCGTCGAGGACGCCCTGGCCCTGGCGCACAGCGTCGACGGGCACCCCGCCCTCGCGGACGCCCTCACCGCCTACGAGACGGAGCGCCGTCCCGTCGTCGCGTCCACCCAGCGCGCGGCCGCCGCCAGCCTCCACTGGTTCGAGGAGCTCGCGGGCCGCGTCGACCGGCCGCCCCGCCGGTTCGCCTTCGACCTGCTGACCCGCAGCCGCCGCGTCACCCACGCCAACCTGCGGCTCCGCGACCCGGCCCTCACCAGTGCCGTCGAACGCGACTTCGGCTGCCCGCCCGGCACCCCGCCCATGTTCACGCCGTTCCGGCTCCGCGGCCTCACCCTGCGCAACAGGATCCTCGTCTCCCCGATGGACCTGTACGTCGCCGAGGACGGCGTCCCCGGCGACTTCCACCTCGTCCACCTGGGCGCCAGAGCCCTCGGCGGCGCCGGACTCGTCATGACCGAGATGGTCTGCGTGAGCCCCGAGGGACGGATCACCCCCGGCTGCACCGGCCTCTGGTCCGACACCCAGGCCGCCGCCTGGCGCAGGATCACCACCTTCGTCCACGCCCAGGCGCCCGGCACCGCGCTCGGCGTCCAGCTCGGCCACTCCGGCCGCAAAGGCTCCACCCGGCGCATGTGGGAGGGCATCGACCAGCCCCTCCCCGAGGGCAACTGGCCCCTCGTCGCCGCCTCCCCCCTGCCGTACCGGCCGGGCGTCAACCAGACCCCCCGCGCCCTCGACCGCGCCGGGCTCACGGCCGTCCGCGAGGAGTTCACGGCAGCCGCCCGGAGGGCCGCCCGCTGCGACTTCGACCTCCTCGAACTGCACTGCGCCCACGGCTACCTGCTCTCCGGCTTCCTCTCCCCCCTCACCAACCACCGCACCGACGCGTACGGCGGCGACCTCTACAGCCGGCTGCGCTTCCCGCTCGAGGTCTTCGACGCCGTACGGGAGGTGTGGCCCGACGAGCGCCCCCTGACCGTCCGGATCTCGGCCACCGACTGGGCCGAGGGCGGCACCACCGACGAGGAGGCCGTCGCCGTCGCCCGCGCCTTCGCGGACCACGGCGCCGACGCCATCGACGTCTCCACCGGCCAGGTCGTCGCCGACGAGACCCCCGCCTACGGCCGCTCCTACCAGACCCCGTACGCCGACCGGATCCGCAACGAGGTGGGCATACCCGTCGTCGCCGTCGGCGCGATCTCCTCGTGGGACGACGTCAACTCCCTGCTGCTCGCCGGCCGCGCCGACCTCTGCGCCCTGGCCCGCCCGCACCTCTACGACCCCCACTGGACCCTGCACGCCGCGGTCGAACAGGGCTACGAGGGCCCGGCCGCGCCCTGGCCCGCCCCGTACCGCGCGGGCCGCCGCCCACCCCCCACGGGCCGTGGCACCTGAGTCTGTCGTGAAGTCTCATAATGATCATGGCGCGACGGGGGTGAAACATGGCGGTGCGACGGCCGGTCAAGGCTGGAGCTCCGCCACGTCGAGGCGTGGGGGATCGTTATGGAACTGCCGGTGGCGTCGGATGCTGTCGGGGCACGTGAGAGCAAGTTCGACTGGTTCTGCGAGACGGTGTCGACCGATGTGATGCCCATCGCGCTCAGCACCCGCAACGCGGCCGACTTCCGGGCGAGCATCACAGACCTGGATCTCGGCGTGGTGCGGCTGTCTGTCGTGGCCTGCTCACCCGTGATATCACGCCGCACCTCGTCCCATGTCCGGCGCGGCGATCCCGAGCACCTGCAACTGGCGCTCGTCACTCAGGGGTCCTTGAGGATCTCCCAGCGGCGCAACGAGTCGGTGGTCGCGGGGGGACTCGTACTCACGGACACCTCACGACCGAGTGAGGGGACATGCGTGGGCGGGCAGATCGAGTCGGTGGTCATGCAGATTCCCCGTCAGGCCGTGGCGTTGCGCCCGGACCGGATGGACTGCCTCCTCGCGCGGAGCATGGCCGCGGACACGGGGTCCGGGGCGATCCTCGCCGGCTTCCTGAGGACGCTGCTCTCGCACGCCCCGGCCTGTCGCCCGGAGGAGTTGCGCGGGATGGGGTCCGTCGCCCTCGACCTGGCCACGGCGTTCCTCGCTCGGCAGCTCGGTGACCCCGGCCAGGCGCATGGCGAGGCCCGTGCGCAGGAGACCCTGCAGCGGATTCACCGCTTCATCGAGAACAATCTCGGCGACCCGGGGCTGACTCCCCAGATGATCGCGGATCGGCACAACATGTCCCTGCGACGTCTCTACGTCCTCTTCGGCGACCAGCCCCTGACCCTCGCGGCACACATCCGCCGAAGCCGGCTGGAGCGCGCCCACGCCGACCTCGCGCGCGAAGACCTGAACGGTCAGCCCGTTCAGGCGATCGCCGCGCGCTGGGGCTTCTCGAGCGCCACCGGTTTCAGCCGGGGATTCCGCGAGGCCTACGGGATCACCCCCACCGAACACCGTGCGCGCCTGCGTTCCCGGACACCGTCCAAGGGCGGCCGGGGCCGGGGGTGACACCCCCCGGGTGACACCCCCCGGCGCCTCGGCATGCCCTCGGACGGTCTGCACGGAATATCGAATAACCGTGCACGAATCGCACAGTCGCGGCGCCGTCGGGCGGGTTTAATCGGTTCCGGACAGTCAGCAGCGGCACGCCGAGCGTCACGACCGGGAAGTTCCTGCTGTCGCCGGGTCTGGTTCTGACCCCGCGCCATCAACGCCTTGTCGACAGGGTTGAAGAGATGGCGCCGCTTTGTCCCATGTGGACCAAAAAATCAATCTTGATTGTACGTATGAGGGGATATTTCCGTGCGCCTGTCCATCGCCAAGTCCGTCCGCCGCGCCCTGGGCGCCGCCGGCGGCGCGCTGCTCATCTCGATGGCGCTGCCCACCGCGTCCGCCACCGCCGCCGACCTGAACGAGTGGTACTGGCTCGCCAACTGGAACAGCGCCAAGTGCCTCGAGGTGGGCGGCTGGTCCACGGCCAACGGGGCCGGTGTCAACCAGTGGGCCTGCCACGACGGCAACAACCAGAAGTGGAAGGGCATCCCCTACGGTCAGGGCCGGCTCATCTACAACGCGCACAGCGGCAAGTGCCTGGAGGTCAAGGGCTGGTCCACGGCCAACGGTGCCCAGATCGGCCAGTGGGACTGCCACGGCGGCGCCAACCAGCAGTGGAAGTCGGAGGTCCTGGGCGAGGGTGTCCTGCTCCTGACCAACGTGCACAGCGGCAAGTGCCTGGAGATCGGCGGCTGGAGAACCGACAACGGCGCCCCGGCCACCCAGTGGGACTGCCACCGGGGCGACAACCAGGTCTGGGCCTGACCTCTTCCCCTCCCTCGCTCGCGATCTCGTCCTCCAGGAGAACACCATGCGCTTCACGACTGCCAAGAACCTCCGCCGCGCCCTGGGTGCCGCCGGCGGCGCCCTGCTGATCTCGCTCGCCCTGCCCACTTCCCCCGCTGCCGCCCTCGGCCTGTCCTGGGACACGGTGGTCAACCTCAACAGCAACAAGTGTCTGGAGGTGGGCGGCTGGTCCACCGCCGACGGCGCCGGCGTCAACCAGTGGGACTGCCACGACGGCGACAACCAGAAGTGGCTCGCCGTCCCCTACGGCGGCGGAAACCTCATCTACAACAAGAACAGCGGCAAGTGCCTGGAGGTGAAGGGCTGGTCCACGGCCAACGGTGCCCAGATCGGCCAGTGGGACTGCCACGGCGGCGCCAACCAGCAGTGGAAGGTGCACCAGGGCTACCACCACTTCGCCCTGATCAACGTGAACAGCGGCAAGTGCCTGGAGATAGGCGGCTGGCGCGGCGACAACGGTGCCCCGGCCACCCAGTGGGACTGCCACTGGGGCGAGAACCAGTTCTGGTCCTAGACCACACCGTCGTCCCGCAAGGAGAACACCATGCGATCCAAGGCAGCCAAGAACCTCCGCCGCACCCTGGGCGCCGCCGGCGGCGCCCTGCTCGTCTCCCTCGCCCTGCCCACTTCCCCCGCCGCCGCCGTGAACCTGTCCCAGTGGCGTTGGCTGTCCAACCTCAACAGCAGCAAGTGCCTGGAGGTGGGCGGTTGGTCCACCGCCAACGGCGCCGGCGTCAACCAGTGGGACTGCCACGTCGGTGCCAACCAGTCCTGGGCGGGGACCCCCTACGGGAGCGGCTACCTCATCTACAACAGCAACAGCGGCAAGTGCCTGGAGGTCAAGGGCTGGTCCAAGGCCAACGGCGCCGCCATCGGCCAGTGGGACTGCCACGGCGGTGTCAACCAGCAGTGGATGGTGCGCTTCGAAGGCGCCGGCGACATCGCGACTTTGGTCAACGTGAACAGCGGCAAGTGCCTGGAGATCAACGGCTGGCGCACCGACAACGGCGCCCCGGCCACCCAGTGGGACTGCCACGGCGGCCTGAACCAGGACTGGTACTAGACCACACCGCCACCCGCCAGGAGAACACCGTGCGATTCAAGACGGCCAAGAACCTCCGCCGCACCCTGGGTGCGGCCGTGGGCGCCCTGCTCATCTCCCTCGCCCTGCCCGCTTCACCCGCTGCCGCCGCCCTCGACCTGTCGCGGTCGGACCTGATCATCAACATCAACAGCAACAAGTGCCTGGAAGTCGCCGGCTGGTCCACCGCCAACGGAGCCGGTGTCGGCCAATGGGACTGCCACACGGGTGCCAACCAGAAATGGACCGGGAGCTTCTACGGAAGCGGCTACCTCATCTACAACCTGAACAGCGGCAAGTGCCTGGAGGTCAAGGGCTGGTCCACGGCCAACGGCGCCGAGGTCGGCCAGTGGGACTGCCACGGCGGCGCCAACCAGCAGTGGTCCATGCAGTACGCGGGCGAACGCATCGTCACCCTCGTCAACGTTCACAGCGGCAAGTGCCTCGAGATAGGCGGCTGGCGCACCGACAACGGCGCCCCGGCCACCCAGTGGGACTGCCACAAGGGCCTCAACCAGTACTGGTACTAGTCCGTACCCGCAGCCTCAAGGAGAACACCCATGCGATTCAGAACTGCCAAGAACCTCCGCCGCGCCCTGGGCGCCGCCGGCGGCGCCCTGCTGATCACAGTGGGCCTGCCCGCCTCGCCCGCGGCGGCCGTCGTCGACCTGTCACGGTGGAACCTCTTGGCCAGTTACAACACCGGCAAGTGCCTGGAAGTGGGCGGTTGGTCCACCGCCAACGGAGCCGGTGTCAACCAGTGGGCCTGCCACGTCGGGAACAACCAGCTGTGGATGGGCGTGCCGCACGGCTCAGGGCAGCTCATCTACAACAAGAACAGTGGCAAGTGCCTGGAGGTCAAGGGCTGGTCCACGGCCAACGGGGCCCAGATCGGCCAGTGGGACTGCCACGGCGGCGCCAACCAGCAGTGGAACGTCTACGAGGCGGACGGCGAGGACAGGACGTCCATCCTCGTCAACGTGAACAGCGGCAAGTGCCTCGAGATAGGCGGCTGGCGCACCGACAACGGCGCCCCGGCCACCCAGTGGGACTGCCACTGGGGCGACAACCAGACCTGGTACTGACCCGCCCGGTCCGGGACCTCGGACCGTCTCCAGGACGACTCAGCCCGCCGCGAGCACCGGGCGCACGAACTCCGCGCCCCGGTCCCGCAGCAGCTCGTGCAGGGCCGCGAACACCTCCACCGAGCGCCGGCCGGGCCAGTCGTCCGGGAGGAGCTCCGCCGGCAGCACCGGGTCCGCGTACGGCAGCCGGCGCCAGGAGTCCAGGGCGAGGAGGTAGTCCCGGTAGGCGTCCTCGGGGCCCGCCGGTGCCGCCCGCCAGGCCCGCAGCACCGGCCCGTGGGCCGCGAGGAATTCCTCGTGCAGCGCGGCGATCGCCGGCAGGTCCCACCATCGGGCCACGGCGTCCGCGGTCGCCGCGTACCCCAGATGGTCGCCCCTGAAGAGATCCACGTACGGGGACAGCTCCAGGCGCTCCAGGGCGTTCCTGGTCTCCTCGTACAGCCGCGCGGGCGCGATCCAGACGCCCGGCGCCGCCGTACCGAACCCGAGCCGGGCGAGCCGGGAGCGCAGCAGATGGCGCTTGTGCCGCTCGGCCTCGGGCACCGAGAACACGGCGAGGACCCAGCCCTCGGACAGCTTCGGCTCCGTACGGGCGTAGATACGGCGGTCGCCGTCGTCCAGGAGCCGGCGGGCGTCCTCCGAGAGGGCGTACCCGGCGGCCCCGTCCGCCGTACGGCCCGGCAGCAGCAGCCCGCGCCGCTTCAGCCGCGACACCGAGGAACGCACGGAGGGCGCGTCCACCCCGAGCACCGCGAGCAGCCGGATCAGCGCGGCCACCGGCACCGGCGCACCGTCGGGCGCACGGCCGTACGCGCCGTAGAGGGAGACGATCAGGGATCGGGGAGTGTGCTGCTCGGCCACAGTGATCACTTTAGGGGGTGGCGCACGTGTCGTGCCGGGTCATACCTGGTCCCGCAGCCGGAAGCGCTGGAGCTTGCCCGTCGGCGTGCGGGGCAGGGCGTCCAGGAAGACGATCTCGCGGGGCGACTTGTACGGGGCGAGGCGGGCGCGGACGAAGGCCCGCAGCGCGGCGGCCGTGGTGGCGTCGCGCGGCACACCGTCCCGTACCACCGTGTAGGCCACGACGACCTGGCCGCGCAGCTCGTCCGGCCGGCCCACCACGGCCGTCTCCAGGACGTCGGGGTGGTCGAGGAGCGTCTCCTCGACCTGGGGTCCCGCGATGTTGTACCCGGCCGAGATGATCATGTCGTCGGCCCGGGAGACGTAGCGGAACCAGCCGTCGGGCTCGCGGACGTACGTGTCGCCCGTGACGTTCCAGCCCTCCCGTACGTATTCGGACTGGCGGGGATCGGCCAGATAGCGGCAGCCCACCGGGCCGCGCACCGCGAGCAGGCCCTCCTCGCCGTCCGGGACCTCCCGGCCGTCACGGTCCGTGATCCTGGCCTGCCAGCCCGGCACCGGGCGACCGGTGCGGCCGGGGCGGATGTCGCCGTCGGCGGCGGAGATGAAGATGTGCAGCAGTTCGGTCGCGCCTATGCCGTTGATGAGGCGCAGCCCCGTGTGCCGGTACCAGGCCGCCCAGGTGGCCTCCGGCAGGTTCTCGCCGGCCGAGACGCAGCGGCGCAGCGAGCCCACGTCGGGGGCGGTGCCGAGGGCCAGCTCGTCGAGCATGACCCGGTACGCCGTCGGGGCGGTGAAGAGCACCGACACCCGCTGCCGCTCGATCGCGGCGAGCAGCTGCTTGGGCCCGGCCTGTTCGAGCAGGACCGCGCTCGCCCCGGCCCGCAGGGGGAAGACGACGAGGCCGCCGAGGCCGAAGGTGAAGGCGAGCGGCGGCGAACCGGCGAAGACGTCGTCGGGCAGCGGGCGCAGGACGTGCGCGGAGAAGGTGTCGGCGACGGCCAGGACGTCCCGGTGGAAGTGGACGCAGCCCTTGGGCTGCCCGGTCGTGCCGGAGGTGAAGGCGATCAGGGCCACGTCGTCGGCGGCCGTCGCCACCGCCGGGTAGGGGCCGGGGCGGCGGGCGGCGAGGGCGAGGAGGTCGTCCGGTCCGTCCCCGCCGTAAGGGGTGACGCGGAGCCCCGGGATCCGGGCCGCGAGGAGCTCGTCGAGGGCGTGGGCGTCGCAGAGGGCGTGGCTGCAGCGGGCCGCGTCCGCCATGACGGCCAGCTCGGGGGCGCGCTGCTGGGCCAGGACGGTGACGGCGATCGCCCCCGCCTTCATCACGGCGAGCCAGCAGGCGGCGAGCCAGGGGGTGGTCGGGCCGCGCAGCAGGACCCGGTTGCCGGGGCGGACCCGCAGGTCGGAGGTGAGGACGTGGGCTATGCGGTCGACCCGGTCCTGGAGCTCCCCGTAGCTCCAGACGCCGCCCTCGCCGTCGTGGAAGGCGGGACGGTCGGCGCCGAACCGCTCCACCGTACGGTCGAGGAGTTCCGCGCCGCAGTTGAGCCGGTCGGGGTAGGCCAGCTCCGGGAGGTCGAAGACGAGGCGGGGCCACCGGTCCGGCGGCGGAAGCCGGTCGCGGGCGAAGGTGTCGAGGTGGCCCGAGGGTGTCAGCTCCATGAGTCCGTCCCCCTGTCGTGGTGGGGTCGCCCGTCGCCCCACGAGCGTATCGTGTGGGTGACGGCAGTCAACGGTTCGCGACAAGGGTGCCCGGGACCGCCCGCGGGAAGCCGCCGGGCCGCGCCGGGACGGCAGGATCCCCCGGTCAGGGGCCGGCCACGCCCGACGACGGCACGACGGCGCCCAGCGGCGCCGGGACGGCAGCGCCCCACGGCGCAGGGACGACGACGCCCGAGGGTGTCAGAGAGGGCCCACATGCCCGCATTCTCGCTCGATACGGCACAGATCACCTGGTGTGCGGAGCTCCGCACCCTCGCCGCCGAACGCCTGCGGCCCCTCGCCGAGAAGGGCGAACCCGGCCGGGTCAACCGCCCCCTCGTCGCCGCCCTCGGCGAACTCGGCCTCCTCGCCCGTCTCTTCGACGCGGGCGCCCTCGACCTCTGCCTCCTGCGCGAATCCCTCGCCCGGACCTGCACCGAGGCCGAGACCGCCCTCGCCCTCCAGGGCCTCGGCGCCCACCCCGTCGCCGCCTTCGGCACCCCCGCGCAGCGCGCCCGCTGGCTCCCCGAGGTCACCGCCGGGCGGGCCGTCGCGGCCTTCGCCCTCTCCGAACCGGGCGCGGGCTCCGACGCGGCCGCCCTCGCCCTCGACGCCGTCCCCGACGGGCGCGGCGGCTGGCGGCTGCACGGCGAGAAACAGTGGATCTCCAACGCCCCCGAGGCCGACTTCGCCACCGTCTTCGCCCGCACCACCCGGGACGCGGGCTCCCGGGGCGTCACCGCCTTCCTCGTCCCCGCCGACCGGCCGGGCCTCGGCGGCGAGCACCTCGACATGCTCGCCCCGCACGCCCTCGGTACCCTCACCTTCGACGGCGTGCCCGTCGGCCCCGAGGACATCCTCGGCGCACCCGACCGGGGCTTCCGGGTCGCCATGCACACCCTCAACCTCTTCCGGCCCAGCGTCGGGGCCTTCGCCGTCGGCATGGCCCAGGCCGCCCTGGACGCCGCCCTCGCCCACACCGCCGCCCGCCCCGCCTTCGGCGGCCACCTCGCCGACCTCCAGGCCGTCGCGCACCGGATCGCCGAGATGGCCACCCGTACCGAGGCCGCCCGCCTCCTCGTGTACGCGGCGGCCGCGGCGTACGACGACGGCGATCCGGACGTGCCCCGGCGCTCCGCCATGGCCAAACTGCTCGCCACCGAGACCGCCCAGTTCGTCGTCGACGCCGCCGTCCAACTCCACGGCGCCCGCGCCCTGCAACGCGGCCACCTCCTGGAACACCTCTACCGCGAGGTCCGCGCACCCCGCATCTACGAGGGAGCCACCGAGGTCCAGCGCACCATCATCGCGAAGGAGCTGTACGCGTCCCACCGCGAGGAGACACGACCCCCGAGGTCCGCCACGGACGCGACCCCGCACGAGGAGGCACCGTCCCCATGAGTCTGCACCGGCACAACCCCGCCGAACTCGCCCCGCCCAGCGGCTTCTCCCACGCCGTGACCGCCACCGGCACCCGATTCGTCTTCCTCGCCGGACAGACCGCCCTCGACAGCGAGGGCGCCGTCGTGGGGGACACCCTGACCGAGCAGTTCACCACCGCCCTGGCCAATCTGCTCACCGCCCTCCGGCACGCCGGCGGCACCCCCGCCGACCTCGCCCGCGTCACCGTGTACACCACCGACGTCGCCGACTACCGCGAGCACGCCCATGAACTCGGCCGCGTCTGGCGCAGGTTGGCGGGCCGCGACTACCCGGCGATGGCCGTCATCGGGGTCGTACGCCTCTGGGACGAACAGGCCCGGGTGGAACTCGACGGCTTCGCGGTCCTGGACGAGCCCGCCCACGCTTGATCAACTGGTCACCCGAGTGGGCCGGGCTTAGTGTCGAAAGGTGGACTGACCGGCCCACGGACACTCACCCGGCGAGAACCCGAGGCGCCATATGAGTAACCCCAAGCCGACGACACCGGCACCGACCGCCGCTCCGAAGAGCGGTGGGGACGGCAAGGGCATCGCCCTGTTCGTGATCGCGTCCTGCCAGCTGATGGTGGTCCTCGACATCACGATCGTGAACATCGCGCTCCCGCACATCCAGACCGCGCTGGACTTCTCCACCACCAGCCTCGCCTGGGTCGTCAACGCCTACACCCTCACCTTCGGCGGCCTGTTGCTGCTCGGCGGCCGAGCCGGCGACATCCTGGGCAGGAGGCGCGTCTTCATCTTCGGCGTGCTGCTCTTCGGACTCGCCTCGCTCTTCTGCGGACTCGCGCAGAGCGAATGGCAACTCCTCGCGGCCCGCGCGCTCCAGGGCGTCGGCGGCGCGATAGCCTCCCCGACCTCGCTCTCCCTCATCACCACGACGTTCGATGAAGGCCCGGAACGCAACCGGGCCTTCGGCGTCTTCGCGGGCGTCTCGGCCGGTGGTGGCGCGATCGGCCTGGTCGCCGGAGGCATGCTCGTCCAATGGCTCGACTGGCGCTGGATCTTCTTCGTCAACGTGCCCATCGCCGTGCTCATCGCCTTCCTCACGCCCCGCCACGTCAAGGAGTCGGCCCGGCGCCCCGGCCACTTCGACCTCACCGGCGCCCTCACCTCGACGCTCGGCATGGTGGCGCTGGTCTACGGGTTCATCCGCGCCGCCCAGGAGGGCTGGCGCGACCCGTACACGATCGGCTCGTTCGTCGCGGCGGTCGTGCTCCTGGCCGTGTTCCTCCTCGTCGAGCGGCGCTCCCAGCAACCCATCACGCCGCTGCGGATGTTCGCCGACCGCAACCGTTCCGGCACCTACGCGATCATGCTGTGCCTGGCGGCGGCGATCTTCGGGATGTTCTTCTTCCTCACCCTGTTCGTGCAGCAGGTCCTGGCCTTCAGTCCGCTGAAGACCGGCATGGCGTTCCTGCCCGTGAGCGCGATCATCGCGGTCGGCGCGGGGCTCACGTCCAACCTCCTGCCCCGGTACGGGCCGAAACCGTTCATGGTGGTCGGCTCGGTCCTCGCCGCGGCGGGCCTCTCCTGGCTGACGCTGACCGACGTGAGCTCCACCTACCTGGGCAGCATCCTCGGTCCGATCCTCGTCTTCGGCTTCGGCATGGGCCTGATGTTCGTCTCGCTGACCATCATGGCGCTGTCCAACGTCGAACCCAGGGACTCCGGCGCCGCGTCCGGCCTGCTCAACGCGATGCAGCAGGTGGGCGGTTCGCTGGGCCTGTCGATCCTGGTCACGGTCTTCGGCACGGCCAGCCGCAACGAGGCGGACCAGCAGGTCCCCGCCTTCCTCGCCCAGGCGAGCCCGCAGGAGAAGGCCCAGTTCGCCGAGACGGGCCAACTCCCCCCGCCCTGGGGCGACGAGGTCCTCACGGCCGGCGTCTCCGCGGGCTTCATCACAGCGGCGATCTTCGCCGTGGTCGGCGCCCTGATCGCCCTCTTCGTCATCCAGGTCCGCGCCTCGGACATCGAACGCCTCAAGGGCGGGGTACCACCACCGGTCTGAGCACCGGGCGCCGGTGCGACGATTCCGGAACCGGGGCCACGTTGCCCCGCAGCGGCTCCCCGCCCACCGGAACTGAAGTGAGAAGCCCCCGCCGGTACCTGGCGGGGGCTTCCGCTGCTTCGACTAGATGTCCCGGAAGATCTCGATCTGCGCGCCGATCGAGTTCAGGCGTTCCGCCAGGTCCTCGTAGCCGCGGTTGATGACGTACACGTTCCGGAGGACTGACGTGCCCTCCGCCGCCATCATCGCCAGGAGGACGACCACCGCCGGGCGCAGGGCCGGGGGGCACATCATCTCGGCGGCGCGCCAGCGGGTGGGGCCCTCGACCAGGACGCGGTGGGGGTCGAGGAGCTGGAGGCGGCCGCCGAGGCGGTTGAGGTCGGTGAGGTAGATGGCGCGGTTGTCGTAGACCCAGTCGTGGATGAGGGTCTTGCCCTGGGCCGTCGCGGCGATGGCGGCGAAGAAGGGGACGTTGTCGATGTTCAGGCCCGGGAACGGCATCGGGTGGATCTTGTCGATCGGCGCCTCCAGCTTGGAGGGGCGGACCGTCAGGTCGACCAGGCGCGTGCGGCCGTTGTCCGCCGCGTACTCGGCCGAGCGGTCGTGGTCGAGGCCCATCTCCTCCAGGACCGCGAGCTCGATCTCCATGAACTCGATCGGGACCCGGCGGATCGTCAGCTCCGACTCCGTGACGACCGCGGCGGCCAGCAGGCTCATCGCCTCGACCGGGTCCTCGGAGGGGGAGTAGTCGACGTCCACGTCGATCTGCGGCACGCCGTGCACGGTCAGCGTGGTGGTGCCGATGCCGTCGACCCGTACGCCCAGCGCCTCCAGGAAGAAGCACAGGTCCTGGACCATGTAGTTGGAGGAGGCGTTGCGGATGACGGTCACGCCGTCGTGGCGGGCGGCGGCGAGCAGCGCGTTCTCGGTGACCGTGTCGCCGCGCTCGGTCAGCACGATCGGGCGGCCGGGGGAGACCGAGCGCTCGACCTGGGCGTGGTAGATGCCCTCGGTGGCCGTGACGTCGAGACCGAAGCGGCGCAGCGCGATCATGTGCGGCTCGATCGTGCGCGTACCGAGGTCGCAGCCTCCGGCGTACGGCAGCTTGAAGCGGTCCATGCGGTGCAGCAGCGGCCCGAGGAACATGATGATCGAGCGGGTGCGGATCGCGGCCTCGGCGTCGATCGAGTCCATGTCCAGCTCGGCCGGCGGCACGATCTCCAGGTCGACGCCGTCGTTCACCCAGCGGGTGCGCACCCCGATGGAGTTCAGCACTTCCAGGAGCCGGAAGACCTCCTCGATGCGGGCGACCCGGCGCAGGACCGTGCGGCCCTTGTTCAGGAGGGAGGCGCAGAGCAGCGCGACACAGGCGTTCTTGCTCGTCTTGACGTCGATGGAACCGGAGAGCCGGCGGCGGCCGACGACCCTGAGGTGCATCGGTCCCGCGTACCCCAGGGACACGATCTCGCTGTCGAGGGCTTCGCCGATCCGGGCGATCATCTCAAGGCTGATGTTCTGGTTGCCGCGCTCGATCCGGTTGACGGCGCTCTGGCTCGTGGCCAGGGCCTCGGCGAGCTGCGTCTGCGTCCAGCCGCGGTGCTGCCGGGCGTCACGGATGAGCTTACCGATGCGTACGAGGTAGTCGTCTGCCATGGCGTCACGTTATCTCAGATATGAGATGTCCTGATCATCGGGGTAGGCCATCAGGGTGACAGGCCGTGCGCGGTGGGGTGGCGCGGCTCGTACAGGGGGAGTTCCGTGCCGCTCGGCAGCCGGACGGCGGCGAGCAGCCCCCAGCCCTGGTCGCTGATGGCGCGTGAGATCTCCGCGCCCCGGTCCTCCAGCGTCGTCAGGGTCCGGGTGAGGTCCTCGCACATGAGGTACACCTCGTGCTTCGGCTCCTCCGACGTCGGATGCACCGCGATCTCGGCCGGTGGCAGCTTGAAGATGAGCCAGCCGCCCCCGGCGTCGACGTGCTCGAAGCCGAACACGTCCTTCAGGAAGGCCCGGTCGGCCTCCGCGTCCCGGGTGTACACGATCACATGCGCGCCGCTGAACATGCCTCGATCCTCGGCCTCCCGTACGGGGGCGGCAATCGTTCCGCGCCCGTACGGGGAGCGACCCCCGTCGGGCCGCCTCCCCCTACGGCAGTTCGACCGAGAGGTGTGCGGAGAGGGAGCGCAGGAAGTCGGCCGCGTCGAAGACCGCCCCCGCCGAGCCCACGCCGACCGCCCCCGCCGAGGCCGTACCCGTCACTCCCACCGTCCTCGTCCGCCCCGAGAGCACCCGGGCGACCGCCTCCACCGCGAGCGGCGCGCTGACGGCGTAGATGTCCTGGCCGCGTGCCACCGCCCGCCGTTCCTCGTCCCCGGAGCGCACCACCACGTCCACGAGGAAGGTCTGCGCGGACCGCCCGCGCTCGTCGACCGCCGCCGGGGCCGGCGTGTCCGAGGAGGCGAGGTCCTCCGCCGCCGCGACGGCCATGTACGTACGGACCTCGGGCACGGCCAGGTGGCTGGGGACGGTGACGACGTCGGCCATGGTGAAGTCGCCGATCACGGGGCTGACCCCCAGCGGCTCGGGGAAGGCCCACTTCTGCGTGGTGGACGGCGCCGCGTCCCCGTACTCAAGCCGCCCCCGCGTGAAGCGGACGTGCCGGCCGTCCCTGCGCTGCCGGGAGACCGCTCCCGCCGTACGCGTCCCGGCCGTCGGGTGCCAGCTGCTCAGCCCGTACGCCACGTGCACCTCGTCGGCAGACGTCCAGTCGCCCATCGCCGCCGTGACGAGCAGGTCGCCGAGGCCGCCGAAGAAGGCCATCGCGGGGATCACCACGGTCCCGGCGGCGCGGGCCGGCTCCGCGAAGAGGGCGAAGGTGTCGGCGTTGGCCTCGATCTCGGCCGCCACGTCCACGTACGGGATCCGGGCGCGCAGCGCCGCCTCGATCACCGGGGCGGCCGTCGACGCGAAGGGCCCGGCGCAGTTGATCACGGCGGCGGCGCCCGCCAGTGCGCGGTCCAGCGAGGCCGGGTCGTCGACCGTGGCCGGCCGCGCCTCGAGACCGGAGAGCTCCGGGCGGGACGCCGCGAACTCCGCCAGCTTGCCGGCGTCACGGCCGGAGAGGACGGGGACGAACCCCCGGTCCAGCAGCTCCGCCACCACGAAACGCCCGGTGTGCCCGTACGCACCGAAGACCGCGACCGTCCGCACCGCACCCATGAGTTCCTCCGTCGTCCATCGTCCGTCGTCTGCTGTCCTGTTCGGATACGAAGAGCCTGTCAGCGGCCGTCGGACGCGACCAGTGTCCGGAACGACATGCCCCGTACAATTACGGACATGGAAACCGTCGCCCTCGCCGTCACCGACGGGATGCTGCACTTCGAACTCTCCGTGGCCCACGAGGTGTTCAGCGACCCGTCGTACGACCTCGCCGTCTGCGGGCCCGGTCCGGTGCGGTTCGGCAGGTTCCGGCTGGAGCCGGACGCCGGGTTCGACCGGCTCGCGGAGGCGGGCACGGTGATCGTCCCCGGCTGGGCCGACGTCGACGTGGACCCGCCCGCCGGGCTCGTCGACGCGGTGCGCGCGGCCCACGAGGCGGGCGCGCGGGTGGCCTCGCTGTGCACGGGCGCGTTCGTCCTGGCCGCCGCGGGGCTCCTGGACGGGCGCCGCGCGACCACGCACTGGGCGCACACCGACGAGCTGGCCGCGCGGCACCCCCTGGTGGAGGTCGACCCGGACGTGCTCTACGTCGACAACGGCACCGTGCTCACCTCCGCGGGCAAGGCCGCCGCGATGGACCTCTGCCTGCACCTGGTCCGCCTCGACCACGGCTCGGCGTACGCCAACACGATCGCCCGCCGTCTCGTCGTGCCCCCGCACCGGTCCGGCGGCCAGGCCCAGTTCGTCACCGCCCCGGTGCCGGCCCAGGAGGACCACCCGCTCACCGAGCTGTTCCCGTGGGCGATCGAGCGGCTCGACCAGCCGCTGACCGTCGAGGACCTGGCCCGCCGGGCGAACATGAGCTCGCGCCACCTCGGCCGCCACTTCCGTACGGTGACCGGCGCCACGCCGCTGCAGTGGCTGCTGACCCAGCGGATCCGGCGCGCGCAGGAACTCCTCGAATCCAGCGGGGACAGCGTCGACGCCATCGCGGCGGCCACCGGCATGGGCACGGCCACGACCCTGCGCCGCCACTTCAACCGCACCCTCGGCGTCCCCCCGGACGCCTACCGCCGCACGTTCCGCCGGTCAGGGGCGCGCGCCGACGCCGGTGACCGCCGGTGATCCACTGGATCGCTAGCCTGTTCGTACGAACCCGACCGGGCGCCGAGCCCCCACCCCGAGCTGACGGCCATCGCGGAGCGCTTCGCGCCGGACCACCGCGCCGAGGCGTCCGCGGTCCTGGAGGCGGCCGCGGCCGAGTTCCCCGACTTCGACGACCGCGTCATGGCGCTCTGCCCCTGACTCGGGCCTCCGTTCCCGATCCCCGACCGAGGACAGGCATGCCGGGCATGACCGAGCGGCGGGGATGCACTAGAGTTATCTCGACATCGAGATAACTGCTTACGGCGCACCGCAGCCGCCCACCCGGTAAGGGTTACCTAACTAAGTCTTACCTTAGCGGATCGGCGGGGAGTCGGGCGGCACCACGCGGCGGCAGCCGCATATTGTCGCTGCGCGGTAATCGCGCACACTGATGAAGGAGACTGTCGTGTCGGCGAACAGCTTCGACGCCCGCAGCACGCTGCGCGTGGGCGACGAGTCGTACGAGATCTTCAAGCTGGACAAGGTCGAGGGCTCCGCGCGCCTCCCTTACAGCCTGAAGGTCCTCCTGGAGAACCTGCTCCGCACCGAGGACGGCGCGAACATCACCGCCGACCACATCCGGGCCCTCGGTGGCTGGGACTCGCAGGCCCAGCCGAGCCAGGAGATCCAGTTCACGCCGGCCCGCGTGATCATGCAGGACTTCACCGGCGTCCCCTGCGTCGTCGACCTCGCCACCATGCGCGAGGCCGTCAAGGAGCTCGGCGGCGACCCGGCGAAGGTCAACCCGCTCTCCCCGGCCGAGCTGGTCATCGACCACTCGGTCATCGCCGACAAGTTCGGCACCGCGGACGCCTTCGGCCAGAACGTCGAGCTGGAGTACGGCCGCAACAAGGAGCGCTACCAGTTCCTGCGCTGGGGCCAGACCGCCTTCGACGACTTCAAGGTCGTCCCGCCGGGCACCGGCATCGTCCACCAGGTGAACATCGAGCACCTGGCCCGTACGGTCATGGTCCGCAACGGCCAGGCGTACCCCGACACCCTCGTCGGCACCGACTCCCACACCACCATGGTCAACGGCCTCGGTGTGCTGGGCTGGGGCGTCGGCGGCATCGAGGCCGAGGCCGCGATGCTCGGCCAGCCGGTCTCCATGCTCATCCCGCGCGTCGTCGGCTTCAAGCTGACCGGCGAGCTCCCGGCCGGCACCACCGCCACCGACCTGGTCCTCACGATCACCGAGATGCTGCGCAAGCACGGCGTCGTCGGCAAGTTCGTCGAGTTCTACGGTGAGGGCGTCGCCGCGACCTCCCTCGCGAACCGCGCCACCATCGGCAACATGTCGCCGGAGTTCGGCTCCACCGCCGCGATCTTCCCGATCGACGGCGAGACCCTGAAGTACCTGAAGCTGACCGGCCGCTCCGAGCAGCAGGTCGCGCTCGTCGAGGCGTACGCCAAGGAGCAGGGCCTCTGGCTCGACCCGGCCGCCGAGCCCGACTTCTCGGAGAAGCTGGAGCTCGACCTCTCCACGGTCGTCCCCTCCATCGCCGGCCCGAAGCGCCCGCAGGACCGCATCGTCCTCGCGAACGCCGCCCAGCAGTTCGCCCAGGACGTCCGCAACTACGTGGACGACGTGGACGAGGCCGGCAAGGAGTCCTTCCCGGCCTCCGACTCCCCGGCCAACACCCCGAACGGCGCCCCGTCGAAGCCGGTCACCGTGACCGCCCCCGACGGCTCGACCTACGAGATCGACCACGGTGCGGTGACGGTCGCGGCCATCACCTCCTGCACCAACACCTCGAACCCGTACGTCATGGTCGCCGCCGCGCTCGTCGCGAAGAAGGCCGTGGAGAAGGGCCTGACCCGCAAGCCGTGGGTCAAGACCACCCTCGCCCCGGGCTCGAAGGTCGTCACCGACTACTTCGACAAGGCGGGCCTGACCCCGTACCTCGACAAGGTCGGCTTCAACCTCGTCGGCTACGGCTGCACCACCTGCATCGGCAACTCCGGACCGCTGCCGGAGGAGGTCTCCAAGGCCGTCAACGACCACGACCTCGCGGTCACCTCGGTCCTCTCCGGCAACCGGAACTTCGAGGGCCGGATCAACCCCGACGTCAAGATGAACTACCTGGCCTCCCCGCCGCTGGTCGTCGCGTACGCCCTCGCGGGCTCCATGAAGGTGGACATCACCAAGGACGCGCTCGGCATCGACACCGAGGGCAAGCCGGTCTACCTGGCGGACATCTGGCCGACCGAGGCCGAGGTCAACGACGTCGTCGCCAACGCCATCGGCGAGGACATGTTCAACAAGTCCTACCAGGACGTCTTCGCGGGCGACGCCCAGTGGCAGGCGCTGCCGATCCCGACCGGCAACACCTTCGAGTGGGACACCGAGTCCACCTACGTCCGCAAGCCCCCGTACTTCGAGGGCATGACGATGGAGACCACCCCGGTCACCGACATCGTCGGCGCCCGCGTCCTGGCCAAGCTGGGCGACTCGGTCACCACCGACCACATCTCCCCGGCCGGTGCCATCAAGGCCGACACCCCGGCCGGCAAGTACCTCACCGAGCACGGTGTGGAGCGTCGTGACTTCAACTCCTACGGCTCGCGCCGAGGCAACCACGAGGTCATGATCCGCGGCACCTTCGCCAACATCCGCCTGCGCAACCAGATCGCGCCGGGCACCGAGGGCGGCTACACCCGCGACTTCACCCAGGACGGCGGTCCGGTGTCGTTCATCTACGACGCCTCCCGCAACTACATCGAGCAGGGCACCCCGCTCGCGATCCTGGCGGGCAAGGAGTACGGCTCCGGCTCGTCCCGCGACTGGGCCGCCAAGGGCACCGCGCTGCTCGGCGTCAAGGCCGTCATCGCCGAGTCGTACGAGCGCATCCACCGCTCGAACCTCATCGGCATGGGCGTCCTGCCGCTCCAGTTCCCGGAGGGCGCCTCGGCGGCCTCCCTCGGCCTGACCGGCGAGGAGACCTTCTCCTTCACCGGCGTCGAGGAGCTGAACAACGGCACGACCCCGCGCACGGTCAAGGTCACCACCGACACCGGTGTCGAGTTCGACGCGGTCGTCCGCATCGACACCCCCGGCGAGGCGGACTACTACCGCAACGGCGGCATCATGCAGTACGTGCTCCGTAACCTGATCCGCGGCTGACCCGCCCGGACCGGCTGAACGGCAAGGGCCCCGCTCCTCGGAAGAGGAGCGGGGCCCACGCGTATGTGTCACGCGTCCGACCGGAGGCCGGATCAGAACATGATGCGGAAGCCGTTCCAGCCGCCCGAACCGATCTTCACACGACCGTAGAAGGGCGAGGCGGCGTTGCCGGTGCCCTTGAACAGGTACAGCGCGCCGGCGCCGTCACGGGCGACCATGTCGGCGTTGCCGTCGTAGTTCATGTCACCGACGGACAGCAGGTAGTTGTAGATCTGGAAGCCGGAGCCGACCTGCGTACGACCGGCGAAGGGCTTCTTGTAGTCGCCCGTGCCCTTGAAGAGGAACAGGCGGCCCGCGGTGTCGCGGGTGATGAGGTCGGCCTTGCCGTCGGACGTCATGTCGCCCTTGCCGGTCAGCTGGTTGTAGATCTGCCAGCCGCCGCCGACCTGGTACCGGCCGGTGAGGTTGCCGTTGCTGTAGCCGAGGTAGTGCCACAGCACACCGGCGCTGTCGCGCGCCAGCAGGTCGTCGGCGGCGCCGCCACCGGTGTTGCTCGCGGAGAACACCCGGTTGTAGATGCCCCAGCCGCCACCGATGTCGCGCGAGTTCTGGCTCCACGCGCCGTAGTACAGGCGGTTGTTCTCGACGAACCAGACACCGTCCGACTCGCCGTTGTTGTTGAGGTCCGTCTGGGTGACGAACTTCTTGTACTGGAAGCCGTAGCCGGTCTTCTCGGCGGGCGTCAGGCTGCCGTCACCGTTGGTGCCGTAGCCGTAGATGTTGCCGGCGCCGGTGACGCCGTACAGGGCGTTGGTGGGCGTCACGGCCGCGCTCGCCGTGGCGGCGAGCGCGCCGGCGCGGGGCGCCGACTCGGCGGCGACGGACCGCGCCGATCCCTGGGGCGCGTCGGCCGCCACAGCGGCCGTGGTGGTGCCGACGAGTGCCGCGGTTATCGCCGCGACCGTCACACGGGACAGGACGCCCGTGCGGTTCAGGCCAGAAGTCTTGGCCACGTAGTACTCCAGATGCAAGAGGAACAAGGCAGGTTTCCGCCGTGCCTCCGCGCACGAGGGCGAAGACGGCGGACCTTTATGATCCCGGATCGTTCTTACAGGACCTTCACCGGGCGGGGGGTCTGTGACACAACTGTTTCGATCCCGTTCATGCGTACCCTTTGCACGCTTTGTCTGAGTGGTGGCGAAAGGGGCATGCCAGGACCCCTCAGTACGGGTAGTCCTGAGGCGGTGTCAAGGGTGTCGACGCACGGATGGTTGGACGAAACGCCGCAGATCCGCCGTGCTTATCCCGGAGGTCTCAACTCGGGAAAGATGGCTGCCGAAACCTGGTTTCGATCTTGCTCGGATGAAGGGAAGTGGACTATACCTGTCGGCGTCCAGCCAGTCGTTTCCATCACACGACGGCCCGACGCCTGCACGACCCGGCTGCAAATGACCGCGGTGGCGGGGCCCTTCGCCTGTGGCGAGCGAGTACGGGCGACCGGTACACCGCCTGAGTCCTGAATGAAGGCGAGGACTTGAGCATGGGATCCACCTCCGCACACACCGATGAGGGCCTTGGCCGTCGCGATCTGATCAAGCGTTCTGCCGCTATCGGTCTGATCTCCGTACCGACGATGGGCTTCCTCTCCGCCTGTGCGAGCAGCGACAGCGGCGGCAACGGAAAGGTCGAGAAGGGTACGAAGTCCGAAAAGAACCCGCTCGCGGTGAACGAGTCGGCACCGCTCGATTTCGTCCTCTTCGACGGCGGATTCGGACAGCAGTACGCCAAGGACGCGGTCAAGATCTACGAGACCAATTATCCGAAGGCGAAGGTCAAGTTCACCCCGACCCAGAAGATCACCACGACGCTCCAGCCGCGCTTCAACGGCGGCAACCCGCCGGACCTCATCGACAACTCCGGCGCCGAGCAGATGGACATGGGTGTCCTGGTCGGCCAGAAGCAGCTGGCGGACCTCACCCCGCTCCTCGACGCGCCCTCCATCGACGACCCGAGCAAGAAGGTCCGCGACACCCTGCGGCCCGGCATCGTCGAGATGGGCCAGTTCGACGGCGACCCGGTGTGGATCATGTACTACGCCTACACGATCTACGGCGTCTGGTACTCGCAGAAGCTCCTCGACTCGCTCGACGCGAAGTACCCCGAGACCTGGGACGAGATGCTGGCCGTCTGCGAGAAGGCCAAGAAGAAGGGCATCGCGGGCTGGACGTACGCCGGGAAGCACCCGTACTACGTCCCGTTCTCGCTCTACCCGATGATCGCCAAGGTCGGCGGCCGTGAGGTCCTGGACGCCATCGACAACCTGGAGCCGAAGGCCTGGGAGCACCCGGCGGTCAAGGCCTGCTTCGAGGCGTACTACGAGCTCGTCCGGAAGGGCTACATCCTCAAGGGCACGCCCGGCCTCGACCACATCCAGTCGCAGACCGCCTGGACCGAGGGCAAGGCCCTGTTCATCCCGAACGGCTCCTGGGTCGAGAACGAGGCCGCGAAGACCATGCCGGCCGACTTCGGCCTGGCCGTCTCCGCCCCGACCGGCATCGACGCCTCGGACAAGATGCCCTTCGGCACCATCTGGGCCTCCGGCGGCGAGCCCTTCATCGTCCCGGCGAAGGCGGCGAACCCCGAGGGCGGCATGGAGCAGCTGCGCATCATGCTCAGCGAGGCGTCCTCGAAGAACTTCACCCAGTCGGTGAAGTCCCTGACCGCCCTCAACGGCGGCACCGAGGGCATCGAGCTGACCCCCGGCCTGAAGTCCGGGGTCGCGGCCCTGGAGAAGGCCGGGCAGAACGTGGTCAACCCGCGCCTCCAGGACTGGTACGTCGCCCTCCAGAAGGAGAAGATCGGTGTGGCCGGTCTCGGCGAGATGATGGCCGGGCGCGCCACCCCGGCCGAGACGATCAAGAAGATCCAGAAGTTCGCCGACGACGCGGCCAAGGACTCCTCGATCAAGCACTACAAGCACCAGTGAGCTGTGCCGGGGCCCCTTCCCGCCGACCGGGAGCGGGCCCCGGGCCCTTCGCGCGCGGCACCAGCGGCGCGCCTCCGCGGGAAGATCGGGGTCGGTAGGACATGCAACACGGCAAATACCGTTTCATCGTGGGGTTCCTGGCGGCCCCCCTCGCGCTGTACGCGCTGTTCGTCATCTGGCCCTTCATCCAGTCCATCTACTACTCCTTCACGGACTGGACGGGACTGAGCCCCGAATTCGGGATGGTCGGGGTCGACAACTACAGCAGAATGCTGGACGACGAGATCTTCTGGAAATCGCTCCAGCACAGCCTGGTCTTCGCGGTGGTGCTCCCGCTCGTGACCGTCGGCCTCGCGCTGTTCTTCGCCTTCATGCTCAATGTCGGCGGTCGGCGCCGTAGGGGCGCTGCCATCGCGGGCGTGCGCGGCTCGTCCTTCTACAAAATCGTCTACTTCTTCCCGCAGGTGCTGTCGATCGCGATCGTGGCGCTGCTCTTCCAGTTCGCGTACAACCCGAATAGCGGAGCCATCAATTCCGTTCTGCAGGGTGTCGGTCTCGGCAGCGTCCAGCCGGACTGGCTCGGAGATCCGGACCTCGCCCTCATCTGTGTGATGGTGGTACTCGTCTGGTCCACGGTCGGATTCTTCGTCGTCCTCTTCTCGGCCGGCATGGCGTCCATTCCGAGGGACTTCTACGAGGCGGCACTCCTCGACGGCGCGAACCGCTTCACCACCTTCTTCAAGATCACGCTGCCGCTGCTCTGGGACACCGTGCAGTCCGGCTGGATCTACATGGGCATCCTCGCGCTCGGCGCGGAGTCCTTCGCCGTGGTCCAGATCATGACCGTCGGCCCCAGCGGCGGCGGGCCGGACTACTCGACGATCGTCCTCCCGCTGTACGTGTACCAGAAGGCGTTCCGGGACGGTCAGGCCGCCTACGCCACGACCATCGGTGTCGCGCTCCTCGTCGTCACGCTGGCCTTCGCGGCCGTCGTGATGAAGGTGGGCCGGCGCGAGCGGCTGGAGTTCTGATGAAGACGACCGACACTGTCCCCACCGGCGTCGAGACCCCCGGCTCCCCGGGCGGGTCCGGGCCCGTGGTCACCAAGGCGGCGGCGCCCGCGCCCCGGAGGACCGCCAAGGCCGAGGGTGCGGCCCTCAACGTCTTCTCGCACGGCGTACTGATCATCTGGGCGATCATGGTCGTCATGCCGCTGCTCTGGGCGGTCATGACCTCCTTCAAGACCGACCGGGCGATCTTCACCTCCCCGTGGTCCCTCCCCGACAGGCTGCACTTCGAGAACTGGTCGCGCGCCTGGACCGAGGCGCACATGAGCGACTACTTCCTGAACACTCTCCTGGTGGTCGGCGGCTCGCTCCTCGGGACCCTGCTCCTCGGCTCGATGGCGGCCTACGTCCTGGCCCGCTTCGAGTTCCCGGGCAACCGCTTCATCTACTTCCTCTTCATCGGAGGGATGAGCTTCCCGATCATCCTGGCGCTCGTGCCGCTGTTCTACGTCATGCAGAACATGGCCCTGCTCAACACGCTGCACGGCCTGATCCTCGTCTACATCGCGTACTCGCTGCCGTTCACGGTCTTCTTCCTGACCGCCTTCTTCCGCACCCTGCCGACCTCGGTGGCGGAGGCGGCCTTCGTCGACGGCGCCTCGCACTCCCGGACCTTCTTCCAGGTGATGCTGCCGATGGCCAAGCCCGGCCTCATCAGCGTCGGCATCTTCAACTTCCTGGGTCAGTGGAACCAGTACCTGCTGCCCACCGTGCTCAACACCGAGCCCGAGCGGAAGGTGCTCTCGCAGGGACTCGTCCAGCTCGCGGTCAGCCAGGGCTACAAGGGCGACTGGTCCGGGCTCTTCGCCGGCCTCGTGATGGCGATGCTCCCGGTCCTCGCCGCGTACATCATCTTCCAGCGGCAGGTGGTGGCCGGTCTGACCGCCGGCGCCGTGAAGTGATCGCGTAACCCCTCACCGCTCCCCGAAGGGCCCCCGGCGCACCCCGCGCCGGGGGCCCTTCGGGCACGCTCGCGGCTCTGTGACGCCGACCCTCGCCCACTCAAGGTCTTGACGGGGACCAAGGCGAAAGCGTCCCCTTAGAGTTCACATGTTGGAGAAAACGGTGGGAGTGAGTGAGTCGATGGAGACTCCGGGGTCGCAGACGTCTCTGCACAGGGCCAATCTCGAACGGGTCGTCCGGGCGGTGCGGATGGCCGGATCGCTCACCCAGGCGGAGATCGCCCGGGCGACGGGCCTGTCCGCAGCCACGGTCTCCAACATCGTCCGGGAGTTGAAGGACGGCGGCACCGTCGACGTCACACCCACCTCGGCGGGCGGCCGCCGCGCCCGCAGCGTCTCGCTCTCCGGCGACGCCGGCATCGTGATCGGCGTCGACTTCGGCCACACCCACCTGCGGGTCGCCGTCGGCAACCTCGCCCACCAGGTGCTCGCCGAGGAGGCCGAGCCGCTGGACGTGGACGCCTCCGCCGCCGAGGGCTTCGACCGGGCGGAACAGCTGGTCAAGCGGCTGATCCGGGCCACCGGCATCGGCCCGGACAAGGTGATCGGCGTCGGGCTCGGCGTACCGGGCCCGATCGACGTCTCCTCCGGGACCCTGGGGTCGACCTCGATCCTGCCGGGCTGGAGCGGGATCAATCCCGCGGAGGAGCTCTCCGGCCGGCTCGGCGTGCCCGTGCACGTCGACAACGACGCCAACCTGGGCGCCCTCGGCGAGCTGGTCTGGGGGAGCGGGCGGGGCGTCAAGGACCTGGCGTACATCAAGGTGGCCAGCGGCGTCGGCGCCGGGCTCGTCATCGACGGGCGCGTCTACCGGGGGCCGGGCGGCACCGCGGGCGAGATCGGGCACATCACGCTCGACGAGTCGGGCCCGGTCTGCCGCTGCGGCAACCGCGGCTGCCTGGAGACCTTCACCGCCGCCCGGTACGTCCTGCCGCTGCTCCAGCCGAGCCACGGGCCCGATCTCACCATGGAGCGGGTCGTGCAGCTGGCCCGGGAGGGGGACCCGGGCTGCCGCCGGGTCGTCGCCGACGTGGGACGGCACATCGGCAGCGGTATCGCCAACCTCTGCAACCTCCTGAACCCCAGCCGGGTGGTGCTCGGCGGCGACCTGGCGGAGGCCGGTGAGCTGGTCCTGGCGCCCATCAGGGACTCCGTCTCGCGGTACGCGATCCCCAGTGCCGCCCGGCAGCTCTCGTTGGCCCAGGGGGCCCTCGGAGGGCGCGCGGAGGTGCTCGGCGCGCTCGCTCTCGTGCTGAGCGAAATGGGCGATTCGACCCTGTTGGAGAGTGCCCTTCCGGCCGCCGCTCCGGTCTCCCGGCTTGCCTTCACTTAGATAACGAACACCACCGTTGTCATCTCGTTAAGAATTTACTTCTTGACGGCAACGTTGCGGCCGAGTTGACTTCGTGCCACCTCGGCCGCAACGTCGCGGCCTCGTCAGGGAGGCAAAACCCACATGAACGCAGTGACGCGTCGTGCCGTCATAGCCACGGCCGCGGTCTCGATGGCCCTCTCGCTCGCCGCCTGCGGCCAGGCCGGCGGCGACGACAGCGCGGACAAGGGCAGCTCGACCAAGATCGGCCTGCTCCTTCCGGAGAACAAGACCGCGCGCTACGAGGCCCTCGACAAGCCCCAGTTCGAGAAGGCCGTCAAGGCCGCCTGCGGTGACTGCGAGGTCGTCTACAACAACGCGGTCTCCGACGTCGTCAAGCAGAAGCAGCAGTTCGACCAGCTGATCGCCGACGGCGTCAAGGTCATCGCGCTCGGCTCGGTCGACGCCACCAAGGCCGCGGGCTGGGTCACCGAGGCCAAGGCCAAGGGCGTCAAGGTCATCGCGTACGACCGTGCCGTCAAGGGTGCCGACGCCTACGTCAGCCACGACAACAACAAGGTCGGCGAGCTCCAGGGCCAGGCGCTCCTCGCCGCCCTCGGCGGCAAGGCCGCCACCGCCAACGTCGTGATGATCAACGGCGACGAGAAGGACCCGAACGCCGCGCTGTTCAAGGCCGGCGCCCACGCCGCCCTCGACGGCAAGGTCGGCAAGGTCGCCTACGAGGCCTCCGGCGAGTGGGACCCGAAGGTCGCCGGCGAGAAGATGTCCGCCGCGATCTCCTCGCTCGGCAAGGACAAGATCAACGCGGTCTACTCCGCGAACGACGGCATGGCCGGCGGCATCATCACGTCCCTCGAGAACGCAGGCATCAAGAACATCCCGGTGGGCGGCCAGGACGCCGAGGTCGCGGGCATCCAGCGGATCATCGCCGGCACGCAGACCTTCACCATCTACAAGTCGCCGCTCCAGCTGGCCCCCGAGGCCGCCAAGTTCGCGGTGAACCTGCTCCAGGGCAAGGAGCTCGGCGCCCAGGGCGCGACCGACGGCGTGCCGTCCACGCTCTTCCCGCCGGTCGTGGTCGACAAGACCAACATCCAGAGCACGGTCGTCAAGGACGGCATCTACAAGGCCGCCGACCTCTGCACCTCGGACCTCGCCGCCAAGTGCACCGAGCTGGGCGTCAAGTAGTCCCAGGCCCCACCCCGCCGGGCCCTTCGGGGCCCGGCGCCACGGATCCCGCCGCCGGCCGCGTACGGCACTCCGGCCGCCCCTCGCACGGGGCGGGCCGCGGGGCCGCCGCCACGGCCCGCGTACAGAGGGTGAACACCTTCCGGCCGGCGTGCGGCGCTCGGATCCGTCCCCCCGCCCGTCCGGCCCCCGGCCGACCCAGACCCCGCTGTCGGCCCGGGGGCCGGACGAGCTCACCCCCCCTCTCGAACTTTGGCGCTGCACCGGCGGCGCGACATGCCGCCGCCCGCGGGCGGCGAAGGAGTTGGTTCACGTGTCCCAGACGCCCGTGCTGGCGTTGCGCGGGATCTTCAAGCGGTTCGGAGCGGTTCAGGTCCTCTCCGGTGTCGATCTCGAAGTCCACGCAGGAGAAGTCGTCGCGCTCGTCGGCGACAACGGAGCGGGAAAGTCCACGCTGGTCAAGACGATCGCCGGTGTGCACCCCATCGACGAGGGCGTCATCGAGTGGGAGGGCGAGCGCGTCGAGATCCAGCGCCCGCAGGACTCCCAGAACCTCGGTGTCGCGACCGTCTACCAGGACCTCGCGCTCTGCGACAACCTCGACGTCGTCGCCAACCTGTTCCTCGGCCGCGAGATCAAGAAGGGCAGCGTCCTCGACGAGGTCGCCATGGAGAAGCGGGCCAAGGACCTGCTCTCCACGCTCTCCATCCGCATCCCCAGCGTCCGCATCCCCGTCGCCGCCCTCTCCGGCGGCCAGCGGCAGGTCGTCGCCATCGCGCGTGCCCTGGTCGGCAACCCCAAGATCGTGATCCTGGACGAGCCGACCGCCGCCCTCGGCGTCGAGCAGACCGCCCAGGTCCTCGACCTGGTCGAGCGCCTGCGCGAGCAGGGCCTCGGCGTCATCCTCATCAGCCACAACATGGCCGACGTGAAGGCCGTCGCGGACACCGTCGCGGTGCTGCGCCTGGGCCGCAACAACGGCACCTTCCCGGTGGCCACCACCACGCACGAAGAGATCATCGCCGCGATCACCGGAGCCACGGACAACGCCGTGACCCGCCGCCAGGCCCGCAACGCGGAGGTAGCGAAGTGAGCAACACCCCTCCCACCGCGAGCGAGGAAGCGGCGGTCCCCGAGCCCCGCACCCCGGACGAGCAGACCCCGGTGACCGAGACCCCGGCCGCCGCCGCCGTCCCCGCCGTCGACCCCCGCCTCCTCGTGCGCGAGCAGGGGTTCAAGGGGTACGTCGACGAGTTCAAGCGCAAGATCCGTTCCGGTGAGATCGGCTCGCTGCCCGTCGTCGTCGGCCTCATCGTCATCGGCATCGTCTTCCAGGCCCTCACCGGCAACTTCATCACCTCGTACAACCTCGACCAGATCACGCTGTACGCGGTCGGCCCCGGCATCATGGCCGTCGGCATCGTCTTCGTGCTGCTGCTCGGCGAGATCGACCTCGCCGTCGGCTCCGTGGCGGGCCTCGCCGGCGCGGTCTGGGGCGTCCTCGGCACCGACATGCCGGACGGCCTCGCGATCCTCCTCGGCATCCTGTCCGGCACCCTGCTCGGCGCCTTCCACGGCCTGGTGTTCGCCAAGATCGGCGTGCCCGCCTTCGTCGTCACCCTCGCCGGCTTCCTCGGCTGGGCCGGCCTCCAGACCTGGGTGATGGGCGAGAAGTCCACCATCCCGACGCCGATCGGCAGCTTCGTCGGCGACCTCACCAAGTACTACTTCTCCGACGTCGCCGCCGCCTACGGCCTCGCCGTGGCCGTCGTCGCCGCCTTCTACCTCGCCCAGCTGCGCGACGCGCGCCGCCGCAAGGCCGCCGAGCTGCCGTACCGGCCGCAGAGCGAGATGATCCTGCGCACCGCCGTCCTCGCGGTCCTGGTCCTCGTCGCCGCCTACGGCTTCAACCAGGAGCAGGGCCTCCCGCTCTCGCTGGTGATCTTCCTGGTGATCCTCCTGGTCACCGACTTCGTCCTGCGCCGCACCACCTACGGCCGCCAGGTCTTCGCGGTCGGCGGCGGCATCGAGGCCGCCCGCCGCGCCGGCATCAACGTCGCGTGGATCCGGATCTCGGTCTTCATGATCTCCGGCACGATGGGCGCGATCGGCGGACTGTTCCTCGCCTCCGCGACCGGCGGCGCCGACCGCTCCCTCGGCGGCGGCAACCAGCTGATGATGTGCATCGCCGCGGCGGTCATCGGCGGTACGTCCCTGTTCGGCGGACGCGGCAAGGTCTGGTCGGCGCTCCTCGGCATCCTGGTCATCCAGTCGATCGTCCAGGGCCTCAACCAGATGAACCTGTCCTCGAACGCGATCCAGTACATGATCACCGGAGCGGTCCTGCTCATCGCCGTGATCATCGACTCGGTCTCCCGCAAGACGCAGAAGACGGCAGGACGCGCCTAGGGACCCCGTCCCGCGCGCGTAACGCTCGCCACACCGCCCGGCGCCGCGAAACCGGCGCCGGGCACTGCTGCGTCCGGAGCAGTGCACCGTCCCGCACAGGGCCGTACAGATCAGCGGCGTGTAGGCCGTGAGGGTGACGCCTCATCCACCGGCCCGATGCCCACGATCCAAGACGGAACATTAGACTCGACAAATCGGCAAGCTCGACCAGCTCAAACGCAAGGAGGCACGGGTGGCATTGCTGACCCGTATCAGGGGACCGCGAGATCTGGACCGGCTCTCCCCGGAACAGCTGGACCAGCTGGCCGACGAGATCAGGACGTTCCTCGTGGACGCCGTCTCCAAGACCGGCGGGCACCTCGGGCCCAACCTCGGCGTGGTCGAGCTGACCATCGCCCTGCACCGCGTGTTCGACTCCCCGAAGGACAAGGTCCTCTGGGACACCGGCCACCAGAGCTACGTCCACAAGCTGCTCACCGGCCGCCAGGACTTCTCGAGGCTCAAGATGAAGGGCGGCCTCTCCGGCTACCCCGCGCAGGCCGAGTCCGAGCACGACGTCATCGAGAACTCGCACGCCTCGACGGTCCTCGGCTGGGCCGACGGCCTCGCCAAGGCCAACGAGGTGCTGAAGAAGGACGACCACGTCGTCGCCGTCATCGGTGACGGGGCCCTCACCGGCGGCATGGCCTGGGAGGCGCTCAACAACATCGCCGCCGCCAAGGACCGCCCGCTCGTCATCGTCGTCAACGACAACGAGCGCTCCTACGCGCCGACCATCGGCGGCCTCGCCAACCACCTGGCGACCCTGCGCACCACCGACGGCTACGAGCGCTTCCTCGCCCGCGGCAAGGACATCCTGGAGCGCACCCCCGTCGTCGGGAAGCCGCTCTACGAGACCCTGCACGGCGCCAAGAAGGGCCTCAAGGACTTCATCGCCCCGCAGGGCATGTTCGAGGACCTCGGCCTCAAGTACGTCGGCCCCATCGACGGCCACGACATCGAGGCCCTGGAGTCCGCCCTGACGCGCGCCAAGCGCTTCGGCGGCCCCGTCATCGTCCACTGCCTCACCGAGAAGGGCCGCGGCTACCAGCCGGCCCTCCAGGACGAGGCCGACCGCTTCCACGCCGTCGGCAAGATCCACCCCGACACGGGCCTGCCGATCTCCTCCTCCGGCGCCGACTGGACCGGCGTCTTCGCGGAGGAGATGGTCGCCCTCGGCAAGGAGCGCGAGGACATCGTCGCGATCACCGCGGCCATGCTCCAGCCCGTCGGCCTCGACAAGTTCGCCAAGGCCTACCCCGAGCGCGTCTACGACGTCGGCATCGCCGAGCAGCACGCCGCGGTCTCCGCCGCGGGCCTCGCCACCGGCGGACTGCACCCCGTCTTCGCCGTGTACGCGACCTTCCTCAACCGCGCCTTCGACCAGGTCCTGATGGACGTCGCCCTGCACAAGTGCGGTGTCACCTTCGTCCTGGACCGGGCCGGCGTCACCGGCACCGACGGCGCCTCCCACAACGGCATGTGGGACATGTCGATCCTCCAGGTCGTCCCCGGCCTGAGGCTCGCCGCGCCGCGCGACGCCGACCAGGTCCGCGCCCAGCTGCGCGAGGCCGTCGAGGTGACCGACGCCCCGACCGTGGTCCGCTTCTCCAAGGGCGCGGTCGGCCCGGCCGTCCCCGCCCTGCGCAGGGTCGGCGGCATGGACGTGCTCCGTGAGCCCGGCACCGACCGGCCCGACGTCCTGCTGGTCTCCGTCGGCGCGCTCGCCCCGATGTGCCTGGAGATTGCCGGCCTGCTCGACCGGCAGGGCATCTCCACGACCGTCGTCGACCCCCGTTGGGTCAAGCCGGTCGACGAGGCCCTCGCCCCGCTCGCGGAGCGTCACCGGGTCGTCGTCACCGTCGAGGACAACAGCCGCGTCGGCGGCGTCGGCTCGGCCGTCGCGCAGGCGCTGCGTGACGCCGGGGTGGACGTACCGCTGCGTGACTTCGGCATCCCGCCGCGCTTCCTCGACCACGCCTCGCGCGCCGAGGTGATGGCCGAGATCGGCCTGACCGCCCCGGACATCGCCCGTCAGGTCACCGGTCTGGTCTCACGCCTCGACGGAAGATTCGAGAGCAGCGCGCAGGCCGTGGAGCCCGCCCGCGACTGACGGTTCCCGTCACCACGCGTCACCCCATGGGCCGGTCGGCTCACTCTTCGGAGTGCCGATCGGCCCATTGCCGTGCATTCTGACCACAGGTCGGACAGCCGGCAGGGAGGTACGAAGGTGAGTACGGACCAGCAGCCACGGGCGAACTCCGGAATGTTCCGGACCAAGTCGGTCGAACAGTCGATCCGCGACACGGAGGAACCGGAGCACGCCCTCAAGAAATCCCTCTCGGCCTGGGATCTGACGGTGTTCGGTGTCGGCGTCATCATCGGCACCGGCATCTTCGTCCTGACCGGAAAGGTCGCCAAGGAGAACGCGGGCCCGGCCACCGCCCTCGCGTTCGTCGCGGCGGGCATCGTCTGCGCCCTCGCCGCGCTCTGCTACGCCGAGTTCGCCTCGACGGTGCCGGTGGCCGGATCGGCGTACACCTTCGCGTACGCCTCGATCGGCGAGCTGCCTGCCTGGATCATCGGCTGGGACCTCGTCCTGGAGTTCGCCCTCGGCACGGCGGTGGTCGCCGTCGGCTGGTCGGGGTACGTCCGCTCGCTGATGGACAACGTCGGCTGGCACCTACCGGCCTGGATGGAGGGCCCGGACGTGCCGGGCGGCACGTTCGACATCCTGGCCTTCATCCTCGTCCTGGTCCTGACCGTGGTCCTCGTCCTCGGCATGAAGCTCTCCGCGCGGATCACCGCGGTCGTCGTGGCGATCAAGGTGACCGTGGTGATGATCGTGATCGTCGCGGGCCTCTTCTTCATCGTCGGCGACAACTACAGCCCGTTCATCCCGCCGGCGATCACCCCCGAGGGCGGCGGCTCCAACTGGGACGCGCCGCTCGTCCAGACGCTCTTCGGGTACGAGGCGACCAACTTCGGCGTCATGGGCATCTTCACCGCCGCCTCGGTCGTCTTCTTCGCCTTCATCGGCTTCGACGTGGTCGCCACCGCGGCCGAGGAGACCAAGCTGCCGCAGCGGGACATGCCCCGGGGCATCCTGGGCTCGCTCCTCATCTGCACGGTCCTCTACGTGGCCGTGGCCCTGGTCGTCACCGGCATGCAGCACTACACGGAGCTGTCCGTGAGCGCCCCGCTCGCCGACGCCTTCAAGGCCGCGGGGCATCCCTTCTACGCGGGCGTGATCAGCTTCGGCGCCGCCGTCGGCCTCACCACGGTCTGTCTGATCCTGCTCCTCGGCCAGACCCGGGTGTTCTTCGCGATGAGCCGGGACGGGCTGCTGCCGCGCTTCTTCTCCGTCACGCACCCGCGCTTCAAGACGCCGTACCGGCCCACCATCCTGCTGGGTGTGATCATCGCGATCGTCGCCGGCTTCACCAGCATCAACGAGCTGGCGACCCTGGTGAACATCGGCACGCTCTTCGCCTTCGTCCTCGTCGCGTTCGGCGTCATCGTGCTCCGCCGCACCCGCCCGGACCTGCCCCGCGCCTTCCGCACCCCCTGGGTGCCCGCGCTGCCGATCCTCTCCATCGCCGCCTCGCTCTGGCTGATGCTCAACCTGCCCGGCGAGACCTGGTTCCGCTTCGCCGTGTGGATGGCGATCGGCATCGTCGTGTACTTCCTGTACGGGCGCGGTCACAGCCGGCTCGGCCGGGAGGGCCCGGACGCCCGGTACTGAACGGGTGAGGCGACGGCCGCGGAATGGACTGTTCGGCGGGACGACTACAGTCGGCTCGTACCCGAACTCCTTCCGACGACCGGAGTGCTGGATCCCCTCATGGCGAATCGATCCCAGGTCCCCGCTGCCCGTTCCCACGGCTCCACCACCGCCCCCGTACTCCAGGGGCCCTGGCTGACCAGAGGGGAGGAGGGGCGGTTCAGCGCCTACCTGCCCCGGGACGGCGAGGTGGTGCGCTGGACCGAGGGGCCCGACGGAGCGTGGAGCGGCCCGGTGTCGCTCGGCGGCGGCGGCCTCACCCCCTTCCTCGCGGTCGGCCAGGGCGCCGACCGCTACGTCCACCTCGTCGGTCTGCGCCCCGCGGGGGACGAGGGACACGTCGAGGTGGTCCACACGGTCCAGTTCCAGACCGGCCGCCCCGCCCTGGAATGGCGCGCGATCGGCCACTCCAACGTGAAGGGCCCGTGGACCGGCAACCCGGCCGTCGCGGTGGACGCCCAGGGCCGCGCGTACGTCTTCATGCGCAACGGCGGCGGCGGCATCAGCGTCCGGGCGCAGAAGGACACCGGCGGCTGGCACCCCTGGTGGGACCTGCACGGCTCCCGGACCGACCCCTCGCCGGTCGCCGTCACCAACGGGTCGGGCCTCGTGGAGCTGTACAGCTCGCACGCCAAGGGCCTCGCCCGCTACGTACAGCGCGAGCCGGGGGCGAAGCCGATCCGTGAGGAGCTCCTGCCGGCCTCGGTGACCATGGGCACCCTGGCGGCGACGACGGGCCCGTCCGGGCACGCCACGCTCTTCTACCTCGACGAGGACGGCCGGGTCTGCGCCTGGTCGCCCGAGCGCTCCCTGGAGCCCACCCCGCTCGGTGACGCGGCCGGCACCGGGCGGCTCGCCGCCACCCGCTGTCTCATCGACGGCTTCGACTGCACGGTCCTCGCCCAGCAGGCCGCCGACGGCCGCCTGGCCCTCGCCGCCTATCCGAGCGAGCAGGAGGCCGAGGGCATCCACTGGTCGGAGACGGGGGACGCGCAGGACGGCCTCGCCGCGGTCCTCACCCGCGGGCTCGACGGGCGGCTCGTCGCGATGGCCCTGGTCGGCGGGAACGCGCTGATCACCACCCGCCAGAAGGCGGCGGCGGACGGTCTGCTGCTGGAGGGCTGGCGCTCCATAGGGTGACCGCGCCCCGCACCCGGCGGCGACCCCGGAACACGGCGGCGGCCCCGGCACCTGGAGAAGGTGCCGGGGCCGCCGCCGTGTACGGAGGTGTTACGCGGGGACGCTCGCCACGCCCTGCGCGAGGAACCGCTTGCCGTTGACGCGCTCGGAGACGCCCTCGCGGTCCAGGTACGGCGTGATGCCGCCCAGGTGGAAGGGCCAGCCCGCACCGGTGATCAGGCAGAGGTCGATGTCCTGCGCCTCGGCGACGACACCCTCCTCCAGCATCAGGCCGATCTCCTGCGCCACCGCGTCCAGGACGCGGTCGCGGACCTGCTCCTCGGTCAGGACGGAGTCGCCCTGCTGGAGGAGCGCGGCGACCTCGGGGTCGAGCTCCGGCTTGAAGCCGTTCTCGGCGTTGTAGACGTAGAAGCCGCGCTTGCCGGCCTCGACCACACGCTTGAGGTTCGGCGAGACGGTGAAGCGCTCCGGGAAGGAGCGGTTCAGGGTCTCGGAGACGTGCAGACCGATCGCCGGGCCGACGAGCTCCAGGAGCACCAGCGGCGACATCGGCAGACCGAGCGGCTCGATGGCCTTCTCGGCCGTCTCGACGGGGGTGCCCTCGTCGATGACGTTCTGGATCTCGCCCATGAAGCGGGTGAGGATGCGGTTCACGACGAACGCCGGGGCGTCCTTGGTGAGGACCGCGGTCTTCTTCAGCTTCTTGGCGACACCGAACGCGGTGGCCAGCGAGGCGTCGTCCGTCTGCTCGCCGCGGACGATCTCCAGGAGCGGGAGGATCGCGACCGGGTTGAAGAAGTGGAAGCCGACCACGCGCTCCGGGTGCTGGAGCTTGGAGGCCATCTCCGAGACCGACAGCGAGGAGGTGTTGGTGGCGAGGATCGCGTGCGCCGGGGCGACCGCCTCGACCTCCGCGAACACCTTCTGCTTGACGGACATCTCCTCGAACACGGCCTCGATGATGAAGTCCGCGTCCGCGAAGCCCTCGGCCTTGTCCAGGACACCGGAGACCAGGCCCTTGAGGCGGTTGGCCTTGTCCTGGTTGATGCGGCCCTTGCCGAGCAGCTTCTCGATCTCGGCGTGGACGTAGCCCACACCCTTGTCGACGCGCTCCTGGTCGATGTCGGTCAGGACGACCGGCACCTCCAGGCGGCGCAGGAAGAGCAGGGCCAGCTGCGAGGCCATCAGACCGGCGCCGACGACACCGACCTTGGTGACCGGGCGGGCCAGGGACTTGTCCGGGGCGCCGGCGGGGCGCTTGCCGCGCTTCTGCACCAGGTTGAAGGCGTAGATGCCGGAGCGCAGCTCGCCGCCCATGATCAGGTCCGCGAGGGCCTGGTCCTCGGCGTCGAAGCCCTTCTGCAGGTCGCCGTCCTTGGCGGCCTCGATGATGTCGAGGGCCCGGTAGGCGGCCGGGGCGGCGCCGTGCACCTTGGAGTCGGCGATGGCACGGCCCTTGGCGACGGCCTGGTCCCAGCCCTCGCCGCGGTCGATCTCGGGGCGCTCGACGGTGACGGTGCCGTTCAGGACGGAGGCCGTCCAGATCAGCGACTGCTCCAGGAAGTCGGCGCCCTCGAACAGGGCGTCGGCGATGCCGAGCTCGAAGACCTGCTTGCCCTTGAGCTGGCGGTTCTGGTTCAGCGAGTTCTCGATGATGACCGAGACGGCCTTCTCCGCGCCGATCAGGTTCGGCAGGATCGCGCAGCCGCCCCAGCCGGGCACCAGGCCGAGGAAGACCTCGGGCAGCGAGAAGGCCGGCAGGGCCTTCGACACGGTGCGGTAGGAGCAGTGCAGACCGACCTCGACGCCTCCGCCCATGGCCGCGCCGTTGTAGTACGCGAAGGTCGGCACGGCGAGCGCGGACAGACGCTTGAAGACGTCGTGGCCGCCCTTGCCGATGGCGAGCGCCTCGTCGTGCTTCTTCAGCAGCTCGACGCCCTTGAGGTCGGCGCCGACGGCGAAGATGAACGGCTTGCCGGTGATGCCGACGCCGACGATCTCACCGTTGGCGGCCTCCGCCTCGACCTGGTCGATCGCCGTGTTCAGGTTGGCGAGGGACTGCGGGCCGAAGGTGGTCGGCTTGGTGTGGTCGAAGCCGTTGTCCAGCGTGATGAGCGCGAACCGGCCCGCACCCGCGGGCAGTTCGAAGTGACGGACGTGGGCGCTGGTGACGACCTCGTCCGGGAAGAGCTCCGCGGCGCCCTTCAGAAGCTCGGCGGTGGTGCTCACTTGCCCTCCCAGTGGGGGTTTTCCCAGATGACCGTGGCGCCCATGCCGAAGCCGACGCACATCGTGTTGAGGCCGTACCGGACCTGCGGGTTCTCCTCGAACTGGCGGGCCAGCTGCGTCATCAGACGGACGCCGGAGGAGGCGAGCGGGTGACCGTAGGCGATGGCGCCGCCGTACTGGTTCACGCGGGCGTCGTCGTCGGCGATGCCGTAGTGCTCCAGGAAGGCGAGGACCTGGACCGCGAAGGCCTCGTTGATCTCGAAGAGACCGATGTCCTCGATCGAGAGGCCGGCCTGGGCCAGCGCCTTCTCGGTGGCGGGGATCGGGCCGTAGCCCATGACCTCGGGCTCGACGCCGGCGAAGGCGTACGAGACGAGGCGCATCTTGACGGGGAGGTCGTGCTCCCGCGCGAAGTCCTCGGAGGCGATGATCGAGGCGGTGGCACCGTCGTTGAGACCGGCCGCGTTGCCCGCGGTCACGTTGCCGTGGACGCGGAACGGCGTCTTCAGGCCGGCCAGCGACTCCAGGGTGGTGCCCGGGCGCATCGGCTCGTCGGCGGTGACCAGGCCCCAGCCGGTCTCGCCGGCCTCGGCGTTGGTGCGGCGCACCGAGATCGGGACCAGGTCCGCCTGGATCTTGCCGTCGGCGTACGCCTTGGCGGCCTTCTCCTGCGAGCGCACGGCGTACTCGTCGGCGCGCAGCTTGGTGATGCTCGGGTAGCGGTCGTGCAGGTTCTCGGCGGTCATGCCCATGAAGAGGGCGGACTCGTCGACGAGCTTCTCCGACACGAAGCGCGGGTTCGGGTCGACGCCCTCGCCCATGGGGTGGCGGCCCATGTGCTCGACGCCACCGGCGATGACGGCGTCGTACGCGCCGAAGGCGATCGAACCGGCGACCGAGGTGACGGCGGTCAGCGCGCCGGCGCACATGCGGTCGATGGAGTAGCCCGGCACCGACTGCGGCAGCCCGGCGAGGATGCCCGCCGTACGGCCGAGGGTCAGTCCCTGGTCGCCGATCTGCGTGGTCGCGGCGATGGCGACCTCGTCGATCTTCGCGGGGTCGAGGCCCGGGTTGCGGCGCAGCAGCTCCCGGATGGCCTTGACGACGAGGTCGTCGGCGCGGGTCTCGTGGTAGATGCCCTTCGGGCCCGCCTTGCCGAACGGGGTGCGGACGCCGTCGACGAAGACGACGTCCCTGACGGTACGAGGCACGATGGCTCTCCTCCAGGGTGCGGGATGGCACTGCTGCGGCGCACACCTAAGCGTGCGCTTGCTTCCCCCATGCTACTTGTGAGTAACCGGGCTGCCCAGCCCTTGGGGTGCAAGCGGCGAAGGTCACATTCCGAGGATGCCACCGGACCGGCCGCACGCCCCCCGCGTACGCCCGTCCGATCGAAGGGACCCGCAACCCGATGGGCCCACGGCGGCGGCCGTGTCGCGGCGCGGACCGCTCCCGCCGGACCGACGCTGACCCGGCCGGGGCGCGAGGCCTCGGCCTCCGCGCACAGAACGGACTCCTATGCCGATCATCACCACCGACCACGAGGTCCCCCACATCTCCACCGTCCCGGCGAACAAGGACGACGCGGTCAAGCTCTTCGTCCGGGAGCGGCGCGACACGTCCGCCGCCGGGCCTCGCACGCCGGTCCTCATGCTCCACGGCCGCAGCGTCCCGGCGCTCGCGGGCTTCGACCTCGCGTACAAGTCGTACAGCTGGGCCGAGGCGCTGGCGAAGGCCGGCTACGACGTCTTCATGATGGATCTCCAGGGCTCCGGACGCTCTCCGCGCCCGAAGATGGACGACCCCCGCAACGTCAACCCGAGCCAGCAGCCCCTGCTGACGCCGAGGCCGAAGGGGTTCACGCCCGGGCCGCTGAACTACCCGTTCCAGCTGACCGACTCGAACAGCAACCGGGACGAGCTGAACACCGTCGTGGAGTTCATCCGCGAGGAGTGCGGCGTGCAGAAGGTCGCCTTCATCGGCTGGTCCGCCGCCGCGTTCACCATGGGGCCGTACGCGGTCGAGAACCCGACGAAGGTGTCGAGCCTCTTCCTGCTGGCGCCGATCTTCCCGCCCCTGGCGACATCGGACGCGCCGGCCGCCCTGCCGCGGCAGGGCTTCCCCATGTCCGTCGGCGGGAAGACGGGGTTCGACACGGGCTGGGCCTCCGAAGCGCCCTGCGACGGGCAGCGTGAACCCGGCATCGTCGACGCGGCATGGGCGGCGATCATGGAGAACGACCCGATCGGCAGCACCTGGGGCCCGCCGGAGGGGCTCAACCGGATCAGGACCTTCGCCCGGTGGGGCTGGAACGAGACCACCGCGGCGCGGGGCGGAGTGCTCGGCGGCGCCGTGCCCGTCCTGATCGCCTACGGGGAGTACGACCGCCAGGTGAACACCTCGCCGCCGAACCCCGACCGGGAACTCAACTTCTCCGTCCCCGCCCTCTACGAAGCCGTCGCGGGCCCGCACAAGCTGATGGTCAAGCTGGCCTGCGCGGGGCACTCGCTGGTGTGGGAGATGCAGCACAAGAACGTGCACAACCTGTCGAAGCACTGGCTGAAGCACCTCAAGGTCGACGGCAAGACCCAGGGCGTCTTCGACATGGACACCGAGGGCAACCTCAGCCCGGTCCCGTAGGACGACGGAGCCCCCGGTCCGCACGCGGACCGGGGGCTCCGGCGACGAGGGGTCACGCGCTCGCCGTCAGCGCCTCCACCAGGAGCGGGGTGACGAGGCCGACCTGCCAGGGGCGGGCGCCGTGGCCCGTCAGGGCCTCGGCCACGCCGTCGGCGTCGGCCGGGGACGGCGGCTCCCAGCAGACCCGGCGCACGGTGTCCGGGGTGATCAGGTTCTCCTGCGGCAGGTTCAGCTCCTCCGCCAGCGCCGAGACCGCCGCGCGCGCCGCCGAGAGGCGGGCCGCGGCGACCGGGTCCTTGTCCGCCCAGGCACGCGGCGGAGGCGGGCCCGCGACCTGCTGGCCGGGCTGCGGCAGCTCGCTCTCCGGCAGGGCCCTGGCCCGGTCCACCGCGGCCTGCCACTGCTCCAGCTGGCGGCGGCCCGTCCGGTGGCCGAAACCGGGCAGCGCCGACAGCGCGGCCAGGTTCACCGGCACCGCGAGCGCCGCTTCCACGATCGCCGCGTCGCTCAGCACCTTGCCGGGGGAGACGTCCCGCCGCTGGGCGACCTTGTCACGGGCCGTCCACAGCTCGCGTACGACCGCCATCTGGCGCCGCCGCCGCACCTTGTGCATGCCGGAGGTCCGCCGCCACGGGTCCTTGCGCGGCGGGGCGGGCGGGGCCGAGGCGATCGCGTCGAACTCCTGGTGCGCCCACTCCAGCTTGCCCTGCCGGTCCAGCTCCTTCTCCAGGGCGTCCCGCAGGTCGACGAGGAGCTCCACGTCGAGCGCCGCGTACCGCAGCCAGGGCTCGGGCAGCGGACGGGTGGACCAGTCCACGGCGGAGTGGCCCTTCTCCAGGGCGTAGCCGAGGACGGACTCGACCATCGCGCCGAGGCCGACCCGGGGGAAGCCGGCCAGCCGTCCGGCGAGCTCGGTGTCGAACAGCGAGGTCGGGAGCATGCCTATGTCGCGCAGACAGGGCAGGTCCTGCGTCGCGGCGTGCAGGATCCACTCGGTCCCGGCGAGCGCGTCACCGAGCCCCGAGAGGTCGGGGCAGCCCACGGGGTCGACGAGCGCGGTGCCCGCGCCCTCGCGGCGGAGCTGGACCAGATAGGCGCGCTGGCCGTAGCGGTAGCCGGAGGCGCGCTCGGCGTCCACGGCGACGGGGCCGCGGCCGGCGGCGAACGCGGCGATCACCTCGGCGAGGGCGTCCGCGGTCTCGACGACGGGCGGAATCCCCTCGCGGGGCTCCAGCAACGGGATCGGAAGCCCATTCGCAGGGACATCGTCGTCCGGGGGGCCGCCCCCGGTGGTGCGCAGTGCTGTGTCTGCTGCGGTCTCTTGGGCGTCGGTCACCTGTCAAGGGTATCGGTGAACGGCAAGCGCCCGCCGACGGAACGTTCCGTCGACAGGCGCCGGCCCGATGTCCACCGGTCCGTCAGTGGATGATCCCCGTCCGCAGGGCCACCGCGACCATGCCGGCGCGGTCGCCGGTGCCCAGCTTGCGGGCGATGCGGGCGAGGTGGCTCTTCACGGTGAGGGCCGAGAGGCCCATGGAGACACCGATGGCCTTGTTCGACTGGCCCTCCGCGACGAGCCGGAGCACCTCGACCTCACGGCCGGAGAGCTCGCGGTAGCCGCCCGGGTGGCTCGGAGCACCCGGGGGGCGGCGGTGGCCCAGACGTGCGGCCGCGGCGCCGATGGGGGCGGCGCCGGGCCGGGTGGGGTGCCCGATGTTGTTCCGGGTGCCGGTGACGACATAGCCCTTCACGCCGCCCGCCAGGGCGTTGCGCACGGCGCCGATGTCATCGGCGGCCGAGAGGGCGAGGCCGTTGGGCCAGCCCGCGGCGCGGGTCTCGGACAGCAGGGTCAGGCCACTGCCGTCGGGCAGGTGGACGTCGGCAACGCAGATGTCGCGCGGGTTGCCGACGCGGGGACGTGCCTCCGCGATGGACGAAGCCTCGATCACGTCACGTACTCCGAGGGCCCACAGATGGCGGGTCACGGTGGAACGGACGCGCGGATCGGCTACGACGACCATGGCCGTCGGCTTGTTCGGGCGGTAGGCGACCAGGCTTGCGGGCTGCTCGAGGAGAACGGACACCAGGCCTCCTGGGGGGAAGGGTGCGGGACGGGGCCGGCTCGGGGAAGAAGCCGGGGGCGAACCCGTGCAGTGAAGGGGTCACTCACTCCTTCGGCAGCCGAGCCGCCCGCCTTTAGGGAAAGATCACGATTTGGTGAGTAACAATTAGGGCAATTCGGACGCGTGATCGATCATCCTACGAGCGGACCCCGCCCCGTCACCCCCACGAGGGAGCACCGGGACGCCGCCGCGCGAGGGCGCTCAGTCCTGCTGCGGTCCCCGCCGCTGTGGCAACGAGACGACCCCCGCGCCCGACACCGTCCCCGCCTCACCCGGCTCCACCGCCACCGGGGGCAGCCCCGCGATCTGGCACAGCAGATCGCACCAGGCCGCCAGATGCGCCCCCGTGTCCGGCACCCCGCCCAGACCCTCCCGCGGCGTCCAGGACGCCCGGATCTCGATCTGCGTCGCCGGACGCCGCTCCGCCAGACCACCGAAATAGTGCGAGCCCGCCATCGTGACGGTCCCGCTCGCCTCCCCGTACGCGAGGCCCCGGGCGTCCATCGCCCCGGTCAGCCACGACCAGCACACCTCGGGCAGCAGCGGATCCGCGGCCATCTCCGGCTCCAGCTCCGCCCGGACGAGCGTCACCAGGCGGAACGTGCCCTTCCAGGCCTCGTGGCCGTCCGGATCGTGCAGCAGCACCAGACGCCCGTCCGCCAGATCCTCCTCGCCGTCCACGACGGCCGCCTCCACCGCGTACGCGTACGGCGCGAGGCGCTGCGGAGGCCTCGTCGGGTCGACCTCGATCTCCGGCCGCAGCCGCGCCGCGCGCAAGGCCTCCACCGCCCGCCGGAACGCCGGTGGCACCGCGTTCGCCTCCGTACTGTCCGCCGTCTCGCCCGTCCCTCGATCGCCGTCGGAATGATCGGAAAAATGTCCCTGAGCCGCAGCCATGCGGGGAAGAGTAGGCGGAACGGGGCCTCCGCGCAGGGAGGGACACCCTGCCCGGACGAGCCGCTTACCGCCACATGCGAAGATTCTGGGCGTGAGCGCCAACGACAGCCCGACGGGCCAGCAGACGAAGCAGCAGTCGCGGACCTACGACTCCGCGTTCCTCAAGGCATGCCGACGAGAGCCGGTGCCGCACACTCCCGTCTGGTTCATGCGGCAGGCCGGGCGCTCACTCCCCGAGTACCTGAAGGTCCGCGAGGGCATCCCCATGCTCGAATCGTGCATGCGGCCCGAGCTGGTCACCGAGATCACCCTCCAGCCGGTCCGCCGCCACAAGGTCGACGCCGCCATCTACTTCAGCGACATCGTCGTCCCCCTCAAGGCCATCGGCCTCGACCTCGACATCAAGCCCGGCGTCGGCCCCGTCGTCGCCGACCCCATCCGCTCCCGCGCCGACCTGGACCGGCTGCGCGACCTGACCCCCGAGGACGTCCACTACGTCACCGAGGCCATCGGGATGCTCACCGCCGAACTCGGCGAGACCCCGCTCATCGGCTTCGCCGGCGCGCCCTTCACCCTCGCGAGCTACCTCGTCGAGGGCGGCCCCTCGCGCAGCCACGAGCGCACCAAGGCGATGATGTACGGCGACCCGCAGCTCTGGGCCGACCTCCTCGACCGCCTCGCCGAGATCACCTCCGCCTTCCTCAAGGTCCAGATCGAGGCGGGCGCCTCCGCCGTCCAGCTCTTCGACTCCTGGGTCGGCGCCCTCGCCCCCGCCGACTACCGCCGCTCCGTCATGCCGGCCTCCGTGAAGGTCTTCGACGCGATCGCCGGCTACGGCGTCCCCCGCATCCACTTCGGCGTCGGCACGGGCGAGCTGCTCGGCCTCATGGGCGAGGCCGGCGCGGACGTCGTCGGCGTCGACTGGCGCGTCCCGCTCGACGAGGCCGCCCGCCGCGTCGGACCTGGCAAGGCGCTCCAGGGCAACCTGGACCCCGCCGTGCTCTTCGCCTCGCGCGAGGTCGTGGAGGCCAAGACGGACGAGGTCCTGGCCGCCGCCAAGGACCTGGAGGGCCACGTCTTCAACCTGGGCCACGGCGTCATGCCGTCCATGGACCCGGACGCCCTGACCCGCCTCGTCGAGCACGTGCACACGCGGACGGCCGTCTGACCGGCCCGACCCACGGAACACGGCGGCGGCCGCCGGGGGGCAACCCCCGGCGGCCGCCGCCTTTCCCGCCCGTACGGGACGGAGCCGTCAGCCCGCCGCGCGGACCGCCGCCGTGGCCTTGCGGGCCGCGATCAGGACCGGGTCCCACACCGGCGAGAACGGCGGCGCGTACCCCAGGTCCAGGGCCGTCATCGCCTCCACCGTCATCCCCGCCGTCAGCGCCACGGCCGCGATGTCCACCCGCTTGGCCGCGCCCTCCCGGCCGACGATCTGCACCCCGAGCAACCGCCCCGTGCGCCGCTCCGCCAGCATCTTCACCGTCATCGGCGCCGCCCCCGGGTAGTACCCCGCCCGGCTCGTCGACTCCACCGTCACCGACACGAACCGCAGCCCCACCGCCCGGGCGTCCTTCTCCCGCAGGCCCGTCCGCCCGATCTCCAGGTCGCACACCTTCGACACCGCCGTGCCCACCACGCCGGGGAACGTCGCGTAGTCACCGCCGACGTTGGCCCCGATCACCTGCCCGTGCTTGTTCGCGTGCGTCCCCAGCGGCACGTACCGCTCGCGGTGCGAGACCAGGTCGAGGACCTCCACGCAGTCACCGCCCGCCCAGATGTTCTCGTGCCCCCGGACCCGCATCGACAGATCGGTGAGCAGCCCGCCGTGCGACCCGAGCGGCAGCCCCGCCGCCCGCGCCAGCGAGGTCTCCGGCTCCACGCCCATGCCGAGCACCACCACGTCCGCCGGGTACTCGCCCTCGTCCGTCGCCACCGCCCGGACCCGGCCGTCCTCACCGGTCAGGATCTTCGTGACCTCCGCCGAGGCGACCGTCGTGATCCCCAGGCCGTCCATCGCCCGGCGCACCAGCCGGCCCATGTCCGGATCCAGGGTCGACATCGGCTGCTCGCCCCGGTTCAGGAGCGTCACCTCGTAGCCCCGGCCGAGCAGCGCCTCGGCCATCTCCACGCCGATGTACCCCGCGCCGACCACGACCGCCCGCCGCCCCGGCGCCCGGTCCAGCGAGTCGAGCAGCGCCTGCCCGTCGCCCAGGGTTTGCACCCCGTGCACCCCGGGCGCGTCGATCCCCGGCAGCCGCGGACGCTTCGGCCGGGCCCCCGTCGCGACCACCAGCTTGTCGAAGCCCGTCCAGGCCTCCGCACCGCTCTCCAGGTCGCGTGCGCGGACCCGCTGACCGGCCACGTCGATCTCCGTCACCTCCGTCCGCATCCGCAGATCGATGGCGCGCTCCCGGTGTTCCTCGGGGGAGCGCGCGATCAGCTCGTCGCGCGAGGAGACGTCGCCGCCGACCCAGTACGGGATGCCGCACGCCGAGTACGAGGAGAAACGGCCCCGCTCGAAGGCGACGATCTCCAGCTCCCCGGGTTCCCTGAGCCTCCGCGCCTGCGACGCGGCGGACATCCCCGCCGCGTCCCCACCGATGACCACAAGTCGTTCGCTCATCCCCCCATTTTGCGGCTCGGTTCGCCTCCGGGGCGCTGAAGCCGGGCTCACAGGCCCGACCGTGCTCGCCTCCTTCGTTCCTCAGGAGGCTCCGCGCGCTCGGGCCCGTTCCCCCGGCGCGCCCCTTCGGCTCACTCGCCGGTTCCGGGGGCGGCAGGCGGCTCGGGCGCCATCGGCGCCCCGGCGGCGTTGCGCGGGGCCTCCGGCGGGGTGGGGGAGGCCTGGGGCGTCCGGGCCGCGCGGCGGGGGCGGATCAGGCGGTGCCACAGGGCGAAGGCGATCAGGGCGACCGCGAGCCACGGCGCCAGGGCGGCCAGGATGATGCCGATCCAGGTCACCACGCCGACCAGGGCGTTCCAGCCGCCGCTCAGGGCGTCCCCGAAGCCCGGGCGGCCCTCCTCCGCCGGCGCCGGCGCCTGCTTCTGCTTCTCCGTCAGATGGAGGGTGATCGTCGCCATGGACGTGCGGTCCCTCAGCGAGGACTGCTGTGCGAGCAGCGCCTCCAGGTCCGACTGGCGGCGGCTCAGCTCGCCCTCCAGGGTCACCACGTCCGCCAGCTTCTCCGCGCGCTGCATCAGCGCCCGGACCCGCGCCACGCTCGCGCGCTGGGTCGCGATCCGGCTCTCCACGTCCACCACCTGCTCGGTGACGTCCTTCGCGTCCGCCTTGCGGCCGAGGAGCTTCCCGGTGCCCGCGAGCTCGGTGAGCACGGTGTCGTACCGCTCCTGCGGCACCCGCAGCACGAGGTGCGAGGCGACGTGGCTGTCGTCGATCCGCTCCGTCGACTCGTTCTCGACCCGCCCGTCCGCGCCCGCCGTCACCCGGCGGGCCGTGGCCACCGCCTTCGTGACGTCGGCGACCTCCACCGAGAGGGAGGCCGTCCGGATGACGTGCTGCTGGGCGGGAGCCTTCGGCGCCGCGGCCTGCTCGCTGCCCGAGGAGCCGTCGGCGGCGCCCCGGGCGGGCGCCTCGGCCGCGCCCAGATCCCGCTTGGCGTCCCCGCTCGTGGCGGTGCCGCCGGCGCCGCAGCCCGTCACGACCAGTACGGCCGTGAGCAGCGCGGCGCCCGCCGCCGCCCGCGCTCTCGCGGTCGCTCGTGTGTCTCGCATCGCGTCCCCCCAGGGTGGTGATCGGTGTTGTCGCTTCGACGCTGATTCGACGTACGCGCCCCCGGAACGGGTTTCCCCCGGCCGGTAGCGATGCGGTCACGGTCCGGCCTCGGAACGGGAGCGGCGGGCGATTTGAGAGAGTGGTCCCATGAACGCGGACACCACGGGACCCCATGTCGTCGTCGCCGGAGGCGGTATCACCGGGCTCGCGGCCGCCCACCGGCTGGCCCTCGCCGGCCACCGGGTGACCCTGCTCGAAGCGGGGCCCCGGCTCGGCGGCAAGCTCCTCGCCGGGGAGATCGCGGGGGCGCCCGTGGACCTCGGCGCCGAGTCGCTGCTCGCCCGCCGCCCCGAGGCGGTCGCCCTCGCCCGCGCCGTCGGCCTCGGCGACCGGCTCCAGGCACCCGCCACCACCACCGCGTCCGTCTGGTCGCGCGGCGAGCTCGTCCCCATGCCCAAGGGCCACGTCATGGGCGTCCCCGGCGACGCCCACGCCGTCGAAGGGCTCCTCTCCGAGGAGGGCGTGCGCCGCATCGCCCTCGACGGCGAGCAGCCCCCGACCGAGATCGGCGAGGACATCGCCATCGGCGCGTACGTCGCCGACCGCATGGGCCACGAGGTCGTCGACCGGCTCGTGGAACCCCTCCTCGGCGGCGTGTACGCCGGTGACGCCTACCGCATCTCGATGCGGGCCGCCGTCCCCGCCCTCTTCGAGGCCGCCCGGAAGCACCCCACGCTCACCGCCGCCGTCCGCGCCGTCCAGCAGGCCGGCGCCGCCGTCCCCGCCGACGCGGCGGGCGCGGCCACCGGCCTCGGCGGCTCCGTCTTCCTCGGCGTCGACGGCGGTGTCGGCACCCTGCCCGCCGCGGTCGCCGACGCGATCCGCGCCGCGGGCGGCGAGATCCTCACCGACGCCCCCGTGACCGCACTGCGCCGCACCGGCCCCACCGGCTGGCAGGTCGTCAGCGGCGACCGGGTCCTCGCCGCGGACGCCGTCGTCGTCGCCACCCCCGCCGGGCCGGCCGCCGCGCTCCTCGCCGCGCACGCGCCCGCGGCGGCCGCCGAGCTCGACGCCGTCGCGTACGCCTCCATGGCCCTGGTCACCCTCGCCTTCCGCCGCTCCGACATGCCCGCCCTGGCCGGCTCCGGCTTCCTCGTGCCGCCCGTCGACGGCCACACGATCAAGGCCTCCACCTTCTCCTCGCAGAAGTGGCGGTGGGTCACCGACGGCGCCCCCGACCTGTTCGTGCTGCGCACCTCCGTCGGCCGGCACGGCGAGGAGGACCAGGTCCACCGTGAGGACGCCGACCTCGTCGCCGCCTCCCTCAAGGACCTCGCCGCCGCCACCGGGCTCACCGCCCGCCCCGTCGCCACCACGGTCACCCGCTGGCTCGGCGGCCTGCCCCAGTACCCCGTCGGCCACCTCGCGCGCGTCGCCCGGGTCCGCGAGGCCGTCGCCGCGCTCCCCGGACTGCGGATCGCCGGCGCCGCGTACGACGGCGTCGGTGTCCCCGCCTGCATCGCCTCGGCCCACCGGGCCGCCGACGAGATCATCGCCACGTCGAAAAGGGCCGACCCCGGTGCGGGGCACTCCCGGTGACGGGCGAGAATAGGCGTATGAGTGCGCCCGAAAAGATCCCGAACGCCGGTAAGAAGGCGAAGGACCTCAACGAGGTCATCCGCTACACCCTGTGGTCCGTCTTCAAGCTGCGCGACGTCCTGCCCGAGGACCGCGGCGGTTACGCCGACGAGGTCCAGGAGCTGTTCGACCAGCTCGCGGCCAAGGACATCACCGTCCGCGGCACGTACGACCTGTCCGGTCTGCGCGCCGACGCCGACGTCATGATCTGGTGGCACGCCGAGACGAGCGACGAGCTCCAGGAGGCGTACAACCTCTTCCGCCGCACCCGCCTGGGCCGCGCCCTGGAGCCGGTCTGGTCGAACATGGCGCTGCACCGCCCCGCCGAGTTCAACAAGTCGCACATCCCGGCCTTCCTGGCCGACGAGAACCCCCGCGACTACGTCTCGGTCTACCCCTTCGTGCGCTCCTACGACTGGTACCTGCTGCCGGACGAGGACCGCCGCCGGATGCTCGCCGACCACGGCAAGATGGCCCGTGGCTTCCCGGACGTCCGCGCCAACACGGTCGCCTCCTTCTCGCTCGGCGACTACGAGTGGCTCCTCGCCTTCGAGGCCGACGAGCTGCACCGCATCGTGGACCTCATGCGTCACCTGCGCGCCTCCGAGGCGCGGATGCACGTCCGCGAGGAGGTCCCGTTCTACACCGGTCGCCGCAAGAGCGTCGCCGACCTGGTGGCGGGCCTGGCCTGACGGCCGTACGAACCTGGTGGCGGCCCGGCTCCCGGCCGGGTGCGCCACCCCTCGACCCGGAAGATCAGACGGCAGGCGGGAACGCCTGCCGGTCCAGCGACACCGGGTCCGGCTCCGGGTGCGGCGCGCGTGAAGCGCGCCGCACCGGCGTCATCTCAGGAGCTGCTGGAGCTGGAGCACGAGCTGCCGGAACTGGAGCTGGAGCACGAACTCCCGCCGGAACTGGAGCTGGAGCACGAGCTGCCTCCGCCTCCGCCTCCGCAACTGGAGCCTCCGCCTCCCCAGCCGGAGCCCCCTCCGGAGCAGGAGACCCCGCCCGAACAGGAACCCGCGGAGCACGACCCGGACCCGCCGGATCCGCTCCCGCCTCCGCCGCAGGAACTGCTCCCCGCGCACCACACGGCCGCCGCTCCGGAGTCGTCCGCCGCGTCCCAGGTCGTGACGGCGGGCGCCGTACGGCGTCCACCGCGCCTGACCGGCCCGTAGAACCGTGCGGCGGCGAGGAGTTGCTCCCGCAGCACCGGATCCGGCAGCGCCCGCAGCCCGTGCCGGGCCACCAGATGCCCCGCGTCCGTGAGATGCCCGTACGTCCGCCCGTACCCGAAGAGCGCGTTGCGCCCGGCCGCGGTGACCTGCCCGGACGAGAGCGCCCCGCAGACGATGGCCGTGACCCCGCAGGCCAGCAGCGCCGGCAGCACCGCGAAGACGAACGGCACCGAGCTCCCGCTGGTCGAGGCGAGGTCCACGACCGTCAGGACGACCGACACCGGGAACAGGACGAAGGCCGTGAAGCCGAGACCGGCACACCACCAGGCCGTGGTCCGCCGGGTCGCGGGGGAGACGACGAGCCCCCGCGCCGCGAGTCCGTCGCCCACCTCCTGGACGGCCGGGTGCCGCATCACGGCGAGCCGCAGGTGGTGCAGCGCCCCGTGCGGGGCGGCGGCGTGCGCCTCGAACACGGCGCGCTCCACCGGGTCGTGGGCGACCGGCCGGACCACGCCCACGATCCCCGGCCCGCCGACCGCGATCCTGCCGTCCCAGTGCAGTCCGGCGAGGGCGCTGTCGACGACCCTGGCCGGGCCGCCGTTGAGGAACGCGACCTCGTACCGGTCGTGGACGGGCCCGCCGGGTCCGCCCCGCATCCGGACGACCCGGGTGACGACCAGCGTGATGCCGACGGCGGCGGCGAGGTAGAAGAGGGCGATCAGGGCGCTCATGGGCACCTCACCTTCCGGCCAGTGCGTGACGGGCGGCTCGTACGAGCCGGGTGGCGCGGCCCGGAGGGCGGCTGCCGGAACGGTCCTGCCACCACCGGGTCAGCCGGCGCCGGGCCACCGGATCCTCCGGCCGCCCGGCCACCAGCAGGTGTTCGGCGAAGTCGAGCGCGTCCCGGCGGTAGCCGCCGGTCATGGGGCGCGACCTGGCGTAGGCGAGGAACGCCGGCCGGAAGGCCCCACCCAGGATCTCCGGCAGCTCCGGCGCGACCTTCGCGACCACGTCGGCCCGCTTCGCCGCCAGCGCCCGGCTCTGCACGCCGAGCCGCCGGCTGTCGAACCCCTCGGGCACGGGTGTCCCGGCCACCAGCGCGGAGAGGAGCGAGGCCTGGGCGAGGCCGAGACGCTGGCGGGCGGCGTCGGTGTCGCGCCCCCCGTCGAGACCGTCGCCGCCGAGACCGTCACCGTCCACAGCGCCGGCATCGGCCGCGCCCGGCATCGCACCCCCCGAGACCCGGGCCCCGGCACCGATGAGGAGCGGCTGCGCCGCGGAGGCGACCAGGGGTGCGGGCGCCGGATGGGGCGCGCCGTGCAGATGGGCCGCGCCCACCCTCTCCGGGACGTCGTCCCGGGGGACCCCCGTCGCCCCTGCGGAACGCATGCCCACCGCGGTGGCGATGACCTCCAGCTCACCCGCCAGCTCCGCCGCGGGCGGAAAGTCGTCGTCCCGTTCCAGGAGCACCCCCGGCGGCGACACCCGCGACGCGAGCTCCGCGAGCACGTCGAGCACCGCCTCCGGCACGGGGTGCGCGTGCGTGTCGTGCCAGACCCCGTCCCGCTCGACACCCCCCGCCACGTGCACGTACGCGATGGCCTCGACCGGCAGTTCCGACAGCGCCCGCGCCGGGTCCTCGCCCCGGTTGACGTGGTTGGTGTGCAGGTTGGCGACGTCGACGAGGAGCCGGACCCCGGTGCGCTCCACCAGCTCCGCCAGGAACCGCCCCTCCGACATCTCCTCGCCCGGCCAGGAGAGGAGCGCCGCGATGTTCTCCAGGGCGAGCGGCACGGGCAGCGCGTCCTGCGCGATCCGCACGTTCTCGACGAGCACGTCGAGGGCGTCCCGGGTCCGGGGCACCGGAAGCAGATGGCCCGCTTCGAGCAGCGGGGTCGCGGTCAGCGGCCCCCCGGCCCGTACGAACGCGATGTGTTCCGTGACCAGCGGCGCCCCGAGCGCCACCGCCTTCTCCCCGAGCGCGGCGAGCCGCGCCGGGTCGGGCCGGTCCGCGCCGCCGAGCCCCAGCGAGACGCCGTGCGGGACGACCGTCACGCCGCGCTCGCGCAGCCGGGTCAGCGAGTCGGGCAGATGGCCCACGCAGATGTTCTCCGCGACGACCTCCACCCAGTCGACGCCGGACAGTCCCTCCACCGCCTCCGCGATCTCGGGACGCCAGCCGATGCCGATGCCGAGTTCCGTCATGTCCCCCTCCTTCGGTCCTCAGTCACCCACGTGATGGCCCTCGCGGGAACGTTCGAACCCCAGGAGGGGGACGTTCAGAGCTTCATTTGAGGTTGCGACGCGGCCGGGGGAACGCCGACACCACCGTGCACGAGCCCGGGGCGATCTCCGTGAACCCCGCGTCCCGCACCACCGGCAGACCGCTCGACGTCAGACCGGCCCAGTCCCCGGCCGCCGCCGTCCGGACCGCGAGCGGGAACCCGGCCTCCCGCCAGGCCTCGCGCTCGTCCTCCGTCATCGCCCACCACAGCAGCTGCGCCCCGTGTCCGGCCTGCGCCATCGCCTTGCCCGCCGACATCCCGAGGCCGGGGTTGAACCACAGCACCGCCGCCCCCTCCGGGACGGGGCCGGGCGCGGCCGGGTCGTCGAGCTCCGTGCCCGAGACCTGGAGCCGGGCCAGGTCCTTGGGCCAGCCGTCGAGCGGGACCGGCGGGAAGACCCGTACCTCCGCCTCCTCGCCGGTGACCGTGATCCCCGGCAGCGCGTCCGCCCGCCGCCACTCGGCGCCGCGCGCCCGCCGCACCACCTTGCGGATCCTTGCGTCCTGCCAGTCGGTCATGACCTGGGCCCACTCCCCGTCGCCCAGGGAACGGGCGTCGGTGAGGATCTCCAGGACGGCGCGCGCGGCGGTCTCCAGGGCGTCGGTACGGGACGGGGGCGCCTCCCGCTCCATCCGGACGACCAGGGGGAGGACGAACTGGGGCTTCTCATCGCGGAGATCGGTGTCGTTGCTGCTCACCCGCCAAGTCTGCCATCGCGGTGACGAGCCGTTCTTGTGGTGATCGTCCCTTCCGGGCCAGGATGCCCCCATGAAGAGCTTGGTGATCGTCCGCCCCGGCGAGGCCACCCCGCGGAAGAACGCGGCCGGTTGAGGCTGGAGCGGGTCGGGCGCCGGCACGGACTCCGGGGGCCGTGGGTGCTGCGTGAGGTCGACCTCCACCTGCCCGCCGGGACGCTCGTCCGGATCGTCGGCACCAACGGCACCGGCAAGTCCACGCTCCTGCGGCTCGTCGCCGGGGTCGACGCGCCCGGCGAGGGCCGGGTCACGGGCCGTCCGGCCCGTACCGCGTACGTCCCCGAACGCTTCCCGGCGGCCCTGCCGTTCACGGCCGCCGACTACCTGGTCCACCTGGCCCGGATCCAGGGCCTCGGCCGGGCGGCGGCGCGGGCCGCGGCGGGGGAGTGGCTGGAGCGCCTCGGAGCGGCCGAGCACGCCGGCACGGACATGGCGCGGCTCTCCAAGGGCAGCAGCCAGAAGATCGCCGTGGCGCAGGCGCTCCTCGCCGATCCGGCCCTGCTCGTCCTCGACGAGGCCTGGACGGGCCTCGACACGGGCGCGCGTGCGGAGCTGGACGCGGCCGTCCGCGAGCGGCGTTCGGCGGGCGCGACGGTCGTCTTCGTCGACCACGACCCCCGCAGGCTCGCGGGCGAGGCGGACGCGGTGTACGCGGTGGAGTCGGGCCGCGTACGCGAGACGCGACAGCCGGACCGGCCCCCCACGGGGCCGCACGGGACGGCGGTGCCGGGTGACCGGCACGGAACGACCGCCCCCGGACATCCGGCCCCCGCCCCCGGGCGCCTCACCCCCGCGCCCGGCCACGGGACCCCCGCACACCCGGCCCCCGCGCCCGGCCACGGAACGGCCTCCCCCGGGCGCCTCACCCCCGCGCCCGGCCGCGGGACCCCCGGACACCCGGCCCCCGCGCCCGGCCACGGAACGGCCTCCCCCGGGCACCTCACCGCCGCGCCCGGCCACGGAACGGCCGCCCCCGGGCGTCCCGCCCCCGGATCGGGCTCCCTCGTGCGGATCGCCGTCTCCGGTGGGGCGGGGCCGCTTCCCCGGCGGCTGCCCGGTGATCCCGTCGTCTCCGTGCCGGAGCCCGGTGACACCACCACCGTCCTCACCGTGGACGCCGCCCATTCCGACGCCCTGCTCGGGGCGCTCCTCGCGGCGTCCTGGCACATCCACCACCTCACCACCGAAGGCGTACGGGTATGACGGCGCTCCTGCGCTACCAGACCGGTCTGTTGCTCCGCTCGCAGCGCTGGCTCGCGCCGTTCCTCCTGTACGCGGCCTTCGTCGGCGTCGGCGTGGACCCGGGCGAGCCGGTGCTCGGCGCTCTCGGGTTCGCGGCCGCCGCTCTCCTTCCGGTGACCGCCTGGTCCGTGCGGATCTGTCTGACGCAGGAGCCGCCCGCGGCCCGGAGCGTGGTCGCGGCGGCGGCCGGCCGGGACCGCGCGCATCTCGCGGCGCTCCTCACCGGGACCGCCCTGCCCGCGCTGGTCGGCGCGGTCGCCGTGCTCGCGGTGACGGCGCTGTGCAACCGGCGCGGCATCACGGCGCTCGCCGCCACGACCACGGGTCTCCTCGCGACCCTGGCCTGCGCCCTGACGGGCGCCGCCGTCGGCGCCCTGAGCTCCCGGCCCTTCGTCCCCGCCGCCGGCTGGTCGCTCGCGGCCCTCGTCCTCGGCTCGCTGCTCGCCCTGGTGACCACCGGCTCCCCGGCGAAGCACGCGATGACGGCCCTGATCAGCGGCTCCCGCACGGCCACCGCGGACCCGCCGTGGCTGGCGTGCGCCGGTGCCGTGCTCCTGGCCGCCGCCGCTGCCGCCCTCGCCTGCCGGGCCACCGCACGGCTGGAGTGAGTACGCTCGAAGACATGAGCGAATCCACGTCGTCCTGCGCGCCCGAGCCCGGCCCGAGGCCCGAACCGGCGGCGGAGGGACCGTTCGCCGCGTGCGTGCTGTGCCAGGAGCCGACCGAGTACGCCGAGTCGACGAAGGGCATCACGCTGTGCCCCGTGTGTGAATGGCGGGAGGCCGAGCGCACGGCCTGCTCCGGCTGAGCCCCGTCAGCGGCTCATGAGCTCGGAGACCTTCACGAAGCGGTAGCCGCGGGCCCGGAGCTCCGGGACGATCCGGCGGATCGCCCGCTCGGTGACGGGCGCGGCGCTGCGCGTGCAGTGCAGGACGACCAGGGAGCCGGGTCGTACCCCGTCCAGGACCTGTTCGGCGACGGCGTCCGCGTCCTTCGCGAAGGCGTCCCCGCTGACCACGTCCCACTGGACCGCCGTCACCCCGGCGGGCGCGAGGGCGCGCAGGGCCGCGTCGTCGTAGCAGCCGCCGGGGAAGCGGAAGTACGGGACGACGTTGAGGGCCCCGGCGTCGCGGAAGGCGTCGAAGGCCCGCTGGACGTCGGCCGTCATGTCGGGGCCCGGGACGGTCGGGAGCCCGTAGCAGGGGGTCGCGAAGGCGTAGTGGCTGTAGGAGTGGTTGGCGATCTCGAAGCGCGGGTCGCCGCCGATGGACCGGGCCTGCTCGGGGTACTCCTCCGCCCAGCGGCCGGTCATGAAGACGGTCGCGTCCACCTTGAGCCGGCGCAGGGTCGCGATGAGTTCGGGATTGTCGAAGCGTTCGCCGCGCGCGGCCCGTGGCCCCTGGTCGGCCGTCATGTCGGCGTCGAAGGTGAGGGCGACGACCTTCTCGGTGCCCTTCGTCCGGCGCTCGTAGACGGGGGTGAGCCCGCCGGGCCCCGGTGCCATGGTGGGCGGCGCGGCCGGGACGCGTGCGGGCTTCGGGCCGCCGACCGCGGCGCCCGCCGACGGCGCGGCCGGCCGCCCGGACAGGGTGGTCTCGGCGGTACCCCCGCCGCAACCGACGAGAACGGCGCCCAACAGACCGAGCGCCGCCATTTTTCGTACAGAAGTGTTCACGATCGGAAGTTATCCGATCAATGTGGCTCAAGCTCGCAACGTGGCAGTGCCCTCGCGTCACGTCTCCAGCAGCCGCCGCCGGCACGCGTCCACGTCGTAGTCCCCCGGCGGGTACCGCGGGTCCAGCTCCTGGAGGTGCTCCAGGAGCAGCGTGCTGATCGCCCAGTTGCGGTACCACTTGCGGTCCGCCGGGACCAGGTACCAGGGGGCCTCGTCGGAGTTGCAGCGTGCGAGCGCGATCTCGTAGGCCTCGCGGTACGCCGGCCACAGCGCGCGTTCCTCGATGTCGCCCGGGTTGAACTTCCAGTGCTTCTCGGGATTGTCCAGCCGCTCCAGGAGCCGCTCGCGCTGCTCCTCGTACGAGAGGTGCAGGAAGACCTTGACGACCGTCACGCCCTCCTCCGCGAGGGACGCCTCGAAGCGGTTGATCTGCTCGTAGCGGCGGTCCAGCTGCGCTCGCGGGACCAGCTCCCGCACGCGCGCGATGAGGACGTCCTCGTAGTGCGAGCGGTCGAAGATGCCGATCTCGCCCGGACCGGGAAGCGCCTTCGTGATCCGCCAGAGGAAGGGGTGGCTCCGTTCCTCCTGGGTCGGCTTTTTGAAGGCGTGGACACGGCAGCCGGACGGGTTGAACTGGCCGATCACATGCTTGACCGTGCCGCCCTTGCCGCTGGTGTCCATGCCCTGGAGGACCAGCAGGACGCGTCGGCGGTCGCCGGCCGTGCTCGACGCGTACAGGCGTTCCTGGAGGTCCGCCAGACGGGGCGCGAGGGCGGCGGTGGCGGCCAGGCCGGCCGTCTTGCCGGCGGGGCCGGCCGGGATCGCCGAGGGGTCGTACGCGGTGAGGTCGACCCGGTCGCCGCCGGGGACCCGCAGCACCTCCCGGAGGGCCGGCTCCGGGCGCGTCGACCGCTTGCCCGTTCCGTCGTGCTTCGGCATCCCGTTCCCCTCTCCGCCGCGTCGCCGCCCGTCTTCCCCTGATCCTGCGACGGAACCCGGCCGCCCGCGAGTGCGGACGGCCGGGCCGGAACGGGGTCAGGTCAGCACCACGGACCCGTCACGGCGAACGTCGTCCCGGGGGTGTAGCAGTTCACGTACATCGTCTGCCGGTCGGGCGAGAAGGTGACGCCCGCGAACTCCCCCCACTCCGGAGCCTCCGGGGTGCCGATGTTCCGCGCGCCCCGGGCGAGCGCGTACACCTCGCCCTTCCTGCTCACCCCGTAGACGTGCTGCGCCCCGTCGCCGTCCTCGCAGACCATCAGGCCCCCGGTCGGCGCCAGACAGATGTTGTCCGGCGACTCGCCGGGGAGCTGGATGTCGGTGCTCGGGCCGAAGACGACGACGAGCGTGAGCCGGCGCCGGTGCGGCTCGTACTTCCAGACCTGCCCGAAGTGGGTGGCGCCGGAGCCGTCCCGCTCGCGCGCGAAGGACGACACGAAGTACACGGCGTTCCCGCCCCAGTAGCAGCCCTCCAGCTTCTGCGCGTGCGTGATGCCCCTCGGCCCGAAGTCCTGGAGCCTGATGGGGGTCTCCACCGCCTGCGGATCCGGTACGGGGACCCACTCGACGCCCTCGAAGCGGGCGCCGGTCTCCTGGATCACCGACAGGTCCGCCACGCCCGGCACCCGCATGGCCTCCAGCGCGCCGCCCGCGCGCAGCGAACCGGTGCCGCCGAGCGGCCGGTGGGGGAGGAAGCGGTAGAAGAGGCCGAAGGGGTGCTGGAAGGCGTCCTCCGTCTCGTACACGATGCCGCTGGCCGGGTCGATCGCGATCGCCTCGTGCTGGAAGCGGCCCATCGCGGTGAGCGGGACGGCTCCGGTGCGGTGCGGATCGGCGCCGTCGACCTCGAAGATGAAGCCGTGGTCCTTGGCGTAGCCGTTCGTGCCGGCCTTGTCCTCGGTCTCCTCGCAGGTCAGCCAGGTACGCCAGGGGGTCGGGCCGCCCGCGCAGTTGACGGCGGTCCCGGCGATGGCGACCCGCTCGCCGAGGACGTTGTTGCGGCCGTCGAGTTCGAGGGCCGTGCAGCCGCCCTTGGCGGCAGGGTCGTACGTCAGGCCGGGGATGGTCGGGACGCCGGCGGCCGCGGTGACCCGGTTCTCGTGGTTGCGCACCAGGTGCACCCGGCCGCGGCGGCCGGCGAAGGCGGCCATGCCGTCGGGGTTGCTCGGGACGGCCCCCTCGCCGGAGCGGAGCGGGTCGCCCTGCCGGGAGAGCACCTTGTAGCGGAAGCCGGCCGGGAGGTCGAGGAGTCCGGCGGGGTCGGGGACGAGGGGGCCGTAGCCGCCCCTGCTCCCGGCGGCGGCCGCGCTGCCGGCGAAGAGTTCGGAGAGCGCGCCGGTGAAGGCGATCCCGACGGCGGAGGCGCCGGTGCGGGAGAGGATCTGACGTCGTGTCGCGGACATGAGGCAACCCACTTTTCCTGTTGGCGGACAGGTGTGTGCTGTGACGTGTGACCCGCATGTGTGTATCACGCACTGTGGTGACACGTGAACCATGCGGGCCACAACGGCCTCATGTGGCGCCGGAGCTGACGGTCGGTCAGACCAGTTCGGCGGTGAGGGTGATCGTCGTGCCCGTGAGCGCCTGGCTGACCGGGCAGTTCTTCTTGGCGTCCTCGGCGAGCGACTGGAACTGGTCCGCGTCGAGCCCCGGCACCTCGCCGCGCGTGGTCAGGTGGATGCCGGTGATGCCCTCGCCGGGCTGGAAGGTGACGTCGGCCTTGGTCTCCAGGCGGGTCGGCGCGTTGCCGGCCTTGGCCAGGATGTTGGAGAAGGCCATCGAGAAGCAGGAGGAGTGCGCGGCGGCGATCAGCTCCTCGGGGCTGGTCTTGCCGTTCGGCTCCTCCGTCCGGGCCGGCCAGGAGACGTCGTACGAGCCGAGACCGGAGGAGTCGAGGGTGACGACTCCGGAGCCCTTGAGGAGGTCGCCCTGCCAGACGGTGTGTGCGTGACGCACGGTGGCCATGTGAATCCCTTTCGATCGGGTACGGCCCCCAAGTTACTGCGCGACCAGCCCCTTCGCGTCGCGGGCGAGCGCGGTGAGCCGGGAGATCGCCCGGAAGTACTTCTTGCGGTACCCGCCGTTCAGCATCTCGTCGCTGAAGAGCCGGTCGAAGGGCAGGCCGGAGGCGAGGACGGGTATCTCGCGGTCGTACAGCCGGTCGGCCAGGACGACCAGGCGGAGCGCCGTCGACTGGTCGGGGACGGGCCGCACGTCGGTGAGGCAGACCGCGGCGAGGTCGTCGGTGAGCGCGCCGTACCGGCTGGGGTGGACCTTGGCCAGGTGTTCGAGCAGGTGCGGGAAGTCGTCGAGGGAGGCGTCGCGCGTCGCGTACGCGGTCTCCGTGACGACCTGGTCGGAGTAGGGCGCGGGGGCCTCGGGGAGACCGCGGTGGCGGTAGTCCTCGCCGTCGATCCGCAGCGGCCGGAAGTGGGCGGAGAGGCCCTGGATCTCGCGGAGGAAGTCGGCGGCGGCGAAGCGGCCCTCGCCGAGCTTGCCGGGCAGGGTGTTGGAGGTGGCGGCGAGCGCGACACCCGATTCGACGAGCTTGCCGAGCAGGCTGGAGACGAGGACGGTGTCGCCCGGGTCGTCGAGCTCGAACTCGTCGATGCAGAGGAGACGGTGCTCGCTGAGGGTCTTCACCGTCTGCTGGAAGCCGAGCGCGCCGACCAGGTTGGTCAGCTCGACGAAGGTGCCGAACGCCTTCAGCGAGGGCTCCGCGGGGGTCGCGTGCCACAGCGAGGCGAGCAGGTGGGTCTTGCCGACGCCGTACCCGCCGTCCAGGTATACCCCGCGCGGCCCGGTCGGGGCGGCCGGCTTCCTGGCGAACCAGCGGCGCTTCCCGGCACCGGAGGCGTGCGCTCCGCCCAGGCCCTCGGCGAAGGAGCTCAGGACCTTGACGGCGTCCGTCTGGCTGGGCTGGTTCGGGTCGGGGAGGTACGTGTCGAACCGTACGGAGTCGAAGCGCGGCGGCGGCACCATCTCCGCGACGAGACGGTCCGCGGGGACGTGGGGCTCTCGGGAGCAGAGCGAGAGCGGGGCCGCGGAGGCGGAAGCGGCTTCGGTGAGGGCACGGGTCGACACAGTTCCCCACTGTAAGCGCCATGTCAGACTGCGAGGATGCGACGACTGTTCCCTGTGACGGACATGACAGCCCGGGAGACCGCCGCCGAGGGGGCCGGCGAGGCCCGCGAGTGGTCCCTCGACGAGCTCGCCGACGCCTACGTCTATCCCGAGCTCCCCGCCGGGGGCTCGTGGCTGCGGGCCAACATGGTGTCCTCGCTCGACGGGGCGGGGCAGCACGACGGGCGTTCCCAGCCGCTCTCCTCCGAGACCGACATGCGGATCTTCGGCACCCTGCGGGCTCTCGCCGACGTCGTCGTCGTGGGTGCGGAAACGGTACGCCTGGAGGGTTACCGCCCGGCACGCGCGCGTGAGGCCTTCGCGGCCCGGCGCGCGGACGCGGGGCAGGGGCCGGCGCCCGTGATCGCCGTGGTCAGCGCCTCCCTGAACCTGGACTTCTCGCTTCCGCTCTTCACCGCGCCGCTGGTGCCGACCCTGGTCCTCACCGGGGCCGCGGCCCCGGCCGACCGGGTCGCGGCCGCCCGCGCGGCCGGCGCCGAGGTGCTGGTGGCGGGCGACGGGGCGGGGGTGGAGCCGGTCCGTGCCAGGGCGGTGCTCGCGGAGCGGGGACTCAGGCGCCAGCTGACCGAGGGCGGGCCCAGGCTGCTGGGGCAGTTCGTGGCGGCGGACGCACTCGACGAGCTGTGCCTGACGGTCTCGCCGACGATGACGGCGGGGAGCGCCCAGAGGATCGCCGGGGGCCCCTCGGTGGCCGTCCCGACACGCTTCGCCGTGGCATCGGTGCTGGAGCGGGACGGCTTCCTCTTCACCCGATACCGTCGGATCTGACAATCGGCGGAATTTGTCGTTCCGCTTACCGTCCGCTGGGCACACTTACTGTCGCAGACCCCGTGCGGGCACGGGGAAGGATGGTTTCCGCAGAAGGGCTCCAGAGGTGTTCACAAGCGTTCTGATGATCGAGAAGCCCCTCACGTCCGTCGACGTGGAGTTCGTCACCACGCTGCACGGCGACGAGGGCATGTCCTTCATCGTTCTGATGCAGCCGCGTGGTGACCAGGCCGACGTACTGCTGCGTGCCATCGACGACGTCGCCATGGGCGAACTGAAGGAAGCCGCCCGCGAGGGCGACGAGCCGGAGGGCAAGGAGGCCAGGGTCCCCGCCGAGCTGGCCCTGGAGCACTCGCTCCGGGCCCTGAGAGACGCCGGCTGCGAAGCGGTCGGCCAGGTCGTCGAGGACCACCCGCTCGACAAGATGAAGGCGGTGGTCGACGAGTCGAAGGCGGACGAGGTGATCGTCCTCACCGCCCCGCACTACGTGGAGGAGTTCTTCCACCGGGACTGGGCCTCCAGGGCCCGCCACAAGGTGGGGGTCCCCGTGCTCAAGCTCTTCGCCCACAGCGAGCAGCCGGACGAGTAGCCACCCCGCCCGGGTCCACGCCCCGCGCAGGGGCGCGGACCCGGGGCCACCCGGCGGAAGCCACTAGGCTGGGGGCTTCCACGCAACGACGCACAACGACGCACAACGCCACATGACGACCCACGACGACGTGCGCAGCAACGCACCCAGGGGAGAGATCCGCATGGCACCCGCCATCCCTGCCGCCATGGAACGGCCGCACTTCATCGGCATCGGCGGTGCCGGAATGTCGGGCATCGCGAAGATCCTCGCCCAGCGCGGAGCCAAGGTCGCCGGCAGCGACGCCAAGGAGTCCGCCACCGCGGAGTCCCTGCGCGCCCTGGGCGTCACCGTGCACATCGGCCACGCCGCCGAGCACCTCGCCGACGACGCCTCCGCCGTCGTCGTCTCCAGCGCCATCCGCGCCGACAACCCCGAGCTGGCCCGCGCCGCCGAGCTCGGCATCCCCGTCGTCCACCGGTCCGACGCGCTCGCCTCCCTCATGGACGGCCTGCGCGCCATCGCCGTCGCCGGCACCCACGGCAAGACGACGACCACCTCCATGCTGGCCGTCGCCCTCACCGAGCTCGGTCTCGACCCCTCGTACGCCATCGGGGGCGACCTCGCGGGCCCCGGCACCAACGCCCTGCACGGCGACGGCGAGGTCTTCGTCGCCGAGGCCGACGAGAGCGACCGCAGCTTCCAGAAGTACGACCCCGAGGTCGCGATCGTCCTCAACGTCGAGCTGGACCACCACGCGAACTACGCCTCGATGGACGAGATCTACGAGTCCTTCGAGGCCTTCACCGCCAAGATCCGCCCCAGCGGCACCCTCGTCGTCGGCGAGCACGCGGGGGCCCGTGAGCTGGCCCGCCGGGTCGCGGACCGCGAGGGCCTGAGCATCGTCACGGTCGGCGAGACCGAGGACTCCGACGCCCGCATCCTGAAGATCGTCCCGAACGGGATGAAGAGCGAGGTGACGGTCGCCCTCGACGGCGTCGAGCACACCTTCACCGTCTCCGTCCCGGGCCGCCACTACGCCCACAACGCCGCCGCGGCCCTCGCCGCCGGCGCCCGCGTCGGCATCGACCCGGCCGAGCTCGCCCAGGCCCTCACCGCCTACACCGGCGTCGGCCGCCGCCTCCAGCTCAAGGGCGAGGCCAGGGGCGTCCAGGTCATCGACTCGTACGCGCACCACCCCACCGAGATGACCGCCGACCTGGAGGCCATGCGCGGCGCCGCCGGCGCCTCCCGGCTCCTCGTCGTCTTCCAGCCCCACCTCTTCTCCCGCACCCAGGAGCTGGGCAAGGAGATGGGCGACGCGCTGGCCCTCGCCGACGCGTCCGTGGTCCTCGACATCTACCCGGCCCGCGAGGACCCGATCCCGGGCATCACCAGCGAGCTGATCATCACCGCCGCGCGGCAGGCCGGCGCCGACGTGACACCGGTCCACGACAAGAACGCGGTGCCGGAGGTCGTGGCGGGAATGGCCGGGCCCGGTGATCTCGTTCTGACGATGGGCGCGGGAGACGTCACGGACCTCGGTCCGCGGATCCTCGACCACCTGTCGAAGTAGCGGTCGCAACAGCAGAGGGAGCGAGCTCATGGCGTACGACGTCGAGAAGCCGGACGAGCAGTGGCGTGCGGAGCTGACCCCGGCGGAGTACCAGGTGCTGCGCCAGGCGGGCACCGAGCCCGCCTTCCGCGGTGAGTACACGGACACCACCACCCAGGGCGTCTACTCCTGCCGGGGCTGCGGCGCGGAGCTGTTCACGTCGAACGAGAAGTTCGCGTCGCACTGCGGCTGGCCGTCCTTCTTCGACCCGAAGGACAGCTCCGCCGTCGAGCTGATCGAGGACCGTTCCCACGGCATGCTCCGCACCGAGGTCCGCTGCTCCCGCTGCGGCTCGCACCTCGGCCACGTGTTCGAGGGCGAGGGGTACCCCACTCCCACGGACCAGCGGTACTGCATCAACTCGATCTCGCTGCGGCTGGAGCCGAAGGCGTAGCCGCAGGCACGGACGCGTCGGGCGAGGGGCTCAGCTCGGAGAGGGTTCCGGGGTGAGCTCCTCGTGCGCGATGCGGGAGCCCGACTTGTAGACGGAGACGGTGCCTCCGCTGATGACGTACCGGTACGGGCTGTTCCGCGCCTCGTACCCGTCGCTCGTCTTCTTCGCCGGCATCGAAATGCCCTTCTCGCGCCCGTCTCTGAACTCGCCGAAGTAGTACAGCTTCCCCGCCGTCGTCTTGCAGAGGGTGATCCGGTGGTCGTCCGTGCGGAACGCCTCGACCAGCGTGGCGCCCTCGCCGCTCGGCAGGGTGGACGCGACCCGCGAGGGGCAGGCGACGCCGGTCGGCCCCGTGCTCGTCGTCGGCGTCGGGTCGGCCTCGTCGAGGGAGCTGACGATCGCGGTGATCCCTCCGTTCAGGATGCCGAGCAGGACGAGACCGCCCACCACGCTGAGACAGCTGACCATGCAGCCGTTCGACTTCTTCTTCGCCGGCGGCCGGTACGGCGGGGTGTACACGGGCGGGGTGTACACGGGCGGGGTGCGCCGGGGCGGCGGCGTGGTCCGCGGCGGTGCCGGGGTGTAGCCGGTGCTGCTCGGCGGCGGGTACAGGAGGCCCGTGGCCCCGGCCCCGGTCCCGCCCGTGGTGCCGGTGCGCGGCGGGACCGGCCGCTTCGGGGTCGGCCGCTTGGGGGCCGTCTTCCTGGTGGTGCCGGGCCGGGGCGGTGTCGCCTTGGACGGTGTGGCCCTGGTCGTCGCCGGTTTCGGAGTCGCGGGTTTCGCGGTCGTCGGCTTCGGCGTCGTCTTCTTCGGGGCGGGGCCCCCGCTCGTCCTCCAGCTCTTGCCGCAGCCCGCGCAGTCGAGCCGCCGTGACGGGTTGGTGGCGCGGCAGACCGTGCACAGCCAGTCGCCGGAGGGGCGCGCGGGCGACGGGCGTTTCGCCGCCGGGCGCGACGGGGCGGGCGCCGCCGCGATCGGCTCCTTGCGCGTCGACCCGCAGATGTCGCACGGCGCCGCCCCCGCCGCGGTGTTGCTGCCGCAGTCCTTGCACTTCCACTTGGCAGAGCCCGCCACCCTGTCGTCCCTCCTAGCGTTCGCTGTTCACGAGACGCGCCATCACGTCCCGGAAGAGTTCCTCGGACCGCGGCCCGACGGGATTGACGATCCAGCCGCGCCCCTCGGGGACCCGCGCCAGCTCGGGTGCGTCCGAGGTCGTCTCGGCCACCGCTCCCGGACCCGCGTCGGCGGCCGTCTCCTGCTCGGCCCCCTTCTCGGGCTCGCCCCCGGCCTCCGCCTCTATCTCCGCGTCGGCCTGGTCCGGCACCGAGTAGTCCCTCCAGAGCACGCCCATGAAGCGCTGGGCCGGCTCCACGGCGGCGGGAGGAACGTCGACGCGGATGACGACCGACTCGGTCCCCGCGGCGACGCCGGGGAACCGGAACCGGAAGACGAGCCGGTGCCCCTCGCCCGCCTCCTTCGGACGGCGGAGCGAGGCCGAGACGCAGTCCGTCACCCCGGCCTCGAAGATGCTTCTGCCGCCCCAGACGAACTGGAGTCCGTCACGCCCCAGGGTCAGGTGGAAGCCGTCCCACTCCAGACTCACAGGCTGTTCGCGATCGTCTCGATGATCTCGTCCATCTCGAACTCCTCCAGGCCCTCGCCCGCCTTGGAGGCGAAGTGGAGGGTGAGGTCCCACTCCTCGGCGATCGGGTCGGACCAGGGGGCCTCCTCCGGCGCGAACAGCACGAGACGCTTGGCGGACTGCTCCATGACCGAGGACTGGCTGCGGGCGTAGCCCCACTGCTCGAACAGGTCGTCCATGCTGCGGGGGATGTGCCGCGGGTAGGTGGCGGCGTCGGCGCCGACCGTTCCGAGGGCGTGCGCGGACGCGTCCGTGAACATCACGATCACATGGCGCCTGCGGTCGAGTCCGGTCTCCCAGGGGGAGTTGATGGCCAGGGCGAGGGCTTCGAGGCCGGACTCCGGGTAGTCGCCGCCGCCTCCGGCCTCGATGCCGCTGACGAACCGCTCGAACTCGGAGGCCTGGGCCGGGAGGTGGAGGAAGTCGGTCTCCTCGATCGCGTCCGACGGGTCGTCGCCGAAGTCACGGAAGGCGATGACCTTCAGCCGCAGCTGGCTGATGGACTTCCCCTTCTTCGCCATCACGTCGTCGAGCCGCTGGTGGAACTGGAGGGCGCTCGACTTCACCGTGCCGAGGACGGGGTTCATGCTGCCGGTCGCGTCGATGCACAGCGCGATGTCGACGGCGTACTGCAGATTGCCCTGGTACTGCCCGCGGGAGTCGTTCATGGTGGTTCTCCTTGTCAGGGGGTGCGGCGGTCGCCGCGGCGACCGCCGAGGTTGATGCGGACGCGGGACGTGCCCGGCGCGGGGGAGGGTGCCGCCTCCGGTTCCGCAGCCGGTGCCGGTGCCGGCACCGGCTTCTCGGCCGCCGGGGGAGGAGGCGTGGGCGCGGGGGCGGCGGGCGGCGGGGTCGCGGTGGTCTCCTTCCGCCGCCCGAAGCTGGACTTGATACGGCTCGGGCGCCGCTCCCCGGACGCGGGCGGGGAGGTGGACGTGGCGGCGGACCCGGGCCGGGGCGCCGGAACCCCCGGGGCCGTCGTGCCGGGCCGGCGGTGCTGGAGCGTGCACACGGCGGGGTCGGCGAGCGTGGCCAGGAAGACGGAGACGTCCGGACGGGTACGGGGGTCGGCGGCGGTCATCCGGCGCAGCAGACCGAGCAGCTCGTCCGAGAGGCGCGGGTCGAGCCGCAGCTCCTCCCCGGCGTTCACGGCGTCGGCGGGCGAGCCGAACCTCTCGTCGTACGAGGGGAGGTGACCCACCACGTACAGATGGGTCATGAGGCCGAGCGCGAAGATGTCGACGGCGCAGGTGAGGTCCTTCGGGCCGGCCGAGCCGTCGTCCTGGAGATAGCGGCGCCACTCCGGTGCGCCGTAGACGGAGTCGCCCGAGATGTCGTCCGGCTTCGGGGGGTCCCCGGAGTCGTAGGAGTCGTCGAAGTCGATGAGCCGCGCCGAGTGGAACGCGGCCCCCTCCCGCTTCTGCACCAGCACGTTCAGCGGCTTGAGGTCCCCGTGGACGGTGCCGGTCTCGTGGAGCTGCTTGAGACTCGCGCCGAGCGTCTTGAGCAGCACCATCTTAGGCCGCGGCTCCAGGGTGTCGGGCTGGTCGAGGCTGGAGGTGTCGATCCGCTCCGTGACCTTGTAGTAGGTGCTGCCCTCGTAGAAGAAGTCGGTGGCGAGCACGAGGTTGCCCCCGCCGAGCGTGTCCGGCCGCAGCCGCTTCATGATCTTGCGGTGCCGCTGCTCGAACTCCCGGGCCACCTCACGGCGGATCCGCACGCTCGCCGAGTCGGCGGCGTCGTCGCGGGGGCGCTTGGGTTCGAGGAACTGCTTGATGAAGTACTGGACCCCGTCCTTCTCGGCGAAGGCCCAGACGCACTTGCCCCCGTTGGCGTTGGTCTTGTCGGTGACGATGCGGTAGCCCGCGATCGTGTCGCCCTTCTTCATCGGTACTCCTCGGCCGCGGACGGCAGGTAGGTCTCGTATCCGGCGCGGTACGTCTGCCAGCTCTGGTCCTGCCAGGCGCGGACGCGGGCGTGGGTCTCCCGGTCGTCCTCCTGCCCGGCGGCCCCGTCGGCGGGGCCCGGGGCGGTCCGGTCGAGGGCGGCCGGTCTGCCCCGGAGGTGGCGTCTGGTCAGCTCGGAGAACCGCTGCTCGTACGTGGCGACCAGGCTCGCGAAGTCGCCGTGCCCGAGGGCGAGCAGGGCGAGCGAGGCGTCGTCCCCCGTGTACTCCTGGACTCCGCGGCGGAGCAGATCGGCCCACTCGTACTCGTTGTCGGCCTGGCGCAGGGTGCTGAGGAGCAGGTGCTCGAAGTCGGCCGGGGTGTGCACATAGCCGAAGTAGCCGTCCGTGGCCGCGATCAGGACGCAGGGCATGTCGAACGAGGCGAGGTGCTGCGTGTCGACGGTGAACTCCCGGTCCGCGCAGATGATGTTGGTCATCGGAGGATCGCTGCGGAGCAGTTCGAGGGCGTCGCTCTCGTGGGTGTGGTCCCGGGTGAGGACCTGCAGTCCGCCGGTCGGGGTGAGCACGTACGCCCGCGAGTCGCCGGTCCACAGCGGGCGCAGCTCGACCGTGCCCCGCGGGCCGTGGACGCGGTAGTGCACTCCGGCGAGGGTGGTCGGCAGTTGCCGGCGCATGGTGCCGCCGATCTTGCTGCGCCGCTGGGGTGCCATGGAGAGGAACCAGCTCAGGTAGGTGTGCAGGTTCTCGGGGCTGTCCCTCCCCTGTGCCAGCTCGCGGAACCAGCAGTCCGTGGCGAGGCGCGCGACCCGCGACCCGACCCAGGCGCCGGTGTGCCGGAGGCCGTCCGGCCCCTCCCAGACCGGGGCAGCGCCGGCGCCTCCCAGACCGTCGAACACGGCGATCATCCCCTGGTGGGACTCCCAGTGGTGGACGACGAACGGCTCGGCGTCCTCGCCGTGACCGGCAACCTGCTCGGTCCACACGGAGAGCGCGTGCAGCCCCTTGATCTTTCCCCGTGTCGCCCAGATCGCCTGGCGCGGCAGCTCGCGGTCGGCCGGAGCCGGCTGTTCCGGCGGCGCGGGGGGCCCGTCCGCCGGCCTGGCGGCGGCCATGGGACCCGGACCGATGAACGGTACGGAGGCGGGCGGCGGTACGGCGTGCCTCAGCGGTTCCGCGGCCGGAGGCCCCGGCGGCGGGGGTGGTCCCGGCGGCGCGGGCGGTCCCGAGGACACGGGTGCGTGCGGCCACCGCTCCGGGTGGTGCGGGGGCCCGGCGTGCCGTGCCCCGTGGTCGTGATCTGCCATCAGCGCTCCCTGTCGGGTCCGGGTCGAGGAGTGTCCCGCCTGGTGGTGCCCCGCACCCTGCTCACCCGGGGCGGCGTCCCTTCCGCGGCCGGTCCGCCGGACGCCGACGAGACTCCCGGCCGGTCCGCGTCACGTTCGCGGTCCCGGTCCGCGCCCGGGTCGGGACCCGGCCGGTCCCGGTCCCGGTACGGCCCTCCGTCCCGGTACCTCTCCCGCCCCTCGCGCGGGTCCGGCAGCGGCTCGTCCTCGGGCGGACCGGCATGCCCGGAGCGCCCGGCGTACCCGGAGCGCCCGGCGTCCCGCGACACCCCGGCGTCCCGGTCCCGTCCGCCCGCGTCCGCCGCCCGTCCGGCGCGGCGGCCGGAGCCGTACCCTTCCGTGCGCCCCTCGCCGTACGCCCCCGACACCCGCCCGCCGGGACGAGTCGCGTCCCCCGCCGCCTCCTCCCGCACCACTTCGCCGCGCAGCGCCCCGCGGCGCTCGCGCCCGCTCTCGGGCGCGGGCTCAAGGGCGGGGGCCGGGTCGGAGGCCCGTGCGAGCGAGCCGCGCAGCCGGCCGCGCCGGGCGGCCCCGTCGAAGAGGCCGTCGCCCTCGCGCAGGACCTCCTCCAGGACGGTCCGTTCCAGTTCGGCCTGCTCGAACGGCTCCCGGTCCGAGTCGCCGCGCTCCAGGACCAGGCGCATGATCTCGCGCCGCACCTCGCGCTTCTCGGCCTCGTTCTTCTCGATCCAGGTGAGGGCGGCCCGGGGGCCCTCCTTCTCCATGATCTCGGCGATCAGACCGTCGAGGCCCTCCTTGCGGATCATGTCCAGGTGCCGTCCGCGCCGCATCCCGGAGAGCCGGGTCTCCCGGACGACGTCCCGGTACGCGCGGCCGCTGGTGGCGATCTCGTCCTCGTCGACGAGGAGTTCGACGTGCACGTTCCGCAGACGCACGGCGTCGTCGCCGGTGAACCCGGCCACCGTCCCGTTCAACGCCCGTTCCGCCTGGTGGAAGTCGGCGATGTCGTAGTCCCGGGCGACCTCGCGGAGCGTCTTGCGGAGGTAGTCGAAGAGCGTCGCGCTCATGTCCCGGATGCCGCGCGACACGACCTGGGCGGGGTCCGCGACCCGGCACACCAGGTCGACCCGGCTGCGGAAGGAGAAGGTGGGGTCGCGGCTGAGGAGCGGGATGTCGAGCACGAGCCGGTGCTCGGTCATGTCGACGGTGTACATCCCGCTGTACGCGCCGAAGCGCGAGGACGGTATCTCCTCACCGCTGCGGATCGTCAGGGACGGGCCGCTGTCCCTGACCAGGACCAGGGCGCGGCCGGGCCGCGGCGGCCGGACGGGACTCGTCAGCCGCCACTTGGGCAGCTCCTCGTAGGACAGCACCGGATCGTAGGTCTGTGCTTCCACCGGTTCCTCCCCCTTCCTCGGGGCGTGTCGCTCAGGTCGTACGGGCCAGGGCCGCGTGGAGAAGCGCGGCGTTGGGGGAGGGTGCCTCGCGGTCCCGCGCCCAGGTGTCCAGCCACCACAGCAGTCGCTCGCGGTGGGAGCCCCGCTTGCGCGAGATGTCCCACAGCAGGCGGTTGAGGGCTTCGAGGGTGCGCCGACCGCCGCGGGCGGCGTAGACGTCGATCCAGTCGCGCAGGGCGAGGAGCGCCGTGTCCTGCATCGGGCGGCGGGCCAGCGCGCGCGCCCACAGCTCCGCGATCGCGTCCTCGTGGTCGGGAAGGCCGCTCAGCAGCAGCGGCACCCCGGGCACGCCGTCCACCGGTCCGTCGCCCGTCGGTTCGTACGGGCGTCCCGCCGCGAAGAGGAACGCGGAGAGCGCCTTGACGACCATGGGGGAGAGGTCCTGCGGCTCGGACCAGTCCAGATAGGCGTCGAGGAGTTCTCTGGCCCGGCCCTGGTGGACGAGGTGGACGCCGCCCCAGGCCACCGACGGCAGTGTGCCCCAGTCGCCGTCCCGGTCGAGGGCGTCGTGCAGCACGGCCACCGCCCGCTCGGGCGCCTCCCGGCCGAGGAGCCCGCCCGCCGTGTTGGCGGCGGTCCCGGCGAGACGGCGCTGCCGGACCGAGCTGCCGCCGCGTGCCCAGCCGTGCAGCAGTTCCCACACGGCCTCCGCCGAGTCGTCCCGGCTCCCGGCCACACCGAGCGCCGTCGCGGCGGCCTGGCGGAGCTGCCAGGAGTCCGAGGCGGCCCAGGTGGTGAGGAAGCGGTGCACCGCGTAGTGGTGGTCGGCCCAGGCGAGGATCCCGGCGGCGACGGCCGCGCGGGCGCGGACCTCCAGGTCGCTGTGGTCGAGGAGCCGGCGCAGCCAGGTGAGCAGGGGCTCGCGCCAGCCGTCGAGTCCGGTCCAGGCGTAGATCAGGACGACCTGGCCGAGCATCGCGTTCCGGAAGCGCACCCGGGGCGGCCCGAACCCGTCGGAGTCGAGGCGGATCCACTGCTGCTCGTCGCCGAGCCGGTCCCTGAACCGGACGTCGGGCGGCGAGGCTTCGGGCAGCGCGAGCGCGGCCCGAAGCTTGACGGCGGCCTCGGACACGGTGAGGTAGCCGCTGTCCTCCAGGACGGCGGCGGCCAGCGCGAAGGCCACCGCCTCCGGGTTCCGGTGCCGGTCGAACCACGTCCGCACCTGGTCGCTCGGGTCCCGCAGCGCGGCCGCCGCGGCGGCCACGTCCCGGCCCGCGGAGATGTCGGCGGCGAGACGCGCGGCGTGCCGGGCCGCGGGCATCTCCCGCAGCGCGGCCACGACCCCGCCGCTCTCGAGCATCGCCCGCAGCTCGGTACGGGCCTCGGGCGCGCCGCCGTGGCCGAGCACCCGCCGTTCGAGGACGGCCACCGGGTCGACGGGCGCGAGGGCGTGCACGGCCACCGACTCGGCGCCGTCGCCGCGCACGGCCACCGCCAGGTCCTGGCCGCCGGTGAGGACCAGGTGGCAGCCGTGGGCGCGCAGAGCGGCCACGACCGCCGGAAGCCTGCGCGGAAGCGCGTCGAAGTCCCGCGCGCCGGCCACCCCGTCCTCCACGGCGACCAGGTATCCGCTGTCCCTGACCGGAGGTTCCCAGTCGGGCACGAGCACCGACGCCGGGTCGAGGAGTCGGTGGCAGGTGCCGCCGCCGTCGGCGCCGCCCAGGACGAGCGCCTCGGCGAGCAGGTTGACGGCGGCGGCCTCGCGACCGCTGCCGGACGGCCCGGTCAGGACGAGGAGCCGTCGCTCGCACAGGACGCCGAGGGCGGAGTCGTACCCCTCGGGCGGGACGAACAGCTCGGTGTGATCGACCAGTTCCGCGCCGCCGAGCGGCAGCACGGACCCGCCGCCCGGGTGGGCGGGGCGGCCGTGCCGCTCGCCTCCGGAGTGGAAGCCGCCGCCGAAGCTGACCGTGTCGTTGAAGAGAGCCAGCGTCCCGATCCGCGTGCCGGAGGCGTCGGCGTTGAGGCGCTGCGTGATCAGGTCCGCGATGGCACCGGCCTTCAGCGCCTCGGAACGCTCGGCATCGTCGGACGCCGAGCCCTCCGTGAGGGAACGCAGGGCGTCGGACTCGCTGACGGGGCCGTCCTGCTCCGCCTGCCCCGAGCGCGCCTCACCCTCCGACGCGCCTTTCGGGGCGTCGGAAGGGGCGGGCGTCACGGGGGCGGGATCGGAGCGGTCACTCGTACCGCCGGACGACGACTCGGCGGTGGGTTCCTCGCTCATGGCACAGGTCTTCCGGGGATGGGTCGGCGAAGGACGGCGCGAGCACGGCCGCCTTCTCTGAGCAGGGACGGACGGACGTCGTTACGAGACGTTCCAGTCGCCCTTGATCTCGACCTTCTCGTTGAAGACCTGAGCGTTCTTGATCAGTGCGGCGCTGACCTGCGGCCCACCGCGCCCGGCCACCACGGCCTCGTCGACGATCCGCCGGATGTCGCTCTCGAAGTCACGGTCACGCAGCATGTGCGCCGTGAGCATCCGCTCCAGGTCCTGCTGGCCGGTTTCGTCGTCCGGCGTGTCGGTCACGCGCTCCAGAGCGGCCTGGGCGTCGCCGTCCCCGCGGAAACGCTCCCGGATCCGGGCGATCAGCCGCGCCCCACCGGTCCAGCCGCTCCGCCCGGCCTCCTGCCCCGTGGCTTCCAAAGCACCCTTGACCACGAGCGCTACGCCCGCTGCCGCGATGGCCGTCAACGGATCCATGAACTCCCCCGATTGTTCCCGTACGCACCCCGTACACACGTGAGGCCATTCAAGTGCTCACCGCGTGGACCGCCAGGGGTTCCACGAACTATGACCGAAAGCCGTCGGCCCGCCGCGGTACGTGATGGCCGGATCTCGCTGGGCGCAGGAAAGGAGACGGGGGGTCAGTGGACGGAGAAGCCGCCGTCCACGAAGAGGGACTGGCCCGTCACGTACGCGGACGAGGCACTCGCCAGGAAGACGGCCGCGCCCGCGAAGTCCTCCGCGAGCCCGTTCCGGCCGACCATCGTGCGGGCCGCGAGGGCCGCGACCTTCTCCGGGTCGGACGACAGGCGCTGGTTGAGCGGGGTCATCACGAAGCCGGGGACCAGGGTGTTGCAGGTGACGCCGTACGGCGACCAGGCCTCGGCCTGCGAACGGGCCAGGGACTCCAGAGCGCCCTTGGACACCCCGTACGCCCCGCTCTGCACGAAGGCCCGGTGCGCCTGCTGCGAGGTGATGTGGATGATCCGCCCGAAGCCCCGCTCCGCCATCCCGGGGCCGAAACGCCGGCCCAGGAGGAACGGCGCCTCCAGGTTCACGGTCATGGTCGTGTCCCAGACCTCGTCGCTCAGCTCGCCGAGCGGCGGACGGAGGTTGACGCCCGCCGAGTTGACGAGGATGTCGGGCTCCCCGAAGACGGCGGCGGCCTGCTCGGCCACCTCCGTGATCCCCGTACGGGTGCTCAGGTCGCCGCTCACCCAGGCGGCCCGACAGCCGTCGGCCGTCAGCTCGTCGACGGTCGCGACGAGTTCGGCCTCCTTGCGCGCGACGATCACGACGCTCGCCCCGGCGCGCGCCAGGGCCCCGGCGATGGCACGCCCGATCCCGGAGCTGCCGCCCGTGACGAGGGCGGTGCGCCCGTCGAGGGAGAAGAGGCCGGAGAGGTAGCCGCCGGGGGTGGTGCTCATGGGTGTCGCTCCTCGCGTCGTGCGTGTACCCACCCGTCCGGTGAGATGGAGGGCAGGTACACGCATCCTGCCAGACGCGCGAATCAGGCCAGCTGGGCGAGGAACCCCGTCCAGGCGTCGGGCGCCACGGCGAACTGGGGCCCGTCCGGGTTCTTGGAGTCGCGGACGTGGACGGTGGAGGGGCAGGTGGCGACCTCGACGCAGTTATCGCCGCTTCCACTGCTGTAGCTGGACTTGTGCCAGGAGAGGGCGACTTCCACGCAGTCGCCGTCGCCGCCGCTGCTGTAGCTGCTCTTGAACCAAGCCAGGTCTGTGGTGCTCATGTTGCTCCTCGCATCTCCCGCAACAGGCTCACGGACTCCTCTGCGGAAAGAGCCTGTGCCCGCATCCTGGCATATCGCTTCTGCAGGATGCTGACTACTTTGGCGTCGGGGATGAGCTGTCCCGTCTCCTGGCCCTCGCAGTAGGCGTACCACCTGTTCTCCTGGGTTTCGAGGAGGCACAGTGGGCCGTTGAGGCCCGCGTGGTGACCGCGCGACTGCGGCATGACCTGAATGTCGATGTTGCGCCGGGAGCAGAGATCCAGGATGTGATCGATCTGGTCCCGCATGACCTCCGGGCCGCCCGTCTGGCGGCGCAGTACATGCTCCTCGACGATGAAGCTGTAGATCGTGTGGGGGCGTTCCGTGAGGAGCTTCGTCCGCGCGACGCGCGTGGTGAGGAGGGACTCGATCTCGTCGTCCCCCAGCGCCGGAATCTGCTCGTCGAACAGCGTCTTCGCATACGCCGGCGTCTGGAGCAGCCCCGGCACCAACCGGTTCTCGTACGTGTACAGCGTCACCGCCTCCGCCTCCAGCTTCGCCCACTGGCGGAACCAGCTCGCCAGCCCCGGCTTGCGTGCCAGGTGCTTCGCCGCCGCCCGGATCACCGCGAACGCGTCGAGTACCCGCTCCGCACGCTCCACGAAGTCGGCGGACGGTAAACGCCGGCCCTGCTCGATCGAGGCGATCGTCGGCACCGAGTACCCGACCATCGGGGCGAACTGCTCCTGTGTGAGGCCGGCTCGTCTACGGAAGGCCTTGACCACCTCCCCGAAGGCCTTCAGGCTGTCCGACGTCTCCGGCTCGCCTCCGTATGGAGCCGTGTCCGTCACTTCGCCCGGAACCTCGTCCGTCACTCCGGCCACCTCCCGCACCCGTGCACTCGCACTCGCACTGAACGCGACCATGCTCACGGGTAGTGACCGGTACCGTCCAGAGTGTGAACCCGTACGCTGTCGCAGCGTACGGGTTTCTGACCTGGTAACCGGCTCTGCGCGGCGCCACATTGGCCCCATGACCTCCCCCGTGACCCGCGAAGTGCCCGTCACCGTACGTGTGTTCGTCCAGCGCTTCAGCTCCACCCCGCGAGGCGCACGCCTCGCCCGTCGGCTCGCTCTCCACCAACTGCACCGCTGGGACTTCCCGTACGGCTCCGTCACCTCCGACACCGTCGGGCTGCTCGTCGCCGAACTCGCCGCCAACGCCGTGACGCACGGCCGGGTACCGGGTCGGGACTGCGAGCTGAGGCTCTCGTACACGCCGGGGGTGCGGCTCCGGGTCGACGTCTCCGACACGCGGGGCGAGCGCAGGCCGTCCGCCGGGGCGGGTGGCCCGGTCCGTGCCCTGGACAGCGAGGGCGGGCGCGGCCTGCTCATCGTCGAGGCGCTGGCGTCACGGTGGGAGGTGCTCGACCGCGTACCGGTCGGGAAGACCGTACGGGCCGAGCTCGACCTCGGTCCGGATCGCCGACGACAGGCGGTCGAGCACTGAGGCGCTCTTTCGAGTCCCCGACCTGAGCGGCGCGACCGCGCCGGCCGGACAGGCCCTGGAGCCTGTCCGGCCGGCGGGGACCGGGTCACCTCACGCCGGGCGCGCGGTCCGGCGCCGGGGCGTAGCCCGCCGGGCGGGTCGTGAACGTGCCCCGGCCCTGGGTGCGCCCGCGGAGGCGGGACGCGTAGCCGAAGAGCTCGGCCAGCGGCACCGTCGCCTCCACCACCGCCGTACCGGAGCGGGTCGTCTGGTCCGTGACCCGGCCCCGGCGGGCCGCGAGGTCGCCGAGGACCGTCCCCACGGACTCCGCCGGGACGGTGACCGTGACGTCGGCCACCGGCTCCAGGAGCGTCACGGCGCTCGCGCGGAGCGCCTCGCGGAGCGCGAAGCGGCCCGCCGTACGGAACGCCATCTCCGACGAGTCCTTCGCATGCGTGGCGCCGTCCGTGAGCGTGACCCGGACGCCCGTCACCGGGTGCCCGCCGAGGGGGCCCTCCACGAGGGCGTCCCGGCAGCCGGCCTCGACCGCGCGGACGTACTCCTGCGGGACACGCCCGCCCGTGACCGTCGAGCGGAACGCGAACTCCTCGGTGGAGTCGGACTCCAGCGGCTCCACGTCGATGACGACGTGCGCGAACTGGCCCGCGCCGCCGTCCTGCTTCACATGGCGGTACAGCAGGCCGGTGACGCCCCTCGCCACCGTCTCCCGGTACGCCACCTGCGGACGGCCGACCGTGACCTCAAGCCCCCGGTCGCGCCGCAGCTTCTCCACCGCGACCTCCAGATGCAGTTCACCCAGCCCCGACAGGACCGTCTGGCCCGTCTCCGGGTCCGCGCGCACGACCAGCGACGGGTCCTCCTCCGACAGCCGGGCGAGAGCCGTCGCCAGGCGGCCCGTGTCCGTGCTGCGGCGGGCCTCCACGGCGACCGAGACCACCGGGTCGGCGGTCGACGGCGGTTCGAGGACGACCGGTGCGCCCGGCGCGCACAGCGTCGCACCGGCACGGGCGGTCTTCGGCCCGACGACGGCGACGATGTCCCCGGCGCGCGCCACGTCGACCTCCGTCGCCCGGTCGGCCTGGACCCGCAGGATGCGGGCGATCCGCTCGGTGCGGCCGGTGACGGCGTCCAGCACGGTGTCCCCCTTCGCGATCGTGCCCGCGTAGACGCGGACGTACGTCATCCGGCCGGTGGCGGTCGCGCTCACCTTGAACGCGAGCGCGGTGAACGGCGCCTCCGGGTCCGCCGGGACCTCCCCGCGGACCGGCGGCATGTCCGACGGCGCCGGGAGGTACGCGACGACGGCGTCGAGCAGCGGCTCGACACCCCGGTTGCGGTACGCGGAGCCGCAGAGGACGACCACGGCCTCGCCGGAGAGGGTGAGGTCGCGGAGGGCCGCCGTCAGCGTCCCCTCGGAGAGCGCGGAGTCCGCGCAGAACTCCTCCAGGGCGCCCGGATGCAGCTCCGCCACCGTCTCCTCCAGGCGTCGCCTGCGGTGCCGGGCCTCGTCCCGGAGCCCGTCCGGTACCGGCTGCTCGGCGTACGTGTCGGCGCCCTCGGCCCACACGTACGCCCGCATCCGGACCAGGTCCACGACGCCGGTGAAGCCGTCCTCGCGCCCGATCGGGAGCTGGACGGGCAGCGGGACGGTGCCGAGGCGGGTACGGATCGACTCGACGGCGCCGTCGAGCTCCGCGCCCGCGCGGTCCAGCTTGTTGACGAACGCGATGCGCGGGACGCCGTGCCGGTCGGCCTGCCGCCACACCGTCTCGCTCTGCGGCTCGACGCCCGCGACGGCGTCGAATACGGCGACGGCTCCGTCGAGCACGCGCAGCGAGCGCTCGACCTCGTCGGAGAAGTCGACGTGCCCCGGGGTGTCGATCAGGTTGATCCGGTGCCCGGCCCAGTCGCAGCTGACGGCCGCGGCGAAGATCGTGATGCCCCGGTCCCGCTCCTGCGGGTCGAAGTCGGTGACGGTCGTGCCGTCGTGGACCTCGCCCCGCTTGTGGGTGGCGCCGGTCAGGTACAGGAACCGCTCGGTGACGGTGGTCTTGCCCGCGTCGACGTGGGCCAGGATGCCGAGGTTGCGGACGGCGGTGATGTCAGGGGTACGCACGGTCTCGTGCCTTTCGCTGCTGCGTGGAGAACAGGGCAGCGCGATTCCCGGACGAGCGTCAGGAGCGAGAGGACGTCGTCACGGACGGCGATGGCGGGCGCGCAGCCGCCACCGCTCGGCGGAGGAGGCGAGGATCACGTCGTACCGGGTACGGGAGGAGGACACGGCGACGGCACGGTGGCTGCGCACGGTCTTCTCCCCTCGGTCGGACGGCTCGGCGGCGCACCGACCGGTGCGCCCGAGACGGGAGTGTAGGGAGCCCGGTGCGCCGCGCGACAGCGGTTTTCCACGCCGGCCGGCCGGTCGCGGACGCGCTGGGCCGGCTGCTGGAGCTGCTCGGCCGGCGGTCCGTCACCGCACGGTGAGGGGTGACCGCTCGTAGGCGACCGCCCCTCACCGCGCGCTTCTCCGGCTCAGAACTGCAGGGCCCAGGAGTCGATCTTGCCGTTGTCGCCGGACGAGTCGTCCGAGACCCGCAGCTTCCACGTGCCGTTGGCGACCTCGGAGGAGGCGTTCACGACATAGGTGGTGTTGACGTTGTCCAGGCTGCCGCCGGTGCCGAAGGCCTTCAGGGTGTACGCCGTGCCGTCGGGGGCGATCAGCTGGACCTGGAGGTCGGCGATGTAGGTGTGGACGATGTTGACCGGCACCTGGAGGGCGGCGGGGGCGTTGCCGGTGACGCCGGTGACGGTGACCGGGGATTCGACGGTCGCGTTGTCGGTGATGGCGTGGTCGACGGTGTTCTCGAACTTCGGGGCGCTGGGCGGCGGGGGAGTGGTGGTGCCGACGCGGAGAAGCCGGTTCGGGGAGCCGGTGCCGGGGTCGGTGACGACGTTCGGGGTGGCGGCGGTCGTCAGGGCGGCGGAGACCTGCGCCGGGGTCGCGGTCGGGTTGCCGGCGAGGTAGGCGGCGGCGGCGCCGGTGACGTGCGGGGCCGCCATCGACGTGCCGGAGATCGTGTTGGTGGCGGTGTTGTTGGTGTTCCACGCCGAGGTGACGGAGGAGCCGGGGGCGAAGATGTCGAGGACGCTGCCGTAGTTGGAGAAGCTGGAGCGGGCGTCGGTATTGGTCGTGGAGCCGACGGTGATCGCTTCCGGGACGCGCGCGGGCGAGTGGTTGGACGCGTCGGAGTTCGAGTTGCCCGCGGCGACGGCGTACGTGATGCCCGAGGCGATCGAGTTGCGCACGGCCGTGTCGAGGGCCGGGTCGACGCCTCCGCCGAGGCTCATGTTGGCGACGGCCGGCTTGACGGCGTTCCGGGTGACCCAGTCGACGCCCGCGACGATCTGCGCGGTGGTGCCGGAGGCGGAGTTGTCGAGGACGCGGACGCCGACGATCTTGGCCTTCTTGGCGACGCCGTACGCCGTGCCCGCGACGGTGCCGGCGACGTGGGTGCCGTGGCCGTTGCCGTCCTGGGCGGTCTTGTCGTTGTCGACGGCGTCGTAGCCGTTGAAGGCCCGGCCACCGAAGTCGCTGTGGGCGATGCGTACACCGGTGTCGAGGATGTACGCGGTGACGCCCTGGCCCGCGGAGTCCGGGTAGCTGTAGCTCTGGTTCAGCGGAAGGGCCGGCTGGTCGATCCGGTCCAGGCCCCAGGACGGCGGGGCGGGCTGCGTGGCGTCGATGGTGAAGACGCGGTTCTGGACGACGGACGTCACGGCGGGGTCGGCGGCGAGCTTCTTCGCCCGGGCCTCGGAGAGTTCGACGTGGTAGCCGTTGAGCGCCGAGGTGTACGTCCTCTTGATCTTCGCGCCGAACTTGGCCGCCACGGCGCGGCCCTGGGCGGTCTCGGCCCGCGCCGACTCGTGGAGGGTGACGATGTAGCTGCCCGCGACGGTGCCTTCCGCTCCGGCGTTCTCGATCACGCCCTCGGGGGTGGCGGGAGAGGCGACGGCGGGGAGGGCGGGCGCGGAGCCGAGGGCGAGGGCGGCGAGGGTTATGGCGGCGGCGGTGGCGACGCGGCGACGCGGGTCACGCATCATCGACATGTGGGGGGTCCTTCTCATGGGTGGGGTGCGCTCCTGTGGGAGTACGGCAGACGGGCGACAGGAACCGGACGCGACCCGGCACCGCCTCGACGCCGGGGTCCCGGCCGATGGCCGCCGACGCGAGGGCGACCGCGGGCTGCGAGTCGCCAACTACCGGCATCTACGACGGATGTGACGCCCTCGTGCATGCGCGAATCACGCACGAGAACTGGCGCAAGATTGTCAGAACAGACCCGTGCATGTCACTAGCGCGCATGAAAAGTTCACCTGCGCGCATCATGAGGCAGCATCAACAGACCACGGGACAAGGCTCGTCCACCCGACCGACGGCAAATGTGTCGAAGGTGGAGTCGACCTCTGAGAGGGTCTGAGTGTCCCGGACCTGCTGCGAGAGGAAGCCCGTGCCGCGTGCTGTCACCCTGATTCGCTCTGCCTCCCTGTCCGAGGTCGCGGAGTACGCCTACGCGGCCACAGCCCCGGCCGAGTCGCGGCTGATCTTCCTGGCCGGAGCATGTCCTCTGAACGAGGACGGCTCCACTGCGGCGATCGGGGACGTCGCGGGGCAGGCGGCCAGGGCCGTGGAGAACATGCGGACCGCCCTGGCGGACTCGGGCGCGTCACTGCGCGATGTCATCAGCACCCGTGTTCTCGTCGCCTCTCACCGGCGGGAGGACCTGGTGACGGCGTGGGAGGTCGTCCGGGACGCGTTCGGCGACCACGACGTGCCCAGCACCTTGATGGGTGTCACCGTGCTCGGCTATGACGGCCAGCTCGTAGAGATCGAAGCCGTCGCCGCGGTGCTCGACTCCTGAGCCGACGCGTCCACGGGATGGATGGCGGCCCGCGACAGGGCCCGCGCACCCGGAGGGCGGCGGCGCCCCCGAGAGGCCGGCCGGCGGTCAGCGGCCCTTACGGCGCTGCGCGTCGAAGCGGCGCAGCACCCGCACCAGGCGCCACACCCCGGCGACCGCTCCGAGCAGCGCACCGCCCATCCAAGCGGCCTCTCGCGCCGGACCGGAGACGCCGAGGGCGAGTGCGGGAGCAAGAACGACGACGAAGACCACGCCGGCCAGCGCGGTGGCGGTCACCAAGGCGAAAACGATCTCGACCGTCATTGCGTCCTTCTCCCACCGCGACTCACGCCCCATGTCCATGCGGCAAGTCTCACATCACGGTCAAGCCGGAGAGCTGTCTCGACGCTCCGACGCGAGAGCGCCGTCCACGTACGAGGTGACGCTGATCGAGCAACCGGCATCGGCGGTGACGTCTGGGCGGCTCCCGTGGGCATCCTCTGTGGGGAGTTCGGGAATGAGGAAGGCGATATGCAGGCTCATCGTCTCTTTGACGAACCACAGCTCGGCGGGCGGCGTCTCGGCGTCCGGGCTCCACCCGTGTCGTAGCGCCACCGTCCGGTAGTACGCCGCCACGTCGGCCCGTGTGCCGGGAAAGGCGTATGTCCGCGGGCTTCCTTCAGGTCCTGAGATGCGGCCTTGGTAGGGACGGGCTCGCCTGTGCAAGTGCCGGGTGGTGGCCCCCGTCCGACTCTGAGCGTTCCACGGACCGCGACGCCGGGCGGGGCGGGGCTGGTGTCAGAGGGATCCGGTTGGATGAGCCCGTGACTGTCTCTGACGTAGCCCGTCGGCTTCCCGCCATCGCTGACCTGCGAGACCTGTGCCGCTCGCTTGCGGTGCTCGACGCGATCCTGAGCCCGGACTGGGAAAGCCGGTACTACTCGTTCAATGCCGGCTGGGCCGATGGCGCGGAGATGGCGTCGATGCGTAACGGATCGGGGGACGAATACGCCATCGTGTTCTCGGCGGCCGGGGCCTGTGTCCGCGGCTTCGACCACGAAGCACCGATGAGCCCGTACGGCAACGACGGCGAGCCCTGGCCGGGAGTGATCGACGACGTTCCCGAGGTCTTCAAGCCCTTCGTCGAGGAGCCGGCGTTCACCGACGAGGACGGCGTGCCCGTCGTGACGGCCTGCTTGTGGCACGAGGTGACGGATGATCGATGGCGTCATGGCGCGATCGACTTCCCCTCGGACCATGCCGACCCTGATGGGGCGACGGGGCTGTTCCCACTCCTGGTCGACCGCTCACCCGAGGCGTATCAGCGGTTCGCCGAGGACTATTACGAGGTCTCTGTGGATCTGGAAGCGGTGCGTGACGTGTATGCCTTGAGGCCGCTGGACCAGGAACTCGTGTCGTCGTTGAACGCAGAGGTCACCCTGGCGGACCTGGCCCAGGACATCTCCGAGATCGGCTATCCGCAGGCGCACTGAGGGCTGACCCACGCGCACGTTCCGGCTGGTGGGCCTCCGTACTCGACGGTCGCCGGCTCCCCGAGAAGCGTCTCCGTCGCGGATCGCGTCGACGACGCGGAGTCGGACGGCGGTCCGCCGGGAGGCCGGCGGGGCCTTCGGCGACGCCGGGCGAACCCAGGCGTTCCGCCCGGCAGGCTCACTCGGGCTCCGGCCGTGAGGCGGCCGCCTCGACACCTGATGCCCTCAGCTTGCGGGCCAGGAGCTCCATCTCGGGCAGGGTTCCTGAGTACTGCCCGGTCAGGACCTGCTCCAGCACTGCCCGGACGCCGTCCAGACCGATGCCGAACTCCGCCCGCAGCACCCGCATGATGGCGGTGCTGCTCGTCGGCAGTGCCACATGCAACGTTGCCCGCCCGTGCTCGGAGAGCAGCCGTCCACGCATGTCGTCCGGCAGCTCACCGCCACAATCAGCCAAGAAAGACCCGCAGGTCGGACACGTCGTCTCGACATCCCACCGCAGTTCCTCGCCCACCAGCGCCTGGACTCCGCACCACTCGGCCTCGGCTCCACACCCCTGGCACACAGCGGAGTACCTGATGGACTCGACCAAGATCGACTCTTCCATGTCCCCACCCCCGAGACGAGAGGCTAACGGTAGGCGGCAAGCGCCCGGCCGGCCTCGTGCCGGCCGGGCGCGGGTGCCAGGGGCGTACTCGGTCCGCCGGGTCAGGTGAGGGTGGCGACCAGCAGGGTGAAGGCGGCGACGATGATGGCGACGCGGATGTAGTGGAGGCGGTCCCAGCGGTCGCGCTGCTGCTTCCAGTCGGCGGGCCGGTTCTCGGGGGTCCACGTCTTGCTCCGGTTGTTGATCGGGACGAGCAGCAGGATCGACATGATCACGCTGAGGAGCAGCAGCCCGCCCGCGGTGACGACGAGGCCGGTGCCGTGGTCGTGCCGTCCGGCGACGGCCCACACCGCGACGAGGACGAGCGACGTGATGTACCAGACCGGCATCACGGCGCCGAGCATCCGGCCCCCGTGGGCGCGGCCCAGTTGGCCGCTGTCCTCGGGGAGCGCGTTGAGGATGGGGTTGATGACGAAGGCGACGGAGAACTCCACCCCCACCATCACGCCGACGACCACGGTGGTGAAGACCTCGAGTGCGGTGAGCATGATGACCCCTCCGGTTTTCTAGCATTGCTAGGCGATGAAGCAAAGCTAGCGCTGCTGCCGCTCGATTGTCTAGCGGTGCTAGGATCAGGTCATGTCGGTACAGGAACGCAAGGAGCGCGAGCGGGCGGGCCGCGAACGTCTCATCGTGGCGACCGCCCGCGAACTCGCCGAGCAGCAGGGCTGGGACGCGGTCACCACGCGCCGGCTCGCCGAGCGCATCGAGTACAGCCAGCCCGTCCTCTACAGCCACTTCCGCGGCAAGCGCGAGATCATCGGCGCCGTCGCCCTCGAAGGGGCCGCCGAGATGGCCGTGGCGCTGAGAGCCGCGACCCGTGCCGTCGACGGCCCGCGCGACCGGGTCGCCGCCCTGGCCCGCGCGTACCTATCCTTCGCCGCACGCAACCCGGCGGTCTACGACGCCATGTTCCAACTCGACGGCGGCCTGGCGTTCGCGCGCGAGGACACCCCCGCGCCGTTGAAGGACGCCTTCGCCGCCCTGCTGGAGAGCCTCGGCGATGTCGCCGGGGACGGCGTCCACCCGGGACTGTTCACCGAGGTGTTCTGGGCCGCCCTGCACGGGCTGGCCACCCTCACCCGAGCGGGACGGCTGCCGCCGGAGTACGCCGAGTCGAGGGTGGAGCTGCTGGTGGACCGGCTGGTCGTGGTCTGACGCGACCTCTCGGCGGGCGGGTGGCCGGGCCCCTCGGGCCCCGGCGCTGCCTGCCCGCGGTATCGCCGCCGGTCACTCGCGCCCGCAGGGCGCGGCCTCGGACTCCCTAGGCGGCGGGCTGGAGGAGGTCCCAGCGGTTGCCGTACAGGTCCTCGAAGACGGCGACCGAGCCGTAGGGCTCGTGGCGCGGCTCCTCCATGAACTTCACGCCGGCCGCCGTCATCCGGGCGTGGTCGCGGGCGAAGTCCTCGGTGTGGAGGAAGAAACCGACCCGGCCGCCCGTCTGGTTGCCGACGGCCGCCTCCTCGGTCTCGTTCTTGGGGCGGGCCAGGAGCAGACCGGTGTTGCCCAGTCCGCCGACCCCGGCCGCACCGCGTGGACGGACGACGACCCAGCGGGTGCCGTTGCCCCGGTCGGTGTCCTCGACCAGGTCGAAGCCGAGGGCGTCGGTGAAGAAGGCGATGGCCTCGTCGTAGTCACGGACGACGAGAGTCACGAGTGCGATGGACGGCATTACCCCAACGTAATACGCGGAACCGGCAGGAATCTACTCGCGTCAACCCGCGACGACCCGGATGCGACCCTCGTCACGTCGAGGGTCGTACGAGGGTCGGAGAGGGGGCCGGGAGGAGTTCGGGGAGGGGTCCATTAGGCCCTGGGAAGGGGTCGGGCAGAGGGTACGCCCGAGCCGGTGGCCGGTGGCCGGTGGCCGGTGGCCGGTGGCCGGTGGCCGGTGGCCGGTGGGCGGGAGCCCCGGAGCCGGAGCCCCGGAGCCGGAGCCCGGAGCCGTGCGCCCGGAGCCCCGGAGCCGTGAGCCCCGGAGCCCGTGAGCCCGTGAGCCCGGGACCTTGCGACCCCGTGAGCCGGGACCCCCAGGCCCTGCGAGCCCGTGAGCCGGGACCCCCAGGACCCCGCGAGCCCGTGAGCCCGTACGGGACGTCGGTAGCCCGCCGGCCGGCCCTGGCCCGAGTCCCGCGGAGCTGGGCTGCGTCGGGCCCCGATGCGACAATCCCCCACATGGACCCACAGGACCTCGACCCGCTCGCCGCCCGCGCGCTGGCGCTCGTCGCGTCAGGGGGGCGGCGTGTTCTCGGGATCGCCGGGGCGCCCGGTGCCGGGAAGTCCACGCTGGCCGCGCGGCTCGTCGACCGACTGGACGGGGTCGCCGTGCTCGTTCCCATGGACGGGTTCCATCTGGCCCAGGCCGAACTGGAACGCCTCGGCCGGGCCGGCAGGAAGGGCGCGCCCGACACCTTCGACGCCGCCGGGTACGCGGCGCTGCTCGCCCGGCTGCGCGCCCCCGAGCCCGGCACCACCGTCTACGCGCCCGCCTTCGACCGCGCCCTGGAGGAGCCGGTCGCCGGGGCGATCGCCGTCGGCCCCGAGGTGCCGCTCGTCGTCACCGAGGGCAACTACCTCCTGCACGACGAGGGCGCCTGGGCCGCGGTCCTGCCGCTTCTCGACGAGGCCTGGTACCTGGACCTGGACGACCGGCTCCGGGTGCCCCGGCTCGTCGAGCGGCACGTCCGTTTCGGCAAGGACCCGACCCACGCCGAACGCTGGGTCCACGACTCGGACGAGGCGAACGCCCGCCTGGTCGCCCGGGGCCGCGACCGCGCCCACCTCGTCGTGACGATGAGCTGACCGACGAGCGCGACCCCTCAGGCACCTCAGCGCCCCAGATCCCTCAGCTCCAGCGGATCAGCGACACCCGGTGGTCGTCCGCGCCGTCGATGGGCAGGTCCAGGGCGGCGATCTTCACCGGCTGCGCGCCCGGAGAGGCGAAGTCCGCCCGGTACAGCACCCACTGGTCGCCGGCGTTCTTGGACAGGAACACGAGGCTCTTGCCGTCGGGGGAGAGCGTCGGGTCCGTGGTCGCCCGGTCGCTCTCGGGGAGCAGCTCCTCGGTCTTGGTGACGCGCTGGTAGTCCGGGCTGAAGGTGACCTGCGTGAGGCTGTCGTGCAGGCAGACCAGCGTGGTGTCGTCCCGCCAGAAGGCGGGGTCGCAGTGCTCCGGCTTGTCGTTGTTGCCCTTCCGGAGGGCCGCCGACTCGATCTCCTTCAGGAACCCTTCGGCGCCGCGGTCCGCCCGCGCCAGGCCGAGCCCGTCGGCGTTGGTCGTCGCCACGACGCCCGAGGGCGAGACGGGCGAGTCGTACCCGTCCGCCGCCAGGACCGTGGCGGCCGTGGCCCTGTCCTTCGCCACGTGCTCCCCGAGCTGCTCGTACGGCACCAGCTGCGCCGTCGCCGCGGCGGCCTTGGGGTCGCGGAAGCGCTCGGGGTCACGCTGCTGCGCTCCGCCACCAGCTTCCCGTTCTCGGCGGAGAACGACCGCAGCGTCACGCCGTCACCCGCCGTGCCCCGCGAGACCGCGGCTCACCTCGTGAGCGCCGCCGCCTCCCGCGCCGCCACGTGCCGCACCGCCGCCCCCGCGAGCGCCCGGACCAGCGGGTGCGGACGGGTGCCGTCGCCCGCGAGTTCGGGCTGGAAGAGGGTCGCCAGGAAGAAGGGGTGAGAGGGCAGTTCCGCGACCCGGACCCCGCCCTCCTCGTCCGCGCCCGTGAACCGCAGGCCATGGGCCCGCAAGGTGTCCAGATGACGGCTGTCGGGACCGTACTCGCAGTGGTACCGCTCGGTGGTCCGCTCCGCGCCGAGGGCACGCTCGGCGAGGGACCCCGGGGTGACCCGTACGACTCCCTCGTGGCCGACGAGCGAGCAGGCGAGCGGGGCGATCAGGAGATCGTCCGGGTCGGCCGCCGGGTCGGTCTCCGCGTGCGCCGCCGCGGTGAGCCCGCAGACGCTCCGCGCGTACTCCAGGAGCGCGTGCTGGAAGCCGCCGCAGGTGCCGAGGAACGGCACGCCGTCCTCACGGGCCGTACGGATCGCGGCGAGCGCCCCCGCCTCGCTCGCGTACGGGCTGCCCGGCAGCATCCACACCGCGTCGAAGCCCCGCACCGCGCCCGGCGCCTCCGTGTCCCCGGTGCGGATCCAGTACGCGTCGAGGACGAGTCCCTCCCGCTCGGCGAGCGCGTCCAGGAGGACCGGGATCCTCACGTGGGAGCGGATGTGGGGCGAGCGGTCGCCGACCAGGGCGATACGCGGGGTACGAAGGGTGCGGGGGAGCGCGTCGGTACGCGTGGCCGCCGTGGGCGGTGCGTCGGTACGCGTCGCCACCACGGGGAGCGCGTCGGTGCGCGCGGTCACCCCGGGCTGTGCGGCGGTACGCGCGGCCGGAGCGTCCGTGCGCCCGGCCACCCCGGAGGGCGCCCCGGCGCGCGTGGTCACGATCGGAAGGGCGTCTCTGTGCATGGTCATCATGCTGGGCGGCGGCCCCGGTTCACGTCCAACGATGATTCCTGCACCTTCCATCACGAACACTAATGACGGCGTGGATAGGCTGGCCTCATGACGAACGATCAGGAGTGGGAGCGCCGCGTCGCCGCCCTCTGGGAGGACCCCGACGCGTACGAGCCCGCCGACTTCCGTGCCCGCGTCGCCGAACTCGCCGCCGAGCGGCCCGCGGACGACGCCGCCGCCCTCTTCGAACAGGGCGCCGCCCACGACTCCACCGGGGAGCCGGAGGAAGCCGTCCGTCTCTACCAGCGGGCCCTCGACCAGGGCCTCACCGGGCTCCGCCGCCGCCGGGCCGTCATCCAGCTCGCCAGCAGCCTGCGCAACCTCGGCCGCCCCGACCGGAGTGTCGAACTCCTCACCGCCGAGCGGGACATCCCCGCCGACCGGCTCGACGCCGACGAGACCGCGCTCGCCGGAGCCGTCGACGCCTTCCTCGCCCTCGCCCTCGCCGACACCGGGCGCGACCGTGAAGCCGCGTCCCTCGCCCTCGGCGCCCTCGCCCCCCTGCTGCCCCGCTACAACCGCTCCCTCGCCCACTACGCCCGCGCCCTGCTCACCGCCCCCGACGGGTCCTGAGCGGGCACCGGGATGGACCCGCACCTCCTCCGCACGTACGTCACCGTCGTCCGGCTCGCCTCCTTCTCCGCGGCCGCGCGCGAACTGGGCTACACCCAGTCCGCCGTCTCCCAGCACGTCGCAGCCCTGGAGGCCGACCTCGGCCTGCCGCTGCTCACCCGCCGGCCCGTCGCCCCGACCCCGGCGGGCGAGCGGCTCACCGAGCACGCCGGGGCCCTGCTGCTCCGCCTCGACGCGGCCCGCGCCGACCTCGACCGGTTCGCGGCGGCGCCCCGCGCGACCCTGACCGTCGCCGCCTCCCCGCTCGCCCTGCACCCCCGTACCCTCGCCGCCCTCCCCGCCACCGGCGTCACCCTGCGCGGCCTGCCCCGGGAACGGGTGCCCGTCGCCGTCGCCACCGGTGACGCCGACGCCGGACTCGTCGACGGCGTCGCCGCCCCCAGCGACCCGCTGCGGCTCCCCGACATCGCCCCGCTCGCCGCGTCCGGCGTCGCCGAGGAACCCCTCGCCGTCCTCCTGCCCGCGACGCACCCGCTCGCCGGACGCGCCGGCCTCCGTCTCGACGACCTCGCCGACGCCCGCTGGCTCGACGCCCCCGCCGCCGGCATCCCCCTCGAACAGCTCAGGGCCGTCCACGGCGGACCCGCGGGGCGCGGCTTCCGCACCGCCCTGCGGTACGAGGGCACCGACACCCGCACCCTCACCGCCCTGGCCGCCGCCGGCCACGGCCTCGCGCTGCTGCCCCTGCCGGTGGCGGTCGGCACCCCCGGCGCCACCGCGGTACCCCTGACCGAGCCCCGCCTCGTCCACCGCACCGAGCTCCTCCTGCTGGCCGGAGCGCCCGACGAACCGCCTGGTCCGCTGCCCGAGTTCACCCGACGGCTGGGGAGCTGACACCGGCAGTCGCTACGCTGGGGCGCAACGGCGACGGAAGGCGGGCGGGCGTGGGGTGGCTGCGACGGGGACCCAGGCGGGACGGCGACGACGCACCGAGGGATCCCGAGTTCGCGTACTTCTCCCAGCGCGAGGCCGCGCTCTTCCGCGGCCGGGTCCGTGAGACCTTCGCCGAACTCGGCCTGGAGGTCACCGTCTACGCCGACCACGTCATCGACGACAAGGGACGCCGCTTCGGCCTCGGCAACCTCGCCGCCGTCTGCCACCAGGACCGGCGCGGCCCCCGCGTCTGGCCCGGCATGATCGACCGGCACATCGGCCTGGTCGTCCGCGCCATGGACGGCCCCTCCGCGCTCGACACCCTGCCGCCCGAGCAGATCCGCTCCCAGCTCTACCCCCGGGTCGTCAGCGGCGACGGCATCGACGCGGCCGCCTTCGGGTACGCCAGGACCGTCGCCCCCGGCCTCTACGAGATCCTCGCGCTCGACCTGCCGGAGAGCGTCATGATGCTCACCGACGAGGCGCTGGAACGGCTCGGGGACCACGCCAAGCTCCGCGACCGCGCCCTGCGCAACCTGCGCGGGCTGCCCGTCGAGGAGCACGAGACCGTCCGCGACGCCGACGGGATGTGCTTCGAGATCATCCTCGGCGACTCCTTCTACACCGCGAGCCGCGTCCTCGACCTGGACGGGGTCGTCCAGCGCGTCACCGGCCTGCCGCTGGGCGAGCACGGCGCCCTCGTCGCGATGCCCTTCCGGCACCAGCTCGCCTTCCACCCCATCCGTGACACCTCGATCATCCCGGCCCTCGGCGCGATGGCCTCCTTCGCCGCCTCGGGTTACGAGGACGTGCCCGGCGCCATCAGCCCGTACGTCTTCTGGTGGCGCGGCGGCACGCTCACCCAGCTCAGCGAGCACGACGAGGAACGGGGGGACCTGCGGATCGTCGTCGGCGACGACTTCCAGGAGCTCCTGGAGCGGCTCATCGCCCAGGGCCCCGACCGCCGCTGAGCGGTCGCGGCGGCCCCTGCCCCCGGGCAGGATGCTGTACGGCGAGGACGCGTCCGGGAGACCTCGCGGGACGACAGCCCGCGGCACGACGCCGCCGAGAAGGAGCCCCCATGCCGAGCACCGACGCCGTCGAAGAGGTCGTGCCGTTCACCGCGGCCGACTACCGGGCCCGGATGACCCGCGCCGCCGAGTCCGCCGCCGACGCCGGACTCGCGGGCGTCGTCGTCACCCCCGGCCCCGACCTCGTCCACCTCACCGGCTACCGGCCCACCGCGATCACCGAGCGGCTCACCGTCCTCGTCCTCGCCGCCGGCCAGGAGCCGGTCCTCGTCGTGCCCACCCTGGAGGCACCCGACGCGGAGAAGGCCGTCGGCGCGTCCGTACTCACCCTGCGCGACTGGACCGACGGCGACGACCCGTACGCCGTGACCGCGCCCCTGCTCGACGCCGACGGGCGGTTCGGCGTCAGCGACAACGCCTGGGCCATGCACCTCCTCGGCCTCCAGCAGGCCCTGCCCGGCACCTCGTACGTCTCCCTCACCGAGGCCCTGCCGATGCTCCGCGGCGTCAAGGACGCCCACGAACTGGCCCGGATCGCGGCCGCGGGAGCCGCCGCCGACCAGGCGTACGGCGAGATCCTGAAGGTCCGCTTCGAGGGCCGCAGGGAGACCGACGTCGCCGCCGACCTCGCCGCGCTGCTCCTGCGCTTCGGGCACTCCCAGGTCGACTTCACCGTCGTCGGCTCCGGCCCCAACGGCGCCGACCCGCACCACGAGGCCGGCGACCGGGTCATCGAGCGCGGCGACATGGTCGTCCTCGACTTCGGCGGCCTCAAGAACGGCTACGGCTCCGACACCACCCGTACCGTCCACGTCGGCGAGCCCACCGACGAGGAGCGCCGGGTCCACGACCTCGTCCGGGAGGCCCAGCAGGCCGGTTTCGAGGCGGTACGGCCCGGGGTGGCCTGCCAGGACGTCGACCGGGCGGCCCGCAAGGTCATCACGGACGCCGGCTACGGCGCGTACTTCATCCACCGCACCGGCCACGGCATCGGCGTCACCACCCACGAGCCGCCGTACATGATCGAGGGTGAGGAACTCCCCATCGTCCCCGGCATGTGCTTCTCCGTCGAACCGGGCGTCTACCTCCCGGGCCGCTTCGGCGTCCGCATCGAGGACATCGTCACGGCGACCGAGGACGGCGGCGGGCTCCGCTTCAACAACACGCCGCACGAGATGGCGATCGTCGAGTAGCCGCCCGTCGGGGCGGACTCAGCCGTCGGTGAGGACGACCGCCGACTCGCCGGGGAGCCGAAGCGCCCCGTCCGCCGCCGGGGCCTCGACCGGCTCCCAGGCCGCCAGGACCCGGTCCCGGCCGTTGGTGCCGAGCGGGATCACCGCCGGCTCCTTGCCCAGGTTGACCGCCACCCGCAGCACCCCGCGCCGGAACACCAGCCAGCGGGCCTCCTCGTCGAAGGCCACCTTCACCCCCGCAAGGTCCGGGTCCGTCAGGTCCGGCAGGGTGCGGCGCATCGCGATCAGCTCCCGGTGCCAGGCGAGGAGACGCCGGTGCGGGTCCCGCTCCCGCTCGGTCCGGTCGAGGACCGAACGGTCCCGGGTCGCGGGCTCCTGCGGATCGGGGACCTCGTCCTCCGCCCAGCCGTGCTCGGCGAACTCCCGCCGCCTGCCCAGCCGTACCGCCTCCGCGAGCTCCGGATCGGTGTGGTCGGTGAAGTACTGCCAGGGCGTGGTCGCCCCCCACTCCTCGCCCATGAAGAGCATCGGCACCGACGGCGAGGTGAGGACGAGCGTCGCCGCACACGCCAGCAGACCGGGGGAGAGGGATGCCGAGAGCCGGTCGCCCAGGGCGCGGTTGCCGATCTGGTCGTGCGTCTGGGCGTAGCCGAGGAAGCGGTGGGCGGGGGTGCGCTCCCGGTCCACCGGCCGCCCGTGGTGCCGGCCGCGGAAGGCCGAGTACGTGCCGTCGTGGAAGAAGACGTGGGTGAGCGTCTTGGCGAGCGCCGCCATCGGGGCGCGGGCGAAGTCCGCGTAGTAGCCCTGGGCCTCGCCGGTCAGGGCGGTGTGCAGGGAGTGGTGGAAGTCGTCGTTCCACTGGGCGTGCAGGCCCGTCCCTCCGAGCGCGCGCGGTGCGGTCGTCCGCGGGTCGGCGAGATCGGACTCGGCGATCAGGAAGTGCGTACGGCCCTGCTCCCGCGCCAGCTCGTCGACGGCCGCCGACAGCTCCTCCAGGAACGTCAGCGCGCGGGTGTCCGCGAGCGCGTGCACCGCGTCGAGCCGCAGCCCGTCGATCCGGTAGTCCCGCAGCCAGGCGAGCGCGCTGCCCAGGAAGTACGCCCGGACCTCGTCCGAACCCGGCGCGTCCAGGTTCACCGCGGCGCCCCACGGGGTGTGGTGGGTCTCCGTGAAGTACGGCCCGAAGGACGGGAGATAATTCCCCGAGGGCCCCAGATGGTTGTGCACGACGTCCAGGACCACGCCCATGCCGAGCCCGTGCGCCGTGTCCACGAACCGCTTCAGCGCCTCCGGACCGCCGTACGGCTCGTGCACCGCCCACGGCGCCACCCCGTCGTACCCCCAGCCCCGCACCCCGGGGAACGGGCACAGCGGCATCAGCTCCACATGGGTGATGCCGAGGCCCGCGAGCTCCCCGAGGCGCGCGGCGGCCGCGTCCAGGGTCCCTTCCGGGGTGAAGGTCCCCACGTGCAGCTCGTACAGGACCGCGGCCCGCAGCCGCAGCCGCGGGGAGTCGTGCCGCCAGGTGTACGCGGAGTGGTCCACGACTGCGCTGAGCCCGTCGGGGCCGTCCGGCAGCCGGCGGGAACGGGGGTCGGGCAGGACGTGCCCGTCGTCGAGGGCGAAGCCGTACCGGTCGCCGTCCTCCGCGGGCACCACGCCCGTCCACCAGCCGTCCCGCTCGACGTCCCGGTCCAGGGCATGGCCGGAGCCGTTCAGCAGCAGCGTCACCCGGTCACGGGCGTTCGGCGCCCACACCTCGAAGAGCACGGAAATCCCCTCGTCGACGGACCAACCACGCGGTGGACCCGCGCGCCAGCGCATGCCCACCGCGTCCATCCTGGCAGTCAGGACCCTTCCACGCCCGGCGCGTCCCACACGTAGTTGATCGCACGTTCGAAGGTGACATAGCCCGCGCGGGCGAAGGCCGCCGCCATCGGCACGTTCCCCAGGTCCGTCGCCGCCCGGATCCGGGGTACGTCGGCGGCGGCGAGGATCCGGGTCCCCTCCGCCAGGACGTCGTCGATGTGGCCCTGGCCGCGGTGGGCGGGCAGCACGCCGAGGTACGCGATGGTGTGGTGGTAGTTGTTGCGCGCGGGGACGACGAAGCCGACCGGTTCGCCGCTCCCCGGCAGCTGCGCCACCCGCCACCACTCGCGCGGGGACGTGTAGTGCGCGAACTCCTCGTCGAAGTGCAGCTCCGCGGCCTTCCGCGCCGAGAGGCCGGAGGCCAGGTCGGCCTGCCCGTGCGCGTCGAGGGTGCCCTCCATCACGGGCGTCATCAGCGTGACCAGGTCCTCGCGGTCCCGCACCGGACGGAACTCCAGGCGGCCCGTCGGCTCCGGTACGGGGGTGCCGGGCCGCCACTCGAGGCGGAGCCGCTCGACCAACGGGCGGGCACCGGAGCGCTCCAGGACCGAGAACAGGGACTCCAGGAGGGAGCGGGTCTCCGGGACCTCGCGCCAGTCCGCCGGCATGAACCGCCCGAACTCGGGACGCCTGGCGCCCGCCGGGATCACCGCGGCGGTCGCGGTCTCCAGGAGCCGGAGGCCGATCTCGGCGCGCTCCTCGGCGGACAGATCGGGGGAGAGGTCGAAGAAGTCGAGCGCCAGCGGCTGCGCGCCGGCCTTGTTCGTCCACCAGGAGAGCCGGCCGACGAGCCGGTCGCCGTCGAGGGCCACCCACATCCACCCGGGGACCCGGCGCCCGGTGGCGAGGTCGTCGGCGAGTTCGTGGTCGAGCGAGTAGGTCAGGCGGAGGAACAGGTCGAGTTCCCCGGGTCCGGCGAGCGGACGTATGACGAGGTCGTGCGTGGTCGAAGAAGACGCGGTCACGTCGTGGTTCCCCCTGGGGATCTGGTATGGAGTCGCAGACCGTAGCAGCGATCTTGCGGGAGGGATACGGAGTTCCCGGGCCGGGGAGGGGGTGGGGGGTGACCGGGCTCTTCGACGTGTGGCGGGGACGGTTCCGGCGCCCGGCGGGGAACGCCTCCGACGCCCGGCGGGGAACTGGTTCCGGCGTCCGGCGGGGACCGGTTCCGGCGTCCGGCGGGGACCGGTTCCGGCGCCCGCGTGGGGCGCCGACGGGGCCCTTCTGGACACTTCGGGCCCGACGGACCGACAATCACGGGTGTGACGACCCCTTTCGAGCTTCCGGCGAACTCACCTCGGCTGACCGACGCCGAGCGGGACCGCGCGCTGGTGCTGCTCCGTGAGGGCGCCGCTCAGGGCCGCCTCTCGCACGACACGTTCCTCTTCCGGATGGAGCGCGCGCTCCAGGCCCGGCGGCCGGACGAACTCGACCTCCTCACCGCGGACCTGAGGGCCGAGGGCACCTGGACCCGGCGGGTGGTGGGCGCGGTCGAGCGGATGTCCGCGTTCACGGCGAGGCTCGGACGCGCCTGGCACGCGGAGCGGCTGCCGAAGCTGCTGCTGCCCCTGCCCGGCCCGCACCCGCTGCGGATAGGCCGCGACCCGGTGAACGGACTCCGGCTGAGCCACGAGACCGCGTCGCGGATGCACGCCGAGCTCTCGCTGCAGAGCGGGATGTGGGTGCTGCGCGACCTCGGTTCGACGAACGGCACGACCGTCAACGGGCGTCGGGTCACCGGCGCGGTGGTGGTGCGGGCGGGGGACGTCGTCGGCTTTGGTCAGATGTCGTTCCGGCTGTCCCACGGCTGAGGTCCACCCTCAGGACGCGTTCACCCGTTCGGCGGTACGAGGCGGGCGGCTCGGCGCGGGCGGTGATGGGCTGGACGGACGCGCGCCACGATCTCCGGCCGCGCCACCGCCGACCGACAGGGGCCCGCGATGAGCGACGAGCCGAAGCACGGCACAGGCAGCGACCGGCCGAAGGCACCGTCCGGCGACCCGTGGACGCGCCTGCCCTCGATGGCCCCGGCGGCGGCGGTGCCGGTCCGGCCGGCGCCGGGGACCGCCGCGCCGAGAACCGTCGCGCCGAGCCCCCTCGACCCCGGGGCCTCGCTCGACCCGCACGGGATCCACCGGACCCTGCGCGAGGAGTTCCCGCTCACCTACGACCCGCTGCTGCGGGCCTGGGTGCTCTCCCGGTACGCGGACGTGGCCACCGCCCTCACCGACAGCCGCTTCACGCACGGGCACCGCCCGGGGGACCCGCCGTGCGCGCGGGCCCACGTGGACGTCGACGTGGAGGCGCTGCGCTCGGTCACCGAACGCACCGCGCACGTCCTGGCCCACCGGATCGCCGAGCGGCAGCAGGCCGACCTGGTCGCCGACTTCTGCCACTGGCTGCCCGCCGGTACCGTCGCCGCCGCCGTCGGCGTGCCCTACCGCGACATGATGCGGCTCGTGCGCGGCCGGGCCGCCGGGGCGCTGGCGGGAGAGTGCGGCGCGCAGATCGCGGTACGGGAGAAGGCGCTCGCGTCCTTCCTGGCGAACGTCCTGACCGATCCCGACCAGGTCGCCGCGCTCCGTGACGCCCCCGCCGGGCTCGTCGGCCGCGCCTGGACCGAGTCGCTGCGGCGGGACCCGCCGGTGCAGGTCATGGTCCGGCGTACCAGTGCCGAAGTCCCGGTCAGCGGCGGGATGGTGCCGGCCGGGGTGTCCGTCGCCCTGCTCGTCGGCTCGGCGGGACGGGACCCGGAGCGCTTCCGTGAGCCCGACCGCTTCGACCCGCTGCGCGACGACCCGGGCCAGCTCACGTACGGCTCCGGCTTCTGCCCGGCCGTCACCCTCGCCGGGCTCGAAGCCGAGTACGCCGTGCGGGCGCTGTTCACGGCCATGCCGGGGCTCCGTCTCGCCGACGGTTTCCGGCCGACCCAGGCCGGCTTCATCACCAGGGCGCCGCGCAGCCTGATCGTCCGCCCGGGCGGCTGAGGCGCTTTCCGGGGAGCGGCGAGCGGCGTCCCCGACCGCTGCTAGGGTGACGTGCGCTCGTCAAGGAGCCCTCTTTAGTACCACTTTCAACGGGGATTGAAACATGAAGAAGCGTCATGTCCGCGCGATCGCTGTGTTCGGCATCGCGGTGTTCGCCCTGACCGGTGCCCGTGGCTCGGGCGGCGGCGGCTGCGACAACAACAGCAGCAGCAGCGGCAGCTCCAGCAGCAGCAACAACAACGGCAGTGACAACGACAGCACCTCCGGCGGCACGTCCGGCGGCTCCGTGCCCGGCGGCTCCAGCAGCGCCGACAAGGCCGCCCGCGACGTCACGATCGACGAGTGCAAGTACGACCCGGCGACCAAGAACCTCGTCGCCCGGGTCACCGTCAAGAACGACGGCGCGATGGACTACGACTACAACGTCACGATGAAGTTCACCGGCGCGGGCGGCAGTGTCGTCCCGGCGACCGCCATCAAGACCGGCATCGCGGTCGCGGCGGGCTCGTCCGCCAAGGCCGAGCTGTCCACCCCGTACCCCGGAATCGGCGACGGCTCCGAGTACACCAAGTGCGAGGTCTCGCGAGCCTCCCGCTTCTGACCACCCGACGGCCCCGGGGACACCCCCGGGGCCTCGCTCGGTCCCGAGCCCGGTCGCCGCGCCCCGGCCGTCAAGCCCGGTCGCCGGGCCCCGGCCGTCGAGCCCGGTCCCACCGAGCCGGCCACCGAGCTCCGGTCACCGAGCCCCGGCCGTCCAGCTCCAGCCACCGGGGCCTCGGCCGCCGGCTCCGGTCACCGCCCCTCAGTCGCCGAGCCGGGCGAGCAGTGCCACCGGCCGCTCCTCGAAGAGTTCCGCGAGCTTGAGCTCCGTCGCCGGGCCCCCGGTGAACTCCCGGACGCCGTCCAGGACGTCGCCCCAGCGGCCCTCCGGCAGGACCAGCTCCGTGTCCTGCCAGCCGCCCGCCTCCCCGAGGCGCAGCGAGAGCCGGGTGACGGCGGTGACCACCTGACCGGAGCGGGCGAAGGCCAGGCAGTGCGCGGCGGCCGGCCCCTCGGCGGTCAGCGGGGTGTACGTGCCCGTGGCGCCGAAGGCCGCCGGGCGTTCGCGGCGCAGCCGGAGGGCGGCCCGGACCAGGGCCGTACGGTCGTCGTCCGGCCCGACCGCGAACGGGGCCCGGTTGTCCGGGTCGACGAGCGCCCGGTACTCCCGCTCCGTGTTCTGGTAGAGGTCCGGCACCCCCGGCATCGTCAGCTGCGCGAGGAGCACCCCGAGGGCGTGCGCCCGGATGTGCGGCTCCAGGGCGAAGGCCGCCTCCGAGGCGGTCCGGAGCGGGATGTGGCCGGGCCCGGCCGCCGCGAACTCGGCCACCGCCCGCTCGTACTCCGTGTCGGGTTCGGTCCAGCTGGTCCGCAGCCCCGCCTCCCGTACGGCCTTGAGGATCGCGGGACCGAGCCGCTCCGCGTCCGGGACGCCGAACCCGAAGGCGGTCTGCCAGGCCGTCCAGGCCACGTGCGGGTCGGGCGCGGGCACCCCCGCCACCTCCGCGAGGAGCTCGGTCCACACCTGCGGGCACTGGGTGAGGACCGCGATCGCCGCCCGCACGTCGGCGCTGCGCTTGGTGTCGTGGGTGGACAGCACGGTGCCGGTGCCCGGCCAGTCCCGGGCGATCCGGGAGCAGTACGCGTGGAACTCGTCCACCGACACGGCCGGCCGGCCCGCGTCCCCGCCGACCTCGTTCGCCGAGAGCAGCGGGGTGTACCGGTAGAAGGCCGTGTCCTCCACCGACTTGGCCCGCAGGGCCGAGGAGGTCTGCGCGAACCGGGCCCGGAACGCCCGGTGTTCCGGCCCGTCGCCGAGCGTGCCGAGCGCGAGACCGCGCACGACGTCGACCACCGCGGCCTCCTCCGGCACCGCGAACGCGGCCTTCGCGCCGCGCGCCGCCTCCAGGGTCAGCACCTCCTCGCCGCCGGTCCGGTACGCGCGGTAGACGGGGACCCGGACGAGGAGCTCACGGATCGCGGTGCGCAGCGCCCAGGGCGCGTGGTCCCGCAGGGCGGGGTCGGCGGCGCAGATCCGCTCCGCGATCCGGGTGAGGACGGCGGTCTCGGCGGCCAGGTCGTGCCCGACCACCTCGTACGCGGCCCGCCGCTCCGTCGCCTCCCAGTGTCCGCCCCTGTCGCCGGCCTTCCCGACGAACTCGCGGTAGAAGTCCGCCAGTTCGGCGGCCCCCAGTGGATCGGTGAACACCCCGTCGAGATGGCGCAGGGCGTCGTAGCCGGTGGTCCCGGCGACCGGCCAGGCCGTGGGCAGCGTCTCCGTCCCGGTGAGGATCTTCTCGACCACCGTCCAGCAGCGCCCGCCGGTCGCCGCCGCCAGGTCCTCCAGATAGCCCTGCGGGTCGGCGAGCCCGTCCGGGTGGTCGATGCGCAGCCCCTCGACGACCCCGTCCCGGACCAGCTCGACGATCTTCGCGTGGGTCGCGGCGAACACGTCGGGGTCCTCCACCCGCACCCCGATGAGGTCCGAGATGGTGAAGAAGCGGCGGTAGTTGAGCTCGGTGCGGGCCAGGCGCCACCACCCGAGCCGGTACCACTGGGCGTCGAGCATCTCGTCGAGCGGCAGGTTCTCGGTGCCGGGCCGCAGCGGGAACTCCTGGCCGTCCAGGTGCAGCGCCCCGCCGGAGACCCGCAGCCGGTCCCGTACCTCGGGGCGCCGCGCGGGCAGTACGGGCAGCAGCAGCCGCCCGTCCCCGGCCGACCGGTCGATGTCGAACCAGCGGGCGTACGGCGAGTCGGGACCGTCGCGGAGCACCGCGCGCAGCGCCCGGTTGTGCCGTGGCGAGGCGGCCATGTGGTTGGGCACGAGGTCGACGACGAGCCCGAGGCCGTGCGCCCGCGCGGTCGCGGCGAGGGCCCGCAGCCCCTCCTCGCCGCCGAGCTCGGCCCGTACGGACGCGTGGTCGGTGACGTCGTACCCGTGGGTCGAGCCGGGGACCGCCTCCAGGACCGGAGAGAGGTGGAGGTGCGAGATCCCGAGGTCCGCGAGGTGGGGCACGGCCCGCTCGGCGGCGGCGAAGGGAAACTCCGGCTGGAGCTGGAGCCGGTAGGTCGCGGTGGGGAGGGCGGAAAGGGCCGGGAGGGAGGTCATGCGAACGTACGTACCCCGCGGAAGGCCTTCTGTTTCATCGCCCCATGCACCCGTTCGTGTGCATCGCGTTACGTTCGCCCGATGCTCCGGATGTATCGCGACACCCTCTCGCTGCTCGGCCCCGCCCTGCCCGTCGTGTCGTTCCTCGGCCGGCTGCCCACCGCCATGTGCCAGCTCGGCAGCCTGCTCCTGGTCGCCGAGACGACGGGATCCCTCGCCACGGCGGGCCTCACGGGCGGCGCGCTCGCCGCGGGACAGACGGTCGCCGGACCCGTCATCGGCCGGCTCTCCGACCGGCACGGCCAGCGCGGGGTCGTCCTTGCGGCCTCCCTGGCGAACGCGGTCGCCGTCACCGCCCTCGTCCTGGCCGCGCTCGGCCGCGCCCCGACCGGGCCGCTGATGGTCCTCGGCGCGCTCGCCGGGGCCACCGTCCCCCAGGTCGGACCGCTCGCCAGGACCCGCTCGGTGGCCCTGGCCCGTCGCTCCGGCGCGGACGACCGGAGCGTCGGCGCCGTCCTGTCCTTCGAGGGCACCCTCGACGAGGTGTCCTTCGTCCTCGGCCCGGCGCTCGTCGGCCTCGCCGCCGCCCTCGCCCACCCGGCCGCCGCCCTTCTCCTCGCGGCGCTGCTGCTCGCCGTCTGCGGCACGGCCTTCGCCCTCCACCCGACGGCGACGGCCACCGCGCCGGAGAGCCCCGCGTCCACCCGATCGGGTGCCGCCGAACGGACGCGGCTCCCCGGATCGGCCTACGCCCTGCGGGGCGCGATGGTCCTCCAGGGCGCCATGTTCGGCGCCTCCCAGGCCGGGATCACGGCGCTCACCGAGCGGCTGGGCGCCCCCGCCCAGGCCGGTCTGGTCTATGCGGCGATGGGGGTGATGAGCGCCGCCGTCGGCCTCTCGATGGCGGCCGTCCCCGCCGGGATCGGGCTCACGGCCCGCTGGCGCGCCGCGACCGCCGGGCTGGTCGTCCTCTCCGTACCGCTGCTGTTCGTGGGCTCGCTCGGCGCGCTGTACGCGGTCGTGGTCGTCCTCGGCGCCGCGTACGCCCCGCATCTGATCACGGTCTTCGGCCTCACCGAGCGGACCGTCCCCGCCGCCCGGCTCGCCGAGTCCATGGCCTTCCTGACCAGCGGGATCGTCGGGGGGCAGGCCCTCGCCCTCGCCGTCTCCGGGCGGCTCGCCGAAGGCCACGGCGCCCCCGCCGCCTTCGCGGTGGCGGTGGGGGCGGCCGTGGCCTGCGCGCTGCTGTCCTGGGCGGTACGGGTGACGCCTCCCGTACGGGAACTCAGGCCGGCCGTCGCAGAACGGTCAGGCTGAGCGGCGCGAGGGTCACCCGCTCCCCGGCCGCCAGCTCCGGGCCCTCCTGCGGCGGCATGCCCTCCGGGTCGGAGGTGTCCACCACCGTGCGCCAGCAGGCGCCGTGACTGTCGGGCACGGCGAACTCGAGCTCCTTCGACGAGGCGTTGAACATCAGCAGGAAGGAGTCGTCGGCGATCCGCTCCCCCTGGGTGCCCGGCTCCGAGATGGCGTTGCCGTTGAGGAAGACGGTCAGCGCCTGGGCGTGCGCCGCCTGCCAGTCCCGTGCCTTCATCTCCTCGCCCTCGGGCGTGAACCAGGCGATGTCCGTCAGCTCGTCGTGGGTGCCCTCCACCGGCCGCCCGTGGAAGAAGCGGCGGCGGCGGAAGACCGGGTGGTCCCGGCGCAGCCGCACCATCGCCCGGGTGAACCGGAGCAGGGTGGTCTCCGCCTCGCTGTCCGCCTTGGGCCAGTGCACCCACGAGACCTCGTTGTCCTGGCAGTACGCGTTGTTGTTGCCGCCCTGCGTCCGCCCGAACTCGTCGCCGTGGCTGAGCATCGGCACCCCCTGCGACAGCATCAGGGTGGCGATGAAGTTGCGCGTCTGGCGGGCGCGCAGCTCCGCGATCCCGACGTCCTCGGTGTCGCCCTCGGCGCCGCAGTTCCACGAGCGGTTGTGGCTCTCGCCGTCCCGGTTGCCCTCGCCGTTGGCCTCGTTGTGCTTCTCGTTGTACGAGACGAGGTCCCGCAGCGTGAAGCCGTCGTGGCAGGTGACGAAGTTGACCGAGGCGAGCGGCCGCCGCCCGTCGTCCTGGTAGAGGTCGGAGGATCCGGTGAGCCGGGAGGCGAACTCGGCGAGGGTGCGCGGCTCGCCGCGCCACAGATCCCGCACGCAGTCCCGGTACATGCCGTTCCACTCGGTCCACAGCGGCGGGAAGTTGCCCACCTGGTAGCCGCCCTCGCCGACGTCCCAGGGCTCGGCGATCAGCTTCACCTGGCTCACCACGGGGTCCTGCTGGACCAGGTCGAAGAACGAGGACAGTCGGTCCACCTCGTGGAACTGACGGGCCAGGGTGGCCGCCAGGTCGAAGCGGAAGCCGTCCACGTGCATCTCGGTCACCCAGTACCGCAGGCTGTCCATGATCATCTGGAGGACGTGCGGGGACCGCATGAGCAGCGAGTTCCCGGTGCCGGTGGTGTCGTAGTAGTACCGGGGGTCGTCGTCGAGCCGGTAGTACGAGGGGTTGTCCAGGCCCCGGAAGGAGAGCGTCGGCCCCAGGTGGTTGCCCTCGGCGGTGTGGTTGTAGACCACGTCGAGGATGACCTCGATGCCCGCCTGGTGCAGCGCCCGGACCGCCGACTTGAACTCCAGGACCTGCTGGCCCCGGTCGCCCCAGGAGGCGTAGGCGTTGTGCGGGGCGAAGAAGCCGATCGTGTTGTAGCCCCAGTAGTTGGAGAGCCCCGCGTCGACCAGCCGGTGGTCGTTCACGAACTGGTGGACGGGCATCAGTTCGAGCGCGGTCACGCCCAGTTCCTTCAGGTGTCCGATCACCGACGGGTGCGCGAGCCCCGCGTACGTCCCGCGCAGCTCCTCCGGGAGGTCCGGGTGGAGCATCGTGAGGCCCTTCACATGGGCCTCGTAGATCACCGTGTGGTGGTACTCGGTGCGCGGCCGCCGGTCGTCACCCCAGTCGAAGTAGGGGTTGACGACGACCGAGGCCATCGTGTGCGGGCCCGAGTCCAGGTCGTTGCGCGCGTCGGGCCGCCCGAAGGGGTAGCCGTACACCGCCTCGCCCCACTCGATCTGCCCCGACACCGCGCGCGCGTAGGGGTCGAGGAGCAGCTTCGCCGCGTTGCAGCGCAGCCCGCGCTCCGGGGCGTACGGACCGTGCACCCGGAAGCCGTACCGCTGACCGGGCATCACGCCCGGCAGGTACGCGTGCCGTACGAACGCGTCGGTCTCGCGCAGTTCCACCGCCGTCTCCGAGCCGTCGTCATGGAGCAGACACAGCTCGATCCTGTGGGCGGTCTCCGAGAAGACCGCGAAGTTGGTTCCCGCTCCGTCATAGGTGGCGCCCAGTGGGTACGCCTGTCCCGGCCAGACCTGCATGGATACGACTATTCCTCTTCTGTCCGGGTTTGTGGAGATGCTCTTCGGCCAGATCCTGCCCGAAAGTCGGGCAACCTCCTAGGACTTCGCCCCGTCCTACCGGGTGACCGCAGACCAAGAGGGGGAAAGAGGGGGAAGTGTGTACGAAATAGCGCGCCGCCACCTGGGGAAGGTGGTGGCCGGAGCGGCCATGGCGGTGACGGGAACCGCCGTCGCGGTCGCGATCAGCCTGCCGGGCCAGGCGGGGGCCGACGACACGCCGGGGGGCCGGGGAGCCGACCGGGCCGCCGCGGCCGGAACGGGCGGGGGCGACGGAGCCGCCGGCGCCGGGGGACAGCAGGGAGCCGCCGGCGCGACGGGCGGCGACGGGGCGCAGACCACGGGCACCGCGCCCGCGCCCGCGACCGTGGTGCCCCCGGCGGCCGAGGGGAAGAAGGGCGTGGGCGGCGACCCGCTCACCGACGACGAACTCGTACGGGCCGAGAGCCTGGCGCTGACGCCGCCCGGTGCCACCGCCCAGCAGGACGTCGACGGCGGCAAGGGGCCCCAGCACCTGGGCACCGACCTCGCCGACCCGCTGCCGGGGGACGCGACACGCCGCGCCGAGGTCCGCTTCTACGACTACGCGCGGGACGAGCTCATCACCCGGACCGTCAACCTCGACACGGGCAAGGTCGACAAGTCGGGTACGCAGCGCGGCGTCCAGCCCTCCGCCCATCCCGAGGAACTGCGGGAGGCCCTGGAGCTGATCCTCGCGAGCCCGCTCGGCAAGGGCGTCAAGGAGGACTACAAGGACGCCACCGGCAAGGAGCTCACCTCCACGACCCAGCTGTGGTTCAACGGCGACCTCTACCGCACCTACCGCGAGGCGAACGTGCCCGCGCAGCTGTCCCGTTGCGGGGAGCACCGGTGCGTCCGGCTCGTCACCAAGGTCCTCAACGGGGCCTGGATCGACACCCGGAACCTGATCGTCGACCTCTCCGCGAGGACCGTCACCCGCGTCGGCTGACCACCGCCCGCCACCGGTCCCGCCCGCCCGATCTCCGTACGAGGGAGTACGTCCGCATGTTCCGCGTGACCACCCGTTCCCACCCGCGCACCCGCAGGCGCGGCGCCGTCCTGACCGCCGCCGCCCTGCTCGGCACCGCCACCGCCGCCGCCGGACCCGCCGGCGGGGCCACCGCCGCCCCGACCCCGCCGCGCCCGCCGGCCCCGACCCGGCCCGCCCCGCCGCTCGCGGCCGACTGTTCCGCCGCGTACCGCATCACCCAGAAGCTCGACGGCGGCGCCGTCTGGCGCATGTGCTGGCGCTACGACACCGACGCCGGGCTCACGCTCGACAAGATCACCTACCAGCCGCCCGGCGCCAGGTACCCCATCAAGGTCCTCACCAGCGCCCGGCTCGCCCAGATCCACGTGCCCTACGACGACGGCGCCGCCGAGTACGACGACCTCACCGGCGCGGGCTTCGGCTGGGGCCTGCAGAACCTCAAGCCGGCCGAGTGCCCCGGCGGCGCCCTCACCACCGTCAAGGTGCCCGAGGTCGGCCAGGTCAAGGGCCTGTGCACCACCACGCGGGCGCGTGGCCACGCGTACCGCATGGCCAGCGACAACGGCGCCAAGGTCTGGCAGGCCCAGTCCAAGGACCTGCTCGTCTACACCGTCAACAAGGTCGGCTGGTACGAGTACATCACCGAGTGGCGCTTCTCCTCCGACGGCACCATCGGCGCCAACGTCGGCGCCACCGGCAGCCTCTCGCCCGTCGACTACAACGCCACCGACGGCCGCGGCTGGCCCATCGGCAAGGGCGCCCGCGCCTACGCCACCAGCCACGCCCACAACGTCTTCTGGAAGCTCGACTTCGGCCTCGACGGCTCCACCAAGGACCGGATCGAACAGTTCGACTCCACCGTCACCGCACCCGTGGGCGACGGCGGACCGACCGTGAAGACCAAGCGCACCGTCGTCACCAAGGAACTCGCCGGCGACGCCAAGAACATGCGCTGGTGGCGGGTGGTCAGCGGCACCGGCAAGAACGCCGACGGCCACGCCCGCTCCTACGAGATCGTGCCCGGCCACACCGACACCCACGCGGGCCGCGGCTTCACCAAGCACGACGTGTACTTCACGCAGGCGCGTGCCTGCGAGCAGTTCGCCAGCAACAACATCGGCAACTGCGCCCCGGGCGCCGGTGACAGCGTGGACAAGTGGGTCAACGGCGAGACGCTGACCAAGCCGTCCGTGTGGGTCAACATCGGGTTCCACCACGTCGCCCGGGACGAGGACCAGCAGCCGATGCCGGTCCACTGGCAGGGCTTCCAGCTCGCGCCCAGGGACGTAACCGCTATGAATCCGCTCACTCCGGCCGATCTCGCCTCCCAGAACGGACAGCCCGATCTGGGGAGTTGAGCAAGGAGCCTGACGATCCTGCTGCACCGCCTCCCGCTCCCGGAGTACCCTTCCTTGATCGTTGTCGGACCGGTCGACACGGGCGTCCAGGAGCAGAAGGCGGTGCGCGGGTGAGCTCGGGAGGTCTTGAGCTGCCCCCAGGTGACGCGGGTCACGAGGGGGGTCCGGCCGACCCCGCCGAGGCGCCGCCCGGCGCGGTCGCGCCGCCGGGCGCCGTGCCGCCCGGCACGGTCACCGTCACCCGGCCGGTGGAGATCGGGGCGGAGCTCGACTGGGGTGCCGAGGCCTGGAGCGAGGTGCGCACCCGCGCCCAGCGCGCCGGGCGCGCCTACATCTGGCTGAACCTCGTCGAGCAGCGGCTCCGGGCCGTGGTCGCCGCCGTCCTGCGGCCCGTGTACGAACCGGTGCACGGCGAGGAGTGGGTGGTGGCCGCGGCGGGCCCGGCGGGCCAGGAGTGGGTGCAGCGGGCCGTGGCCGTGCGCGAGGTCTCGCGGCGCAAGGGCTACCTCCTCGACCCGGCCGACGACAACGTGCTGAGCTTCCTCACCCTCCCGCAGCTGCGGGAGCTGATGGTGCAGCACTGGCCCTGCTTCGAGCCCTACTTCGACGACCGGCGCGAGGTCGAGCTCGCCCTCGACGAGCTGGAGGTCACGCGCAACGTGGTCTCCCGCAACCGGGCGCTCTCGCTGACCGTGCTCGCCCAGTCCGAGCGGGCCTCCGCCCGCATCCTGGAGATCCTCGGCAGCGGGGCCGGGGTGCCGTCCGCCGACCGGCTGCCCGTGGACGCGGTCGAGGACCTCGTCGGGGACCGGTACGCGGACGTGGTCTCCGTCCACCCCGACCGGGTGCGGCTCCAGCGGCAGCTGCCGGCCGAGGACCTCTTCGGCGGGGCGCGCCGCCTCGACGCCACCGGCATAGGTCTCAATCTGCTCGTGCAGAACTTCTCCGGCCGCCGCATGGTCCGCCTCGCCGAGTCCGGCTGCCGGACCCGGCTGCTCTTCCTCAACCCCGCGAGCAGCGCGGTCAAACGGCGCGAGCGGGAACTCGGCCTCAAGAAGGGCGAGCTGAGCCGCTCCGTCGAGATGAACATCCTGCACATGCGCCGGGTCCGCTCCAAGCTCCGCGACCCGGGAGCCTTCCAGATCCACGTCTTCGACGAGACCCCCCGCTTCACCGCCTACCTGGTGGACGGCGACGGCCCCGACGGGGTCGGGGTCGTGCAGTCCTACCTCCGCCGGGCCCGGGGCATGGAGGCGCCGGTCCTCGTCCTGCGCGGCGGCGGACGGAACGTGGTGCGCCACGGACAGGGACTCCGTGACGGCGATCACGGACTTTTCGAGACATACCGGGAGGAGTTCGAGTCCGTCTGGCTCGACTCACGGCCCGTCTCCTGACGCTCCGCCGGGGGACCCGAAGGCGTTGTCAGTGGTGCGTGCGAGGGTGGTCAGCACCACGGGGGAGATCACGTAAGGAGGACCCGATGGCTTGGCACGGCGAGACGCTGGTCGGCTTCGACCTGGAGACGACCGGCACCGAACCGCTGGAGGCCCGTATCGTGACGGCCTCGATCGTCGAGGTCGACGGCGGGGGACACGTCAGGCGCCGGCGGGACTGGCTCGCCGACCCGGGCATCCGCATCCCGGAGCAGGCCTCCGCGATCCACGGCATCAGCACCGAACGCGCCGCCGCCGAGGGCAGGCCGGTGCGCGAGGTGGCCGACGAGATCGCGAAGGTCCTCGCCGAGTACTGGGAGGCCGGCGTCCCCGTCGTGGCGTACAACGCCTCCTTCGACCTGACGCTCCTCTCCGCCGAACTGCGCCGCCACGGACTGCCCTCGCTGAGCGAGCGCCTCGGCGGTGTCGGCATCGGACCCGTCGTCGACCCGTACACCATCGACCGGGCCGTCGACCGCTACCGGCGCGGCAAGCGCACCCTCGAAGCCGTCTGCGGGGAGTACGGCGTGGTGCTCGAAGCCGCCCACCAGGCCGCCGCCGACGCGCTCGCCGCCGTCCGCGTCGCCGTCGCGATAGCCGAGCGGCACCGCGAGGTCGCCGAGCTCGACCCGGCCGAACTGCACGAGCGGCAGATCGGCTGGTACCGCCTCTGGGCCGAGAACTTCCAGGACTTCCTGCGCCGCAAGGGCGACACGGAGGCGGTCGTCGACCCGGTCTGGCCCCTGCGCCGCGCGGTCACGGCCACCGTCTGACAGCCGCGGGTCCTCGTCGGGGCAGCGGCCGCGTCAGGAGTTCTCCTTGAGGAACGAGAGCAGCAGCTCGTTCACCCGCTCCGGCTGGTCGAGCGGGAACCAGTGCCCCGCGTCCTCCACGCGCTCGTAGCGCCAGGTGCCGGTGACGTGCTCGCCGGTGGCCGTCATCTGCCGCTCGGTGAGGAAGCGGTCGCCGGTGGACCAGACGCCCATGACCGGCACGGACAACGGGGGGAGCGGCGCCGGCGGCGCCAGCTGCACCTCGATGGGGAGTCCCGCCCGGTAGATGCTCAGCGCGGCGGTCAGCGCCCCCGGAGCGCGCAGCGGCTCCAGGACCCCTTCCACGTCCGGGTGTTCACCGAGCATGTCGCGCAGGTGCGCGAAGTCGTCCCGGGAGAGCCACTCCTCGGCGAGCCCCTCCTGCTGGAACATCGTCACGTGCCACAGCCGCTGCCGCTGCTCCCAGCCGGCACCCAGGATCGTCGCGATGTTCCCCACCGACATGAGCGTCGCGCTCGCCACCCGGTCCGGCGCGACCAGGGCGATCCCCTGCGCCACGCCCGAGCCCCAGTCGTGACCGACCACGTGGAAGCGGTCGACCTCCAGGCGGGCGAGCAGCTCGAGCAGGTCCCCGACGTGCTTCGCGGGGTGGTACGCCTCGACGCCGCCCTCGGGACGGTCCGACCCGCCGAAGCCCCGCAGGGTGGGGACGACACACCGGAAGCCCGCCGCCGTCAGCGCCGGCACCTGGTGGCGCCACAGCAGGTGGCTGTCGGGGAAGCCGTGCACGAGCAGCACGGCCGGTCCCTCGCCGCTCACCTCGACGTCGAGCGTCACCTCGGACAGCTCCACACGCATCACAACACCCCGTTCGATCAGGCGGGTTCGACGGGGATCATGATGTCAGAACGGATACCAGCGCACCTCGGGGTCGCCGTCCCGCAGCGAGGCCACCCGCCGCTCGAACTCGGTGAGCGCCTTCGGGTTCGTCGGCGCGTGCTGCGCCACCCACGCGCAACTCGCCGTCTCCCGCGCCCCCCGCAGCACCGCACACCCCTCCCACTCCCGGACGTCCCAGCCGTACGCCTCCGTGAACGCGTCGTACGCCGCCGGATCGAGGCCGTACCGGTCCCGGGAGAGCGCGAGCACCACGAGGTCGTGCTCCCGCAGGTCGGAGGAGAAGGTCTCCAGGTCCATGAGGACCGGTCCCTCGGGGCCGACGAGCACGTTCCGGGGGAGGGCGTCACCGTGGATCGGGCCCGGCGACAGGTGCGGGGTCAGGGCCGCGGCCGCCGGCGCGAAGGCGTCGCGCCGCTCCCGCAGGAACGCCGCGTCCGCAGGGTCGATCGCGTCCCCCGCGAGCCGGAGCCACCGCTCCACCCCGCCGAGCAGGTCGCGGCGCGGCAGCGTGAAAGCCACCGGCTCCGGCAGGGCGTGGACGGCCCGCAGCAGCGGCCCCAGATCACGGGGCTCCGCCGGCCGCACCGCCTCGGGCAGCCGATGCCACAAGGTCACCGGATGCCCCTCGACGAGGAGCGGCTTCTCCTCGGCGGCCCGCACCGCCGGGACCCCCTCCCCGGCGAGCCAGCCCGCGAGCGCCACCTCCCGCTCGGCCCGCTCGAACACCTCCGCGTCGCGGCCCACCTTCACGGCGAGACCGCCCACGGCGAAGACCGCGTTCTCGCCGAGGGCCAGCAGCCGCGCCTCCGCGACCGGCAACCCCGCCGCGGCCAGGATCTCCCGCGCCCGCGCCTCGTCCATCGACCTCTCCCTCACCAGTGCGTTTGCGCCAAAGTCTCGCATCCGGGCAGCTCACCGCGCAGGTCGCCTTGACGGCCCACGGGTCGGCACGGACCATGGCGGGATTCCCCTGACGGCGGGGCCCCGGACGGCGTCCGGGCAAGGCGGGCGGGAGGACCGATCGGTGACGGTGACCGCGACGAAGCGGCCGGGCGGGACGCGCGCACCGCGTGCCGCCGCCCACGGCACACACCCGCGCGGCCCCGACTTCGGCGCCTGGTTCCTGGTGCTCCCGGCGCTCCTGCCGATCCTGGTCCTCAGCGTCGGCCCGCTGCTCTACGGCATCGCGCTCGCCTTCACCGACGCCCAGTCAGGCCGCACCCAGGCCACCCGGTGGGTGGGCACCCTCAACTTCCAGGACCTGCTGCACGACACCCTGTTCTGGGACTCCTTCCGCATCGGCGTGGTCTGGGCCGTCGGCGTCACCGTCCCGCAGTTCCTGCTCGCCCTCGGCCTCGCGCTCCTCCTCGACCAGAAGCTCCGCTTCCGCTGGCTGGCGCGGGCCCTCGCCATCGTCCCCTGGGCGATGCCGGAGGTCGTCGTCGGCATCATGTGGCGGCTCGTCTACAACCCCGACGCCGGCATCCTCAACGAGACCCTCCGCGGCCTCGGCCTCGGGGAGGGCCGCGACTGGCTCTCCGGGCTCGCCACCGCGCTGCCCGCCGTCATCGTCGTCGGCGTCTGGGCCGGCATGCCGCAGACCACCGTCGCCCTCCTCGCCGGCCTCCAGAACACCCCGCGCGAACTCCACGAGGCGGCCGCCCTCGACGGCGCCGGAGCCTGGCGCCGCTTCCGCGCCGTCACCTGGCCCGCGCTCAGACCCGTCGCGCTCGCCATCACCGCCCTCAACCTCATCTGGAACTTCAACTCCTTCGCCCTGGTCTACGTGCTGACCAACGGCGGACCGGGCGGCCGGACCCGGCTCCCCATGCTCTTCGCCTACGAAGAGGCCTTCCGCTACGGGCAGTTCGGCTACGCCGCCGCGATGGGCTGCGTGATGGTCGCCGCCGTCTCGGTGCTCATCGCCCTCTCCCTCGTACGCCGGCTGAAAGGGGACCAGGACCGGTGAGCGCACTCCGGACGAGCAGACCCGCGCGGATCGGCCAGTACCTCGCCCTCCTCGCGTACCTGGTCTTCCTCGCCTTCCCCTTCCTCTGGCTGGTCTCCACCGCCTTCAAGCCCGCCCCCGAGCTGGCGTCGCTCCACCCCACCTGGATTCCGAAGGACCCCACCCTCGCCAACTTCCGTCAGGCGTTCGACGAGCAGCCGCTGCTCAGGGCCGCCGCGAACAGCCTGGTCGCCGCGGTCTCGGCCGCCGTGATCGCGGTGGCCGTCGCGACCCCGCTCGCCTATGTGACGGCCCGCCACCGGGGCCGGCTCGCCTCCGCGGCCACCGGCTGGGTGGTGATCAGCCAGGCGTTCCCGTTCGTCCTGGTGATCATCCCGCTCTTCCTGATCCTGAAGAACCTGCACCTGATCAACAGCGTCCTCGGCCTCGTCCTGGTCTACGTCGTGTGGTCGCTGCCCTTCGCCCTCTGGATGCTGATGGGGTACGTCCGGGCCGTCCCCGCCGAGCTGGAGGAGGCCGCCGCCGTCGACGGGGCCGGGCGGCTCCGTACCCTCGTCTCCGTCACCGCCCCGCTGCTCGCCCCCGGCATCGTGGCCACCGCGCTCTTCGCCTTCGTCACCGCGTGGAACGAGTTCTTCTTCGCGCTCGTGCTGCTCAAGACGCCGGAGAAGCAGACCCTGCCGGTCGTCCTCACCCACTTCCTCGGCGCCGAGGGAGTCGCCGACCTCGGCCCCCTCGCCGCCGCGGCCTTCCTCGCCACCCTCCCCTCGCTCGTCGTCTTCGCCGTCCTCCAACGACGGATCGCCGGCGGCGTGCTGGCGGGGGCGGTGAAGTCATGAGACGGCTCCTGACCGCCGCCGCCGCGCTGGCCCTGCTCCTCACCGGCTGCACCGCCGGGGACGAGGGGGCCGAGGACGGGGTCGTACGGCTCCGCTTCCAGTCCCTCGCCTGGCAGAAGGAATCCGTCGACGCCAACCGGCAGCTGGTGGACGAGTGGAACGCCGCCCACCCCGACGTGCAGATCGACTACGTCCAGGGCAGCTGGGACTCCGTCCACGACCAGCTCCTCACCTCCTTCGAGGGCGGTGAGGCACCCGACATCATCCACGACGCCTCCGACGACCTGGCCGACTTCGCCTACGGCGGCCACCTCGCCGACCTGCGCGCCCTGCTGCCCGAGCGGCTCCGCACCGACATCCCCGCCCGCAGCTGGGAGACCACCACCTTCGGCGACGGGATCTACGGCGTGCCGTTCCTCCAGGAACCGCGCGTGATCATCGCCAACCGGAAGCTCCTCGCATCCTCAGGCGTCCGCGTCCCCACCCCGGAGCGGCCCTGGAGCTGGACCGAGTTCCGGCAGATCGCCCGGGACCTCACCCGCCACATGGGCGCCGGCCGGTACGCCGTCGCCTGGCCGCTCAAGGAGCCCGTCTCCGTCAGCCTCAACCTCGGGCTCTCCGCGGGCGGCCGGCTCTTCCACCGGGAGGCCGACGGGCGGGTCACCGTCCGCTCCACCGAGGCCGACACCGTCGTCCCCGGCACCGTCCACGACCAGGTCGTCACCGACCGCACCGCCCCGCGCACCACTCTCGGCAGCGGCGGCTCCGACACCCTGCCCGGCTTCTTCGCCGGCAAGTACGCCATGGTCCCGCTGGGCTTCGCCTACCGGCAGCAGATCGCCCAGCAGGCGCCCGAGGGCTTCGAGTGGACCGTGCTGCCCGCACCCGCCGGCAGCGCGGGACTCACCCAGGGCGTCTCCCCGCAGACCCTGTCGATCGCCGAGGACAGCCCGTACAAGAAGGAGGCGATGGAGTTCCTCGACTTCTTCCTGCGCCCGGCGAACATGGTCCGGCTCGCGCGCGGCGACTGGATGCTGCCCACCGGCACGGCCGCGCTCGCCGACCCCTCCCTGCACACCGCCGAGGCCGGGTGGGCGACCGGGGCGGCGCTGGCCGCACACCTCCGGCCCGCGCCCGCGCAGTCGGTCCGGGGCTACCCCGAGTGGAAGGACAAGGTGGCGACCCCGGCCTTCCAGGAGTACTACAGCGGGGCCATCGACGGGGCCGAGCTGCGCAGTCGGCTGGTGGAGGACGGCAACCGGGTCCTCGCCCGCTATCAACGCAAATGATGGATTCGTCATTACGAAACCTTGTTGAATAAGTCACAGATGGGTGAAGGGTCTTCTCCCGGCTCGGCTCCATCGGCGAGTGTTCGAACCGGCCACCGTGCCGCCCCCCACGAGGCGCGGTGGCCGCCCTAAGGTGAACCCATGGCGAAGACATACGCGCTCCTGCTCCGCGGCATCAACGTGAGTGGCCACCGCAAGGTCCCCATGCCGGAGCTCAGGGCGGTCCTGGAGGGGCTCGGGCACGCGAACGTCCGCACGTACCTGCAGAGCGGGAACGCCGTCTTCACCACCGACTCCGCCGCCGGCGAGGACGAGCTGACCGCGCGGATCGAGGACGCGATCGAGCGCCACTTCGGCTTCCGTGTCGACTGCCTCGTCCGCGACGGCGCCTACCTCGCGGCCGTCGTGGAGGCCTGTCCCTTCCCCACCGCCGGAGTCGAGGGCAAGCAGCTCCACGCCTTCTACCTCTCGGGGCCCGCCGGTCCCGAGCGCTTCGCCGCGATCGACCAGGAGGCCCACCGCCCCCAGGCCTTCGCGCTCGGCGACCGGGTCCTCTACCTCTACGTCCCCGAAGGTCTGGGCAGGTCCAAGCTCGCCGAGGCCGTCTCCCGGCCGTCCGTCGTCAAGGGCCTGGTGGTCACCGCCCGCAACTGGAACACCGTCCTGAAGCTGGTGGAGATGACCCGGGAAGGGTGAGCGGGCGCAATGGCCCAGACCGAGGGCCGCCGATTGGACTAGGAGAACAGGCCATCCGGTGTCTAGATTCAACGGTATGACGACCACCCCGACCGCCGCCCGTCCCACCGTCGACTTCTACTTCGACCCCGTCTGCCCCTTCGCCTGGATCACCTCCCGATGGATCCTGGAGGTCGAGCGCCGGCGGGACATAGACCTCCGCTTCAAGGTCATGAGCCTGTACCTGCACAACGAGGGCAACACCCTGCCCGAGGACTACCGCGCGCTCATCGACGCCTCGCTCGGCCCCGTCCGGGTCGCCGCGGCCGCCGCCGCACGGCACGGCGAGGAGATCCTGCGCCCGCTCTACACCGCGTACGGCACCCGCATCCACGAACAGAAGCGGGACGACTACGACGCGATCGTCGCCGAGTCCCTCGCCGAACTCGGTCTCCCGGCGGAGCTCGCGGAGGCCGCCCACGACCCGGCGCACGACGAGGACGTCCGCCGCAGCCACGACACCGGCAAGGACCCCGAGGCCGAGGGGTACGTGGGCACGCCGACGATCCACGTCGACGGCACCGTCTGGTTCGGTCCGGTCCTGCGGGCGATCCCGCGGGGCGAGCGCGCGGCCGAGCTCTTCGACAGCTTCCGCGTCCTGGCCGGCCACCCGGACCTCTTCGAGATCAAGCGGACCCGCACCGGCGGGCTCGACTTCGGCTAGGAACGCCCACCGGAGCCGGGCTGCCTCCCGTGGCTCGGGAGGCAGCCCGGACATCAGCGTGCGAAGCCGTAGTCCAGCAGCTTCTTCACGTCGGCCGCCCTGTTCGTCTCGCTCGACGAGCCGAGCACGGCGCCGATGACCGTCTTGCTCCCGCGGGTGGCCGCGAAGACCAGGCAGTACTTGGCCTGCGGACCCGAACCGGTCTTCACGCCGATCGCGCCCCTGTACGTGCTCAGGAGCTTGTTCGTGTTGCTCCACGACATGTACCGGTAGCCACCGGTCCTCGTGGTGACCTTCTGCTTCGTGGACTTGGTCCCGACGACGGTGCGGAACGTGGAGTTCTTCATCGCACTGCTCGCGAGCTTCGTCAGATCGCGCGGAGTGGAGTAGTTGCTCCCATTGCTTATTCCGTCGAACGAGTCGAAGTGGGTGTTGCGCATGCCGAGGTTCCTGGCCTCGGTGTTCATCTTCCCGATGAACGACTTGATCCGGGCGGCCCGCGTGGTGCCCGTGCCGAACTTGTCGGCCAGCGCGTAGGCGGCGTCACACCCCGACGGCAGCATGAGGCCGTAGAGGAGCTGCCGGACGGTCACCTTGTCCCCGACGATCAGCCGGGCCGAGGAGGCGTTCCTGGAGACGATGTAGTCGCTGTACGCCTTCTGGATCGTGACCTTGGCGTCGAGGTTGAGGTTCCGCTGGGACAGCACCACCTTCGCCGTCATGATCTTGGTGGTGGAACCGGTCGACCGGCGGGTGTCCGCGGCCTTCCCGAACAGCGTCGTACCCGTCCCGTTGTTCATGACGAAGCCGCCCGGGGCGGTGATCGACGGGATGGGCGGCGCGGCGTGCGCCTGGCCCGCGAACAGGCCCCCGGCCAGGACGGCCGAGACCGTGAGCGAGACGGTCACGGCGCTGCGCACGCCGAGTGTCGAAGTGATCAAAGTCCTCTGCCCTCGATAGGAGTCGATGTCTCCCGGGTCCGAACGGACCCGGTGCACAGAGGACGCGTGAAAGGGCGTCAGGGATGTACGGCAGGAGGGTGATCTTCCTCGCACTCCGCAGAAGCGCCCTCGAAGCACCCCGGAGCGCTGCCCGACAGGGCCTCAGCCCGCGACGGCCGCCACGAGCTCTTCCGCCCGCACCGCGCCGTCGTACCGCTCCAGGAGGAGCGCGGCCAGCTCGGGGGAGGGGCCGAGGACGTCGGCCAGGACGTCGGCCTCCGCGGCGCCCGCCGCGATGCGGTCCGGAAGGCGGCCCGGGGCGATGACGTACGGGGCGACGGCCACCCGCCGGACGCCCGGCTCCGTACGGAGGGCCTGGACGGCGTCCTCCGTACGGGGAAGGGATGCGGAGGCGAACGCGGGCCGCACGGAGCACCAACCGGTGCGCCGCAGCTCCCGCGCCGTTTCTGCGATCACCGCGATCGCCTCCGGGTCGGTGGAGCCCGCCGAGGCCAGGACGACCCCGGTCGCGCTCTTGTCGGCGGGCGTGAGCCCCGCCTCGTACAGGCGCCGCTCCACCGCCGCGATCAACAGCGGCGAGGGCCCGAGGACCTCCGCCTGGTGGACGCGGAGGGACGGGTGCGCCTGCCGCAGGACGGCGGGCACGTCGGCCTTCGCGTGGAAGGCCCGGGTCAGCAGCAGCGGCAGCGCCACCGCCTCCCGTACCCCCTCGGCGGCGAGCCGGTCGAGCACACCCGTCACCGAGGGCAGGTTGAAGTCCAGGAACGCCGTCTCCACCCGCAGCCCCGGCCGCAGCGCACCGGCCCGGCGCACCAGCGCCTGGACGGTGGCGGCGTGCCGCGGGTCGCGGCTGCCGTGGGCGATGACGAGGAGGGATGGGCGGTCCATGGCCGGCTCAGCCCTTCGTGAGCAGGCCGCGGCGGCGCAGCACGGCGCGCTCCAGCGGGCTGAAGATCAGCAGGTCGATGGCGATGCCGACGACCAGGATGAGGATGATCGCCAGGAAGATGCCCGCCATGTCGATGTTGTTGCGGCCGTTCTCCAGGAGCTGGCCGAGGCCGAGGCCCAGGTCCGGCGACGACGCGATGATCTCCGCGGCCATCAGCGATCGCCACGAGAACGCCCAGCCCTGCTTGAGACCGGCGAGGTAGCCCGGCAGCGCGGCCGGCATCACGATGAACCAGGCGCCCTTGAGGCCGGTCGCCCCGAGCGTCTGCCCGGCCCGCAGGAAGAGCGGCGGGACCTGGTCGACGCCGGCGACGAGGCCGTTGGCGATCGAGGGGACGGCGCCGAGCAGGATCACCGCGTACATCATGCTGTCGTTGAGACCGAGCCACAGCACGGCCGGCGCCACCCAGGCCACCGAGGGCAGCGACTGGAGGCCGGCGAGGATCGGGCCGATCGCCGCCCGGACGAACTTCACCCGGGAGACGATGAGTCCGAGCGGGGTGCCGATGGCGAGGGCCAGCAGGAAGCCGAACAGGGCCCGGGACACGCTGGTCCAGAGGACTTCGAGGAGCGTGCCCTCCAGCCACATCGTGGTCAGGCTGTCCCACACCGCGGACGGCGCCGGAAGCTTGTACTCGTCGGTCACCTTCAGCGTGACGAGCAGCTGCCACACCACCAGGACCAGCACGACGGCGATGACCGGCGGCAGCACCTTCTTGAGCAGCACCTCGCGGACCGGGGTCCGACGGATCTGCACGCTGTCCAGGGCGTCCAGACCGGCCTCCAGGCCGGCGATGTCGTCGGCCTTCTGTGCCTTGGGCGTCGTTTCAGTGCTGGCCATGACGGCGGATCTCCCCACGCAGGTGCTCGGTGATCTCGAGGGACAGCTCCGCCACGTCGGAGTCCTCGATGCGGCGCGGCTGAGGGATGTCGATGGTCCACTCGTGCGCGATCCGGCCCGGCCGCGACGAGAGGAGGACGACGCGCTCGGCCAGCCGCACGGCCTCACGCACGTTGTGGGTGACGAAGAGCACCGACAGCTTCGTCTCCCGCCAGATCCGGGTCAGCTCGTCGTGCAGCACGTCCCGGGTGATGGCGTCGAGCGCCGCGAACGGCTCGTCCATCAGGAGGAGGTCGCTGTCCTGGGCGAGCGCGCGGGCCAGCGCGACCCGCTGGCGCATGCCGCCGGACAGCTCGTGGACCCGCTTGTCGTACGAGCCGCTGAGTCGGACCAGTTCGAGCAGCCGCTCGGCCTCGGTCCGCCGCTCGGTCTTGGCCACCCCGCGCAGGCGCAGGGCGAGTTCGATGTTCTTGCCCGCGGTGAGCCACGGGAACAGGGCGTGCTCCTGGAACATCAGGGACGGCCGGCCGCCGGGGGTCTCGATGGACCCCGCGGACGGCCGGTCGAGCCCGGCGACCAGGTTGAGCAGCGTGGACTTGCCGCAGCCCGAGGCGCCCAGGAGGGTGACGAACTCGCCCGGGGCGACATCGAGCGTGATGTCGTCGAGGACGAGCTGCCCGCCGGCGGGTCCGCCGAAGGACTTGGAGACATGCTCGATGCGGGCGGCATGGGTCACCGCCGCACGGTCCTCGGCCTTGGCGAGCGTCGCGGTCGTGGCCATGGTCGTCACCTCCTGGTGAAGCTGAACTCGGGCTGCTGCGCGGGTGTCTGACGCCTGGTTACTTCACGCCGAGTCCGGCGTCGGAGACCTCGGGCTGCCCTGCGGCCTTGAGGACCTTGTTGAGCGGCTTGAGGTCGTAGATGCCGGCAAGCTCCGGCTTCTCCAGGAGACCGGCCTTCACCGCGTGATCGGCCTGGGCCTGGAGCGTGGCCGCCAGCGGGTCGTTGGTGAACTGGATGGACGGCCACGCGGCGTCGATCACCTTGGCGCCCAGCGCCTTGCCCGAGAGGTTCTTCAGCTTGGCGTTGGCCGAGGCCTTCGCCTTGTCCGGGTTGGCGTTGATCCACTCGTTGGTCTTCACCGTGCCGCGCAGGAAGGCCTCCACGACGTCGGGGTGCGCCTTCAGGAACTTCTGCGACACGATGATGTTCGTGATCACGAACTTCTTGTCGGGCCACAGGTCGGACTCGTCCAGCAGGACCTTCGCCCCGTCGCTGACCAGCTTCGAGGCGGTCGGCTCGGGCACCCAGGCCCCGTCGATGGCGCCGGAGGCGTAGGCGTTCGGGGTGACCTTGTTGTCCGTGCGGACCACGGAGACGTCGCCCTTGCCGCTCTCGGCGTCGACCTTCCAGCCCTTCTCGGAGATCCAGTTGAGGAAGGCCACGTCCTGCGTGTTGCCGTGCTGCGGGGTGGCGATCCGCTTGCCCTTGAGGTCGTCCAGGGTCTTGATCTTCGCCGGGTTCACGACGAGCTTCACACCGCCGGAGGCGGAGCCGCCGATGATCCGCAGGTTCGTGCCCTTGGTCTTGACGTAGCCGTTGATGGACGGCGAAGGACCGATGAAGCCGATGTCGATCGAGCCGGCGTTGAGCGCCTCGATCTCGGACGGACCGGCGTTGAAGGTGGTGGGCACCAGGTTGGTGCCGCCCAGCTCCTTCTGGAGGATGCCCTCCTGGTCGCCCACGAGCGCCGTGGCGTGGGTGAGGTTGGGGAAGTACCCGAGCCGTACGGTGTCGGCGGAGAGCTTCTTGCCCTCGGCGGCCACCTTCTTCTCGTCGTTCTTGCTCTCGGAGCCGTAGCCGCAGGAGGCGAGAGCGCCGATCAGCAGCGGCAGGGCGGCGGCGGCGGCGATGCCGCGGCGCAGGGTGGTACGGGTGGTGGCAGGCACGGGAGGTTTTCCCCTCGATTCAGCGTTTTCGAAGTCTGCGTCTATGTCGTTCGGGGTGGAGCGGGTGGTGCGGGGTCGCGCCGCTCGCGCGGCGCGTCGAGGTCAGCACGCACATCGCGCGACACCTCCCGTGCCCGCGCCGAGGGCACCGGAGCCCACCCGGCCCCCCTCTTTCGCGAAGGTGGCGTACATGTCCTGACCCATCAGAAGTCCCACCCTTCCTCGTCTTCGACGACCGCGACGGCCTTGCCGGTGGCGAAGGACTCGCCCGCCATGCCCGCCGCGAGCGTGGTGCCGTCCGCCGGGTCGATCAGCAGGAACGAACCCGTGCGGCGCGAGTCCGCGTACGCGTCGAGCGCGAGCGGTTCGGCGGTGCGCACCACGACCCGGCCGATGTCGTTGGCGACCAGCTGACCCGGGTTCGGGTGCTGGGAGAGATCGTCCAGGGTCAGCCGCGAGGGGATCTCCTTGACGATCGCCTTGACCGTGCGGGTGGTGTGCTTGAGCAGCACCCGCTGGCCGACGGCGAGCGACTGGTCCGCCACGTGGCAGACGGTCGCCTCGATGTCCTGCGTGGTCGCCGGGGCGTCACCGCTCGGGGCGAGCAGGTCGCCGCGCGAGATGTCGATGTCGTCGGCGAGCCGGATCGTGACCGACTGCGGGGCCCAGGCGATGTCCACCGACTCGCCCAGCGCGTCGATCCCGGTGATCGTGGAGGTCTTCCCCGACGGCAGGACGGTGATCTCCTCGCCGACGCGGAACGCGCCGGCCGCGATCTGACCGGCGTAGCCCCGGTAGTCGGGGTGCTCCGCGGTCTGCGGGCGGATCACGTACTGCACGGGGAAGCGCGCGTGGCAGGCCGTGAGGTCGTGGCTGACCGGCACGGTCTCCAGGTGCTCCAGGACCGTCGGGCCGCCGTACCAGTCCATGTTCGCGGACGGCTCCACGACGTTGTCTCCGGCGAGCGCCGAGATCGGGATCGCGGTGATCTCCGGGACGCCGAGCTCGGAGGCGTACGTCGTGAACTCCTCGGCGATCGCGGCGAAGACGGGCTCCCGGTAGTCGACCAGGTCCATCTTGTTCACGGCCAGGACCACGTGCGGGACGCGCAGCAGCGCGGCGACGGCGGCGTGCCGGCGGGTCTGCTCGACCACGCCGTTGCGCGCGTCGACGAGGACCACGGCCAGCTCGGCGGTCGAGGCGCCGGTCACCATGTTCCGGGTGTACTGCACGTGCCCCGGGGTGTCGGCGAGGATGAAGCGGCGGCGGGGCGTCGCGAAGTAGCGGTAGGCCACGTCGATGGTGATGCCCTGCTCGCGCTCGGCCCGCAGACCGTCGGTGAGGAGCGCCAGGTCGGGCGCCTCCTGGCCCCGGGAGCGGGAGGCGTGCTCCACGGCCTCCAGCTGGTCGGCGAGGACCGACTTGGAGTCGTGGAGGAGCCGCCCGACCAGGGTGGACTTGCCGTCGTCGACGGAGCCGGCGGTGGCGAAGCGCAGCAGGGTGGTGGCCGCCAGCTGCTCGGACAGCTGCTCGGTGGACGTGCTCATTAGAAGTACCCTTCGCGCTTGCGGTCTTCCATCGCGGCCTCGGACATCTTGTCGTCGGCGCGGGTGGCGCCCCGCTCGGTCAGTCGGGAGGCGGCGATCTCGGCGATGACGGCGTCCAGCGTGGTGGCGTCGGAGTCGACGGCGCCGGTGCAGGACATGTCGCCGACGGTGCGGTAGCGGATCAGCCGCGTCTCGACCGTCTCGGTCTCCTTCGGACCGCCCCAGTCGCCGGCGGTCAGCCACATGCCGCTGCGGGCGAACACCTCGCGCTCGTGGGCGAAGTAGATGTCCGGGAGCTCGATCTTCTCGCGCTGGATGTACTGCCAGACGTCCAGCTCGGTCCAGTTGGACAGCGGGAAGACACGGACGTGCTCGCCGGGGGCGTGCCGGCCGTTGTAGAGCTGCCACAGCTCGGGGCGCTGGCGGCGCGGGTCCCACTGCGAGAACTCGTCCCGCAGCGAGAACACCCGCTCCTTGGCGCGGGCCTTCTCCTCGTCGCGGCGGCCGCCGCCGAAGACGGCGTCGAAGCGGTGCTGCTGGATCGCCTCCGTCAGCGGGACGGTCTGCAGCGGGTTGCGGGTGCCGTCGGGGCGCTCGCGCAGCTTGCCCGCGTCGATGTACTCCTGCACGGAGGCGACGTGCAGCCGCAGCCCGTGCTGGGCGACGACGCGGTCGCGGTACTCCAGGACCTCGGGGAAGTTGTGTCCGGTGTCGACGTGCAGCAGCGTGAAGGGGATCGCCGCGGGGGCGAAGGCCTTCAGAGCCAGGTGCAGCATGACGATGGAGTCCTTGCCGCCGGAGAAGAGGATCACCGGCCGCTCGAACTCGCCCGCCACCTCACGGAAGATGTGGACCGCCTCGGACTCCAGGGAGTCCAGGTGCGACAGCGCGAACGGGCTGTCGGTGGCGTCGTGGACATGAGCGACAGTGGTCACAGCAGACCCCTCTCGGTGAGCAGCGCGTGGAGCTGCGCCGCGGACTCCTGCACGGTCTGGTTCTGGGACTCGATCCGCAGATCGGGGGTCTCGGGTGCCTCGTACGGGTCGTCGACGCCGGTGAGTCCGCTGATCTCGCCCGCGGCCTGCTTGGCGTAGAGGCCCTTCACGTCGCGGACGGAGCAGACCTCCACGGGGGTGGCCACGTGCACCTCGACGAAGGGGGTGCCCTCGGCCGTGTGGCGCTTGCGGACCGCCTCGCGGCTGTCGGCGTACGGGGCGATGACGGGGACCAGGACCTGCACACCCTGCGAGGCGAGGAGCTCGGCCACGAAACCGATCCGCTGCACGTTGGTGTGCCGGTCCTCGCGGCTGAAGCCGAGGCCCGCGGAGAGGAACTCGCGGATCTCGTCGCCGTCGAGGACCTCGACGCGGTGGCCCTCGCCGCGCAGCCGGCCGGCCAGCTCGTACGCGATGGTGGTCTTGCCGGCGCTGGGCAGGCCGGTGAGCCAGATGGTGGCGCCGGTCACGTGATTCTCCTGGGTTTCCTGATTGTCCGTCATCCGTGCAGTCCGCACTCGGTCTTGGCCCGTCCGGCCCAGCGGCCGGCCCGGGCGTCCTCGCCCTCCAGCACGCGGCGGGTGCAGGGCGCGCAGCCGACGGAGGCGTAACCGTCCATGAGGAGCGGGTTGGTGAGGACGCCGTGCTCCGCGACGTACGCGTCGACGTCGTCCTGCGTCCAGCGGGCGATGGGGGAGACCTTGACCTTCCGCCGCTTCTCGTCCCAGCCGACGACCGGGGTGTTCGCCCGGGTCGGGGACTCCTCGCGGCGCAGGCCCGTCGCCCACGCGCTGTACCGGGTCAGACCCTCTTCGAGGGGCTTGACCTTGCGCAGCGCGCAGCACAGGTCCGGGTCGCGGTCGTGCAGCTTCGGGCCGTACTCGGCGTCCTGCTCGGCCACGGTCTGGCGCGGGGTCAGGGTGATGACCTCGACGTCCATCACGGCGTCCACGGCGTCGCGGGTGCCGATGGTCTCCTCGAAGTGGTAGCCCGTGTCGAGGAAGACGACGTCCACGCCGGGCCGCACCCGGGAGGCGAGGTGGGCGACGACCGCGTCCTCCATGGAGGAGGTGACACAGAAGCTGTCGCCGAAGGTGTCGACCGCCCACCGGAGGATCTCCAGCGCGGAGGCGTCCTCCAGATCGCGGCCGGCCTGCTCGGCGAGTGCCTTGAGGTCGGTCGCGGTGGCGTCCTGACTGCCGTCGGTGTGCTGAGTGGCCGTCATATCTCTTCCCTCCCAGGGGCGTTGCCCGAAGTCGCCGGGGCGAGCAGCCCCAGGAACTTCAACTGGAAGGCCCGGCTGCACGCTGCGCATTCCCAGGCGCCGTGACCCTGCTCGTTCGGACGCAGGTCCTCGTCGCCGCAGTAGGGGCAGTGGAACGGTGCGGCGCGCTCGCTCACGACAGTGCCTCCTCGGACGCGCGGGCCGCCCAGGTCGCGAAGCGCTCGCCGGTCTCGCGCTCGGCCTGGAAGCGGGTGAGGACCCGCTCGACGTAGTCCGGGAGCTCGGCCGCGGTGACCTTGAGGCCGCGGACCTTGCGGCCGAAGCCGGCCTCCAGGCCCAGGGCGCCGCCCAGGTGCACCTGGTAGCCCTCGACGCGGTTGCCCTCGTCGTCCAGGACCAGCTGGCCCTTGAGACCGATGTCCGCCACCTGGATACGGGCGCAGGCGTTCGGGCAGCCGTTGATGTTGATCGTCAGCGGCTCGTCGAACTCCGGGATCCTGCGCTCCAGTTCGTCGATGAGCGAGGCGCCGCGGCCCTTGGTCTCGACGATCGCGAGCTTGCAGAACTCGATGCCGGTGCAGGCCATCGTGCCGCGCCGGAAGGGCGAGGGGGTGACCCGCAGGTCGAGCGCCTCCAGGGCGGCGACGATCGAGTCGACCTGCGCCTCCTCGACGTCGAGGACGAGCATCTTCTGCTCGGCGGTGGTGCGGACCCGGCCGGAGCCGTGGGCCTCGGCGACCGCGGCGATCTTCGTCAGGGTGGCGCCGTCGACGCGGCCGACGCGGGGTGCGAAGCCGACGTAGAACTTGCCGTCCTGCTGCCGGTGCACACCGACGTGGTCACGCCAGCGGCCCGCGGGCTGCTCGGGGGCGGGGCCGTCCGTCAGCTTGCGCTGCAGGTACTCGTCCTCGAGGACCTGGCGGAACTTCTCCGGGCCCCAGTCCGCGACGAGGAACTTCAGCCGGGCGCGGTTGCGCAGCCGGCGGTAGCCGTAGTCGCGGAAGATCGAGATGACGCCCTCGTAGACGTCCGGGACCTCGTCGAGGGAGACCCAGGTGCCGAGCCGGACGCCGAGCTTGGGGTTGGTGGAGAGGCCGCCGCCGACCCAGACGTCGAAGCCGGGGCCGTGCTCCGGGTGGTGCACGCCGACGAAGGCGATGTCGTTGATCTCGTGCGCCACGTCGAGCAGCGGCGAGCCGGAGATCGCGGACTTGAACTTGCGGGGCAGGTTGGAGAAGTCCTTGTTGCCGACGATCCGACGGTAGATCTCGTCGATGGCGGGGGTGCCGTCGATGATCTCGTCGGCCGCGATGCCGGCCACCGGGGAGCCGAGGATGACACGCGGGGTGTCGCCGCAGGCCTCCGTGGTGGACAGGCCGACCGCCTCCAGGCGGTTCCAGATCTCGGGGACGTCCTCGATGCGGATCCAGTGGTACTGGACGTTCTGCCGGTCGGTGATGTCGGCCGTGCCCCGGGCGAACTCCTCGGAGATCTCGCCGATCACCCGCAGCTGCTCGGTGGTCAGTCGGCCACCGTCGATGCGGACGCGGAGCATGAAGTACTCGTCGTCCAGCTCCTCCGGCTCCAGGACGCCCGTCTTGGTGCCGTCCAGACCCTGCTTGCGCTGGGTGTAGAGGCCCCACCAGCGCATGCGTCCGCGCAGGTCGTTGGGGTCGATGGAGTCGAATCCGCGCTTCGAGTAGACCGTCTCAATACGTGTCCGTACGTTGAGACCGTCGTCGTCCTTCTTGAACTGCTCATTGCCGTTCAGGGGGGTGAAGTGCCCCACGGCCCACTGACCCTCGCCACGGTGGCGCCCGGTCTTGCGGCGTGCGGCGGCGGGAGTGGGGTTTTCCGGGGTGGCGGCCATGGCGTCTTGTCCTTCGGGACTGCGAGAGGGCGGCTCTGACCTGCACACTGGCGCGCAGGTCGGAGGGTGGCGCGTCAGTGCGCAGCAGGATGGTGCAGAGTCGGGCAGAAAGAGATCGCGGCGGTGCTGGTTCTCTCAGCGCGCCGAACAGATGGCGCTGGACATGCGGCCGAGGTCGACGTGCCGCCGACTCACCAAGGCAATTCCAGTTCCAGACATGGCGGAAGCCTGTCACGGGAGTTTGGACCCAGTCCAGCATCGTCCAGAATGCGGACGAAGTCGTCTCGCTTGTCGAGACGGTGTGGTGCGGGTCACGCGGAGGGGACCCTGATCAGGGCCCCCTCACGCCCCTTCGGTCCCGCCTCAGGCGTGCGCGCCGGGCCACGGGCCCGGGGTCTCGCTCTCCTCGACCTGCTCCACCTTCGTGTCGAACAGCCGGAAGCCACGTCGCTCGTAGTTGGCCATCGCGTGCGGCCCGTCGAGGGAGCAGGTGTGCAGCCAGACCCGCTTCGTCGCCTCCCGCTCCGGCCAGCGCTCGGCCAGGTCCCAGGCCCTCGCCACGCCGTAGGAGAGGAGGTGGCCGCCGATCCGGCGCCCCCGGAAGGCCGGGATCAGGCCGAAGTAGACGATCTCCACCACACCGTCGTCCTGCGGGTCCAGCTCCACGTACCCGGCCGGCGTCCCCCTGTCGTACGCCACCCAGATCTCGGCGCCCGGCTTCTCCACGATCTCCTGCCACTGCTTGTAGGTCAGCGACAGCCGGTCGGACCAGCGGATGTCGCCGCCGACCGCCGTGTAGAGGAAGCGGCTGAACTCCGCCGAGGGCACCTCGGCGCGCCGGACCGCCACGTCGTCGCCCTCCGGCGGGGTGGCGGGGCGCAGGTCGGACGGGGAGGTCTGTTCGAGGGACCAGGTGGTGAGAGTGATGCTCATAGGGTCATCGCATCATGCGGAGCGCCGGATTCCCAGAGCGGTCCGCCCGGCCGGAACGGACGGAAAAGACGGCGGTCCATATGCTGGACACCCACACGGTCGGCTGGGCCTCAGCCGCCTGCCGCCCGGACAAGCCGGGGCCTCAGGGGCCGACCGCCCGGACAGGCCCGGGCCTCAGCCTCCCGCGGCCGCCCGGACCGCCGGGGCCAGCGAGTGGGGCAGCAGCTCCGCCGGGCGCTCCGGGCGCAGGACCTCGACCGCGACCTCCTCACGGAAGCGGTACGGGCGGTGCGCCAGGACCCCGGCCAGGTTCCGGCGCACCCGGGACATCTCCGCCCGCACGGTCACCGTGCGCGTACGGTCCCCGAACACGTCGTCCGCCAGCTCCGCGGCCGTCCGCCCGTCCCGGTGCACCGCCAGTACATAGAGGAGCTCCGCGTGCCGGGGACTGAGCTCCTGCTGCCAGCTGCCCGCCGCCCCCGAGACGGACACCGTCCAGCGGCGCGGCCTGCTCAGGTCGAGGACGACCCGGCTCGCCGCCTCCACGCCCGGGTCCTCCGCCGCCGTCTCCTCCTCGACCCGCAGCAGCCAGCCGCCGGGCAGCGGCTCGACCGCGCACACGCCGAGCGACGGCACCCACAGCCGGCCGGACCGGAACGACTTCGGCAGCGGGATCCGGTCCATCGGGGCGAGCCCCGTCACCGCGGCCGTCCAGCCGTGGGTGTCCACCGCGACGGCCCGGCCGCCCACCCGGCACAGGATCGGCGCCGCCACCGCCCGCAGCCGCTCGACCGACCGCCGGTGCCGCTCCCGCATCTCGGCCTCGGCGAGCTGGGCCACCGAGTCGACCAGGGCCAGCATCGCCGGATGGAAGGTGGACGCGGGGCCGCTCACGTCCAGGATGCCGAGCAGCCGCCGGTCGCGCGGGTCGTGCACGGGCGCGGCGGCGCAGGTCCAGTTGTGGAGGGTGTGCACGTAGTGCTCGGCGGAGTGCACCTGTACCGCCCGGCCCATGGCGAGGGCCGTGCCGACCGCGTTGGTGCCCGTGGTGTGCTCGGTCCAGGCCGCGCCCTCCTCCAGGCAGATCCCGTTCGCCTGCCGCATCACGGCCAGGTTCCCCTGGCGCCACAGCACCCGGCCCTGCTCGTCGGTGACCACCATGATCTGCAGCGAGGTGTCGGCGATCCCGGCGAGCCCGCCGCTCAGCGTCTGCATGACCTCCGAGAGGAGCGTGGACCTCCGTCGCTCCTCCAGCTCGTCCCGCTGGAGCAGCACGCTGCTCGTGCCCTGGTCGGGGTCGAGCCCCAGCCGGGCCATCCGCTGCCAGGAGGCGTCGATCACCGGTCGGGGCGCGATCGGCGGCGTGCGGCCCGCCAGGGTCTCCTCACGCACCCGGTGGAGCAGGCGGCTGGCCTGGGCGGCGTCCATGGCGGCGAGGCGCTTCATGTCGAGCTGCGTGTTCTTCATCGGTCTCTCCCAGCCACCCGGGGTGCTGTATCGGTTCCGCACGAGGCAGATGTCCGGAGTGTCGGTGCCCATCGTGCCGCTCGGGACCGCCCGGCGAGGCCCGGTTCGGGTAATCCTGCAACCCTTTGCAACTCTGGTCGGCTGCCCGGCCCCTGGGTGAAGCTGGATGCCAGCGGCGGGTGGTGCCGTGTCGGCGCAGCACCACCCCCGCTTTTCCGCGCGTGCCGACCCCCGTGGTCCACCCCTGGTACGCGCGGCACAGCTTCCGGCCGGGGTCGGTCCCCTCAGACCTCCACCCGCGCCCGCTCCACCACCGCCCGCAGGTCCAGCGTGTGCGGCAGCGTGCCGAACGCCGAGCCCCCGTCCCCGCCGAGCCGCCCCGCGCAGAACGCGTCCGCGACCTCCGGCGGCGCCCAGCGCACCAGGAGGGCGCCCTGGAGGACCAGCGCGAGCCGCTCCGTGAGCCGTCGCGCCCGCGCCTCGATCCCGTCCAGGTCCGCCAGTTCGGTCAGCGCGCCCCGGATCGCCCGGTCGAGCCGGGGGTCCGCGCCCCGGGCCGCCCCGACCTCCCGCAGGAACGCGTCGAGGGCGGCGGGCTCGGTCCGCAGCACCCGGACCACGTCGAGGGCCTGGACGTTCCCCGAGCCCTCCCACACCGAGTTCAGCGGTGACTCCCGCAGCAGCCGCGGCATCCCCGACTCCTCCACGTACCCGTTGCCGCCCAGGCACTCCAGGGCCTCCGCCACCATCGGCGTACACCGCTTGGTCACCCAGTACTTCGCCGCCGGCACGGCGATGCGGAGCAGGGCCCTCTCCCGCGCGGCGTCGTCGCCGCCGGCGTCGACGGCGTCGTGGGCCGCCGCGAGACGCATCGCGAGCACCGTCGCCGCCTCCGACTCCAGGGCCAGGTCGGCCAGCACGTTCCGCATCAGCGGCTTGTCGACGAGCAGCCCGCCGAAGGCGCTGCGGTACGCGCAGTGGTGCACGGCCTGCGCCACCGCCTGCCGCATCAGCGCCGCCGAGCCGAGCACGCAGTCGAGCCGGGTCGCCGCCACCATGCCCATGATCGTGCGCAGACCGCGCCCCTCCTCGCCGACCCGGCGCGCCCACGTCGTCCCGTCGAACTCCACCTCCGCGGAGGCGTTCGAACGGTTGCCCAGCTTGTCCTTGAGCCGCTGGAGCGCGAAGGCGTTGCGCGAGCCGTCCGCGAGCACCCGCGGCACCAGGAAACAGGTCAGCCCCGCCGGGGCCTGCGCGAGGACCAGGAAGGCGTCCGACATCGGCGCCGAACAGAACCACTTGTGCCCCGTCAGGACGTACTCCCCGTCGGCGGCCAGCGGACGCGCCTCGGTCGTGTTCGTCCGTACGTCGCTGCCGCCCTGCTTCTCCGTCATGCCCATCCCGAGCAGCGCTCCGGCCTTCTCCGCGACCGGACGGAGGCCCCACTCGTACACGTGGGAGGTGGCGGCGGGCTCCCAGACCTCCGCGACCTCCGGCTCGGCGCGCAGCGCGGGCACCGCGGCGTGCGTCATCGACAGCGGACAGCCGTGCCCCGCCTCCACCTGGGACACGATCACGAACCCGGCGGCCCGCCGGACATGACCACCCGGACGGCCCCACGCGTCGGTGAGTCCGGCCCCCACCGACTTGCCGAGGAGCCGGTGCCAGGCCGGATCGAACGCGACCTCGTCGATCCGGTGGCCGTACCGGTCGTGCGTGAGCAGCCGCGGCGGGTTCTCGTTCGCCCGTTCGCCCCACATCCGCATCTGGGCCGAACCGGCCGACCTCCCCAGCACGCCGAGGTCGCCGCGGGCGTCGTCGAGGAGGTCCGGCGCGAGGTGCCGTTCGACCGCCTCCGCCAGCGCTCGATCGCTGCTGAAGACGTCATGTCCCACCAGGGGCGGAGCCTGGTTGGTCACGGTGTGGGTGGTCCCTGTCATGCCGATACGGTAAGCAGGTGCAGGCAGCAAGCGAAACACCCGAACGGCCCGAGCGTCGGCCCTGGAGCAGGCTCCACCGCGCGCGCGTCCTCTACCGCAACGTCTCGAAGCGGAAGATGGTCTGGCTGCTCCTCAAGGACACGGTCAACTCGTGCATCGAGTACCGGATCCTCGGCCTCGCCGCCGAGGCCGCCTTCTTCACCCTGCTGTCCCTGCCGCCGCTGCTCCTCGGCCTGATCGCCCTTCTCGGCTACGCCGACGACTGGACCAACACGGACACCGTGGCGAGCATCCAGGAGAACATCCTCCGCGCCGCCGGAACGGTTCTCTCCGACCGGGGCGTCGACGACATCGCCAAGCCGATCCTGGACGACGTGACCCAGGGCAAACGGGCCGACCTGATCTCCCTCGGCTTCGCCATCGCCCTCTGGTCCGGCTCGCGCGCGGTGAACGTCTTCATCGACACGATCACCGTCATGTACGGGCTGGACGGCCACCGCGGCATCGTGAAGACCCGGCTCCTGGCCTTCCTGCTCTACCTCGTGGCCCTGCTCATCGGAGCCGTCGTGCTGCCGCTCGCGGTGGTCGGCCCCGACCGGGTCGTCGAACTCGTCCCCTTCGGTACGGAGGTGGTCGCCGTCCTCTACTGGCCCGCCGTCATCCTCCTGTCCATCGCCTTCCTCACCACGCTCTACCACGTGTCCGTGCCCGTCAGATCACCGTGGATCGAGGACATTCCCGGCGCCCTGGTCGCGCTCGGCATGTGGGTCCTCGGCAGCTTCCTGCTGCGCATCTACCTCACCAGCCAGGTCGAGGGCCCCACGATCTACGGCTCCCTCGCCGCCCCCATCGCCGTCCTGCTCTGGATCGGCATCTCGGCCTTCGCCGTCCTCGTCGGCGCCGCCGTGAACGCCGCCATCGACCGTGTCTGGCCCTCCGTCGCCACGGCAGCGGCCCGCGAGGCCAACGAGCGGGCCCGTGCCGTCCAGGCGGCGGAACTCGTCGCCCGCGTGCGCGCCGAGGCCGAGGACGTCGACGAGGACGACCCCGACATGCCCTCCGAGTTCCCCGAACGCTGGTCCCGCTTCCTCCCCCCGGACGACGTCAAGGCCCGCCTCCACTCGGGCTGGGAGAAGGACTGACCCGCCGGACGCAGGTCCGGCGGGGCACGCGTCCCGTCCGTCTTTAAATCGGTGGCGCCGCCCTGGGGACGCGGCTAAGGTTCTGCACATCCGTTCCCCGGGGAACGGATGTCGGCCGTCGAGAAGAAGCAGGAGGTGAGGACATTGATGACTGTCACGGTGACGGGCTCTGCCCGCATTCAGGAGTTCATCGTTCCCACCCCTGTGGTCTCCGGCTGACACCCACTCGACTTCCGCGCGCCGAGCGCGCCGCCGGGGCCACCCTTCGAAGGGTCCCCCTTGTCTTTCCCGCTTTCCTCCCGCACCTCCGACTCCTCGCTGCTCGACGCCCACGGCTGGGACTCCGGCTGGGCCGCCGCCTTCGCGCCCTACGCCGCCCAGGGGCTCGTCCCGGGGCGGGTCGTCCGCGTGGACCGGGGCCAGTGCGACGTCGCCACCGAGGAAGGGGTCGTCCGCGCCGACACGGCGTTCGTGACCCCGCACGATCCGCTCCGCGTCGTCTGCACCGGCGACTGGGCCGCCGTCGATCCCGCCGGCGTCCGTGACCCCCGCTATGTGCGGGCCTGCCTGCCGCGGCGTACGGCCTTCGCGCGTTCCACGTCCTCCAAGCGGTCCGAGGGGCAGATCCTCGCCGCCAACGTCGACCACGCCGTCATCACCGTCTCGCTCGCCGTCGAGCTCGACCTCGGCCGGATCGAACGCTTCCTCGCCCTGGCCTGGGAGTCCGGCGCCCAGCCGACCGTCGTCCTCAGCAAGGCCGACCTCGTGCCCGACCCGGTCGGACTGTCCTACCTCGTCGAGGACGTGGAGACGGTCGCCCCCGGCGTGCAGGTGCTGCCCCTCAGCTCCACCACGGGGGAGGGTCTCGACGTGCTCGCCGCGACCGTCGCGGGCGGTACGACCGTGCTGCTCGGCGTCTCCGGCGCCGGGAAGTCGACCCTGGCCAACGTGCTCGTCGGCGAGGACGTCATGACCGTCCAGGCCGCCCGCGACATCGACGGCAAGGGCCGGCACACCACGACCACCCGCAACCTCTTCGTGCTCCCGGGCGGGGGAGTCCTCATCGACACCCCCGGCCTTCGGGGCGTCGGGCTCTGGGACGCCGAGACCGGAGTCGGTCAGGTCTTCTCGGAGATCGAGGAGCTGGCCGGGAACTGCCGCTTCCACGACTGCGGCCACGAGTCGGAGCCGGGCTGCGCGGTCGCGGCGGCGATCGAGGACGGCACGCTGTCGGTCCGCCGTCTGGAGAGCTACCGCAAGCTCCTCCGTGAGAACCAGCGGATCGTCGCCAAGACCGACGCCAGGCTGCGCACCGAGATGCTCAAGGACTGGAAGCGCCGGCACGCGGCGGGCCGCAAGGCCCTGGAGATGAAGCGCGGGCACAGCCGGTAGGCGGGACCCGTGGGGGGACGGCGGGCAGCGGAGCCGTCCCCCGGGTGCCGTGTCCGAAAACCGCGAGCCGCGGGGTGGCGGAGGTCGCACACTGGGACCCATGAGGGACGACGACACCCGCTACGAGGCGGTCAGCAGCAGGGACGCCCGCTTCGACGGCGAGTTCTTCTTCGCCGTCCGGACCACCGGGATCTACTGCCGTCCCAGCTGCCCCGCCGTCACCCCCAAACGGCAGAACGTCGCGTTCTTCCCGACGGCCGCCGCCGCCCAGGGCCACGGCTTCCGCGCCTGCCGCCGCTGTCGGCCGGACGCCGTGCCCGGCTCCGCCGAATGGAACGTACGGGCCGACGTCGTCGGACGCGCCATGCGGATGATCGGTGACGGCGTCGTCGACCGCGAGGGCGTGCCCGGCCTCGCCGGACGCCTCGGCTACAGCACCCGGCAGGTGCAGCGCCAGCTCACCGCGGAACTCGGCGCCGGCCCCGTCGCGCTCGCCCGCGCCCAGCGGGCGCACACCGCGCGGCTGCTGCTCCAGACGACCGGGCTTCCCGTGACCGAGATCGCCTTCGCGGCCGGCTTCGCCAGCGTCCGCCAGTTCAACGAGACGATCCGCGCCGTCTACGCCCGGACCCCCACCGCCCTGCGCGCCGAGGCGGGCAGCGGCGCCGGGGCCCGTACCGCGCTCGCCGCCGGAGTCCCGCTGCGGCTCGCCCACCGGGGGCCGTACGCAGCAGGAGAGGTGTTCGACCTGCTCGCGGCCGAGGCCGTGCCCCGCGTGGAGGAGGTCGTCGGTGCCCCCGGCTCCCGCACCTACCGGCGCACGCTCCGCCTTCCGTACGGCACCGGTGTCGTCTCGGTCGACGAGCGGTCCGCAGGCCGCTGGCTGGACGCCCGCATCCACCTGACCGAACTGCGCGACCTGACCACCGCCGTGCACCGGCTGCGCCGGCTCTTCGACCTGGACGCCGACCCGTACGCGGTCGCCGAGCGCCTCGGGGCCGCCCCCGGGCTCGCCGCCGAGGTGGCGGCCCGGCCGGGCGTGCGCTCCCCGGGCACCGCCGACCCCGAGGAGTTCGCGCTGCGGGCGGTCCTCGGCGCCGAGGAGTCCGCCCGGCTCGTCGGGCGGTACGGCGTCCCCCTGGCCACGGCCTGCGGCACCCTCACCCATGTCTTCCCGGAGGCGGCCGCCCTGACCGGCCACCCCGTCGCCGGCCCGCTGGCCCGTGCCCTCGCCGACGGAGCCGTACGCCTCGACCCCGGCGCCGACCGGGACGAGGCCGAACGGGCTCTGCTCGCCGTCCCCGGGGTGACCGCGGAGGCGGCGGCCCTGATCCGCATGAGGTCCCTCGGCGACCCGGACGTGCCCCCGGCGGCCGGCCCGGACGCGGAGGAGTGGCGGCCGTGGCGCTCGTACGCGGCGCGCTACCTCGCCCGGACCCCGGCGACCCCGGCCCGCTGAGTCTCCCGCGGCCCTCCGGGCGGGCCCCGGACGGCGCCCGGCCCCTCCGGGCGTGGCCCCGGACGGCGCCCGCGACCTGCGCGTTCCCGGGATGTGGGAGACGCTGGTCAGCGTGGGTGTGTGGCAGCTCCTGATGGTCGCGACGGTGATGCTGCTCGGCCTGTCCGGGGTCCTGGTCCCCGGCGTGCCGGGGACGTGGCTGGTGTGGGCGGCGATGCTGTGGTGGTCGCTCCACGAGCGGACCGACCTGGCCTGGATCCTGCTGGCCGCCGCCACCGGACTGCTGCTGCTCACCCAGGTCGTCGTCTGGCAGCTGCCGCCGCGCCGGTTCCGGGGCGTCGGCATCACCCGGCGGATGGTGACGTACGCCGGGGTGGGCGCGCTCCTGGGCTTCGTCCTGGTCCCGGTGGTCGGCGCGATCCCCGGCTACGTCGGCGGGATCTACCTCGCGGAGCGGCTCCGGCTCGGCGGCCACGGGCAGGCCAGGGCGGCGACCCGGGCGGTCATGCGGGCGGCCGGCACGAGCGTGCTCGTCGAGCTCTTCGCCTGCCTGCTGATCGTGGGGGCGTGGGCGGGCGCGGTGCTCTGGGGCTGAACGGCGCCGACCGGACCCGGCGCGCCAGGCGGTACCGGGCCGCGGGAGGTCCGGCGGGCCGCGCGCACCCTCACCCGCGCGCCACCCAGCCCTTCTCGTACGCGTGCCAGCCCAGCTGCAACCGCGTCGTCACCCCGGTCAGCTCCATGAGCCCCTTCACCCGCCGCTGCACCGTCCGCAGCCCCAGGTCCAGCTGCTTGGCCACGCTCGCGTCCGTCATCCCGGCGAGCAGCAGCGACAGGATCTCCAGGTCCATCACGTCCGGGCCCGGCGCCTCGTCCTCGGTGATCTGCGCCCCCGCCCCGAGCCGCAGCGGCAGCGCGTCGCGCCACACCGACTCGAACAGGCCCATCAGCGATTCCAGGAGCCCGCTCGCGTGCACGACGAGCGCCGCGGGCTCCGCGCCCCGCCCGGTCAGCGGCACCATCGCCAGGGTCCCGTCGGCGATCACCAGCTTCGTGGGGACCCGGTCCGCGACCCGGATCCGCTCCTCACGGCCCAGCGCCGCCGAGAGTTCGAGGAGCCCGGTGGGGAGCGAGAGCACCTCACGCTCGATCACCACCCGGTAGCGCACCCCCCGCCCGGCCGCCTGCTCCTCCGCGTCGTTCTCCATCCCGGAGACGGCGACCGGCTTGCCCGTCACCAGGGCGCAGACCTCCTCCTGCGCGCCCAGCTGGAGCTGGAGGAAGCGGTGGGTGACGGCGCTCGCCCCGGTCACCACCTCCACCAGGTCGTGCACGGCCGCGTCCGCCGCCTCCGCCCGGTACTCCTCGGCCAGCAGCTTCGCCGCCAGCTCCGCCTGCTCCAGCTCGTGGCGCTGCTGGGTCAGCAGGGCGCCGAGCGCCACCCCCGGCGGCGCCGCCACCCACCGGCCGATCCTGGCCGAGGACTGGGCGGCGAGCCCCTGCGACTCGAGCCGGCGCAGCGTCCGCTCGGTGTCCCGCTCGGGCAGGGCGAGCCGGTGCGCGAGGTCCGTCACCTCGGCCGCGCCCAGGGCGACCAGCGCCCGGTACGCGGACTCCTGGCGCTCGTCGAGTCCTATCGCTCCCAGCATGGATGCCCCGCCCCTCGCCGAACCCCCGGCGAGGGTCCCCGATCTTCCCGGGACATTCACCGGAGGCATTCGTTCCGTTGGTGACCTGGCGGGAAACGGCCACGGCGTATTCCCGCCGTCCCCATCATCCCTGCACCGCCCTCACCTCTGCCAATGTGGCGCCACCGCAGCATCAACAGCCTTCGGAGACGGGTGTTCTGTGCCTGTTCTCCGGAATCAGACGGGGAGAGCGATGCGCCCGATTTCGCGTACGGCCCTGGGGGCGGCGACAGCCGCCGTCCTGGCCGTCACCGCGGTCGCGCCGTCCGCGGCGAACGAGCCGCAGGACGACACGGCCGGCAAGCGACCGCTGGTCGGCGGCGAGGCCCAGGCCCGCGCCGGGGACCGCCCCGCCACGGTGACCCTGGTCACCGGCGACCGCGTCGTGGTCACCCGCGGCGCCGACGGCGCGCCGGCCGCCACCGCACTGCCCCGCGAGGACGGGACCGTCCCCTTGGTCCAGACCCGCCGCTCCGGCCCGGACCTGTACGTGTACCCCGAGGCCGCCACCGCCGCGCTCGCCGCCGGCCGCGTCGACGAGGAACTCTTCAACGTCACCGGACTCGTCCGCCAGGGCTACGACGACGCCGCCACCACCACGCTCCCGCTCATCGCCGTCTACGGCACCGACCTCGCCCGCTCCGTCCCCGCCGCCCCCCGCGGCGCCCGCCGCGGCCAGGTCCTCAGGGCCGTCGACGGCGTCGCGCTCACGGCGGAGAAGAAGCAGGCCGCCACCTTCTGGGCCGAGCTGAACGCCCCCACGGCCCGCTCCGCCTCCGGCATCACCAAGCTCTGGCTCGACCGCAAGGTCCAGGCCACCCTGGAACGCTCGACAGGGCAGGTCCACGCCCCCGAGGCCTGGGCCGCCGGCTACGACGGCACGGGCACCACGGTCGCCGTCCTGGACACCGGCGCGGACGTCGAGCACCCCGACCTCAAGGGCCGCGTCACCGCCTCGCAGAACTTCACCGACTCGCCGACCACGGGCGACTTCCAGGGCCACGGCACCCACACCCTCTCCACCGTCGGCGGCTCGGGCGCGGCGAGCGACGGCAGGAAGAAGGGCGTCGCGCCCGGCGCCGCCCTCCTCAACGGCAAGGTCCTCGACGACTCCGGATCCGGCGCCGCCTCCTGGATCATCGCGGGCATGGAGTGGGCCGTCGCCCAGGGCGCCGACGTCGTCTCGATGAGCCTCGGCAGCTCCGTACCGACCGACTGCACCGACCCGATGAGCGTCGCGGCCGAGGAACTCGCCCGGACCGACGGCACGTTGTTCGTCGTCGCCGCCGGCAACTCGGGCCCGGCCCTCAACACGGTCTCCTCGCCCGGCTGCGCCCCCGGCGTCCTCACCGTCGGCGCCACCGACCGCGACGACTCCACCGCGTACTTCTCCAGCCGCGGCCCGACGATCGTCCACCACACCCTCAAGCCCGAGCTGGCCGCGCCCGGCGTCGGCATCTCCGCCGCGGCGGCGGGCGGCCGCGGCGTCTACGCCTACCGGTCGATGTCCGGTACGTCGATGGCCACCCCGCACGTCGCGGGCGCCGCCGCCATCGTCAAGCAGCGCCACCCCGACTGGACCGGCCGGCAGATCAAGTCCGCGCTCGTCGCCTCCGCCGACAGCTCCGTCCCCGGTGACGTCCGCGAGGTCGGCGGCGGCCGCCTCGACGTCAAGGCCGCGATCGACCAGACGGTCCTCGGCTCGCCCGCCGTCCAGGGCGGCACCTTCGCCTGGCCGCAGGACCGGACCGACCGCACCACGGTCTCCGTCCCGTACACCAACACCTCCGCCGCCCCGGTCACCCTGAACCTGGCCGTCGAGAAGGTCACCGGCAACGACGGCTCCCGCATACGGAGCGCGGTGGCGCGGCTCGACCGGCGCACCGTCACCGTCCCGGCCGGCGCCACCGTCCGGGTCCCGCTGCACCTCGATCCCACGGCCCACCTGGACCGCGCCCAGTACGGCGACGTCACCGGTCGCGTGATCGCCACCGGCACGGGCGGCGTCCACGTCTCCACCCCGTTCTCGCTCCACGTCGAGCCCGAGACCGTCACCCTCCGCGTCAAGCTGATCGACCGCCTGGGCCGGCCCGCGTCGGGCGCCTCCTCCCTCGACGTCATCGGCACCGACGACGCGAGCGGCGAGCGCCGCTTCAACGACGGCGCCGCCGACCAGGTCTACCGCCTGCGCCCCGGCAGCTACTTCCTCTCCTCCTTCGTGACCACACCCGACGCGGGCGAGGGCGCCACACTCAACGACTCGCTCAGCTACCTCGGCCGCCCCCAGCTGGAGCTGAAGAAGGACACCACGGTCGCCCTCGACGCCCGCAAGGCCCACAGGCTCACGGTGCGCGCCGACCGGCCCACCGAACTGCGCGGCGCCACCCTCGCGTTCGCCCGCTCCTGGGACGACACCTGGCTGCACGCCGGCACCGCCGCCGGACCGCGCACCCTCCGCGGCTACTACGCCTCCGTCGAAGGAACCACCGACGAGGGCGACTTCGAGTTCGGCAGCTACTGGCGCGCCGCCGCCCCGCAGATCACCTCGCTGCGCACCACCGACGGCCTGACCCTGCACCCGCTCACCGCCTCCCTCGCCTCGGACAACCTCGACGGCACCGGCTCCGCCCGTCTCGTCGACGCGGGCACCGGCACCCCGGAGGAGCTGAGGGCCGCCGGCGTCCAGGGCCGCGTCGCCCTGGTCCGGCTGCCCGACGGCGCCACCGGCGCGGGCGCCCTCGCACGCGATGCCAAGGCCGCCGGCGCTGTCGCCGTCGTCGCGTACCACTCGGCCCCCGGCCGCTGGTACCCGGGCGGAGGCTTCACCGGCCTCGGCCTGCCGGTCCTCTCCGTCCCGTCCACGGAGGCGACCGCGCTCCTGGGCAGGCTGGCGGCGGGCGAGGTCACCCTCGCCTGGCAGGCCACCGCGAAGACCCCGTACGTCTACAACCTCGCGTTCCCCGAGACCCGTGCACTCCGCGACGACAGGAACTACCGCGTCCGCGACGCCCAGTTGGGCCGTACCGACGCCACCTACGGCTCGGCCGGCATCACCACCGACTTCACCGACTTCCCCACCGCCCACCGTCCCAACGGCGTCGCCGTCTCCTTCGGCTCCCTCGAGACCGTCCCCGCTCCCGGCACCCGCACCGAGTACCACACCGCCGGTGACACCGCCTGGAGCCAGATGGTCAACAGCAGCTTCCCGTTCGGTGAGCTCATGATCGGCGCCCGTCACGCCTACACACCCGGCGAGCGCCGCACCGAGCGCTGGTACGACGGAGTCATCGCCCCCACCGCCCCGCGCGACACGACCGGCGAGCCGGTCCTCGTCTCCGAACGGCAGGGCAACCTCATCGGCTTCGCGAACGCCATGTGGGGCGACGGCACCCACCACGCGGAACCCGGCTCCTTCGGCGACATCGGCAACGTTCGGCTCAGCCGCGACGGCGAACTCCTCGGCGAGAACTCCTGGCCCTTCGGCGTCTTCGAGGTACCGGCCGAAGCCGGGACGTACACGCTCGAACAGAACACCATGAAGATCGGCAGCAAGGTGTGGGCCCGCTCCACTTCCGTCAACTCGATCTGGAAATTCACCTCCAAGCTTGACGAGAGCGTCTATTCTCAGGGCATCCCGATTCTCTTCCCCCGGTACGATCTTCCGGAGGACGGACTCAAGACCCTCGCCGCGACCGACGGCCAGCACATCGGCCTCACCGCGACGGGTCACGCGGGCTACACCCCCGCAGCGCTCACCTCGGCGAAGCTTTCGTACTCCTACGACGGGGGTACGACCTGGACCGAAGCGCGGGTCTCCCAGCACGGCGGTCACTGGACCGCGACCGTGAACCACACGGGCGCGACCGGCAGGCCCGTCACCCTGAAGACCGAACTGACGGACGCCAACGGCAACTCCGTCACCCAGACCGTGGTCCGCGCCTACGACGTGCGCTGACCACGCCGGTCCGCCGGGCGTCCTTCCCGTGGGGGGTGGGGTCGCCCGGCGGACCACCCCTTCGCGGCGACGGTTTTCCTGATGTCCCGTTTTCGGACGCCGTGCGCGGTGGAAAATAGGGGCATGACTCAGCAGGGGGACAGCAACTGGTGGGACAAGCTCTACGACGAGTCGGCGCCGGACACGGCCCCGGCGGTCTCGGGCGACACCCTCGACGACCACTTCGCCGCGGCGACCCGCGCCACCACGGGCCCGCCGGACCCGTCACCCGGTCAGGTCCTCGCCTCCACGCCTCCCACGCCTCCCGCGCCTCCCGCTCCTCCCGCGCCTCCCACGCCTCCCGCGCCCGCCGAGGTCACCGACGGCCGGGCCCCCTGGGAGTCGCGGGCGGCCGGACCCCGCACCTTCCCCTCACCGCCGCCACCCGTCCCGCCCCCCGTGGAGACGCCCACCGTCCACGTGCCGCTGCCGCCGCCCCCCGGCGCTGCCCCTGACGCGGCCGAGCAGGGCGCCGAGTCCGAGACCGAGGCCGACCTCACCGTCGAGGTCTCCGTGCCCCGGCCCCGCACCGGCTTCGTCGGCAGCCGCCCGCCCACCTACGAGCCCGAGCCGACCGCCCTGCCCGTCGCCCGGCCCGGGGAGCTCGGCGAACTGGTCCCCGACACCGTCCTCGACGGCGCCCGCTACGGCGCCTGCACCGTGCGCGCCGCCTCCGTACGCGGCGACTCCGCCCGCTACCGGGGCGAGCCCCGCCGCGACGCCCTGCTCACCGCCCGCTTCGGCCACGACGAGACCGCGCTCGTCCTCGTCGCCGTCGCCGCCGGATCCCGCGCCGCCGAGGACGCCCACCTCGCCGCCGCCGACGTCTGCCGCTGGATCGCCGAGGCCGTCTGCCGCAGCCACGCCCGGCTCTCCGAGGACATCAGGACCGGTCGCCGCGGCGACCTTAAGTCCGGACTGCACCGGCTCACCGACCGTACGTACGGCAAGCTCCGGGCCCGCGCCGCCGACCGGGGGCTCGCCGCCGACGAGTACACCGCGACCCTCCGCTGCCTGCTCGTCCCCGCCGACCCCGCCTGCCGCACCCGGGTCTTCTTCGGCATCGGCGGCGGTGGTCTCTTCCGGCTGCGCGACGGCGCCTGGCAGGACATCGAACCGCTCCTGCCCGAGCCGGCCGCCGTCACCGGCGCCCCCGTCGTCGGCTTCGGCTCGCCGCCCCCGAGCCCGCCCGCGGAGGCCGTCGCCTCCGAGACCGAGGAGGGCGACCGGCTCACCATGGACCTGGGCATCACCACCGCTCCCGCGCCGCTCGTCGAGGAACCCGTGCCGCCGCCCGCCGAGCCGTTCCGCTTCCGGGCCTCCGTCGCCCGTCCCGGTGACACCCTGCTCCTCGCCTCGCCCGGCCTCGCCGAGCCGATGCGCGGCGAACCCGAGCTCGCCCGCGAGCTCGCCGCCCGTTGGGCCGACGCGGAGGCGCCCGGACTCGCCGCCTTCCTCGCCGACACCCAGCTGCGGGTGACCGGTTACGCCGACGACCGTACAGGGGTGGGCGTCTGGGAGGCGTAACCCGCCGGGCCGTGTGTTGATGGAGCCATGGCCAAACAGAACGTGGCGGAACAGTTCGTCGACATCCTCGTGCGCGCGGGCGTGCGACGCCTGTACGGCGTCGTCGGGGACAGCCTCAACCCCGTCGTCGACGCGATCCGCCGTACCCGGGGCATCGACTGGATCCAGGTGCGGCACGAGGAGGTCGCGGCCTTCGCCGCCGGCGCCGAGGCGCAGATCACCGGCAGCCTCGCCGCCTGCGCGGGCTCCTGCGGACCGGGCAACCTGCACCTGATCAACGGGTTGTACGACGCCCACCGCTCGATGGCCCCCGTCCTGGCCCTCGCCTCGCAGATCCCGTCCAGCGAGATCGGCCTGGGCTACTTCCAGGAGACCCACCCCGACCAGCTGTTCCGCGAGTGCAGCCACTACAGCGAACTCATCTCCAACCCGCAGCAGATGCCCCGGCTGCTCCACACGGCGATCCAGCACGCCGTCGGCCGCCGGGGCGTCAGCGTGGTCTCGCTGCCCGGCGACATCGCCTCCCAGCCGGCCCCGGAGAAGGCGCTGGGGACGGCCCTCGTGACCACCCGGCCGACCGTCCGTCCGGGGGACGCCGAGATCGACGCCCTCGTCCGGATGATCGACGAGGCCGACCGGGTGACGCTCTTCTGCGGCAGCGGCACGGCCGGGGCGCACGCCGAGGTGATGCAGTTCGCCGAACGGCTCAAGGCCCCCGTCGGCCACGCCCTGCGCGGCAAGGAATGGATCCAGTACGACAACCCGTACGACGTCGGGATGAGCGGCCTCCTCGGGTACGGCGCCGCCTACGAGGCCACCCACGAGTGCGATCTGCTGATCCTGCTGGGCACCGACTTCCCGTACAACGCGTTCCTCCCCGACGACGTGAAGATCGTGCAGGTGGACGTCCGGCCCGAGCACCTCGGCCGCCGCTCCCGGCTCGACCTCGCCGTGTGGGGCGACGTCCGCGAGACCCTGCGCTGCGTGACCCCGCGGATCCGGGCCAAGAGCGACCGGCGCTTCCTCGACAAGATGCTCAAGAAGCACGCCGACGCCCTCGAAGGAGTCATCAAGGCCTACACCCGCAAGGTCGAGAAGCACGTCCCCATCCACCCCGAGTACGTCGCCTCCGTCATCGACGAACTGGCCGACCCCGACGCCGTGTTCACGGTCGACACCGGCATGTGCAACGTGTGGGCGGCCCGCTACCTCAGCCCCAACGGGCGGCGCAGGATCATCGGCTCCTTCAGTCACGGCTCGATGGCGAACGCCCTGCCCCAGGCCATCGGCGCGCAGTTCACCGACCTCGGCCGCCAGGTCGTCTCGCTCTCCGGCGACGGCGGATTCTCCATGCTGATGGGCGACTTCCTCACCCTCGTGCAGTACGACCTGCCCGTGAAGGTGATCGTCTTCAACAACTCCGCGCTCGGCATGGTCGAACTGGAGATGCTGGTCGCCGGACTCCCTTCGTACGGAACGACGAACAAGAACCCGGACTTCGCGGCCATCGCCCGCGCCGCCGGCGCCTACGGCGTCCGCGTCGAGAAGCCCAAACAGCTGGCGAGCGCCCTCAAGGACGCCTTCAAGCACAAGGGCCCGGCGCTCGTGGACGTCGTCACCGATCCCAACGCGCTGTCCATCCCGCCGAAGATCCGCGCCGACATGGTGACCGGCTTCGCCCTCTCCGCCAGCAAGATCGTCCTGGACGGGGGAGTGGGCCGGATGGTCCAGATGGCCCGCTCCAACCTGCGCAACGTGCCCCGGCCCTGAAGGAATGCGGGCGTTTCGGCAGGGCATGCATCCCCGTGAGCCTGTTCGACGCGACCTGTGGGTGGGGGGATATGGCCGGGGAGGCACGACAGCCGACTCAGTTGCTCAGAAAGGTGGGATGCGCGGATCTCACCGCGGTGCCGGAGGTGCGCCACGCCTTGCGCGAACTGCTGCGGAGGTGGGGCGGACCGGGCGCCGCCGACGTGGCGGAGCTGCTCACCAGCGAACTGGTGACGAACGCCCTGATCCACACCGAGCACGGGGCCGTCGTCACCGCGACGGTCGTGCCCGAGCAGTTACGGGTCGAGGTCCGCGACTTCGTCCCCGGGATCGCCCCGCCGCTCGTACCGCCCGCCGACGACGGTACGCACGGCAGGGGGCTCGTCCTCGTCGAGGCCCTGGCCGACTCCTGGGGGGTGGAGGACCAGGAGGTGGGCAAGGTGGTGTGGTTCGAACTGAACGGCGGGGCCGCCTGAGAGGCGGCCCCGCCGTCGTGCGGTGGACGGTGGTGCTCAGCCGAACTGCTGCTCCATCTCCTTGAGCTTGCGCTCCAGGGAGTCGAGACGGGGCAGCGTCTGGGTGTCGTCCTCCGCCGTGAGGTCCACCGTCCGGGAGTCGCTCGTGTGGAGGTCACGACCCCTGACGGCTTGGAGGGAGGGCCGGGGCCGAAGAGGCAGTTGTCCCGGGTCCGCTATGGCGGGTTCCGCGACGGCGGCCTGCACGGACGCCGAGGCGGAACCGGAACCCGGGCCGGTGCCGGATCCCGGACCCGGGCCCGCTCCGGCCCCGGGTGTGGCGCCGAGCGCGGCCATCTCGACCTGCCGCCCGCCGCCCCTGCCGAGCCCGAAGGCCCGGTGCTGGCGGTTGATCGCCTTGAGCCGCGCCCGGTCGAGCTTGACCTGGTCGCGCCTGCGGATGCGGTTCTGCTCCTTCTCCCGTCGGTCCTCACGTACCTCGTCGACGGCCTCGTCCAGAGTCCGTACGCCCTCCAGCAGCATCAGCGACCAGGCGGCGAAGGTCTCCCGGGGCGCCCTCAGCCACCGGACGATCCGGATCTGCGGCAGCGGGCGGGGCACCAGGCCCTGCTCGCGCAGCGCGGCCCTGCGGGTCTGCTTGAGGGCCCGGTCGAAGAGGACCGCCGCCGAGAGGGACATGCCCGCGAAGAACTGCGGGGCACCGTCGTGGCCCAGGCCGCGCGGGGCGTGCACCCAGTTGAACCAGGCGGCCGCGCCCGCGAACAGCCAGACGAGCAGACGCGAGCCGAGGGCCGCGTCGCCGTGGCTGGCCTCGCGGACCGCGAGCACCGAGCAGAACATGGCGGCGCCGTCGAGGCCGAAGGGCACCAGGTACTCCCAGCCTCCGGTGAGGCTGAGGTTCTGCCGGCCGAAGCCGACGAGGCCGTGGAAGGAGAGCGCCGCGGCGACCGCGGCACAGCAGAAGAGGAGGACGTAGGAAGCGGTGCCGTACACGGCTTCCTTGCGTCTGCGGCGCTCCTCGCTGCGTTCCCAGGAGTCCTCGGCCGCGGCCTGGTCACCGGCGCGCTTCCCGCGCGCGAGCACCGCCACCGCCGTCAGGACTCCGGCCACCATCACGCCGCCCGGAAGCAGCCAGTCCAGCGATATGTCGGTCAGTCTCATGCGGTGTCCCTTGCATCGCAGTAGGGCGTTTGGCCGCCATACTGGCCGACCCCGCGGGGCGCTCAAGGGGTTTCGGAGCAAGAGCACGCCATCGGGGCGATGGGACATACGAATAGGGGCGATCTGGTCGAACACCCTTACCGATAAGGAATTTTGAGTTCGATTCACGCCACCCGTCCGGGTGGTGTGATCACCCGGGAGCCTCAGGCGGTCGCGGCCAGTCGGCGGACCCGCTCGGCATCGCAGGTACGCGGGCAGGTGATGCAGGTGTCGTCGGGCCGCAGCGTGTAGAAGAAGCAGCACGTGGCCCGGTCGCGGGTGGCGCGCGGCTCCCCGTCCGGCCCCTCGGAACCCGGCAGCTCGCGGAAGCCCGCCGCGCCCGCGTACGGCTTGTACGGCTTGGCCGTGCCCGGCATGAGGAGGTCGAGCTCCTCCATCGCCCGCCGCTCCTCGCCGAGCAGCGTCCCGACGTACCAGAGGCCCTCGACGATCTCGTCCGTCGCCATCCCCCACAGCGCCCGGCGGCCGCGCCTCATCCGGGAGCCGAAGCCGTCGAGGATCGCCTCGAAGTGCTCGGCGAGCGAGGCGCGCACCTCGGCCCGCAGCGCGTCCTCGTCGGCGACGACCCGGGCGCCCGGCAGCGCGGCGGCCGGGTCGCCGGGCAGGCAGGCGAACTCCTCCACCCGTACGGCGAGCCGGCCGAGCGCGCGCTGGAACGAGACGTTCCGGGCGGGGAGGCGGGGGACCCTGCGCTCCAGGAACCAGGGGACGGTGACGAGCAGGCAGGCGGGCCAGGCGTACCGGTGCAGTCCGAAGCTGGCGACGACGTCGGGGCGGGCCTGGGTGCCGTAGTCGCGCAGCACCTGCGCGTTGTCCCAGGCGAGGAAGGCGTCGAGATCGGGGCCGCCGGCCGCGAGTTCCTCCGCGCCGACCCAGCCGGCACCGCGCGGCAGCCGCTCACCCGGGGCGGGTTCCTCTATCCGCAGATGGGGGAAGACCTCGGCGAGGCGCGCGTAGGCGGCCGCGACGGGCGAGGCCGGAGGGGCGGGCAACAGGGCGGGGACGGTCATGCGGACCACCGAATCGCGAGCGTTGGCAGGTTAGCCTTACCTTACCCGATTCGGTGTCACCTCTCACCACCGGTCCACGCCCCTCACCAGCGAGGCAGCCCTCACACCCCTGATGCCGGTCCGTTCGCCTATGGTGCACAGAGGACCCCGGCGATGCGAGCCGGGCCCGGCACGAGGCCGCAGGAGGACCCGGGTGGAGCAGGGCGCAGCGCGCGAGCGGGCGACGGAGAGACCGTCCCCGCCTCGCGTCGACCCCGGCCGCGCGGGCGCGGAATGTACGGAAGGCGGACGTGCCGGCGACCCCGGCCGCGCCGACGCCTCCCGTGTCCCGGAGCAGGCCCGCGGCGGGCGGCAGGGGGTGTACGCCCGGGGGGAGCACACCCACGGTGAACCGGAAGCCGTCGGCCTCCCCGCCCCCCGTGTCGTGCGGCACTCCGTCCGCGGCCAGATCCTCGACGCCCTCCGCGCCGCCCTCGTCGACGGCGAGCTCGTCCCCGGCGAGGTGTACTCCGCCCCCGCCCTCGGTGAGCGCTTCGGCGTCTCGGCCACCCCCGTCCGTGAGGCCATGCAGCGCCTCGCCGTCGAAGGCGCCGTCGAGGTCGTGCCCAACCGCGGCTTCCGCGTCACCGAACGCACCCCCCGGGAGCTCGCCGAACTCGCCGAGGTCCGGGCGCTCATCGAGGTCCCCGTCATGCTGCGGCTCGCCCGCACGGTCCCGGCCGCCCGCTGGGCCGGACTCCGCCCGCTCGCCGAGGCCACGTCGGCCGCCGCCGCCCGGGGCGACCGCGCCCACTACGCGGAGGCGGACCGGGCCTTCCACCGCGCCGTCCTCTCCCTCGCGGGGAACGAGCAGCTGCTCGCCGTCGCCGACGACCTCCACCGCCGCTCCCAGTGGCCCCTGCTCAGCGCCCCCGCCCTGCGCCACGGTGTACTCGTCGCCGACGCCGCCGAGCACACGGCCCTGCTGGACGCCCTGATCGCCCAGGACCTGACCGTCGTCGAGGCGCTGGTACGGGAGCACTTCACGGGCTCGGACGGCTAGAGGGCGTCCTGTCCACCGGGCCGGGCTCGCGACGCCCGGTGCCGCACCTCGACGCCGGTCCCTGATCCGGCCTGATCGACAAGAGACTCCCTGGAGCCTCCGCATCGGGCCGCTCCCTGATCCGGCCTGATCGACAAGGTCCCTCCCAGGGCCCCGGACCACTAAGGTCGTTGACGTCAGCCGCCCGCACCGCGTCGCCCGTGAGGTGTCCCATGCCGTCCGCGACCCCGTCCCCGGCATGGGACGGACGCCGACCCGCCACCGGCACGGAAGCCGGGGCCACGGCCCTGCTCGGCTGGCTCACCGATCCGGACGCGCCCCGGCTCTGCCTCGTCACCGGCGCCCCCGGCAGCGGCAAGACGGCCCTGCTCGGCTGGCTCGCCACGTACGCGCGCGCCGGCCGGCCGCGCCGCCGCGCGGCCCGGGTGCTCGTGCCGCTCGCGGGCCAGAGCGCCCTCGGCGCGACCTGGACGATCGCCGACCGCCTCGGCGTGGTGGCCAGGGCGCCCGGTGACCTCGTGCACGCCCTCGCCACCAGCGAGGCCCGGCCCGCCGGCCGTACCGTCCTCCTCCTCACCGACCTGCACGACGCGGCCGAACCCGCCGCGCTCACCGAGCTGATCGCCGAACTCGCCGGTGTCGGCCGGATCCGTCTCGTCGTCGAGGCCCGCAGCGGCACCCACGCCCCCGACGCCCTGCGCACCGACCGCAGGGTGACCGTCGTGGACCTCGACGGCGACGCCGACCCCGCCGACGGCCCCGCCCACGAGCGGGGCCGGCCGCAGCCGGACCTCTCCGACCCGGTGGCCGTCTGCACGGCGGACCCGCTGCTCGTCACCACGGCGTACGTCACCGGTTCCGCCGCCGCCGGACTCCCGGGCACCCTCGACGGCCCCGAGCCCCCCTCCCGCCCCGGCGAGAACGCCGCCGAGGACCACGGCGGGCTGCGGGCCGCCTGGATGCGGGCCGGACAGTCGCTCTGCCGTGAACAGACGCCTGCCGACCGGGCTTCGGTCCTGCTCGCCGCCCTCGGCGACGGCGCCGACCCCCGACTGCGCCCCGCCCTGGCCGAGTTGGCGGCCGCCTCTCCCTGGCGGCTCCGCTGGGCCCGTCACCGCGGCGATCTGACCCCGCCCTGGCCGGGTCCGGTCACCGTCCTCGGCGCGGCCGGCGGGCCCTTGGAGGGCACGCTGCTCGTCGGTGACCGCACCGGCACCGTGCGCCTGCTCCACGAGGCCGACGCGAGCCCCGCCGGGCGCCTCGCCCACACCGTGCCCGGCCGGATCACCGCGCTCGCGCCCGCCCCCGACGGCACGGTGCTCCTCCTGGACGACCGGGGCCGGCTCCACACCGTCCGGGGGGCGGCGCCCCGCGCCCCGTACCTGGATCGCCTCACCGAGGCGGTCTCCACGACCCTGGCCCGCCATCCCGGGACGGCCCTCGCGGCCATCGCGGGCTCGGTGGTGGTGGGGGACCGGCTCGGCTCCGTGCACGCCTTCGGCCTGACGGGCCTGCACCAGGCGGCCTCGCACAGCGGCCGGGTCACGGCGGTCTCGGCGGTCGACTCCGAGACCCCGTTCGTCTGTTCCGGCGGCACCGACGGGACGGTCCGGATGTGGACCCCGGGCCGCGATCCGCGCCCCGAACCCCTCACCGAACGCGCCTCGCCGGTGGTCTCCCTGCACGCGACCCAGACCCCGCACGGTCCGCTGGTCGCCGTGGCCTGGGCCGACGGACTCGTCGCCCTCCATCGCCCCGAGGGAGGCCGGACGCTGTCGTTCCGTCCGGGCCCCCCGGTCCGGGCGGTCGCCGTCACCGGCTCCGGCTCCCTGCTCATCGGCACCGACGAGAGTCTGGTGTGCCTCGCGCCGAGGAGCTGACCCCGCCGGTGAGGCTCCGTCAGCAGGGCCTCCGACGGCGGGACTTCAGGCTGCCGTCTGTGGTGTCAGCTGGCTCGCCAGCCAGGTCGGCACCCCGCCGAGGAGCCGGAAGAGACGGCGGGCCTCCGCGCGCAGCCGGCCCGCCTCCGGCTCCGTCTCCGTGGTGGCGAGTGCGGTGAGCGCCGGAGCCGTACCGACCAGGTAGCCCAGCTCCTCCCGGATGCGGAGCGACTCGGCGAAGCCGTGCCGGGCCTCCGCCAACTCCCCCTCACGAAGGGCGAGTCCGGCGAGATGCCGCCAGGTGGACGACAGCAGCAGCGAGTCCCCCTGGGCCGCGGCCCCGGCGTGCGCCCTGCGATACGCGGCACGTGCCGCCTGCGGCGAGTCGCCGAGGTTCTGGGCGATCAGCCCGCGCCGCAGGTCGAGCAGGGGCCGGCCCTCGGCGGAGGGGGAGATGAGGGCGGCCGCGCGGCCGAGGGCCATCCGCGCCTCGTCGGCCCGGTCGCGTACGCCGAGAAGCGTGGACGCGTAGGCGAGATAGCCGCGTTCGCAGGCCGCGGCCCCGCGCTCCTCGTCGGTACGGGCCACCGCCTCGGCCGCCCGGAGCGCCTCCTCCGCGTCGGCCCAGCCCTGTTCGGTGTAGAGACAGCGCTCGATCAGCAGCGCGGCCCGTTCGAGTGCGGCGGCCGGTTCCGCCGCGTGCGGGGCGAGCAGCGCCGCCGCGTCCGTCCAGCATCCCCGGGAGCGGAGCCGCCATATGGCGGTCTCGACGGGGGTCTCCTTGCCGTAGGCGAGGGACGGATCTTCGCCGCCCCTTGATTCGGAACCAGACATGGCGGTATCCGCCACATTGCCCTCCCCGAGCGCGCCATTGAGCTGTTGAGTGAGACCCGCATCTCAGCACGAAGGGGAGTACCTGGCCAAGGGGTCAGGTGAAAGATTTCACAAGAGGGCGGTGGATCGGGGTACCGCCGCCGGCGCCGCGGCCGACAGCTCGTCAGATCGCCGCGAGGCCCGTGATCAGGCCCCGGGGCGGCCCGGCGGCCACCCCGGCGTCCGGGCCGCACCGGCCCGGACGCCACTCCACCGGACTCGCCCGAAGGGATGAATCCGGTGCGGGGAGTCTCAGCTCATCCGCAGGGCGAGGAAGAAGTCGAGCTTGTCCTCGAGCCGCGACAGGTCGCGTCCGGTGAGCTGCTCGATCCGGCCGACCCGGTAGCGCAGCGTGTTCACGTGCAGGTGCAGCCGGGTCGCGCAGCGCGTCCACGAGCCGTCGCAGTCGAGGAACGCCTCCAGGGTCGGGATCAGCTCCGCGCGGTGACGCCGGTCGTAGTCGCGCAGCGGGTCGAGCAGCCGGGCCGTGAACGCGCGCCGGACGTCGTCCGGGACGAACGGCAGCAGCAGCACGTGCGAGGCCAGCTCGTGGTGTCCGGCCGCGCAGACCCGGCCCGGGCGGGCGGCGGCGACCCGGCGGGCGTGCCGTGCCTCCTCCAGGGCCCCGCGCAGGCCCTCCGCCGAGTGCACGGCCGCGCTGACTCCGAGGGTGAGCCGCCCGTCGTCGGCGAGGCCGGCCGAGAGCGGCGCCCGTACGGCGGCGAGCAGCGCGTCCGCGTGCAGGCCGAGGGTCTGTGCCGGGCCGTCGTCCTCGCTGTCCGGCAGCGGGCCCGCCGCCAGCGGTACGAGGGCGATGGCCTCGTCGCCGCTGTGCGCCACGGCGATCCGGTCGGCCGACTCGGCACCCACGGTCGCCGGGTCGACGAGGATCTCCTCGAGCAGCGCCTGGGCGACCGGGCCGCCGTCCACGGCGGTGCCCTGCCCGGCCTCCTGCTCCCATTCGACCCGGGCGACGACCACCTGCCAGTGCGGGGCCGTGCCCAGGCCGGGCAGCAGCACCGGGGCGGCGACCCGCAGCCTGGCCGCGATCTCGGCGGGCGCCGCGCCCGTCTGCACCAGCTCCAGGACCTCCTGGGCGAGCCGGCGCCGTACCGTACGGGCCGCGTCGCGCCGGTCCCGCTCGACGGCGATGAGCTGGGTGACGCCCTGGAGCAGGTCGAGCCGGGCGGCGGGCCAGTCCCCGGCGTCCGCCTCGACGGCGAGCAGCCAGTCCGACAGGACCGTCTCGCGCACGTCTCTGGCGGCCGGGACGGCACCCCGGCCGGTGTTGCGGATCGGGAAGAGGGAGTACGCCGTCCCGCCGGTGCTCAGCCGGTGCGGGCCGCGCCGTCCCGTCCGGGTGGCGGCCAGGTGCTCACCGGCCAGGGTGGCGGCGAGACCCGGCGGGAGGGGCTCGCCCGCACCCGCGATCTGGCGGCCGGTGGGGGAGAGGACCCAGGCCCGCAGGTCCAGGTCGGAGCCGAGCAGGTCGAGGACCACCTCCGGGCCGCCGCCCGCCGGGCCCGAGGTCATCAGCCGCCGGTGCCGGTCGACCACGGCGGCGAGGTCACCGGCCCGCTCGCCCGAGACCTGTCGAACAACGTGTTCGGTGATCGTCGCGAACGCAACGGACTCGTTCACCGCGAAAAGCGGCAGACGATGGCGCGAACACGCCTGTACGAGATCGTCGGGGATGTCGCCGAGCTCCGCCTCACCGGCGGCGAGGGCCGCGACCCCGGCCGAGGCCAGGATGCGGGCGAACGGCTCGGCGTCGGCCGGCTCCCGCAGCCAGGCGAGGCCGGTGAGCACCAGCTCGCCGCCCGAAAGGTACCGGCTGGGGTCCTTGAGGTCGGTCGTCATCACGCCGCGGACGGTGCGGTCCAGCTCGTCCTCGCCGCCGAGCAGGCGCAGCCCGAGCGCGTCGTTCTCCAGCAGTGCGCGCAGCCGCATCGTGTCGCCGCCGTTCCTTGATGAGTGGGGTGATAGGTGTCGCGTTGTCGACGGTGCAGTGGTGCCACCGTTTCCAGGGGAAAACAGCGAGGTTGCTGTTTCCCGCCTTTCGTTCGAATCTACAAGACGACAACGGGAGCCAGCCAACTCCTTCATGTTTTCGGTGACTGCACCCGGGCGATCGTGGGCTTGTGTACTAGGCCACACACCGCGTGAACAGCACATGAACATGAAGTCGAGGGCCGGCCGTCCCCCCGGAACCCTGCGCGACCCCCGATCACCAGAATCACTAGAAGAGAGCCACCATGGACTTCCTTCGCCCCGCCAGCTGGGAGGAGGCGCTCGCCGCCAAGGCCGAGCACCCCACGGCCGTGCCCATCGCCGGTGGTACCGACGTCATGGTCGAGATCAACTTCGACCACCGGCGCCCCGAGTACCTCCTGGACCTCAACCGCATCGAGCTTCTGCGCGAGTACGAGGTCGGCGAGGAGAACGTACGGCTCGGCGCCTCCGTCCCGTACACCCGGATCATGGAGAACCTGCGGGCCGAGCTGCCCGGTCTGGCGCTCGCCTCGCACACGGTCGCCTCCCCGCAGATCCGCAACCGCGGTGGCGTCGGGGGCAACCTCGGCACCGCCTCGCCCGCCGGCGACGCCCACCCGGCGCTGCTCGCCGCGGGCGCCGAGGTCGAGGTCGAGTCGGTGCGCGGCAGCCGGTTCATCCCGATCGACGCGTTCTACACGGGCGTGAAGCGCAACGCGCTCGAGCCCGACGAACTCATCAAGACCGTCCACATCAAGAAGGCGGACGGCCCCCAGCAGTACTCCAAGGTCGGCACCCGCAACGCGATGGTCATCGCCGTCTGCGCCTTCGGCCTGGCCCTGCACCCGGAGACCCGGACCGTGCGCACCGGCATCGGTTCCGCCGCGCCGACCCCGATCCGCGCCAAGGAGGCCGAGGCCTTCCTGAACGCGGCTCTGGAGGAGGGCGGCTTCTGGGACAGCGGCAAGATCATCACTCCGTCGATCGCGAAGCAGTTCGCCGACCTCTGCTCCGGCGCCGCCAACCCGATCGACGATGTCCGAGGCACCGCCAAGTACCGCCGCCACGCCGTCGGGATCATGGCCCGCCGCCAGCTCGGCTGGACCTGGGAGCAGTACCGCGGCACCGGCCGCTCGCTTGAGGGAGCTGCATAACCATGCGCGTCAATTTCACGGTCAACGGACGTCCGCAGGAAGCCGACGACGTCTGGGAGGGCGAGTCCCTCCTCTACGTTCTGCGTGAGCGTCTGGGTCTGCCCGGCTCCAAGAACGCCTGCGAGCAGGGCGAGTGCGGTTCCTGCACGGTCCGCCTCGACGGAGTACCGGTCTGTTCCTGTCTGGTCGCCGCGGGTCAGGTCGAGGGCCGCGAGGTCGTCACGGTCGAGGGCCTGGCGGAGTACGCCAAGCAGCGCGACGAGCACGGCGGTTGCGCCTCCGGCGCCTGCGGCACCTCGCTCGACGCCGCCAAGAAGTGGGAGGCCAAGCCCGGTCAGGACTCCCAGACCGGTGAGGGCGTCGAACTGAGCCCGATCCAGCAGGCGTTCATCGACGCCGGCGCCGTCCAGTGCGGCTTCTGCACCCCCGGTCTGCTCGTCGCGGCCGACGAGATGCTGGAGAGCAACCCGTCCCCGACGGACGCGGACATCCGCGAGGCCCTGTCCGGCAACCTCTGCCGCTGCACGGGTTACGAGAAGATCCTCGACGCGGTCCGCCTCGCGGCCGCGCGCCAGGAGCGTCAGGGAGAGGCGGTCTGACGATGGCTCAGAACACACGCACCGTTCCGGCGGGTACGCCCACCGACGTCACCCAGAAGCACGTCAAGGGCGGCGTCGGCGAGTCCACCCTCCGCCCGGACGGCACGCTCAAGGTCACCGGCGAGTTCGCCTACTCCTCGGACATGTGGCACGAGGACATGCTGTGGGGCCAGATCCTGCGGTCCACCGTCGCGCACGCCGAGATCGTTTCCATCGACACCTCCGAGGCCCTCACCATGGACGGCGTGTACGCCGTCCTGACCCACGAGGACCTGCCCGCCGCGAAGAACTACGGCATGGAGTTCCAGGACACCCCGGTCCTCGCCTACGGCAAGGTCCGCCACCACGGTGAGCCGGTCGCCCTCGTGGCCGCCGACCACCCGGAGACCGCCCGCCGCGCCGCCGCCAAGATCAAGGTCGAGTACCGGGAGCTCCCGCTCATCACGGACGAGGCCTCGGCCACCGCTCCGGACGCGATCCTGGTCCACGAGGGCCGCGACGACCACCACTCCGGTCACGTCCCGCACCCGAACATCGTGCACCGCCAGCCGATCATCCGCGGCAACGCCGACGAGGCCGCCAAGCGGGCCGACGTCATCGTCCGCGGCGAGTACACCTTCGGCATGCAGGACCAGGCCTTCCTCGGCCCCGAGTCCGGCCTCGCCGTGCCGGCCGAGGACGGCGGCGTCGACCTGTACGTGGCGACCCAGTGGCTGCACTCGGACCTCAAGCAGATCGCCCCCTGCCTCGGCCTGCCCGAGGAGAAGATCCGCATGACGATGGCCGGCGTCGGCGGTGCCTTCGGCGGGCGCGAGGACATCTCGATGCAGATCCTCGCCTCCCTGCTCGCGCTGCGCACGGGCAAGCCGGTCAAAATGGTCTACAACCGGTACGAGTCCTTCTTCGGGCACGTCCACCGGCACCCGGCGAAGCTCTGGTACGAGCACGGCGCCACCAAGGACGGCAAGCTCACCCACCTGAAGTGCAAGATCGTGCTCGACGGCGGCGCCTACGCGTCGTCCACGGCCTCGGTCGTCGGCAACGCCGCCTCCCTCTCCGTCGGCCCCTACGTCGTCGACGACGTCGAGATCGAGGCGGTCGGCCTCTACACCAACAACCCGCCCTGCGGCGCCATGCGCGGCTTCGGCGCGGTCCAGGCGTGCTTCGCGTACGAGGCGCAGATGGACAAGGTGGCGGCCAAGCTGGGCATGGACCCGGTCGAGTTCCGGCAGATCAACGCCATGGAGCAGGGCACCATCATGCCGACCGGGCAGCTGGTCGACTCGCCCGCCCCGGTCGCCGAGCTCCTCCGCCTGGTCAAGGCCCGCCCGATGCCGCCGGAGCGCCAGTGGGAGACCGCCGGCGAGGGCGCGGACGTCCGCGCGCTGCCGGGCGGCCTGTCCAACACCTCGCACGGCGAGGGTGTGGTGCGGGGCGTCGGCTACGCCGTCGGCATCAAGAACGTCGGCTTCTCCGAGGGCTTCGACGACTACTCGACCGCCAGGATCCGCATGGAGGTCATCAACGGCGAGCCCGTCGCCACGGTCCACACCGCCGCGGCGGAGGTCGGCCAGGGCGGCGTGACCATCCACGCGCAGATCGCCCGTACCGAGCTCGGCGTCCAGCAGGTCACCATCCAGCCCGCCGACACCCAGGTGGGTTCGGCCGGCTCGACCTCCGCGGGCCGCCAGACGTACATGACCGGCGGCGCCATCAAGAACTCCTGCGAGCTCGTCCGCGAGAAGGTCCTGGAGATCGGCCGGCGCAAGTTCGGCTCGTACCACCCGGCGTGGGCCACCGCCGAACTCCTCCTGGAGGGCGGCAAGGTCGTCACCGACGGCGGCGAGGCCCTCGCCACCATCGCCGACGTCCTGGAGGACCAGGCCGTGGAGGTCGAGGAGGAGTGGCGGCACCGCCCCACCCAGGCCTTCGACCTCGTCACCGGCCAGGGCAACGGCCACGTCCAGTACGCCTTCGCCGCGCACCGCGCGGTGGTGGAGGTCGACACCGAGCTCGGCCTCGTCAAGGTCATCGAGCTGGCGTGCGCCCAGGATGTCGGCAAGGCGGTCAACCCCCTCTCCGTCGTCGGCCAGATCCAGGGTGGCACCACCCAGGGCCTGGGCGTCGCGGTGATGGAGGAGATCATCGTCGACCCGAAGACCGCGAAGGTGCGCAACCCCTCCTTCACGGACTACCTGATCCCCACCATCCTCGACACGCCGACCATCCCGGTCGACTACCTCGAGCTGGCGGACCCGAACGCCCCGTACGGAGTGCGCGGCATCGGTGAGGCCCCGACCCTGTCGTCCACCCCGGCCGTCCTCGCGGCGATCCGGGCCGCGACGGGCCTGGAGCTCAACAAGACGCCGGTCCGCCCCGAGGCGCTCACCGGCACCCTGTAGGACTCTCCGGGCGGTACGTGCCTCCCCGGGAACGTCACACTTCCCCCCGCCCGTGCCGCCCGGAGTAACCCCGGCACCGCCGGAAACACGCGCTGTACCAGCAACACCCGCAGTCACCGCAGTCCCCGCAGTACCGATTCACTCCGTTCGTCTCGGGCCGTCCCCCGGGTCGTGCAGCCCACGCAGCATCCCAAATCCCGCAGCTTCACCAGATCAGAAGCCCTTCGAAGTCTGATGCGGGTGCCCCTTTGAACCTTGGGAGTAGGCCCCATGACCCAGTCGTCTGTGGAGCCCAAGACCGCATCGGAGGACGCGGGCTCCGGCTCCAACGTCCCCGCCGGCCGCTCTTGGCTCGACCGGTACTTTCACATCTCGGAGAGAGGATCCACCGTCGCGACGGAGATCCGCGGCGGCGTCACCACCTTCATGGCGATGGCGTACATTCTCCTGCTCAACCCCCTGATCCTCGGCGGCAAGGACGTCGCGGGCAACGTACTCAGCCAGCCCGCGCTCATCACCGCGACCGCGCTCGCCGCCGCTGTGACCACTCTCCTGATGGGCTTCTGGGGCAAGGTCCCGCTCGCCCTCGCGGCCGGTCTCAGTGTCTCCGGAGTCCTGTCCTCGCAGGTCATCGCCGTCATGACCTGGCCGCAGGCGATGGCCATGTGTGTGGCCTACGGTGTCATCATCTGTCTCCTGGTGGTCACCGGCCTCCGCGAGATGATCATGAACGCGATCCCGCTGGCGATCAAGCACGCGATCACCATAGGCATCGGCCTCTTCATCGCGATCATCGGCTTCGTCAAGGCCGGCTTCGTCCACGAGAACCCCGCCCCGGGCGGCGGTCCCGTGTCCCTCGGCCCGGCCGGTGAACTCATGGGCTGGCCCGTCCTCATCTTCGCCGTCACCCTGCTGCTGATCTTCGCGCTGCAGGCCCGCAACGTCCCCGGCGCCATCCTCATCGGCATCGTCGCGGGCACCGTCGTCGCCATGATCGTCAACGCCGTGGCCGACATCCCGGCCAAGGGCGCGGGCGCCTGGTTCTCCGGCGCGCCGGAGCTCAACGGCAGCGCCGTCTCCGCACCGGACTTCTCGCTCATCGGCGAGGTCTCCTTCAGCGGCTGGGGCGACGTCGGCTACATCACGATCACCATGATCGTCTTCACCCTGGTCCTCGCCGGGTTCTTCGACGCGATGGCCACCATCATCGGCGTCGGCTCCGAGGCCAACCTCGCCGACGACAAGGGCCGCATGCCGGGCCTGTCGAAGGCCCTGTTCATCGACGGCGCCGGCGGTGTCATCGGTGGTGTCGGCGGCGGCTCCGGACAGACCGTCTTCGTCGAGTCGGCCACCGGCGTCGGCGAGGGTGCCCGCACGGGCCTCTCCTCCGTCGTCACCGGCGCCTTCTTCGCCCTCTGCCTCTTCTTCACCCCGCTCACCGCGATCGTTCCGGCCGAGGTCGCATCCGCCGCCCTGGTCGTCATCGGCGCGATGATGATGCAGAACGCCAAGCACGTCGACTGGAGCGACCGCTCCGTGGCGATCCCGGTGTTCCTCACCGTGGTCCTGATGCCCTTCACGTACACCATCACCACGGGTGTCGCGGCCGGTGTCATCTCCTACGCCGTCATCAAGGTGGCGCAGGGCAAGGCCCGCGAGGTGGGTGCCTTCATGTGGGGCCTCACCGCGATCTTCATCGTGTACTTCGCGATCCACCCGATCGAGAGCTGGCTCGGCGTCGGCTGACGCCGCCCCCGCCGCCCTCCCCACACCTTCCAGAGGAGAACCGAGATGCTGGACATCGCCGAAGAGCTCAACCGGTGGGTCGAGCAGGGACGCGACTTCGCCGTGGCCACCGTGGTGGCCGTCGGCGGCAGCGCGCCCCGGCAGCCGGGTGCCGCACTCGCCGTCGACAGCGAGGGCACGGCGATCGGCTCGGTCTCCGGAGGGTGTGTGGAGGGCGCGGTCTACGACCTGTGCGTGCAGGCCCTCGACGACGGCAGGACCGTCGTCGAGCGCTTCGGCTACAGCGACGAGGACGCCTTCGCGGTCGGTCTGACCTGCGGCGGTGTCATCGACATCCTCGTCACCCCGGTCCGCGGCGGGGTCTTCCCCGCCGCGTTCGCGGCCGCCGCCACCGGCGAGGCGGCCGCCCTGACCCGGATCGTCTCCGGCCCCGAGGACCTCATGGGCCGGGCTCTCCTGGTCCGTCCCGACGGCTCGTACGAGGGGAAGCTCGGCGGCCACCCCGAGCTGGACCGCACCGCGGCGGCCGAGGCCCGGGCGATGCTCGACGCGGGCCGTACCGGCACGGTCGAGATCGGCGAGGACGGCAGCCGCTGCGGACAGCCGCTGACCCTCCTCGTCGAGTCCTCCGTCCCCGCCCCCCGCATGATCGTCTTCGGCGCCATCGACTTCGCCGCCGCCCTCGTCCGGGTCGGCAAGTTCCTCGGCTACCACGTCACCGTCTGCGACGCCCGGCCCGTCTTCGCGACGCCGGCCCGCTTTCCCGAGGCCGACGAGATCGTCGTCGAATGGCCCCACCGCTACCTGGAGTCCACGGAGACCGACGGCCGGACCGTCCTCTGCGTCCTCACCCACGACGCCAAGTTCGACGTCCCCCTCCTCCAGGCCGCCCTCACGCTTCCCGTCGCCTACATCGGCGCGATGGGCTCCCGCCGCACCCACGAGGACCGCAACAAGCGCCTGCGCGAGGTCGGCGTCACCGATCTCGAACTCGCCCGTCTGCGGTCCCCGATCGGCCTCGACCTCGGCGCACGTACCCCGGAGGAGACGGCCCTCTCCATCGGCGCCGAGATCGTCGCCAACCGCCGCGGCGGCAGCGGCGTCTCCCTCACCGGCGCCCACACCCCGATCCACCACGACGGGCCCCGCGAACCCGCGGGGCGGATAGGTTCCGTCGCCTAGAACACCGGTCGGGCCCGCCCGGCTCGCGACGCGGAACCGTCCCGATCGGCGGCACAGTCCCCGGCCGTGTGCTCGCGGCTCAGTGCGCCGTCCTCTCCCTGACGGTCGAGGCCCAGGCCGGCTGCTCCCCGGCGGTCTCCGGGTCGGCCCGTCGGCCGCCCCGGGCGAAGAAGTCGGCGAGCGGCAGGATCGCCGCGCCGACCGTGACCGCGTCGGGGCCGAGCGTGCCGAGGCCGATGCTGACCCGCGCCGCCGGGTACGTCAGGGCGTACTCCTTCGCGTGCTCCGTCACCGTCTCCAGGAAGCGGGTGCCGAGCTGGAGGCCGGCCCAGCCGCCGACGAGGATGCGTTCGGGCTGGAAGAGGTTGATCAGGTCGGCGAAGCCGGCGCCGAGGTACTCGGCCGTCTCCTCCAGTACGGTCAGCGCGGTCAGGTCGGAGTCCTCCGGGTCGGCCGGGTAGGCGGCCGCCAGCATCGCGGTCAGGGCCGTCTCCTCGTCCGCGCCCGACGGCAGCAGCCCGCCCGCCTCCCGCCACCGTTCGAGCAGCGCCTCCGCGCCCGCGTACGCCTCCAGGCAGCCCTGGGCACCGCAGCGGCAGCGCCGGCCCCGCACCCGTACCGTCAGATGACCCCACTCGATCGCCCGCCCCGGCCCCAGCGGATCGGCCACCACACAGGCACCCACACCCGAGCCGAACAGGACCACCACCGCACTGCGCGCACCCCGCCCTGCACCGAACCACATCTCCGCCTGGCCCAGTGTCTTGGCACCGTTGTCGATCCAGTACGGCACCGCCTCGGGAAGATCCACCGCCGCCCGCAACAGCCGCTCGAACGGCACCGCGTCCCAGCCGATCGTCTGACCGTGCACCACCGCACCGTCCTCCGCGTCACGCGCCACGATCCCCGGCACACCCACACCGACACCGAGCAGACGCTCCGCCGGCACGTCGGCGATGCGCATGACCTCGGCGATGCCCTCGCGGACGTGGTCGACGACCACCCCGACCTCGTACCGCTCGTGCGGGTGAGGGCTGGCGACCTCCAAGGGCCGGTCCGCGCGCGCGAGTTCGGTGAGCATGAGGTCGAACAGCTCGATCCTGACGCGGGTCTCGCCGACGTCGACGCCGATCATGAAGCCGCTGCCCGGGGTGACGCGCAGCAGGGTGCGGGGGCGACCGCCGGCCGAGTCGACGCTGCCCGCCTCCTCGACCAGGCCCTCGGCCACGAGCTCCGCGACCACGTTGCTGACCGAACCCGAGCTGAGGCCGGTCGCGGGGCCGAGCGAGAAGCGGCTCATCGGCCCGTCGAAGTAGAGGCGCTGGAGGACGGCGGTACGGTTCTCGCGCCGCAGGTCACGCACCGTGCGGCCGTTCCGCATGGTCACTGGGAGCCCCCTGGTGGAATAGTCCTGAACGCCAACATACCGTTGTCAGGCTCCCGGCGCGCTCTTCTCTTGGGGTTTAAGTCACCTCTTGAAATAAGAGCCCGTGGATCTTCAGGGTCTGAACGCGGTCCCGCCCTGGTCCCCCAGCAGGCTCCGGAGGTGGGCGCAGGCCTCCGCCTCCGTGGCGTGCGTGGCGACCGGTTCGTACGCGCCCCGCTCGTACACCCCGGTCTCCCAGCCGCCCCCGGCCGGATCCGTCCGCAGATAGACGAAGTCGGGCGGGGTCGGCGCCGGCTCGTGGACGTCCTCGATCCAGTAGTACGCCTCGGGCACCCCGGCCTCCCGGAGTGCCCGGTCCAGCGCCCGGCGGTCGGTCACGCGGCGACGCGTACCAGGTAGCCGTGGTCGAGCAGCCACTTGACGTTGAGCCGCTGCCCCTCGCCCGGGTCGAGGAACGCCGGGTCCAGCTTGATCTGCCGGCCGCCTCCCGGCTGCTCGAACCAGGGCGCGATGGAGCCCTCCCAGACCACGAACGACCGCGCCACCTCGTACAGGTGGTAGTCGCAGGGGAAGGCGGCGTCCCGGGTGTTGAGGTTCTGCGGGGGCAGCGCCCGCTCGGCGTAGGCGTCACCGGCCGGCGCCAGGTACGCGCCGTACTCGGAGCCGAAGCGGTCCAGGCGCTCGCCCTCCGTCAGGAGCTCGGGCGCCTTGTCGACGGTGCCGTTGACCTCGCCGAAGCCGTCGTTGGGCGGGTACTTCCAGCCGCCGGTGTCGGCGGGACCCTCCCAGTACTTCTTGAGGAAGTCGGCGGGGGACAGCTGCCCGGTCCGGTGGTACCGGTTGAGCAGCGGCCCCACCGGCTCCTGCCACTTCTTCGGCAGGTGCTTCGGTCCGAGCCGCCTGTCGCCCTGGAACTCCCCGGTGCAGGGAGCCGGGGGAGCGGCGGCGGGCCTCTCCGCGGGGGCCGCCTGCGCCGGCGGCGCGGCGGCGAGGGCGACGGTGACGCCCATGGCGGCGAGTACGGCTCGGATCCTCGGGACGGTACGGCTGCGCTCCACGTGGAGGTCTCCCTGGGTGCGGTGGTCGGTGACGCCGCACACGGTAATGGATCGGATGCGCAGAGTGATCGAACGAGGGCGAGAACCGGCCATGCCCGTCCGTCGGGGTGTCTCAGGCCTTGCGGAGGCCGCTGAGGAGCAGCTCGGCCAGCTCCTCGTACGCCTCCGCGTCGGCCAGGCCCGTCGCGGCGGCGACCTGGCGGCGCTGGATGCGGACCATCACCGAGGAGATGACGTCGGCCGCGAAGGTCACGTGGACCTGGCGGAAGACCCCGGCGCGGACGCCCTCCTCGATGAGCTGCTGGACCCGGTCGGCAGCCGCGCGGGTGTTGCGCTCGTAGACCTCCGCCGCCGGCTCGAACGCGGCCACGTCGTCGAAGAACTGCGGCGAGACCGGCGCCAGCTCCGCCGAGACCGCCCGCAGATAGGCCGCGAGCCGCTCCGCCGGGTCGGCCTCGGCGGCGAGGACCGCCTCCACCCGGGCGGTGGCGCGGCGGAAGAAGTGCACGACCGCCGCACGCACCAGCTGCTCCTTGCTGTCGGCGAGGCCATACAGGGTCCGCTTGGAGCAGCGCAGGCGCCCGGCGAGGTCGTCGAGCGTCAGCCGGGCGAAGCCCTCGCCGACGAGGAGGGCGACGAGCTCCTCGAACAGGGCGGAGCGGCGCGCCGCACCGCGACCCGTGAGCTTCGGGGTGTCGGCGGCTGAGGTCTCGATCACCCGGCCAGTATTCCAGGCCGCTTTTGGCGGGGGTTACGGCGGCACCCTTCTGCGCTACGCTCGGCGGTACTGCAGTACCTTCCTCAGTACCACTTTGCGCGCCGCTGGAGTCGCCATGGATGTCGACCGCCTGCTTCCCACCCCCGAGGCAGCGGACCTCATCGCCCTCACCCGGGAGATCGCCGACAAGGAGCTCTCTCCGCGGGTGGACGAGCACGAGGCCACCGAGACCTATCCCGAAGGGCTCTTCGCCACCCTCGGCGAGGCCGGGCTCCTCGGCCTCCCGTACCCCGAGGAGTACGGCGGCGGAGGCCAGCCGTACGAGGTCTACCTCCAGGTCCTCGAGGAGCTCGCCGCGCGCTGGGCGGCCGTCGCCGTCGCCACCAGCGTCCACACCCTGGCCTGCCACCCGCTGCACACCTTCGGCACCGCCGAGCAGAAGGAACGCTGGCTGCCCGGGATGCTGGAGGGCCGGACCGTCGGCGGCTACAGCCTCTCCGAGCCGCAGGCCGGCTCCGACGCCGCCGCCCTCAGCTGCAAGGCCGAGCGCCAGGAGGACGGCAGCGGCTACCGCGTCACCGGCACCAAGGCCTGGATCACCCACGGCGGCAGGGCGGGCTTCTACGCGCTCTTCGCCCGGACCGCGCCCGGCAGCCACGGCATCTCCTGCTTCCTCGCCCCCGGTGCCACCGAGGGCCTCAGCTTCGGCGCCCCCGAGCGGAAGATGGGCCTCCAGGCCGTCCCCACCACCTCCGCCTACTGGGACGGCGCCCTCCTCGAAGCCGACCGGCTCGTCGGGAAGGAGGGGCAGGGCCTCCAGATCGCGTTCAGCGCCCTGGACAGCGGCCGTCTCGGCATCGCCGCCTGCGCCACGGGCCTCGCCCAGGCCGCCCTGGACGCCGCCGTCGCCTACGCGAACGAGCGCACCACCTTCGGCCGCCGGATCGTCGACCACCAGGGCCTCGGCTTCCTCCTCGCCGACATGGCCGCCGCCGTCGACGCGGCCCGCGCCACGTACCTGGACGCGGCCCGCCGCCGCGACCTCGGCCGTCCCTTCAGCCGCCAGGCCAGCGCGGCCAAGCTCATCGCCACCGACACGGCGATGAAGGTCACGACGGACGCCGTCCAGGTCCTCGGCGGCTACGGCTACACCCGCGACTTCCCGGTCGAGCGCTACATGCGCGAAGCCAAGATCACCCAGATCTTCGAGGGCACCAACCAGATCCAGCGCCTCGTCATCAGTCGGGGACTCGCCCGCACCGAGAAGTAGCCGCCCGGCTGCGGGGGTCGCACCCGTGTGACACCCGCGCCGCGCCCCACACTCGACGACACACGCACCACCACGACGACACACGACACGAACGAGGAGTTCCATGGACATCGCCGGCTCCGCCGCTCTCGTCACCGGCGCCGCCTCCGGCCTCGGGGCCGCCACCGCTGCGGCGCTCGCCGCACGGGGCGCCGCCGTCTACGGCGTCGACCTCGACAAGGCCGTGGCCGCCGCGGGACCGCTGCCCGAAGGCGTCCGGCTGCTCGCCGCAGACGTCACCGACGAGCAGCAGGTCCGCGAGGCCCTCGCCGCGATCGACACCGACGGCGCCGCACTGCGGCTCGCCGTGAACTGCGCCGGTATCGCCCCCTCCGCCCGCATCCTGGGCCGCAAGGGACCGCACGACCTCGAACTGTTCCGGACCGTGCTCGACGTCAACCTGCTCGGCACGTTCAACGTCATGCGCCTCGCCGCCGAGGCCATCGCCCGGCACGAGCCCGACGAGCACGGGCAGCGCGGTCTCGTCGTCAACACCGCCTCGATCGCCGCCTTCGAGGGCCAGGTCGGGCAGATCGCCTACGCCGCCTCCAAGGCCGGCGTCGCGGGCATGACCGTCACCGCGGCGCGGGACCTGGCGCAGTTCGGCATCCGGGTCGTCACCATCGCCCCGGGCATCGTCGACACCCCGATGATGGCCGGGTTCGGCGAGGACGTCAGGGCCGGCCTCGCCGCGACCGTCACCTTCCCGCAGCGCCTCGCCCGCCCCGAGGAGTACGCCCGCCTGGTGACCATGGTCGCCGAGCACGACTACCTCAACGGCGAGACGATCCGCATGGACGGCGCGCTCCGCATGGCGGCCCGCTGAACCGGGGGCGCTGAACCTCCGTACCCTCGGCAGAGCACTGGGTGCCGGATTCCTCCGGCATCTAGTGCCGCGCTCTGGTGTGTCGAATGTTAGGTTCGGCCCATGGGAACAGCGTCGACGAACTCCACGAAGCCAGCGATGCGGGACTCCCTCATCGCCGCCGCCTTCCAGCTCTTCCTGGAGCGGGGCTACGAGCAGACCACGGTCGACGACATCGTCACGCTCGCGGGCGTCGGGCGCAGGTCCTTCTTCCGGTACTTCCCGTCGAAGGAGGACGTGGTCTTCCCCGACCACGAGCAGTGCCTCGCCGACATGACCCGCTTCCTCGCGGCGAGCGCCGACACCGACGACCCGATGGTCCGGGTGTGCGGCGCCGCCCGTCTCGTCATGCGGATGTACGCCGAGAACCCCACCTTCTCCGTCCAGCGCTACCGGCTCACGCGGGAGGTGGCCGGGCTCCGCACCTACGAGCTCTCCGTCGTCTGGCGGTACGAGAAGACCCTCGGCGACTATCTGCGCACCCGCTGGGCCGACCGCAGGGACGGCACCCTGCGCGCCAACGTGGCAGCCGCGGCCGTGGTCGCCGCCCACAACCACGCGCTGCGACACTGGCTGCGCTCGGGAGGGGAGGGCGACCCGCTCGCCGAGGTCGACCGGGCCCTGGAGTTCGTCCGTGCCACCTGGAGCCCGGACGCGGTGGTGGCCGCGCCGGCGGAGGAGACCGAGGACGTCGTGGTGGTCATCACCAAGCGGTCCACCCCGATGTGGCGCGTGGTGCGCGAGGTGGAATCGAGCCTCGGCGAGGACTGACGCGAACCGGCCGCGGCCGCCGGGGTTCGCGGTATCTCTAATTCGGGGAACTCAGGTCTTTATTTGATGGCACTCAGTGCCATATCTTTGCTCCATGCACGGTCGAGCCGCCGAGTGCAAGGAGAAGGCATCGTGTTCCACACGGGAATGAGGAGCGGGACCGCCGTCCGGGCCGCAGAGGAGTCGGCCCCCGACGCCGAGCTCTACTTCCAGCGCTGCCGCTGGTGCCACACCACGACGTTCCAGCGACTGCTCTGCCCGACCTGCGGGTCGACGGAGCTCACGCCCCAACTCAGCGAGGGCGAAGGCGTGATCTCCGTACGGCGCGGGGTCGCCGCGGCCGATGCCGACCTCTGGCCGGTGTACATGACGGAGGGCTTCACGGTCCGCTGCCGCGTCGACGGTCCGCTGCACGCGGTGCGCCCCGGGGTCCGGGTCAAGCTCTCCTCCGGGGTCGGCGTCACCGGCCGCAGGCCGGTCGTCCGGCTCTGCGAGGAGGTCCCGCTCGACGGCTGGATCTGACACGGGAACGACAGAAAGGGGCGGGTGGGTGGCACAGAGTGCCACCCACCCGCCCCTTTCGTCGTGGGCGAGCGGGACGGTCAGCGGGCGCCGATCTCGTCCGTCAGCTGAGGCAGCACCTCGAAGAGGTCACCGACCACGCCGTAGTCGACCAGGTCGAAGATCGGGGCCTCCGCGTCCTTGTTGACCGCGACGATCGTCTTCGACGTCTGCATGCCGGCCCGGTGCTGGATGGCACCCGAGATGCCCGCCGCGACATACAGCTGCGGCGAGACCTGCTTGCCCGTCTGGCCCACCTGGTTGGCGTGCGGGTACCAGCCGGCGTCCACGGCGGCGCGGGAGGCGCCGACGGCCGCGCCGAGCGAGTCGGCCAGCTTCTCGACGACCGCGAAGCCCTCGGCCGCGCCGACACCGCGGCCGCCGGAGACCACGATCGCGGACTCGGTCAGCTCCGGGCGGCCGGTGGAGACGCGCGGGGTGCGCGAGACGACCTTCGCGGCGTTGCCGGAGAAGGCGACCGTGACGTCCTCGACCGTACCGGCGGCCGGAGCGGCCTCCGGGGCGGCGGAGTTCGGCTTGACGGTGATGACCGGCACGCCGTGCGAGACCCGCGACTTCACCTGGTACGAGGCGGCGAAGACGGACTGGGTGGCGACCGGGCCGTCCTCGCCGGCCTCCAGCTCCACGGCGTCGGTGATCAGGCCGGAGCCGAGGCGGAGCGCGACGCGGGCCGCGACCTCCTTGCCCTCGCCGGAGGAGGTCACCAGGACGGCGGCCGCCCCCTTCTCCTTGGCGAGCTGGGTGAGCGCGTCGACCTTCGGCACGACCAGCTGCTCGGTGAACTCGGCGCCGTCCGCGACGTACACCGTCGCCGCGCCGTACTCGCCGGCGGTGGCGGCGATCGAGGCCGCGGCCTGGCCGGCGCCGAGGACGACCGCCGAGGGCTCGCCGATGCGGCGGGCCAGGGTCAGCAGTTCGAGGGCCGGCTTGCGGACCGCACCGTCGGCGTGGTCCACGAGAACCAGGATCTCAGCCATGATTCGTTGCTCCTGAGTGGGTGTGGCTGACGGTCGGTCAGATGAACTTCTGGGACGCGAGGAAGGCGGCGAGCTGCTTGCCGCCGTCGCCCTCGTCCGTGACGATCGTGCCCTGCGTACGGGCCGGGCGCGCGGCCACCGCGTCGACCAGGGTCCAGGCCCCGGCGAGGCCCACCTCGTCGGCGTCGATGTCGAGGTCGTCCAGGTCCAGCTCCTGGACCGGCTTCTTCTTGGCGGCCATGATCCCCTTGAAGGAGGGGTAGCGGGCCTCGCCCGACTGGTCGGTGACCGAGACGACGGCCGGCAGCGGGGCCTCCAGGAGCTCGGTGGCGGCGTCGCCGTCACGACGGCCCTTCACCACGCCGTCCTCGACGGAGAGCTCCGAGAGCAGCGTCACCTGGGGGAGGGACAGCCGCTCGGCGAGCAGCGCGGGCAGCACGCCCATCGTGCCGTCGGTCGACGCCATGCCGCAGACGACCAGGTCGAAGCCGGTCTTCTCCAGGGCCTTGGCCAGGATCGCGGAGGTGGCGATCACGTCGGAGCCGTGGATGTCCTCGTCGTTGACGTGGACGGCCTTGTCGGCGCCCATCGACAAGGCCTTGCGCAGCGCGTCCTTGGCGTCGTCCGGGCCCACGGTCACCACGGTGACCTCGGCGTCGTCGGCGTCCTCGGAGATGCGGAGGGCCTGCTCGACCGCGTACTCGTCGAGCTCCGAGAGCAGACCGTCGACGGCCTCGCGGTCGGTCGTCAGGTCATCGGCGAAACCGCGGTCGCCGGTCGCGTCGGGGACGTACTTCACACAGACAGCGATCTTCAGGGTCACGGCCTGTCTCCTTTCAACGGGCAGGGAGTTACGGGAGGTTGCGGGCCATG
>NZ_LIVX01000007.1 GCF_001905665.1 Streptomyces sp. CB02261 | reverse complement strand
GATGACGTTCACCGGTGTCTGTGCGGTCAGCGTGAAACCGCTGCCGGTCAGGTTCGTCTGCGACACGGGCTGGGGCACCACGGACGGAACGGCGGCCGCCTCGACCGCCGCCGCCGGGGCGGCCGAAGCCGTCACCGGCACGAGCGCGGCGAAAGCGAGAGCGAGAGCGGTGAGAGCGGCGAGATTTCTGCCCCGGGAACGCGCTGAGCGCATGGGTGATTCCTTCGGTGGAGAGGAGGGCACGGCTACGGGCGCGGCTGGGCACGCGCCCCCGCCGGGAGTGCGGTGACGACAAGCAGGCAGCAGAGAACACCAACCATGCGTGGTGATGCGAAATTCGGCCTGTTGCTGATCACTTTCGAACGAACCGTGGCAGTGCCGAGGCGAGAGCGTCAAGTCCTACTGGGGCGTAGCTTCGTCGCCCGCGGAGCCGACCGCATTTTCGGTGAACTACAGGAGAACCCATGGCACTTGGACTTGCCGAGCCGCGTATGATTACGTAACCATGCAAGCCCACCGACGCCCGGAGCGTTCCGTTCCGGCAGGGGCTTTCACGACGCGCAGAACCGGGGCCGACAGGTGTCCTCTGCCATCGAATCCGACGCCGGTCGCCTCCGCTCCGCATGGCAGCGGCGTGCGTGCGGGGCTCTCCGCCTGTGACATGAACCGCATGACGTACAAGGGGCCCGCCACTCGCTACCGTGCATCCCCGAGTCCGAGACAATGGTCCGAGCCCGAGACCCCGGCAGGAAGCAGACCACCCCCCATGCCCATCCTTCGACGGCATGAGGTCCGATGACGTCACCAGTTGCCCGACGAGGCCCGGAAGGAGCCCCGATGACGGACGACGGTTCCCAGCCCGAGCCGGCCACGCTCCCTTCACGCACGGCGTGGGTCTTCCTGGCTGCCGCGGGGGCCCTGGCCGCGCTCGGCTACACCGCGACCGAGGTCCTGAACGCCGGCATGAGGCCCGAGAGCGCCGGGACCGGCGTGGTCTCCCCGGCCCCCTCCCCGAGCCCCCCGATCCACCCGACGCCGGACTGCGGCAGTTCGGGAGCGGACTTCACGGCGTGCAGCATGGACCGCATGACGTGCGAGGAGCGGGCCGCCCACCTCAGCGCCCGCCCGCAGCCGACCGCGGATCAGCCTCGTCCGGATGTGGTCTTCTGTGCCGACGGCGCTGCGAACGACAACACTGACAGTGGGGACGACGATGAGTGAGCGCGCCCGGGTCGAAGCCGCATGGAGCCGGGTCGAGACATGGCTGAGCCGGCAGGCACCCGGGTCGTACGAGTTGCTGCGACCGGCTGCCACGCCCGAGCGGATCGAGGAGGCGGAGCAGGCTCTCGGGGTGCGCTTCCCGCCCGAGCTTCGGGCGCTCTACCTCCGGCATGACGGGGTGCGTGGCGCCGACCTGGACGAGTTCGGGGAGCAGCCGCTCCTTCCCCCGGGTGAGGACGACCCTTGGCACCGGCGGGCGAACGCAGTCGATTTCATGCCGAACGGTCAGGCGTGGCTGCCGCTCGAGCACGTCGTCAGCGCGCACGCCTCGCCGCTGTCGGAGTACGCGGGCGACGCGTCGGCCCGGTACGTTCCGGTCACCGCGTCCGCCCTGCACACGATGATGTACGGCACGTACCTCGATCTGGATACGGGAATGCTCGGCACGTGGGCGGACGCCTCCGAGCTCGAGCCGCTCGGCGTCGGCCTGGCCGGGTGGCTGGAGGACGGGGCCGACGCGCTCGTCGAGGCCCGCCCCACCCGGACCCTGGGCATGCTGCCCTACCTGTCGCCCACCGGTGACGGGCTGGGCTGGTTCGATCCCGATCCCATGTACGAGCAGGACGGATGGCGTCCCCTCGGCTCCTGACCAGGACCCTGTCCGCGAGGCAGCCCCCGAACCCGGATCACGGGTGCGGGGGCTGTCTTCACGCGGGGCGTCCCGGGGTCACGGGGTCTGAGCGCACTTGATCACATCGGCGAGCGGGTCGCACTTGTCGAACCCGGCGATGTCCACCCAGTACGTGTCCTTGTCGAGCATCCGGAACGTGGACGCGAACGATCCGAAGCGGGCCATCGACTGCGAGTTGACGTTGACCGACATCGACGACCGGCCGCAGGTCTCCTGCCAGGTCGGCGCGGCGAACCGCTCGTCGTCGTAGAGCCGGAACGTGCCGTCGGGCAGCTTGGTCTCGTAGGTCTGCACGCACTCGCGTCCCTGCAGTGCGTCCGACACCGGCTTCGGGTTCAGCCCGTCCTCCGTCGTGGGCATGCCCGCCGACTCGTAGGTGGCGTTGAACGAGTACTCGTCACACGACCGGATGTCCCTGTTGCTGCTGGACAACGACGGGTGCAGCGCCGTGGCCGGGTGGTACACCATCTTGTTGGCCGCGGCGCCGGAGCAGCTGCACCGATCGAAAGTGGATCTTGATCAATCGTCCGGATCCGACCGGCGACGCACTACTGCGCGCTCGCGACATTGCGTCGATAATTGCGCCGTGATGCGCATTCGCAAAGCGCATCACGTCAGCATCAGCACCGCACGCAGCCGCCCCCGAGCCGCCACGAAGCGCCAAGATCAACCAACAGCCTCACACGCTCTGACCTGCGACGACCGCTCAGCGACCTGCCTGCCCATCGCACCAGGAGGTACCCATGAGGATGCTCATCAACGTCCCCGAGACCGTCGTCGCCGACGCGTTGCGGGGGATGGCGGCCGCTCATCCCGAGCTCACCGTCGATGTGGAACGGCGGGTCGTGCTGCGGCGGGACGCGCCCGTCGCGGGGAAGGTCGCGCTGGTGTCCGGTGGCGGATCCGGGCACGAGCCGTTGCACGGGGGGTTCGTGGGACCCGGGATGCTGGCGGCCGCCTGTCCCGGGGAGGTGTTCACCTCCCCGGTGCCCGATCAGATGGTGCGGGCCGCGGCGGCCGTCGACAGCGGCGCCGGGGTGCTGTTCGTCGTCAAGAACTACACCGGCGACGTCCTGAACTTCGAGATGGCGGCGGAACTCGCCGAGGACGAGGGCATCCAGGTCGCCAAGGTCCTCGTCGACGACGACGTCGCCGTCACGGACAGTCTGTACACGGCGGGCCGTCGCGGTACCGGCGGCACGCTCTTCGTCGAGAAGATCGCGGGCGCGGCCGCCGAGGAGGGTGCCCCGCTGAAGCGGGTGGAGGCGATCGCCCGCCGGGTCAACGCGCGCTCGCGGTCCTTCGGCGTGGCCCTGAGCGCGTGCACCACCCCCGCCAAGGGCAGCCCCACCTTCGATCTCCCGGCGGGTGAGCTGGAGTTGGGCATCGGCATCCACGGTGAGCCCGGCCGTGAGCGGCGGCCCATGATGACGTCGCGGGAGATCGCGGACTTCGCCGTCGACGCCGTCGTCGAGGACCTCCGCCCGTCCGGACCGGTGATCGCGCTGGTCAACGGCATGGGCGCGACCCCGCTCCTCGAGCTGTACGGCTTCAACGCCGAGGTGCAGCGCGTGCTCGGCGAGCGACGCGTGCCGGTGGCCCGTACCCTCGTCGGGAACTACGTGACCTCGCTCGACATGGCCGGCTGCTCGGTGACCCTGTGCGAGGTGGACGAGGAGCTCCTCCGCCTGTGGGACGCGCCCGTGCAGACGCCCGCGCTGCGCTGGGGCCGGTGAGTCGAGGGATGGGAGAGGGGACCGGCATGACGGAGACCTTCGGCGCGGACTTCCTGGTCCGCTGGCTGGCGGCGGTGGCCGGGGCCGTCGACCGTGAGGCGGACCGGCTCACCGAGCTCGACTCGGCCATCGGCGACGCCGACCACGGCGCCAACCTGAAGCGGGGCTTCGCCGCCGTCACCGAGACCCTGGCCAAGGAGCCGCCGGCGACTCCGGGCGCGGTGCTGACGGCCGCCGGGCGGCAGTTGATCTCCACCGTGGGCGGCGCGTCGGGACCGCTGTACGGCACGCTGCTGCGGCGTACCGGCAAGACGCTCGGCGACGACGAGCGGGTCTCCCGGGCGCGGCTGGCGGAGGCGCTCGGCGCGGGTGTGACGGCCGTCTCCCAGCTGGGCGGTGCGCAGGTGGGCGACAAGACGATGCTGGACGCGCTCGTTCCGGCCGTGGAGGGTCTGCGGGAGTCGTTCGGGGCGGGCCGCGCCGCCGCCGAGGGGGGCGCCGTCGCGACCGTACCGCTGCGGGCGCGCAAGGGCAGGGCCAGCTATCTGGGCGAGCGGTCGGTGGGGCACCAGGATCCGGGGGCGACCTCGTCCGCGCTGCTGTTCGCCGCGCTCGACGACACCGCGCGTGCGGAGGGGGCGGCATGAGCGGCGCGGACGGGGGCGCGGTCGCGGGCGGTGGTTCCGGGCCCGTCGGCATCGTGCTCGTGTCGCACAGTGCCGCCGTCGCGACCGCCGTGGCCGAGCTGGCCCGGGGCCTGTCCGGGGGTGGCGACCTGGCACAGGTCGTCCCCGCAGGGGGGACCCCGGGCGGTGACCTCGGGACGAGTTCCGAACTGATCTGCGAGGCGGCGAAGGCCGCGGACCGGGGCGCCGGCGTGGCGATCCTGGTCGACCTAGGGAGCGCGGTGCTGACGGTGAAGGCGCTGCTCGCCGAGGGCGACGAGCTGCCCGAGGGCAGCCGTCTGGTGGACGCGCCGTTCGTCGAGGGCGCGGTCGCCGCACTGGTCACGGCGAGCGCCGGCGCGGACCTCGACGCGGTGGCCGCGGCGGCATCGGAGGCGTACGCCTACCGCAAGGAGTGACTGCGTGGAGTGAGCGACACGCCGCACCGGGTGGCGACCGTGTTGTGATGTACCTGGTCAACGCACTAGTGTCACAGGGCCTTGGTGTACGGGAAACCGGTGCAGTACCGGTGCGGCCCTCGCCACTGTGATCGGGAGGTCCGGCTCCACCCCCGCGGGGACACCCTCGGGGAAGCCACTGGATCGCGACGGGAGACCGTCGTGGTGTGGGAAGGCGGAGTCCGGACGTATGACCGTCAGCCAGGAGACCGGCCAGGGTGCGTTGTCCATCCACGAGGTGCTGGAGAGGGTCTCCCAACCATGCATATAGCCGAGGGGTATCTGCCCCCTGTGCACGCGGCCGCCTGGAGCGTCGCGTCCGCACCGTTCATCGTCCACGGGGTCCGCGCGCTGACCCGCGAGGTACGGTCCAATCCCGAGTCCACCCTTCTGCTCGGCGCCTCAGGCGCCTTCACCTTCGTCCTCTCGGCACTCAAACTCCCTTCCGTGACCGGCAGTTGCTCGCATCCGACCGGTACGGGTCTGGGCGCGATCCTCTTCCGTCCGCCGATCATGGCGGTCCTGGGGACGATCACTCTGCTCTTCCAGGCCCTGCTGCTGGCCCACGGCGGGCTCACCACCCTGGGCGCGAACGCCTTCTCGATGGCGATCGTCGGCCCCTGGGCGGGCTACGGCGTGTACCGGCTGCTGCGCCGGTCCGGTGCGCCGCTGATGGTGGCCGTCTTCTTCGGCGCGTTCGTCGCCGACCTGTCGACGTACTGCGTGACCAGCGTGCAGCTGGCGCTCGCCTTCCCGGACCCGGGCAGCGGGGTGGCGGGGGCGCTCGCCAAGTTCGGCGGGATCTTCGCCGTGACGCAGATCCCGCTGGCCGTGAGCGAGGGTCTGCTGACCGTGCTCGTGATGCGGCTCCTGACGCAGTCCAGCAAGGGCGAACTGATCCGGCTCGGCGTCCTCTCGGGGCGCAAGGCGGAGCGACGCGAGGAGGCGGCCGCGCGATGAGCCGGAACGCGAAGATCAACACCCTGCTGCTGCTCGTCGTCGCCGCGCTGGCGGTGCTTCCGCTCGCGCTGGGGCTCGGGGACCACAAGGAGGAACCGTTCACCGGGGCGGACGGGGAGGCGGAGACCGCGATCACGGAGCTCCAGCCGGACTACGAGCCGTGGTTCACGCCCCTGTACGAGCCGCCGTCCGGGGAGATCGAGTCCGCGCTGTTCTCGCTCCAGGCGGCGCTGGGTGCCGGTGTCCTCGCGTACTACTTCGGTCTGCGGCGAGGTCGCAGGCAGGGGGCCGCGCGGGCCGGGGCGGCCGGGGGCCTCGCGGACGGTGAGGTCGCGGCGCGTGGCGTCGAGGACGGCGGCGGTCCCGCCGACGGCGGGCGGGACGCGTAGCCTCCGATGCTGCCGATCGACGCGGCGGCGCACAGCAGTCGCTGGCGCCGCCGCCACCCCGCCGAGAAGGCGCTGCTCGGATTCGGTCTGACCCTGTGCGCGGTCTGTCTGCCCCCGTGGCCGGGGGCGGTGCTCGTGGCCGTGGCCACGCTCGGCGTCCTGCTCGGTCCGGCCGGTGTGCCGGGGCGGGCGCTGTGGCGGGCGTTCCGCATCCCGCTCGGGTTCTGCGTCACGGGCGCCGTTCCGCTCCTCTTCGAGGTCGGCGGCGCCCGGGGGCTCGTCGCGCTCTCCCCGGGAGGCCCGGCCGCGGCGGTGGAACTGCTCCTGCGGACCGGGTCGGCGTCGCTCGGGGTGCTGCTGTTCGCGTTCACCACGCCGGTCTCCGATGTCCTGCCCCGGCTCGTCCGGGCGGGGGTGCCGGCGCCGGTGGTGGACGTGGCGCTCGTGATGTACCGGATCATCTTCCTGCTGCTCGACTCGCTGGCCCGGATCCGGCAGGCCCAGGCGGCCCGGCTCGGGCACACCACCCGGGCCGCGACCTGGCGTTCGCTGGCCGGCCTCGGGGCGACGACCTTCGTGCGGGCCTTCGACCGGGCGCAGCGCCTGCAGTCGGGGCTCGCCGGGCGGGGGTACGACGGGACGCTGCGGGTGCTCGTGCCCGGGTGCGTGCTGTCGCGCCGGTTCCTCGCCGCCTCGGGCGCGCTGCTCGTGGGGCTCGTCGCCCTCACCCTCGTACTGGAAAGGTTCCTGCCGTGACGTCTTCGACGCCTTCGCCTCCCGCGGCTCCCGTGGTGGAGCTGGTGAACGCGGGCTTCGCCTACGAGGAGGGGCCCGCGGTCCTGTCGGGTGTCGGCTTCTCGATCACCCAGGGCCGGGCGGTCGCACTGCTGGGCCGTAACGGCAGCGGGAAGACGACCCTGCTGCGGCTGCTGAGCGGCGGGCTCCGCTGCGGGAGCGGTTCGCTGCTCCTGGACGGGGAGGAGGTGGCGTACGACCGCAAGGGGCTGACCCGGCTCCGGACCACCGTGCAGTTGGTGACGCAGGATCCGGACGACCAGTTGTTCGCCGCCTCGGTCGGCCAGGACGTGTCCTTCGGTCCGATGAACCTGGGGCTGCCCGAGGACGAGGTGCGGCTGCGGGTCCAGGAGGCCCTCGAAGCGCTGGACATCGTGGCTCTGGCGGACCGGCCGACGCATCTGCTGTCGTACGGGCAGCGCAAGCGGGCCGCGATCGCGGGTGCCGTCGCGATGCGGCCGAGGGTGCTGATCATGGACGAGCCGACGGCCGGGCTCGACCCGCACGGGCAGGAACGGCTCCTTGAGGCGCTCCAGCGGCTCCAGGGATCCGGGACGACGGTCCTCATGGCGACCCACGACGTGGATCTGGCGCTGCGCTGGGCGGACGAGGCGGCGGTGCTCTCCCCCGCCGGTCTGCGCACGGGTCCGGTCGCCGAGCTGCTGGCGGACGACGCGCTGCTCGACGCGGCCCGGCTGCGGCGCCCCTGGGGGACGGCCGTGGCCCGACTGCTGCGGGCACGGGGCCTGCTCGCCGCGGACGCTCCGGAGCCGCGCACGCCGGAGGATCTGGAGGTGTGGATGGGGGCGGTGTCGCCGGTCGTCGGCGAGTAGGGCCGCGCCGTCGCGCGCCGGGGCGCGCGCTCTCACCTCTCGCCCGCCCGCTCTCGCCTCTCCCCGCGCGGAGCAGCGACAGCTCTTGCTACCGAGTAGTAGACATCACGTCCCAGGTCTTCTGCAACTAGTTGCAGAAGGGGGTGGGGGTCCCCTACAACTGGGGTCGACGATCCTGCGCGAGGAGGCGCCCCCCATGACCCCGTACCCGCACCTGCTGAGCCCGCTCGACCTCGGGTTCACCACCCTGCCCAACCGGGTGATCATGGGCTCGATGCACGTCGGCCTCGAGGAGACCGAGCACGGCTTCGAGCGCATGGCCGCCTTCTACGCCGAGCGCGCCCGGGGCGGCGTCGGCCTCATCGTCACCGGCGGCATCGCGCCCAACGACGCCGGGCGCCCGTGGGACGGCGGGGCCAAGCTCACGACCGCGGAGGAGGTCGCCGAGCACCGGCTCATCACCGACGCCGTACACGGGGCCGGCGGCCGGATCGCGATGCAGATCCTCCACTTCGGCCGGTACGCGTACCACCCCGCCCTCGTCGCGCCCAGCGCCCTCAAGGCCCCCATCAGCCCCTTCGTACCGAACGAGCTGACCGACGCCGAGGTCGAGCAGACGGTCGAGGACTACGCCCGCTGCGCCGAACTCGCCAAGGAGGCCGGCTACGACGGCGTCGAGGTGATGGGCTCCGAGGGCTACCTCATCAACGAGTTCATCGCCGCCGCCACCAACCAGCGCACCGACCGGTGGGGCGGCTCCTACGAGAACCGCGTCCGCTTCCCGCTGGAGATCGTCCGCCGTATCCGCGAGCGCGTGGGCGAGGACTTCATCCTCGTCTACCGCCTCTCCATGCTGGACCTCGTCCCCGGCGGCTCCACCCTGGAGGAGGTCGTCCAGCTGGCCAAGGAGATCGAGGCCGCGGGCGCCACCATCATCAACACCGGCATCGGCTGGCACGAGGCACGCATCCCCACCATCGCCACCTCCGTGCCGCGCGGCGCCTACACCTGGGTGACGAAGAAGCTGATGGGCGCGGTCTCCGTGCCGCTCGTCACCAGCAACCGCATCAACACCCCCGAGGTCGCGGAGGAGATCCTCGCCGACGGCCGCGCCGACCTGGTCTCGCTGGCCCGCCCCTTCCTCGCCGACCCGGACTTCGTCGCCAAGGCCACGGCCGGCCGCGCCGACACCATCAACACCTGCATCGGCTGCAACCAGGCCTGCCTCGACCACACCTTCAACCTGAAGATCACCTCCTGCCTGGTCAACCCGCGCGCGTGCCACGAGACCGAACTGGTCCTCTCCCCCACCCGGCGCGCCAAGCGGATCGCCGTGGTCGGCGCGGGCCCGGCCGGCCTCGCCTGCGCGGTGTCGGCGGCCGAGCGCGGGCACTCCGTGACCCTCTTCGACGCCGCCGACGAGATCGGCGGCCAGCTGAACGTCGCCAAGCGGGTCCCCGGCAAGGACGAGTTCAACGAGACGCTGCGCTACTTCCGCGTGCAGCTCGCCGAGCGCGGTGTCGACGTGCGGCTCGGCACCCCGGTCGCCGCCACCGACCTGGACGGCTACGACGAGGTCGTCGTCGCCACCGGCGTCTCCCCCCGCACCCCCGCCATCGCGGGCGTGGACCACCCGAGCGTGGTCAGCTACCTCGACGTGCTGCGGGACGGCGCGCCCGTCGGGGAGCGCGTCGCGATCATCGGCGCCGGCGGCATCGGCTTCGACGTCGCGGAGTTCCTCACGGACGGCGGGGAGGGCGCGAGCCAGGACCCCGAGACGTACTTCCGCCAGTGGGGCGTGGACACCTCGTACGAGAACCGTGGCGGGCTGCGGGCGCCCGAGCGCGCCGCGCCGCCGCGCCAGGTGCACCTGCTCCAGCGCAAGGAGACCAAGGTCGGCGCGGGGCTCGGCAAGACCACGGGATGGATCCACCGCACCGAGCTCAAGCACCGGGGCGTGGCGATGGTGGCGGGTGTGTCGTACGACCGGATCGACGACGAGGGCCTGCACGTCACGATCGGCGGCGAGGCGCAGCTGCTGCCGGTCGACACGGTCGTGCTCTGCGCCGGGCAGGAGCCGCGCCGGGACCTGTACGAGGAGCTGGTGGCGGCGGGCCGGGTGGCGCACCTGATCGGCGGCGCGGACGTCGCCGCCGAGCTGGACGCCAAGCGGGCCATCGACCAGGGCACCCGGCTCGCGGCCACGCTGTGATCACCGTGCCCGCCCGCTCCTAGGATGCGTGCATGTCCCTCCCGCACGCGATCCTCACCGCGCTGCTCGAGAAGCCGTCCTCGGGCCTCGAACTGACGCGCCGCTTCGACAAGTCGATCGGTTACTTCTGGTCGGCCACGCACCAGCAGATCTACCGGGAGCTGGGCAGGCTGGAGCAGGCGGGGCACATCCGTGCCCTGCCCGCCCCGGTGCCGACGCGGGGGCAGCGCAAGGAGTACGAGGTGCTGCCCGCGGGCCGCGCCGAACTCGGCACCTGGGTCGCCAGGCCCGAGGACCCGAAGCCGATGCGGGCCGCGCTGCTGCTGCGGATGCGGGCGGCCGCCGTCGTCGGGGCGGCGGGGCTGCGTGCGGAGCTGTCCCGGCATCTCGCCCTGCACCGGGAGCAGCTGGAGGAGTACCTGGCGATCGAGTCACGGGACTTCCCGGCGGAGCGCCGCAGCACGGAGCCCGACCGGCTGCGGCATCTCGTGCTGAGGGGCGGCATCGACATGGAGCGCTTCTGGGTGGAGTGGCTGACGAGCGCGCTCGCGGAACTCGAGTAGGTCACGGTCCGGCGCGCGGAACTCCTGCCCGCGCACGTCTACCGCTCCCCGTGCACGGTCTTACTCCTGCCCGCGCCCGTCTACCGCTCCACGTGCGCGTGCACGGTCTTTCCGTGGGCGTCGCGGTGGACGGTCAGGTCGTCGACGAGGCGCGCGACGATGCCCCAACCGAAGCCGCCTTCCCGGGCGGGATCGTTGCCCCTCGGGCGCGGTGGGTCGGGGTTGCCGTCGTGGACGTCGATACCGATGCCGTCCCCCTCCAGGGCGAGGTCCAGGGTGCACTCGCCGTCGGCGTACCGGATGGCGTTGGTGACCAGCTCGCTGACGACCAGGACGGCGTCGTTCTCGGTGGCCTGGCGCAGGGGGTGCCCGGCGACCAGGGCGTCACCGGCGAGACGGTGCACCTCCTGGCGCGCCCGGGCAGCGGCGCCCGGGCCCTTGAGATCATGGTGCCGGGAGACCGCCATGACGCTGTTCCCTCCCTTCCTCGGTTCGGGACAGCCTCGGTCCCCGCCTCTGCCCGGATACCGGGCATCCATTCGCCGCCGCACGGGCCGCCCGAGGGTGCGGTACGCGGGCGGCCGAAAGCGCACGGCCGTGGCCTCGGCGCGGGTGGCGGGGCGGGACGGGGCGCGTACCGGCGTGGATACTGGGCCGTTGGAAGTTCCACGACACGAAAGGGCGGGTATGGCCGACGACTTGGGGCACCGTGCGACACGTCACGCGGTGGTCATCGGGGGAAGTCTCGCTGGACTGCTCACCGCTCGGGTACTGGCCGAGCACGCGGAGAAGGTGACGGTCGTCGAGCGCGACCGTCTCCCGGAGGGGCCCGAGGCCCGGCCGGGCGTGCCGCAGGGCCGCCACCTCCACGTGCTGATCGCCGGCGGGCAGCAGGCGCTCGACGAGCTGCTCCCGGGGTTCATGGACGAGCTGCACGCGCTCGGCGCGCCCAAGGTGGGCGTGCCCGAGGACATGGTCCAGTGGCAGAACGGGCAGTGGTTCCGCCGCACGGCCGCGACCGCGCACTTCTTCACCGGTCCGCGCCCCCAGCTGGAGTGGCTGGTGCGGCAGCGCGTGCTCGCCGACCCGCGCATCGAGCTGGTCGAGGGCACGGAGACGGTGGGCCTGACCGGCGACTCCTCGCGGGTCAGGGGCGTTCGGCTGCGTGAGCGCGGCGCGGGGGCGGACAAGCAGCCGTGGACGCTCGCGGCGGACCTGGTGGTGGACGCGTCGGGGCGGTCCACGAAGGCCGCCGACTGGCTGGCGGACATCGGCGCGGAGGCCCCGCACGAGGAGATCCTGGACACCGGTCTCGCGTACGCCACCCGCGTCTACCGGGCTCCGGCGAAGGTCCCGGGGGTCGACGCGACCGGCTACTACATCGTGCCCAGCCCGGCCCAGGTGTACGGCGGTGTCGTGCTGCCCCTCGGAGACGGGCGGCACCTGGTGACCCTGTCGGGGCTGCGCGGCGACGAGCCGCCCACGGAGGACGGCGCGTTCGAGAAGTACGCCGAGCGGTTGCCGCATCCGGTACTCAGCGAGTGGCTGGCGCGGGCCGAACCGGACTCCCCGGTGTACGGATTCCGCAGGACCTCCAACATCCGGCGGCGATACGACCGTCCGGGCCGTCGCCCGGCCGGGTTCCTCGCCACCGGCGACGCGCTGTGCGCCTTCAACCCCATCTACGGGCAGGGGATGACGGTCGCCGCGCTCGGCGCGGTCGCGCTGCGGCGGGCACTCGCCGACCCCCGGCGCACCCCGACCACCCGACAGGTGCAGCGCGCGCTGTTCGACGCCTCGCGGCAGGCCTGGGACATCTCGGCGGGCGCCGACAAGAAGATGCCCGGCGCGACCGGTGACGCGGCCCGGCCGGGGCCGCTGGACAAGGCGGTCGGCTGGTACCTGAGCCGGGTGCAGGCGCGGGCGGCGGGCGATCCGGTGGTGGGGGCGCCGTTCCGCGCGGCGCTCACCCTGACCGCCCCGCTGACCTCGCTGTTCGCGCCGCCGGTGGCACGGGCGGTGCTCTTCGGCCCGGTGGCCGCCACGCCGACGGAGCCGCCGCTGAGCCGCGACGCCGGGGAGTCGCTGCCCTCCCGGGTGTGAGCGGTGCCGTGTTCCCGCGCCGGCGCGCGTGCCGAGCACGCGCCGGTGGGGCGTGCCGAGCGCGCGTTGGTGGGGCGTGCCGAGCGCGCGTTGGTGGGCGCGGAGTCTCCCGAAGCGCCCCCGAGGCAACCCCCTCACGCGCCCCCTGACGCATCCCCGCACGCACCCCTGAGCCCGTCCGGTGCTGCCGCCGGGCGGGCTCAGGCGCCCGGTGCCGCCGTCACCACGCCCGCGGCGATGGCGGCGCCGAGGGCCGCGTAGTCGTCGGCGTTCTGGCCCGCGTAGGCGAGGGCGAAGTCGGCGACACCACGGTCGAAGACGTCCGAGCCCCCGAGATAGGCCGCGATCGCGATGCGGTCCCCCGAGCGGGCGTGGGCGCGGGCGAGGGCCCGGCCGCAGAGCCGCGCGTACTCCCTGAGCGCGGCCGGGGACATGGCCTCCACCTCGGCCGAGCCCTTCATGTCGCGCAGCTGGCGCCAGTAGAAGTGGCGCTCCTCGGGCCCCGTCATCCAGCCGAGGAAGATGTCGCTCGCGGCCTGGATGAGGCGCTGCCCGCAGACGACCCTGCGTCCCTGGTGGCTGTAGGCGCTCGGTTCCAGGTACGCCTCCAGGACGGAAGGCCCGGCCTCCTTGATCTGGAGGATGAGCGGGTCGCCGGCGTCCCGGCCTTCCAGGAGGAGGACGAAGCAGCGGGTGCCGACGCTACCGACCCCGACGACCTTGCGGGCGGCGTCGCGGAAGCGGTAGCGGTCGAGAAGCACTCGTCGTTCCTCGGCGAGCGAGCTGCGGTAGTCGCTGAAGATCTTGCCGAGGGTGACCCGGTCGATGTCCGTGGTGCGTTCGAGGAGCGGCGGGTCGTCGACGATGTGCCGGAATCCCGCCGGATCGGCCTCGGTCAGCTTGGCCAGGGCCTGGAGGCTGGTGCGGCGGCGGGCGCGGGCGAGGCGGTCGGCGAAGCGGGCGCGTTCGTCGCGGTGGACCAGGGGGACGAGGTCGTCGGCGGCGATCCGCTCGTACCAGACGGTGAGCTCGCCGAGGCCGGCGAGGCGGCGCACGGTCGTGCGGTACGACTCGGTGGCCAGGAGCGCCGCCCGGTGGGCCTTGGGCTTGGTGCTGCCGTTCTGGAGGGCGGCGACGGCGACGCTGGCGGCCAGCCGCTTGACGTCCCATTCGAAGGGGCCGGGAAGCGTCTCGTCGAAGTCGTTCACATCGAAGAGGAGCGTCCGTTCGGGTGAGGCGTACACCCCGAAGTTGAGGAGGTGGGCGTCGCCGCAGAGCTGCACGGTGAGCCCGGTGTGCCGCTGGGCGGCGAGGTCGGCGGCCATGACGGCGGCGGCGCCCCGGAAGAAGGCGAAGGGGGAGGACACCATCCGGCCGTAGCGGAGGGGGACGAGGTCGGGCAGCCGGTCCCGGGCCTGGCCTTCCAGCACGTCGATGGGGTGCGGACGCTGGGAGCTGGGTATCCAGCGGCCGTGGGAGGAGCGGGGGACCCGTTTGCGGGCCGCCCGGCCCCGTGCGGCGCGCTCCGACGGTGTCGTCATCCGGCCTCACCCGCCTCTTCCGCCGCCGCGGCCTCGTCCCCGTCACCTGGTACCTCATTACAAGGCGCGCCGTTCGTTTCGGCCACTCTGCCGAAGTGGTCTAGCAAAATGGTTTAGACCAATGATAGGAATTGATCACCCACACGGACCATGTGGTCACGCTGAGCGAAGAGAGGGTCTGATCATGGCCGAGCCCGAATCCGAGGCGCCGGCGGACGCGCCGCTCTATCTCCGGGTAGCCGCCGCGCTGCGCGAGGACCTCGCCCACCGGCGCATCTCCCCCGGCAGTCGGCTCCCTTCGGAACGATCCCTGTCCCAGCGGTTCCACGTCAACCGGCAGACGGTACGCAGCGCGCTCCAGCTCCTGCGGGACGAACGGCTCGTCGTCACCGACCGGCGCGGTACCTTCGCCGCCGCCGGAGCCGGGGGCGAGCCGGTCGTCCCGGCCCTGACGGCCCGCCGGCCGACGTTCCCCGGCGGGCCCCGCGCGACGGAGGCGCTGGTGCGGGCCTCGCTGACCTGGGAGCCACCGCCCACCCCCCTGGCCTCACGGCTGCTCCTCGCCCCGGGCGAGCCGACGCTCGTGCACCGGCACGTCGTGCTCGGGCCGCAGGGCACGGCGCTCCAGCGGGCGGTGTCGTGGTTCTCCCGGCCGGCGCTCACCGAGATCCCCGAGCTGTCCCGCTACCGGCGGTACCGGGACAGCCGTCAGCAGCCGGACCTGCGGCTGCTCTACCACTGGATGCACCAGGCGGGTCTGCGGATCACGCACCGGGAGTCCGTCGGCGTCCCGCCCGGTCCCGCCGCCACGTCGGCCGGCGGCGCTGCCCGGCTGTTCGTCCACCGGGTGGTGAGCGATCAGCACGGGCACGCCCTGGAGATCACGGACATCGACTTCTCGGCCCAGTCGGCTTCCTGGACCTACGAGTTCAGCGCCTGAGACCGCGCCTGGTTCCCGTCCGGTACGGGACGGGAACCAGGCGCCGGGCGCGGATGCCGGGCCGCAGTCCGGGTCCAAGTCAAAGGGTCCAAGTCAAGGGTCCGGGTCCAAGGGTCCGGGTCCGGGTCCCGGTCCGTCAGACGATGCCCTCCGAGATCTCCGCCTCCTCGCGGGCCGTGCCGTACGCCGTCGGTGTCCCGTACGAGCGGCGGGCGACGTACCACCAGACGCTGGCCAGGAGGAGGACGACGGCGAGCGCGATCACCGCGTAGTTCATGGTGTCGACCGTCACCGGGGACTTCTGGGGGAGGCAGAACAGCACGGTGACGATCGCCACCCACACGACGGCCGTCCAGCCGATCGGCTTGCTCCAGCGGCCCAGGCTCCACGGGCCGGGGGTGAACCGGTCCCCCGCGCGCAGCCGCAGATAGATCGGGATGGCGTAGGCCGGCGTGATGCCGATGACGTTGATGGCGGTGACGGCGCCGTAGGCGGTGGCGGAGTACAGCGAGGGGACGGCGAGCAGCGCGGCGACCGCCACCGCGAGCCAGACGGCCGGGACGGGGGTCTGGGTGCGGCCGCTGACCTTCCGCCAGATCGTCGAGCCGGGCAGGGCGTTGTCGCGGCTGAAGGCGAAGACCATGCGGCTAGCGGCGGCCACCTCGGCGTTGCCGCAGAAGAGCTGGGCGCCGATGACCACGAGCAGCAGGGCGGCGGCGCCGCCGGAGCCCAGGGCGTCCAGGAGGATCTGGGCCGGCGGTACGCCTCCGACGGCGTCGTCCTTCGTGGTCGCGTAGTCCTGGATGGCGAAGCTCAGGCCGGCGAGCAGGGCGAAGCCGGCGATCCAGGAGACCCAGATGGCCCGCACGATGCCCTTGGCCGCGGAGACGGAGGCGTTGGAGGTCTCCTCGGAGAGGTGGGCCGAGGCGTCGTAGCCGGAGAAGGTGTACTGGGCGAGCAGGAGGCCGATCGCGGCGACGTAGAAGGGGTTCGTCCAGCCGGTGTCGTTGACGAACTCGGTGAACACGAACCCGACGGACTGGTGCCGGTCGGGGACGAACGCGAGGGCGCCGACGATGACCGCCACGCCCCCCAGGTGCCACCAGACGCTGATCGAGTTGAGCACGCTGACCAGACGGACGCCGAAGAGGTTCAGGACGGCGTGGAGCAGAAGGATCGCCAGGAAGATCAGGAAGGTGGAGCCGGCGGTGGGCTCGAAGCCCCACTGGAGGTTGAGGAAGGCCCCGGTGAAGAGCGCGGCGCCGTAGTCGATGCCGGCGATCGCGCCGAGCAGGCCGAGCAGGTTCAGCCAGCCGGTGTACCAGCCCCAGCGGCGGCCGCCGAGCCGGTCCGCCATGTAGTAGAGGGCGCCGGAGGTCGGGTAGGCGCTGGTGACCTCGGCGAGGGCGAGGCCCACGCACAGCACGAAGAGGCCGACGCCGGCCCAGCCCCACAGCATGACGGCGGGACCGCCCGTGCCCATGCCGAAGCCGTAGAGGGTCATGCAGCCGGAGAGGACGGAGATGACCGAGAAGCTGATCGCGAAGTTGCCGAAGCCGCCCATGCGGCGGGCGAGGACGGGCTGGTAGCCGAGCTCCCTCAGCCGCGCCTCCTCGTCCTGTGCCGCGGCGGGGGGTGGCTTGCGTATCGCGTCGTCGGGGGCGGCCGTGCGGGACATCGAGTTCCTCCGGGGACGGGGGGCGGGGGGCAGGGGCGAGTACACGGGCGTACGGGCTTTCGGGGACGTGCGAGGGGCGTGTCGGCGCGTCACCCGTCGAGACAGCGGGCGCGGGCCCGCAGGAAGACCTCTTCGGCGAGTACGCGGTCGTCCGGCTGCGAGGTCCGGTACGCCCACGGCAGCGTCGTGTAGTACGGGCCGAGCGCCTCGAAGACCCGGGCCGCGTCGGCGAAGCGGAGGGCGCCGAAGAGGGCGTGCGCCAGGTGGTTGAGGTCCAGCAGCGACGCCTCGTCGGTGGCGCAGAAGAGGAACCAGGTGTCGAGGGCGCGCCGGGCGTCGCGTACGGCGTCCTCCGCGACCCAGTGGAGGTCGAGCGCCCGCTCGTGGCCGCGCTCCCGCCGGTAGCGCTCGACCCGCACATAGAGCGGGAGTGCGTGCAGGGCCGAGCCGACGGGCGCCGACGAGGCCGCCCAGTAGGAGTAGTTGACGGCCTCGGAGAGCGGCCCGGGGCGCCGGGCGTAGACGAACTGCAGCATGCGGTGGTGGGCTTCGCGGTTGTACGGGTCGCGCTTCTCCGCCTCGGCCAGCAGGCCCCAGGGGCCGGGCGGCAGCATGGGGGCCGGCGGGGAGAGCCGGTGTTCGGCCATGCGCTGGTGTCGGTCGAGGGCGGCGAGGGCGATCAGGCCCACCCAGGGCACGGGGTCGGCGGGTGCGAGGTCGGCGGCCTCCCGGCAGGCGGTCCCGGCCTCCTGCCAGAGTTCCCGGGTACGGGCGTGGCCGGCGCGGTGGGCGCGTACGGCCCGCTCGACGCTGACCCGGCTGTGCATCACGGTGGCGGCGAGGCTGTCGGGCTGCTCGGAGCGCCAGGTGTGGACGACGTCGGTGCCCGCGGCGACGGCGGCGAGGACCTGGGTGCGCCGGGTCCAGCTGTCCCAGTCCGCGGTCTCGCCGAGCAGCCGCGCCATCGCCACCCAGCGGCCGGTGCGTAGGTCCTGGACGGCGTTGCGCAGGGCGTGGTCGTGGCCCGCGGGGTGGTAGACGGGCCGGAAGCCGTGTCCGGCCATCAGGGGGTACGGCGTGGTGTGGATGACATGGGTCCTCGGTGGGTGGAGGGGGTGGTCAGTCCCCCGGCGGGCGTCCCGGCCGTTGATCGGCGATCACTATAGAGGGCGGCGAATGCGACCGGACGTCTTTCTTCCGGGACCGCAACTATTCAGCCAGCGACTGAATTTGACGGTTCGTCAGTGCGTGGCCGCGGACTTGACGGGGTCTTCGGGCGAGCCTTGACGAGGGGCCGGGCCGACGGCACTCTGACCCTTTTCGGTGATCGGCCGATCACGGAGACGGACCAGGGACAGGAGCGGCACGATGACGGGCGGCCCGGTACTCGCCGTCGACCAGGGCACGTCGGGCACCAAGGCCCTCGTCGTCTGCCCCGAGCGCGGAGTCATCGGCAGCGGCACGGCCCCGGTCAGGCCCCGGTATCTGCCGGGCGGCCTGGTCGAGGTCGACCCGCGTGAGCTGTACGACTCCGTGGTCGCCGCGGGGCGGACCGCGCTCGCAGAGGCGGACACGCCGGTCGTGGCCGTGGGCCTCGCCAACCAGGGCGAGACCGTCCTCGCGTGGGACCCCGCCACCGGCGCACCGCTCACCGCCGCCCTGGTGTGGCAGGACCGCAGGGCGGCCGCCGTCTGCGCCGGACTCGCCGCCCACGCCGACCGGTTGCGGCACCTCACGGGGCTTCCTGTGGACCCCTATTTCGCCGCGCCCAAGATGGCCTGGATCCGCCGCCACGCCACCGGGGCGGGCGTGGTCACCACCAGTGACGCCTGGCTCGTCCACCGGCTCACCGGCGCGTTCGTCACCGACGCGGCGACCGCCGGCCGGACCGGGCTCCTCGACCTGGACACGGTCGCCTGGTCCACGACCGCCCTCGACCTGTACGGCCTCGGCGGCGAACGGCTCCCCCGGATCGTGGACTGCGACACGTCCGTCGGCACCACGAGCGCCTTCGGCCCGCCGCTGCCGCTGACCGGCCTCCTGGTGGACCAGCAGGCGGCGCTGCTCGCCCAGAGCGCCGACGATCCGGCCGCCGCCAAGTGCACGTACGGCACCGGCGCCTTCCTCCTGTCCCAGACCGGGCCCCAGGCCCGACGCGCGGCCTCCGGACTCGTCAGCTGTGTCGCCTGGCGGCTGGGCGGGCAGGTCACCCACTGCCTGGACGGTCAGGTGTACACGGTCGCCTCGGCCGTGCGCTGGCTCACCGACCTCGGCGTCATCGCCGGGGCGGAGGCGATCGACCCGGTCGGCGGCGGAGTGCCGGACGCCGGAGGGGTCACCTTCGTCCCCGCGCTCGCGGGGCTCGCCGCGCCCTGGTGGCGGGGCGACGTAAGGGGCTCGCTCACCGGCCTCGGCCTGGACACCACGCCGGGGCATCTGGTGCGCGCCCTGTGCGAGGGCATCGCCGCGCAGGTCGTCGAGCTGGCCGCCGCCGTGGCCGCGGACCGGGGCGGCCCCCTGACGTCCCTGCGCGCCGACGGCGGCCTCACCCGGTCCGCGCTGCTCATGCAGACCCAGGCCGACCTGCTGCAACTCCCGGTCGAGGTCTCCTCGTCGCCCGACGCGACAGCGCTCGGGGTGGCCGCGGTGGCCCGGCTCGGCCACGACCCGGGGCTCACGCTCCGCGAGGCCGTTCCCGCGTGGAAGCCCTCGGCGGTGTACGAGCCGAGGATCTCGGCCGACGAGGCGGCGGCCCGCCTCGCCCGGTTCCGGGACGAGGTGACGGCGGCGGTGGACAGGGCGGGGTCGGCTTCCGGCCGTGCCGGCGGCGGCAGCGGCAGCGGCAGCGGCAGCGGCAGCCAGGGTGTGGCCGGGGCCGGGGCCGTATGAGCGTCACCCGCTCGGGGCCCCTTCCTTCCGGCGACGGCGACGGCGCCGCGTACGACGTCGTGGTCGTCGGCGCCGGGGTCGTCGGCTCCGCCATCGCCCGCGCGCTCTCCCGCCACCCGCTGCGGGTCGCGCTCGTGGAGGCGGCGAACGACGTCGGCGACGGGACGTCGAAGGCCAACACGGCCATCCTCCACACCGGTTTCGACGCCGTCCCCGGCACCCTGGAGGCGCGGCTCGTCCGTGAAGGACACCGGCTCCTCTCCGCGTACGCCCGGGAGACCGGCATCCCCGTGGAACCGCTCGGCGCCCTCCTCGTCGCCTGGGACGAGGAGCAGCGGGCCGCGCTCCCCCGGCTCGCGGAGAAGGCCGCGCGCAACGGGCACCGCACGACCCGGCTGCTCTCCGCCGCCGAACTGCGCGCGAGGGAACCGCACCTGGGCCCCGGCGCGCTCGCCGCGCTCGACGTGCCGGGCGAGTCGGTGATCTGCCCGTGGACGACGACCCTCGCGTACGCCACGCAGGCCGTGCGCTCCGGGGTGGACCTGCACCTCGGCTGCCGGGTGGAGGCGGTGCGTCCGGGCGAGCCGCACCACACGCTCGTCACCCGGCGAGGAGTGCTGCGGGCCCGTCACCTCGTCAACGCCTGCGGGCTCCACGCGGACGCCTTCGACGCGCTGGTGGGCCACGAGGACTTCACCGTCACCCCGCGCCGGGGCCAGTTGCTCGTCTTCGACACCTTCGCCCGCGACCTGGTCCGCCACATCCTGCTGCCCGTACCCGGCCCCCTCGGCAAGGGGGTCCTGATCACGCCGACGGTGTACGGGAACGTCCTGCTCGGCCCCACCGCCGAGGACCTGGACGACAAGACGGCCACCGGCACGACGGCGGAGGGCCTCGCCGGACTCCGCGAGCGGGGCGGCCGGATCCTGCCGGCGCTCCTCGACGAGGAGGTCACGGCCGTCTACGCGGGGCTGCGGGCCGCCACCGGTCAGGAGGACTACCGGATCACGGCGCACCCGGAGCTGCGGTACGTGACGGTGGGCGGGATCCGTTCCACCGGGCTCACCGCCTCCCTGGCCATCGCCGAGCACGTGCGCGGACTGCTCGCCGACTGCGGGCTCGACCCGGGTCCCGAGCGTCCGCTCGCCCCGCTCCGCGTGCCGAACCTCGGGGAGGCCTTCGCCCGCCCCTACCGGGACGCCCGGCTCATCGCCCGCGACCCGGACTTCGGCGCGATCGTCTGTCACTGCGAGCGGGTCACCCGGGGCGAGATCCGGTCCGCGCTCGCCTCGACGATCCCGCCGGGCGGCCTCGACGGGCTGCGGCGCCGTACGCGCGCGCGTGGCGGACGCTGCCAGGGCCAGTACTGCGGCGCGGAGGTGCGGGCCTTGTTCGAGGAGTACGGGGAGGGTTCCCGGTGAACCGTACGGTCGACGTCCTCGTCGTGGGCGCGGGACCGGCGGGGCTCGCCGCGGCCGCCCGGCTCGCGGCGGCGGGCGCGGGCCGCGTCGAGGTCCTGGAGCGGGAGGCGGCCGCCGGCGGGGTGCCGCGCCTCTGTGCCCGTCCGGGGTTCGGCGCCGACCGCCTGGGCCGCCCTCTCGACGGCCCCGCCTACGCGCGCCGCGCGGTGCGGGCGGCGCTCCGAGCCGGGGCGACCGTCCGGACCGGCGTGTCGGTGACGGGCTGGGCCGGACCGCTGACGCTCGACGTCACCGCGCCGACCGGGCTCGAACGCGTCCGCGCCCGTGCGGTGGTCCTCGCCACCGGGGCGCGTGAACGGCCCCGCAGCGCCCGGCTCGTACCCGGGTCGCGGCCCGCCGGGGTGCTGACCACGGGCGAGCTCCAGCGGACGATCCTCCGGTTCGGCGCCCGGCGTGAGCACATCGGGCGGCGGGCGGTGGTCGTCGGCGGCGATCCCGTGGCCCGGGCCGCCGTGCGGACGCTGCGCGTGGCCGGGGTGGAGGTGGCCGCGGTGGTGAGCGAAGGGCCCGTGCGGCGGGCCGCTTTCGCGGGTGTGCCCGTGCTCGCCCGCACGGTCGTGACGGAGCTCCACGGGCACGGTCGGCTGACCGGGGTGGCGGTCCGGGGCGGCGGCGGCCGGACGGCCGTGCTGCGGTGCGACACCGTGGTCTTCACGGGTGACTGGATCCCGGACCACGAACTGGCGCGCGCCGGCGGGCTGCCGCTCGCCCCGGGCGCGCGCGGACCGGCGACGGACGGTGCATTCCGTACCGCGGAGCCCGGGGTCTTCGCGGTCGGCAACGTCCTGCGCGGGGTGGAACCGGCGCTGGTGGCCGCCGCCGAGGGCCGGGCCGTGGCCGCCTCCGTACGGGAGCGGCTCGACGGCGGTCCCTGGCCCGTGACCGGGGTGCCGGTGGTGACGGAGGGGCCGCTGCGATGGGTGTCGCCCGGGCTCCTGGGTCCGGGCGCGGTGCCGCTGCTCGTCCGGCCGGAGCGTCCGCTCGTCCGGCCGGTCCTGACCGTCGCTCAGGGTGGTTCGCCGCTGCGGCGGGAGCGGCTGAGCGGGTCGCTCGCTCCCTGGCGCTCGGTACGGCTCCCGGCCCACTGGACGAGCGGGGTGGACCCGGAGCGCGGCCCGGTGGTGATCAGCGCGGAGGCGTGAGGGAGCGCGCGGGGACAGGCGTGCGCCGCTGCGGTGACCGGGCGCTTCGGCGACACTGGACAGCATGCCGGTCAAGCGCAGCGCGGGTCTTGTCGTCTTCCGCCGTACGACGGACGGGGGCGTCGAGGTACTCATCGGTCATATGGGCGGGCCCTTCTGGGCCTCCCGCGAGGAGGCGGCCTGGTCGATCCCCAAGGGGGAGTACCAGCCGGACGAGGCTCCGGAGGTCGCGGCGCGCCGCGAGTTCCGGGAGGAACTGAGGCTCCCCGCGCCGGAGGGCGAGTGGTTCGACCTCGGGGAGGTTCGGCAGCGCAACGGAAAGGTCGTCACCGCCTGGGCCGTCGAGGGCACTCTCGACCCGGCCGAGGTCGTCCCGGGCACCTTCACCCTGGAGTGGCCGCCCCGCTCCGGTGTCCTGACGGAGTTCCCGGAGATCGACCGGGTGGGCTGGTTCACTCCGGAGGCAGCCACTCCGCTGCTGGTCGCGGGGCAGCGGGCCTTCCTCGAACGGCTCGTGGCGCACCTCGCCGGGCGGGGCTGAGCGCGATTGTCAGACCCGTACGAGAGGGTGGTCAGCGTTGAACTGTCGAGAGGGAGCCCGACATGACCACGATCACCGCCAGCGAGCGCGCGGCGGCCCAGGCGTACCTGCGGCTGCTCGAATCCACCCAGGCCGTGCTGACCGATCCACAGCTCGCCCCGTACGCGGGGGTGATGCTCACGAATCCGATGGCCGAGGCGGACGAGGCGCTCCGCGCCGCGGGTCTCGCGGGGAACGAGGACCGGCTGCTGCGGCTCGTCTCGTCTCTGCGGGCCTCCCCCGCGTCGGCCTGGGGCCACGCCGGCTGAACTCGTCCGGTCGGGGGCGTCAGCCGCCCGGGCGTACGGGGAGCGTCCGGACGCTGTTGCCGACGAAGCCGGAGTGGCGGGGCAGCTCGGACTCCGGGACGGCCAGGTCCAGCTCGGGGAAACGGGTGAAGAGTGCCTCCAGGGCGATGGCGGCCTCCATCCGGGCGAGCGGGGCGCCCAGGCAGTAGTGGGGGCCGTGGCCGAGCGAGAGGTGTCTCACGGTCCCGGCGCGGGTGAGGTCGAAGCGGCCGGCGTCGGGGCCGTGGGCCTTCGTGTCCCGGCCCGCCGCCGAGTAGCCGGCCAGGACGGGGGTGCCCCGGGGGACGAGCGTGCCGTCGACGGTGAGGTCGCGGAGGGGGTAGCGGAACGGGAAGTAGCTGACGGGGCTGTCCCAGCGGAGGGTCTCCTCCACGACGTCGCTCCAGGTGGCGCGGCCTTCGACGACCAGGGCGAGCTGGTCGCGGTGGGCGCAGAGCGCTCGGACGGCGTTGGTGACCAGGTTCAGGGTCGTCTCGTGGCCGGCGATGATCAGCAGCAGCATGGTGCCGATCAGCTCGGTCTCGCTGAGCCGGTCGCCGCCCTCGTCCCGGGCGGCGATGAGGGCGCTGGTCAGGTCGTCGCCGGGGGCCGCGGCCCTGTGGGCGGCGATGGAGGCGAGGAGTTCGACGAGTTCACGGTTGGCGGCGACCGCCCGCGCGGGCTCGGTGTCGGTGGCGACGACCAGGCTGGAGAGGTGGTGCAGCCGGTCCTGGTGGTCGGGGTCGACACCGAGGAGTTCGCAGATGACGCCGAGCGGCAGCGGAAGCGCGTAGTGGCGGCGCAGGTCCGCGACACCGCCGCCGGTCTCGGCGGCTTCGGCGAGTCCTTCGAGCAGCCCGGCGGTGACCGTCTCGACGCGGGGGCGGAGTTCCTCGACCCGGCGGGCGGTGAAGGCGCTGCTGACGAGGGTGCGCAGGCGGCGGTGGTCGGCGCCGTCGGCGGTGGTCATGCCGGGGACGGTGGCGAAGGTGCGCAGGGGCCAGCCGTCGGGTATGCGGCCTTCTGCGAGGGCGGTGAAGTGCTGGGCGCCCTTGGCGACGTCGGGGTGGGAGAGGAAGTCGCGCAGGGCGTCATGGCCGAGCACGGCCATGCCCTCGATCCCGCCGGGCAGGACCACCGGAGCCACGGCGCCCTCGGCCAGCAGCCGCGCGTTCTCCGCGTGCGGGCAGCCGCCCGCCGGGTCCAGGACGTACGGCGGCCGGCCGGAGGCGGCGCTGTGCGGTGCGTTCATGGAGGAACTCCTGACTACGGGCGGCGCTGGAGGCGGGCGGGCGGGGTCGGGTGCTGGGCGAGCCGAGCCGATCCGGTCGACCCGGCCCGGCCCAGCCCAACCTGGTCAGGGTCGGTAAGGGCCGGTGAGAGCCGGTGAGGACGGGTCAGCTCAGCTCAGCCGACGTGGCCGGGCTCGGCTTTCTCGTGGGTGGGTGCGGTCGGATCCTACGGTCAACCCTGGTCTGTGCGGGCGGTGTTGACCGCACCCGTGTCGTCGCCGGGCCGGTCCGGGGGCCCGCTCCTGCCCAGGAGTTCGGCCAGGCCCCGGCGGGTGGCCGCCACGACGACCCGGTCGCCGGGGCCGAGGACGCGCTCGGGGCGCAGCCGCCAGCCCTGGCCCGCGGCAGCGGAGCGCGGACCCGCCCCGGAGGCCGTACCGGAGGCGGCGGCACCGCCGTCCAGGGCGATGACCCGCCAGGCACCCGCGTGGAAGGCGTCCGCCACGGTGAGGCCGTCCAGGAGCGGGTGGTCCGCGACGTCCACGGCGGCGAAGAGGAGGACCCGCCGCTCGACCGGAACGGCCCCCAGCACCTGCCGGCCCAGCATGGCGCCCGCGAATGCGGGCGCCGCGAGGTGGGAGACGCTGCGGCTGCGGGTGAGGGCGGCGGGATGGGCCGAGCGCAGCGTACGGAAGACGGCGGTGGCGAAGTCGTCGTCGTACAGGCGCAGGACGACCCGCAGGTCGGGCGTGACGGCGCGGGCGGAGAGCGCGGCCTCCAGGTTGGTGATGTCGACGCTGGTCAGAGCGAGGAGGGCGTGGGCTCGGTCGATCCGGGCGGCCTCCAGGACCCCTTCCTCCGTGACGTCGCCCATGACGGTGGGGACGCGGAGGCGGCGGGCGACGGCGATGCCGCGGGCCTCGGGGTCGGACTCGACGCACACGACGGGGATGTCGAGCCCGCGGAGCCGGGCGAGGACGCGGGTGCCGACCTTGCCGAGACCGAGGAGGACGACGTGGCCGGAGAGCCCGCGCGGTGGCCGGCGCAGGGTGGTCGCCGTACGGAAGGTGCCGAGGCCTTCGATGACGGCGGCGACGATCACCGGGAGCAGGAGCAGTCCGACGAAGCCCGCGAGGATCTGGAGGACCTGCCGGCTGGTCGGCTCCCCGATGGCCGGGTCGCCGATGGCAAAGATGTCGAGGAGCGTCAGATAGGCGGCGTGCAGCGGGTGGTCGCCGATGGTGAGCGTGGACGCGAGGGCCAGGGCGAGGACGGCGGCGGCCGCTCCGGCCAGGGACCAGCGCAGCCGCCGGGAGAAGAGGGAGGCGACGGGCAGCGCGGAGGCGGCGAGACGGCCGGGCGACAGGGTCGGTCCCGCCGGGGTGACGGCTTCGAGGGTGACGGCGGCGCGTCCGGTGGCGGCGGCGACCGTCCGGTCGTCGGGCAGCAGTCGGGGCCCCTCGTCGCCGCTGCGCTCGGAGCCCTCGCAGCCGGCCGGGTCGCCGGCCGTGGCGGAGAGCAGGGCGAGCGTGCAGAGGCCGGGGTCGGGGGCCTCGCCCGCGGTGGGCGGGCGCTCGACGGCGTGCAGCAGCAGTCCCCCGGCCTGGACCACCTTGCTGGTGCCCGCGACGGCGGCCGCCGCGAGGCCGGGCGCGGCGGTGTCGACGTCGGAGAGGACCGTGGTGGCCGCGTCGAGCTTCTCGGGGTCGAGGCCCGGTTCGGCGACGGCTGCGGCCTGGTCGAGGAGCGTTTCCAGGTGCTGGCCCAGCTTGCGGTTGTAGAGCCGGATGACCAGGCGCAGCCGGGGGTTGAGGCGGCGGGCGGTGAGCGCGGCCCGGATGTTGGTCTCGTCGTCGTCGTGGACGAGGGCGAGCGCGGCGGCCCGCTCCACGCCGGCGTCCGTCAGGGCCCGGTCGTCCGCCTCGGCCGCCTCGACGACGCGGAGGGTGCCGGTGGGCTCACCGCCGTCGGCGGCGGTCGCGGGCGGGGCGGCGGTGGCAGCGGTGGTGCGGGTGACGGCGGCGGTGACCCGCCCGATGAGGGCCATCGCCCGGCCGGCGCGGGCGATGGGGGTGCGCGGGGCGTCCGGCCGGTGCGGCACCAGGAGGGTGACCTGCTCCCCGTACACCTCGTGCAGTTCGCCCGCGAGGCGGTGGGCGAGGGCGTCGTCCCCCCAGACGATCATGTGCCCGGCCGGCGCCTGGCGCGGCTGTCGCTCGCCCCGGAGGGCCGGCGCGCCGAAGGGGCCGCCTCCGGGGATCCCCGGGGGCCTGGCCGGGCCGGGGACGGGCCGGGTGGCCGGCTCGACGGGAGTGACGTCGGTGGCTCCGGCAGGAACCGCGCTGCTCTGATAAGGGTGTGAGGGCACGTCACAAGAATGCCCTGCGGCACCGACAGCGGTCCCGGGGTCCCGTGACCACCCGGGCGGCTCACGACGCGCCGCCGTACGCCACATCCGCTCCCCCGGTCGGCGCACTTCGATCTGCGCGTCCCGCGCCGCCTTTCTACGGTGGCTGAATGATCGTCATGTCAGCTGTCCGTCTCACCGCCGTCGGTGCCGCCGCGGTGCTGTCGGTACTGCCCGTCCCCACAGCCGCCGCGGCTCCCTCGACGGACTCCGCCTTCGTCGCCGGTGCGGTCGGGGAGCCCACGCCGCCCGGGCGGCAGTTCCTCGACCGGGCACGGCTCGACCGGCGGGGCACGCAGGTGGAGCGGCTGTCCGGCGCCCCCGAGGTGCCCTCGGTCTCCGCCCTGTCGTGGGTGGTGGCGGACGCGTCGTCGGGCGAGGTGCTCGCCGCGCGGAACGCCCATCGGAAACTGCCGCCGGCCAGCACCCTGAAGGCGCTGTTCGCCCTCACGGCGCTCCCCCGCCACGACCACTCCGCTCAGCACACGGTGGCCGATGAGGAGCTGACCGGGATCGGGCACGGCAGCAGCCTGGTGGGGGTGAAGGAGGGATACACGTACAAGGTCTCCGACCTGTGGAACGGGGTGTTCCTCAGCTCCGGGAACGACGCGGTGCACGTCCTGGCCGCGATGAACGGCGGCTGGAAGTCGACGGCCCGTCAGATGCAGGAGAAGGCGCGGTCCCTGGGCGCCATGGACACGAACGTGGTGTCCCCCGACGGGTACGACGCCCCGGGACAGGTGTCCTCGGCGTACGACCTGGCGGTGTTCGGCCGGGCCGGGCTCCAGGACCCGGCGTTCACCCGGTACTGCTCGACGGCGTACGCGGACTTCCCGGCGGGCTCCTGGTCGTACGGCATCGCCAACACGAACAGGCTCCTGACGGGCGCCGACGGTGTGGACCGTTACCCGGGGCTCATCGGCGTCAAGAACGGCTACACGAGCGAGGCGGGCAACACGCTGATCTCCGCCGCCAGGCGCGGTGACCGGACACTGGTCGTCACGGTGATGAACCCGCAGAGAGGGGGCGGGTTCGCCGTCTACGAGGAGGCGAGGGAACTCCTCGACTGGGGCTTCGAGGCGGCGGGGCGGGTCCGGCCGGTGGGCTCCCTGCTGCCCGTACGGACGAAGCAGGCGGCCGACACGGGCGCCAAGGCCGTGGCGGTGGCGCGGGGCAAGCGCGTCACGGAGGCGGACGGCGGGGGGCCACGCGCCGGGGCGAAGGCGGCGCCCGTGCCCGGGGCGAACCCGGCGGGCGCGAAGCCGGCGGCTGTGAAGCCCGCGAACGCGAACCTGGCGGGCGAGACGACGGCGAACGCGCGGTCGGCCTCGACCGCGTCCCCCGCCCTGCCGCTGGCCCTGGTGGGCACGGCCTGCGCGGCGGCGCTCGCCCTGTGGGGCCGGCGGCGCAGGGCGGACCGCCGGGAGGCATGACCGCACCGCGCCAGCGGATCGGGCCGGGAGGCCTGGCCTCGCCGCCGGTGGGGTCGCCGGGGGCCGCCGTCGGCGGCCCCCGCGGCTCCGTCAGGCGCCGACGTAGGTGGCCAGGTGTTCACCCGTGAGGGTGGAGCGGGCGGCCACCAGGTCCGCCGGGGTCCCTTCGAAGACGATGCGGCCGCCGTCGTGACCGGCGCCGGGACCGAGGTCGATGATCCAGTCGGCGTGGGCCATCACCGCCTGGTGGTGCTCGACCACGATGACCGACTTCCCGGAGTCCACCAGCCGGTCGAGCAGGCCGAGCAGCTGCTCCACATCGGCGAGGTGCAGACCGGTGGTCGGCTCGTCGAGGATGTAGACGCCGCCCTTCTCACCCATGTGCGTGGCCAGCTTGAGCCGCTGGCGCTCGCCGCCCGACAGCGTGGTGAGGGGCTGGCCGAGGCTGAGGTAGCCGAGGCCGACGTCGGCCAGCCGGGTGAGGATGCGCTGTGCGGCCGGGGTGCTCGCCTCGCCGTCACCGAAGAACTCCACGGCCTCGGTCACGGACATCGCGAGCACCTCGCTGATGTCCCGGCCGCCGAGGAGGTATTCGAGGACCGAGGCCTGGAACCGCTTGCCCTCGCAGTCCTCGCAGGTGGAGGAGACGCCGGCCATCATCCCGAGGTCGGTGTAGATGACGCCCGCTCCGTTGCAGGTGGGGCAGGCGCCTTCCGAGTTGGCGCTGAACAGCGCGGGCTTGACGCCGTTGGCCTTCGCGAAGGCCTTCCGGATCGGGTCGAGCAGTCCGGTGTACGTCGCCGGGTTGCTGCGGCGGGAGCCGCGGATCGGACTCTGGTCGACCGACACGACGTCCTCGCTCGCGGGGATCGAGCCGTGGACGAGCGAGCTCTTGCCGGAGCCGGCGACGCCGGTGACGACGGCGAGGACCCCGAGGGGGATGTCGACGTCGACGTTCCGCAGGTTGTGGGTGGCGGCGCCCCGGATCTCCAGGGTGCCGGTGGGTTCCCGCACGGAGTCCTTGACGGCGGCCCGGTCGTCGAAGTGGCGGCCGGTGACGGTGCCCGCCTTCCGCAGGCCCGTGACCGTGCCCTCGAAGCAGACGGTGCCGCCCGCCGTGCCGGCGCCGGGGCCGAGGTCGACGACGTGGTCGGCGATCATGATCGTCTCCGGCTTGTGCTCCACGACGAGGACGGTGTTGCCCTTGTCGCGGAGCTGGAGCAGGAGCTCGTTCATCCGCTGGATGTCGTGCGGGTGCAGACCGATGGTGGGCTCGTCGAAGACGTAGGTGACGTCGGTGAGCGAGGAGCCGAGGTGTCGGATCATCTTGACGCGCTGGGCCTCGCCGCCGGACAGGGTGCCCGCCGGCCGGTCGAGGGAGAGGTAGCCGAGACCGATCTCGACGAACGAGTCCAGGGTCAGCTGCAGCGCCGTGAGCAGCGGTGCCACCGAGGGCTCCTTGAGACCGCGCACCCAGGTGGCCAGGTCGCTGATCTGCATCGCGCAGGCGTCGGCGATGCTGATCCGCTTGATCTTCGAGGTCCGGGCGCCTTCGGAGAGCCGGGTGCCGTCGCACTCGGGACAGGTGGTGAAGGTGACGGCCCGCTCGACGAACGCCCGGATGTGCGGCTGCATCCCCTCCTTGTCCTTGGCCAGGAACGACTTCTGGATCCGTGGGATCAGCCCCTCGTACGTCATGTTGATGCCCGCGATCTTCATACGGGTCGGCTCGTGGTGGAGGAACGCGTGCAGTTCCCTCTTCGTGTACCGGTGGATCGGCTTGGCGGCGTCGACGAGGCCCGACTCGCTGTAGAGCCGGTAGTTCCAGCCGCCCGGCGTGTAGCCGGGGATGGTGAGCGCGCCCTCGTCGAGCGACTTGGTGTCGTCGTAGAGCTGGGTGAGGTCGATGTCGGAGACGGTGCCGCGGCCCTCGCAGCGCGGGCACATGCCGCCGGTGCGCTGGAAGGTGGCCTTGACGGCCTTCTGGTTGCCGCGCTCGACGGTGATCGCGCCGCTCGCCCGGACCGAGGGCACGTTGAAGGCGTACGCGCTCGGCGGCCCGATGTGGGGCTTGCCGAGGCGGCTGAAGAGGATGCGCAGCATCGCGTTGGCGTCCGTGGCGGTGCCGACCGTGGAGCGGGGGTCGGCGCCCATCCGCTGCTGGTCGACGATGATCGCCGTGGTGAGCCCGTCGAGGACGTCGACCTCGGGTCGCGCCAGGGTCGGCATGAAGCCCTGCACGAAGGAGCTGTACGTCTCGTTGATCAGCCGCTGCGACTCCGCGGCGATCGTGTCGAAGACCAGCGAGCTCTTGCCGGAGCCGGAGACGCCCGTGAACACCGTGAGCCGGCGTTTCGGGATCTCGATGCTGACGTCCTTGAGGTTGTTCTCGCGGGCGCCGTGTACGCGGATCAGGTCGTGCCGGTCGGCCGGGTGCGGGGGCTGCTTGTCCATGGCTGCCACGCTAGCGGCGGCCGAACGGCGACGCTTCTCTCATCCTGATCGATGCTCCTGACCGATGATCCCGATCAGCGGTCCCGCACGGTCCGCGGGCCCGCCGGGGCCGGTCAGGCCCCCGGGAGGCCCTCCAGGGTCGGCCGGGACGGGGGCCGGGATCCGGCCACATAGCGTTCGGCGGCTTGGACGGCTTCGCGGGCGGTGCGTTCTCCCATGAGGACGCACAGGGTGTACGCCGTGTCCTCGAAGCGCCGGCGCGCCGACAGGTCGCACGGCCTGGCGAGCACGGTCCGCTCCTGGGCGCGGTAATGCCGGAGCAGCCGGGCGACCGTGTTCCTGTCGGGAAGCAGCATGGTTCCTCCTTCGCCTGAGTCGCTCCATCGTCCCGGTCGGCGGCCACCCTCGCGACCCGCACGGACACGGCGAGTGACGGTGCCGCCCGGCGTGCGCTTCCGCCGTCCATGGCGGAGGGTCGAAGACATGAACCCGAGCACGATTTCGCGGGTGGTCGTCACCGGCGCCACCGGCAATGTGGGCACCAGCCTGGTCCGGGCCCTGGCGAGCGAGCCGCGCGTCGGCTCGGTCCTGGGCCTCGCCCGTCGCCGCCCGGACCTCGACCTCCCCGGGGTCGAGTGGGCCGAGGTGGACCTCTCTCGGGAGGGGGACGAACCGCGGCTCGCCGGGTATCTCGCCGACGCGGACGCCGTCGTGCATCTGGCCTGGCGGTTCGGGCCGACCCACGATCCGGTGGAGACCTGGCGGACGAACGTCCTGGGGTCGGTGCGCGTCTTCGACGCGGCCGCGGCGGCGCGCGTGCCGGTCCTGGTGCACGCCTCGTCGGTCGGGGCGTACTCGCCCGGCCCCGCGGGCGGTGCCCCGGTGTCCGAGGCGTGGCCGACGCACGGCTGGCCGGGCGCCGCGTACACGCGGGAGAAGGCGTATCTGGAGCGGGTCCTCGACACCTTCGAGCGGGACCATCCGCTGATCCGGGTGGTCCGGATGCGGCCGTCCTTCCTCTTCAAGGAGGAGTCGGCGAGCGAGCAGCGGCGGATCTTCGCGGGGCGCTTCTTCCCCGGCCAGTTGATGCGCCCCGAACTGCTGCCGCTGCTGCCGGAGTTCGACGGGCTCCGGTTCCAGATCCTGCACACCGAGGACGCGGCCGACGCCTATCGGCGGGCGCTGCTGCGGGACGTCCGCGGCGCGTTCAACCTGGCCGCCGAGCCGGTGATCGACGGGGCGGCCCTGGGCGGGATGCTGCACGCCCGGCCGGTGCGGGTGCCGACGGGGGCGGTACGGGGTGCCCTGTCGGCGGCCTGGCACCTGCGGCTGGTCCCGGCCTCCCCCGGGCTCTTCGACGCGCTGCGGCACATGCCGGTGCTGTCCACGGAACGGGCGCGGCAGGAGCTGGAGTGGGAACCGTCCCGCAGTTCGCAGGAGGCCCTCGAAGCGTTCCTGAAGGGTGTCCGCGGGGGCGCGGGCGACGACACGCACCCGCTCGCGGGGCGCCGGGTGGGGTGATGCGGCGGCACCCGCGCGCGGGGTGGTGACGAGCCGTCAGCGTGACGGGGTGGGCCAGTCGACGATGCGGATCGCCGCTCCGGCGGCCTCGCGGCCCCGGCAGTGGGCGCGGTGGCGCCGTACCACCGCGTCGATGTCGAGCCGGCGGGCGAACTCGGGACGTGCGGCCAGGCGTCGGGCGTAGGCCCACAGGGCCGGGTGTCCGGCGACCCGGTCCATCGCCGCGGCGTCCAGGTGCCAGCGGTGGACGGTGTCGAGCTGGACCAGGGTGACCCAGACGCGCACGTCGGCCGCGGTCGGCGTGTCGCCGAGCACGTACGGGTGGCGGGCGAGTCGCTGTTCGAGTGAGCCGAGCGCCGCGAAGAGGACCGTGAGGGGGTCCCGGTGGGCGGATCCGTCGTCGAGTCCGAGCTCGCCGGCCCGCTGCGCGGCCTGGTTGACGCTCCTCTCGCACAGGTCGGTGATCGCCTCGATCTCGGCCCGGTGCTCCTCGGGCAGCAGCTCGGGGCCGTCGCCCCGGAAGCGGAGCGCGAGGTCCCGGAGGATGTCGGGGACGTGGGTGCTGACGATCCGCCCGGTCCAGCCGTCGCTGAGGACGGGTGCGGCGGCCGGTCCCCGGTAGAGGTGGGCGCTCGCCTCGTACAGCGGGCGGAGTGCGGCGTAGCCGCCGTCGGGCGTGTCGGGGGTGTCGGGCAGCACGGTGAGCGGGAGCGTGTCGTCGAGTCCGAGGAGGCCGTGGGTGAGGGCGATGCTCAGACAGTCGGGGTCGGACGGTGCGACATGGAGGCGGTAGCGGTGCGGCACGGCGTAGTGGCCGCTGCGCACGTCGCGGCCGATCCGGCCGCGGAACACGGGCAGGGCGGAGGCGGGCAGCAGTGAGGACGGGACGACGGACATGCTTCTCCCTTGAGGGTGCTCGGTGCTGGGTCGGGGCGGCACGCGCCGGCGCCGGTCGCGGGAGCGCGAGGGCGGCACCGGCCACGGGGGGCCCGGAGGCAGCAGAGGTACGGGAAGGAGGAGGCGGACGGGGCCGGGACGGGGAACGGGCGGCCGGGGACGGGCCGTCCGGCGGGCGGACGTCAGCCTGGGACGAGCGTCCCAGGCGGCGGCGCGTGGCCTCGTGAGCGCGCGCGACCCCGAGAGCGCGTGGCCCCGAGAACTCCGACACTCACGAGCGGGTGACACCGGAGTGCGTGCGCTCGGAGTGCGTGCACCCGGAGTGCGGGACCCCGAGAGCGCGCGGCTCCCTGAGCGAAGGCTCGGCGGGCACGCGGCTCGGTCGGCGCGTGGCTCAGCCGGCGGGACGAACGTCCCCGCCCGTACGGTGACTCGCCGCGCTGCAGACGCGCAGCAGGTCGATGTGCCGCCGGGACGTCAGGTGCAGGGGGCGAGGGAGGGGAGCGGTGGATGAGGTGCCTGGCCGACCGCTGCGTCCCATGGTTCCCTACCTGTTCGCTCGGTTTTCCCGTTCCTGAGTGTCCGACCGGTCCCCGGCGACGTCAAGGGTGCGGAACGGGCCGACTGCCGCGTCGTGCGGAATAATGCGCGCATGCGCATTTCAGCCAGGGCCGACTACGCGGTGCGTGCCGCCCTCCAGCTCGCCGCCGCCCGGAACGCCGGCCCGCTGAAGGCCGAGGCCATCGCCGAGGGCCAGGGCATCTCGCACAAGTTCCTTGAGGGGATCCTGGGCGACATGCGCAAGGGCGGCCTGGTGGAGAGCCAGCGCGGCGGCAACGGCGGTTACTGGCTGGCCAGGCCCGCGGAGTCGATCTCGGTGGCGGACGTCATCCGCTGCGTGGACGGCCCGCTGGTCTCCGTCCGCGGGGAGCGGCCGCCGGACCTGTCGTACACGGGACCCGCCGAGTCGCTGCTCACCCTGTGGATCGCCCTCAGGGCGAGTGTCCGTGAGGTGCTCGGGGTGTCACTGGCGGAGGTGGCGGCGGCTCAGCTGCCGGAGGGGATCGTCGCGCTCGCGGACGACCCGGAGGCCTGGACCAACCCCTGAGCGGCGGAAGTAACTCCGCGCGGCCCGCTCCGGCTTGCGTTCGTCTCGAACACCAAGACGACCTTGTCCATCCTACGGACGCCCCTTGGGGCAGGCCGACCACCTCTGCCACTATCCCTACTATTCCAGTGGGGAACTAGGGATCATGTGAGGTGACGTGAGTACGCCCAGGAGATCGCCGAAGAGAGCAGCGATACGCACCACCTCCGCACCGTTCGGCCGACCGGGTGACCACCCGGCCGACCGGCCCGCCGACGACGCGATCTGGCCCCGTGTCACCCGCGAACTCGCCGACGACCTGGCCGCCGACGCCCTCACCAGGGACCGGGCGGGCAAGGTCCCGTTCGACGAGGTCGCCCGGCTCCAGGAGGCCGGCCTGCCCGCCCTGCTCACGGCGCCGGGACCGGGCCGGCGGGGCGCCGACTGGCGGGCCGCGTCCGCCGTCGTACGGGAGATAGCCGCCGCCGACAGCTCGGTGGGCGAACTCCTCGCCCACCACTACGCGCTGTCCTGGAGCAGCCGCTTCTTCGGCCCCGTGCGCAAGCCGGGCAGTCGGCGCCCGACCGGGCCCGCGCTCGACGTCCGTACGGCCGAGGGGCGCTGGCTGCTCGCCGGCGGCGTCGAACCGCCGCGCGACGAGACGGGCCCCGGCCTCACCCTCACCCCCGCCGACGCCGGCCGGGGCTGGGTCCTCGACGGGAGCCGGGCCTTCGCCTCCGCCGTGACGGTGGCCGACCGGCTCGTCGTCGGGGCGTGCCGCGACGGCTCGGGCGAGCTGCTCGTCGTCCTGGTGGACCCGGCCCGGCCCGGGGTGTTCAGCGACCCCGGGACGGACCGGGTCGGGCAGCGCCTCGCGGGCGCGGGCACCGTCTCCTTCGACCGGGTCCCGGTGGCGCCGGAGGATGTCATCGGCGTCCTCCCCCAGGACGAGCACGCCGTCGCCCCGTACACGACCCTCGCCCCCCTGGCCCTGCGGCTGCTCCTCGTCCAGGTCGCCCTGGGCGTCGCCGAGGGGGCGCTCGCGGAGGCCCGGGACATCCGCCGCGCCGGGCAGGCGGGACCGGCACCGGCCGGTCATCCGGGAGGTCACCCGGTCGGCCTTCCGGGCGCGGACGACGGCTCGGCGGTCGGCGCCGGCGACGATCCGTACCTCCTCCTCGCCTACGGGGAGCTGGCGACGGCCGCGCACGCCGCCGCCGCTGTGGTGGAGCGGGCGACGGACGCCTTCGCCCGCGGTCTGCTCGCCGCCCGGTCGCTCGGCCTGGAGGAACGGGCCGACATCGCCGTCCTGGTGGCGGCGGCCGAGGCGGTCACCGGCCGGGCGGCCGTGCACATCACCACCCGCGTCCTCGAACTCGTCGACGGCACGGCGGGCGCCGACGTCCGCACCGGCGGGCCCGGCTTCGACCGCTTCTGGCGGAACGCCCGCACCCTCACCGCCCCCACGCAGGCCGCCCACCGGCTCCGTGACATCGGGGACCACTACCTGAACGGCAGCCACGCGCGGCTCACCCTGCCGGTCTGACGGGCAACACGCCCAGCGAAGGCGTGAGGTGACGGACGGCCGAGGCGCGGGGTGACGGACGGCCGCGGCGGCCGAACACGCGCGGGCGAGGGCGCGAGGGACGGACGGACCGGCATGTCGGGACGTCCGGCCCTCTCGCCGGGCCCCCGATGGGCCCAAGCTGGGAGGAGAAGGGCCCTGCCGTCCGGCGGGCCCGACACCGCGCGCACGGAGGCATCCTGATGAGTCATGAGATCGTCGCTGGGGTGGACGGTTCCCCGGAGAGTCTCGCCGCGGCCGACTGGGCCGCCCGCGAAGCCCTCCACCGGGGGCTCCCGCTCCGGCTCGCGCACGCCTGGCGCTGGGAACCGCTCGACCTCCCCCTCGTGCAGGACCGCGCCGCCCAGGAGCGCGTCGCGGAGGCGGTCGTGCGCGAGGCGGAGGCCACGGTCGCCGCACGCCATCCGGACCTCGCCCTCACCGCGGAGGTGCTCGACGACACGCCCGTCACCGCGCTGGTCGCGGCGGCGGAGCGCGCCGAGATGCTCGTCATCGGCTCGCGGGGCCACGGGGCCGTGACCGGGTTCCTGCTCGGCTCGTACGGGCAGCAGATCATCGCCGCCGCCACCCGGCCCGTGGTGGCCGTCAGGTCCCGTGACGGCGATCCCGCCGAACCGCCCACGGGACACGTGCTCGTCGGGCAGCACGGCGACCCCGAGGACAGCGCCGCCGCGCTGCGCTTCGCGTTCGAGACGGCCGCCGCCCGCGGGGCCTCGGTGCGGGCCGTGCGCGCGTGGAGCCTGCCGCCGCTGTTCGCGTACAGCCCCACGTCGATGCGGCTCGCCGACGAGGCCGGCGGGCTCGTCCCGTACGAGGAGAAGGCGCTGCGCGAGGCGCTGGCGCCGTGGCGCGAGCGCCACCCGGACGTGCCGGTCACCGAGCACGTCGAACTGGGCAGCGCCGGTCAGGTGCTGCTCTCCTCCTCGGGGGCCGCCCAGCTCATGGTGGTCGGCCGGCGGGCCGGGCGGGGCGCGGTCGGGCCCCGGATCGGTTCCGTCGCGCACGCGGCACTCCATCTGGCTCCCTGTCCGGTGGCGGTCGTCCCGCAGGGCTGAAAGGGTTCGGATGGCGCACAGGGGGTGACGCGTCGCGTTGACGCGTCACGTTGACGAGGAGTGTCGGGGCGGACGGGGCCGGACAGAGTCACGTCGTCGCCCCGGTGGCTCTCCCCAGCGCCGGACCGTCCGGCGACCGAGAGAGCGGAGTTCCATGCGGTACCACGGCCACCCCCGTCGCCCCGAGCGCACTGAAGCCCTGTCGCGGCGGCGCCCGCCCCGCCGTCCGCCCTACGGCTCCTTCGTCACCGTCGCCGGGGCCGCGACGGCCGTCCTGACGGTGGCGACCGGCGTGTACCTGGCGACCTCCCCCGCCCCGGCCCGCCCGGCAGCGGCTCCCACGGTCGCCCCCTCGGGCGCGGACCCCTCGGGCGCGGTTCCCACGGTCGCGTCAGGGGCGGGCCCCGCGCCCGCCGCTCCCGCCGTCGTGGAGCCGGCACCGCCCCAGCGGGTGCCCCAGGGCGCGGCCAGGGCGGCCGAGGCGCCGAAGGGGGAGGCCGCCGGCTTCGTCCAGGATGTCGTCGGCCTCGTCAACGCCGAGCGTGAGAAGGCCGGTTGCGGTGCCCTGCGCGACGAGCCCCATCTGCGGGCAGCCGCCCAGAAGCACGCCGACGACATGTCCGCCCGCGACTACTACGCCCATGACAGCCCGGAGGGCCGCAACGGGGGCGACCGGATGAGCGACGCCGGGTACGAGTGGTCGGCCTGGGCGGAGAACATCCACCGGGGGCCGAAGACGCCGGGCGCAGCCATGGCGGACTGGATGGAGAGCTCGGGCCACCGGGCGAACATCCTCAACTGCGCGTTCAAGGACATCGGGGTCGGCGTCGCCCTCGGCGCCGACGGGCCCTGGTGGGTGCAGACCTTCGGCGCCAAGCGCTGAGCCACGGGGTCAGGAGAGGGGAGCCGCCAGCTTCTGCACCCATATCGTGCCGCCGGGGCCGGGCGCCGACGCCACCCCGGTGTCCCGGTACCGGCAGTCGAGCATGTTCTCCTCGTGCATCGCGCCGTCCGTCCAGTCGTCGACGACGGACGCCGGGTCGGCCGTACCCCGGTCGAGGTTCTCGGCCCAGGCGCTCCAGTCGTAGCCGGCGGCGGTGATCCGCTTGTCCGCGTGCTCTCCCTCGGGGCTGGCGTGGCCGAAGTAGCCGCGCGCCGCCATGTCCTGGGCGTATCCGCGGGCCGCCGCGGTGAGGCGGGGGTCGACGCGCAGCGGCGCGCACCCGCGCTCCGCCCGGAGCCGGTTGACGAGTCCGGTCACCCGCTCCTCGGCGTCGGGCGTCGGGGTGGGGCGGGGTGCCGGCGGCGTGGTCGGGGGCGTCGTCGTCGGGGCGGGCGCGGCGACGGTGGTGGCGGGGGCGGGGGTCGTCGGGGCCGGGGAGGGGACCGCCGGGGGCGCCGCGGCGGGTTCGCCGGGGCGCACGCGCGCGTGCGGCTCCTGCGGTACGAGGAGGGCGACCGCCCCGAGGACGGCGACGGCCGCGGCTCCGGCGAGTCCGGCGCGCCGGAGGCCGGCCGGCGTCCGGCGGGAGACGGTCTCCACGGCGAGGGGGACGGGGGTGGGACCGTCCATGACGGCGGCGGCGAGCGGGGGCACGAGGCCGAGGCCGACGAGGAGGCCTTCGACGGGGGCGAGACCGCGGCGGCCGGCCACCCGGGCGGCGCAGTCGTCGCAGGTCCGCAGATGGCGGGCGACCCGCTTGCGCCAGAGCGGGGAGGGGCGGCCGTCCCAGGCCGTGACGGTCTCGGCGAGGCCGGGGCACAGGGGTACGGCGTCGAGGGCGCGGACGACGGCCCGGCCGGTCTCGAGACGTTCCTTCATCCGCTGCACGCGGACGGCGGCGTGCTGCGTCGAGATGCCGCCGAGGCCCTCGGCGAGTTCGGCGCGGGTCAGCTCGCCCGTGGCCTCCAGCCACCAGAGGGCGAGGAGTTCTCGGTCCTCCTCGTCGAGCCAGCGGGTGGCGCGGGCGACGTCGCGGCGCTGTCCGGAGAGGCCGAGCCGGAGGATGGTGATCTCGGTGAAGTCACCGGCCGGGTCGGCGAGGTGGGCGGCACGGTCGAGGCCGGGCACGGGCGCCTGCCGGTGTTCGCGCCAGCGGCGCCGTACCCCGTTCATGGCGATGGCGACGAGCCAGGAGCGGAAGCGGGCCGGGTCGCGGAGGCCGGTCAGGCCGTCAAGGGCCCGGACCATCGTCTCCTGGACGATGTCGTCGGTGTCGGCGTGGCCGTCGAGGGCCCGGCCGACGATGTTGTGGACGAGGGGCAGGTACGCGCGCACCAGTGCGTCCTTCGCCTGGGCGTCACCGGCCCTGGCCGCTTCCACCAGCGCGGTGGTGCGGCCCTCGTCGATGTGCATGGATCTGCTCCCTCATCCCTGGTACGAGTCCCCCGTCGTACGGAGACCCGTGGGCGCGGGAGGGATAACGTTTTTCACGGTGCGGGGCGCGGGCCCCTACACCGGTGGTGCCGTGGGCAGGGTCGGGACCGTGGCCCCGTTCCCCTCCCGGACGGCTTCCACGACGTCGTCGTGGAGATCGCGGCTCTCCTCCTCCGTCGCGCACGGAACGGGACTGCCCGACATGGTGAACCAGTCGGACGCGCCGCTGTACTGCACGGCCACGCGTGCTTCGCCGTCGGCCCAGGTCGTGTGGACGGTCACATCGCCCGTCACGACGCCGGCCTCGTCGGTCAGCACCCCACCTCGCCCGGTGTAGACACCGGCGGTCGTCCAAGATGCCCAGCTCATCCATCCAGGTTCACACCCGGACGGCGGATGCGCCACCGACGGGACCGCCCCGGCCGGAGGAGTTCCGGCCGGGGCGGTCGAGGGTGTCCCGCGCCGGTCAGGCGAGGGACGCGACCGCCTCGTTGAACGTGGTGGACGGGCGCATCACGGCCGCGGCCTTGGCCGGGTCGGGCTGGTAGTAACCGCCGATCTCGGCCGGGGAGCCCTGGACGGCGACGAGCTCGTCGACGATCTTCTGCTCGTTGGTCGAGAGGGTCTCGGCCAGCGGGGCGAAGGCCTTGGCCAGGTCCGCGTCCTCGGTCTGGGCGGCCAGCTCCTGGGCCCAGTAGAGGGCGAGGTAGAAGTGGCTGCCGCGGTTGTCGATACCACCGAGGCGACGGGTCGGCGACTTGTCCTCGTTGAGGAAGGTACCGGTGGCGCGGTCGAGGGTGTCGGCGAGGACCTGGGCGCGGGCGTTGCCCGTGGAGGTCGCGAGGTGCTCGAAGCTGGCGGCCAGGGCGAAGAACTCGCCGAGGCTGTCCCAGCGCAGGTAGTTCTCCTTGACGAGCTGCTGGACGTGCTTCGGGGCGGAGCCGCCGGCGCCGGTCTCGAAGAGGCCGCCGCCCGCCATCAGCGGGACGACCGACAGCATCTTGGCGCTGGTGCCCAGCTCCAGGATGGGGAAGAGGTCGGTCAGGTAGTCACGGAGGACGTTGCCGGTGACGGAGATGGTGTCCTCGCCGCGGCGGATGCGCTCCAGGGAGAACTTGGTGGCCTCGACCGGGGACAGGATCTTGATGTCCAGGCCCTCGGTGTCGTGCTCCGGCAGGTACTGCTTCACCTTGGCGATGAGCTGCGCGTCGTGGGCGCGGTTCTCGTCCAGCCAGAAGACGGCCGGGGCGCCGGTGGCGCGGGCGCGGGTGACGGCGAGCTTGACCCAGTCCTGGATGGGCAGGTCCTTGGTCTGGCAGGCGCGGAAGATGTCGCCCTCGGCGACCTCCTGCTCCAGGACGACGGAGCCCGCGGCGTCGACGAGGCGGACGGTGCCGGCCTGGGCGATCTCGAAGGTCTTGTCGTGGGAGCCGTACTCCTCGGCCTTCTGCGCCATGAGGCCGACGTTCGGGACGGAGCCCATGGTCGCCGGGTCGAAGGCACCGTTGGCGCGGCAGTCGTCGATGACGACCTGGTAGACGCCGGAGTAGCTGTGGTCCGGGAGGACCGCGAGGGTGTCGGCCTCCTGGCCGTCCGGGCCCCACATGTGGCCGGAGGTGCGGATCATGGCCGGCATCGAGGCGTCGACGATGACGTCGGACGGCACGTGGAGGTTGGTGATGCCCTTGTCGGAGTCGACCATCGCCAGGGCGGGGCCGGCGGCGAGTTCGGCGTCGAAGGAGGCCTTGATCTCCTCGCCGAGGCCGTGCGGGAGGGACTCCAGGCCCTTCCAGAGGCCGCCGAGGCCGTCGTTCGGGGAGAGGCCGGCACCGGCGAGCACCTCGCCGTACTTGGCGAAGGTGGCCGGGAAGAAGGCGCGGACGACGTGACCGAAGACGATCGGGTCGGAGACCTTCATCATCGTGGCCTTGAGGTGCACGGAGAAGAGCACGTTCTCGGCCTTGGCGCGGGCGACCTGCTCGCTCAGGAAGGTGCGCAGGGCGGCGGCACGCATGACGGCGGCGTCGACGACCTCTCCGGCGACGACCTTGAGCGGCTCGCGCAGCTCGCTGGTGGTGCCGTCGGCGGCGGTGAACTCGAACCGGAGGGTGGTGTCCTCGGCGACGACGACGGACTTCTCCGTGGAGGCGAAGTCGTTCTCGCTCATGGTGGCGACGTTCGTCTTGGACTCGGGGGTCCAGGCGCCCATGCGGTGCGGGTGGGCCTTGGCGTAGTTCTTCACCGAGCCGGGCGCGCGGCGGTCGGAGTTGCCCTCGCGCAGGACCGGGTTGACGGCCGAGCCCTTGATCTTGTCGTAGCGGGCGCGGATCTCGCGCTCCTCGTCCGTCTTCGGGTCGTCCGGGTAGGCCGGGAGGGCGTAGCCCTGCGCCTGGAGCTCGGCGACGGCGGCCTTGAGCTGCGGGATGGACGCCGAGACGTTCGGCAGCTTGATGATGTTGGCGCCGGGCGTCTTGGCCAGGTCACCGAGCTCGGAGAGGGCGTCGGCGATGCGCTGGCCCTCCTCCAGGTACTCGGGGAAGACGGCGATGATGCGGCCCGCGAGGGAGATGTCCCGCGTCTCGACCGTGACGCCGGCCTGCGAGGCATACGCCTGGATCACGGGCAGGAACGAGTACGTCGCCAGGGCGGGCGCCTCGTCAGTGTGGGTGTAGATGATGGTCGAGTCAGTCACCAGGGTTCTCCAGCTCCACGTCTGCGTATGCGAGATTGCTCGACATCAAGATATCTCGTGATCGAGGTCCTCGGTAAAGGGGCCCACGAGCTCGGCGTCCGCGGGTGCTCCGGCTGCCTCGACGAAGGGTCCGCCGAGCCGGAACGGAACCGGGGGGCGCTCCAGCTCGACGTGGCGGAGCAGGGCGAGCAGGAGGAGCCCCGCCGCGGCGACGACGCCCGCGGCGAGGGCCTGGCCGCAGCGGTGGGCGAGCCGGAGCTCGGCCGGGTCGTAGGGGGCGGTGGCGGGCAGGGCGAGGGTGTCGCCGAGCAGCCAGAGGCCCGCGCCGAGTCCTGCGGCGGCGACGAGGAGGAGCGGCAGGGTGGCGGGGAGGCCGGACAGGGCCGCGCCGCGCCGGGCGCCGGGGCGGACCCGTCCCTTGCGGGCGAGCAGGGAGTGGAGGCCGCAGTGGACGGCGAGGACCACCAGGGCTCCGGCGATGACGTCGCCGGGCCGGTGCCGGCCGTCCGCGAGGGTGTACGCGCCGACGGCGACGGCCCAGAGGGTGGCGGCTGCGACGACGAGGCCGCGCTGCCGTTGCGGGACGACGAGCGCCAGGCCGAGGGCGATGCCCAGGGCGAGCGTCGTCTGGGCGCTGGGGAAGCCGCTCGGGACGAGCGCGCCGCCGGGGTCCAGGAGCCGGGGGCGCGGCGCGTAGCGCTGCAGCAGCGCGGTGAGCGCGAGGGCGGTGACGACCGCGCCGGCCGCCAGACCGGTGAGGGCGTACCGCCTCCGTATGAGGCCGACGACGGGCAGCAGGAGGCAGCCGAGGACCAGGGAGAGGGTGATGAGTCCGGAGAGTGAGGGGTGCTCGCGGAGGAGGGTGGTGACGACGGTGTCGGCGCGCCGACCGGTCAGGGCGGCGTCGCCCCAGCGGCGGCCGGTCGCGGTGAGCACGAGGCCCGCGTAGACGACCGTGAGGACGAGGACGGCCCCGAGACAGGCACGCCGGGTCCGGGTGCGGACGCGGGTGCTGAACGAGCCGGGCGCCTCGGCGGCCACGGCGGCGTACCACCAGGTGTCACCGGTCCTCGGCGGCCTCGGGGAGCCGCCCGCGCGGGACCTGTCGTAGGAAGCCATGCCCCGATTCGAACCCACGGCCGGTGGCCCCGCCCGCTGGACGCACCCGAACGGCACGCCGACCGTAGCGGGCTCAGCGGTCCCGGGCGGGGCGCTGGGCGAGGACGAGGAGGACGAGTCCGCCCGGCAGGCCCATGCCGGAGGCCACTCCGAGGCCGGCGCGCAGTGCGCGGTCGTCGGTGAGCTGTCCGCGGGCCTGGAGCGCGAACACCGGGGCCCACCAGCCGGCCCCAGCCGTGCGGCGCCGCCCCGAGGACGCGCCACCGCTGCCAGGACGGGACCCGGCCGTGCGCGGGGCGGCCCCTCCGGAGCACACGAGCAGGAGCGCGAGTGCGCCCGGTATGACGACGTGCCCGTCCATGGCGGCCCCCTGGCTCCTCCGGCTCCCTGCCGAGGGCGGCGCGATCACGCCACGGCGAGGTGACGGGAGGGCGTACGCTCGCGGCGGCGCGAGCCGTACAGCGTGAACGCGGTGTTCACCAGGGCCACATGGCTGAGCGCCTGGGGCATGTTGCCGAGCTGGCGTCCGGCCACCGGGTCCCATTCCTCTGCGAGGAGGCCGACGTCGTTGCGGACGTCGAGGACCCGCTCGAACACGGTCCGGGCCTCGCCGGGGCGGCCGGTCAGGGCGAGCGCGTCGGCGTACCAGAACGTGCAGGCGAGGAAGGCGCCTTCGGTGCCGCCGAGGTCGTCGAGCTCGTGCGTACCGCCGTCGCCGACGTCGCCGTAGCGGCGCAGGAAGCCGTGGTCGTCGAGCCGTTCCATGGCCCGTACGGTGCCGAGCACTCGGGCGTCGTCGGCGGGCAGGAAGCCGAGCCGGGGGATCAGCAGGGCGGTGGCGTCGATCTGACTCCCGCCGTAGTACTGGGTGAAGGAGTGCTGCTCCTCGCTCCAGCCGCGGGCGCAGACCTCCGTGCGGAGCTCGCGGCGGAGGGCCTGCCAGTGGCGGAGGGAGCCGCGGAGTCCGGCGACGCGGGCGAGGCGGACGGCGCGGTCGGCCGCGACCCAGGCCATCACCTTGGAGTGGACGAACTGGCGCCGTGGTCCCCGGACTTCCCAGATGCCCTCGTCCGGCTCCTGCCACCGCTTGCCGAGGTACTCCAGGAGCGAGGCCACCAGGGCCCAGGCCGGGGCGTCGAGGGCGACCCCGGCCCTGACGGCCGAGTAGACGGTGTTGAGGACCTCGCCGTAGATGTCGAGCTGGAACTGGCCGACGGCGGCGTTGCCGAACCTGACGGGGCGTGAGTCCTCGTAGCCGGGCAGCCAGTCGGCGCACGTCTCGGGGAGCCGGCGCTGCCCGTCGACCCCGTACAGCGGCTGGAGGTCGGCGGGGTCGCCCGCGACGGCGCGGACCAGCCAGTCGTTCCAGGCGAGCGCCTCCCTGCGGTAGCCGCCGCGCAGCAGGCAGGAGAGCGTGAAGGTGGAGTCGCGCAGCCAGCAGAAGCGGTAGTCCCAGTTGCGCTGCCCGCCGATGGACTCGGGCAGGGAGGCGGTGGCCGCGGCGACGACGCCGCCGGTGGGGGCGTACGTGAGGGCCTTGAGGGTCAGCAGGGAGCGGATCACGGCGTCGCGGGCGGGCCCCTCGTAGCGGAGCGTTCCGGCCCAGTCGCTCCAGAAGGCGAGGGTGCGGGTGAGGGCGGCGTCGATGCCGGCGGGCGGGGCGGCGGGCGGCGGCGGCGCGTGCGAGGGGCGCCAGCCGAGCACGAACGCGATCCGTCGGCCGGCCGTGACGGTGAAGTCGAAGGTGGTGCGGTCCGGTTCGACGACGGGTTCCACGCCGGGACCGCAGGACAGGTAGGCGGCGTCGGGTCCGGCGACGGAGGCGACGGTGCGGCGGTCGAGCGTGCGGGTCCAGGGCACGATGCTGCCGTGGTGGAAGCGGACGCTCAACTCACCGCGCACGGCGACCCGTCCGGCGATGCCCTCGACCACGCGGACGATGCGGGGCGCGTCCTCGCGCGGCGAGCGCGGGGGCATGAAGTCGGTGATCCTGACGGTTCCGCCGAGGGACTCCCAGACGGTGTCGAGGACGAGCGAGTCGCCCCGGTAACTCCTGCGCGTGCAGCGGCCCTTGCCGACGGGTGCGAGGAGCCAGCGGCCGTGCCCCGCGTCGCCGAGGAGGGCGGCGAGGCAGGCGGGCGAGTCGAAGCGCGGCGCGCACCACCAGTCGACGGACCCGTCGGTCCCGATGAGCGCAGCCGTCTCCAGGTCACCGACGAGGGCGTAGTCCTCAATTCGCCCTGCCATGACCGGATTGTATGCCTCCTGGAATGCGTGGTCGATTCGACCGGTAATCGTTTCACGGGCGGTCGCATATTCTTTCGCCCCTCCTTGACGAGGTGACTCCCGCGCAGGATTCTGAAAAGCCACGGGATTTCGAGAACGCGGACCCGCCGCGCGGAGAGCCGTACCGATGAGTAGCGATTCGCATCCCCTGCGCCGCTCGACCGACCGCTCACCCGGCCCCGGCACGCGGACGGTGAGTCTCGTCCTCACGGTCCGCCCCGGCGACGGGGATCCCGGACCGGCGCTCGACCGGCTCCTCGGCGAAGTACCGCCGAGCGTGCGGGACGTGGTCCTGATGGGCGGGCCGGCCGGGGACCGCCGGGCGCGGGCCGGGATTCCCGTGCGCGGACTCGGTGCCTGGGACTCCGCCCGGGGCGACATCCCGCACGCCGGACTGCTCGCGGCGACAGGGGACCTGATCGTGGTGATGAACGCCGACGGCAGCATGTCGCCGCACGAGATCCCGCATTTTCTGCATTACCTGGAAAGCGGTTACGACTTCGTCAAGGGATCGCGTTTCATCGCGGGCGGGGAATTCGTCGACCATTCGCTCCCCCGGCGGCTCGGTCACCGTGCCCTGCTGCGCGTGGCCCGGCGCCTGTACGGCCAGCACCTGACCGATCTCTGGTACGGGTTCTGCGCGTTCCGGCGCCCCTTCGTGGACCTCCTCGACCTGCGCGAGGACGGAGTCGAACTCGGCGCGGAACTCGTGACCCACGCCCTGCACTACGGCCTGCGCGTCGCCGAGGTGCCCAGCCGCGAACTGCCGCGCCGTCACGGCCCGTCGCACCCCCGCACCATCCGTGACGGCGCCCGCATCCTCGGGACGCTCGTCGGCGAACGGCCGCACAACGCCCTGGGGCGGATCGCGCGCCGCCGGGCACCGTCACCCGGCGTCTCCGGTTGACGAACCAGCCCCATCGGTGCTAACCGTGGAAACAGCATCATTTCAGGAAAAAGATCCTGATACCCCGTGTGCGCGGACCCCTCAGAGGGTCGGTTGCCGGAAGAGGCTCGTCGTGACCTCCACCCCCCTCGGCCGAGCGCCGGCGGCACCCGTACCGCATCCCCTGCGGCGGATGACCGACTGGCCCCTCGCCGATGCCCGGCACCCCTCACCCCGGCGCTCCGCCCACCACCCGGCACGCCGGGCGTCCGACCGGGCCACCGCCGCCGTCCCGCCGCCCCGTAGCCGGGCCTGCCGGCCACGCGGTGCCGCGCGCCGACGACGCGCCCGTGTGACCCACGCCCGCACCGCACGCCGCAGCCGCGGCTCCGGCGGACCAGCCGGGCCACCGGCCGGGCCATCGGAACCGGCCGGTCCCCCCGCACCCGTACCCCGCGCGACCGAGCGCCCCGCGCCCCGCGCCCTCCCCCGAGGAGGCGAGGCGTGATGACCGCCGCTCGCGCGCACGCGCCGCTCCCCCGCCGGCTCGTCCGACCGCCGGTGGAACTGGAACTCCTGATCCCGGCCTTCAACGAGCAGCGCCGGCTGCCGGCGACGGTGGCCGCCAGCGTCGACTACCTGACCGAGCGACCCTGGTCCTCCGCCGTCGTCGTCGTGGACAACAACAGCGCCGACGGCACCCTCGACGCGCTGGAGCGCTTCGCCGGCTCCCCCGTCCCGGTGCATGCCATCGGCTGCGGCGACCAGGGCAAGGGGGCGGCGGTCCGGCGCGGCATCGAGACCTCCTCCGCGCGGTTCATCGGCTTCGCCGACGCCGACAACGCCACCCCCGTCGAGACCCTGGACCGGGTGATGGAGCTCCTGCGGGCGGGGCACGGCGCCGTCATCGCCTCGCGCCACGCGCCCGGCGCCCGCCTCGAGGTGGAGCAGTCGGCGCTGCGGCGCGGCGGCGGCCTGCTGTTCCGTTCGCTCGCGCGTCTGTCGCTGCCCGGAGTCACCGACACCCAGTGCGGGTTCAAGTTCTTCTCCGGCCGGCTCGCCCGCGCGGTCGTGCGGGACTGCCACATCGACGGCTTCGCCTTCGACGTGGAGCTGCTCGCCCGCGTCGTGCGCGCCGGGCGCGACGTCGTGGAGGTGCCGGTGGTCTGGCACGACGTGCCCGGCTCGACCTTCTCGGTACGGCGCGACGGACTGCGTTCCATGGCCGACCTCCTGCGCATCTCGCTGGCCCGGTGATTCCCGTGACCGCTCTCGAACGGCTCGCCCGCACCGACATCGCCTTCCTCAACTGGCGCGACCCCGGACACCCCGACGCGGGCGGAGCCGAGGCGTACTGCTGGGAGATCGCCCGGCGCTTCGCGGCGGCCGGAGCCCACGTCACCCTGATCTCCTCGCGGTACCCCGGCTCACGCGCCCGGGAGTACCGCGAAGGCATCCGCCTCGTGCGGGGCGGTGGCACGTTCGGCGTGTACGCGGCCGCCGCCGCGCACCTGCTGCGGAACCGTCACGCGTACGACGCCGTGGTCGACTTCCAGAACGGGATCCCGTTCTTCTCGCCGCTCTTCACGCCCCGGTGGACCGCGGACATCTGCGTCATCCACCACGTCCACCAGCGCCAGTTCGACACCCGGTTCCCCTGGCCGATGAACGCCGTGGGGCGGCTCCTGGAGAAGCAGGTCAGCCGGCGCGTGTACCGGGGGCGGCCGGTGGTCGTCGTCTCGCCGTCCACGCGCGAGGCCACCCGCCGCGAACTCGGCTTCGGCAACCCCCTGCACATCGTGCCCAACGGGCGCCCCGACCCCGCCCTCACGGCCACCGCCGGACACCGGTCCGCCACCCCCGTGCTCACCGTCGTCAGCCGGCTGGTGCCGCAGAAGCGCGTCGACCTGATCCTCCGTGCCGTTCCCGCGCTGTTGCGGGACCGTCCTGAGCTGCGCGTCCATCTGTGCGGGGACGGGCCGGAGGGCGAGTCGCTGCGGAAGCTCGCCGCCGGACTCGGCATCGGAGCCGCCGTCGAGTTCCACGGACACGTGTCCGACGAGCGCAAGGAGGAGCTGTTCCACCGGGCGTGGCTGACGGTCGTGCCGTCCGTCGCCGAGGGCTGGGGGCTCGCCGTCATCGAGGCGAACGCCGTCGGCACCCCGGCCCTGGCCTTCGACGTGCCGGGGCTGCGGGACGCGATCCGCCCGGGCGTGAACGGGTGGCTCCTCGACCCGGACGCGGACCTGGCGGCCGGCGTCGCCTCGGCCCTCGACGCGCTGTCCACGCCGGAGGCACGGTCGCTGAGCTCCGTCCGCTGCCGTGCCTGGGCTGCCGCGTTCTCCTGGGACGCCAGCGCCGAGCGGCTCGCCCACGTCGTCCTGGAGGACCTCCAGCGGGTCCACCGCCACCGGCGTTCCCGCCGTTCCCCCTGCGACCTGTCCGTCCTCACCCGTTTCCTCTCCCCCGACCCCGAGAACACCGAGCGCGCGGTACGGAATTCGCTGCGTCAGACCGACGCCTGGCACCGGGACGGTGACGCCTTCCGTCTGCTGCTGCACGGCTGCGATGAGGTACGGGCGCTGAGGGCCCTGCACCGCCTCGATGTGACGGAGGCCGACATCTCCCTGGCGCACGGCCACGACGTGCTGCTCGGCGCCGCGGAACCGGACGACGGCCCCGAGCGGGGCCGGGCCCCCGGGCGGCGGCCGTGATCGCCGCGGAGCGCGTCGCCGAGCGGTCCCGCGTCCTCCAGGACGAGGTGACGGCGGTGCTCGGCGCGCGCTGGATCGCCACCTCGGTCGTCGTGGTCGGCGCCCTCAACTACGCGTACACCCTGGTCCTCACCCGGCTCCTCGACGTCTCCGGGTACGCGACCTTCGCCGCCGGTCAGGGGCTCGTCGTGTGCACCGCGGCGGTCGCCGTGGTCACCGTCCCCTGGATGCTGGCGCAGGCACTCGCCCGGGCGCGCTCGGACGCCGAACGGGGCGAGGCGGTCCGCTTCGCCGTCGTCACGGCCGTCGTCGGCGGCACGGTCGCGGCAGGCGTGGTGGGCGTCGTGGCGATGGAGTTCGCGAGCACACCGACGACGCTCGTCATCGCCGGCTCCACGCTCGCCGTCTACGTCACCCGGGTCAGCGCCGGCTGGCTCCAGGGCACCGAGCGGCTGCGGACCCTCGCGGTGCTCATCACCGCGGAGGCCGCCCTGAAGTTCGGCGTGGGCCTGTTCTTCGTGTCGGCGCTGGGCCTCGGCGAGACGGGCGCCCTCGCGGCCTTCGGGATCGCCGTCCTGCCGTACGTGTTCTTCCGGCCGCGACGGTTCCGCGACGGGCGTCACCGCACGTGGCGGGCGGTGAGCGTCGACCGCGACCTGTGGCGGCGGGCGGGCGGCGTCGCCTCGCTCCAGGGCGTGGTGGCGGTGCTCGCGGCCGTGGACATCGTCCTCGTCGCGATGCTGCCCACCGACCGGGCGGCGGCGGCCAGTTACCAGGCCGCGGTCATGCTCGGCAGGGTCCCGCTCTTCCTCGCCGGGGCCGTCTCGATCGCCTTCCTGCCCGCGCTGTCGCGGCGGCGGGCCGGTGACCCCCTGACGGCGGGGGCGCTGAGGATGTACGTGACCGCGGCGCTGCCGCTGACCGTGGTGGCGGCGACGGTGCCGGGCGCGGTGCTCACGCGCGTGTTCCCCTCGGGGTACGAGACGGTCGCCACCCTGATGGCCTGCACGGCGACGTCGGGCCTCGCGCTCGGCGCGCTCGTCCTGCTCGTGACGTTCGCGCAGGCCGTCAACGACTACGCGTGCCTGCGGACCCTGCTCGCCGGCCTCGCCCTGTACGTGACCGCCCTGGTGTCCGGCTGGGTCACCGGCGGCGTGCTCGGCATGGCGATCGGCGGGCTGTGCGGCACCACCGCCGCCCTGGCCCTGCTGGCCGCCCGGCACGCCCGCCGCCACGGGTTCGGGCTGGCTGAACAGCCGTTCGGGCGCATGGTGATCCCGGTGCTCGTGCTCGTCGGCGGACTCGTGCTGCTCCACCCGTACCCCGTCGCCTGGTTCACCGCCGCGCTGGCGGTCACGGCGGCCGCCCTGTGGCGCTTCTTCGGACTGCGGCGCGAGGCCCCCGCCCCCGTGGAGGGCCCGGAGCCGGACGGCGGCGCGAGCCCCCGGCCGGCGGCGGAGCCCGTAGCGGACCGCCGACGGGAGCGGTCGTCCGACCGCCGCCCGTACTGGACGCCCGACGGGCACGACGGCCGGACGGCCGGACGGCCGGGGGCGCCGTCCGTGGTGGACGGCGAGCGGCCCGCGCCGCTGCTCGTCGACGCCGTGTGGCGGGGCCGGCTCAGGCCGGCCCGTGACGAGGAGCTCCTCGCCGCGCTGGCCGAGGCCCGGCGCAACCAGGTCGAGGGCCGGCTGGCCCGTGCCTACCCCCGTCAGCTCGCGGCGACGCTCACCGAGGTGGAGCTGGCGACCGGGCTGTTCCGGCGGAACCTCGTCGAGTCCACGGACCGGCTGCGGGCCGCGGGCATCCCGACCGTCCTCATCAAGGCCGACCTCGCGGGGGACTACGTGTACGGGAACTTCGACCTGGTGGTGCCTCCGGGACGGCTCCGGGCGGCGCAGGCCGCGCTCGACGGCTGGTACGCGCACCGCACGACGTACTGGCTGGAGCGGTCGACCAAGGTGCTCCTGGAACCCCCGAGCGGCCCGGCGGCCCATCTGCACGGTTCGGTCTCCTGGTTCGGTGTACCGGTCGTCCCGACGGAACGCCTCTTCGACCGCGCCGAACGGCCCGCCTCGACCGACGGCCGCGGCGACGGCTGCGCCTGGCTGACACCCTGTCCTTCCGACCGGCTGCGGATCTGGCTGGCACACGCCCTGTTCCAGAACCTGAGCCTGGATCTCTCCGAACTCCTCGCACTGCGCCCGCTGCTGCGCCCCGAGGTCCTGGCGGAGGCCCGTGACGAGGCCGCCCGCGAGGGCTGGTGCACGGGCGGGCGGCAGGCACTCGCCGCCGCCACCGAGGCGATGGCACGGCTCGACCGGGGCGAGTCCGTCCCCCTGCCGCTGCCGCTCCCGGTGCGCACCTCGCTCCGGGCGGGGGCCGAGCACTCCGGCCACCTCCTCGTCGAGGGCCGGGTGCGGGCGGCGACCCGTGAGGCATCCCTCCGGATACCTCTCGTGATGACCAAGAGACTGCGGAGGCGGGTGCCATGACGACCCCACGAGGCCCTCTCCTCGTCGCCGTGTCAGGACCCGACGGCGCCGGCAAGTCCTCGCTCGTCGGCCGGCTCGCGGCGATGCTCGCCGAGCGCGGCCTGACCGTCGTCACCCTCCACTGCTACGGCTGCTTCCTGTGCCGCAGGTTCCCGGTCCCGCCCCGTGTGAAGGACGCGGCGGAGCCGGGCGGGGACGGGTGGGCACGGCGCGCGACGGATCCACAGCGCGGGGGATCCCGACTGCGCCGTGCCCACGCGTTCCTGGACGCGGGTGAGCTGGCCGCCCGGATCGCGGTCGCCGGGCTCCGGGCACGTGCGGGAGCGCGGGCGCGCGGCGGGGAGGCCGTGATCCTGACGGACCGCGGGCCGCTGGACGGTCTGGCGAAGTTCGACCCGCCGGCCGGCTCGGGGGCGGCGGCCGTCTTCCGCCGGATCGCCGGCCGCTACGCGCTGACCCTGCTCGTGGAGACCTGCTCCGACACCCTCCGGCGCCGTGGCTGGGAGGAGGTCGCCGGGCCCCCCGCCGGGTGGTGGGCGCGCTACCGCAACTGGTCGCGACGGCTGCCGCGGATCGTACGGCTCGACGGCGAACGGTCGCCGTCCCTGGTCGCCGGCGAGGCCCTCGACCGGATGCTCGACGCCGCACGGGAACGGGACCGCGCGCATGCGGTACGGGAGGATGCCCCCGTGCCGGACCGGCGACTGCGGCACGTGGTGATCTCCGTCTACGACGACGCGGAGAACCCGGCCTATCGCGGCGGAGGCGCCCTGGTGGTGGGGAAGGTGGCCCGCCGGCTCGCCGAGGACTTCCGGGTCACCGTCGTGACGGCCGGACGGAGCGGCGGCACCGAGGAGCGCGACGGCATCCGGTACGTCCGGCTGCCGGTCTGCCGGGCGGGTCCGCGCGCCGGCCAGCTGCTGTTCCTGACGCTGCTGCCGTTCGTCGCCCGACGCGTCCGGCACGACCTGTGGCTGGAGAGCTTCACTCCCCCCTTCTCGACGAGCTTCCTGCCCCTGGCGACGCGCGCCCCCGTCGTCGGCGTCGACCAGGGCCGCAGCGCCGAGGCCCTGTGGCGGCGCTACCACATCCCCTTCTTCCTCGTCGAGCGCCTCGGACTGCGCTGCTACCGGCACATCGTGGTGATGAACGCGGCGGACGGTTCGGTGGTGCGGCGGCTCAGCCCCCGGGCCGACGTGCAGGTCATCGCCAACGGGGTCGAGCAGCGCACGCTCGACGAGTCCGGGCTCGGGACGGGGCAGTTCATCCTCTTCCTGGGGCGGATCGACACCTGGGTCAAGGGCCTCGACCTGCTGCTCGACGCGTACGACCGGGCCGCGCCACCGCTGGACCTGCTCCTCGCGGGCAGCGGCACTCCGGCCGAGGAACGCCGGCTCGCCGCGCTCGTCGCCGCCCGCGGCCACGGGCCGAGGCCCCGGATCCACTGGGTGGGATACGCCGAGGAGGAGCGCAAGCACCAACTCCTGCGCGACAGCGCCTTCCTGGTGATGCCCTCCCGCCACGAGACCTTCGGCCTGGTGGCCCTCGAAGGCATGTCGTACGGCAAGCCCGTCCTCCACTTCGACCTGCCCGCGCTGCGCTGGATGCGTGACGGCGGCGACGTGGCCGTCCCGCCGTTCGACGTGGCGGCGTTCGGCCGACGGATGACCGAGCTGGCCACGGACGCGGCGCTGCGCCGCCGGCTGGGGCGGCGCGCCGGGCTCGCCGCCCAGCGCTACACGTGGGACGAGATGACGGGTCGCTATCTGGCCCTGGCCCACCGACTCGTGGACGCTCCCGCCGCCGTACGGCGGCCCGGCAGGAGGGGTACGCCATGGCTGACGACCCACTGACCCGATTCGTCCGGACCCTCGTCCGATCGGAGGTCCCGGTCCTGGTCCTCTCGCCTCACCTGGACGACGCGGTCCTGTCGTGCGGCGGACTGCTCGGATGGGCGGGGCGCCGGGCGCCGGTGACGGTCGCCACGCTGTTCACGGAGGCCGCGCCGCCGCCGCACACCCTCTCCGCCCGGCAGTACCTGAAGCAGATGGGCGCCGGCGACGCGGAGGAGCTGTACGCCGAACGGCGGGCCGAGGACCGGCGGGCCCTGGCGCGCCTCGACGTCCGGCGGTACCACGCGGGCCTGGTCGACGGGCTGTTCCGGCGGCTCCCGCGGGCCCGTCCCGGCACGGAGCGGCTCGCCCGGCTGGTGCCCGAGGCCGTCCACGTGTACCCGACGTACCGGCTGCACCTCTCCCGGGGACACGTCTCCCCGCACGACACCGGAACGCTCCGCGCGGTCGGGGAGACCGTCGACGCCCTGCTGCCCGGACGCACCGGCGGGCTGGTCCTCGCGCCCCTCGGGGTGGGCGGCCACGCCGACCACGTCCTGGTCCGCACCGCCGCCGAACGCAGCGGCCGCCCGGTCGTGTACTACAGCGACTTCCCGTACGACCTGCACGCCGCCGCCGACCCCCGGTTCACCGCCCGGCACCGGCTCGTGGCCCGTGACTGGGTGCGGGGCCTCGACCGCAAGGCGGAGCTGATCCGGGAGTACCGGACCCAGGCCGACGCCCTGTTCCCCGGCGGCCGCGTCCCGCGCGTGCCCGAGGTCTACCTGCTGCCGGAGGCGGCCTGGGAGACCGGGCCGCCCGCGTCGGCCGCACCCGCGCAAGGCTCCGGTCGGCGGATCCGTACCGCGGGAGGTGTGCCGTGACGGTACCGCGCACCGCTCCGCCGTCCGCCCGGGCCGAAGCGACGACGGCGGCCCCCGCCCCGCCCCCGCGCGGGCGGCGTGGCCCCGCGCCCACCGTCGTGTACGCGGCGGTGGCGGCCCTGCTCGCCGTTTCCCTCCGGCTCGTGCAGATCGGACGGGCCGGGGACCTGTTCATCGACGAGCCGATCTACCGGCGGCTCGGGGAGAGCGCCGCCGCGGGCGGCTTCCCCCGGACCGACGAGGGCCTGTTCTTCCTCCACCCGCCCGGCTACTTCTACCTGGAGGCGGCCTGGACCAAGGTGGTCGGGGAACACGCCGACATCATCGCGGGCGTGCACTCCTCACGGGTGCTCAACGCGCTCCTGGCGGGGGCCACTGCGGCCCTCCTCGTCCTCCTCGTCGCCCGGGTGCGGTCGCCCGCCGCGGGTCTGGTCGCCGGGCTGGTCTTCGCCGTCGACATGTTCTGCATCCGGCAGAACGACCGGGTGCTCCTGGAGACCGGGACGATGGTGTGGGTGCTCGCCGGATACCTGGTCCTGGTGGGTCTGGCCCGGCCCGACCCACCCGCTCGGCCCCGGGCCCGGGCCGTGCTCGCCGGGCTGTTCCTCGGGCTCGCCGTCCTGACGAAGGACCACGCGGCACTGATCACCGTGCTGCCGCTGCTCGCCGCCCTGGCCCTCGGCTGGGGGCCGCCCCGGCGCCTCGTCGCCCTGACCACGGCGACGACCGTCCTCGTGTACGGCGTGTACGTGGCCCTGGTGGTCGGCTTCGGGCACTTCGAGGCCTTCTGGGACGCGAAGGCCGCCGGCGCCCGACGGCTCCTCGGGGTCGTGCAGGAGACCGGCTTCAACGCGGAGGGCACGCCCTCGCTGGCGGGCCGGCTCGTCGCCGAACTCCCCGCGTACGGGACCACCTACCTGCTGCTCGCCCTCACCCCCGTGGCGCTCGTCCTGCTCCTGCGCCGCAAGGAGCCGGTGTACCGGCTGCTCGCGCTCTTCCACGCCTCGGCCATCGTCACCCTCGGGTACGCGATCGGCGTGGGCACCCTGGAGGAGCAGGCGCTGTACCTGCTGTTCGTGCCGAACCTGGTGGCGCTCGCGGTCACCGTGCCGATGCCGTCCCGGCTCCGGCCGGGGCTGCGCCTGCTGGCCTGCGGCGCGCTGGTCGCGCTGCTCGCCGTCCCCGCCTCGGTGTACGCCCGTGACCGGGGGGCCGCCGACGACGGCTTCCAGAGACTGCGGACGTACCTGCTCACCCATGTGCCGGCCGGCAGCGGGATCGTCACCGTGGACGGGCAGCGGACCCGGGGCGTGACGAACTGGACGCTGCGCGACACCTACCGGCTCGGCCACTGGACGACGCCCGAGCAGCGGGCCGTCAACGGCGCCGCGTACGTGGTCGTGCCGTGGCGGGTCCTGGAGCAGGGGTACGGGCACTCCACGCTCGCGGAGGTGCAAGGGCTCACGGCCGGGCTGCGGCCGGTGTTCTCGTTCGACGGGGACATGTACGGCACGCTGGCCCTGTACCGGCTGCCGTCGCCGGTCCCGGGACCGAGCGTCGTGGAACTCGCCGTGCCCGGTTCGGCCGTGACGGGACCGCTGCTCCCGGCGCCGGCTCCGGCGGGCGCCGCGACCGGGACGTCCGTGCCGGAGGCGGGCGATGCGGCACGCTGAGCGGCGGCCCCGCGTCCTCCTCCTGACCAGCAGTCCGCTGGACGGGGCGGAGGGCTGCGACGTGCGGCTCGCCACGGACGTCCTCGACGTGCTGCCCGATGTGGACTTCGTCTGGTTCTCCCAGTGGCCCGGCCGGCGGCAGCCCTCTCCGACGCGCGGGCGCGCCGTCCGCATCCTCTCCCGGGACGGTGTGCCGCACGTTCCCGAACGGGCGCAGTCCGCGCTCGCCGGGGCCGTGTTCGCCCGCCGCGTCGACCTGGTCCACGCCTTCCTGACCATCGGCCGTACCTTCCCGGCCTTCTCGTGGCTGCGTCCGCTGCTGCTCGGGAGGCGGCCCGTCGTCCACACCGTGCCCGGGGCGATGGACGCCCGCTATCTGACGCACACCCGGCCGCTGGGGACGACGGTCGCCCTGTCCGAGTCGATGGCTCGACGGCTCCGGGCGGCGGACTTCGGGGACGTGCGGGTCGTGCCGCCGATGATCTGTCTGGACGCGTGGCCGTACCTGCCGCGTCCGGAGGGGTTTCCCGTGGTGCTGTTCGCGGGGCACCACGATCCGCACGGCGGGGCGGAGCTGGCCATCGACGCGGCGGCGGAGGCCGTCGGGGCCGGTGCCAGGTTCCGGCTGGTGCTGGCGATGCGCGGACGTCCGGGCCAGGACCACGCCGCCCTGGACGAGGCCTTGCGGGAGCGGGCCGGGGCGGCGGGCCTCACGGACTTCGAGGTGCGGGGGTACGTCGAGGACATGCAGGCCCTGCTGGCCTCCGTCCAGGTGCTGCTGTTCCCGCCGCCCGTGCTCGGCGGCAAGGCGGACGTGCCGCTCACCGTGCTCCAGGCGCTCGCGTCGGGGCGGCCTGCGATCCTCAGCGACCTCCCCCAGTTCGCCGACTTCGGCCACGCGGTGCTGCGGGCCCCGGCGGGTGACGCCCGCCGCACCGGGCAGCAACTGGCGTGGCTGCTCGCCCAGCCCCGCTCCTGGGACGTGCTCGCCGAGCGGGGCCGGGCGGTGGTCGAGGAGCACTTCGGGCCCGAACCGTTCGCGGCCCGGTACGCGGCGCTGTACCGGGAGCTCCTGACATGACGGCGCCGCGGTGGACGAGGGCCCGCGCGGCGGCCGCGACCGCGCCGGCGGCGGTGGTCCTGCTGCTCGTGGGGACCTTCGGCGCGATACGCCCCGAGGCACCGGACCCGCGGCCGGAGCCGTACTGGTACGGCACCCTCCAGACCGATCCGGACCGGGCGCGCACCGAGTACGAGCACGGCCTCCGGGTGGCCCATCTCCAGATCGACTGGGGCAGGTTCGAACCGGAGCAGGGCGAGTACGACGAGGAGTACGCGCGCGAGGTACGGGACCGGCTCGACACCTTCCGTGCGGCGGGGCTGCGGGTGGAGGCCGGACTCGGCCTCAACCATCCGCCGTCCTGGCTGCCGGACGCCTTCCCGGAGTCCGTCTACACGAACCAGTTCGGCGTGCGGTCCACCGAGACGCCCAACATGGTGTTCAGCGAGCCGGTACGGAACCACATCGCCGAGTACGCGCGCGCGGTGGACCGCATGATCGGTCTGGAGAACTTCTGGGCGGTCCGGGTCGGCGTCAACGAGAACGGCGAGTTCGCCTACCCGTCCCCCATGTCGGAGGGGGACGGCCCCGGCGAGTTCTGGGCGTACGACAACCACGCCCAGCGGAGCAGCCCCTACCCGGGCTGGCGGCCCGGCGAGCGCACGTACAAGGGGAAGCCGTTCACCCGGGAGCAGGTGGCACGCTGGTACGACTGGTACGCCGGGGCGCTGGCAGGGGCCGTGAACTGGCAGCTGGACCTGTACACCTCGCTCGGGTACCGGGGAGCGCTCAAGGTCCTGGTGCCGGGGGCCGGTTTCTACCCCTCGGACCTGCGGGCCGCCGTCGACGCCCGGCTCGTCGACTCGCCGTCGATCCGGCTCGTCGCGCGCGGCGCCGGGTTCTTCGTGACCCTCCCCCGCGTCGAGCACCATGAGACGGTGCGGATCGTCACCACCGCCCTGGTGGACGGCACCGGCGATCCCGACGACAACGGCTGCGCTCCGGCCGACGCGAGGACGGACGTGGCCCACCCGGACGACGCGGTGGTGCGCGACTGGTCCTCGGCGCGCTGGGTGGTGGCGGTGGCACGGAGCGCCGGTTTCACCCGGCTGGCCGGGGAGAGCGCGGGCCCGCAGGTGGCCGCGTACCGTCCCGGGGTGACGGAGACGGCGTACCGGCAGATGGCGTCCTGCGGTCTGGAGGGCATGATGTGGGCCTTCGACTGGCAGCTGTACGACGGGACGCCCGGTTCCTCGCTCGCGGAGTACGCGGAGACCATCCGGCGTCACGACTGAGGCGCCGGTGCGGCCGGGTCACGCCGCCGGGCCGTGAGGAGCAGGATGCCGGTGTCCCCGTACTCGGGGAGGGTGCGGTCCTTCGCGAGCCGGGAGATGCGCAGCCCGGTGGTGCGGGGGGTGAAGACGGCACGCAGGGCGGCCTCGTCGACCGGGTGGGCGGGCCAGACGGGGCCTTCACCGATGCGGTAGCTCGGCATGCGTTCCATGAAGGCGGCGAGGAGCAGGCCGCCGGGCCTGACCGCGCGGACGAGGGCGGCGCAGACGGCGGCGAACTCGTCGAGGTCCTCGGTGACGCTCTCGGCGACGAAGTGCATCGAGGCGAGGTCGTAGGCGCCGGGGGTCAGGTCCTCGGCCGTCCCGCGCACGACCCGCACCGGGCGGAGCGCCTCCGCGCAGCTCGCCGGGAGGGCGGGGTCGAGGGAGCGGCACAGGCGGTAGAAGGGCTCCCAGCTGTCGTCGGGGCCGTGGTCGAGCTGGCGGCGCAGATAGCGGACGTTGGCGGCGCTCGGTTCGACGGCGTCGACGCGGCGGCTGGCGGCGCCCGCGAGCATCAGCGGGTAGAGGTTGGGCCCCGCCCCGAGTTCGAGGGTGCGGGCCAGGCTGCCGGGGGCGCACCGCCGGTAGACGGCGGCGTGGTGGCGGATGACGCCGACGTCGCAGGGGTGGAGGCTGCGGTAGTTCTCGGCGAGGTAGTCGGCGACGGGCCAGGCGTTCCAGTCGGCGTCCCGGTTGCGGCGCACCGGGCGCGTCTCCGGAGGGCCCGTCCCGGTCCCTCCCGTCCGCGGGTCCATCACTTCTCCGGTACCGGTAGGGCGTCGGGGCGCGCGGTGGGGGCGGGCTGGAGGGGGAAGCGTCCGGCGAGCTCGGTGAGGGCCTGGCACAGCTCCTCGATCTCCTCGTCGGTGTTGGCGGCGGTGATCTGGACGCGGAAGCCGACCCGGTCGCGGGGGACGAGGGGGTAGGAGGCGAGCGTCACGTAGATGCCGTGTTCCCAGAGGAAGGCGGCGACGTCGTCGAGGTCCTCGGCGCGGCCGAGGGGGATCTCGACGATCGGCAGCCCGTCCGTGTTGGGCGTGGCGATGCCGAGGGCGCGTACGTGGCCGAGGACGCGGGCCGTCTTGCGGTACAGGGCGGCCCGGATGTCGTCGCCGCGTTCGTCGTTGACGTCGAGACCGGCGAGGGCGGTGGCGAGCGAGGCGGTGGGCGAGGGCCCGGAGTACAGGTAGGGGGCCGCCGCCACCTTGAGGTGGTTCTTGAGCCGTTTCGGGACGGCGAGGAAGGCGAGCAGCGAGGAGAACGCCTTGGAGAAGCCTCCGACCAGGACCAGGTCGTCGTAGGTCTCGCCGAGGTGGCGGACGAGGCTGTTGCCCCGCGCGCCGTACGGGCTGCTCTCGCCGGGGCGGCGCTCGCCGATGACACCGAAGCCGTGGGCGTCGTCGACGTACAGCAGGGCGCCGTTCTCCCGGCAGACGGCGGCCAGGGCGGGCAGGTCGGGGAAGTTGCCGGTCATGCTGTTGACGCCGTCCATGCAGACGAGCCGGCTGGCGTCGCCGGGCGCGCCGCGGAGCAGCGCCGCCAGTTCGACGGGCCGGTCGGCGTGGAAGCGGTGGATCTCTGCGCCCTGGCCACGGGCCGCGACGCAGCCGTCGTACACGGTGCGGTGGGCCTGCGCCTCGACGAAGACCTGTCCGGTGCCGGCGAGGATCGGGATCACCGACTGGTGGATGAGGGTGATGGTGGGCAGCAGCAGGGTGTCGGGGGCGCCGAGGAGTTCGGTCAGCCGCTCCTCGATACGGGGGTAGAGCCGGGGGCTGCCGATGAGCCGGGACCAGCTGGGATGGGTGCCCCACTGCCTGACCTGCGGTTCGATGGCCTCGATGACCGTCGGGTCGAGGTCGAGGCCCAGGTAGTTGCAGGAGGCGAAGTCGATCAGCCAGTCGTCGTGGACGCGGATGCGGCGGCCGTCGATCTCGTCGATGACGGCGTCGCACATGCGGCTGGTCCGGTGCAGGTGCTCCAGGTCGCGCCAGCGGGACGCGCTCGGGGGGTGTCCCACCCGGCCGGCGGGTCGGGGCGCGGGCCGCTCGGCCGGGGGCCGGCCGGTGGGGGGCGGGGCGCGGTGCAGATAGGACTCGGCCTGCTGGGCGGTCATGGGGCGGGCGAACAGATAGCCCTGTCCGTAGCGGCAGCCCATCTCGGCGAGGAGTGCCCGTTGTTCCTCGTACTCGATGCCTTCGGCGACGACCTGGAGGCCCAGGACCTCGGCGATGCGCACGATGCCTTCGACGAGCGCCACCTGTTGCGGGTCGGTCGTGATGTCGTCGATGAACGACTTGTCGACCTTGAGGACGTCGATGGGGAACTCGCGGAGGTAGCTGAGCGAGGAGAAACCGGTGCCGAAGTCGTCCACGGCGATGGAGACGCCCATGTCCTTGAGGGCGGCCATGGTGGTCTTGATCTGGGCGTCCCCGCGCATGAGGACGCTCTCGGTGAGCTCGAGGACGAGCGATCCCGGTGCGAGCCCCGAGGAGCGGAGGGTGCGCCGTACCCCGTCGAGGAACCCGGGGTCGCGGAACTGGCGTGCGGACACGTTGACGCTGGCGTACAGGGGGGCCTGGCCCGGGCCCGCGCGCTGCCAGCGGGCGATGTCGAGGGCGGCGTGTTCGAGGACCCAGGCGCCGAGGGGCATGATGTGGCCGCTCTCCTCGGCGAGGGCGATGAACCGGTCCGGGGGGACCATCCCGCGCCGGGCGTGGGGCCAGCGGACGAGCGCTTCGAGGCCGGCCGGCGCTCCGTCGCGCACCTCGACGATCGGCTGGTAGCGCAGGGCGAACCTGTGGTCGGCGATGGCGGCGTCCATGCCCGCCTGGAGTTCGTGCCGGGCGACGAGCCGGGAGTGGAACTCGGGGTGGAAGAGCCGCCACCGCTTCTTGCCCGCGGCCTTGGCCGCGTACAGGGCGAGGTCGGCGTGGCCGAGGAGTTCCTCGGCGTGGGCGCTGTCGAGGACGGTGGCGATGCCGACGCTCGTGGACACGGACACCGCTCCGTCGGTGAGGTGGAAGGGCTGGCTCAGGGTGTGCACGATCTCCGCCGCGAGGGTCTCGGCGTCGCGGGGTTCCCGTGCGCCTTCGATGAGGACGGCGAACTCGTCGCCGCCGAGCCGGGCGGCCGTGTCGCTGAGCCGGAGGACGGAGGTGAGGCGTCGGGCGACGGCGACGAGGAGTTCGTCGCCGACGGAGTGCCCCATGGTGTCGTTGACGACCTTGAAGTCGTCGAGGTCGACGAAGAGCATGCAGGTCAGGGTGGATTCGCGGCGGCCCCGGAGCAGGGCGCGCTCGACCCGTTCGAGGAGGAGGACGCGGTTGGGCAGTCCGGTGAGGGAGTCGTGGAACGCCCGGTGCGTCAGCTCGCGTTCCAGTTTCCGCTGCTCGGTCACGTCGCGGAGGGTGAGGACGAGGCCGTGCACGGTGCGTTCGTCGCGGAGGTTGCTGCAACGGACCTCGACCTCCAGGTCGGAGGAGCCGCCGTGGACCAGCTTCCAGTCGTCCCGGGCGTCGACGGCGGCACGGGACCGCGTGTCGGCGAGGACGCGCAGGGCGGCGCGGGTGTCGGCGGGGGCGATGAGGTCGGTGAGGGGTGTGCCGGGGAGCAGGGGGCGGCCGAACATGGACTCGGCGGAGGGGCTGGCGTAGCGGACGGTGTCGTCGTCGTCGACGATGAGGATGACGTCCGAGGTGTTGTGCACGAGGGTGCGGAAGTAGGCCTCGCTGGTGCGGCGGTTGACCTCCTCGCTGAGCGCGAAGCGTTCGAGGGCCAGGGCTGCCTGGGAGGCGAGGGACTGGGCGGGGCCGGAGATCTCGGCGAGCTTCTTCTCGGAGCCGGCGAGGAGGAGGACGCCCAGCAGCGGTTCGGGGCCCGCCGGGGCCTGGAGCTCCAGGGGGCAGAGCAGGGCGAAGTGCTCGGGAGCGGCCTCCGCGGCGACGGCGGGGTCGAGCCGGGACACGGGGAGGATCCGGGTGCCGTCCGCCACCGAGGCGGGCCAGGGCGTGGCGGTGGGGCGCGTCGGCGGGGTGGTGGGCCGGGGCGGCCCGTGTGCCGGGGGCCCGGGTTCCTGGTCGGCCCGGGGCAGGGTCAGTACGTCGGTGCGGCAGCTCCAGGGGTGGTCGGCGGTGGCCACGGCGCTGAGGCCTCCCCGCTGGTCCCGGATGAGGAGCAGGGCCCGGTGGTCCGTCCCGGGGCCGAAGAGCGTGGAGGACGCCGTCTCCACGGCGCCGGCGACCTCTCGGGGGCTTAGGGCGGCGACGAGGGAGGCGGCGGCGGTTCTGAGGCTGCGCTCGCGTGCCTCGGCCTTGCCGTGGTCGTTCATCATGCCCCAGAGCCGGGCGAGGACCAGCAGGAACATGAGGGCGGAGAAGATCGCGATGACGGCGATGTCCTGGTCCCGGTCGTCGCGCAGGGTCTGGAGCAGGAGCAGCACGGGGGCGACGAGCGAGGCGCCGGCGAGGAGGGCGAGTCGCCGCTCGGCGACGCGTGGGGCCGGTTCGGGGGCGCGCTCGGTGAGTCCCCGCATGGAGGGGTGGAGGGCGGCGAGTCCCCAGGCGGTGAAGAAGACGACCCAGCCGAGGTCCCAGGGGGTGCCGACCTGCCAGGTGCCCTTGAGCTGGAGCGTGCCGTAGGTGACGTCGGAGGCCAGGATGCCGCAGGTGCCGAGGGTGAGGAGCTGTACGGACCGGGAGCGCAGCCCGCCGGGGACGAGGAGCCGGGCGAGCATGGCGAGCATCAGCACGTCACCGAGGGGATACGCGATGGAGATGGCCTTCTCGGTCCAGCTCATGTCCTCGCTCCTGGCCAGCGGGGTGATGAGGTTGACCCAGGAGAGCAGGGCGAGGCCCGAGGTGAGGATCAGGGCGTCGAGGACGACCCCGAGGTCGCGTCCGACGGCGCGGTAGCGGATGAAGCCGAACAGTCCGATGGCGAACAGCGGGTACGTGATCAGGTACAGGGCGTCCGCGACGGAGGGGAAGGGTCTGGTCTGGCCGAAGAAGGCCTCCAGGGCGTTGTACGCCGTGTCGCCGCCCACGAAGGCGAGGTTGGCCGCGGCGAGCACCAGCCAGGGCCAGCGGCGGGAGGGCCGGTGCAGATGGACGCCGACGAGGATCGCGACGACGCCGCTGAGCCCGATGAGCGCCCACAGGACGGTGTGCCGCGCGGGGAACTTCAGGTAGCCGACCGTGAGCAGAGTCACCGTCAGGATGTACAGCGATACCCATCGGCGCAGTCTCCCGGTCGCGGTGGGCGGCCGGTTCGGCCGGCGCAGCGACATCGTCGACCGCCCCCTCGCCGGGTCGGACGCCTGATGCGCCCTGGTCGCGGACATGGGCTCCGTACGGTCTCCATTGTCCGGGGCTCCCGGGGCGGCTGCATCTCGGCCGCGGGACGCCGGCCGGTTACGGAGAACGGAGGCCCGGCGCTCAGGAGGACGCGCGGACCACGAGTTCCGTCGGGAGCATGCGGCGGGGCTGGTCGTCCGGGTCGCTGGGCGCGGCGATCTCCTGGAGGAGCAGCCGGGCCATGGCGCGGCCCATCTCCTCGATGGGCTGGCGGACGCTGGTCAGCGGCGGGTCCATGTGCCGGGCGACGGCCGAGTCGTCGACGCCGACGAGCGCGACGTCCTCGGGGACGCGGCGGCCCGCCTCGCGCAGCACGCCCCTCGCGCCCGCCGCCATGACGTCGGATGCGGCGAAGACGGCGTCCAGGTCGGGCCTGCGGTCCAGGAGTTCCCGCATGGCGCGGCGGCCGCCGTCCTCGGTGAAGTCACCGCCGGCGACGAGGGTCTCGTCGGAGGTGAGTCCGGCGTCGGCCAGGCCCTCGTGGTAGCCGTCGAGGCGGCAGCGGGCCACGTACATGTCGAGGGGGCCGGTGATGGTGGCGATCGCGCGGCGGCCGCGCGCGGCGAGATGGGCGACGGCGGTGCGGCCGGCGCCGGTGTTGTCGGAGTCGACGAAGGCGACGCGCTCGTCCTCGGTGCGGCGGCCGTTGAGCACGGCGGGCAGGCCGAGGGCGCGGACCTGGTCGGGCAGCGGGTCGGCGCCGTGCACGGAGACGAGGAGGACGCCGTCGACGCGCTGGGCGGCCAGGTACTGCTCGAAGCGCTGCCGTTCCTGTTCGCTGCGGATCAGGGTGAGCAGCAACTGCTTGTCGGCGTCGGCGAGTTCACCGCTGACGCCGCGGATGATGTCGAGGAAGTACGGCTCCGCGAAGAGCCGGGCCTCGGTCTCGGGGATCACCAGGGCGACGGCGTCGGTCCGGCTGCCGGCGAGTGCGCGGGCGGCCCGGTTGGGCACGTAGCCGAGCTCGGCGACGGCCCGTTCGACGGCGGCCTTGGCCTGTTCGCTGACCCGGGGGGAGCCGTTGATGACCCGGGAGACCGTGCCGCGGCCGACTCCGGCCCGCGCCGCGACCTCTTCCAGGGTGGGTCTGCCGGTCTGTCGCCCGCTCACCGCCATGTGCCGCTTCCTCCTCGGGCCGCCGCCCCGCCTGCGTGTGGACGCGAACCTATCAGGCGGTACGGCGTGTCCCGAGGGTGCCGGACACCGGCTCAGGCGCCGGTCGGCGCGAGTTCGGCCATGGCTCCCCAGCCCTGTTGGGGCACCTCGACGTTGATGATCTCGGGGGTGGTGGCGATGGCTCCGGCCATGGCGGCGAGGCCGGCCGTGAAGTGCGCGGACGCGACGTGGGCCGCGCCCGCCTCGGCGTCGGCGAAGGCTTCGAGGAGGACGAAGACGTTCGGGTCGTCGACGCTGCGGGACCAGTCGAAGAACAGGTTGCCGGGCTCCTCGCGGGTGGCGCGGGTGAAGTCGGCGACGAGGTCGAGCCAGCGGTCGGCGTGGTCGGGACGGGCGGTGAACCGGACGGCGATGAAGATCATGCGTCCAGCCTGCGGCGTGCCGGCGGGCGCCGCCAGCCGGTGCGGTCAGGATTCCGGCAGGGCCGGAAACTCCGGCACGGCGCGGGTGAGCGCGGCCCGGATCTCCCCCTGCCGGCGTCCGAGGTCCCCGGTCGGCAGCGACACGGAGAGGGCGTGCACGATGCCGTCGCCCCGCTCGGGCAGCGCCACGGCGAGACAGGTGTACGCGAGGTCCGCCTCGCCCACCGACACGGCGAAGCCCTGGTCGCGGACCAGGCCGATCTCGGCCTCGAAGCGTTCGGCGCTGGTGATGGTGCGCGTGGTGAAGCGGGCCATCCCGTGGTCGGTGAGGTAGCGGCGGCGCAGGGGGCGCGGCAGCGCGGCGAGCAGCGCCTTGCCGTGGGCGGTCGCATGAGCCCGGCCCTCGGGGCCCGGTGCGAAGGGGTGGGCGGTGTCGGTGACGGGGGCGGTGGTGTCGACGACGGTGATCAGGCCGTCGCGGTAGGCGGTGTGGTACGCCTCCGCTCCGGTGGCCCGCCGCAGCCGGCCGAGGAGCTCTCCGGTGCCGGCGCCGAGTCCGTGGTGCCGCTGGTGCGAGCGGTGCAGGGCGGGGACGCGGGGTCCGGGCGCGTAGCCCTCGGCGGTGCGGACGAGGTAGCCGCGGGCGAGCAGGGGGCCGGTGAGGTGGTAGACGGTGGAGAGGGCGCAGTCGAGTCGCCGGGCCAGGGCCTTGGCGCCGATGGGCCGGGCGGCGTCAGTGACGGCGTCGAGGACGGCGAGGGCCCGGTCTACGGACTGCGGCCCGGGGATCGGGGTGGCTGGCATCGCTCCAGCGTAGGGGGCGGCTCCGCCGCCGGGCGCGGGGCCCGGCGCGACCGTCCGGGGACGTTCCGTAGGCGCCTCGCTCCCCTTCGTATTGCGCCAGGTCAGACCGTACTTATGTGCATAAGACACTCTTTTGGCGTACCGTCGTGTGGATTCCCCTCATCGCCGACGCCACGGGAGAGCGTGTGCCCCGCTCCAGGACCGACCATGTCCCGACGCCCCAGGAGGGGCGCCGTCCGCGTCTTCGGCCGGTGGTCATCGCGGCCGGTGTGGTCGCCGTCGCCGCGGGCGGGCTCTACGTGGCGGGGCTGCTCACGACCGGTGACGACATATCCGCCGGCACCCGGGTCGCCGGTGTGGACGTCGGCGGGATGAGCCGCGCCGAGGCCCGTGCCAAGCTCGCCGCGGAGGCGCCGGCCGCGTGGAGCGCACCGATACCCGTGCGGGTGGGCGACCGCACCACGACCGTGCAGCCCGCCTCCGCCGGTCTGACGGTGGACCTGGAGAAGACCGCCGACGAGGCGGCCGACCCCTCCCGTGATCCCGTCACCGTCATCCGGCGTCTCTTCTCCTCCGGTGAGCGGGACATCCGCCCGGTGTTCGCGTACGACGCGGACAAGGCGAAGGCGGCCGTGGCCGAGCTGGCGAAGAAGAACGACCGCGCGGTGCGGGAGGGGTCGGTCGCCTTCCGCGGGGGCGAGCCCGTCGCGACCCAGCCGGTGACGGGCCAGAAGCTGGACACCGGGAGGGCCGTCGAGACCCTGCGCGCGGCCTATCCCGCCTCGGGCTCCGCGCCCGTGACCCTGCCGGTCGCCGTGACCGAGCCGAAGCTCGGCGCGACCGAGGTGACCCGTTTCCTCGACACGTACGCGAAACCCGCGGTCTCCGGCCCGGTGACGCTCACCGCGGGCACCGACCGGCTGCGGATCTCCGCAGCCACCCTCGGCGACCACCTCACCGTGAAGGCCGCGAACGGCCGGCTCGCCGCCACGCTCGACGCCGAGGCGCTGCTCCGGGACCCGGACGTGGCCCGCCCGGTCGCCTCGCTGACGAACGCGCCCGTCGAGGCCACCCTCGGGGTGCGGGACGGCAAGGTCGTGGTGGAGTCCGAGGGCCGGCCGGGCCACGAGGTGACCGCGAAGGCCCTCGGCGAGGCCGTGAACCCGCTGCTCACCAGGACCGGCACGGCCGCCCGGACCGCTCCGGTGGCCACCACGGTCACCGAGCCCGAGCTCACCAGCGCCTCCCTCGCCCGTCTCGGCATCACCGAGGAGATGTCGACGTTCACGGTGGACTTCCCGACCGCGCCGTACCGCACGACGAACATCGGCCGGGCGGCCGAGCTCATCAACGGCTCCGTCGTACGCCCCGGTGAGGTGTGGAGCTTCAACAGGACGGTCGGCGAGCGCACCCCGGACAACGGTTTCGTCGACGGCACGATGATCCTCGACGGCCAGTACCAGTCCGCGCCCGGCGGTGGGGTGTCGGCCATGGCCACCACCGTCTTCAACGCCATGTTCTTCGCCGGGGTCAAGCCCGTCGAGTACGGCGCCCACTCCTTCTACATCGAGCGCTACCCGGCCGGCCGCGAGGCGACCGTCGCCTGGGGCAGCCTGGACCTGAAGTTCCGCAACGACACCGGGAAGCCGATCTACATCAAGGCGGGCGCGACGGACTCCTCGGTCACCGTCAGCTTCCTCGGGACGAAGAAGTACGACTCCGTGGAGGCGGTCGCCGGACCGCGCACCAACCTCAAGGAGCCCGCGAAGCGCGAGGGCACCGGCGAGAAGTGCATGCCGCAGCAGCCCCTGGAGGGCTTCGACATCGCCGTGGACCGGGTGTTCAAGAACGGCGGCGCCGAGGTCGGGCGGGAGACGTTCAAGACCCACTACACCCCGCGCGACGAGGTGACCTGCGACTGACCCGCGCGGGTCCCGACAGGCGCGCACGGACGGAAGGGTGTCTTCCTGTACGGCCGGGGCATGACTCCGGAGCACGGCCCACCAGGCCAGGGCCGCCCGCTACCCGTCGGAGGCACGCCTTGGCGCAGCGCAGCGACCCGTTCGAGCGGCTCCTCGGCGACGCGGTGCGCGCGGGCGTCTGCCCCGGCGCCGTCTGGGCCCTGGGCGACGCCCGTACGACCGTGTCGGAGGGGGCCGTCGGGCTGCTCGACCCCGCCCGCCCCGGAGAACCCACGCGGCTCGACACGCTCTTCGACGTCGCCAGCCTCACCAAGATCCTCGCCGTCTGGGCGGTGACCGGCACCCTCGTCGACGCGGGAAAGCTCGATCTCAGCGCGCCGCTCGGCTCGTTCTGGCCGGAGGCCGCGGGACGGCCCCTCGCCGATGTCACACCCCACCATCTGCTCACGCACACGGCGGGGCTGCCGCTGCGGGCCAACCTGCGGCACAGTTACGGCTCCGACCCGCAGGACGTCAGGGACGGCGTCCTCGCCGAACCGCTGCGGCACCGGGCCGGAGCGGCCGTCGCGTACACCGACCGCGCCGCGCTCATCCTCGGCTACCTGGCCGAGCACCTGACCCGGCGACCGCTCCCCCGCCTCGCCGAGGAGCGGGTCTGGAGCCCGCTCGCGATGACGGAGACGCGGTACGGTCCGCTCCCGGCCCCGGTCAGGGAGCGGTGCGCGCCCACGGAGTACGACGAGGAGAGCGGCGCCCCGCTCCGGGGCGTCGTGCACGACTTCTCCACCCGGCTCCTCGGCGGCGCCTGCGGGATCGCGGGGGTCTTCACCACGGCCGCCGACATCGGGCGGTTCCTGCGCCACCTCCTCGCCCCGGTGCCCGGTGTGTTCTCCGCCGCGTGGACGGCGGACTCGCTCCGCGTCCACACCGGCGAGCTCGTCCCGCCGCGCGGCCTGTTCTGGCATCCCGCGCCCCGCACGGCCCCCGCGGACGACGTCTGGGCCCACTTCGGCTTCACCGGCACCGGCCTGTGGGTGTCGCCCGCCCAGGACCGGTGGGCGGTCCTGCTCACCAACCGGCTGCGTCTGACCCGCGACCCGGGCCCGCTGACCGCCGTACGGAACGCCTTCCGGACCCTCGCCTTCCGCTGACGGCCGCCAGGAATCCGGGTGCCGTCCGGTCAGCGCTCCGCGACCCTGCACCTCGGCCGGGGGATCGTCCCCCGCCCGACGCGAACGGAGTGCGCACCATGGGTTTCACGCTGGTAGGGCCGGTCCTGGAGGGCGCGTTCGTGCGCCTGGAGCCGCTCGGGCGGCACCACGCGGTCGGTCTGGCCGAGGCGGCGGAGGAGGACCGTGACGCGTACCACTACACCTGGGTGCCGGGCCGGAGGACGTCGGGGCGTACATCGAGGCGCAGCTCGGTCGCGCGGCCGACGGCAGGCTGGCCCCGTACGCGCAGGTGGACGTGGCCACGGGCCGTGTCGTCGGACACACCTCCTTCTGGGACCCGCGTCCGTGGCCCTCCGGTGAGGGCCTCTGCGCGATCGAGATCGGCTTCACCTGGCTCGCCGCCTCCGCGCAGGGCACCGGGGTGAACGCGGAGGCCAAGTACCTGCTCTTCCGGCACGCCTTCGAGAGCTGGGACGTGGCACGGACCGACCTCAGGACCGACGCCCGCAACGCCCGCTCCCGGGCGGCCATCACGAGCGTCGGCGCGAGCTTCGAGGGCGTCCTGCGCAAGTCGGTCCGCTCCTGGGCCCCTGGCGAGGACGGGCGCCTCCGCGACTCCGCCGTCTTCTCGATCATCGCCGAGGAGTGGCCGGACCGCCGGGCGGCGCTCGAACGGCGCCTGGCCGCCATCCGGGAGCGCCGCGCGGGGTGACCGAGGCCCGGTCCGGCCCCCTTGATGGGGCGGACGGGCCGGGGGTTACCATATGAGCGCCGCCTAGCTCGAAAGATAAACTTGTGACTGTCAATGACGACTCGTTCACCAGCTGGAAGAACCGCGAGGAGATCGCGGAGTCGATGATCCCGATCATCGGGAAGCTGCACCGGGAGCAGGACGTCACCGTCCTCCTCCACAGCCGCTCCCTGGTGAACAAGTCGGTGGTCAGCATCCTCAAGACCCACCGCTTCGCCCGGCAGATAGCCGGCGAGGAGCTGTCGGTCACCGAGACGCTCCCCTTCCTCCAGACGCTCACGACCCTCGACCTCGGCCCGTCGCAGATCGACATCGGCATGCTCGCCGCCGAGTACAAGACCGACGACCGCGGTCTCTCGGTGGCGGAGTTCACCGCCGAGGCCGTCGCCGGCGCGACCGGTGAGAACAAGATCGAGCGCCGCGACGGACGCGACGTCGTCCTCTACGGCTTCGGCCGCATCGGCCGCCTCGTCGCCCGCCTCCTCATCGAGAAGGCCGGTTCGGGCAACGGTCTGCGCCTGCGCGCGATCGTCGTCCGCGGCGGCGGCGAGCAGGACCTCGTGAAGCGCGCCTCGCTGCTGCGGCGCGACTCCATCCACGGGCAGTTCCAGGGCACGATCACGGTCGACGAGGCGAACAGCACCATCGTCGCCAACGGCAACACGATCAAGGTGATCTACGCCAACGACCCCTCCGAGGTCGACTACACGGCGTACGGCATCGACAACGCCATCCTCATCGACAACACCGGCAAGTGGCGCGACCGCGCGGGCCTCTCCAAGCACCTGCGCCCCGGCATCGACAAGGTCGTCCTGACCGCGCCCGGCAAGGGTGACGTGCCGAACATCGTGCACGGCGTCAACCACGAGACGGTCAAGCCGGACGAGAAGATCCTGTCCTGCGCGTCCTGCACCACCAACGCCATCGTCCCGCCGCTGAAGGCCATGGACGACGAGTACGGCGTGCTGCGTGGCCACGTGGAGACGGTCCACTCGTTCACGAACGACCAGAACCTCCTGGACAACTACCACAAGGCCGACCGTCGCGGCCGTTCCGCGCCGCTCAACATGGTGATCACCGAGACCGGTGCCGCCTCGGCCGTCGCCAAGGCCCTGCCGGACCTCAAGGCCCCGATCACCGGCAGCTCGATCCGCGTCCCCGTCCCGGACGTCTCGATCGCGATCCTGAGCCTGCGCCTGGGCCGCGAGACCACCCGCGACGAGGTCCTCGAGTACCTCCGCGACGTCTCGCTGCACTCGCCGCTGAAGCGTCAGATCGACTTCACCACGGCCCCCGACGCCGTCTCCATGGACTTCGTCGGCTCGCGCCACGCGTCGATCATCGACGCCGGTGCGACCAAGGTCGACGGCGACAACGCGATCCTCTACCTCTGGTACGACAACGAGTTCGGCTACTCGTGCCAGGTCATCCGGGTCGTCCAGCACGTCTCCGGCGTGGAGTACCCGACCTTCCCGTCCCCGGCGGTCTGATCCCCGCCCCGCCCGACGGTCCGACGGCGCGCCGCATCCCCACGGGGGTGCGGCGCGCCGCTCGTCGTGGGGGGCGGGCCGCGAACCGACCACGGCGGCCCGGCGTCCCTCCCGCCATGAAGACGTTCACGCACGGGATACACCAGCTCCTGGTCTTCGCGGTCCTCCAGGTACGGTGCTGCGCCTTCGCCTTCGCGCTCATCGGCGGCATCGCGGTCTCCACCCTGCCGCCCGAACTGCCGGTGGCCCGCTACGACCTGCTCCTGGTGTACGGCATCGGGCTCACCCTGCTCGCGTGGAAGGTGGGCTGGGACACCGGCCGGGACGTCGCCGTCATCGCCGGCTGCCATGTCATCGGTCTGCTCTTCGAGTTGGTCAAGGTACGGATGGGGTCGTGGAGTTACCCCGAGGAGGCGCTGACGAAGGTCGGCGGGGTGCCGCTGTACGGCGGGTTCCTCTACGCGGCTCTGGGCAGTTACGTCTGCCGGGCCTGGCGCCTGTTCGACCTGCGGCTCACGGGCTACCGGCCGCGCGTCACGGCGGTGCTCGCCGGTGCCGTGTACGTCAACTTCTTCAGCCACCACTGGCTGCCCGACGCCCGCTGGGCCCTGGCCGCGCTGCTCCTGGCGGCGACGGCGGGGACCTGGGTGCGGTTCCGGGTGGGCGAGCGGGACCACCGGATGCCGCTGGCCCTGTCGTTCGTCCTGATCGGCTTCTTCCTGTGGGTCGCCGAGAACGCCGCCACGTACGTCGGCGCCTGGAGCTACCCGGACCAGCTGGACGGCTGGCAGCCCGTGTCCTTCGCCAAGTTCGGCGCCTGGGCGCTGCTCATCACGGTCACCTTCGTCCTGACGGCCCACCGGGGGCGGCCGGCGGATCCGACCCCGTCGGCCGGGAAAATGTTCCCGACCCGCCGGCGAGGGCAATAGGCAATTCCGTGCACGCCTCCCGCCGACGTGCTACAGTCAACAGCAGTTGCAGTCGTGGTTCCCAAAGAAACTTACAAGTGCCTTTGACGATTCGACATCGTCAGGCACTTTCTGTGTTTTCGGTGCAGTTTTCCGGACGGGGCAATCATCACGGCGACTCCGGGACCCGCACAGTGCGGTTCCCTGGGCTACGCCCCGAAGGAGATTTGACATGGCTAACGGCACCGTGAAGTGGTTCAACGCTGAAAAGGGCTTCGGCTTCATCGAGCAGGAGGGTGGCGGCCCGGACGTCTTCGCCCACTACTCCAACATCGCCACCTCTGGCTTCCGTGAGCTCCAGGAAGGCCAGAAGGTGACCTTCGACGTCACGCAGGGCCAGAAGGGCCCCCAGGCGGAGAACATCCTCCCCGCCTGACGTTGACACGTCCGACGCAGCTGGGGCCCTCACCCGTGTGGTGAGGGCCCCGGCTCGTTGCTTTTTCCAGGTATTCTCACGGACCGGACGCCGATTTCCACCCCCTCGGCATGGCCGGATCCGCACGCATATGGCGTTCGGTACGTTCCTGTAATTCATTGGGCTGGCTGCCCGTCGCGAATTCCTCGAAGCGCACCGTCTCGAGGAAGGTCCCCATGGACAGCACGCACAGCACCTCCCGTACCGACAAGGCACGACGCGCCGCCGCGGCGCGGGACGAATTCGCGGTGACGGCCTCCGTCACCCCCGCCCTGCCGCCGGCCGCCACCTTCGCCGAGCTCGACCTGCCGGCCGAGGTACTCGCCGAGCTCACCCGGCTCGGCGTCGACGAGCCGTTCCCGATCCAGTCCGCGACGCTGCCCGACGCCCTCGCCGGCCGTGACGTCCTCGGGCGGGGGCGCACCGGCTCCGGCAAGACCCTCGCCTTCGGCCTGGCCCTGCTGGCCCGTACCGCCGGGCAGCTCGCCGAGCCCCGTCAGCCGCTGGCCCTGGTCCTGGTCCCCACCCGGGAACTCGCCCAGCAGGTCACCGACGCCCTCACCCCCTACGCCCGCGCCGTGAAGCTCCGTCTGGCCACCGTCGTCGGCGGGATGCCGATCGGCAGGCAGGCGGGCGCGCTGCGCGGCGGCGCCGAGGTCGTGGTCGCCACGCCCGGGCGCCTCAAGGACCTCATCGACCGCGGCGACTGCCGGCTCGACCGGGTCGCGGTCACCGTCCTGGACGAGGCCGACCAGATGGCCGACATGGGCTTCATGCCGCAGGTCACCGCCCTGCTCGACCAGGTCCGCCCCGACGGCCAGCGGATGCTGTTCTCCGCGACCCTGGACCGCAACGTCGACCTCCTGGTCCGCCGCTACCTCAGCGACCCCGTCGTCCACTCCGTCGACCCCTCCCAGGGCGCGGTCACCACGATGGAGCACCACGTCCTGCACGTCCACGGCGCCGACAAGCACCGGCTGACGACGGAGATCGCGGCGCGCGACGGCCGGGTGATCATGTTCCTGGACACCAAGCACGCCGTGGACCGTCTCACCAGGCACCTTCTCGGCAGCGGCGTCCGCGCCGCGGCGCTGCACGGCGGGAAGTCCCAGCCGCTGCGGACCCGCACCCTGGAGCGCTTCCGGAGCGGCGAGGTCCCCGTCCTCGTCGCCACCAACGTGGCGGCGCGCGGCATCCACGTCGACGAGGTCGACCTCGTCGTGAACGTCGACCCGCCCGCCGACCACAAGGACTACCTGCACCGGGGCGGGCGCACCGCCCGCGCCGGCGAGTCCGGGGCCGTCGTCACCCTCGTCACCTCCGAGGAGCGGCGGGACGTGGCGCGCCTCATGACGGCCGCCGGAATCGTGCCCCGGACACCCAGGTCCGCTCCGGCGAGGCCGAACTGAGCCGCCTCACCGGCGCCCGCACCCCCTCGGGCGTACCGGTCGACGGCAGCGCGCCGAGCCAGGAACGCCCCAAGCGCGGCGGCGCGGCCTTCCGGGGCATCGGCACCGTCCCGGGCCGCCCCGGCCGCGCCAAGAACGAGTCCCGGCGGGCCGCGGAGGCCCGCAAGACGGCGGAGGCCCGCCAGGCCGCGAGGATCCGCCGCGGCGGCTGAGCGGTGCCCACTGGGGCCCGTCGGCCGTCCCCGTGCCGTGCCTGGCCGTCCCGGGGTACGGCGGCCGCGTGCCGGACGCCAGGCGGTAACGGTTGCGCCGCATCTCACGCGCGTGCGTGAGGTAACCGGCCGCCTCCAGGTCGGGGGCCGATCGCCTGCACGGTCCTCTCGGTCACCCCGGGCGCGGCGGCGACATCGATTGACACATTACGGTGATCAAGGGGACGATAAGGGCGGAAAGACCAGGTTGGTTGGATTGACCGGCCCGAGGGAGCAGACCATGCGTCCCCTTCCGGATCGCTCCATCGATCTCCCGGCGCCCGCCGTCGACATCGCCCTCCAGTCGTCTGCGCAAGACCCCGGCAGCCCGTTGACCGTCGAGGTCGCCCCGGACGGCACCGTCGTCGCCGACGGAGAGATCGACATCGACAGCGCCCCGTATCTGCACGAGGCCCTGGAGGCCGCCCTCCGCGTCCACCCGGAGGGGGTCACGCTCGACCTCTCGGCCGTCACCTTCTGCGACTGCGCCGGACTGGGCGCCTTCCTGGACGCCCGGCGCCGCCACCTCGCCGGCGGGTCCTGCCCGCTCAGGCTCGGCCCCGTGAGCCCGCCGATGGCCCGGCTGCTCCGGCTCACCGACACCGAGGCCCTCTTCGCGGGTCACGCGACGGGGCGGTGAAGGGGCAGCCGAACTTCGATTGTCTTGCCGCCGTGCGACGGGAGGCAGAGCCTGATCTCCAGCGCGAGCAACCTGATCAGGGGCCAGCCGAAGCCGCCCTCCCCCGGTCCGAAGTCCCGCTTCCCGCCCTGACCGCCCGTGAGGCGGGGCAGTTCACCGCTGGCGTCCGCGACGGTGATGGTCACCGCCGCCCGGTCCCACTCCACGGCGAATCCGGTGAGGCCGCCCCCGTGCCGCAGTGCGTTGCTCACCAGCTCGGACGTCACGAGGAGGGCGTCCCCCAGGGCCGTCGGGGACGGTGGCCTCCCCGTAGCGGCTCCCGCCCGTGCGAACGCCTCGGCCACCCGGGCACGCGCGTCGGCGGCGTCGCGCGGCACCCGTGACCGGACGCTGTCCGACGTGCGATGCCCTGCGGTCACGGCTCTGCCCTCCCGGTCTCGTTCCAGCCGGTTTGTTCTCACCGTTCACGAGGCCCCTGCCCCGACCCACGCGTCGCATTCCCCCTCCCCCTCGAACGGTGACGGACCGCTCTCGTACGAAGACACGAAGATCCTTGCGGGGGCGGATGCGGCCGAGCAGGCGGGGGCACACGCCTCGTACGGCCGTTCGGGTGACGGGGGCCGCTGAACCGGAGGGTAGTGGGATGAGTGACCGTGAGAACGGGCGGGGACGGGACGAGACCGCGGACGAACGCGCGGACCGGCAGTGGCAGGACGTCCTGCAGGAGATACGAGTGGCGCAGACGGGTGTGCAGATCCTGCTGGGGTTCCTGCTGACCGTCGTCTTCACGCCCCGGTTCGTGGACCTGAGTTCCACCGACAAGACGATCTACGTCGTGACGGTGATCCTCGGATCGCTGGCCACGGGCGCACTCATAGGCCCGGTCTCCTTCCACCGGCTCGTCTCCGGTCACCGGCTCAAGCCGCAGGCGGTCGTCTGGGCGTCCCGGCTGGTCATGACCGGCATCCTGCTCCTGCTCGCCACCCTGACCTCCGCGCTCTTCCTCATCCTGCGCGTGGCCACCGACGACTCACTCGTCGCCTGGCTGGTGGCACCCGTCCTCGCCTGGTACCTGCTGTGCTGGTTCGCCCTGCCGCTGTGGGCCCGGCGCCGGCACGGCCGAAACGGTGACGCGTGACGGACGGTCGCGCGGGTAGCCGCACGGCGAACCCCGCCGGACACGCCGGAAGGAGAGACACCATGCCTCGCGGATCCAGCCCCAAGCGCGAACGGCAGTACGAGCACATCAAGGAGAGCGCGGAGGACCGCGGCGAGAGCACCGAGCGCGCCGAGGAGATCGCCGCCCGCACCGTGAACAAGGAGCGGGCCCGGCACGGCGAGTCCAAGACCTCCAGCAAGCTCTCCCGGGAGGACATGTCGTCCGGCGAGCGCGGGGGCAAGCGCTCCCACAGCGGCGCCCAGGGGCGCACGTACGACCAGCTCTACGAAGAGGCCAAGCGCCGCAACATCGACGGCCGCTCGAAGATGAACAAGGCGGACCTCACGCGCGCCCTCGGCGACAGCTGAGGCGAGGCGGACCGACCCTGGACGCAGTCCGGACCCCCGGCCCTTCCGGGTCAGCGGTCCTGGACGCGCCGGAAGGGGCGGTCCGCCTCCAGTGCGAACGCCACCTCCAGCAGGGTCCGTTCACTGCCGGGGCGGCCCGAGAACATGACCCCGACGGGCAGCCCCTGGTCCGTCGCGCTCGCGGCGGGCACCGAGATCGACGGCGTACCGACGACGTTGTTCACCGGGGTGAAGGCGACGTACGCGAGGATCCGTTCGATCAGGGTCCGGTAGGGGACGGTCGGGCTGAGGTGGCCGATCTCCGGCGTGGTGTGGGCGAGTACGGGTGTGAGGATCAGGTCGAGTCCGCGGAACGCCGCCGCGTACGCCTCTTTCGTACGCCTCAGCCGCCGGAGCACGCCCGGGGTCCGCCGCCACGCCTTCAGGTAGTCCTCGCGCAGGCCGCGGCTGAGGCCGTCCATCCGGCGCCGGTCGAAGTCCGTGCCGAGGGACCGTCCTGTGACACCGAGGAGGAAGGACAGCATCCCCCAGTAGGTGAGGAAGTCCTCGGTGAAGCGGGGGTCGAGGGACAGCTCCACCGGTTCCACGGTGTGCCCGAGACGTTCGAGGGTGGCCGCCGTCTCCGTGACGGCCGCCCGGGTGGCGGTGTCGGCGTGGACGCCGTTCGGCGAGTCGACCAGGAACCCGATGCGCAGCCGTCGGCCCGAGGGGCCCTCGACCAGGCCGAGCGGCGGCAGTTTCGGGTTGCGCCAGTACGTCTCCGCGGCCGCGAGGAACGCCGCGGTGTCCCGTACGGAACGGCTCACGATGCCGTCGGACACGATGTCGAGGGGCAGTTGACGGCTCTGGGCGTTCGTCACGACCCGGCCGCGCGTCGGCTTGAGTCCGACGAGGCCGCAGCAGGCGGCCGGGATGCGGATCGAGCCGCCGCCGTCGTTGGCGTGGGCGATCGGGACCGCTCCGGCGGCGACGAGCGCGGCGCTGCCACCGGACGAACCACCCGCCGAGTGGTCCGTGTTCCACGGGTTGCGCACGGGTTCCGCGCCGTCGTACTCCGTCGCCGGGCTGAAGCCGAACTCGGGCAGCCGGGTCTTGCCCAGGACGGCGACGCCGCTGCTCAGGAACTGCCGGGTGAAGGGCGCGTGCCGCCGGGCGGCCCTCGGGGTGAAGGCGGCGCTGCCGTGGCCGGTGGGAAGGCCCAGGTAGTCGGTGTTGTCCTTGACGAACGTCGGCACCCCGGCCAACAGCCCGTCGCTCGCGCCCGTCGCGGGAGGGTCGAGGTGCACCTGGACCGCGTGGAGCCGCCCCTCGACCGACCGTACCCGCTCGGCCGCGTCCCGGGCGGCCTCGGCGGCGGAGACCTCGCCCCGCCGGATCGCCTCGGCGAGCCCGACGGCGTCGTGCTCCCCCAGCGCGTCGTCCCGGAAGGCGTGCACCGTCGCCCGTTCCTCGAAAGTCGTCACCGCTGCCTCAGCCCCCGGCCGTGTGGATGGTGGACCGCCAGGATGCCCTACCAGTCGGTAACACGCGAGTGTCTCGGCCTTCGCCCGTCCGCGGGTTCGGCCGGACGGGTCGGTGCAGAATGACGGCATGACCATGGAGATCAGCCCCGTGCGGGTGCTGCGAGCCGGAGCCGCGCCGGAGCCGACGGTGCCGCTCCCCGCCGACGGGTCGGTGGCGCTCTGGCTGCTGCGGGTGGCGGAGGACCCCGGGGCGCACGACCTTCTCGACGCCGAGGAGCGGCGGCGCTGGAAGGCGCTGGTACGGGAGGGCGACCGGGCGCGGTATCTCGCCGCGCACGGCGGGTTGCGGCGTCTGCTGGGGCGCTACCTGGACGTGCCGGCGGGCGAGGTCGTGTTCGTCAGGGAGGACTGTCCGCTCTGTGGAGGGCCGCACGGCCGGCCGGCCCTGCGGGGCGGGGGGATCCACTTCTCCCTCTCGCACAGCCGGGATCTGGTGCTGGTCGGGGTCGCCGCGAGGCCGGTGGGGGTGGACGTCGAAGCGTATCCGGAGGCCGAGGTGGCGGACCTGGTCGCGGTCAGCCTGCACCCGAGGGAGCGGGAGGAGTTCGCCCTGCTGCCCGAGGACGCCCGGCAGGCCGCGTTCACCCGGTGCTGGGCGCGCAAGGAGGCGTACCTGAAGGGAACGGGTGAGGGGCTCGCGGGCGGGCTGGAGCGGACGTACGTGGGCCTGGGTCCCGATCCGTCCGCGGTGCCGGGCTGGTCTCTGACCGACGTACCGGTCGGGGCTTCCTTCGCGGCGGCGGTCGCCGTCGCCGACGGGCCTGAGATCCGGCTGGGGTGAAGTCGTGGTGTCCAAGGGGGGACTTGAACCCCCACGCCCGATAAAGGGCACTAGCACCTCAAGCTAGCGCGTCTGCCATTCCGCCACTTGGACCAGGTGTGCGTCACTCCCGGGATGATCATCCGCGGCGGCGACAGGTATGAATATATCAGGGGTTCGGCGCGTGATTCACGTGCGTTTTCCGTGGTCAGCGCGGTGCGGGGCACGTCGGGGGACGACGGCGAGAGCGTCACCGCCGACGTGCCCGCCGGAATCGGAGCGGGCGGCGATACGGGTGGCACCCCTCAGCCGGCGCCGGCCAGCGCTCCGAGCCCCTTCCGCAGGTCCTCCGGGTTCATGACCGGGGCGTAGGAGATCTTGGCCTCCAGCTCGAGGAAGAACGGCTCGGAGAGCTTCGGCATCTGGGAGGGGTCGGTCAGGTCGAAGAACATGTACGCGGTCCGGCAGCCGTTCTCGACGCCGAAGTAAGCGGCTTCGGGACGGAGTTCGCTCATCGCGTTCTCCATCAGCTTCGACAGGGTGCCCTGCCTGATGGCCTCGTTGGAGGCCTGTGTGTCCATCTGAACCTTCAGCAGCATGCGCATGGCGCGGCCTTTCGCGACCGGGCAGGCATGCCGATCGGTACGCCCTCGTCACCCGGACGCCCTTTGATTCCAGCGTCCCCCCTCCATCTCGGCGGGACCACTCGGGCGGCCGGGGAGGCGCCGCACGGCCGGCCGGCGGCCGGGGCGGGCACCGGTATGACTGCGACGGCGACGGCGGGGACGGCGGCGGCCGGTCAGTGGCCGGCGAGTTCGCCGGTGAGTCTGGCGTGGAGGTCGGCGCTGGGGTGGTTGAGGCCGGTGATCTCGACGCTCTTGCCGCGCTGGGCGTACTTGGTCGCGATGGCGTCGAGGGCGGCGACGGAGGAGGCGTCCCAGACATGGGCGGCGGAGAGGTCGATCACGACCCTGTCCGGGTCCCCCGCGTAGTCGAACCGCCCGACGATGTCGTTGGAGGAGGCGAAGAACAGTTCGCCGGTGACCTTGTACAGGGCGGTGCCGCCACCGGGGGCGAGCACGGGCACGACCTCGGCGACGTGGGCGACGCGCTTGGCGAAGATGACCATGGCCGTGATCGAGCCGACGACGACACCGACGGCGAGGTTGTGCGTGACCACGACGCACACGACGGTGATCACCATGACGGCGATCTCCCCCGCGGGCATCCGCCGGAGCGTCTTCGGGGCGATCGAGTGCCAGTCGAAGGTCGCGAACGTCACCATGATCATGACGGCGACCAGAGCGGCCATCGGGATCTCGGAGACCACCGGCCCGAAGACCACGCACAGCACCATCAGGAACGCCCCCGCGAGGAACGTCGACAGTCGGGTGCGTGCCCCGGAGACCTTCACGTTGATCATCGTCTGCCCGATCATGGCGCAGCCGCCCATGCCACCGAGGAAGCCGGTGACGATGTTCGCGAGGCCCTGGCCGACGGACTCGCGGGTCTTGTCGGAGGGCGTGTCGGTGATGTCGTCGACGAGCTTGGCGGTCATCAGGGACTCCATCAGGCCGACGAGCGCCATGGCGACGGCGTACGGGGCGATGGTGGTCAGGGTGTCCAGGGTGAACGGCACGTCGGGAAGGCCCGGCACCGGCAGTGAGGAGGGCAGGGCGCCCTTGTCGCCGACCGTCGGGACGGCGATCCCGGCCGCGACGGTGATCGTCGTGAGGACGGCGATCGAGACGAGCGGCGCCGGGACGGCCCTCGTGATCCTCGGGAAGAACACCATGAGGGCCAGACCGCCGACGACCAGCGGGTACACGGCCCACGGAACGTCGCGCACCTCGGGGATCTGGGCCAGGAACATCAGGATCGCGAGGGCGTTGACGAAGCCGACCATCACCGAGCGGGGGATGAACCGCACCAGCTTCGCCACCCCGAGCGCCCCGAGCACGACCTGGAGGACACCGGCCAGGATGACCGCGGCGACCAGGTGTCCGAGACCGTGCTCCCGGTTCAGCGGGGCGATCACCAGGGCCACGGCGCCGGTGGCCGCGGAGATCATCGCGCGACGCCCGCCGAAGACGGAGACGACGGCGGCCATGGTGAACGACGAGAACAGTCCGACCGCGGGATCGACACCCGCGATGATCGAGAACGAGATCGCCTCGGGGATCAGCGCGAGCCCGACCACCAGACCGGCCAGCACCTCGGTGCGCCAGACCTTCGGATCACGCAGCCAGTCGGGCTTCAGACGGCGGAGGTACGCGGCCGGGGACACGGTGGAAGCGGGAGAGGACAAAAGACGGAAACCTGTCGGGCTCGGGCACACCCCTGGTCGGCGGGCCGGGCGGGCTGGGGGCGCGGAGGAGCGGCCCGCACCCCGCGAGGGACCCCGTCGGCGTCGGACCTTCGCCGGGGGTCACCTCGGCCCCGACACGTGATCGGGGAGGCGACGGCACGCCGCTCTCGCCCGGCAACTCTACCCGCCGTACGGAACCCGCCCGCGTGCGCCGGTCACTCCCGCGGCGGCGGAGGGGCCATGATCACCCAGCGGAGGCCGGCGGTGATCGCACGGCCCCCCGGTCGTCCCAGCGGCAGCATGAGCCGGGTGGCGGCCGGCGGGTCCAGGTAGGCCCTCGCCCAGGCGGGCAGCAGCTCGACCGCCGCGGCCGCCAGGAACGCGTAGGGAAAACGGGCGAGCGCCGGCAGCGGTGGATCCGAGAGCAGGAAACGGGCCGCCGCCCTCGACGCGGGCGTGGCCCGCAACTCGGGCCGGTACTCCGCCAGGCGGGCCGCGAGTCCGGCGCGGCTCCCGGGCGGGCTCTCCACCCCCAGCCGCCGCGCCACCTCGGCCATGTCGGCCACGTAGCCGTCCGCGGCGGCCGGGTCCAGCGGGGCCCGGCCGTACCGCTGGTGGGCCCGGAGGAAACACGCCGTCTCGGCGACGTGCACCCAGCCGAGGAGATGGGGGTCCGAGGCGCGGTACGGCACACCCTCGGGCGTCGTGCCGCGGATGCGCGCGTGCACCTCCCGTACCCGTGTCACGGCCGCTTCGGCGTCCTCGCTGGTCCCGAAGGTGGTGACGGCGAGGAAGGTGCTGGTCCGCTGGAGACGCCCCCAGGGGTCCCCCTGGAAACCGGAGTGGGCGGCGACCGCCGCCATCGCGGTGGGGTGCAGCGACTGGAGCAGGAGGGCGGCGAGACCGCCGATGTACATCGACGCGTCGCCGTGCACGACGCGGATGGGACGGTCGGGGCCGAACCAGCGCGGGCCCGGTGTGCCGTGGATGCGCGCGCGCTTCCGGTGCGCCTCGGGGCCCGCGACCCGGTGCAGCAGGGACTCACCGGCCCGCTCCCGCAGGGCGACGACGCACGACGGTGACCGAGGCACACCTCCAGTATGGCCGGTCGGCCGGAGCCGGGGCTGTCACCCGTATGCGCGCGGCCCGTGACGCATGAAGCCCGCGGCGGGGGGCAGCCGCCCCTCCGGCGGCCGGCGCCCCGGCGCCCGTACGGCCGCCGCCGTCAGTCGAACGGTCGGCGGAACCGAGCGACGTACCGCCGGTGCTGAGGCAGGCGGTCCGTCATGTGGTGCCCGGAGGCGATCGATGAGCTTTCCCCTGCCCGACAGCGTCGACGCCCTGAAGGGCATGATCGGCCGTGAGGTCACCTCACTGCGCGCGACGGTACGCCGGCACGCGGAACGCCCCCTGAGCGGATCGGGCGGTACGGAGCTGGCGTCGCCGTTGCAGTCCCTGGCGGTCCTCCCGCCGTCCGCCGAGCTCGACGGGGCCACCCGGTGCCTGTGCGGCACCCACGAGCCGGGCGGTAGCGGGGTCTGCTCCGTGCTCGCCGCGATCCCCGTCTCCGCCGTGCTCCTCGAACCGGTGTGGGACAGGGCGGGCTCCGTCCTCGACTTCCGGATCGTCGCCGGCAACCGCTTCCGGTCGGCGGAGTGGCTCGACGCGCCGGACCACCAGGTCGGCCAGCGGCTCCTGGAGGCACGCCCCGGCGCGGCGCACTCGGGGCTGCTCGGCGCGCTGGCGGACGTCGTGGACACCGGCAAGCCCCTCGACGGGATGGTGGTGGACTACACGGAGGAGCGGCTCGGCCGGATCCACCGGGCTCCGCTGCTGTACTCGGCGGCCCGGTGCGGCGAACAGGTGCTCGCGACGTGGCGGCCCGTGCAGACCCAGGCGGAGCTGCTGACCGTCGACGCCCAGTTCCTGGCGTCGATGGGGTGGGGGAACTGGGACCTGCTCTCCGGGAAGGTCACCTGGTCGGAGGGGCTGAGCCGGATCTTCCACGCCGATGTGCGGATGCCGTGGACCCTGGACCAGTTGTGCGACGCGCTGCTGCCGGGCGATCTGACGGCGTTCTCCGAGTTCCTCACCTCGGTGCTGGCGGGCGAGGAGCCCGCCTGGACCCGGATCCGTTTCGTGGTCCTCGGCGAGGTCCGTACGCTCGACCTCCTCGGACGGCCCGTCACCGGGACGGACGGCAGGACGTGGGCCGTCAACCTCGTCGCCCGCGACCTCACTCCGCAGATCCGCAGTCGGCGGCGCCTCGCCGAGACGGAGCGGGAGTCGGACCGGCTGCGACGGCAGACGGAAGCGGAACGGCGGGTCGCGGACGCGCTGCGCGAGGCGATCCTTCCCACGCACTCGGAGGCGCTGGCGGCGGTCGGGCTGACGGTGGCCGCCTCCTACCGGCCGGCCGAACCCGACGCGGCGGTGGGCGGCGACTGGTACAAGTGCCGGCTGCTGTCGGACGGCCGGGTGCTCGTGGCGATCGGTGACGCGTCTGGGCACGGCCTGGAGGCCGTCGCGCGCATGGCGCAGCAGCGGCACGCGCTGGCGGGCCTGGCACAGACGAACTCGTCGGCCGGGGAGATCACCACCTGGATGAACGACCTGGTGTGCAGCGATCCGACGGGGCAGACGGCCACGATGGTGGCCGGCCACCTCGACGAGGACAAGGTCCTGCACTGGGCCGACGCCGGCCACCCCGCGCCGCTGCTGCTGCGCGACGGCCGGGCCGAACCGCTGGCGACGGAGCAGCGGGGCCCGCTCCTCGGCGCGCTGCCCGGGTACGCGTACGAGACCTCGTCGACGCCGCTGCTCCCGGGCGATCTGCTGGTGCTGTACACCGACGGCATGGTCGAGCGCCGGGGCGAGGACGTGACCGTGGGGATCGACCGGCTGGCCGCCGCGGTCGAGGCGTCGTCCCCCGCGGCTCCCCAGCAGGTGATCGACGCGCTGCTCGCGGACGCGGAGATCGCGGGTCACGAGGACGACGCGTGCGTTCTGGCGATCCGGGTGGAGTGAGGCCGGCCGGGGCGGACGCGAGCGGGGTGCAGCGGGTCAGTCGCCGAGGAGGCGGCGGGCCTGCGAGAGGAGGCGGAGGAGTTCGGTGCGGGAGGGGTCGTCGGCGGTGTCCGCGGCAGGCAGGCGTCGGGTGTGGGTGACGAGGACGTGCAGGGCGACGGCCGCCTGGCGGGCGAAGAGGCAGAGCAGGTCGAGCTCCGTCAGGCTGGACCGGGCCTGGGGGGACGGGTCGAGCACCTCCAGGACCCCGAGGACCCGGTTCCCGTGGATGAGGGGGGCGGCCATCAGCGCGTTCGGGACGTAGCCGGTGGACTCGGCGATGTCCCGGTCGAACGGCGCGCTGTCGTGCAGGTCGTCGACCACCATCGGCTCCCCCGACGCGGCGACCCACCCGGCGATCCCCCGGCCCGCCGGGAACCGCCGGCCGACCAGGAAGTCCTGGCCCTGCCCGGAGACGGCCTCGAAGACGAGCTCGTCTGCCGCGGCCTCCAGGAGGAGGATGGAGCTGGCCTGGGCGCCGAAGATGGCCCGCGCGGTGTCCACCACCGACTGGAGCAGCTCCTCCATGGCCGGATCGGGTTGGCGTGCCGCGGACGCGACGGGGGTGATCGTCTGAGCCATGGGGGTTCCCTTCCGGTGCCGGTCGTTACCGGCGTCCGTGGACACGGACGTTGGCTGCGGACAGATACAGGGCGTTCTTCAGCTGGAACGGCGTCAGCCGGGGACGGCTCGACAGGATCCGCGCGCACAGCCCCGCGATGAACGGGGTGGCGAAGCTGTTGCCGGAGCTGCGGATCGACGTGCCGCCGAGCCACGCCACCTGGACCCGCTGCCCCGGGGCGAAGAACTCCACCGGCGGCTCCGGGTTGTAGAGGTGGAGGTCCGGGTCGTCCTCCTGGTGGCTGCCCACCGAGATCACCGAGGAGAAGCGCCAGGGAAAGCTCTCCACGTGCGTGTTGTGCGCGGAGGCCACGATCACGGTCTGCTGGAAGTACGCCTCGTCTGCGAGTCGGCGCAGTTCCTCAACGAAGCGGTCGCTGCTGGTGGACAGGCTCAGGTTCACCACGTCGAACCGCTGCCGCACCGCCCATCGGATGCCTTCGAGCAGGACGTCCCCGCTGCCGGAGAAGCGTTCGCCGAGTACGCGGACGCTGGTCAGCTCGCAGTCGGGGGCGGTGCGCCGGATGATGCCCGCGCAGGCGGTGCCGTGACCGCAGGCGTCGCCCTCGTCCGTCTCCTCGACGTGGACCCCTTCCTCGTCCTTGAAGACGCGCCACGAGCCGTCGAGCGGGCCGACCATGGGGTGGTCCCGTTCGACACCGGAGTCGACCACGCAGACGCGTACGCCGCGGCCGGTGCCGCCGAGGAGTCCGGGGCCGCCCTCGGGCGGGTCCGGTGGCCCGTCGGCCTCCACGGGTACGTCGGCGGGGCCTCGCCCCCGCAGCCCCCAGGTGAGTCCGGGCGCGGGTCGCCGCGCGGTCGTCATCGTGGTGCCTCCTCTCCGGTGCGGGTGCCGGTGCCGGTGCGGGCGACGCGTACGGCCGTGGCCTCCGGTCGCCCTTGCGCGCAGGCGTCGGCCGCCGCTTCCGCCAGGCGTACGGCGGGGAGATGGCCCTTGGCCGCGAAGTACGCGCGGGCGCGAGCGGCGGCCTCGGCCCCGTCGGCCGGGCGGTCCAGGGCGAGGGCCGTCCGGGCGAGGTCCAGGGCGGCGAGGCCCTGGACGAGGGGCGAGTCGGTACGGCGCGCGGTGGTGAGCGCCCTCGCGGCCAGCCGGGTGGCGGTCGTGGACTGCCCCCGTGCCGCGGCGATCCGGGCGCGCAGGCCGTCGAGGTCGGCCGACTCGGCGCGCGGCCGGGCCGGTTCGGCCCGCGGCTCCTCCAGTTCGGCGAGGACGGTGTGGGCGGCACGCCAGTCGCCGAGGTCCAGCCGGATGCGGGCGGCGTCCAGGAGGGTGCCACGCAGGAGGCCCGTGGCGCCGAGGTCCCGGGCGGAGGCCGCGGCCCGTTCCAGGCTCTGGAGGGCCTCCCCCGGTCGGCCGGCCAGGTCGGCCACGGTCGCGGTGAAGATCGGCAGGAACGCGTCGGCCTCGGCGTATCCGAGCCGCTTCGCGAGCTGCTCCGCCTCCGCCAGGCAGGCGAGCGCCCCTTCACGGTCGTCGTCGAGGGCGAGGAGTACGGCCAGGGGGCAGTTGAGGGTCAGTCGTACGGCCCGGCGGCCGGCCCCCTGGTCGGCGAGGAGCTCACGGCAGCGGGCGACGGCGTCCGCGACGGGTTGCGGCCCGCGCCACAGCGAGACGCCCGTCGCGCCGAGCGCCGCGGCCCGCTCCGGCTCCGCGTCCGCGCGTACGGCGTGGCCGAGCGCGCGGCCGAGCAGCCGCTCCGCCTCCCCGTGGCGGCCCTGTTCCTGGGCCCGCTGGGCGAGCCGCAGGCAGGCCCTGGCCTGGCCGAGGTCGTCGCCTGCGGCGGCGAAGACCGGAAGGGTGGCGCTCGCGGCTTCGGCGGGCGACTCGCCGTGCCCGGCCGACGGCCCGGCGGAGGCCAGGGCGAGACGGGCGTGCGCGGCCTCCACGACGGCCTCCGCGACGACCTCGCCCACGGCGGGGAGGGCGGGGGCGGCAATGCGGCCGACGTCGGGCGCGGTGGTGGCGGAGGCCCCGACGGCGGGGACGTCGGCGGGGACCTCGGCGGGGCCGGGGGTTGAGGTCGCGTCGGTGGGGACGTCCCCGGCCGCGTCGGGGGCGTGGGCGGAGTGGGCGTCGGCGGCCGCGTGGGGGTGGCCGTCGACGGCCGAGGTGGTGGCGAAGGTCCCGACGGCGGGGCCGGTGGCGGAGGCGGCGTCGGTGGGGACGTCCCCGGCCGCGTCGGCGGCGGAGGCGGCGGGCGGCGTGTACTCCGCGAGGACCTCTTCCAGCAGCGCCCTGCCTTCCGTGCCGCGGCCGAGGTCCAGCAGTGTCTGGCCGAGGCGCCGCCGGGTCGTCGTGCTGCCCGGCTCGCCCGCCGCGTACCGGGCCGCGGCCCGCGCGAGGAGGTCGGCGGCCCAGACGGGGTCGGCGTGGGCGAGGGCCAGCCGTCCGGCCTCGGCGAGCGCGTCGGCGGCGCGTCGGCGCAGCCCGTCGGTGTGCGGGTCCTGGGCACCCAGCTCGACCCGGTAGCGGTGGGCGTGTTCCAGATGGGCGCCGACCGCGGCTCCGCCCCGTGCGCGGACCGAGTCGAGGCGTGCCGCCCGTTCGTGCCGGTCGGCCCGGTCCATCTTGGACTGGCTGGCGTAGACGACCTCCTGGATCAGCCCGCCCGCGAACCGGAACGCCTCCCCGTGCGGCCTGATCAGGCGGTGCCGGACCAGGCGGTGGATCGTGGACAGCAGCTCGGGACCGGTCCACGTCTCCGCCGGATGTCCGGCGAGCGCGGTCAGTTCGTCGGCGGTGAAGTCGCCGCCGAGGACGGACGCCACGCCGAGGGCCCGGTGTTCCGGCGGGTCGAGCGCGTCGATCCGCGCGCCGATCAGGGCCTGGAGCTGGAGCGGGACGCTGTCCGCGTCGACCTGGTCCCCCGCGAGCAGCAACTGTTCCAGGTGCAGCGGATTCCCGCCCACCCGTGCCAGGACCCCGGGGCCGAGCGGCTCGCCGTTCGCCGCTCCCCCGGTCAGCTCGGCGGCGAGGAGCTGGGCCTCGGCGTCGGAGAGGCCGCCGAGCGGCACGGCGTCCGCGGCGAGTTCGGGGCGGGCGTCGAACAGTTGCGGCCGGGTCAGCAGGACGATCAGGACCGCGGCGTCGGTGAGTGCACGCAGCAACCGTTGAAGGGCGTCGAAGAGCGGCTGCGCGGCCCAGTGGCAGTCGTCGATCACCAGGACGACGGGTTCCGTCGCGGACAGCTCGGCGAGGACCTTGGCGAGCGCCGCGCAGGTGTCCGCCGGCGACGGGTTGGGCGTCCCGTCCAGGAGCAGACCTCCGTCGAGCAGGTCGAGTTCGGGAGAGGGGGCGGGCCTGCCTCCGGTCTTCAACAGGTCGGCCACGGCGTCGGCGAGCGGGCCGAGGCTGGGCTGTTCTCCCCGGGCCCGACAGCGCCCCACGCCGTGACGCGGGCCGGCGGCAGGCGTGGTGAGCGCGGCCTCACGCGGAGGCGTGACGGTGACAGCCGCGACCGTCGGAGCCGTCAGGGCCGTCGGGGCCGTCTGGGCCGTCTGGGCCGTCTGGGCCGACTGGGCCGACTGGGCCGACTGGGCCGTCTGGGCCGTCGGGATGGTGGCCGTCAGGGCCGCGCCCGTCGCACCCCGCGCCGGCGTCGCCCGGTGGATCCACTCGCGTACGAGCCTGGTCTTGCCCTGGCCCGCCTCACCGCCGACCACCAGGCGACCGGCCCGGCGGGTCCGTACCACCTGGGCCAACGCCTCGTCCAAGAGACCGATTTCGCGGGAGCGGCCGACGAAACCGAGGTCGAAGCGGCGCAGCGCCTCGGGGCCCTCCTCCTCGTCGACGCCCAGCAGGAGGTGGGCGGGGACGCGGTCGCTCTTGCCCTTGAGCAGCAGCGGGCCCGTCTCGACCGTACGGACGCCCGGACCGGCCGCCGCCAGGGTGTCGGGTCCGATGAGGATCTCCCCGGCGGCGGCGTTCTGCTCCAGGCGCGCGGCGACGTTGACCGCCTCACCGGAGACCATCGCCTGCCGCAGGGTCGCCGAACCGGTCACCACCTGACCGGTGTTGACGCCGATGCGCATCTCCAGGCGTACGCCGACGGCCTCCTCCAGGCGGGCGTTGAGCCCCGCGAGCGCCTCGCGCATGGCGAGGGCCGCCGCGAGGGCCCGCCGGGCGTCGTCCTCCCGTACGGCAGGCACGCCGAAGACGGCCATCACGGCGTCGCCGATGAACTTCTCCACGGTGCCGCCCTGTTCCTCGATCCGCTGCCGCATGAGGTCGAACCAGCGGAGCGTCACCGAGCGCAGGGTCTCCGCGTCCAGCGCGCCGGAGAGGGCCGTGGAGCCCACCAGGTCGCAGAAGAGGACGGTCACCACCTTGCGGCCGGTCGGCTTGGCCATGACCGGCCCGGGGGTGCTCGGGCTGCCGCACGAGGGGCAGAACCGGGCGCCGGGCGGCAGTGCGCTCCGGCACGAGGCGCAGGGCATGGGTTCCTCCGGTGGACGCGGGACGGGGGGCGGCCGGGCTCAGAACAGGGCGCCGCCCGCCACGTCGGCATGGGCCTGGACCTCGGGCGCCGCCGCGTCGAGCCGGCCCCGGATGTCGACCAGCAGGTCCAGTTCCTCCGGGGTGAGGGCGCGCAGGACCTCGTGCTGCTCGTCGCTGAGGACGTCGACGTCGAAGCCCGCGGCGGCGAGCGCCTCCAGGGTGGGCTCGGGGAGGGAACCGGAGGAGGGTGATCCGGCGGACGCGGTGGCGTCGTCGTGCGGCGTGGTGTCGTCGGTCACGGGTGTCCTCCGGGGGTGGCGGCGAGGGAGAGGAAGAGCCGGGTGAGCAGGTGGGTGGTGTGCAGCGCGCTGACGGAGACGGCGGTCCGCTGGGCCGGGGTCGGCGCGAGGGCGTCGAGGACGCGGTAGAGGTCGTCGAGGTGGTCCCCGTCGAGCTCGGCGTGTTCCCTGAGGGTGCGGAACGCGGCGTCGGGGAACCCGGTGGCCGCGGCGAGGCGGTCGGCGAGCCGTGGCCCGGGGGCGTTCCCCTCCAGGACGGCGATGTAGCCGAGCAGGGTGACGGGGTGCTCGTGCTCGATCCGGTAGTACTGCGCCCCGGCGAGTTCGACGGCGACGGGGTGCGGCACGGCGTCCGGCGCGGCACCGGTGGCCGCCAGGTCCTGGAGGAGCCAGAGGTCGTGGCCGCGCTCCTCCTCCGCGTGGCGGACGCAGTACGCCTGGAGCAGTCGCGCGGCCGGGTCGTCGAGCTCGCCGCACCGCGCGGCGGCCCGTCGGAGGAGCGGCACGGAGGCCCGTACGAGGGGATGCATGGCGGCCAGGTAGCGCGGATATCGCTGCCGCAGACCGTCCGGTCGCCAGAGCGACGCGAGGGCGGCCCGCAGGACGGGAGCGGTGGGTGTCAGCGTGGTCCTGAGCGCGAGGGACGCGGTGGTGTTCATCGGCGGCTCCACGGGTTCTCGGGGGCTGTACGTGTCGGTCGGAGGCAACGGCCGTACGTCGGCCGCCTCGCCCGGACGTCGACGGCCCCGCGTGCGCGTCGCTCGCTCATCGGCCGCTCCGCTCCTGTGGGGGAGGCGATTCGACCAGGTGCGCGTAGCGGGCGCAGCCCAGGCGGCGTACCAGGGCGGTGGGTCCCGCGGCCAGCTGCTGGCGCGCGCTGAGCCGGTCGAGCACCTCGCCGACCCGGCCGCCGGCGTCACGGGCGGCGCCCGCGAGGACGTCCGGGCGGTCGGCGAGCGCGTGGCAGCTGCGGCAGTAGCCGGCCGGGGCGGGCGAGGCCGTGTACCGGGCGTGCAGGCGCTGGGGGCCGACGGTCCGCAGCATGCGCAGCACCGGGGAGTCGAGGGAGCGGGCGCGGACGGCAGGCCAGTCGTCCTCGGCGATGTGGCCGAGCCGCAGGTGCGGGGGGACCGGGCGCCGGTCCACCGTCCACTGGTTGCAGCAGGCGGCCACGGTCCCGTCGTAGGCGACGACCGGCCAGGCGGCGAGGGCGCACGGCGCGGTCCGGGAGCCGCCGGGTCCGGGCGGTGTGGCGCGGACGAGGCCGGCGGCGCGGCCGAGCGGCCGGACCTCGTTGACCAGCAGCGGCACCCGGCCGTCGAAGACGCGGCGGATGTCCGCGACCGCCTCCGCCAGGTACGGGTCGTCGGGTCCGGTGCCGGTGAGGTGGACGCTGACGGGGGTGCCCGCGTCGAGGACGGACCGCAGGACGCGCAGCACGTCCGCGCGCGGGACCTCGCGTTCGTGGTGGACGTCCAGGCTGGCCGAGAAGTGGTCGAGGGTCGTGATCGCCCGCATGATCCGGTCCGGGACGCGCCCGTCACGGGCGAAGAACATCCCGCTGAGCAGCGCCGTTCGGGACCCCGCTTCGCGCGCGCCCTCCGCAAGACGGACGACCAGCTCCGGCAGCAGCAGCGGTTCGCCGCCGGTGAGCATGACCACGTCGGGGCGGTCGTCCGGGCCGAACGAGCCGACGAAGCGCAGCAGTTGCCCGGCGTCGGGTTCCTCGGACGCCGCCATGGAGGAGTCGGTGGAGCAGTGGGCGCAGCTCAGGGGGCAGCGGCGGGTGAGCGCCATCAGGAGGCCGCCGCAGGGCACCGGCCGCAGGCCGATCAGCTCCGCCAGTTCCACGTCTCCTCCTCCGTACTCCTCCGCGCTCGCACGCCGCTCGTACGTCGTCCGTACGCCGTAGGTGCGTCATGGGTGCGTCGCGCGGGGCGTCGCCCGGATCGTGACGCGCGGCGCCACACTTCCGGTTCGGGAACGCCTGGGAAACGGTTAAGAGGCAGGTGGGGGCGGTCGTGAGGGCTCGGGCGGGGTGCGCCCGGGAGTGTGCGACGGGGCGTGCGGCCGGGGTTCCACGGTGTTCCGCGCCCCCGTCGTCGTCCCATACCGGCCTCCAACCGGCGACCAGGCGTTCCCATACCGGGCGTCCGTACGTTCATTCCCAGCCGGCGCAGCGACGCCGCCGACCAAGGAGGAACAACATGCCCGAGAACACGAACCCGAAGCCGATCGAGGACGAGGACATCGAGGTCGTGGCCCACAGCGAGGACGAGGAGGCCGAGGCCGGCTGCATCGTCAACAACTCCAGCGACCTCTCCTGACCGAGGTCGTCGGGTTCTGAAGCACCGCGCGGGCCACTCGGTTCTCGGCAGATCCTGCCAGGAACCGGGGGGCCCGCGGCCCATCCCGGCCGTACCGCCCGGCCTTCCGGCCCGGCCGGCCGGCCACCCGCCCGCCACCGCATCCGAGGGAGCACGCACGTCGTGAAGATCCTGCTCTGCCCGCTCAGCGACGGCGGCTACCTCTACCCGACGATCGCGGCCGGACGTGAACTGCGCCGCCGCGGCCACCAGGTCAGCGTGCTCGGCCGGTCCACCGCCGCGCCCGTCGCGGCGGAGGCCGGGCTTCCGTTCGCGGCCGCGGAGGACTTCGGCGGGCGACGGGCCTTCTCCGCCACCTGGTGGGGGAAGACGGGCCCGGCGCAGTACCGGGCGACCCTGCGCGCCGCCCGGGACACCGGCGCCGACGTGCTGGTCACCTCCGTGCTGTGCAACGGCGCCCTGCTCGCCGCCGAGAAGCTGGACCTTCCGGTGGTCGTGGTCGGCCTCTCGGTCCATCTGTGGGACTACCGGACGGGGGGCGGCGACGAACCGCACCTGGGCAGGACCCGGGCGAGCAGGACGCTCGACTGCCGGCAGATCCACGCCGCCACGCGCGAGGAGGTCGGCCTGGCGGGGCGCGCGCCCCGGTGGGCGGACGACCCGCTGCCCGGCGACGCGCTGCTGCTCCGGGGGGATCCGGCACTGGAGTACCCGGGCGCGGAACTCCCCGAGCGCGTGACGCACGTGGGCCCGCTGGCCTGGGAGCCGAAGCCGGACCCGGCCGAGGTCGAGGCGGTCACGGACCGGGTGGCACGGTCCGGCAAACCCGTCGTCTACGTCCACCTGGGCCGCTTCTTCGGGGGCAACAGTCTGTGGCCCCGGCTCAACGAGGCGTTCACCGGCGGCCGGTTCCAGGCCTTGGTCGAGCAGGGCCGGTCCACCGAGCCCCGGCCCGCGCCGGACGCCGACATCCTGCTGGTCCGCAAGCCCTGGATGGGCCCGCTCGTCGACCTGGCCGGGATGGTGCTGGCGAACGGCACCTCCGCCCCGGTGCTGGCCGCCCTGCTACGCGGCCGGCCCCTCGCCCTCTCGCCCAACGGCTCCGAGCAGCCGCTGCTCACCGGCGCCTGCGTACGGGCCGGCGTGGCCGTGCGCCTCCCCGCCGCCCCGTCCGCCGATCCGGCGGCGCTGCTGGAGCGGGCGTGGCACGACGACGGTCTGCGCGCCCGCGCCCGCGCGCTCGGTGCCGGCCTCGCCGCGCGGGACAGCGCCTCGCACGCGGCCGACGTCGTCGAGCGCGTCGCCGGCGCGTCCGTACCGCCCGCCGCCCGGACATCCGTACCGCCGGCCGCTCAGGCGCCCGCGCCCACCGCCACCCCGGCGTCCGCAATCCCGAAGGAGGACCATGAGTACGCGACCAGCCGGCCTCGATGAGGCCGTGACGAGTCTGTCCGCGGGTGTGCGGCACTGGATCGGGCAGCACGCGGGCTTCCTCGACTCCCCCGCCGGCCACGCCGAGCTGCCGGTGACCCCGCGCGTCAAGGCCCTCCTCCAGCTCGCGCTGCTGCGCCGGCACTGGGGGTACGCGGCGCCTGACGACCCCGCCCTCGCCGAGGTGGCCGCCGTGGTCGAACAGGCGTGGGGGCGACCGGACTTCCCACGGCTCCTCACCCTCGACCGCCGGTACGCGCGGCAGTTCGAGCTGATGTACGCGGCGCTGGCACCGGCCGGGACCGACGCCGACGCGCCGCGCGCCGTGCTGGCCCGGCTGGCGGCCGACGGCTATCTGGCGCCGAGCCGGAAGTCGCCGTACCTCCATCTGGAGGCCCGGTACCACGCCGATCTCGCGGGCGCCGAGCACCGGTTCGCCTCGTACCGGGAGCTGTACGCGTCCAGCCTGCCGGCCAGGGCCGCCGCGCTGCCCGTGGCCGACGTCGACGTGTGCGTGGTCACGCACACCGTCTTCTACCTCGGTGACTTCGGTCTGCGTGATCCGGGGCTGACGGAGGAGGAGCGGGCCGAGGTGCTCGGTGTCGTGGAGCGGCTCACGGAACACAGCCTGGGGCTCGGCGAATGGGACCTCGTGGGAAAGCTGCTGCTCGCCCAGTTCTGCCTGGGCGCCGATCCGCTGGCCACCCCGTCGGGGGCGGCCGGGTTCCGGATGCTCGCCGACGTCCAGTCGCCGAGCGGCGCGATCCCCGGACGGTCCGTCGTGCGGCGGGCCCCGGCGGACGCGACCCCCGTGGAGTTCTTCAGGAAGTCCTACCAGGCGACGCTCGTCACGGCGCTCGCGACGCTGATCGTCACGAACGGCCGCCGCACCGGCGGACTTTCCACGGCGGGAGCCACGACAGTGCGGGAGAACCGATGACCATCGACCAGGCCATGACCACCGACCCGGCCGCCACCACCGACCGGGCCGCGTCCCCGTACGAAGCCGCCACCACCGACCGGGCCGCGTCCACCGACGAGGCCGTCACCACCGAGCGGGCGACGGGCGGCAGCCCCGTACCCTCCGGCGCGCGCCTCCTCCGGGGCGAGCGTGACTGGTGGTTCCTCGGGCCCGGCGGGGTGGCCCGTCTCGGGGACCGGCACGTCACCGCCGACGGGGTCCTGCGTCCCGAGGCGGCGGACCGGCTGCGCGACAGCGGCATGTTCACGGCCCCCCGGGTCCGGGCCTACGCCCTGACCGTGCTCACCAGCACCCACTGCAACCTGGGCTGCGGCTACTGCTTCCAGAACACCGCTCAGGACGAGGCGGGCGGCAGCCGTCCGCCCCGGATCGCCAGGACCCGCCTCAGCTCCGGGACGATCACGTCGATCCTCGGCTTCACCGAGCGGCAGATGGCGGCCGTCGGCCTGGAGAAGCTCAGGATCCTCCTCTTCGGCGGGGAGCCGCTGCTCAACCCGCGCGGCTGCCTGGAGCTCCTGGAGCGGGCCGCGGACCTCGCACCGACCTCCGCCTGGATGATCTCCAACGCGACGCTGCTCACCCCGTCACTGGCGCGGCGGCTCTCCGACCGCGGCCTGACGTCCATCCAGGTCACGTTCGACGGCGACCGCGCCGACCACAACCGGATCCGGATCGGCAGGGCGGACGGCAGCGGGACCTTCGACAAGATCGTCCGCAACATCGTGAAGGCCTCCGAGGTGTCCCCGATCCAGTGGACGCTGCGGGTGAACGTCTCCCAGGAGACCTTCCACGGCGTCGACGCGCTCATCGAGCGGCTGGTGGGCGCGGTCGACCCGGCGCGGTGCACCCTGTACTTCGCGCGGGTCGGAGACGTGGGCGTCGGGTACGCCAACAGCCTGCTGCACACCGGCGAACTCTCGGCCGCCTTCACCCGGTGGCAGCGCAGGGCCCTCGACCTCGGCTTCACCGTGAGCCGCCCCGGCGCCCGGAAGACCTGCGTCACCTGCGGGCACGCCGACGGCCGCTACGGAGCGGTGGTGAGCGCGGACGGGACCCTGGCCAGCTGCTGGGAGACCGCGGGCAAGCCCGACTGGGAGGTCGGTACGGTCACCGACGGCTATCTGCCCGGCGAGGAGACCCGCGACCGGTGGATCGCCTGCCAGGACCTGTACCGCTTCGACGAGAACGCGCGGACGCTCGCACGGTTCCGCGACGTGGTGGACACGGCCCTGCTCGACCATCTGCGTGAGACGGGGCGCCTGTAGCCATGGCCTCCCCCCTGGAGCAGCTCTCGGCCGGCGCGCTCGACTGGCTGGGACGGAACCTGGAGCACTTCGACCCGTTCTCGACGGGCGCCGGGCCCTCGACGCGGGGCAGGGCGAAGGCCGCGCTGGAACTGGCGCTGCTCTGCCACTGCGCGAGCCGCCCGGACGGCGTCCCCGAGGAGCTCGACGGGGCGACGGCCCTCGTCCGGAAGCTCTGGCAGCACCCGGACTTCCCGCCGCTGTTCGACGAGGACCCGGCGTACGCCTCCACGTACGGGCTGATCTTCGCGGCGCTGGCTCCCGACGGGATCGACGACGCCCTGTGCCGGGAGACGCTCGCCCGGCTCGACCCCGGGTTCCTCTCGTCGCCGGGGAGGTCGCCGTACCGGCGCATCGAACTCCGCTACTACGCGGACAAGGCAGGCGTCCGGCACACCATCGAGCCGTACGCCGACCTCGCCCCGCTGAGCCCGCTGGTCGCGCTCCGCGCCGCCGGCCCCGGGGACACCGCGGGGCCGGACGCGGCGCCGCTCACCACCCCGGAGGCGTACGCGCTGACGCACACCGGCTTCTACCTCGGGGACTTCGGCCGGACCACGCCCGGCCTCACCGGAGGCGAACGGGCGCACGCCGAGGACCTGGTCGACCGGATGCTGCGGCACTGCGTCACGCACGACTGGTGGGACCTGGCCGCCGAACTGGTCCTCACCCGGTTCATCCTGGGGAGCGATCCGCTGCGCACGCCGTCGGGCGCCGCCGCCGTGGAATGCCTGCTGCGGGCCCAGCGGCCCGACGGCGCGCTGCCGGGAAGGTCGGCGGCGCTCGCGGGACCGCCGTCCGCCCCGCCGGAGGAGTTCTTCCGCACGGCGTACCACACGACCCTGGTGACCGCCCTCATGGCGCTCGCCGTCGCGTCGCCGAGGCCGTCATGACCCCGCGGCTGACGCTGATCAACCGCGACTACACCCGGCTGTGGTTCGGCCAGGCCGTCTCCTCCGTGGGCGACGCCGTGTTCAGCACCACCCTGGTGCTGTGGGTGGCGACCGTCCTGGCGAAGGACGAGACGTGGGCGCCGATGGCGGTCAGCGGCGTCCTGATGGCGTCGAGCGCCGCCGTCCTCGTCATCGGCCCGCTCGCGGGCGTGTTCGTCGACCGCTGGGACAAGCGGGCCACGATGCTGCTGAGCGAGGCGGTCCGGGGCGCGCTGGTGGCGCTGCTGACCGTCGTCTCGTTCCTGCCCACCGACGCCCTTCCTGCGGGCGTCTGGCTCGCGCTCGTCTACGCGACGGTCCTCCTGCTGCACGCGGCCGGCCAGTTCTTCTCGCCGGCGCGTTTCGCGATCCTCGCGGACCTCGTCACCGGGGACGCCGACCGCGCCCGCGCGGCCGGCATCGCGCAGGCCACCGGTGAGACGGCGTGGATCATCGGACCGCCGCTCGCCGCGCCGCTCCTGTTCACCGCGGGGCTCCAGTGGGCCCTGCTCTTCAACGCGGTGTCGTACGGGGTGTCGTACATCGCCATCCGGGCCATCGGGACGGGTCCGCCGGCCACGGGCGGGGACGCGCGGGGCGCCGCGCGGAAGCCGGCCTCGCGGCCGAAGGGCGGCCTTCGGCGGGAGTTCACGGACGGCCTGCGCTTCTTCGCCCGCAGCAGGTTCCTCGTCGCGCTGCTCCTGCTCGCCGTCATCGGCCAGTTCGGCATCGGCGCGCTCAGCACCCTCAACGTCTTCTTCACCACCGACAACCTGCGCGCGGAGGCCCATCTCTACGGATACGTGGGGATGGCGATGGGCATCGGCGGCATCACCGGCGCGCTGTGCGCGGGCCGGGTGGTGCAGTGGTTCGGGGCGCGGCGGAGCACGTGGATCAGCCTCCTCGTGAGCGGGGTGCTGCTCGTCGCGTACTCGCGCCAGAGCGGTTTCCTCGCCGGTGTCGCCCTGCTGTTCGTCTTCACCGTCCCGCTCACCGTGCTGAACACCGCGATGGCGCCCCTGCTGCTCGCGGCGGCGCCCCCGGACTACCGGGGGCGGGTGATGGCCGTGTTCTATCCGGTGACGAAGCTGGCGTCGATGCTGTCGGCGGTCCTGTCCGGCTGGCTCGCCGGCTCCGTGCTCCACGGTTTCACGGGCTCGGTCGGAGGCCTCTCGTTCGGCCCGATCGACACGATCTTCGCGGTGTCCGGGCTGATCGTCGTGCTGTCCGGCGTCTACGCCTGGCTCTCCCTGCCCGGCACGCCGACCGCGGACGAGGCCGCCGCGGACACCGCCGGGAAGGACACCGTCGGTACGGCCGCGGCGCCCGCCCACCGTCCGCCCCACCACGAAAGAGGGAGCATCGAGTGACCCCCGACGACGTGCGACCCCCACGGCGCCCGTACCCGCACGCGGAGCGGCAGGACGTCGTCCAGGAACTCCACGGGCTGCGGATCCCCGACCCGTACCGCTGGCTGGAGGACGGCGACGCGCCCTCGACGCGCCGCTGGAGCGCCGAGCAGGAATCTCTGTACGCGGCGGAGCGGGCGGCACTGCCCGGTCTGGAACGGTGGGAGGCGGAGGTCGCGGCGCTCGACGCCGTCGACCGCGCCAGGGCGCCCAAGGTCCGCGGCGAGCGGGCCTTCTGGCTGCGGCAGGACGCCGGCCAGGAGCATCCGGTGCTCGTGGTCGCGGAGGCCGGTACGGACGCGGCGGAGCGGGTGCTCCTCGACCCCGGAGCCCTCGACCCGTCCGGCCGTACCGTGCTCGACTCCTGGGAACCCTCCGTGGAAGGCGACCTGCTGGCCTTCCAGGTGTCCCGGGACGGCACGGAGGACTCGCTGCTCCATGTGATGGACGTGGCCACCGGGAAGCTCGTCGACGGGCCGGTGGACCGGGTGCGGAAGTCGTCGGTGGGCTGGCTGCCCGGGGGCGGGGCGTTCTACTACGTCAGGCATCTGGACCCCCGGCTCCATCCCGGCGAGGAGCGCTACCACCGCAGGGTGTTCCTGCACCGGGTCGGGACGGCGGCCGACGCGGACGCCGTCGTCTTCGGCGAGGGGCGGGACAAGACCCAGTTCTACAGCGTCTCCGTGACCGCGGACGGCCGGTGGCTCGGCGTCACGGCCACGCTCGGCACCGGCCGCGGCACCGACCTCTACCTCGCCGACCTGACCGCCGGGCCGCCCGAACGCCCGCTGCTGCGGCCGGTCCAGGAGGGCAGGGAGGCCGCCACCCGGCTGCACGCCGTACCCGGCACCTCCCCCCAGGACCGGGTGTGGCTGCGCACCGACCGCGACGCCGCCCGGGGGCGTGTCGTCGCCTGCCGGCCGGACGCGCTCCACCGGGGCCCCGACGCCTGGCAGGAGGTGATCCCCGAACGGCCCGACGCGGTGCTGACCCATCTCGTCGTGCTGTCCGGTCCGGAGCTCGAACACCCGCTCGGCCTCGCGGCCTGGACCCGGAACACGGTCGCCGAGGTGACCGTGCACGACCTGGTCGACGGCCGGCAGGTGGCCACGGTCCCGCTGCCGGGCGCCGGCGCCGTCGGCGACTTCTCGGCCGGGCCGCCCGGGAGCCACGAGGCCTGGTTCGCGTACACCGACTTCGTCACGCCGCCCCGCGTGCTCCGCTTCGACGCGCGCACGTGCCGGGTGACGCGCTGGGAGCGCGACGCCCCGGACGCCCGGGAGGTCGGCGGCGCGGTCACCCGGCAGGTCGCCTTCCCCTCACGGGACGGGACGACGGTCCGCATGTTCGTGATCTCCCCCACCGACCGCCCGGACGTGCCGCGTCCGACGCTGCTCACCGGGTACGGCGGCTTCGGCCGCACGATGTCGCCCCGGTACCGCGCCCTGGTCCTCGCCTGGGTCCGGGCGGGCGGGGTGTTCGCCTGGGCCGGGCTGCGCGGCGGCGGCGAGGAGGGCGAGGCGTGGCACCGGGCCGGCAGCGGGAAGCACAAGCAGAACACCTTCGACGACTTCGCCGCCGCCGGCGACCGGCTGGTCTCGGCGGGCTGGACCGAACCGGGCCGGCTCGCGATCATGGGCGGCTCCAACGGCGGGCTGCTCGTCGGCGCGGCCCTCACCCAGCAGCCGGAGAAGTACGCCGCCGTGGTGTGCATGGCCCCGCTCCTGGACATGGTCCGCTACGAACTGTCCGGCCTCGGACCCAGCTGGACGCCCGAGTACGGCAGCGCGCGGGACCCCGAGCTGCTGCCGACGCTGCTGGGCTACTCGCCGTACCACCGCGTCACGCCGGGCACCCGGTACCCGGCGGTGCTCCTGACGGCCGCGGACGGCGACACCAGGACCGACCCGCTGCACGCCCGCAAGATGTGCGCCGCGCTCCAGCACGCCTCCTCGGGCCCCGGACCGATCGTGCTGCGGCTCGAACGCGGCGTCGGGCACGCCGACCGCGCCGCGTCCCGCGCGGTGGCCCTGCAGGCCGAGTGCCTGGCGTTCCTCGCGGAACGGGTGGGCCTCCAGGCCCCGGAGAGGTCGCCGGTGGCGGCGACCTGAGGCGGGGTTGAGGGGGCGCCCCGACGGTGGGGCGACCCGGACGAGCTCGCGGGGTACGCCCGCACGCACGCGTGCCGGCCGGGTCCGGCGGGCGTACGCACGCGAGGGAGGCCCCGGCCGGGGCCGACCCCAGCGGCGCCACGCGCGCGGGGACCCTGCCGGACGGACGCAAGCAGCCCCACGTGCGCGGGGCGTTGGCCATGGGCCCGAGCAGCACCACGCGCGCGGGACCTCCGCCCGCGCAGGCGTACGCACGCGGGGAACGCTCCGCCCGGTACGGGGCCCAGCAGCCCCACGCGCGCCGGGCGTTGGCCATGGGCCCACGCAGCGCCACGCGCGCGGACCCCCGCCCGCGCAGGCCTACGCACGCGGGGAACGTCCCGACCGGTACGGGGCCCAGCCGCCCCACGCGCGCGGGAAGCCCTGCCCGGGGCGGGCCGGCCGCCCCGCACACGCGGGACCCCCGCGCGGGAAGCCCTAGCCGGGCGGGTCCGTGCCGCCCCACGCGCGCGGGGGCCTTGGCCGGACGGCGCGAGCCTCCCGCGCGCGTGGGGTCCGGGTCCGTGGTCGCGCCGCCGGTCAGCCCGGGGTCAGGACCGGCGTTCCCGTCCGGGTGCCGCGTGCGTACAGCCGTACCAGGTGCGGGAGTTCGTACAGAGCCGCGTGCGCGGTGACCTCGCCAACCGGTGAGGTGACCATCCCGGCGTCGATCAGCGCCTCCACCACCCGTACGGCATGCCGCTCGTCGCACCCGAGGGCCTCCGCCGCCTCGCTCAGGCCGAACGGACCGTCCCCCGTGCCCGCCGCCAGCCGCCCCGCGTCCCGGCCGCACTCCGCGGGCAGCGCCTCCCAGCCGTCGGCGAGCCATCGCCGTACGGACACGTCCCCGGAGGTCAGCTCGTCCAGCGCCCCGGCGGGGTCGGTGAGCCGGTCCGCGAACTCCCGCAGCGGTACGTGGCGGAGCACCGCGAGCCGCATCCCGCTGACCCGGACCGCCAGCGGCGACCCGCCGCAGGCACGCACGATGCGCAGCGCGGCCTCCCGGTCGGCCCGCACCCGGCTCGCGCCGACCAGTCCCGTGAGGAGCTGGAGCGCCTCCGCGACGCCGAGCGGCGGGACGGACACCCGGTGCACCGGTGCGAGGCCGCCCAGCTGACCGCGCGCGGTGAGCAGCACCCTGCCCTGTCCGCCGCACGGGAGCAGGGGACGGACGGCGCTCTCCTCGGGAACGTCGTCCAGGATCACCAGGACGCGGTGCTCCGCGAGCCAGTCGCGCCACGCGCCGGGCCCGGAGAACCCCGGCCGGCCCGTCCGTTCGCCGAGCTCGGCGAGGACGGAGGCCTGCGGGCGGGGGCGGCCGTCCGGCGCCCGCAGGGACACGCAGATCCGCCCGTCGGCGTACCGCTCGCCGAGCAGATGGGCGGCGCGCACCGCCAGCGTGGTCTTCCCGGCCCCGGCGGGGCCCGACAGCAGCACGACCCCGGCGGAGTCCTCGTCCTCCAGCACGTCGACGAGGTGGCGCAGTTCCTCTCCGTGGCCGGTGAAGTCGACGAGATCGGGCGGCAGGACGACGGGGGCCGGGCGGCTGACGGCGGGGGGCGCGGCGGCGGGGCCGGGTGCCCCGGCGCGGTCGTCGCCCGCGAGGATCGCACGGTACCGGGCCGCCATGGCGCCGCTCGGTTCGAGTCCCAGCTCCCGGGCGAGGAGCTGGCGGTAGTCGTCGTACACGGCGAGCGCCTCGGCCTGCCGGCCGGACGCGTGCAGCGCGCACATCCAGGCGGATCTGAGGCGCTCGCGCAGCGGGTGCCGCTCCACCAGGTCGCGCAGCCCCTCGACGACGGCCGGCGCGCCGCCGAGACCCAACTCCGTCTCGGCCCAGCTCTCGTAGACCGTCAGATGACGCAGTTCGAGCCGCTCGGCCTCCTCGGCCAGCCGGGGCGACTGCCGCAGGTCGTCACCCAGTGGCGGGCCCTGCCACAGGCCGAGGGCCTGCCGGAGGAGCCGGGCGGCGGGTGCGGGCCGCTGTCCCTCGGCGGCCCGCACGAGGGCGCGGAACCGCAGGAGGTCGAACTCGTCCTCCGCCACGCGCAGCACGTATCCGCCGCCGGTGTGGGTGAGGCGCGGCCGGTCCCCGTCGTCCTCGCCGAGCAGCGTGCGCAGGGCGCTCACGTACACCTGGAGGTTCTTGCGGGCGGTCCGCGGGGGCTCCTCGGGCCAGACCGCGTCGGTCAGCGCGTCGACGGACACCGGGCAGTTGGCGGATCCGAGGAGCGTCGCGAGGACGACGCGCTGCTTCAACGGGCCGAGAGACAGCGGCCGTTCGTCCCGGTGCACGGCGAGTGGGCCGAGGACGGAGAACCGGAGAGTGCCGGGTGACGCTGCGGATCTCGCGGACGGACGCGGCATCGATCGAACCTCCGTAGGGGGACGGGAGTTGGTCGGTCGCTCGATGATCCTTCGCCCGGGACCCGCCGCACATCGGTGCCGGGCGCGTACACTCGCGGCCCCGTCGGCCGCGACATGGGGGGCCCGACCCCCATACGGGCGGGGGCGGCCCCCATCCCGGGGCCGCCGGCCCCCACCACGACGGCCGGACGGCGCCCCCACCTCCCCGGTCAGGCCGGCCGCGCCCGTGCGGCGGCGCCGGCCGGCCGCGCCTGCTCCTCCGCCCGTTCCGCCGACAGCGCGCACAGGGCCGAGCGGTCCGCGCAGCCGGTCTTGGCCATCAGGCTCGCCATGTGCTTCTCGACGGTCCGGGGCGAGATGCACAGGCGCTGCGCGATCTGCTGGTTCCCCGGCCGCTCGCCGAGCAGGGCGAACACCTCGTACTCGCGCGGGGTGACGCCCGCGGTGCGCAACTCGGCCGGGATCCGTTCCCGGCCGCCCCGGCGCTGCGGGACGCTGATCCCCGCCTGCCGCAGGGCGGCTCGGCAGGCCCCGGCCACCGGCTGCACGCCTGCCTCGTGGAAGTACTCCTCCGCCGTCCGCAGCCATGCCACGGGCTCGCCCCAGGAGTCGTCGAGCGCGGCCTCCGCGACCAGGCGCAGGGCGAGGTGCCATGCCTGCGGGAACACCGCCGCAGCGCGTCCGGCCTCCTCCACGGCGCACCGCGCGCCCTCCGGGTCGCCGTCCCTGCCGCGCAGCACGGCGTCCGCCATGCCGAGGAACATACGGTTCCAGGCCAGCTGTCCGCCGGGGGAGGCGACGGCCTCGTGGTACGTCTGCCGGCCGCGGTCGTCGCCGTCGAGGATCCGCAGCAGCGGGCGGAGCCCGTACCGTCCGCTGAGGTAGAAGAAGCTGGGGTGTTCCCGTTCCCAGGCGGTGACCGCGTCGAGTTCGGCCGTCGCCCTCGCCCGGTCCTCCGCCATCAGCGCGCCGACGGCCTGGCAGAGTCCGCGCTGCACGGGGACGAGCATCGACTCCTCACCGCCCGCGCGGCGGAATCTGGCCAGGGCGCGTTCCTGTTCGCGGCCCTTCCCCTGGTGCGCGGCGAGCATGGCGTCGACGAGGAGCAGATAGCGGTGCGCCGACAGGTTCTGGAGGCGGGCGCTGGCCTCCACGGACCGTTCGACGATCTCCCGGGCGCGGTCCCACCGCCCCGCCAGCACGCTCTGCATGGCGAGCAGCCCGTCGACGGTCTGGAGCAGGGCGAGGGAGCCGAGTTCGTGGGCGGCCGCGCGGGCGGTCTCCAGCTGGGTCGCCTCCCCCGTCCGCAGGAACGCGTTGGTGCCGAGCCGTACCAGGGCCTCGGCCCGGCACACCGCGAGCCGGTGCTTCTCGGCGACTTCGAGCATCCGTACCAGGCAGGCGTCGGCCTCGTCGAACCCCCGCTCCCGGGAGAGCAGGGCCAGGAGCTGCCAGGCACGGCAGGCCACGACGGGCCGATCGCCCTGCTCCGCGGTGAGCGCGGCACGTCTGGCGGAACGTTCCGCCTCCTTGAGCCGGGCACGCCCGTCCTCGCCGTCCCGGCCCGGAAGGAGCGCGAGATGGCCCTCGACCACCACGAGTGCCGCCTCCTGCTCCGGGCTCGGCGCGCCCCCGAAGAGGGCGCGGGCCGCCCGGATGCGGCTGCGCGCCTCCTCCTGCTGTTCCGCCATGGTCGCGACCCAGGCGACCTGGGTGTGGGCCTGGGCCCGTTCCTCCGCCGCCCGTGACCCGGCGGGCGCGTGCGGCAGGTCGTCGAGGAGCGTGGAGGCCGTGTCGAGCCGCCCGGACTCGGCTTCGGCGATCGCCAGTCGTACGGTGATGGCGTCGCGTTCCTCGTCGGCGGCGAGCCCCCGGGCGCGTTCCAGCAGCACGGCGGCCGAGCCGGACGCGCCGGCGTCCAGCATCTGCCGCCCGACCTCGGCGTACTGCCGGGAGGCCGTCGCCTTGTCACCCGCCGCCAGCCAGAGCGTCGCCACCAACTGGCGCTCCTCGCCGGACAGTACGCCGGTGGACTCCTCGATCGCGGAGGCGGCCCGCCGGGCGAGGGCGGCCTGCTCGGCGGGCGGCAGCGAGGCCCGGAGCGCGTCGGCCGTCAGGACGTGACGGAAGGTGTAGTCGTCGTGGGCGGCCCCGTCCGGGGCGATGATGCCCGCTTCGGAGGCGGACCGGAGATGGGCGAAGAGGGCCCGGTCGTCGAGCCCGGTCACCGCCCTGAGCGCCCCGACGGAGAACCGGCCGCCCAGGGTGGCCGCGATGAGCAGCAGGTCGCGCACGGGCTCGTCGAGCCGGTCGAGCCGGCGCGCCCAGCTGCGGACCGCGCCCGTCGGCACCGTCGACTCGCCCTGATCGGCGAGCTGCCACCAGCCCTCGGTCCTGTTCAGCCGTCCCGTGTCCAGCAGGTCGGCGAGTAAGACCTCCACCAGGTACGGGTTCCCGCCCGCTCGCTGCGCGAGGTGCCGGTGGGCGGCCGGCGGCACCTCGCCGGGACCGGCGTCGAGACACGCGTCCACCATGTCCCGTACGGCGTCGGCGTCGAGGGGCTCCAGCTCGCGCACCGACGCGGTGTTGCGGAGCTCCGCGGCGAGCGCGAGGTCGAGGGCCGGGCCGGGGTCCGGCCGCAGCGTGCCCACCAGCAGGACCGGCAGGTCCGCCACGTTGTCGACGACGTACTCGACGACCGCGATCGTCTCGGTGTCGGAGTCGTGCAGGTCCTCCAGGAGGATCACGCATCCCCGCTCGCGGCCGAGCACCGCGAGGAGTCTGAGCAGCGCCTCCGCCATCTCGACCAGCGAGATCGCGTACCCGGGGGCCGTCGCGCCGGCCCGCCACTCCGGCACGAGGCCGGCGAGCGCGGGGCGGTACGGGACGAGTTCCGGATCGTCCGGGGCGCCGGCCGCCCGGAAGCGCGAGGACAGCGCCTCGATCAACGGCCGGAACGGCACCACGAGTCCGGTGGACGTGGCGCGGCCGCGCAGCACCGGCATGTCCCGGTCGTACGCGCGGAAGGCGCACTCGCCGGCCAGCCGGGATTTGCCGATCCCCGCCTCGCCGACGAGGAACACCGCCCGCCCGGCGCCCCTTCGGACGCCCTCCAGGGCATCGTCAAGCAGCCCGATCTCGGCTTCCCGCCCCACGATGACCGACGACGTCGCTCGCATGGGCGCAGGTTACTTGCTCCTTTTCGCCGGCGGCAGGGGGCCGGGGATCACCCCGGCCCCCTGCCGCTCCGTCAAGACGAGATCCACGCGACTTCGGCGGGAAGGCTCTATCGAACCAGCCTCAGGACAGCGGGACGGTGCCGGTGGTGTAGGGCATGTCCAGGGAGGCGGCGGCGTCGAGGCCCGACGTCCCGAGCAGCCGGCTGCGCAGTCCGAGGGCGCCGCTCGCTCCGAACGTCACCTCACCCACGGGGTGTTCGTGGGCCGAGGTCTCCGCGCCGGCGCCGCCGTCGACGTACATCACCGAGTCGCTGATCTGCATGGGTCCTCACTCGTCCTTGGTGTCCGCAGGAGTGGTGGTCGTGCCGGGTGGTGCGGTGGAGCGCTGTGCGGGGTGGTGCGGTGGGGCGGGTGGAGCGTTCTGTGGGGCCGTTCCGGCGGCCGGCCGTGGCGCCGGCTAGGGAGCGGGGTCGGACGTCCGCAGGAGGAGCAGGGACGGTACGCGCTCCGGGAAGCCCGCCCGGAGGAGTCCGTGTCCGATTCCCGCGAGGCCGGTCAGGAGCCCGGGGTGTGCCACGCCGTCCGGCGCGCCGCCCCGGGCGCCGGTCTCCTCCACGGACGCGAGGAGCGATCCGGCCCGGCGGATCCAGTGCGGGCGTGCCTCCGGGAGGGCGGGGTGGCCCAGGAGTTCGCACAGTCCGGCCTCGCCGTGGCACAGGCTGTCGTCGGGGGCCGGCCGGCCCCGGCCCAGCTCCTCGACGGTCTCCCGGGACCAGGCCGCCAGGTGCGGATCGTCCAGGGCTCCCGGGGCGTCCAGGACCGCGAGCGCGATGCCGGCGCGTCCCCGGCACCAGGCGGAGTCCCGGGCGGCCTCTCCCCCGGGCTCCTCGGCCGGCGCGTCGACGGAGACACCCCCGTGGCCTCCGTCGACGGCCGCCCGCAGCGCGGTCAGACCCGCGACCCGGTACCGGTCACCGGCCCGGCCCCGGCCGAGGCCATCGGCGGCTCCGGCGGCTCCGGCGGCTCCGGCGGCTCCGGCGGCTCCGGGCGCTTGGGGAGCCCTGGACGCTTGGGATGCGCTTGTTGCTCCCGCGGCCTCGGGCGCCCGGGCCGCCCCCGTCGCTCCCGGGACCTCGCCTGCCCCCGCTGCCTCGGCTGCCCCCGCTGTCCCGGGCGCCTCGGCTGCCCCCGCTGCTTCGGCGAACCGCAGCAGGGCCCAGCCGATCCCGGCCGCCCCGGTCGTGAAGCCCCGTCCGGCAGCGGTGGGGGCGACGGTGAGCAGCCGGTCCGCGCAGGCCGTCGCGGCCCGCCAGGTCTCCCGCGCCGCCCCCACGGATCCGGGGAGAGCCCCCGAACCGGCGACCGGCCCCGCACCGGGTGGCGGCGGGAGCCGGACGGCACCCGCCGCGTGGGCCGCGAGCAGGGCGGCGAGACCGCCGGCGACGCCCGCGCCCACCCCGTACTCCCGTTCGGTCCTCGCCGCGGCCCCGGCGAGGCGGAGCGCGGCGGACGCCCAGGAGCCGACCTCCGGGTCGTCGAGCAGGCGCGCCGTCTCGCCGAGCGCGTAGGCGATGCCGCCGAGTCCGGAGAACGCTCCGGAGCCCACCGCGCCGAGGTCCTCGGGCCGGGCGGTCAGCACGTCGAGCAGACGGGGCACCGGGGCGAGGGCGGTCCTGGCCGCCTCCGCGTAGTGGGCGACGCCGGTGAGCGCGGCCAACTGGGCGAGGAACAGGGCGGGTCCGGTGTAGCCGCCGGCGAGGTCCGCGGGCATCGGGCCGATCCGCCAGTAGCGGTCGTCGAGGAGCTCCAGGCCGATCCAGTTGCTGCGGCGGCCTTCGCGGTACGCGAGGGAGACCAGCTGGTCCCCGACGGACCGGGCCGCCGAGAGCAGCCGCTCGGGTTCCGGCGCGCGGTCCGCCGTACGGGTGCGCCGGCCCGCGGCGGGCCGATGGGCGGGGGTGCGGGAGGTCGTCGCCATGGCGGCGCGCACGATCCGCTCCTGGTCCTGGCGGTCGACCGTGTCCAGGGCCGTGAGCTTCGCGGCGACGCGGGCGGTCCCGGGCAGGTCCGTCCGGCCGGCCGGCGGCCGTTCCGGCGCTCCCCACAGGAGGTTCAGGCCCGGCCGCGCCGTGAACAGCGGGATGTCGCCGTCCCAGAGCTGGGCGATCTCCTCGGCGACGAGGCCGGGTGTGAGGACGGTGCCGAAAGCGTCGGTCCGCAGGGTCTCGAAGACCCGCTGCCGCGCGTCCGCGTCCTTCAGGAGGTCGGGGTGGGTCGACTCGTCGAGCAGCGTGCCGTACATCCAGGTGGGACGGACGACCACCCGCACCTCGTCCGCGTCGAACGCCGTCAACAGGGCCGTGTCGTGGAGGAGTTCCGACCGTGCCGCGCTGATCGCCGTGTACCCGGCGCGGAACCCGGCGCAGAGCGCGTCGATGTGGGCGCCGGGGTCGACGGGCCCGCCGTCGGCCAGGCGGGGCCGGTTGGCGGACTCCCCGAACGTCCCCGCCCTGCGGACCAGGCGCATCCGGTCGGTGCCGGCGTCGGCCCAGTCCGCCCGGGCCACCGGCGACACCGCCTCGTGGCCGCCGCCGACGGCGGACACGTCGAGGGCGCTGTGGTCGCCCACGAGGAGCTGGGGCAGCAGCCCGACGCGGTACACGGAGTCGTGGAGCGCGCGGGCGGCCGGGTCCTCCGTGGCGGCGGCGCCCGGCAGCGGCGGGTGGAAGAGGGTCTCCACGTCGACGAGGACGGGGTGGGCGCCGACGGCGATCAGGTTCTCGTGGTGCAGGTCGGTCCCGTCGAGCAGGTGCAGCAGCGCGAGGAGCGCGCCCTGACGTCCGTAGAACGTCTCGACCTCCGCGGCGGTGGCGCAGGGGCGCGCGGCCACGTACTCCACCCATCCGTAGGCGCCTCGGTCGAGCAGCCGCAGGGTCCGCAGGTCGGGGGCGTCGGGGAGGGCGTTGAACCAGGTGACGACGTCGTTGAAGTGGCGGTGCACGGCGAGCGGACGGGGTTTGTAGACCAGTCGGGTCCCGTCGGCGAAGCGGAGCAGCAGCACGCTGCGGCCGCCGCGGTGCCCGTCGCCCGCGCCGGTCTCGACGCCGACGAGCGCGCTGGGCTCCGCGCCGGGGTCCGGCAGGAGGCCGACGGTCAGCCGGGCGTGATCGTCGGCGAGGCGCTCCAGTGCCTCACCGACGGCGTCCGCGGTGTCGAGCGCCGCCCGTCCGAGGATCCTGGCGAGTACGGGCCGTCCGGCCAGCAGGGCCGACAGACCGCGCCGGGACGCCGTACGCCCCAGGAAGTCGCGGAACCGGGCGCGGGTGTCGTCGCCGTGGAGGCGTTCGGCGGTCCGCGCCTCGTGCAGTTCGAGGACCAGCGTCCGTGCCGCGGCCCGGGCGAGCCTGCCGCTGAGCTGTCGCTCCAGGTCGCCCCGTACGGCGGTGATGTCCACGAGATCCCGCGCCCGCGCTGACAGGCCGCGCTCCAGCCGCTCCCCCGCGCGGTCGGTGAAGGGCCGGAGGACCCATTCGAAACCGCTCAGTCCCGGGTACTCCCCCGCCGGGGCGACGGCCTCCTCGGGTGCGGCGTCGGACGCCTCTTCGGTGAACGCGGCCCAGTCGGGGCGCCGTCCGTCACCGTCCCCGGAGACCTGCCCGGCCTCCCACCACCGTTCGACCGCCGACAGCGAAGCCTCGGCCCGCCCACGTCCCGTCCTCGCCGCCATCGTCCCTCCTCCGCCGCCCGGCCCACCGCTCGGTGCCTGCCCTGATCCTGGTACGGACGGGGGGTGCGCGACATGGGTGACGGTCCCCCATGTTTTCGACCTGACCGGATCCCGCCCGGGTCGAGCCGGGGGCGGGGGCCGGGGGCGGGGGGCCGGTGCGGTCAGGCCGGCTTGCGGGCCTCGATCAGGAACCGTGTGGTGTGCGCGACGAACGGGCCCTCGCCCACGATCTGTTCGTGCAGGTCACGCAGCCGGTCGCGATACGCGTCCACGGTGAAGCCCGGCACCATCCAGATCACCTTCCGCAGGAAGTAGACCACCGCGCCGATGTCGTGGAACTCGGTGCGCAGGGACTCGGAGCGCAGGTCCACGACCTCGAGGCCGGCCGCCTCGGCCGCCCTGCGGGCGTCGTCGGGGTGGCGTGCGCGGCGCACCTCCTCCGGCTGCGGGCCGAGGAAGTACTCGACGAGCTCGAAGACGCTGGCCGGGCCGACCTGTTGGGAGAGGTACGTGCCTCCCGGCCGGAGGACCCGTGCGATGTCCTCCCACCAGACGGTGACCGGGTGACGGCTGACCACGAGGTCGAAGGCGGCGTCGGCGAACGGCAGGGGCGGCTCGTCCTCGTCCGCGACGACCACGGCACCGAGGGGGTGCAGCAGTCGGGTGGCCTTGGCGAGGTTCGGGGGCCAGGACTCGGTGGCCACGACCAGGGGCGGCAGCTTCGGCACCCCGGCCAGCACCTCTCCGCCGCCGGTCTGGATGTCCAGCGCGGCGGTGGCCCGTGCCATCCGCTCGCCCATCAGACGCTGGTAGCCCCAGGACGGGCGCTGTTCGTCGGCCCGTCCCCGCAGCCAGGAGAAGTCCCAGCCCTCCACCGAGACCTCTTCCGCCTCGGTGACCAGATCCTCGAAAGTTCGTGACATGCCCTGATCGTCGCAGGTCGGTCCCCGGACCGGGGGACGGCGCGGGGTCAGGAGAGGTGTTTCCGAACGGCTGCCGAGAGGCGGTCGACCGCCATGATCAGGACGAGGACCACGAGGATGTGGGTCAGCATCTCGTCGAACTGGAACAGTTTGATGGACTGGTTGACGAGGAAGCCGATGCCGCCGGCGCCGACCAGGCCGAGCACCAGCGAGGAGCGGACGTTGACGTCGAGCCGGTAGAGGAGCAGCCCGATCAGCTGGGGGGTCACCGTCGGCAGGAGGGCGTGCGCGGCGATCTGCACCCGGCCCGCGCCGGCCGAGCGCAGCACCTGGGCGGGGCCGGTGTCGGCGTCCTCCAGGGCCTCCGCCCACAGCTTGCCCATCACTCCGACGTTGTGGAGCAGCAGGGCCAGGACACCCGGGAAGGGGCCGAGGCCCACCGCCGTGACGAAGACGAGGGCGAAGACCACGTCGGGGACGGCCCGCAGGAAGGACAGCAGGGAGCGTGCCGCCTGGTAGACGGCCGGGGAGGGAGCGGTGCCGCGGGCCGCGAGCAGGGCGAGGACGAGCGAGAACGGCACGGAGAGGGTGGTGCCGAGGAGGCCGATCCAGAGGGTCACCAGGGCGCCGTCGAGGCTCGGTCGGAGGACCTCCCAGCTCAGGTCGGGCGGGATCGCCTCGGCGAGGAAGTCGGCCATGCCGCTCCAGCCCTCGGCGAGCGCGCCGAAGGACATCTCGGTGGCGTCCCAGGCCAGCACGTGCGCGGCCACGACGACGGCGGTGACGACGGATCCCACCAGCGCGGCCCGCGGGCGGCGCGGCTTGGGCGGTACGGGCAGTCGCCGTACCTCGTGGAGCAGGGTCATCACACGGCCTTCACGATCGCGGGCTGGTAGAGCAGCTCGACGTCCTGGCGCGGCGGGCCGTCCAGGACGACGTGTCCGTCGCGCAGGCCCACGAGGCGGTCGGCGTGCCGGGCCGCGAGGGAGGGCTGGTGCAGGACGGCGAGGACGGCGAGCTGTTCCTCGTGGGCGAGTTCGGCGAGCAGGGCGAGCACCTGCTCGGTGGCGGCGGGGTCGAGCGCGGAGACGGGTTCGTCGGCGAGCAGGACACGCGGGCGCTGGCACAGGGCCCGGGCCACGGCGACGCGCTGCTGCTGTCCGCCGGAGAGGCTGCCCGCCCGGTCGTGGGCGCGGTCGGCGAGGCCGACGCGGTCGAGGCACGCCATGGCCTCCTCGCGCAGTTCCCGGGGGAAGAGCGCGGGGACGAGGGACCGGCGCAGCGGCAGCCTCCCGAGCGCGCCGGAGCACACGTTGTCGAGGACCGTGCGGCGGCGGACGAGATGGATGTGCTGGAAGACCATGGCGATGTCGAGCGGGTCGCAGCGCTCGCCGTCGAGGGTGACCTCGCCGGCCGCCATCGGTTCGAGGCCTGCGGCGGCGCGCAGCAGGGTCGACTTCCCCGAGCCGTTGGCGCCGAGGACCGCGAGGAGTTCACCCGGGGGGACGGTGATGTCGACGCCGTGGACCACCTCTCGCCGGCCGTAGCGGACGGTGATTCCCGTCAGGGCGAGCATCAGACGTCCTTCTCGGTGAGCTTGAGCGTCTCGGCGAGATCGAAGAGGGGCTTGTACGTGGACCTGTCGACGGCCACGAGCGGCGCCGGCGGGTCGACGTCGAGCAGGGCGCCGATCTTGCCGACCTTGTCGGCGGGGAGTCCGAGGAGCGCGTCGCGTACGGCCTTCTTGAAGGCCTCGTCGTGGTCTCCGCGGACGGTGATCGGATCGTTGGGGATCGGCTCCGACGTCCACACCTTGCGGAACTTCGACGGGTCGAAGGTGCCGGACCCGGTGGCGCTGCCGAGCTGCTGGGAGTTGATCTCGGCGGCGTCGACGGTGCCGTTGACCAGGGCGAGCAGGGCTTCGGGGTGGCCGCCGGCGTAGGCGACCTTGACGTCGTCCTTCTTCAGGCCGGCGTCGAGGAGGGCCTTGCGGGGCAGGGCGTCACCGGAGGTGGAGCCGACCGAGCCGAGGGCGAGGGAGTGGCCGCGCAGCTGCTCGATCGTGGTGACCTCGGAGTCCTTGGGCACCCAGATGCCGGCGGTGTAGCTGGACAGCTTGCCGTCGCTGTCGCCGAAGGAGGCGACGGCCTCGGCCTTGGCGCGCTTGCTGGCGAACACATAGCCGAGGGGGCCGAAGATGCCGATGTCGAGCTTGCCGTTCTCCATGGCGAGCACCTCGGCGGAGTAGTCCTCGGTGACGGTGAGTTCCACGGGGCAGTCCAGGCTCTCGCCGAGGCCGTCGGCGAGCACCTTGGCGGCGGGGGTCAGCTTGGCGGGGTCCTCGAAGGGCTCGACGCCGAAGCGGATCTTGCCGCCGGGGCAGGTGGCGGAGTGCGGCTTCCCGGAGCCGCCGCCGCAGGCGGTGAGCGTGAGGACGGCGGCGAGGAGGCCGGCGAGGGCGGGGCGGCGGACGGACATGGAGGACTCCGGTGGTGGGTGAGAGCTGGAGACGCCGAGGAGGGAGCGGAGCCGGCGGGCGGGCGGGCGCCCACGGATACGCGGGAGGTACGCGGGAGGCTGTGCGAAGAAGAGCGGGAGGGGCGGGCTCGTGGCCGATGCCGGTCCGGCAACGGCACGTTTTCAGCCGCCGCCACCCCCGGTCAAGGCCTTGTATGTACAAGCAGTCGGTTGTTCACCTGCCTGTTGACCGGATGACGCCTGTCACTCGGCGTGACTGACGCTCACTCCCGTTCGGCGCCCATTTCGCTGTATCTACAAGCGCTTGCTGGGCCGGCCCTGCGGTCCCCGGCGCATGAGAACACGAGGGCGGGGCAGGCGGACCGTGGGCGGGACACGACGTACGTCCGTCCGACACGGAGAAGGAAAGGACGACGGGGAGCACCTCGTCGTCCCCCACCACCGGAGGAGTTGTCGTTCGCGTGACTGAGCATGCGTGGAGCTATGGTTCGACCTCGGGCCACCTGGCCGGAACGGTCCTGACCGGATACAAGGTCGAGGCGACCGACGGCAGCATCGGCAAGGTCGACAAGCACTCCGACGAGGTCGGCGACGCCTATCTGGTCGTCGACACCGGCGTCTGGATCTTCGGCAAGGAGGTGCTCATCCCCGCCGGTATCGTCTCCCGCGTCGACCCGCAGGAGCAGAAGATCTACGTCGACTGCACCAAGGAGCAGGTGAAGGACTCCCCCGAGTTCCACCAGGAGACCCACCTCGGCGACGCCGACTACCGCGACCAGCTGGGCACGTACTACCACCGCCCCGGCGGCTTCATCTGAGGAGCCGCCCCATGACGGCGCGGGTGAGGGGCCCGGACTCGACGAGTCCGGGCCCCTCCGCGCTGACGGGACACCCGCCCGGCAACGGCAGCCACGGCTCACCGTCGCCGGTGAAGAGCCCGGCCAGTCCCAGCGGGTCCCCCGCCGACGCGCTCTGCGGCACGGCGATCCGGACCCGCCGCGTGGGCCCGGCTGCCTCGATGTCGGCGAGCTGCCCCAGGACGGCGGCCCTCAACTCGTCGTAGTCGGCGAATCCGTGCGAGGTGCCGCTTCACGATCGCGTCGACGCCACCGTCCATCCGCCCCGACTTGTTGGTGGGGGACACCCACGCGTCCACATCGACGTCGAGGAGGGAGCCCCGCCGGATCTCGACCCCGGGCGTGTCCGCGAACGCGGACCGCCAGGCCGCCACCACCTCGTCGTTCACATCGATCAGGACGACCCTCAACGCACCTGCGCGACCCACGAATTCACCCCCCTCACGCGCTCCTTCGAACACCCCCCAGGCTAGGGCGACCCACTGACCACGGAGGGCGGGCGGACCGGCGGGCGACCGCGCCGGAGGGCACCCCTGAAGTGCGCGGATCACCCCCCGTCGTCCCTGGTCGTGGATGATCAAGTCAAGTACGCTTCGAACGCGCCGGGATGCGGTTGGGAATCACCCGGGGTCGAAACGCCTTGGGGGTTTCCCGTGTTCAACGCCGCGATGCTCGATCTGCCGTTTCCGCCGCGCAGCAATCCGCACCAGGGATCCGTGGCGCCGCACCACCAGGACTGGTTGCTCCGTCACGAGGGGCTCGCGGGAGTCGTCGACCGTACGGCGTACGCCCGTTGGGACGTCCCCCGCCTCGCCGCCTTCACCAGCCCCTACTGCGCCGGCGACGACCTCGTCCTCGCCGCGGACCTGCTCAGCTTCTACTTCTTCTTCGACGACCGGTTCGACTCGGACCTCGGCCGGGCACCCGCGCGCGTGGCGGAGGTCTGCGCCCGGCTGACGGCGCTCATGCACGGGGACGGCCCTCCACCCGGCGCCCGCACCCCGGTCGAGCAGGCCTTCGCCGACCTCTGGGAGCGCAGCCTGCGCGGCATGTCGGCTCGGTGGCGGGCCCGGTCCGCGTACAACTGGGAGTGGTATTTCGCCTGCCACCCGGCCGAGGCGGCCGGCCGGCTCTCCGGCCGGCTTCCGGACCGGGAGGGCTACCTGGCGCTGCGCCGTGGCACGGCGGCCATGGAGACCCTCTTCGACATGGTCGAGCGGCTGAACCGGTTCGAGCTGCCGCAGGAGGTGCTGCACCACCCGGCCTTCCGCAGGATGCGTCAACTGGCCGCCGACATACCGTCGTTCACCAACGACGTGCACTCCTACGCCCAGGAGCTCGCCCGGGGCGACGTCGCCAACCTGGTGATGATCGTCCGCGAGGAGCGCGGCGGCACCCCCGAGGAGGCGGCCGTCCAGGTGATGCGGGAGGCCCAGACGATGGTCGACCGCTTCGTGGAGCTGTCGGCCGAGGTGCCCGAGATCTGCGAGCTGCTCGGCCTCGCCCCGGACGCGCGCGAGGCCGCCCACCGGTACGTCGACGGCCTCGCCGCCTGGATCGCCGGCTACCACCGCTGGGAGGTCGACACCGGCCGCTACGGCCACTGATCCGGCGGGGCGGCGCGTGCCGTGACCGGCCGCCCCCGGGCCGCGCCGGGTCAGGCGACCGTCAGGACGATCTTTCCCGTCGTACGGCCCCGCTCGCCGAGCTCGTGGGCCTTCGCCGCGTCGGCGAGCGGCAGCACGGTGTCGACCACCGGCCTCAGCTCCCCGCGCTCCACCAGGGCCGCGATCTCGCGCAGGCCGAGGTGGTCCGGCTCGACCAGGACCCAGACCGCCCGCACACCGTCCTGGGCGGCGGGGACGCCGTCCGGGCCCGGCAGGGTGACGAGCCTGCCTCCGGCGCGGAGCAGCTTCATGGAGCGCTCGGCCGTCTCCCCTCCGAGGCCGTCGATGACGACGTCCACGCCGGAGACGACGTCCTCGAAGCGGTCCGTGCGGTAGTCGACCACCTCGTCGGCGCCGAGCTCGCGCACCAGGTCGTGCTTGGGCCCGCTCGCCGTACCGATGACGTACGCGCCCCGGGCCTTGGCGATCTGCACGGCGAAGTGCCCCACGCCTCCGGCGGCCGCGTGCACGAGGACCCGCTCCCCCGGCTGGACGTCCGCCGTGTCGACGAGGGCCTGCCAGGCGGTCAGGGCGGCGAGGGGCAGCGCGGCCGCCTCCACGTGCGTCAGGGACGCCGGCTTCGGCGCGAGGTGGCGGGCCGGTGCCACCACGTACTCGGCGTACGCGCCCGCCTGGCGCGGGAACAGCGGCATCCCGAAGACCTCGTCACCGGGCCGGAGGTTCCCCACGCCGGGGCCGACCGCCTCCACCGTGCCGGACACGTCCCAGCCGACCACCGGGACGGCGCCCCAGCCGATGAGCGCCCCGCTCTCGCGGGTCTTCCAGTCCACGGGGTTGACGCCGGCCGCGTGGACCCGCACCAGAACCTCGTTCAGGCCGGGCTCGGGACGCTCCACCTCGCGCTCGACAAGGTTCTCGGGTCCGCCCCACTGCTCCACGACCATCGCACGCATACCGTCAGCCTCTTTCGTATCCGGGTTCCGTGCCGCCGGATCCCTGCCGGCGGCGACCACCTCACGATCGGGCATCCCGCCCCGCAGCGGCATTGGCCGCCAGGCCACTATGTGACAGGATCTGGCCATGAGTACTTTCCGTGGGACAGCCGGGCGGGACGAGGGCGCGGAGCAGCGGTCGAGGCGGCACCGCATCGCCGTGCTCGCCCTCCCCGGCGTCCCTCCCTTCGAACTGGGCATCCCCTCGCGGGTCTTCGGCAGCGCCATCGACGCGGAGGGCCGCGCCCTCTACGAGATCGCCGTCTGCACGGTCGACGGCGGCCCCGTACTCAGCGACGCCGGATTCACCGTGCAGCCCGCCGCCGGGCCGGAGGCGCTCGCCGAAGCCGACACGGTGATCCTCCCGCCCACGCACGCCATGCCCGAGCTCGGCCGGGGCGGCCCGCTGCCGCCCGAGGTCGCCGCCGCCATCGCCGGCATCCGGCCCGGCACCCGGCTGGTGTCGATCTGCTCCGGGTCGTACGTGCTGGCCGCCGCCGGGCTGCTCGACGGCCGGCCCGCCACCACGCACTGGAACCTGGCGCCGGAGTTCCGCCGGGCCTACCCCCGGGTCAAGGTCGACGAGGAGGTCCTCTTCGTCGACGACGGCGACGTGCTGACCTCCGCGGGCGTGGCCGCCGGGGTCGACCTGTGCCTGCACATGATCCGCCGCGACCACGGGGCCGCGGTCGCGAACCGCGCGGCCCGCATCTGCGTCGTCCCCCCGTGGCGCGACGGCGGTCAGGCCCAGTTCATCGACCGCCCCGTCCCGGAACCCACCCTGGCCAGTACCACCGCGACCCGCGCCTGGGCCCTCGAACACCTCGCGGAACCCCTCACCCTCGCCCGGCTCGCCGAACACGCCCGGATGAGCCTGCGGTCCTTCACCCGCCGGTTCCGCGACGAGGTCGGCATGACACCCGTGCAGTGGCTCACGGCGCAGCGGCTGGAGCTCGCCAAACAGCTCCTCGAGACCACCGACCTGCCGATCGACCTGGTCGCGCACCGCGCCGGACTCGGCTCGGGGAACTCGCTGCGCGTCCACATGAGGACGGCGTTCGGCATCTCCCCCGCCGCCTACCGCCGTGCCTTCGGCACGGGCGCCCCGGCGGGGCGCGCGGAGGAGGCACGGGTGTAGGGGTGCCGTGCGTAGGCCCCGTCGTCGCGGGTACCCGCGACGACATGGTCGATCGCAACGCCCCCCAGGAACGCCGTACGGAAGCCGCCGCGGAACGCCGGACGGAGGCGCCGGCCGATCACGGGCCACCGGACGCCGAACACGCGACGGAAGCCGCCCCCGCCGACGGCGGACCGCCGCCGGTACCGGAGCCGCAGGACGTCGGGCCCGGCCCCGAGGTCGAGGAGCGCGCGCCCGACTCGCCGACCGAGCTGCCGCGACACTCCTGGGTCGCGGTCCTCAAGGGCTCGGTGCGCGAGTTCGTCGCCGACGAGCTGACGGACCGGGCCGCCGCCCTCACGTACTACGGCGTGCTCGCCCTCTTCCCCGGGCTGCTCGTCCTCGTCTCGCTGCTCGGCGTCAGCGGACCGTCCACCGCGGACAAGGTGCTGGACACCCTGCAACAACTCGCCCCAGGACCCGCCCGTGACGTGCTCGGCAAGGCCGTGGAGAACGTGCAGGGCGGCACGGGCACGGGAGCCGCCATGGCCGTGGTCGGCCTCGTGCTGGCCCTGTGGTCGGCCTCCGGGTACGTCGGGGCGTTCATGCGCGCCGCCAACAAGATCTTCGAGATGCCCGAGGGCCGCCCGGTCTGGAAGGTCCTGCCGGTCCGGCTGGGGATGACCGCGGCGCTCATGGTCATGGCCGCGGCGAGCGCCCTGATCATCGTGTTCACCGGTGACGTGGCCCGCCGGGCGGGCGACGTGCTGGGCCTCGGCGACACCGCGCTGACCGTGTGGTCCATCGCGAAGTGGCCGGTGCTCGTCCTGCTCGTGACGATGATGATCGCGCTCCTGTACTGGGGCGCTCCGAACGCCAAGGGCAGGGGCTGGCGGTGGGTCACCCCGGGCAGCGCCGTCGCCCTGTTGATCTGGATGGCCGCCTCCGCCGGGTTCGCCCTGTACGTGGCCGAGTTCGCCTCGTACAACAAGACCTACGGGACCATGGCCGGTGTCATCGTCTTCCTGATCTGGCTGTGGATCAGCAATCTGGCCGTGCTCCTCGGTCTGGAGTTCGACGCCGAGGCGCTGCGCCAGCGGGCGGTCGCCGGTGGCATGCCGCCGGGCGCGGAGCCGTACGTCGAGCCGCGCGACACCCGCGCGTGGAGCGAGGAGGACGTCCGCACCCTGCGTGACGAGTGAGCCGCCCCCGCTCGGGGGCCACACCCACGCGGAGACCACACGAGAAGGGCTGGGATCGCAGCGATGACCGGCGACGGTGCGTACGAACGCGACCGGAACTACCTCACGACACGGATCACGGCCGACGGCCGGGACGGCTACCCGGTGGAGCCCGGGCGCTACCGGCTGGTCATCGCACGCGCGTGCCCCTGGGCGAACCGGGCCGCGATCGTCCGGCGGCTCATGGGCCTGGAGGACGTGCTCTCGATGGGCGTCGCGGGACCCGTGCACGACGAGCGCAGCTGGGCGTTCCATCTGGACCCGGCCGGCCGGGACCCGGTGCTCGGGATCGAGCGGCTGCAGGAGGCGTTCTTCCGGCGCGACCCGGGGTACGCCCGCGGCATCACCGTGCCCGCGATCGTGGACGTCCCCACGGGCGAGGTGGTGACCAACGACTTCGCCCGGATCACCCTCGACCTGGGCAGCCAGTGGGCGGCCCACCGGCGCGACGGCGCACCGGACCTCTATCCGGAGCCGTGGCGCGACGAGATCGACGAGGTGGCCGAAGACGTGTACCGGGACGTGAACAACGGCGTCTACCGGTGCGGCTTCGCCGGGAGCCAGAAGGCGTACGACAGGGCGTACCGGAGCCTGTGGGAGCGGCTCGACCTGCTGGAGGAGCGGCTCTCCGGCCGGCGCTACCTGGTCGGTGACACGATCACCGAGGCCGACGTGCGGCTCTTCACGACCCTCGTGCGGTTCGACGCCGTGTACCACGGACACTTCAAGTGCAACCGGCAGAAGCTGACCGAGCTGCCGGCCCTGTGGGGATACGCGCGGGATCTGTTCCAGACGCCCGGTTTCGGGGACACGATCGACTTCGAGCAGATCAAGACGCACTACTACGTCGTCCACCACGACATCAATCCGACCGGGATCGTCCCCCTGGGCCCGGACCTCCGGGGCTGGCTCACGCCGCACGGGCGGGAAGCGCTCGGCGGGCGGCCGTTCGGGGACGGCACGCCGCCCGGACCGCCGCCGCCGTCCGAACGGGTGCCGTCACTCACCTGAGCCGGGGAGCCGGGAGCCGGGCGGCGGGCGGGGCGGACCGGGGCGGTCGCTCAGTCGCTCAGGTCGCCGGCTCCGGCGTCGGCCCCGGCGGGGGCAGCGGGCCGGGCTGCGGGAACGGGTCCGGAGGCGGGCCCGGGACAGGCGGCTCCGGCTCCGGCCGGGGCGGCGTCGGCGGCACGGGGTCGGGGCCGCCGGGCCCGGGAACGGGCCCCGGAAGCGGCCCCGGCGTGGGACCGGGCCCCGGCCCGGGCGGGGGCGTGGGGCTCGGCGGGACGGGATCGTTCGGGGGCGTGCTCATGAACCCTCCTGACGGGTATCCGTGGTCACTGTCGAACCGACGCCTACCCGCGAACGTCCTCGGCACGCGCGGGCGTGGGCCGGCCGCGCGTCTCCGCGTCGAGGCCGGTGGGGTGCCACTCGGTGAGCAGGATGGTGGCGTCGTCGCGCAACTTGTGGTCCTGGTGCTGACGCAGGCCCTGGATCAGGCGCCGCAGGGCTTCGGGCGCGGGGTCGCCCGCGGCGGTGGCGCGGATGACGGTGTCGGCGAGCCGCTCCTCGCCGTACAGGTCCCCCTCGGGCGAACGGGCCTCGATGACTCCGTCGCTGTAGAGGAGGATCCGGTCGCCGGGCTGGAGCCGCTCGGTGTGCTCGGTCGGCGGCGACGAGGCGAGGAACCCCCACCCGAGCGGCAGGTCGGGCTCCCGGGCGAGCAGCTGCGGATGGACCCGGCCCTGGCGGATCAGCAGGGGCGGCGGGTGCCCGCAGTTGACCCAGTTCAATAGGCCGTCGGAGGTGTCCAGATGGGCGACGACGGCGGTCATGAGCCGATCGGTGAACCACTCGTCCAGGATCCGGTCGATCGAGGTGACGATGTCGGTCAGCGAACCGCCGGAGCGGCGGGTCGCGCGGCAGGCGGCGAGCCCGGCGGCGCTGGCTCCGCCCGATGCGAGGTCGTGGCCCATGGAGTCGATGACGGTGAGGTGCAGGCCACTGTCGTCCAGGGTGTGGTCGAAGGTGTCGCCGCCGATGTCGTACGCCGGTTCCAGGACCGCCGACGAGGTGACGTCCGCCGTGCCGATGGTCCGCGGCGGCAGGAAGGCCCACAGCAGCTCGGCCTGCACCGTCATCGCCCGTGTGCGCTCCGCCTCGACGAGCAGGTCGCTGTGGGAGGACTTCGACACGATGAGCAGGGCGGCGACACCGGCGAGCACCTCGGCACGCGCGAGCACGACGCCGTCCAGCGAGGGCGCCGTCACCATCAGGACACCCAGCCGCTCGACCCCGTCGATCATCGGCAGCCAGGCCGTCCCGCCGTCCCTGGACCGCTGCATCCGCTGCGTGCGGTAGGCCAGGCCCGCCAGGGACGTGTCGACGTCGAGCGCGGGCTGGGCCCCGGCGTCGGGCTGCGGCAGGGCGACCAGCCGGATCTGCTGGAGGTCCGCCACGTACATGGCCGTGCCCCGCAGCCCCATGCGCCGGCCGGCGTCCTGGACGAGGCCGGCGAGTTCCCGTCCGGACAGCAGATGGGAGCGGGCAAGCAGTCCGGCAAGGACATCCTCGTACGTCGACACACGACCTCCGCGGCTCTCCTCAAGGCGTCTCGCGGCGCGGTGGCGTTGCGCGGCCCTTCCGTCCCCCCGGGGGGTGGGTATCAGGCTACGCAGACTCGCCGCGGGTCGCCTCCTCAGGCCGTGTGAGCCGGGTTGCGGCGAGGGGGGTCACCGCCGGTGGACCACCCGCGGGGACCGCCTCCTCAGGCCACGTGTGCCGGGCTGCGGCGGGGGTCCCCGGTGGGCCACCCGGCGCACCGCCCGCCGGAGGGCCCAGCGCACCCCCCACATCGCCAGCCCCAGGAGCAGGCGGCGGACGACGGCCGGAGGTGTCCAGCGAGTGAGGGATCGGCTCCGTCTGGCGGGCTTCACGCGTACCTCCTGATGCCGGGAGCGGGCCGGAAACACTCACCGCCGGCGTCGGCGGGGAGGCGAGGTCTCGTCCTCTTCCTCGGGCTCCTCTTCCTCCTCCTCGGGCTCTTCCTCCTCGTCGCCTTCTTCCTCCTCTTCGGGCTCCTCCTCCTCGTACTCGCCCTCCTCGTCGGGCTCCGCCTCTTCCTCCTCCTCGGACTCGTCGACGTAGCCGTCCTCGTCCGGCTCCTCGCCCTCGTCCTCCTCGTCGGTCTCCTCGCCCTCCTCGTACTCGTCCTCCGCGCCTTCCTCGCCCTCTTCCTCGCCTTCCTCGCCTTCCTCCTCGGCCTGCTCCGCTTCGAGGGCGTCCTCGTGGGAACGGACGACCTCGCCGTCGCGGATCTCGCCGCGCCAGCCTTCCGGCTCGTCGGTGTTGAGCGTGACGTACCGCAGGAAGTGCTTGAAGTCCAGGCGCAGACGGCGGCCCTGCGCCCGCCAGATGTTGCCGGTCTTCTCGAAGAAGCCCGCCGGGTGGTACTCGACGATGAGGACGATGCGGGTCAGCGTCGGTGTGAGCTCATGGAAGCTGACGCACCCTCGGGTGCTTCCCTTGGCACCCTCCGACGTCCAGACGATGCGCTCGTCGGGTATCTGTTCCTGGACGGTGGCCTTCCAGGAGCGCGAGGAGGGGCCGACCTTGACCTTCCAGTCACTGCCGGTCTCGTCGTCGCGCGAGACGTCGCGGACGCCCTTGGCGAAGCTGCTGAAGTTCTCGTACTGCGTCCAGTAGTCGTACGTCTTGCGCAGCGGCAGACCGACGTCCATCGCCTCGACGATGTTGACGATCTTCCCGCCGCCGCCCTTCCGACCCTTGCCCTTGCCGAACAGGTTGGACGCGGTCTCGGTCACCTTGTCCTTGATGTTGCCGAATTTCTGGCCCGCGAAGGCCTTCAACGGCGAGTCGCCCTTCAGGATCCGGCCGCCGATTCCGGCGACGTCGGAGAGCTTGCCGCCGTTGTCGGCGACGTCGTAGAGCTGGTCGGTGATGTCACCGAGCTTGTCCGTCGCCTTTCCGGCCAGTTGGTCCGCCTGAGCGCCCAGGTACTGGGTCAGCTCGCCGAGCAACTTGTCGAACCCGGAACCGGATTCCTTCTTCTCGGTGTCGCGGTCTGACGTTGCCATGTCCTACCTCCGCGCGGACTGCTTGCGGGGCGCCGTCTTCTTGGCGGCCGCCTTGCGTGCCGGGCTACGGCTGGTGGTCTTCTTGGCCGCCGTCTTGCGTGCGGTGCTCTTGGCGGGGGTCCGCTTCCTCGGTTCCGCCGCGGACTTCTTGGAGGCCCTCTTCCTGGCGGGGGACGCCGACTTGGCGGCAGGCTTCCCGTTCGCGGTCTTCTTCGCCGGCGCCCTCTTGGCCGGTGCAGCCTTCTTGGCGGGAGCCTTCTTGGCGGGGGCCGACTTCTTCGCCGCCGCTGACTTCTTGGCCGGGGCCTTCTTGGCCGGCGCCTTCTTGGCGGGAGCCTTCTTGGCGGCGGCCTTCTTGGCAGGAGCCTTCTTGGCCGGCGCTGACTTCTTCGCCGGTGCTGCCCTCTTGGCAGGAGCCTTCTTGGCGGGTGCCGCCTTCTTCGAACCGCCTTCCCGTTGCGCGGACTTGCCACCGCGACCACGGGACGTCGGACGGGCGGGCTTCGGCGGGGGCGGCGGTTCCTCTTCCTCTTCCTCTTCCTCGCCTTCCTCCTCCTCGGGTTCCGGCTCCTCCTCTTCCTCTTCTTCGGGCTCCTCTTCCTCTTCTTCGGGCTCCTCTTCGGCTTCCTCGGGCTCCTCTTCCTCTTCCTCTTCCTCTTCCTCGGGCTCCTCTTCCTCTTCCTCGGGCTCCTCTTCGCGTTCCTCCGGCTCCTCTTCGGCTTCCTCCTCGGGCTCCTCCGCCCCTTCCTCCTCCTCTTCCTCTTCGTCCTCCGGCTCCTCGTCCCCCTGTTCCGCTCCTTCGTCCTCCTCTTCCTCCTCTTCTTCCTCCTCCTCGTCCTCGTCCTCGTACGGCTCCTCGTCCTCGTCCGCGGCCTCGTCCTCGTCCCGCCCGCCGCCGGAGCGAGTGAGGTCGGCGGTGCGGGCGCTCAGGGAGTCGGCGAGGTCGGCCAGCTTGCGGTCGGCGGCGACCTTGAGGGCCTGCTTGCCCGCGTCGAGGGCTTCTCCGCGCAGCTGGTCGCCGAGTTCGGCGAACTGCGGCATCTCCTTGGCCTTGGAGAGGCCCGCCTTCAGCAGCTGTCCCGGTTCGAGGCCGAAACGACGGCCGGCCACATAGGTCGCCACGGCGAACGCCATGCGGCCCTTCTTGGCCCGGCCGAGTACATAACCACCGGCCAGGGCGGCTGCGAGTGCGACTTTGGTCGTGTCCTGCATGATCATCCCTTCGACAGGGTGCGTGCGGACCTGGTGATGACGCCTGGCCTTCAGGAGCTCCTGCCTTCGACAAAAGGCTTATAGGCGCATTTAGTGACATTCTAGGTTCTAAGAGGCGGTCTCCCCAGGGGAGTGCTCCATGGCAGAAGGTGAAGGGCGCGAGCGGCAGACGCCGCGTCGTGCTGCCTCCCGACGGCGCTCGGGCGTGCGCAACGCCGCGTCGGCCATGAAGTCGGCGGCCGAGCAGCTGGCTCAACTCCTCGGCAGACCGCCCGACTCCGTCTCGTCGCTCAAGCCGACACAGGACGGCTGGGAGGCGCAGGTGGAGGTGGTGGAACTGGAACGCATTCCGGACACCGCCAGCGTGATGGCCAGCTACCGGGTCGCTCTGGACGAGGAGGGCGAGCTGATCTCCTACGAGCGCACCCGCCGCTACAGCAGAGGAACGATCGACCGGCCGACCTGAGTACGGGCCGCCGAGGGAAGGAGGCGCCATGACCATGGTGCCGCAAGGCGGCAGCGCCGTCGCCCGAGGGGGCGGCGGCAACACGAGCAGCCTCTACGACGTCCTGGAGCTGATTCTCGACCGGGGTCTGGTCATCGACATCTTCGTCCGGATCTCCGTGGTGGGCATCGAACTGATCAAGATCGACGCGCGCATCGTGGTGGCCAGCGTCGACACCTACCTCCGCTTCGCCGAGGCATGCAACCGCCTCGACCTGGAAGCGGGCCGCAACGCCCCCGCCCAGCTGCCCGACGTCGTGGGGAACATGATGGAGGGCGGCGCCCGCGGCAAGTCCAAGGGCGCCCTGAGCGGAGCCGTCGAAGCGGTGTCCGACTCCCTGACCGGCGGATCCTCGAAGGACGAGGAGCCGGAGGAGGAAGAGGAGGAAGCGGAGACCCCTAGGCGACGGCGCCCGGCACGGCGCACGGCACGCCGAGAGAAGGAGTAGCCGATGGCGCTCTACGTGTACTCGATCACCGCTGGGGAGCACCCACGGCACCTGGACGGTCTGAGCGGTGTCGGTTCACATCCGGCGTCCTTGCAGACGGTCACCGCGGGACCCCTGTGCGCGGTCGTCAGCGAGGTCTCCGAAGAGATCCGGCCCAAGCGGCGGGACCTCCTCGCCCACCAGGAGGTGCAGGAGCGCCTGATGTCCGAAGGGCCGGTCCTGCCGCTGCAGTTCGGCTACATCGCTCCTGACGAGACGACGGTCCGCCAGGTCCTGGAGGAGAACGAGGACGGCTACCTCTCGGCGCTGCGACGCGTCGAGGGCTGCGCCGAGTACCACGTGCGGGCCTTCCAGGAGGACGAGGAGCCGCTGCTCCTCCAGATCCTCAAGGACTCGGCCGAGGCGGGGGACCTCCACCGCCGGATCCGCGGCGGCGACCCCGACCCGCAGCTGCCGCTCGCGCTGGGGGAGCTGGTGGCACGCGAGGTGCAGGCGCGGCAGGAGGTGCTGGCCGGCGGCCTGTCCGAGGCGCTGCTGCCGTTCGCCCGTGAGCACGTGACCCGTCCGCCCACCGGAAACGACTTCCTCAATCTCTCGCTCCTGGTGGCGGACGAGCGGAAGGACGCCTTCCTCACCGCGCGGGACAACCTGGCCCGCGAGATCGACGGCGGCACCGGCCTCCGGTTCGCCGGTCCCCTGCCTCCATACAGCTTCGTACAGGCCTCGGCGCCATGAGTACGTCATGAGTGCCGTGAGTGCCATGACTGAGGAGGACGACCCGTGGGACTGCTGACAAGCCTGCTGACCCTGCCCGCCGCCCCGGTCCGGATGGTCACCTGGGTCGCCCAGCGGGTCGTCGACGAGGCCGAGGAGGCCTACTACGACCCCGCCCCGGTCTGGCGCGAGCTCGGCGAACTGGAGCGGAGGCTGCTCGCGGGAGAGCTGACGGAGGAGGAGTTCGACCTCCGGGAGGACGAGCTGCTCGACCGGCTGGCGGAGATCGAAGAGTTCCGGAACCGGACCGTCTGACCGCGGAAGCGAGGCCCCCGTCGTGAGTGAACCGCTACCCGGCCGAACCGGAGGCTTCCCCTCCCGCGCCCCGATGCCGTACGGGTCGAGCTCCACGTCCAGCCTCGCGGACATCCTCGAGCGGGTCCTGGACAAGGGCATCGTGATCGCGGGCGACATCCGCATCAATCTGCTCGACATCGAGCTGCTGACCATCAAACTGCGGATCCTGATCGCCTCCGTGGACAAGGCGAAGGAGATGGGGATCGACTGGTGGGAGCACGACCCCTCGCTCTCCTCCCGGCACACCGGAAGCCCGCTGGAACAGGAGAACCGCCGCCTGCGGGCCGAGCTGGAGGCCCTGCGCCGCGACCGGACGGGCGAGCCGGAGCCCGTCGAGAGCGGCGAGGACCGCGGTGAGCCCGGCGACGCGGCACCCGGTCCGGGGGCCGGGACGAAGCGGAGGCGTCCGCAGTGAGCACCGGCCAGGACTTCCTCACCTACGTCTACGCCGCCGTCCGGCCCACCGAGGCCCTGCGGGGGCTTCTGACGGACGTGCACGGCATCGACCGGGCACCGGTCACGCTCCTGACCGAGGCCTCCGACGCCGTCGCGCCGGCCCCCTCCGGCGCCCCCGCCACACCGGCCCCCTCCGACGACGCCCCCGACGTCCTCGCGTTCGTCGTCAGTCCGGTCCCGCGCGGTGACTTCGACGAGGCCGCTCTCAAGGAGCACTTCGAGGACCTGCGGTGGCTGGAGAACGTCGCCCGCGCGCACCACGACGTCGTCCAGGCCGTCGCCGCCCGCGCCACCGTCCTCCCCCTGCGCATGGCCACCGTCTACGAGGACGACAGCCGGGCCCGCGGAGCCCTCGTACGGCAGCGCCACGTCTTCGCCGCGCGACTCGCCCAGCTCGACGCCCACACCGAGTACGGCGTCAAGATCTATCTCCCCGCCGCTTCCGACCCCGCCGCCCCCACCGCCTCCGCATCCGCCGCCGACAGGCCTCCCACCGACCAGAACGGTGCCGAGTCCCTGTCGCCCGGCAAGGCGTACCTGCGGCGGCGCGGCATCCAGCACCACGCCCGCGAACGCGTCTACCAGCAGGCCCAGGAGGCCGCGCGGACCGTCGAGGCCATCGCCGCCCGCTACACCTCCGAGCGGGTGCGGCACGCGCCGCAGAGCGGTGCGCTGACCGGTCCCCGGGAGAACGTCCTCAACGACGCCTACCTCGTCCCCGACCGGAACGCCGACGAGTTCCGCGCCGCCGTCACCCACGCCACCCAGGACTTTCCCGACGTCCTCGTCGAGGTCACCGGCCCCTGGGCCCCGTACTCCTTCGCCATGCCGGCTGCCGAGGACCCCTCCCCCGGCGACGCGGGCGACGTCCGGGAGCCGGCGCCGTGACGCTCGCGGAGCGGCACGAACCGCTGCCCGGCCGGCAGGTCGCCCTGGTCGACCTCCTGGACCGGCTGCTCAGCGGTGGAGTGGTCATCACCGGCGACATCGTCCTGTCCATCGCGGACATCGACCTCGTCCGGATCTCACTGCGCGCGCTCATCGTGTCCGTCGGCTCCGAGACGGCGCCCCCCGGCGGGCGGGACGGCGGCCCCCCGTGAGCAGTGACCCCGCCGCCCCGCGCCAGGGCCTCCAGGACGTCGGCGCCGCCATGTCGCGGGCCTTCCGGCTCGCCCAGGCGCCGCCCGCCCCCCACGAGGGCGGGGCGCACCGCCCGGCCCACCGCGTGCGTGCCGATCGCGAGACCGTCGAGGAGGACCTGCTGAAACTCGTCCTCACCATCGTCGAGCTCCTGCGCCAGCTCATCGAGCGGCAGGCGCTGCGCCGCGTGGACGCAGGGGACCTCACCGACGCCCAGGAGGAGGAGCTCGGAGCGACCCTCCTGGCCCTGCACGACAGCCTCGCCGACCTGTGCGCCGAGCACGGTTTCGCGCTGGAGGACCTCAACCTCGACCTCGGCCCGCTCGGCCCCCTGCTGCCCCGGGACTGAGGGGCCCCGCCGGCCGCTCAGGCCTCCGCGGGAGCGCGCCGGAAGCGGGGGCGCAGCCGGCGCCGGCGTTCACGGGTATGGCGGTCGAGTTCCTCCATGAGGCGAAGGCCCCGGTGCTCGGGGTCCAGTTCGTCGAGGACGCGGTCGATCTCGGCGAGCAGGGCTCCGTACAGCTGCCAGCGTTCGGGTTCCTTCAGGGCGAGGGCGAGCAGCAGGTCGGCGGCGCCGCCGCGGCAGGCGCGAGCCGCGCGGAGCTCGCCCGCGAGCCGGGTCTCGGCCGCCTCGGCCGCCTCGCTGCCGGGAGCCGTGACGAGTACGGCGAAGCTGACGAAGGCGTCGGCGGTGTGCTGCGCCGTCTCCTGCAGGGCGAGGGCGGTCGGTCGGGGCAGCAGCTCGTCGCCGTCCCGTTCCTTGGCCAGATCGGTGAGGGTACGGGTGAGGACGCGGAGCACGACGGCGCAGATCTCCAGGGTGTCGAGCCCCGTGCGCAGCACGATGCGGTGCAGCAGGCCCTCCTTGACGCGGGGGTTGAGGCGCAGGCTGTCCTCGGCCGTGCGCAGGGCGCCGTCCACGTCGGCCACGTCGTTGTCGAGCCGTCGCGCCTCGTGCAGCTTGGCCGCGGCGCGCTCGACGGGGGGCGCCCCCGCGAACTCCTCCGCCACGTCGAGCAGCAGCCTCCGCATCCGCCGGGCGAGGTCCTCGATCGACTCGCCCGCCGTGTCCACCCAGACGGGCGGGGCGAGCACCAGGTTGAAGAGCATGCCGACGGTGGCGCCGATCAGGGTCTCGAGGACGCGGTCCCACGCCGTGTGGGCGACCTGCGTGACGCCGAGCACCAGCATGGCGCTGATGGCGACCTCGGGGATGAACTCCTCCACCTTCACGAGCCGTCCCACGAGGAGGGAGGCCAGGATGACCAGGGCGAGGCTCCACCAGGAGAGTCCGACGAGGACGCTGAACCCGATGGCGATGAGGACGCCGACGACGACGGAGTTGACCCGGCGCAGGCTCGTGGTGAGGGTCGAGTAGAGCGTGACCTGCACGACGAGGAGCGCGGTCAGCGGTGCGGTCAGCGGCGCCGGTTCGCTGCTGAGCCAGAGCGCGACGACGTACGAGAGGGTCGCCGCCGCCGTCGACCGCACCGTCTGTACGACGAACGGATCCTTCCGCAGCCGCCGCCCCAGCCGGGCGTACCGGGCGCCCCGCTCACTGCGTTGCGTCACGTGCTACCTCGCTTCGCTCACGGTGTCCCGCTCCACCCGAGCGTGCCACCCCTCCCCCGCCGCCGGGCTTCGGCACACCGTGCGCCGCCCACTGCCCTCCGTACGGGGCTTACCGGCATGCGCCTGCCCAGGCGTACGGAACCCACGCAGCCCGGACGATCACCGGGCCTCGGCCGCGCGGTCCGATGCGGCGGGACGGTGCGTCGGGTCAGCAGGCCTCGGCCGCGAGGTCCTCGAAGGCCTCTCTCGTCATGGTGCCGTGGAGGGTCAGTACCTCGCCGGGCGGCACCTCCGCGAGCCGACGGGCGTCGAAGGTCACGGTGCCGTTGTAGACGTAGGAGTCGTCGGGGTCGGCGAACCCGAGTTCGTACCGGTGGCCCGGTTGCGGGGTCCGGGGGCCGCGGGTCTCGGCCGCCCAGGACGGGGGCGGGGTGAAGAGCGGGAAGTCCGCCGCCTTGTGGACCCCTCGGCTGTCCCAGCCGATCCAGGGTTCCTCCGTCGCCGACGCCTCCGGCGCGGGGTCCTCCGCGTCGTCCGACGAGGCCTCGCCCGACGGGCGGACGACGGTGCCGTGCAGCCAGGGGCTCGCTATCCGGCCGTCGTCGTCGCACGAGCGCAGCAGCGCCTGTACGGTGCCCCGCTGGTCGACGTACACCGCCGCCAGGGGCCGGAGCTCCGGTGAACATCCCGCCGCCGACAGCAGGATCGCGCTGCTCAGCGCGGTGGCGAGGCACACCCGCCGCGCCCTTCTCGTTCCGGCGTCCACCGTTCCGCCTCTCCCCCGAGCGCCCGCGCAGCCGCGTCCGGGCGCGTCCGTCCGGCGCCCAGTCTCCCAGGAGGGCATCCGCCTGAGGACGCAATAGGTATGTTGACATAGCTATCTTCGAATACGTAAGGTGCCGACGTGCCCGAGAATGCGTCCGACGAGGACATCCGCCGCGTAGCCGCAGGGCTCGTGGCCTGTCTTCCGGCGCTCTCCCGGGCTGTCGAGCGGCGGGTGGACCTGGACGACTCGTACCCCAAGCCCGCCAAGCCGTCGGAGGCGCAGCTCGCGCTGCTGCGGCTCGTGGAGACCCGCGGCGGCATCACCGTGCGCGACGCCGCCGAGGCCCTGCTGATGAAGCCCAACAACGTCAGCGCGCTGGTCGGGCAGCTGACCGAGCAGGGGCTGCTCGAACGGCGGCAGGACCCGGCCGACAAGCGCGTCGCCCGTCTGCACCTCACCGCGACCGCCCGGCACGAGATCGCCGAGGTGGAGCACCTCATGGGCACTCATGTGGCCCGCGCGCTGCGTGCCCTCAGCGACGGTGAGCTGGACGCCCTCGGCTCCGCGCTCGGTGCCCTCGGCTCACTCAACCGGCAGCTTCACCGCCCGGCGCGCTGATCAGGCCCGCCGGGCCCTGACTGCCCGGCGCCCTCGGGCTCCCCGAGCGCGGCTTGGCCCGCGTTCCGTCGACGGCTGCCCCTGAGCACCCCCTGATCCACCCCTGCCCCGCCCTTCTGACACGTAAGGAATGGCTCCGCCATGCCCTCCGCACCCCCGGCAGCTCCGCCGGCCCACGCCCACGCCCCGGTCCCGACTCCGGCCGGCGGCCCACGCTCCAACCCGTGGCTGACCCTGGTCGCCGTCGCGTTCGGCCTCTTCATGGTCGGTCTCGACGGCTCGGTCGTCGCCATCGCCAACCCGGAGATCGGCCGGGACCTGGGCGCATCCACGGCGAATCTGCAGTGGGTCACCAACTCCTATCTGCTGGCGCTCGCCGCCGCGCTGATCCTCGGCGGCAAGCTGGGAGACCGGTTCGGCCGCCGCACCTTCTACCTGATCGGCGTCGCCGGGTTCACCCTCGCCTCCGTCGCCATCGGTCTGGCCGGGTCCATCGAGGGCGTCATCGCCTTCCGCGCCGTCCAGGGCTTCTTCGGGGCCCTGCTCATGCCCAACACCCTCGGTCTGCTCCGCGCCGTCTTCCCGCCGAAGAAGTTCGGCATGGCCGTCGGGATCTGGGCCATGGTCTCCTCCGTGTCCACGGCGCTCGGGCCGATCGTCGGCGGTCTGCTCGTCGAGCACGTGAACTGGGAGTCGGTCTTCTACATCAACGCCCCCATCGGGGTGATCGCCCTGGTCTTCAGCATGGCCGTCCTGCCGCAGAGCCGGAACGCCTCCGCCGCGCGGGAGCCGTTCGACCTGGCCGGCGTGGTCCTCCTCGCCGCGGGTCTGCTCGCCGTCGTGTTCGGCGTCGTCAAGGGTGAGACCTGGGGCTGGACTTCGGCCGGCACCCTGGGTGCCATCCTCGCCGGTGCGGCGGTCCTCGCGGTCTTCGCCGGGTACGAGACGCGCGTCGCCTCCCCGCTGCTCCCGATGCGTCTGTTCCGCAACCGCGCGCTCGCCATCGGCACCGTCATCACGGCCCTGAACTTCTTCGTCCTGCTCGGCGTGATCTTCTTCGTCATGATCTACCTGCAGAACGTCCGTGGTCTCTCCCCCGTCGAGGCGGGCGTGCGGACGCTGCCGCTGAGCCTGGCCTCCGTCGTCGCGTCCCCGCTCGGCGCCGCGCTCACCGAACGCTTCGGCCCCCGGCTCACCATGCCGCTCGGCATGGCGCTGCAGGCCACGGCCTGCTTCGCGATGCTCGGCTGGAGCCCGGAGTCCTCCACCGCCGTGATGTGGCCGCCGTTCATCGCGCTCGGTCTGGGTGTCGGCATGGTGATGGCGTCCTCGTCCGACGCGATCGTGGGCAACGCCCCCGTGAAGGACGGCGGCGTCGCCGGCGGCCTCCAGGCCACGGCCCTCCAGATCGGCGGGGCGCTCGGCACCTCCGTGCTCGTCTCCCTGATCAGCAGCCGCGTCGGCACGACGCTGACGGGTGAGCTCGGCTCCGCCGGGGTCCCCGCGCCGATGGCCACCGGGCTGCACGAGGCCAAGGACGCCGTCGCCATGGGCGTCGCCCCCGTGAACGCCGACATGCCCGCCGCTCTCAGGGCAGCCGTCACCGAGGGCAGCCACGAGGCCTTCATGAACGGGGTGCACACCTCGGTACTCGTCGCGGGCACGCTGTGCGTCCTCGGTGCCGTGCTGGCCGTCGTCGGGGTACGGCGCCGCACCCCCGAGGCCGAGGCCCTGGGGTGACTCCATGAAACGGCTCGTCCGGGAAGAGGCCGAACGGCGAGCCCGGCGGCGGGACATGGCGTACGCGGGAGAGCTCGGCGGGCGGCTCGCGCGGGGGCTCGACGCGCCGCCGAGCTCCACGAGATCGACGACCACGGCCTCGCCGCCCTGGGTTGGCGCGGGTAGCGGCGGAGGCGGTCGGCGGGCGGGGGCCCGTACCCCTAGCCGGCGATGTCGAGGGCCGTGCCGTACAGGCGGTCCACCTTCAGGCGGATGACCACGCGCCGTTCGGCGGTCTGCTGGGCCAGCCAGGTCTCCTCGTCCTCCGGCCTCGCCGCTTCGGGGATCATCGCGAGCAGTTCCCGGCCGACCGCGTCGCCGGGGGCCGTCGTCGGGTCGGAGACCTCGGCCTCGCCCTCGGCGACCGCGAACGACCAGACGTCGTCGCCCCGCACGTGCAGCGCCGCGTGCGGGTCACGCCGCAGATGCGTCACCTTCACCCGGTCCGCGGTCGTCGAGAAGCGGGCGACGCGGGCCTCGGGGTCCCAGCTGTACAGCATCGTGGTCAGATGAGGGTGGCCGCTCCGCTTGACGGAGGCGAGCGTGCCGAACTGCTGCGTGCCGAGCAGCTCGGAGAGGGCTTCGTCGGACAGGGGGCGGGGCGCGGGTCCTTGGGTCATGCCGGTGCCAACTCCCCCGGTCCGCAACGCATTCCGATTCGCGCGGACCACTTTCGCGGTCAGCGGGCGCCGTACACCGGCCGCGGGGGCTCGGAGTCGGCGAGGAGTCTCCGGGCCGTCTCTCCCGCCTCCACCGGCGTCCAGCGCGCGCCCTTGTCGGCCGTCGGGCCGGGGCGCCAGCCCTCCATGACGGTGATCCGGCCGGCCTCGGCCTCGAAGACCCGGCCGGTGACCCCGGCCGACGCGGCGGAACCCAGCCACACGACGAGGGGCGAGACGTTCTCGGGGGCCATGGCGTCGAAGGCGGTGCCGCCCGGGGCGGCCATCGTCTCCGCGAAGGTCCGCTCGGTCATCCGGGTGCGGGCGGCGGGGGCGATCGCGTTGACCTGGACGCCGTAGCGGGCCGTCTCGGCGGCCGCGACGAGGGTGAGCCCGACGATCCCGGCCTTCGCGGCGGCGTAGTTGCCCTGACCGACACTGCCGAGGAGCCCGGCCCCGGAGCTGGTGTTGACCACACGTGCCTCGGGTGTGCGTCCGGCCCCGGCCTCGGCGCGCCAGTGCGCCACGGCGTGCCTGAGCGGCAGGAAGTGCCCTTTGAGGTGGACGCGCATGACGGCGTCCCAGTCGTCCTCGCCGAGGTTGACCAGCATGCGGTCGCGCAGGAACCCGGCGTTGTTGACGAGGGTGTCGAGGCGGCCGAAGGCGTCCAGGGCGGTGGCGATCAGCGAGGCCGCGCCGTCCGCGGTGGCGATGTCGCCGCCGTGGGCGACCGCCGCCCCGCCCGATGCCGTGATCTCGTCGACGACCCGCTGGGCGGGTCCCGTGCCCCCGCCCGTGCCGTCCAGGCCGACACCGAGGTCGTTGACGACGACCCGGGCGCCCTCGGCGGCGAAGGCGAGCGCGTGGGCGCGGCCGAGGCCGCGGCCCGCGCCGGTGACGACGACGACGCGTCCGCCGCACAGTCCGGTCATGGTGTGTTCCTCTCGCTGGGCGTGTGGTCGGCGGTGGCGGCGTCGAGGAAGGCGGGCCGTTCCCCGCCGCCGTGCACGGGCAGGCTGGCGCCGCTGATGTACGCGGCTCGGTCGGAGGCGAGGAAGACGCAGGCGTCGCCGACGTCGGCGGGCTCGGCGAGCCGGCCGAGCGGCACGGTGCGGCCCACGGCGGCGATCCCGTCCTCGTCGCCGTAGTGCAGGGCGGACAGTTCGGTGCGCACCATGCCGAGGACGAGCGTGTTGACCCGTACCCGGGGGGCCCATTCGACCGCCATGGAGCGGGCGAGGTTGTCCAGGCCGGCCTTGGCGGCTCCGTAGGCCGCGCTGCCCGGTGAGGGCCGGGTGCCGCTGACGCTGCCGATCATGATGATGCTCCCGCCCCGGTCCTGATGGCGCATCAGCTCGTACGCGGCGAGCGAGACGGTCAGCGGGACGAGGAGGTTCAGCTCGACGACCCGGGCCTGCTGTGCGGCTCCCGCGTCGCCGAGCAGCCGGAAGGGCGTGCCGCCGGCGTTGTTGACGAGGACGTCCAGCCTTCCGTGGTCGTCGCGCACCCGGGCGAAGAGGGCCGTGACCGCAGCCGGGTCGCGCAGGTCCACGGGGAGGTGGCGGGCCGTGCGCCCCGCCGCCTCGACGGGCGCGTCGGGAGGGCGGCGCGCGCAGGTCACGACCTCCGCGCCCGCTTCGAGCAGGGCTCTGGCGATTCCGGCGCCGACGCCCCGCGTCCCGCCGGTGACGACGGCGACGGATCCCGACAGATCGATGACGACGGCCAAGGGACACCTCCCGCAGCGTGCGCTGCGCTGCTATCTTCCGCCTAACAAACGTTTGGTGGAAAGGTAGCTGATCTCCTCATGGGTGTCTCCACCTCCGTCCCCGACGAGGGCGTCGCCGTCGTCACCGTCGACTTCCCACCCGTCAACGCCCTCGCCGTCCAGGGCTGGTACGACCTCGCCGCCGCGGTCCGCGCCGCGGGGGCCGACCCGAAGGTGCGCTGCGTCGTGCTCACCGCCGCGGGCCGCGGCTTCAACGCCGGCGTCGACATCAAGGAGATCCGGCGCACGGCCGGGCACGACGCCCTCATCGGCGCCAACCGCGGCTGCTACGATGCGTTCGCGGCGGTCTACGACTGCGAGGTGCCGGTGGTCGCCGCCGTGCACGGCTTCTGCCTCGGGGGCGGCGTCGGCCTCGTGGGCAACGCCGACGCGATCGTCGCCTCCGACGACGCGACCTTCGGCCTGCCCGAGCTGGACCGGGGCGCGCTCGGCGCGGCGACGCACCTCGCCCGGCTCGTCCCCCAGCACCTGATGCGGACCCTGTACTACACCTCGCGCACGGTCACCGCCGAGGAGCTGCACCGGCACGGCTCGGTGTGGCGGGTGGTCCCGCGCGCGGAGCTGACGGCCGCGGCGCTCGGTCTGGCGCGGGAGATCGCCGCCAAGGACGGACAGCTGATCCGGCTCGCCAAGGCGGCCATCAACGGCATCGACCCGGTGGACGTCCGCCGGAGCTACCGCTTCGAGCAGGGCTTCACCTTCGAGGCGAACCTCAGCGGCGTCGCCGACCGTGTGCGCGGCACGTTCGGCACGGGCGGGCGCACCGGCCGGGGCGACGCCCTCGGCACGGACCGGAAGGAGCGGACGTGAGCGGGGACAAGACGATGACCGCGGACGAGGTCGTGGGCCGTCTCCGCAGCGGGATGACGATCGGCATCGGCGGCTGGGGCTCTCGGCGCAAGCCGATGGCCCTGGTGCGGGCGCTGCTGCGGTCGGACGTCACCGATCTGACCGTGGTCTCGTACGGGGGCCCGGACGTCGGGCTGCTGGCCGCCGCCGGGAAGATCCGCACGCTGGTCGCGGCCTTCGCGACGCTCGACTCGATCCCCCTGGAGCCGCATTTCGGCGCGGCCCGGCAGCGCGGGTCCCTCGCGATGGTGGAACTGGACGAGGCCATGGTCATGTGGGGCCTGACCGCCGCCGCACAGCGGCTGCCGTTCATGCCCGTCCGGGCCGGGCTCGGTTCGGGCGTGATGGACGTCAACCCGTCGTTGCGGACGGTCACGTCCCCGTACGACGACGGCGAAGAGCTCGTCGCCGTGCCCGCGCTGCGCCTGGACGCCGCCCTGGTCCACCTCAACCGCGCCGACGTGCACGGCAACGGCCAGTACCTGGGCCCCGACCCGTACTTCGACGACCTGTTCTGCGAGGCCGCCGACACCGCGTACGTCTCCTGCGAGCGGATCGTGGAGACCTCGGAGCTCCTGAAGGACGCGGGGCCGCAGACGCTGCTGGTCAAGCGCGCGTTCGTGCACGGTGTCGTCGAGACCCCGAACGGCGCGCACTTCACCTCCTGCGCCCCCGACCACGACCGGGACGAGACCTTCCAGCGGGCGTACGCCCAGGCGGCCCGCGACCCGGAGGCCTGGCGGGCGTTCACCGCGCGGTTCTTCTCCGGCGACGAGGACGCGTACCAGGCCGCGGTGGCGGCCTTCCACGAGGAGGAAGCATGAGCGGCACCCGTACGCGTACGGTCACACGGGCCGAGTACTGCGTGGTCGCCTGCGCCGAGGCGTGGCGCGGCGCAGGCGAGGTCCTGGCCGCTCCGATGGGGACCGTCCCGACGATCGGCGCCCGGCTCGCGCGGCTCACCTTCTCCCCGGACCTGCTGCTGACCGACGGCGAGGCGCTGCTCGTCGGCGACGTGCCGGCGGTCGGTGCCGTCCCCCGGGTGGTGGAGGGCTGGTTGCCGTACCGCCAGCACCTGTCCCTGGTCGCCACCGGGCGGCGGCACGTGATGATGGGCGCGAGCCAGCTCGACCGGTACGGCAACCAGAACATCAGCTGCGTCGGCGACTGGCACCGGCCCCGGCGCCAGCTCCTCGGTGTGCGCGGCGCACCGGTCAACACCCTGAACAACCCGACCAGTTACTGGGTGCCCAGGCACTCGCCGCGGGTGTTCGTCGAGCGGGTCGACCTGGTCTGCGGCGTGGGGTACGACCGGGCCGCCGCGGCCGGCCCCTCCGCGACCCGGTTCCACCGTCTGCCCGACGTCATCAGCGACCTGGGCGTCTTCGACTTCGAGACCCCGGACCGGGGCATGCGCCTGCGCTCGCTGCACCCCGGCGTCACGGTCGAGCAGGTGACGGAGGCCACCGGCTTCGCACTCACCGTCCCGGACGGGGTGCCCTTCACCCGCGATCCCACCGCCGAGGAGCTGCGGCTGATCCGCGAGGAGATCGACCCGATGGGGCTCCGGGACCGCGAGGTGCCGGCATGAGCGACGCCGCTCTCTCCACCGCCCTCACCGAACTGGTCGGCGTACGGCACCCCGTCGTCCAGACCGGCATGGGCTGGGTGGCCGGTCCCCGCCTGGTCACGGCGACCGCGAACGCCGGCGCCCTCGGCATCCTCGCCTCGGCGACGATGACCGTCGACCAGCTCCGCTCCGCGGTGCGCGAGGTCAGGTCCCGCACGGACGCGCCCTTCGGCGTGAACCTGCGGGCGGACGCCGGGGACGCCGCCGAGCGCGTCCGGATCATCGTCGACGAGGGCGTACGGGTCGCCTCCTTCGCGCTCGCCCCCTCCCGGGAACTGATCGCGCGGCTCAAGGACGCGGGGGTCGTCGTCATCCCCTCCGTCGGCGCGCGGCGGCACGCGGAGAAGGTCGCCGCGTGGGGGGCCGACGCGGTGATCGTGCAGGGCGGGGAGGGCGGTGGCCACACCGGGAGCGTCGCCACCAGCGTCCTGCTGCCCCAGGTCGTGGACGCCGTGGACATCCCGGTCGTCGCGGCCGGCGGCTTCCACGACGGGCGCGGCCTGGTCGCGGCCCTCGCCTACGGCGCGGCCGGGATCGCCATGGGCACCCGCTTCCTGCTGACCTCCGACAGCACGGTCCCCGACGCGGTGAAGGCCAGGTACCTGGCCGCGGCGGTCACCGACGTCACCCTCACCACGAAGGTGGACGGCCTGCCCCACCGGATGCTGCGCACCGAGCTCGTCGACGCGCTCGAACGCTCGGGCCGCGCCGCCTCGCTGGTCCGGGCGGTCCGGCACGCGGCGGCGTTCCGGCGTGAGTCCGGGGCGAGCTGGGCGCGGATGGTCCGCGACGGGGTGGCGATGAAGCGCGGCCGGGACCTGACGTGGAGCCAGGTCCTGCTGGCCGCCAACACCCCGATGCTGCTCAAGGCGTCGATGGTGGAGGGCCGTACCGACCTGGGGGTGATGGCCGCCGGGCAGGTCGCGGGCCTGATCGACGACCTGCCCTCCTGCGCCGAACTCGTCGACCGCGTCATGACCGAGGCGCGCACGACGCTGCGCGGCCTGTCCCACACGGGCTGACCGGCCACCTCGGCACCACTGTCCCTCACGAGCCGACCACCCACCCCGGCTCCACGCCCGGTCCGCCCTCCCCCGGAGGCCCGCTCAGAGTCGTTCGATGATCGTCACGTTCGCCTGGCCACCGCCCTCGCACATGGTCTGCAGGCCATAGCGGCCACCAGTGCGTTCGAGTTCGCACAGCAGGGTGGTCGCGAGCTTGGTGCCGGTCGCGCCGAGCGGGTGCCCGAGGGCGATGGCGCCGCCGTTGACGTTGACCTTCTCCGGGTCGGCGCCGGTCTCCTTCAGCCAGGCCAGGACGACCGGGGCGAAGGCCTCGTTGATCTCCACCAGGTCGATGTCGTCGAGCGTCATCCCGGCCTTCTTCAGCGCGTACGCCGTCGCCGGGATCGGGGCCGACAGCATGCGGATCGGGTCCTCCCCCCGTACGGACAGGTGGTGGACCCGGGCCCGCGGCGTGAGGCCGTGCTCGCGTACGGCGCGCTCCGACGCGATGAGCATCGCCGAGGCTCCGTCGGAGACCTGCGACGCGACCGCGGCGGTCAGCCGGCCGCCCTCCACCAGCGGCCGCAGGGCCGCCATCTTCTCCAGGGTGGTGTCGCGGCGCGGGCCCTCGTCGGTGGTCACGTCCCCGTACGGCACGATCTCGCGGTCGAAGCGGCCCTCGTCGACGGCACGGACGGCCCGCTGGTGCGAGCGCAGCGCGTACTCCTCCATGGCGCGGCGGGAGACGTCCCACTTGGCCGCGATGAGCTCGGCGCCGTGGAACTGGTCGACAGGCTGGTCGCCGTAGCGTGCCCGCCAGCCCGTGGAGCCGGCGTAGGGGCCCTCGGTGAGGCCGAGCGGGGCGGCGGCCCGGCGGCTTGCGAAGGCGATGGGGACCTGGGACATGTTCTGGACGCCGCCCGCGACGACCAGGTCCTGGGTGCCGGACAGGACTCCCTGCGCGGCGAAGTGCAGGGCCTGCTGGGAGGAGCCGCACTGCCGGTCCACGGTCACACCGGGCACCTCCTCGGGCAGTCCGGCGGCCAGCCAGCAGGTGCGGGCTATGTCCCCTGCCTGCGGTCCTACGGTGTCCAGGCAGCCGAGGACGACGTCCTCGACGGCGGCGGGGTCGGCGCCCGAGCGTTCCATGAGCGCCTTCAGCACGTGCGCGCCGAGGTCGGCGGGGTGGACGGCGGACAGTCCGCCGCCGCGCCGGCCGACCGGGGTGCGTACCGCTTCGACGATGTATGCCTCGGCCATGGCCACTCCTTCTCTCTGTCCACTGTGCGCCGTGCGGGCGCGGGGGTCACGGATGCTGGCTGCTGACGGAGAGGACCTCACCCGTCAGGTACGAGGAGTAGCCGCTGGCGAGGAAGACGATCACGTTGGCGATCTCCCAGGGTTCGGCGTGGCGTCCGAAGGCCTCGCGGGAGGTCAGCTCCTCCAGGAGTTCAGGGCTGGTGACCTTCGCCAGGTGCGGGTGCATGGCCAGGCTCGGGGACACCGCGTTGACCCGGACCCCGTACGCGGCGGCCTCCAGGGCGGCGCAGCGGGTGAGGGCCATGACGCCGGCCTTGGCGGCGGCGTAGTGGGACTGGCCCTTCTGGGCCCGCCAGCCGATCACCGAGGCGTTGTTGACGACGACGCCCCCGGTGCCCGCGGCCTTCATGCGGCGCAGCGCGGCCCGGGTGCAGCGGAAGGTGCCGTTCAGGGTCACGTCGAGGACCCGGTCCCACTGCTCGTCGGTCATGTCGACCAGGTCCGCCGTGCCACCGAGGCCGGCGTTGTTGACGACGATGTCGAGGTGTCCGTGGCGCTCCACCGCGAGGTCGAGCAGGGCGGCGACCTGCGTCTCGTCGGTGACGTCGCAGGGCAGGGCCGCGACCCGGTCCGTGCCGAACTCGGCGGCGAGTTCCGCCGTGGACTTCTCCAGTCTGCGGGCGTGGGCGTCGGAGAGGACGACACGGGCGCCTTCCTCCAGGAGGCGGCGGGCGGTCGCGCCGCCGATGCCCGCGCCGGCGGCGGCGGTGACGACGGCGCCGCGCCCGGCGAGCAGACGGTGGCCCGGGAGGTAGGGGGGTGGCGTGCCGGTCACGGGCGGGCCTCCTTGGGCAGGCCGAGGACGCGCTCGGCGATGATGTTCCGCTGGATCTCGTTGGAGCCCGCGTAGATCGTGTCGGAGCGGGAGAACAGGAACAGCCGCTGCCAGTCGGTGAGGTCGTACGGCTCGCCGGCGGCGAGCGTCCCGTCGGCGCCGCAGACGTCCATGGCGAGCTCGCCGAGTTCCCGGTGCCAGGTGGCCCAGAAGATCTTCCCGATGGACGCCTCGGGTCCCGGCGCCCCGGCCGCGGCTCCGCCGAGCATGCGCAGGGCGTTGAAGCGGATGGTCTCCAGACCGATCCAGGCGCGCGCGATGCGGTCGCGGATCAGCGGGTCCGTGGCGGCGCCGGTGCGCTGGGCCAGCGCGATGACGGCCTCCAGCTCGCGGCGGAAGCCGACCTGCTGGCCGAGGGTGGAGACGCCCCGCTCGAAGCCGAGGGTGGCCATGGCCACCCTCCAGCCGTCGCCGGGGGCGCCGACGACGTTCGCCGCGTCGGTCCTGGCCCCGTCGAAGAACACCTCGTTGAACTCGGAGGTGCCGGTCAGCTGGACGATCGGCCGGATCTCCACCCCGGGCTGGTCCAGGGGGACGAGGAGGTAGGACAGGCCCCGGTGGCGGGTGGAGCCGGGTTCGGTGCGGGCGACGACGAAGCACCAGTCGGACTCGTGCGCGTGCGAGGTCCATGTCTTCTGGCCGGTGACCAGCCACGTCCCGTCGTCGTGCGGCTCGGCGCGGGTCCGTACGTTCGCCAGGTCCGAGCCGGCGTCGGGCTCGCTGTAGCCCTGGCACCACAGCTCCTGGACGGAGACGATCGGCGGCAGGAAGCGCGTGCGCTGGCCGGGGGTGCCGAAGGCGATGAGGGTGGGCCCGAGGAGCTGTTCGCCGATGTGGTTGACGCGGGCGGGCGCGTCGGCGAGGGCGTACTCCTCGTGGAAGGCGACCTGCTGTTCGAGGGTCGCACCGCGGCCGCCGTACTCCTTCGGCCAGCCGACGCAGGTCCACCCCGCGGCGGCCATGTGCCGTTCCCAGGCGAGGCGTTCGGGGTACGCCTCGTGTTCCCGCCCGGGGCCGCCGCGCCCGCGCAGGGCGGCGAAGCCGCCGGTGAGGTTCGAGCGCAGCCACCCGCGGACCTCTCTGCGGAACTCCTCGACGTCGTTCACGGCCGTACGTTAACCTACCAAACACTTGTTAGGGAAGGAGAGCGGATGTCCGCTGCCCACACCGCGTCCCCGGCGCCCCTCCGCTCCGCGCGGAAGGCGGCGGGAGCCTGATGGACCTCGACTTCTCCCCGGCCGACGACGCCTTCCGGGCCGAGGCCCGGGCCTGGCTCGCCGCCCATGTGCCGCCCGTCCCCCTGCCCTCCCTGGAGACCGAGAAGGGCTTCGCGGCCCACCGGGAGTGGGAGCGGATCCTCGCCGCCGACCGCTGGTCGGTGGTCTCCTGGCCCGAGGAGTACGGCGGCCGGGGCAGCTCGATCCTCCGGTGGCTGATCTTCGAGGAGGAGTACTACGCGGCCGGCTCACCCGGCCGGGTCGGCCAGAACGGCATCAACCTGCTCGCCCCCACCCTCTTCGAGTACGGCACCGACCAGCAGCGCGCCCGCGTCCTGCCCCCCATGGCGGGCGGCGAGGTCGTCTGGGCGCAGGCCTGGTCGGAACCGGAGTCCGGCTCCGACCTGGCCTCGCTCCGCTCCACGGCCGTACGGACCGACGGCGGCTGGCTCCTGAGCGGCCAGAAGACCTGGTCGTCCCGGGCGGCCTTCGCCGACCGCGCGTTCGGCCTCTTCCGCAGCGACCCCGACGCCGGGAAGCCGCACCAGGGCCTGACGTACCTGATGTTCCCGCTGGACGCCGACGGGGTGACCGTACGGCCCGTCGGACGGCTCGACGGCAAGCCCGCCTTCGCCGAGCTCTTCCTCGACGACGTCTTCGTGCCCGACGAGGACGTCATCGGGGCGCCCGGGCAGGGCTGGCGGGTCGCGATGAGCACCGCGGGCAACGAACGGGGGCTCACCCTGCGCAGCCCGGGCCGATTCACGGCCGCCGCCGAGCGCCTCACCGCACTGTGGCGGGAGAGCGGCGACCCCACGGACACGGCCCTGCGCGACCGGGTCGCCGACGCGGTCGTCGGCGCCCGCGCCTACCGCCTGTTCGCCTTCGCGGGCGCGTCCCGCCTCGCCGCCGGTGGATCGATCGGCGCCGAGTCCAGCCTCAACAAGGTCTTCTGGTCCGAGCTGGACATCGCCCTCCATGAGACCGCCCTCGACCTGCTCGGCCCGTACGGCGAGCTGTCCGACGAGGCCACCGACGCTCCCGCGCACGGCAGTTGGGCCGGAGGTCACACCTTCTCGCTCGCGGGTCCCCTCTACGCCGGCACCAACGAGATCCAGCGCGACATCATCGCCGAGCGGCTGCTCGGTCTCCCGAAGGGACGCCGGTGATGCGGTTCCTCCTCGACGACGAACAGCGGGAGTTCGCCCGCTCCCTCGACGCCATGCTCACGGCGGCCGACGTCCCGGGGGCGGCGCGGGCCTGGGCCGCCGGGGACACCGCACCCGGCCGAGCGCTCTGGTCACGGCTCGCGGCAGCGGGGGTCTTCGCCCTCGCCGTACCGGAACGGCATGAAGGCCTGGGCCCGCTGCCCGTCGAACTCGCCGTCGCCTTCACCGAACTCGGCCGTCACGCCGTCCCGGGGCCGGTGGTCGAGACCGTCGCGGCCGCCGCGCTCCTCGACCGGCTCGGGGACGGCGGGGCCGCGGCGCCGTGGCTGCCGCGGATCGCCTCGGGGGCGGCGGTCGTGTCCCTGTGCGTACCGGCGGCCGGAAGCCCGTACGCCCTGGACCCGCACGCCGCCGACGCCGTGCTCGTCGTCGAGGGCGACACCGTACGCCTGGCGGAGGGCGCCGGCCCGGTCCAGCCCTCGGTCGACCCCGTACGCCGGCTGGCCCGGCCCCATGGGGGGACCGTCCTGGCGCGGGGTCCGGTGGTGGCCGCCGCGACCGCGTACGCCGTCGACGTCGCCGCCCTGGTCACCGCCGCGCAGTCCCTGGGTGTCGGCCGCGCCCTGCTCGACCGGACCGTCGCCCACGTGACGCGGCGGACCCAGTTCGGGGTGGCCGTCGGTTCGTTCCAGGCGGTGAAGCATCGCATGGCCGACACGCTCCTCGCCCTGGAGTTCGCCCGGCCCCTGCTCCACGCGGCGGCCCTGGCTCTGGCGGAGGGGGCGGAGGGAAGCTCCGCCGAGGTCGCCGCCGCGAAGGTCACGGCGGGCGAGGCCGCGTACGCCGCCGCCCGTACCGCCCTGCAGCTGCACGGCGCCGTGGGTTACACGGACGAGTTGGACCTGGCCCTGTGGATCCGCAAGGCCCGGCCGCTCCGCGACGCCTGGGGCACCCCGGCGGCCTGCCGCGCCCGCGTCCTCGCGCCCTGACCGTCGCCCGTACCCGGCCGAGACCGAGAGGAGCGGAGGCGTGAGACTCACCGAGGAGCAGCGGGAACTGCGTTCCGCTGTAAGGACGTTGCTCGGGCGTCACGCGGGCGCTGCGGCCTGGCGCCCGCTGACCGGGCAGATCGGCGTCACCGGGCTCGCGGTCCCGGAGGAGTACGGCGGCGCGGGCTGCGGCGCCGGGGAGGTGCACGTGGTGATGGAGGAGCTGGGGCGGGAACTGAGCCCCGTCCCCTACCTCGGCTCCGCGGTGCTCGTGGTGCGGGCGCTGCTCGACTCCGACGACGCGGCGGCGTGCGCACGGCTCCTGCCGGGACTCGCCTCGGGATCCGTGGTGGGGTCCCTGGCGTGGGCCGAGCGCGGTTCGTGGGACCCGGCCGCGGTACGGGCCGAGGCCTCCCCCGGGCCCGGCGGGAGGTGGCGGATCACCGGTGTCAAGGAGCACGTCCTGGACGGCGCCGAGGCAGGGGTGTTGCTGGTGGCCGCCCGTACCGGAGCGGGGGTGTCGCTCTTCGAGGTGGCCGGGAACGGTCCGGGTGTGGACCGGCGGGCGGCGGTGACGATGGACGCCACCCGGGCGCAGGCGCGCGTGGTGCTCACGGGGGCGGAGGGCCGGCTCGTCGGGACCGAGGGTGACGGCGAACGGGTGCTGTGGCACGTCCTGGACGTGGCGTGCGCGGCGCTCGCCGCCGAACAGGTCGGCGGCGCCGCGCGCTGTCTGGAGCTCACGGTCGCCTACACCGGGGAGCGGGTTCAGTTCGGCCGGCCCATCGGCTCCTTCCAGGCCGTCAAGCACCGGCTCGCGGACGCGTACGTGCTGGTGGAGTCGGCGCGCTCGGCGGCGCTCGGGGCGTCCTTCGCGGCCGCCGGGGAGCCGGCGGAGCTGTCCCGGCTCGCGGCGGCGGCCAAGTCGGCCTGCTCGGAGGCGTTCTCGCTGGTGGCGGGCGAGATGATCCAGTTGCACGGCGGCATCGGCGTCACGTGGGAGCACGCCGCCCACCGCTACTTCAAACGCGCCCACGGCTCGGCCCAGCTCTTCGGCCCGCCGGCCTGGCACCGCGCCCGGCTCGCGGCCGGCCTGGGCCTGGGTCCGGCGTGACCGGCCGCGACGGGCGTTCCGCGCACACGGCGAAGGGCACCGGCGAGCGGTTCGCGCCCGCCGGTGCCCTTCGCGTGGCAGTGAGGATCAGGAGCTGACGTTGACCTGGTCGACCGTCCAGAACGCGCTGTTGGTGCCCGTGTAGCGGAAGCGCAGCTGGGCGGTGGTGGCTCCGGCCGGGACGGCGACCGTGAGCTTCTCGAAGGTGTTGACGTTCGCCCGGTAGGACTGCAGCAGCTGCGGGGTGCCGCCGTCGAAGGAGACGTAGACGTCGCCGGTCTGCGGGCCGTCCACCTTGTAGTTCGTCGCGTACGAGACGGTCGCCGTGGTGCCGCCGGTCACGGCGTAGGCGGGGCTGACGAGGGTGGAGTCGAACTGGCCGGCGCCGTGGGCCTTGTCGCCCCACTCGTCGGAGTCGGCGACCGCGAAGACGTCACGGGCGCGCACGTTGGTCTCGCGGCCCTGGCCCAGCTCGGCGTTGGTCCAGAACTCGTCGGTCGCGAAGGACCAGCCGCGCCACTCGGTCACACCGCCGGACGGCATGGCCGAGTTGTCGATGGTCCAGCCGGCGGGCGCGGTGGTCGTCCAGCCCTTGAGGGTGGAGGGCAGGGCGAGTTCGTCGACCCGGGTGTTCAGGGAGGGGCGCAGGGCGTCGAAGGCGTCGGGCGCGAGGGTGCCGATCGCCTTGCCGTCGAGCTGCCACGCCGGGGCGGGGGTGACGCCGAAGTGGGAGAGGACGGTCGGCGCGATGTCGGTGATCTTGACGTCATGGCGGACCGAGCCCGGGGTGAAGCCGGTTCCCTTGGCGATGACGAAGGTCTGCCGCTCGCCGGGCTGGTTGCCGCCGTGGCCTCCGCCGGGCGTGTGGCCGTGGTCGGCGGTGATGAGGATCTGCCAGTCCTCGTTCGCGTAGCTGGCGCGGGAGGTGACGGCGTCGAGAATGTGGCCGATCTGGGTGTCGGCGGTGGCGAGGGCCGTCAGGTAGGCGCGGTGCTCGGTGCCGTAGGAGTGGCCGGCGCCGTCGACCTCGTCGAGGTGGACGAAGGTGGCGTCCGCGTCGGTGGTCTTGAGCTTGGAGACGGCGGTCGTCGTGGTGTCGGCGTCGTTGACACCACCGAGGCGGGTGTCGACCGCCGGGCCGAAGACGGTGTCGCGGATCGGGCTCCAGGTGCCCACGACCAGCGTGTTGTAGGCGGAGTTGACGCTCTCCAGGCGGGTGGCGTAGTCGGGGAAGAGGTCGTAGCGGGCGCCGGCGAAGCTGTTGTCGATGACCTTGTGCTTGTCGGGCCAGGCGCCGGTGGCGATGGTCGACCAGCCCGGGCCCGAGGAGGTGGGGGCCATCGGGTTCGCGTACAGGTTGCTGGTGGCGGTCATGCCGGCGGCCATGAGGCCCTTGACCTTGGGCATCTTCGCCTTCTCGAACTTGGCGAAGGTGGCGCCGTCGATGCCGATCACCAGCGACTTGGGGCGCTTGGCGGACGCGGCGGCGGCGGAGGACGACCCTTCCTTCTTGCCCGCGGCGTCGGCGTGGGCGGCGGCGGCGAGCGGCAGTACGGCTGCCGCGACGGTGACCGCGAGGGCGGCACGAAGGGAGCGGGACAGGTGCACGGAATCTCCTTGGGAGGTTCTGTCGGGGGGGGTGCACGGCCGTTGCGCGACCGGGCGTTGATGAGCCTGAGCCCGGCCGAGGATCAACAGATTTACACAACAGCCCTCGAAGATGAACAGCCGACGACGTCTGGTTCAGACCCGTTATGCTCTCGTGACAAAGGGCGTCCCCACACAGAGGAGTGCCCCTCCACCGCGAGGATGGAGAGGCACTCGGAGGGGCGGTCATCGTCAGACGATGGCCCGGTCCCACAGCTGGTTGTCACCGGCGTTGCAGGTCCACTGGTCGAGCGCCCCGCCGTCGGCGTACGACCAGTTCGCGACGTCCAGGCACTTGCCACTGTGCCGCGCGACCAGCTGGCTGTAGCCGGTGTCGCCGACCGGCTCGACCTTCCAGTGCTGGTTCTTCGCCGTGCCGCAGGTCTTCTGGACGACCACGGCGCCGTCCTCGGTGGACGCCCCGTTCACCTCGAGGCACTTGCCGCTGTTGCGGGCCATGATCTGGACGTAGCCGCTGGTGCCCACGTTCTTGAACCAGTACTGCTGGTTGAGGTCCCCGCCGCAGCCCCACTGGACGATCGGGGCGCCGTCGGCGGAGTCGAAGTTGGAGACGTCGGCGCACTTGCCGCTGCTGCGGACGGAGAGCGTCTCCCAGATCACGTTCATGCCGGTCACCTTGCCGGCCGCGGCGTCGATCGTGAGCTTGGGCGAGTAGTCCATGGTCATGGTGGTCTTGGTGGGGAACTTCAGCGGGAGCCAGACGTACTGGGAGTCCTGGACCATGCCGCCCATCGAGTTGCCCCAGCGGTCACCCATGTAGAGGTAGCTGGTCCCGTTGGTGCCGGTCACCGGGAGGACGTAGGCCGTCTGGCTGCGGTAGGCGGTGGAGTTGCCGACGTCCTTCAGGCCGCTCCAGGTGCCGGTGATGCTGGTGGCGGTGGCGTACTTCTGCTGGTTGGGGGCCCAGCCGGTGGCGCCGGAGGTGAGCAGGAAGTAGACGCCGTTGCGCTTGAACATCGCGGGAGCCTCCCGCATGCCGCCCGCCCAGAGCTTCTTCACCTGGGCGTCGATGCCGGTGTAGTCCGACGTCAGACGGTAGACGTGCAGGTCCGCGTTCTCGTTGGCGGCGGAGATCATGTAGCCGGTGCCGTCGGTGTCGACGAAGGCCGTGATGTCACGGGACATGTGGCCGAGCGGGCGGAAGCTGCCCTTCCAGGTGTAGTCGCCGTCCACCGTGTCGGAGACGGCCACGGCGGCACGGGCCTCGCTGTAGTCGGTGGCGCTGCCCTCCTTGTGCATCCACATCACGAACTGGCCGGTGGCCTCGTTGTGGATGACCTTGGGCCGCTCGATGTTGGCACCCTGGAGCTCGGGATCCGTCTCCTGCTTGAGGACGTGGTTGCGGAACTCCCACGTCTTCAGGTCGGTGGAGCGGTAGGCGGAGACGTACCGGAAGCTGTTGTCGGCGTTGCGGTTCTCGCCGAACCAGTAGTAGTACTCGCCGACCTTGACGACACCGCCGCCGTGGGCGTGGACCGGGTTGCCCTCCGGATCGGTGAACTGGGTGGCGTTGGCGATGCTCACCGGGGCCGCGTGGGCGGTGCCCGTGGCTCCCACGAGGGACAGGAGGAGAGCGGACAGAGCGGCGACGATGGCCGTTGCCCCAGTTCTTCTACGCGACATGATCACTTACCTCTTGCTGTGCTGAACCCGTACGTCCGGGTCGGCGCTCGCGCCGGACCGGGCATACCCGTGAGGGGTGGTGTGAGTGGATTGCGTACCGAGGAGGCGTACGCGGAGGCGACGGCCGACCGGGACCGTGTGGACGGCGGTGATGGTCGGGGAGATCGCGGCCCGTGCGCGGAGGGGAAGGTGGCTGCCGTGTTACGGCCGCGTGTCGCCTCCGCATGTTTACGTTAACGCGGGGTGTTGAAGAGAGTCTGAAAGCCGCGCGGATGTCTGTCAAGACATGTCTTGCCGCGCCGTGTGATCCGCCGGCCGGCTCACCCCTCGATGGCCTTGGTCCAGTTCTCCTCGACCACCCGGAGCGCCTTGCTCAGCTGCGCGTCGGTGGGGAAGGTCGGCGCGCCGCCCTCGATGGTCGGCAGCCGCGCGGCCTTCTCCTCGTCGAGGGAGCCGTCCTTCGCCATCGCGTCCATGAGCACGGGGCGGGCGTACCCTCCCAGCCGCAGGTTCTGACCCTCCGTACTGGCGAGATACTCCTGCCACAGCCGGGCCGCGGCCGGGTGCGGGGCGTACTTGTTGATCGCCTGGGCGTAGTACTGCGAGAAGCTCCCGTCGAAGGGGATGGACACCTTCCAGCGCACGTCGGTACCCCGCAGCTCGTCGATGTGACGGAGGTTGAGGAAGTCCCACTCGATGCTGATCGGGGTCTCGCCGCGGACGATCGCCTCCGGATTGGGGTTGCCGCGGTTGTAGTTGCCGACGTCGTCGAGCTTCGCGAAGAAGTCGATGCCCGGCTGGATGTCGTCGAACGAGCCGCCGTTGGCCAGGGCGGCCGCGTATACACCGGCGAAGGCCGAACCGGCCGTCGTGGGATTGCCGTTGAGCGCGACCATGCCCCGGTACTCGGGCTTGAGCAGATCGGCGAAGGAGACGGGGCAGACCTTCACCCGACTCTCGTCGCAGCCGATGGCCACGTATCCGCCGTAGCTGTTGAACCAGTCGCCGTCGGGGTCCTTCTGGTTCGCCGGGATCCTGTCCCAGTCGGCGACCCGGTAGGGGGCGAGGAGGCCCTCGCGCGCGGCGGACTGGGCGAAGGCGTCACCGAGGTCGAGTACGTCGGGCGCGCTCGCCTTGCCGCGGTTCCGCTTGATGTCGTCGATCTCCTGCTGGCTCGACCCGAACGGGTTGCTGTTGACGATCTTGATTCCGTACTTCCTCTGGAAGCCGTCCATCAGACCGCCGTAGTTCGCCCAGTGCCGCAGCAGGGTCGTCGTGTGGAGCGTGCCTTCCTTCTTCGCCGCCTTGATCAGCGCGTCCATGCCGCCGGCCTCCTCGGCCGAGGTGGCCACGGCCGGGGGCACCACCTTCACCGGCTCGCTCTCCTCCCCGCAGGCGCCGAGGCCCAGCGCCACCGCGCAGAGGCAGGCGACAAGGGCGGTGGCACGTGTCCTGCGAGGTCCGACCACGGCGTCTCCACAAGGGTCGGGGGGATCGGCGGGGGTGATCCCCAGCCTACTCGCGCGTTTCCGTACTGTCCGGGCGGACCACGCCCGCGTGCGGGCCCTCACAGCTCCACGTCGTCCCACTGGCTGAGGATGTCCTCCTCCCCCATCCGCTCCGGGTCGGGTCCCGCGCCGGGGCCGGTCGCCTGGGAGGCCCAGATGGTCTTCCCGCGGTGGGAGTAGCGGGTGCCCCACTTCTCGGCGTACTGGGCGACGAGGAAGAGGCCGCGGCCGCCCTCGTCGGTGTCGCTGGCGCGCCGGATGTGCGGGGAGGTGCTGCTGCCGTCGGAGACCTCGCAGATCAGGGAGGTGCTGTGGAGGAGCCGCACCTGGATCGGCTCGATGCCGTAGCGGACGGCGTTGGTGATCAGTTCGCTGAGGATGAGCTCGGTGCCGAAGGAGATGTCCTCAAGCCCCCACTCGGCCAGCTTGCGGGCGCACGCGTTGCGGACCGGGCTCACGGCCGCCGGGTCGCGCGGCACGTCCCAGACGGCGACGCGGTCGGGGGCGAGGCGACGGACGCGCGCCACGAGCAGGGCGACGTCGTCGCCCGAGCCCGCGGGCAGCATCGTGTCGATGACGGAGGCGCAGGTCTCCTCCGGAGTGCGGTCGGGCCCGGTGAGGGCTTCGCGCAGGGCGTCCAGGCTCGCGTCGAGGTCCCGGCTGCGGTCCTCGAGGAGGCCGTCGGTGTAGAGCACGAGCCGGGAGCCCTCGGGCAGGGTCGTACGGATCGTCTCGACGGGCATGCCGGCGCCGAGGCCGAGCGGTGGGGAGACGGGGGCCGCGAGGTACTCGACGCTGCCGTCGGGGCGGACGACCGCCGGGGGCAGGTGGCCGGCCGTGGCGGCGGTGACCTCGCCGGAGACGGAGTCGTAGACGACGCACAGGCAGGTGGCTCCGGTGATCATCTCCGCGTCGTTCGCGGTCGACTCGCCCTGGACGTCGATCAGGGCCACGAGTTCGTCGAGGTGTCCGATCAGGTCGTCCGGGGAGAGGTCGAGGCCCGAGAAGTTGTGTACGGCGATGCGCAGCCGGCCCATGGTGGCGGCGGCGTGCAGACCGTGGCCGACGACGTCGCCGACGACGAGTGCCACCCGGGCACCGGGCAGCGGGATCACGTCGAACCAGTCACCGCCCACCCCGGACTCCGCGGGCATGTAGCGCGAGGCCACGTCGAGGGCCTCGCCCTCGGGGAGGTTGCGTGGCATCAGGCTGCGCTGGAGGGTGACGGCCATCGCGTGCTCGCGGGTGTAGCGGCGGGCGTTGTCGATGGAGACCGCGGCCCTGCTCGCCAGCTCCTCGGCGAAGGACAGGTCCTCGTCGGAGAACGGTGTGGAGGCTCCCGACCGCCAGAAGTTCGCGACGCCGAGGACCACCCCTCGCGCACGCAGCGGTACGACCGCCAGGGAGTGGATGCCGTAGTGGAGGATCCGGGTGGCCCGCTCCTCGTCCTGGGCGCGCCAGCCGGGATCGGAGGCGAGGTCGGTCACCACGACGGAGCGGCCCTCGCTGACGCTGGTCTCCACCGGGGTTCCGGGGACGAAGCGGATCAGCTCTCCCGAGGGGTAGAGGGGGTGGTCCTCGGTGAGGCCGGCGATGGCCGTCCGGCGCAGTTCGGTGCTCGCCCCGGCCGGTTCCTCGCCGCTCAGGACGGGGTCCAGGAGCTCGACCGTGACCACGTCCGCGAACCTGGGGACCACCACCTCCGCCAGTTCCTCGGCGGTGCGCACCACGTCCAGGGTCGTCCCGACGCGGACACCGGCGTCGTAGAGCAGTGTCAGCCGCTCCCGCGCCACCTCGGCCCGGCCGGACAGGGAGCGCAGCTCGGTGGTGTCCCGCAGGGTGATCACACTGCCCCGCTGACCGCCGCCGACGGGAAGGGTGACGCGTTTGTTGAGGGCGAGCAGCCGGTCCGCGGCCAGGTGCACCTCGTCGGTGGCGATCCGGTCCGATGCCAGGAGGGTGCTGAGGGAGCTGTCGAGTCCGAGGTCGGTGACGCGGCGGCCCTCCGCGTCCTCCGGCAGGTCGAGGAGGCGACGGGCCTCGTCGTTGGCGAGGAGCAGCCGGTCGTCACGTCCGGTGATGAGCACGCCCTCGCGGACGGCGTGCAGGACAGCGTCGTGGTGTTCGTACATACGGGTCATCTCGACCGGGCCCAGGCCGTGGGTCTGGCGGCGCAGACGGCGGCTGACCAGGCCCGTGCCGAGGGCGACGAGACCGAGGGCGCCGGCCGCGCTGCCCAGGAAGACGGGCAGCTGCTGGTCCACCGAGTCCTGGACCTTCTCGACCGTCACGGCCGCGGACACGATGGCGACCACGTCTCCGGCGGAATCCCTGACGGGGGCGGCCGAGACGACGGAGAGGCCCAGGGCGCCCTGGAAGGTACGGGTGAAGGGCCGGCCGGCCGCCGCTTCGGCGTACGGGCCGATGACGTGCTTGCCGAGCTGGGTGGGGTCGCTGTGGGTGAGGGTGATCCCGTCGAGTTCGTACACGATCAGGGCGTCGATGCCGGCGGCCTTGCGGGCCCCTTCGGCGAGGGGCTGGAGGACGACCGTGGGGAAGTCCTCCTCGAGGGCCTCGACGAGGCCCGGGGCGTGCGCGAACGACTGGGCGGCGGCGACGGTCCGGTGGCGGGCGTCGGTCATGGTGTCGCGTCGGGCCTGGACGACGATGGCCACGACGGCGGCGGCGACGAGCAGGATGACGAGGATCAGCTGGAGGAGGAAGACCTCGCGGGCGACGCTGCGCGTGGTCAGCCAGGCCTTGATGCGCCACGGCCCCCTGGTTGGGGGCTCACGCGGATCGCCTCGCTTATGACCCGTTTCTCCGCTCATGCTCCACATTTATCCATTTTTGAATGGTTCCTGGCAAGCACGGGGCCCGTGCGGGTCGACGGCCGCACGGAGGGCCATCGAAGTCATCACGTTCGAACAGGTGAGGCCGGCCCGGAAGCCGGGTGGCTTCCGGGCCGACCGGGGCGGCTAGGAGGTGCTGAGCTGCTGGTTGGTGCCCGTGCCGCAGGTGTACTGGACGACCTCGGCGCCGTTCGCCGTGGAGGCGCCGCTCACGTCCAGGCACTTGCCGCTGTGGCGGGCCAGCAGGGTGATGAACCCGTCGGCCGACTTGTGCACCGCCCACTGCTGGTTGGTGCCGCCGTTGCAGGCGTACTGGAAGGCGATCGCGCCGTCGGCGGTCGACTCGTTGGTGACGTCGAGACAGCGGCCGCTGTGACGGGCGACGACGTTGACGTAGCCACCGCCCGCGGGACGGAGGGACCACTGCTGGTTGGTCGCGCCGCCGCAGGTGTACTGGACGACCTGCGCGCCGTCGGCGAGGGAGGCTCCGGTCACGTCCAGGCACTTCCCGCTGTGGCGCAGACGCAGCGGGGCCCAGGTGTCCGCGGCGACCGAGCGGAAGGTCCAGGACTGGTTGGACCCGGTCGTCGGACGGTAGACGCCGACGGGCGCGCCGTCGCTCGTCGACTCGTTGCCGACGTCGAGCAGCTTGCCGCTCGCGCTGTTCACGAGGGTGTGGTGCCCGTCGCCGGTGGTGGACAGCATCCACTTCTGTTCGGCGGAGGTGCCCGAGTTCACCAGGGTGAGGGCGTCGCCCTGCGCGGTGAGCGCCTTGCCGTTGGCGACGCTCGTGATGCGGTAGGTCGCGGTGTTGCTCCAGTCGGCCGAGGCGAGCTTGGTGAACTTCCACTGCTGCGTCGTGGTGCCGGGGCTGGAGGTGCGCTGGACCAGGGTGCTCTGGCCGCCGCTGGTGGCCACGGCCAGGGCCTTGCCGCTGTTGTCGTTGAGCAGTTGCCGGGCGGCGCCGGTGGGAGCCGTGGTGTCGGAGATGTTCACGCCGGTCGCGGCCGGGAGGACGAACGTGGTGACGGAGCCCGCGCCCACGGTGGCGGTGAGCGTCTTGCCCGCGGGGGTCAGGTCAGTCTCGCGCTGGAGGTTCTTGGTGCCGTCGGTGGTGTAGCGCTGGACGGTCCCTGTGCCCACGTTCTGGAAACCGGAGAGGTTCAGGGTGAGCCGCTGGGGCTCGTTCGTCGGGTTGGTGTGGACGACGACCGCGCCCTGACCGGCCGGCCGCAGCGCGGCGAAGGTGTCGGCGTTGTCGGTGTTGATGACCCGGGCGCCCGGACGGACGAACTTGGTGTAGTTCGCCATCGCCCAGTACTTCTTGTTCTTGCGGATCGGCTCGGTGGCCGCGTCGGCCGGGGTGAAGTCGGTCTGGATGAGGCCCCAGTTGGAGTTCTCGTGGTCCGGCGTCATGTTCTCGTAGTCCTCGACGGCCTGCCACAGGACCCAGGCCCGGGGCTCCAGCTCGCGGAAGTCCTCGTTGACGCGCTGGGTGAGGTCGAGGGCGGGGCTCATGTCGGTGAAGCTCTGCCCGACGCTGCCGCCGAGGTCCACCTCGGACATCCACAGCGGGGTGGCCGTCCCCTTGGCGATGTCACGGGCACCGATACGGCCGCCGGTGCTGTACGTGTGGGTGTTGAGCTGGCCGAGCGCGGCCTTGGTCGCCGTGTCGTAGGTGTCCCAGTTGGTGCGGAAGGTGTTCGGGTTGGTCTCGTCCATGGCGGCGATGCGCGTGGAGAGGCCGTCGGCGTTCAGCCGGGCCCGCATGGTGGTGAACATGCGCGCCTGGGAGGCCGGGTCCCAGTGCGAGCCTTCCTGCCGGCCGCCCGCGCCCCAGTAGTTGGTGTTGGGCTCGTTGATGGGGGAAAGGGTGCCGAAGGTGACACCGGTGGCGTTCTGCGCGCGCTTCATGGCGCCGGAGAGGTACGTGGCGAACCGCTCGTACTGGTCGGAGCGGAGGTTGTCGTGCCAGGCGTTCCAGTTGCCCGAGACGAGACCGCTGTTCGTCATGAAGTAGGGCGCGGAGTTGGAGAAGGCCTCGAACTTGTCGGCGCCACGCGCCTTGGCGGCGGTGAGCCACCAGCGCTGGTTGGCGTCGGCGTTCGGGTTCCAGTGGGTGGGGTTGTTCGGGTCCCACCAGTCGGGGGACTCGGCCCCGGGGCGGTTCCACCAGCCGGGGACGGCGGCACCGGCCCGCATGTAGGGGGTGGTCTCGGGGCTGTCGCCGCCGCCGATGTTGTAGCGGGCGATGGTGAAGCCGAGGCCGTCCGCGCCGTAGAGGGCGTCGGCGAGCGCGTTGCGCTGGGCGTCCGGCCAGCCTCCGGTCACGTTGGCGAACCAGGCGAGCGCGGTGCCCCAGCCCTCGAACGGCTGCTGCTGGTAGCTCGGGTCGGGGCGGACGGTCACCGCCTGCTCCGCGCCCTCGGCCGCCACGGAGGTCACGGGCGTGAGGCCGGTCGCGAGGAGCGCGGCCACGGCGGCGCCGGCCAGGACCGCGCCGCTCCTGCGCACGCGGTTCGAGGGTCGTTCACGGGTGGAGCGCATGGTCGATCTCCCTGAGTTGATCGTTGCTCGCCGAGGGGACCGCGCGGCCGGGCCGGCGCGGCCGGCTGGTGCGGGCGGTCGGTCATGGATGGGGCAGGCCCCGCCGGGGGGTCGGGGCCTGCCCGGTGCGGTCCGGACGGCTGTCAGGCAGCCGTGCGGAGCCACTTCTGGTTGGCGGCGCCGCTGTTGCAGCTCCACTGGATGAGCGGGGTGCCGTCATTCGTGGACGTGTTCATGACGTCCAGGCACTTGCTGCTCACTACGGCGGACAGCTGGACGGTGTTGCCGGAGCCGATCACCCTCCACTGCTGGGCGGCCGTGCCGTTGCAGGTGTACTGGACGACGGCCGTGCCGTCGGCGGTCGAGCCGCCCTGCGGGGCGAGGCACTTGCCGCTGTAGCGGGCGACGATCTGCACCCGGTTGTTGCCGGCCGACTTGAGCCAGAACTGCTGGTTGACGCTGTTGCCGCAGCCCCACTGGATGAGGGCGGCGCCGTCGGCGGTGGAGCGGTCGGCGACGTCGGCGCACTTGCCGCTGTGGGAGGCCTTCAGCGTCTCCCAGGTGCCGAGGCCCTGCACCGAGCCGGTGGCGGTGTCGATGGTGACCTGCGGGAAGTAGTCCATGGTCATGGTGGTGCCGGTGGGGAACTTCAGCGGGAGCCAGACGTACCGGGAGTCGTTGACCATGCCGCCGATGGAGTTGCCCCAGCGGTCGCCCATGTAGAGGAACGAGGTGCCGGAGGTGCCCTGGACGGGCAGGACGTACGCGGTCTGGGAGCCGTACGCGGTCCCGTCGCCGACGTCCTTCAGGTCGCTCCAGGTGCCGGTGATGCTGGTGGCGGTGGCGTACTTCTGCTGGTTGGGGGACCAGCCGGTGGCGCCGGAGGTGAGCAGGAAGTAGACGCCGTTGCGCTTGAACATCGCGGGGGCCTCGCGCCAGTGGCCCGCCCAGAGCTTCTGCACCTGGGCGTCGATGGCGGTGTAGTCGGCGGTGAGGCGGTAGATGTGCAGGTCCGCGTTCTCGTTGGCCGCCGAGATCATGTAGCCGGTGCCGTCGGTGTCGACGAACGTGGTGATGTCACGGGACATGTGCCCCTCGGGGCGGAAGCTGCCCTGCCAGGTGTAGTCGCCGTCGACGGTGGAGGAGACCGCGACCGCGGCACGGGCCTCGCTGTAGTCGGTGGCGCTGCCCTCCTTGTGCATCCACATCACGAACTTGCCGGTCGAGGCGTTGTAGATGACCTTGGGCCGCTCGATGTTGGCGCCCTGGAGCTCGGGGTCCGTCTCCTGCTTGAGGACGTGGTTGCGGAACTCCCACGTCTTCAGGTCGGTGGAGCGGTAGGCGGAGACGTACCGGAAGCTGTTGTCGCCGTTGCGGTTCTCGCCGAACCAGTAGTAGTACGCGCCGACCTTGAGGACCCCGCCGCCGTGGGCGTGGACGGGGTTGCCCGCCGGGTCGGTGAACTGGGTGGCGTTGGTGACGGTCACCGATGCGGCGTGAGCGGTGCCGACGGTGCCCAGCAGGGACAGGAGTACGGCACAGAGTGCGGTGAGCACGGTGGCCGTCCCCGAGGATGTGCGTCGCATGATCGCGTACCTCGTGTTTGGGGGGAATGGAGTGGCTGGTGTGGCTGGCGGGGCAGGCGGGAGCGCACCTCCGGCGCGAGGATGCCTGCGTGGATGAGGGCGCACGATGGGGCCGCGGGGGGTGCGGCACGGTGGCCGCCGGGTGGGTCCGGCGCCACCGACGGAAGGTGACCACCGCGTTACGCGAAGGTGTCGCCTTCTCATGTTCGCGTTAACACGAGCGCTTGGGACGAGAGTTTGGAAGCGGCGACAGGGACTGTCAAGGATTCGGACAAGATCCGCCGAAGTTTGACCGGCCGGTATGTTTACGCCAACATGTGGAAGGCCCTACCGCGCGGTAGGACCAGGACGCGTGAGGAAGGCTTCGTGCATGGCGACGGACAACAGGACTCGGTCGCCGCGCTCACGGCCCGCCCGCCAGTGGCCTTCCATGGCGGACGTCGCCACGATGGCGGGCGTCTCGTCGCAGACGGTCTCCCGGGTGGCGAACAACCGGGAGAACGTCGACGCCGCCACCCGTGAGAAGGTGCTCTCCGCCATGCAGGCGCTCGGCTACCGCCCCAACACGGCGGCCCGCGCGCTGGTCACCGGCCGGTTCGGCGCCCTCGGCGTGGTCAGCTTCGACGTGGGCGCGCACGGCAACGCCCGGACGCTCGGCGCGATCGCCGACGCCGCGCGCGAGGCCGACTTCTCCGTGAACTTCATGGGTGTGCGCGCCCAGACCGAGGCCGCCGTCCGTCACGCGTTCCAGCACCTGATGCTGCAGTCGGTCGACGGCATCGTGCTGGTCGAGTCGCAGATGCTCGACACCCCGTCGCTGCGACTGCCCCCGTCCATGCCGGTGGTCGTCGCCGACGGCGACACCGGGCACGAGTACCCCAACGTCGACTTCGACCAGGCCCACGGCTCCCACAGCGTGGTGTCCCATCTGCTGAGCCTCGGCCACCGCACGGTCTGGCACCTCGCGGGCCCGCCCGACTCGTTCGCCGCCCGCCGGCGCGCCGAGGCCTGGCAACGGACCCTGACCGACGCCGGCGCGCCCGTACCGCCTCTGGTGTACGGGGACTGGTCGGCGAGGTCGGGTTACCGGGCGGGGCTCGACATCGCCCGGCAGCCGGACGTCACGGCCGTCTTCGCCGCCAACGACCAGATGGCGATGGGCCTGATGCGGGCCCTGCACGAATCGGGCAGGAGCGTGCCCGAGGACGTCAGCGTGGCCGGGTTCGACGACATCGCCGAGGCGGCGTACCTCCATCCACCCCTGACGACCGTGCACCAGGACTTCGAGGTCGTCGGCAAGCACTGCGTCGCGCTGCTCCTCGACCAGATCGAAGGCCGTACCGACGGGCCGCGCCGCAGGGCGGTGGAGCCCGTCCTCGTGGTGCGTTCGAGCACGGCTCCGCCCCGGCCGGGCGGCCTGGCCTGAACCCCCGCCGGCTCACCGCCGTCGACACCCTCGCCCCGCCCCGTGGGCATGCTTCGCCCGCCGTCACCCTTCCGTCCGGGCGTACGGTCCGCTCAGCGTTCCCGACCTCCCGTGCCCGGGGACGCGGTGCTGTTCCGTACCACCAGGGTGGTCGGCACGAGTTGCACGCCCGTCACCGTCTCCCCCGCCAGCGCCCGCAGCACGGCCTTCACGCACAGCGCTCCGACCTGCGCGAAGTCCTGGTGGACCGTGGTCAGGGGCGGGATGAAGGAGGCCGCCTCGGGGATGTCGTCGAAGCCGACGACGCTGATCTCCTCGGGGACGCGTACGCCCCGGTCGTGGAGGGCCCGCAGCACACCGAGGGCCATCTGGTCGTTGGCCACGAACACCGCCGTGCAGTCGGCCTCGTCGGCGAGTCTCAGGCCCGCCTCGTAACCTGACTCGGGCGTCCAGTCGCCGCGGAGCACCGGAGGCACCGTGCGGCCCTCCTCGCGGAGCGCCGCCTCCCATGCCTCGGCGCGACGGCCGGCGGCGAAGGACTCCTCGGGGCCCGCGACGTGCCACACCGTGCCGTGGCCGAGGTCGAGCAGGTGCCGCACCGCCGCGCGGGCGCCCTGCCGCTGGTCCGTGTCCACCACCGGGAACTCCGTGGCGTCCGAGTCGACCACGATCACCTTGAGGTGCGGCGGCAGCGTGAGGGCGGCGGAGTCGAGCAGGTGCACCTCCATGATCAGCACGACCGCGTCGACCGCCAGCTCGTCGAGGCGGGTGAACGCCCCCTTGACGTTGTCCTGCGTGGGCGCGTCGAGCGGAATGAGCGTGACCGCGTAGCCCGCGCCGGACGCCGCGTTGGCGATGGCGTCCAGAGTCCGGACATTTCCGGTGCTGGTGAGCCCCATGGTGATGACGCCTATGGCTCGAAACTCACCCCTCTTGAGGGCGCGAGCCGCGCTGTTGGGACGGTATCCCAGCTCCTTCATCGCGTCGAGGACCCTTTTCCGGGTGGCCTCGACGACGGCCGCGTCACCGTTGGAGACCCGGGACACCGTCTGCGACGAGACGCCCGCCAGCTGGGCCACGTCCGCCATGGAAACACGGCGCGGCCCGGTCCGCGCCCCCCGCCGGCCGCCGTTCACGGCCGCCACCGACCGACCGGTCGCGTTCTGCTCGGTCACCCGAATCCCTCTCATTCGCTGCCACTTCGTGCTTGACGCCCCTCAGCGGGAATGTCACCATCACGCTACCGATGATTACGTAAACATTTCTCGTCGGCCAGCCCTCCCCGCAGGGTCGGTTCTCGGCCTCAGGCCCACCCTCTCGCTCCCCGTCCCCGGATCGCCCGGTCACCGACGCTAGGACCCCAAAGCCATGACGCTCTTGTCGACGCGTGCTACGGCAGCACCACCGCCCCGCCCACGAGCCCGCTTCCGCCTCCGCAAGGAGGCCCTCGTGGGCTGGGGATTCGCCGGCCCGTTCGTCGCGGTCTTCGGCCTCGTCTTTCTCGCACCGATCGGGTACGCCGGATACCTGAGCCTGTTCCAGGACCGGCTCATCGGCGGCACCTCCTTCGTGGGACTCGACAACTACGGCGAGGCCCTCACGGACCCCCGGTTCTGGGACGGCCTGATGCGGGTCGGCCTCTTCCTGCTGATCCAGGTACCGATCATGCTGGGCATCGCGCTCCTCGCCGCCCTCGCGATCGACAGCGGCCGCCTCTACGGGAAGACCTTCTTCCGGGTCTCGATCTTCCTCCCGTACGCCGTGCCCGCCGTCGTCGCCAGCCTCATCTGGGGCTTCATGTACGGCGACCAGTTCGGTCTCGTCGGCAACATCAACGAAGCGCTCGGCGTCACCCTGCCCAACCCGCTCTCCCCCTCCCTGGTCCTCGCCTCCATCGGCAACATCGTCACCTGGGAGTTCGTCGGTTACAACATGCTGATCTTCTATTCCGCCCTGAAGGTCGTCCCGCGCTCCCTCTACGAGGCGGCGGCGATCGACGGGGCCGGGGAGTGGCGGATCGTGGCCTCGGTCAAGCTTCCGGCCATCCGCAGCGCGCTGGTCATCGCCACGATCTTCTCGATCATCGGCAGCTTCCAGCTCTTCAACGAGCCGAGCATCCTGCAGAAGCTCGCCCCCAACGCCATCACCAACGACCTCACTCCCAACCTCTACACGTACTCGCTGTCCTTCTCGGGCCAGCAGCACAACTACGCGGCGACCGTGGCGATCGTGATGGGCGTGATCACCGCGATCATCGCCTACACGGTCCAGCTGCGCGGCATGCGGAAGGGCTGACCCATGACCACCTCCATGACCACCGCGGCCGCCGACCCCACTCCGTCCACGGAGCCGCGGACCGGCCGGGCCTCAGCCTCCTCGCACCGCGCCGATCCGGCCACGGCCAAACGCCGCAAGCGCCTCCCGCACACCCCGCTCAACCCGCGCCCCAGCATCCCGCTGACCCTCGTCACCGGCCTGGTGCTCGTCTACACCCTGCTCCCGCTCGCCTGGCTGGTCATCAACGCCACCAAGAGCCAGCGGGGACTCCTGGACTCCTTCGGGCTGTGGTTCGCGGACGACTTCAACCTGTGGGACAACATCACCCGCACGCTCACCTACGACGACGGCGCCTTCGTCCGCTGGCTCCTCAACACGCTGCTGTACGTGTTCGCGGGCGCGGGCGGCGCCACGGTCCTCGCCGTCCTCGGCGGCTACGCCCTCGCGAAGTACGACTTCCCCGGGCGCAAGGCGGTCTTCGCGGTCGTCATCGGCGCCGTGGCCGTCCCCGGCACCGCCCTCGCGGTCCCCACGTTCCTGATGTTCAGCAACATGGGCTTGACGAACACCCCGTGGGCGGTCATCATTCCCTCACTTATCTCGCCTTTCGGGCTTTACCTCATGTGGGTCTTCGCCGCCGAAGCCGTCCCCACCGAGCTCCTCGAGGCAGCCCGCATCGACGGTTCCGGCGAGCTGCGGACCTTCTTCACGATCGCGCTCCCGCTCCTCGTTCCGGGCACCGTCACCGTGCTGCTGTTCTCCATGGTCGCGACCTGGAACAACTACTTCCTGCCGCTGATCATGATCAAGGACCCCGACTGGTACCCGCTGACCCTGGGCCTCAACGCCTGGAACCAGCAGGCCCAGACGGCAGGCGGCGAGGCCGTCTTCGACCTCATCGTCACCGGCTCGCTGCTGACGATCCTCCCGATCGTGGCCGTCTTCCTGCTGCTCCAGCGGTACTGGCAGTCCGGCCTGGCGGCCGGCAGCGTCAAGGAATGACCGCCCGCCCCTGATCCGTCCCACCCGGAAGCCCCTTCCCACCCGCACCACCGACCAGGAGCACCTCCCATGCGTACCCACACCACCCGCAGACTGCTCGGCGCCCTCGCCGTGCTCGCCACGCTCTCGCTGACCGCCACGGCCTGCGGCTCCGACGCCTCGGACTCCGGCTCCGGCGGCGGCGCCCCGAAGGACGTCAACGCCGCACTGGAGAAGGGCGGGAAGGTGACGGTGTGGGCCTGGGAGCCCACGCTGAAGAAGGTGGCGGAGGACTTCGAGAAGAAGTACCCCAAGGTCGACATCGAGCTGGTCAACGCGGGCACCGGCGACAAGCAGTACACCGCCCTGCAGAACGCCATAGCGGCCGGGAACGGCGCCCCCGACGTGGCGCAGATCGAGTACTACGCCCTCGGCCAGTTCGCCATCGGCAAGTCCGTCGAGGACCTCTCCTCCTACGGCGCCCAGAAGTACGGCACGACCTTCACTCCCGGCCCGTGGAACGCGGTGAGCGAGGACAAGTCCGTCTACGCCCTGCCCATGGACTCGGGCCCGATGGCGTTCTTCTACAACAAGAAGGTCTTCGACAAGCACAAGATCGCGGTCCCGACCACCTGGGACGAGTACGTCGAGGCGGCCCGCACCCTGCACAAGGCCGACCCGAAGATCTTCATCACCAACGACACCGGTGACGCGGGCGCCACGACCAGCCTCATCTGGCAGGCCGGCGGACGCCCGTACAAGACCGACGGCACCGACGTCACCATCGACTTCGCCGACGAGGGTACCCAGAAGTACACCGCCACCTGGCAGAAGCTCCTCGACGAGAAGCTGGTCGCGCCGATCAGCTCCTGGAGCGACGCCTGGTACAAGGGTCTGGCCGACGGCTCCATCGCCACCCTCTCCATCGGCGCCTGGATGCCGGCCAACCTCTCCTCCGGTGTCGCCTCCGCCTCCGGCGACTGGCGGGTCGCCCCGCTGCCGCAGTGGACGAAGGGCGAGAAGACGACCGCCGAGAACGGCGGCAGCTCCCTCGCCGTCCCGAAGGCCGCCAAGAACAAGGAACTGGCCTACGCCTTCACCGAGTTCGCCACCACCGGCGCCGGCGCCAGCAGCCGTGTCGCCCAGGGCGCCTTCCCCGCCACCCGCGCCGACCTGGAGTCGAAGGCGTTCCTCGACACCAAGTTCCCGTACTTCGGCGGCCAGCAGGCCAACCGCATCTTCGCCGACTCCGCCCGCAACGTCGGCGCCGACTGGTCCTACCTGCCCTTCCAGGTGTACGCGAACTCCATCTTCAACGACACCGCCGGCAAGGCGTACGTCTCCCCGACGAAGCTCTCCGAGGGCCTGAAGACCTGGCAGGACGCCAGCGTCAAGTACGGCAAGGACCAGGGCTTCACGGTCAACAAGTAGTCCGTTCCACCACGGGGCGGAGCCGCATCGCGGCTCCGCCCCGACGAGCCCGCAGAAAGGGCTTGCCACGCCCTGCATGTTTGCGTAAACATATGGGGTCGCGTCTCCACCCGCACGACCTTCACGTACAGGAGCAAGCAGCACATGCCCGTTCTCCAGACAGACAAGGCCGGATTCCTGCTCGACGGTCAACCCTTCCGGTTCCTGTCCGGCGGGCTGCACTACTTCCGGGTACACCCCGAGCAGTGGCAGGACCGGCTCCGCAAGGCCCGGCTCATGGGACTCAACACCGTCGAGACCTACGTGCCCTGGAACCTGCACCAGCCGCGCCCCGACCGCTTCGTGATGGACGGCGGACTCGACCTCCCCCACTTCCTGGACCTCGCCGCCGCCGAGGGCCTGCACGTCCTGCTGCGCCCCGGCCCGTACATCTGCGCGGAGTGGGAGGGCGGCGGTCTCCCCTCGTGGCTGCTCACCGAGCCGGACATACAGCTCCGCTCCCGTGACCCCCGCTTCCTCGCGGCGGTGGACGACTTCTTCCGCCGTCTGCTCACCCCGCTCCAGCCGTACCTCGCCTCGCGGGGCGGCCCGATCCTCGCCGTGCAGGTGGAGAACGAGTACGGGGCCTACGGCGACGACACCGCCTACCTGGAGCACATCGCCGACTCCCTGCGCGCCTGCGGCATCGACGTCCCCCTGTTCACCTGCGACCAGCCGGTCGACCTGGAGCGGGGCGCGCTGCCCGGCGTCCTCGCCACCGCCAACTTCGGCAGCCGCTCCTCGCACCATCTGGCCACCCTGCGCGCGCTGCGGCCCGAGGGGCCGCTGATGACGACGGAGTTCTGGATCGGCTGGTTCGACCGCTGGGGCGCCCAGCACGTGGTGCGCGACCCCGACGACGCCGCCCGCGAGCTCGACGACGCCCTCGCCGCCGGCGCGTCGGTCAACTTCTACATGTTCCACGGCGGCACCAACTTCGGCTTCACCAACGGCGCCAACGACAAGCACACCTACCGGCCCACCGTCACCTCCTACGACTACGACTCGCCGCTCGACGAGGCCGGGGACCCGACGGAGAAGTACACCGCGTTCCGCGACATCATCGCCAAGTACGCGCCGGTGCCGAGCGAGCCCGTCCCCGCGCCCGGCGCCAAACTGGCCGTCCCCGCGGTCGCGTTGACGCAGAGCGCCGAGCTGCTGCCGAGCGCGGCCGCGCTGGCGCCGCGGATCGACTCGCGGCGGCCGCTGACCATGGAGGAGATGGAGCAGGACTTCGGCTTCGTCCTCTACGAGACCACCCTGCCGCTGCGCGGACCCGTCCTCCTCGAGGTCGAGCACGTCCGCGACCGGGCCCAGGTCTTCGTCGACGGGCAGCCGGTGGGCGTCCTGGAGCGCGAGAACCACGAGCACTCCCTGGCCTTCACGTCCCCCGGGGCCGGCAGCGTGCTCTCGATCCTGGTGGAGAACCAGGGCCGGGTGAACTACGGCCAGGGCATCCACGACCGCAAGGGGCTCCTCGGCGCGGTCCTCCTCGACGGCGTCGAGCCGGTGGCCTGGACGAACCACCCGCTCCCGCTCACCGCGCTGGACGACGTCCCCTTCGCGGCCACCACGACGACTCCCGTCGGCCCGGCGTTCCACCGGGGCACCTTCGAGCTCACCGAGGTGGCCGACACCTATCTGCACCTCGACGGCTGGACCAAGGGCAACGCCTGGGTCAACGGCTTCGCGCTCGGCCGCTACTGGTCCCGCGGCCCTCAGCGGTCGCTGTACGTGCCCGCTCCCGTCCTGCGTGCCGGTACGAACGAGATCGTCGTCCTGGAACTCCACGCCGGGCCCCGCGCCCGTACCGTCGACTTCCGCGAGACGCCCGACCTCGGCCCCACCGAGGAGTAGGAACACCCGGCGGGCCGGGTCCGGGTGCACCCCGGACCGGGCCCGCTTCCGTCGGCCTCCCCGCCGCCCCAGCCCTCCCGGCTTCCGGGAGGGCTTTCCTCGTCGCCCCCACGCCAGGGCCAGGCGGGGACATGTCCGCACGCGACGGGGGTGGTGGGAACGGGTGCGTTCGAGGGCGAGGAGCACTTTGGCGAGGTACGCACATCCGAGGGCCGGTACCGGCTACGCCCGGCGACGGTCGGCCTCGGCGCGGTCACGGGCGATACGTCACCCGGACGTTCACGTCCGAGGGGCCGCCTCGGCGCCCCGACCCGCTTCCCGTGGGACGACACCGCGCCCGCCTTCCTGCCGTCGGAACGCGGCGAGGCCCGCTCCCCGAAGGGAGCGGGCCTCGTCCGTGCGGTGGTGCGTCGGGTCAGTGCGGGAGTCCGACGGCTCGTTCGCCGCTGCGGCGCTGCTGGATGACGACGGCGACGACGAGGAGGGCGCCTTGGGCGACGTTCTGCCAGAAGGTGTTGATGCCCTGGACGGTGAGGCCGTTCTCCAGGGCGCCGAGGAGGGCGACGGCGAGGAGGGTGCCGCCGACGCCGCCCTTGCCGCCCTTGAGGGCGCAGCCGCCGAGGGCGGCGGCGGTGATGGCCTTGAGTTCGAGGCCTTCGCTGCCGGAGACGGGCTGGCCGGAGCCGGTGCGGGCGGTGAGGAGGATGCCGGCGACGGCGGCGACGATGCCGATGAGGGCGTAGACGGCGACGAGGTATTTGTTGATGTTGATGCCGGCGAGGCGGGCGGCGGTGTCGTTGCCGCCGATGGCGTAGAGGTTGCGGCCGATGTCGGTGTACTTGAGCATCACGTGCACGGCGACGGCGACGACGATGAGGATCCAGACCATGACGGGGAGTCCGGCGATCTTGCCGCGGCCGAGGAAGACGAAGAAGTCGTCGTTGAGGACGTAGCCCTGGGCGCGACCGTCGGAGAGGAGCTGGGCGAGGCCCTTGTAGGCGGCGAGTCCGGCGAGGGTGGCGATGGTGGGGTTGACGCGGCCGTAGACGATGATCAGGCCGTTGAGGACGCCCACCAGGACGCCGACGCCGATGGCGGCGAGCATGCCGAGGTAGGCGTTGGAGCCGGTGCTGGTGAAGACCATGGCGCTGACGACGGAGGCGACGCCGACCTGGGAGCCGACGGAGATGTCCAGGCCGCCGCAGATGATGACCACGGTCTGCACGATGGCCAGGAGGCCGGTGATGGTGGCCGCCTCGGCGATCACCTGGATGTTGGAGAGGCTCAGGTAGTTCTCGTTGAGGGCGCCGAACAGCCCGAGGACCACGACGAGCGCACCGATGAGGCTGAGGTTCTGCCCGCCCAGGGCGGCCAGCGGCGAGCGCTTGCGGGCCGTCGGCGGTGTCTTCTCGGTCTCGGCCGGGGAGGTGGTGGCGGTGGTCATCGGGAGCCTCCATGGGCGGAGTCGGTACGGGGCCGGGCGGCGGCCGGGGTGGGGGCGGCGTCCACGGTGGCGAGGTCGTCGGCCATGGCGAGGTTGAGGATCGATTCCTCGGTCGCCTCGGCGCGGCTGAGTTCGCCGGTGATGCGGCCGTTCTGCATCACCACGACGCGGTCGGCGAGTCCGAGCACCTCGGGGAGCTCGGAGGAGATCACGAGCAGGGCGACACCGTCGCGCGCGAGGTCGGCGATGATCCGGTAGATCTCCGCCTTGGCGCCGATGTCGATGCCACGGGTCGGCTCGTCGAGGATCAGGACCTTCGGCCGGCGCAGCAGCCAGCGGGCGAGGACCACCTTCTGCTGGTTGCCGCCCGACAGCTTGCGGACCTCGTGCTCGATGGAGGGGGTGCGCACCCTGAGCCGGTCGGAGAACTCCTGGGCGACCGTCTTCTCCTGGCCTCTGCGGACGAAGCGCATCCGGCGCAGCCGCTCCAGGCTGACCAGGGAGGTGTTGTCACGGATGGAGCGGTGCAGGAAAAGGGCCTGGGCCTTGCGCTCCTCGGGCGCCAGGCCGATACCGGCGCGGATGGCGTCCTTCGGGCTGCGCAGCCGCAGGGGCCGGCCGTTCAGGGTGATCCGTCCGGAGCGCAGGGGCCGGTCGCCGGCGAGGGCGAGTCCGAGCTCCGAGCGTCCGGCGCCCATCAGACCGGCGAGGGCGACGACCTCTCCGGCCCTCACCTGGAGGCTGATGTCGCTGACGTCGTCGGTGGTGACGCCGTCCAGCTGCAGGACGACCTCGTCCCGGGCGACGTCCTGGCGTACGAACAGCGAGGAGAGGTCACGGCCGACCATCATCCGGACGACCTCGCTCTCGGTGGTCGTCGCGGCGTCGAGGACTCCGGCGGAGGCACCGTCGCGGAGCACCGCGATGCGGTCCGCGAGACGGAAGATCTCCTTCATGCGGTGGGAGACGTAGATGATCGCGATGCCCTGGGCACGCAGCCGGTCGATCAGCGCGAACAGGGCCTCGGCCTCGTTCTCCGCGAGGGAGGAGGTCGGCTCGTCGAAGGCGATGACCTTGGCCTCGCCGGTGAGGGCGCGCAGGATCTCCACCAACTGCCGCTGTGCGGCCGTCAGTTCGGAGCCGATCTGGTCGGGGTCGATGACCTTCTCGAAGCCGAGCCGTGCCAGGTCGGCGGTGATCCTGCGGCGCAGCTCGGCGCGGTCGAGACGCCGGCCGGCCGTGCGCGGGAGGGAACCCGCGTAGACGTTCTCCGCGACGGAGACGTGCGGGATGATCTCCGGCTCCTGCGGGATGATGCGGATCCCCGCCTTGCGCGCGTCCTGCGGCGAGGCGAAGGAGACCGGCGCCCCGTCGAGGAGGACGCGCCCCTCGGTGGGCTGGTGGTCGCCGGTGAGGATCTTCAGGAGCGTGGACTTGCCCGCGCCGTTCTCGCCCATGAGGGCGGTGACCTGCCCCGGAAGGAAGGTCAGGGTGACACCGCCGAGGGCCTGGACGGCGCCGAAGCGCTTGGTGATGTTCTCGACGGCGACACCGGCACCTGGCGGAGAGACGGGAGTCGCCGGCGTGGGGGGTTGGGTGCCGGGTGTGGTCATGGTGGCCTCACGGGCTGGAGGGACGGGAACGGACCGACGGTGGGCCGGGCGGCCGGAAGGGCCGGTACGGCGGTGCGGCGGGCGGCCGGGAGGAGCCGGTGCGGCGGGCGGGACGGTCCGCCGCACCGGCGTAGAGGGGCCGTGACTCAGCCGCAGGTGACTCCGGCGGACTTCCAGGTGGAGGCGTCGACCATCGTGGTCGGGGCGAAGGCCTCCTTGGGGAACGCCTTGCCGTTCTTGAGCTTGTCGTACATGGTCTGGACGGCCAGGGCGCCGACGTCCTTGCCGTTGATGAACAGCGCGGCCTTCATGCCGGACGGCTTGCCGGAGCTCCAGTTCTTGCAGGCCAGGTAGGCACCGAGGCCCACGCCGATGACGTCGTCGGCCTTGAAGCCGGCGTTCTCCAGCGCGGTCACCCCGCCCTGGACGTTCTCGTCGTTGCAGCCCCAGACGACCCAGTGCTTGACGCTCGGGTTCGCGGTGATGGTGGCGGCGATCTTGTCCTGCGCACCGCTGGGGCTGTTGTCCGTGGGGACGTCGATGTTCTGCACCGTGGCGCCGGCGTTGGCGGCGAAGGCCTCCTTGGAGGCCTTCACGCGGTCGGTGCAGACGGTGACGTCCTGCTTCCAGGCGGAGATGGTGCGGGTCTCGGCGGGGTTCCAGCCGGCCTTCTTGAACTCGGCGGCGGCGCGCTTGCCGACCTCGCCGCCCATCTGGGCGCCGCTGAAGCCGATACGGGGCACGAGGTCCGCGGCGGGACACGCGGCCGGGTCCGGGCCGGTCGTACAGATCTGGTCGTCGGAGGTGAGCAGGGCGACCTTGGCGTCCTTGGCGATCTGGACGACCTGGGGGCCGACGGCCGGGTCCGGGACGACGACGATGAGGCCGTTGCTCTTCTGCGAGATCGCCGACTGGGCCTCGCTGATGGTCTTGTTGGCGTCGGTGCCGAGGTTCACGACCTTCAGGTCGATGCCGAGCTCGTCCGCCTTCGCCTTGGCGCCGGCCGCCTCACCGACGAAGTACTCCTGGTCACCCTGCTTCTGGAGGTACGTCAGGGATATCTTGCCGTCGACCTTGGAGACGTCACCGCCGCCGCCCGATCCGGCCGCCTGCTGACCACTGGAACAGGACGTCAGCGCGAGCACGGAAGCCAGACCCAGGACCACCGCAGCCACCGGCCGCCTGTTGTGTTCAGTGAACATGTCATTCCCCTTGCTAGGACGGGCCGCACACGGCCGACCGGTGAGGCACGGAAACTGATGGACTCGCGGAGGATCGTGGCGAGGGAGGGGAACGACGGTTCCGGTCCTGTCCGACGAGCAACATGCGAGAGCGGGTGACCGGGCGATTCGGGGGTGCTGAAGCCGCCGCGGTCAGTCGTTAATCAACTCGATGGCACACAGAAAATCGCCGTTTCCATCAAAAGTCAACAGAGTGCCTAGGAGGTTTCGGATCGATACGTCGTCGTTACCCCGAGGCCCAACGAGGGGGTGGACTCCGACTATCGCCAGTTCACGCCTCGGGATGTTGAAATATGTTGGACTCGGCGCGCCCTACGGCGTCAGCGCCGCCACGAGTCCGGTGGCCACGGCGCCCGCCAGGGTCAGCTGTGGAGGGAGACACCGCGACCCGCCTGCCCGACGGGGAGGGCGGGAGCCGCCGGTGGGCTCTCGGCCGGTGGGCTCTCGTGACGCGGGGGACGCCCCGGAGCGACGGGGGTGGCGTACGTCCCGGCGAGGTTCCAGCACGCCCGGCGCGCGACCGCGGTCATGGACGAGCGAACCGCAGGGGTCGAGGGCCGGCAGTGCCTCAGGGGCCCGTCGACGCGGGGACCGGCCGCGCGCATCCTGTCATCCGATGGGGGGGGGCGACGGCCGGTCCGGTCAAGGGCGCTCGGCTCAGTCGCAGCAGTCGCAGCAGCACTTGCACGGGTTGCAGCAGCCGTCGCCGCAGCCGTCACCCGATCCGCCGCCGGAACCGCCGCCGGACCCTCCGGAGCCACGACCGCCGCCGCCTGAACCACCGGAGTGACCGCCCGAGTTGCCGCCGCCGGAGCCGCCCGAGCCGCCGAACCAGCCGTCTCCGCCGGAACCCCCCTGGTTCGAACCGCCGCCGCCTTCGCCGAACTGCGGTTCCTCCATCTCGGCGTCGTCACAGGTACAGCAGTCGTAGCACCACCTGCAGTCCCGGCACAGCCGGCGCCACTGGTCGCACCGTCCGCACCGCCCCTCGGACGGCCGGCCCGAAGCCACCGGGGCGCCGCCCGGGGCGGAGCCCGCGAGCGCTCCCACGCCGCACGCCGTACCCGTGCCGGTCTCCGGGGGCGCGTCCGTCGCCGTACGGCGTCCCAGCCAGGGCAGCACGCGCGGGCCGCTCGCCTGGTGGCGGTGCTGGTGACGACCGTGCCGGGGGGCGAAGACCCGGTCGACGGCATGCTCCAACTCGGCGCCGAGCAGCGCCCGTACGAGCCGTCCGTCGACGAACTCGGCCTCGGCGAGGGCGAGTCGGATGCCGTGGACGGCGTCGTCGCAGAGTCTGCGCACCTCGGCGCGGTCCGCGCCGGTCACGGCGACCGGGTTCCACGCGCCGGACGCCTCGTCCGCGTCCAGGTCCTCCACCGCGTCCAGCAGGTGCGCCAGCCGGCCGAACAGCCGGCCCGCCTCCGCCAGCGGCTCGGCGTTGCCCGGACGTCCCGCGAGCACCGCGGTGTGCGCGAAGGCGGCGGCGGTCGCGGTCTCCGTCGGTTCCGTGACCGTCAGGAGCGAGCCCTGGGGACCGGTCGTCCGCTCGATGTCCTGCTGGCGTTCGACGGCGTCGATCAGTACGGCGGTGTCGAAGCCGAGCCGGTCCCCGCCCGCCGCGCCCGCCCGGTTCCAGCCCCGGGCGATCCGGCGGGCCGCCAGCGTCACCGGGCGGCGGCCCCACAGGCCGTCCCCGTCTTCGACGTGGTCGCGTATCTTCGCCGCGGCGAGCACCAGCGACACCGTCGCCGCCAGCCGCGCGCCCTCGCCCCGGGCCACGTCCGCCGACCGCATCCCGCGCAGCGGGCACGGTCCGGCTCCTCGCCGCCAGTCGCCGGTACGCTCCGACTGCGCCTCGGTCAGCACCGAGACGACGAGCCCGTCGTAGTTGGTGGCCACGCGCGCGAACTGCCCGTACTCGCTGCGCAACGCCAGGCACAGCCCGCACAGGTGCGCCATCCACTCGGTGCGCATGCTCCCGCCCAGCCGGTGGCGGCACGGCCTGATGATTCCGAACACCGAAGTTCTCCCCCCGTAGACACTGCTTCCCCGCGAGGCCTCAACCCCGTGTGACCTCGCGCGGCCGACATCCTAGAGGGAGGCGCGGGGACGGCTCACAGGCCGTCGTCGTCCCACTGGTCCAGGAGGGCCTCGTCGTCCTGGACGGCCGGGGGCTCGGCGGGGCCCGACAGGGCCTGCTCGGTCCAGATGATCTTTCCGCGGGCCAGGCGGCGCGTCCTTCAGCGGTCGGCGAACTGGGCGACGAGGAACAGCCCGCGTCCGCCTTCGTCGCTGATCTCCGCCCGTCGCAGATGCGGCGCGGTGCTGCTGCCGACGAGGACGGCGTGGTCGTGGATCAGGTGGGCCGGTCGGCCGTGTCGAACACGGCGACCGTCGTGTCCACGGCCCGGCCGAACCTGGTGCTCTCGAAGGTCTCCTGGAAGGGCTCACCGGAGAACGCCGGCGAGAAGGCGCCGGAGACGTGACCGCCGATCAGGGAGGGGTCGGGGTGGCTCCAGCGGATGCCCTGGGGGTCGAACGCGACGACGTAGGTGACGTCCGCCGTCCTGCGGACCGCCTCGGCGCTCGGCTGCAGCAGAGCGGTGGGGTCCGCGGAGCGCATGGCGGCCTTCGTCCCCGGAGCGTTCGCGAAGGTCTCGGCCACGGCGAGGGACCGGCCGTACGCGTCCTTCGTCGCCCGCTGCCGTGCCTCGAACACGAACGCGGCCGCTGTCACCGCCACGAGGAGGACGCCCACCAGCAACTGCAGCAGGAACACCTGTCCGGCGACGCTCCGCGGGCCGCGAGGGAACCCCGCCGGGACCCGGCCGATGCCTCGTGTGTCACGCATGGTCCAGTCTTAGCCTGACACCCGGCGCCGGGGACGGCGCACCGCAGCGCCGTTCGGGCGTTTCCCCTACGGGGTCCCCGGCGGGCCGGATCGGCGGACCGACGTCCCTGTCCCCCGGTCGGGAGGGGCGACCACGGCGCGTGACCACGAGGGAGGCGACCATGAGCGAGGCGATCATGAGCGGGGAGACGACCGACGGGGCGGTCACGAGCGCCGCGGCGCGGGAAGCGGGGTCGGCGTCGCCCGTTCCGGTGGAGTTCGCGATCGTCGGCCGCGGCTGGCGCGCCGACTTCTATCTCCGTGTGGCCCGGCTGGTGCCCGAACGGTTCCGGTGCCTCGGCGTCGTGACGCGTGACGCGGACGCCGGTGCCCGGCTTGAGCGGGAGTGGGGTGTCCCGACGTACCGCTCCCCGAAGGACCTGGCGGCGGCCTGTGACCCGGAGGTCGTGGTGACCTCGGTCCCCCGGGCCGTCAATCCGGCCGTGGTGCGCGAACTGGTCTCGCTCGGGCTCCCGGTGCTGTCGGAGACGCCGCCGGCGCGGGATGGGGAAGGACTGCGGGAGCTGTGGGCCTCCGTCGGGGACAGCGGGCTGGTCCAGGTCGCCGAGCAGAACCCGTACCTGCCGATCATGACCGCGCTCCGGGCCCCGGTCCTGCGGGACGCCCTCGGGGAACTGACGTCGGTGCACGTGTCGTGGACGCACGACTACCACGCCATGGCGCTCGCACGCTCCTTCCTGCGGCTGGAGGCCGAGCCCGCCCGGGTGACGGCCTTCCGCACCGAGGGGCCGCTCCTGGAGGGGCCGGGGCGTGGCGGCCGTCCCACCGACCCGCGGGTACGGCGGGCAGCGCACACCCTCGCGGTCCTCGAATCCCGGGGAGTCACCGCCGTCTACGACTTCACGGACACGCAGTGGTTCCACCCCTTGCGCCGGAGCCAGCTGATCCTGCGGGGAAGCCACGGGGAGGTCGTGGGCGGCCAGGTCACCTGGGCCGACGACGACGGCACCGTCCACAGCGCCCCCGTCCACCGCCGCCAGACCGGGTGGGACGGCGACCTGGAGGGCGCCGACCTGGACACCCTGACCTGGGCCGGCCACGTGCTGTACCGGAACCCCTACCGCGGGGCGCGGCTGTCCGACGAGGAGATCGCCATCGCCACCTGCCTGGAGCGTACGGCGATGTGGCGACGCGGCCAGGGCCCGGCGCCCTACCCGCTGGCGCACGCCTGCCAGGACCACCTGCTGTCCCTCGCCATCCACGCCGCGGCCCGGGACCGCTCGGCCGTCACCACCGGCCGGGAAGCCTGGGCCGCCGCGGTGGACAACGAGGTGGCCGGCCCGCTCGCCCCTTAAGGGGTGCGGGGCCCCTGGGGGGTTGCGGGTCAGGGGGCGGAGGGCAGGTCCCAGGTCGCGGGCAGTGTGCTCGGTTCCCACTGCGGATCGGGCCGGAAGTCGCGCCAGGTTCCGTCGAAGGGGAACGCGCCCGCCGCGGCGCGGGCCGCCATCCGCTTCCCCTCCGCGCGGACGGCGGAGGCCCCGGCGTCGTCCCAGAAACCGGGGTGCCCGGTGAGGTCGGCGAACTCGTCCTCGTCCTTCCACCGCCATGTCGTCCGGTCGGGCGCGATCAGCAGGTCGAGGGCATGGTCCACGTGGTCCGTGCCCCCGGCCCATCTCCCGGCGTCCTCCTCCAGGTTGACGTACCAGCCGACGAAGTGCCCGTCCCGGTCGAACGACCACCACACGGAGTGCCGTACGCCGGGCCGGGTGAGCATCAGCGTGCTGTACGGCTCCCAGGTGGCCGGGGTGAGGACGGTCGGCACGCCCATCGCGGTGTACCTCGGCCAGGACCGCGTGGGCGTGCCGTCGAGCGCGGCCCGCCGCATGGTGGTGGAGCCCGCCGCCACCCAGGTCAGCAGCCCCCGTTCGTCGTCGGAGACGACCCGGCCGCACTGCGCGTAGGCGACCCTGCCGTCCGGGTACAGGCCCCGGCGTACGACGGTCGCTCCGACGGCGAACACCACTGCTGCGCCTTTCCGTTCTCCGGGGAGCCGCTTCGGCAGATCAGTAGCGGATGCAGGCGGAGCGGAGGTCGGTGTAGAAGTCCCAGACGTCGGGGGAGCATTCGGGTGCGCCGAGCTGGGAGGCCTTGGCGCCCATGTGGGGCAGGTGGGAGTAGGCGCCGACGCCGGGGCGGTTGACGTGGAGCATGCCGGCCTGGAAGTCGTGCAGGGCCTGGAACATGTGGGAGGGGTGCTGGGTGAAGATGGTGCCGGACATGCCGTACTTGACGGAGTTGGAGATGCGCATGGCGTCGTCGTAGCCGTCGCAGTCGATGACGGACAGGACGGGGCCGAAGACCTCTTCCTGGGCGATGTGGCTGTCCCGGGCGACGTCGGTGAGGATGGTGGGGTTGACGAAGTAGCCGGGGGTGTCGAGTGCGGCGGTGCCGCCGCCGCAGGCGAGGGTGGCGCCGGCGGCGAGGGCGGTGTCGACGGCGTCGAGGCAGGCCTGCATGCGTTCGGCGTTGACGACGGGGCCGATGTCGGCTCCGTCCTGGTCGCCGGGGCCGATCCGCATCGCCCGCACGCGGGGGACGAGGCGTTCGAGGAGTCGGTCGCGGACGGCGCGGTCGACGATGACGCGGCTGGTGGCGCTGCAGCGCTGGCCGCTCTGGCCGAACGCGCCGTGGACGATGGCGTCGGCCGCGGCGTCGAGGTCGGCGTCGGCGAGGACGATGAGGGCGTTCTTGCCGCCGAGTTCGAGCTGGGTGCGCAGGAGGCGGTGGGCGCCGGCTTGGTTGATGGCCTGGCCGACGGGGAGGGAGCCGGTGAAGGAGATGCCGGCGACGCGGGGGTCGGCGACGAGTGCTTCGCCGGGGTCGCGGTCGCCCTGGAGGAGGTTGAGGACACCCGGGGGCAGGCCGGCGTCGGTGAAGGCCTGGACGAGGAGGGCGGAGGTCCAGGGGGTGAGGGGGGAGGGTTTGAGGACGGCGGTGCAGCCGGCGACGAGGGCGGGGGCGACCTTCCACATGGGGATGGCGACGGGGAAGTTCCAGGGGGTGATGAGGCCCACGACGCCCAGGGGGCGGCGGAAGGTCATCGCGAGGGTCCGGGGTTCCTCGGCGGGGGTGGTGACGCCGTTGATGCGGCGGGCTTCACCGATCGTGAAGTCGAGGATGGCCAGGGAGCGGGTGACCTCGCCGCGGGCTTCGGGCAGGCGTTTGCCCTGTTCGCGGGTGATGGCCTGGGCGAACAGTTCGGCGCGGTCTTCGATGAGGCGGGCCGCGCGGGTGAGGTGGGTGGCGCGTTCGATGGGGCCGAGTGCGTCCCAGGCGCTCTGTGCGGTCGCGGCGGCGTCGACGGCTGCGGTGGCGTCCTTGGCGCTCGATTCGGCGAACTCGCCGATGACGTCGTCGGTGTCGGCCGGGTTGAGGTCGGCGCGGACCGCGCCGGTCGAGGACGGCACCCACGCACCGTCGATGTGGTTGAGGAGGTGTTCAGGGCGCGGCTCTGCCATGAGGAACTCCTTGGATGAGGTTCTGCCGGTGCGGCCGTCGGACGGTGAGGGCGGCCGGGGGCCGTGCCGCCGCCGGAGGGGGTGGCGGCGGCTGTCGGCGGGTGTCAGACGGCGTGCTGGGACTCCTCGCGGGCGGCGAGTGTGGTGGCGACCCAGAAGGCGTCGTAGTTGTGGATCCGGGCGAGGTCACCGAAGGGGCTGTCGAGCGGTTCCGGCTCCGGCAGACGCCGGTTGACCAGGAACGGGATCTGCAGCTCGCCCAGCGCGCCGTGCGAGCGCAGCGGCGCGTCCAGACCGCTCAGATCGTGCCAGGCCGCGAACCGGCCCAGCGCCGTACCCGCCTCGGCCAGGACCACGATGTCGCCGATACGGTCGGCCGGCAGCGCGAAGCGTTCGGCGGCCTCCTCCCGGCCGTGCACCTCCTGCACGCCCGCCAGATCCGCGAGTTCCGCGATCACCGTCGCCCGGTCCGCCCGCTCGGGCAGATACACGCTCGCGAACGACCCCAGCGCACCGTGGTGCACCGTGTACGGGTCGGTGATCGGCAGGATCACCCGCAGACCCTCCGCCGCGGCGTCCGCACCGAGGCCCAGGATCCGGCGGACCTCCTCCTCCACGTAGATCACCCGCGCGACACCCTCCTCGTCGGTCTTCGCGCTCATCCCGTGATCGGCGGTGAGCACGACCGTCGCACCGAGCTCGGCCAGCTTCCCCGCGTAGTGGTCGATCTGCTCGTACAGATCGTTCGCCGCCTCCGTCCCCGGTGCGTTCTTGTGCTGGATGTAGTCCGTCAGCGACAGGAACATCAGGTCCGCGCCCCGCGTCTCCAGGATCCGCACCCCCGCCGCCAGCGCGAACACACTCAGATCGGCCGAGTACACACTCGGCAGCGGCCGGCCCACCAACTCCAGCACGTCGCCGATCCCGTTGTCCTCCACCGTCGCGGTGTCGGCCTTCTCCGCCGAGAAACAGATCCCGCGCCGCGACGGAGCCACGAACCGGTCCGAACCGTCCAGCGCCGGACCCTCCTCCACCAGACCCGCCCCCAGCAGCCGGCGCAGCTTGTCCTTCGCCGTCACCACGACCACGTCCAGACCCGCCTCGTTCGCCGCGGCGAACACCGTCGGCGCCCGCAGGAAACGCTTGTCGTTCATCAGCACCTCCTCACCCAGCCCGGTGTCGAAGATGTAGTTGCCGCTGATCCCGTGCACGCTCGGCGGCCGGCCCGTCGCGATCGACACGTTGTTCGGATTGGTCAGCGCCGGCATCGCACAGTGCGCCGGCCACGACGTCCCCTCACCCTCCAGGACCTTGCTCAGCCACGGCATCCTCCCCGCGGCCATCGCCTCGAGGTGGTAGTCGGGCTCACTGCCGTCGACGCAGATCACCACCACCGGCCCCGAAGGCCTGGTGTAGGTCCTGCCGTTGACTGTGAACGTCTCTGCCGTCACGCCTGCTCCTCGATGCCTCGCTCGGGTGGTACCTGCAGACGAGCCTGCGGTCCCGGCGGCGGAGGAGGAACCCCCGATTCGGCTATGAGGAGTATTCGGGAGGCCGTGACCTGCTCCCCCCGGCCTGCCGCCGGGCGCGCCATAGCGAGGGCGTATGCGGGTGATTCGCGAACAGCGCCCCGCCGAGTGCGGGCCGCAGATGGGGGACTTCTGCACCGAGTGGCGTACCGCCTGCATCCCGTACTGACGGTCGGCGGGGGCGCGCGTCAGGCGTCGCGAGCCAGGCGGGACTTTCCGGACACGACCTAGGCGCGGGTCGCGCCGGGCCAGCTCCGCTGTTCCCGGACGAGCTCCATGAAGGCGTTCTCGGCCGGGGAGAGGATGCGGTCGCGGCGGCGTACCAGCGAGACGACCCGGGGTTCCGTCGGCTGCTCCGTCGGCAGGACGACGAGGGTGCCCGCCAGGAGTTCGTCGGCGACGGCGTGTTCGGAGACGAGGGAGATGCCGAGACCGGCCCGAACGCACCTCTTGAGGACCTCCGGGCCCCACGCGTCGGTGTGGGGCGGGGCTTCGACGCCCCATCCGGCCAGGGTCAGTTCCTGTACCGAGCGGGTCTGGGAGCCGGGCTCCCGGAGGACGATCCGTTCGCCGGCGAGCATCTCGCCCGTGACGGGGCCGCGGCCGTCGAGGGGGTGGCCGGGCGGGGCGACGAGCACCATGCGGTCCTCGAGGACGGGCTCGCCCACGAGGCGCGCTTCCCCGGGGGTGCCGGCCACGACCGCGACGCCCACCTCCCCGTTCATGAGGTACTGGGTCACGGTGGAGTTGTTCCCGACGAGGACGTGGCTCTCGATGCCGGGGTGCCGCTCGCGGTACTCCGCCAGCAGGTCCGGCAGCAGGTAGGTGCCGACGGTGGTCGAGCCGCCGACCACGAGCCGCCCCGTCTGCAGGCCGCTGAGCTGCTGGACGGCGGAGACCGCCTCGTCGGCGAGGAGGAAGACGCGGCTCGCGTACTCGGCGAGCAGCTCGCCCTCGGCCGTGGGCCTGATCCTGGCGCTCGACCGGTCGATGAGCGTGATCCGCAGGGATTCCTCCAGCTTCCGCACCTGGTTGGAGACGGACGGCTGGCTCATGAACAGCTTCTGGGCGGCGGCGGAGAACCCCTGCTGCTCGATGACGTGCAGGAAGATCCACAAGCGGTGCAGGTCCAGGGTCACGAGACGCGTTCCAGACGTACGAGGGCGGGTCAGGGCAGTCATAGCCGATAGCCGCGCCCGGCACCAGCGGCCCTGCCGCGCCCCGCCCCCTCCCCCTGCTTTCGTCGGCCCGCGGGCACGGGGCCCGTGTCGTGCTCGCGGTGTCCGGCGAGACGCCGCCGAACGCGCGTAGGGCGGCCCGGACGGCGGCCTTCCCCCCGGCACGGCCTCCTCGCGAACGCGTCGACGACAGGCCGGTCATCCGACCGGCCTGTCGTGGGGGGTGAACGGGCGGAACGCCCGGTCAGGGGCCCGCGAGGACGGTGAGCAGTCGGGCCACCTCGGCCGCGACGGCGTCCCGGGCCGGGCCGAGGTAGCGGCGTGGGTCGGCGACGCCGGGGGACGCCTCCAGGTGTTCGCGCACGGTGCGGGTGAAGATCTTGTTGAGGTGGGTGGAGATGTTGACCTTCGTCATGCCCGCCGCGACGGCCTTGGCGAGGTCGGCGTCGTCGACGCCCGAGGATCCGTGCAGCACGAGGGGTACGTCGAGCGTGTCCCGCAGCCGGGCGATGAGGTCGAAGTCGAGGACGGCGTCGCGGCTGAGCATGGCGTGCGAGCTGCCGACGGCGACGGCCAGCGCGTCGACGGCCGTCGCGGCGGCGAACGCGCGGGCCTCCTCGGGGTCGGTGCGGACGCCGGGGGCGTGGGCGCCGTCCTTGCCGCCGACCTCGCCCAGCTCCGCCTCGACCCAGACGTCGGCGCGGTGGCAGCGCTCGGTGACGACCCGGGTCGCGGCGACGTTGTCGTCGTAGGGCAGCTTGGACGCGTCGAACATGACGGACGTGAAGCCGAGTTCGACGGCCTCCGTGACCAGGTCCGCGGACTCGGCGTGGTCCAGGTGGACCGCGACCGGCACGGAGGCGGCACGGGCGAGGGCGAGGGAGGCGAGCCCGATGGGGGCGAGCCCGCCGTGGTAGCGGGCGGTGTTCTCGCTGATCTGGAGGATGACGGGCAGCGCCGCCCGCTCGGCTCCGGCGACGATGGCCTCGGCGTGTTCGATCTGTACGACGTTGAACGCGCCGACCCCGCGACGGGCGGCGTGTGCGGGGCCGACGATGTCGTCGGTGGACGTCAAGGGCATGAAGGTCTTCCCCTATGCGGTGGTGGCACACCGGCTGTGGCGCCGGTGCCGGCCTCGTGGGCGGAGGAGCGCGGCTTACGCGGATCCGGTGCGGCTCACGCGGATTCGGTGGCGAGGATCACGGAACGGCTGAGGTTGCGGGGGCGGTCGGGGTCGTAGCCGCGGGCTTCGGCGAGGATCACGGCGAGGCGCTGGGCGACGATCAGGTCGGCGAGCGGGTCGAGGCCGCCGGCCCCGTCGGCCGTGAGGGACGTCTCGTCGGCGGAGAGGGAGACGAGACGCCCGCCGACCCGCGCGATGTCGTCGGCGAGGCCGTCCGGCGCGGGGCCGAAGAGCCAGGCGACGCGGCCGGGGCCGGTGATGCTGATCGGGCCGTGGCGGTACTCCATGGCCGGGTACGCCTCCGTCCACGCTCCGGCGGCCTCGCGCATCTTCAGGCCCGCTTCGAGGGCGAGCCCGTACGTCCAGCCCGTGCCGAGGAACGTGAACTGTTCGGCGCCGGTCACCTCGGGGCTCAGCGGGAGGGCGAGGGCGCGCCGCGCGTCCTCGACGGCCTGCGCGAGCGGCCGTACGCCGGCCGGCAGTGCCTGCTCGGCCTCCAGGTGCGCGCGGAGCAGGACCAGCGCGGTGGTCGCGAACCGGGTCTGCACGACCGACTGTTCGTCGGCGAAGTCGAGTACGGCGACGGCGTCGGCGGCCGTCATGACGGGCGTCGACGGGTCCGCGGTGAGGGCGGAGGTCGCGACGGTGCCCCGGACCTTCGCGAGGAGGTCCAGGACCTCGGTGGTGGTGCCGGAGCGGGTGATGGCCAGGATCCGGTCGTAGCGGCGGTCGGCCGGGAACTCGGAGGCGGCGAACGCGTCGGTCTCGCCGTGGCCGCCGCTCTCGCGGAGCTGCGCGTAGGCGTGGGCCATGAACCAGGAGGTGCCGCAGCCGATCACGGCGACGCGCTCGCCGCGCCGGGGGAGGACGGCGGTGAACGAGGCGACGGATCGGGCCGCCCGCGTCCAGGTCTCGGGCTGGGAGGCGATCTCGACGGAAGTCCTGGAGGTTTCGTGGGTGATCACGCGAAGTCCTTGCGCTCGGAAGGGCGATGACGGGGCGCTGCAGAGGAGGGGAGGTGCCGGGCAGAGGCGAATCCCTCAGCATGCTGCGTCACATCCACCGTGGGTGTCAATTATTGCGCGAAAGTCGTGAGTAACAAGCATCAGCGAGCAGACTTGGGGGGTGACGCGCAGTCGGCGGAGTCCTCCACCACGGTGACGCGAGGGAGAAGCCGTCGATGGACCGCGGTGTCGACGTCACCCGCGACCGGGCAGGGAACCGCGGCGGCGGACAGGGCCACCGCCTGGCGCAGGATCTCGGGCCAGGGGCAGCCGGCGGCGAGGCCGGCCGCGATCGCGGCCACACACGCGTCGCCCGCGCCTGTCGGATTGCCGGCGAGCCGCTCCGGGGGCGCCGCCCGCCAGGTGCCCTCCGGCGTGATCGCGTACAGGCCGTCGGCGCCGGCCGACGCGACGACCGCGCCGGCGCCGAGCGCCCGCAGGGCCGCGGCGGCGGCCGGGAGGTCGTCGTGTCCGGTCGCCGCCGTGATCTCGTCGGCGTTGGGCTTGATCACGTCGGGGCGGGCCGCCAGAGCCTCGACGAGGGCGGGGCCGCTCGCGTCGAGCACCGTGGCCACGCCCGCCGCCGCGGCCGTGCGGATCAGCCCCGCGTACGCGTCGGCCGGCACCCCCGGCGGGAGGCTGCCGCTCAGGACGACCACGCGCGCGTCCGTGAGCAGCGAGGCGTAATGCCGGCGGAAGAGCTCCCATTCGGCGGGATCCACGTGCGGCCCCCGCCCGTTGAAGACGGTGGCGTCGCCGTCGTCGCGCGAGACGACGGCGAGGGTGCGCCGGGAGTCGCCCGCGATGTCGAGGAACGCCTCCCGGACGCCCGCGGCGCGCAACTCCGCGCGGATCAGACGGCCGGTGGGTCCGCCGACGAGGCCCGTCGCCAGAGGGAGTTGCCCGAGGGACGTCAGGACGCGGGCGACGTTCACTCCCTTGCCGCCCGCCCGTTCGTACGCGGTGTCGACCCGGTGCGAGGTGCGGGGCCGCAGGCTCTCGACGCCCCAGGTGACGTCGAGGGCGGTGTTGAGGGTGACGGTGAGGATCATGGCGCGGGTACTCCTGTCCGCCGGTTCGCGGGGGCGTGCCCGGTGGCGCGCCAGCCGGCGAGGCCCGCGCCGAGGCACCCGGCCCAGTCCCCCAGCTCGGCCCGGACGAGTGCGGGTGGACGCTGGAACGTGAGCCGTCGTTCGAGGCCGGCCCGCACGGGGTCGAGCAGGAGGTCGCCGGCTTCGGCGAGACCGCCCCCGAGAACGATCGACTCCGGTGCCAGCATGCTGGTGGCGGTCGCCAGCGCGTCGGCGAGCCCGTCGGCCGCCCGCTGCCACACGGCTCGCGCCAGGGGGTCGTCATCGGCGGCCAGGGCCGCGACGTCGGCGGCGCCGGCCACCGGCCGCCCCGCGCGTTCGGCGTACGCGGCGGCGACGGCGGTGGCGGATGCCACGGTCTCCAGACAGCCCGTGCCGCCGCACGCGCACGGACGCCCTCCGGGTTCCACGACGACATGGCCGAGTTCACCGGCGTAGCCGCCGGAGCTGACCGGTTCGCCGTCGCAGACGAGGGCGGCCGCGATGCCGGTGCCGATGGCCACGAAGAGCACGTTCCGTGCGCCGCGGGCGGCCCCGAAGGCCCGTTCCGCCAGGCCGCCGGCACGTACGTCGTGGCCCAGGGTGACGCGCAGCCCGGTGCGTTCCGTCAGGAGCGCGGCGAGCGGGAGATCGCGCCAGCCGATGTTCGCCGACCACACGGCCCGTTGCAGGCCCTCGTCGACGATGCCGGGCACCACGACACCGGCGTGGTGGACCGGCAGGTCCCGCTCGGCGGCCAGGGCGGTCAGGGTGAGCAGGGTGTCGGTGATGGCGTCGACGACGGCGAGCGGCCCGTCGGCGCGCGGTGTCGGCCGCCGCACCGTTTCCAGCGACCGCATGGCGTGGTCGAGGAGGGCACCCTTCATTCCGGTGCCGCCGACGTCGAGTCCGACCACGCACCCCGGGGCGTGGGCGGGTGGTGGGGTGCTTCCGGCCAGGGCCGGGCCGCTGTCCATGAGTATCGAACCTCTCGATGATCGAATCTGCTCGATAGATATGACTAACAAGCAACTTCCAGCAGTTTGCGTGAGTGGAGTATCACGCGACAGGGCCCCTCCCGTCCAGGGCTCCCAGGCCACGGTCCGATCGACGCGCGTTGCGCCCCACCTGCGCGGTGCGCGGTCCCCGGCGTTACGATCAGCTCCGCGCAGGTCTTTCGAGGGACCGGCCGACCGGTCACACAGGCGGTCCCCACCCCTCTGCGCGCGACATTCGGAGTTCCAGGGCACGGAGGGGAAGCGGCGCATGTCCAAGCAGGAGCGATGGAGCAAGCTGCTGGAGCTGCTCGCGGTCGACGGCAGGCTGGAGGTCGAGAGCGCGGCCGCCACGATGAACGTCTCGCCGGCGACGATACGGCGCGACCTCGACGAACTGGCCGAGCAGCAACTGCTCGTCCGCACGCGCGGCGGGGCCATCGCGCACGGCGTCTCGTACGAACTGCCGCTGCGCTACAAGTCCTCGCGGCAGGTGTCGGAGAAGCAGCGCATCGCGAGCGCCGTGGCGGAGCTGCTGACCCCGGGGGATGTCGTGGGGCTCAACGGCGGCACCACCACCACCGAGGTGGCGCGGGCCATGACCCTCCGGGCGGGCGGCGCGGCGGAGCGGGAGAGCACGTCCGGCCCGATGTTCACCGTCGTCACCAACGCCCTGAACATCGCGAGCGAGCTGGCGGTCCGGCCGCAGTTCAAGATCGTGGTGACCGGCGGCGTGGCACGGCCCCAGACCTACGAGCTCGTGGGGCCGCTGACCCAGGGGGTCCTGAACCAGGTGGTGCTCGATGTCGCCGTCCTCGGTGTCGACGGCGTGGACCCGGAGCTCGGCGTGATGACCCACCACGAGGACGAGGCCGGCATCAGCAGGCTCCTGGCGGAGCGCGCCCGGCAGGTCGTCCTCGTGACGGACTCGTCCAAGATGGGCAAGCGCGCCTTCGCCAGGATCTGCGGCCTGGACCGGATCGACGTGCTCGTCACGGACTCCGGCATCGCCCCCGACATGGCCGCGCGGCTCACCGACGCGGGCATCGAGGTCATCAGCGTCTGACCTGCGGAGGCCGCGGCGGCGGCCGCAGGCGTCTGCCCGGCATGCGAAAGGGCGCCCCCGGACGGGGGCGCCCTTTCGCATGCCCGGCAGCATGCCGCACCCGTGGCCACCCCTGGCACATATGCATCTTTTACGTAACGGGCCTAGTCTCACCCGCCCTTCGTCATGTTTACTTTGGCCACAGCAGATGCTCGTTAATGAGCGAACGCCAGGTAAACAAGCCAGGTTTGAGCACGCTCCGGAATCTGCTGCAGTTCCCAGCCACACGGCCGTGTCGCCTTCGACCGGTCAGGAGACAAGGCGGTTCTGACATGAACAAGCGGTTGATCGCGGCGGCTTGTACGAGCGCTCTCGGTGCCCTCACCCTCACGGCCTGCGGTGGAGGCGCTGCGGAGAGCGGCGACGTGACACTGAAGCTGGTGGCGGCCGACTACGGCGACAAGGCGTCGAACAGCTCGACGGCCTACTGGAAGGACGTCGCGCAGCGGTTCACCGCCGCCAACCCGAAGATCAAGGTCGACGTCCAGGTCATCAACTGGAACGACATCGACTCCCAGGTCAAGACGATGATCCAGAGCGGCAACGTGCCGGACATCCTCCAGACCGGCGGCTACGCCGACAAGGTCGCGGACGACCTGCTCTACAAGGCGGACGAGGTGCTGTCGGAGAAGACACGCGCCAATCTGATCGACAGCTTCGCCAAGGCCGGCGAGGTCGAGGGCACGCAGTACGGCATCCCGTTCGTCTCCTCCGCCCGCGCCTTCTTCTACAACAAGACGATCTTCGCCAAGGCCGGGATCGCGGAGGCGCCGAAGAGCTGGGACGACCTCAAGGCCGCCGCCGCGAAGATCAAGGCCAAGGTGCCCGGCGTGACCCCCTACGCGCTGCCGCTCGGCCCCGAGGAGGCCCAGGGCGAGTCGCTGATATGGGAGCTCGGCAGCGGCGGCGGCTTCACCGACGCCAAGGGCACGTACACCCTGAACAGCCCGGCCAACGTCGAGGCGTTCACCTGGCTGAAGACGAACCTCGTCGGGCCCGGCCTGACCTACGCCAACCCGGCCACGACGGACCGCAAGACCGCGTTCGCGGACTTCGCCGCCGGCAAGACCGCGATGCTCAACGGCCACCCGTCCCTGATCCAGATGTCCAAGGACGGCAAGGTCGACTACGGCGTCGCCCCCATCCCCGGCAAGACCGGAGCCCTGACCTCCACGCTGGGCGTCGCCGACTGGATGATGGCCTTCAAGGACGGCGGCCACAAGGAGGAGGTCAAGAAGTTCCTCGACTTCGCGTACTCCAAGGAGAACACGCTGAAGTTCGACGAGATGTACAACCTGATGCCGGTCACCGAGGACACCCTCAAGGAGATGACCGGGAACGGCAAGCACAAGGACCTTGAGCCCTTCTTCGCCCTGCTGCCCCACGCGGTCTTCTACCCGCTGGGCGACACCTCCTGGGACGCCGTCTCCGCCGAGATCAAGAAGAGCGGCGGTACCGCGGTGAACGACCCCGCCAAGGTCCTGGGCGAGCTGCAGAAGAAGGCAGAGGACACGGTCTCCGACCAGTAGCCCCCGCGCACCGCACTGTCACGGAAGGCACCTTCGTGTCCAGCACTTCCTCCCCCGCCCGCCCCGGCCGCAAGGGCGGCCGGGGCGGCCTGGCCCGGCTGGGGCCCCTGCCCTGGATCGGCCCGGCCGTCCTGCTCATCGCCCTGGTCGTGCTCTGGCCCGTCTACGAGATGGTCCGCACCTCGTTCCTGAAGATCAGCAGCAGCGGGTTCGTCCGCGGCTCGGCCGGCTTCGACAAGTACAAGCAGCTCTTCGAAGAGCCGTCCCTGCCCTCGGTCGTCCTCTCCACCGTGGTGTGGACGGTGGTCGTGGTCACCGCCACCATGGTGATCTCCCTGGCCCTGGCGCAGCTCTTCAACCAGAGCTTCCCCGGCCGCCGCGTCACCCGCTGGGCACTCATCGCGCCCTGGGCCGCCTCGGTCGTGATGACCGCCATCGGCTTCAAGTGGATGCTCAACCAGACCGCCGGCGTCCTCAACACCGTCATGACCGACCTCGGCCTCATCGACGGCCCCGAGGACTGGCTGGGCGACCCGTCCACGGCCTGGCCCTGGATGATGTTCGTCGCCGTCTTCGTCTCCCTGCCGTTCACCACGTACACCCTGCTCGCGGGACTGCAGACGATCCCCGGCGAGATCTACGAGGCCGCCAGGGTCGACGGCACGAACAGCCGGCAGACGTACCTGCGCATCACCCTGCCGCTGCTGCGCCCCGCGCTGCTCGTCGGCATGGTCATCAACCTGATCAACGTCTTCAACTCCTTCCCCATCATCTGGTCCATGACCCGCGGCGGCCCGGACAGCGACACCGCCACCACCACCGTGTTCATGTACCAGCTCAAGAACTCCGACATCGGCCAGTCCGCGGCGATGTCCGTCGTGAACTTCGCTCTCGTCGTGGTGATGGTCGTCGTCTTCCTCAAGGCCAGCCGCTGGAACCAGGAGGAGAGCTGATGGCCCAGCACACCCTCGACCCCGCGGGGACCACCCGGCGGGTCCGCCGGGCGCCCGGCTCCACCCCGGCCGCTCCGTCGCCCGGCGTCGCCCGGGCCCCCCGCACCCTGCGCCCGCGGACCCTTCTGATCGCCGCCGTCGCCTGGCTGCTCGCGGCCCTGTTCCTGATGCCGTACGCGGAGATGGTGATCACCGCCCTGCGGCCGGCGGAGGAACTGCGGGACGCGACCTACCTGCCGAGCTCGTTCGAGTGGGCGAACTTCGTCGACGTGTGGCGCGAGTCGCACCTCGGGGCCAACCTACGGGTGACGCTGCTCGTCGCGGCCGGTTCCACCCTGCTCGTCCTGCTGGTCGCCATCCCCGCCGCGTACTACACGGCGCGGATGAAGTTCCGGGGCCGCAAGCTGTTCCTGCTGCTCGTGCTCATCACCCAGATGTTCCAGCCGACCTCGCTGCTCGTCGGTCTCTACCGCGAGTTCTACCAGCTGGACATGCTCAACTCCGTCTGGACCCTGATCCTCTGCAACGCGGCCTTCAACCTGGCCTTCGCGATCTGGATCCTCACCGCCTACTTCGCCTCCATCCCGGAGGCACTCGAGGAGTCGGCGATGATCGACGGCCTGGGCAGGGGTGGAGCGCTGCTCCGGATCACCCTGCCGCTCGCGATGCCGGGGGTCGTCACCGCGATGATCTTCACCTTCATCGCGGCGTGGAACGAGTTCGTCATGGGCCTGACCCTCTCCACCGTCCCGGAGAGCCAGCCGCTGACGGTCGGCATCAACAGCTTCATCGGCAACTACACCGTCCAGTGGAACTACCTGTTCGCCGGCTCGGTCATCGCCATCGTCCCCGTCGTGATCCTCTTCGCGCTCATCGAGCGGAAGGTCGTCTCCGGCCTCACCGCCGGATCCGTCAAGTAGCACCGTGAACACGGCAGTACGAGGGGAGCGGGAGCCACCGCGGGCGGCGGTGGCGCGCCCGCGTCCGCCGACCGTACGACGCCGGCGCGCGGGCCCCGGGACCGTCATCGCCCTGCACGTGGGAGGCGCCTTCATCCAGGGGTGCGTCCTCGGCCCCGACGGTTCCCCACGCGCGAGCGAACGCTGGTTCACCCGTCCCGAGCGGGGACCCGACGCCGTCGTCGACAGCGTCCTCGCCTGCGCGGCCTCGCTCGCCCAAGGCTGTCGCCCCGCGGCCGCGGGCGTGGCCCTGCCAGGCGTCGTCGACGACGCGTCGGGACGCGCGGTCCGCGCCACCGCCCTCGGATGGCACGGCATCCCGGTCCAGGACTGGGTGGCCGAGCACCTGGACCTGCCCGTCGCCGTCGGCCACGACGGGCGTACGGGAGGACTCGCCGAGGCCCGCGCGGGCGCGGGCGTCGACTGCCGGAACTTCCTCTACCTCTCCGTGGGCGACGGCATCGCCGCGGCCCCCGTCGTCGACGGCCGGGCCGTCCCGGACGGCCACGGCCGGACGGAAGGGCTCGGCCACGTCGTGGTCCGGCCGGAGGACGGCGACCCCTGCCACTGCGGTCGCCACGGATGCCTGGAGACCGTCGCGTCCACCACCGCCGTCACCCGGCGGTACGCCCGGATGACCGGCTGGCGAGGGGTGACAGCCCGCGAGGTCTACCACCGTGCCGACGCGGGGGACCCGCACGCCCGCGTCGTCTGTACGGACGCCGTGGACGCGCTGGCCCGCGTCCTGGCGTCCGAGGTCCGCCGCCATGCCCCGGAACGCGTGGTCATCGCCGGTGAGCCGGCCGGGGCCGGGTCGTCGCGCCTCGCGTCGCTCCGGGACACCCTCGCGGGCCGCCTCGTCTCCCCCGCCGTGCCGGAACTCCGGCTCGCGCGGTTCGGTGACATGGCGGGCTGTGTGGGTGCCGCCTTCCTCGCCCGGGACATGGCGCTGAAAGGAGGAAAACCTACGGCCGGGTAGGTCTTGACGCCCCCTTCACCCCCTGACACCTTTTGATTGAAGTTGCGCACAACGAACGAAGTTGAAGCAACTGCAAGCAAGCACTGTGTGCCCGCCGTGCTCCTCGCGCCTCACCGACGACGCACGACACGGCGGGACATCGACAGCCGGTACGCGTCCCTCATCGCGTCGGGCGGACCACGAACGGTCCGATCTCCCGGAGTCCGAGAACCGCGCCTCACCGTCGCCGTCCCCGGCGCGCACCGCGCCCTCCTGGCCGCCCCTTTCTGGCCGGCCCTGTGCCCTTCCGTCCGAAGGAGTCAACCATGCGCTGGTTGAACCGACGAGGCAGACGCCTCGCCGCACTCGCCACCGTCATCCTCACCCTTCCGCTGCTGCCGGCGACGGTCACCCAGGCCGCGACCGCTCCCCCCGAGCCCACCGCCGCCCCCCTCGCCCTCGTGCCGCAGCCGGTCTCCCAGGAAGTGGTGAAGGGCAAGGACTTCACGTTCGACGCCCGGACCCGTATCGCCGTCCTGTCGAAGGACCCGGCGGCGGTGGGTGTCGGCACCTACCTCGCCCACCGGCTCGCCCCGGCCACCGGCCACTCCTTCCCCGTCGTCACACCGCCGCGGACGGTGAACCACGCCGTCGTCCTGGACCCCAACGGCCCGGAGGAACTCGGGGCCGAGGGCTACACCCTGACGTCCGGCAAGAACGGCATCCTCGTGCAGGCCCACGGCGCCGAGGGCCTGTTCCGCGGTGTACAGACGCTGCGCCAACTGCTCCCGGCCGAGGTGGAGTCGCGCACCGTCCAGCCGGGTCCCTGGAGCGTCCACGCCGTGCGGATATCCGACGCGCCCCGCTACGCGTACCGCGGCGCGATGCTGGACGTCGCCCGCCGCTTCTACCCCGTCGACCAGGTCAAGCGCTTCATCGACCAGGCGGCCGCGTACAAGATCAACACCTTGCACCTGCACCTGACGGACGACCAGGGCTGGCGCATCGCCATCGACGAGATCCCGAGCCTGACCCAGGTGGGCGCCAGCACGCAGAGCGGATTCACCGGCGGGCAGGGCTGGTTCTACTCGGCGGCGGACTACAAGGAGATCATCGCCCACGCGAAGTCACGGTTCATGACCGTGGTCCCGGAGATCGACGGACCCGGCCACACCCGGGCCGCCCTGGCCTCGGTGCCCGACCTGAACTGCGACGACAAGGCGAAGCCGCCCTACTCCGGCTTCGACGTCGGCATCAGCCTCTACTGTCTGCAGGACGAGCGGCACACGGCCAACATGAGCCGGTTCCTGAGCACCGTCATCTCCGCGGTGGCCGAGCTCACCCCCGGCCCGTACATCCACCTCGGCGGTGACGAGACCCCGCAGGCCACCACCGGGCAGTACGCCGCGTACGTCAAGGCGGCCACGTCGGAGACCGCGGCGCACAAGAAGACCGTGATGGGCTGGCACCAGCTCGGCCAGGCCACGATCCCCACCGGCAGCCTCATGCAGTTCTGGGGCGAGGAGGACGACCGCGAGAGCATCGGCACCGACGACGAGACGGAGAGCATCCACTTCGTCCGCAACGGTGTCGCCCAGGGCGCCAAGTTCGTCATGTCGCCGTCCGACCACGCGTACCTGGACATGAAGTACGACGTGTCCACCCCCTACGGGCTGAGCTGGTCCGGGTACGTGCCGGTGCAGCGGTCCTACGAGTGGGACCCCGAGACCGCCACCGCCAGGATGGACGGCACCGGCTCGATCGTCCCGGCCGGCCAGATCGCCGGCGTCGAGGCCGCCCTGTGGGCCGACCGCGCCTACGAGGGCAGCAACGCGCTGCCGACCCCGGCCACCCGCTGGCCCGAGCCCTCCGCCTACACCGACTACATGAGCTTCCCCCGCCTCCCCGCTCTCGCCGAGGTCGGCTGGACCCCCCGGTCCGAGCGTGACTGGAGGAGCTTCCGGCAGCGTCTGGCCCAGCACGGCGAGCGCTGGACCGCGGCCGGGATCGACTACCACGCCGCACCGGGTGTCCCCTGGCCCGGCAAGGTCAAGGTCGTGGAGGGCGCGCACAGCGTCGAGACCGGGGGCAAGGCGCTCGACAACCCGGGCGGCTCCACCAGCTCCGGCACCGCGCTGATCCTGTGGGCGCCGAACCGCGGCGGCAACCAGACGTGGACGTTCACCCGCCGGTCCGACGGCGTGTACACGATGGCCAACAAGACGTCCGGGATGTGCGCGGACGCAGGCTCCGGGCCGGCCGGCACCCCCGTCGTCCAGCGGCCGTGCACGGACGCGGTCGGGCAGCAGTGGAAGGTCACCGAGCTCGACGAGGGCGACTACAGCATCGCCTCCGTGGCGACCGGACTCGTGCTCACCGCGGCGTCCGGCACCGACGGCGCCAAGGTGACCCAGCAGGCGGACACCGGCGCGGCGCTGCAACGCTGGTCGATCGACTGACCGCCCCCACCCGGAACTGAGCTCCCCACCTGGGACCGAGCTCCCTCACCCGGGTCCGAACGCCCCCCACGGACACCCCGCTCCGGACGAGCCGCCCGCTCGTCCGGAGCGGGGCTGTGTGCTTTCCCGGCCGGGTCGCACGACGGACAGCGAGCAGCGGAAGGCGGGCGGGCGTGGGCTGGCGGGCGTCAGGCGTCAGGCGTCAGGCGTCAGGCGTCACAGCATGGCGGTGCGGGAGCCGCGGGTGTTCCGTACGGTCACCGTGGCGATGTCGGAGCGGTAGCGGTCGTCCGACCACTCGATCGGCGCGCCCTGCGAGTCGGTCGTCAGCCGGCGCTCCCGCAGCAGCGGGAACCCCTCGGGCACGTCGAGCAGTCGGGCGTCGGTGGTGTCGGCGGGCACGGCGTCGAAGGTGTGCCGCGCCGAGTGGAGGTCCACCCCCTGTCCCGTCAGCAGCGCGTAGATGGAGCCCGCGTCCAGGTCGGCGTCGATCAGTCGCCGCCCGATGGGCTCGACGTACGTCATGCGTTCCAGCATCGCGGGGCGTCCGTCGAGCAGCCGCAGCCGCAGCAGCTGGACGGAGAGGTCGTCGGCATCGATCTCCAGGGCCGCCGCGATCTCCGGTTCGGGTCGCCGCAGGGCGATCTCCTGGAGCCGCTGCCCCGGCACGTAGCCCGTCATCTCCGCACGACGGGTGAAGGAGAGGAACGACTCGAACGGCTGGGCGGGCACGGCGTCGAGCACCGTGGCCCGCCGCCCCTGCCCGCCGCCGATGAGGCCCTCGTCGCGCAGCGCGGCGAGCGCCTGTCGCACGGGCCCCCGGGACGCGGTGAACTCCTCGCAGAGCTGGGCCTCCGACGGCAGCGACTGACCCACCTCGATCTCGCCGCGGCGGATGCGCCGACGCAGTTCGGCGGCGATGGACTGGTGCAGAGGGGTTGCCATGTCGGCGACCATACCCGGCTCGCTCCTCCACACTCCCGGCCCCTCACGACGGGAAGGAACATCCCGGAAACTTGTAGATATAAGCTCTTGCGCCAGATGACAACTGCTGCCAGCTTTCCCTCGTACGCACTCCGCCACCGTCCAGGCAAGGGAGACCACCAGTGGCCGAAAGGGGCATCAACAGAGGGCTGTTGCTCGGGGGCGGCGTCGCCGTCGCGCCGACCGCCGCCGTCCCGGCGTCCGCGCCGGCGGCCGACGGCACGCCCCTGCGCACCGCGGTACACGGTCAGCCCACTGCACAACAGCACGATCCCCGGCCTCAACGTCCCCAGCCCTCACCTCGTCCACAGCGCCGTCGAACCGCACACCTTCCTCAAGCTGGTCGCCGACACCACCGTCGGGAATCCCACGCTCGCGGCGACCTGGATCAACCGCGACGGCCGGAGGCTCTTCGAAGTGAGCTGCAGGGCACGGGAGATGGGGACACCGCGCCCTGAGGGGAGCCGCCGGGCGAAGCACCTGAACGCGTCCATACAGGTGTGACGCCTCAGGCCGGAGTCCGGCACGTCCCCTCACCCACCGTCCGCCGCGAGAAGCCCCGAGGCCTCCCCCAGGGCGGCCTCGATCCGCTGCCACGCGTCGACATCCCGCCGTACCGCGGGAAGTTCCCTGCCCCGCCCCGCGCCCCATCGGACCGCCACCTCGACCGGATCCTCGCCCCGCGCGGCGCCCGCCGCGAGGGCGGCGGCCCCCACGGCGACCAGTTCCTCGCCGTCCGGGATCACGAGCGGGCGCCCGGAGAGCCTGCGTACGGTCTCGACCCACACGGCCCCCTTGGCGCCGCCTCCGATCAGCCGCAGGGGCCGCTCGGCCACGTCCGGGGCGTGCGGGTCGAGACCTGTGGCCGCGAACAGGTCGTCCAGGAGCCGCAACAGCGTGAACACCGCGCCCTCGTACGCCGCACCGAGGATCTGGTGGGCGGTGGTGGCGTGCCGGAGGCCCGTGAGCAGACCGGAGGCGTGCGGCAGGTCCGGGGAACGCTCCCCGTCGAGATACGGGAGCACGACCACGTGCCCGCCGGGCCGGGCGTCGTCCCGCCCGAGTCCGAGGAGGCCCGCGACCTTGTCGACCGCCTGGGTGCAGTTGAGGGTGCACCCGAGCGGCAGACGGACCCCGTCCGTGGCCGCGAATCCGGCGAGCCCGGCCACGGCCGGGCGGGCGCGGGTGGCGGTGAAGACGGTGCCGGACGTCCCCAGGCTCACCACGGGGTGGTCGAGCAGCCCCGCGCCGCCGAGACCGAGTCCGACGGCCGCCGCCATGTTGTCGCCGGTTCCCGCGGCGACGGGGATGCCGGGGCGCAGGCCCAGGAAGGCGGCGGCCTCCTTCGTCAGCGAGCCGACCCGTTCGGCGCCGCTCGCGGCGACCACGGGCAGCCGCGCGGCGTCGAGTCCGACCAGGTCCAGGAGGGCCGGGTCGTAGGCACCGGTGGTGGTGTCGTACCAGCAGGTACCCGAGGCGTCGCCGGGGTCGGTGGCCGCCACCCCGGAGAGACGCTCGGTGAGGAAGTCGTGGGGCAGGCGCACCCCGGCGACCCGTTCGGCCGTGGCCGGTTCGTGCTCGCGCAGCCACTGCCACTTGGTGGCGGTCATGGAGGCGACCGGCACCGAGCCGGTGCGCTCCAGCCAGGCGGCGGGGCCGCCCAGGGCCCGCGTCAGCGCCGTGGCCTGGGGGGCGGACCGGGTGTCGTTCCAGAGCAGCGCCGGGCGCAGCGGGCGGCCCTCGGTGTCGAGGACCACGAGGCCGTGCTGCTGTCCGGCGACCGCGATGCCGGCCACGGCCGCCGGCGAGGTGCCGGAGGAGTCGAGGGCCATGGCCAGGGAGGAGCGCAGCGCCTCCCACCAGACCTCCGGGTCCGTCTCGCGGGCTCCCGCCTCGCCCAGGACGGTGTGGGCGGCGCGTCCGACGGCCAGGACCCTGCCGGTGTCGGCGTCGACCACGAGGGTCTTCGTGGACTGCGTGGAGCTGTCCACGCCGATGACGACGGGGGATGTCAGCACTGCGCACCTCGTACGGGAAGAGGAATTTTGGACGATGGATGAACAAATTAGAGGGCGGGCCGTCCGTGCACGTCAAGCGCCCGAACGAGACCGGCCAAGAAGGGCTGCTCGGTGAGGGAGGGTTGCTCCGCGCTGCCGTGTGGGCTATTAGTTTGGAGGTCAAACAAATTGGCCCCGCAGCAGCGCATCGAGGAGCGACCCCATGTCCGAGCGTTTCTCCCCCACCCCCGACGACCGCTTCACCTTCGGCCTGTGGACCGTCGGCTGGCAGGGCCGCGACCCGTTCGGGGACGCCACCCGCCCCGCTCTCGACCCGGTCGAGGCGGTCGAGCGGCTCGCGGCGCTCGGCGCGTACGGCGTCACGTTCCACGACGACGACCTGATCCCCTTCGGCGCGGCCGAGGCCGAGCGCGACGCGGCCGTGAAGCGGTTCAGGGCCGCACTCGACCGCACGGGCCTCAAGGTCCCCATGGCGACGACGAACCTCTTCACCCACCCCGTGTTCAAGGACGGCGGGTTCACCGCCAACGACCGCGACGTCCGCCGCTTCGCACTCCGCAAGACCCTGCGCAACATCGACCTCGCCGTCGAGCTCGGCGCCACGGTGTACGTCGCCTGGGGCGGCCGGGAGGGCGCCGAGTCCGGTGCGGCGAAGGACGTGCGGGTCGCGCTCGACCGCATGAAGGAGGCCTTCGACCTGCTCGGCCAGTACGTCACCGAGCAGGGCTACGACCTGCGGTTCGCGATCGAGCCCAAGCCGAACGAGCCGCGCGGCGACATCCTGCTGCCCACCATCGGGCACGCCCTGGCCTTCATCGAGCGCCTGGAGCGCCCGGAGCTCGTCGGGGTGAACCCGGAGACGGGCCACGAGCAGATGGCGGGCCTCAACTTCCCGCACGGCATCGCCCAGGCCCTGTGGGCGGGCAAGCTCTTCCACATCGACCTCAACGGCCAGTCCGGCATCAAGTACGACCAGGACTTCCGCTTCGGCGCGGGCGACCTGCGCCAGGCCTTCTGGCTGGTGGACCTGCTGGAGACGGCCGGGTACGAGGGTCCGCGTCACTTCGACTTCAAGCCGGTCCGCACCGACGGCTTCGACGGGGTGTGGGAGTCCGCGAAGAACTGCATGCGGAACTACCTGATCCTCAAGGACCGCGCGGCGGCCTTCCGTGCCGACCCGGACGTCGTCGCCGCCCTCGCCGCCTCCCGGCTCCCCGAGCTCGCCGTCCCCACGGCGGCGGACGGCCTCGCCGGGCTGCTGGCCGACCCCACGGCGTACGAGAGCTTCGACCCCGACGCCGCGGCGGCGCGCTCCATGGCCTTCGAGCACCTCGACCAGCTGGCCCTGGAGCATCTGCTCGGCGTGCGCTGACCGGCCGGGGCCGTCGGAGCCGCGGGCCGGCCGGCAGGGCATGATCGGCCGTAGTGACGAGTCCGTTTCCGCAGCCTGGGAGTCCCACGTGTCCTCGAGTGCCGACAAGCCGACCCGCGTCCAGGGGAGCCCCATGGACCAGGTGTCGGTGCGGCGTGCCAATCTCGCCCTGGTCCTGGCCGAGGTCCGCTCCTCCGGTCCGGCCTCCCGGGCGGCCGTGGCCAGGGGCACCGGGCTGACCCGTGCCACGGTCTCCAGCCTCGTGGGCGAGCTGCTCGAGCGCGGGCTCGTACGGGAGGCGGACTTCCACCAGGACGGCTCGGTCGGCCGCCCGGGGCGGCACCTGGAGCTCGACGGGCGGACGGTGGCCGCCCTGGGTCTGGAGGTCAACTCCCGTTACCTCGCCGCCTGCTCGGTGGATCTGGCCGGACGGACGCTCCAGGAGCGGCGGCTCGTGCACGACGCGACGACCCGCGGCGCCGAGGAGACGCTCCGGGCCCTCGCCTCCCTCGCCGTGGAGCTGATCGAGGACGCCGGCCGGGCGGGCGTCCGGGTGGCGGGCGTGGGGGTGGCCGTTCCCGGGCCGGTGGCCGTGGCGACCGGCCGTGTCCACTCCGCGCCCAACCTCCACTGGGACGACGTCCCGGTCGCCGAGCGGCTGCGGACCCTGGCGGCGCTCCCCGACGACCTGGGCGTCGTCGTCGACAACGAGGCCAACCTGGCCGCCCTCGCCGAGTGGGACCACTCCCACGCCGGGGTCGCGGACCTCATGTACGTCACGGGCGAGGCGGGCATGGGGGCGGGCATCGTCTCCGCCGGGCGACTGCTGCGCGGTGCCTCCGGCTTCAGCGGCGAACTCGGGCACGTCCAGATCGACCCGGACGGGGCGCGGTGCGCCTGCGGGCGCACCGGCTGTCTGGAGACGAAGGTGGCGCTGCCCGCGGCGCTCCGTACCGCCGCGCCCGATCTCCTCCCGGAGGGGGAGGAGGGCGGGCCCGGGCGAGACCCCCAGGAGCAGGCCGCGGAGTTGATGCGGAGGGCCGCTTCGGGCGACCCCCGGACGCTGGCGGGCCTGGACGAGATCGGCCGCTGGCTCGGGACGGGTCTGTCGATCCCGGTGAACCTCCTCAACCCGGAGGTGATCGTCCTCGGCGGGTACTTCGCCGCGGTCGCCCCCTACCTCCTGCCGTCCGCGATGAGGGAGCTGCGGGCGCGGGTGGTGGCCGGTGACGCGGCGCTCTGCCGCGTCACCGGGTCCGTGTTCGGCTTCGCCGCGGCGGTCCGGGGCGCGGCCGGAGTCATCGTGGAGGAGGTCTTCGCCGATCCGGGACGGGTGGAACGCTGACGGAGACCGCTGCCGCCGCTGCTGTGCCACAGCTCTCGCCGTCGCCCTAAGCGCGGGAGCGCGTACGCCGGCGCCCCCGGCCCGCCGCCCTCGGCGCGGGAGCGCGTCCGCCGGCGCCCCCGGCCCGCCGCCCTCGGCGCGGGAGCGCGTACGCCTGGGACGCGTTCAGTCCTCCGCGTACGGCAGGTCGGCCTCCCCGGTGCCGGCGGGACAGGCGTGGAGGGGGCCGTCGGGGCCGCCGACCCGTAGCCGCCAGGGGTGCCGGCTGTCGGTGGTCACATGGAGGCGGTCGCCCCGGCGGCGGAGACGGAAGCGGGCCGCCTCGCCGGGGCCCTCGGTGTCCGGGATCGCGAGGGTCCGTTCGGCGCCGTCGGCGAAGGCGTGCACGCGCAGTTCGACCCCGTCCTGCCAGACGGAGACGGGGCGCTGGTCGTCGGCGCCGAGCGGGATGACGGAGTCCGGGCGGGCGAGGAGCGGCAGGGTGTGGACCTCGTGACGCTCGCGGACCCAGCGGGGGCCGGTGATCCCGGCTCCGGTGAGGACGTTCGTCCACGGTCCTTCGGGCACGTAGTACTCGACCGTGCCGTCGTCGGTGAAGACGGGGGCGACGAGCAGGTCGTCGCCGAGCATGTACTGCCGGTCGAGCGTGGTGACGGCCGGGTCGTCGGGGAACTCCAGGACCATGGCCCGCATGACGGGGACTCCGGTGGTGTGCGCCTGCTGGGCGGCGCGCTGGAGGTAGGGGGCGAGACGGTGCTTGAGCAGGGTGAACGCGCGGGTGACCTCGACGGCCTCCTCCCCGTAGTCCCAGGGGACGCGGTAGGAGGTGCTGCCGTGCAGCCGGCTGTGGGACGAGAGGAGTCCGAACTGCACCCAGCGCGTGAAGACGGTGGGGGTCGGAGTGCCCTCGAAGCCGCCGATGTCGTGGCTCCAGAAACCGAAGCCGGACAGGCCGAGGGAGAGTCCGCCGCGCAGTGACTCCGCCATGGCGTTGAAGTGGGACTCGCAGTCGCCGCCCCAGTGCACGGGGTACTGCTGGCCGCCGGCGGTGGCGGAGCGGGCGAAGAGGAGCGCCTCGCCCTCCCCGCGTACCTCGCGCAGCAGCTCGAAGACGGTCCGGTTGTACAGCTGGGTGTAGTGGTTGTGCATCCGCTCCGGGTCGGAGCCGTCGTGCCAGACGACGTCGGTGGGGATCCGTTCGCCGAAGTCGGTCTTGAAGCAGTCCACGCCCTGGTCGAGCAGGGTGCGCAGCCGGCCGGTGTACCAGGCGCGGGCGGCCGGGTCGGTGAAGTCCACCAGGGCCATGCCGGGCTGCCACAGGTCCCACTGCCAGACGCTGCCGTCCGGGCGGCGTACGAGGTGTCCCTCGCGCATGCCCTCCTCGAACATGGCCGACTTCTGCGCGATGTACGGGTTGATCCAGGCGCTGATCCGCAGTCCCCGTTCCTTGAGCCGGGCCAGCATCCCGGCCGGGTCGGGGAAGGTGTCGGCGTCCCACTCGAAGTCGCACCACTGGTACGCGCGCATCCAGAAGCAGTCGAGGTGGAAGACGCTCAGCGGGATGCCGCGCTCGGCCATGCCGTCGACGAAGCGGTTGACGGTGGCCTCGTCGTAGTCGGTGGTGAAGGAGGTGGTGAGCCAGAGGCCGAGTGCCCAGGCCGGGGGCAGGGCGGGGCGGCCGGTGAGCGCGGTGTACCGCTCCAGGATCCGCTTCGGGGTCGGGCCGTGGACGACGAAGTACTCGAGCGACTGGTCCTCGACGCTGAACTGCACCTGGCCGACCGCCTCGGAGCCGACCTCGTAGCCGACCCTGCCGGGGTGGTTGACGAAGACGCCGTAGCCGCGGTCGGTCAGGTGGAAGGGGACGTTCTTGTACGCCTGCTCGCTGCTGGTGCCGCCGTCGGCCTGCCAGATGTCCACCGACTGCCCGTTCCTGACGAGCGGGGTGAAGCGCTCCCCGAGTCCGTAGACCGACTCGCCGACCCCCAGGGAGAGCTGTCCGAGCACGAAGTGCCGGCCCTCGGCGTCGGTGACGAAGCCGGTGCCGCGCTCCCCCGCGGAGGTCAGCACCCGCCCGTCGGCGGTGAAGTCGAGGCGCCAGGGCGCGGCGGTGTCCACCCGGAGCGTCAGGTCTCCGGAGGCGAGTTCGACGACCGTGCCGTCCCGGCGGACCGTGCCGACGCCCTGCTCCGCACCGGGCAGCGCGAACTCGGGTCCCGGCCGCACCGCACCCGCGTGGTGGGTGGTGCGCACCCCGATCACGCCCTCGGCCGGTGACCAGCACTCGACGGTGAGCAGGGGGCTGTTGAGGGTGTCGCCGCGGCCGCGCACCCGCTTCACCGGCGCGTACAGCGTCAGCCGGTGGTCCTCGGCCCGGACGTCGGCGACCTCGGCGGCGTAGCGGGCGGTGTGGCCCGGCCGCATCAGCCAGTACCCGTCGGTGAACTTCATCGGGTGGCCTCGAAGCGGAAGGCGGCGACGCGGAAGGCGCCGTGCAGGGTCAGGCGCAGGTCGTGGACGCCGTCCGGCGGAGCGGCGAGCGGGGCCGCGCAGGTCGCCCAGGTGTGGCGGTCGCCCGTGACCGGCACCGTGGTCTCGGCCAGCAGCCGCTCGCCGGCGTGGAGTTCGAGGCGGGCGTCCTGGGGCCCGTCGTGCTCGCGGGCGGTCTCAACCTCCACGCGGACCGCTCCGGTGAGGTCGACGGCGCGGTAGAGGAGCGTCGCGGGCCGGGCCGGATCAGTCGGGGCGACGGCGTCGCCGCTGGTGCGGGTGGCGTCGACGACGGTGGTGGCCTCGTGGTCGTCGAAGTCGACGGCCGGGACCCGGCGTCCGAGGACCGTACGGGGCCCGGGGGCGGGCCCGGTCACGGTGAGTGGTGCGGTGAGGACGGGGTGCTCGGCGGAGCGGGCGACGGTGATCTCGTAGGCGCCGGGGTCGACGGTGAACGCGCCGGTGGCGACGTCCCAGTGGGCGAGCCGCTCGGCGGGCAGCCGGAACGTGACCTCCCGGCTCTCGCCCGGCTCCAGGCGGATCTTGCGGAAGTCGGCGAGGCGCCGCCGGGGGGCCTCGTAGCGGGCGTCCAGGGCCCGGACGTAGAGCTGGACGACCTCGCTGCCGGGCCGGGTGCCGGTGTCGGTCACGGTCACCGTGACGTCGACCGTGCCGTCCTGGGCGATCGACGACCGCGACAGGCGCAGGTCGCGGTGGGAGAAGTCGGTGTAGGACAGTCCGTGGCCGAAGGGGTAGAGGGGCGCGGCCCGGTGGTACTGGTAGGTCCAGCCGCTCTTGATGATGTCGTAGTCGAGCGGGTGCGGCAGCGGGTCGTCGCCCCGGTACCAGGTCTGCGGCAGGCGGCCCGCGGGCTCGGCCCGGCCGAGCAGCACCGCGGCGAGGGCGTGGCCGGTCTCCTGTCCGCCGTGGGACGTCCACACCACCGCGGGCAGGTGCTCGTCGGCCCAGTCGACGGCGTACGGGTAGCTGCTCATCACCACCAGGGCCGTCTCGGGGCGGACGGCCGCGACCGCGCGCAGCAGTTCCTCCTGCGTCGCGGGCAGGTCGATGCCGGTGCGGTCCTCGGTCTCCCGGCCGTTGATCAGCGGGTGGTTGCCGAGGACGACGATCGCCGCGTCGGCGGTCTCGGCGGCCGCACGCGCCTCGGCCGCGCCGTCGCGCAGCAGCTCCCGCCGCCAGCGTTCGGCGGTGTCGGGGGTCTCCGCGGTGACGGTGACCCGGCCGTCCGCCGGGTCCACGGTGGCGTAGCGGCCGGTGAGGACGGAGCGCAGCCGCAGGTCGCCGTCGCCCGCCGGTTCCAGGCGGAAGGTCTCGTGGATCTCCCAGCTCTTGAGGCGGTCCTGGTCGGCGGCGAGCGAGGCGTCGTCCTTGAGGCTCAGGTAGCGGCCGGTGTCGGCGGCGCGCAGCGTCAGGACGCCGCGGCCCCAGTCGTCGACGTCGAACGGGGTCTCGCACAGGAGGTCGCCGGTGGTGCGGGAGCTGAGTGCGATCCGGTCCGAGCCGTCCGCGCGGATCACCTCGCCGCCGTGGGCGTCGAGTTCGGCGGCGAGTCCGGTGGCGATGCCCACCTGGTACGGGAGGGTGCCGCTGTACCAGTCCTCGCACAGCGTGTCGGCGAGCGGGCCGACGACGGCGATCCGCGGTGCCCGGGCCGGGTCGAGGGGCAGTAGGCCGTCGTTCTTGAGCAGGACCACCGCGTCGGTGGCGGCGCGCCTCGCGAGGGCGCGGTGCTCGGGGCAGTCGATGACCTCGGATCCGATGTCCGCGTAGGGGTCCAGGTCCGGGTCGAACTCGCCCAGCCTGAAGCGCAGTTCGAGCTGGCGTCGTACCGCGCGGTCGACGTCGGCCTGGTCGATCAGGCCGCGCTCCCGTGCCTCACGCAGCCGGCCGACGGGGGTGGCGCTGTCCTCGCCGTGGTCGGTGAAGCTGTCGATGCCGGCCTTGAGCGCCGCCGCGTGGGCCTCGACGTGGTCGTCGTAGTAGTGCTCGGGGTCGACGAGGTTGGACGGGGCCTCGGCGTCGCTCACCACGAACAGCTCGTGGCCGGTGGGGCGCGCCCAGCGGCGGAGTTCCTCCTCGATGAGCGGACTCACGTGGCAGGGGCGGCCGTTGACCAGGTTGTACGCGGCCATGGCGCCGGTGGCGACGCCGGCGGCGACGACGGGGCGGAAGGCGGCGAGGTCGTACTCGTGCAGCACGCGCGGCCGCAGTCCCGAGGAGGTGGTGCAGCGCTCGTCCTCGTTGTTGTAGGCGAGGAAGTGCTTGAGCACCGGGGCCGCGCGCAGATAGGCCGGGTGGTCGCCGGCCAGGCCGCGGCAGTAGGCCTCGCCGAGGCGGGCGGTGTGCGCCGGGTCCTCGGAGTAGCCCTCCTCGTTGCGCCCCCAGCGCGGGTCGCGCAGCAGGTTGAGGACGGGCGCCCAGGCCTGGAGGCTGTGGGGGGCGCGGTCCGGAGCGATGACCGGGGGGCGGTGGCGGTGGAAGGCGCGCAGTTCGACCGAGACCGCTTCGGCGACCCGGTGGACCAGCTCCTCGTCCCAGGTGGCGCCGAGGCCGACGGCCTGCGGGAAGACCGTCGCCTCCCCCAGCCAGGAGACGCCGTGGAGTGCCTCGCTGCCGGTGCGGAAGGGGCCGACGCCGAGGCGCGGGACGGCAGGTGCGTACTGGTGGAGCATCGCGATCCGCTCGTCGGGCGTGAGCCGTCGGAGCAGGTCGTCGACGCGTCGGCGCAGCGGGAGCGCGGGGTCACGGAAGGGCGGCGGACCGGCTGCGGACGCGGACTGGGAACTCACGTGGACAACCCCTCGGCAGGCTGGGCGATGCAACGCTTCATCGAAGCGCTTCGACGCTGACAGGATCCGGTGACGCTGTCAACCGTTCCTGCTCCAGGGGTTTTTGGGGCTGCGCAGGCCCTTGTCGAAACGGGAAGGTGGTCATTAGCCTCGCCCCGGCGTCCAAGCGCTTCGACGCCGCGATCTCGACGACACCAGCAGAAGGATGGGGCTCCTATGACGACGCGCCGGCTGACCGAGCGGCTCGACGGTCTCGCCTTCGGCGGGGACTACAACCCGGAGCAGTGGGACGAGGGGGTGTGGAAGGAGGACGACGCGCTGATGCGCCGGGCCCGGGTCAACCTGGCCACCGTGGGCGTCTTCTCCTGGGCCCTGCTGGAGCCCGAGGAAGGCCGCTACGACTTCGGGTGGCTCGACGCCCAGCTCGACCGGCTGCACGCGGGCGGCGTCGCCGTCGACCTCGCCACCCCGACCGCCTCCCCGCCGCCCTGGTTCACCCTGGCGCACCCCGACGCCCTGCCGGTCTCCCCCGACGGCACCCGGCTGACCCACGGCAGCCGGGACACGTACTGCCTCGCCGCGCCCGCCTACCGCCGGGCCGCCCTCCGCGTCGCGGGCGCTCTCGCCGAGCGCTACGGCGGCCACCCCGCGCTCGCCCTGTGGCACGTGCACAACGAGTACGCGACCCTCTGCTGGTGCGAGCACACCGCGGCCGCCTTCCGGGACTGGCTGCGGGCCCGGCACGGCTCCCTCGACGCCGTCAACGAGGCCTGGGGGACGGCGTTCTGGAGCCAGCGGTACACCGCGTGGGAGCAGGTCCTGCCGCCCCGGGCCACGCAGTGGCACAAGAACCCCGGCCAGGCCCTGGACTTCCGCCGCTTCTGGTCGGACGAGGCCCTCGCCGCGTACCGCGAGCAGCGGGACGCGATCCGCGCCCACAGCGACCGGCCGGTGACGACCAACCTCATGCTGCCCGACTACCAGAACCTGGACCTGTGGGCCTTCGGCCGCGAGGTCGACCTGGTGTCCGTCGACCACTACCCCTCGGCACCCGGGGTGGACGCCGCCGCCGACACCGCCTTCGGCGCCGACCGGGCCCGCTCCTTCGGCGACGGCGCGCCCTGGCTGCTGATGGAGCAGGGCACGAACACCGTGTACGCGGGCGACCGCGTGCTCGGCAAGGAGCCGGGCGACATCCGGCGCCACACCCTCGGCCACATCGCCCGCGGCTCCGAGGGCGCCCTGTTCTTCCAGTGGCGCCAGTCGCGGGCGGGATCCGAGCAGTGGCACTCCGGGATGGTCCCGCACGCGGGCCCCGACAGCCGGATCTTCCGAGAGGTCACGGCCGTCGGCGAGGAGGTGAGCCGCCTCGGGGAGCTCGCAGGCTCCACCGTCCGCGCCGAGGTCGCCGTCCTGCACGACTCCGACGCGTGGTGGGCCCTCGACGTCGACGGACTGCCGTCGGCCGAGCTCGACTACCACGGCACGCTGCGCCGCGCCCACCGGGCGCTGTGGGACGCCGGGGTCACGGTCGACTTCGCCCACCCCGGGCACGACCTGAGCCGCTATCGGCTGGTCCTCGCGCCGGCCCTGTTCCTGCTCACCGACGAGGGAGCCGCGAACCTGCGCCGTCATGTCGCCGGTGGGGGAACGCTGCTCGTCCAGCACTACGGCGGCGCCGTCGACGAGCGCCTCCACGCCCGTCTCGGCGGCTACCCGGCCGCGCCGCTCCGGGAGGCGCTGGGCATCCGGATCGAGGAGTACCGTCCGCTGGGGCGGGGCGAGGAGGTCGTGCTCTCCGACGGCTCGCGCGGCACCGTGTGGACCGAGTCCCTGCGGACGGAGGGCGCCGAGGCCCTCACCACGTACACCGAGGGGATGCTCGCCGGCGGTCCGGCACTCACCCGCCACGCGTTCGGGGCCGGCACCGCCTGGTACCTGTCCACCCGTCTCGACGACACCGGTTACGCGGCCCTGGTCTCCCGGCTGCTCGACGAAGCCGGTGTGGCCGGCCCGGTGCCGGGCCTCCCGTCCGGTGTCGAGGCCGTCACCCGCCACGCCGAGGACGGCCGCCACTGGCACGTGCTGGTCAACCACCGCGCCGACACGGTGCCGTTGCCGCGTCCCGGCCACGACCTGCTGACGGACGGCCCCGTCCACCGGCTCCCGCCCGGCGGGTGTGCGGTCCTGCGCGCCCACTGAACAGCCCCCGGCAGGCGCGGGGGTGAGGGAGGGAGACCCGTTCCCTCCGGGTCCGGTTACGGCCAAGGGGACGGACACCCTCCGGCCGTGCGGGCGCCGGTCCGCGAAAAGCGTGCGGGGCCTGACCCGGACGGCGGTCCGGGGGCATCGCCGGCGCCCGTGTCGCACAAGCATCGCTCCGGCGTCACACCCCCGTCACACGCCCATCGTCGTCCCATCGCACACGCGGACCACAGGTTGGCCGGAAAGCACGAGCCCCGCCCCCTCGCTTCCGTACCGCCGTCGATCACGTCGCGATACTGCGCTGACCGGCGGCGGGCGCCTTCGTCCCCCGTCCGGATCCGACCGCTCGACCTCGATTCCACGCTCCTGGGGGAGACTTGCGCGCACATGTGAAGAGAGCAGGCGCCTTCACCGTCGCAGCGGCCACATCGGTGGCCCTGATCGCAGGCATGACCGGCCCCGCGACGGCGGTCACCGCCCGCACGACGGCCGCACCGGACCTCACCCGCGGCACCGGCGACCAGCGGATCCCGCTCGTCACCGGCGACCGTGTGGTGGTGGACGCCACGGGCCGGATGGTGGGCTTCGAGCCCGCACAGGGCCGTGAGCGCATACCCGTACAGGTGGAGCGCACCGGGGACCACACGCTCGTGGTGCCCGGCGACGCCCGGCGCCTGATCGCCTCGGGCCGCCTCGACCAGCGGCTCTTCGACCTCGACGTGCTCACCGACCCACGGCTGCGCGAGAGCCACCGCTCGGGGCTCAAGCTGATCGTGCAGTACGAGGGGGGTGCCGGCGCGGCACGGGCGGAGGTGCGCGCGGCCGGCGACACCCAGCTGCGCCGCACGTTCCCGACCCTCGGCGCCGACGCCGTCCGGACGTCCCCCGAGGACCTGAGCAGGGTGTGGGACGCGCTGACCGATCCTGGGCGGACCGGCGCGCGCGCCACCGCCGCCGGTATCGGCAAGGTCTGGCTGGACGGGGTGCGCGGGGCGAACCTGGACCGCAGCGTCCGGCAGATCGGCGCCGACAAGGCGTGGGAGTCCGGGTACGACGGCAAGGGCGTCACGATCGCCGTGCTCGACACCGGCGTCGACAGGACCCACGGCGACCTCGGCACCCAGGTCGTCGGTGAGAAGAACTTCTCCGCCTCCCCCGACGCCGTGGACCGGGTCGGACACGGGACCCACGTGGCGTCGATCGCCGCCGGCACCGGCGCCACGTCCGGCGGCCGGTACAAGGGCGTCGCCCCCGGCGCCAAGGTGATCAGCGGCAAGGTCCTCGACGACGAGGGCTTCGGGGACGACTCCGCCGTCATCGCGGGCATGGAGTGGGCCGCCGCCGAGGGCGCGGACGTCGTCAACCTCAGCCTCGGCAGCGCGGACAGCCCCGGCGTCGACCCGCTGGAAGCGGCGGTGAACACGCTGACCGCCGAGAAGGGGATCCTCTTCGCCGTCGCGGCCGGCAACGACGGCGAATACGGCGCCTCGTCGCTGGGCTCGCCGGGCAGCGCGGACGCCGCGCTGACCGTCGGCGCGGTCGACCAGGACGACCGGCTCGCGCCCTTCTCCGGCATCGGCCCGCGCGTCGGCGACGGCGCCGTCAAGCCGGACGTGACCGCGCCCGGCGTGGCGATCACCGCGGCAGCCGCTCCCGGCAGCGCTCTCGACACGCGCCCCGGCACCCCGCACCCGGCGCCGGGCTACCTGACGATCGACGGCACCTCCATGGCCACCCCGCACGTGGCGGGCGCGGCGGCGATCCTGAAGCAGCGGCATCCGGAGTGGACGTCCACCGAGCTCAAGGGCGCGCTGATCGCGTCCACCGAGGGCGGCGACCACACCGCCTTCCAGCAGGGTTCGGGACGTGTCCGGGCCGACCGGGCACTGGCCCAGAGCGTGATCGCCGATCCGGTGTCGCTGAACTTCGGCGAGGCGCGGTGGCCGCACCCCGACGACCAGCTCGTCACCAGGAAGCTCGGATACCGCAACCTCGGGACCAGCGACGTCACGCTCGACCTGTCGGTGACCACGCGGGACCCGGCGGGCAAGCCGGCCCCGGCCGGGTTCTTCGCGCTCGGTGCCTCGCGGGTGACCGTGCCCGCCGGCGGCCGGGTCGAGGTCGACCTGACCGCCGACACCAGGATCGGCGACGCCGACGGCACCTACTCGGGCTACGTCACCGCCACCGGCGCGGGAGGGTCCGTCCGCACGGCCGCGGTCGCCGTCCGCGAGGCGGAGTCCTACGACGTCACGCTCCGGACCGTCGGCCGTGACGGCACGGACGCCCGGACCTTCTCCAGCAGCCTGTTCGGCACCGGCGGCGGCGCCGAGGGGTTCCAGGCGCGCGTGGACGACGAGCCGGGCACGCGCACGATCCGGGTGCCGAAGGGCTCGTACACCTACAACACGGCTGTCTACGAGGACCCGTCGGACTTCACCAAGGGCACCGACTGGATCGCCCAGCCGAAGCTGGAGATCTCCGGCGACACCACGCTCACGGCCGACGCGCGGACGACGGAGCCGGTGACCCTGACCGTGCCCGGTATGGACACGGCGAACGCGGGCGGCACGTACTACGAGGTCCCGGTCGGGACCGGCCATGTCGGCAACGGCTGGGTGCTGGGGAGCTTCACCGGGTTCCGTACCGCCCACCTGGGTCCGGCCGTCACCGACGGCACGCTGCTGCAGACCTGGGACGCGCACTTCGTCAAGGACGGCACCACCCAGTACTCGGTGGCCTTCGGCGGCACGGTGGACAGGGTCGCGACGGGCTACACCCGGCACGTGAAGGCGAACGAGCTGGCCACGCTCAAGGTCGGTCTCGGCGCGTCCACCCCGGGGAAGACCGCGCTCTCCTCCCCGTACGCCCACCTGCCGGGCGCTCCGGAGGGCAACGGCTTCTCCGCGTACCAGGCGACGACGGGCATCCGCACCTTCCATGTCTCGACCGCCGACGGCGTCTCCTGGCTGACGAGGTCCAACCACTTCGGCGAGCCGGACGAGTGGGGCCATCCGGCCTACGAGGGCGGCTACGCGATGGTCGAACCGAAGCGCTACGAGGCCGGCCGGACCTACCGGGAGACGTTCGGCACGGGCGTGTTCGGCCCGCTGCTCGGCAAGGACATGGGCGTCTTCCGCACCGCGCCCGACCCGGTCACGGGTGTGCAGCGGCTCGTCGGCTCCCTTCCGCTGTTCGCCGACGGCGCGGGCCACGCGGGCGGCACTCCGCACACGTCGGCCACGACGACGCTGTACCGCGACGGCGTCAAGGTCGCCGAGAACGACGACCCGCTGACCGGCGCGGAGCCCTTCACGGTCGACGCCGCCGACGCCGAGTACCGGCTGACGACCTCGGTGGAGCGCTCGGCGACGATCGCCGCCGCCTCCACCCGCGTCGACGCCGGCTTCACGTTCCGCTCGAAGCAGGTCACGGCCACCACGGCGCTGCCCGTGTCCACCGTCCGCTTCGCGCCCCCCGTCGACCTCGCCTCGCGTGCCCCCGCGGGCCGGTCCGTCCTGGTCCCGGTGACCGTGCAGGGCGCGGCGGCCGGGAGGAACCTCAGGTCGCTCGCCGTGTCCGTGAGCTACGACGCCGGGAGGACCTGGCGGCCCGTCAAGGTCGCGAACGGCAGGATCTCCGTGAAGAGCCCGGCGAAGGACCGGGGCGTCTCGCTCTCCGCCGAGGTCACGGACAAGCAGGGCAACACGTCGACGCTGACGATCCACAACGGGTGGTACGGCAGGTGACGGTGTCCCGCTGACCGATCCCGTCCGAGCGGCGTCACCTCCCGGGGTGGTGACGCCGTTCGTGCTTCTGCCGGAAACTCGCACAATGTGTGCGTGACGCGGTCACGGTCTCCTCCGGGGCTCCGCCGTACGGCCGGACCGTCGCACCTCTTCGTCCCCCTTCATCCCGCTTCGTCGTGCCCGCGTCCCGCAGCGCCCGAATCTGTTACCCGGTCCTGCGGAGAAGCTGTCGGCGTTCGGTGAAACAAGCTGCACGACCGCCTCCCGAGCGTCACATCCGAACCCGAAAGGGCGTCAACCGCATTGGCTCGGCCACCCGTTCGCGTGCTTTGATCTGGCACGCCGCGGCGAAACGGAAGAGCGGCTTCCCCCCTCTTATCCGCCCCCCGGGCAGCCACGGCACAAGGATTCCCCCCATGGAGAAGAAAGGTGCGCCCCATGCGTAACGACATCGAGACCCGCGAGATCGACGACACCGAGCTCGACGCCGTCTCCGGCGGTCTCGTCAGCATCGACGGCGGTCTCGCCGGCGCCGTGACCGGCGACGTCACCCACCTGCTCGGCACCGTCGGCAACCTGCAGACCGTGCAGGGTGTCGAGGGTCTCGTCGCCGGCGTCCCGGGCCTGGCCCAGGGCATCACCGGCGTGTCGGTGAACACCGGCGCCGTCACCGGTCTCGCCGGTCTCTGAGCGAGCCTGCCGCCGTGAATTCCGGACCCTTCACCGGTCCGGGATTCACGGCGGATCCCGTGGGCACAGGACATCGCCGCGCCGAGATCCCGGTGAGCAGAATGCAGTCGAAGGAATAGTCACCCGCCCATGCAATTCCGCCAGAAGGCCCTTTCCAAGCTGCAGTCGCCCGAGGAACTCGAACTGCCGGTGCGCTTCGCGCGCCCTCAGGGACGGCTGGTCCTGGCAGTCACCGCCCTCGTCATCGCCGCCGCCGGATTCTGGGCCCTCACGGGCACCGTCACCGACCGGCTCACCGCCCCCGGCATCCTCACCCACGCCCAGGGCAGGTACCTGCTGCAGAGCCCCGTCGCCGGACAGGTGACCGAGGTGCTCGTCACCGAGGGCACCCGCGTCGCCGCCGGCACACCGCTCGTCGTCGTCCGCACGGCCCAGGGCGACACACCCGTGCGCGCGGTCGCCGCGGGCCGTCTCACGGCGCTCCTCGCCCGCACCGGCGCGGTCGTGGCGATCGGCGCCGACGTCGCGACCGTCGAACGCGTCACGGACCCGGACGAGCCCCTCGTGGCCGTCCTCTACGTACCGGGCGGCGACACCGCCTCCCTCCGCGTCGGCGCCCCCGTGGACGTCAGCGTCCGCTCGGCGGGGCGGAGCGCGTACGGCTCCCTGCGCGGCCGCGTCACCTCCGTCGGCGGCGCTCCCCAGACCCCCGCCCAGATCGCCGGCTTCCTGGGCGACGACGGGCTCGCCGCCTCGTTCAGCCGCCAGGGCAACCCGGTGGCCGTCCTCGTCTCCCTGGAACACCCGCCCGCCGGCGGCGCCGCGCCCGCCGCCGCCTCGGGAACGCCGGTCACCGGCGCCGTCCACCTCTCCGCGCACCGCCCCGTCGACTGGCTGCTCCCGTGAACCGCGCCGTACCGCACGACCGCCGTGCCCGCCGCGCCCGGCACACTCCCCGGACCCGCGCCGCCGCGCACACCCCGCGGAACCGCCGCCGCGCGAGCACGCCCCGGGGCAGGACACCGCGTCCGGTCCGTACGCCCACCGTCCTCCAGATGGAGGCCGTGGAGTGCGGGGCGGCCGCTCTCGCCATGGTGCTCGCGTACTACGGCCGGTTCGTCCCGCTGGAGGAGCTGCGCATCGCCTGCGGCGTCTCGCGCGACGGCTCGCGGGCGAGCAACCTGCTGAAGGCCGCCCGGAGTTACGGCCTCCAGGCCAAGGGCATGCAGATGGACCTGGCCGCCCTCGCGGGCGTCGCCGCACCGGCCGTGCTGTTCTGGGAGTTCAACCACTACGTCGTCTACGACGGCATGACCCGTCGCCCCGGCCGCCGCGGCGTCCACGTCAACGACCCCGGCAAGGGCCGCCGGTTCGTGCCCATGGAGGAGTTCGACAGCGCCTTCACCGGCATCGTCCTCGTCCTCGAACCCGGCCCCGGCTTCCGCCGCGGCGGCCGCAGGCCCGGGATCCTGGGCGCCGTACCGGGCCGGCTGCGCGGCATGTCCGGCACCATGGCCGCCGCCGTCCTCGCCAGCCTCCTGCTGGTCGTCGTCGGCGCGTGGGTGCCCGCCCTGAGCCGGACGTACATCGACATGTTCCTCATCGGCGGACGGTCCTCCCTGCTCGGCACGCTGCTCGCCGCCATGGCCGTCACACTGGTCCTCACCGCCACCCTCACCGCCCTCCAGCAGGCCAACCTCCTGCGCGGGCGCATCGTCTCGTCGACCCTGACCGGCGCCCGCTTCCTGCGGCACCTGCTCCGCCTCCCCGTCGCCTTCTACGCCCAGCGCGGCCCGGCCGACCTGGTGCAGCGGCTGCGGTCCAACGACACCGTCGCCGAGACCCTCGCCCGCGACCTGTCGGCGGCCGGCGTGGACGCCCTCGTCGTCATGCTCTACGCCGTCCTGCTGTGGACGTACGACCCCCAGCTCACGGTCGTCGGCGTCGGCGTGGCGCTCCTGAACGTGGTGGCGATGCGGATCACGGTCCTCGTCCGGGCCACGGGCGCCGGGAAACTCCGCGCCGAGAGCGCCCGCCTGGCCAACACCTCGTACGGCGGGCTCCAGCTCATCGAGACGATCAAAGCCACCGGCGGCGAGGACGGCTTCTTCCGCCGCTGGGCGGGCCAGCACGCCGTCACCCTCGACGTCCAGCAGCGCCTCGGCGTGCCCACCGCCTGGCTGGCGGTCGTCGCGCCCACGCTCGCCGCCGTCAACAGCGCCCTGATCCTGATGATCGGCGGTCTGCGGGCCGTCGAGGGGCATCTGACGGTCGGTCTGCTCGTCGCCTTCCAGGCCCTGGTGACGGCCTTCACCGCGCCCATCGCCCGACTGGGCGGCGTCGTCGGCCGCGCGCAGGACGTCGCCGTCGACGTCGCCCGCCTCAGGGACGTCGAGAACTTCCCGGTCGATCCGGTCCACACCCGCCGCGATCCCGCCGGGCCCGCCCGCCGCCTCGCGGGACACGTCGAGCTCGACCACGTCACCTTCGGGTACAGCCCGCTCGACGCGCCCCTGCTCAAGGACTTCTCGATGACGGTCGGACCCGGGCGGCAGGTCGCGCTCGTCGGCGGCTCCGGCAGCGGCAAGTCCACCGTCTCCCGGCTCGTCGCGGGCCTGTACGCCCCGTGGGAGGGCACGTTGCGCATCGACGGGATGCCGCTGGCGGACATCCCGCGCGGCGCCCTCGCCGCCTCGGTCTCCTTCGTCGACCAGGACGTCTTCCTCTTCGAGGGGACCGTCCGCGACAACGTGGCCCTGTGGGACCCCTCCGTCCCGGACGAGGCCGTCGTCGCGGCCCTCGCCGACGCCGCCGTCCTCGACGTCGTCTCCCGGCGGCCCGGCGGCATCCACAGCCGGGTCGAACAGGACGGCCGGAACTTCTCCGGCGGCCAGCGCCAGCGCCTGGAACTGGCCCGAGCCCTCGTCCGCGACCCCAGCGTCCTCGTCCTCGACGAGGTGACCAGCGCGCTGGACGCGGACACCGAGCGGGCCGTCATCGACAACCTGCGGCGCCGCGGCTGCGCGTGCGTGGTCATCGCCCACCGGCTCAGCACCGTCCGCGACAGCGACGAGATCCTCGTCCTGGACCGGGGCACGGTCGTGGAACGCGGACCGCACGCCCACCTGCTCGCCGCGGGCGGCCGGTACGCCGACCTCGTGAAGGAGCACTGAGGTGACGTCCCCGACCCCCGCCACGGCGACCACCGGCGCTCCGCCCGCGGACCCGGTGGTCGCCGCCCTGGGCGCGCTCGGCACGCCCGTCGACGGCACGGGCCTGCGCAGCCTTCCGCTGGAGGGGCCGTGGGTGCTGTGGCTCGTCGTCCACGGCCATCTGGACCTGTTCGCCGTCGACGTGGCGGGGCTCGGACCCTGGCACTTCCTGGGCCGCCTCGGCGCGGGCGCGCTGCTGCTCGGCCCGGCCGAGGGCCCCGGCCACACCCTCGTGGGGCGCCCCTCCCAGGAGTGTCTGCTGCGCCGGATCGAACTGCGCGAGCCGGCCGCCCCGTCGTACCCGGACCCGTGGCAGGCGGGCGGCTGGTACGAGGGGCAGGAGCACGGATACGGGTACGGCTCCGCGTACGGGGACGGGGACGGCTCCGATTACGGGGACGGGTACGGATCCGCGTACGGGGCCACGCAGGGGATCGGCGCCGTCGGCGCGCCCGCGCTGAGCCCGCTGGAGGAGGCCTTCGCCCGGGGGATCGGCCGTGGCCTGCGCGTCCTGTACGAGGCTCCGCTCGACGGCCGCGCCGACGCCGGGCGGGGCGCGGAGGACGACGAGATCGTCTGGATGCCGATCAGCCCGGGGAGCGTCGGCTACGGCGCCGCCTCCGCGTCGCACGCGGCCGGCACGCTCCTCGTCGACGCGGCGCTGTGGCAGGGCATGGTGGAGCAGCAGCACCGGCTCCTGTACGCCCTCGACGCCTGGATCGAGCAGCGCCGACGCGACCACGAGGACCGTACGGCCGCCGGTCTCGCGGCGGGTCGCGCGGCGGGCAGCGAAGGGGACCGGGCGCTCCTGGCCGCCCTCGGCCGCCCCGGCGGCGGCGTGCGGCGGGGCGGGGCGGACGCGACCCGGACCGTGTGCCGACTGGTCTTCGCGGACGCCCGGATCACCCTCGCCGACGCGACCGGCGCTTCCGGTGCGGGGAGTCCGTCGGCGTCGCCGACCGACCCCGGACGGAACGACCCGGTCGAACGTCTCGCCCACGCCTCCCGCGTCCGCACCCGCACCGTCGGGCTGCGCGGCCGCTGGTGGCGGGAGAACTGCGGTCCCCTGCTGGGCCGACGCGAGCCGGACGGCGCGCCCGTCGCCCTGCTGTGGCGGCGCGGCGGCTACGTGGCGGCCGACCCCGACGGCGGGCGGGAGCGGATCGACGAGGACAACGAAGCCGGGTTCGAGCGGCGGGCCGTCATGTTCCACCGCCCGCTGCCCGAGGGCCGGCTCGGTCTGCCGCGGCTCCTCCGCTTCAGCCTGAGCGGGACCCGCCAGGACCTGCGCGGCCTGCTCCTGGCCGGGCTCGTCTCCGTCGTGCTGGGGGCGACGGTGCCGGTGGCGACCGGCCGGATCCTCGGGCAGTACGTACCGCAGGGGCGCGGCGACCTCATCGTCGTCACGGCGATCGCCCTCGTCGCGGCCACCGCCGTGGGCGCCGCGTCCCTCCTCGCGCAGAACATCGCCCTGCTGCGGATGGAGGGCCGGATCGAGGCCACGCTCCAGCCCGCCGTCTGGGACCGGCTCCTGCGCCTGCCGGCCACGTTCTTCACCGGCCGCTCGACGGGCGAACTGGCCAACGCGGCCATGGGCATCAGCGCCGTGCGCCGGATGCTGTCCGGCATCGCCCCCGTCTGTCTCCAGGCCGGCACCGTGGGCACGGTGAACCTGGTGCTGCTGCTCGTCCACAGCGTGGAACTGGCCCTGGTGGCCCTCGCGCTGATCCTCGGGGTCGCCGCGGTCATCCTCGTCCTCGGGCTGTGGCAGCTGCGCCATCAGCGACGGCTGACCGAGCTCGGCAACCGGCTCGACAACCAGACCTTCCAGACCCTGCGCGGCCTGCCCAAGCTGCGGGTCGCGGCGGCGGAGAGCTTCGCCTACGCCGCCTGGGCGCGGGAGTTCGCCCGGACCAGGGTCCTCCAGCAGCGCGCCGGCCGGATCCAGAACGCGCTCACGGTCCTGGGCGCCGTGTGCCTGCCGCTCTGCACCCTGGTGATGTTCGCCCTGCTCGCCGGTCCCGCCCGGGGCACGATGTCCGCCGCCTCGTTCCTCACCTTCTCCACCGCCCTGACGATGCTGCTCTCCTCGGTGACGCAGGCGACCGGCGCGCTCCTGTCGGTCGCCGCCGTGCTGCCCGTCTTCGAACAGGTCGTGCCGATCCTGAAGGCCGCCCCCGAGGTACGCGGCGACGCAGCCCACCCCGGCACGCTCGGCGGCGCCGTCGAGGCCCGCGGCCTCTCGTACCGCTACGGTCCCGACGGCCCTCTCGTCCTCGACGGCGTCGACCTCCGGGTGCGGCCCGGGGAGTTCGTCGCCATCGTCGGCCCCAGCGGCTGCGGCAAGTCGACCCTGCTGCGCCTGCTCATCGGCTTCGACCGGCCCACCGACGGCAGCGTCCTGTACGACGGCCAGGACCTCGGCGCACTCGACCTGGCCGCCGTGCGGCGCCAGTGCGGGGTCGTCCTGCAGAACGCCCAGCCCCTCACCGGCTCGATCCTCGACTGCGTCCGGGGGGCCGGTGACCACACCCTGGAGGAGATCGAGCGGGCCGTCACGCTCGCGGGGCTCGCCGACGACATCCGGGCGATGCCGATGGGCCTGCACACCATGGTGTCCGACGGCGGCGCCACCCTCTCCGGGGGACAGCGCCAGCGCCTGATGATCGCCCAGGCGCTCGTCCGCACGCCCAGGATCCTGTTCCTCGACGAGGCGACGAGCGCGCTCGACAACGAGACCCAGCGTCAGGTGATCGACGCCACCCGCGCGCTGCGCGCCACCCGTGTGGTCATCGCCCACCGCCTCTCCACCATCATGGGCGCCGACCGCGTGATCGCCATGACGGACGGCCGCATCGTCCAGGAGGGCACCCCCGCCGAGTTGCTCGCCGACCCGACCGGCCTCTTCCACACCCTGGTCCGCCGCCAGCTGGGCTGACGGCTCTGTCCGGGCCGGGTGTTCAGCCCTTGACGGCCCCGGCGGTCAGGCCCTGGACGATGTGCCGGCCGGCGAAGGCGAAGGGGATCATCTGGGTGACCAGGGCCGCCATGAGCAGCGCGGTCCTGGTCCGGAACCCGCGTCCGGCCGGGACGTAGGCCGAGAGTTCATCGCCGTCCTCCGGGGGAGTCGGTGCGGGACCAGGCGCCGAGCACGGGGACGCAGTGCTCGGCGAAGTACTCGAAGTCGGCGGCCGTGTTGTAGACGTGGGTCGACAGGCGCAGGTAGCCCACTCCGCCGAAGCTGGTGAACGCGGCGGCGACGCCCAGTTCCCGGCCCACGCGGTCGCGCAGCGCGTCGGCCTCGGCGCGGGTGGCGGCCAGCGGGGCGGGGAGCCGCACGAGCCGCAGGGCGTCGACCGGGGTGCCGACGTCCACGCGGCAGTCCTCGCCGGTCAGTTCGGAGAAGGCCGCGGCCACGATCCGCTCCGCGTAGTCCGCCAGTTCGCGCATGTACGTGCGGGCCGGGTCCCACCCCCAGGTGTCCGCCACGAAGTCGAGCGCGGTGGGGGCCGCGAGGTAGCCGGTGGCGTCGATGGTGCCCTGGGTGTCGAACCGCTCCGGGAACGGGGCGGGGGCGCCCCAGGAGTCGATCAGGGGGTGGAGGTGGTCCCGCAGCGGGGTGCGCGCGACCAGGGCCGCGGTGCCGCGGGGGGCGCAGCCGAACTTGTGGAGGTTGCCGACCCAGACGTCGCAGTCGACGCCGGCGAGGGGATCGGCGGCGAGTCCGGGCACATGGGCTCCGTCCACGAGGACGGGGACGCCTCGGCGGCGGGCCTCGGCGGCGATGCGTCCGACGGGCATCCAGCGGGCGGTGGCCGAGGTGATGTGGTCGATGACGACGAGGCCGGTCGCCTCTCCGATCGCGTCCACGACGCACGCGTGGGCGGTGTCGGCGTCGGCGTCGAGCGGGACGTGGGCGGTGCGCAGGGTGCCGCCCCAGCGCCGGGCGAGGCGTTCGGCGCCCATGGTCACCGCGCCGTACCCGTGGTCGGTGACCAGCACCTCTCCGCCGGGGCGCGTCGGCACGCCGCCGTAGACTACGCTGGCGCCGGCGCTGGCGTTCGGGACGAGGGCGAGGTCGTCGGGCCGGACCCGCAGGAAGCGGGCCAGTGCTCCGCGCGCGGCGGCGATCTTCTCCGGCAGCGCGGGGAACCACTCGACGGGCGACGCCTCCATCTGCCGGCGCCTGCGGTTCTGCTCCTGCTGGGCGACGAGGGGGACGGCCCCGAAGGAGCCGTGGTTGAGGTGCTTGACCGCCGGGTCGAGCGTCCAGGCGGCGACGGCCGGGCGGCCGTCGGGCAGCACCAGGGGGCGCGGCGCGGGGGCAGGGTCAGGGGTGCTCACAGGACTCCCAAGGGCGCAGGACATCAGACAGAGAAGCAAAGACGTGTGATGACGTGGCCGAGATTCTGTCCAGCACCGGCGGTATTGGCAAGTGTCGAGCCTTTTCATCTGATGACTTTTGATCGGTACACGGCGATGTCGGAGGACTCGCCTAGACTGGGGGCGGCTCGGCGGAGGGCCGGGCGAGGCAGGAGAGGAAGCGATGTCCGCAGTCGACACGGCGTTCCACGGTTTGCGCCGCATGATCTCCAGCGGCCGTCTGGGGGCCGGGCAGAGGTTTCCGCCGGAGGGCGACCTCTGCGAGGAGCTCGGCGTATCCCGGGGGTCGCTCAGGGAGGCGGTGCGCATGCTGGCCGCCCTCGGGGCGGTCGAGGCGCGGCACGGCTCCGGCACCTACGTCTCGGCGCTGCGGCCCGAGGACCTGCTGGGCAGGCTGTCCCTGACCGTCGAGCTGCTGCCGCTGGACGGCCTGCTGGAGCTGTTCGAGATCAGGCGCGTCCTGGAGGCCCATGTGATGGCACAGGCCGCGGCGCGGATCACGCCCGAGGAGGTGACGAACCTCTACGGCCTCCTGGACACGATCGAGGCCGGCGAGGATCCCGCGGAGTTCGCCGACCACGACCACCGCTTCCACGCGGAGATCGCGCGCATCGGCGGCTCTCCCTCCATGCAGGCGCTGCTCACGGTCTTCCGGTCGCGCTCCCGCCACTACCGCGTCTTCGCCCTGCCCGAAGGACCGGAGTTCAAGCGGGCGGGCGACGAGGACCACCGGGCGATCGTGGCCGCCCTGGCGAACCGCGACCCGGCCGCGGCGGCGAGCGCGGCGGCCGCCCACATCGCCCGCAGCGAACGCTGGCTCGGCGCGACCCGGCCGCCGGTCACGGAGGACGCGGTCGACGACGCCCCGGCCCCCGCGGAGGGGCCGCTGCCGGGCTGACCCGAGGTGCCGCGCGGCGGGCGAGAGAGCATCCTGGAGAGCAGCAGCGGCCCGCGGGACCCCAGGGTCGAGCCGACAAGGGGAGACGCATGTGACACCTCCCGCCGGTGGCGATGGGCATCACGTGCCCGACACGGACCGTGTCGCGGCCGCGCTGCTCGACGCCCGCGGCCGTGTCGTCTGGTGGTCACGCGCGGCCGAGGACCTCCTCGGCTGGACGAGCGCCCAGATCGCCGGGACGTCCGCCAGGGACCTCCTGGAGCCGGACGCGACCGGTTCCCGGCCGTCGGGGAGCGCTCGGCGGCTGCGGCTGCGCCACAGCTCGGGCGCGGTGGTCGAGGCCGACGTCCACCTGGTGAGGTCCGACGCCGCCGCGGGCGGGACCCTGGTACTCACCGCCGGCCCCGACGGCCTGGTGTGGGCTGGGACCAGGACACCGCCTTCGCCCGCGCCGTCCTGGGCCAGGACCGCATCGCCGTCGCCGAACTCGACATGGACCTGAGGGTCGTCCGTACCAACGCCGCCTTCGAGGCGATGCGTCCGGCCGGACAGGGCGACGACTGGTTGCGCGACCTGCCGGGCTCGGGCATCCACGGGACCGTGCGGAGTTTCATGGCGCTGGTGGCCGAGACGGGAGCGCCCGTCATCGCGGCCGAGTACCCGTTCGGGGCGGACCGCGTGCTGTCCCTCACCTGCATCCGGATCAGCGATCCGCTCGGAGCGCCCGTCGGCATCGCCATCGCCGCGATCGAGGTCACCGAGAGGTACCACGCGCAGCAGCGTCTCTCCACGGCCTACCGGAACGCCTTCGAGATCGGCGGCTCGCTCGACGTGGTGCACAGCGCCCGCGACCTGGTGGCCGTCCTGGTGCCCGCGCTCGGCGACCTCGCCTGCGTCGACTTCCCCGACGACGTCCTCCAGGGCCGCGATCCTCCCCTCGGCTACCCCGGGGCGGAGGCGTCCGCGCCCCGGCGGGTCGCGGTCCGGTCGGCCGACGGCGTGTGGCCCCGCGGGCTCGCCCAGGTGGGCGAGCCGACCGCGATCGAGTCCGAGAGTCCCGACCTGGCCGCGCTGGTCGTCCGCGGGGTGCTCGTCGCGGACGCCGACCTGCTCCGGGAGATCATGGGGCACGACCCGCGGCTCCTCGCTCGTTTCATGCCCGAGGGCATGCGCAGCGCCCTCGGCTGTCCGCTCTACCACCGGGGCCGGTTCTTCGGGTACGCCGCCGTGTACCGCACGCACGACCCCGACCCGTTCGACGAGGCCGACATCAAGCTCATGCAGGACCTGTGCCACCGGGCGGCGCTGGCGATCGACAACGCCTTCCAGTTCACGCGCGAGCACCACACGGCCGTCGTGCTGCAGCGGAGCCTGCTGCCCCCGTCGGCCACCGAGAGCGCCGCGGCCGAGACCGCCGGCACCTATCTGCCGGCGGGCGGCAGCGTCAGCGTCGGCGGCGACTGGTTCGACGCGTTCCCGCTGTCCTCGCTGCGGATCGCGCTCGTCGTCGGGGACGTCATCGGCCACGGCCTGCAGGCCACCGCGACGATGGCCCGGCTGCGCACCGCCGTGCAGACCCTGGCCGATCTGGATCTCCCGCCGGACGAGCTCCTGATGCGTCTCGACGACCTGGTGCAGCGCATGATGACCGAGGCCGACGAGTCCGACACCCTCGGAGCCTCGTGTCTCTTCGCCCTCTACGATCCGGTGACGCGGGTGTGCCAGATGGCCAGTGCCGGCCATCCGCCCCCGGCCGTGGTGCTGCCGGACGGCAGCGCCGAGTACCTCGCCGTGGTCCCCGGACCGACCCTGGGCGTCGGTGACAACCCCTTCGAGGTGTTCACGACGACGCTGCCGCCCGGCAGTGTCCTCGCGCTCTACACCGACGGGCTCGTCCGCCGGGACCACGACACCGGCGACGGCGAGGCCGGCCTGCTCGCCTCGCTCTCCCGGCTGGTGCGGGAGGGGGAGCCGCTCGACCGGATCGGCGCCGAGCTGATCGCCGGTCATCCCTCCCACGACTATCCCGACGACGACGTCACCCTTCTCCTGGCCCGCACCCGCGCCGTGGCCGAGCACGACATGGCGACGTGGGAGTACCCGGCCGACCCGGCGGCGGTGCACGAGGCCCGTGCCGACGTCAACGGCCGGCTGGAGGCCTGGGGCCTCGACGAGCCGGCGTTCGCCACGGAACTGATCGTCAGCGAACTCGTCACCAACGCCCTCCGCTACGCCGGTGGTCCCATCGTGCTGCGCCTCATCCGCGACCGCGTCCTCGTCTGCGAGGTCTCCGATCCCAGCAACACCCAGCCCCGGCTGCGCAGGGCCCTGAACACCGAGGAGGGCGGCCGGGGCCTCTTCCTCATCGCCCAGCTGGCGAACCGCTGGGGCTGTCGCTACGGGGCACGCGGCAAGACGATCTGGACGGAGCAGGCGCTCGGCGTGGAGCCGCCGCCCCGCCGCTCCCCCTGACCGTCGCGGGGGTATGACGTCCGGCCCGGGTCACGCGTCCGTGCGGATGACCACCACCAGCGCGCGCGGGCCGTGGACGCCCTCCACCCGCTCCAGCTCGATGTCCGACGTCGCGGACGGTCCGCTGATCAGGGTCGTCGGCCGTTCGGGGACCAGCCGGGCCAGCGCCTCGGGGACTCCGACGGCGACGGAGGAGAGGTCGACCACGCACACGTGGACATCGGGGACGAGGGACAGCGCTCGGCGCCCCTGGTCGGCCGAGCCGTCGAGGAAGATCGTCCCGGTCTCGGCGCAGCTCACCGCCGAGGACGTCACCACCGCGTCGAGGGCGGCCAGGCGGGGTGCGGGCACGTCGGCGCGGTCCTCCTCGGCGGTGCCGTCCCAGCCTGCGAGCCAGGTCCGGTCGAGGCCCGCGGGCACGCCGACCCGCCGGGCGCCGAGTCCGTCGAGCACGTCCGCGAGGGTCGCCGCGGTCTCCCCCGCCGTACAGGTCCGCACCCGTGCCTTGTAGTCGACGAGCCGGTCGGTGAACAGCTCCAGGCGCTCGGCGTCCGGGAGGCTGCGGCCCCGCCGGTAGGTGCGGTCCACCGTCGTCGGCGGCTGCGGGGCGAGCGCCAGCGCGTCGCGTACGCGGCCGAGCACCGTCTCGCGTGCGGTCATCGGTTCTCCTCGGGGGTGTCGTCCTCGCCTCGCGGGGCGGCGTCGGCGAGGGCGCGCCGGCCTTCCTCGGAGGCGTACCAGTCGCGGAAGGTGCGCCGGGGCGGGGCGGGGGTGTCGCGGCTGTCGCTCCAGCCCCGCAGGGGTGGCGGCAGATGGGAGATCGTGCGGTCCCGGCCGGCGGCGATCCGGCCGAGGCCGGCGGCCTTCTGCGCGGCCTTGAACAGCTTGGGCCGGCCCATGACGGCGGCGGCGGCCCTCATGGCGAGCCGCTCGGCGCTGCGGCCGGTCTGTTCGGTGTTCTGGTGGCGCAGCTCCACGAGCAGCGACGGGATGTCGATCTTCACGGGGCAGGCGTCGTAGCAGGCGCCGCAGAGGGTGGAGGCGTAGGGCAGCGAGGAGTTGGGGTCGTTCTTCGCGGCGTGCATGCCGGCGAGCTGCGGAGTGAGCACGGCGCCGATCGGGCCGGGGTAGGTCGAACCGTAGGCGTGGCCGCCGACCCGCTCGTACACCGGGCAGACGTTCAGGCAGGCGGAGCAGCGGATGCAGTTGAGGGCCTGTCGGCCGACGGCGTCGGCGAGTGCGGCGGTGCGTCCGTTGTCGAGCAGCACCAGATGGAACTCCTGCGGGCCGTCGCCCGGTGTCACGCCCGTCCACAGCGAGGTGTAGGGGTTCATCCGCTCTCCGGTGGAGGATCGCGGCAGCAGCTGGAGGAAGACCTCCAGGTCCGCGTAGCGGGGCAGGACCTTCTCGATGCCCATGACGGTGATCAGGGTGCGCGGCAGTGTCAGACACATCCGGCCGTTGCCCTCGGACTCGACGACGGAGAGCGTGCCGGTCTCGGCGATCCCGAAGTTGGCGCCGGAGACGGCGACGGGGACGGTCAGGAACTTCTCGCGCAGATAGGCGCGGGCCGCGGCGGCGAGGTCGGCGGGCACGGAACTGAGATCCGGGTCGACGCCCGGGATCTCCGCGAGGAAGATCCGGCGGATCTCCTCGCGGTTGCGGTGGATCGCGGGGACCAGGATGTGCGAGGGGCGGTCGTCGGCGAGCTGCACGATCAGCTCGGCGAGGTCGGTCTCGTGGGCGGTGACGCCGTGGCTCTCCAGGTGCTCGTTGAGGCCGATCTCCTGCGTGGCCATCGACTTGACCTTGATGACCTCGTCGCTGCCGGTGGCGGCGACGAGCCGGGTGACGATCGCGTTCGCCTCCGACGCGTCGCGGGCCCAGTGCACGGTGCCGCCGGCCTCGGTGACCTTCGCCTCCAGCTGTTCGAGCAGCTCGGGCAGCCGGTTCATGGTGTCGGTCTTGATCGCCGCCCCGGCGGAGCGCAGTTCCTCCCAGTCGGGCACCTCCGCGGTGACGGCCAGGCGCTTGGCGCGGATGGTGTGCGTCGCCTTGTGGAGGTTGGAGCGGAGCTGCCCGTTGCCCAGCTCGGTCGCGGCCGCCTCCGGGAACGTCCGCTCGCCGCGCAGATGGCCCTCGCCGTACGGGGAGCGGGGCGGGGCGGCGGGCATGCCGAGGAACGTGCTGCTCATCGTGCGGCCTCCGGGAGGGGGAGCGGCGAGGTACGGGTGGCGGCGAGGATCTGGGCGAGGTGGAGCGTGCGGGTCCCGGACCGGATGCGGGACAGGCCGCCGCCGATGTGCATCAGGCAGGAGGAGTCCCCGGCGGTGCAGACGGCGGCGCCCGTGGACGTCACGTGGTCGAGCTTGTCGGCGAGCATGGCCGAGGAGGTCGCGGCGTTCTTGACGGCGAAGGTGCCGCCGAAGCCGCAGCAGGTGTCCGCCTCGGGCAGTTCGACCAGGTCGATGCCCTCGACGGCCCGCAGCAGGCGGAGCGGTTTGTCCTCCACGCGGAGCATCCGCAGCGAGTGGCAGGTCGGGTGGTACGTGACGCGGTGCGGGAAGTACGCGCCGACGTCCACGGTGCCGTCGACGTCGACCAGGAACTCGGACAGCTCGTACGTCTTGTCCTTCACCGCCGCGACGCCGGCGCGCAGGGCGGCGTCGCCGTACCGGGCGGCGACGGTCTCGTGCTGGTGGCGCACACTTCCGGCGCACGAGCCGGAGGGCATGACGACGGCGTCGATCGCCCGGTCGCCGAACTGCTCGGCGAAGGCGCGGACCAGGGGCACCGGTTCGCGCTGGTAGCCGGTGTTGATGTGCATCTGGCCGCAGCAGGTCTGGTCCGGCGGGAAGACCAGCTCGTGGCCGAGCCGGGTGAGCAGCAGGGCCGTCGCCCGCACCGCGTCGGGGAAGAGGGTGTCTCCCAGACAGGTGGCGAAGAGTCCGATGCGCATGGGGGGACCTCCACGGTCGAAGTATGGTCCGACCATACGCGCGGGCTTCGCTCCCGCCAAGTACCGACCACCATGTGGTCCGACCTTAAAGCGCCTGGGCGCCGGAACCGACGCGGACGCGGCCGACGCGGATGGTTCCGATGGGCGAGAGGGGGCGCGACGGGACCGTCAGCTCGCGGGTGCGCCGGGCTCCCGCTCGCCGACGACCGCGCCGTGGAATCCGCGGATGTGCCGCTCGACCAGGTCCGCCGCCGCGGCGCCCTCGCCGGCCCGGAGGAGGCGGAGCAGCTCGACGTGCTCGGCGTGGAGCCGGTCCACGGTCACGGCCCGGTCCTCGGCCGCCTCCTCCGCCTGCAGGATCAGCGTGCGCACGGACTCACGGACGGCGGAGGTGAGGGTCGAGACGAGGTGGTTGCCGGAGCTCCGGGCGATCAGCACGTGGAAGGCCGTGTCCAGGTCGTTGTACGTGACGACGTCCGGCCCCGCCTCCCGCATCCGGGCGAGCAACGCCTCCGCCTCGGCCAGGTCCTCCTCCGACGCCGATCGGGCGGCCGCCTCGAAGCTGGACCGCTCCAGGACGACCCGCGCCTCGAGAACATCCTCGACGCCGTAGCTGCCGAGGGCGAGGTGGAGCCGCAGCACCCGGCCGAGCGCGTCGTCGGGATTGCGTACGATGCGCGCGCCCGCGTCGGGACCGCGCCCCACGTTCGCGACCAGCGCGCCGATGGTCTCCAGGACCCGCAGGGCCTCACGCAGGGCGGACCGGCTCACGCCCAGCGCCAGGGCCAGCTCCCGCTCGGGCGGCAGGCGGTCGCCCGCCTTCAGTTCGCCGGCGAGCACCTGCTGCTCGATGCTCTCCAGCACGAGCTCGTGCGTCCGCGACTGCCGCACGGGTCGCCACTGGGCCGTCACGGATGCCTCCCCTGTCGGTGTACGGGCACAGAGACCCGCGCCCCGGTCAGGCCATCCTAACTTTGGTCCGACCACAGCCACGGCGTGCCCGGAGGGCTCGGCGGGCCGGAACGTCACGGGCCGTGCCCCGCCCCCGCCCCGCCGGACGTCAGCGCGTCCAGGATCCGGTCCACGGCCTCGTCGACGGTGCGTCCGCGCGGCAGGGTCGGCGGGGTGCCGCACACGGCGCGTTCCGCGAAGCCCGACTCCACGTGGGACAGCCGGATGTCCACGACGGCCGGGCCGGTCCGCCGGCGTTCACGGCGGACCGACGTCAGCCACGTCGCCAGCGCGGCCTTCGACGCGGCGTAGTCCGCCATGCCGGCCGGCGCGGCGTCCACGACGACGCCGGTCACCGCGGCGAGCACCCCGCCCGCGGGCACGGCGGCGAGGGCCGCGCGGAGGACGGCCACGGGAGCGAGCGCGTTGACCGTCAGGAGATGCTCGGCGACCGTGTCGCCGACCTCCTCGGCCGGACCGAATCCGGCGACCCCGACACAGACCACGACCGCGTCCAGACCGCCGAGTTCGCCCACGGCCCAGGGGATCGAGCGGGCGCACCCGTCCAGGTCGTAGGCGTCGAGGCGGCGGGCCGGCGCGTCGCCGCAGGCGGCCGCGACCCGGGACAGGGAGTCCGGGTCGCGGCCCGCCACCGCGATGCGCGCCCCGAGTCCGTACAGCCGCTCGGCCAGGGCGGCACCGATGACACCGGTGGCGCCGGGCACGAGGACACGCGCGTCCTTCACGTCCACGATCCGTCTCCCGTCCGGTCACCGCAGGTCATGCAGCACCTCCCGGGCCGCCCGCGCGCCGGACGCCAGGGCGCCCTGGACGGAACCGGTGGCGCGGTGGTCGCCGCACACGTACCGGCCCGGCGCCACCCGGGTGGTACGCGAGAGCGGCTGGGGCGGCGCCATGGCGGGGAGCGCGTCCTCGATGGTGCGGACGGTCAGCAGGTCCCAGCCGTCGGTACCGGTCCCGTACGCCTCACCGAGCGCCTCCCGCACCTGACGCTCACGGCCCTCCCCGTCCCGGCCGAGGACCGAGGTGGCGACGAGGGCGTGGCCGGGCGGGGCGTAGGAGGGCACGACGTCGCTGAGGACACAGGTGTTGAGGAAGCGGCGCCGGGTGTCCACGAGCAGCGTCGGCTCGCCGAGGGGCGAGCGCGGGGCGACGTGGTAGTACGTCGTCACGGTCCGGTAGCCGGGCAGGGCGACGCCGGGCAGCAGGGCCGTGACGGGCCCGGGGCCGGTGGCGACCACGACGGCGCGGGCCGGGAGTTCGCGGCCGTCGGCCGTCAGCGCGCCCTCGTCCGTGAGCACCGCCACGGGGCTCTCCAGCGCCAGGGCACCGTGCGGCAGGGCGTCGGCGAGAGCCCGGGGGACCGCTCCGACGCCGGCGGTGGGCAGGCACAGGGTGCCGCGCAGCATGCTCCGCCACACCAGGTGGAACACGCGGGCGGAGGTCTCCAGGTCCTCCTCCAGGAACACCCCTGACAGGAAGGGGCGGAAGAACCTCTCGACCAGCGCTTCGGAGACTCCGGCGTCCGCGAGCGCGGTGCGGGTGGTGGTCTCCGGACGGCGCTTGAGCAGGCCGGGGGGCGACAGCATGTCCCGGGCGGACAGCAGTCCGAGGGCGGCCAGGTCGCGGGGTCCGGCGAGCCGCCCCGGCAGCAGGTCGGGCAGCGTGCGCGGGCGGCGGGTGGGATCGGTGAAGCGGAGGCGGCCCGAGGAGTCGTGGATGAGCACACCGGGGGTGAAGGGCCGCAGTCTCAGGTCCCTCAGCGGCAGCCGGCGCCGGACCTGGGGGTACGAGGTGTTGAAGACCTGGAAGCCCCGGTCCACCACGAAGCCCTCGACCCGGTCCGAGCGCATCCGGCCGCCGACCTCGTCGCCGGCCTCCACCACCCGTACGCCGACGCCGGCGGCCGACAGGTCCCGGGCGCACGCGAGCCCGGCGACACCGGCCCCGACGACCAGCACGTCCGTCGCGTCCTGGGCTGCGGACACACGACCACCTCTCCCACCTGTCGGCACGGCTCGCACCGCTCGTTCCCTGTGTTCCGCACGTCACCCGGCGCCGGATGCGGCGCCGCCCGTCCGCACCGTCCGCGCGCCTGCGGCTGCCCGGTCAGCGCCCGGCCCACGCGGCCGCCTTCCGCAGGACGGCGTCACGGCCCCGGTCCGGCACCGTCCACAGCGTCTGCCCGCGTACGCCCCACCGTTCGAGGAGGGCGTTCGCGGCCAGGAACCCGGTCGTGGCCGCGCGCTCCATCAGCGCGACGGGCAGGTCGGTGCGCACGATGTCCCCGGCCACCACCAGACCGGGGTCGGAGGTGCGTACGGCGGGACGGCCCTCGTGGCCGCCCACGGGGAACAGCGGGCAGTCCTCCCGCCACTCGTGGCGGACGTCGACGACCGTGGCGGTGCGGGTCTCCGGGTACACGCGGCGGAGCTGCTCGACGAGGCGCCGCTCCTCGGTGGCGCGGTCCGCGCGGGGGTCGACGGCGTAGGCGTGGAGTTCCACGACGGACCCGCCGGTGCGCGCCGCCCACCGGGCCGCCTCGTCCTCCCAGCGCTCCAGCACGCTGATGTTGTCGAGGCCGCCGAAGCCGCTGGTGCCGAGGAAGCCGGGCCGGTCGGGGGCGACGGGCCGGTCCAGCCACAGCCGCGTGACCAGGAAGGGCGGGGCCGTACGCAGGCCTTCGACGCGCTCCCGCCAGGCGGGGTCGCCCAGCCGCTCCGAGCGGGCGACGAGGGATCGCAGGCCGACGGCGTCCAGGGCGAGGACCACGGCGTCGTGGCGGCGCTCGCCGTGGTCCCCGGCGATCTCGTAACCGCCGTCCCTGGTGGGTGCGACGTGGGAGACGGGGCTGCCGGTGCGCACCTCGGCGCCGTGCCCCCGCAGGTAGGCGACGAGGGGGTCCCACAGGGCGGTCGGGTAGGGCGAGCGGGGCACGTCGAACAGCAGGCCCTCGGCGGAGCCGAGGAAGTAGATGTGGAACATCAGCGCCATCTCGGCGGCCGACAGCTGCCGCGGGTCGGCGAAGAAGCTCCGGGAGAACACCTCGAAGGCGAGGTGGCGGGCGCGTTCGGGGAAGCGGACGGACGCCAGGAAGTCGTAGGCGCTGATGTCGTCGAGGCGGTCGTACACGTCGGGTACGCGGACGTCGAGCAGCGGCAGTGCCGCGACCGGGTCCATGGCGCGCAGGTCCCGCAGCCCGAAGGAGGGGCTGAACGCGACGAAGCCGAGGGCGCTCCACGGCGGGGTGCGCGGCACGTGCCGGAAGCTGTCGCGCATCCCGTCCGCGTGCAGCAGCGGGTAGTCGGGCAGTCCCCGGAGTCGGGCCAGGGCGGGGTCGGTACGGCGCAGCAGACCCCGCAGGTTGTAGTACTGGCGGAAGAACGCGTGGAAGCCACGGCTCATCGTCACGGTGCTGCCGTCCCGCAGGGTCGTCGGCCAACCGCCCACCCTGCCGCCGACGTAGGGCTCGCGCTCGTACAGCGTCACCGCGACGCCCCGCTCGGCCAGCGCGGTGGCGGCGGCCAGTCCGGCGATCCCGGCGCCGATCACGGCGACGGAGTGCCGGGCGTAGGCGCGGCGCGCCCCCGCGTGGGCCGGCAGGACGCGGGCGCGGCGGTCCCGGCCGCGGCGTGCGGCGGGCAGCGGGTGTGCCGGGCCGGTCATCGGCCGTCCTCCCCGCGCTCGGCCACGAAGGTGTGGGTGATGCCCGTCTGCCAGCCCGGCAGCGGCAGGGTCCGGACCCGGTCGAAGCCGGCCGCGCGGAGCCGGTCGGCGAACCGGCCGGCCGTGTCGAAGTCGAGGACGCTGCGCCACAGGTGGCGGTAGAGCGGCCCGTCCCCCAGGAGGGTCGCGGCGGGCTGGACGACGCCCCGGCACACCGTCGTCCAGACCGCCCGGTCGGCGGGGCGTCCGCTGAGGCTGTACTCGTGCACCCCGAGCCGTCCGCCCGGTCGCAGGATGGTCCGGACCGTGCGGAGGACGGCGTCGGGGTCGGAGACGTTGCGGAACAGGTAGGCGGCGAACACCGCGTCGAACGGCCCGTCGACCCCCGCCTCCGCCAGGTGCTCGGCCGGGGCGTGGACGAACCGCACGCCGTCCGCCCACGGTTTGGCGGCGGCCCGCCCCAGCATGCCGGCGGAGGCGTCGACGGCGGTGACGGCGGCGGCCGGGAGGACGGACCGGATCGCGGCCGTCGAGGCGCCGGTGCCGCAGCCGAGGTCGAGCACGCGCAGCCCCTCCCCCCGGCCCGGCAGGCCGAGGCGGCGGACGGAGCGCCGCAGGTGGGAGTGGTAGCCGGGGTTCGCGGCCACCAACGCGTCGTAACTGCGGGACGCGTGGTCGAACGCGGCGGAGAGGTCCTCGTCGCGCAGCAGGGTCATGCGGTCTCCAGGGTCGGGTGGGGCGGGACGGATCAGGCGTAGGGGCGGCGGGGCAGGCCGGGCAGTTCGATCACGGTGCGCAGCATGGGGCCGACCGGGGTGTGGCGGCCGACGGAGAGGTCCTCGAACAGGCCCGTGCGTCCGTCGAGGAAGCGCAGCACCCGGCCCGTGGGGACGCGGGCGAACAGCCGGGAGAACAGGGCGGGACCGTCGACGCGCCCGCTGTCGAGGGCGCGCAGGAGGACCGCGTCCATGGCGCGGGCCCGCGGGGAGTGGGCGTTCGGCGGCACCGGCGTGCGGCCCTGCCGGAGTGCGGCGGCGACCGCCCGGGTCTGCCGCTGGAGTCCGGCGAAGGCGTATCCGGTGGACGGGCGGGTCGCACCGCCCGCCGCACCGATCCGGAACACCGAGACGCCGATCCGGCGGGGCATCGGGGCGTCCGTCATGGGGATCACCCCGGTCTCGGTCGCCACGGTCTCCAGGTCGCCGAGGCCGAGCACGTCGTCGGCGTAGTGCCGTACCGCGGCCTCGTAGCCGCTCGCCGTCAGGAGGCGCGGGGAGAACTCCGTGTACTCGACGAGGGCTTCGCGCGGGCCGGTGGGCAGGACGTAGCCGAAGGAGAGCCCGTCGGGGGGCTGGGGGGTGCGGAAGTCCATCAGTTCCACGGTGCCGGGGTCGAAGACGGGCCGCGCGGTGCGTACGAACCAGCCGTGGAAGTGCTGGAGCAGGGTGGTGCGGGCGGCCGGGAGGCTGCCCAGGGGCCGCGAGTCGAACACCCACCGGGCCTCCAGGACGTCGGGGCGTCCGTCGGGCCGGGTCGTCAGCACGCGGGCCCCGGAGGGGATCTCCTCCACGGTGTCCACGGTGGCCTCCACCCGGCGGACGTTGGGGCTGCCTTCGAGGTCCCCGGCGACGAGGGCCTCGAAGTCGTCGGAGCGGATCATCTTGTACCGCAGCGGCGCGATGTCCCCCTCGATCGCCGGGCCGGTCGGCGGTCGCACCCGCAGGTGGCTCCACTCGGCCCGGACGGCGGCGTCGAACCGGCCGGGGCCCGCCTCCCAGAAGCACCAGGTGCGCGTGGCCGGCCGCAGCGGCCCGGGCGGAGCGTCGACGAGGACCACGGACGGCGTCCGGGCGCCGGGCACGTGCCCGTTCAGCCGGTGGGCAAGGGAGAGGCCGGCGGCTCCCGCCCCGACGATCACCACATCCGCCTTCAGCACGCGGCTCCCTCCGTCCCGGTTCTGCTGTCCGCCACCCGTACGGGTTCCCCCCTCGGCGTCGATCCGGATGCGGTCTTCGGCGGCCGCCACTCGGACAGGTGCGTCCAGACGGTGGCATTCCCGCGCATTCCGGCTACCCGATCCGCACCGCATCCGTATCACGGGAAGGGACGGAAGACGCGGAGAAGAACGATCGATGCCACGACGAGAGGAACCGGGATGCGCCCGACCCAGGCGAAGGACCACCCCGCGGCCGCGCCGTCGCCCCTCCCCCGCCTGGTGGCCCCGTCGGGGTCCTCGCCGCGGCGGAGGCGCGCGGGCCGAGCGGCCGCCGGCGGGGCCCACGGCGCGGGCCCCCCGCGCGGCGCCGCCCTCCGGCAGGTCGAGCCCGTCGCCGTCGACGAGGACGTGCCCGCCGCGGTCGGGCACGTCCTCGACCAGGTGCTCGCCGACCGGCTCGCCCGGGCCGGCGCCCTGGACGCCCTCTTCGCGCGTGAACTGGCCGAGCGGGTCGCCCGCTTCACCCAGGCCGGCGGCAAGCGCACCCGGTCGCAGCTCCTCTGGTGGTCGATGCGCGCCTGCGGCGGATCCGACGGCTCCACGGCCTCGGCCGCCCTGCGCGTCGGGGCGGCGCTCGAACTGCTCCAGACCTGCGCCCTCGTCCACGACGACGTGATGGACGGGGCGACGCTGCGGCGCGGGCGTCCGGCCCTGCACGCGGACGTGCAGGGCCGCTACGGCGATACCGCGGCACCGGCCCGCGCCGCCCGTTTCGGGGAGGCGGCCGCGATCCTGGCCGGGGACCTGGCGCTGGCGTGGTCGGACGACGTGGTGGCCGAGACGCCGCTCGACCGGTGGACGGCGACCATGGTGCGCCGGCTGTGGAGCGACATGCGCACGGAGATGGTGGCCGGTCAGTTCCTCGACCTCCAGGGCCAGCTGACCGGGTCGCGCTCGCAGCCGCGCGCCCTGCGCGCCGCCTGCCTCAAGAGCGCGTTGTACTCGGTCGAGCGGCCGCTGGCGCTGGGCGCGACCCTTGCGGGCGCGGACGGCCGCACCATACGGGCTCTGTGCGCGGCGGGACGCCGTGTGGGCATGGCCTTCCAGCTGCGCGACGACCTCGACGACGTGTTCGGCGACCCGGAGCGCACCGGCAAGAGCCGCGGTGGGGACATCCGCGAGGGCAAGCCGACGTATCTGGTCGCCCTGGCGGTGGCGCGGGCGGAGGCCGCGGGCGACCGGCCCGCCCTGACGGTGCTCGAACGGACGCTCGGCGACGAGAACCTGTCGCCGGCCGGACTCGACGAGGTACGGGACGTCCTGGTGCGCACGGGTGCCCGGGCGGCGGTCGAGTCGAAGATCGACCGCCTGTCGACGCAGGGGCTGCGGCACTTCGACGGCGCTCTGCCCGCCACGGAGGCAACGGCGCGTCTGCGCGGACTGCTGGCCGCGGCGGCGGTGTCCCGGGCGGCTGCGCCGGACGGTTGCCGGAACGCGCCCTCGGGCGCCGGCCCCGACGACTCCCCCGAGGGCCCCCGGGGCGTCGGCCCTGCCGACGCCCCGGAGGTCCCCCGCGGCGCAGGCCCTGCCGACTCCCCCGAGGGTTCGCCGGGCCTCGCTCCCGCCGCTTCCGCTGCTTCTCGTGCCTCCGGCGTCGCCTCCCCCGCCCCGGACGACCCACCGGCTCGCTCGCGACCGGCAGCCGCTCTCGCTCCGGCGGGCTCCGGAGCTCCGGAGGCCCGTCGATGACGCGCACGCTGTCCGGCCGTACGGACCACGTGGTGGTCGTCGGAGCCGGCCTGGCCGGTCTGTCGGCGGCCCTTCACCTGCTGGGGTCCGGGCGCCGGGTCACCGTCGTCGAACGGGACGACCTGCCCGGCGGCCGGGCGGGTCGACTGGAGCTGAACGGCTACCGGATCGACACCGGCCCGACCGTCCTGACCATGCCCGACCTCGCCGACGAGGCCTTCGCCGCGGTCGGCGACAGCCTGCACAAACGGGTCGACCTGATCCCGCTCCACCCGGCCTACCGGGCGTCGTTCGCGGACGGCAGCACGCTGGACGTGCACACCGAGGGCGACGCGATGGCGGCGGAGGTGGAACGGTTCGCCGGGGCCCGCGAGGCGGCGGGCTACCGGCGGCTGCGTGTCTGGCTGGAGCGGCTCTACCGGGCCCAGATGCGCCGCTTCATCGACGCGAACTTCGACTCCCCCCTGGACCTGCTGACCGGTGACCTCGCCCGCCTCGCGGCGCTCGGCGGCTTCGGGCGGCTCGACCGGCGCATCGGCGCCTTCCTCCGGGACGAGCGGCTGCAGCGGGTCTTCTCCTTCCAGGCCCTGTACGCGGGCGTGCCGCCGGCCCGTGCGCTCGCCGCGTACGCGGTCATCGCCTACATGGACACGGTCGCCGGGGTGTACTTCCCGCGCGGCGGCATGCACGCCCTGCCGCAGGCCATGGCCGACGCCGCCGGGGACGCGGGCGCCGAGCTGCGGTTCGGCGAAGCGGTGACCCGGCTGGAGCGGTCGGGCGGGCGCGTCACCGCCGTCGTCACGGCGAAGGACCGCATCCGCTGCGACGCGGTCGTCCTCACCCCGGACCTGCCCGTCACCTACCGGCTCCTCGGCCGGGCCCCCCGCCGGCCGGTGCGGCTGCGGCACTCCCCGTCCGCCGTCGTGCTGCACGCGGGCACGGACCGCACCTGGCCGCAGCTGGCCCATCACACGATCTCGTTCGGTGCCGCCTGGCGCGCGACGTTCGACGAACTCACCCGTCAGGGGCGGCTGATGAGCGACCCGTCCCTGCTCATCACCCGCCCCACGGCGTCCGACCCGGGCCTCGCCCCGCCGGGCCGCCATCTGCACTACATCCTCGCTCCCTGCCCCAACACCGACATCGGCCCCGGCGTCGCCGCCTGGGGCGAGCTCGGCCCGCGCTACCGGGACGAGCTCCTGGGCGAGCTGGAGCGGCGCGGTCTCGACGGCATCGGGTCGGCCGTCGAGGACGATTCCCTCGTCACCCCGGCCGACTGGGCGGGCCAGGGGCACGCGGCGGGCACCCCGTTCTCGGTGTCCCACACGTTCCTGCAGACGGGTCCGTTCCGGCCGCGCAACCTGGTGCGGGGCACGGAGAACGCCGTCCTGGCCGGCTGCGGGACCACTCCCGGCGTGGGCGTGCCGACCGCCCTGGTGTCGGGGAAGCTGGCGGCGGCCCGGATCACCGGTGGCGCCCGGCGTCCCTCCGCCCGAACCGAAGGGGCGGCACGATGACCGCACGCGAACTCGACTCCGCGGGCATCACCGACCCGGTGCTGCGAGCGGCCTACCGCCGGTGCCGCGAGCTCAACGCGGCGCACGGGAAGACGTACTTCCTCGCCACCCGCCTGCTGCCGGTCGATCGCCGGCCGGCCGTGCACGCGCTGTACGGGTTCGCCCGGTGGGCCGACGACATCGTCGACGTACCGGAACCGGGCGGTGACGACGGCCTGCGCGGTGAGCGTCTCGCGGCGCTCCAGCGACGGCTGGACGACGGGCTGCGGCAGGAGGGCGGCGACGAACCGGTGGTGCTGGCCCTGGCCGACACCGCACGCCGCTACGCCATCGAGCACGGTCACTTCCGGGACTTCATGGCGGCGATGAGGTCCGACCTGGAGGTCACGGACTACGCCACCTACGCCGACCTGCGGGCCTACATGCACGGCTCGGCCGCGGTGATCGGCCTGCAGATGCTGCCGGTGCTCGGCACGGTGGTGCCGCGCGAGGAGGCCGAACCGCACGCGGCGGCCCTCGGTGTGGCGTTCCAGCTGACCAACTTCCTCCGGGACGTCGGCGAGGACCTCGACCGCGGGCGGGTGTACCTGCCCGCCGACCTGCTGGCCGGGCACGGGGTCGACAGGGAGCTGCTCCTCAGGTGCCGTGACACGGGCCGCCAGGACCGTCGTGTCCTGGCCGCGCTGCGGGAGTTCGAGGCGCTCACCCGCCGTGTCTACCGCGAGGCGGAACCCGGACTCGCCATGCTCGATCCCCTGTCCCGGCCGTGCATCCGCACCGCCTACATCCTGTACGGGGGCATCCTCGACGCCGTCGCCCGGGACGGGTACGCGGTGCTGCACCGCCGCGCCGTGGTGCCCCGCCGGGAGCGTGCGACGGTCGCGGTGGACGGTCTGGCCCGGGTGCTGGCGGCCAGGCTGCGCCACCGGAACCGGTCCGCGCCGCCGGGTACGCCGGCGCGGCCGGCACAGCCCGCCGCTCCGGCCCGGCCGGTCCCCGAGGAGGTCGCGTGAAGCCCGAACCGTCCGCACGCCGCTCCCGTCTGCCGCTCTCGCTGCGGCGCGGTGCCGTCCCGTGGGACCGGCAGCGGCCCACCTGGCGGGACGCCAGGCCGGGCGTCATCGCGGAGGCGCTGAAGCGCGCGCAGGCACGGCCGTCCGGGAACTGGTACGTCGTGGGGGCCTCGGCCGCACTGCGCGGCGACCGTCCCCTGGCCCGGACGATCGCGGGCCGCGAGGTGGTGGTCTGGCGCGGCGCCGACGGACGGCTGCTCGCCGGGCCGGGCGTCTGCCCGCACCTGGGGGCGCCCCTGGCGGACAGCCCGGTCCGGTGCGGGACCCTCGTGTGCCACTGGCACGGACTCACTCTGGACGGGGCGCCGTTCGGGGGCTGGGATCCGCTGCCCGCCTTCGACGACGGTGTCCTCGTCTGGGTGCGGCTCGACGAGGTGGGCGGGGAGGAGCCCCTGGACGCCCCCGTCGTACCGGTCCGTCCGCATCCCGCGCGCGGGGTGACGGCCGTGTACGAGGGCACCGGCGTCTGCGAACCCGAGGACGTGGTGGCCAATCGTCTGGACCCGTGGCACGGGGCCTGGTTCCACCCGTACTCGTTCGTGGACCTGACGGTGGTCGGTTCGCCCGGCGAGCCCGACGCCGACGACCGGTTCACCGTCGACGTCTCCTTCAAGGTGGCGGGGCGGCTCGTGGTGCCGGTGCGGGCCGTCTTCACCGCGCCCGAGCCGCGTACCGTCGTCATGCACATCACCGAGGGGGAGGGCGTGGGCTCCGTGGTGGAGACCCATGCGACGCCGCTCGGCCCGGACGAGCGGGGCCGCCCGCGCACGGCGGTCACCGAGGCCGTGGTGGCCGCGTCCGACCGCCCCGGCTTCGGGTTCGTACGCCGGGCCGCCCCGCTGCTGCGCCCGGCGATGCGCGTCGCGGCGGCCCGGCTGTGGCGCGACGACCTGGCCTATGCCGAACGACGCTGGCAGCTGCGCTCGACGGGCCGTTTCCCGGGGTGATCCCGGGTCCCGGGCGGGGCTGCCGGCCGTGCGGGGGCGGGAGGTGAAGCGGGGAGCGGCCGTACGGGTGCGGAAGGAAGCGGAGAGCGGCCGTGCGGCTCCGTCCTTCAGCCGATCTCCAGGACCGCCTTGCCGTGGAGCCGCCGCTGGAGCAAGGCGTCGATCGCGTCGGCGGCCTTCTCCCAGCCGCCGCGCCATGAGATGCGGGGGTCGAGTTCCCCGGCGGCGACCCGCTGGGCCAGCCAGGTCAGGTCGGGCGCGAGGCCCGTGCAGGCCGGCAGGAAGAACGTGACGATCGAGCGGTCGTGACGGCCCTGGTCGCCGAACAGGGCGCCGAGGGGGAAGTTCTCGCCCTGGTGCGCGGCGTGCCCGACCGCGACCAGGGTGCCTCCCTGGGCGAGCCTGCTGTAGGCGTCGACGAGGTGCCGGCCGCCCACCAGCTCCACGACGCCGTCCACCGGCCCGCCGACGTCGAGGGGCCCTGCCACCACCTCGTGCGCCCCGTCGGCCCGCAGGCTGTCGCCGTGCCGGCCGGGGTCGCCCGTGGACGCGATGACGTGCGCCCCACCGAGCCGGGCGAGCCGCACGGCGTACCGGCCTGTCCCGCCCGTGGCGCCGGTGACGAGGACGCGCCTGCCGAGGAGCGGACCCGCGCGGTGCAGGGCGCGCAGGGCGCTGGCCCCCGCGACGGGGACGGTGCTGACGGCCCCGGGGTCGGCTCCGGGCGGGACCGTGCCGATCCAGTCGGTGTCCACGGCGCGGAGTTCGGCCCAGGCTCCGTCGATGCCGAGGGTGACGACGGGCGTGCCGGCTGCCGGGCCCGACCCGTCGGCGGCGGGCCGTTCCACCACGCCGGCCGCGTCCCAGCCGAGGACGGCGCCGTCGGGCGCCTCGCGCAGGCCGAAACGCACTTCGCCGTGGTTGAGGGAGGTCGCCGTCACCCTGATCAGTGCCTGGTGGGGGGCCGGTTCGGGTTCGGGCGCCTGACCGAGGCGGAGTCCGGTGGGGGCGGAGCGGTCGACGAGCAGAGCACGCATGGGTGCACCCTTCGGTGAGGATCAAGAACCCCAGTTATGCCACTGAGTGGCATGAGCGCACAAGGGGCGCTCGCCTCTCGGGGTACGATCTCGGCCATGACCGCTGAGCTTCCGTCGACCGACCCCAGCCGGCTCCCGCTGCGGGAGCGCAAGAAGCTGCGCACCCGTCAGGCTCTGATCGACACCGCCCTGGAGCTGTTCACCTCGCGCGGCTTCGGCGGGGTGACCCTCGACGAGCTGTGCGACGCGGTGGACGTCTCGAAGCGCACGTTCTTCCGCTACTTCGCCAGCAAGGAGGACGTGGCCATGGCGCCGACACAGGACTTGTGGCGGACGTTCCTCGACGAGCTGGAGACCCGCGAACCCGTCGGGCGCCCCCTGGTGGAGCTGCTCCAGGAGACCCTGGTCGCCGCGCTCGACCGGATGACGGAGGAGGACTGGGCCGGCCGTGTGCTGCGCAGCCGGCGGCTGGCCGGGGAGACGCCGTCCATGGAGGCGCACGGGCTTCAGTTCTGCCACGAGACCAGCCGCACGGCGCTCGACACCCTGCACCGGCGGCTCGACTTCGACTCCTCCGACGACCTGCGGCCGCAACTCGCCCTGGACCTGCTGGTCGCCGCCTTCCACCGAGCGCTCGACCGATGGACGGCCCGCACGTCCACCCCCACCCGCGCCGACCTGGCCACCGACATGCACAGCGCGTTCACCGCCCTCCCCGGCAGCCTCACTCTGATCGTCACCCCGCGCGTCACCACCGGGTGAGCGAGCCGCTTCGGAGCGCCGCGACCGCGTCGCCGTAGACCGACACCAGGAGCCGGCGTGCCCGAGCGCACTCGGGTGCCGGTCCGTCTGCCCGCCCTCCAAGCCCGGGTCCGCACTCGGCGTACCGCCCCGGCACACGCATGGACGGAGCCGTTTCGGACAGGATGGGCGGGGTGATCCTCTCCGACACCGTCTACCTGGCGATGGGCCTGGGCGCGCTCGGCGCGGCCATCGTTCCGAGGCTCGTCTTCAAGCGGCCTCTCTCGACGCCCATGGTCTTCCTCGCCGCCGGCGCCGCCGTGGCCGCGCTGCCGCTGCCCGTGCCGACGGTGGACCCGGTGCGCGACCGGGTGTGGGTCGAGCACGTGACCGAGCTGTGCGTGATCGTGTCGCTGATGGGGGCCGGTCTCGCCCTCAACCGGCCCTTCGGCCGGCGTGCGTGGGGCGGGCCCTGGCGCCTTCTCGGCATCAGCCTGCCCCTGACCATCGCCGGGACGGCGCTCATCGCCGCCCTCCTGCTCGACTGGCCGCCCGCGCTCGCGCTGCTCGTCGCCGCGGTGCTCGCACCGACCGACCCCGTCCTGGCGGCCGAGGTGCGCGTGGGAGAGCCCACGGACGCGGAGAACGACGAGGACGAGGTCCGGTTCACGCTCACCGCCGAAGCCGGACTGAACGACGGACTCGCCTTCCCGTTCGTCCTGGCCGCCCTCGCGCTCGCCGCCGCGGCCGGCGACGGATGGTCGGCGGACTGGATCGGACAGTGGCTGCTCGTCGACGTCCTGGGCAAGGTCACGGCCGGGGTGGTGGTGGGGCTCGTGGCCGGACGCCTGCTCGGCCTGATGTTCTTCCGCGCGCGGACGGACGCGCTGCGGCTGTCGGAGCACATGGAGGGGTTCGTCGCCCTGGGGGCCACGTTCTTGGCGTACGGAGCGGCCGAACTCCTGCACGGCTACGGCTTCCTCGCCGTGTTCGTGACGGCCTGCACCATCCGGGCGGCCGAGCGCAGCCACGGCTACCACCGCGTGCTGCACGAGTTCACCGAGCAGATCGAACGGCTGCTCACGGTGTGCCTGCTCTTCCTTCTCGGCGGATTCCTCGTGGCCGTCGGCCTGGAGGACCTCACCTGGCAGGGAGCGCTCCTCGCCGTCCTGCTGGTCCTCGTCGTCCGACCGGCCGCGGGGTGGCTCGGCCTGGTCGGCTTCGCGGCGGGGCCGAAGGAGAAGAAGGTCACCGCCTTCTTCGGCATCCGCGGCATCGGCTCGCTGTTCTACCTCGCGTACGCCCTCGGCCACACCGAGGCCTTCGCACCGCACGCGCGTCAGCTGTGGTCGGTGGTCGCCTTCACCGTGCTGCTCTCCGTGGTCGTCCACGGCGCCGCCGCGACTCCTGTCATCCGGCGCCTCGACCGGCTGCGCCGCTCCTCGCCCGCGCCTCCGTGAGGGGAGCGGGTGACGGGCCCGGGGCGGGGCCGTGGCCGGGTCCCGGGCCTGGAGCGTCCCTCACTTCGGCATGAGGACGGTGTCGATGATGTGCACGGTCGCGTTGGAGGTCTGCACGTCGCCGCAGACGATGGTGGCGGAGTCGTTCACCTTGTACGCGTCTCCGGACCCGTCCGTGGTCAGCGTGCCGCCTTCCAGGGTCTTGAACGATCCGTCCGCGAGGTCGGCCTTGTCCACCGGTTCGTCGACCACGTGGTAGGTGAGGATCTTGGTGAGCATCTCCTTGTCGGCGAGGACCTTGTCCAGATCGGCCTTCGGAATCTTGGCGAAGGCGTCGTTCGTGGGTGCGAAGACGGTGACGTCCTTCGCGTTGTTGAGGGTGTCGACCAGTCCGGCCTTCTGGACCGCGGTGACGAGCGTGGACAGGGCGGGGTTCTTCGAGGCCGCCGTGGCGACCGGGTCGTCCGCCATGTCGTCGAGCGAGCCGGCGCCCTCCTTCGGCACCGCGGCGCATCCGGCGCCGAACGTGCCGCCGCCCTCGGCGGCCGACGCCGGCAGGGCGAGGGCTCCCAGCGAGACCGTGAGGGCCGCGCCGGCCAGGGCGGCGGAGACGCGACGCCGGGTCAGCGTGGTGTTCATGAGGTGCTCCTTCGATCGGCCGGACGCCCAGCGGCCGCCGGCCGTGTGTCGGTTGTCCTCTCAAGGAGTGCTTCGGCACCCGAAGGGTCCGCGGATGGGGTCGGCGGCATATTTCTTCACGGCCCGCCGCCGTCGCGCCCGTCACGGCCCCGTTCCGTGCCGGAGAGGCCGAGCGACCGCTCCTCCAGGCGCCCGCCGTGACCCAGGAGGCCCGTCTGGTCGAGCGGGTGTTCCCGCATGAGCCGCGGCAGCGACCGTCGGGACATCAGGTCGACCAGGACGGGATAGAGCGGGCGTCCCGCCTGGGCGAGGCGCAGCCACGGCGGCGCGTAGACCGACGCGCGACGGCGTACCACCCCGTGCTCGATCCAGGCGGCGACCTGGTCCACCGGGTAGACGCGCCGGGCGGGGGCGGGCATGTGCGCGCGCAGCTCCCGGAGCACCGTGTGGCGGTCGACGTCACGGATCATGTCGGTGTCGGTCCAGTGCAGGTAGGCGACGCCGACCGCGACGCCGAGGCCGGCCACCTCGGGGCGGAGGGAGCGGGCGAAGGACTCGGCGCCCGCCTTGGAGGCGCAGTAGGCGCTCATCATGGGGGCGGCGCCGAAGGCCGCCGTGGAGGCGACCTGGAGGAAGTAGCCGTGGGTGGCCCGCAGGCCGGGGAGGAAGGACCGCGCGGTCACGGCGCTGCCGATGAGGTTGACCTCGATGACACGGCGCCAGGTGGCCGGGGCGGAGGTCTCGAAGGGACCTCCCGCGGCGACGCCGGCGTTGGCGATGACGACCGAGGGGGCGCCGAGGTGCCGTACGACCTCGTCGGCGGCCCGGCTCATGGCGTCGTCGTCGGTGATGTCGACCTCGAAGACGTGGCTCTCCGTGTCGAGTGTCGTGGCCACCGCCGTCAGGGTGGCGGCCTCACGGCCCAGGAGGGCCACCCGCATCCCGCGGGCCGAGAGCCGGCGGGCCAGGCCCTCGCCGAGACCCCGTGCCGCACCCGTCACGACAGCGGTGCGTCCCTGCAGATCCCATGAGCGTGACATGTCGCCTCCGTGAGGAAAGGGGCAGAACGGGCGCCCCTGGCTATTCTCACCACGGCGGGATCCGGATGCGCGCGGAGTGGCGGAGGCCGGCCGGCTCCTCCCGGTCAGGTTTCGAGGGCGCGTTCACGGATAGGCGGCGTCCGTCGGGAACATCGACTTCTCGGAGGGGACGCCGCGGCACCGACCGCGGACCGGGAGCGACACCGCCCCACACCCCTCCGGGTCGGGGCCTCGGCGTGCGTGAGCCGTCGAGCAGCGAGGGGAGGGCCCGGATGAAGGCGACCCGGGAGGTCAGGGGTGGGGCCACGCGCCCGCGTGCGCGCGTGTGGCGCGATCTGGTGCTGGCGGTCGGACTCATAGGGATATGCGCGGGCGGTCTGGCCCTCTTCCTCAAGACGGCCGAAGTGGCGGGGGACCGCCGATCGGGGGTGCCGGCCGCGGTTCTCGTGGCGATCGCCGCCCTGGGTGTCCTCGCCGTCGGGCTGGCGGTGACCAGGCACGGCAGGGTGCCGGTCCGGAACCGCGGGGTCACGCGTCTCGCCGGTGTCCCGGAGGAGTCGGCCCCCGTCCTGGACGTCCCCGATGTCGGGGCCGAGGCTCTGGATCACGCGGCGGTCGACGCCGACGGCTTTGAGCACGCGGTCGCCGCGCTCTGCGCGCGGGACGGCTGCACCGCGGTGGAGGTGGTCGGCGGAGCGGGCGACCTGGGCGCCGACGTGGTCGCGGTGACCATGGACGGCCGGCGGGTGGTGCTCCAGTGCAAGCACTACGCGGAGGACAACCGGGTCGGCTCCCAGGATCTGCAGAGGTTCGGCGGCACCTGCTTCACCATCCACGAGGCGGACGTGGCCGTCGTCGTGACCACCAGCTCGTTCACCGCGCCCGCCACCGAGTACGCCGCCACCTGCGGAATCATCTGCGTGGACGGTGAGGCGCTGGCGGCGTGGACGGACCAGCTCGCGCCGGCCCCGTGGGACGCGCTCGCCCCTGATCCGACGACCCCGGTCGCCTGAACCCGCCCCTCCCCCGCCCGCCGGTCACCCGTCGCCGTCGGCCTCGGCAGGCTGGTCCGCCTCGGCGGCATCGGCGCTCTCGGCCTCGTCGAGGGCCTTCAGCCCGTCGCGCCAGCGGGCCGTCCGCTCGGTCGGGCTCTGGTCCCACCACGGGTCCCCGCGCTCGCCGAGAGCGACCTTCGCCCTGTGTACGCGCGCACGTGCCGCCCGCTCGGCCCCCGTGTCGTCCTTCCGCCGCGCCGCCGCCACGCCACGGCGCGCCGCCATCAGGTGGGCGCGCAGCCGCCCGGCGGGCTCCGGAGGGATGTCGGGGTCGGTGGCACGCCACCGGCGGCCGTCGACGACGATGTAGCGCCCGTCGGGCGTGCGCTCCGGCTGCGACCCCGTCGGCATCGGCCCACCACTCCCTTCAGGCCCCCATGGAACCGATCCTGCCCGCCCCCGGCCCCGATCGCAGCCCGGCCGCGCAGGACGACGGCCCGTACCGCCCCGGCCGCGGGCGTACGCGTTCGGGAGAGCCGCCGGATCAGGTGGCTTTCGCGGGGACCGCGTCGGCCTCGCACGCGGGGAGTTCACCCCTGCACGTGGTACGGCCGAAGGCGCCGCTCGCCGTGGCGCGTTGGACGTGCCGACCACGGACGGAAGGGGTGCAGCTGGCCGTCCCACCCATCACGACCGCGGCGCGTGATGCCGGTCACACGGCACGGTTGGCCGTGACGACGTAGTAGTCGAGGCTGCCCTCCTGATAGGCCTTCAGGAAGTTGCGCGGCCAGGTGCCCGGCGCCCACTGGTCCGAGAGCCAGCGGTCCCAGCCCTCCCACACCTCCGGGCCGACGGAGGTGGCCCGCGCGTCCGTCAGGCCGGCCCGGGTGAACGCCTCGGTCAGACGGCCGACGGGACGGGCGATGTCCAGGCCGTCGGCGAACGAGTCGAGCAGGTCCGCGAGCCGGGTGCCGCGGCCCGGGTCGTCGTCCGGAGTGAAGAAGCTCGCGACCACCACCCGCCCGCCGGGCCGCAGGACCCGCGCGGTCTCGCGGGCGAAGGCGGCCAGGTCGTCGAAGTGCTGGGCGGCCTCGACGCTGTGGACGCGGTCGAACGCGGCGTCGTCGAACGGCATGCCCTCCGCGGCGCCCCGGACGAACCGGAGCCGCGGCGGGGACGCGTCCAGCAGAGCGGCGTTGGCGTTCCTGGCGCGGTCCAGCTGCTGCGGATGGATGTCCATGCCGGTCACGTGCTCCGGCCGGTACTCGCGTACGGCCAGCGCACAGCCGACGCCGAGCCCGCAACCGACCTCGAGCAGATGCCGGCCGGTGAGCGGGCCCGCGGCGTCGAGCACGTGCCGGTACAGGTCCTCCTGACTGCGGACGCGATCGTCGACCGAGAGCGGCCCGGCGAGATCGATCGACCGCCAGTAACCGAAGTTGATGAACCCTCCGGCGAACACGGGGACCGAACTGAGGTCGGCCGGCCCGTACGTCTCGCGGACCTGAGCCCGCATCTCCACCGATTCCGCCACGTGCGTCACCTCCACGGAAGAGTGTGCGTCCCGGGTGCACCCGTGTCGACGGCGCCTCGCCCGGCGGCCGACCGGTCGACACCGCCGACGAGACCGCCGCGTCCAGCACCGCCGTCAGCGGTCCCGGCGGTGGTTGAGCCGCGCCGCCTGGCGCGTCAGATGGTCGCGTTCGGCCAGGTGGGTCGCCTTCCGGGCCGCCTCGGCGTACAGCCGTGCCGCCGTCGTCAGGTCGCCGTCGCGCTCGTGGAGGTACGCCGCCACCGCCGTGTGGCGGGGCACCGACGCGTCCACTTCCGCGAGCGCCGCCAGGCCGGCGCGCGGTCCGTCGGCCTCGCCGACGGCCACCGCGCGGTTGAGCCGGACGACCGGGCTGTCGGTCAGGAGCACCAGTTCGTCGAACCACTCGACGATCTGCACCCAGTCGGTCTCCTCCGCGGTGCGCGCGTCGGCGTGCAGCGCCGCGATGGCGGCCTGGGCCTGGAACTCGCCCAGCCGGTCGCGGGCGAGGGCCGCCTGCAGGATCGCGACGCCCTCGGCGATCGCCCCGGTGTCCCACCGTCCGCGGTCCTGCTCGGCGAGCGGCACCAGGCTGCCGTCGGGCGCGGTCCGGGCGGCGCGCCGGGCGTGGTGGAGCAGCATGAGGGCGAGCAGGCCCGCGACCTCGGGGTGGTCGATCGCGGCCGCGAGCCGGCAGGTGAGGCGGATGGCTTCGGCGGCGAGGTCGACGTCACCGGAGTAGCCCTCGTTGAAGACCAGGTAGAGGACGCGCAGCACGGTGGCCTCGTCCCCGGTCCGGTCGAACCGTTCGCCGGTCACGGTGCGCTTGGCCCGGCTGATCCGTTGCGCCATGGTCGCCTCGGGCACCAGGTAGGCCTGGGCGATCTGGCGGGTGGTCAGCCCGCCGACGGCGCGCAGCGTGAGGGCGACCGCAGACGACGGCGTCAGCGACGGGTGGGCGCACAGGAAGTAGAGCTGGAGTGCGTCGTCCGTCGCCGCCCCGGGGCCGGGCGCCGGCTCGGCGTCGACGCGTTCCTCGCGGCGGCGGCGGGCGGTGTCCGCACGGGTCGCGTCGAGGAACTTGCGCCAGGCCACGGTGACCAGCCAGCCCTTCGGGTCCCGCGGCGGATCGGCCGGCCAGACGCGGACCGCCTCGACCAGCGCGTCCTGGACGGCGTCCTCGGCCGCCGCGAAGTCGGCTCCGCGGCGGACGAGGACCCCGAGGACACTCGGGGTGAGGCTCCGGAGCAGGGCCTCGTCCATCGGCGTGGTCACTCGGTGACGGTGGGCGGGGCGGTGAGGAAGGGACGGAGTTCGAGCCACTCGTGGATCGGCTCGCCGCCCGCTCCGGGCGCGGCGGACAGTTCCCCGGCCAGTTCGACGGCGCGCTCGTAGCTGTCGACGTCGATCACCATCCAGCCGGCGATGAGGTCCTTGGTCTCGGCGAAGGGGCCGTCGGTGACCGGCGGGCGGCCCTCGCCGTCGTAGCGGACGAAGGTGCCCTCGGGGGCGAGCGCCTGGCCGTCGACGAACTCGCCGGTCTTCTCCAGCCGGGCCGCGAAGTCCTGCATGTATCCCATGTGGGCCGAGATCTCCTCCGGGGTCCACTGGTCCATGGGCACGTCGTTGACCGCTGCGGGGGCGCCTCGGTAGTGCTTGAGCAGCAGGTACTTGGCCATCGTGTCTCTCCTCGCTCTGGTGCGACCCATTCTGGTCACGTCCGAAGCGGGGACGGAGCCGTCGACGCGTTCTCGACACGGCTCCCGAAAGTTTTCTCCGGGGAACCCGGAAGGGCACGGATCGTGCCTCTCCGGGGAACCGGAGGGGCACGGATCGTGCCGGGGCGCACGGCTCGCGGTCCGTCCACCGACGGAGGCCGTTCACTCGTCACGGTGGACCCGAGCCGCGTCACCCACCGGACCCGTGGCGACTGCGGCAGCGTGGTCGCCATGCGCACCCGCCGTCTGACCGTGCTCGTCCTCGCCGCGTTCCTCACCAGCGGATGCGTGGCCGTCCCCACGGTCTCCGCCCCTCGCACGCCGGTCCGCGCCGCGGACCTCGCGCCGGCCGCCGACCGGCCGCCGGCCCCGCTGCCCACGTGGCCGGTGCCGACCCAGGCCCCGGCCCGCGAGGCCCTCGCGGCCACCGATCCCCGACCGGCGCCCCCGAAGCCGGCGCGGGCGGTGCCTCCGGGGGCCGGGCCCGCGTCCGCCGCTCCGGCACCCCGGCGTCCGCCGGCGACGCCCGACGCCGTGAAGCCGGCCCGTCGCTGGGCGCCCCCGCCGAAGCGCTCCACGGTGACGAAGAAGAGGAAGGCCCCGAAGGCGTCGACGCCGTCCACCCGGAGGACGAGCGCGAAGCCCCGGGCCCCGAAGCGGCAGCAGCCCCGGGTCGCGCAGACGCCGGAGATGCGCCGGCTGTGCCGTCAGGCCCAGGACATCCAGGCGCCGATGGGCGCGGCCGAACTGTGCCGCGGCCTGTACGGCCGCTGAGCGACGCCCGTGGCCGACGGCCGGGAGGGACGGCTCCCGGCCGGCGCGGTACGGGCACCCCGCCGGTCGGAGTCCGGTCAGCCCTCGTGCGGGACGCCGTGGTACAGCGCGCGGACCGGCGGCGGGGGCGTCACGTACCGGAGCGGCGGAGGGTCCCGCTCGACACCATGAGCAGTGCGGCGGACAGCACGATCACGGCGCAGCCGGCGAAGACGGATTCCGCCCCCCACGCGGCCGCGGTCACACCGGTCAGCGGGTACAACAGCGGTGCCAGACCCACGGTGCCAAGGGTCAGCACGGCGGTGACCCGCCCCAGGTACTCGGGCTCGCTGTGCGTCTGCACCAGGGTGTGGGCGATCACCCCGGCCACCCCGCTCGCCGCACCGGTCATCGCCGCGAGGGCGGTCGCGGGCGCCAGTCCGGGCGCCACGGGGAGCAGCGCCAGCGCGCCCGCTGTCAGGGCGAACAGGACTGCCGCCACCGTGCCCGCCTTGCGTACGTGGGGCCAGCCGGTCAGTACGACGGCGCCCAGCGCGCCGCCGACGCTGAAGGCGCCGAGCATCCACCCCACCGACGAGGCGCCCCAGCCCCGCTGGTCGGCGAGGACGATCAGCGCCAGGCTCACCGGTCCGGAGAAGCACATCTCGCTCAGTCCTATGACGGTCAGCAGCGGGGTGAGCACGGGATGGCGCCGGATGTAGCGCAGACCGTCCCGCAGGTCCGTCCAGGCGGGCTTGTCCCCCGCCGGCACGTCGGTGCCGGTCAGCGGGCGGATGCGTACCGCGAGCAGCAGGACGAAGGAGGCGAGGAAGAGGATCCCCGAGGTGGCGAACGCCCCCGGGGTGCTGCCCACCGACAGCGCCACACCCGCGATGGCCGGCCCCAGCAGGTTGCTGGCCCGCACCGCGAGGGCGCGCATGGCCTGGACCCGGCCCAGTTGGTCGGGTGCGGCGATCCGGGGCGGCAGTGCCCCGACCGCCGGCATGAACATCGCGTCGACCACCCCGAACACGGCCGCCAGCGGCAGCAGCAGCCACAGTCCGGGAGAGGCCAGCCAGAGGGAGCAGGTGGCGCCGAGGATCAGCACACAGCGCGCCGCGTCGCTGACGATGATGGTGCGCCGGGGGCCGAAGCGGTCCGCCACCACTCCCCCGGCGAGCATCAGCAGCGCCCTGGGGAGCGCGCCGACGGCCGTCACCAGACCGGCGGTCGACGGGCCGCCGACCGCCAGCGCGGCCCACGACAGGGACAGGAAGTACACCGAGTCCCCGGCCACCGAGGCGGCGTAGGCGGTGACCCAGCGGAGCACGTTCCCGTCGCGGTAGGCCGGGCGCTGCGGCTCCGCCTCGATGGTGTCTGTCACTGGTCGAAACCCTCGCGTTCGCCCCGGCGGAACCGCTTCGCGCATGCGGGGCGGATGCCCCGCTCGGACGGCCCGTCACCTGTCTACCAGAGCCCCTCGATGCGCTATGCCCGGTTCGGACGACGCCCTCGCGATCGACGGGAGTTCCGGCTTGAACGGCGGGGAGAGTCCATGGCGGGCTCCGAGGTGGCCGGCGCCTCGTCCTGCGGTACCTCGACACGCGGGCCCGGAGCACGTCCTGACCCCTCCGGGGGTCGAGGTACGGGTGGTGCGGCGTCGGCGTCGAACGGGGCCCGCCACTCCTCCGGGGCGAGCGCCGGGAACTCCAGCCCGTCGAGGCGGGCGGTCTCCGACGGGTCGGCGAGGGTGCCCGGGCAGGCGGTCGGGGTCCGCAGCCGCGGAAGCCCGAAGAGCGTGCCAGGTTGGGCGGTTGGGCCTCCCGCACGCCGATGCACGGCGCTTGAGACCGCTGGGCGGCGGCCGCCGCGCCGGGGACGCCACGACTGTTTCCCCGCCATGTGTCCGCCGGGTGCGGCGGGACGGGCCGTCATCGGACGGGGTGCCGCCTCCGTCCGGTGATCTCCGCCGCGAGCGCGCCGAGGACGAGGACGAGCCCGAGCAGCGCCGTCAGTCCGGCCCCGACGAGACCGGAGCGGTCGTCGAACGCGCGGGCCAGGACCGCGCCTTCCGGGACGGTCCCCGACCGGTCGTCGAGGAAGAACCGGGAGTCGTTGGAGTTCGCCCGGTGGTCACCGAGCAGGAACAGCCGCCCTTCGGGGACCACCACGTCGTACGCGGGGGCCGTCGTGCCCGAGGGGTCGCCGTCGTTCACGTACGGCTCCTGCAACGGCTTCCCGTTCACGGTCACCGGCTCTCCGGGCTCCTGCGCGACCCGGTCCCCGCCGACGCCGACGACCCGCTGGATCACCGCCAGACCGCCGTACCGACCGGCGGTCCGCTGGAGCACCACGTCCCCCCGCCGGACCGCTCCGGCCTCGGTGCGCTCCAGGAGGACACGGTCACCCGGCGCGTACGTCGGCCGCATGGCGTCGCTCGACACCTCGGCCGTCGTGTACCCGGCGCCGACGTACGCGACCACGCCCACCATCAGCACCAGCCCCAGCGCCCCCAACACCCGGAAGACCGTTCTCACCATTCGCTCGCCCCGCCCATCGTTCCTCCTTGTTCTCGGCTTCCGGGGAGTCAGCCGCCGACGTGGATGCCGGGGCGGCGGTCGGGGTCGGGTTCGTGTCTGCGGATGATCTCCCGGGTGACGGGGGCGGTGTCGCCTCGGCCCAGGAGGAAGTAGCGGAACATGTGCTTCAGGGGGCTGCCTTCGGCCCAGGCGAAGTAGCAGTGCGGCTGGACGCCGGTGGTGTCGCGCAGGGCGAGGAGAATCGCGGCGATGGCGTTCGGAGCGGCCGGGGCCTCGGCCCGCAGGACGCGGTATCCGTCGACCGCGACTCCACGGACGGCGAGGACCTCGCTGAAGTCGGACGGGTCGACCACGTCTATCTCCAGGAACAGCACGTCCGCCGGCCCGGGGACCGGGTTGGTGCCGCGCTGCTCGCGCTCCTTGTCGCGGTACTCGGCCCCGTCGCCGGCCTGGCGGCGGTTGGCGATGATGTTGATGGCGTCGTCGTGGGCCAGGGTGTCGGCGATGAACCGGCGCGCGGCCTCGTCGAAGACGATGCGGTCGGCGCGCAGTTCCGTGGTCCGGGACACACGGGAGATCAGGGACACGACGATGATGCCGGCGATGAAGAAACCGGAGATGGTGATGCCGTCCGGCTTGTCGACGATGTTGTACACCAGGGCGTAGAGCAGCACCAGGGTGAGCAGGGCGAACCCGGTGGCGACCACCCGGCGGCCGCCGCGCGCGACGGAGACGGTGACGGCGAAGGCGCCGGAGACCATCATGGCCAGGATCCCGGTGGCGTACGCGCCGGCCTGGGCGTCGACGTCCGCGTCGAAGGCGAACGTGATGAGGATGCACAGGGCGGTGTAGACGAGGACGACGGGCCGTACCGCGCGGCCCCATTCGGGGGCCATCCCGTAGTCGGGCAGGTAGCGGGGGACGATGTTGATCAGCCCCGCCATGGCGGACGCGCCGGCGAACCACAGGATGAGGATCGTGCTGATGTCGTAGACGGTGCCGAACGCCTCCCCGACGTGCTCGTGGGCCAGCCAGGCGAGGGCGCGGCCGTTGGCCGCGCCACCGGGCCGGAACTCGTCCCCGGGGATGAGGACGGTGGTGACGAAGCTGGAGGCGAGCAGGTAGACGCTCATGACGAGCGCGGCGGTGGTCAGCAGCCTGCGGGTGTTGCGGATGCGTGAGCGCAGCCGTTCCTCGTCGTCCGCGCCCTCGGCGGCCACCAGGGGCATCATGCTGACGCCGGTCTCGAATCCGGACAGACCGAGCACGAGCAGCGGGAACGCGAGGAGCGCCGGTGTCATCAGGTCGCCGAAGCCGGCGCCGCCCTCGACGAGCGCGTCGGTCCAGGCCGAGAACGCGCCGGGCGTGGTGACGACGTGGGCCAGGCCGACGCCGATGACGACCGCGTTCAGTGCGAGGAAGATCGCGACGAGGGGGATGGCGACGCTGACGGCCTCGCTGAAACCGAGGAGGAACACGCCGCCGAGGACCAGGAGCAGCGCCACGGTGAGGGCCACCTCGTGGCCGTGCAGGGCCTCGGGGAAGAAGGGGTTCTCCACCACGTGGACGGAGGCGTCCGCCGTCGACAGGGTGATGGTGATGATCCACGACGTGGCGACGAACCCGAGCAGGACCAGGACGAACAGCTTGCCCCACCAGAACGGCAGCAGGTCCTCCAGCATCGCCACCGACCCGGCACCGTGCGGGCTCTCCTTGGCCACCCGCCGGTACATCGGCAGCATGCCGAGCAGGGTCAGCGCCACGATCAGCAGCGTCGCCAGCGGGGAGACGGCTCCCGCCGCGAGCGCGGCGATGGCTGGCACGTAGGCAAGGCTGGAGAAGTAGTCGACGCCGGTCAGGCACATCACCTTCCACCAGGCGTGCGGCTCCGTCTGCCCTCCGCCGCCCCCCGGCCCGACGGGCTGCACCTGGTGGCGCAGCATCCAGCGCGCCAGTCGGCCGGTCGGCTGCGGCAGCAGCGCGGGGCTGGCCACCACCTCGGGCACGGCGGCCGGGCCGTTCGTGTCCTTCATGACTCCCATCGACTTCCTCACTCCCGCCCCTCGGGGCCCCGTCACCGCACGCGCGGCGACGCGATCACCGAGTATGGGACCTCCGGACACCCCGTATGACCGGGGCGAAAGGTGTCATGCGTGCCGGTTCCGACGCGCCCCGACGAGGTCCGGAATCCATGCCGGGCGGCCCGGCACGGTCCGGGCGCTGGTGCCTCCGCGGCACGGGAGACGGCAGGAATCCGTCGTCCGCCGGGCTTCGGCCGGGCCTCGGGGTGAGAGCGATCGGGGCACCGCGGCGGACGGCGGCAGCTCGGACACGGACGCGACCCCTGCTCCCAACAGCTGCCCCTACCTGGGGTGTTGTGAGCACACGGCGCCATCGGCGAGGGAGCCTGTCGATCGCGACGGCGGCGCGGAACAGCCCCTGTCAGGCGCCCAGCGGCCCCATGGCGCCGCGAGCGGCCCCGAAGGCGATCATGCCGACGCCGACCACGGCCGGGGCGTGGACGACCCGGAGAGACACCCCTGCCAGGACCCCGGGAGGCACCACACCGAGAGGCTCATGTCGCCCCCGGCCCGTACCCCGCCCCGGCACAATTCCTGTCGGATTCTTAACGCCGGGACAGCTCCGTGGCGGTCATCGGCCGCGCACCGGTCGGCGTTCCCGGGAGAGAGCCGTACGGGCCTGGTGGACCGCCTCCTCCGGGTCCAGCCGACCGCCCCTCTCGTACGCCTCCGCGAACGCGTCCGCCCCCAGCGCCGCCGTCGCCGCGGCGGTGACACGGTCGACGTCGGCGCGTTCGGCGGGCGGCAGCGGGGCCCCGGCCCGGCAGCGGGCGGCGGCCGCCGCGCCGAGGAGGACGGCCGCGGAGGTGACGGCGGGGCCGTCGCCGGGGAGGGCGGCCGCGCCGGCGAGGCCCTCCAGGGAGAGAGCCAGGGCGCGGGGCTCGGCGAGGGCGCGGGCGATCTCCAGGCCGGCCAGATGGTGGGCGGCCGCCCCGCGCGCGTCGCCGCGCAGCTCGGCGACGAAGCCGAGCTCGGCCAGGAGCAGATGGTCGCCCGCCTGCGAGGAGACGTCGGCGTATCCGTCGCGGATGTGCAGCAGGTACGCCTCGGCCCCGTCGAGGTCACCCGAGCGGCGGGCGCCGAGGGCGAGGCCCATCTCGGAGTGGATCTCGCCGTACTTGTAGCCCTGTTCGGCGGCGATCCGGCGCGCCTGTTCGTGCAGGTCCCGGGCGCGGTCCCAGTCACGGGCGAGCAGCGCGAGCCGGCCGAGCCCGGAGAGCCGCGCGGACACCTCCGCCTCGAGGCCCAGCTCGCGCGCCATGCGCAGCCCTTCGTGCTGCCGGCGCTCCGCGTCCTCGTACGCGCCCTTGATCTCGGCGAGCGCGGCGAGCGGGGAGACGGTCTGCAACTCGCCCCATCGATCGCCCAGTTCCCGGAAGATCCGAGCGCTGCGCATGCCGTCGCGGCCGAGCCCCGCGAGGTCACCGCAGACCAGCGCGAGCGTGGCGCGCAGACCGAGGGCGGCGGCGGTGCCCCACTGGTCCTCCGCCGAGGTGAACAGGGTGAGGGCGCGGGTGTTCAGCTCACCGCTGCCGGCGGCGTCCCCCGCGCTGAACAGGCCGTACGCGCAGAGCCAGAGGGCACGGGCCCGGCGCACGGGGTCGGGGATGGTGTCGGCGGCGGGCGCGGCGGCGGCCATGGGACCGCGAACGTCGGACGCCGTGGCGGCTGCCGTGTGATCACCGGTGAGCAGCGCGAAGGCGGCGTGCAGCAGGGCGAGTTCGGCGGGAGCGGCGGGGGCGGGAGGGCAGGAGTCGTGAGAGCACGAGTCGGCGAGGCTGGACGAGGTGGAACGGGAGTCGGCAGGACGGGGCGACGCGGCGGGCGGCTCGGCTGAGGCGTGGGCTCTGCGGTCGGGGGCGCCGTCCGTCGCGGCCAGGACCACGCCGAGGCTGCGGCGGGCCTCCGTGAGGCGGCCGCGCAGCAGCCACCACCAGGCCAGGGCGGTGACCAGCCGGACCGCCTCGGCCGGCTCCCCCGCGCCCGCCCGGCGCACGGCCTCGTCGAGCGCCGAGCGCAGGTTGCCCGCCTCGGCGTCGAGGCGGGCCAGCCAGGGCCGCTGTCCGGCGCCGCGCAGCTGCGGCTCGGCGTGTTCGGCCAGGGCCCGGTAGTGGCGCAGATGCCGGTCCCGTACGGCGGTGAGGTCCTCCATCTCGTGGAGCCGTTCGGTCGCGTACGCGGCGACGGACTCCAGGAGCCGGTAGCGGGGTCCTGTGGGCCCGTCCACCACTACCACCAGGGACCGGGCGACCAGCCGGGTGACGAGGTCGAGCACCTCGTCCCGGGTGACTCCGTCTCCCGCGCAGACCGCTTCGGCGGCGGCCAGGTCGCAGCCGTCGCTGTGGGCGGCGAGACGGCGCAGGACGATGCGTTCGGGGGCGCTGAGCAGCTCCCAGCTCCAGTCGATCACCGCGCGCAGCGTCTGCTGGCGGGCCGGAGCGCCGCGCTGACCGAAGGTCAGCACCCGGAAGCGGTCGTGGAGCCGCGCAGCCAACTCCCTTACACCGAGGGCCCGTACGCGGGTGGCGGCGAGCTCCAGCGCGAGCGGGATGCCGTCGAGCCGGCGGCAGATCTCGGCGACGGCTCGGCGCTCGGGCTCGTCCGGCGCGTCCGGGTCGCGCGGGAAGCCGGGCGTGGCGGCGGCCGCGCGCTCCATGAACATACGGACCGCGTCGGCGGGCGGGAGCGGCTCGACCAGGAACATCGCCTCGCCCGCCAGGCCGAGCGGCTCCTGCCCGGTGGCGAGGACCCGCAGACCGGGGGCGGTGCGCAGGAGCAGCTCGGTGAGTTCCGCGGCGGCGTCGACGACGTGCTCGCAGTTGTCCAGGACCAGCAGGGTGCGGCGGTCGCGCAGGGCGGCGGCGAGGCGGTGCGGCAGGGAGGGGGTTCCGGTGCCGGTGCCGGGCAGCGAGCGCGGGGCGTCGTCGCGGATGCCGAGGGTGGCGGCGACGACCTGGGCGAGGTCGGCGGGGGTGCCGGAGCGGATGCCGGAGAACTCCACGAGCCAGGTCCCGTCGGCCAGTTCCCCGTCCCGGTCACCGTCCCGCTCGGCGGTGGCCGCCGCCACGGCCAGCCGTGTCTTGCCGACGCCGCCGGGCCCGGTGAGGGTCACAAGCCGCGCGTCGGAGAGCAGCCGGGAGAGTTCGGCCAGCGCCTGGCGCCGGCCGACGAGGGGGGTGAGGGGGACGGGGAGGTTGGAGTGGGAGGGCGGGGCGGAGGGCGCTCCGGCCGGGGCATCCGCGGCGGCTGGAACGACCCCGCCGACCTGGACGCCCGCGGCAGCCGACGCGTCGGAGAGAGCTCCGGCTCCCCCCGCGTGTGAGCCGGGCGTCGTGCCCTGTACGGACGCCCGCGCGGCGCCGCCCGCCGGAGCTCCGTACGCGTACGCCCCCGCGTGCGGGCCTGACGCCGTGCCCTGTACGGACGCCCGGCCCACCGGCCGCGCGGCGCCGCCCGCCGGAGCACCGTACGCGTACGCTCCCGCGCCCAGTCCGGGTTCCTGTCGCAGCACCGCCGTGTGCAGCGCCGCCAGTTCGGGGCTCGGGTCGACCCCCAGCTCGTCGGCAAGGCGGGTGCGCAGGTCCTCGTACGAGGCGAGCGCCTCGCTCTGGCGCCCCGCCGCGTACAGGGCCTTCATCTGCACGGCCCGCAGGCGCTCCCGCAGCGGATGGAGGGCCACGAGGCCGGCGAGCTCCCCGGCGAGGAGCGCGTGGTCGCCCGCCTCCAGGCGTGCCTCCGCCTGCTCCTCCAGCACGGAGAGCCGCTGTTCCGCGAGGCGCTGGGCGGCGGCTCGTACGAAGAGGCCGTCGGCGAAGTCCGCGTACGCCGGTCCGCGCCACAGCTCCAGGGCCTCGGTGAGCAGCGCGGCCCGCCCGCGCGGGTCCCGGACGGGGCGGGCCTCGGTGACCAGAGCGTGGAACCGTACGGCGTCCACCTCGTCGCCGTCGAGCCGCAGCCGGTAGCCGGGGGGCTGGCGGACCACCCGGTCGCGGCCGATGACCCGGCGGAGCTGGGAGATCTTGGCCTGGAGGGCGCCCGAGGGGTTGCCGGGAGGCGCGTCGCCCCACAGGTCGTGGATGAGACGGTCGGCCGAGACCGGTCCTCCGTCGTGCACGAGCAGGTCCGCCAGCAGGGCCCGGACCTTGGCTTCGGGGACTTTGACCTCCCGCCCCTCGCCGTCCCACACCACCAGTGGCCCGAGTACCCCAAACCGCATAGCCGCCACCGTACATGTCCGACGGACCGGCGCCGCGGCCGCGGCGGACCCGAAGGTTTCCCGAAGGTTCCCCGAAGTGCCCGGGCGCAGAGTCGTCCTCACCGGTGGCACGGCTCCACCGGCGAGGAACGGGCGCCCCTGGAGGGAGCGGCAACCATGACCAAGTACGCGCACAGAAGAGCCCTGGTCGCCGGTGAGGCGACCGGCATCGGCCTGGCCATCGCGAAGCGTCTCGTGGAGGGCGGGGCGACGGTCCTGCTGACCGCCCGTACCGAGGAGGAGCGCGCGCACGCGGTCGCCGAACTCGGCTCCACCGCCCGCGTCGTCTCACCGTCGGCGGTGGAGGCCGCCCTCACGGGAGACGGCGCCACCGCCTTCGGCGGCGTCGACCTCCTCTTCGCCGACGCCGTCCCCACCGCGCGGCCCCTGCTGCCGCACCTCAAGGACGGCGGCGCGATCGTGCTGACCGCTCCCACCCCGTGCCCCGACACCGTGCGGGCGTTCGCCGCCGAGCTGGCCTCCCGGGGCATCCGCGTCAACGCGGTGGCCCCGGGGTGTATCGAGGCGCCGGGCGCCGGCGCCGTACCCCTGCCGCCGCTGGGGCGTCTCGGTGCCGCCGAGGAGGTGGCCCGCGCGGCGCTCTTCCTGGCCACGGAGGCGACGTTCACCACGGGGGCCCGGCTCCCCGTCGACGGCGGCCTCGGCCGCCCGTGAACCGGCGCCCGACCACCGCCTCCGTCGCCCGGCCACCACCGTCCCGTCCCCGTCCCCGCACCCCCTGCCTTTCTTACGGAAACCTGGAGCACACCCCATGAGCACCGCACCCGACACGGCGCCCGCCGCCGCTGTGGCCCCGGACCCGAAGAGCGGGGGCGACGCACAGCAGAAGCTTCCGCTCTTCGCGCTGCTGGCCCTCGCCACCGCCGTCTTCATCACCAGCCTCACCGAGACCCTCCCCGCCGGTCTGCTGCCCGCGATGAGCCAGGACCTGCGGGTGAGCGAGTCCGCGACCGGTCAGACGGTCACCGTCTACGCGATCGGCACCGCCCTGACCGCGATCCCGCTCACCGCGGCGACCGCGGGCTGGCGGCGCAAGAAGCTGCTGCTCACGTCCATGGGCGGCTTCGCCCTCGCCAACACCGTGACGGCCGTGTCGTCGGTGTACGAGCTGACGATGGTGGCCCGGTTCGTCGCCGGTGTCGCGGCCGGTGTCGCCTGGGCCCTGCTCGCCGGGTACGCCCGCCGCCTGGCTCCCGCCCACCTCACGGGCAAGGCGATCGCCATCGCCATGGCCGGTATCCCCGTCGCGCTCTCCCTCGGCGTGCCCGCCGGTACGTTCCTCGGGGACTGGCTCGGCTGGCGCGTGGCCTTCCTGTCGATGACCGCCCTCACGGTCGTGCTCCTGGTGTGGATCTTCGCGGCGGTGCCGGACTATCCGGGCCAGGGGCGTGGCGAGCGGCCGAAGCTGCTGCCGACCCTGCGCATCCCCGGGGTCTCCCCGGTCCTGTTCGTCACGCTGGTCTTCGTGCTGGCGCACACCATCCTGTACGCGTACATCGCCACGTACCTCGACGACCTGGGCCTGGGCGGCTCCACCGGTCTGATCCTGCTGGTCTTCGGCGCCGCCTCGCTGGCGAGCATCTGGATCGTCGGCGCGCAGATCAACCGCCGGCTGCGCGGTCTCACCGTCGGCGGTGCCCTGCTCGTCGCCGTCGCCGCGCTGATCCTGGCCGTCCTGTCCGACTCCACCGCCCTGGTGTACGTCGCCACGGTGCTGTGGGGGCTGGGCTGGGGTGGCGTGCCGACCCTGCTGCAGACGGCCGTCGGTGACGCGGGCGGCGACTCCGCCGACGCGGCCCAGGCGATGCTCGTCACGCTCTGGAACGTCGCGATGGCGGCCGGCGGCATCGTCGGCGGCATCCTGCTCGACGTGATCGGCAGCGAGTCGTTCCCCTGGACGGTCCTGCTGCTCCTGCTGCCGGTGATCGCGGTCGTGCTCTACGCCCGGCAGGCGGGCTTCCCCGCCCGGCGGCCGGTGGAGCCGGCCGAGGAGTCCCCGGCCCCGGCGGCCTGACGGACCGACCGCCGGAGGCCCTCCCCCGTCCTCCGGCGGTCACCCCGTGGCCGTACCGGGGGCCTTCGGCGGTCGCCCGTGGCCGTGACGGAGGCTTTCGGCGTTCTCCTTCCGCTCACGGTCCCGTCACCGGGACGCGGTCCCCGCACTCCGTGCGCCGCGGTGTGCCGTGGCCGAGTTCATGATTTGTTGACACTTCACCGGACGGCTCCGCGGCACGGCTCCCGCACTGGTAAGACCGGGTTCCGGCCTGGCAGCCGTCCCTCTCACGCGCTTCGTCGAAGCGCGTTTCCGCAGGTCAGACCGCGATCTGACAAAATAGGCGGCCGAGCCGGGCAAACTCCGTCGCGGACGGTACTTTTCACCTCGTACTGATGTGCCATGCATCTGCTCGGGAACGGGCGATGGCGAGTATCGAGGGGGCGTAGCGTTTCATGTCGTCAAGTGAGGTACGCGCGGCGGTGCCGGGCGACGGCGCGTGCATGCAGACGTTCATGGACGAGATCTTCCGGGTGTTCCAAAGGCCGGAGCAGCGCCGTTGGGCCCAGGCGTACCTGTGGGCCCTGATCCATGGGTCGGGCAAGAAGACACCCCGCAGCATGGCACTGGCGAGGTCCTTACCCTCGGCCGCGGCACACGGCCTCCACCAGTTCATCAACGCCAGCCCCTGGGACTGGACCCCGGTTCGCCGCCGGCTCGCCGCCCGGGTGGCCGCGCGGACGACACCGCTCGCCTGGACGGTCGCCGAGCTCCTCATCCCCAAGCGCGGCGAGCACTCGGTGGGCGTGCACCGGCGTGTCGACACCGTCACCGGCCGCGCCGTCAACTGCCAGCGCGCGCTGGTCTTCTTCCTCGCCTCGGGCACCCAGTGCTACCCGGTGGGCTGGAGCCTCGTGCTCGACGGTACGTGGGGCCCGGACCGGGAGCGCGGGCGCCGCGCGCGCGTCCCCGCTTACGAGGCCGGGCGCACCGCCGCCGACCACGTCACCGGGTACGCCGCCGAGGTCGCGGCGCAGCCCCGACTCCCGCGCGTGCCCTGGGTGCTGGACCTCACCCGGTGCGACCAGGCGGCCGGGGTCCTCGCGGGCCTCGCCCGGCAGCGGGCCGACGTGGTGTGCGAGGTCCCCCCGGACCACCCGGTGCTCCTCAGCGGGCAGCACACGCCCGTCGTGACCACCGTGAGCGCGCTCATGGAGGTGCGGCACGCCCGGCAGACGCACGTCCTGCTCCGGCAGAGCCCCGACGGCCGCGTCCGGGCCGTACCGGTCCACGCGTACGCGGGCACGGTGACCGCGCCCCGGTCCGCGTACGGCGACGACGGGGGCGCCCGCCCGTACCGCATCCTGGAGCGGCCCGACCCGGACGGACGGCAGCCGCCCCGGTACTGGCTCACCTCGCTCACCGAGCACCGGGTGGAGGAGGTCCTCCGGCTGGCGCGCAGCCACACCGCGGCGCTCTCGGCCGTGACCACGCTGCGCCGGCGGTTCGGCGTCCTCGACTTCGAGGGCCGTTCCTTCCCCGGCTGGCACCACCACATGACCATGGCCTCGGCCGCCTACGTCCACCAGCACCTGTCCGGCGCCCCCGGAGCGACAGCGCCGCCGGGAGCGCCGTCCCGCGCCCCGGCCGCCGCGCTCTCCGGCGCCCGCGACTGACCGTAAGCCGAGGAGAAAGGGTGGGGCACGTGAGACAGGTACTCGTGGTGGAGCAGGACGCGTCCGCCGCGGCGGCCATGGTGGGCGATCTGCGGCGGCAGGGATTCACCGCCCGCAGTGTCGCCACCGGGGAGCAGGCTCTGCGGGTGCACGCCGAGGCGGATCTGGTGCTGTTCTCCCTGGAGCTGCCCGATATCGACGGACTCGAATTGTGCCGGTCCCTGCGCAACGGCGGAGACACGGCCCTGATAGCGGTCACCGACGCCGATTCCGAACTGGAGCGGGTCCTCGTTCTGCACGCGGGCGCGGACGACTGTGTGGTGAAATCCTGGGGAATGCGAGAGGTGGGGGCCCGTATCGAAGCGGTACTGCGCCGCGTCCACCCCCGGCAGGCCCTTCCGGCCGCAATTTCCCTGCGCCATCTCCATATCGATCCGCATCTGCGGGAAGTACGGCTGCACAATCGGCTCGTCAGTGTCACGTCGAAGGAATTCGAACTGCTCTACACCCTGGCCGCGACCCCGGACACCGTGGTGACGCGGAAAGAGCTCATGGCGCGGGTCTGGGGAAGCGACTGGGGGCACACCAGCCGCACGATCGACACCCATGTGAGCAGCCTCCGGGCGAAGCTCGGTGCCAGCGGCTGGATCATCACGGTCCGGGGCGTCGGCTACCGCATGGGGTACGCCTGGCGGATGCCGGAGACGTCCGCCGGCTGAGCCGGCACCGACGCGAGGGCCCCGGGGACGCGTGCGACCACGCTCCCCGGGGCCTTCGCCGTCAGACCGTCGCGCCCTCCAGTCGGCGCAGCAGCGGGTGGTGCGCCTCGCCCCTCTCCCCCACCGCCCGCCGCGCCCACCAGGCCGACGCCAGGTTCGAGGTCAGCAGGGTGCGGTGCGGGTCCGACCGGGCCACCTCGGTGAGGGCGGCGAGCGTGCCCATGCCCGTACCCGTGAAGAGCAGGGCCGTGTCCGAGGGCAGTTCCCGCTCCCGTATCCGCCGCAGGATCGCCGCGGTCGTCACCGCGTACGGGTCGAAGCGCGGGTCCCCGCCCGGCGCCGGGGCCGTCTCCGCCGGGACGAGCACCACGCCGTCGACCGTGAGCCCGGCCCGCTCCCAGAAGGCGCGGGAGGTGTCGGTGAGCCACGGCTCGTACGGGGAGACGAGCGTCAGCCGGGTCACGCCGAGCGCCTCGCAGGCCGCGAGGATCGCCTGCGTGGACGACTGCACGGGTGAGCCGGCGCGCTCGGACAGCTCGTCGCAGAAGGCCCGGTCGCCGGCCGGCTCCAGCAGGTAGTGCGACGCGCTGCACGCCACCACCGTGGCGTCCAGGCGCAGCGCACCGAAGCTGCCGAGCAGGTCGGGGAGCACGTCGTTGTACGTCTCCAGCATCTCCCGGAGACCGGCCCCCGGGGTCACCGGGAAACGGGAGGTGTACACATTCATTCCGGCGCCGAGCAGATGGTTGAACTCGGGTTCCGCCGTCGGGTTTTCCGGCGGCACGACGACCCCTAGCCGGGGCAGCGAGAAGAGATCCATGCTCGCACCGTAGGACGCGCGTGACGGCAACGGGGCCTCTTCGTCCGCTATTTGGCACGCCCGCACACCCCTCTTGCACTCCTTTTCCTTCTTGACATTCCTTGACACACCGCAACACAGCCCTGACACGGCAGACGTTGCCCTTTCCGGCCAGGGGCCGAAGGATATGAGGTGTCAGCGAATGCAGGACCGCGATACGCGGCCCCTTGATTGCAGACCCTTTTCGGGAAAGAGGAGCAAAGGAAATGGCAACAGAAGGACCGGAGAAACTGGAGAGGCCGCCCCGTATATCCGATGCGACGCTGCGGGACTCCGCCCACATGGCGGGGGTCGAGTTCGGCCCCGGGGACGCCGCCGCCATCGCGGACCTGCTGGTGCGCACGGGCGTCGAGCTGGTCGAGGTGGGCATGGTCTCCGGCCCCGACTCCAAGGACGCCGACCTCGTCCTCGCCACCCACGAGGCGGTCACCCCCGAGCGCAGCATGACGCTCGTCGTCGTCCGCGACCGGCGCCAGGTCGCCCGTGCGCTGGACGAGGCCGAGCGCCTGGGTGTGCGGCACATCATGTACTCCATCCCCACCTCGGAGCAGCACGCGCAGCTGAAGCTGGACTCGGCGAGCCCGAAGTTCCTCCAGGCGCTGGCGCGTTCGGCGATCCAGCAGGCCAAGGAGCGCGGCTTCCACGTCACGTTCAGCGGTGAGGACGGCGCCCGCACGCCCAGGGAACGGCTCGTCCCCTATGTGGAGGCGGGGTTCGCGGCGGGGGCCGACCGGTTCCGGCTCGCGGAGACGGTCGCGTACCTCTCGCCCTGGCAGATGGAGGAGGTGATCGCGGACATCACCGCGATCGACGGCTCCGAGATCGAGATCCACTCGCACAACATGCTGGGCATGGCCGTCGCCAACTCCCTGGCCGCCGTCCGGGCCGGCGCCCAGTGGATCTCCGCGACCGTCGGCGGCATCGGTGAGCGCGGCGGCAACGCCCCGCTGGCCGAGCTGCTCACCTCGCTGCGCGTCATCCACGGCGACACCCGCTTCGACCTCAGCCACCTCACCGAGCTGTCCCGGATCGCCCTCAGGGGCGCCGGCCTCGGGGAGGCCTTCCAGTCCGGGCCGACCACCCCGCACGCGTTCGCGTACGAGCTGCCGGGCCAGCTGAGCCACCCGCACGCCTACGAGACGCTGCCCGCCGAACTCGTCGGCAACAGCCGCGAGTTGCGCGTCCGCAGCCGCCTCACCACGGCCCTGGTCAGCTGGGCCCTGGCCGACTCGGGCCTGGAGGTCGACGTCGACGCCTTCACCTCCTGGCTGGCCGAGCGGCAGGAGCGGGACGGCCGCCCGCTCCTCGACCGGGACACGATCCGCAAGGCCGCCATCGACTTCCGCCCCGTCCCCGCGTAACCCACCCCACCTTCTTACGGAGTTCACGATGTCCACCGCCACCCTGACCGGCGTCTGCCCCGAGTGCGAGACCGACCTGACCGTCCCCCCGGTCACCCAGGGCGAGACCCTCTCCTGCCCCGAGTGCATCCTGACCCTCCGCGTCGAGGCCGTCGAGGACGGCCGGCTGACGCTGGAGATGGTCGAGGTGCAGCTGCGCGACTGGGGCCAGTGACATGGGCGCTCTCCGTCCCGTCGGGCTCGTCGCGGACCGGATCGCCTGGGAGGAACGCCTGCTCATCGAGGCGGCCCCGGCCTTCGGCCTCCGCATCGACTGGGTCAACGACGAGTCCCTCTCCCTCGGCCACCCGGACGCCCCGGCGATCAAGGGATACGACACCCTGCTGATCCGCAGCCGCAGCTACACCCGCGGCGGGCTCATCGCCACCCTCGCCGAGGCGGCCGGCGTCCCCACGCTGAACACCGCCCGGGCCATCCACGCCTGCGAGAACAAGGCCGCCCTGCGCGCCCTGCTCCAGACGGCGGGGGTGCCGGTGCCCGACCACCGGCTCGTGCTCTCCCGCAAGGACTTCGACAAGGCCCTCGCCGACCTGCCGCTGCCCCTCGTCCTCAAGCCCGTCTTCGGCGGGATGGGCAAGCGGGTCACACTGATCCGGCACGCCGACACCGCCCACTCCGTGTACGACTACATCGAGGACCTCGCCCACGCCTTCGAGCAGGCCAGTGTCGTCGAGCCGTACCTCGGCGGCAGCTCGGTGCGGTGCCTCGTCGTCGGACGGGAGCTGATCGGCGCCGCGGAGTTCGAGAGCGGCGGCAGCGACTGGCGCAACAACGCGGCCCTGGGCAACAAGAACCGCGCGGTCGCCCACGACCCCGACGTCCTCAAGATCGTCGACGGTGTGGTGGACGTGCTCGGCCCCGGGATCTACGGGGTCGACCTCTTCGCCACCCCCGACGGCTACGTCGTCAACGAGGTCAACCACGCCCCCGGCTTCCGGGCCGTGGCCTCCGCCACCGGAGCGGACATCCCCTCGGCCATCGGCCGTCACGTGCAGGAGCTACTCGCATGATCCGCGCAGGAGTCGTCGGCGCCTCCGGGCTCGCCGGCGGCGAACTCATCCGCCTCATCACCCAGCACCCCGACCTGGAACTGACCTTCCTGGGCGGCTCCTCCCACATCGGCCGCCGCCCCTCCGAGCTCCACCCCGGCCTCCGCCTCGACCACGGCCTGACCGTGCAGCCGGTCACCGACGAGGTGGCGGACAAGGTCGACGTCCTCTTCCTGGCCACCCCCGCACCGGTCTCGGCCGAGCTGTCCTCGCTGCTCGCGGACCGCGTCCCGGCCATCGTCGACCTCAGCGGCGCCTTCCGCATCCGTACGCCGGAGCTCCACGACCGCTGGTACCCGAAGGTCAAGCGGCGCACCGACCTGGCGGACCGCTTCGTCTACGGCGTGCCGGAGCTGATCGGCGACCAGCTGAAGGACGCCGCGCTGATCTCGCTGCCCGGCTGCTACGCCACCGCGATCACCCTGGGCCTGGCCCCGCTCACCCTCGGACTCGGGCTCGACCTGAAGACGGTGGTGGTGGACGGCAAGAGCGGGTCCAGCGGCGGCGGCATCCAGCTGCGCACCTCCGACCTGCACCCGTTCCGGGCCGGGGCCATCGCCCCGTACTCCCCGACCGGGCACCGGCACGCCGCCGAGGTCGGCGACTTCCTGGAGCGGAGCAAGCCCGGCACCATCGGGAACCTGTCCATGTCGGCGTACGGCGTCCCCAACGTACGCGGGCTGCTGACCAGTTCGTACGTGTTCACCGACGACAAGGTGGACCAGCGCGAGCTGAACCGGGCCTATCTGCGCTTCTACAAGGGGCGCCCGTTCGTCCGGGTGCGGCGGCACAACGAGACGCTGATCCCGGTGCCCGACCCGCAGGTCGTCCTCGGCTCCAACTACGCGGACGTCACGGTCCTGCTCGACGAGGAGGGCGGCCGGATCGTCGTGCTCGCCGCGCTCGACAACCTCGTCAAGGGCGCCGCGGGCCAGGCCGTGCAGGTGACGAACCTGCGGTTCGGCCTGCCGGAGGAGACGGGGCTGACGCAGCAGCCGGTGATGCCGGCATGAGCGCGGACCGCACCGTCCCCACCGTGGTCAAGCTCGGCGGCAGCTGCCTGGACGACCTCGACGGCACCTGGTGGGACGACCTGGCCCGCCACGGCCGGGACCGCCCGCTGGTCCTCGTCCACGGCTGGTCCAAGCCGCTCAGGAAGCTCGACGCCCGCTACAGCGAACCCTCGGCGATCCTGCGCGACCGGTACGGCAACCAGAGCCGGTGGACCACGCCCGAGGTCATCGAGGACATCAAGACCGTCAGCGCCGTGCTGGCCGAGGACGTCCTCACCCGGCTGGAGAGCCGTGGCATCACCGCCGAGCGGCTGCTCGGCAGCGACGGCCTGGTCAGCGCGGGCGAGGGCGAGCGGTGGTGGTGGCGGGAGAAGCAGCTCGTCGAGCTGGAGAACCTCGTCGGCCCCATCACCGGGGTCGACCCGGCCCCGCTCAAGAACCTCCAGCCCGGCCACGCCTACCTCGTCACCCCCCTCGCCCGGAACGCTGCGGGCCAGGAGGTCAACACCGACGCCGACCGGGCCGCCGCCGCGATCGCCGGCGCCACCGGCGCCCAGGACCTGGTCCTCGTCACCGACGTCGGCCACCTGCTGATCGACGGAGAGCCGGTCCGCAGGATCAGCGCCCGGGACGCGGCCGCCTTCCGCGACAAGGGCGCCAAGGGCGGCATGCGCAAGAAGCTGCGCGCCGCGGGCGAGGCCCTGGAGCAGGGCGTCGAACGGGTCGTCATCGGCAGCGCCGCCGTGACCGAGCTGCTCGCCGGCTCCACCGGCACGGTCATCACCAGGGCCGCCACCCCCACGACAGGAGCGAGCGCATGACGCGGTCCCGCGTGCTGGTCGTCAACAACGGCACCCTCTCCCTCAAGCAACTCCGTTCCCGCTTCGAGGAGTTGGGTTCGGACACCGAGGCCGTCGACGCCGCGTCCGTACCCGCCCGGGTGGACGGCCGCTACCAGGCGATCGTGCTGAGCGGCACCAAGGTCCGCGCGTACGACAGCGCGTTCTACAAGCCCCTGATCGACCTGGTGACCACCACGGACGTACCGGTCTTCGGCATCTGTGGCGGGATGCAGATCCTCGCCGTCGCGGCCGGCGGACGCCTCGCGGAGGGGCCGCAGCGGGTCGGCGGCTACGAGGTGCAGGTCGACACGGAGGAGCCGCTCTTCACCTACGTGAAGCCGACGGTCACCGTCTTCCACCGGCACACCCTCTACCTCCAGGAGGCTCCGGCGGGCTACCGCTCGATCGGCCGCTCCGAGCACGCGCCCGTGGAGTTCCTGCGCTCGGACGACGGCCGCGTCCACGGCGCCCAGGCCCACCTGGAGTTCCGCAAGGACGGCCTGGAGATCCTGCGGGGCTTCGCGCAGCTCTACCAGTGACCCGAACCGCACCGACACACCCGCCTCACGCACCGGCCCCGCGCACGGGCCTCACTCGCCGGTGCGTACCTGCCCCACGCACCTGACAGAACAGGGATCTCACCATGACCGCACCGGAAGAACCGCAGGACCCCGCCCTCACCGTCCACCTCCACGGCAGCGGCGGCGCCATCAAGGGATGGGTGGTCGTCGACACCCTCGTCGACGGCCTGGCGATGGGCGGCACCCGGATGACCGCCGGGGTCACCGAGGAGGAGGTCGCGGGCCTGGCCCGGGACATGACCGAGAAGTTCACCCTGGCCGGGCTCCGCATCGGCGGCGCCAAGGCCGGGATCGTCGCCGACGGAAGCGACCGCGAGGAGACCTTCCGCACCTTCGGTCGCACGGTGAAGCCGCTCCTGCACGGCGGCATCCACCTCGGCATCGACATGGGCGTCACCCCCGCCGACCGGGCCGTCTTCTTCGAGGAGGCCAAGTACGACCCCCGCTACCGCCTCGGCGCCCCCGACATGCCGATCGACTGGCGTACGTACTACGAGCCCCTGATCGACGCCACCGGCCACGGCGTCGGGGTCGCCGCGATCACCGCCCTGGAGGCGAGCGGCCGCACGGGGCCCGCCCACGTCGTGGTGCAGGGCTTCGGCGCGGTGGGCCGGGCGGTGGCACGGTTCCTGGAGGACCGCGGGCACGTCGTCGTGGGCATCGCCGACGTCCAGGGCACGATCAGCGCGGACCGGTTGCCGGTCGCCGACCTCGTCGCCATCACCGACCAGTTCGGGGCCATCGACCGCACCCGGCTGCCGCAGGGCGTGAAGCTCTCCGCCGAACCGGACGCCTGGCTGGACGTCGACGCGGACATCCTGATCCTGGCCGCGCAGAAGTACGCGCTCACCGCCGAGAACACCCACCGGCTCCGCGCCGGCCTCGTGGTGGAGGGCGCCAACCTCGCCTCCAGCGCGGCGGCGAAGGAGAAGGTCGCCGCCTCCGGGGCCGCGCTCGTCCCGGGCGTGATCGCCAACATCGGCGGCGCGGCCTCGGCGGCCCTGGCCGTCACCCGGGTCGTCCCCTTCGACCTGCCGGCCGAGGCGCGCAAGGCATGGGTCTTCGACTGGGTCGGTGACCGGGTCCGGCAGAACACCCGCGACCTGCTGGAGATCGCGGCCTCGCGGGCCGGGAACCCGCTGCCCGAGCTGCTCGCGGCCCGCCGGAAGGAGCGCTGATGAGCACGGCGGCGAAGGAGCGGCCGGCCCCCGTCGCGACGGCCGATCCCGAAGAGCGCGCCGCCGAGTACCGCCGTCGGGGCTGGTGGCGGGAGGAGACCTTCCTCGACGACCTGCACCGCCAGGCCCGTCTGCGTCCGCACCGGCTGGCCATCGCGGGCCGGCGCGTCGCGGAGTCCCGTACCGACACCCTCGACTACGCCGAGCTGAACCGGCTCACGGACCGGTTCGCCCTCGCCCTGCTCGAACTCGGCGTGGAACGGGGCGACTTCGTCGCCGTGCAGCTTCCCAACCGGTGGGAGATGGTGCCGCTGATCTTCGCCTCGATCCGGGTCGGCGCGGTCATCATCCCGATCTCGCCCATCTGCACCGAGGAGGAGCTGCGCCACCGGCTCGCCCTCACCGAGGCGCGGGTGTGCATCACCCTCCCCGAGTGGTCGGGCACCCCGCTGGCGGAGATCGCCGTCCGCCTCAAGGACGAACTGCCGTCACTGCGGCATGTGTCGGTGGTCGACGGCCCGCTGCCCGAGGGCACGATCCCGTTCCACGAGCACTTCGTGGCCGGGGAACGGGAGGAGCGGGAGGGGGCCGCCGCGCGGCTGGACGGTCTGGCGCTCGGCGCGGACGATCCGTTCGTGGTGCTGTTCACCTCCGGCACCACCGGGCTGTCCAAGGGCGTCCTGCACAGCCAGAACACGGTCCACTCCGCCGTACGCGGGTACGTCGACGCGTTCGGGGCGGGCGACGACTGGGTGGCCGCGGTCTCCACGCCGCTCGTCCACTACTCGGGGTTCGCGCAGGGTGTCCTGGCCGGCGTCATGCTGGGCGGCACCGTCGCCTTCCAGGACGTCCGCCGCAACGAGGCGCTGCTGGACCTGGTGGAGCGGTACGGGGCGACCCTGCTGTACGGGCCGCCCGCCACCCTCGCCGACGTGGCCGCCTCCCAGCGGGCCGAGCGGCGGGACACCCGCACGCTGCGGCACGTGGTGATCGGCTCGGCGCCGGTCCTGCGGGAGCTGGCCGACGAGGTCCACGAGACGCTCGGCGCCCGCGCCCACTCGCTGTGGGGCATGTCGGAGAACGGCCCCGTGACCACCACCCGGCCCGAGGACCCCGAGGGCTGGGCGGCGCGGAGCAACGGCAGCCCGATCGACGCCATGGAGACCCGGATCGAGACGTCGGGGACGTACGGGACCACGGACACGGGCGCCGTGGGCCGGCTCAAGGTGCGCGGGGCGTCGCTGGCGCTCGGGTACCACCGGCGCCCCGAGGCGTTCGCGGCCGAGCTGGACGAGGACGGCTGGTTCGACACGGGCGACCTCGCCCGGGACGACGGCCGGGGCGGCATCCGCATCATCGGCCGGGCCCGTGACGCCGTCCTGCGGGACGGACAGGTGGCGCCGATGACGGAGCTGGAGGCGGTGATCGGCAGCCACCCGAAGGCGGCCGAGGCCGCGCTGGTGGGCCTGGAGCCCGCGAGCGGAAGCGGGGGCGGCAACGTGATCGTCGCCGTCGTGGTCCCCCGGGACGGCCGGGGCCCGACGCTCGACGAGGTCCGGGCCCGGGTCACGGAGGCGGGCCACGACGCCCGCTTCCTGCCGGACCGGGTGGAACTCGTCCCCGCCCTCCCCAAGACCCTGACGGGCAAGGTCCGCAAGGCGGAGCTCCGGGAGCGGTACGCCACGAGCACCCCCGCCTGACCCCTGCTCACCCCCCACACCCCACCCCCACCCCCGAGCGCTGGAGCTGCTGTCATGCCCGAACCCACACCGGTCACCATGTCGGCGACCCTCGCCGCCGACGAGGCCCTGGCCCGCCGGCGCCGGGCCGGGGAGCGGGTCCTGTCGATGGCCAGCGGGGAGATCGGCCTGCCCGTGCTCCCCGCGCTCAGGGACCGGCTCGCGGCGGCTGCCGACGAGAACCGCTACGGCTCCGTCGCCGGCAGCCCCGCCCTGCGGACCGCCGCCGCCGGGTACTGGGAGCGGCGCGGCCTCGGCGTCGATCCGGGGCTGGTCGTCGCGGGCCCGGGCAGCAAGTCGCTGCTGTTCGCCCTGCTCCTCGCCATCGGCGGGGACGTGATCGTGCCGGTGCCGAGCTGGGTGAGCTACGCGGCCCAGGCCCGGCTGGTCGGTGCACGACCCCTCCCCGTACCGATCCTGCCGGGGCAGGGCGGGGTGCCGGACCCGGACCGGCTGCGCGCGGCGGTCGCCGACGCGCGGGCCGCCGGGCAGAACCCCCGCGCCGTGGTCGTGACCGTGCCGGACAACCCGACCGGCACGGTCGCGTCGGCCGCCACCGTACGGCGGCTGGCCGAGGCGGCCCGCGAACTGGACCTGGTCATCGTCTCCGACGAGATCTACGGCGACCTGGTCTACGACGGCTCCGCACCGGCCGTCTCCCCGGCGCTGCACGCACCCGAGCGGACCGTCGTCACCACCGGGCTCACCAAGAACCTCGCGCTCGGCGGCTGGCGCACGGGAGTGGCCCGGCTGCCCGACGGCGAGCCGGGTCGCGCCCTGCACACCCGGCTCGTCGCGGTCGCCAGCCAGATCTGGTCCAGCCCGCCCGCGCCGGTGCAGTCGGCGGCGGCGTACGCGTTCGGGGAGCCGCCGGAGGTCACCGAGCGCGTCGCGGCGAGCCGGCGGCTGCACGAGACGGTGGTGCGCGCGGTCGCCGCCCGCTTCACCGCCGTGGGCGCGCAGCTGGCCCCCGTCGCCGCGACCTGCTACCTCTACCCGGACTTCGAGCCCCTGCGGGAGCAGCTGGCCGCCACGCACGGCGTCCACGACGGCGACGGGCTGGCAGGGCTGTTCTCCGAGCGGTACGGGGTCGGTGTCCTGCCCGCGAGCGCGTTCGGGGAGCCGGCGCGTCCCCTGCGGATCCGTGCGGCGACCAGTCACTTCTACGGCGACACCGACGAGCGGCGCACGGCGGCCCTGAGGGCGGCGGACCCGCTCGCCCTGCCGTGGATACGGGAGTCGGTCGACCGGGTCGGCGAGGTGCTGGCCGACCTCACGGGCGCTCGGGTGCCCGGCGCCCTCGTCCCGCACCCCTGATCCGCCGCACCACCCCCGCGCCGAACGAACCGAGAAGCACGCACATACACACACGCACGTACACACGCACGCATGTACGCATGTACGCATGTACGCATGTACGCATGTACGCATGTACGCATGTACGCATCAGAGGAGTCATCACCATGTCCCACCCGCACCTCCCCGTCCTCTTCGAGGCCGTCTACGACGGCGAACGCCACGTCGGATTCGGCCGCGCCGAGGACGGTGCCCAGCAGACCCTGTACCGGGTGGAGGACGGTCAGGTCGCCGCCGCCTTCGTCACCACCGACGGCTCGGAGGAGGCCCTGCGGGCCGCTCTCACCGAGGGTGCGGCGACCGTCGTCGTCACTGCGGGAGACCCGGGCCTGCGACTGCTGCCGCCGCTCCTTCCGCAGGCCACGGGCAACGCCCTGCTGAGCGGCTTCATGGGCACGCACAAGAAGAAGTGGGGCGGCGAAACCGCTCCGGAGGACGGCGAGTTCACCCCGCCCAAGTGGTTCTTCAAGGGGTTCGGCGACTGGGTGAGGCTTCCCGGTGAGGACCTGAACGTGCCCGCGCGGCCGGTCGCCCTCATCGAGGAGCCGGAGGTCGCCCTCGTCTACGTCAACGACGCCGAGGGCACCCCCCACTACGCCGGCTACACCTTCGGCAACGACCTGTGCGACATCGGCCTGCACCGCCAGGACCCGGGCTACAACCCGTACTGCAAGCTGTGCGACACCGCCCTCACCCCGTGGCTCTTCCTCGGCCCGCCGCCGCGCACGGTGACAGGCCGGGTCACCATCGTCCGGGACGGCGCGACCGCCTGGGAGGGTCCGTTCGACTGCGGCGACGACGCCCTCTACTACCGGGTGCAGGACATGGCGGACCACCTGTTCACGTTCCCGGCGGTACGGCGGCCCGGACTGGTCAACTACGTCCTGCTCGGCGCGGACGAGGCCAGCTTCCACGACGGGTTCCGGATCGCCGACGGCGACCGGATCGCCATCGACGTGAAGAGCCACGGGGTCGCCTTCGAGAACCGGGTGCGGTACGTCTCCCCCGCCCCGTTCACCACGCCGGCCGCCGCCCCGGCGCCCGGGACCACCGAAGCCCCGGCGCCTGTCGCCACGGCATGAACACCTCGTGAAGTAGACCCGGTCGGCCTGTGCAGGGGCCACCCCGCGCAGGCAGGCTCGGAGTTCCACACACCCCACTCCCCCACCCCCCCCACTCCCCCACGCCCGCCTCGCACCACGCACCCCCACTCCCGCCCCCAGGCCCACCCACCGTCCCGCCGCCGGACTTCGCAGGAGGAGACCGCACCGTGCCCGCCACCACCAAGAAACAGGTGCATCTCGCAGCGCAGCTGCCCGGCATCCACAACGTGACCGTCTGGTCGGACCCGCGCTCCGAGAGCCAGATATCCATCGACTCCTTCATCCGGCTCGCGCAGACCGTCGAACGCGGCAAGTTCGACTTCTTCTTCCTCGCCGAAGGGCTGCGGCTGCGCGAGCACAAGGGGCAGGTCTACGACCTGGACATCGCGGGACGCCCGGAGAACCTGACCGTCCTGAGCGCCCTGGCCGCCGTCACCACACACCTGGGCCTCGCCGCCACGGTCAACGCCACCTTCAACGAGCCGTACGAGGTGGCGCGCCGGTTCGCCACCCTGGACCGGCTCAGCGGCGGCCGGGCCGCCTGGAACGTGGTCACCAGCTACGACGCGTTCACCGGCGAGAACTTCCGCCGGGGCGGCTTCCTCCCCGAGGCCGACCGCTACACCCGGGCCGCCGAGTTCCTCACCGCGGCCCGGAAGTTGTGGGACAGCTGGTCGGGCGACGACCTCAAGGCCGACGCGGCCACGGGCGAGTTCATCGCCCCCGGTGCCGGCCGCTTCGCCCATCAGGGGCGGCACTTCGACATCTCCGGCCGCTTCACCACGCCGCCCGGCCCGCAGGGCCACCCCGTGATCATCCAGTCCGGCGAGTCCGACGCGGGCCGGGAGTTCGCCGCGTCCGACGCCGAGGTCATCTTCAGCAAGCACAACCGGATCGACGTGGCGCGGGAGTTCTACCGGGACGTGAAACGGCGCCTGGCCGCGTACGGCCGGAGCCCGGACGACCTGCTGATCCTCCCCACCGCCAACGCGGTCGTCGCGGACACCGACGAGGAGGCCGCCGCGTACGCGGAGGAGATCAGCCGTGAGCTGGTCAGCCCGCAGACCGCGATCGCCCACCTGGAGGCGGTCTGGGGCCGCGACCTGTCCGACTACGACCCGGACGGACCGCTGCCCGACATCGAGCCCGAGGACGAGGCCCACTTCCTGAAGGGGCACTCCGTCTTCCGCAAGGGCCGGGCGGAGACCGCCCGGCAGTGGCGCAAGCTCGCGGAGGAGCGGAACCTCTCCATCCGGGAGCTGGTCATCGAGGTCGGCGGACGGCAGACGTTCGTCGGCAGCCCGCAGACGGTCGCGGACGCGATCGACGACTACGTGCAGACCGAGGGTGCCGACGGCTTCGTCCTCGTCCCCCATCTCACCCCGGGCGGCCTGGACGACTTCGTGGACCGGGTCGTGCCGATCCTCCAGGAGAAGGGCGTCCACCGCGAGGACTACACCGGCACCACGCTCCGGGACCACCTGGGCCTGTCCGCCGCGCCCCGCCCGGCAGGATGGGGCGGCCCCGGACAGCGCCTGCGCGACGGGCACGACGGGCACGACGACAAGGAGACCTCCGCATGACCGGCACGACGGGCCCGACCGGCGCCACCGACCCGACGGGCTCCCTGTCCGCCCCCGGCGATCCGGGCGCTCCGCTGCACCTGGCCGTGGCGCTCGACGGTGCGGGCTGGCACCCCGCGGCCTGGCGCGAGGAGGGCGCCCGGCCCGGTGAGCTGCTCGACGCCGCCTACTGGGCCGACCTGGTCGCCGAGGCCGAACGCGGCCTGATCGACTTCGTCACCTTCGAGGACGCCCTCGGCCTCCAGTCCGCCGCCTTCCACCTCCCCGACAACCGCACCGACCAGGTCCGGGGCAGCATAGACGCGGTGCTGCTGGCCGCCCACCTCGCGCCGCTCACCACGCACATCGGCCTGGTCCCCACCACCAACGTCACCCACACCGAACCGTTCCACCTGGCCATCGGCATCGCGACCCTCGACCACGCGAGCCGGGGACGGGCCGGCTGGCGCCCGCAGATATCGTCCCGCGCGGCCGACGCCGCCCACTTCGGCCGCCGGCCCACGCCCCAGCTCACCGAGGACGACGTGACCGACTCGGAGTCGATCTCCCGGCCGCTGCGCGCCCTCTTCGCGGAAGGCGCCGAGGTGGTGGAGGCGGCACGGCAGCTCTGGGACAGCTGGGAGGACGACGCGGAGATACGGGACGCGGCGACGGGCCGCTTCCTCGACCGCGACAAGGTCCACCCCATCGACTTCAAGGGCAGCACCTTCACGGTCAAGGGCCCCTCGATCACCCCGCGCAGCCCCCAGGGCCAGCCACTGGTGGTGAGCCTCGCGCACGCCACCACGCCGTACGAGTTCGCGGCGCTCAGCTCGGACGTCGTCGCCGTCACTCCGCACGACCGGGCGGGCACGGCGGCGATCCTCACCCAGGTCGCCGAGGCCGTCGAGCGCACCGGCCGGGACGTGACGGAACGCCCGCTGCGGACCTTCGCGGACCTCGTCGTCCTCCTGGACGACGAACCGGGCGCGGCGGCTCGGCGCAAGGCGCGCCTGGACGAGGCTGCCGGAGCCGAACTCGCCTCCGACGCCGAGATCTTCGCCGGCACGCCCGCCGAACTGGCCGACCTGCTGCTCGACTGGCGCTCCACCGGCCTGGACGGCTTCCGCCTCCGCCCGGCGGCCCTCCCGCACGACCTCACGGCGATCACCCGGGGCCTGGTCCCGGAGCTGCAACGGCGCGGGGTGTTCCGTACGGAGTACACCTCCACCACGCTGCGCGGCCACCTGGGCCTGGACCGCCCCGCAAGCCGCTACGCGAAGACGGGCTGACGGGCTGACGGGCTGACGGGCCACGCGGGGCTGGAGGGGCGTTTGTCGGGTGGGCCGCAGGCACACTCCTCGCGCGGGCCGCAGGCGCGTGTTCCGGCGCGGCCGGCATCGCCGTATCGGCTGAAAGCACCGTGCCTACTCGGCGGTCGCCTGTGTGAGGATCGACCGCGACAGCCTCCGTCGAAGGGCGCGAGGCGATGCTGCCGTGCCGGACGCCCCTCGACGGGTTCGGCGCGCGGCCGGGCGAGGAGGGGAGGCCGGCGTGACGTCTGCTGCCGGGCGTGGAGTGAGCGACTGCGGCGACCGACTGGGGTTCACCCGCGGTCAGCTGGTTCTGGAGATCGGGGAGGACGACGACGTCGACGACGACGTGCGGAGTTCGATCGAGCAGGTCATCGGGCGGACCCTCCTCGACGAGGACCACGAGGGCGAGGTCGACGTCGTGCTCTTCTGGTTCCGGCTGGGAGACGGCGACCTCGCGGACCTTCTGATGGACGCGCTCGGTCGGCTCGCGGACGGCGGCCGTGTCCTTCTGCTGACCCCGAATCCGGGCAAGCCCGGCCATGTCGACACCGATGAGATCGTGGGCGCGGCACCGTCGGCGGGCGGGCTGGCGGCCGGAACGATCGCGGCGGGGGCCTGGACGGCGACGCGGCTGGTACGACCGACGGCCCCGGACGCCCGCGGGTAGCGGTGGGGGCGTGGACCGCGGAGGCCCGAGGGTGGCGGTGGGGCCGTCGAGTGCCGTGAGAGCGTCCGTCGGGTTGCTGTGCGGCTTGCGGCGTTCGCGGTCAGCCGTCCGTCGGGTTGCTGTGCGGCTTGCGGCGTTCGCGGTCAGCCGTCCGTCGGGTTGCTGTGCAGCTTGCGGCGTTCGCGGTCAGCCGCCCGTCGGGTTGCTGTGCAGCTTGCGGCGTTCGCGGCGGTTGGGGTGGCGGATGACCACTCCTCCCACGCCGCCGGACCCGGTGAGCCGGATCAGCGGAGTTCCCGGGAGACGGTCGGTCGTGGTCTCGTCCTTCAGGCCGCCGGTGCCGGGATCCATGCCGCTGGTGTCCGCGACCCAGGCGTCGGGGATGACGATCGTGACACCGGATGTCTCCCCGTACGCCTCCACCACGACCTCGGGGAGCCGGCACTCCACCCGGGTGAAGTCGACCCGCACACCCCCCACGCCCCCGTGAGCGACCACACGGCCGGGCACCTCCCAGCGCCCGGGGCCTCGAGACGCGCCGTACAGACCGCCCTTGAGCACCAGCGCCGGGCGGTCCTCCGCGGAAGGCGGCCTCGGCAGGTCGGCGGTCAGGACGGCCAACTCGGCGTGCGTTTTGGCCGTCAGCGCCTGCTCCAGGCGTGCATCCAGCTCGTCGAAGTCGATGCGTCCCTCGGCTGCCGCGTCGCGCAGCTGCTCGACCACTGCTTCCCGGTCGTCGTGAGAGGCGCGGAGCGCTCCTGAGGGAGCAGGACGCGGAGAGGGCTCCGGAGGCTGAACGGTCATGCCGCCAAGGATAAGCAGCCGGCGAAGTGACGGACGGGGGGACGGCCCATCTCCCACACCGGTCACACATCAACCAGGCCCCGCACCCCAACTCAGCACAGTGCGAGCCCACTTGGGCCCGCACGAGACGCGCGGCCCGGCGGATGGCGCGAAGCCGGTACCCCTCACCCCTTGTGCTTCTTCTTCGGCGGCTTGACCTTCATCGGCGGCGGGTCCGCCTGCCCGCGCTCCGGGCCTCGTACCGCATGGCCAGCCGGACTGCCGCTCTCGCCCCGGGACGCGGCTGGAGCCGTACGCTCGCCGGCCGCCGGGCCGGTCTTTTTTCCGCTGGTCTCCTCGGGGGCGCCGGTGGGGGGCGGCGGGTCCTGGCGGGAAGCCGGTGCCGCAGGGGAGGACGAGGGACCCGGCTGACCCGCCGTGGGCGACGGCGGTTCCGTCGCGGTCCGCTGCGGCGGCCGGGAGACGGCCCCCTCGGCCTCCGCGGGTCGGCCGTCGATGGAGCCGGTCAGCATGGTTCCGAACACGGCGAGGGCCGCCCCCGCCGTCAGCAGGGCACGGCCGGCGCGGGAGGCGGCGACCGCCGGGAGCGGCGCTTTCGCGGCCCGATGCCCCTCGCGCGGCGCCGCCGTCGCGACCGCCGCACCGGGGACGTCACCGGTGCGTGCCCGGGGAACTTCCGCCCGGAGTGTCTCGCCGGCCGGGTCCCGGTCGTCTCCCCCGTGGTCGGCCCGGAGGGCGGGCGGCGGCTCGTGGTGCCCGCCCGGCATGACGGAGAGTGCCCTCACGCAGGCGTCGGCGTCCGGCCGGCTGCGCTCGTCCGGATCCGTCATGGCCTGCAGCAGCTCGACGAGGTCGCCCGGAAGGCCCGGCGGGATGGCCGGGGGCCGGTGCAGTCGTGCGATGGCGGCCTCCAACGGCGCTCCCCCGTATTCCAGTTCGCCCTTCAGGGACTCGAGGAGTACCAGACCGAGGCTGTAGATGTCCGCAGCCGGCCCCGCCCCTCGGCCCCGTACCTGCTCCGGCGCCATGTACGCGGCCGTCCCCACCAGCACACCGGTGGCGGTCTGGGTGGTGGTGTCGAGCAGGCGGGAGATGCCGAAGTCGGTCAGGTGCGGGGCGCCCGTCTCGTCCAGGAGGATGTTCGACGGCTTGACGTCGCGGTGCACGACACCGGCTTCGTGCACGTGCGCCAGCGCCGACGCCAGCGCGGAGCCGATCAGGGAGACATCGGCAGGGCTCATCGGGGCCGCGGCGATGCGCCGGCTCAGTGTCGTTCCCTTGATGAGCTGCATCACCAGGTAGGGCCGCCCGTCCTCCTGGCCGGAGTCGTACAGGGTGACGAGCCGGGGGTGCTGCAACCGGGCCAGCAAGCGGCCCTCGTCGGTGAAACGCTGCTCCGTCTGCGCCTCACCCTCCGGGCGGAAGACCTTCACCGCCACCGGTCGCCGCAGACGCAGGTCGAGCGCCTCGTACACGTCAGCCGCGCCGCCGCGTCCGAGCAGGTCGTCGAGCCGGTAGCGGCCGGCGACCGCGTGGGCCGTGAGCCGCAGGTCCGGCCGGATGGGCCACGGGCGGACGTTCATCTGTGCTCCCTGCGCTCTGCCGTCACCTTCCGCTGTCCGCCCGCCCACGCGCTTCCGTGCCGGGCCGTCGCCTGCCGTACCGCCACCGGCCGTCGCCCGGCGGCGACACGGCAGGCCGCGGCCCACCCGTGTACGAGCACGGGGTACGCCTGCCCCGTCATCGCTCGGACATCCGTGGCAGTCGCGGGGAATCCGGATCGCCGGCGCTCGCCCGAGCGGGCGATGGGCGAGGTCGGCCATACTCGCACGCGATGTCTCGACAGGGGAGCGTGCCGCATATCGGGCTGGGCGCGGGGGGCGAGGGCCTGCCGGGACGCATCGGCGGGTACGCCCTGGAGCGGGAGCTGGGCGCGGGCGGCATGGGGACGGTGTACCTGGCGCGGTCCCGCGGCGGGCGCGCCGTGACCGTCAAGGTGGCCAGACCCGAGCTGGCCGCCGATCCGCACTTCCGCGCGCGCTTCCGGGCCGAGGTCGAGGCCGCACGCCGGGTCGGCGGCTTCCACACGACGCCGGTCGCCGACGCCGACCCGGACGCGGCGACCCCCTGGCTGGCCACCGCCTACATCCCCGGGCCGAGGCTGTCGCGGCTGCTCGGCAAACGGGGCCCGATGGACGAGCAGGAACTCACGCCCGCGTACGCCACGGGACGGCGCAGCCTGCACGCCCACGTACTCCCCGGGACAAGCACAGCCCGCACGCCCGCGTACGCCCCAGTTACCGCCCCGCCCGCTTCAGGCGCTCGACCTCGCGGCCCGCCCGTTCGGCTGCGCGCCGCGCCTGGCTGAGTGCACGGTCGGCCGACTTCACGGCCGCCTCGGCCTCCGCCGCGGCCGTCTTCGTCCCGCGTACGGTCGTGCGGGCCTCCGCCAACTCCTCCTCCAAGCGACGGACACGCTCGGCCGCCTCCTCCGAGTCCACCGCCGCGGCCCGCTCCATGTCCTGTGCTTCACCCAGTTCCCGCTCGCGCCGGGCGACGACGGCTTCGGCCTCCTTCGCCTCCGCCTGGGCCGATTCACGTTCCGCCTTCCGGCGCTCCTCTTCCCGGTCAGGCGACTTCTTCCGCGCGGACGCCTTCGCCGGCGCCGGCCGGGCGGGGACCGTCTCAGGTGCGATCTCCCCGAAGCCGACGGCGGCCTCAGGTACCTTCGCCAGCCGGCCCTTGGCCCACAGCTCGGCGACATCCGGGTGGGCGAGCGCGGCGTGGAGCGTCTGTTCGACCTCGTGGAGCACCGTGTCGCTCACCGGCTGCCCGGCCTCGCGGGCCAGGTCCGCGGCTGTCCGGGCGAGTGCGGTGACGAGCTGGTGCTGCTGACGGCTGGCTGCGCGGAGCTGCTGACCGTCCAGGTTCCGGTGCGCCTCCCGGAGCGTCTCCCCCAGCGCCAGAAACCGTGCGGCCTCGTCCGGCTGCTGCCGGGCCAGCAGGTTCGCAGCCCACGCCGCTGTCGCCGGCCGTCGCAGCGCCGCGAGCGCCTTCGCCGCCGCAGTGTCTTTCGCCCGACGCGCTGCGGCGACGTAGGCGTCCCTGGCCGCGGTGAACTCGTGCGGCTTCAGCCCGTACAACTCATCGGCAACCTGCTCCACATCCACACCCGTACTGTGCGCCGTCCTGCCCGAGCGACGGAGCTGCCCCTCCGCCAGGCCCGCGCCCCTCACCCACTCGACACGAGCACGTAGCTCCACCTGGGGCCGTCCGGCCTACGCCAGCGCGTGAGGCCCCCCGATGACCGAGCCAGGCCGCCGGACCGCACCGCACGGCAAGTGAGCCCGTACGCACACGATTCCCTGACGGAACACATGACCACGAGGGGCGCCGCCCGCGTGCCCGACGAACTGCTGGTGGGCCCCAGTCCGAGAAGGCATTCGACTCATCGATAGCCTTCGTCACCATGACGCGCGCCTGGAAGCTGCCCGGACTGCTCGTGCTCTGCGGCTCAGTCGCCGCGACGGGGCTGGCCGTCTCAGGGAGCCCCGCCACCGCCGTGGTGCTCCTGCTCGTGTTTCTGGCGATCGCGGGCGTGCACTCACCCCTGATCTTCCCGAGGCCGATCGGCGCGTTGGAGGCACATCGCCGCAGCGCGGCCGACGGCCGGCCCGTCGTCCTGTGGCGGCCGGGCTGCACGTACTGCATACGACTGCGCATCCGGCTGGGCCGCAGTGCCCGCCACCTGCACTGGGTCGACATCTGGCGGGACCCGGCGGGAGCCGCGGCGGCGAGGGCGGCCAACGACGGCAACGAGACCGTGCCCACGGTCATCGTGGCCGGCCGGCCCCACACCAATCCCGATCCTGCATGGGTGCGCGAACAGCTCTCGCCTCCCGCGTGATCAGAAGCCGTGCGGAGAAGCCGTAATCAGAAGCGGCCCACTGTCGGAGAAACGCTCCGCAGGCCTGCACTGACGAGATCCGAAGGTCGAGCGGAGTCAACAGCGCACCATCAGCAGCTCGTTGATGGCCTGGGCGGACGACCACAACCGCGAAACGCCGACGCCGCCCCCGGCCCATCCCCAACAAGGCGAGTGCCCCCGCCCATGCGCTGCCACGATGCTCCGCATGGACTTCGAGAACCTCACTGGACTCCGAGTGGACCGCGCCGACCTGTCGGACTGGGCGGCGCTGGCCGAGATCGATGCCGTCGCGGCAGCAGGCGACCTCGCCCGACGGGAAGCCATCCGGCGCTGGTGCGAGCATGGAGTGGTCCTCGTGGCCCGCGACGCGTCGGGACCCGTGGGGTACAGCGTGTTGGAGTACACCTTCTTCGAGCAGGGCTTCGTCACGATGCTGATGGTCGCCGCCCATGCCCGCCGACGCGGTGTCGGAGCACAACTCCTCACGGCGATCGAGGCCACATGCGCTACGGCGAAGCTCTTCACCTCGACCAACGTCTCCAACCACCCCATGCAGAATCTGCTACGCCGCGCCCACTGGCGCCCGGCCGGCCTGCTCCACGGCCTCGACGAAGGAGACCCCGAACTTTTCTTCCTCTGCCCGAGCGATCGACTGCGCACCGCGGCGGACGCCAGAGGTTGAACGCCCAGCTCGATCGGCCATCCACGAATTACGACACTCCTGGCCGGCCTGCGGGCGCGTAGACGCCGAGGGCCGAGGAGGCCGGCTGCCGGCAGGCCGTCGGCGTCCGGCCGGGACCTCGGCGTTACGCGGCGCCCGCCGCTGCCAGTACCGCGACCGGCAGCAGCAGAATCCACTGCGGGAGGCGCAGGAGCGGTCTGGGCCAGCCGACGGAGAGCGTGATGACCAAGAAGGCCGCCGCGTATGCGAGGAAGTGCGCGGCCACGAACCACGCCACCAGGCCGGCACCCGGCGTACCGTCCGCCAGGGAGACGTAGAGCAGCGCGAGTCCGGAGAGCACCAGGTCGCCGCTCACCATGTGCCACACGGCGTGCAGGACGCGCTTGGGTTCGTCCGCGAGCCCGCTGGAGAGCAGCGGGCGCACCACGTCGCGGTGGCCGCCGACGACATGCACCGCGGCCACGCCGAGTGTGGTGATCCCTGCTGCAAGTAGCCAGGCGTTCATCGGACCTCGATTCCCTTGGCCACGACCGCGGCCAACAGTTCGGCCAGCTGCGGGTCAGGGCGCTCCCCGACCAGTCCTACGTGGAAGAAGACGGCTCCTGCCAGTGTGTCCAGGACCAGGTCCACGGGTGTTTCCGCCGCGATCTCCCCACGCAGAACAGCGCGTTCGAAGACGCCCAGCAGCCGTTCCTTGGACGGGGCCAGGAAGTCGCCGCGGATGCGTGCCTTCAGTTCCGGATCGGCTGCGAAGTCGGCGAGCAGTCCCGGGAGAGCGGCCGCGGCGGCGGGCGCGCGGAACTCGTCGATCAGGCTCTGGAGCAGCACGGTCAGATCGCCGGCCAGTGTTCCGGTGTCCGGGGGCGGGGCATCATCGGTGGCCGTGAAGACGGCTTCGTAGACCAACTCCGGTTTGCCCGACCACCGTCGGTAGATCGTGTCCTTGCCGACACCGGCCCGCGTGGCCACCGCTCCTATCGACGTCGCCGCATAGCCGACCTCGGCCACCAGCTCTGCCGCCGCGCCGATGATCGCCTCGTGCGACCGGGGATCCCTGGGACGCCCCCTGGAGGGCTGAGTGGAGCTCATGACATTTACCCTACGGGTCGACCCGTAGGGTAATCAAGGGGCTCAATGAACATGGAGTCTCTCCTCAGCTATGCCGATCGGCTCAGTCGTCGGCCGCGACGAGGAGCGTTATCCGTCCAGCTGAGCGGTCGATGAGCACGAATTCGTGGAAGTCCTCGTGCACACGCCCCCAGTCATGAATGGCCTCATCCTCGAGCTCGTTCAGGTAGTAGATGTTGTCGGCCACGACCAGGCGGTCGAACACCTCTTGCCGCAGATCCGCCTCCAGCTCGGCGGGCACGTCCCCGAACTGGTCCGCCCACCCCCACAGGACGTGCGCACTCTTCTCCCGACTGACGGCTTCGTAGGCATCAGAGGTCACCGACGTCAGCCAATACGGGCCGTGCCTGGACCCCTCCGGCAGGACTCCACCGCCCGCGTAGTCGTCCCGGAACTGCTCATGCCCGATGAGTGCCGCAAGTAGTTCCCGAGCCTCGACGGACTCCCCGGGGAGCCGCAGATGCTTGATGTCGACCCACCTGTAGCCGTGCGACCCCGACTCCTGGAACTTGTAGTCCCGGAAATTGATGAAGGTACTGGCCTCATGGGTGAGCCGGCTCTTCATAGCGTCACAGCTTAGGAGCCGCACCCGAGCCCACCGTGCGGGCCCATCGGGCAGGCCCCGGTGCCCCGACCTGTCAGGCGTCCCGCGCGCAAGGACGGTTCAGCTCGTCCCACTCGGGGCGGAGAAGCGAGAACACAGCCAGGTCGTAGCGTCGGCCGCGGTGGAGGCAGGCGGGCTGATCCCTTCCTGGGTGACGCCTGACTCGGCGAGGATGGCCGGCGCGGGCCCGATGTCGGTGTGGGCTTCGGCCGTGAGGCGAGACATCGGGAGTTCACCGAAGACGAGATCCACCAGGGCGTCGAGTGCGTGAGTGAGCGTGGCAACAGGCCTACGCCCGAGCCTGCCCCCCGAATCGGGGCGCGAGGCGGCGGAGGCGAGCGGCACGACCGAATGCGCCGCCCCCGGCTCAAGACGCCCCCTAGTCGAAGAGAGACATCACGCCGAGTACCCAGAGCCACACGTGCCCGACGACCCCCACGAAAATGCCACCGCCCACGACGACACCGCCAAGGGACCACCCCTTGGTGTCCGGCTCGGTCCTCTCGGCCGCCTCGTAGGACGCCGGGGTGTCCCAGTCGACCGGGCGCCCGAGCAGTTCGGCGCAGGCGGTCCGCACGGTGACCAGTTGTTCCTCGGCGAAGGTGGTGCCGGCCAGCGTCTCGGGGCCGCGCCAGGCGAGGGCCTTCATCCGCCGTCCGGGGGACTTGTACCGCGCCTCGAAGGCGGCCGTCTCCTCGGCGGTCCGGTCCTCTTCGAGGTACATCCAGCGTCCCGCCTCCGCCGCGTCCCCGTACATCCGGTAGACCTCGGCGAGCCGGCGGCGCAGCGTCAGGTCGCGCGGGTACGACGAGACCAGTCCGCGCAACCGCTGCCGCGCCATCGGTATCCGCCCGGAGGCGAGATCGGCGTCCACTCGGGCAAGGGTGTTCAGCTGAGACATGAACACATGATCGAGTAGCAAGGTGTTGGGGCTCGACCCATTTTCGCCGCCCCTCAGCGAGCACAGACGCCGTGCCGGCGCGAGCGTGTCAGCTGCGCCGACCCCCCTGGGGCACTGCCCGGCTGCCGCCGCGCCTGCTGCGCGGCCGTTCCCGCAGACCGGTGTACGTCACCCACCGCCGCCCCGGCCCGGGGAGGTCGTCAGCCCGCGCGAGGTGTGCCCGGACACCGCCCCGGCCCGGCCCGCCCCTCCCCGGTCGAAGCGGCAGGGCCCCGCGCCCTACTAAACGAGCACACCGCCGTGCCCGGCCCGGACCGGCTGGGACCTGCATGAGTGCCGCCATTCCGCCCTCATCGCAGGAGATGCCCGCCGTCACTTCGCCTCCGGACCGAACCGGCGCTTGTAGGCCGACGGTGTGATGCCGGTCTCGCGGCGCATCAGCCTGCGCAGATTGGCAGCGGTGCCAAGCCCGCTGCGTCGCGCGACCACCTCGAACCGGGACTCGCCTCGCTCGATCAACCGGCATGCCAGAGCGAGCCGTTCCCCCGTCAGCCACGCGAGCGGCGTCGTGCCCAGCTGTGCCTGGAAGCGGCGATGCAGCGTCGCCGGACTGACCGCCGCACGCGCCGCGAGGCCGGACACGGTGAGCGGTGAGTCCAGCCGTTCCTGGGCCCAGGCCAGGACAGGTGTCAAGGACTCGTCCGGCAGGTCGGGCATGGGACGCTCCACGAACTGCCGCTGCCCACCGTCCCGGTGCGCCGCGAAGACCAGCCGTCGGCTCACGGAGTTGGCGACCTCCGCGCCGTGGTCGCGACGGACGATATGCAGCCCGAGATCCAGGGCGGCCGCACTGCCTGCCGCGGTGAGGATGTCACCGTCATCCACGAACAGCACGTCCGCTTCGAGCCGGACAGAGGGGAAACGGGCCCGGAAGGAATCCGCCCATTGCCAGTGCGCGGTGGCTCGGCGCCCGTCGAGGACTCCGGCCTCGGCCAGTGTGAAGGCGCCGCTGCAGAAGCCGACCAGGCGCGCACCTCGGGCGTGTGCCCGGCGGACGGCATCGAGCACGGCGGGACGGCGGGGCACTTCGATGTCCGGGCGGTTGGGGACGATCAAGGTGTCCGCCGCGTCGGCCGCTTCCAGGTCGGCGACTCCCGTGAGCGTGAAGAATCCGTCCCGCATCAGGGTGCTGGGATCGGGGGAACAGAGCTTGAAGTCGTAGAGATCACGGCCGATCTCCGGTCGGCGCAAACCGAAGACCTCGGTCGCGCAGCCGAGCTCGAAGGGGTTGGAGTTCGCGTCCACGATCACGACGACACGGTGCACCCCCGCCGCGTGAGCCACGTGAGCCACGTGAGCCGCGTCAGCCGCGTCAGCCGCGCGAGCCGCCTGCGAGGATTCTTTCGCCATGTGCGATTCCTAGCACTCGCGGCGATCGAGCGAAACGGCCCAGGATGAGCCCATGAGCAGCGAACCCATCTCCCTCAGCAAGGCTCTGGCCTCCTTCGATGCCTTGTGGAGCCCCCGCATCGTCACGCACGTCAACGACTACGACGTCCGCGTCGCCAAGGTCGAGGGCGAGCACATCTGGCACGTGCACGACGACACCGACGAGTTCTTCCTCGTACTCGACGGCGAGCTGCGCATCTCCCTGCGCGAGCCCGGCGGGGAGCGCACGGTCCTGCTGCCTCGGGGGTCGGCCTTCACCGTCCCCCGAGGCACAGAGCACAAGCCGTACGCTCCGTCCGGCGCCGCGATCCTCATGTTCGAGCCCACCGGGACACCTACCGTGGGCGATCGCCACGATGAGATCCCGGAACACGTCGACTCGACAACGGGACACGCACTCAGCATCTGACGCGACCGACTTCGGACACGCCACCGCCCGTGGCGTCATCCTGCCGCCGCGGTCGGTCGCCCCCGCGCTGTTCCGGGGGCCGCCGAGCCGCCGCCCGCGCGCCTTCTTCTACCGCTCCCACGGCCAACGGGCGTCGCGGCCCGCGTCCAGGAGGGGGATCATGCGGAACGCCGCGTCGGACAGGCCGCCGAGGGCGTGACGGTTGCTGCCGCCGGAGGGCATCGACCCCGGCTTGTAGCCCGCCATGTTCCACATGTAGACCGGCACGGTCTTCGGGATCAGGTCGTCGATCTGGGTCTCGCGCATGCCGCCGTAGCCGTGGCAGTTCGACGGCAGCCAGCCCGGGCGGGTCTGCTCGTCGGTGACGATGACGACCCGGTCGTGCCGACCGAAGTGCTTCTTCACAGCCGACGGGATGTCCGTGCCGCCGATCTGCCCGAACTGCTCGACCAGGCGCAGGATGCTGCCCCCCTTCGGCACGGCCATCTCCCGCGAGGTCTGCCCGAACTCGACCAGTGTCGGGTTCTCGGCACGGGCCGCCAGCGCCGAGCCGAAGACAGCGGCCTGCTCGGCGAGCGTGATGTCGGACCGGTTCGGCGTCGAGTAGCCGTACCCGGGGAACATGGACGGCGACCGGTCCACCAGGATCAGCGTCCGCCCCTTCAGCGCGGGCACGTGGGCGAGCGAGTGGCCGATGGCCTGCTCGAGGGCGTGGGCCCACCGCAGCGACGGCGCCGCCTTGTACGCGGCCCACCAGCGGAACGGGAACATGCGCGAGGCGCGGACCTGCTCCGGGTCGGCGAACCGTGCCGCGACCGCCGCGGCGACCTCGTCCGAGACGCCGGCCTCGTCGAAGTTCCGCAGGTTCCTGGCCAGTGCCATGAGCCCCATCGACGGGATGACGGCCTCCCAGGCCGCCTTGTCCATCGGGCCCTGGAGCCAGCCGGCCAGCGACTCCCACGTCGTCCCGGCGCGCGCCAGGGTGTCCGCGGCGTCCGGGCGAACGAGGAGACGGCGTCGCTCCTCCAGCGGCCACTCGGCCAGCGCGGCCCGCGTCCGGAGCAGGGGCAGGGACAGCGGGGGCTCCTCGCCGCGGTTGTGGCGCCGGTCGATCGCGTGCTTGAACAGATCGCCCTGCCACGGGGCGCGCGGTGCCGGGTGGACCAGCTCGATGACGTCGCCGAAGCGGAAGCCCTTGGAGGCGGTGTCGTACTTCAGGAGGGCCTTCTCGGTGTACAGGCGGCCGATGGCGTCCTCGATGCCGCGCTTGACCGGCTTCGGGATGCGGCGCCCGTACTGGGTGGTCCAGTACCCCAGGAGCTCACCGGGCTCGTCCGCGCGCTGGAGCGCGGCGGCGACGACGGCCCGGTTGGAGTGCGGCACGGCGCCGTCCACGGCCACCGGCTGCGGGGTGGCGGCCGTCTTCTCGGCCTGGAGGCGGGCGTGGACGAACTCGGCGGCCCCGACGATGGCGGCGGTCCGCATGTTGCCCTCGCCACGAAGCCAGGCCAGCAGTCCGGCGGTCCAGGTCGGGTCCTCGACGGCGAGCCGGCGGACCAGTGTGGTGAAGCGGTTGTCACGGTCGTCGGCCTTCTCGTAGAAGGTGTCGGTGCCGACGGTGTTGGTGACGGCGAGGAGGAACAGCTCGCTCTTCGCGTCGCGGAGGTGTCCGGTCGCGCCCTCGAAGGTGCGGGTCCGCTCGCCGGTCGTGGCCACGGGAGAGGTGGCTGCCGGGCGGGCGCCGCGGATGTTGAAGCGGGTCATGGGAAAGAGCCCCTCACTGTGGAGGGGAAGCAAAGCAGAGGGCGCCCGAGATCAAGGTCGGCTGAGGAGACAAGGTGCTCTGGCCACTGAGCTACGAGGACCTGAGTCCTCGACGGGATTCGAACCCGTGACCGCCCCATTGACAGTGGAAGTATCCCCGGCCTGCGCACCGGGCGCCCCGATGCTGTGCCTCCCGAGATCAATGTCGGCCTGCGGCGGGTTTCGTTGGAAGAAGTAGCCGCGGGCCTTCGCACCGGGAGGTGCATGTCGTTGTGGCCCGAACTCTAGTGCAGGGCCCGGGAGGTGCGCTCAGAATTTTCTTCCGGGTGGGCGAGGGCGACGGGCGACGCCCCGCCTCCGGAAGGCAGAGGAAGTTCCGGAGGCGGGGCAGATCGCGCCGAGTGCCCTCTACACCTGGAGCGCCGGCGTCGGCGACAGGCAGGACGCCCGTACCGCCGGGTACAGACCGGCCACCGTGCCGATCGCCGGCGTCGCGGCCGTGCCGCGATGTACGCGCCGCCGTACGCCTTGCGCAGGATCAGCTGGATCCGCGGCACGGTGGCGTTGCAGTACGTGTAGAGCAGCTTGGCGCCGTGCCGGATACCCGTCGTGCTCCTGGTCGACGCCCGGCAGGAAGCGGCCGGGGACGCCAGCGGACACGCGGTAGTCACACGATCGACCGGACAGGTCCCCGGCATGGACTTGGACCCCGACGGCGGGGCCCTCAGGGGGCCCCGCCGTCGACGACCCACCGCTCACGCCGATGCGGTCGTCGGTCCCGTCGAGGGGGTGAGGGTGGGGCGGGGCTGGTAGAGGAGGACCGGGGCCGGGTCGGGTGGTTCGTCGGCCGGGAAGAAGCGGTCGAGTTCGTGCCGTCCGCTGATGCGTAACTTCCGGTACGAATGGGTGAGATGGGATTCGACGTTCCGCAGGCTCACCTGGAGCAGGCGGGCGATGTCGCGGTTGCTCAGTCCGCGCGCGGCCAGTTCGGAGACCTGCCGCTCCGTGGGGGTGAGCAGCGATTCCGTCGAGTCCTTGCGCGGGTCGGGGCGGCCGCCCGCGTCCCGCAGCTCCCGCTGCACCGCCTCCACCAGACCGTCGGCACCCAGGGAGATGCCGACCTCGTTGGCGCGGTGGAGCAGTTCGCGGGACCTGCGGGGTGTGCCGCCCTGCCGGTGGGCGCGGCCCGAGGCGTACAGGGCGTGGGCGAAGAGCAGGGGGGCCGAGGTGGGTTCGAGCAGTTCGACGGCCCGGTCGGCGAGCCGCAGCGCCTCCCTGCCCGTGCTCGCCGCCGCCTCGGCGACCAGGGCCCGGCCCAGCGCGAAGGGGGCGCCCCAGCGGTGGGCGAGCGCGGTCTCCTCCTGGGCGGCGCGGCGGGCCGCGGGCACGTTGCGCCGGGCCAGCTGGAGCGCGGAGCGGGTGGAGCGCCAGGGCAGGATCGCCGGGTTGACGATGCCGCGCCGGGTCAGTTCCTCCTCGCAGCGGGCCAGCAGGACGAGGCCGCGCCGCGCCTCCCCGAGCCGGCCGAGGGCCCGTCCGGCACTGTGCAGGAGGTGCAGCCGCCACCAGGTGAGGGGGCGGTCGCCGGGGAGCGGCGGGGCGTCGTCGAGGAGGGCCCCGGCCGCGGCGACGTCGTCCCGCTCCATGGCCACGTCGATGAGGACGCTGCGGGCGAGCGGCCCGACGTGGAACCGGTCGGCGCGGATCCGGGTGAGCAGGGCGAGGGCCTCATGGGCGTCGTCCTCGGCGCGGGCCAGCTGGCCCCGGTGCAGCTGTACCAGGCCGCGTACGGCGAGCGCCTCGGCGATCCGGGTCGTGCTGCCGTCGGACCGGGCGAGACCGACCTCGGTGTCGATGTGCCGCCGGGCCTCCTCCATGTCGCCCGCCCACAGCTGGGCGAGGAGCGCCTGGTACCAGCGGGCGGAGCCGTAGGGGGCGCGCGGGACGGACAGCAGACGGTCGGCGATCCGCCGCGCCGCGGACGCCGAGTTCCCGGCGGCCGTACGCAGCAGCAGCACCCGCAGCAGCCGGTCCTCCTCGCCGGGGTGGTGACCGCCGCCGTCCTGACCGCCCTGGTCCCGCCCGCCGTCGTGGAGTCGTACGTGGGCCACCGCCTCGCGCAGCCGGCCCGCGGCGACGGGGTCCAGGGCGCCCGCCGTCTCCCGCCGCGTCTGCTCCAGGACGTCCAGTGCGCCCGCCGTGTCGTCCAGGCGCAGGCGGAGCTCGGAGAGCCACAGCGCGTGCCGGATCCTTTCGGCGGGCTCGGTACAGCGGGGGGTGTGGGCGGTCAGGGCGCGCGCCGCGGCGGGCAGGTCCAGGCCGGTGAGGGCCTGGATCCGGAGGGCCTCCGCCCGGTCCTCGTAGCCCTTCGGCACGCCGTGCAGGACGGCCTTCTCGATCAGCCGGCGGGCTCCGGCCGGGTCGTGCTCGACCACTCCCTGGGCCACGTCCATGAGGAGTTGCGCCATCCAGGGCTCGTCCAGGCGGTGGGAGCGCAGCAGATGGGCGGCGACGTCCTCGGGCGGGGCGCCGCGGTGGCGCATCCTGCGGGCGGCGAGGCGGTGCAGTTCGGCGCGCTCGGCGCACGGGATGTCCTGGTAGAGCAGTCCGGCGAGCAGGGGGTGACGGAACTTCATGTCGTGGGGACAGAGCAGTCCTGACTCGGTCAGGCGGCTGATACATCGACACGCGTCCTCGGTGCGGACGCCGCAGAGGTCGGCGAGGAGGGCGGCGTCCACGGGGCCGCGCAGGATGCTGGCGGCCCGGGCGATCTCCAGTCCGTGCGGGTCGATCCGCCGGAGCAGGCACAGGATGCGTTCCTTGACCGCCTGGAGTCCGAGCTGCTCGTCCGGCGGCGCGGGCCGCGGGTCGCCCGGCGCCCGGACGGCGCCCGGCTCGGCGGGGTACGCGGAGGTCCCCGGGCCCACGGGGTGGGTGGCGTACGGGGAAGACGCCGCGTGGGCGGAGTGTCCGGGCCGCCTGGGGTGGTCCGTTCCGGGGAGGGCGAAGGGCGTGCCGTGCGGGCCCGCCGGGGCGAGGGGGCCGGAGCGCCCGGTCGGCCCCGTCCGTATCTGTTCGGTCAGCAGGTACGGGTTCCCGCCGGTCCCGGCGACGAGTGCGTCCACGGCCTCGTGGGCGTGACCGTGCCCGCACAGCGAGGTGGCCAGATCGAGCGCGGCGCTCGGGCTGAGGTCGCTGAGGTGGATGTGGCGGTCGGGGCGGAGCCCTTCCATGAACTCGACCAGCAGGTGCTGGTCGCTGGCCGGTTCGCCACAGCGCTTGGTGGCCAGCAGGACGACGGGGAGGTTCTCCAGACGGCGGCTCAGGAAGCCGAGCCACAGCAGCGAGGGACAGTCGACGTGCTGGACGCCGTCGACCGTGAGGAGGATCGGGGTGCGGCGTGCGGCCCGGCCCACGCTCGCGCAGAGCTCCGCGAGGAGTGGGTAGTCGGGCTCGGCCGGCGGGCCGTCGTGGGGCGCGCCGTAGGCGGCGAAGGTGCGGTCCCAGTCGTGCGCGGTCTCGGGCAGCGTCCCCAGCAACTGGTGCACCACCCCCAGGGGGAACCGCTGTTCGGCCGGGGAGGCGGTGGCGGAGAGCACGACCATGCCCTGGTCCCTCGCGGTCTCCTCGGCCCACCGCAGCAGCGAGGTCTTGCCGGTGCCGATGATGCCCTCGACCAGAGCGACGGCGCCCGCGCCCGCTCTCGCGGCGTCCAACATCTCGGTGATGGTCTTCGATTCCTCGCTCCTGCCGAACAGCTCCTTGGGCACCGCCCCACACCTCCCTGCCGAACAGTGGAATGACTCGGACGAGGTCGCCACTTCGGCGGGGGAAGGCCATGCTGAAAGGGCTGCGGAATCAGCTCCGTCAAGACCACTTTCCGGTCATGGCCGAGCCGTCGCGTCATGCTGCTGGAAATGCCTTCTTCAGACGGCGTGGAGGCCGGTCGAATCCTCCACTGCGCTCCCCCGGACACCGGCGAACGGCCTACACCTCCGATGTTCCCGACGCTAACACGGAGGCCGCGATATTTGTACAGCGGATCCCGCCGCACGGATTCCGGACGTATTCCTTCGGCCATTGCTTCGGTGCGACCGTATTGAGGTGAATGGGGACCGCACGGGTACGGTCGGCACCGATGTGCGGCGGTGACCAGTGAACGTCCGGAAAACCGTTCCCGAGCGGACACGTTCACCACCGGCCAATTGGCCAGATCTGATGGAGGGAGCGGTACCCGCGTGTCCGCGATCAGCGAGGAGCTCCGCACCGAACAGTTCGTCATGTCCCTGCGCGGAGTCGTGCCGTACGTGTACGAGCAGGCCTGGCAGTCCGTCCTGGACGGCACCCCCCTGTCCCGCACCGCGCTCCACCGCGGGCCGGACGGCCTGCTGCGCCGCACCCTGCGGCCCGAAGCCCGCTTCCGGCTGCAGATCGTGGACTGGCGGGCCACCCGTGCCGAGGTGCAGGACGCCCGGCTCGCGGAACGCCTGGCCGGCGAGTCCAGCACCGGACTCCCCCTCGACCGAGCCCCGTTGATGTGCGCCACCCTCATCCGGCGCTCCGACCGCGACTGGACCTTCGCCTGGCGGTACGCCCGGGAGCTGATGGACCGGCGCGCGGGGCTCCGGATTCTGGAGGAGGTGACGGACGCGTACGCGGTGCTCCTGCGCGGCGGAAACCCAGCACGCCACGCGACCGCGGCGCCGACGGCCGCCGCACCGGCCCGCACCTGGACCCCGGGGCCGGTGGCCCGATGAGCGGCGACACCTCGGTGCGGCTGTTCTGCCTCCCCTTCGAGGGAGCGTCGGCGGGCATCTACCTGCCGTGGGCCGAGGCCCTCGGGACTTCAGTGGTCGTCACCCCCGTCGAACTGCCGGGGCGCGGCCGTCATCCGCGCACCCGGCCCTGCGGCCGGCTCGAACCGCTGCTCGCCGAGATCATCCCGTACGTGGCCCGGATGCGGGACCGCCCGTTCGCGCTCTACGGGCACGGCTTCGGCGCCCTCCTCGCGTACGAGATCGCCGCGCGTCTCGAATGGGAGTACGACGCGGTGGCCGAGCGGCTGTACGTCTCCGGGGCCGGCGTCCCGTACCGGCCGGCCCCGGAGCGATCGGTCGCCCAACTGCCGGACACCGAACTCCTGCGCCGGCTCGGCGAGCGGGGCCGGATCCCCCCGGGCGCCCTCGACCCGCTGCGGGCGCCCCGGGTGCTGCCCGCGCTCCGCGCCGACCTCGCCGTCCGGGAGGCGTACCGGCGCGACCCGCGCCATGTGGTGCACTGCCCGGTCACGGCCATGGGCGGCAGCGACGACCCGAGCGTCACCGGGGCCGATCTGGCCGGGTGGCGCCGGTGCACCCGGCGCTCCCTGCGGGTGGACACGGTCCCCGGCGACCACTACTTCCCGCTCACCGCCCGGTGGGAGCTGCTCGACACCTTCAGCCAGGACCTGATGCGCCCCGCTTCCCGGGGCGGGACCCGGGCGCCGCGCCAGCTCGGCGGCGGCCGCGCCCGCGCACTGACCGGTTCCGGACCGTGGGCCCCGGCGGGCGGTCCCGGAACCGGCAACAAGAGTTGTCCGGCGTCCCCGGCATCCCCATCCTGGCCGGCGGAGGTGACCGTATGACACCCACACAAGGCACCGGGGGCCTCGCCGGTGACGCCCTCGGCGCCGGGCCGGGGCCCGAGCCCGAGCGGGGACGAGGTCCGGCTCGGGAAGCCGGACCCGACACCGGACGCGACCCCGGACCCGACGCCGGGACCCACGGCGGACCCGAAGCCGAGCACCCGGCCGAGCAGGAGGCCGAGCACGCGGCTGAGCAGGAGGCCGAACTGCACGCCGGCTTCCTGGCGGAGGCGGCCCACTGGTTGCACGGACTCTTCGGTCCCGCGGACCGGGCCACAGCGGCGGTCCGCCGGATCCTGGACGTCGGCAGCGGCCCGGGCGTGGCGTCCCACGCCCTCGCCGACGCCTTCCCGGAGGCCCACGTCGTCGCCGTGGACCGGTCGGCCGCCCTGCTCGCAAGGGCCGAGGCCCGGGCCGCCGAGCACGGGCTCGCCGGACGGATCAGCACGCGGCGCGCCGACCGGCCCGAGGAGTTCGCCCGGTCGGGGCCCGTCGACCTGATCTGGACCGGAAACGTCTGCCGCCATCTCGGCGACCAGCAGGCTGCCCTGCGGAGCCTGGCCTCCGCGCTGCGGCCCGGCGGCCTGCTCGCCGTCGCCGAACGGGGCCTGCCCCCGCGCTTCCTGCCCCGGGACATCGGCATCGGCCGGCCAGGACTCCAGGCGCGCCTGGACGCGGCCGTCGAGGAACAGGTCACCGCCCGCCGGTCCCGGCTTCCCGGCGCCACCTCCGTCATCGAGGACTGGCCGTGTCTGCTGGCCTCGGCCGGTCTCGTGCCGGCGGGCACCCGTACCTTCCTCATCGAGTTCCCGGCCCCGCTCGACCTGCCCGTACGCCGACATCTGCACACCCGGCTGCACCGGCTGCTCGCCGACCTCGGTGACCGCCTCGACCTCGTCGACCGGCTCACCGTGGAGCAACTCCTCGACGGGGACGCGTGCACCGGTGTCCTCTGGCGCCCCGACGCCTTCTATCTGACCGCCGTCACCGTGCATACGGCCCGGCTGTGCCGGCCCCGAGCGGCCGACTGAAACACGCCGCGTGGAATCAGCCGTGTGAAATCACCGGAGACAGAGGTACGGAACAAACGAATTAACTAAGGAGATTAGCAGTACGCGGTTTCCGTCACGCCCCCGAAGTTTGTCACCTCGGGGGCCTTCGGCATGCCCGGAAACGGTTATCCGGCCATTCCCGCAGCCGCAGCCGTAGGAGGCCCGCATCGCAGATTCTTCGGTCAGCCCTACGGTCCCACCGTATTGAGGCCCTCACCCCCCGGCTCCTACGTTCCTCCCCAGGACAGCCGGTTCGGGAATGCACCGATCCGGTCGACTCCCGGCCGATGGAAGGAGGACGCGTGAAGATACGGATTCTGGGCCCGCTGCACGCCGAGGCGGACGGCGCTCCGGTCGTCCCGAGCGCGGCGAAGACGCGCCAGATCCTGGCGCTCCTCGCGCTCCACCCCGGCCGGCCCGTCCCGGTGGCGGCCCTCAAGGAGGAGCTGTGGGGACCGCTGCCGCCGTACAGCGCGCACAGCACCCTCCAGACCTACATCCTGCGGCTGCGCCGGGCGCTGGCCGGCGCACTCGGTGGACCGTACGGGACGGGCGACGCCGCCGGCCCGGCCCGCGCCCGGGAACTGCTCGCCACCGGACACGACGGCTATCTGCTGCGGATCGCCGAGGAGGACGTCGACGCCTTCGCCTTCCGGCGTGCCGCGCAGGCCGGGCACACCGCCTTCACCGAGGGCGACAGCGCCCGGGCGGCCCGGCTCCTCAGCGAGGCGCTCGCGCTGTGGCGGGGACCCGCCCTGGTGGACGTACGGGCCGGGGCGGCGCTGCGGATCCACGCGGCGCGGCTGGAGGAGAGCCGTCTGCTCGCCACCGAGCGCCGTGTCGACGCCGAACTGCGGCTCGGCCTGCACGGCGAACTCCTCGCCGAACTCGTCGAGCTGACCCGGCTCCATCCCACCGACGAGCGGTTCCACGCCCAGGCGATGGTGGCGTTCTACCGTGCGGGCCGGCAGTCCGAGGCGCTGGGGCTCTACCGCGGCCTGCGGCACCGGCTCGTCGCGGAACTGGGCCTTGAGCCCGCACCGCAGCTCCAGCGGCTGCACCAGGCGGTGCTCTCGGTCGATCCCCGCCTGGACGCCCCCGCCCACGGCGGCCGGCCCACACCGACCTTCGACCTCTACGCGGCCTGACGACCGCCCCCCCGCCTCGCTCCCTCTCCCCCGCAAAGCCCGAGCAGCACCAGCCCGACCACCAACACCAGAAGCCCGAGCAGCACGAGAAAGGCGACACAGTGACGGATCAGGTCCCCACCCTCTACGAGTGGGCCGGCGGCGCCGAGGCGCTGGAGCGGCTCACCGAGGCCTTCTACGCCCGCGTCCGCAAGGACGAACTCCTCGCCCCGCTCTTCGCGCACATGGACGACGACCACCCCCAGCACGTCGCGACCTTCATCGGCGAGGTGCTCGGCGGGCCGACGCGGTACACCGAGGAGCACGGCGGCTACCCCCACATGGTCTCCCGCCACCGCAACCGGGCCATCAAGCCCGAGCAGCGGGCCCGTTGGGTGGAGCTGATGCTGGCGGCGATGGACGAGGTCGGGCTGCCCGAGGACGCCGAGTTCCGCTCGGCCTTCGTCGGCTATATCGAGTTCGGCTCGCGTCGCGCCATGGCCAACTCCCAGCCGGACGTCGGCCCCACCCGTCGCACCACCATCAAGAAGTGGGGCTGGGGCGAGGGCGTACCCGGTGAGGAGTGATCCACCGGCCGGCCCGCGGAACCGGCCCGACTCGCGGAACCGGCGCGCCGGCGAGGCCGCGCCCGCCCCGCCGCGTCCCGGTATCGGCAACAAATGTTGTCCGTCCGCGACGCCCGGTTCCAGCATGGGGGTCACTGGTGATCACCACGATCCGGCGGACCGCCGAGGCCGGCGCACCGGCGCGCACCCGCCCTGATCCGTATGCCCGAACCGTCAGAAACGAGGAGCCCGCTCATGCGTTTGAGCACCCCCGGGGCAGTGCGACGCGTCCCCCCGCACCCCGTCACGCAGGCCGTCATCCAGCAGGCCGTCACCCGTTCCGCACCCGCGCACCCCGTCACCGGGCGTTCCGCACGGCAGGCGGGAGGCGGCCACCGATGAGCGTGCAGACCGAACCCCAGGAAGCCACCGCCCCCAAGGCCAACGGCAGGCTGCCGCTCGCCGTCTACCTGCTCGCGTTCAGCCTGTTCGCCATGGGAAGCGCCGAGTTCCTGCTCGCCGGTGTCCTCCCGGACATCGCCGACGACCTCGACATCTCGCTGTCCTCCGCGGGCGCCCTCATCTCGGCCTTCGCCATCGGCGTGGTGATCGGCGGGCCGCCGCTCGCGGTGATGACCCTGCGCTGGCCGCGCCGTACGACCCTGGTGATCTCGCAGGCCGTGTTCGCCGCCGGGGTGGCCGTCGGTCTGATCACCGACGACTTCACGGTGCTGCTCGTCACCCGCTTCCTGATCGGCCTCGCGTACGCCGGTTTCTGGGCCGTCGCCGCGGTCACCGCGATCTCCCTCGTCACCCCCGACCGCACCGCCCGGGCCTCCGGCGTGGTGGTCAGCGGCCTCAGCATCGCGATGGTCGCCGGCGGTCCGGCGGGCGCCTTCCTCAGCCACTTCACCGGCTGGCGGGGCGGGTTCTGGGCGGTGGTCGCGCTCACCGTGCTCAGCGCGATCGCCACCATCGTCGCCGTGCCCGCCACCAAGGCGGCCCAGGAGCCGAGCGTGCGGCGGGAGTTGCAGACCATGCGGCAGCCGCAGCTGTGGGTGGTGTACGCCGCGACGCTGCTCAGCACCGCCGCGTACATGATCTCGTACAACTACCTCGCGGCCTTCCTCACGGACATCACCGGGGTCGACTCCGTGTGGGTGCCCGCCATCCTCGTCCTCTTCGGCATCGGGGCCTTCATCGGCCTCTCCATCGGCGGCCGGATCGCCGACGGGCGACCCCACCACGCCCTGCTCATCGGGGCCGGCGGCATCCTCGTCTGCTCCGTGCTGATGGCGCTCCTGGCCGACCACGCCGTGGCCGTCGTGCCCCTGGTGCTGCTCCTGGGTGTCGCCGGCTTCGTCCTCAACCCGGCCATCTACGGGCGGGTGTTCACCGTGGCGGCCGGCGCGCCCACGCTCGCCGGTGCCACCGCCGTCTCCATGTTCCAGCTCGGCATCAGCGTGGTCCCGGTCCTCGCGGGCGTGGCGCTCGGCGCCGGTGCCGGTCTCACGTCGATCCCGTGGCTGGGAGCGGGCCTGGCCGTCATCACCATCCCGGTCGTCCTGGTCGAGCGCGCGATGGCCCGCAACCGGGCCCGGACGGACCCCGAGGCGGCACCGGGGGCGGCGCCCGAGCCCGCGGGCAGCTGACCCCGCACCGCACCGATTCCACCTGCTCCCCCGGCTCAACCCCGCCCTACCGCTCCATCGCCCCACTCTCCCCACCCGCTCCACCCGCTCCACCCGCTCCACCCGCTCCACCGTCATGGAACACCGCCGGGAGCCGCGGAGGGCTCCGTCCCCGGAACCCTCCGCCGGCTCCCCCCACAGGGAGGACCGCATGGACAACGAGCTGGGTTACGAACTCGGCACCTGGGTCGTGTCGCAGATCCAGAGCCCCGACCGCCCCACCCAGTCGACCTTCTCGCTGCTCGGCAGGGAGTGGGACCTGCTGCCCGAGGTGTTCCCGCCGTACACGGACCCCGGCCCCGGCCTGTTCGCCTCCTGGGTGCCGTACGAGCGGGGCGACCGCTTCCTGGAGCTCGGCTGCGGCGCCGGCATCGCCGCCGTGCTCGCCGCGCAGCACGGCGCCGCGCGGGTGCTCGCCACCGACATCAACCCGGCCGCCGTGCGGAACGCCCGGCAGAACGCCGAGCGACACGGGGTCGCGGACCGGTTCACCGCGCTGACCAGCGACCTCTTCGATGCCCTCGACCCCGCCGAGCAGCTCGACACCGTGTTCTGGAACACCCCCTTCATCGAGGCGCCCGCCGACCGCCCCTACGCCGGGCACATCGAGCGCGCCGTCTTCGACCCCGGCTACGGCCTGGTGAACCGATTCTTCCGGGACGTGGTGCGGCACCTGGCCGCCGACGGACGCGTCTACCTGGGCACCAGCGAGGCCATGGGCAACCCGTTCAAGATGCTGCGCGCCGCCGACGAGGCCGGGTTCGAGGGCAAGCGGATCCGCTCCGAGTCCGTCGAGCTGCCCGCCGCTGACTTCGGCGACTCCCCCGTCGTCAAGGCCCACACCGACGAACGCGGCATCGTCCACATGGACTTCACGCTCTACGAGTTCCGGCGCCGCTGACCACTCGCGCGCCCGCCCCTGCCCGGCGCCTCGCGCGCCCGACCCTGCCCGGCGCCTCGCGCGCCCGACCCTGCCCGGCGCCTCGTGCGCCGGGCCGGTCGCGAGCCGGCGGCCGCGCCCCGCCCGTGCCCCACTGACCAGCTCACCCCCGCACCAGCAGTTCCGACGCCATCGAGACACCCACACCCGTCGGAGCGGCCCGAAGCCGCCCCTGGAGATTGGACATTGATGAACGCCAACGGGAACGCAGACGCGCACGGTACCGGCTACGACACCGTCATCGCCGGCAACGGAGTCCTTGGACTGTCGCTCGCCTGGGTCCTGGCGCGACGCGGACAGCGCGTCGCCGTGCTCGGCCAGCCGCACCGGCCCTGGGCGGGATCGGCCGCGGCCGGGGCCATGCTCGGCTGTTTCGGGGAGGTCACCACCTCCCTGCTGGCCACCGAGCACGGCCGCCACAAGCTCGAACTCGGCATCAAGGCGACCGAGTTGTGGTCGCCGTGGCTGGCCGAGCTGGAGGAGCAGACCGAGGGCGCGCCGATCAGGACCGCGCAGGGCACCACGGTCGTCCTCAACACCATCGGCACCGCCGAGATCGACGACACCAACTACAACGCCATCCGCGCCGAGCTGACCCGCTACGAGGAACCGTTCGAGGACGTCGAGCCGGCCGACCTCGACTGGGTGGACGCCGAGCCCATCTCTCGCCCGCTGAAGGCCTTCCACATACCCGGCGAGCACGCGGTCAACGCCGCCGCGCTCCTGGAGCGGCTCGAAGCGGCCGCCGTGCGGGCCGGTGTCACCCTCGTGCCCGAGTTCGCGAGCCGGGTCGAGTACCGGGGCGAGCGGGTCACCGGAGTCGTGCTGGCCTCCGGTCGCACGATCTCCGCCGACCACGTGACGCTGGCCGCCGGCGCCCGCACCCAGGAACTCCTGGACAGCCTGCCCATCGGTCCCCGCGTCCCCCGGCTGGTCAGCGGCTACGGCGTCTCCTCGCTGATCAAGACGCAGGACGGCACCAGCCCCGACAGCGTCATCCGCACCCCGAACCGCTCCTTCGCGTGCGGCCTGCACGTCGTGCCCCGCGGCGACGGCCACGTCTACGTGGGCGCCACCAACGTCATCGCCGTCGAGCCGCGCGACACCGCCGAGATGCGCGACCTCGTCTTCCTGCTCCAGTGCGCCCACCGCCAGGTCCGCCGCAACCTGTGGAACAGCGAGGTCTCCAAGGTCCAGGTCGGCAACCGCCCGGTGTCCATGGACGGCTTCCCGCTGCTCGGCGACGGCGGCATGCGGGGCCTGACCATCATGACCGGCACCTACCGCGACGGTCTGCACCTGTCGCCGCTGCTCGCCCAGGACTTCGCCGCCCGCATCCTCGGCGAGGAGCCGGTGGCGGACCTGGACCGGTTCGCGCCACTGCGGCAGCCGATCCGGACCGGGACCCGTCAGGAGATCGTCGACCTGCTCATCGACCACCAGATGGGCATCGGCTACGAGCAGGACTGGACGATCCCCGTCGAGTGGCACCAGTGGATCGAGATGGATCTGCGGCCGGCCACCCTCGCCTGGGCCGACGAGCTCGACCCCGAGTTCACCCCGCCGGCCGAGCTGCTCTTCGCCTCGCGCTTCGACCCCGAGCTGGTCAGCCTGCTGCGCAAGTACTACGCGACCTGCCGCGAGCTCGCCTGACCGTCGCCGCCCCCGGAGAACAGACCTCCTCCCGAGACACCAGCTCCCACCCGAAAGGACGCACCATGCCCGTCGAGAACATCGACCCGCCCGGACTCACCAAGCCCTACGGCTGGCGGCAGCTGGCGGTCGGCACCGGAAGCCGCGTCATCTTCCTGAGCGGCCAGACCCCGCGCACCGCCGACGGCGAGCCCGTGGGCATGGGCGACCTCGCGGCCCAGACCGAGCAGGTCTACCTCAACATCGCCACCGGTCTGGAGGCGGCCGGCGCCACCTTCGACGACGTGCTGCGGCTCACCATCTACGCGGTGGACTGGTCGCTCGACAAGTGGGAGGCGATCACGGCGGGCGCCGAGCGCGCGGCCGCCAAGCTCGGTGCCGACGTCATCCGGCCGACCACCCTGGTCGGGGTCGCCACCCTCGCCGAGCCCGACTTCCTGATCGAGATCGAGGCCACGGCCATCGCCGCGTAACCGCTCGCACGGCAGGTCCCGCGCGGCCACACCACCCGCGCGGGCCCGTCCCGCACCGAGCGCACCCTGCGCCTCGAACGACACACAGACGAGGGCCCCGCCGCTTCCGGCGGGGCCCTCGTGCGTGCGGGGGGGGTCAGGACGAAGGACGGTGCTTGGCCAGGAGGTCCTCGATGACCGTCGCCACGGTCTCCGGCGCGGGCAGCGCCGGGTGGTGGCTGACCGTCCCCGTGGTCGGGTCGAAACCGTCGTGCCACTCCGGCTCGTTGACCAGGCCGCCGTCCTCTCGGATCCGGGCGATGTTCCGCTGCACGGCCGGCTTGTGCCACATCTTGGCGCCCATCACCGGGAAGTGGACCACCGGGTAGTCCACGGACAGCGCGACCGTGAGCAGCCGGTTCGGCGCGGCACCCGCGGCGGCCGAGGCGAGCGTGTGGGCGGTGGCCGGCAGCACGGCGAGGATGTCGTGGTCGGCGGCGAGCCGGGAGGGTTTGTCGGTCGGCCAGTCCGCCGGGGACTCCCCGCTCACCACCCTTTCGGCGAAGAGCGCGAGACTCTCCGGGGAAATGAACGAGGCCGCCGTGTGGGTCAGCAGAACGGTGAACGTACTGCCCTCGATCTGCCGGCGCATCGCCTCGATGTACGCCGGAAGCCTGGTCACCGCGATGGATCCGGTGGCACCGATGAGTATGCGTTTCCCGGTCGTCTCCGGGGCGTTTCGAATTCCCATGTCCTGATGATGTCGCCGCGGTCCCGCCGCAGGTCAATGGCGCCTGGCGGGCATCCCAGGGTGGGTCCAGGGGCGGTCCAGCGGGAGTCCAGCGGCACCGAAATCCTTCGGTCGTCCCTACGGTCCCACCGTATTGAGACCCTTTGCCCCCGCTGCCTAACGTCGCTTCTCGCAAGGGAATTCGAAAGATCAGCTCGGCATCCGAACACTCACGACGACCACCGAGGAAAAGGGACGGACGACGATGGAGGATCTTTTCGCAAGGCTGCGCGGCGGTGCCGGCCACCCCCGCCTGGACGAGGACGGACTCCTCGAACCCAAGCCGCGCCCGGAGCACCGGCACGAGCCCTTCCCGCTGACCGACATCCAGCAGGCCTATCTGATCGGCCGGCACAAGGGACTCGAACTGGGCGGCGTCTCCAGCCAGTACTACCTGGAGTTCGACTGCCCCGCCCTCGACCCGGACCGGCTGACCGAAGCCCTGCGCGCCGTGATCGCCCGCCACGAGGCCCTGCGCACGGTGACCGGGACCGACCAGACCCAGCGCGTCCTCCCCGTGGCCGACATCGCCCCGTACACCATCCGCGTCACGGACCTGCGCGGCCGCCCCGAGTCGGAGCGGGCGGCGGAGCTGGAGCGCGTGCGCGCCGAACTCACCGACCAGGTGATGCCGTTGGACCGGTCGACGCTGCTCGACGTCCGGGCCACCCGGCTCGAAGAGGACCGGCTGCGCCTCCATGTCGCCGTGGACCTGCTGTTCCTCGACATGCGCGGCCTCTACCGGCTCATGGACGAGTGGCACCGATGTTACGACGACCCGGCGTGGCGGCCCGAGCCGCCGGAGCTGTCGTTCCGCGACTACGTCCTCGCGCGGGAGGAGCTGCGCGGGGACGCCCTGGGACGGGAGGCCGCCGTCTACTGGGAGGACCGCCTGGACACCCTGCCCGGCGCGCCCGAACTGCCCCTGGCCGCGGCGCCGGAGCAGCTCGGCACGCCCCGCTTCGTACGGCACAGGGCGCTGCTCGCCCCGGCACGCTGGTCGGCGCTGCGGGCGGCGGGCGAGCGGCACGGGCTGACCGCTTCCGGCGTGCTCCTCGCCGCGTACGCGGAGGTCCTGCGCACCTGGTCGCGGCGGCAGGAGTTCACCCTCACCGTCACCCAGTTCCACCGGCTCGGTCTGCACCCGCGGGTCGAGGAGGTCATCGGGAACTTCCTCGACCCGAGTCTGCTCGCCGTCGGCGGCCGCCCCGAGGAAAGCTTCCGCCAGCGGGCCCTGAACCTGCAGCAGCGCCTTCTGGAGGACTTGGCGCACCCGCACGGCGGCATCCGGGTGCTGCGCGACCTGGCGCGCCGCCGGGACGACGGCCGGGCGTCGATGCCCGTGGTCTTCTCCAGCACGCTCGGCGCCGAGGGGGACGGGGACGCGCCCGGCGCCGGACGCCTGGAGTCCTTCGGGACGCTGGTGCACGACCACAGCCGTACGCCGCAGGTGTGGCTGGAGAACCAGATCCTGGAGCTGGACGGCCGGCTCTCGGTCAACTGGAACGCCGTCGAGGGCCTGTTCCCCGAGGGCACCCTCGAAGCGATGTTCGCGGCGTACACGACGCTGCTCGACCGCCTCGTCGACGAGCCGGAGCTCTGGGACGCCACCCGGGGCGTCGTACCGCTGCCGGCCGCGCAGGCCGAGGAACGCGACCGGGCCAACGCGACCGCGCAGGACATCCCGGCCGCGCTCCTGCACGAACTGGTCGCCGAGGCGGCCCGGCGCAGCCCCGACGCGCCCGCGGTGATCACGCCCGGCACGGAGACCACGTACCGGCAGCTGACCGACAGCGCGCACCGGATCGCCCACCGGATCCTCCGCGGCCCCGGCGCTGCCCCGAACGAGATCGTCGCCGTGTCGATGCGGCCCGGCGCCGCGCAGTACGCGGCGCTGCTCGGCGTCCTGCACAGCGGCGCCGCGTACGTCGCCATCGACCCCGAACTGCCGGAGGAGCGGCGCCTGAAGCTGCTCGCCCGGTGCTCCGTGCGGGCCGTGGTGACCGACCCGGAGCTGCGGGACGCGCTGCCCTGGCCCGACGGCGTCACCGTACTGACCCCCGAGGACGCGGAGACCCTGGCGTGCCCGGCCGAGGCGCCCGGGCGCCGCCAGGGGACCGACGACCTCGCGTACGTCATCTTCACCTCGGGCTCCACCGGCGAGCCCAAGGGCGTGATGATCACCCACCGCAGCGCCGCCAACACCGTCCAGGACATCAACCGGCGCTTCGGCGTCGGCCCGGAGGACCGGACGATGGCGCTCGCCCCCGCGGGCTTCGACCTGTCCGTGTACGACCTGTTCGGCGTTCTCGGCGCCGGCGGCACCGTCGTCGTCCCCGACCCGGCGCGCGGCAACGACCTGGACCACTGGTCCCAGCTCGTCGGCCGTTACGGGGTGACCATCTGGAACAGCGTGCCCGCGCCCATGCGGATGTGGATCGACGCGCTGGGCGACGGAGGCGTGCCGCGGGGCTGCCGGCTCCGGCTCGCCCTGCTCAGCGGCGACTGGATCCCCGTCGACCTGCCGAGCCGCATCCGCGAGAAGCTGCCCGCGATGCGGGTGATCAGCCTCGGCGGCGCCACCGAGGGCTCCATCTGGTCGATCCACCACCCCGTCGAGACCGTGCGCCCGGAGTGGTCGAGCATCCCGTACGGCAAGCCGCTCGCCAACCAGACCATGCACGTCCTCAACCAGTGGCAGGAGCCGTCGCCCGTCGGCGTCACCGGCGAGATCCACATCGGCGGCACCGGCGTGGCCCTGGGCTACCTGGGCGACCCCGGACGGACCGCCGAGCGCTTCCCCGTCCACCCGGTCACCGGGGAGCGGATCTACCGGACCGGCGACCTCGGCCGCTACCTGCCCGGCGGCGACATCGAGATCCTCGGCCGCGAGGACTTCCAGGTGAAGATCAACGGCTATCGCGTCGAACTCGGCGAGATCGAGGCGGCGCTGCTGCGCAGGCCCGACGTCCGCACCGCGCTCGTCACCGCGCCCGCCCACGCCCGTACCGGACAGCGGCAGATCGTCGCGTACGTCGTACCCGAGGCGGGGGCCGCACCGGACCCGGCCGAGCTGCGCGAGGCGCTCGCCGCCGTACTGCCCGGCTACATGGTGCCCAGCCGCTTCCTCACCCTGGAGACCCTTCCGCTGACGACCAACGGGAAGATCGACCACAAGGCGCTGCCCACGCCGTGGAACGACGACACCGAGACCGCCGGCGCCCGGGTCGCGCCGCGCAGCCGGATCGAGGAGCGGCTCTACGCCCTCTGGTCCCAGCAGCTCGGCCACGGCGACTTCGGCGTCGAGGAGGGCTTCTTCGACATCGGCGGCGACTCGCTGCACGCGGTCGGCCTGCTCACGGTGCTGCGCGCGGAGTTCGGCATCGAGGCGGACATGGAGCAGGAGTTGGTCGAAGGCCTCTTCATGAACGCCTCGATCTCCACCTTCGCGGAACTGATCGTCCCCGCCGAGGAGCCCGCGGCATGACGACGACACCTTCCGGGGCTCCGGGCCCCGCCGCCCAGCGGTCGCCCGCCGTCGAGCCGTCGCCCGTCGCTGAACGATCGCCCGCCGTCGACCGGTCACCCTCCGACGAACGGTCGCCCTCCGCCGACAGCTCGCCCTCCGACGTGGCCGAGTGGGATCACGTGATCGTCGGCGGGGGCTCCGCCGGCGCCCTCGTCGCCGCCCGGCTCGCCGCCCACGGCTCCGGCACCGTACTGCTCCTGGAGGCCGGTCCCGACCAGCCGAGCCCCCGCGACCGCGCCCACCCGCTGGCCGACGCCGGCCGGCTCGTCCTGGCCGGCTTCAACTGGGACTACCGGGCCAACCTGCGCACCAGCGGCCGCTTGGAGGACCTGGTCAAGGGCGGTGACGGGGCCGGGGCCCCGGCCCGCGCGCTGTGGGAACGCTTCCCGTACCAGCTCGGCAAGGTCATCGGCGGCGGCTCCGCCGTCAACGGGGCCATCGCCCTGCGGGGGCTCCCCCGTGACTTCGCCGCCTGGGCGGCGCGGGGCAACCCCGACTGGTCCTGGGAGCGGGTCCTGCCCTTCTACCGGGCCATCGAGAACGACGTCGACTTCCCCGGCGGGCCTCCGCACGGCGACAGCGGCCCGCTCCCGATCCGGCGGACGCCGCGCGAGCGGGTCCATCCCCTGGACGCCGCCTTCTGGGAGGAGTGCAACCGGCAGGGCGTCACCGATCTCCTCGACCTCAACTCCGGTCAGGAGGCCGGTGTCGGCCCCATCCCCGGCAACACGGTGGACGGCGAACGGATCGACGCCGCCACCGCCTTCCTCTCCGAGGCCCGCGGCCTGCCCCACCTCCACGTACGCCCCGGCGTACGGGCCACCCGGGTGCTGTTCGACCCGAAGGACCGGAACCGGGCCGTCGGCGTGGAGACCGAACGGGACGGACGTCTCGGCACCGTCCGCGCCCGCAACGTCGTCCTCGCCGCGGGGGCCGTCGGCACCCCCGTCGTCCTCCAGCGCTCCGGCGTCGGCGACGCCGCCCTCCTCGGCGCGCTCGGCATCACCCCGGTCGCCGACCTGCCCGGGGTGGGCCGCGACCTGGTCGACCACCCGTCCGTCGTCATCTGGTCCCGGCCGGCCGACGGCGTGTGTACGCCCGGCCTGCCCTGGCGTCAGGTCGCCGCCCGCATGAGCAGCGGGTACGACGACGAGGTCGACGTCCAGCTGGGGCTCCTCAACAACGTGGAGAGCCACACCATCCCCGGCTTCGTCGACCGGCTCGGCTGGCCGCTGGTCGTCGGCATGTCCGTGATGCTGATGCGCCCCCGCTCCCGCGGCCGGGTCTTCCTCGACAGCGCCGACCCGCTGGCCGCGCCCGTCATCGAGCTCGGTCTCGGCACGGACTCCGAGGACGTCGAGCGGCTCTGCCACGGCGTCCGCAGGGCCTGGGGCTTCCTGCGCTCCCCCGGGCTGTCCGGCCGGCTGACGCGCACCCAGTTCTGGAGCGACCGGATGATCGCCAACGACGGCGTCCTGCGCAGCGGGGTCCGGCACATCATGAACCCCGGCTGGCACGCGGCCGGTTCGTGCCGGATGGGCCCGGACACCGACCCGTACGCCGTCGCCGACCAGGAGGGCCGGGTGCACGGCACCGAGAACCTGCGGATCGCCGACGCCTCGCTCTTCCCCGTCATCCCCAGCGCCCCGACCAATCTGACCACCCTGATGCTGGCCGAGAAGCTGGCCCGGAGCATGAAGGAATGACCGTGCACCCTGTCACGAGCACTCCGTTGCGGCTCTACTGTTTCCCGCACGCCGGGGCGACCTCGCAGGTCTACCGCGGCTGGCAGACCCTCGGCGAGCCGCACGTGCGCGTCCGGGGCGTGGACGCGCCCGGCCGCGGCACGCGCCGCCAGGAGCGCAAGGCCGTCAACTACCACGGTCTGGTGCGGGCCATGGCCGAGCAGGTGGTGGCCGATCTGCTCGCCGAGCGCGAGCGGTCGCCCGGGCTGCGCTGGGCGACGTTCGGGCACAGCTTCGGCGCCACGATGAGCCTCGCCGTGGCCGACCACGTCACCCGGCAGACCGGTGTCGCTCCCGTGCGGGCCGTGCTGTCCGGGGCGGTGCCGCCGGCGCTCCAGCGGCCGGGAGCGCTTCTCGCCGCGGTCCCCGACGAGGAGCTCCTCGCCCGGACCGCGGCCGACGGCGGGACCCCGCCCGCGGTGATCGCCGAGCCGACGATGAGCCGGATCCTGCTGCGCATGCTCCGCGAGGACGACTGCGTACGGGCCGAGTTCGCCCGGGAGGCGGCGGGGCTGCGGGTGGACTTCCCCCTCACCCTGATCGCCGCCCGCGAGGACGTCCACGCCCCGCCGGAGAAGGTGTGGCCGTGGTCCGCGCACAGCTCGGCCCCGGTCCACCGGGTGGAGATCGAGGGCGGCCACTTCGCCGCCGTACAGCACCCCAAGGACACGCTCACGATCATCTGCGACGACACCGACCCGGGGAGGGGATGAGCCCGTGGCCCAGAGCAACAGCGGCCCGACGCCAGGCACGGACAGCGGCCCTTCGGAGCGGGACGCGCAGACCTCTCGTACCTCGCGTACTCCCCGCGCCTCTCGAACCTCTCCGGCCTCGCGGTACGAGGCGGAGCACGAGCAGTTCCGGGAGACCTGCCGGGAGTTCCTCGACCGGGAGGTCGTCCCGCATCACGCCCGCTGGGAACGGGACGGCATCGTCGACCGCTCGGTGTGGCAGGCGGCGGGCCGGGCCGGGCTCCTCGGCATCGGCGTCGACGCCGCGTACGGCGGGGGCGGCGAACCGGACTACCGCTACCCGGCGGTGTTCGCGCGGGAGATCATGTGGGCCCGGGCCACCGCGCCCGGTTTCGTGGCGCACAACGACGTCATCGCCACCTACCTCGCCGAGCGGACCACGGACGAGCAGCGCAAGCGCTGGCTGCCCGGACTGTGCGCGGGCGAGCTGATCGCGGCCATCGCGATGAGCGAGCCCGACGCGGGCTCCAACGTCGCCGACATCCGTACCACCGCCGTCCGCGACGGGGACACGTACGTCCTCAACGGGCAGAAGACGTTCATCACCAACGGTGAGAACGCCGACGTGATCGTCGTCGCCGCCAAGACGGCGCCCGAGCGCGGCGCGCAGGGCATCAGCCTCCTCGTGGTGGAGCGCGGCGCGCCCGGCCTCACCCGCGGTCGGCGCATGGAGAAGCTGGGCTGGCACGCCAGCGACACCTGCGAGCTGTTCTTCGACGGCTGCCGGGTGCCTGCCGAGAACCTCATCGGCAAGGAGAACGCCGGGCTCGCCTACATGATGGCCGGGCTGCCCCGGGAGCGGCTCAGCATCGCGACGGTGGCGGTCGGCGCGGCCGAGCGGATGCTCGCCGACACCCTGGAGTACGCCCGGACCCGCGAGGCCTTCGGGCAGCCCATCGGCACCTTCCAGCACAACCGTTTCCAACTGGCGACGATGGACACGGAGCTGACGATCGCCCAGGTCTTTCTCGACCACTGTGTCACCGAGCTCAACGCGGGCCGCCTGTCGGTGACCGACGCCGCCAAGGTGAAGTGGTGGACGACGGAGCTGCAGGTGGACATCGCCAACCGCTGTCTCCAGATCCACGGCGGCTACGGCTATCTCAAGGAGAGCGCGATCTCGCGCGAGTGGGCCAACAGCCGGGTGCAGACCATCTACGGGGGGACGACCGAGGTGATGAAGGAGCTGATCGGCCGCTCGCTGGGCCTCTGACACTCCCCGGGAACCCCACGGCGGCCCGGACGCCGCCGTGACCGAAGCTGCCCCGCCCCTGCGCGCGACCCACCCCCGACGCGCGCAGGGGCGGGGCGCACGCGTGTGGGCGGGCGCAGCGGAGAGCGTCCGAAAACAGCACCTCTCTTTGCGGATTCCGGAACGGATGGATGTAATGACGGCGTGGAGCAGCCCTCGTCCATCGCCCAGGCCCTGTCCGCCGTCGGTCCCCGGCTCAAGCGGCTACGTACGGCCCGCGGAGTCACCCTCGCCGCGTTGTCGGAGGTCACCGGCATCTCGAAGAGCACCCTGTCGCGGCTGGAGGCCGGTCAGCGGCGGCCCAGCCTGGAGCTGCTGCTGCCCATCGCCCAGGCCCACCAGGTGCCGATCGACGAACTGGTCGGCGCGCCGGACGTGGGCGACCCGAGGGTCCGGCTCAAGCCGCACGCGGTGAACGGCAACACCGTCCTGCCGCTGACCCGGCAGCCGGGCCCGCTGCAGAGCTACAAGATGGTGCTGCCGGCGAGCCGCGACACCCCGGAGCTGTGCACCCACGAGGGATACGAGTGGCTGTACGTGCTGTCGGGGCGGCTCCGACTCGTCCTCGCCGACCACGACATCGTCCTCGACCCGGGCGAGGTGGCCGAGTTCGACACCCGGCTGCCGCACTGGTTCGGCAGCACCGGGCAGGGCTCGGTGGAGGTGCTCAGCCTCTTCGGCCGCCAGGGCGAACGGATGCACGTCCGAGCCCGGCCGACAGGCCGAACGCCCGCCTCCGGCGACTGAGCCGGGGACGGGCGTGACGGAGGAGGCGGCGCGGGACGGACGCCGGGATGGGGGATGCGGACCGCGGAGGCCGACGCTGCGGCATCGGCTCCGGAGTCGGCCCGCGGAGACCGAGGCTTCGGCTCCGACCCGGGGTTCAGGCAGCGGACACAGGCGCTACGACTCCGGACCCGGTTTCCGCATCGGCGTCGGTTTCGGCGTCGGTCTCGACTTCGGTTTCTGCATCGGCTTTTGAGGTGCGACCGGCGGCGGCCCGGTGGGCGGCGAGGTCGCGCTCCATCTCCTCGTCCACCAGGTCGTGGTTGAGCGCGAACGCGGCCGCGGCTCCCATCCCGGCGGCGGTGACGGCCTGGGCGCGCGGGTCGACCACGTTGCCGACGGCCCAGAGGCCGGGGCGGCTGGTACGCCCGGCGCGGTCGGTGACCAGCCAGCCCTGCTCGTCGCGTGCGCAGCCGAGGCCGTCGAAGGCGGAGTCGTTCGGGCTCATCTTCGGGAAGAGGAAGACGCCTGCGCACTCCACCGTGCGGCCGTCGGCGACCTCCACGGCGTGCAGCCGCCCGTCCTTGCTGAGCAGGGTGGTCACCGGCCCCTCGACCACCTGGACGCCACGCGCGTCCATGCGCTCGCGCTCCTCGTCGGCGAGAGGCCGGTCGTGGGGCACGTACACGACGTCGTGCGACCACTGCCGCAGCAGCAGCGCCTGCCCGGCGGACGCCGGGTGCACCCCGAGGACGACGATCTTCCGGTCGCGCACCTCGTAGCCGTGGCAGTACGGGCAGAAGTGCACGTCACCACCCCACAGCGGCCGTACGCCGGGGATCTCGGGCAGCTGGTCGCGCAGGCCGGTGGCGAGGACGACGTGCCGGGCGTCGAGCGACGCGCCACCGTCGAGCCGCACCACGAAGCCGCCTTCGTCACGGGCCTCCACCTGGTCGACCCGCCCCTCGATGCGGACGGCTCCGTACCGGGCGATCTCCGCGCGTCCGGTCTCGAGCACGGTCAGCGGTGGCACTCCGTCACGGGAGAGGAAGCTGTGCATATGGGCCGAGGGAGCGTTTCGGGGCTCCCCTGAGTCGACGACGGCGACACTGCGCCGCGCCCGCGCGAGCACGAGCGCGGCGTTCAGCCCACCCGCCCCGCCGCCTATGACGATCACGTCGTACGAGGTTCGGACACTGGTTTCCTTGTGGGCGCCGGTCATGGCGATCACCTCCGCCGCCAGGGTGCGGCCCGCCCGCATCCAGGACAATCTTTGTTGCCGTTTCCGGGACGCCGGAAGCCGCGGTGACCGGGGCGGCCCCGGAGGCGCAGGGACCCGAGGGCGCCCGACGGCCGGGGCTCTGAGTCTGCCGATCCCGGGCCCCGGCGTCGGGCCGCCTCACGGGCGGGGCTTGAGCACCTCCACGGCACCGGTCTCGGTGTCGTAGCTGCGCAGGGTGACGAGCCGGGCCGACAGCGGCGGCGTTGGCAGCAGTTCGGGTACGCGCCTGCCGGCGAAGGCACCGGCCCGCCGGGTACGCCCCAGGGTGACGTGCGGAACCCAGCGCCCGGGTTCGTGAAAGGGGTTGAGGGTGTCGAGCGGGCTGTCCGACACGACCGCCTCCCACACCCGGCGGTGCACGTCGGCCAACGCGGAGTCGAGATCCAACGCCCAGGCCAGCACCGACGTGGGACGCTCGAAACGGACCACGCCGGTGAACCTGACGGGCAGCGGCAGCAGGGCGGCCACCTCGGCGAGCTCCCAGCGGATCGGGGCAGTCAGCTCCGGGCAGGCCCCCAGGGTGAGATGCGGGCTGTTGGTCGGCGAGCGGTGGCGCGCCTGACTGGGCAGCCCCGCGTCCGCGAGCCGCCGCCAGGCCTCCCGAACCCCCAGCTCTGCCGCCTCGTCCAACAGAAGCTCGACCGTACGCACCGCCGCAGCCTACCGGCGAGCCGCGGCGAACAGGAGCTCCGGGCGGCCGGAGGGCGGCTCCCGCCGGCCATTCGATCCGCGGTGGGCATGACCGGTTGACGCCACCGACAGAATGTCCGGCATGGGTACGGACATGAGCGGCTCTCTCGAGTATCGAGCGTCGCGGGACGGTCGGGAGGCGGCCTGGTACACCGCGCACGACCTCGACAGCCTGAATGACGTCCGGAACTACGACGCGTTCGGCTGCCTCTTCGGGGTACGCAACTACGCCAACTTCCGTCCCCTGGCCGCACGCCGAGGTCTGCCCGCCGACGCCTCGGCCGCCCTGAGCGCGCGATTCGCGCAGCTGACCGAGCGGTACGGCGAGGACGGCTTTCACAGCACCACGTGGATCACGTGGGCCGAGGTGAAGGCGGTGGACTGGGACGAGCCTGCGGAGAGGCCCGACAGCCGACTCCACCAGTACCGCCAGACCCCGAACGGGCTCAGGATGACAGGCAAATCCTCCTGGAGTCCTGCGTTCGCCGAGGCTGTCGGTCTCGAACGAGGCGAGGACCGTGAGTGGCCAGAGGGAAGCGAATGGCTCGTCGGGGACACGCTCTACAGATCGGCCACCATCCGCCGCAGGGACGCCGTCACCGGAACCGGCGAGTGGCAACCCGTCTGGAGAGCCATGGAGACACTCGCCACACAGCACGGTGACGACAACGTGCGCCTCGTCGTGTGGTTCGACGACTGAGCCGCCACGACCTCGCGTCGCTGGGCGAGGCCGTCGCCGGCGGCCGACTCGTTCGTCTACCAGTGGAAGGCCAACGGCGTCTCCATCCCCGGCGCCACCGCCTCCTCGTACGTCGTGCCCTCCACGCTCCTCGGCAAGCAGCTGACCGTGGCCGTCGGCGCCCGCAAGGCCGGACACCCGGCCGTGCTCGCCACCAGCGCCGGCGTGACCGTCAAGGCCCTCGCACCGAAGCCGACACGGAACCCGTACATCACCGGCTCCGCGCGCGTGGGCGGGAAGGTCACAGCCGTGGTCGGCGCCTGGTCGCCCGCGCCGACCTCCTCGCGACCCGGGCCACGCACACCCTGATCGCGGCACAGCGCGGGACCCGGATCACCGTCAAGGTGACGGCCCACCGGACCGGCCACACCGCCGACACCGCCTGGACCCGATCGACGGTGGCGGTCACCGGCTGACCCGCCCATCCGCTCCACGGATCTCATCGCCGAGCTGACTGCCCTCCGATCGGCCGTCCCTGCACCGTCAGGGTGCACACTCACGCGACGCCTGGCCACCAGGTCCGCAGCCGTGCTCTCCAGGCCGGGTCACTGTCCGTCGGTGATGTAGAAGTCGTTCTTGATGTACTCCAGGGTGTAGCTGCCGAGGTCGCTCTCGGTGAAGGTGGCGGAGGACCTGACCGCTTCGAGCGGCATCTCGATCCTGTCGGGGCTGCGCACGACGACGCGCCCGGGATCGACCGTCGCGGTGCGCAGGGCCTTCTTCTGCTCGGGCGAGATCATCTGGAACACGATGACGTACGTCGACGTGCACGGACCGAACCCCTGCTCCTCGGCCTTCTTCGCGCCCGGCCCTGCCACCTCGCAGACCGTCGCGATGTCCTCTCGGCCAAGGCCGTGGAGGTACTGCTCGTACCGTTGAATCGCCCGCTCCTTCGTCTTGGGAGCGGGCTGGTTGCCCGTCGGGGCGGCCGAAGGCTTCTCGGTGCCGGCGGACGCGGACGGGAAGGCCGACGGCTCCTTCGACGTCGTGGACGCGGGCGGCTGCGAAGGCTTCGCGGCCGCGTCCTCCGTCGCCTTCTCCGGACCGCACGCGCACGCCGCCACCACCACGCAGGCCGATACCGCCGCGCTCACCATCGTCCGCGTGTTCATCAGGTCCTCTCCGCCGGCCGACTCACCATCAGGACTCCACGCAGGATCCGGGGGAACGGTTCCCGGGCTTGTGACCGGTGCCGCGCTCGCTTTCGTACCGGGAGGGGGAGCAAGGGCCTCTGCCGCGCCCACGTAGTCCCGGGCGCCGCGTGCTCAGCGGCCCGGCGGCGTCCGGTCGGGCATCGGCGCGGGCGTGCGGGGTTCCTTACGGCGCGGGGGGGGCGTCGAGGGTGGGGAGACGGAGCCGCCCCGGTACGCCGAAACGTACCGGGGCGGCGACGTTCCGCGCGCTCCGAGGCGTACGGTCTCCCGTCTGCCCCTTCACGCGCGATGAGGGCCGTCAGCCCCGGGGCACCGCGACGAACGACTCCTGGGGCCTGGTGGTCGGCGTGTACCGGGACGCGGCGGACGCGCTCGGGAGCAGATCCCGGTGGATCACCCTGGACACGGCCTGGATCGTGTTCACGCCGTAGTTCATCGAGCTGTTGCCGTCGGTGAGCACGGTGATGGTGTAGTCACGCCCGGCCCCCTTGAACGTGCCGACGCTGTGCACGCGCCAGCCGCGCGTGGCGCGCTGCAACCAGCCGTTCTTGACGTGCAGGGACACGAAGGAGGGCGCGCCGGCCGTTGTCCCCCACCGCTGCGAGGTGACGACGTTCCCCATGAGCTTGAGGATGTACGCGCGGGCGTTGTCCGTCAGGACGGAGTTCTTGGTCGAGATCAGCGACAGCAGCCGCTGCTGGTCGGTGACGTTGATCCGGGTGAGCCCCCAGTAGCCGCCGGACCCCGGCACCGTCCGCGTCATGCCCGCGGCCGACAGGAAGCCCTTCACCTTGGTGACACCGAGCTGCCTCCACAGGGAGCTGGTGGCCGTGTTGTCGGACTTGGTGATCATGGCAGTCGCGAGGTTGGACTCGCGTGCGGTCAGTTGCCGGTTCGTCTTCTTGGCGTCCCAGAGGAGCGTGGCGAGGACGGTCACCTTCACGACGCTGGCCGAGTCGTACGAGTCGGTGGCGCGCAGGGTGCAGGTGGTGTTCGTGACGCGGTCGCGCAGGCCGACGGCGACGGTACCGGTGCGCCCCGCGAGGGCGTTGGTGATGTCCTTCTGCAGCTTGGCGGCGAGCTCGGTCTGGCCCGACGTGCAGCTGACCCGCGGCGCGGTGGCGGCGGACGCGGGCGCCGCGCCCGCGACGACGGACACGAGCACGCCGGCCGCAGCCACGACCGGGAGCACCCGGGCACGCAGGAATATGTGGTGAGTCATGTGGGTCCCCCATGGAAACGAAGCGAACGCGCTTACGGCGCAGTCGCACTACATGACTCCTGAGCGTGCGGATGGTTGTACGACTCCAGCGAAACGTGGTCGTGCGGTCCCGCGTGTCCGCCTTGTCTGGTCCTGGAAACCACGTCACCGTTCGGAATGGCGCATGGCCTGGGTAGGGCATGTGAGGCGGACGGGGGAGCGGCGACCGGTGGGGCTGCGGATCCATTTCACGTACGAGGACGTGGCGCGGGTGGTTCTGGCGGAAGAGCCCGATCCTCTGTGGGAGGGACTGCTCAGCCTGCATCTGCTGCAGACCCGGGACGCACCCCTGGTGTACGGCCGTTGGCGGAGGGCGGCGGGCGGCTTCGTCGCCCCCGAGTTGCTCCGTCTGCGGCGGCTGGCCCCGCCACACGGCTACTCGGCGGACTTCCTGACCCCGGCGGCGACGTCGGCCGGGTTCGAGGCCGGTGTGGAGGCGCTCCTGGCGACGCCCCGTGGACGGATCCGGGCCGATCTGGCGGAGCTCGCCCGGGCCCGGCCGCTGCCTGGCTGGGCCCGACCCCTCGCCGACGGCGACGCACGGGCGATGGGCGGGCTTGCCGGTCTGGTGCGCAGGCACCACGAGCGGTTCGTGGCCCCGTACTGGCCCCATATCCGTTCCCGTTTCGACGAGGCGCGGTCGGTGGCGGCCAGGGCGATGACGGGATCCGGGTTCGCGGGGCTGGCCGAGGGACTGCATCCCAGCGTGCGCTGGACGGCGCCGGTACTGCACATCGCGGGGCGGCACCTGGAGGGCGACCTGTACCTGCGCGGGAGGGGGCCGCGAATCATCCCGTCGTTCTTCTGCCGGCCAGGGCCGATCGTACTGAAGGACGGGTCCCTGCCGCCGGCGCTCGTCCACCCGATCGCGCACGACCCACGCTGGCTGTCACCCCCGCCGCCCTCCACGCCGCCACGCACCATGCGCTCGCGGCGCTGCTCGGGAAGGCGCGGGCGGCGGTGCTCGAGGAGATGGACGGGGGCCGGACCACCAGCGAGCTGGCGGGCAGGGTGGGCCTCAGCCCGGCGACCGTCAGCCACCATGTGACCGTCCTGCGGGAGGCCGGGCTCCTCACCAGCCGGCGGATCGGCGGAGTCGTCCTGCACACCGTGACCCGCCTCGGCACGGACCTACTGGAACCCGCAATGACCAGCGGTATTCGACCATGCTCGAAACCCGTGGTGCGGGGCGGGATCTGACCGCGACCATGGGCGGGTAGGAGCAGCGGAGCCGCTGCCTCGACCGCCCGTTCCCGGAGCATCCACAGGGAGAACACGAACCATGCCCACCAAGCGCTCTCTGGCCGGGGTGCTCGGCGCCATGACCCTGGCGCTGGCCTCCGTCCTCGCCGCCGGCCCTGCCCACGCGGCCCCCTCCGCCGTCCCGCCGGCACCCTCCGCCGTCCCCCCGACGTCCTCTCCGGCCCCCGCGCGCACGGAGCTGCTGCCGCCCGGCGCCGGTGTCAGCTGCAGCCCCGGAAACTTCTGCGCCTCCGTCTGGGACCCGACGGCGAACCGGTTCCGCGTCTTCTACTTCTACAACTGCACCCGGTACTACCTGTCGAACTGGAACGACTGGGGCGAGGCCAAGAACAGTCAGACCGGTGGCGCCGTCGCGACCATCTACGGCTCGGGCGGCACCGTGATCAGGACCATCCCCGCCGACAACAGCGTCTACGCCGTCAACTGGACGCCCGTCTACTCCATCCGTAACTGCTGATCGAAGCGGACGGGCGGCGCCGCGCCACGTCGACGGGGCGGCCCCGAGGGCCGGGGACGGCCTCCCTGGCACGTTCCCGGCGCGCGGTCCCGCATGATGGAGACATGCGCTCTCGGCCTGTGCTCGTCTATGACGGAGACTGCGGGTTCTGCACGACGTCGGCGAACTTCGTCGAACGACATGTGCGGCCCCGCTGCGACATCGTTCCGTGGCAGTTCACGGACCTCGACGCTCTCGGCGTCACGCGGGAGCGAGCCGCGTACGAGGTGGTGTGGGTGGCTCCCGCCGGAGCGGTGGACGGAGGGGCCCGGGCCGTGGCGAAGACCCTCCTGAGCGGGGGCGGGGTGTGGGCGCCGCTGGGCGCGGTGCTCCTGCTGCCCGGCGTGCGGGTGGTCGCCCGGGGCGTCTACCGGCTCGTCGCGACCCACCGCCACCGGCTGCCGGGAGGAACTCCTGCCTGCGCCGTGTCCCGCCGCCCCGGGTGACGTGAGCCGCCTCCCCGCACAGCTTTCGCGCCGCCGGCGCTGTCCGTACGCGTACCGCACGCCCGGCCAGGGCACATGGCACGACCTGGCCGGGCGATCCGCTGCGACTAGCCTTGCTCTCCGGCGAGCCGGCGTGTGTCGAACCGGCCGCTCTGTCCCTGTTCGATGTCCAGGAGGGTGCGCATGTTCACGGTCAACGAGTACTTCGACGGTACGGTCAAGTCGATCGCGTTCAAGGGGAATGAGGGCCCGGCAACGGTCGGTGTCATGGCCCCCGGCGCGTACGAGTTCGGCACTGCCAAGAGGGAGATCATGCACGTCGTCTCCGGTGCGCTGACCGTGAAGCTCCCCGGCTCCGACGACTGGGACGAGTTCCCGGCCGGGAGCCGGTTCGACGTTCCCGCCGACAGCAAGTTCCAGCTGAGGGTCGACGTGGACACCGCGTACCTCTGCGAGTACCGCGACTGACCTGGGCGCTCGTCGGTCGAACCGGCGGAGACCGCCTGACCCAGAGCTGCGGGTTGCGGCCTCCCTGCTGCGCTGCGCGACGACAGCCGGGCCTTGACGTGATCTGAGCCGAAGGGCGTGGCGAGCGTCAAGGCTCACGCGCTGGAGGCGTCAGGTCCATGGTCCGCCTGATCTCCTCGACCAACTGATGGGGGTGGACGACGGCCCCTCTCACGTCCAGGTGGTGGGTTCCCGTCCATGCCATGGTGCCCTGCGCATCGGTCACGGCAGCGCTGTGGCGGATCAGGGACCATGCGCAGTCCGAGTAGTAGGTCCTTCGGCTGGGTGCGCGACTCTTCCCGGCGGGATCGGGCCGATATCGCGTGGCGGCGGCGCCCGGCCGGAAGCGGGCCGCTGGACCTCGATCCCGAAACGGGTCCACGGCTCGATGAACCACGGCGGCTCCGGCTCCCCGTCGATCCGGGCCCTCGCGACCTCGCCCAGGTCCTCCCACCACTCCAGAGGCCAGAGCTCGGTCACCGACTCCAGTACGTGGACCCAGTGCACGCCCTCCCGGACGTGAGAGCGGAGCGCCTCGCGGGCCTCGTCGCCATCGTCGAGAGCGAGCAGGCGCAGCACGCCGACAGCCCGCCGGCACTGGTCCTCGTCCCCGGCCAGCAGTTCCACGACTGGCGCCGACGACAGTCCCAGGTCCCGGATCAGCCCAGCGAGGTAACGGGCGCGGTCGTCACAGCTGTCCCACCGCCAGTCCCGCCGGATCCCGTCGTACACGAGGGGCGCCGCCTCCCGAGGGCCCTGCAGCGCGCGCACTGCACCCAGGCCGCGCCCTCGTTGCAACAGGCCCTCGACCGAGTCGGAGCGGGCATAGGTCATCACATCGTCATTGCTCATCAGCGGGCACCCTGCCTGAGCTACCCCTCACGACCTGACCGGCCTTGCGGACGCCGAGCTGCTCGACCTGCTGACCGGGACCCGGCCCGGGGCCGGCAGCAGAGTCGAAGCTCTCCGTGAGCTGTCCCGCCGGGATCCGGTGGAAGGCCTGATCCCGCTCGTGCCGTCGCTTGTCACCCCGGACGGCCACCGTCCTCTCCCCCTGCTCAGACAGGCCGTCGCCCACCTCGGCGCTCTGGCCGTACCGGCCGCACGCCGCTGGGTGGGCGTCGAGCAGGGATGGCTGGCCCGGCTCGGTTCGGACGTCCTCGCCGATCACCTCGGCCCCGAGGTGATACCGGTCCTCGTGGCCGAACTCGCCGAGCAGTGGCGGACCCGGGCGTGGTGCGGCCCCGACGCCACAGCCAAGCGGCTGGCCCGCTTCGGACCGGCAGCGGCCGGGGCGGTGGCGGACCTGCGCCGGTTCTGGCTGCACACGCCGCACTCCTACGAACGGGCTGCGTACCTGGAGGCGCTGGCCGTCATCGACCCGGGCGGACTGGACTACACCCACACCGAGTCCCTCTGGGACTGCGAGGAACGCGCCCGACTGCTGGGCGTCGCCCACGCTCCGGCCCACCCCGAAGCCCTGGAGCGGATCGCGGCACTGCGCGACGACCCCATGGAAACCCCTGACGTACGGGCAGGTGCCGAAGCACGGCTGGAGCGTGGCGCAGCGCATCGGGCCGACCGGGCTACCCCCGGGGTTTCCGCCTAGCCGGGCATCGTCGGCACCCCGGTCGAGGTAATCGGTGGTGTTTGTAAGGCGCGATGAACCGACCTCCGTCGGAGAAGCAGTACTCCTGGAGGATCCTGACGCCGCTCGATAGCCAGGCACGGCTTGGCTCGGTCAGGAAGGCCGCTGCTTGCTCCTCGGCCTGCTTCTGCTCAAGCGTCTCAGTTCGTCCTCATGAGGTAGTAGTCCCTGTATCTGGGAGCTGCGGGATCGGCCTCTTCGCTCTGGAAGTCGATCTTCACGAACGAACGTCACCAAACCAGCACGGGAGTCAGCACCGCACCCCCAGAACGTGCCCGATCAGTGCAACCCGGACCGCCCCCTTTCCCGGCCCCTCTCGGGCCTTCGGCAGGGTCGCACCCTCAGGCCATGGAGGCCGGGCGCACACGGCACACCCGAACTATGGTGTCCCACCACATACGCCCCTGACCTGCCCCTTCCTACGGTATGGCGACACCGAAACGTCCCCGCACATGCCTGGAAGTGGTGCACATGGCCGCCGCAACACCCTCCCCGACGCCACCGAACTCCCTCAAGCGGATCGTCGCCGCCAGTCTCATCGGCACCACCATCGAGTGGTACGACTTCTTCCTGTACGGGTCCGCCGCCGCGCTCGTGTTCAACAAGCTGTTCTTTCCCGAGTCCGATCCGCTGGTCGGGACCCTGCTGTCGTTCCTGACGTACGCGGTCGGGTTCGCCGCTCGGCCCCTCGGGGCGCTGGTGTTCGGGCACTACGGGGACCGGCTCGGGCGGAAGAAGCTGCTGGTGCTGAGCCTGCTGCTGATGGGTGGGGCGACGTTCGCCATCGGGCTGCTGCCGACGCACGCGACCATCGGCTCCGCCGCTCCGGTGCTGCTGACCGTGCTGCGGCTCGTGCAGGGTTTCGCGCTCGGGGGCGAGTGGGGCGGGGCCGTGCTGCTCGTGTCCGAGCACGGGGACGCCAAGCGGCGCGGGTTCTGGGCCTCGTGGCCGCAGACCGGCGCGCCGGCGGGGCAGCTGCTCGCGACCGGTGTGCTCTCCGCGCTGACCGCGCTGCTCTCGGACGCCGCCTTCACCTCCTGGGGCTGGCGCGTGCCGTTCCTGCTCTCCGGTGTCCTGGTGATCGTCGGCCTCTGGATCCGGCTCTCGGTCGACGAGTCGCCCGTCTTCAAGGCGGCCCTCGCCGCCGCCGAGGAGCGCAAGGCCGTCGCCGGGCAGGTCGAGAAGATGCCGCTGGTCGCCGTGCTGCGGCACCACTGGCGGGACGTGCTGATCGCGATGGGCGCCCGCATGGCGGAGAACATCTCGTACTACGTGATCACCGCGTTCATCCTCGTGTACGCCACCACCGAGGTCGACCTCTCCAAGCAGACCGCCCTGAACGCCGTCCTCATCGGCTCCGCCGTCCACTTCGCCGTCATCCCCGCCTGGGGCGCGCTCTCCGACCGGATCGGCCGTCGGCCGGTCTATCTGATCGGCGCGATCGGTGTCGGGGCGTGGATGTTCCCGTTCTTCGCCCTCATCGACCGGGGCTCCTTCGGCAGCCTGCTGCTCGCGGTGACCGTCGGTCTGATCCTGCACGGGGCGATGTACGCGCCGCAGGCGGCCTTCTTCTCGGAGATGTTCGCGACGCGGGTGCGATACTCCGGTGCCTCCATCGGCGCCCAGTTCTCCTCCGTGGCCGCCGGCGCGCCCGCTCCGCTCATCGCGACCGCGCTCCTCGCCGACCACGGCACCTCGACCCCGATCGCCCTGTACGTGATCGCCGCCGCGCTGCTCACCGTCGTCGCCATCGCCTGTGCGCGGGAGACCCGTGACCGCGACCTCGGGGACGTCGAGGAGCGGACGCCCGCGGACTCCCGGGTCCGCGCCGACGTCTGATCCACGGCCCCGCGGACGACACCGCACCGCCCTGTGCCCCGCTCGTGACGAGAGCGGGGCACAGGGCTTTCCGCGTGGCGCTAGCTCCCGGCGACCGCGTCCGAGAGCGCGTGCAGGCGCAGCGCCAGCTGGATCTCCAGGGCGCGGGACGGGGACTGCCAGTCGGGGCCGAGGAGCCGGCCGACCCGTTCCAGGCGCTGGGCCACCGTGTTGACGTGGACGTGGAGTTCGTCCTTGGTACGGGCCGGGCTCATGCCGCTGGCGAAGTAGGCGTCCAGGGTGCGGACCAGGTCGGTGCCGCGGCGCCGGTCGTACGCGACGACCTGGCCGATCGTCCGGTCGACGAAGCCGTCGACGTTCCGGCCGTCGGCGAGCAGGAGGCCCAGGAAGCCGAGGTCCTCGGCTGCGGCGCCCTGGCCCGAGCGGTGCAGCAGGACGAGCGCGTCGAGGCAGCGGCGGGCCTCCTCGTACGCGACGGCGACCTGGTCCGGCCGGTCGAGGGGTGCCCGTACGGGGGCGGAGGCGCCGACGGTGACCGGTTCGCGCAGGGTGCCGCCGAGGCTCCGCGCGGTCTGCCGGGCGAGGTCGGCGGCGCTCTCGCCGGGGCCGAGCGGCAGCAGGAGGACCGTACCGCCGTCGCGCGCCGAGGCGAGTCCGTGGCGGGTGGCGGCCAGGTGGGTGGCGGCCGACCACAGGCGCTGGCGGTCGGCGCCCTCGCGGCCGCCGGCGTCGGGGTCGGGCGCGGCGCCGGCCCGGTCGATGCGGGCGGCGAGGACGACGTGCGGGGCCTCGCTGTCGGTACGGAGCCGGGCCGCGCGCTCCCTGAGCAGGCGGCGGTCGCGGTCGGGGGCGTCGAGGAGGTCGTCGAGGAGTTCGCCCCGCACCCGCTGTTCGGCCTCGCCCGCGGAACGGCGGGCGAGCAGCAGCAGGGAGGTGACGAGGGCGGCGCGCTCCAGGGTGCGCTGGTCGACGGGGTCGAGGTCGGGCTGCCCGTGGAGGACGAGGGCGCCCAGGGTCTCGCCGCCGGCGGAGACCGCGGCGACCCAGTCGTCGCCCTCGCGGACGGCGTGGCCCCCGGCGCGGCGGGCGGCTCCCGCGCCCTCCTCGCTGAACTCGACCGTGCCGCCGAGGACTTCGGAGACGGCTTCGGCCACGTCGTGGACGCCGCCGCCGTGCAGGACGAGTTCGGAGAGCCGGTCGTGGACCTCCGAGGCCCGTTCGATGACAGCGCTGTGTTCGCGGATGATGTCGTTGGCCCGTTCCAGCTCGGCGAGGGCGGAGCGGGTCTCGGCGAGGAGGTTGGCGGTGTCGATGGCGACGGCGGCGTGCGCGGCGAAGGAGCCGAGCAGGGCGACTTGTTCGCGCTCGAAGACCCTGGCCCTGCGGTCGGCGGCGAAGAGGACGCCGATGACCTGGCTGCCGAGGCTGAGCGGGACGCCGAGGATGGCGACCAGGCCCTCGTCCCGTACGGCCGCGTCGATGGTCCGGGTGTGCTGGAAGCGCGGGTCCTCGAAGTAGTCGTCGGTGACGTACGGGCGGGCGGTCTGGGCGACGAGTCCGCCGAGGCCCTCCCCCATGCCCAGCCGCACCTGCTGGAAGCGCGCGGAGACCGAGCCCTCGGTGACCCGCATGTACGTGTCCCCGGCGGCCGGGTCGTTGAGGCTCAGGTAGGCGACCTCGGTGCCGAGGAGGGAGCGGGCGCGCTGGACGATGGCGCGCAGTACCGCGTCGAGGTCGCGGAGTCCCGCGAGGTCGTGGGCGGTGGCGAAGAGCGCGGACAGTTCCGCCTCGCGCCGGCGTCGTCCCTCCAGCTCGGCCCGGACCCGCAGGGCGAGCTGCTTGGCCTCTTCGAGGTCGGCCAGCGCCTCGGGGCCCGCGCCGCTGGCGCGGGCGAGGAGCACGGGCCGGTCGTAGGCCTCCGTGGCTGCTCCCCGGGCGAGGAGTTCCAGGTAGGAGACGTGTTCGTGGGACATGGACACAGGGATACCTGCCGTACGTGTGGTCGCACCACCCCTGTGGACGACCTTCCCGCCGGCTCGGGGTACGGGGCGCGGGGGTGGCCCTCAGTGGGCGGTCCAGCCGCCGTCGAGGGTGAGGGAGGTGCCGGTGATGAACGAGGCCTGGGGGGTGCAGAGATAGAGGACGGCCTCGGCGACCTCGTCCGGTTCGATGAGCCGCTTGAGGGCCGAGTCCTTCAGCAGGACCTCGGAGAGGACGCGCTCCGGGGGGATGCCGTGGGCCGCGGCCTGGTCCGCGATCTGCCGCTCGACGAGCGGGGTGCGTACGTAGCCGGGGTTGACGCAGTTGGAGGTGACCCCGTGCGGGGCGCCTTCGAGGGCGGCGGTCTTGGAGAGGCCCTCCAGGCCGTGCTTGGCGGCCACGTACGCGGACTTGAAGGCGGAGGCGCGCAGCCCGTGGACGGAGGAGAGGTTGACGATCCGGCCCCAGCCCTGGGCGTACATGTGGGGCAGGGCACCCCGGATGAGCCGGAAGGGCGCCTCCAGCATCACGGTGAGGACGGTGTGGAAGACGTCCGGCGGGAACTCCTCGATGGGGCGGACGAGCTGGAGTCCGGCGTTGTTCACGAGGATGTCCGCGTCGGCGGCGGCGGCCTCGGCGGCGTCCAGGTCGGTGAGGTCGAGGAGCCGGGGTTCGAGGCTTCCGGGGAGCGCGGCGGCCTCCTCCACCAGGGTCTCCAGGCCCTCGGACGCCCGGTCGACGGCTCTGACCCTGGCCCCTGAGGCGGCGAGCCGCAGCGCGCAGGCGCGCCCGATGCCGCCGGCCGCGCCGGTGACGAGCGCGGTGCGGCCGGTGAGGTCGAGGACGACGGCACGGGGCTGGGCTGCGGGTGCGGGGGCGGGCGCGGGTGCGGGGCTCATGCTCCGCACCCTATGAAGGGCCCTCGCCCTCACCGATGTGCGCCGAGCCCATAGTTCAGCTGGTTGCTGTGGTGCGGAACCATGTGGGTTCGTCCGCCAGCGCCTTCTCGATGCGCAGTCGGGAGAAACGCTTCATCTCGGGCAGGGCGTCCAGGGGAAACCAGCCGACCTCGGTGGACTCGTCGTCGTTGACCCGCGCCTCGCCGCCCACCGCGCGGCAGCGGAAGGACACGTCCAGGAACTGGCACTCGTCGCCGTTGGGGTAGACGACGGGCTTGCGGAGGGTCTCGACGAGCACGATCCGCTCGACCTCGCAGCGCACGGCGGTCTCCTCGTACACCTCGCGCAGCACGCAGTCGGCGGGCTGCTCGCCGGGTTCGACGATGCCGCCGATGATCGCCCACCGGCCGTTGTCGGAGCGGCGGCCGAGCAGCACCCGGCCCTGGTCGTCGAAGACGACGGCGCTCACTCCGGGGAGGAAGAGGAGCTGGTGTCCGGCCTTCTCGCGCAGGGACCGGATGAAGTCAGGGGTAGCCATGGACCCGACCCTAGATCATGTACGGACGGGGGCCGGGGGGTGCCCGGAGCAGGGAAAAGATCCTGCCGATTCCGGCCGGATCCGGCTGACTCCGCCCGGGCCGGTCGGCCGGTCGGCCCTGGCACCGGCTCGCTCCGGCCCGGCCCGGGCCGGTCCGGGGCCGGTCCAGGCCGGTCCGGCTCGGGCCGGTCCGGACCCGCCTCACTCCGCCCGGGTGCGGCGGGCTCGTACGGCGCGGAACGCCGACCAGCCGAGGCCGGCGGCCCCGAGCGCCACGAGCAGGGCCTCGGGCAGGGTGCCCATCCGGGTCGCCGGAGTGAGCGAGGAGCGCAGCGGCACCTTCTCGACCAGGACGTCCGGGGTGAACATCTTCGTCTGCGCGACGATCTCGCCGTCGGGGCGGATGATCGCGCTGACCCCGCTGGTGACGGGCACGACCACCGACCGGCTGTGCTCGACGGCCCGCACGCGGGACATCGCCAACTGCTGGTAGGTCATCTCGGTGCGGCCGAAGGTGGCGTTGTTGCTGGGGACGGTGATGAGCTGCGCGCCGTGGGTGACGGTGTCCCGCACGGCCCAGTCGAAGGCCGCCTCGTAGCAGGTGGCGAGGCCCACCCGGGTCCCCGCCAGGTCGAAGACGCCCACCTTCGTGCCGGCGCCGAAGTCGCGGCTCACCCGGTCGACGTTGCTGTTGAAGAGACGGACGACGGGACGCAGCGGGATGTACTCGCCGAACGGCTGGACGTGCCGCTTGTCGTAGGTGGCGACCGGGCCCCGCTCCGGGTCCCATTCGATGAGGGTGTTGCGGAGCTTGCCGGTCTCGGGGGCGACGACCGCGCCGATCACGGTCGGTACGCCGATCGCCCGGACCGCGCCGTCGATGACGTCGGCGGCGTCGGCGTTGGCGTAGGGGTCGATGTCCGAGGAGTTCTCGGGCCACAGGACGAAGTCGGGCTGCGGGGCCCGGCCGGCCTTGACGTCCTCGGCGAGTTCGCGGGTGCGGGCGGCGTGGTTGTCGAGCACGGCCCGGCGCTGGGCGTTGAAGTCGAGGCCGAGGCGGGGCACGTTGCCCTGGACGGCGGCGACGGTGGCGGTGCCGTCCTCGGCCGAGTCGTCGACCAGGGGCAGGGCCGCGAGGGCGCCGCCGACCGGGACGAGCACGGAGAGCACGGCGACGGCGAGCGGGCCTCGGGGGACGGCGCCGGTGGCGTGGTGGACCCGGAGCTGCCGGTACGTCTCGTACAGGCCGAATCCGCAGAGGGCGACGGCGAAGCCGAGCACCGGCGTACCGCCGACGGCGGCGAGCGGCAGGAAGACACCGTCCGCCTGTCCGAAGGCGATCTTGCCCCAGGGGAAGCCGCCGAACGGCACGCGCGCGCGTGCCCCTTCTCCGATGATCCACACCCCGGCGGCGAGGACCGGCCACCACGGGAGCCGGGAGACGGCCGCGATGCCGAGTCCGGCGGCGGCCACGAAGAGCGCCTCGACGGCGGCGAGGGCGAGCCAGGGGCCGGCGCCGACCTCCTCGCCGGTCCAGACGAGGAGGGGCAGCAGGAAGCCGAGCCCGGCGAGGTATCCGAGGCCGAAGCCGGCCCGGAGGCGGCGGCCCCGCAGGGCCCAGCCGAGCAGGGCGAAGGCCGGCAGCGCGAGCCACCACAGGGGCCGGGGCGGGAAGCTCAGGTAGAGCAGGAACCCGGACAGCAGGGCCGCCCCGGGCCGCACGAACCGCCGCAGCCGGGAGCCCGGCGTGGGCGCGGTGTCGGTTCCGGACGGGTCGACGGGGGTGATGGTGGTGCTCACCTTGCGGAGTCTACGGGTCGTTCCTGTCCGGGAGGAGGCCGGTGGGGACCGCGGCCGGCCCCGGTGACCTGCTCGGACGCACCGCCGGTAGGGGGAGCGGGCGGGTGCCTCCCGGCCCGGTCGTCGGCGGCCTGACCGCCACGGGCGCGGGCGCCTGCCTCCCGCACCGGCATCCGTGGGTCGGTCCGCCTCGCGCGCCACCGGTGGACCGGCTCGGCCTCCGACGCCCGACGGTATCGACCTGCTCGGTCCCAGAACGCCCGCCGGTGTCAACCGGCTCGGCCCGGCTCGGCCTTCGATGCCCGTCGGTGTCGACCGGCTCGGCCTCAGACGCCCGTCGGTGTGGGCGGTTTCGGCGGGGTCGGCGGGCGGAGGTGGTCGCGGATGACGCGTACCGCGGACTCGGCGTCGTCGACGGTCACCGTGAACGTACGCCCGTCGCCGAGGCGCAGGACCAGGCCCTCACCGCGCCTGACGACGACGGCCGTGCCCATCTCGGGGCGCCAGCGGTAGCCCCAGCCGCCCCAGTGGCGCGGGGTGACGCTCGGGGCGAATTCCGCGCCGACGATGTGGGAGAGGAGGATGCGGCGGCGCGGCACGCCGATGTGGCCGCAGCGGACCTCCATGGCGAGGTCGTCGACCTTCACGGCCACATGGACGAAGGCGAGGGTGCCGAAGAGGATGAGGAGTCCGCCGACGACGCAGCCGATCACGGCCATCAGGAGGGCCGCGATGCCGGAGGTCCAGGGCGATTCCACGGCGATGGTGATGCCGAGGGCCATGAAGGCCGCGCCGGCGACCGCCGCCAGCCATTGGAAGCGGTTGGTCGCGCGGCCGGTCCAGACGGCGGGTTTCCGCGCGTCGGCGTGCTGGTCCCGGGCGTGCTCCCTCATAGGGGAAGCGTACCTAGGATCGGCCGCGACAGCGCGCCGGAGCGAGACCGTCCGCTCACGCTCAGTGAGCGGGTGCCGTCGCCCCGAGGAGGCGGGCTTCGGCGTAGCCGAAGGCGGCGGCGGGGAGCGGCCCTGGGCGGCCGCTGAGCAGGACGGAGAGGCCGCCGGTGGGGTCGGCGTCGGGGGCGGGTTCGGCGCCGACGCGGCGCAGCGCCTGGGCGGCGACGGCGTCGGCGGAGCCGTGGAAGACCAGCGGGGGCAGCCCGGGCGCCCGGCGGGCTTCGAGGGCGGCGAGGATGCGCGCCTCGACGAGTTCGTAGTGGGTGCAGCCGAGGACGACGGCGCGGACGTCCCGGGGGGTGAGCGCGGCGGCCGCGGCGACGGCCCGGTCGACGGCCTCCGGGTCGGCGTGCTCCACGGCGTCCGCGAGCCCCGGGCAGGGCACCTCGGTGACCTCGGCGCCGTCGGCGAAGTCGCGGATGAGCCCGCGCTGGTAGGCGCTGCCCGTGGTGGCGGGGGTGGCCCAGATGGCGACCTTGCCGCCGCCCGCGGCGGCGGGCTTGATCGCGGGGACGGTGCCGATGACGGCGATGTCCGGTTCGAGGGCGGCGCGGAGCGCGGGCAGGGCGTGCACGCTGGCGGTGTTGCACGCGACGATGAGGGCCTGCGGGCGGTGCTCGGCCGCGGCGAGGGCGACGGCCAGGGCGCGCTGCGTGAGGTCCTCCGGCGTGCGCGGCCCCCACGGCATGCCGTCGGGGTCGTTGGAGAGGAGCAGATCGGCGTCCGGCCGGAGCCGCCGCACCGCGGCCGCCGCCGGGAGGAGGCCGATTCCGGAGTCCATGAGCGCGATCTTCACCCGGTCACCCTAGCCGATGAGCCTTACATCCCCCGCGATCTGGGGCAGACTGCCGCGAATGAGCACCCTCGCCTGGTTCGCGCTCGGTTCGTCTGTCGTGTGGGGCTGGCTGCTGTTGGGCCAGGGGTTCTTCTGGCGTACGGACCAGCGGCTGCCGCCGGCCGTCCGAAGTCCCGCGCGCGGGCAGGCCGCGGACGGCGAGGGCGGTTGGCCGCGGGTGGTCGTCGTGGTGCCGGCCCGGGACGAGGCCGGGGTGCTGCCGCTGAGTCTGCCGTCGCTGCTCACGCAGGACTATCCGGGGGTCGCGGAGGTGATCCTCGTGGACGACGGGAGTACGGACGGCACGGGGAGGCTCGCCGTCGAGCTGGCCGCCCGGTGCGGCGGGCTGCCGCTGACGGTCGCGTCGCCGGGTGAGCCGGAGCGGGGCTGGACGGGGAAGCTGTGGGCGCTGCGGCACGGCATGGCGCTGGCACGGGCGCGTGGACCCGAGTTCCTGCTGCTGACGGACGCGGACATCGCCCATGAGCCGGACAGTCTGCGGCTGCTCGTGTCGGCGGCGGTGGGGAACGAGCTGGATCTGGTGTCGCAGATGGCCCGGCTCCGGGTCGTGACCCTGTGGGAGCGTCTGGTCGTGCCGGCGTTCGTCTACTTCTTCGCTCAGCTCTACCCCTTCCGCTGGATCAACCGGGAGCGGCCTCTGGCGACGGCGGCCGCGGGCGGCTGTGTGCTGCTGCGGACGAAGACGGCGGAGGCGGCGGACGTACCGGAGGCGATCCGGCAGGCGGTGATCGACGACGTGTCGCTGGCGCGGGCGGTACGGCGGGCCGGCGGGCGGATCTGGCTGGGTCTCGCGGAGCGGGTCGACAGCGTCCGCCCGTACCCGGGGCTCGGTGAGTTGTGGCGGATGGTCGCGCGGAGCGCGTACGCGCAGTTGCGGCACAACCCGTTGCTGCTCGCGGGGACGGTGGCGGGTCTCGTCCTCGTCTACCTGGTGCCGCCGGTGGCCCTGGTGGCGGGGGTGCTGGGCGGGGACCCGGTGGCGGCCTGGGCGGGCGGTGCGGCCTGGGCGGTGATGGCGGGGACGTACGTGCCGATGCTCCGCTACTACCGGCAGCCGCTGTGGCTCGCGCCGCTGCTGCCGTTCACCGCGTTCCTCTATCTCCTGATGACGGTGGACTCGGCGGTGCGGCACCACCGGGGGGTCGGCGCGGCCTGGAAGGGCCGGACGTACGCGCGCCCGGAGGCGGCGCCGGACCGGTGAGGGCCGTTCGCGGGTCGTGGCCGGTCCGGAGGCGGCGCCGGACCGCCGAGGGCCGTTCGCGGGGTCGTGGCCGGGGGGCTTCCTCGCGGTAAATGGTTTTTCCGACACGGGGAGTAGCGCCGTCAATTCGGCGCGTACACATGACCCCCGGATGTGGCGGATTGACGCGCAATCATGCCCATGATCAAGTTCCCGCCCCCCTTCTCGGCACCATTTCTTTATGCGTTCTTCATGCCTGGGGCACCGCACCGGACCGGACGGGTCCGACCCGCCGGTAACCCCCTCCGAACTCGGCTTTTACACGATCTTGGCGTGCGCCGCCGCCCGTTTTTGACACGTTCGCTCTGATTGGGGATCCACTTCTCCCCCAAGCCCGTCAAACAACCCTCTAATCAGGCTCCCCAACCAGCACATCGTGGGCTTAACTTATGTGCCATGACCTCCCCCCGCTCCACCTATGGAGGCGGTTACCACACCGCGCCGTCCTTCCCGGACACCCCGATCTACGACTCCCTGGTCGCGGAGCGGGGCACGCCTCAGATCGCCCCGATCCGAGTGCCCGCCGCCTACGACACCGGCAGCAGTTTTCCCACGAGCGGCTCCTACCTGCCGGCGCTCCCCGCGGCCCTGCCCGCCCTTCCGGCGGCGCCCTCCCCGCAGCCCTCCTACGGCAACGGCTACGGCTACCCGCAGCCCGCGCAGCAGATGGCCCCCGTGCCCCTGCAGCACGCCCCCGCCCCGTACATCCCGCAGCAGCAGACGGCCCCCCGCGGCTACCAGGGCGGGCAGTACCCGCAGCAGCCCCGGCCGGCGGCCGCGGGGTACGAGGCGATGCGTCCCGCGGCGCCCCGGCCCGTGCCCGCGGCGTTCCCCGCCCCCTCGCCGTACGACGACCCGTACAACCGTCCCTACCAGGGCGGGGGTTACTGACCGGCGCCCCGCACCGGACGACGGGGAGCCCGGGGCGGCTGGCAGGATGACGGTATGCCGACTCCTGTGCTCCGCTCCGTCCACGTCCACCCGGTGAAGGCCATGCGCGCGCTGGCTCCCACGGAGGCCGAGGTCCAGCCCTGGGGGCTGGCCGGGGACCGCCGCTGGGCCGTCGTCGACGCCGCGGGCAAGGTCGTGACCCAACGCCGTCACCCCCGGATGGCGTTGGCCACGGCGGAGCCGCTGCCGGGCGGCGGGGTCACCCTCTCCGCGCCCGGCCACCCGCCCCTGACGGTCGATGTTCCGCACCCCTCGTCGACCGTCACCGTGGAGATCTTCGACAAGCACGTCGAGGCCGTCCCGGCGGACGGGGCGGCGGGAGGCTGGCTCTCGGCGTACCTGGAGGACGAGTTCCGGCTCGTCCACATGGACGCCCCGGAACACCGGCGCCCCGTCGACCCGGCGTACGCCCTGCCCGGCGAGACGGTGAGCTTCGCGGACGGCTATCCGCTGCTCGTCGCCACCACGTCCTCGCTCGACGCCCTCAACTCCCTCATCGCGCAGGGGGAGCACGCCCACGAGGGCCCCCTCCCCATGAACCGGTTCCGGCCGAACCTGGTGATCGGAGGGACCTCCCCCTGGGAGGAGGACGGCTGGACGCGGCTCGCCGTCGGAGAGATCACCTTCCGGGTCGCGCGGCCGTGCGGGCGCTGTGTCGTCACCACGACGAACCAGTCGACCGCCGAGCGCGGCAAGGAGCCGCTGCGGACCCTCGCCCAGCACCGCAAGAACGACGGCCGGGTCATCTTCGGCCAGAACCTCGTCCCCGAGAACACGGGCACGGTCCGGGTCGGCGACGAGGTGAAGATCCTGGACTGAGCGGGCCGTACGCCGCGCGTTCCTCCGGGGGCCGAGATGCGGACCGGGGGCCAAGAGGCGGGACACCCGTCACACTTCACGGGCCCGACGGGCGGCGGGCCGTCCCCCGAGGCACACTCGTCGAAGGAGCGGTGAACGACGAGGGGGTGCCGACGTGCGCGCAGCCATCGGACTCTGGCGCTGGCGGCACAATCCCCTGCGCCGGACCACGGACCTCGTCGAAGCCTGGGTCGCCTTCGTGGCGGCCGTCCTGCTCTGCGTCCTGGTGCCCCTCACCGGCTGGGCGGCCGGATCGTCGGCCGACGACTCGCTCCAGCGCGCGGTCCGCGTCCAGCAGGAACAGCGCGTGCCGACGACGGCCCGGGTCGTACGGCCCGCCGACCCGCCCGCGAGCCGGTCCGGTACCGCCGAGGACGCCGGCGACGAGCGGCTGCGCCGCCAGGTCGTGGCCCGGTGGACCGCGCCGGACGGCTCGCCCCGTACGGGAACGGTGACGACGGCCCGGCGCACGTCCGCCCCCGGCACCGTCTTCGCGCTGTGGACGGACCGGGACGGACGCCCGGCGCCGGCACCGATGCAGGCCGGCACCGCCCGCGCCCACGCGGCCGTCGCCGGGCTGACCGCCGCACTGCTCACGGGCGTCCTGGTGGAGATCGTCCGCCGTCTCGCCGTACGCCGACTGGTGCTGCTGCGGTACGCGCGTCTCGACCGGGCGTGGGCGGCGACCGGCCCGGACTGGGGCCGCACCGGAACGGGCAGCTGAGCACGCGAGGGTGCTCGTCGGCGACCCGTCAACCCCGCCGCCCCGCGCGCGCTACGGTGGGGCATCGGATCAGCGGCGAGGCATGAGGCGGGGGCAGGACACACCCATGGCACAGGGCACGGTCCAGGTGACGCACACCGGCACATCGCGGTGGCGGCGCCGCACGGGTGAGTACCCCTCGCTGGCCGCCGCGCTCGAGGCGGCCGGTGACGGGGACGTGCTCACCGTCGCCCCGGGCACCTACCGGGAGAACCTCGTGGTGCGCCGGGCCGTCACCCTGCGCGGCCCGGAGGGCGGAGTCGGCTCGGTGCGGATCGCGCCGCCCGACGGGGTGCCGCTGACGCTGCGCGCCTCCGTCACCGTGCAGGACCTCCACATCGAGGGGCAGGACGTGGCCGCGCCCGCGCTGCTCGTCGAGGACGGCACGCCCGAGCTGCTCGACCTGCGCATCATGACCCGCTCGGCGGCCGGGATCGAGGTGCGGGGAGCGGCCCGGCCGACGGTCCGCCGCTGCACGGTCGACAACCCGGCCGGGGTCGGCATCGCCGTACTCGACGGGGCCGGCGGGGTGTTCGAGGAGTGCGAGGTGGTCTCCGCGGGGCAGGCGGGCGTCTCGGTGCGCGGCGGGGCGCATCCGCGTCTCGAGCGCTGCCGGGTGCACCACGCCTCCGGCGCCGGGATCGCCGTCACCGGCGAGGGCAGCGCCCTGGAGGGCATCGGCTGCGAGGTGTACGAGATCAAGGGCGCCGGGCTCCAGATCGCGGCCCGCGCCACCGCGCACCTCACGGACTCCTCCGTGCACCGCACGTCGGCGGACGGCATCACCCTCGACACCGACGCGGTGCTCACGCTCTCGGACTGCGACATCCACGACATCCCCGAGAACGCCGTCGACCTGCGCTCGCGCTCGGTCCTCACCCTGACCCGGTCGACGGTCCGCCGCTTCGGCCGCAACGGCCTGTCGGTGTGGGACCCGGGGACCCGGGTGGACGCCAACCAGTGCGAGATCCACGACAGTACGGGCGACTACCCGGCGGTGTGGGTGAGCGACGGGGCGACGGCCGTCCTCGACGCCTGCCGGGTGCACGACGTGCCGGACGCCCTGTTCGTCCTCGACCGGGGCTCGCGGGTCGACGTCGTCGACAGCGATCTGTCGCAGGTGCGGAACACGGCGGTGTCGGTGAGCGACGGGGCGACGGCGCAGCTCGACGACTGCCGGATCCGGGAGGCCTCGACGGGCGCCTGGTTCCGGGACCACGGCAGCGGCGGCACCCTCGGCGGGTGCACCTTCGACTCCGTGCAGACGGGGGTCATCGTCACCAAGGGCGCCGACCCCACGATCGACCGGTGCACGGTCACCTCGCCCGCCGAGGCCGGGTTCTACGTGTCGGCCGAGGGGCGCGGCTCCTTCCACGGGTGCCGGGTCACCGGGAGCGGCGGTTACGGGTTCCACGTCACGGACGGCTGCCGGACCACGCTGCGCAAGTGCCGTACGGAGCGGTGCGCGCGCGGCGGGTACGAGTTCCCCGAGGAGGGGACGAGCGCGGAGGACTGCACCAGCGACGAGAGCGCGGTCCGGTCCTCCGTACCCGACGGGGGGACGGTCCTGACGGCCACCCAGTCGGCGGGGCTGCTCGGGACGGTGCCCGCGCCGCGGCCCACGGCGCCGCCGCCGGCCGCTCCGGTCCCCGTGCCGGCGTCCCGCTCGTCGCAGGACGTGCTCGGGGAGCTGGACGCCCTGGTGGGTCTGGAGAGCGTCAAGCTGGAGGTGCGCACCCTCACCAACATGATCGAGGTGGGGCGCAGACGTCAGGAGGCCGGTTTCAAGGCGGCCTCGGTCCGCCGCCATCTGGTCTTCACGGGCAACCCGGGTACGGGCAAGACGACGGTGGCCCGGCTCTACGGCGAGATCCTGGCCTCGCTCGGCGTCCTGGAGCGGGGGCACCTGGTGGAGGTGTCCCGGGTGGACCTGGTCGGTGAGCACATCGGCTCGACGGCGATCCGCACCCAGGAGGCCTTCGACCGGGCGCGGGGCGGGGTGCTGTTCGTGGACGAGGCGTACGCCCTGTCGCCCGAGGACTCGGGGCGGGACTTCGGCCGGGAGGCGATCGACACGCTGGTGAAGCTGATGGAGGACCACCGGGACGCGGTGGTCGTGATCGTCGCGGGCTACACGGCGGAGATGGAGCGCTTCCTCACCGTCAACCCCGGTGTGGCGTCCCGTTTCTCACGGACCATCAGCTTCGGTGACTACGCTCCGGAGGAGCTGCTGCGGATCGTGGGGCAGCAGGCGGACGAGCACGAGTACCGGCTCGCGCCGGGCACGGACGAGGCGTTGCTCGTGTACTTCACGAAGCTGCCCAAGGGTCCGGCCTTCGGCAACGGCCGCACCGCGCGGCAGACCTTCGAGTCGATGGTGGAGCGGCACGCGGGGCGGGTCGCCGCGCTCGCCGAGGCGAGCACGGACGACCTGACGCTGCTCTATCCGGAGGATCTGCCCGAACTGCCCTGATCCGCGGTCTCGTGGGGGTCGCGCTGCCGGGGCATGGCGGGGAGCAGCTGGTCGAGGAGGGCGGTGCGGCGGAGGGCGAACGCCGGGTCTGCCTGGTAGTCGGAGTGGCCCAGGATCGGTTCGGGCAGGGGGTGCCGGCGGGTGCGGCCGTAGGCGACCGGATCGAGCAGGACGGCCGCGTCCACGGCCGGCCGGCCGTCCTCCGCCGGGACCCGGACGGGGCCGCCGATGGGGTCGGTGGCACGGTACAGGTTGTTCCAGCAGTGGATCGTCCGGTGCAGGGCGCGCAGCGCGTCGGGGCCGAAGTAGGCGGGGAACCAGCGTCCGTAGAGCCGCTCCAGGGGTGAGCCGTACGTGAGGAGGGCGACCCGGCCCCGGGTGGCGGGCGACAGCTGCCAGACGGCGGCCGCGGCGAGGACGCTGCCCTGGGAGTGCCCGGAGATGACGAGCCGGCCGCCGGTGCTCCGGGTCCAGGAGCTCATCCGCCAGGTCAGGTCGGGGACCGCGCGTTCGGCGTAGCAGGGCGGGGCGAAGGGATGGGCGGCACGGGGCCAGAAGGTGCCGACGTCCCAGAGGATGCCGATGGTGCGGCGGGCGGAGGCGTCCCGGTAGGCGCGACGGCCCCAGGTGACGAAGAGCAGGAAGCCGAAGCCGATCATCCAGGAGCCGAGGGCCTGGGTGGCGGAGGCCACGGCCGCGACGGCGGGGTGGGCTCCGTCGAAGGCCCGCCCGGGGACGTTTCCGCTGGCCCAGGCCCCGGCGACGGAGACGGCCCCGAGGAGCAGGGTGGCGCCGGACACGACGCCGACGAGGACGGGCGCGGAGTCGGTGAGCCCGGCACGGGCCCGGCCGGACGCGATCTGTCCCGTGCGGACCGGGTCGCGTTCGTCGGCGGTGTCGTAGTCGGCCTCGACGGTGGCGCGCAGCCGCCGGGCGGCGAGCACGGTGCGTACGGCGAGGAGGGCGGCAGGTACGAGCAGCAGCAGGAGCAGGACGGGGATGGTGGACGCCTGCCAGCTGAGCAGCACGGGCGGGCCGATCCGGTGGCCGCCGTCGCCCGCGCCGGGGCCGTCGAGCCAGTCGGCGACGCGTTGGGCCACTCCCCCGGACATGACTCCGCCGAGGGCGCAGGCGAGCATGGCGACGGCGGGGCCGCCGAGTCCGCGCAGCGCGGTGCGCGGGTTCCGGCCGGGACGCTGGAGCAGCAGGGCGACCACGCCGAGGGCGACGACAAGGCCGCCCTGGACGAGGGTGAGGGCGCCGAAGAAGGCGTCGCCGGGGAGGGTGCCGGTGGACGTCCAGCCGGGGCGTGACCAGCCGGCGTACAGGGCGGTGAGCGCCAGGAGGGCGAGCGAGGCGCCGGGCAGCCAGGAGACGAGGGCGCGTTCGACGCGCAGGTCGAGGCGGCGCTCGCTGCGGCCGCGGCGGCAGACGACCCACACGACGAGGACGGACAGGGCGACGACGGCGGCCTGGAGGGCCGGGCCGATGACGGCGCCGGCACCGCCGGGGGTCGTGGCGTCGTGGCGTGCGGTCGCCGTGACGAGGGCGGCGGAGACGGTGAGGAGGCCGGCGGCGGTGTGCGCGGCTCTGAGGCGGGCGACGAGCCGGCGCCCGTACCAGAAACCGGGGCGGCCGAGGGCGGGGCGCTGCTCGACGGGGTCCGAGCCGAGCTCTTCGGTTACCGCGGTCGCCGGGCCGGTCGGTTCGGCGGCGGGCGGCGCCGTGCCCGCCGGCCGCGTCCCGACCGGCGGCTGCGGTCCGGTCCACGGTGTCTCCACGGGGGCGTCGTGGCCGGTGGGCGGGCGCTGGGCCTCGTACGCGCTCCAGGTGCGGTTCGACAGGTACCAGAGGAGGCCGACGAGGGCGGTCGGGACGAGGGCGGCGAGGGCGAGGCGGCGGCCGGGGAGGGACCACCAGCCGCCCCGGTCCGCCGAGAGGAAGCCGAGCCAGGAGTAGGCGTCGGCGCAGGTTGCGGTGCCGGCGCACTGCCAGGCCGTCAGGTCGAGCGCGACCTCGCAGGCGGCGGCGGTGAGGAGCACGGTGAGGGTGAGGGCGACGAGCCGGACGACGACCCCGTACAGGCGGACGAGCCCCCGGCCTCCCCGGGAGGGCGGGCGCATCCAGTGCGCCAGGTTGACGACCATGAACGGCAGGAGCAGCAGCCATAAGGCCCGGGCGCCGTCGCCCGAGGTCAGATTGGACCAGCAGTACGCCTCCGGGACCGGGCGCGACGCGTACCGCTCGGGGTGGGCCTCCGCGTCGACGTCCTCGGCGCGGCGGTACATGGCGGCGGTCCGGTCGCCGGTGATCCGTACGGTCCTGGGGTCGTCGAGCATGTCCTGGGGGGTCGCTCCGCCGACTCCGTGGACGAGGAGTTCGAGCGCCGCGCCCCCGCTCTCCGGGGCGGGTGTGGCAGGGGACACTGAGGGGACTTCCTCTCAGGGTGGGAAGATGCGACGTCGGCTACAGGATCGCGGACGGACGTGCATCTGCGCACCGTTCCTCACCGAAATCCGACAGCCATCCCCTTGTCTCCTGCGGAAGGACCGGCCCCGGCGGTGACTGACAACCAGAACCTCCTGGCGGAACAGCGGCGCGCCCTGATCCTCGACGAGGTCCGGCGGCGTGGCGGTGTCCGGGTCAACGAGCTGACCCGGCGTCTCAGCGTCTCGGACATGACGATCCGTCGGGACCTCGACGCGCTGGCCCGGCAGGGCATGCTGGAGAAGGTGCACGGCGGAGCCGTTCCGGTGGTCGAGGCGAGCACCCACGAGCCGGGCTTCGAGGCCAAGTCGGTGCTCGAACTCAGTGCCAAGGACGAGATCGCCCGGACGGCGGCGGCCCTGGTCGCGCCGGGCACGGCGATCGCCCTGTCCGGCGGGACGACGACCTACGCCCTGGCCCGGCATCTGCTGGACGTCCCGGACCTCACGGTGGTGACGAACTCGGTCCGGGTCGCGGACGTCTTCCACGAGGCGCAGCTGGCGGGCAACGGGGCCGAGTCGCGGCGCGGGGCGGCGACGGTCGTCCTGACGGGCGGGGTGCGCACGCCGTCCGACGCGCTGGTGGGGCCGGTGGCGGACCGGGCGGTCCGCTCGCTCCACTTCGACCTGCTGTTCCTCGGGGTGCACGGCATCTCGGTGGAGGCCGGACTGTCGACGCCGAACCTGGCGGAGGCGGAGACCGACCGGTGTCTGATGCAGTCGGCGCGCCGGGTGGTGGTGGTCGCCGACCACACCAAGTGGGGGACGGTGGGCCTGAGCTCCTTCGCCTCGCTCGACGAGGTGGACACCTGGGTGACGGACCGCGGCCTGCCCGAGGGTGCCCGGGGCGAGATCGCGGAACAGCTGCCGGGTCTCGTGGTGGCGGGCGAGGAGCAGGCGTGAGCCGGTTCCGGGTCGAGCGGACGGTGCCGCTGGCCCCCGGAGAGGTGTGGCGCCGGCTGACGGACTGGCCGGCGCACGGCCGGATGGTGCCGCTGACCCGGACGAGGGTGCTGACGCCGGGGCCGAACCGGGTCGGTACCCGGTTCACCGCCCGGACCGGCATCGGCCGGCTGGCCTTCGACGACCCGATGGAGGTCGTGCGCTGGGAACCGCCGGCGGGCGGACGCACCGGCGCGTGCCGGCTGGAGAAGTCCGGCCGGGTGGTGCGGGGTTGGGCTCTGGTCGAGGTGACGGAGACGCCGGGCGGCAGCCGGGTGGTGTGGACGGAGGAGCTGTCCGTACGGGGCGTCCCGCGCGCCTTCGATCCGGTGCTCGCCCTGGCGGGACGGGTCCTGTTCGGCAGGGCGGTGGACGGGCTGCTGCGGAGGAGCTGAGCGCGTCTGTCCGGGGGGCGCCTCTTGCCGGGCGCGTGTGCCGGGGGCGCCCGTCGTCGGGCGGCGTGTGGTCCGGGGGCACCGCTCGTCGGGCGTCCTGCGGGAGGCCCGCCCGGCGGGAGGCGCCCCTCGCCGGGCGTCTGTTGGCCGGCCCGCCATCGGGAGACGCCCCTCGCCCTCTGTGCTGTTGACATCTCGTCAGCTAGGGTGCTCTTTCGCTTCCGTCCTGGGGAGGTACGGTCCATGGCACGCCGACTGAGGCCGGTGGAGCTCGACTTCACCGCATCCGCGCCCGTCCGCCTGGTCTTCACCGCGACGCTGGCCGCACCGCCCCCGGCCGTCTACCGGTCGCTCGCCGTCGAGGTGGGGAGCATGCCCGCCTGGTTCACGGCGGTCGTCTCCGCCGTGCCCACCGCCGACGGGGCCGGCAGGACGGTCCGGCTGCGGGGCGGGATCGCCTTCGAAGAAACGGTCCTCGCCGCCGAACCCGACGTCCGCTACGCCTACCGGGTGGACGCCACCAACGCCCCGGGCGTCACGGCGCTCGCGGAGGAGTGGGCCCTCTCCCCCGCCGGCAAGGGCACCCGGCTGCGGTGGACCATGGCGGCCGACGGCGCGACCCCGTTCCGGCTGGGGCTGCGACTGGCGGGGCCCGGCGTGGGGCTGTCGTTCCGGGACGCGGCGCGCCGGCTCGACCGGCGGCTCACTCCGGCCAGGCCCCGGTCGCCAGGAACCGTTCGATGACGGCGCTGTACGGGGCGATGTCCAGGCCCTGGCCGACCAGCCAGGCGTCGGAGTAGTACTTGTCGAGGTAGCGCTCGCCGGGGTCGCAGATCAGGGTGACGACGCTGCCGGTCCGCTCCTGGGCGACCATCTCGGCGATGATCTTGAAGGCGCTCCACAGGCCGGTGCCGGTGGAGCCGCCCGCCTTGCGGCCGATGGCGGCCTCCAGGGCGCGGACGGCGGCGACGCTCGCCGCGTCGGGGACCTTCATCATGCGGTCGACGGCCCCGGGCACGAAGCTGGGCTCCATCCGGGGGCGGCCGATGCCCTCGATGCGGGAGCCGCAGTCGGCGGTGGCGTCCGGGTCGTGGTGCGTCCAGCCGTCGAAGAAGCAGGAGTTCTCCGGGTCGGCGACACAGATCCGGGTGTCGTGCTGCATGTAGTGGACGTAGCGGGCGATGGTCGCCGAGGTGCCGCCGGTGCCCGCGGTCGCCACGATCCAGGCGGGCTCCGGGAACCGCTCCAGCCTCAGCTGCTGGAACATGGACTCGGCGATGTTGTTGTTGCCGCGCCAGTCGGTGGCCCGCTCCGCGTAGGTGAACTGGTCCATGTAGTGGCCGCCGGTGCGCTCGGCGAGGGCGGCGGCCTCCTCGTACATCGTGCGCGAGTCGTCGACGAAGTGGCACTGCCCGCCGTGGAACTCGATGAGCCGACACTTCTCGGGGCTGGTGGTGCGGGGCATGACGGCGATGAAGGGCACGCCGATGAGCTTCGCGAAGTACGCCTCGGAGACCGCGGTCGAGCCGCTGGAGGCCTCTATGACGGGCTTTCCGGGCCGGATCCAGCCGTTGCAGAGGCCGTACAGGAAGAGGGAGCGGGCGAGGCGGTGCTTGAGGCTGCCGGTGGGGTGGGTGGACTCGTCCTTGAGGTAGAGGTCGATGCCCCACTTCTCCGGGAGCGGGAAGCGCAGGAGATGGGTGTCGGCGGAGCGGTTGGCGTCGGCCTGGACCTTGCGGACGGCCTCCTTGAGCCACGACCGGTACGCCGGGTCGCTGCGGTCGACGTCGACGGTCACCGCCGCGGCGGCCGCCCGGTTCCCCACGCTGTTCTCCGTGGTGCTCATCCGTGCCTCTCCTCGGTCTCTTCCACTCGGTGCCCACTGCCGACGATACCCCTCTCACCTGGGCAAACGATTCCTTTGACTGTCCATAGGGATGACTTGCGGGGAGGCCTTCTGGTGCGGGCGGGGGCGGCCCGGCACACTGGGAACGACAACCGGGTGAAAGGGGCGGATCGGCATGTCGGAACCCGAGTTCAGCGCGAGGGGCGTACGGATCGACCGGTGGCCGCGTTCACTGACGCGCGCCGGGGAGGTGCGGATCGAGGACGGCCGGCTCGCCCTCCTCACGAGTTACGGCAGCGAGATCGACAGCGCGCCGGTCAGCAAGGTCCGGGCGGGACGCCCGTGGTTCGCGCGGTCCGACGAGGCGGTGGCGACGGTGAACGGCACCCGCTACCGGCTGACGCTGCACGGCGACGACCACGGCGCGAGCGAGGACGAGACCGAGGAGACGGGCCGTTTCCTCGCGGCACTGAAGAGGGCTGCCGGGCGGCGCTGACGGGCCGGGGCGACCACGGGCGCGGACGGGGGCCGGCCGCCCTCCGACCTGGCTCCGGCCCGCTGTGAGTTGCGCGACAGTCACCACTGGTTCACGCTGGTATCACCTCACAGAGGGTTCATCGACGGTGACCGTACGTCGAGGTCGCTACCCCGTCCGAGCCCCTGTGTCGCATGGAGAGATCCGAATCTTCGTCTTCTTCCGGACTACTTCGGGGAGTCGCAGCCGTGATCAGCGAGCCGAGCAGGTATTACGCGGTGGAGCTTCAGGCCCTGCCGTCGCGGATCGGACAGGTCCGCAGGATTGTGTCCGCGCATCTGCGTCATTGGCATCTCGACGCGCTGGTCGATCAGGCCGTGCTCGGAGTCACCGAACTTCTGACGAACGTCCACCGGCACGCCCGGCCGGACAAGCGGTGCACCGTCGAGATCGAGCTGTTGCTCGACCGGCTGACGGTCTCCGTCCGGGACCATGACCCGCGGATACCGCAGGCCTGTCGCCCGGAGCCCCTCGATGCCTTCGACGAACTGGCCACCTCCGGCCGCGGCCTCGCCATCGTCGGCGCGGTCAGCGAGAGCTGGGGTGTCCGCCCCTGCGGCGCGGACGGGAAGGTGGTGTGGTTCACCCTCTCTGCACCGCCGCGCGCCGTCCCGGTCATGGCCCGTCCGCACGCCGTGTACGGCTCCGCGACCGAGGGTCCCTTCGTGGGGTACGGGCGGTTCTCCGGCGTTCCGCTCAGCGCCCCGGCCGACCCGTCCCCGGCCCTCGAACCGGCCCTCGCGCCCGAACCGGTGCTGACACCCCAACCGGTCCTCACGCCCGAGCCGGTCCTGACGCCCGCCCCCGCCGTGGTCTCGACCCGCCGGGTCCCGGCGGGCCGGGCGGGCTGAAACCGTCCACGGAGCGCGCGCCGGTGTCCCTCGCCGCGTGAGCCCGTATCAGGCGACGGCGACGAGTGTCAGATAGGCGATGCCGAGGACGCGCCGGTAGCCGTTCAGCCAGCTCGAACGCTGCCGGTCGACGCGCTCGCGGGTCTCGGCGGCGAGCGGGTGGCCGGGGTGGGCGGCGAGCCAGACCTCGGTGTCGTACCGGTAGCCCGACTCGAACTCCTCCCACTCCTCCGCGCTCGCCGTCTCGATCCACGCGGGCCGGAAGCCCGCCTCGACGGCGAGGTCGACGAGTGCGCCCAGGGAGAGGTGGTCGCCGGTGTTCGCGCCCGGCCACATGCCGGCCAGCTCCACCTCGGTGGGGGTGCGCTCCCAGAAGCCCTCCCCGAGCACCACCCGTCCCCCCGGCCGGACCAGCCGGCGCAGCTCACGCAGAGCGGCGGCGGGGTCGTGCGGCTGCTCGGGGTCGCAGAGCGCCTGGCTCGACCCGAGACAGAGGATCGCGTCGACGGGACCGCGGTCGGTGCCGAGGGCCGACTCCTCGACGAACTCGACGCGGTCGGCGAGGCCGCGGGCCCCGGCGAGGGCGCGGCCGCGGGCCAGATCCTCCGCGTTGATGTCGATGCCGGCGCCCTTGGCCATCGGGGCGGCCTCCAGGACGCGGAGGAGCAACTCGCCCCAGCCGCAGCCGATGTCGAGCACGTCGGCGGGCTCGGTGGCGGCGAGCCGGGCGATCATGCGGTCGGCACGGGCCGCGGAGAGCGGGCCGTGGAAGGTGAGGCTGCCGAGGCGCGGAGGAAGATCGGACGCAGAAGAGATCATGAGGCGGAACAGTACGTCGTCCGGCCTGAGCCGCCCACCGGTTTCCCCGCTGACGGGGCGGGTCGCTGGGCGTAGCCTTGCAGTCGTGTACACGACGCGTGTGTCCCGCCATGTCGACGCCCCGCCCTCGGCCGTCTACCGGGCCCTGCTCGACCCGGGAGCCGTCGGCCGCTGGCGCGTCCCGTACGGGATGACCTGCGAGGTGCACGACTTCGACGCGCGGGAGGGCGGAGCCTTCCGGGTGTCGCTGCACTACGAGACCGCGGACGGCACCGGTAAGTCCGGGGAGCGCACGGACACGTACCACGGGCGCTTCGTGGAGCTGCTGGCGGGCGAACGCGTGGTCGAGGTCCTGGAGTTCGAGTCCCCGGACCCCCGTCTGCACGGCGCGATGACCCTGACGACGACCCTGATCGCGATCGACGGCGGCACGGACGTGCTCGTCGTCCACGAGGGGGTACCGGACGCGGTGCCCGCCGCCGACAACGAGACGGGGACGCGCATGGCCCTGGACCGGCTCGCCGCCCTGGTGGAGGGCCGCGCCGAGGCGTGAGGGACGGGCCCCGGGTGTCCGCCGGGCCGCGATCCGGTACGGAGAGGCTCGGCGCTCAGGCCGGTTCGCGATCCGGTATGGAAGGGCTCGGCGCTCAGACCGGGCCGCGATCCGGTACGGAGAGGCTCGGCGCTCAGACCGGGCCGCGATCCGGTACGGAGAGGCTCGGCGCTCAGACCGGGCCGCGATCCGGTACGGAGAGGCTCGGCGCTCAGGCCGGCCCGCGGCCCAGGGCGGCCAGCGGGTCGTCGAGTACGGGCTGCCAGGCCAGTTCCGCGGCGCCGACGAGGCTGTTGTGGTCCAGGGTGCAGGGGAGGATCGGCACTCCACCGCTGCGACCCCACAGGCTGCGGTCGGCGACGACCGCGCGGAGGCGCTCGGGGTCGGCGTCGAGCAGCTCGCGGTGCAGACCGCCGAGGATGATCCGGTCGGGGTTGAGGATGTTCACCAGACCCGCGAGGCCGAGCCCCAGACGGTCGATCAGCTCCCCGACGGCGACGCGGACACCCGGGTCGTCGGGGCTGGTCCGCAGCAGGTCGCGGGACTGCTGGAGCAGGGACACCTCGGGGCCGGGGGCGCGGCCCGCGACCGTGAGGAAGGCGAGCGGGTCGGTCTCGACGTCCAGGCAGCCCCGGCTGCCGCAGTGGCACGGGCGGCCCTCGGGGTTCACGGTGAGGTGGCCGACCTCCAGGGCGAGCCCCGCGCTCCCGGTGTGGAGACGTCCGTCGAGGACGAGCGCGCCGCCGACGCCCCGGTGGCCGGTGGCCACGCAGAGCAGGTCCCGCGCACCGCGCCCCGCGCCGTGGCGGTGCTCGGCCAGGGCGGCGAGGTTCACGTCGTTGCCGGTGAAGGCGGGGCCCTCGATGCCGGCGGCCCGTACCCGTTCGGCGAAGATCTCCCGGACCGGCGCCCCGGCGGGCCAGGCGAGGTGGAGCGGGTTGAGGGCGGTGCCCTCCGGCTCGGCCACGGCGGAGGGGGCGGCGAGCCCGGCGCCCACGCAGCGGCGGCCGCTCTCCCGGAGCAGGGCGGCCCCCGCGTCGACGACGGCACCGAGGACCTGGGCGGGGTCGGCGGAGACGGTGACGCAGCCGGGGGCGGTGGCGACGATGGTGCCGCCGAGACCGACGAGGGCGGCGCGGAAGCCGTCGGCGTGGACCTGGGCCGCGAGGGCCACGGGGCCCTTCTCGTCGACGGCGAGGCGGTGCGAGGGCCGTCCCTGGGAGCCGGCGGCGGCACCGGGGTTGGAGTCGACCCGGATGAGACCGAGGGCCTCCAGTTCGGCGGCTACCGCGCCGGCGGTGGCACGGGTGACGCCGAGCTCGGCGGTGAGGACGGCACGCGTCGGAGCCCTGCCGGTGTGCACCAGCTCCAGTGCGGGGCCGAGCGCGTTGCGCCCCCTGTCCAGCCGTGTCCGGGTCGTCGTCGCCTTGCCGTTCATGGGTGGGAGTCTCCCATGATCGGACGGCGGGGCCGCGCCGTACCCCTGCCGGGCGGGAAGCGGGGGACGACCGCCCGCTTGTCGACCGGCGGGGTCTCCCCCTATCCTGAGTTTGTGCCGCTACTAAACAAAGTACGGACGGCCGCCTCGGGGGGCTCCGGCGGAGACACCGCCACCCGCTCCCTGTCCCGCCTCCGCGTCGCCCTGACCCTCTTCTTCGCCCTCGACGGCTTCCTGTTCGCCGGCTGGGTCGTCCGCATCCCCGCCGTCAAGCAGCAGACCGGCGCCTCGGCCGGTGACCTCGGCCTCGCCCTCCTCGGCGTGTCCGCGGGCGCCGTGATCACCATGACGCTGACCGGCCGGCTCTGCCGCCGCTACGGCTCGCACGCGGTCACCGTCGCCACCGCCGTCCTCCTCTCCCTGTCGGTCGCGCTGCCGGCCCTCACTCGTTCCCCGCTCGCGCTCGGTCTCGTCCTGCTCGTCTTCGGGGCCGCGTACGGCGGGATCAACGTCGCCATGAACAGCGCCGCCGTCGATCTCGTGACCGCGCTCCGGCGCCCCGTGATGCCGAGCTTCCACGCCGCCTTCAGCCTCGGCGGCATGATCGGCGCGGGCCTCGGCGGTCTGCTCGCCGGGGGCCTCTCCCCGACCGCCCACCTCCTCGGCCTCACCGGCGTCGGCCTGGTCCTGACGGCCGTCGCCGGTCCCGCACTCCTGCGCCACCCCTCCCCCACGCCGCCCAAGTCCCTCGCACCCGCCGCCCGGACCCCCGGCAGCCCGTCACGGGCCGGGACACGCCGTGTCGTGCTCGTCTTCGGGGTGATCGCGCTCTGCACGGCGTACGGCGAGGGGGCACTCGCCGACTGGGGCGCCCTCCACCTGGAGCAGGACCTGGGAGCGCACCCCGGCGTCGCCGCCGCCGGGTACTCCGTCTTCGCGCTGACCATGACCGTGGGGCGCCTGACCGGCACCGCCCTGCTCGAACGCCTCGGCCAGACCCGCACCCTCGTCGCGGGCGGCGCGACGGCCGCCGCCGGAATGCTGCTCGGCGCACTCGCGCCGACCGTCTGGGCCACGCTCCTCGGCTTCGCCGTCACCGGCCTCGGGCTCGCCAACATCTTCCCCGTCGCCGTGGCCCGCGCGGGGGCCGTGGCCGGCCCCGGCGGCGTGGCGACCGCGTCGACGCTCGGCTACGGCGGCATGCTGCTCGGCCCGCCGTCCATCGGCTTCCTCGCCGACTGGTTCTCCCTGCCGCTGGCGCTCACGACGGTCGCCGCACTCGCCGCCGGTGCGGCCGCGATGGGCTACTGGGCGCGGAACGCGGGGTCCGAACCAGCGAGTTGAGTCCGGTGCCGCCCCCTCGCCCGCAGGTCCGGAGCTGCGAGAATCCGGCCCATGGACACGACCGCCGGGGGAACCATGAAGATCACGGAGCACATCGACGCGCTGGAGGCGGCCGGCCGGGGCCTCGCGGAGGCGGCTGAGGCCGCGGGGCCGGACGCCGAGGTGCCGACCTGCCCGGGGTGGCGCGTCCGGGACCTCCTCCGGCACACGACGATGGTGCACCGCTGGGCGACGACCCACGTGGCCGAGGGGCACACCACGTACCAGCCGGGCGACGGCGAGCCCGCGCTCGACGGCGACGAACTGCTCGCCCACTACCGCGAGGGGCACGCGGGCCTCGTCGCCGCCCTGCGCGCGGCGCCGGAGACGCTGGAGTGCTGGACGTTCCTCCCCGCGCCCTCCCCGCTCGCCTTCTGGGCACGCCGGCAGACGCACGAGACGACCGTCCACCGCGCGGACGCCGAGTCCGCGCTCACGACCGGCCCCGGGCCGGTGGACCCGAGGGTCGCCGCCGACGGGATCGACGAGTTGCTGCGGGGCTTCCACGGCCGGGACCGCAGCAGGGTGCGAACGCCGGAGCCCCGGACGCTGAGGGTACGCGCGACGGACACGGGCGACGTCTGGACGGTGCGCCTGTCGGCGACGGAGCCACCGCGGACGGAACGGGAGGCTCGACCGGCCGGGGGCGTGGCCGGGGCTGGGGGTGTGGCTCGTGGTGCCGGGGCGGGCTCGGAGTCGGCTGGAGCCTCCGCTTCGGTGGGGGCCGCGGCCGTGGCTCCGGCCGCGGCTTCGGCGGTCACCGAGCTGAGCGGCCCCGCCGACCGCCTGTACCTGACCCTGTGGAACCGGCTGCCGACCGATGCCGTGACGCTCACCGGGGACGAGGAGCTCGCCCGGCTGTGGCGGGAGACCTCGGGGATCACCTGGTCCTGAGCGGAGGACCGCAAAGGGCGCTCGGGGGCGGGGGCGACGCGTCGGCCCGGCGGGGTGCTCGCCCGTACTCCCGTAGGTGGGGACGTGCCCCGCCTCTCGGTGGGGACGTGCCCCGCCGCGGCTCAGCCGCGCGGCAGCAGGCCCACGTCCTGGCCCAGTCGGCGGGCGGCCGTCGCGAAGAACGTGTCGCGGTCCTCGACGACGCGGTTGAACTGACCGAACACCTCGAAGGAGACCAGGCCGAAGAGCTGCGACCAGGCGGCGACGAGCGCGACGGCGAGGGCCGGCGGGAGGTCCGGGGCGACGTCGGCGGCGATGCGGGCGCCCTCGGGGCGCAGGGCCTCGGGCAGCGGGGGGAGGGCGACGCCCTCGCCGGCGTGGGCGTCGCGGGCGATCTCGATGAGGACGAGGCCGACGCGGGCGGCGGGGGCGACGGTGTCCTGCGGCGCGGAGTAGCCGGGTACCGGGGACCCGTAGATCAGGGCGTACTCGTGGGGGTGGGCGACGGCCCAGACGCGGACCGCCCGGCAGACGGCGGTCCAGCGGTCCAGGGGGCGCAGCGCCGACGTCCGGGCGGCGGCCTCCTCCGCCGCCGCGCCGACGGCGTCGTAGGCGTCGACGATGAGGGCGGTGAGCAGGTCGTCGCGGCTCGGGAAGTAGCGGTAGAGCGCGGAGGACACCATGCCGAGCTCACGGGCGACGGCCCGCAGGGACAACTTCGCGGCGCCTTCGGCGGCGAGCTGGGCTCGGGCCTCGTGCTTGATGGCGGCGGTGATCTCGATACGGGCGCGGGCGCGGGCTCCTCGAACGGTCGTCATGGAGAGCAGTGTGCCACTTCCAGAGCGCCGCTTCGAAATGAGAGCAGTGCTCTTGCTCGGGAGCACCGCTTCGTGCACACTGATCTCAAGCGAGAGCAGTGCTCACACTTTGCTTCGCGGATGGCCACCGACTCCCCAGGAGGAACCATGTCCGCTCAGCCCAGCACCCCGCACGTCATGAAGCCCGGCTGGTTCACCGTGAACGTCCTCAACCGCGCCGTCGCCTGGATGACCCGGCGCGGCATCAGCGTCTGGGGCTCCCGGGTGCTCGCCGTCCGCGGCCGCAAGAGCGGCGAGTGGCGCCGTACGCCCGTCAACCTCATGACGATCGACGGCGCCCGATACCTCGTGGCGCCCCGTGGCCACGTCCAGTGGACCCACAACATGAGGGCCGCCGGCGGCGGGCAGCTGATCCTCGGCAAGCACGTACAGGAGTTCACCGCCGTCGAGGTCGCGGACGACGACAAGCCGGCGCTGCTGCGCGCCTACCTCAAGCGCTGGAAGGCCGAGGTCGGTGTCTTCTTCGGCGGCGTCGGCCCCGACTCCTCCGACGCCGAGCTGCGCGCCGTCGCTCCGAAGCACCCCGTCTTCCTCCTCACGACGACGGGCCCCACCACCCCGGCCGCGTGAACCGGCCGGAGCGGCGGAGCCCGTCCGCTGCCTCACCCACCCCCGCGACGCCGCGGCGTCAGGGCGCTTCCGGAGCGTCGGTCGCCGCGGCGCCCTCGGAAGCCTCGGCACCCTTCGGGGTCTCCGGTACGTTCGCTCCGTCACCCTCCGGCGACGCCGACCGTTCCTTCTGTCCGACGCCGCGCCCGGCCGGGCCGACGCCGGACGTGGTGTCCATCCGCCGGTCCAGGACCTCCAGCGCCCGCCGGGCCATGCCGTTGGAGCGGACCATGCCGCCGAGCGTCGCCGAACCCCGGGTGATGTCCGCGAACGCGTTCCACGCCGGGCGGAACCCCGTGATCGTCGCGTGCAGCAGCCCCGGTCGCCGCTCGAACAGCGCCAGCATCCGCCGCCCGACCGCCATCTCGACACCCAGCCCCGCCTTGATGGCGAAGGCGTAGTTGAGGGCCTGGCGCCGGGCGTCGACCGCGTCGCCGGCCTCCGCGACCCGCACCGCCCACTCCCCCGCGAGACGGCCCGAGCGGAGCGCGTACGAGATTCCCTCACGCGTCCACGGCTCCAGGAGCCCGGCGGCGTCACCGCAGACCAGGACCCGGCCACGGGAGAGCGGCGAGTCGTCCGTGCGGCAGCGCGTCAGGTGACCGGAGGAGATCGAGGGCTCGAAGCCGGCCAGGCCGAGCCGGGCGACGAAGTCCTCCATGTACCGCTTGGTGGCGGCACCCTCGCCGCGCGCCGAGATGACACCGACGGTCAGCGTGTCGCCCTTCGGGAAGACCCACCCGTAACTGCCGGGCATCGGGCCCCAGTCGATGAGGACACGGCCCTTCCAGTCCTCGGCCACGGACGGCGGCACGGGGATCTCCGCCTCAAGGCCCAGGTCGACCTGACCGAGCTTCACCCCGACATGGGCCCCTATGCGGCTCGCACTGCCGTCGGCACCGACGACCGCGCGCGCGAGCACCGTCTCACCGTCGGCGAGGACGACGGCGACGGTCCGCCGGTCCGGGACGGACGGGCCGTGCTGCTCCACCCGGGTCACCGTGGCACCGGTCCGCAGCTCGGCACCGGCCTTCTGCGCGTGCTCGACGAGCTGGGCGTCGAACTCCGGCCGGTTGATGAGCCCGAAGAGCATGCGGCGCGAGCGCCGGGTGCGGGCGAACCGTCCCTGGAGGGAGAAGGTGACCGCGTGCACCCGGTCCTGGAGGGGGAGTTCGAAGCCGGGCGGCAGGGAGTCACGGGACGGGCCGATGATGCCGCCGCCGCAGGTCTTGTAACGGGGCAGCTCGGACTTCTCCAGGAGCAGCACCCGGCGCCCGGCCACGGCGGCGGCGTAGGCCGCCGTCGCGCCGGCCGGTCCCGCGCCGACGACCACGACGTCCCAGACGTCCGCCTCCACGCCGTCCGGCGCGTGCGCCTCCACGTCCGCCGCCGAGGCCTCGTCCGCGTCAGCCGCCGGATCCGCACCGGCCGTCGGATCCGCGTCCGCCCCCGGGTCCGCGGCCGCCGTCGGATCCGCCTCCGCCGCCTCGTCCACGTCCGCCGCCCCGTCCACACCGATGCCCTCAGGAGCCGCGCCTTCGGGCGCGGTGTTCTCCGGACCGGCGTTCTCTGCGTGCTCGCTGCTCACGATGTGCTTCTGCTCCTGATCCGACCGGTGGTCTGCTCCTGACGCATCCTACGGCGCGGTCACCGAGGCCTCGCGCCGTAGGATCGACGGTGCGTTCGTCGTACCACGACATACGCCGATCGCCGTCCCCACGTCGTAACGTCGCACCCACCAGGAGCGTGCCCATGACCTCGAATCCGATCGCCGAGACCGTACGGTCCCTGATGCCCCGGGCCAAGGCGGAGCTCACGGAGCTGGTGGCCTTCGAGTCGGTGGCGGACGAGGCCGTGGCGCCGCGCAGCGAGTGCGAGGCGGCGGCGAACTGGGTTGCGGACGCCCTGCGCGCCGAGGACTTCCAGGACGTGGCGCTGCTCGACACCCCGGACGGCTCGCAGTCGGTGTACGGCATCCTGCCCGGCCCGGCCGGGGCGCCGACCGTCCTCCTCTACGCGCACTACGACGTGCAGCCGAAGCTGGACGAGTCCGCCTGGCTCTCCCCGCCGTTCGAGCTGACCGAGCGCGACGGACGGTGGTACGGGCGCGGTACGGCCGACTGCAAGGGCGGCTTCGTGATGCACCTGCTCGCGCTGCGCGCCCTGAAGGCGAACGGCGGCGTCCCCGTGACGGTCAAGGTGATCGTCGAGGGCTCGGAGGAGCAGGGCACCGGCGGGCTGGAGCGGTACGCCGAGCAGCACCCCGAGCTCCTCGTCTCCGACGCGATCGTCATCGGCGACGCGGGCAACTTCCGGGTGGGTCTGCCGACGGTGACGGCGACCCTGCGCGGGATGACGATGATCCGGGTGCGGATCGACACCCTGGAGGGCAACCTGCACTCCGGTCAGTTCGGCGGCGCCGCGCCGGACGCGCTGGCCGCGCTGATCCGCGTACTGGACTCGCTGCGCGGCCCGGACGGTTCGACCGTCATCGACGGCCTGCCGTGCGAGAAGGACTGGGAAGGTCTGCAGTACCCGGAGGACGCCTTCCGTCAGGACGCCAAGGTCCTCTCGGGCGTGGACCTGCCGGGCGCCGGTACGGTCGCCGACCGGATCTGGGCGCGGCCCGCCGTCACCGTCGTCGGAATGGACTGCCACCCGGTGGCCGGGGCGACCCCCTCGATCCCCGCGTCGGCCCGCGCGCAGATCAGCCTTCGGGTGCCGCCGGGTCAGGACGCTGCCGAGGCGACGAAGCTGCTGTTCGCCCACATCGAGAAGCACACGCCGTGGAACGCCCGGGTCTCGCTGGAGCAGGTGGGCCAGGGCCAGCCCTTCCAGGCGGACACGTCGAGCCCGGCGTACGCCTCGATGGCCGAGGCCATGCGGATCGCGTACCCCGGTCAGGAGATGCAGACGGCGGGCATGGGCGGCTCGATCCCGCTGTGCAACACGCTGGCCGAGCTGTACCCGGAGTCGGAGATCCTGCTGATCGGGCTGAGCGAGCCCGAGGCGCAGATCCACGCGCCCAACGAGTCCGTCTCGCCCGAGGAGCTGGAGCGGCTCTCGGTGGCGGAGGCGCACTTCCTGCTCTACTACGCCCGTTCGAAGCAGGCCTGACCGGGAGCCGGTTCAGCGTTCGGCGAAGCTCGCCGAGAGCGTAGAGACGTACGGCGGACCTGCGCGGATGCGTAGGTTCGCCGTATGGAACCCACCCGGATCACCTCGCGCCTGCACCTTCTCGACTTCTCCATCGGACAGGCCTACCTGTGGCAGGACGAGGAGGAGCTGACTCTGATCGACGCCGGCTGGGCCGGCACGGCGGCCGGGACGGCGACGGCGATACGCGCGGCCGGCCTGGACCCGGACCGGCTGCGCCGCATCGTGCTGACCCACTGCCACCGGGACCACGTGGGCTCGGCGCAGGAGCTCGCCGACCGCCACGGCGCCGAGGTCCTCGCGCACCGGCTCGACGCGCCGGTGGTCCGGGGCGAGGCACCGGTGCCGGAACCGGACCTCCTGGACTGGGAGATCCCTCTGTTCGCGCACGGGATGACGGTGCCGGAGGCGCCGCCGACGCGGGTGGACCGGGAGGTCGAGGACGGCGAGGAACTCGGCTTCGGCGACGGCGCGGTGGTCGTCCACACGCCGGGACACACGCCCGGCTCGATGGCCGTGCATCTCCCGCGTCACGGCGTGCTGTTCACCGGGGACACGGTGGCGTCCGTCCAGGGCGTGACCTTCGGTGTGTTCCACGTCGACCGGGCGCTCGCCCTCGACTCGATGCGGCGCCTCGCGAAGCTCGCCCCCTCGGTGCTGTGCTGCGGCCACGGCGCCCCGGTGACCGAGGACGCGGCGGCCCGGCTCGCCGCGGCCGCCGGATAGGGCGGGCGCCGGACAGGGCGGACGGCGGACAGGGCGGGCGGCGGTCAGCCCACCGGGGCTCCCGCCTCCAGGTTGAGCACCGTGCCGCGTTCGCGTGCGCGCAGGGCCCAGCGCAGGCGGCGGTAGCGGACGGGCGGCAGGAGTTCGGCGGCCTCCTCCTCGGTGACGAAGCGCCAGCCGCGCAGCTCGGCGCCGGGGAGGCGGACGCGCGCGGTCTCCTCCGGGCCGAGTCTGCCGCCGTCGAAGAGGAGGCGCAGACCTCCGTAACCGGGCGGCTGGGGGCGTTCCCAGTCGACGAGCAGGAGGCGGGGCACGGCGTCGAGTTCGAGGCCTATCTCCTCGGCCACCTCGCGCATCCCGGCGCGGGCCGGGGGTTCACCGGGCTCGACGACGCCGCCGGGGAACTCCCAGCCGGGCTTGTAGGTGGGGTCGACCAGGAGGAATCGGTCCTGGTCGTCGAAGAGAAGGACGCCGGCGGCGAGGGTCTCCCCGGTCGGTTCGGGGGTCTGGACGATGCCGCACGAGGTGACGCGACCGGTCCGGACGGCGTCGGCGACGGACCGGGCGGCCTCGGCCACGGTGAGCGCCGAGGTGTCGACGGTGTACGCGTCCGCGGCGAGCCAGTCGCGGGCGGCGCGGTAGGGCGTGAGGTGCGTGTGACACCACTCGCGTACGCGTGCGTCGACCTCGGGGTCGCCGTACTCCGACCGGCCGTCGATCCGCTCCCGCAGGATCGTTTCCTCCGGGTCGAGCAGGACGTGGCGCACCTCGATCCGGCGGGCGGCGAGTCCTCCGAAGATCTCGTCCCGGTACTCCTGCCGGAGCAGGGTCATGGGGACCACGAGGACGCCTCCCAGCTCGGCGAGGAGGGCGGCGGCGGTGTCGACGACGAGCCGGCGCCAGATCGGCAGGTCCTGGTAGTCCTCGACCTCGGCGAGCCGCTTGGCCGGGAGGAGCCGGCGCAGTCCCCCGCCGGTGAGCTCGGGGTCGTACAGCGTGCTGTTCGGGATCAGCTCGACCAGCTCGCGCGCGGTGCTGGACTTTCCCGCGCCGAACGCACCGTTGATCCAGACGATCACGATTCCCCCTCTTCGGTAGCCCCCAGTGGCTTGCCCGCAACACCCTGCCACGGAAACCCGCGATCGCGGGTCTCGGCATGTGCGTGACACTTCCGCGCGGCCGTCGTTGAGAACGGCAAGCACGAGGGGGTGCGCAGATGAGTCGTATGGTTCTCGAACGGTTTCCGGCCGGCGGCCCGCGGGGCAGCCTGCCGGCGGAGGAGTTCGCCGGCGCGCGGCGCGACGAAGGGGTGCCGGCCCGGGTCGTGATGGACCTGGAGTCCGACACGTTCCTGGTGATCGTGGAGCAGCGGGCTGCGGCGGAGCGCGTACGGAGGGAGTGACGGCGCCTCAGCAGGTGCCGGGCCGCTCGGCGCCGTCGCTTCCTCGATGACCTCGGCCCCTCGGGTTCCCCAGGGCCCCGGCCTGTTCAGCTCCCCGTCCCGACCCCCGCCCCTCCCCCGGCGCTCGCTGCCGCCGCCGCGCCCAGCAGGCCCGCGTCGGTGCCCGTGAGCGCGGGGACGACGCGCAGGTTCCGGACGAAGGAGAGCGTGGCGTACGAGGCGAGGCTGCGGCGGAGCGGGGCGAAGAGGACCTCGCCTGCGCCCGCGACCCCGCCGCCGACCACGGCGATGTCGATCTCGACGAGGGTCGCCGTCGCCGCGATGCCCGCCGCGAGCGCCTGGGCCGCCCGCTCGTACGAAGCGACGGCCACCGGGTCCCCCTCCCGCGCGGCGGCGGCCACGGCGGCGGCGGAGACGTCTCCGTCGGGCCCTGGCCGCCAGCCGTTCTCCAGGGCGCGGCGGGCCAGGTGCGGGCCGCTGGCGATCCGCTCGACGCAGCCGCGCCCGCCGCAGGCGCACGGCTCGCCGTCCATGTCCACCACCATGTGGCCGATGTGACCGGCGTTGCCGGTGGGGCCGGGGTGAACCCGGCCGCCCAGGATCAGACCGCCGCCGACGCCCGTGGAGACCACGAGGCACAGGGCGTTGTCGTGGCCCCGGGCGGCGCCGAGCCAGTGCTCGGCCGCCGTCATGGCGACGCCGTCGCCGACCAGGGTGACCGGCCGACGTCCGCCCGCCGCCCGGTGGACCCGCTCGACGAGCGGGAAGTCTCGCCAGCCGGGCACGTTGACCGGGCTCACGGTGCCCCGGTACGCGTCGACGGGGCCGGCGCTGCCGATGCCGACGGACCCGGCGGCCTCCCACAGCGGCGAGGCCGCCAGGTCGGCGAGCACGTCCTCGACCGCGCCCATCACCGTCTCGCCGTCCTCACGCGCGGGCGTCGGCCGCTGGGAGCGGACGCGGATGCCGCCCTCACCGTCGACCAGGGCCCCGGCGATCTTGGTTCCGCCGATGTCGAGGGCGGCGACGAGACCGTCTGCGGGGCCGGTGGCGGGATCGGTCAGCATGGTGCGGGGTCTCCAGTCGGCGGCGCGGGCGGAACGGTGGTCCATACAGTCTCCCGCGCCATGACAACGTTGTCCAGGGCCTATGCTTCCCCCAGAGGGACACCGCACCGATCTTCGACGGAGGAACCGCACACCGTGGCCGACATCGCCCGCCGCCCCGAGCACCGCTACGGCAACCGGCCCACGATGAAGGACGTCGCCGCACGCGCGGGCGTCGGCCTGAAGACGGTGTCCCGGGTGGTGAACGGCGAGCCGGGCGTCACCCCGGACACCGAGCGCCGGGTCCAGGAGGCGATCGAGGTCCTCGGCTTCCGGCGCAACGACAGCGCGCGCGTGCTGCGCAAGGGCAGGACCGCGACCGTCGGCCTCGTCCTCGAGGATCTCGCCGACCCGTTCTACGGGCCGCTCAGCCGGGCCGTCGAGGAGGTCGCGCGGGCGCACGGCGCCCTGCTCATCAACGGTTCCAGTGCCGAGGACCCGGGCCGGGAACAGGAGTTGGCGCTCGCCCTGTGCGCACGCCGGGTCGACGGTCTGATCGTCGTCCCCGCGGGTGACGACCACCGGTACCTGGAGCCGGAGATGAGGGCGGGTGTCGCCACGGTCTTCGTGGACCGCCCGGCGGGGCTGATCGAGGCCGACGCCGTCCTCTCGGACAGCTACGGCGGGGCCCGGGACGGGGTGGCCCATCTGATCGCCCACGGGCACCGCCGCATCGGCTTCATCGGCGACCGGCCGCGCATCCACACGTCGTCCGAGCGGCTGCGCGGCTACCGCGCGGCCATGGAGGACGCGGGTCTGCCGGTCCGGGACGCCTGGGTCGCGCCCGGCTCCACGGACCCCGAGCGGGTGAGCGCCGCCGTACGGGAGCTCCTCTCGGGGCCGGAGCCGGTGACGGCGCTGTTCGCGGGGAACAACCGGGTCACGGTCACCGTGGTCCGGGCCCTGGCGGGGCACCCGCGGCCGGTCGCCCTGGTCGGCTTCGACGACATCGAGCTGGCCGATCTCCTGGGTGTCACGGTCGTCGCGCAGGACCCGGCCGCGCTCGGCCGGACGGCGGCGGAGCGCCTGTTCCGGCGCCTCGACGGGGCCGACGAGGCGCCGCAGCGGGTGGTGCTCGGCACGACGCTCCTCGCCCGTGGGTCGGGCGAGATCGCGCCACCGCCGACCGACTGAGATCCCCGGGGCGGTCGACCGGTCCGTGACCCCCGTCCGTCCCGGCTCCTGCTCGCCCCGGCCGTCCGGACCCCGGCCTTCCTCCTCCCGGCCGTCCGGACCCCGGCCTTCCGGTTACTCCGCGGAGGCGGTGAGGTCGCCTCGGCGCGGGGCGGCGAAGCGGTCGAGCGCGGCGCGGTCCATGCCGGTGAGGGCGTCGACCTCGGCGGTGTCGAGGGCGCCGCAGTCGATGCCGCGCAGCAGGTAGGAGCTGAGGGCCTTGGCGGTGGCGGGCTCGTCCATGACGTCGCCGCCGGCGTGGTTGGCGTAGGCGGAGAGGCGCTTGGCGGCGGCCTCGAAGCCCTCGCGGTAGAAGGCGAAGACGGCGGCGTACCGGGTGGGGATGTGGCCCGGGTGCATGTCCCAGCCCTGGTAGTAGGCGCGGGCGAGGGCCCGGCGGGTGAGGCCGTAGTGGAGGCGCCAGGCCTCGTGGACGTGTTCCTTCGAGCCGACCGGGAGGACGTTGGTGGAGCCGTCGGAGACGCGTACGCCGGTGCCCGCGGCGGCGACCTGCATGATCGCCTTGGCGTGGTCGGCGGCCGGGTGGTCGCTCGCCTGGTAGGCGGCGGAGACGCCGAGGCAGGCGCTGTAGTCGAAGGTGCCGTAGTGGAGGCCGGTGGCGCGGCCCTCGGCGGCGCCGATCATCCGGGCGACGGCGGCGGTGCCGTCGGTGGCGAGGATGGACTGGCTGGTCTCGATCTGGATCTCGAAGCCGAGGCGGCCGGCGTCGAGGCCGTGGGCCTTCTCGAAGGCCTCCAGGAGCCGGACGAAGGCGGTGACCTGCTCGGGGTAGGTGACCTTGGGGAGGGTGAGGACGAGGCCGTCGGGGAGGCCGCCGTTCTCCAGGAGGCCGGTGAGGAAGACGTCGGTGGTGCGGATGCCCCGGTCGCGTACGGCGGCCTCCATGCACTTCATCCGGATGCCCATGTACGGGGCGGCGGTGCCGTTCCGGTACGCCTCCGAGATGAGCCGGGCGGCGCGGGCGGCGTCGGCGTCCTCGTCCTTTCCGGCGTATCCGTCCTCGAAGTCGACCCGGAGGTCCTCGATCGGCTCGCGCTCCAGCTTGGCGCGGACGCGGCCGTAGACGTCCTCGGCGAGATCCTCGGACAGGCCCAGGACGGCGGCGAACGAGGCGGCGTCGGGCGCGTGCTCGTCGAGGGCGGCGAGGGCCCGGTCGCCCCAGGAGCGGATGGTGCCGGCGTCGAAGACGTTCCCGGGGACGTAGACGGTGTGGACGGGCTGGCGGGTGCCGGGGTCCCCCGGGTAGCGGCGGTCCAGCTCGGCGTCCACCGCGGCGAGGGAGGCGCTGATGCCCTCGCTGACCGCGCCCGCGAGGCTCGTCGACACCTTCTCCTGCTGACCCATCCCACATCCTCCTGTTTTCCGCTGCACGGAATCAACAATCCGTATGGCGAAGTTAGTAGCCTGTCGGGACCTGAGTCAATGGTTGTCCGAAACGACCCGGGGCCGCACGGTGAGAGATCACCGTGCGGCCCCGGCCGCGAGAGAACCGCAGGTCAGCCCTTGCGGGTCTTGACCTCTTCGGTCAGCTGCGGGACGACGTCGAAGAGGTCGCCGACCACGCCGTAGTCGACGAGGTCGAAGATCGGCGCCTCGGCGTCCTTGTTGATCGCGACGATCGTCTTCGAGGTCTGCATGCCCGCGCGGTGCTGAATCGCGCCGGAGATGCCGGAGGCGATGTACAGCTGCGGCGAGACCGACTTGCCGGTCTGGCCGACCTGGTTGGAGTGCGGGTACCAGCCGGCGTCGACGGCGGCGCGGGAGGCGCCGACGGCCGCGCCGAGGGAGTCGGCGAGCGCCTCGATGATCGCGAAGTTCTCGGCGCCGTTGACACCGCGGCCACCGGAGACCACGATCGCGGCCTCGGTCAGCTCGGGGCGGCCGGTCGACTCGCGCGGGGTACGGCCGGTCACCTTGGTGCCGGTGGCCAGCGCGCCGAAGGAGACCGTGAGGGCCTCGACGGTGCCGGCGGCCGGGGCGGCCTCCACAGGGGCCGAGTTCGGCTTGACCGTGATGACCGGGGTGCCCTTGGAGACACGGGACTTGGTGGTGAAGGAGGCGGCGAACGCGGACTGCGTCGCGACCGGGCCCTCGTCACCGGCCTCCAGGTCCACGGCGTCGGTGATGATGCCGGAGCCGATGCGGACCGCGAGGCGGGCCGCGATCTCCTTGCCCTCGGCGGAGGACGGGACGAGCACGGCGGCCGGGGAGACAGCTTCGTACGCGGCCTGGAGGGCGTCGACCTTCGGGACGACCAGGTAGTCGGCGAACTCGGGGGCGTCGGCGGTGAGGACCTTCACGGCGCCGTGCTCGGCGAGCGCGGCGGCGGTGTCGGCGGCGCCGTTGCCCAGGGCGACGGCGACGGGCTCACCGATGCGGCGGGCGAGGGTCAGCAGCTCCAGGGTGGGCTTGCGGACGGCTCCGTCGACGTGGTCGACGTAGACGAGAATCTCAGCCATGGGACTTCAATCTCCTGCGAGGGGAAAGGGGCGGGTCTGAGGGGCTCGCGCGAGCCGGACGGGCGTCCGGATCGCGAGGCTGAGTCTTAGATGAACTTCTGCTCCGCAAGGAAGCCGGCCAGCTGCTTGCCGCCCTCGCCCTCGTCCTTGACGATCGTGCCCGCGGTGCGCGCGGGGCGCTCGGCGGCCGAGTCGACCGCGGTCCAGGCGCCGGCGAGGCCGACCTCGTCCGCGTCGATGTCCAGGTCGTCCAGCTCCAGGGACTCCACCGGCTTCTTCTTGGCGGCCATGATGCCCTTGAAGGAGGGGTAGCGCGCCTCGCCCGACTGGTCCGTCACGGAGACGACGGCCGGGAGGGAGGCCTCCAGCTGCTCGGAGGCGGTGTCGCCGTCACGGCGGCCCTTCACGACGCCGTCCTCGATGGAGACCTCGGAGAGCAGCGTGACCTGCGGGACGCCCAGGCGCTCGGCGAGGATCGCCGGCAGGACACCCATGGTGCCGTCGGTGGAGGCCATGCCGGCGATGACGACGTCGTAGCCGGTCTTCTCGATCGCCTTGGCGAGCACCAGCGAGGTGCCCATGACGTCGGTGCCGTGCAGGTCGTCGTCCTCGACGTGGACGGCCTTGTCGGCGCCCATCGAGAGCGCCTTGCGCAGCGCGTCCTTGGCGTCCTCGGGGCCGACCGTGAGCACGGTGACCTCGGCGTCGTCCGCCTCTTCGGCGATCTGCAGGGCCTGCTCGACCGCGTACTCGTCGAGCTCCGACAGCAGGCCGTCGACGTCGTCGCGGTCGACCGTCAGGTCGTCCGCGAACTTGCGGTCTCCGGTCGCGTCGGGCACGTACTTCACACAGACAACGATCCTCAAGCTCACGCCGGCTCTCCTACTGCATCGTCATAACTGGGCTGCCTTGTTGCTCGCAGCATAGGCGCCTGAAGGGCGGGTTTCCGGTCGGGGCGCCGGACGCCCCGACCGAAATATTACTCGCCAGTACACCCAGTTCGTTACCAGTAAGCAAGCGCTCAGACGTGTGATCTGGCCAACGCTCGCGGAGCCGGCCGCACGGGAACCTCAGTCGCGCAGGGCGTTGAAACGTCCGTGGTGATAGAGGAGCGGCCGGCCGGCCCCGTCCGGGTCCCCCGCGACCGCCTGCGCGATCACGATCCGGTGGTCACCGGCGGGCACACGGGTCACCACGCGGCAGACCATCCAGGCAAGGACGCCGTCGAGCACGGGGACGCCCTCGGGTCCGATGCTCCAGCGCGTCCCCTCGCCGAAGCGGTCGGCTCCGCTGCGCGCGAACGTGGCGGCGAGGTCCTGCTGGTGCTCGCCGAGTATGTGCACCCCGATGTGCTCGGCGTCGGCGAGCACGGGCCAGCTGGAGGAGGAGGTGCCCACCCCGAAGGAGATCAGCGGGGGGTCCGCGGCGACGGAGTTGAGCGAGGTCGCGGTGAAACCGACCGGGTGCTCGCCGTGCGCGGTGACGACCGCGACACCGGCGGCGTGCCTGCGGAAGACGGAACGGAGCAGATCGGGAGAGGCCTGCCGGGGGGCGCCGATGAGGGGGACGGCGCGGAGCTCGGGCGAAACCGTCATGGAGTTGTCCTTCTGCGAGGGCGGCATGGATGAGGTCCTGGGGTCGTCAGAGACCCGGACAGCGCGCGCTCGCGTTGCGGGCCAGGTCCACGTGGGTCCGGCCGTAGAGAAGGAGTTCTGGGGGCACTCCGTCAGGGTGACGATCGTTGCCGCGTGCAGTCAAGTGGGTACCGGCATGTGGGAGAAGTGTCACCGCGTCAGACCGCGCGCCCCAGGGCGGCGATGACATCGGCCCTGCGGGGCTGCCCGGCGGCCCGGCGGACGACCCGGCCCGTCCGGTCGAGGACGAGGACGGTGGGGGTCCGCGCGATGCCGAGCTCGCGTACGAGATCGAGCCGCTCCTCGGCGTCGATCTCCACGTGACCCACGCCCGGCACCATCGCGGCGACCTCGGCGAGGGTGCGGCGGGTGGCCCGGCAGGGCTGACAGAAGGCCGTGGAGAACTGGACGAGGGTGGCCCGCTCCCCCAGTTCGGCGCCGAGCACGTCGGATCCGAGCACCTCGGTCACTCCTCTTCCCCTTACGTCGGCGTGTCCCAGGTGCAGCGTCGCACGGGGCCGTTCGATTCCCGCCACGGCCACCGCGAGTGACGAGAATCTCCCTGTGCGAAGCCGCCTGGACTGGTCACGGCGCCCCACATGGGGCACGATCTGCCCCAAAGCCGAAAACCTACGGCTGCGTAACTTCGCGGGGAGACCATCCCCAGGCACACGAAGAAGAGGTTCCTCTCCGATGGCAGAACTCGTCTATCGACCGGTCGTCGGTGCCGCGCTCACCCTGTTCAAGGCACTCGACCTGAAGATCGACACGCAGGGTTCCGAGCACATCCCGCGGACCGGCGGGGCGGTGCTGGTCAGCAACCACATCAGCTACCTCGACTTCATCTTCACGGGTCTCGCGGCGCTGCCGCAGAAGCGCCTGGTGCGCTTCATGGCGAAGGACTCGGTCTTCCGGCACAAGATCGGGGGGCCGCTCATGCGCGGCATGAAGCACATCCCGGTGGACCGCGCGCAGGGCGAGCACGCCTACAAGCACGCGCTCGAGTCGCTGCGGTCCGGGGAGATCATCGGTGTCTTCCCCGAGGCGACCATCTCGCAGTCCTTCACGCTGAAGGGCTTCAAGACGGGTGCTGCGCGCCTGGCGCAGGAGGCGGGCGTCCCGCTGATCCCGATGGCGCTCTGGGGCACCCAGCGGCTGTGGACGAAGGGCCGCCCCCGGAACTTCAAGCGGAGCCACATCCCGGTGACGATCCGCGTCGGCGAGCCCCTCGAGGCCCCCGCCGACCAGTACGCGGGCGCCATCACACGACGGCTGCGCGAGCGCGTCCAGGAGCTCCTGGAGGCCGCGCAGCGGTCCTACCCGGTGCGCCCCAAGGACGCGAGCGACACCTGGTGGGTGCCCGCGCACCTCGGGGGTACGGCTCCGACGCCGGCCCAGGTCAAGGAAGCGGGCTGACGGTCGTCCACGCGCGGGCCCGCCCCCGCACCTTCCCCGGGGGACGCCGGACCGTCACTCCGGGTCCCTGACGGTGATCCGGGCTCCGGGGCTGAGCTTCTCCAGCGACTCGGCGAGCTCGGCGCCCGCCGCGAGGAGCTCGTCCCGGGTCATGGGGGCGAGCGACTCCAGCAGGAAGACGGCGTCGACCGTGTCGTCGTCGATCCGGGTGCGGGGCCCCTGGCGCCAGTTCCAGCGCCGACAGGTGACCCCCTCCTCGTCGCACCAGACGATCTCCCCGGGCTCCGGGTGCTCCACCGTCTCCTCGCCGCCCGCCACGGTGACGAAGGGCTCGTCGCCGGCGGCCCGGACGAGGCGCATGGCGCCCCGGATCCTGCCCAGGTCCTCGCCGCCGACCGGGATGAGATGGGCGACACTGATCGCGTTGTAGGCGTCGACGAGCCGGTTGATCCGGGGCAGTCCGCCGTCCGCGAGCGCCCGGCGGGCGAGCGCCTCTGCGGAGTTGCGGGTGCGGGAGGGCTTGGCGCCGAACGCGCTGTACGCGGCGCGCCAGGCGGCGATGTGCGGGTCCTGGTCCGGGGTCCGGCCTCCGAGGCGCTCGGCGAGGCGTCGCGCGGCCTCGTCGAGGAGGGCCGCGCTGGTGTCGTCACTGGGCCCGTTGACCAGACCGCGGGCCTCGATCACGAGCGCGGTGAAGCCGGGTACGAGGGTGCGCACCTCGTCGGAGACGGTGAGCGTGAGGGTCATGGTCCGCCGTTCGCTGGAGTACGGGGTCAGAGCTCCGTGGGGAGCGTCCGCCAGAGGGCCGGCCGGTCGGGCGCGGCGCGCAGCGCGTCCAGAACGGCCGGGTGTGGTTCAGTGTAGAGCACCGGATAATCCACTTCATTGAACTCCGGGCGTACGGTCCAGGCCAGTCGCTCCTCCTCCAGGGAGAACCGGGCGTCGACGCCGGGCTTGTTGCCCCGTACGTCCTGCCGGGCCCAGCCGCGCTCGCCGGGGAGCAGGAGCGCGACGAGGCCGTGGATCACGGGGTTCGCGCCGTCGTCGTCGGCGAGCCGCTGGTAGCAGAGGGCCGCCGGGATGCCGCGGGCCCGCAGGAGCGCGGCGTACGCGATGGACTTGGCGTAGCAGATGCCGGTGCGGTGTTCCAGGACGTCGGAGGCGCGCCAGGTGACGCGGAGGTCGCCCGCGTCGATGGAGTGGGGCACGGTGTCGCGTACGTAGGTGTAGGCCGCGGCGGCGTATGCGTATGCGTCGGGGTGCCGACCGGAGAGGTCGCGCACGACGGCCCGGACCACCGGGTGCTCATGGTCGACGGCCTCGCCGGCGGCGAGATAGGCGTCGATTTCGGGGTTCTGCTGGACGAGTTCCATGCGGGGCGAGCGTACGGAAACGGCCGGACGCAAGTCAATGACTTTCCGTCCGGCCGCATACTCATGCAGAACAACTCAGCGGGCGAGTTCTTCCTTCAGGGCCTGGAGGAAGGAGTCCACGTCGTCCTCCGTGGTGTCGAAGGCACACATCCAGCGGACGTCGCCGGCGGCCTCGTCCCAGAAGTAGAAGCGGAAGCGCTCCTGGAGCCGCCTGCTCACCTCGTGCGGCAGCCGGGCGAAGACCGCGTTGGCCTGGACCGGGTAGAGGATCTCCACCCCGTCCACCTCGCGCACGCCCGCCGCGAGGCGCTGGGCCATCGCGTTGGAGTGCCGGGCGTTGCGCAGCCACAGGTCCTTCGAGAGGAGGGCCTCCAGCTGCACCGACACGAAGCGCATCTTCGACGCGAGCTGCATGGACAGCTTGCGCAGGTGCTTCATGTGGCTGACCGCGTCGGGGTTGAGGACGACCACGGCCTCGCCGAAGAGCATGCCGTTCTTCGTGCCGCCGTACGAGAGGACGTCGACGCCCACCGCGTTGGTGAACGCGCGCATCGGCACGTCGAGGGAGGCGGCGGCGTTGGCTATCCGGGCCCCGTCGAGGTGGACCTTCATGCCCTTGGAGTGGGCGTGCTCGACGATCGCGCGGATCTCGTCGACGGTGTAGACGGTGCCCAGCTCGGTGTTCTGGGTGATGGAGACGACCTGGGGCATCGCCCGGTGCTCGTCCTCCCAGCCCCAGGCCTGCCGGTCGATCAGCTCGGGGGTGAGCTTGCCGTCCGGGGTCGGCACGGTGAGCAGCTTGAGGCCGCCCATCCGCTCCGGCGCCCCGCCCTCGTCGACGTTGATGTGCGCGGACTCGGCGCAGATGACGGCGCCCCAGCGGTCGGTGAGCGCCTGGAGCGCGGTCACGTTCGCCCCGGTCCCGTTGAAGACGGGGAAGGCCTCGGCGCTGGGGCCGAAGTGGCTGTGCATGATGCGCTGGAGGTGCTCGGTGTACTGGTCCTCGCCGTAGGCGACCTGGTGGCCGTCGTTGGCGAGGGCGAGGGCCGCGAGCACCTCGGGGTGGGCGCCGGCGTAGTTGTCGCTGGCGAAGCCCCGGACCGACGGGTCGTGGTGCCGACGCGCGTCGGTCCTGGGGCCGAGGGCCGCGGTCACGGCTTGGGGGTCAGCCACAGACGCTGTCCATTCACTTCCTGGGCGGGCCTGTCCCACAGACCGGCGATCTCGTCGGCGAGATCGCCGACGTCGGTGAAGCCCGCGAACTTCGCGTTGGGGCGTTCGGCGCGCATGGCGTCGTGCACCAATGCCTTGATCACCAGGATGGCAGCCGCCGCCTGCGGGCCGTCGTCGCCCCCCAGCTTGCGGAACGAGTCCGCCATGGCCAGGGTCCAGGCCTCCGCGGCGGCCTTGCCGGCGTTGTAGGCGGCGTTGTTGGCCAGCGGCTTGTGCGCGCCGACCTGGCTGATCAGGGCGTACCGGCCGCGTCCGCCCGCGCGGAGCAGGCCGTCGTGGAAGGCGAGCGAGGTGTGCTGGACCGTACGGATCAGGAGCTTCTCCAGGAAGTCCCAGTCCTTGAGGTCGGTCTCCGTGAAGGAGGCGCTGCCGCGCCAGCCGCCGACCAGGTGGACCAGGCCGTCGATGCGGCCGAACTCCTTCTCGGTCTTCTCGGCCCAGTCGCGCGTGGCGTCCAGGTCGAGCAGATCGACCGTGTCACCGATGACGGTGGCCCCGCCGTGCGCGTAGCGGGCGGCGTCGACGGCCTCGGCGAGCCGGGTCGGGTCGGCGTCGGAGCCGACGACGGTCGCGCCCGCCTCGGCGAGGCGCAGCAGGGCGGCGCGGCCCGCGGGGCCGGCCGCGCCGGCGACCGCGATGACGGCACCTTCGAGCGACCCGCTGTTTCCGTTGGCGTTCATGGGCGACGCCTCCTCCGTGTCCTCGGTACGAGCGCTCACGCGGCGGCCCGCTCGGTCCGCGAAACGTCGGCGGCGGTGATGCCCTTGGTGTCGGCGATCACGCCCTTCAGCTTCTTGGCGAGGGCCTCAAAGAACATGCTGAGCGGAAACTCGTCCGGAAGCACGTCGTCGACGAGCTTGCGGGGCGGGAGCGACAGGTCGAGGGCGTCGGGGCCCTTGGCCCACTTCGATCCCGGGTGCGGGGCGAGGTAGGTGGAGACGAGCTCGTACGCCTTGAACCAGTGGACGAGCTTGGGGCGGTCGATGCCGTCGCGGTAGAGGGTCTCGATCTCGGCGCAGAGCTGGTTGGTGACCTCGGGGGCCCGCTGCCAGTCGATCTTCAGGGTGTTGTCCGTCCAGCGCACCACGTCGTGCTTGTGGAGGTACGCGAAGAGGAGCTGGCCGCCGAGACCGTCGTAGTTGCGGGTGCGGTCGCCGGAGAGCGGGAAGCGGAACATCCGGTCGAAGAGGACCGCGTACTGCACGTCACGGCCGTGCGTGTTGCCCTCGGCCTCCAGCTTCACGGCCTCCTTGAAGGCGGTGAGGTCGCAGCGGAGCTCCTCCAGGCCGTACATCCAGAAGGGCTGGCGCTGCTTGATCATGAAGGGGTCGAAGGGCAGGTCCCCGTGGCTGTGGGTGCGGTCGTGGACCATGTCCCAGAGCACGAAGGCCTTCTCGCAGCGCTCCTGGTCGTCGATCATCGCGGCGATGTCGGCGGGCAGCTGGAGGCCCAGCGTGTCGACGGCGGCCGCGGTGACCTTGCGGAAGCGCGCGGCCTCGCGGTCGCAGAAGATGCCGCCCCAGGTGAAGCGCTCCGGAGCCTCGCGGACGGCGATGGTCTCCGGGAAGAGGACGGCCGAGTGGGTGTCGTACCCGGCGGTGAAGTCCTCGAAGGTGATGCCGCAGAAGAGCGGGTTGTCGTAGCGGGTCGCCTCGAGCTCGGCGAGCCACTCCGGCCACACCATGCGGAGCACGACGGCTTCGAGGTTGCGGTCCGGGTTGCCGTTCTGCGTGTACATCGGGAAGAGCACGAGGTGCTGGAGCCCGTCCACGCGGTCGGCCGCGGGCTGGAACGCGAGCAGCGAGTCCAGGAAGTCCGGGACGGTGAAGCCGCTCTCGGCCCACTTGCGCAGGTCGTCGACGAGGGCGCGGTGGTAGGCGCCGTCGTGCGGGACGAGCGGGGAGAGCTGCTCGACCGCGGCGGTGACGCGGTCGATGGTCAGCTCGACGAGGGAGCGGGCGGGTGCGCCCTCGGCCTCGAAGTCGATGGAGCCGTCCGTGCTCTGCCAGGCGCGGATCTCCTCCACGGCATCCTTGAGCTCGGGCCAGGCGGGGTGGTCGATCACCCGGGCGGCATCGAGGGATATCCCCCCACCGGTCACGTCCTGCACAAGAATTTCCGTCATTCCTCTTCCTCCACAGGAGAACCTCGCGTCAAGACACCGTAACCATCGACGGATCTCCATGACAAGGGGAGCAAGAGAAATTATCCTGCGCGACCCCCCTGTCGACGGAAGTTTTTCCTGTGCGACAGGGTTGAGGCCACCCTTCCGCCGTCCGGTCAGCTCAGCGGCTTCACGAGCAGCTCGAACTCCAGGTCGTCGCGCTGCGGCACGCCGAAGCGCTCGTCGCCGTACGGGAACGGCGACATCCGGCCGGTGCGCCGGTAGCCGCGCCGCTCGTACCAGGCGATGAGCTCCTCCCGTACGGAGATCACCGTCATGTGCATCTCCCCCGCGCCCCAGAGTTCACGCACCCGGCGCTCGGCCTCCGCGATGATCTGCTTGCCCAGGCCCGCGCCCTGCAGCTCGGGGCGGACCGCGAACATCCCGAAGTAGGCCGCCTTCCCCCGGTGCTCCAGCTGACAGCAGGCGACGATCTCGCCCCCGCGCTCGACGACCAGGAGCCGGCTGTCCTCAGCGGTGATCACGGCCGCCACGCCGTCGGGGTCGGTCCGCTGCCCCTGGAGGATGTCCGCCTCGGTGGTCCAGCCGCCCCGGCTGGCGTCGCCCCGGTAGGCCGACTCGACGAGCGGCACGAGGGCCGGGACATCGGCGAGGACCGCCTCGCGGTAGCTGATCCGGCCGGTCTCGTGCGACGTGGCGGTGTCCATGCGGGACGTGGCGGTGTCCATGTGAACGGGGCTCCCCTCGGGCGCTGACGATCGTCGTGCGCGATCGTCCCGAGCCTAACGCGCGTGCCCTTCACTCCCCTTCGTACGCCTGTGTGCGCCCGTGCGCCCGCGTGGGTGCCGCCGGCGACGGGCAGTCCTCCGGGGAACGGACGGCGTCGAGGGGGAGGTGTGCCGTGCACGGACCGGCTCTGTCCGGGTGGCTCATGGTCGCGCTGTGCGCGGCCGCGGGCGCGTACTGCCTGTTGCGGATGCGCGTGTGCGCCGGGGAGGAGCGACGGACGGCGGGCGGCGAGGCGGTGATGGGGTTCGGGATGGCGTCCATGGCGCTGCCCGCCGCGGTGCTCACGCCGCCGGGGTGGAGCTGGGCGGTGTACGCCGCGGTGTTCGGCTGCGCGGCCCTGCGCGGCCTGCTCGCGCTCCGGCACGGCGGTCGCCATCTGCACCATCTGGTCGGCTCGCTCGCCATGGTCTACATGGCGGTGGCGATGGCCTCCCCCGGCGCGGGGGCGCACGCGGGGCACACGGCCGGCGCGGCGGGCGGCATACCCGTCCTCACGGGCGGACTGCTCCTCTACTACATGGTGTACGTGCTGCACGCGGGCGCGAGACTCGTGCCGGTGGCGGCGGCCGCCGCGGGCGGCGGCCCGGGGCAGGCCTGGACGGCCCGGCCGGAGCTGGCGCTCGTCTGCCGGCTGTCGATGGCGCTCGCCACGCTGGCGATGCTCGTGACCTTGTAGGCGGGCGCCCAACAAAACCGTGGCGTACGTCACTTGCCGTCCGAGGCCGTACCCCCGACCGGTACCGCACTCATAGGGTGACGCCCATGTGGGTCTCCCTCGCGCTGTTCCTGCTCGGCGTCCTGACCGCCCTCGCGGCCCCCCGGCTGCTCTCGCGGGCGGACTGGGTGGAGCGAGAACCCGTGGTGGCCCTCTGGGTGTGGCAGTGCGCGGTCGCCGCCGTGCTGCTGAGCTTCGCACTCTCCATGACCTTCAGCGCGTCGACCGCCTGGCAGGCCGTACGGGGGCAGGTCTTCGCCCCCGCGCCACGCGCGGTGGTCGACGCGTACGAGCTCGGCACGACCGGGCCCTGGTCCGCGGTCCTCGCGGTGATCCTCGCGGCCGGCGGGGTCTGGTCCGGGGCGATGCTGGGCCGGGAGATCGGCCGGGCCCGCGCCCGGCGCCGCCGGCGCCGCTGCGACCTGCTCGTCCGCTCCCCCCTGCTGCCCGGGGAGGCGCCCGGCAGCGAACGTCTCGTGGTCCTCGAGGGCGAGCGGGCGGACGCCTGGTGGCTCACGGGACCCACGCCCCAGCTGGTCATCACGACGGCGGCGCTGCGGAGGCTGAAGGGGCGTCAGCTGGACGCGGTCCTGGCGCACGAGCAGGGCCATGCGCGCGCCCGGCACGACTGGCTGCTGCACTGCTCGGCGGCGCTGGCCGCCGGGTTCCCCGGCATCCCGGTCTTCGCGGCCTTCCGGGGAGAGATGCACCGGCTGGTGGAGCTGGCCGCCGACGACGTGGCCTCGCGCCGGTTCGGGCGCCTGACGATCGCGCTCGCGCTGGTCGAACTGAACGAGGACCGGGGCGTGTTCGGCCCCGGTCCCGCCCCGTACGCCGACCTGCCCCGGCGGGTGAACCGTCTGCTGACCGCCGCGCCCCGGCTGACGGCGGGGCGCCGCCTCCGGCTCACCGCCGCCGCGGCCCTGGTGCCGGCGGTCCCGGTCCTGGTCGCCTTCGTCCCCGCCTTCAGCGCGCTGGGCTAGGGGTGTCCTGTCGATCGGGCCGGATCAGGGAGCGGCGTGAGGCGCGGTGCCCGGCGTCGCGAGCCCGGCCTGATCACCGTGACACCTTTCAGGAGCTCCTTGCCGAGCAGTCGCGGACGCGTGGCGCGCGGAGGATCATGCATCGCCGTTCGTCGGGCAGGATCGCCTCATGCGCTCCTCCGCCGTGATCTCCGGTGCCCTGGCCGTTCTCCTGCTCGTCCTCGTCGCCGCGGGGTGGACGCCACTGCTCTCCTTCGACCGGTCCGTGGCCGAGACGCTCCACCGCGAGGCCCTCGCCCATCCCGGGCTCACCCGGGCCCACCGGGTCCTCAGCGACTGGGTCTGGGACCCGGTGACGATGCGCGCCCTGGCCGCCGCGACCGTCGTCCTGCTGTGGTGGTGGGGCGAGCGGCGTACGGCCCTGTGGGTGGCCGTGACCACCCTGCTGGCACTGGCGATCCAGCAGGGAGTGAAGGCGCTGGTGGGGCGGGAGCGGCCGCAGTGGGCGGACCCGGTCGACTCGGCCCGGTTCGCCGCCTTCCCGTCCGGGCACGCGATGGCCGCCACGGTCACCTGCGGGCTGCTGCTCTGGGTGCTCGCGCTGCGCTGGAGGCCCGAGTGGCGCGGCTGGGGCACGCTCGCGACCGCCGCGCTCGTGTCCGTGATCGGTGTCGGCTGGACACGCGTCTACCTGGGCGTGCACTGGTTCTCGGACGTTCTCGCGGGCTGGCTCCTGGGCTGGTGCTGCGTGGCCGTCGCGGTCCTCACGTACCGCAGGAGCGAGCGGCTCGGCGCCCCGGCCGACCCCCGCGCCGGGGAGGACGGCGGGAGCAGAATGGGAGACACACGATGAAGCCGCCTGTTCTGGACGATCCCCCGTGTCGCCCAGAACAGACGGCATCCCCGGCGGTCTGCCACACGGGCATGCCGACGGGATGCGCCGAGTATATTGGCCGGCAGCCAGTCAACGCAGGAGTCCAGCATGTCCCCGCGTAGCCCATCGGTCAATGAAGAGCTTCGACGCAGATCCCGGGAGCGCATTCTGCAGGCGACGGTGGAGCTCGTCGACACCCATGGCTACGAATCGACCACCCTGGGCGACATCGCGGAGCGTGCCGGTACGGCGCGCGGGCTGATCTCCTACTACTTCCCGGGCAAGCGGCAGCTCCTGCAGGCGGCGGTGCACCGTCTGATGCACCTCACCCTGGAGGAGGCGCTGGAGCGCGAGCCGCGCACGGAGGACGGCCGCGAGCGGCTGGCCCGCGCGATCGACGCGATCCTGGGGCTCGCGGCGGAGCGGCCCACCCTGATGCGGACCCATATGGCGGGCATCCTGCAGGCCGAGGGGTTCGTGCAGTGCGAGGAGCAGCAGCGGCTCGCGTTCCTGCTGCGGGACACGGTCACCCGGTACGGCTCCGAGGACGTGGACACGGACTATCCGCTGCTGCGCGCCCTGCTGATGGGCGCGGTGGTGGCGGTGCTGCTGCCGGGCGCCAGGATGCCGCTGGCGCGGCTGCGGGCGGAGCTGTTCCACCGGTACGGCCTCGACTGGGAGGCGGGCGTGCCGCCGGACGGGGGTCCGCCCGACGGCACGCCGACGATCAGGCCGTCAGCCGGCCCTGTCCGTCCCGGTCAGTCGTCGAAGTCGAAGTAGTCCGGCTGGGTCTGGACGTTGAGCTCGTCCATCCGGATCCGCTTCGCGGGGTCGGTACGACGGTCCGAGAGCTTCAGGACGTCGAAGCCCTTGGCGATGTCGTTCGAGTAGATGTAGCCGTTGTAGTAGTACGCGGACCACGAGCCACCGGTGGAGATGGTGGTGGCGGACACGGGGCCGCGCTCGAAGTAGGCGATCTCCTTGGGCTTGGCCGAGTCGGTGAAGTCCCAGACGGAGACACCGCCCTGGTACCAGGCCTGGACCATGAGGTCCTTGCCCTTGACCGGGATCAGCGAGCCGTTGTGGGCGACACAGTTCTCGGTGTCGGCCTGGTGGCGGGGGATCTTGAAGTAGCTGCGGAAGACGAGGTCGCGGTGCTTGCCCTTGCCGACGATGTCGTAGATGCCGTTGGCGCCGCGGTTCGGACCGACCTGGGCGTTGCAGGTGGCCGCGCCGCCGCCGCCGAGCTCGTCGGTGAAGACGACCTTGTCGGTCTTCTGGTTGAAGGTCGCGGAGTGCCAGAACGCGAAGTTGACGTTGTCCTGGACCTGGTCGATCACCCGGGGGCGCTCGGGGTCCTCGATGTCGAAGAGGATGCCGTCACCCATGCAGGCACCGGCCGCGAGGTTCTTCTCCGGCAGCACGGTGATGTCGTGGCAGCCGGTGGTCTTGGAGACGCCCGGGTTGGTGGGACCGCCCGGGTTGCCGCCGCCGTCCGGGCCCTCGCCCGGGAAGAGGACGGGGAAGCTGACGATCGCGGCCTTCTCCGGCGACTTGCGGGGGACCTTGATCACCGAGATGCCGTCGTGCGGCGGCTGGCAGTCCGGGAACGCGGCGTTGGGCGAGTACGAGGAGACGTAGACGTACACGTCCTTGCGCTTCGGCACCAGCGTGTGGGTGTGTGAGCCGCAGGCGGTCTCGACGGCGGCGACGTACTTCGGGTTGGCGACGTCGCTGATGTCGAAGATCTTCATGCCCTCCCAGGATTCCTTGACCGAGGCGGGCTGCGAGGTGCTGGCGCAGCTGTTGTCGCTCCGGGAGGAGTCCGTCGACAGGAACAGGAGATCCCCGGAGACGGAGATGTCGTTCTGGGAGCCCGGGCAGAGGACCTGGGCGACGGTCTTCGGGGCCTTCGGGTTGCTGATGTCGAAGATCCGGAAGCCGTCGTAGTTGCCTGCGAAGGCGTACTTGCCCTGGAAGGCCAGGTCCGAGTTGGTGCCCTTGAGGGCGTCCTTGGGGATGTTCGCGAGGTGCTCGATGTTCGAGCTGTGGACGATCTCGTCCACGCCGGGTATCTCACCGCTCTGGATGGCGGAGCGCGCGTCCGCGGCCTGCTCCGCGGAGACCTTGCCCTGTACGGGCGCGTCTCCGGGGTCGGGTGTGGCGGCCGCGGGGCCGGCCACGAGCATGGTGGCGAGCAGTCCGGCGGCGGCGGACGCCACGCCGAGGCGTCTGAGCCGTGCACGCGGGTCGCGCGTGATGGACGTGGTACGCGGGGTACGCAACGAAGTCACTCCGTCCTCCCTGGTATCCGTTCAGCGTTGAACGGGTGTTGGACCCCGGCAGTATCTTCCTTGCCGTGCACATCTCAACAGATGGCAACGCAGATGTAATGAAGGTTTTTGCTTGAAGGCCCGGAGAAAAGTGCTAGGAACGGTCCTTGTCCCCGCACGAACATCTGGAGGTCGCGTTGTTGATCCGCCGTCAGCGAGCCGTCCTGGCCGCGGCCCTGTCCGCCGTCGCCGTACTCGCCCTCACCGCCTGCGAGTCGGGGCCGGACGAGGGCGCGCCCGAGGCGAAGGCCTCGGCGGGGAACTCGGTGGTCGCACCGGGCAAGCCCGGTGAGCAGGCCCGGCGGATATCCCCGGAGGAGGCCGCCCGGCTGCTGCCGGACGAGAGCCCCAACAGCGCGGACTTCCGCTACGCGCAGATGATGATCGTGCATCACCGGCAGGCCCTGACGATGACGTCGCTGGCCCCGCAGCGGGCGGGGTCGACCGGGGTGAGGAAGGTGGCCGAGCGGATCGCCGCGGCGCAGCAGCCGGAGATCGGGGCGATGGAAGGCTGGCTGAAGAACAACGGTGGACCGCGCGAACAGCCGGGCCACGACCATCACTCGATGCCGGGCATGGCGACCGAGGAGCAGCTGAAGGAGCTGAGGAACGCCAGGGGCGCGGCCTTCGACACGCTGTTCCTGAAGCTGATGATCACGCATCACGAGGGGGCGGTGACGATGGCCGCCGAGGTGCTGAGCGAGGGCAACAACGTTCTCGTGGAGGAGATGGCGAACGACGTGATCGCCCAGCAGACCTCGGAGATCAACAGGATGCGGTCGCTGTAGGGCTCAGCCCCCAGGCTCCCCCTAGGCCCCCTGAGCCTCCCCCTGGGCCTCCTGGGGGAGCGCCCCGTCCTCGCGGTCGGCCTGGGCCCCGGCGGCGGCGAGGACGGCGTCCAGGAGGCCGGGGAAGAGCGCGTCGAGGTCGTCGCCGCGCAGGGCGTTGAGCTTCGCCGTACCGCGGTACACCTGCTGGATGACGCCGCTCTCGCGCAGCACCCGGAAGTGGTGCGTCGACGTGGACTTGGTCACCGGGAGGTCGAAGTACGAGCAGCTCAGCTCGACGCCCTCGCGCGCCATGTCCCGCACGATGCTCAGGCGCACCGGGTCCGAGAGCGCGTGCAGCACCGCCTCCAGACGGATCCGGTCGCGCGCGGGATGGTCGAGGGCGCGAGGGCTGGTGGCGGTCGTCATGGCGGCGGCTCCACTTCATCCGGGATACCGCTCATTGTACGAGAACTCTCGTAGTTTGACAGGCGCCGTACTACGATGGGTACCGTACTAGCGTCCTTCGAGGCATCCCGAAACGGAGTCCGTCATGAGCGTCGCCCTGTTCCAGCCCTACACCCTGCGGTCCCTCACCGTGCCCAACCGGGTCTGGATGGCGCCCATGTGCCAGTACTCGGCGGAGATGACCGGCCCGAACGCGGGTGTCGCCACCGACTGGCACTTCGCCCACTACGCCGCCCGCGCCACCGGCGGCGCCGGACTCATCCTCGTCGAGGCGACCGCGGTCGCCCCCGAGGGCCGGATCAGCCCCGCGGACCTCGGCCTCTGGAACGACACCCAGACCGAGGGCCTGCGCCGGATCGCCTCCTTCCTCAAGGACCACGGCACCGTGCCCGGCATCCAGATCGGCCACGCCGGCCGCAAGGCCTCGACCAGGCGCCCGTGGGAGGGCCGGGGACCCGTCCCCGAGGGCGGACCCGGCTGGCAGCCCGTCGGGCCCAGCCCCGTCGAGTTCGCCGAGGGCTACCCGGTGCCGACCGAGCTGACCGTGGAGCGGATCCGGGAGATCACCGGGCAGTTCGCCGACGCGGCCCGGCGCGCGCTCGACGCGGGTTTCCAGGTCGTCGAGGTGCACGGCGCCCACGGCTACCTCATCGGCGAGTTCCTCTCCCCGCACAGCAACCACCGCACGGACGCGTACGGCGGCTCCTTCGAGAACCGGACCCGCCTCGCCCTCGAGGTCGTCGACGCCGTCCGGTCCGTGTGGCCCGAGGAACTCCCCGTCTTCTTCCGCGTCTCGGCCACCGACTGGCTGGCGGAGCAGGGCTGGACGGTCGACGAGACCGTACGGTTCGCCGCTCTCCTCCGCGAGCACGGCGTCGACCTGCTCGACGTCTCCAGCGGCGGCAACGGCGGTCCCGCCGAGATCCCGCTGGGCCCCGGGTACCAGGTGCCGTTCGCGGCCCGGGTCAGGGCGGAGACCGGGCTGCCGGTGGCCGCCGTCGGTCTGATCACCGAGAGCGGGCAGGCCGAGAAGATCGTCGCCAACGGCGAGGCCGACGCGGTCCTCCTCGGCCGCGAGCTGCTGCGCGACGCCTCCTGGGCCCGCCGCGCCGCCCGTGAACTGGGCGCTTCGACACACGCGGCCCCGGCGCCGTACGCCTGGGCGATCTGACCGCCCGCTTCGGGACCCGGGGCGCGGGAGTGTCCGGGGGCCGTTGTCAGTGGCCGGGTGCAGACTGGCCCGTATCCGCGACAACGGCGTCCTGGAGGCAGCCATGCCCGACGTACTCCTGACCGTAGGCACCCGCAAGGGGCTCTTCATCGGCCGCAGGCACGACGGCCGATGGGAGTTCGACGATCCGGCCTTCCCCGCGCAGGCCGTCTACTCGGTCGCCATCGACAAGCGGGGAGCGGGCCCACGGCTGCTCGTGGGCGGGGACAGCGCCCACTGGGGGCCGTCCGTCTTCCACTCCGACGACCTCGGCAGGAACTGGACCGAACCGGCGCGGCCCGCCGTCAAGTTCCCCGAGGACACCGGTGCCTCCCTGGAGCGCGTCTGGCAGCTGCACCCGGCGCCGGAGCACTCCCCCGGCGTCGTGTACGCCGGGACGGAGCCGGCGGCGCTCTTCAGATCGGCGGACGGCGGGGAGTCGTTCGAGCTCGTCCGCCCGCTCTGGGAGCACCCGACCCGCTCCGCGTGGGTGCCCGGCGGGGGCGGCGAGGCCGTGCACACCGTGGTGACCGACCGGCGCGACCCGGAGGCGCTCACGGTCGCGGTGTCCACCGCCGGCGTGTTCCGCTCACGGGACGGCGGAGCCGCCTGGGAGCCCTCCAACCAGGGGGTGTCGGCGGTGTTCCTGCCGGACCCGAACCCCGAGTTCGGGCAGTGCGTCCACAAGATCGCCCAGGACGCGGGCAACCTGGACCGGCTCTACCTCCAGAACCACTGGGGCGTGTTCCGCAGCGACGACGCGGGCGCCAGCTGGTCCGACATCGGGGCCGGTCTGCCCTCCGACTTCGGCTTCGCGGTCGCCGCGCACCCGCACCGCTCGGACACCGCCTATGTCTTCCCCATCACCGCGGACTCCGACCGCGTCCCGGCCGGCCGCCGGTGCCGGGTCTACCGCACGACCGACGCGGGGGCCACCTGGGAGCCGCTGACGAAGGGGCTGCCGGAGGCCGACCACTACGGGACGGTGCTCCGGGACGCGCTGTGCACGGACGACGCGGACCCGGCGGGCGTGTACTTCGGCAACCGCAACGGCGAGGTGTACGCGAGCGCGGACGACGGGGACAGCTGGCAGCTCCTCGCCCGGCACCTGCCGGACGTGCTGTGCGTCCGGGCGGCGGTGATCTGAACCCGTGGGGACGGAGCCCCTGGCGGGCGGGGGCTCCACCCGCCCGCCCGCCGCGCCGGTGGGCACCGTCAGGGCAGGCGCCAGTCCACGGGCTGGGCGCCCTGCTCCAGGAGCAGTTCGTTGGCGCGGCTGAAGGGCCGCGAGCCGAAGAAGCCGCGGTCCGCCGACATCGGGGACGGGTGCGCGGACTCGATCGCCGGCAGGTTGCCGAGGAGCGGGCGGGCGTTCCGGGCGTCGCGGCCCCACAGGATCGACACGAGCGGCTTGCCACGGGCGGCCAGCGCGCGGATGGCCTGCTCGGTCACCTCTTCCCAGCCCTTGCCGCGATGGGCGGCCGGCTTGCGCGGGGCGGTGGTCAGCGCCCTGTTGAGCAGCAGCACGCCCTGGCGGGTCCACGGGGTCAGGTCGCCGTTGGAGGGCCTCGGCATCCCGAGGTCCGTGTGCAGCTCCCGGAAGATGTTCTCCAGGCTCCCCGGCAGCGAGCGGACCTCCGGGGCCACCGCGAAGCTCAGGCCGATCGCCATCCCCGGTGTGGGGTAGGGGTCCTGACCCACGATCAGGACCCGGACCTCGTCGAAGGGTTGCTGGAAGGCCCGCAGCACGTGCTGTCCGGCCGGCAGGTACGTCCTGCCGGCGGCGATCTCCGCACGGAGGAAGTCACCCATCTCCGCCACCCGTCCCGCGACGGGGCTCAGGGCCTCCGCCCAGCCGGGCTCCACCAGTTCCTTCAACGGTCGCGCTGTCACGGTCCGTCACTCTACCGGCCTACGGTGACACCCACCCCGGTCCTCTCCCCGGCCCCAAGGCCGTGTCCGGAAAGTCCCGCCTGGCTCGCGACGCCTGGCACGCGCGCTCGCCGCGTTGTCGGGATCTCCCGAGTACGCCCAGCACGAGGGCGACCCTCCGCCTTGCGATCGCACGCACCAGACGCCGCGTGCCCCGCCCCGCGGGCGGACGGCGCTGCTTCCCGGACACGGCCTAGACTCCGCCCCCTGTCCACCCACCGACGCGAGGACGGTCCACCGTGGTTTCCGTGCACGAGTCCCCTGGCCCCGCCGCCCCGACCGGCGGCCTCGTCGTCGGCGTCGACTCCGGCGGCTCGGGGCTCCGGATCTCCCTGGCCGAGGCCGAGACCGGGGTCGTCCTCGGCACGCACGTCTCCCGTGAACCGGTGCGCACCGGTCCCGGCGGCATCTCCGCCCGGCACTTCCTCGACCAGGTGCTGCCCGCCGTCCACGCCCTGACGGCGCCCCACGGTGCCCGGCCGGTCGTCGCCGCGGCCGTCGGCGCCGCGGGGATGGCGACCCTCGGGGACGAGCTGCGGGCCGAGCTGCCCCGCGCCTTCGCCGCGGCGTGGGGGGCGGGGCGGCTCGCGCTCGCGGCCGACGCGGTCACGGCGTACGCCGGGGCCCTCGGACAGCGGCCGGGCGCCGTCGTCGCGGGCGGGACCGGCATGATCGCGCTCGGCACGGACCTCACGGCCTGGCGGCGGGCCGACGGCTGGGGCCACCTCCTCGGCGACTGCGGCAGCGGTGCCTGGATCGGCCGGGCGGGCCTGGAGGCGGCGATGCGCGCGTACGACGGGCGGCGCGGCGGCTCCACGGCCCTCCTGGCCCGTGCCGAGAAGCTGTTCGGGCCGGCGGCCGGGCTGCCGGGCGCGCTCTACCCGCGCACGGACCGGCCCGCGGTGCTGGCCTCGTTCGCGCCCGAGGTCGGGCGGTGTGCCGCGGAGGACCCGGTGGCGGCGGACATCCTGACGCGGGCGGCCGGTCACATCGCCGAAGCCGCCGAGGCGGCGTGCCCCGCGGGCCCCGGGGCGCTGGTGGCCCTGACCGGAGGCCTGTTCAAGATGGGCGACGCCCTCCTCGTACCGCTGCGCGCCGCGCTCGGGGAGCGGATCCCGCACGCCAGGGCCGTGGACCCGGCGGGGGATCCGGCGGCCGGTGCGGTCGCGCTCGCGGCTGCGCTCGCCACCGGCACGCTGCGGCTGCCGGAGGACCCCTCGCTGCTGCGTCTCTTCGACGGCGTGGCGCTCTCGGCGCCGGAGGCATCCGCCCAGGTGGGAGGCGGTGTCCGGGCGCCCGATGGCGGCCGGGGCCACAACCAGGGGGGACATACGGGGACAGAAGGCGCGTGACCGCACCTCAGCCGACGGCGCTCCGGGCGAAACCAGTAGCATGCGGCGCCATGAGCTCCCCCACTGGGCCTGCTTCCGGCCTGCCTGTACGAATGCCTCGACCCCGTCAGTCCGGGCGGCACCGTCGCCCCGAACCCGCGGCGGCGCCCGAGGGCGCTCCCGCACTGGTTCTCGCTGTGCCCGGCGTGCCGTCCGCCGCCATACGCTCGCTGGCCGAAGAGGTCGTGAGCATCGCCCGCTCCGAGCTGCCGGGCCTGGAGGCCCTGATCGGCTTCCTGGAGGGCGACGACACCGAGTACCCCTCGCTGGCGACCGTGCTCACGTCCGCCTCCGCGATGCGCACCCAGCGGTACGAGCTGGCCCTGGCCGCCGGCCGCGAGGTCAGCGCCCCGACGGGCCCCGCCGCGGTCCTCGTGCCGCTGCTCGCGGGCCCCGACAGCGCCCAGACGCGCCAGGTGCGCCAGGCCGTGATGGACGCCGGCAACACCGCCGAGCTGACCGATGTCCTCGGCCCGCACCCGCTGCTCGCCGAGGCGCTGCACGTGCGTCTCTCGGAGGCGGGCCTGGCCCGCGCCGACCGCGCCCGGCTCTTCACGGTCGCCACGGCCGCCGACGGCATCATCCTGGCCACGGTCGGCGGCGAGGAGGCCGTGCAGGCCGCGGGGATCACCGGCATGCTGCTCGCCGCGCGCCTCGCCGTCCCGGTGATGGCCGCCGCGCTCGACCAGGAGGGTTCGATCGCCTCGATCGCCGAGCAGCTGCGCGCCGCCGGCTCGGAGCAGCTGGCCCTCGCGCCGTACCTGATCGGCCCGGAGCTGGCCGAGGGTCTGCTCGACGTGGCCTCGAAGGAGGCCGGGTGCGCCGCGGCCGAGCCCCTGGGCGCCTACCCGGCGATCGGCAAGCTGGTGCTCTCGCAGTACACGTCCGCGCTGGGCATCCCGCCGCAGCAGCCGCAGGGCACCCCGGCGCTCTGAGGCCCCCGAGGCCGCGTCACCCCGCCCGTACGCCGAAGGGCCCGCACCGGATGTCCGGTGCGGGCCCTTCGGCGTACGGGTGCGTGCCGGCCCGCTGGGTGCGCCTGGTCAGCCGAAGACCACGCACGAGGCCGCGGGGGCCTCGATCGCGCCCGCCCGTACGGGGATTCCGGTCTCCGGGTCGAGGGTGAACCAGGTGACGTCGCCGGAGCGCTCGTTGGCCGCGTACAGATGCCGTCCTGACGGGGCGAGCGTCAGGTCGCGCGGCCAGGTGCCGGCGCAGGGCACGGTGGCGACGAGGGAGGCCTCGGCGCCGTCGGGGGCGAGGGCGAGCACGGCGAGGGTGTCGTCGCCGCGGACGGCGACCCACAGGAAGCGCCCGTCGGGTGCGACGACGATCGCGGAGGGGTGGCTGGGGCCGGTGGCGTCCTCGGGGACGACGGGGGTCTCGCCGAGCGGTTCGAGCACGCCCGCCGCCGCGTCCCAGCGGCAGACGGTGAGGGTGGGTTCCAGCTCGTTCAGGACGTACGCGTGGGTGCCCGCCGGGTGGAAGGCGAGGTGGCGCGGGCCGGTGCCGGGGCGGAGCGCGGTCTCGCCGTGGAGGCGGAGCGCCCCGGTGTCGGCGTCGAGGGCGCAGATCCGTACGGAGTCGGTGCCGAGGTCCACGCTGACGACCCAGCGTCCGCCGGGGGCGGGGAGGACCTGGTGGGCGTGCGGGCCCGCCTGGCGGGCGGCGACGGGTCCGCTGCCGGCGTGGCGCAGGACCGACGTGGCGGGCCGGGGGGTGCCGTCCTCGGCGAGGGGCAGGGCGGTGACGCTGCCGCCGGTGTAGTTGGCGGTGAGGAGGTGGCCGGCGGTGACGGCGAGGTGGGTGGGGGCCGCGCCGTCGACGGGGACGGGCGCGCCCAGCGGCCGCGGCGCGGGGCCGGTGACGTCGAAGGAGGCAACGGCCCCCGCCTCGGTCTCGGAGACGGCGTGGAGGACCGGGCCCGCGAGGGCGAGGTAGGAGGGGTCGGCGACCGCGTCACTGCCGCCGGTGACGGTCAGGGCGCCGGTCTCCTCGTCCACGTCCGCGGCCAGGACGCCCCGCCCGCCGGCCGACGTGAACGAGCCGATGTACGCCCGCACCGCGCTCCGCCCCTGAACCGTCCCTGTGCCGCCCATGGCGCCTCCCCTCTCCCCGGGCCGGTCGTGGTCGACCGGCCTGCGTCCGGCCGACGGTAGCAGGCGGTCTAGACCAGAGCGGTGGAGGCGGGGCGGCGGCGCGTCAGGCCGCCGGGACCAGCGGGGCCCGGTGCGAGGTCCGGAGAGGTGCCGCGAGGCCGACGAGGGCCTGCTCCAGACCGTGCAGATGCCCGAGGGCCGCCTCCGCGCCGGGGTGGTGGTGCGGCACGCCGGGGGCCTCGGCCGCCGGCGTCCGGACCGGCTCCGCCGGGGGTACGAGGGCGTGGACCGCGGCCTCGACGCGCCAGGCGGCGGCCACGAGCCGGGCGTCGTGCGAGGCGTCCGGGTCGGCCGCGACGGCGGCGAGGCCCCGGATCTCGCGGGCGCAGTCGTCCAGGAGCGCGAGCACCCGGCGCGCCCGGGCCTTGCGGGCCCGCAGCGGGCTCAGCGGATGCACGAGCGGGGCGACGGAGAGCCGGACCCGGCCGAGCAGGACCTCCAGCTCGGCGGCGTGCGGCGCCGGGTCGACGCCCGGGTCGCCGGCGAGGCGCCGGGCGGCGGCGGTGGTGCAGGTGTGCACACAGGTCACGGCCCGCTCGATCCAGGCGTTGGTGGCGGCGTGCGTGGTCACCGGCAGCAGGGCCACGCCGATCACCGCGCCGATCGCCCCGACGGCGGTCTCCTGGAAGCGGAGGAGCAGCAGCCCGGGGTGCAGGACGCCGAGCAGTCCGTAGAGGAGTCCCGCCATGACGGTCACGAAGAACATCATCCAGCTGTACGAGAGCGGGGCGGTGTAGAAGATCCCGAAGACGCAGACGGCGACGAGCAGGGCGGTGGGGGCGGTCGCCCCGCCCAGCGGGACGGCGATGAGGAGGCCGGCCGCGATGCCGGCGACGGTGCCGAGGACGCGGCGGAAGCCGCGGACGAGCGTCTCGCCGCGCGAGGCGGTGTTGACGAAGATCCACCAGGCGGTGCCGACGGCCCAGTACCAGCGCTCGTGCGAGATCAGCTGGCCGGCGGCGAGCGCGACGGCGCAGGCGGCCGTGGCCTGGAAGGCCTGGCGGGTCGTGGGGCGGGCCAGGCCGGTGCCGGGCAGCGGGGCGGGCGCGGCGGGCGGCGGGACGCGCCGCTCGATGCACCAGGCGAGGAAGCGGACGGCCCCGACGGCGAGCAGGGCGAGGCCGACGGCCGCGTACAGCTCGGGGAGCTGCGCGGGGAGCGCGTGCAGGAACTGCGTGACGAAGAACTGCATGAACGCGAAGATCCCGAGGGCGTGCCCGCGCGGCCCCCAGCGGCGGGCGTACACCCCGGCGAAGACCACGAGCAGCCAGGCCGTGTCGCGGAGCAGGGGCGCGTCGTGCAGGACGGTCGCCAGCGCGAGGACGGGGAAGCCGACCGCGGGCAGCAGGGCGGTGGTGACGGCCTGGCGGCGGACGGTGGGGTCGGCCACGGTGAAGAGGGCGAGGAGGGCCGCGAGACCGGCGGTGATGGAGGCGGTCAGGGAGAGGCCGAGCAGTTCGGCCAGGGCGACCGCGAGCGTGATGCCGAGGACGGCGCGGAGCGAGACCCTGAGCCGGACGCGTCCCGGGTCAGGGGCCATGAAGTACTTCTGCACGGCGGCCAAATCCCGCCCCCCTTGTTCTGTCTCCTCGCCCCGCACGAGGCTCCCCGGGGGTGGTGGGGGCTCGGGCACGACGAAGGCACCGCGGGCCGGTCCGGCCTCGTCGCCGGACGGCGCTGCGCGGCGCCGAAGGTGTGTGATGGCTACAAGGATAGACCGAAGGGGGTGTGGCGGCTCAACCGACGGACGGGGCGCTGAGCCATTGGCCCACCGCCACGGCGGTCCACGTGACCGGACGGAGCCATTGGTCCACCTCGCCGGACCCGGGCGGGGAGCCGCCCTGAGCGCGCCCGCACGGGAAGGGACCCCGGCACGCGGGGTGCGTGCCGGGGTCGTGGGGGCGGCGCCGCGGAGGGGCCGCCCGGCATCAGAGCCTGAGGGTCCAGGTGTCGATGGTGCCGGTGTCCTGGGTGGCGGTGTCCTGGACGCTGAGCCGCCAGGTGCCGTTCCGGGTCTCCGAGGAGAGGTCGACGGTGTACGTCCTGTCGATGTCGTCGGTGCCGCTGCCGGTGTTCGCGTGCAGCGGGTACGCGGTGCCGTCGGGCGCGATCAGCTTCACCACCAGGTCACCGATGTACGTGTGCTTGATGTGCACCTCGGCCGTCGAGGACGACGAGGCGGTGCCGGTGCAGCCGGAGACCGTGACGGAGGAGGTGACGGTGGCGTTGTCGCCGATGACCACGTCGTCGCCGTTGGTGGCGGTGCAGCCGGCGGGCGGGGGTGGGGTGGTGCCGTACGGGGTGGCGGCCTTGTCCGCCGCGTAGGTCAGCATGGGCTTGACCTGGTTCCAGAAGGTGTTCTGGCAGGAGTACGCCGGGTGGAAGCCGCTGCAGGTGCCGCTGCTCGGGCCGACCTCCCAGGTGAAGCTCGGCACGCCCAGGTCGTCGTACGCCCAGTCGTCGTGCGAGCCGCTCGCGTCGTAGAGGATCTCGCCGGGCTGGCCGTACTCCCAGCCGCCCGCCAGCCTGGCCATCTCCTTGCCGATCGCCCGCATGGCGGCGTCGTTGCCGGAGGCCACGGTGTCGTCGAAGCCCCAGGGGAACAGCACCATGTCGGCGTAGCTGTGCATGGTGACGAACATGCCCTTGGTGTCGGCGGGCGCCGCGGTGCTGTCACCGGTGGCGCGCTTGTCCGCGAACAGCTTGCGGTAGAGGGCCTGGAGCGCCTTGTTCTCGGCCTCGGAGTCCTTCGCCGGGCCCTTGTACGTCTGGTTGCACGGGTCGGTGCTGGTTCCGGCGCCACCCCAGTGGGAGCCGTTGTTGCGGTTCAGGTCGATGCCGATGCCGCTGGAGGAGCTCTCCGAACAGGTCGAGCCGTGGCTGTGGTTGGCGTTCTTGCGGTGCCACTGCTGGCCGCTGTTGCCACCCATGAAGCCCTGCTGGACCATGTCGACGCCGTCGGGGTTGGCGATCGGCACCACCCAGATCTCGCGGGTGTCGAGGATCTTCGTGGCCGTGGCGTCGCTGCCGTAGCCGTCCGTCAGGTAGTCGATCCAGCGGTACGCCATCTCGCCGGTGGTCAGCTCGCGGGCGTGCACCTGCGCCTGGACGAAGAAGCGCGGCTTGGTCGAGTTCGGCGTGAGCGAGCAGTCGCCGGCCTGCTTCTTGGTGAGACAGACGGCCTTCAGGTCGTAACCGTTCGGCTTGCCCGACGCCTTGCGCCACGAGTCGCCGTAGTCGATCACGGTGGCGAGGCCGGAGTGGTCGGCGGCGACCTGGTCGAGGTGCGCGTACTGGGCGTTCACCGTGCGGTAGCCGCCGTAGTACGTCTCCTCGGCCACGGCCTCGGACAGCACCGCGGCCTGGCCGCTGCGCTTCGGCGGCTCCCAGGGGGCGGGTTCGATCCGCTGCTCGATCTTGGGGCGGAGCCCGGCCGCGATGAGTTCGGCGGCCGTGGTGGCGTCGCCGAGCACGAACAGGTCGTCGCCGTCGCGGTCCTCGATCAGGTCGAAGCGGGCGAGCCGGTTCGGGGACAGGTGGGCGCCGCCGGGTATCCGGTAGATGTAGGCGCGATCGTCGGCTGTGGTCTTCCTGCCGGGGGGAGGCTCGGTGGTGACGACGCCGTAGCCGTAGCCGGTTCCGGCCACGACCGCGGCGGCGGTGACACCCGCGACGAGCCACGCGGTGTACTTGCGTTGCACAGGGACCTCATTCGGTGGGGGGTTGAGCGGACCTGCCTCGAACGATCGGGATCGGAGAGGTGAGGAGGTGGTGATCGCCGTGGCGACGCTCACAGCAGCTCCGGGGGTCCGTCTCGTGGCCGAGGTGGATCCGCCGCACATGCGGTGCGTGCCATCCCGAGGTACGGGCGGGCGCCCGCGCGAGGGTGATGGCAGAGACAAGAATCGGCCTGCGGGCAATCGCCTGTACATCGCCTGACGTTTCCGATCCCGGACAATGTCCGGCTTCTCCGTGGGGACCGTCGCGGAGCTATGGGGAGGAAAGCGGCCGAACCTCCTGGTCCGCGCGGTTCTCCCCGAACGGCGAACCTCCGCACGAGCCTTGACCCGCGGTCGGAGCGCGACCTACGGTCGCATTCCGTCCGGTGCGGCGTCTGTGCCCCGACCTGCTCACGAGGTGCCCTGTGTTCCTGCTGGAGCCGGTCGGCCTCGGACGCGTCGAGAACGACGTCTACCTCGCCCTGCTCGATCTGGGACGGGCCACGACCGACGAAGTCGCCGCTCGTGTCGGGCATTCCGCGGACATCACCGGCACCGCGATCGACCGCCTCGCCGAAGCGGGTCTCGTCGAGGGGCTCGGGCTGCCGCCGACGGTCCATGTCGCCGTCTGCCCCGACGAGGCGCTGTCCGCGCTGATCGACCGCAAGCGCGGGCAACTCGCCGCGATGCAGCTCGACGCCGAGAAGCTGGCCGGGCGGCTGCGCGCGACGTCCGGCTCCCGGGGTGCGCCTCTCGTCGAGCTCGTCGAGGGGGAGGACGCGGTCCTCGCCGCCGTCACCCGGATGCAGGTCCGAGCGCGCGAGGAGATCATCGCCATCGGGGCTCCTCCCTACATCGGGGGCCAGGCGAGCCCCAGCAACCTGCAACTCGCGCGGCTCGCCGACGGCATCACGTACCGCTTCCTCTACTCCCGCGAGTCGCTGTCGTCCCCCGAGCACGTGAAGGCCATGCGCCGCTGCGTCGAGGCGGGCGAGCAGGCGCGCATCCTGCCCGGCGGGGGCAAGAAGATGATGATCGCCGACCGTGCCACCGCGCTGCTCCCCGCCTCCTTCAAGGACCCGGCCCCGGACGTGCGCCTGCTGGTCCGCGAGTCATCGCTGGTGGAGGTGCTGGTCTGCCTGTTCGAGTACCTGTGGTCCCGGTCGACCCCGGTCGACGCGCCCCAGTCCCCCACCGAACTCTCGGCACGTGACCGCGAGTTGCTGTCGCTCCTTGCGTCGGGGATGAAGGACCGGACCATAGCCCGCGCGCTGGGCGTGACGGAGCGCACGGTCGGCCGCCGGCTCACGGAACTGATGACGGCCCTGGGCGCCGAGACCCGCTTCCAGGCGGGTATCCAGGCGGTCCGGCGGGGCTGGCTCTAGCCCGGGGCGCCCGCCGCCGGGCAGGTTCGGCGGTCCGGTGCGGCCCGCTCCGAGGCCGACGGCCTCGACGCGAGTCGGCGGATCAGACCTCGCGCCACTTCGCCTGGCCGAAGGAGAACACGCCGAAGAGCACGAGTCCGACGGCCACGGCGATCAGCAGCCACGGTCCCGCCGGGGTCTGCGCGAACGACCGGATCGCGTCGTCCATGCCCTTGGCCTCGGCCGGGTCGAAGGCGAGGGAGGCCTTCAGGCCGGAGAAGCCGAGCGCGGCGAAGACGAGCCCGCGGCCGACACCGCCCGCCACGCCGGTCACGTCCATCAGACGGCGCTGGTACGACGCCATCCGCCCCCATCGCAGGTGCTTGCGGTACTTCCGCGCCACGGCCCGGCCGGCGATCCACAGCCCGGCTCCCAGGAACCCGGCCGCGACCGCGCCGACCCACCACTGGCCGCCCGGCAGGCCCAGCAGACGTCCGGTGACGTCCTGGCTCTGACGGTCGGTCGAGCCCGCGCCGCTGCCCCGGTCCCCCGCCGCGAAGGACAGGACGAGGAAGGAGGTGACGGCGTAGAAGACGAAGCGGCAGCCCGACAGCGCGCGCTTGCGCGCCCGGCCGCCCTTGGGTCCCGCGGCGCCGAAGAGGGCCTCGGACAGCCGCCACAGCGCCATGCCGGCGAGGCCTATGCCGAGGGCCCAGAGGAGGACGGTCCCGAAGGACGTCGAGGCGACGTCCGTGAGGGCCCCGCCCCGGTCGGCCTGTTCGTCCGAGCCCGTCGTGCCGATCCGCACGGCCAGTGCCCCTATGAGCAGGTACAGCACACCGCGTGCCACGAAGCCCGCCCGGGCACCCGCTCGTACGACCTCGCCGCGTGCCGCTCTTCTCGCCACGGCCGTCGACGCTCCCGCTGTGGTCATGTCCGGTCCTCCCCTTGGGTCAGAACGATCGGGTGCCCCGTCTTTTCGCGCCGAATCCGCCGGGATCGGCGTTTCAACCGCCGACGACCGGTCAGCCGAGAAGTAACGACTTGTCCACTCTTACGTCAGGAGGACCGATGGACAGCTGGCGCGAGGCCGCGGCCTGCCAGAGCGTCGACCCCGATCTCTTCTTCCCGGTGGGGACGGGTGCCCCCGCCCTCGTCCAGGCCGAGGAGGCCAAGGCGGTCTGCCGGCACTGCCCCGTACGCGAGGCGTGCCTCGACTGGGCCATGGACGACTCCCGCCAGGTGACGGGGGTCTGGGGCGGCCTGGACGACGACGAACGCCGTTCCCTGAAGCGGCGGTTGCGCCGCGCGGCGCACGCAGGGGAACGGCCCCACCGGTAAGGGCGCCGGTGAGGCCGTTCGGGAGGGGCTCGTGCCCCCGGGGGTCAGGCCTCCAGGGGGGCGAGCATCCCCTTGCGCAGGCGGGCCAGATTGCGCGAGAGGAGGCGCGACACCTGCATCTGGGAGACGCCGAGCCTCTTGCCGATCTCGGACTGCGTCAGTTCCTCGACGAACCGCAGGTGGAGCAGCAGGCGGTCCCGCTCGCCCAGTTCCTGGAGCAGCGGTGCGAGGGCGTGGCAGTCCTCGAAGAGCTCAAGGGCCGCGTCCTCCTCTCCTATGAGGTCGGAGAGCATGGCGCCGTCCTCGTCGTCGCCGCCGACGGCCGCGTCGAGGGAGGTGGACCGGTACGCGTTGGAGGCGACCCGTGCCTCTATGACCTCGTCCTCCGAGAGGTTCATCAGGGTGGAGAGCTCCGACACGGTCGGCGACCGCCCGAGGCGGGAGCTCAGCTCCTCCGTCGCCTTGGCCAGCTCCACGCGCGCCTCCTGCAGCCGGCGCGGGACGTGGACGGCCCAGGAGGTGTCACGGAAGAAGCGCTTGATCTCGCCCACGATGCACGGGACGGCGAAGGTGGTGAACTCCACCTCGCGGGAGATGTCGAACCGGTCGATGGCCTTGATCAGGCCGATGATGCCGACCTGGACGATGTCCTCCATCTCGTCGCCGCGGGCCCGGAAGCGTCCGGCCGCGTAGCGCACGAGCGACATGTTCATCTCGATCAGCGTGTTGCGCGCGTACTGGTACTCGGGGGTTCCCTCCTCCAGTACCGCCATCCTGCTGAAGAACACCTTCGACAGTTCACGCGCGTCCTTCGGTGCGACGGCGCGGGGAGCTTCTACGACGGGCAGTCCCCCCACAGTCGCCTCAGTACGGTCCTTCGTCTCCGTCTGCACTGCAGTCGACACTCCGCTGACCCCTTCGTTTCTCGACAACCCGATTCTCCCCCGGGCGGCTCGCCTACCCGGGCTCTCCCGGTTCATGCACACAAATTTCGAACCAGTTTTTTTCGGGTCGGACCCGGGTCAGCGGGCCCCGGCGAGGGAGAGGCGGGCCCTGACCCGCTTGCCCGTCGGGTGCGGCTCCACGGTGACGCTCTCGCAGATGGCGACGACGATCTCGACGCCGTGCTGGCCGATGCGGCCGGGGTCGTGGCCCCGTGGGACGGGGGACGTCTCGACGCGGTCGAAGACGGAGATGTCCAGCACGTCGTCGAACAGTTCGAGCAGCAGTCGACAGGGGCCCGGAGCGTGCCGTACCGCGTTGGTGACGAGCTCGCTGACCACCAGCCGTGCCAGGTCCACCCGTTCACGGGAGACCGGCTGACGTCCCACGGCCGGCGAGGCGGTGAGGAAGTCGGCGGTGAAGGCGCGCGCCGACGCGATCATGCCGTCGCCGACGTCGCCGACGTCGTAGTCGACGCTCGCGGACAGCACGGGCTCTCGTGTCGCACGCTCGGTGGCGATCGCGTCCGTCATCAGCATCCCCCTTCCTCACACGGCTTCGTGCCGTGCTTCGCACACACCTCGTACTCCGCCCTTCCCCCCTTTGCGCTTTCCATTCCGTCCGCACCGTAGATTGCGGACCCGCGCCAGTCCAGACAGAGTACGAGGATGTCGTCCGGAAGCCTGCCCGGGGCCCCCCTCAGGGCCCGTACGACGGCCTGGGGCGTCTCGGCACCGTCCAGGTGCCGTGTCCGCTCGATCGCCCGGCCGACCGAGCGGTCGAGGCCCACGTCACCGCCCCCGGACGGGGGCTCGCCCCGGTCGCAGGCGACGAAGAGCAGCCGGTCGCCGGGGAGGACGCGGAGACGCTGCGTGGCGTAGACCGTGTCCTCGAACATCCCGAGGGGCAGCTGCCGCTCCAGCTCGATCCGCTCGGTCCGGGATCCCCGCCGCCGCCAGACCGTCGGCGAGCCGGCGTCGACCACCTCCACGTCACCGGTGGCGAGGGTGAAGCCCAGCAGCAGGGCGGAGAGGGACCGCTCGCCCCGGTGCTGCCCGTAGAGCGCCTGGTCGGTGAGGCTGGCCTGGCCGACCAGGTCCAGTCCGGCGCGCCGGGCATTGCGGATCGCGTTCAGGGCGAGGGTGCTCACCAGGGCCGACCGGGTGCCCGGGCCGGTGGCGTTGGCGACGACCAGCTGGAGTTCCTCCCCGGTCACGGACCAGTCCAGGACGTGCCCGCCCGAGCTGTAGGAGGGCTCCCAGTAGGCGTGGAGGTCGAACTCGGGGCCGGCGCAGGCCCGTCCCGGGAGGGCGCCCCACTGCATCTCCGCCGGGACGCTGAGGGGCCGGGTCCTGCGGGTCAGGCGGTAGAGGTCGGTGTGCCGGTCGGCGACGCGCAGGGCGTGCCCCAGCACCTCGGCGACATGGACGAGGTCCTCGGTCGTCTCCGGTGCGACGCGGTCGGAGGGCAGGACGACCACAAGAACCCCGTAACGCTCGCCACGAACCGTCACAGGAAGGTACGCGGTCGCCGTGGGCCCGTCACCACCGAAAAGATATGGTTGCTGTGTGGCGAAGGCGCGGCCCGCGGGTCCTGTCCCCACGGCCGCGTGCTGCACCCCGGCATGGTCCTGTACGGGCTCGACGGGGCGGAGCGACGTGAGCCCGTAGTCGACGAGCAGGAGGTCGGCGGAGAGCGCGGCGAGTTGCTGTGCCAGATCGACACGGAGGGAGTCCAGAAGCCGGTGTGGCGGCGCCCCGCGCAGTGCGCGTTCCACTGTCACGCGTCGATCCACGGAATGGGTACCGCCTTCCGGAGAGATGTGGAGATGACCGGTGTGTGGCACGGCCGACGCCCTCGGCCCCGGACGTCCGAGGAGTGTCGATAGCCATGAACCCCAACCCCGCCGAGTCCCATCGGGAGCCGCAGGAGACGACGCAGGCCGCCCGCGAGCTCATCGAGCTTCTCGAGGTGCTGTGGGAGCGCGGCCGGGACATGGTGTCGTCGACACCGGTGTCGGCGTCTCAGCTGCGCGTGCTGTACAGCCTCGACCGCGAGGAGGGCATCAACCTCCGTGCCCTGGGCGAGCTGCTCGGTTCCGCACCCCCCTCGGTGAGCCGCATGTGCGACCGCCTGGAGGCGCTGGGTTTCGTCCAGCGGCTGCCCAGCCCCGTCAGCCGACGGCAGCTGGAGCTGCATCTGACCGTCCGGGGGAAGACGTACCTGCGGGAGCTGCGCGTCCAGCGGGAGGAGGCCCTGCTCGCCGTCATCTCCGCGATGCCGGCGACGAGCCGCAAGGCGCTGCTGCGCGGGCTCACGGGCTTCCAGGAGGCGCTGGGCGAGAGACCCTCGTCGAACGCCTCAGGCGGGAGGGCGCCGCTCAAGGACGTCCGGTCCGCCTGATCCTCGTACGCCGCGCGCTCCGTCCGCACGCGTGCCCCATGCCCCACTTGTCACCCTTTGGTCACCTATGACGTGTTCACCTTGGACACGAGCCAGGTGTTGCCTCAAGGATACAGTTGCCGCGCGGCAACTGTTGACGCAGGCTCACTGACGGCCCTGCCAGTCGAGACAGACGACGAGCGCGTCGTCCTCCAGCGGTGTGCCGCCGTGGTACGTGGCGAGCTCACGCAGCACCGCCCCCGGCACCTGCGTGGGCGGCAGCAGCCTCGTCGCGGTGAGCGCGCGGGCCAGCGCCCTCTCCCCGTAGCTCTCCCCCTCCGGGGAGGCGGCGTCGTACACGCCGTCGCTGCCGAACAGCAGCCGGTCCCCCGGCAGCACCGTGAACCGCTCCGGGACGTACGCGCTCTCCTCGAACATCCCCAGGGGCAGCTGGGCCTCCAGGGAGATCCGCTCGACGTTCCGGCCGCGCAGTCGCCACAGACGGGGCGAGCCGGCGTCCACGGCCTCCACCTCACCCGTGGCGAGGTCGAAGCGCAGGAGGAGGACCGAGATGAAGGCGCTCCCGCGGTACTGCGCGTACACGGCCTGGTCCGCGAGCGCCGCCTGGTCCGCGAGGCCGAGGCCGGCCCGGCGGGCGTTGCGGAGCGCGTTGATGGCGAGGTTCGTCAGGAGGGCGGCCTCGATGCCCTCCCCCATGCCGTTGGTGACCGTCAGGGTCAGATGGTCGGCCGACGCCGACCAGTCGTAGTTGTCCCCGAAGATCGCGTAGGCGGGTTCCAGATGCGCGCCGAGGGCGAACTCGGGGCGGGCGCAGGAGCGGCCCGGCAGGAGCTGCCACTGCATCTCGGCCGCGAGGGTCAGCCTGGTGGCCCGCCGCGCCAGGACGTACAGGTCCGTGTCGCGTTCGGCCACCAGGATCTCGTGGCCGAGCGCCTCGCAGAGGTGGCGCAGCCCGGGTAGGAGCGGCACCAGGTCGGTCCCCGCCGGCATGCCCACGGTGAGGACGCCCATCCGGTCCCCCCTGATGGTGACCGGCAGATGCACGGAGACGGAGTCGGCCTCCTGGGTGACGTACGGCTCCTGGGCGTTGAAGGCACGGCCCTGCGGGCTGTCGTTGATGAGGACCTGGCGGGGCGCGTCGGGCGCGCCTCCGACGAGCTGGAGCGACCGCAGCCCGTAGTCGGCCAGTCGGAGTTCCACCCGCCGGGCGTCCCGGTGCTTCCGCAGAGCGTCCTCCACGACGCTCACGAGGAGGTGCGGAGCGGCCCGGCGCAGTGCCTGCTCGACTCCGGTGATCTCGTCCACGTGTTCCCGCTGGTCCTTCCACCCGGGTGCGGTGTCCGCGTGGGGACCGCACCGCTCTTCGTCTAGGCCGCTCTGTCGGCCGCTGCCAGGGCCTCCGCCACATCGGCGTGGAGGGGCGTCGTCATCGTCAGGCCGGTGATCTCCAGAATGCGTCGCACGGCCGGGGTCGGCGCGGCGAGGTGCAGGTCGCCGCCCGCCTCCCGGGCGTCCCTCGCCGCCCTGATCAGCACGTTGAGGCCGGACGAGTCCATGAAGTTCAGCGGGGAGAGGTCCAGCACGAGCCGGTGCCGGCCGTGCAGGAACTGGTTGGCCAGGTGGTGGTGGAGCTTGGTGGCCGTCTCGATGTCGAGTTCGCCGCCCACGGAGAGCACCGCCGTAGCGGCGTCGCGGATCTCCACTTCGACGTCGAGGTTCATTTCTCGTTCGGGCATGTCTCCTGCTTTCCACGGTGGGGGAACGGTCGGTCGGGCATGCGGTCAGTAGACGCGCACACCGATCAGGCACGTGTCGTCGTCGGTGTCGGACTTGCTGTGCGTCAGCAGCAGGTCGAGCCGTCGTTCGAGGCTGCCGGCCGGAGCCTGGGCCATGGTCAGCAGCTGGGCGACGGAGTCCTGGACGGAGGTGTCCCGCCGTTCGACGAGACCGTCGGTGTACATCAGCACCGTGTCCTCCGCCTCCAGCTGGATCTCCGCCTCCTCGTACTCCGCCTCGGCGAGGGCGCCGAGGAGCATGCCCCTGAGCAGCGGCAGGTTGCTGGCCTCAGCACCCCGTACGAGGACCGGCGGGAGGTGTCCCGCCCTGGCCCAGCGAAGGGTGCGGGCCTCGGGGTCGAAGATGCCGCAGACGGCGGTGGCCGTGACGTGCGCGGTGAGGTGGTGCGCCACGTTGTTCAGCCAGGACAGCAGCTGCGCGGGTCCCGCCCCGGTGACGGCGAGGCCGCGCATCGCGTTGCGGAGCACGACCATCCCGGTGGCGGCCTCGATGCCGTGGCCCGCGATGTCCCCGACGCACAGCAGTATCTTCTTGGACGGCAGGACGACGGCGTCGTACCAGTCGCCGCCGACCAGGGACTCGGTCTCGGCGGGCCGGTAGCGCACGGCGACGTCGAGGCCCGGGGCGTCCAGCGGGGGTTTGGTCGGCGGCATGATGGCGTGCTGCAGCTGGAGGGCGAGGCGGTTGCGCTCCGCCGACTCCTGCTCCGTGACGGCGAGCTGGTCGCGGGTGGCGGCCAGGGCGACCTCGGTCCAGTGCTGCGCGGAGATGTCCTGGTAGGCGCCGCGCACGGCGAGGAGCCGCTCGTCGATGTCGAGAGAGGGTTCGGCGATCACCCGGATGTGACGGGTGACCCCGTCCTGGCGGAGCATGCGGAAGGCCGTGGAGCTCGCCCGGCGCTGGTGCAGCACGGCCCGCAGGAAGCGTCCGATGGCGACCGCGTCGTCGGGGTGGGCGTGGGCCGTGAGGTCACGCAGGGAGACCGGCGGTTCGGTGGTGTCCCGGCCGAAGAGCTCGAAGAGCTGGCCGTTCCAGGTGATCTCCCCGGTGAGGACGTCCTCCTCGAAACCGCCGATGCGGCCGAGGCGCTGGGCGTGCTGCAGCAGGCTCGCGAGCCGGGCGGACTCGTCCTCGACGCGCCAGATGAGCAGGACGCTGTCGCCGTGACGGCTGATGCTGATGTCGGCGACGGAGGACAGCGGCACCTGGTCCACGAGGGCGGTCATCCGGGTCCGCCGGGCGCGGAAGGGCTCACCGGTGGCGTAGACCCGCTCGATCTGCTCGAAGAGTTCGCTCTCGCCGGCCGTCGCGGGGTACGCCTCCAGGAGCAGGGTCCCGTCGACGGCGCTCCTGGAGCGGCCCGCCGGGTCCTGGAAGCGCGCGTTGGCGTGACGGATGCGGAAGTCCCGCAGGTGGCCGTCGTCGTCCAGGTACGGGATCAGGACCAGGGCGGGGTCGTAGAGACCGTCGGCGAGCTCCACCAGTTCCGACGACCGCTCGGGGCCGGCGAACGGCCGTACCGGCGGCGACTCCGCGGGAAGGGTCTCCAGCGTGTGTGCGCACAGCTCCGCCAGGGCCTCGATCTGGCGCTCCACGGCCTGGGGCTGGGGGTCCAGGGGCCGGGGCCAGCAGATCTCCAGGACGCCGTGGATGCGGCCGCCGGTGCCCGCGGGCACCACCACGCGGCCGCCGTCGGGGTGGCGTGCGTGGCCGATCGAGGGGATGCCGGCGGCTGCGAGCGAGGGGATCCAGACGGTTCGGCGGCCGGTGAGCGCCTGCCGGGCCGCGGTGGCCACACCCGGCGGTACGTAGCGCCAGCGGGCGGGCTCGTCGGCGCCGAAGCCGGCGTGACCGACGAGGGTCAGCGAGGCGTCGGGGCCGGTGGTCCAGATGGCGACGGCGCTCGCGCCCAGGGGGGCGAGGGCGTGCGCCAGCAGAGACTCGGCGACGGCCTGACTGTCCCCCGCGTTGAGCGCGGCGCTCTCGGCCGTCCGCAGGCGCACCCCGACCGAGGGGTCGGCAGCGGCGTCGGCGCCGGGCTCGGCCGACTCGCCGATGGTCTGCTTGACGAAGTCGCCCGCGACCTCGGCGACCCGGTCGTGGGCGGCCTGGTTGATGATGTCCGCGGCCAGCTCCAGCTGCGAGAGCCCGGCCTGCCCGGCGAGCGCGGCGAGTTGCCGCGCCGCCTGGGCGGGGCCGCAGCCGAGGCGCTCGACGATGACGCCCTTGGCGAGTTCGATCAGGGCGCGGCCCTCGGCCGCGGCGTGCGCGGCCCGCACCTCCTCACGGAGCCGCTCCACCGTCGCGGCGAGCCGGCCGACGGTGGAGTGGTCCTCCGGCGGTCGGCTCTCCACGGAGACGTCGGACGGGAGGCTCTCCAGGGCGGTGTCCGGCCGTCGCGGGGAGGGCGTGGCGCCCAGGGGAGTCCCGGTCGGCACGAGGGCTCCGTCCCCTTGGGTCTGGGCGGCGGTGTCTCCGCCGCGGGGAGGGGGAGCGCTCATGACGGGGACTCCTCGGACAGGGCGGCCGTGGGCCGCGGGACGGTCGGGGACAGGGTGCGCCGTGGGGGGCGCGGGGCCCGCGCGGTGGCGCGGTGCGTGCCGGCGGGGAGACCCATGGCCCTATCCGTCGATCAGCCACCGGCGGACGCAGGCGATGAGCTCGTCGGCGTCGACCGGCTTGGTCACGTAGTCGCTGGCACCCGAGGCCAGGCTCTTCTCGCGGTCCCCCGGCATGGCCTTGGCGGTGACCGCGACCACCGGCAGGTCGGCGTGCTCGGGCATCTGCCGGATCCTGGAGGTGGCCGTGTATCCGTCCATCTCGGGCATCATCACGTCCATCAGGACCAGGTCGATGTCGGGGTGCTCGGTGAGCGCCTCGATCCCCTCCCGGCCGTTCTCCGCGTGCAGGACCTTGATGCCGTGCAGCTCCAGGATGCCGCTGAGGGCGTACAGGTTCCGGGCGTCGTCGTCGACGACGAGGACCGTGCGGCCGTGCAGGGTGGAGTCGATGGTCTGCGGCGCCGGCGGCCGGTGCTCGCCGCGCATCAGGGGGACGACGTCGCCCGGCTGGTCCGCCGACAGGTGCAGGGCGATCCGCTCGCGCAGTTCGTCGAGGCTGGAGAGCAGTTCGAGCGGCCGCTGGCGGGCGAGGGCCTGCAGGGCGCGTTCCTGGTCGTCGGCGAGCCTGCGGTTGTTGTGGGCGAGGACGGGGACGGTGCGCAGGGCCTCGTCGCCGTCCATGGCGTCGAGGAAGCGCAGGGCCTCGCCGTGGGCCATGTCGACGTCGAGCACCACGCAGTGGAACGGCTGGGTGGCGAGGGCGGTCGCGGCCTCCTGCGGTCCGACGACGGCGATCAGCTCGATGTCCTCCCGGTCCGCGTGCGAGCGGTCCGCGGTCAGCTCCGTGACCGCGTTCTCGGCGACGAGCGAGAGCAGTCCGCGCGGGCGCTCCTCGATGACGAGGAGGCGTCTGGTCTGCCGGGCCTGCGGGCCGGCCGGCAGTGCGGGGCGGCCGGTGGGGGCGCCCTGGGGCTGGTCCTCGGGGCCCTCGTCCGGTTCCGGCGCGGGGGTCGGGGTCTGGGTGGACAGCTCCTTGAGGTCCGCCCGGGCGACGGGCAGGTAGAGCGTGAAGGTGCTGCCTTCGCCGGGCTCGCTCGTGACCGTGAGGGCACCGCCGAGCAGGTAGGCGATCTCCCGGCTGATGGACAGACCGAGGCCGGTGCCGCCGTACTTGCGGTTGGTCGTGCCGTCCGCCTGCTGGAAGGCGCCGAAGATGGCCTCCAGGTGCTGGGCGGGGATGCCGATGCCGGTGTCCTTGACCCGGAAGGCGACCACGGCGCCGCCGCGGTGGACGGTGGCGGGGAGCTCGTCGTCGGACGCGGGCTCGATGCTCAGGTCGACGCTGCCGCGCTCGGTGAACTTGACGGCGTTCGACAGCAGGTTGCGCAGGACCTGCCGCAGCCGGGTGTCGTCGGTGACCAGGTCGGCGGGGGCGCCGGGGGCGGTGGAGACGGTGAAGGTGAGGCTCTTCTGCGTGGTGAGCGGGCGGAACGTCGCCTCGACGTAGTCGAGGAGGCGGCGCAGCGGCACCCGTTCCGGGTTGAGGTCCATCTTCCCGGCCTCGACCTTGGACAGGTCGAGGATGTCGTTGATGAGCTGGAGCAGGTCGGATCCGGCGGAGTGGATGATGCCGGCGTACTCGACCTGCTTGGCGGTGAGGTTGCGGGTCGGGTTCTGGGCGAGCAGCTGGGCCAGGATCAGCAGGCTGTTGAGCGGGGTGCGCAGCTCGTGGCTCATGTTGGCCAGGAACTCGGACTTGTACTTGGAGGCGAGGGAGAGCTGCTGGGCCCGGTCCTCGAGTTCCTGCCGTGCCTGCTCGATCTGCAGGTTCTTGGCCTCGATGTCGCGGTTCTGCGAGGCGAGCAGGGCCGCCTTGTCCTCGAGTTCGGCGTTGGAGCGCTGCAGCTCGACCTGCTGCACCTGGAGCTCCTCGGAGCGGGCGCGCAGTTCGTCGGCCAGCCGCTGGGACTCGCCGAGGAGTTCGTCGGTACGGGCGTTGGCGACGATCGTGCTGACGTTGACGCCGACCGTCTCCATGAGCTGCTCCAGGAAGTCCCGGTGCACGGAGGTGAAGGGGGCGAAGGACATCAGCTCGATGACGCCGAGGACCTGGTCCTCGACCACGATCGGTACCACGATCAGGCTGCCACGGGCCGTCCGGCCGAGGCCGGAGGAGATGGAGACGTAGTCCTCGGGCACGTTCTCCGCGGCGATGGTGCGGCGGCTGCGGGCGGCCTGGCCGACGAGGGACTCGCCCAGCCGGAACCGGTCGTGGCCGGAGCTGTCGGCGGGGCGGCCGTAGGAGCCGACGAGGCCCAGCTCGATGCCGCCGGGGCCGTCCTCCGCGAGGTAGAAGGCGCCGTACTGGGCGGAGACGAGCGGGGTCAGCTCGTCCATGACGAGCTCGGCGACGACGGCGAGGTCGCGGTGGCCCTGCATGAGGGCGGAGATCCGGGCGAGGCTGGACTTGAGCCAGTCCTGCTCCTGGTTGGCCCGGGTCGTCTCGCGCAGCGAGCCGACCATCGAGTTGATGTTGTCCTTGAGCTCGGCCACCTCGCCGGAGGCGTCGACGGTGATCGAGCGGGTCAGGTCGCCCTCGGCGACCGCGCTCGCGACCTCGGCGATGGCGCGGACCTGGCGGGTGAGGTTCCCGGCGAGTTCGTTGACGTTCTCGGTGAGCCGCTTCCAGGTGCCGGAGACGCCCTCGACCTCGGCCTGGCCGCCGAGGCGGCCCTCACTGCCCACCTCGCGGGCGACGCGGGTGACCTCGGCCGCGAACGAGGACAGCTGGTCGACCATGGTGTTGATGGTCGTCTTCAGCTCCAGGATCTCGCCGCGGGCGTCGACGTCGATCTTCTTGGAGAGGTCGCCGTTGGCGACGGCGGTGGTGACCTGGGCGATGTTGCGGACCTGCCCGGTCAGGTTGTTCGCCATGGAGTTGACGTTGTCGGTGAGGTCCTTCCAGGTGCCGGCCACGTTCGGCACCCGCGCCTGGCCGCCGAGGCGGCCCTCGGTGCCGACCTCGCGGGCCACGCGGGTCACCTCGTCGGCGAAGGCCGACAGGGTGTCCACCATCGTGTTGATGGTGTCGGCGAGGGCGGCGACCTCGCCCTTGGCCTCCACGGTGATCCGGCGGGAGAGGTCGCCGCGGGCCACGGCGGTCGCGACCTGGGCGATCGAACGCACCTGCCCGGTGAGGTTCGACGCCATCACGTTGACGTTGTCGGTGAGGTCCTTCCAGGTGCCGGAGGCGCCCCGCACGGTGGCCTGACCGCCCAGGTTGCCCTCGGTGCCGACCTCCCGGGCGACGCGGGTGACCTCGGCGGCGAACGCCGACAGCTGGTCGACCATCGTGTTGATGGTGGTCTTCAGCTCCAGGATCTCGCCCCGGGCGTCGACGTCGACCTTCTTGGAGAGGTCACCGGTGGCCACGGCGGTGGCGACGTGCGCGATGGCACGCACCTGGGCGGTGAGGTTCCCGGCCATGGAGTTGACGGAGTCGGTGAGGTCGCGCCAGGTGCCGGAGACGCCCTTCACGTCGGCCTGACCGCCGAGGATGCCCTCGGTGCCGACGTCACGGGCCATGCGCGTGACCTCGTCGGCGAAGGAGGAGAGCTGGTCGACCATCGTGTTGATGGTGTTCTTGAGCTCCAGGATCTCGCCCCGGGCGTCGACGTCGATCTTCTGCGAGAGGTCGCCCTTGGCGACGGCGGTGGCGACCTGGGCGATGTCACGGACCTGTGTGGTGAGGTTTCCGGCCATCGCGTTCACCGAGTCGGTGAGGTCCGCCCAGGTGCCGGAGACTCCCGGCACCTTGGCCTGCCCGCCCAGGGTGCCCTCGGTGCCGACCTCGCGGGCGACGCGGGTCACCTCGGAGGTGAAGAGGGAGAGCTGGTCGACCATCCCGTTGAAGACGCTGGAGATCTCGCCCATCAGCCCGCTCGCCTCGTCGGGCAGACGGGTGCCGAAGTCTCCGTCCCGCACGGCGGTCAGCCCGGCCAGGAGCTGCCGCAGTTCGGACTCCCCCACGGCGGCAGGCCCCGGCCGCCGCGCGGCCGAGGAGCCTTCGATCGTGGTCTCAGACATGCCTCATCCTCGTTCGCTCGCCAGGCACCCGCTGCGGTGTACCTCGGTCACGGTCGGTGCCGGACCGCCGCCCCTCCTGTACGACTCCGGCCTCGACCGTTGCCGTACGACAATAAAGACGACACTACCCCGCTGTGATCGGTACGAGGAGAGCGGTAGCCGATCAAGAGGCCTGAACGAGCCGCTGCCGGAGCTCTCCCGTCCCGCGCCTTCCGGAGGCCTACCTGCCCATGAGGCCGCGCGTCAACCCGCATGGAACCGGGGTGCGGGGGTACGCGGCGCTTCGAACCGGGCGGTCGGCGCCCTACGGCGAGGGGAGAGCACTGTGTTGATGGCCCATCCCGCGGTGTTGAGCAATCTGATCGAGCAGTACGAGACGCTGAGGGTGCTGCACGCGGAGAACGGCAGCACCGAGGTACGGCGGCGTATGGACGACATCGCGTACACGCTCTGTGTGTCCACGGGCACGCGGGACGTGGACACCGCGCTGGTCGCCGCCCGCCACCGCCTGCCCGGCGCGCGCCCGGAGGACGACTCGGTCCTGATGGCCTGAAATCAGCACGGTCGAACCCGGCACGGCCCCCCTCCCAGGGGCCGTGCCGGGTTCTTCCGTGTCGTGTCCCGCGAGCCGACGACGACCGCGCCCGCTGCCGGTGTCGGCAGCGGGCGCGGTCGTCGTGGCGCGGTCTACATGTGATGAATGTCCTACCAGCGGTACCAGCGGCCCGAGCCGCCCTTCGGCCGGGCCACGAAGCCCAGCAGCCAGAGGACGAGCACGATCACGGCGATCCACCAGAGGGCCTTCACCGCGAAACCGGCGCCGAACAGGATCAGAGCCAGCAGGAGAACCAGCAGAAGGGGAACCATGTGTCTTCAACCTCCGGAATTATTTATGCAAACGCTCCGCCCGCCCGTCCCCGTGAATGCTCGTGAAAAGGAATTCACGGGGACGGGTGTCGCGTGAGCGGGTCTCGCAGGAACGGTTTTCACGTCAGCGGGTCGGTCTTCTTCTCCACGGCCGGGAAATTCGGTTTCTCTTTCCCGTGGCACCGCGTGTCAGAGACGGCCGCCCGTGAGCCGGGAGAGGGGACCGCGGGAGCGGAGCCCCGCCCGGCGTCCCAGCGCGTACGCTCCGGTGAGCGCGGCGGCCGCGCTCACGGCGGCGCTGCCGGAGACCGCCTTGCGGGCGCGTACGACGGTCAGCAGCGTCCCACCGGTGCCGCGGACGGCGTGGACGGCCGCCATGGTCTTCTCGGCGAGAGGAGCGGGAAGCGCGGTCAGCGTCCCGGTGACCGTTCCCTCACCCTTCTCCACCGCGTGGACGGTCTTCTTCGCCGCGTTCGATGCGCGGCCCGTTCGGCTCCGCGTGCCGGTGCTTTCCGAAGCGGCACTCGAATTGTTCCGACCGGACGGGGTCTCGTTGCTCTTCTCCGATGCACTCATATGCATCGTGTAGCCCCACCCGGTCGGAACAAACCCTCTTTCAGAGGAGTTTGCCGAGCGGACCGAGATCGATATTGAGGTCCTCCGGTTCCAGGCCGAACCGGTCGCGCAGCAGTCCCATCCGGTCCTCGAGGAGCATGAGGGTCAGCCCGAGCCGTTCCTCCTGCTCCTCGGTGAGATCGCCCACCTCGACCCGCCGCAGGGCCTGGCGCTCCATCAGCTGCCGCAGCAGCTCGACGACGGTCAGGACCAGGCAGGCGAGGTCGCGTTCGACGGTGTCGGGGTCGAGTTCCACCCGTCGTGGTGAGGTCGTCACGGTGTCACCTGCTTCCACGGGGAGGGCACGGCGTCGCCGACGGAGCTGATGAGCGCCTTCAGGTCCACGCGGACGAGGTCGACGTCGGCGATCGTCAGGGTGATGTCGCCGGCCAGGACCACGCCGCCGGCGAGGAGCCGGTCGAGGAGGTCGACCAGGGCGATCTCGCGCTGGTCGCTCATCATCGGTCCGGCCCCCCGTCCGCCCCGGTCCGTGCGGCCTCGCTCGCGGTCCCCACGGCATCGGTCTCGGTCCGGGTGAACGAGTAGGGCACCCAGGGGCCGGTGATCTCCACGCGCAGACCCGCGTGGAGATCCTCGGGCGGGGTGACCGTGTCGAGGAACTCCTGCCGCCTCCCGTCGGGGACGAGATAGGCGGCGTTGAAGACGTTCCGGCCGGGCCCCTCGGCCAGCCGCGCCTGCTGGGGCGGGTGCAGCACCGTCTCCGCCGCCACCCGCGCGAGTGACTCGTGCAGGTCCCGTGCGGTACGGGCGGCCGTGTCGTCGACGTCCTGGCGGGCCCGCCGGTCCCCCAGCCTGCGCCGCAGGTAGTCACGCCCGGAGCTCGCCGGCTCCGCGGCGCCGCCGCCGGGGCTCGCGGCCCCGGCGGCGGCGGACGGCTCGTCGACGTACAGCTTGATCCCCCACTCGTGGGCGCCGGTCAGGCGGTCGATGGCCTCCGAGAGGCGGTGCTCGCCCTCTTCGAGGAGACGGCGCACGCCCGGCTCGCCACGGCAGACGGTCGCGAGGCGCAGCGGCACCGTCGTGACATGGCCGCCGGCGGCGGCGACCACACGGTGGTGCGCCCTGGCCACCCCCGCCAGCCAGTCCAGGTCCTCCAGGCGCGCACGCAGGGGCGCCTCGTCGAAGTCGGCCGCCGGGACCTCCTCGACGAGGGCGGTGAGGCCCCGGTGCGCGACGGTCGTGACGCCCGCGCCCAGGGTCTCACCGGCCGGGGGGCCGGGAGGCGGCCCGGTCGTACCGGAGGCCCGCACGACGGCGTACACGTACAGCAGCGGTTCGTCCTTCATGACTCCTGCCTCGCCTCCAGCTCCTCGATCCGGCGGCGCAGCTCCTCGTTCTCCCGGCCGAGCTCGTTGCGGCGGGCTCCGGACGACAGGGCCGGGTCCTGTTCCCACCAGTCGATGCCCATCTCCTTGGCCCGGTCGACCGAGGCCACGACGAGACGCAGCTTGATGGTGAGGAGTTCGATGTCGAGGAGGTTGATGCGGATGTCCCCGGCGATGACCACGCCCTTGTCGAGGACGCGTTCCAGGATGTCGGCGAGGTTGGCCGACTGCTCGTCATACGGACGGGGAAGTCCCGACGGCATCGTCATACGGTGTCCTCCTCGTCTTCCGGCTGTGCGGGCGGCCCGGCCCCGTCGGGCACCGGGCGCGCGTGGGAGTGGTCATCGGATGTCCCGCCGCGCCGTCTCCAGGCGGGCCAGGAGGTCGTCCTCGCGGCGGTCGAACTCCTCCTCGTCGATCTCTCCGGCCTCGAAGGCCGCGACGAGGCCGGCCAGTTCGCGGTGGACGACCTCCGGGTCGTAGTACTCCCGCTCCGCCACCTCGACGACCTGCCGCAGCACCCAGGCGGTGCCCCGCACCGGCGCGGCCGGCAGCAGGAGGACCTCCTTGAGCAGTCCCATGGGGTCACTCCGTCTCGACGAAGCTGTACACGGGCAGCGGCCCCGTCACCTGTTCCTTGAGGTGCTCGTGCTCCTGGTGGAGGGCGCGTACGGCGGCGAGGAACTCCTCCTGCCGTTCGCGTTCCACGAGGAACGACAGGTTCGCGAGCCAGCCGCTGCCCTCCGGGCCGCGCACCACCGCCGCCGCGTACGGCGCGAGGGCCTGCTCGACGAGCGCCGCGTCGGTCTTCTCCCGTTCGGCGACGGCCCGGGCGACCAGCTCCCCGAAGGCGAGCTTCTCCTCGTGGGTGGCTCCGCCCGCCGCGCGCTGGGCGGCGTGCCGGGCCAGGAGTTCGGGGTCGGCGGCGAGCACCACATGCAGCACGGCCTCCTCGTCGTGGTAGACCTTGACGTTGAACTCCTCCTTGCCGTCCAGCGTCTTCAGCCGCTCCACATAGCGGTCGTGGTGCTCCTCCAGGATGGCGGCGACGGTCTCGTCGTCGGGCGAGACCCCACCGAACCGCAGGGGCAGCACCGGACCGTCCTTGCCGGCCGTGATCACCACGTGCTGGTGCGCCAACAGGTCGCGGCGCTTGGCCTTCAGCTCGGGCGGCGCGTCGCTGCACAGGGCGACCAGCTCGCCGCTGCGCACGGTGCGTACCGGCATCGGCGGCTGGCCGATGCCCTCGATCGTGTCGGGCAGCTTCCGGTCTGCGGGGGCGATGCCGTAGACGTACGTGCTCATTCCTTCTCCTCCCGGCGGGTCGAGGTGCGGCGGCGCGAACTGCCGCTGCTGCTGGTGCTCTTCTCCTCCGGCTCCTCGTCACGCGACTGGTGCAGGGCGTCGGAGATGGTCTGGGCGGCGCCGCTCAGGGCGCCCTTGGTCTTGCCGCGGGCGCCGGACTCGGTCATCTCGCCGACCAGGTCGGGCAGTCCGGGGCTCTTGCGCGGACCGGCCTCCAGGTCCAGCCGGTTGCACGCCTCGGCGAACCTCAGATAGGTGTCGACACTCGCGACGACGACACGGACGTCGATCTTCAGGATCTCGATGCCGACCAGGGAGACGCGCACGAACGCGTCGATCACCAGGCCTCGGTCCAGAACCAGTTCGAGCACGTCGTACAGACCGCTGGAGCCACCTCCGGAGGTGGCCGGAGCGGCGGTCTGGGTGGGAACGACAGTCATTCTTCTCGGTCTCCCTCTCGTCTGGGGACGGACGGGTGCGGGAAGGGCGGAGCCGCGTGGGTCAGCGGCGGTCCGCCCGCCCCCGCTCGTAGCGGCGGGTGCGCCGGTAGCCGATGAGGTGCCCGCTCGGGTCGGCTTCGACCTCGTACGAGGCGAGCAGGCTCATCGTGTCCGGTACGCGCTGCAGTTCGAGGACTTCGACGGTCAGGTGCCAGTCGCCGTCCTCGCCGCGTCCACAGGAGCTGACGGCCTCCGCCTGCTGGTTCAGGAGCAGCGCGAGCTGCTCCATCGCCGTGCGGATCACCTCGGCCACCGGTGCCGGCCGATCCGTCTCCTTCTGCGCGGCCTTGCTGTCCGTCCCGCTGTCCGATGAATGGGCCATGACTTTCTCCTCTCTCGTGTGTCCGGGCGTTCCGTTCCCAAACCGGCTGAAACGCACGGCACTTGTGGTCCGGGGTCAGCGCAGACCCTTCACCTGCGACAGGGCGGCGACGCCGAGGGCCGCGAGCAGCAGCTGCGCCAGCCACTCGGTCCAGTCCACCCCGGAGGTGTCGGAGAGCCCCACCACGCGGGCGAGCGCGGTGCCCGCCAACGCGGCGGCGATGCCGACGACGAGGGTCCACAACACCCCGATGTGCTGGTGCCCCGGGACGACGAGCCTCCCCAGCGCACCCACGACCGTTCCGATGAGCAGCGCGCTGATCACGCCCGATATCTCCACCGTCGCCTCCCCGGTCTCCGGACCACGTGTCCTTCGACCCGCCTGCCCGCCGCGCGCCACTCCACGCCCGGGTCGGAGCATCCGATGGCTCTCCGAAGGCTCGACGATGGCTCAGGAAGCGATTCGACGGCCGCCGGGCACCGCGGTGACGGGCTCTCAGGAGGCCGTGGTCCAGGTGGACCGCAGCAGTGCCTCGTACCGCTGCAGGCTGTCGCGGTCGTCCGCGATCACCGCGTAGCGCCAGGTCACGCCGTCCGCCGGCGCTCCGGAGTAGAGCACGATCCCCTCGCCGCGCGCGGGGTCGAAGGCGATCCGGAGGGCGTGCAGCCGGTCCACGGCCTCCTCGAAGGAGTACGGCGCGGACGCCCGCAGCCGGCCCGTCGCCCAGGTCGGGTCACCGGGACCGGCGAGGCGGGCCACCATGGCCTGCGGGGTGGTCGTGGCGGTGCGCCGCACGTTGCTCTCGCCCGCGTACAGCACGCCGTCGGCCGACACCATCGCGTCGACGCCGAACGGCCCCGCGTAGCCGCGCTCCGTCAGGAAGCCGCCCAGCGCGCGTCCCCAGGCCTCAAGCTCGGGCGCGAACCGCGCCACGGCGGCGGGCAGGGGGGACAGATATCCCGTGAAGGAGCCCCCGACGGTCCGCATCTCACCGCTGAAGAGCGGCTTCGGTCCCTCGCCGCCCGTCTCCAGCTGGACGCTCACCGAGCGGGCCACGTCGATCTCCTCCTCGACCACCCACAGTCCCTCCGTCCCGCCCACCGGGGCGAGGGTGCCCGCGTCCCACGGGCCGCCCGCCGACGAGAGGAAGAGCAGACCGTGGCCCCCGGCGGACCGGTCGGGCTTGACGACGACCCGTTCGTGCGAGGCCAGCAACTCCCCGACGACGCCCGCCACCTCGGCGCGGCGGCAGACGCGGCCGTCCGGCAGCCGCATACCGAGGGCCTGTGCCGTACTCCGGAAGCCGGCCTTCGTGTTGAGGAGGTGGGTCACGTCGAGCGCGGCCTCGGCCGCCGCGGCGGAGGCGTACGGCGCCACGGTCGCTCCGAGGCCGCGGGCGAGACCGACCGCCGCGTCGTCCAGGGCCGTGGGGAGGACGGCGGCGACGGGGCGACCCGCCGCGGCCTCGCGCACCGCCTCGACGGCCGCCCGATACGCGCCCCGGTCCCCGGCGGACACGAAGCCGTCGGGCAGGGTGATCACCGTCACCGACGCGCGCGGGACGCCGGTCAGGGCGCAGGCGTACGCCAGGAACGCCTCGCCGACCGGCACCGGCGTGACCAGGACGTCTCCGGAGCGGAGCAGCCACACCTCACGGGTTGCCTGTTCCGCCCAGGCACCGAGCACCTCGCGCTGTTCGAGGTCCACCGCCAGGTCGGAGACGAGATTCGCGTAGAGGACCTGAAGGCCGGGCCTGTCCATACGGGTCCTCTCGCGGGGTGGTCGGGTCGGCACCGGGCGCGGGGTGCGCCCGGTCGCGGTCAGACGCTGATGTGCATGACGCAGATGTCGTCGCGGCGGGTGTCCGGGTCGACGAGGGAGTCGAGCACGTCGTCCAGGAGGCGGCCGCCGCCGCTGTGTTCGGCCGCCGTGCGGGCCAGGCGGGCGAGCCCGTCGTCGATGAGCTGCCCGGGTGCCTCCACCAGGCCGTCCGTGAAGAACAGCAGGTGGTCACCGGGCAGCAGGCGGAAGGTGGCGGAGTCGTACCGCGTCGCGGTCGTGGCACCCAGGAGGACGCCGTGGGGCGACGTCAGATAGCGCGCCTCGCCGTCGCGCAGGAGCAGCGGCGGCAGGTGCCCGGCCTGTACCCAGGTGAGCAGTTCCGCGTCGGGCTCGTAGCGCGCCATGATCACCGTGGCGGTGTTGAAGGCGCGTTCCGCGCTGTGCCACAGGAGCGTGTTGAGCCGGGCGAGGATCGTGGGGAGCGGAGTGCCCGTGATCGCCATGCCCTTGGCGGTGAACCGCAGCTGGGCCATGGTGGCCACGGCGTCGAGCCCGTGCCCGGCGACGTCGCCGACGACGAGCAGGGCGCTGCCGTCGGGGAGCTCGATGGCGCTGTACCAGTCGCCTCCGACGTTGAGGCCCTCCTGGTGGGGCTGGTAGGCGACGTCGACGGTGAGGCCTGCCAGGCGCAGCGACTGCTGGGGAAGGGGCAGCAGCGCGTGCTGGAGCCGGGCGGCGAGGGTGCGCTCGGCCGCCAGCCGCCCCTGCTGGGCCATGGCCGACCGCTCGTGCCCGAGAAGGCGCTCCTCGGCACGGGTCAGGTCGGTGAGGTCCTGGAAGAAGCCGTGGATCTCGACGGGCACGCCGCGGACGTCGGCCTCGGCCTCCGCGACCATCCGGACGTGCCGGACCTCCCCGCCGTCCGTGGTGACGCGGAAGGTGTGGTCCATGGAGCGGCCGTCGCCGACGAGGCTCCGGATGTTCTCGCCCAGGGCGGGCAGGTCGTCGGCCACGACGTGCCCGGGCAGTTCCTCCAGCGTGATCGGGCCGAGGGACGGGTCCCGGTCGAAGATGTCGTAGACCTGTCGCGACCAGGTGAGGGTGGAGCGGACGAGGTCCCAGTTCGCCCAGCCCATGCTTCCCAGGCGCTGCATCACCTCCAGGCGGCGCTGCTCGCGCTCCCCGCTGTCGAGGCGGACCCAGGAGACGATCAGCCCTCCCTGGCAGGCGGCCGCGCGGACGGTGAAGCGGGAGCGGCGGGGGAAGCCGGCGAGCACCTCCTCGTACTCGAACGGCTCGCCCTCGTAGCGGGCGCCGCCCGCCAGGACCCCGAGGTATCCGTGCCACAGGGGCGTGCCCCGCACGCTCGGGTACGTCTCCGCGATGCTGAGCCCCACCAGTTCCCCGCCCCGCCGGCCCCCGATGTCCAGGGCGTCGGGCGAGGCCGCCTCCACCCGGAAGTCCTCCACCTCGCCGTCCGCCCCGTAGAGCGGCACCAGGAAGGTCACCGAGCCGGGAAGCCCGTCCAGCAGTTCCTGGACGACGGTCGCCGTGGGGGCGGGTGATCGCGCTCCTTCGGCCTTCATGGGACGAGCATGCCACGGCCGGAGACGACGGCCCCGCGGGGTGGTGCCCGGCGCGCTCACCCGGTCGATCCGTGGGAGGCCACGACGCGGAACGTGCGGAGGGAGGCGTCGGCCGCGTCCGGGACGAGCATGCCGTGGGCGACGCCGCTGCGCAGGTAGTCGACGACCTCGTCGGTGATGACCTCGCCGGGTGCGATCGCGGGCACGCCCGGCGGGTAGGGGGTGATCAGCTCGGCCGCGATCCGGCCGGCGGCGCGCTCCGCCGGTACGTGGTCCGCCTCGGCGAAGAACGCGTCGCGCGGCCGCATCGCCTGCTCCAGTTCCAGCGCCGGGGGGTGGGGCAGGTGGACGGGCGGCTGCCGCTCCATGGAGTCGGCGCCCTCGACGAGGGCCCGCAGCGCGGCCAGCAGGATCTCTTCCGTCGCGTCGTCGTCGGCGTGCGTCAGGGAGGCGCTGATACGGCAGGTGTCGGAGCTGCCGACGTCGACGTGCCGGTGGGTGCGCAGCCATTCGGCGGCCTGCATGCCGGTCACGCCCAGTCCCCGCACGTCGATGACGAGCTTCAGCGGGTCGAGGTCGGCGGCGAGCCCCGCGTGGACGACCTCGCGGTCCATGAGCCGCAGGCCGGGCAGCTCCCGGATCGCGGCGCGGACCCTCCCGGCACGGTGCAGTGCGGCGTCGAGCAGTTCATGGCCGTGCTCCGCCATCTGGCGGCGCCAGCCGTCGAGCGTGGCGTAGACGAGGGAGGACGCGCTGGTGGTGCCGAGGAGGTCCTCGCGCTGTTTCAGCACTTCGGGTGAGATCCGGTCGTGCTGCAGGTGGAAGACCGAGCTCTGCTCGACCGCCCCGCCCATCTTGTGGACGCTCGTCACGACCAGGTCCGCCTCGTGGTACATGCCCCAGGGCGGCAGGCGGGGGTGGAAGGGCAGGTGGGCGCCCCATGCCTCGTCGACGACGAGCGGTACGTCGGCGTCGTGGCAGACGCGGGCCACGCCCTGGATGTCGGCGCAGGTCCCCCAGTCGGTGGGGGTGATGAGCAGCATCCCCTTGGCGTCGGGATGCTCCTTGAGGCGGCGGCGTACGTCGTCCGGCTCCGGCGGGTGCGCGAGGTGGCGCTCCGCGTCGAACTTCGGGTGGACCCAGACGGGCTCGACGCCGTTGATGATGACCGCCGAGATGACGGACTTGTGGGCGTTGCGCGAGAGGAGCAGCTTCTCGCCGGGGCCCGCCACGGAGAGCATGGCCGTCTTGACGGACAGGGAGCTGCCGCAGGTGGAGAAGAAGGTGTGCTCGGCGCCGACGGCGTCGGCCATCAGCTCCTGGGCCTGGTCGAGGACCCCCTGGGACTCCCTGCGGTCGTCGAGCCCGTTGAGCAGGAGGACGTCCGAGCGGAACACGTCGAGACCGACGACCTCCGCGACCCGCGGGTCGGTCCCGCGCCCCTGTTTGTGACCGGGCGGCCCGTACACCACGTCGTTCCGTCGCCGGAACTCCTGAAGGGCCTCCAGTACCGGGGCACGTGACTGGTCCATCGTTCCTCCCATGGCCGGACGCGCGGGTCGGCGGCCGCCCACGGGGGTGTGGGCGGCCGCTCGGGTTCTCCACGCGTCTTGCCCGTGGCCGTCGGCGGAAACACGGGCCGACGGCGGCCGGACGGGCCCTGACGGGTGTGCGGGATTCAGCCGGGTGTGCGCGTCGGCGTCCCCGCCGCGGGCATGGGCGCCGTCCTCGTGAGCGGCAGGTGGTAGAGGGCGAAGGCCCTGCGGATGACGGGCTGGGCGACGTTGCGGACGCGTACCCCGGCGGCCGTCATGCCGTGCTCCGTGCCCATGTGGGCGTGGCCGTGCACCGCGAGGTCCGCTCCCGTCTCGTCGATGGCCTCCGCGAGGAGGTAGCTGCCGAGGAAGGGGTAGATCTCGACGGGTTCGCCCGCGAGGGTGTCGGGGACGGGGGCGAAGTGGGTGAGGGCGATCCGTGCGCCACAGCCGTCGGCGCCCAGCTCCATGAGGGCCCGGCGCAGGCCGTCGGCGCCCTGGCGGCTGGTGCGGACGAAGTCCTTCATCACGCGCTCGCCGAACTCTCCGGCGCTGCGGCCCGCGAACCCGCCGCAGAACCCCTTCGTGCCGGCGATGCCGACCTTCCCCCCGGCCACCGGCAGGACGACGCTCTCGCCCTCCAGGACGGTGACGCCGGCGTCCGTGAGGACGCGCGCGACGTCCGCCTCCTGCTCGGAGTGGTAGTCGTGGTTGCCGAGCACGGCGACCACGGGCACGCCCAGGTCGCGCACCTCCTCCGCGACCACCTCCGCCTCGGCGACCGTGCCGTGGCGGGTGAGGTCGCCGGCGAGGAGGAGGACGTCCGCGCTGTGGTGCAGGGTCTCGAAGGAGGGCCGCAGCAGGCCCCGGCAGTCCGGGCCCAGGTGGATGTCGCCCACGGCCGCCACCCGGACCACGGCTCCGTCGTCGTGAGGGGCGGGCGCTACGTGACGGACCGGCTCGTAGGGGACGTGCGGCACGTCGCCGGGGCGGGCCGGAGCCTCGTGGGGACGGGACGGTGCGGCGGCGGGGCGGGCCGGAGCCTCGTCGGGGCGGCGCGGGAGGCCCTCCTGCTCGCCGGGGGATGTCACGCCGGGGGATGTCACAGCAGCTCCTCGGGTCGGTCGGGCGGATCCGCGCAGACGACCTGGACGTCCGCGCGGACCGGGATGTCGGCCAGCTCCGCCTCGGCGATGCGGAGGATCTCGTCACGGCGGTCGGCCGTCGGGACGGTTCCCGTCAGGAGGACGACCGCCCCGCGCACCTCGATCCGCACGCCGAGCTCGGCCACCTCCTCACGCGCGAGCCGGTCCCTCAGCCGGGCGATCCGGTACTCGCTCTCTCCGGTGCTCATGGTGTCTCTCCGTCCTGGTCCCGCCGGGCGTCGATCATGTGTCGAGGGGGCGGGTCGCCGGGCCCTGGAGCACCCGCCCGTCCTGTGCGAAGCGGGAACCGTGGCAGGGGCACTCCCAGGTCTGTTCGGCCTCGTCGAATCCCAGCTCGCATCCCATGTGCGTACAGCGCCGACCGGCCCGCCGGCCCTCCACGAAGTGGCGCGCCACGGTGGCCTGGTGCCGCGCGACCCCGGGAAGCTCACGGGCGGGCAGGCGGCGGCGCGGGTCGACGAGTTCGGTCCAGGCCGGGCGGGGCGCGCCCGTCAGGTGCGCGGTGAGCAGCCGGCCCGCGGCGACCCCGTTGCTGAGCCCCCAGCCGCCGAAGCCGGTGGCGATGTAGACGTGTTCGGTGTCGGGGTGCTCGTGGCCGATGCAGGGCAGCCCGTCGACGGTGTGGACGTCCTGGGCCGCCCACCGGTGGATCCTGGGCGCCTCGGCGAAGCCCGGCAGCTGCTCGCGCGCCCAGGCCTCCAGACGCTCGTATCGCGCGCGTACCCCTCCGCTGCCCGGTTCGAAGCCCTCGCCCGCGACGATCAGCAGCCGTCTGCCGTCGGGCAGGGGCGCGGTGCGCACCGACCGGGTGTCCTGCTCGGGCGTCAGATACATGCCGTGCGGGGCGTGACGCTCCTCGACGGCGGCCGCGACGACGAGTTCGCGTCGCAGCGAGAGCCGCATGAGGAGGGTGGTGTGACAGCGGAGGGGGAAGTGGGTGGCGAGGACGACATCGCGCGCGTGGACCGTGATACCGCCCTCGACGGTGAGCCGGCAGTCGGCTCCCTCGTGCAGGCCGGTGGCGCGGGTGCCCTCGTGGATCCGGCCGCCGTGCGCGGCGAGGTCGTCCGCGAGGCCGAGCAGGAACCGGCGCGGGTGGAACTGGAGTTGGCCGTCCACCCGGACGGCGGCCGCGACGGGATACGGAAGTCCCGTGTCGGTCACCGTCGTGGCCTTCAGACCCGCCGCCGCGGCTGCTGCCGCTTCCGCCCCGACGTCCCCGGCACGGTCCTGGTCGAGGGTGTAGGTGTACGCGGGTCGGCGCTCGATCTCCGCGTCGACGCCCAGCTCCTCGCAGAGCCGCACGACCTCGCGCAGGGCGCCCTCCTGGGCGTCGGCGTACAGGGCCGCGGCCTCGGCGTCGTGGCGCCGGCGCAGGCGTTCGTAGATCATCCCGTGCAGGGACGTCAGCTTGCCGGTGGTGTGGCCGGTCACCCCGGCCGCGATCCGGCCGGCTTCGAGGACCACCACGTCGCGTCCGGCACGTGCCAGGGCGCGGGCGGTGCTCAGTCCGGCGATCCCGGCGCCGACCACGGCCACGTCGGTGTGGAGGTCGCGGTCGAGCGGTGGACGGAGGGCGCCGGGCGGGGCCGACTCCATCCAGTACGAGTTCCGGTCTGCGGGCATCAGCGCTCCTCTCGGGGCCGGACCGGGGCGGGCCTGCGTCTACCGGGACCCGGCCTGCCCGGTCGCGAGAGGACTGGTGCCGAGGTGCGCGAGGAGGTCGGCCGCGTCGTCGTACACGGCGGCGGCGCCGGCCTCCGTCAGGTCCTCCCGCGGCAGGCCGCCGCAGAGCAGTCCGACGCACACCACACCCGCCCGGCGGGCGGCCTTCATGTCCCACACGCTGTCGCCGACGAACACGGCCCGGTCCACGCTCCCTCCCACGAGGGAGAGCGCGTGCTCGATCGGGTCGGGGGCGGGTTTGCCCTCGTCGACGTCGTCGGCCGTGGCCGTGGCCGTGATCGCGTCGTCCGCGTCCAGGGCACCGCGCAGCGCGTCGAGTTCCCGGTCCTTGGCCGAGGTCACGAGCACGACCTTCCAGCCGCTCCCCGCGAGGGTCCGCAGCAGGTCCGCGGCCCCGTCGAAGGCGACGAGCCGCTCGAAGTACGTCCCGTAGAGGGCGTCGTGGGCGCCGCTGAGGCTCCCGTCCCGCGACCGGTCCCTGTCGGGGCCGAGCAGGTGCTCCAGGAGGTCCTCTCCCGGCAGGCCGATCGCACGGTGGACGGCGTGCGAGGGGACGTGGTGTCCGCCTTGGCGCAGGGCCTCCCACCAGGCGACGACATGCAGGGCGTTGGAGTCGACGAGGGTGCCGTCGACGTCGAAGAGGGCGACGCGGTCCATGTCCGGGGTCCCTTCGAGCGGCTCCGGGCCGCCGTTCGGTCAGATGCGGTCGATGGAGTCCGGGTCGTCGGGCCTCGGCTGAACGGGACGGGACTCACCGAGGCCGCCGGCCGCTCCCATGCCCGTCGTCCCGGTCATCCCCGTCGTCGGTCCGGGTTCGCCCCGCACCGGTCCGGGGCCCTCGCCCGTCATGCCGCCCACGGGGCCCTGCGCGGTGTCGGCATCGGCCGGGCGGACGCGGCCGCGCCAGCCGCCCGACTCGTGGCCGTGCTCCTCGACGTAGCCCTTGAACCGCTTCAGGTCTCCCTTGACCCGCCGGTCCAGGACGCCGACGGCCTCTCCGAGCTTCTCCATCATCCCGTCGGCCTCGACGTCCATCGCCAGCCGTACCCGGGTGTGCTCGCTGTCGAGCTGCTGGAAGCTCACCACACCCTTCTGCCGGGTGTCGCCCGCGACCGTCCGCCACGAGATGCGCTCGTCCGGCAGCTGGTCGATGATCTCCGTGTCGAACTCGCGCCGCACACCGGCGACCTTGGTCTGCCAGTGAGAGTGCCGGTCGTCGATCTGGCGGACCTCCTCGACGCCTTCCATGAACTTCGGGAACTCCTCGAACTGCGTCCACTGGTTGTACGCCGTCCGCACCGGTACATCCACGTCGATCGTCTGCTCGACCATGCTCATGGTGCTGCCTCCTCCGAGTAGTCACGGTCTGTTTCGCGATCGACCGGCGCGTACCCGACGAATCTCACCTCATGCGTACACGGCCGACACCTCGGCCGTGACGGGGGCACCCCGCATGGCGGAGCAGGTCAGGGGTATTCGCGGACCGACCGACGAGTGAGGAGACCGGAGATGAAGATTCTGACGACGGGTGCCGGGGGAGCGCTCGCGCCGGTGGACGGCCTGACGCCGTCGGCGCACGTCCCGCGGATGTGGCGTCTCCCCGGGGTCTACGCGCCCCAGTCGGACACGAGCCTGCTCGCGGCGCACCTACGGCGCGAGGAGCTGAGGCCGGGCGCGCGCTCGCTCGACCTGTGTACGGGGACCGGCGCCCTCGCCCTCGTCGCCGCCCGGCACGGCGCCCGGGCCACCGCCGTCGACATCTCGCGCTCCGCCATCGCCACCGCGAAGCTGAACGCCCTGCGGCACCGCTGCCGGATCCGGGTGCTGCGCGGCGACCTGGACGCGGCGGTGCCCCACGAGCGCTTCGATCTGGTCACCGTGAACCCGCCGTACGTGCCCAGCGAGGACCCGGAGGTGCCGGCCCGGGGCGCGCGGAGGAGCTGGGACGCGGGGACCGACGGCCGGCTGCTCCTCGACCGGGTCTGCGCCCGGGCACCCCGGCTCCTGACGCCCTCGGGCGTCCTGCTGCTCGTCCAGTCGTCGCTCTCGGGTGTCGACGCCACCCTGGACGCGCTCGGACGGCAGGGTCTCGAGGCCCGTGTCGTGGACCGGCGTACGGAGTCCTTCGGGCCGGTGCTCTCGGGGCGGTCGGACTGGCTGGCGGCCCAGGGTCTGATCCCGCCCGGCGCGCGTACGGAGGAACTCGTCGTGATCCGCTCGTGGAGGCCGTGATGCGCTCCGGGCCGTCGTGTGCGAGCGGTGCCGTCCATCCGATCGGTGGTGTGTGATGTCCGTTTCCCCTGACGTGAACGACGGGGTGAGCCCCGGGTCCGGAACCCGGGCCGCCGGGCGGGCGGCCCCTCGGGTCGAGCCCCTCCCCGAGGGCCCGCTCCTGATGGAGGGCCCGGCGGACATCGTCATGCCGGACGGGTCGGTGGTCCACTGCGACCGCCCCATGATGGCCCTGTGCACCTGCCGGCGGAGCCTGCGGGCGCCGTTCTGCGACACGAGCCACCGCCCGCGTCTCAAGCGCGGCTCCCGCACGAAGGCGGCTCGCGGGCCGCGCCCTTCCGGCACCGGGGCGGACGGATCCGAAGCCGACGGCTCCGAGGCTGACGGAGGCGAGGCCGACGGATCCGAGGCGCGCGCCTCCGAGATCGACGGATCCCAGGCGCGCGCCTCCGATGCTGACGGAGGCGAGGCGCGCGGCTCCGAGGCCCACAGTTCCGCCGCCGACGCATCCGGCCGGGCGGGCACGGAGCCGGGCGGGCCGACCGAGGAGGCGCGGACCCCATGACCGTCGTTCCCCCGCTCACGAGAGCGGCGCCTCCCGTGCCCGAGGCGCGCGGCGACGTCTCGTACGCCGTACGAAGACGGCTGCTCGGGGGCGGCGCCGAGCAGCTGCCGAGCGCGTCGCAGATCGCCCGCTGCTCCCCGTACGGGGAGGATCTGCAGCTCGCCCTGCACCTCTGTTACGAGCAGCACTACCAGGGCTTCGACGGGGTTCCCGAGACGCTCGAATGGGACGCGGGCCTGCTCGGGGTGCGGGCGCTCCTGGAGCACCGCTTCGAGAGCGCGCTGCGGCACGACTGCCGCGACCGTCCGGACGTGGACGAGGCGCTCGCCGCCCTGCTGGTGGAACCGGCCGAGGACACCGGCGCGGCCCAGTACCTGGTGTCCCGGGGAGAACTGTGGCAGCTGCGCGAGCACGCGGTGCTCCGCTCCGTGTCCCAGCTCCGGGAGGCCGATCCGCAGCTCTGGGCCGTGCCCAGGCTGCGGGGGCGTGCCAAGGCGGCCATGGTGGCGATCGCCTACGACGAGTACGGCTGCGGGCGGGCGGAACGGATGCACGCCGGGCTGTACGCCGACCTCATGACCGCGCTGGGTCTCGACCCCGCGTACGGGCGCTTCGTGGACCTGGCCGGCGCCGAGACGCTCGCGGCCTCGAACCTCATGTCGCTGTTCGGCCTGCACCGCAGGCTCCGCGGGGCGATCGTGGGGCATTTCGCCGTCCTGGAGATCACCTCGTCGCCGGCCGCTTCGCGGCTCGCCGCCGCGCTGCGCCGGTCGGGGGCGGGCCCGGCGGCGGAGCGGTACTACGACGAGCACGTGGAGGCGGACGCCGTCCACGAGCAGGTGGTACGCCGGGAGGTCGTGAGCGGTCTCCTGGAGGACGAGCCGGAACTCGCGCCGGAGGTCACGTTCGGCATCGCGGCGACCTGTCTCCTGGACGACCGGTTCGGCAACCGTCTCGTGGAGGCCTGGTCGCGGGGCGAGAGCGCGCTGCGCACCCCGTCCCACGGGGACGTGGATCAGGTTCTGCACCAGGATTGACCCGAAATGATCTTCTACGGTCCCGAGTCCGGTCCGGACCCGGGGCCGGGACCGAGTCCGAGGAGGACGGCGGGGCATGGCCGTGGACGAGCTCGACACCCGGATCCTGCGGCTGCTGATCGAGCAGCCGCGGACGAGCGTGCGGGAGTACGCGCGGATCCTGGGGGTGGCGCGGGGCACCGTGCAGGCCAGGATCGACCGCCTGGAGCGGGACGGCGTGATCACCGCGACGGGGCCCGTCCTCTCCCCCGCCGCCTTGGGGCACCCGGTCCTCGCGTTCGTCCACATCGAGGTGACCCAGGGGCATCTGGACGAGGTCGGAGAGGCGCTCGCCACGGTCCCGGAGATCGTGGAGGCCTTCTCCATCACCGGTGGCGGCGACCTCCTCACCCGGGTGGTGGCCCGGGACGCCGGGCACCTGGAGGACGTCATCCAGCGTCTGATCCAGCTGCCGGGCGTGGTCCGCACCCGGACCGAGATCGCCCTGCGCGAGCGGGTGACCCACCGGCTGCTGCCCCTGGTCGAGGCCATCGGTCGGCGGGCGGGCACCGGCCCCCGCTGACGCCCCCCTTGGGCGGGGGGTACCGCGCCCCACTGCACCCGCATTCTTGGCGGTTCCTCCAGGCGCCTTGGCAGATGCGATGAGATGATCCCTGATTCATTGCAGATGAGAGCTCATGCGGCCTAACGTGTCGCACATGCAGTCCTACACCATCGGACAGGCGGCGCGCCTGCTGGGCGTGAGCCCCGACACCGCACGCCGCTGGGCCGACGCGGGCCGGGTCGCGACCCATCGCGACGAGAACGGCCGGCGTCTCATCGACGGCCGTGACCTGGCCGCCTTCTCCGTCGAAGTCGCGCAGAACGGCCCGGGGGACGAGGACGTGCCGTACACCTCGGCGCGCAACGCCTTCCCCGGCATCGTCACGGCGGTGAAACTCGGCGACGTCGCCGCGCAGGTGGAGATCCAGGCCGGGCCGCACCGGCTCGTGTCGCTCCTCACCCGCGAGGCCGTCGAGGAACTGGGCCTCGAGGTCGGCATGCAGGCCACCGCCCGCGTGAAGTCGACCAGCGTGCACATCGACCGGACCTGACCCCGTGCGGTCCGGGTCCCTCTCTGCCCGGGCGGCAGCGCCGCCCCACGCCCAAGGAGTCCCACCCTCATGCGTCCCACCCGCACTCTCTCCGGTCGCCGGGCCCTCGCCGTCGCCGCCACGGCCGGGCTGCTGCTGCCGCTGACCGCCTGCGGCGGCGACAGCGGACCGGAGGACGGGCCGTCGAAGCCCGGCACCGGCTCCACGGCCTCCGGGCCGCCCGCGGCCCGTCTCACGGTGCTCGCCGCCGCGTCCCTCACCGATGTGTTCAAGACCGCCGGGGCCGCCTACGAGAAGGCCCACCCCGGCACCCGCATCACCTTCTCCTTCGCCGGTTCCCAGGAACTCGTCGCCCAGGTCGCCCAGGGCTCCCCCGCCGACGCCCTGATCACCGCCGACACCAAGAGCATGGACAAGGTCAGGGCGGACACCGGCACCCCGACCGTCATCGCCAGGAACCGGCTGGTGATCGCCACCGCCGAGGGCAACCCGCTCAAGGTCGACGAGCTGAAGGACCTCGCGGACACCCGGCTGAAAGTCGTCCTCGCCGCCCCCGAGGTCCCGGCCGGCAAGTACAGCGCGAAGATCCTCGACGCGCAGAAGATCACGGTGAAGCCGGTCTCGCAGGAGCCCAACGTCCGTGCCGTCCTCAGCAAGGTCGAGCTGGGCGAGGCCGACGCCGGACTCGTCTACCGGACCGATGCCGAGAGCGCGAAGGACAAGGTGGACGCCGTCGAGATCCCGGACGCCCAGAACGCCGTCGCCGCCTACCCGGCCGCCACGATCAAGGACTCGGAGAACGCGGCGGCCGCGGCGGCCTTCGTCGCCTGGCTGTCCTCGCCCGAGGCGCAGAAGATCCTCCAGGACGCCGGCTTCCAGAAGCCGTAGTCCCGGAGACGCACGTGGGGGCTGTCCGCGTCCGGGGGCCGGACAGCTCCCGCCCCCGCTCCGGGAAGGACCACGGGTTCCACCCCCTCCGCCGCCCCCCCTAGACGCCTGGAACGAACGATGAAACGCCTGCACGGTCGTCCCCCCGGGCGCGGCCCCCGCACCCCGCTCCTGCTCGCCGTGCCCGCGCTGCTCGCCATCGCGTTCCTGCTGCTGCCGCTCGTCGGCGTGCTGGCCCGCACGGAATGGGATGCGCTCGGCGCGCATCTGACGAGTCCCGCCACCGTCGAGGCCCTCACGCTGTCCGTGGTGGTGTCCGTCTGGGCACTCGGTCTCTCGCTGCTGCTCGGGGTACCGCTGGCCTGGTTGCTGGCCCGGGTGCCGTTCCGCGGGAAGGCGATCGTCCGGTCCCTCGTCCTGCTGCCCATGGTGCTGCCGCCGACGGTCGGCGGCGTGGCGCTGCTGCTCGCCTTCGGCCGCCGTGGTCTCCTCGGCCCCTGGCTGGAGAGCACCTTCGGGGTGACGCTGCCCTTCCACACCTCGGGCGCCGTCGTCGCCGCGACCTTCGTCGCCATGCCGTTCCTCGTCATCAGCCTGGAGGGCGCGCTGGGCGGTCTGCGCCCCCGGTACGAGGAGACGGCGGCGTCGCTCGGCGCCTCGCCGGTCCGGGTCTTCTTCACCGTCACGCTGCCGATGGTCGCCCCGGGTCTGCTCGCCGGTGCCGCGCTGACCTGGGCCCGGGCGCTGGGTGAGTTCGGCGCCACGATCACCTTCGCCGGCAACCTGCCCGGCACCACGCAGACCCTGCCGCTCCAGGTCTACCTGCTGCTCCAGGAGGAACCCGAGGCCGCCACCTCCGTCTCGCTGCTGCTGCTCGCCATCGCGATGGCCGTCCTCCTCGCCCTGCGCGGCAACTGGACCGGAACGCCGTCCGCACGCCGTCCTCGCACACCGGACGTCCCGGTGGAGGAGCCCGTGGGCCCGGCCGCCCCGCCCGCCGGACCGGCCCCCGACACCGGGGACGGGGGTGCCGCGGCGGACGGACGCTGGGCGCTGCACGCGGAGGTCGACGGCTTCACCGAGCTGGTCCTGGACGCCGGGCCCGGCACCACGATCGCCGTCGTCGGCCCCAACGGCGCCGGCAAGACGACCCTCCTCCGTGCCCTCCTCGGGCTCACCACCCGGGCCCACGCGGTGCTGCGGCTCGGCGACACCGACGTCACCGAACTGCCGCCGCACCGCCGTCAGGTGGCGTGGGTGCCGCAGGACGGCGCCCTGTTCCCCCGACTGTCCGCGCTCGCCAACACCGCGTACGGGCTGCGGGCCCGCGGAGTCCCGCGCGCCGAGGCCCGCCGGGAGGCGCAGCGCTGGCTCGACCGCCTCGGCGTCGGCCACCTCGCCCGCCGTCGCCCGGCCGAGCTGTCCGGCGGACAGGCCCAGCGGGTCGCCCTGGCGCGGGCGCTGGCCGCACGGCCCCGGCTGCTGCTCCTCGACGAGCCGCTCGCCGCCCTCGACCAGACCACCCGCGCCCACGTCCGGCACACCCTGCGCAGTCACCTCGCCGGTTTCGGCGGCGTCTGCCTGATCGTCACCCACGACCCGGTCGAAGCCGTGTCCCTCGCCGACCGCGTCCTCGTCCTCCAGGACGGACGTCCGCTCCAGGACGCCTCGCCCGCCGAGGTCTCCCGTCATCCCCGGTCGCCGTGGGTCGCCCGCATGCTCGGCCGCAACGCGTGGGCCGGCACCGCCACCGCGGACGGCCTCGACCTGGACGGGGGCGGCGCTCTCATCACCGCCGAGCAGCCGCCGCCGGGAACGCCCGCGCTCGCGATCATCGCGCCCGAGGCGGTGGCCGTGCACCGCGAACGGCCGGGCGGGAGCCCTCGTAACGTCTGGCCGGGGACCGTACGCGAGATCACCGCGAGCGGCAGCCGGCTCCGGGTCCTCGTCACCTCGGACCGGGCCCCTTCGCTCGTCGCGGAGATCACCCCGCAGGCCGCCGCCGAACTGGGCCTCGCGGACGGGGTGCCGGTCTGGACGGGCGTCAAGGCGACCGAGGTGACCGTCGTACCCCTGTGATCTCTCAGCGCGTGACCCGGGCCAGCAGCATCGCCACGTCGTCCTGGGCGGGGCCCACGAGGAGCCGGTGCAGGATCTCGTCGCACAGCGTGTCCAGCGGGCGGTCGAGGTTCGTGAGCGCCCGGCCGAGCTGGCGCATCCCCTCGTCGAGGTCGCGGTCGCGCGCCTCGATGAGGCCGTCCGTGTAGAGCACCAGGAGCCCGCCCGCCGGCAGGGAGAGCTCCTCGGTGCCGAAGTCGTGGCCGCCGGTGCCCAGCGGTGTTCCGGGCGGTCCGTCGAGGAAGGTGATGGTGCCGTCCGGGGCCGCCACGGCGGGCGGCGGGTGTCCGGCGCGGGCGATGACCCAGCCGCCGGTGGCCGGGTCGTGGACGGCGTACACGCAGGTCGCCATGGTGTCCTCGCCGAGGTCGGCGACGACGGCGTCGAGGGAGCTGAGCATCCGCGCCGGCGGGATGTCGTGGCGGGCCAGGGTCCGTACCGCCGTGCGCAGCTGGCCCATGACGGCCGCCGCGTGGATGCCGTGCCCCATGACGTCGCCGATGACGAGGCCCGTCCTGCCGCCCGGCAGGGCGATGGCGTCGAACCAGTCACCGCCGACGTCGTGGGAGCTCGCGGGCAGGTAGCGGCCGGTGAGTTCGAGGCCGGTGACGTCGGGGAGTTCGCTGTTGGTGAGGCTGCGCTGGAGGGTGAGGGCCGCCTCCCGCTGGGTCGTGTAGAGGCGGGCGTTGTCGATGTTGAGGGCGGCGCGGGCCACGACCTCGTCGATGAGGACACAGTCCTGCTCGTCGAAGGGCTCACGGGTCCTCAGCCGGGTCACCGTGACCGCGCCGAGCACCTGGCCCCTGGCCACCAGGGGCACGAGCCGCGCCGCACCGATCCGGGTGGCGAAGTAGGTACGGAGCGCCTCGGTGCGCGGGTCGGTGAAGAGCGCCGGGATGTCGGACGTGAAGAGGTCGGTGGGCCGGCCGCGGGCGACGACCTGCTCGTACACCGAGTCCAGCGGGAGCTGGAAGGTCTGCCCGGGGGCGAGCATCGACGTGGGTGCCGTGGGGTCGGGGAAGCGCGCGGCGAGCCGTCGCAGCACCCCGCGCGTCGAGGCCGCGGGGTCGTCCGGTTCGAGGACGGACTCCAGCATCTGCACGTCCGCCGAGTCGGCGAGCTGCGGCACGAGGAAACGGACCGCCTCCTCCGCCGTCTGCTTGAGGTCCAGGGTGGTGCCGATCCGGGCGCCGGCCTCGCTGAGCAGGGCGAAGCGGTGCCGGGCCCGCTCGACCTCGCTGTGGGCCTCCTGGCTCTCGGTGATGTCCACGAGGGAGGCGATCAGCCCCAGGGACCGGCGGTCGGTCCGGTCGATCAGCGGGGCGTACGAGCAGGACCAGATGTGGTCGCGGTCGGGGTCGGCGGGGGTACGGCCGACCCGGCGCGCGTCGACGACGGCGGTCCCGCTGTGGAGGACCTGGCGCATCAGGGATTCCAGTGAGTCGGCGTTGACCCCGGGCACCACCTCGGTGAGGCGGCGGCCCACGTGCTGGGCGGCGGCCACTCCGTTCATCCGGGCCAGGGCGTCGTTGACGCGCAGGAACCGCAGGTCGGGGCCGAGGAGGGCGAGACCGATCGGGGACTGGGTGAAGAGGCTCTCCATCGCCGCCAGGTTCTCGCGCATGCGCAGGACCTCGGAGGTCTCGACCGCGATGAGCATCGCCCCCGGCCTGCCCGCCGGGTCGGCGGCCGGCACGATCCACATCTCCATGGCGACCGTGTGGCCGTCGCGGTGGCGGACCGGGAGGGTGCCGACCATGGTCTCGCCGGCCTGGACGCGATGGGTGAGCCGTTCGGCGAGTTCGCGGTTGGCGTCCGGGACGAGGAGCGGTGTGGCGAGCCGTCCGAGGACGTGCTCGGGGCGGTGGCCGAGGAGGTCCTGGGCGGCGAGCGACCACTCGACGATGTGGCCGTCCGCGTCCTCCCGCCACAGGGCGATCGGAAGGAGCTCACGGAGCACGCCCGCGTCACCGACGGCCGCCCGGGGCGGCTGCGGAACCCTGCTCGACGACTGGTGAGTCTCCAACGCATCGACCTACGCATCGGCCCGGCCCCGGCGGGGCGCATTCCCTGTCGAATCACCCTAGCCGAGTACCTGACAGGGAGCGCTGCGCAGTGCGGCCGATCGATGTTCCGTAGTTCTACGGATGTGCGGGGCGCCGCGGGACTGCGAAAGTCGGTCCGACCTGTGTGTCCGCTGTGTGCGTGCGCACGTCCGCCGCCCGGCGCCGACCCCCTCCGCAGCCTTTCCGATGCCGTTCCGATCCCTTTCCGATGCCTCTCCGACGCCCTCGCCGCCACCCCCCGGAGCACCCCGTATGAGCAGCCGCTCGCCCGACGAGTCCCGCCTCGGTGTCCGTCCGTACGACCCGGGGCCCGGCGTCGGCGGCGAGCCGGAGGATCCGCACGAACTGCTCCATCGCGCCCGGCGGCTCTCCGCCCTCGGGCACCCCCGGGCCGGCAGCGCGTGGGAGCGGGCCGCGACGGCGCTGCGACGCGCGGGGGGCGCCCTGGCCCCCGGCGACCACGCCGACGCCCTGGACGCGACCGCGTTCGACTGCCGGGGCGCGGCGCGGCCCGCCGCGGGCCCGCTCTTCTTCCGGGCCGCCGACCTGCACGAGCGGGCCGGGCAGCGCGGCAAGGCGCTGGTCTCACGGGCTCGGGCGCTCCTCGCGGGCCTCGGCCACGGTCCCGACGCCGGCGGCCACGCCGGCCACGGACTCGACGCGGGCTACGACCGCGGCCCCGGCCCGTGCTCCGGTGCGACGGCGGTGGCCCGGATCGGGGAACTGTGCGAGCGGGCCGCCGTCCTCCACGCCCTCGGGCAGGCCGGTGCCGTGGAGACGGCGACGCTGCGCCTGCTGCACGGCCGGGCCCGCGCCGCACTCCTCGACACCGCCCCCGACCCGGTGGCCGAGGCCTCGGCCCTGCGGGCGGAACTCACCCGGCTGGTCGAGGTCACCGCACCGCACCCGGAGGACCGCGCCGCCCTCGGCGTACGGGCCGACGCCCGCGCGCTGCTCGGCCGGATCACCGCGCCCGACGACCCGGCCGCCGCGCTCACCCAGCTGCGCGCCGCGATCGAGGACCACCGCGCGGCGGGCCGACCGTGGCCGGCCACCGGGCACCGGCTCCTGCTCGCCTCGGTCCTGCGGACGTCCGGCGCCCCCGAGGAGGCGGCGGCGCTGCTCCGGGCCGCCCTCGCCTCCGACGAGCGGGACGCACCGCTCCAGGCCGGCGACCGGGCCCGCCTCTGCCTCGCCCTGGCGCGGACGGTCGCCGGGTCCGGGCCCGAGGCGGCGGACGAGGAGATGGCGCTCCTCGCGGAGGCCGTCGACCGTGCCGACGGGCCGGTCCGGGACGTCCGGGTGGGCGCCCTCGCCCGGCTGCGGCTCGGCGTCCTGTACGCGGAGCGCGGGCGCTGCCGCGAGGCGTCGGCCCTGCTCGACGAGGCCCTCACCGGGTTCGGGGAGGACGGCGACACGGCGGCCCGGGTACGGGCGAGGGCCTGGCTCGCGGACTGCGCGCTGCGTCTGGGCGAGCCCGGCCGGGCGGCCCTGGAGTACGCTCGCGCCGCGGCCGAGGCCCGGTCGGGGGACGACTCGCGTCCGGGGGCGCCCGACGACCTCGCGGCGGCGGCTCGTTCGCTGCACGCGCGGGCGCGGCGGGTGCGGGCCGGCGGCGGGGACGTGAGCGCGGACGGCCCCTGGCCTGGGCTGCGCGCCCTCCCGGAGACGTCCGGACCGTGGGGGCGGTACCGGGGAGACGTGTACGGCGAGAGGTGAACGCGTACGGCGGCGGACGACCGTCCGGGACGGCGTGTGACCATGAACGGCGAAGTGGGCGGGGGCCGGGCCGTGGGCCGCCACCGTCCCGGGGACCCGAGTACAGGGGTGCGTGTGAGCAGAGTGATCGACGGCCGTTTCGCGCTGGTGGAGCGGCTGGGCGGGGGCGGGATGGGAACGGTCTGGCGCGCCCGCGACCTGGCCCTCCACCGTGACGTGGCGGTGAAGGAGGTGCGGCCGCCGGACCCCGCGATGGCCGAGCACGACGTCGAGGGGGCCAGGACCCTGCGCGCCCGTGTCCTGCGGGAGGCACGCGCCCTCGCCCGGATCGACCACCCCAACGTGGTGACGATCCATCACATCGTGGACGCGGGCGAGGGGACGTACCCGTGGATCGTGATGGAGCTGGTCACCGGCGGGTCGCTGCAGGACCGGCTCGACCGGGGCACGATGACCCCCGCCGAGGCCGCCGGCCTCGGCCGCGAGCTGCTCTCGGCCCTCCGGGCCGCCCACGCGCGGGACATCGAGCACCGTGACGTCAAGCCGGCCAACGTCCTGCTCCGCCCCGACGGCCGACCGGTGCTCACCGACTTCGGCATCGCGGCGATCCGCGAGTCGACGGTCCTGACGGCCTCGGGCTCGATCATCGGCTCGCCCGACTACATGGCGCCCGAGCGGATCCGCAGCGTCGGGAGCGGGCCGGCCGCCGACCTGTGGTCCCTCGGGATGCTGCTGTACGTGGCGGTCGAGGGCCACCACCCGCTGCGCCGGGAGAACACCCTGGCGACGCTCGCGGCCGTCCTCTCCGACGACGTGCCGCCCCCGCGGCGGGCCGGCGCGCTGACCGGCGTTCTCGGCCGTCTCCTCGTCCGGGACCCGGCCGCCCGCCCGGACGCCGAGGAAGTGGACCGCGCGCTCGCCTCCGTCGCGGGGGCGGAGCAGGGCGGGGCCACGGGCGGGCCGGCGGGCGGGCCCAGGGGCGGGAGCGAACCGACCTCTTTCCGGCTGGCGCCGCCTCCGGTCCACACCCACGAGGACGCTGCTCCGACTCACGCGGCCCCGGTGACCGGTACCCCGTCGCCCGTGGGGGCTCAGGTGACCGGTCCCTCGACGCCCGCGACCCCGGTGACCGGTCCTCCGGGCGACCCCCGGTTCGCCGGCTCGGCGGTCTCCCCCGCGACCGTTCCCTCCTCTCCCGCGGCGGCCGCCGGGGCACGCGCCGACGGGGGGCGCCGGAGGGGGCGTACCGCTCGGGTCGTGGGCTCCGCCGCCGCGGTGGTGCTCGCCGTCGGCATCCCCGTCGCCGCCATGAACGGGTCGTGGTGGTCGGCCGATGCGAAGGGCGGCCCGGGCACCACGCCCTCGTCGCAGCAGACTCCGGCCGCCCAGCGGCCCTCGGCCTCGGCCTCGGCCTCGGAGGCGCCGACGAAGGCGGCGGAACCGGTCGAGAGGGACCTGCTGACGCCGGCCGGCGTCCGGTCCGCCATCGCCGCCATCAAGCTGGCCTCCGGCGGCTCGAAGGTCTCCGGTTTCGTCGTGTACCCGGAGTACGCGATCGCCGAGTCGCTGGTCAAGGGGAGTACGAAGCGGTACGACCGGTACGTCTACCGGGGCGGGGACGTGGCCGAGCGCCAGGGATCCGGCACCGCGTTCCCCGGAACGGTCCCGGCCGATCTGGACGCGTTCGACTGGGACGTCCTGCCGACTCTCCTGAAGCGCGCGGACAAGGAGCTCGGGGTCGCCCGGCCGACCAGTCGCTACCTCGTCCTCACCACGGCGTCGACGCTGACCGGGAACGGGGCGGGCATGAGCATCTATCTGTCCGACGACTACGGAACGGCGTATCTGAACGCCGACGCGAAGGGCCGGGTGACGTCCACCTACCCCCGCAAGGACTGAGACCCGCCCACCCCGTCCCTGACCACGAGGGAGGCGAGTGCGGCCCGGGTCTCCACGCCCGTCTTGCGGTAGACCCGGGCGACATGGCTCTCGACCGTGCGGGGGCTCAGACAGAGGCGGTCGGCCACGGCCTGGTTGGTGAGCCCTTCGGCCACCAGGGCCGAGATCTCCCGCTCGCGCGGGGTGAGGACGGCGAGTCGTCCCCCGGCGGCGGCCTCCGGGGGCACCGGTCCGCTCCGGTCGGCCAGTTCGAGGAGCATGCGGGCGCCGCCCTGCGCGGCCAGCCGGCGGCCTCTGCGCCACTGGGCGGCGGCCCGGGGCCCGTCGCCCGCCGCCCGGGTGCAGGGCGCGGCGAGCAGCAGACTGTGGGCCTCCCGCAGGACGGCTCCGCGGCGGGCGCTGTCCCGCGCCGCCTCGGTGAACGCCGCCGCCGCTGCCGCCGGTTCGCCCCGGCGCGCGAGGACCTGGCCCCAGGCGCGCCGCGCGGCGCCGAGCTGGACGGGCAGGCCGAGCGGCTCGGCCTCGGCGAGGGCGAGGCGGGCGATCCGCTCGCCCTCCGCGAGGTCCCCGGTGGCGAGGGCCGCGCCCGAGAGGAGTTCGAGGTACCCGGGGCGCAGCGAGGGCTGGATCCGGGAGAGGTCCGGGTCGCCGCCGGCCCGCACGAGCACCTCCCGCACCCGGTGCGGGTCCGCGCCGATGGGTACGGCGTAGCCGAGGAGGCAACGGGTCTGGGTGGCCCACCAGCCGTCCGCGGTCCCGACGGTGGCGGCGGCCTCCTCGGCCGCGGCCAGCGCCTCGGAGTCGCCGGGCGGTCGGGCGTGGAGCAGGACGACGGCCCGGATCGCCCCGCTGAAGCCGAGGAGTTCGGCGCCGCCCAGGGTGCGGGCGACGGCGAGCGACTCCTCGGCCTGGTCGAGCGCGGTGCCGACCCTGCCCGTGACGAGGTGGACGTACGCCGAGCAGAGGAGGAGCTGGGAGAGGGCGAAGGGCCGGCCGGCCCGCCGGGCCATCGCGATCCCCCGGGTGGCGTGCCGCTCTGCCGTCCCGTACTCCTCCAGGAAGACCTCGGTCCAGGCGAGGCGCACCAGTGATTCGGCGTGGTCGGCCAGGCGCCCGTCGGTGAAGGCGTCGGTGAGGGCGGCCGCCTCCGCCGCGTGGACCCGGGAGGAGGCGATGTCGCCCTCGTACGCCTCGCCGAGCGCGGCCAGGGTCAGGACCTCGGCCGCGCCCGTGTCGTCGCGCCTCCGCCGGGCTTCGGCGAGCGTGGGGGCGAGGACGGGACGGACCTCGGGGTAGCGGGCGGCGAAGAGGGCGCGGCAGCCCCACTCGACGACGAGCCGGGTCCGCAGGCCGGGGCGGGGGCCGGGGGTTCGCTCCAGTTCCCCGCGGAGCAGTGCGTCGGCCTCGGGGTAGCGGCCGAGGTGGCGTTCCATGAACGCGCAGAGCAGGACGGCCGAGGTGCGCAGCTCGGCCGTGTCCGTGCCGCCGCCGGGGCCGGGTCGGCAGCTGTCGATCAGGTGGTGGAGGAGGTCACGGCTCTCCGCCACCCGGCCGGCCGAGCCGAGTGCCTCTGCCCGTCGGAGCGTCAGTTCCCGGCGGGTGGGGAGGTGTTCGGGGGTGTCCGGGAGCAGTGCGAGGACCGCGCCGAGCCAGTGGGCGGCGCACGCGGGATCGGCCGCCCCGATCCGCTCGGCGGCCTCGACGAGGGCCGCGGCCACGGCCGGGTCCCAGGTGGTCGCGGTGCGGACGAGGTGCGGGGCACGCTCGGTCACGGGCGCCCCGGCCCGGGCGAGGGCGTCGGCGGCCCGCCGGTGCAGTTCTCTGCGGCGCCACGGGTCGAGCGTGTCCCGTACGAGTTCCGGCAGCGCCGGGTGGCGCAGGACCAGGACCCGTCCCTCGTCCTCGGACCGGACGAGGTCGCGGCGGGTCAGCTCGCTCAGCGCCCGGTCGGCTCCCGCGGCCCCGTCGGTCTGCGGGGCGGACGTGGCGACGGCTGCGAGGAGGCCGGCAGCCGCGCGCCCGCCGAGCACGGCGAGGGCCTCCACGACCGCCCGCTCCGACGCGCCGAGCGGGGCGAGTTCGTCGAGGACCATGGCCACCGGCCCGGTGCCCGGTGCCTCGCCCGGGTGCGTGCGGGCGTGGGCGAGGGCGCGGTGGTAGAGCGGGTTGCCGAGGGCGGTGGCGTGGATCTCCCGGGCGAGGCCGGGCGGCAGCCCGGGGACGAGCCCCTCGGCGCAGTCGTCCGCCGGCAGCGGTCCGAGGGCGAGGGGGGCGAGGGAGCCCGCGTCGGTGGCCCGGGCGAGGGCCGAGGCGAGCGTGGGCCCGGTCTGCCGCTCGCGGTGGGCGAGGACGAGCAGGAGGTGCGCCCGGGGCGGGTGCCGGAGGAGATGGTCGACGAGCGTGACGGAGGCGGGGTCCGCGTGGTGGAAGTCGTCGAGCACGAGCACGAGACCGCGCGCCGGGACCTGCGCGAGGGCCGCCGCGATGCGCCGCACCCGAGCGGGCGGCACGGCCCGGACGTCCCCGGCACCGGCCGTCCCGGCGGCGGGCGCGTCCGCCGGGCCGCCGTACCGCATCCCGCCCCGGTGCGCCGGCCCGTCGTGAAGGACGTCCGGGTCCGCCATGACGGCGGGCGCGTCCATCAGGCCGCCGTGCCGCTTCCCGCCCCGGTGCGCCGGCTCGTCGCGGCTGACGTCCGGGTCCGCCACGGCGGCGGGCGCGTCCATCAGCCCGCCATGCCGCTTCCCGCCCCGGTGCGCCGGACCCTCGTGGAGGACGTCCGGGTCCGCCGCTCCCGGCGCCGGTGGCGGTTCGACGAGTTCCGCGAGGACGGCCAGGGCCGGGGAAGCGGCACGGTCACCGGGGTCCAGGTCGGCCACGGCGTCGGCGAATGCGTGGAAGGGGGTGCCGTGGGGGGCGTCGCCGGCCGCCCGGCCGCACAGGACGGTCGCCCCGCGCCTCCGCGCCCGCAGGGCGAACTCGGTGAGGAGGCGGGTCTTGCCGATGCCCGGCTCGCCCGTGACGCCCACGGCCGGCGGCCCGCCCGGCCCACCGACCCGAAGGCGCAACAGCCCCTCCAGGAAGTCGAGTTCACGGGCTCGCCCGACGAAGGGCGCGCGGTCGGCGCCCCCCGGCTCCGTGGACGTGTCCACCTGCGGTCCCCCTCGTGCGGCCGGTGCTGTCCTTGTCCGCTCACAGTTGTACGGCACGCGGAGGGGCGCGCCCGACACGGTCGCGGAGGGGCCCGCCTCAGTGCGCTCCGGCGGGGGCGGTGAAGGTGACACCGGCGGCCGGGACGGTCACCTCCGCGTCGCTCCCGAGGGCGTACGCCGCGACCCGGGAGACCGTGGCGGCCGGTACGACCCCGCTGATCCCGGGCGCGGCCGGGACGTCCTGGGTCGCGTGGGCGTCGTGCGGCACGACGACGCGATAGCCGCGCTCCAGGGCCGTTCGGGCCGTCGCCTGGACACACATCTCGGACATCACCCCGCAGACGGCGACCGCCCGCACCCCCGCGTCGGCGAGTACGCCGCCGAGCGGCGTCTCCCGGAAGCCGTCGTCGTACGGCTTGCGGAGGACGATCTCCCTCGGTCCGAGGCGGACGGGGTGGTGCAACTCCCAGCCGGGCGTGTGGGGTTCGTCCTCCGCGCCGGGCGGTCCGTCGTTCTGGAGGTGGACGAGGAGCGCGCCGCCCTGCCGGGCCCGTGCGATGAGGTCGGCCGTGCGGTCGACGAGCCGCGCGGCGCCCGGCACGGCGCCGCCACCGGTGACGAAGGCCGTCTGCAGGTCCACGACGATGAGGGCGTCGACGGGACGCGGGGGCGGGGCGGTGTCGCCGTGCTGGTCCATCCCGCCATCATCCCGGCCAAGGACCCCCGCGACCAAGGGTTTTCGCCGCGCCGCGGTACGGCCGGGGGCCGCCTCACCGCCGTAATTCGGCTGCGTCGTCGTGCCCGTGGCGTCCACACTGTCCGCGCACCGCCGACCCGTCCGGTCGCGCCGGGCATCGTCCGTATCCAGGAGTTCCCCTCGTGCAGGCCGCCGTCACCGTCACCCCCTCCCGTGTGCCCGAGCTGCTGCTCGGGCTGGCCACCGTGCGCCCGGTCTTCCTGTGGGGCGCCCCCGGCATCGGGAAGTCCTCCCTCGTACGGGACTTCGCCGAGTCGCTCGGCCTCGAGTGCGTCAGTCTGCTCGGCACCCAGCTGGCGCCGGAGGACCTCATCGGCGTCCCTCAGATCCGCGACGGCAGGTCCGTGTTCTGTCCGCCGGAGGCCATCGCCCGCGACGAGCCGTACTGCCTCTTCCTGGACGAGCTCAACGCCGCCACCCCCGACGTGCAGAAGGCGTTCTACTCGCTCATCCTCGACCGGCGCATCGGCACGTACGAACTCCCCGCGGGATCCATCGTCATCGGCGCCGGCAACCGCGCCACCGACAACGCGCTGGCCCGTCCCATCGCCTCCGCGCTCGTGAACCGTCTCACCCACGTCCATCTGCGCGCCTCGGCCGGCGACTGGCTCGTGTGGGCGGGCGAGAACGGCATCCACCCGTGGGTCGTCGACTACCTGACCGACCGGCCCGACCACCTCTGGTCGCAGCCGCCCAAGACCGAGGAGCCGTTCTCGACCCCCCGTTCCTGGCACATGCTCTCCGACGCGCTGCACTCGTTCGGACCGGCACTGGACGAGGAGACGCTGAAGATCGTCGCGCACGGCACCCTCACCCCCGGGCACGCCGTCTCCTTCTGCGGGTACGCCAAGATCGTGCGGCACGCGTACGGGCTCGACGCCATCATCAAGGGCGACGCGCCCTGGCCGCACCGCGTCGAGGACCGGGACCTGCTCTACTACCTGGCCGACGCGTTCCGTGGCCGGCTCGTCAAGGAACTCCCCGCCGGCCGCGACCACGTCTCCCCCGCCCTGCGGCAGACCGCCCACCGCGCCAAGGCGCTGCTCGTGCAGCTCGCCGAGATCTCCGTCGAGCTCGCCCAGACCGTCATCCGTGACGACGAGGACGGCCTGCCGGTGCTGCCCGCCTGGTTCCTCGTCGAGGCCGCCCGCGACATGCCCCGGCTGGTCGAGGCCCGCCGGTGAGCGGCGCGGCACCCGCGCGCCGGCGTGGGAAGGGCCCCCGGAGCGACCCCGCGGCCGAGGCGTTCGTCGCCGGTCTGGCCCTGGTGCGGCGCAACCCGGCGCTCGCCGCGCTGGACGCCGACATCTGCCGGAGCCGCGACTGCGACCTGAACCCGCGGCACGGCCTGGCCGCCGTCGACTCCGACGGCAAGGTGCACGTCCACCCGGACCGTCACGCCGATCCGGCCGACTGGGCCTGGGCCCTCGCCCACTGCCTGATCCACCTCGGCTTCGGGCACGTCCCGGCCCACAAGGACGTCGTTCCGCAGCCGGACCGCTTCGACCTGGCCGCCCGCTGCGCCGTCGTCAACCGCTTCCTGCTCACCTTCCCCGTCGGCCGCACCCCCGAGCACCTGCCGACCGCCTATCCCGACGGGGACGAGGAGCAGCTCGCCGCGCGCTGGCGCAGGTCCGGACTCCCCGCCGTGTACGAACGGGGCGGTACGGGCGGCGACGCGCCCGACCAGATCCTGGTGCGGTCCCGGGCCTGGCACACCCTGCCCGACTGGCAGCTCGCCTTCGCGCACGCCCTGACCCGCGCCATGTCCGCGGCCATGGACGTCGCGGGCGGCCGGCGCGACACGCTCACCGGGGAGCGGGCCCCCCGACAGCCCTGGGACCGGGCGCTGAGCTGGTTCATCTCCTCGTATCCGCTGCTGGGCGGCATCGCGTCCGGCATGCGGCTCGTCGCCGACGCCGGGATCGCCCGCGCGCACGGCATCGCCGTGGCCGCCGTCGACGCCTCGCTCGGCGAGATCTACCTCAATCCGCTGCGCCGGTACGACGACGAGGAGTGGCGGTTCGTCCTCGCCCACGAGATGCTGCACGCCGCCCTGCGCCACGGTGACCGGCGGGGCGCCCGCGACCCGTACCTCTTCAACGTCGCCGCCGACTACGTCGTCAACGGCTGGCTCGTGGAGATGGGTGTCGGCACCATGCCGGAAGGGCTGCTGTACGACCCGGCGCTGGCGGGCCTTTCGGCGGAGGAGGTGTACGACCGGATCGTCACCGACGCCCGCCGTATGCGCCGCCTCGCCACGCTGCGCGGCAAGGGTGTCGGCGACATCCTCGGCGAACCGCTCGGCGGCCGTCCGCGCGACGCGGTCGACCTCGACGAGTTCTACCGGCGCGGTCTGGTCCAGGGCCTCGACCTGCACGTCAGCGGCGAGCGCGGGCTGCTGCCCGCGGGGCTCGTGCAGGCGATCCGGGCGCTGTCCCACCCGCCGGTGCCATGGGACGCCCGGCTGGCACGCTGGTTCGACGAGTTCGTGCCGCGCCCCGAGCCGGTGCGGAGTTTCGCGCGGCCCGCCCGCCGCCAGGCGTCCACGCCCGACATCCCGCGCGCGGGGCGGTACTTCCCGCCGGAGGAGGTAGCCCGCTGCACCTTCGGTGTCGTCCTCGACACCTCCGGGTCGATGAACGCGCAGCTGCTCGGCAAGGCCCTCGGCGCCATCGCCTCGTACGCGGAGGCCCGTGACGTGCCGGCGGCACGGGTGGTCTTCTGCGACGCGGCCGCCTACGACGCGGGTTATCTGCCGCCCGTGGAGATCGCGGGCCGGGTCCGTGTCCGCGGCCGCGGCGGCACCCTGCTGCAGCCGGGCGTCGACCTGCTCCGGAGGGCGGAGGACTTTCCGCCGTCTGCGCCGGTGCTCGTGATCACGGACGGCTACTGCGACGTGCTCCACGTACGCCGCGAACACGCCTATCTGATCCCGGAGGGGGCCTCCCTCCCGTTCACGCCCCGGGGGCCCGTCTTCCGCCTGCGGTAGGTGTCCTCAGAGGGGCCGGAGCCGGGTGTGCAGGAGGCAGAACTCGTTGCCTTCCGGGTCGGCCAGGACGTGCCAGTTCTCGGTGCCGTCCTGGCCGACGTCGGCGGGCCTGGCGCCGAGGGCGAGCAGGCGCTCCAACTCGGCGTCCTGGTCGCGGTCGGTGGGGTTGACGTCGATGTGCAGGGGGAGCTTCCCGGCCTTCGGGTCGCCGCTGGGGCTGAGGATGAGCGTGGGCTGCGGGCCGCCGAAGCCGTCGGGCGGCCCGATCTCGATGCTGCCGTCGTCCTCCCGCCCGAGTTCGACGTAACCGAGGACCTCGCTCCAGAAGGCGGCGAGCCGTTCGGGGTCGGCGCAGTCGAGGACCAGTTCGCTGATGCGGCATGCCATGCCCGTCAGTCTAGGTCGGGACCCCGCGTGAACCCCTGTCACGCCGGGCCCGACAGTCGCAGGACCGTCGGTCCCGACCAGGCGGGTGGGCCGGGTGACGATCCGTCGGGCAGTGCGTCCGCCCATTCGCCGGGCAGGTCGTCGGGGAGCGCGGGTTCCGGGTGCAGGACGTCGTCCAGCGCGGCCAGGCGGATGAGCCGGAGGATCCGGGGCTGGTCGCAGACGAGCCTCCAGCGCGCGCCGCGCTCTCGTATGCGTCCCGCGCAGTGGGCGAGGAGGCCGAGCCCGGTGGCGTCGCAGAAGGTGAGGCTCCGGATGTCGACGGTCAGGGCGCCGGACTCCCGGACGAGGCCGTCGAGCTCGGGCCGCAGGTGCCGTACGAGGACGAGGTCGAGCTCGCCCCGGAGGGCCGCGAGGGTGAGACCGCCGGACGAGCGGACGACGAGATACGGGTCATGACGGGGGATCAGCTGCATCGGACGCTCCACAGGGTGGCTCCATGTGTCGCTCCGAGCGTGGCCGTCCCTCCGCGGGGAGGGACGTTTCGCCTCGGCAGCTGTCACCTGAATCGGTGATTGTTCGTGCCGCCCGGACCCGCCCGCACGGCCGGGAGCCGGACAGGAGGGCGAGCGGGCGGGGTGCGGCGGCGACGAGGCCGGCGTCGGCCGCCGGGCCGCTCACCCGCTGCCCGCCGCGGGTGACTACTCCGCTCCCCCGGCCGCCGCGAGCGCCTCGGCCCTGATGCGGTCGAACTGGGCGCCCATGGCGGCGGAGAGCGCCTGCGCGGCGGACAGGGGCCGGACCATGACGGTGAAGTCGTCGATCCGGCCCTCCTCGTCGAAGTGGAGGAAGTCGCAGCCGTTGATCTCCTTGTCGCCGACCTTCGCGACGAAGACGAGGGCGTGGTCCCGGCCGTCCGCGCTCGCGATCTCGCGGACGTACCGGAAGTCGGTGAAGACCCGGGTGACCCCGCGGAGGATGGCTGCGGTGATGGCCTTGCCGGGGTACGGACGGAAGGCGACCGGGCTGGTGAAGACGACGTCCTCGGCCAGCAGGGCCTCCATGGCGGCGTGGTCCTGGGTCTCGACGGCCTTGCGGAACGGATGCATCACGCACTCCATAGGCAACTCGTTGAATAGGTGCAGGGGCAGCTAACCGCATGATCCGCACCCCGTCCAGACCCCCCGGGATCAGCCGGCGAAACGCGCCATCCAGGCCTCGACCTCGGCCGAGGAGCGGGGCAGGCCCGCCGAGAGGTTCTCGTGGCCGTCCTCGGTGACGACGAGGTCGTCCTCGATCCGGACGCCGATGCCGCGCCACTCCTCCGGCACGGTCAGGTCGTCGGGCTGGAAGTACAGACCCGGCTCGACGGTGAGCACCATGCCCGCTTCGAGGAGGCCGTCGACGTGCTCCTCGGTGCGGGAGTGGGCGCAGTCGTGGACGTCCAGACCCAGCATGTGTCCGGTGCCGGCCATGGTGAAGCGGCGCTGGAGACCGAGGGCGTACGCGCGGTCGACGGGGCCCTCGATGAAGCCCCACTCGACGAGTCGCGCCGTCAGACTGCGCTGGGCCGCCTCGTGGAAGTCACGGAACGGGGCACCGGGCTTGACCGCGGCCATGCCGGCCTCCTGCGCCTCGTACACCGCGTCGTACACCTGCCGCTGGACCGGGGTGAACGTGCCGCTGACGGGGAGGGTGCGGGTGACGTCGGCGGTGTAGAGGGAGTGGGTCTCCACTCCGGCGTCGAGCAGGAGCAGTTCCCCGGGCCTCACCGGGCCGTCGTTGTCCGTCCAGTGCATGATCGTGGCGTGCTCGCCGGCGGCGCAGATGGTGCCGTAGCCGACGGCGTTGCCCTCCAGGCGGGCCCGGCGGAAGAACGTGCCCTCGATCCACCGCTCGGAGGAGGCGACGGCCCGGGACAGTTCGCCGACGCAGTCGGTGAAGCCGCGCACGGTGGAGTCGACCGCCTTGCGCATCTCGCCGATCTCCCAGGCGTCCTTGACGAGCCGGAGTCCGCTGAGAACCTCCTCCAGCTCGTCGTCGCGCTCCTCGTCGGTGGTGACGGCGGCTTCGAGGGCCGGGTCGTGGCCCCGGACGATCCGGGTCGGCACGCCGGATCCCGCGGCGAGGTCCTCGGCGGCGGTGCGGACGTCCCGGCAGGGCAGTCCGAGGACGCGCTCCGCCTCCGCGAGGGAGCGGCGCCTGCCCATCCACAGCTCCGCCGTGCCGCCCGTCCAGAACTCGTCGTCGTTCCGGCTGTCGCGGGGCAGCTGGTAGCAGTACGCGTCGTGGCCGCCGTCGGCGCGGGGTTCGAGGACGAGGGCGCCGTCGCGCGCCTGGTCCCCGGTCATGTGGACGTAGCCCGAGTACGGGCGGAACGGATAGGTGTCGTCGTTGGAGCGCGTCTTGAGGTTGCCGGAGGGCACCACGAGGCGTTCGCCGGGGAAGCGCGCGGAGAGGGCGGCGCGGCGGCGGGCCGCGTGGGGGGCCTGCTCGTCGGGTTCGAGTCCGTGCCGCTCGGTGTCCGCCCACCCCGTCCTCATCAGCGCGGAGAGTTCCTCGGAGACGCCTCCGTAGAGGCCGTTCTTGCGACCCTTCGCCACGTCCTGCTCCTTCGTCCGGGGGTGAGTTCGGTGTGTTCCTGGTCCGCCGGTCGCCCGGCGGCTCCCGGAAGGTACTCCGCCCGCCGCGCCCCCGGTGCCCGGATCGGCCACTGGCACGGATCGGACACCGGCGTGGGGTGGCGGGGCGATAATGCGGTGCATGGCGAACCACAAGCTCGGCGAGGCCCTGCGTGTCCTGGGGATCGGCGAGGAGGCCGTACGGGTCTACCAGGAGCTGCTGGAGCGGGGCCCCGCGCCGCTGGCCGCGATCAGGTCGGCGGCCGGTCTGGACGGAGCCGCGTTCTCGGCGGCGTACGGCGAGCTGATCGACTCGGGTCTGGCGAGCGCGGCCGGGGGGAGCACGGACGTGGTGGCGCCGGTTCCGCCGGCCGCGGGCCTGGAGATCCTCGGCCGGCACCGGGCGGCCGAGATCGACGAGTCCCGGATCACCGTCGGCGGCGCGTTCGAGTCGTTCCGGCGCCAGCGCCTCGCCGCGTACGACGACCGTCTCGTGGAGGTCGTCACCGGGGACGCGATCGGCCTGCGGATGCGGCAGGCCTGGGCCAGTGCCCGCGAGCAGATCCGGCAGTTCGACTCGCCGCCGTACTTCCCCCTCGAAGGCGCCACCGACGACGCGCTGGCCACCCTCGCCCGTGGGGTGACCCAGCGGGTCGTGTACTCACGGGAGTCGCTGGAGCACCCGGGGCAGCTGGAGAACTCCATCGAGCCCTGCGTCGAGGCGGGCGAGCAGGCGAGGGTCCTGCCGTCGGTACCGGTCAAGCTCGTGATCATCGACGACGCGTACGCGCTGGTCTCCCTGTCGATCAGGGAGACGGACGTCTACAACACGATGCTGGTCGTGCAGCCGTGCGGGCTCCTCTCGGCGCTCGTGGCGCTGTTCGAGCAGGCGTGGCAGAACGCGCTGCCCTTCCACGGCCGTTCCCCGCGTCCCGCCGGTCTGCCGCCGGCGGACCGGCGGCTGCTCCGGCTGCTCGCGGCCGGAGCGGCCGACGACGTCATCGCCCGGGAGATCGGGGTCAGCCGCCGCACCCTGTTCCGCCGGGTGCAGGTCCTGATGGCGCGGCTCGGCGCGACGAGCCGGTTCCAGATGGCGCTGCAGGCGCAGCGCGCGGGATGGCTGTGACGGCATCTCCGGCGGGGCGGGCCGGGGCCGGGACCTCGGTGACGTCCGGGGTGGGGGCCGCCGTGGCGGGTGGTGCGGTGCGGGTCAGCTGCTGCCACAGGTAGGTGTGGACGAGCGCGCTGTTGTGGGCGGCCTGTTCGTTGTCGCCGGCGCCCGCGTGGCCGCCTCCGGTGTTCTCGTGGAACAGGACCCGGTGGCCGAGCTCCCGCAGCCGCGCCGCGGTCTTGCGGGCGTGGCCGGGATGGACGCGGTCGTCGCGGGTCGAGGTCATCAGGAGGACCGGCGGGTACTCCCGGTCCGCCGTGAGCCGGTGGTACGGGGAGATGGCCCGCAGGTGGGTGAGGTCGGCCTCGTCGTCCGGGTCGCCGTACTCGGCGATCCAGGACGCGCCCGCGAGGAGCTTGTGGAAGCGGGTCATGTCGAGGAGCGGCACCTGGGCGACGATCGCGCCGAACAGCTCGGGGTGGCGGGTGAGCATCGCCCCCATGAGCAGCCCGCCGTTGCTGCCGCCGGACGCGCCCAGCATGGCGGGGGTGGTGATCCCGCGCGCGACGAGGTCCTCGGCGACGGCGGCGAAGTCCTCGAAGGCCCGGGGCCGTTCGGCGCCGAGCGCGGCCTGGTGCCAGTCGGGGCCGTACTCGCCGCCGCCGCGGATGTTCGCGATCACGTGGGTTCCGCCGCGCTCCAGCCACGCCCGGCCCGTCACCGCGCCGTAGTAGGGCGTGAGGGAGACCTCGAAGCCGCCGTAGCCGTAGAGCAGGGTGGGGCCGGGGCCGCCGGTGGCGCGGTCGGGGCCGATGACGAAGTACGGCACGCGCGTGCCGTCGCGGGAGGTGGCGAAGTGCTGGGCGACCGTGAGCCCGGTGGAGTCGAAGCGGTGCGGGGCCTGCTTGAGCACCTCCGAGCCGGCGCCGACGCGTCCCAGGTGCAGGGCGGACGGCTGGAGGAAGCCGGACACGTCGAGGACGTACTCGTCGGACACGTCGGGGTCGGTGTCGACGACGCTGACGGCGGACAGCTCCGGGACCCCGACGAGCGGGGCGCGCGACCAGCCTCCGCCGGCTTCGGGGGTGAGGACCTCGATGCGGGTGCTGACGTCCCGCATCGTCTCCAGGATCAGGTGGTTACGGGTCCAGCTGTATCCGGCGAGCGCGGTCCGCCGGTCGGGCGTGAAGAGCACCTCGGGTGTCCGGTCGCCCGCCATGAAGGCGTCGAAGTCGAACGCGAGGAGCGAGCCCGTCGGCTGTCCGAGCCAGGCGGACTTCAGGGTGACGAGCAGGTACCGCCGGTGGGCGTCGACGTCGGCGTCGTCGGGCACGTCGATCCGCGCGCGCGTGCCGTCGGGCCGCAGCAGGTACGTCTCGCTGCGGAAGAAGTCCAGCGAACGCCCGACGAACTCCCGCTCGAACCCGGGCGTGGCGTCCCGGTACCCCCAGGCCGCCACGTCTCCCTGCTCGGCCTCGTAGACGAGTTCGGAGGCCTCCACCGGGGTCCCGCGCCGCCATCTGCGGACGGTGCGCGGATAGCCGGAGTCGGTCAGCGAGCCCGGCCCGAGGTCCGTGCCGACGAGGACGGTGTCGGCGCCGGCCCATCCGATGCGCGTCTTGGCCTCCGGGAGCCGGAAGCCGTCGTCGACGAACTCCCGCGTCGCGAGGTCGAACTCCCGCACCACGACGGCGTCCCCGCCGTCGCGCGAGAGCCGCACGAGCGCCCGGTCGTACTCCGGCCGCCGGACCCGCGCCCCGTCCCACACCCACTTCTCGCCCTCGGCGGCGGCCAGCGCGTCGACGTCGAGCAGGATCTCCCACTCGGGCGCGTCCTCGCGGTACCGCTCCGGGGTGGTGCGCCGCCACACCCCGCGTACGTGGCGGGCGTCCCGCCAGAAGTTGTAGAGGTACGCCCCGCGGCGCACGGTGTAGGGGATCCGGTCGGAGGCGTCGAGCACCTCCCGCAGGCGTGTCTTCAGCGCCCCGAACCCGGCGTCCCCGGCCACGGCTCGCGCGGTCTCGGCGTTACGCTCGGCCACCCACGCGAGGGCGGCGTCGCCCGAGATGTCTTCCAGCCACAGGTACGGATCGTCATCGGTCACGTCTCGTATTGTGCAGGCCGGGTCGTCGCCGCACGAAGGGTCCGTCACCTCAGCCCCGGCTTCGTACCAGCAGGTACAGGAAGTACGGGGTGCCGATCGCGGCCGTCATGAGGCCGGCGCCGAGCTGGGCCGGGGCGATGACGGTGCGGCCCACCAGGTCCGCGGTGCAGACGAGGACGGCGCCGAGGAGCACCGCGACGGGGATGACGCGGGCGTGCTGCCGGCCGACGAGGGCGCGGGCCGCGTGCGGTGCCACGAGTCCCACGAAGCCGATCGCACCGGCGGCGGCCACGGCGGTGGCGGTGAGCAGGACGGCGAGGGCGAGGAAGCCGAGGCGTGCGCGTGCCAGGCCGAGGCCGAGGAGGCGCGGGGTGTCCTCGTCGAGGGAGACGAGGTCGAGTTCGGTGCGCCGGGCGAAGGCGACGGCCGCGCACACGGTGAGGACGGCCATGAGGGGCACCACGTCGGGCAGGGTCCGCCCGTAGGTGGAGCCCGAGAGCCAGGTCAGGGCCTTCGTCGCGTTGAACGGGTCGGTGAGGATGATCAGGAGGCTGATCAGGGCGGAGGCGGCGATGGCGACGCCGAAGCCGACGAGGACGAGCCGGTTCTGCTGGTACCCGCCCCGCGCGGCCAGTCCGAAGACGAGGACCGAGCTGGCGGCGGCTCCCGCGAACGCGGCGCCGGCCATGCCCCACGAGCCGGCCAGGGGCACGGTCGTCACGAGGAGTACGGCGCCGAGCGCGGCGCCGCCGGAGACGCCCAGGATGCCGGGTTCGGCGAGCGGGTTGCGGGTGACGGCCTGGACGAAGGTGCCGGCCAGGGCGAGCGCCGCTCCCGCGAAGAGGGCGGCGAGAACGCGGGGCATCCGGGTGTCGAGGACGAAGGTGACGGTCCGGCCCGCCCGTCCCTGGGCCCAGTTCAGGACGTCGCCGAGGAGCAGTTTGCTGTCGCCGAGGAGGGCGGCGGCGATGGCGACGCCGACCGCGGAGGCCACCAGGACGGCGGTGACGGTGAGGAAGCGGGTCCTGCTCCTGATGCGGAGCCGCTCGGTGGCGGTGGCTCCGGCCGTGTCCCGGACGCGGGTGGCCATGACGATCAGGAAGACGGCGCCGACGAGGCTGGTGACGACGCCGGTCGGCACGGAGACCGCCACGTCGGCCGGTACGAGGGCACGCAGCAGGACGTCGGAGCCGAGCACCAGGGCGGCGCCGGTGAGAGCGGCGGCGGGCAGGAATCCCCGCGACCGGGTGAACCCGCGGAACCTGCGGGCGAGCGGGCGGACGAGTGCGGGGGCGCACAGGCCGACGTAGCCGACGGGTCCGGCGAGGGTGACGGCGGCCGTGGAGAGCAGGGCGGCGAGCACGACCGCGGTGACCCGGGTGGCGCGGACGGGTACGCCGAGGCCGCGGGCGGCGTCGTCGCCGAGGGCGAGGGCGTCGACCCGGCGGGCGATGAGCAGCAGCCCGACGAGGCCGACGACGGCGATCGGGGCCATCTGCAGGACGCCGTCGAAGCCGCTCTGGCCGATGCTGCCCTGGTTCCACTGGTAGAGGCCCTCGGTCTGCCGGGGGAACAGCAGGAGCAGGCCCTCGGTGACGCCGGTGAGGCCGAGGGTGAGGGCGCTGCCGGCGAGGACGAGCCGGACGGTTCCGGCGCCCAGGCCCGAGAGGGCGAGGACGACGGCCGCCGCCGCGAGGCCGCCGGCGAACGCGACGGCGGAGGAGGCGAACCACGGCAGCGACAGGCCGAAGGCGGCGCCGATGCCGAGCGCGAAGTAGGCGCCCGCGTTGACGGCGAGGGTGTCGGGCGAGGCGAGGACGTTGCGGCTGACGGCCTGGAGGGCGGTGCCCGCGATGCCGAGGGCGGCGCCGACCAGGAGGCCGGCGGTCATCCTCGGCAGACGGGAGGCGATGACGACGGACGCGTCGGCCGGGTCGGCCCGGCCCGTGAACGCCTTCCACACCTCCGGGGCGCCGACGGCGGCCGTGCCCTGGGTGATGTCCACGAGCGCGAGGGCCGCGACGAGGAGGGCCAGGGCGGCCGTCACCGGGGCCGCGCCCGTCCGGGACGGGGCCGCCGGCGGACGGGTGTCGGGAGTGGTTGCGGTGACGGCCATGGTGTTACTTCGTCAGGGCGGCGACGACGGAGTCGACGTACTTGCTCATCGACCGGGGGCCGCCGAACATCCAGATGCCGTCGGGCAGCCGGTGCACGTCGCCCTTCTTGACGAACGGCAGGGACGTCCACACCTTGTCCTTGGCCAGGACGCCGGTGAAGGGGGTGCTGGCGGCGTCGCCGTCGTTGCCGACGTAGGCGAACTGGACGTCACCGAGCTTGGTGAGGCCCTCGACGTCGGTGGCGGCGAGGCCGTAGGCCGGGTCGCCCTTGACGGTCCAGGCGTTCTTCAGACCGAGCTTCTCGCTGACCGCGCCGATCAGCGAACCGCTGGTGTAGGGGCGGATCGAGACCTGGTTGGACATGACGTAGCCGTCGGCGAAGGCGTACTTCGTGCCGGCGAGGCCGGCGTCGGCGAGCGCCTTCCTGCCCTCGTCGAGCTTCGCCTGGAACTGCTTCTTCAGCTCCTCGGACTTCTGCGTGGTGCCGGTGGCCTCGGCGATGGCGTCGAGGTCCGCGTTCATCCGGCCGATCGGGTCGGTCGCGTCGGCGGCCTTCAGTGTGAGGACCGGGGCCACCTTGCGCAGCTGCTTCACGGCGGCCGGCGGCAGGTCCGTGGTGGCGACGATGAGGTCGGGCTTGAGGGCGGCGACGGTCTCCACGCTCGGCTCGCCGCGGGTGCCGATGTCCTTCGGCTCGTTCTTGAGCGGGACGGCGGTGTCCCAGGTCTTGTAGCCCTTGACGTCGGCGACGCCCACCGGGTCGACGCCGAGCGTGATCAGGTGCTCGACGACGTTCCACTCGGTGCCGACGACCTTCTCGGCGGGGCCGTCGAGCTCGACCTTCACGCCCGTGGCGTCGGTGAGGGTGATGCGCTCGGTGGTCTTCTTCGCGTCGTCGGCGGCAGGCTCGGTGGTCCCGCAGGCGGACAGGGTGAGGGCCGCGGTGGTGGCGGCCGCCGCGGTGATGAGGAGTCGTCTCATGAGGTGGTGCTGAGCCTTTCGCTTCGCGAGTGGTGCCGGCCGATGGCGCGCGTGCGCAGCCGGCCGGTCAGGGGGTCGGTGTCCACGTCGATACGGATGCCGTACGTGTCGGTCAGCCGTTCGGGAGTCAGGACGGCCTGGGGGTCTCCGTCCGCGACGACCCGTCCCGCGGCGAGCAGGACGATCCGGTCGGCGACGGCGGCGGCCTGGTCGAGGTCGTGGAGGACGGCGCCGACGGCGATGCCGTGGTCGTCCGCCAGGTCACGCATGAGGTCGAGGAGTTCGACCTGGTAGCGGAGGTCGAGGTAGGTGGTCGGTTCGTCGAGCAGCAGGACGCCCGTCTCCTGGGCGAGGCAGCCGGCGAGCCAGACGCGTTGGAGCTGGCCGCCGGAGAGGTGCTCGGCTCCGCGCGCGGCGAGTTCGGCGACGCCGGTCATGGCGAGGGCGCGGTCCACCGCGGCCCGGCCGTCCGGGTCGGCCCTGCCCCAGCGCCCGCGGTAGGGGTAGCGGCCGAATTCGACCAGGTCCCGTACGGTCAGTCCGCTGGGGGTGGGGCGTCCCTGGGTGAGCAGGGCGACATGGCGGGAGAACTGGCGGGGGCTCAGCGCGAGGCCGTCGGTGGCGCCGTCGAGGACGAGCGTGGCGGTCCGTGGCTGCTGGAGCCGTGCGATCGTGCGCAGCAGTGTCGACTTGCCGCTGCCGTTCGGCCCGACGAGCACGGTCACCTCGCCGGGGCGCAGCGTCATGGCGGCGTCGTGGACGACGTCGACGCCTTCGTACGCCACGGTGACACCCGTGGCCGAGAGTTCATGACCGTGGGGACGCGGGGTCGCGGCGGTCTGTTCAGCTGCTTGCACGTCGCAGAGGTTAGCCTAACCTTACTAAGAATGAAAAGGGGCCCTCGAACGCGACCACAAGTCGCATTTCGGCCAAGCTCCGCTCACAGCACGCCAGGTCGCCTGCCCCATTCGTGCGTCCACCCTCCGAGACACCGTTGACCCGGCGCGCGGGCACCGCTACGTTCGCGCCATGTTGCGTACAGCCCTTCTCACCACGCGCGGTCACATCGACCTGCTGCGGGTGGCCTCCGCCGCGTGTCGCCGCGGCCGCTGACGCCTTTCTCCCTCTCTGCACGTCACCTCGCCGACGTCGCACCGTTCTGACATGACGTCAGTCCGGCGCGTCACGTCGCCCTGACGTCACGCCACCCTCCCGACGCCCGCCCTGCCGTGTGCGCGCCCACCCCGCGCCCACGGTCGCCGACGCGTACCTTCCCCGCCTCTCCCCCCGGAGTCACGCCATGACGATCAGTCATGCACCGCCGCCACCCGTGTCCGACATATCGGTCGTGCCCGATGTCGAGATCCTCACCCCCGACCGCGGTCCCGGCCGCGGCCCCTCCGTCCCCCGCTGGCTGCGCCGTACCGTCGGACCGGTCCTGCTCCTCGTCCTGTGGCAGACCCTCAGCTCGACGGGTGTACTGCCCGCCGACGCCCTCGCCTCACCCGGGACCATCGCCCGTGCGGGCGGTGAGCTGATCGGCGACGGGACCCTGCCGACCGCGATGGGCGTCTCACTGCGGCGCGTCGCCGCCGGCCTCCTGATCGGCGGGATCGTCGGCATCGCGCTCGCCCTGCTGTCCGGGCTCTCCCGGCTCGGGGAGGACCTCGTCGACGCGCCCGTCCAGATGCTGCGGACCGTGCCCTGGGTCGGGCTCATCCCCCTCCTCATCATCTGGCTGGGGATCGGGGAGGCGCCCAAGGTGGCGCTCATCGCCCTCGGTGTCGCCTTCCACCTCTATCTGAACGTGTACGCCGGCATCCGCGGCGTGGACGCCCAACTGGTCGAAGCCGGCCAGTCGCTGGGGCTCGGCCGCTGGGGTCTGGTCCGGCACGTCGTGCTGCCGGGCGCGCTGCCCGGGGCCATGACCGGGCTGCGCTACTCCCTGGCCACGGCCTGGCTGGCGCTGGTCTTCGGCGAGTCCATCAACGCCGACGCCGGCATCGGCTTCCTCATGAACCAGGCGCGGGAGTTCTTCCGCACCGACGTCATCGTCGTGTGCCTGGTCGTCTACGCCTTCCTCGGCCTGCTCGCCGACGCCGTCGTCCGCACTCTCGAAAGGCTGCTGCTGCAATGGCGACCGACCTTCACCGGGCAGTGACCGTCCAGGGTCTCACCCGCTCCTTCGACGGCCGTCCGGTCGTCGACGGGCTCGATCTGACGCTGGCGGCCGGGCAGTTCACGGCGCTGCTCGGACACAGCGGCTGCGGCAAGTCGACCCTCCTGCGCGTCCTCGCCGGGCTCGACCGGGAGATCTCCGGCACCGTCCTCGTCCCGCGCCGCCGGGCCGTCGCCTTCCAGGCGCCGCGCCTCATGCCGTGGAAGCGGGTCTGGCGCAACGTGCTGCTCGGGCTGCCCGGGAAGCCGGGCCGGGCGGTCGCCGAGAAGGCCCTGGAGGAGGTCGGACTCGGTCACCGCTCGGGCGCCTGGCCGAAGACCCTCTCCGGCGGCGAGGCCCAACGGGCCTCCCTGGCAAGGGCGCTGGTACGGGACCCGGACCTGCTGCTGCTCGACGAGCCGTTCGGCGCGCTCGACGCGCTGACCCGGATCAAGGCCCAGCGGCTCGTGGCCGAGCTGTGGCAGCGGCGCGGCTGCACCGTCCTGCTCGTCACCCACGACGTGGACGAGGCGCTCCTGCTCGCGGACCGCGCGCTGGTGATGCGGGACGGCGTGATCGCGTACGACACCGCCGTCGACCTCGACCGCCCCCGCTCCCCCGGCGACCCCGCGCTCGCCGCGCTCCGCACCCGTCTGCTCGCCGAACTCGGCGTCGCCGAGGCCGACGGCGCCCGACAGGCGGCCTGAACCATGACGACCCTTCCGACCCCCGAGGAGATAGACCCGTGAAGTCCTTCCGTCTGTCCACCGCGGCCCTGCTGGTGCCGCTCGCCCTGCTCGCCTCCGCCTGCTCCGGCGCCTCCGCCGCCGGCCAGTCCTCCAACTCCGACGGGAAGGGCGCGCTCGTCCTCAACGTGGGCGACCAGAAGGGCGGCGCCGAGGCCCTGCTCCGGGCCGCGGGCGAACTCGACGACCTCCCCTACCGGATCACCTGGTCGACGTTCACCTCCGGCCCACCCCTGCTCGAAGCGGTGAACGCCAGAGCCGTCGACATCGGATCCGTCGGCAACACCCCACCCGTCTTCGCCGCCGGCGCCGATTCGAAGATCACCGTGATCTCCGCAACGCACGGTGACTCCGCGGGCGAGGCGATCCTCGTCCCGAAGGGCTCACCCGCCCGATCCGTCGGCGACCTGAAGGGGAAGAAGGTCGCCGTCGCCCAGGGCAGCTCCGCCCACTTCCAGCTGATCTCCTCGCTCGGCAAGGCCGGACTGAAGCTGAGCGACATCCAGGTGACCCTGCTCCAGCCGGCCGACGCCCTGGCCGCGTTCAACAGCGGCAAGGTGGACGCGTGGGCGGTGTGGGACCCGTACACCTCGCAGGTCCTGCTGAGCGGCAAGGGCCGGGTCCTCACCGACGGGCGCGGGCTCGTCAACGGCCTCGGCTTCCAGGTCGCCTCCCCCTCGGCGCTCGCCGACCCCGCGAAGGAGAAGGCGATCGGCGACCTCGTCGAGCGGCTGCGGCGCGCCCAGGGCTGGGTGTTCGAGCACCCCGAGGAGTGGGCCGAGGTATGGGCGAAGGAGACCGGACTGCCGTACGAGGTGGCTCTCGCGGCCGTCAAGCGCAGCAACGGGACCCGGATCCCGGTCGCCATCGACGACGCGGCCGTCGCCTCCGAGCAGAAGATCGCGGACACCTTCGCCGCGCTCGGGCTCATCCCCCGCTCGTTCCGCTTCGCCGACTACGTCGACACCCGCTTCAACAAGGACCTGCCGCCGTCGACCACCCCGGCGCGCAGCTACGGAAAGGCCTCCTGATGACCGTCCACCTGCACTGGTTCCTGCCGACCGGCGGCGACGGCCGGACCCTCGTCGACCGGCACGCCTACACGGACGGCGGCATCACCCGCGACCGGACCGTGTCCGGGGTCCGCGCGCCCGACATCGACTATCTGATCCAGATCGCCAAGGCCGCCGAGCAGCTGGGCTTCGAAGCCGTCCTGACCCCGACCGGGACGTGGTGCGAGGACGCCTGGCTGACGACGGTCGCCCTCTCGCAGCACACCGAACGGCTCAAGTTCCTGGTGGCGTTCCGGCCGGGGGTGATCTCGCCGGTCCTCGCGGCCCAGATGGCGTCCACCTACCAGCGGATCACCCGCGGCAGGCTCCTCCTCAACGTGGTGACCGGTGGCGACTCCGCCGAGCAGCGCCGTTTCGGCGACCACCTGGACCACGACCGGCGGTACGCGCGCACGGCCGAGTTCCTCTCGGTCGTGCGGGGCGCGTGGGGCGGCCGGCCGTTCGACTACGAGGGCGAGCACTTCCGGATCGACGGCGGGCTGACCGCGCTGCCGCCGGACCCGCTGCCGGAGATCTTCTTCGGCGGCTCGTCCGCGGCGGCGGGGCCGGTGGCCGCCGAGCACGCGGACGTCTATCTGACCTGGGGCGAGCCGCCCTGGCAGGTGAAGGAGAAGATCGACTGGATCCGGGGCCTCGCCGAGGAGCGCGGCCGCACGGTCCGCTTCGGCATCCGGCTGCACACGATCTCCCGTGACTCGTCCCGGGAGGCCTGGGCGACCGCCGACCGGCTGCTCTCGGACCTCGACGCCGAGACGGTCGCGGCCGCGCAGGCGGCCCTCGGCCGGAGCGAGTCCGTCGGCCAGCAGCGGATGCTGGCCCTGCACCAGGGCGGCTCCCTCGGGCGCGACCGGCTGGAGATCTCGCCGAACCTGTGGGCGGGGGTCGGTCTGGTACGGGGCGGGGCGGGCACCGCGCTCGTCGGCAGCCACGCCGAGGTCGCGGACCGCATCGAGGAGTACCACGACCTGGGCGTGGAGCACTTCGTCCTGTCCGGCTACCCGCACCTGGAGGAGGCGTACTGGTTCGGCGAGGGCGTGCGTCCGGAACTCGCGGCGCGCGGACTGCTGCCGTCGGCACCGGCCTCCCCGCTGCTCGGCGTCCCCGCGGCGAACGGGCGTCCCGCCTCGGCGCCGGGCGGCGCGCCGCTCCTGGTGGCGGGCGGACGGTAGGCGCCCGGCTCCGGTCGGCGTCGGAGCCCGGTGCCGAGGCCGGGGTGGGGGCGCGGGAAGATCCGCGCCCCCACCCCGGTTGGTAGAACCGTGAACGATTTCATGGTGGAAGAGGTCGCGGCCCCGCGTGCCGCCGGGCAGCGGGTCACGCCCGGGGACGTCGCCGTCACCCCCGGGACCGCCGAGCAGCGGGTCACGCCGGTGGACGTCGTCGTCATCGGCGCCGGACAGGCGGGGCTCTCGGCCGCCTTCCATCTGCGCCGCGCCGGACTCGCGCCGGACCGGGACTTCGTCGTCCTCGACCACGCCCCCCGCCCGGGCGGCGCCTGGCAGTTCCGATGGCCCTCGCTCACGTACGGCAAGGTCCACGGGATGCACGCGCTGCCCGGCATGGAGCTGACGGGCGCCGACCCCGCGCGCCCCTCGTCGGAGGTGATCGGCGCGTACTTCGACACCTACGAGCGCACCTTCGACCTGCGGATCCACCGGCCCGTCGACGTCACCGCCGTCCGGGAGGGAGAGGGCGGCCGGCTCCTCGTGGAGACCTCCGAGGGCGCGTACGCCACCCGGGCCCTGATCAACGCCACCGGCACCTGGGACCGACCCTTCTGGCCGCGCTACCCCGGCCAGGAGACCTTCCGGGGGCTCCAGCTGCACACCGCCGGATACCCGGGCCCGGCCGCGTTCGCGGGCAAGCGGGTCCTGGTCGTCGGCGGCGGCGCCTCCGGCACGCAGCACCTCATGGAGATCGCGGACGTCGCCGCCGACACGTTCTGGGTGACCCGGCGCGAGCCCGTCTTCCGCGAGGGCCCCTTCGGGGAGGCGGAGGGCCGGGCGGCCGTCGCGCTCGTCGAGGAGCGGGTGCGGCGGGGGCTGCCCCCGCAGAGCGTCGTCTCCGTCACCGGGCTGCCCCTCACCGACGCCGTCCGCGCGGCACGCGCGCGCGGGATCCTGGACCGTCTCCCGATGTTCGACCGGATCACCCCGACGGGCGTGGCCTGGGACGACGGCCGGACGGTCGACGTGGACGTGATCCTGTGGGCGACGGGCTTCCGCGCGGCGATCGACCATCTGACCCCCTTGCGACTGCGCGAACCGGGCGGCGGCATCCGGGTCGAGGGCACCCGTGCCGTACGGGACGAGCGCGTCCACCTCGTCGGCTACGGCCCCTCGGCCTCGACGATCGGCGCCAACCGGGCCGGGCGCGCCGCCGTCACCGACATCCGCCGCCTCCTCCGCGACGCCTCCGCCGCCCCGGTGGCGGCCGGCACCGGGTGAACCGGGCCGGACTCAGCTCTTCCCGGCGCTGCGGAGGGCGTTGAACTCGGCCACGTTGGCCTGGTGGGCCGCGTAGTCGGCGGTGAAACGGGTGTCCCCGGGACCGACGGTGACGAAGTAGAGCCAGTCGCCGTCCGCCGGCCGGATCACCGCGTCCAGGGCCTGGTCCCCCGGGTTGCCGATGGGCGTCGGCGGCAGGCCCTTCCGCTCGTAGGTGTTGTACGGGCTCCGCGTCCGCGTGTCCTCGTGCGTCGTGTCCAGGGTGCTGCGGTCCAGCGCGTAGTTGAGGGTCGAGTCCATCTGGAGCGCCATGCCCCGGGCGAGCCGGTTGTGGACGACCCGGGCGACCTTCGCCATGTCCTCCGGGTTGTCCGCCTCGGCCTGCACGATGCTGGCCGCGACGACCGTCTCGTAGACGCTCAGTCCGTGCGCCTTCGCCCCCTCGACGATCCGCGGGGCGCCGAAGCGCCTGCCCGCGGTGGTGACCATGAAGCGCAGCAGCTCCTCCGGGGTGGTGGCGGAGAGCACCGGATAGGTGGCGGGGAAGAGATAGCCCTCGGGGTTGCCGCCGGCCGCCGGGGGCAGCGGAAGGGCGGTCGCCGGCGCGGTCGCGGTCTTCCGCGCGGTCCCCCGGGGCAGGCCGAGCGCCCGGTCGACGGCCGTGTACACCTGTCCGGCCCGCCAGCCCTCGGGGACGAGCAGCGCCCGGGGCTGCTCGACGGCGGGGGGTTCGTCACGGGTCAGGAGCAGCGGGACGGTGACGGCGGCGGCCACGGCGAGCACCGCTCCGAGCAGGAGCGCCACCTTGCCGCGCCGGGTCAGCCGGGGGCGGCGGGAGGGCCGGGGCGGCCGGGGGAGGGAGAGGCGTCGGGAGCGGCGGCGTGGGGGTGCGTACGGTGACGGCGGCCGGTACGTCATGGCCGCACGCTAACCCGGCCCGTACCGGAATCCGGGGAACCCGCGCACGCGGCGGCGCCGCCGGTCCCCTGGGACGGGGGACCGACGGCGCCGGGCACTGCGATCGTCAGACGAGCCATCCCAGGAAGTGAAAGACGCCGGCGAGCAGATCGGTGATGACGTTCATGGTGGTGCTTCTCCTCGTGCAGGTACATCAGTGGGACTGCGCGGTCACGGTCTGCAGCCCGTCGATCGCGCACCGCAATCCTCCGACGGCGGCCGGGAGCGGGGCAACGATTCCCGGCACGATCACACGTTCTGGGGAACAACCGCTCCCACGTTCGCCTGTTCGGTCCCGGAGGTGCCCGCCGCTCCGCGTTCGTCCCTGCGGACCAGGGCGGCGTACCGCCCGTCCCGCGCGAGCAGCTCGTCGTGGGTGCCGCGCTCCGCGATCCGTCCCGCCTCCAGGACGACGATCTGGCCGGCCTCGCGGACGGTGGAGAGCCGGTGGGCGATGGTGATCGTGGTGCGTCCCGCGGAGAGGGCGTCGATGGCCTGCTGCACCGCGTGCTCCGTGCGGGTGTCGAGCGCGCTGGTCGCCTCGTCGAGGATCAGCACCGGCGGGTCGCGCAGGATCGTGCGGGCGATGGCCAGGCGCTGCTTCTCGCCGCCCGAGAAGCGGTATCCGCGCTCGCCGACCAGGGTGTCGTACCCGTCGGGGAGCGAGGCGATGTGCTCGTGGATCTGCGCGGCGCGGGCGGCGGCCTCGATCTCCTCGTCGGTGGCGTCCGGCTTGGCGAAACGGAGGTTGTCGGCGACGGAGGCGTGGAAGAGGTACGTCTCCTGCGAGACGACGCCGACCGCGCGGGCGAGGGTGTCGAAGTCCAGGTCGCGCACGTCGACCCCGTCGAGGGTGACGCGGCCGCCGGTGACGTCGTAGAGCCTCGGCACCAGGTAGCTGAGGGTCGACTTGCCGGAGCCGGTGGGGCCGACGACGGCCAGGCTGCCGCCGGCGGGGACCGTCAGGTCGATGGAGTCGAGGGTCGGTCGGCCCTCGCCCTCGGGGTCGTAGCGGAACACGACCTTCTCGAAGGCGACCTCGCCGCGGACCTCGCCGAGCCGGACCGGCTCGGCGGGCTCGGTGATGTCGACGGGCAGGTCGAGGTACTCGAAGATGCGCTGGAAGAGCGCGAGGGACGTCTGCATCTGCACTCCGGTGGAGAGCAGGCTGACGGCGGGCCGGAAGAGGCCCTGCTGGAGCGAGACGAAGGCGACGAGCGTGCCGAGCGAGATCGCGGCTCCGCCGGAGCCCACCGCGACGCCGGCGGCCCAGTAGATCAGGGCGGGCATCGCGGCCATGACGATGCCGATGGTGGACATCCGCCACCGCCCGGCCATGGAGGAGCGCACCTCGAGGTCGACCAGGCGCTCGGACTCCTCGGCGAAGGACCTGGTCAGCGAGTCGGCGCGGCCCATGGTGCGGCCGAGCAGGATGCCGCTGACCGAGAGGGACTCGGTGACGGTCGCGGCCATGGCGGCCATCTGCTTCTGGCGCTGGGTCGTGATCCGCTTGCGCTCGCGGCCGACGCGCCGGCTGATCCAGACGAACACGGGCAGCAGGAGCAGCGAGACGAGCGTCAGGCGCCAGTCGAGGGCGAGCATGGCGACGACGGTCGCGACGACGGCGGTGAGGTTGGAGACCAGTGAGGTGGCCGTGGAGGTCACGGTCGCCTGCATGCCGCCGATGTCGTTGGCGATGCGGGACTGGACCTCGCCCGTGCGGGTGCGGGTGAAGAAGGCGAGCGGCATCCGCTGGAGCTGCTCGTAGACCCCGGTGCGCAGGTCGTGCATGACGCGCTGGCCGACGGTGGTGGAGATCAGGGTCTGGAGGACGCCGAAGACGCTGGTCAGCACGGCGGTGGCGATCATGCCGAGGGCGAGCAGGCTGAGCAGCCCGGTGCGGCCCTGGGGGATCGCGGTGTCCAGGATCTCCTTGAGCAGGAAGGGTGACGCGACCGTGACGAGCGAGGCGGCGCCGACCAGCAGGCCGACGACGACCAGGCGGGCGCGGTAGGGGCGGAAGAGTCCCAGGATGCGCCGCAGCTGCGCGGGCTCCTTCGGTCGTGAGGAGTCGCGGGGCGGGGGCGTCCATTCGGACTGGTCGTGGGGGCGCATGGGCTCCTTCGGGGTTCGGGGTCGACCGTGGTTCGGGGCCGACGAAGACCCTAGCTCATTGTTACCTATGCTCACAATGAACTACATCCTGATATTGTTCCCGCATGACCGCCTCCGACCCGACGACCCCCTCCGACGCGCCGACCAGGACCGACTCGGCCGGCCGGACCGACCCGTCGGGCAGGACCGACGCCGACGGGCTCCTCTCCGAGCAGCTCCTCCGCCTCACCCGGCGGCTGCACCGCATCCAGAAGCGCCATCTGGAGCCGGTCGGCATCACCCCCGCCCAGTCCAGGCTGCTGCGGACGGTCGCGCACTTCGGGGAGCCGCCGCGGATGGCCGATCTCGCGGCCCGGCTCGAGGTCGTCCCCCGCGCCGTGACCAGTCTCGTCGACGGTCTGGAGGCCGTCGACCGGGTGCGCAGGGTGCCCGACCCGAGCAACCGGCGGGTCGTGCGGATCGAGCTCACCGACGCGGGGCGCGCCACGCTGCGGGAGCTGCGCAGCGCGCGCCGGGCGGCCGCAGAGGACATCCTTGCTCCATTGACCGCCGCACAGCGCGAGGTACTCGGAGGTCTCCTGTCCGCCCTGGTCGACCCCGGCCCTGAGGGCGGCTGCTGACCCCTCGGGTGCGGGGACGCGCCGAAGGGAAGCCGTTGACATGCCGCTGTTCGAGCCGAACCCGCAGGCCCTTCGTCCCGGTGCGAAGCGGAGTCCGGCCCCGGACCGCGTCCCGGAGCTCCAGGCCCGGGGCACGCCACGGCGGATGCGGGAGGAGCTGACCGAGCTCCTCGGCCCGGAGAAGGTCCTGTCGAAGATCTCGGACCTGGTCCGGTACGCCTCGGACGCCAGCCCGTACCGCTTCGTGCCGCAGGTCGTCGTCGTCGCCGAGGACATCGACGACATCTCCACGATCCTGTCGTACGCGCACGGCAAGGGCCGTGAGGTGGTCTTCCGGGCCGCCGGGACCAGCCTCAACGGGCAGGCGCAGGGCGAGGACATCCTGGTCGACGTGCGCCGCCACTGGGTCGGGGTCGAGGTCCTGGACGGCGGCGCGCGCGCCCGGATCCGTCCCGGCACCACCGTCGTGCGGGCCAATGCCGCGCTCGCCCCGTACGGGCGGGTCCTGGGCCCCGATCCGGCGAGCGCCGTCGCCTGCACGATCGGCGGGGTCGTCGCCAACAACGCCTCGGGCATGACCGCCGGGACGACCCGCAACTCCTACCGGACCGTCTCCTCGCTCACCGTCGTGCTGCCGAGCGGCACGGTCGTCGACACGGCCGATCCGGACGCCGACGCGGAGCTGGCGCGGGCCGAGCCGAGGCTCTGCGCGGAACTGACGGCCCTCAAGGCGGAGATCGAGGCGGACGCCGAGCTGACCGCCCGGATCCGCGCCAAGCACACCATCAAGAACACCAACGGCTACCGGCTCGACGCCTTCCTCGACGGCGACACCCCGGTGCGGATCCTCCGGGGCCTCATGGTCGGCTCCGAAGGCACCTTCGGTTTCCTCTCCGAGGTCGTCTTCGACACGCTGCCGCTCGATCGCGAGGTGTCGACGGCGCTGCTGTTCTTCCCCTCGCTGCCCGCGGCGGCCGCCGCGGTGCCCCTCTTCAACGAGGCCGGGGCACTGGCCGTGGAGCTGATGGACGGCAACACGCTGCGGGCCTCCGTGAGCGTGGCGGGCGTGCCCGCGGACTGGGCGGAGCTGCCCAGGGAGACGGCGGCGCTGCTGGTCGAGTTCCGGGCGCCCGACGCGCCGGCGCGCGAGGCGTACGAGCGGGCGGCGGAGGATGTCCTCGCCGGGCTCGACCTGGTGGCCCCGGTGGCCTCCGTGGAGAACGCGTTCACCCGCGACCCGCGGAAGATCGCCGGGTACTGGAAGGCCCGCAAGGCCTTCGTGACGGCGGTCGGAGGCTCCCGCCCCTCCGGTACGACCCTGATCACCGAGGACTTCGCGGTCCCGCCGGCCCGGCTCGCGGAGGCCTGTGCGACGCTGCTCGACCTCCAGTCCCGGCACGGTTTCGACGCGGCCGTGGCCGGTCACGCCGCGCACGGCAACCTCCACTTCCTCCTCGCCTTCGACGCGGCGGACCCCTCCGACGTCGAGCGGTACGCGGGCTTCATGGACGAGTTCTGCAAACTGACCGTCGAGCGCTTCGACGGCTCGCTGAAGGCGGAGCACGCCACCGGCCGCAACATCGCGCCCTTCCTCGAACTGGAGTGGGGGACGAAGGCGACCGACCTGATGTGGCGGGTCAAGGAGGCCCTCGACCCCGCCGGGGTGCTGGCGCCCCGGATCGTCCTGGACCGCGACCCGCACGCCCATCTGCGCGGTCTGAAGACGATCCCGTCCGTGGAGCGGATCGCCGACCCCTGCATCGAGTGCGGGTTCTGCGAACCGACCTGCCCCAGCCAGGACCTGACGACCACTCCGCGCCAGCGGATCGTGCTGCGCCGGGAGATGATGCGGCAGAACGCGGGCTCCCCGGTCGAGGCCCGGCTCCTGGAGGCGTACGGCTACGACGCCGTCGACACCTGCGCCGGCGACTCGACCTGCAAGCTGGCCTGCCCGGTGGGGATCGACACCGGGGCCCTCATGAAGGAGTTCCGGCACGAGCGGCACTCCTCGCGCGAGGAGCGGCTCGCCGCCCTCGCGGCCCGGAACTTCCGCGCCGTGGAGGCCTCAGCCCGGCTCGCCGTCGCGGCGGCGGACCGGATCGGGGACCGGGTCCTGGGGTCGGTGACGGGCCTGGCCCGCCGGGCGGTCAGCAACGACCTGGTGCCGGAGTGGCTGCCGCAGATCCCCGGCCCGGCGGCCCGGCGGCTGCCCCGCACCCACCGCCCGGCGGCGGTCGCCGTCTACTACCCCGCCTGTGTGAACCGGATCTTCGGCGGTCCGGACGGCGACCGGGGGCCCTCGCTCCCCGAGGCGGTGGTGGCGGTGTCGGCGCGGGCGGGGAAACCGGTGTGGATCCCGGACGACGTGGCCGGTACGTGCTGCGCGACGATCTGGCACTCCAAGGGGTACCGGCGGGGCAACGAGCTGATGGCGAACCGGATCGTCGAGGCGGCCTGGGGCTGGACGGCCGGCGGGACGCTGCCGCTGGTGGTGGACGCCTCCTCGTGCACGCTCGGCATCGCGCACGAGGTGGTGCCCTACCTGACGGAGGACAACCGGGCGCTGCACGCGGAGATGACGGTGGTGGACTCGCTGGTGTGGGCGGCGGACGAGCTGCTCCCACGGCTCGACGTACGCCGCCGCGTCACCTCCGCCGTGGTGCACCCGACGTGCTCCATGCGCCACCTGGGCGACGAGGACAGGCTGACGGTGCTCGCCGAGGCCTGCGCGGAGGAGGTCGTCGTCCCCGCCGACGCGGGCTGCTGCGCCTTCGCGGGCGACCGGGGGATGCTGCACCCGGAGCTGACGGCCTCGGCGACCGCCCGCGAGGCGGCCGAGGTTACGTCGAGGTCCTTCGACGCGCACCTCTCGGCCAACCGGATGTGCGAGATCGGCATGGACCGGGCGACGGGCCGATCCTACGGCTCGGTGCTCCTCGCCCTGGAGCGCGCCACGCGTCCCTGACCGCCCGCACGGACGGCGGACCTGACGGCCCCTCACCCCGGACGGTGAGGGGCCCTTCGTCTGTTCGGGTGACGGTCGGTGATCCGTACCGCTCGACGCCGGGTCCGGAACAGTACAGTCCGACCATCCGACGGGACGGCCGTGCACTCGGTCCGGGAGGTTCCATGAACGAGCAGTCGCCGTACGCCCCGAGCCGCCGCCAGGCCCTCGGGGCCGCCGCGGCGGTCGGCGCGGGCCTGGGCGCCGGCGCCCTCGGCGCTCCGTCCGCCCGGGCCGCCGAGGCGGCCGTGCCGGCTCCCGCCCCTCCCGCCGGGGCCGCGTCCGTGCCCGGGCGCCGTGGGGCCACCATGGCCGGGGTCCCCTTCGAGCGGCGCTCCACCGTCCGGGTCGGCATCGTCGGGTACGGCAACCGGGGCGGCAGCGTCATCGGCCACTTCCTCTCGCTCCCCGGCGTCCGCGTGACCGCCGTCTGCGACCCCGTGCGCGACAAGGCCGAACGGGCGGCCGCCAAGGTCACCGCCGCCGGGCAGCCCGCCCCCGCCCTGTACACGAACGGCGAGAACGACTTCGAGAAGCTCTGCGCCCGCTCGGACGTCGACCTCGTGTACGTGGCCACCCCCTGGGACAGTCACTTCGCCATCGCCCGCGCGGCGATGCTGAACGGCAAGCACGTCGGCGTGGAGTGCCCGGTCGCGACACGGATCGACGAGCTGTGGGAGCTGGTCGACCTGTCCGAGCAGACCCGCCGGCACTGCATGCAGCTGGAGAACTGCTGCTACGGCCGGAACGAGATGCGGGTGCTGCGGATGGCGCACGCCGGCAAGTTCGGCAGGCTCCTGCACGGCGCGGGGGCGTACAACCACGACCTGCGCGGTCTGCTGTTCTCCCCGACGTACTACGAGGGCCCCTGGCGCCGGCTGTGGCACACGCGGCTGAGGGGGGACCTCTACCCCAACCACGGCTTCGGTCCCGTCGCCACCTACATGGACGTCAACCGGGGCGACCGGGCGGTGAGCATCAGCAGCTTCGGCACGCCCGCGCTCGGCCTGGCCGAGTACCGCGAGGCGAACGTGCCGGCCGACGACCCCAGCTGGAAGGAGTCGTACACGGCGAGCGACCGGACGATCAGTCTGGTCCAGACGGCGAAGGGGCGGGTGATCCGCCTCGAACACGACGTGTCCACCCCGCACCCGTACAGCCGGGTCAACAGCCTGGGCGGTACCAAGGGCGTCTTCGAGGACTACCCCGCCCGCGTCTACATCGAGCCGGACCACCAGGACGACAGGTGGGGCGACTTCTCGGCGTACGCGGCCGAGTTCGACCACTGGCTCTGGAAGGACAACACCGCCCCGCCGGGCGCCCACGGCGGCATGGACTACCTGATGGTCTTCCGGCTGATGCAGTGCATGCGGCTCGGGCTCACACCGGACTTCGACGTGTACGACGCCGCCACCTGGACGGCGCCGCTGCCGCTGAGCGACGCCTCGATCAGGGCCAAGGGCGCGCCGCAGGAGATCCCCGACTTCACGCGCGGGGAGTGGACCGCGGCCCGCTCGGGCGTGGACTCGGTGAAGCCCGCCTGACGGTGCGGTGCCCGGCCCGCGTGCGGGGGCCGGGCACCGCCGTGCTCAGCAGCGCCGCAGGTCCTGGGTGACGGTCCCCTGCACGGTGGTGACGCTCCGGTCGTGGCAGCCGTCGGAGCCGTACAGCCGGTACCGCTCGTTCGTGGTGCCGACCGCGTGCCGCTGGTCGCGCGGGACGCCGGTGGTGTACGTGGCGTCCCCGGTGTACGTGTCGTCGAGCCGCGACCAGGAGCGGAGCCGGCCGTCGCGCACGACGCTCGTCGCGGCGCGGTCCCCGAGGGTGAGGACCGTACGCAGCCGGTCGCCCGCGCCGACGGTCGTCTCGCCGTCCATGGTGTACGCGCGGTCGGTGCGGGTGACGGTCCGGCCTGCCGTCACGGTCTCCCGGTCGGACCAACTGGCGGTGAACGCGTCCGGGTTCTCCCCCTCGCCCCAGCGGTGGACGGAGGTGTGGGCGACGGTCCGGTCGACGGTGGTGACGACCCGGCCGTGCGAGGTGTTCAGGTGGCCGGCGACGGTGAGCCGGTGGGCCGCCTCCGTGTCCAGGCGGTGCGGGGAACCCGCCGTGTAGCGGGAGGAGTTGCGCGGGGCGGTCTCCTCGTGGCGGTCGAGACCGCCGGTGACGACCCGGCTGCCCTCGTCCTGCCAGAGGAGGACGTTGGCGGGGGTGGACCAGCCGGCCTGCCCGGCGGGGACGCCGGCGACGGCGACCTCGACGCGGTGCGCCCGGCCGTCGTTGAGGAGTGCGGCGAAGGGCGTCAGGTCGTAGACGATCGGCTGGACGTCGAAGGCGCGCGGCCCGGGCGTGACGTACCAGAGGAAGGGGTTCGACCAGCCGCCGGTCCAGACCGTGGGAAAGGGCGCGGCGATTCCGGCGAGGCGCCCGTCGACGGAGACGCGGACCTCCCGGTGCGGGCCCTCGGCGGCGCGACAGGAGTAGGGGGCGGCGTCGGGGACCGAGAGGTACCAGTACTCCTCGCAGCCGCCGCCGGAGCCGGTGGCGTACACCTCGGCGAGGACCCGTTCGGTGTTGCGCGGGGTGGTGAGAGTGGCTCCGGTGAGCGGGATCACCCGGTCGGGCGTACCGGCGGCGGGTTTCACCCGGCCCTGGGCGGTGTGGAAGGTGAGGGTGACACGGACGTCGAGGACGCCGGTGTACGTCTCGTTCACGACATTGCCGATGAGCATCTCGACCGGCTGCGGGCGGCTGAGGGTGTCGCGGTAGCGGGTGACGTCCTTCTCGACCGACCAGGTGATGCCCTCGGGTGAGGGCTGGGGCGTGGAGGTGCGGAAGATCTCCACGCCACCGACGGTCAGGTACCCGAGGCGGTCGTACTGACGGCCCTTCACGCTGCCTTCGAGACGCAGGACGACCTTGTTCCAGAGGGTGCCGCACTCCTTCGGCGGCGTGTAACTCCCCTGGTAGGGGGTGAAGTCACGGAACTGCGCGGCGGCGAGGGTCACCTCGCAGCTGCGGGTGCCGGGGGTGTCGACGGGCGGGGCGGCGGTGACCGGATCGTGCCAGTCGCCGGTGAACTCGGCCGGGGGCGTCGGGCCGGTCGGGCCGTCGGCGGCCGCCGGGTGTGCGGTGAGGAGCGCGCTCACGGCGAGCACCAGACCGCTGAGCATGCTCATGATCTTGAGTGATCTCATGGGGCGGAAGTGAAGCGCGGTCAGTGCCGCGCGGTCCAGAGGGCGATGAGCGGACATGGCGCGATCTGTTCCGTCGTGTGGAAATTCGATTGCTGCCCGGCGGGGAAAAAGCGAACCTTGCACGGTTTCCATCCACCGCCGTCGCACACCCCCGGCGCGCGTCTTCCCCCCGCCGACCCCCGGAGACCCTGGGACGCCATGCAGATTCGAGATCTTCCCTACGCCGACCCAGGGGTCCCCGATGTCCGCTCGGGCACCCGGTTCCTGATCTGGCTCGGCCGCCGACAAATCGCCGGGCAGACGAAGTCCATGCTCTGGGGGCTCCTGCACCACCTGGGCATCGCCGGACTGCCGATCGGCACCGGCATCGCCGTCCAGTCCGTCGTGGACCGCGACGGCGGGCGGCTCACCCTCGCCGGAGTGCTGCTCGTGGTCATGGGCGCCGCGATCGCCGTCGGCGACGTGATGCTGCACCGCACCGCCGTCACCAACTGGATCACCGCCTCCACCCGGGTCCAGCAGCTCCTCTCCCGCAAGACCGCCGAGCTCGGCTCCCTGCTGACCCGCCGGGTCGCGGCGGGCGAGGTCGTCGCCGTCTCCACCGGCGACGTCGAGAAGATCGGCTGGTTCGTCGAGGCCCTCTCCCGGTTCGCCGCGGGCGCCGTCGTCCTGGTGATCATCTGTGTCGGTCTCGTCCTCTACGAGCCGTCCCTCGGCGTCGTGGTGGCCGTCGGCGTCCCCTTCCTCGCCCTGTCCGTGCTCCCGCTCCTCCCCCGCGCGACCCGCCGGGCGGACATCCAGCGCGAGAAGGCGGGCAAGGCCACCGAACTGGCCTCGGACACCGTCGCCGGGCTCCGCGTCCTGCGCGGCATCGGCGGCGAGGAGCTGTTCCTCGACCGCTACCGCGCCGCGTCCCAGGAGGTCCGCAGGGCGGCCGTGCGCAGTGCCCGCATGTGGGCGCTGATCTCCGCGACCCAGGTCGTGCTGCCCGGCATCCTGCTCATCGCCGTGGTGGCGTACGGGGCACGGCTCGCGCTCGACGGCCGGATCACGGTCGGTGAGCTGGTCACCGTCTACAGCGCCGTGGCGCTCACCTACCACCCGCTGCGCAACTTCGAGGAGATCGCGATGGCCTTCTCCTTCTCCCGGCCGTCCGCGAAGCGGGCCGCCCGGGTGCTCGCCCTGACCCGCACGTCGACCACCATCACCGACGCCGGGGACGAGGACCGCGCGGCGACCGGTGACCTGTACGACCCGCTGACCGGGCTGCTCGCACCGGCCGGCCGCTTCACCGCGGTCGTCTGCGGCGACCCCGACCTGGCCGGGCGGCTCGCGGACCGGCTCGGCGGCCACCCGGCGGAGCCCGGCGCCGACCACACCTCGGTCCTGCTCGGCGGCGTCCCGCTCGACGAACTGCCGCTGGAGACCGCCCGTACGGCCGTCCTCGTCCAGGACAAGGACCCGGTCCTGCTCTCGGGCACCCTCGACGAACTGCTCGACGTACCCCGCTCCGGCGCGGTGCTCCCCGGGCAGGCGCTGGCCGCCGCCCGGTGCGACGACGTCCTCGACGCGCTGGCGCAGGCCTCCGTGGACACCGACGGCGATCCGATGCGCACCCGCATCACCGAGCGGGGCCGGTCGCTCTCCGGCGGCCAGCGGCAGCGGCTCGCGCTCGCCCGGTCCCTGGTGTCCGACCCCGAGGTGCTCGTCCTCGACGAGCCCACCTCGGCGGTGGACTCGCACACCGAGGCCCGGGTCGCCGCCGGGATCAGCGAGCTGCGCGCGGACAGGACCACCGTGGTCCTCGCCTCCTCGCCGCTGATCCTGGACCGCGCCGACCGGGTCGTCCTGGTCGACGAGGGCCAGGCGATCGCCGTCGGCACCCATCGCGAGCTGCTGGCACGGGAGCCCCGCTACCGCGCGGTCGTCACCCGCGAGACCGACGAGGAACTCGGCACGGCGGTCCCCCGCCTCGACGAGATCGAAGCACTGGAAGGGGAATCGGCATGATCGGCCTGGCGCCGCCCGCGTACGACCCGGCGGCCCCCACGACGGCGACGACCCTGCCCGTCGCCGCCGGCACGACCGTCCTCACCTACGTCCGCGAGCTGCTGCACCGCCACCGCCGGGCGTTCGCCGTGCTCATCGGGGTGAACACGGTCGCCGTGATCGCCTCGATGGCCGGCCCGTACCTGCTCGGTTCGGTGGTGGACGAGCTGGCCTCGGGAGCCCGCGAGCTGCATCTGGAGCGTACGGTCGCGCTGTTCGCGGTCGCCCTGCTCGTCCAGACGTTCTTCGTGCGGCTGGTCCGGCTGCGCGGGGCGATGCTCGGCGAGGAGATGCTCGCCGACCTGCGGGAGGACTTCCTCGTCCGCGCGGTCGGTCTGCCGCCGGGCGTCCTGGAACGGGCGGGTACCGGCGATCTTCTGTCCCGGATCACCACGGACGTCGACCGGCTGTCCAACGCGATGCGCGAGGCCGTGCCCCAGCTGGCCATCGGTGTCGTGTGGGCGGGGCTGCTGCTCGGCGGCCTCGCCGTGACGGCGCCGCCGCTGGCGCTGGTCGCCCTGCTCGCGGCGCCGCTGCTGGTCGTCGGCTGCCGCTGGTACTTCAAGCGGGCGCCCTCGGCGTACCGCTCGGAGTCCGCGGGGTACGCGGCGGTGGCCGCCGCCCTCGCGGAGACGGTCGACGCGGGCCGTACGGTCGAGGCGCACCGCCTCGGCGCCCGCCGGATCGCCCTGTCGGACCGGCGCATCACGGAATGGGTCGCGTGGGAGAGGTACACGCTCTTCCTGCGCTCGGTGCTCTTCCCCGTCGTCAATCTCACCCATACGACGGTGCTCTGTTCGGTGCTCCTGTTCGGCGGCGTGTTCGTGCTCCAGGGCTGGATCGACGTGGGTCAGCTGACGACGGGCGCGCTGCTCGCGCAGATGCTGGTGGACCCGATCGGGATCGTGCTCCGCTGGTACGACGAGCTCCAGGTCGCCCAGGTGTCGCTGGCGCGGCTCGTCGGCGTCCGGGACATCGAGCCGGAGGCGGGCGACGCGGAGGTACGGCCGGAGGGCCGTGCCGTCCGGGCGGACGAGGTCAGGTTCGGCTACCGCGAGGGCGTCGACGTGCTGCACGAGGTGACCCTGAAGGTGGCGCCCGGCACCCGGCTCGCGCTCGTGGGCCCGTCCGGCGCGGGCAAGTCCACCCTCGGCCGGCTGCTCGCGGGCATCTACGCCCCGCGGACCGGCTCGGTCACCCTCGGCGCGGCGGAACTGGCCCGGATGCCCGCCGAGCGGGTCCGTGAGCACGTGGCCCTGGTCAACCAGGAACACCACGTCTTCGTGGGCACGCTCCGGGACAATCTGCTCCTGGCGAGGACCGGCGCGTCCGACACGGAGCTGTGGGCGGCGCTCACGGCGGTGGACGCGCAGGTCTGGGCCCGGGGTCTCGACGAGGGCCTGGACACCGAGGTCGGCTCGGGCGGCCGGTCTCTCACCCCGGCGCAGGCCCAGCAGATCGCGCTGGCCCGTCTGGTGCTCGCGGACCCGCACACCCTGGTCCTCGACGAGGCGACCTCGCTGCTCGACCCGCGGGCGGCCCGGCACCTGGAGCGTTCGCTCGGCCGGGTCCTGGACGGGCGCACGGTCGTGGCCATCGCGCACCGGCTGCACACCGCGCACGACGCCGATCTGATCGCGGTGGTCGAGTCGGGGCGGATCAGCGAGCTCGGCAGCCACACGGAGCTGGTCGCGGCGGACGGGGCGTACGCGGCCCTGTGGCGGTCCTGGCACGGCTGATCCGCGGAGACGCACGGCTGATCCACGGAAGGGGGGCCGCACCGGACGTCGTCCGGTGCGGCCCCCCTTCCGTGGTCCTGGAGGCCCGTGCCGCTAGATGAAGCCCAGCGCCGAGGCGCCGCCCGCTCCGCCGAGGAGCATGAAGGCGGGCATGAGGACCTTCAGCTCGACCCAGCTGCCGGCCCGGAAGCGCATGGCCTTCGGCGGGCCGATCGGGTACCAGCGCTTCCGGCCGACCGGGATGGGCCACAGGATCGGGCAGCCGGAGACGGTCAGGGCGTCGCCGATGTCGTGGACGAGGGCGCCGAGGACGATCGGCAGCCCGAGCCACAGGTACTCCTGGCCGGGGGCGGTGAAGAACCAGTCCGCGCCGTTGCCCGGCTGGTCGAGGACGCCCGCCAGGATCCAGGCGCTGGTCGCGCCGAGCAGCCAGACCAGGACGTCGCTGGACACCCGGGCGGCGCGCCACAGCAGGCCCTCCACGGCGAGGACCAGGTGGACGAAGAGGATCGCGAGCACCGCCCACCGGCCGCCGGTGACCGCCGCGGCGGAGGCGCCGCCGCCGATCAGGACCGCCCAGAGCCAGGTGTGGGTCAGCGTCCGGTGGCCGCCGGACCTGCGGGGGTCGGCGGAGGAGCGGGTCGCCTTGTAGACGGCGTACGACAGCTTGTCGACGATCCCGCAGAGGGCCTTGGAGACCGGCCCGAAGGCGCGGGAGATGGTCGCGGATCGGTGATCGAGGTCGGGGGCGAGGGCCGCGCCCGCGCAGATGAGCGCGCCGACGACGAGGACCGGCCAGGGCATCGGCCGGTCGAAGGCCGCCGCGGCCGCTCCGACGCCCAGCCAGGCCGCCGCTCCGGACAGCGAATGCGCCGGTCCCATCATGCTTGGCCCGCCCCGTTTCTCCCCTGCCGGCGCTCAGTTGACGACCGGTCGACGGACGAGCCTATCGTCCGTGATCTTGGCCGTCCGCGGCCGGTTCCCTCATCCGAGCGGAAGCCAGGCAAGATGGGGGCGTGACCCTTATCGATCAGCTGCCGCCGACCGCCGACCCCGACGCCCTCTTCGAGGCCTTCTCCTCCTGGGCCGAGGACCGGGGCATCACGCTCTACCCGGCCCAGGAAGAGGCGCTGATCGAGGTCGTCTCCGGGGCCAACGTGATCCTGTCCACCCCCACCGGCTCGGGAAAGTCGCTGGTAGCGGCGGGGGCCCATTTCACCGCGCTCGCGAACGACCAGGTGACGTTCTACACCGCGCCGATCAAGGCGCTGGTGTCGGAGAAGTTCTTCGACCTGTGCAAGCTCTTCGGCACCGAGAACGTCGGCATGCTGACCGGCGACGCCTCGGTGAACGCGGACGCGCCGGTGATCTGCTGCACGGCGGAGGTGCTGGCCTCGATCGCGCTCCGCGACGGCAAGTACGCCGACATCGGCCAGGTCGTCATGGACGAGTTCCACTTCTACGCCGAGCAGGACCGCGGCTGGGCCTGGCAGATCCCGCTGCTCGAACTCCCCCAGGCGCAGTTCGTCCTCATGTCGGCGACGCTCGGCGACGTGTCGATGTTCGAGAAGGACCTGACCCGGCGCACGGGCCGGCCGACCTCCGTGGTCCGCTCCGCGACCCGGCCGGTGCCGCTCTCGTACGAGTACCGCCTGACGCCCATCACGGACACCCTGACGGAGCTCCTGGAGACCAGGCAGGCACCGGTGTACATCGTGCACTTCACCCAGGCGCAGGCCGTGGAGCGCGCGCAGTCGCTGATGAGCATCAACATGTGCACGCGCGAGGAGAAGGACAAGATCGCCGAGCTGATCGGCAACTTCCGCTTCACCACCAAGTTCGGCCAGAACCTCTCGCGTTACGTCCGCCACGGCATCGGCGTGCACCACGCGGGCATGCTGCCGAAGTACCGGCGCCTCGTCGAGAAGCTGGCCCAGGCCGGCCTGCTGAAGGTGATCTGCGGGACGGACACCCTCGGCGTCGGCGTGAACGTGCCGATCCGTACGGTCCTCTTCACCGCTCTGACGAAGTACGACGGCAACCGGGTGCGGACCCTGCGCGCCCGTGAGTTCCACCAGATCGCGGGCCGCGCCGGGCGGGCCGGCTTCGACACGGCCGGTCTGGTCGTCGCCCAGGCCCCCGAGCACGTCATCGAGAACGAGAAGGCGCTCGCGAAGGCCGGCGACGACCCGAAGAAGCGCCGCAAGGTGGTCCGCAAGAAGGCGCCGGAGGGCTTCGTCGCCTGGAGCGACACCACCTTCGACAAGCTGATCGACGCCGAGCCGGAGCCGCTGACCTCCCGCTTCAAGGTCACCAACATCATGCTGCTGTCGGTGATCGCCCGCCCGGGCAACGCGTTCGAGGCGATGCGCAAGCTCCTGGAGGACAACCACGAGCCGCGCAAGGCGCAGCTGCGGCACATCCGCCGGGCCATCGCGATCTACCGCTCGCTGCTCGACGGCGGGGTCGTGGAGCAGCTGCCCGAGCCGGACGCCGAGGGCCGCACCATCCGGCTCACGGTCGACCTCCAGCAGGACTTCGCGCTCAACCAGCCGCTGTCGACGTTCGCGCTCGCCGCCTTCGACCTGCTCGACCCGGAGTCCCCCTCGTACGCCCTGGACATGGTCTCCGTCGTCGAGTCGACGCTGGACGACCCGCGCCAGATCCTCGCCGCCATGCAGAACAAGGCGCGCGGCGAGGCGGTCGGGCGGATGAAGGCGGACGGCGTCGAGTACGAGGAGCGGATGGAGCGGCTCCAGGACATCTCGTACCCGAAGCCGCTGGAGGAGCTGCTCTGGCACGCGTACAACGTCTACCGGACGTCCCACCCGTGGGTCGGCGACCACCCGGTGTCGCCGAAGTCGGTCATCCGTGACATGTACGAACGGGCCCTGACCTTCACCGAGTTCACCTCCTGGTACGAGCTGGCCCGGACCGAGGGCATCGTCCTGCGCTACCTCGCGAGCGCGTACAAGGCGCTCGACCACACCATCCCGGACGACCTGAAGACCGAGGACCTGGAGGACCTGATCGCCTGGCTGGGCGAGATGGTGCGCCAGGTGGACTCCTCACTGCTCGACGAGTGGGAGCAGCTCGCCAACCCGGAGGTCCAGACGGCCGAGGAGGCCCAGGAGAAGGCCGACCAGGTCAAGCCGGTCACGGCCAACGCGCGCGCCTTCCGGGTCCTGGTGCGCAACGCGATGTTCCGCCGGGTGGAGCTGGCCGCCCTCGACAACCTGACCGCGCTCGGTGAGCTGGACGCCGAGTCCGGCTGGGACGCGGACGCGTGGGGCGACGCGATGGACGCGTACTGGGACGAGTACGACGACCTCGGTACGGGTCCGGACGCGCGCGGCCCGAAGCTCCTCGCCATCGAGGAGGACGCGGCGCACGGCCTGTGGCGCGTCCGGCAGACCTTCGCCGACCCGAACGGCGACCATGACTGGGGTATCAGCGCGGAGGTGGATCTCGCCGCCTCCGACGAGGAGGGCCGGGCGGTGGTCCGCGTGACGTCCGTCGGACAGCTGTAGAAGGGGAGTTCAGCCGTGACGAATCCCGCCGAGAGGCTCGTGGACCTGCTCGACCTGGAGCAGATCGAGGTCAACATCTTCCGTGGGCGCAGCCCGCAGGAGTCGCTGCAGCGGGTCTTCGGCGGGCAGGTCGCCGGGCAGGCCCTGGTGGCGGCCGGCCGCACCACGGAGGGCGACCGGCCGGTGCACTCGCTGCACGCCTACTTCCTGCGGCCGGGACGGCCCGGGGTGCCGATCGTGTACCAGGTGGAGCGGGTGCGGGACGGGCGCTCGTTCACGACCCGCCGGGTCACGGCCGTGCAGGAGGGGCGGACGATCTTCAATCTGACGGCCTCCTTCCACAAGCCGGAGGAGGGTGCCTTCGAGCACCAGCTGCCGCCGCGGCACCTGACCGACCCGGAGAGCCTGCCGAACCTGGCGGACGAGATCCGCGAGCACCTGGGCACCCTTCCGGAGGCCCTGGAACGGATGGCGCGCCGGCAGCCCTTCGACATCCGGTACGTGGACCGGCTGCGCTGGACCGCGGACGAGGTCAAGGACGCGGACCCGCGCTCCGCGGTGTGGATGCGGGCCGTGGGTCCGCTCGGCGACGACCCGCTGGTCCACACCTGCGCCCTGACGTACGCCTCGGACATGACGCTTCTGGACGCGGTGAGGATCCCGGTCGAGCCGCTGTGGGGCCCGCGCGGCTTCGACATGGCGTCGCTCGACCACGCGATGTGGTTCCACCGCCCGTTCCGGGCGGACGAGTGGTTCCTGTACGACCAGGAGTCCCCGATCGCGACGGGCGGCCGGGGACTCGCGCGGGGCAGGATCTACGACCGCGAGGGCCGGCTCCTGGTGTCGGTGGTGCAGGAGGGCCTGTTCCGCGCGCTGTAGGGGGTGTCGTCCCGAGCCCGGGCCGAGCGGCGGGACACCCCCCCTTCCAGGTCTCCGGGATCACTCGTACTCGGTGCCGCCCCTGCGGGTCAGGTAGGCCGGGCTGACCGCCTTGGCGATGGCCCGGCCGCCGGTGACCGGGCTGTAGCGCTCGGTCGCGGGCCGGATGACGACGCCCTCCCGCAGGTGCGCCTCACGCCCGGAGACGGTCTCCCGGCCGGTCGCGTGCGCGAGGACGGTGTCCAGGTCGTACGGGCCGGAGTGGAGCCGCGGTACGAGCGGGACCTCACCGGGCTCCAGGACCTCGACGGGGTCCAGCCAGTGGACCCGGCCGTCGATCTCGGCCGAGACGTCGAAGAGCGCGTATCCGACGGTCTGGGACCGGGCGTCGGCGCCGTACGCGAGGTCCTGCACCCCGGAGCCGTACACCTCGCCGAAGAAGCCGACACGGCGGGCGCCGAGATGTTTCGCCAGCCGCTCGGCGACGGCGGGCAGGCCGTGGCCGTGGACGGCGCGCCAGTACAGGTTCCGCGGGTCCTCCTTGAGGGCGAGACCCTTCGCCCCGAAGCCCTTCGAGGAGACCTGCACGCTCCCCTCCTCGGCGTGGTACGTCAGGAGGCAGGCCGTGCCGTGGAGCTTCTCCGTCAGGACGACGGGCTCGCCGGGCTCGAAGATGCCGGGGTAGCGCTGGAGGTTCTCGATGTCGACCCAGGACAGCAGGTCGGGCGCGACCTCGACCTCGCCGCTCATGGTCGGCGGTATCGGCGGCGCCCACTTGACGATGCCGAGCGTCTCCGCGAAGTCGGTCCCGTCGGCGGCGGCCCGCGCCAGGTCGACGTCCGCGAGCGCCCGTGGCCGGCACACGAGCCCCTGGGACAGCTCCCCGCGCAGCCGCACCGCCTTGACCCGGTCGGACTTCGCGCCGGCGAGCCGTCCGGTGAGGCCCAGCTCGTCGACGAGCGCGGCGGGCAGCACCGACTGCTCCGGGATGTAGACGGCGACGTCGCCGGTCCGGTAGGCGCCCTTGGCGACGACGGCCCGGTAGAGCCCGACCTGGGCCAGTTCCAGGGCGTCGGCGTTCGGATGGGGATGGACGGTGAGGACTTCGGCGGTGACGCGCAGGGTGGACATTCAGGACTCCGGTCGCTCGGGTTTCGCTCTCATCGGCGCCCACTCTGCTGACCGGGGAAACCGCTGGGCCACCGAATTCCCGGGCTGGTAGCGTCGCCCGGTCACGGGCCGGCTACAGGGCGCGGTCGATGCCCGGCAGGGTGTCCTGCGCGACCTCGTGGCGCCTGGTGCGGATGTCGGGGGCCGGGGGGTGGAGTTTCGCGTCGCAGGTCGGGCCCAGGCCGGTCCTGCGCGAGTCCGCGCCCGTCAGGGGACGGCCGCAGAGGCGGCAGCGCACCCGGCGCGGTCCCTGCTCGGGCGCGGAATCGATCGTGATTGCCAGCGGTTCGTCTCCCATGTTGAGATCAAACCCTATTCGCATGAGGAGCGGTCCATGAGCCTGTACGACATTCCCCTGAAGACCCTGACCGGTGAGCCGGTCTCCCTCGCCGACTACCGGGACCGCGCGGTCCTGGTCGTGAACGTGGCCTCCAAGTGCGGTCTGACCCCGCAGTACGCCGGTCTCGAGCGGCTGCAGAAGGAGTACGGGGAGCGCGGCCTCACCGTGCTCGGGGTTCCCTGCAACCAGTTCGCGGGCCAGGAGCCGGGCAGCGCCGAGGAGATCCAGACCTTCTGCTCGGCGACGTACGGGGTGTCCTTCCCGCTGCTCGAGAAGACCGACGTCAACGGTGAGGGCCGCCACCCGCTGTACGCGGAGCTGGTGAAGACCGCCGACGCCGAGGGCGAGGCCGGTGACGTCCAGTGGAACTTCGAGAAGTTCCTGATCGGCCGCGACGGCCGGGTCACCCGCTTCCGTCCGCGCACCGAGCCGGACGCCCCCGAGATCGTGGCCGCGATCGAGGACCAGCTTGCCTGACACCGGCGTCGTCGAACGGCTGCGGGCCGCGGGCTGCGTCTTCGCCGAGGAGGAGGCGGAGATGCTGCTCGCGGCGGCGGCCGGACCCGGCGAGCTCGACCTGATGGTCGAGCGGCGGGCCGCGGGGCTGCCGCTGGAGCACATCGTGGGCTGGGCCGGGTTCGGCGGACTGCGGATCGAGGTCGCCAGCGGGGTCTTCGTGCCCCGGCGGCGTACGGAGTTCCTGGTGGGGCAGGCGGTGGAGCTGGCCCGGCCGGGCGCCGTCTGCGTCGACCTGTGCTGCGGCTCCGGCGCCGCGGGCGCGGTCCTGCTGGACCGTGTCCGGGGCGCGGAGGTGCACGCCGCGGACATCGAGCCCGCGGCGGTGCGCTGCGCCCGGCGGAACGTCGAGCCGCGCGGCGGCCGGGTGTACGAGGGCGACCTGTTCGCGCCGCTGCCCGCGGAGCTGCGCGGCCGGGTCGAGATCCTGGTCGCCAACGTGCCGTACGTACCGACCGAGGAGATCGGGCTGCTTCCGCCGGAGGCGCGGGACCACGAGCCGCTGGTCACGCTCGACGGCGGCCGGGACGGTCTCGACGTGCTGCGCCGGGTCGCCGCCGGGGCGCCGGAGTGGCTGGCGCCGGGCGGACACCTCTTCATGGAGACCGGCGAACGGCAGGCCGAGCGAGCCGCGGAGGCCGTCACGGAGGTCTCGGACGGCCGCCTCACCCCCGAGGTGATCACCTCCGAGGAGTGGTGGGCGACGGTCGTGGTCGCGACCCGGCGCTGAGCCCGGTCGCGAGGGCCGGGGCGGCCGCGCCGCGTGGCGCGGGCCCCGGCCCTGCGAAGGCCCGGCCTAGGCGGTCGTCCTCGGCGTGAGGCGGCAGCGGGCCGTGCCCTTGGCCTGGAGGGTGATCGCCGGGGCGACGGGCACCTCGGTGTCGATGGCCTCGAAGCCGTACCGCTGGAGGATCATCGCGAGGGCGATCACCGACTCCAGCATCGAGAAGTGCTGGCCGATGCACGCGCGCGGGCCGCCGCCGAAGGGGAACCAGGCGTACCGGGGGCGGGCCGCCTCCGCCTCGGGCGTGAAGCGGTCCGGGTCGAAGCGCTCCGCGTCCTCCCAGTAGTCGGGGTGGCGGTGGGTGACCCAGGGGGCGACGATGACGTCCGCGCCCGCGGGGATGGTGACTCCGCCGACCTGGGTGGCGGCGACGGCGCGGCGCCCGATGACCGGGGCGGCCGGGAAGAGCCTCATGGCCTCCTTGAGGACCTGCGTGACGTAGGGCAGCGCGTCGAGGTCGGCGGCGCCGGGGGTACGGCCGCCGAGGACCCGGTCCACCTCCTCGTGCGCCTGCTTCTGCGCCTCCGGGTGGAGGGCGAGGAGGTGGAGGGCGAAGCCGAGCGAGGTGGCGGTCGTCTCGTGGCCGGCGAGCAGGAAGACGAGGACCTGCTCGCGCAGCTCGGTCGCGTCGAAGCTGCCGTCCTCGGCGCTCTCGGCCTCGGCGAGGAGGGTGAGGAGGTCGTCGCCCTCGCCGGGGGCCCGGTCGGAGACCCGGCGTTCGGCGATGATGCGGTCGCAGACCTCGTACAGCGCCTGGTGGACGGCGGCGGCCCTGCGGTTGCCGGGGGTGGGCCAGTCGCGGGGGATGTTCACCGGGGAGTAGCCCCGGCGCAGCACATAGGCGCCGAGTTCGGGGAAGCTGCGCTCGACGATCTCGACGGCGGCGTCGACGTCGGTGCCGAAGAGGATGCGGGCCACGGCGCGCAGGGCGAGCCGGGTCATCTCGTGGAGGACGTCGACGGACGCGGCGCCCCCGTCCCGCCACTCGCCGGTGAGGGTGGTGACCTCGGCGGCGACGGCCGCGGCGTAACCGTCGACGCGGCGGCGGGTGAACAGCGGCTGGACGAGCCGGCGTTGGCGGAGGTAGTCCTCGTCCTGGCTGGTGAGCAGCCCGTTGCCGAAGGACTCGCGGATCTCCTGGTAGAAGTGGTTGTCCTTGCGGAAGTTGGCCGACTCCCCGGCGAGGACCTGCTGCGCGCCCTCGGCGGAGAAGATGCCGTACACGACACCGCGCATGCCGGGCGGTCCCGCGGTGATCCGCACGACGTCGCCGTGCTCGCGCCGGGCGCGCAGGAAGGTGCCCAGGGAGTCGTTCTTGAGGTCGAGCATCGAGCCGAGCAGCGGAAGTCCCGCGAGTTCGGGTGCTTCGGTACCGGTGGTGATGGCCATGGACGGTTCCCCCTCGATCGTCGTCTGCGGGCGATTCTCCCCCAGGGGGTGACCCGCCGGTAGTAACCGGGGAAACGCCCGTCCGGATCCGGCCGATCGGCCCGTTCCGGTCCTCGGCGCTTCCGTGGACCGGCCGTTGTCAGTGGCGTCTGGGAGCCTCGTCGCATGGAGCGACCCGAGCTGACCCTGCAACTGACGATCGACTGCGCCGACCCCCAGCGCCTGGTGCCCTTCTGGCTGGAGGCCCTGCGCTACGTCCCGGACCCGCCGCCCGCCGGGCACGCCACCTGGCGGGAGTACTGGGAGGCGATCGGCGTGCCCGAGGAGGAGCTGGGCGAGGACGCCGGGGAGCTGCCGGAGTCGATCGTGGACCCGAAGGGTGTCGGGCCGCGGATCTGGTTCCAGCGGGTCCCGGAGCCCAAGACCGTCAAGAACCGGGTCCACCTGGACCTCAAGGTCGGCGGCGGCCGCGACGTCCCGCTCGCGCTGCGCCGGGAGCGGGTGGACGGCGAGGTCTCCCGGCTGACGGCGATCGGCGCGACGATCCTGTACGCGATGGACGAGCCGAACGGCATGGACTACTACGCGGTGGTCCTCCAGGATCCGGAGGGCAACGAGTTCTGTCTGGTGTGACCTCGCTCGCAGCCGCGGCGGGAGACCCCGCCGCGGGCGGGCCCGGCCGGGGTGCGTGGCGGATGCCACGTCCGTCGGAGACCGGGGCTGTCGGACCCAGCGCCTACGCTGGACGCATGTCCGACACCGATCCGCGCAGAGGGGCCCCGGGCCCCACCGCTCTGAACGACGCGATCCGCACACTGTGGGTCCGCGCCGGCGAGGAGCGCCGCCCGCTGACGGCGGACGAGCAGAGGATCTACCAGGTGCTCGTGGCCGCCTGGACCGACGCGGTGCAGACGGGGCAGGAGCTCGCCGCCTGAGCGGGCCTCCCGTCGCTCCCCCGCCCGCTCCGACGCGCACGCCGACAGCAGCCCCGCACCGATCCGGTGCGGGGCTGCGGCACGTCGCCGGGGCCGGTCGGCTACTTGGCGAGGGCGCGGCTGATCACCATGCGCTGGATCTCGCTCGTGCCTTCGAAGATCGTGTAGATGGCGGCGTCGCGGTGCATGCGCTCCACCGGGTACTCGCGGGTGTAGCCGTTGCCGCCGAGGATCTGGATGGCCTGGCCGGTGACCTGCTTGGCGACCTCGCTGGCGTACAGCTTGGACATGGAGCCCTCGGCCGCCGTGAAGGGCTTGCCGGCCGTGGCCATCCAGGAGGCGCGCCAGACGAGGAGGCGGGCCGCGTCGATCTGGGTGGCCATGTCGGCGAGCTGGAAGGCGACGCCCTGGTTCTCGATGATCGGACGGCCGAACTGCACCCGGGTCTTCGCGTAGTCCAGGGCGACTTCGTACGCGGCGCGGGCGGTGCCGACGGCCATGGCGCCGACCGCCGGGCGCGAGGCCTCGAAGGTGGCCATGGCGGCGTTCTTCACGCGCTCGCCACCGCCCGCCCGGGCCTTCTCGCGGGCCCTGGCCAGGCGCTCGTCCAGCTTCTCCTTGCCGCCGAGGAGGCAGTGGCCGGGGACGCGGACGTTCTCGAGGACGACCTCGGCGGTGTGGGAGGCGCGGATGCCGTGCTTCTGGAACTTCTGCCCCTGGGAGAGGCCGGGGGTGTTCGGCGGGACGATGAAGGAGGCGTGGCCCTTGGAGCCGAGCTCGGGGTCGACGACGGCGACGACGACGTGGACGTTGGCGATGCCGCCGTTGGTCGCCCAGGTCTTGGTGCCGTCGAGCACCCACTCGTCCTTGGCCTCGTCGTACACGGCCCGTGTCCGCATGGAGGCGACGTCCGAGCCGGCGTCGGGCTCCGAGGAGCAGAACGCCGCGACCTTGATGTCGTTCGCGTCGCCGTACATCTGCGGGACCCAGGTGCCGATCTGCTCCTCGGTGCCGTTGGCGAGGACGCCGACGGCGGCGAGGCCCGTACCGACGATGGAGAGGGCGATGCCGGCGTCGCCCCAGAAGAGCTCCTCCATCGTCATCGGGATGCCGAGACCGGTGGGATCGAAGAACTGCTGGGCATAGAAATCGAGCGAGTAGATGCCGATCTTGGCGGCTTCCTGGATGATCGGCCAGGGAGTCTCCTCACGCTCGTCCCACTCGGCGGCCGCGGGGCGCATCACATCGGCGGCGAAGCCGTGGAGCCAGTCGCGGACCTGCTTCTGGTCCTCGTTGAGTTCGAGCGTGAACTCGCCCATGTGCCCTCCCAGCGGTGCGTTACTTGCGGTAACACCAGTCTGTTACCAGCGGGTATGGACTGTCAACCAGCGGCGAAGCGCTTCGGCCCGGACAGCGCCGGGCACCGGGCGGGTGTTACGTTGCGACAGCCTCACGGAATCGCACGGGCGGGGAGACACGCTATGGACATCGCACACCGGACCACCGACCAGCAGACGCCCGCCGAGCAGCGGCGACGCGAGCTGCTGGAGGCGGCGGACCGGGTGGTGCTCCGGGAGGGCCCCAAGGCGTCCATGAACGCGATCGCGGCCGAGGCCGGCATCACCAAGCCGATCCTCTACCGCCACTTCGGCGACAAGGGCGGCCTGTACCGCGCCCTCGCCATCCGGCACACGGACGCCCTCCTCTCCGCCCTGCGGGCCGCGCTCGACGCGCCCACCGACCGTCGGCGCCGCGTCGAGGCGACCCTCGACACCTATCTCGCGTCGATCGAGGCGATGCCCCAGGTCTACCGCTTCCTCATGCACCCGGCCGAGGAGCCGCACCAGACCGAGCAGGGCTTCGACGTCGGCCGCCACTCCGCCCCGCTGCTCCGCCGCATGGGCGAGGAGCTCGGCCAGGTCATCGCCGAGCGCGTCGACCTGGGCCCGGGCGCCGAGGTCCAGGCCCGGATCTGGGGCCACGGCATCGTCGGCATGATGCACGCGGCCGGCGACTGGTGGCTCGGCGAACGCCCCTGCTCCCGCGCCGAACTCGTCCGCAGCCTCGCCGACCTCCTGTGGGGCCGCCTCGCCCAGGCCGACGACCGCCCGGACGGCCCCGGCTTCTAGCGAGGCCGCGGCGGAAGGGGCCGGAGGGGCTCCCCGGAAGGGGCCGGACCGCGGCGGCTACGCCTCCAGGACCCCCGCCCCGCTCCCCCACGGCTGCTTGCGGACCGCGCGGAGAAGGCGTGACTTGCGCCACCCCGTGACCCGGTCCGCGTAGACCCCGCCGTCCAGGTGGTCCGTCTCGTGCTGGAGGCAGCGGGCGAAGAAACCCGTCCCCTCGACCCGTACCGGCGTCCCGTCCATCCGTACGCCCTCGACCACCGCGCGGTCGTGACGGGGCGTCGGGGCTTCCAGGCCCGGCAGGGACAGGCACCCCTCCGGGCCCCGGATCACGTCACCGTCCGCCTCGACCAGGCGCGGGTTCACCACATGGCCCAGATGGCGGTTCTCCTCGTCGTCGGGGCAGTCGTACACGAAGACGCGCAGGCCCACGCCCACCTGGTTCGCCGCCAGGCCCACACCGTTCGCCGCGTACATCGTGGCGAACATGTCCTCGACGAGCCGGGCCAGTTCGGGCCCGAAGTCGGTGACGGGCGCACAGGGTCGGTGCAGCACGGGGTCGCCGAGCAGAGTCATCGCTCGGACGAGGCCGGAACTGCCGGGGATGGGGCGGTTTCGCATGGCGGTAAGGGTACGGTCCGCCGTGACCTGGCTGTTTCGCGCACCTCTCGGCGGTGCCGCTGTTCGGGCTGCTGGCCGGATCTCGATAGGCTGAGCCCGGACCGACGCAAGGAGGAACAAGAACGATGTCAGGACACCCCGGTAATCCAGAGCCGCTGTCGCCGCGCGCCAAGCTGGCCGTGACGGCGGGCAGGGCGGCGGCCGCGGTGTCGCGGGCGGCGGGGCGCGGCAGCGGTTCGGTGATCGGCGGCAAGGTGGCGCTGAAGCTCGACCCCGACCTGCTCGGCCGGCTCGCACAGCATCTGGACGTCGTCCTGGTGTCGGCGACCAACGGCAAGACGACCACGACGCGGCTGATCGCGGAGGCCCTGCGCGCCGCGGGCCCCGTCGTCTCCAACGCCCTCGGCGCCAACATGCCGGCCGGCATCACCTCGGCACTCGCCGGCGGCTCGGACTCCAAGTACGGCGTGATCGAGGTCGACGAGAAGTACCTCGCCGGAGTCGCCCGCGACACCACGCCGAAGGTCATCGCGCTGCTCAACCTCTCCCGCGACCAGCTCGACCGCGCCGCCGAGACCCGCATGCTCGCCGAGAAGTGGCGCGAGGGTCTCAACGGCACCAAGGCCGTCGTCGTCGCCAACGCCGACGACCCGCTGATCGTCTGGGCCGCCTCCTCCTCCCCTAACGTGGTGTGGGTGGCCGCGGGCCAGGAGTGGAAGGACGACGCCTGGTCGTGCCCCGCCTGCGGCGGTGTGATGCAGCGTCCGGGCGACGACTGGTTCTGCGGCGAGTGCGGCTTCCGCCGCCCCGCGCCGAGCTGGGCGCTCAGCGGCGACCACGTGCTCGACCCGCACGGTTCGGCCTGGCCGATCCGGCTCCAGCTGCCCGGCCGCGCCAACAAGGCGAACGCGACCAGCTCGGCCGCCGTCGCCGCCGTCTTCGGGGTGCCGCCGCAGGTGGCCCTGGAGCGCATGTACCAGGTGCAGGCCGTCGCCGGACGCTACGACGTCATCTCGTTCCAGGGCCGCGACCTGCGACTGCTGCTCGCGAAGAACCCGGCCGGCTGGCTCGAGACGTTCTCCCTCATCGACGGGCCGCCCGCCCCGGTGATCCTCTCCGTCAACGCGCGCGGCGCCGACGGCACGGACACCTCCTGGCTGTGGGACGTGGACTACGGCAGGCTCGCCGGCCACCCGATCATGGTGATCGGCGACCGGAAGCTGGACCTCGCGGTCCGCCTCGAGGTCGCGGGCGTGGACTTCCGCGTCTGCGAGACGCTGGACGAGGCCGTCGCGATGGCCCCGCCCGGACAGATCGAGCTGATCGCCAACTACACCGCCTTCCAGGACGTCCGCCGCCGCGTCGGCAACTGACCCGTAGAGGACATGCAGCATGACTGACAGCAGCCTGCGCCTGGTCTGGGTCTACCCGGACCTGCTCAGCACCTACGGCGACCAGGGCAACGTCCTCGTCGTCGAGCGCCGCGCCCAGCAGCGCCGCCTCAGCGTCGAGCGCGTCGACGTGCGCAGCGACCAGCCGGTGCCGACCTCCGGCGACATCTATCTGATCGGTGGCGGCGAGGACCGTCCGCAGCGGCTCGCGGCCGAGCGGCTGCGGCGGGACGGCGGTCTGAGCCGGGCCGCCTCGAACGGCGCGATCATCTTCTCGGTCTGCGCCGGCTACCAGATCCTGGGCCACGAGTTCATCAACGACCTCGGCGAGCGGGAGACCGGTCTCGGTCTCATCGACGTGATCTCGACCCGTGGCGAGGGTCAGCGGTGCGTCGGCGACGTCCTCGCGGACATCGACCCCCGGCTCGGCCTCCCCCAGCTGACGGGCTTCGAGAACCACCAGGGCATCACCCACCTCGGCCCGACGGCCCGGCCCTTCGCCCGGACCGTCTTCGGCAACGGCAACGGGACCGGCGACGGCACCGAGGGCGCGTACAACGACACCGTGTTCGGTACGTACATGCACGGCCCCGTCATGGCCCGCAACCCGCAGATCGCGGACCTGCTCCTGAAGCTGGCCCTCGACGTGAACGCGCTGCCGCCGACCGACGACCGCTGGTACGAGGCGCTGCGCGCCGAGCGCATCGCGGCGGCCACGCAGCCCGCCTAGGGTCGCCCCGGCCGCCGCTGCCGGCCTCTCGTACGCACGTACGCTGTCCACCGTTCGGACATCCGGTTCGGCCCCGTCACCCAGCGGCTATAGGGTGGCGGGGATCCAGCCGGACGACGTGGTCCGGGAGTCGGCCCACGTTGCAAAGGTTTATGGGCTATGCGCATTGGCGTGCTCACCTCCGGCGGAGACTGCCCCGGTCTGAACGCTGTCATCCGTTCCGTCGTGCACCGCGCCGTCGTCGACCACGGCGACGAGGTCATCGGTTTCCTCGACGGCTGGAAGGGCCTCCTGGAGGGCGACTACCGCAAGCTCGACCTCGAAGCGGTGGGCGGCATCCTGGCCCGGGGCGGCACCATCCTCGGTTCCTCGCGGGTCCAGCCCGCGCACCTGGTCGGCGGCGTCGAGCGTGCCCGCGGCCATGTCGCCGACCTGGGTCTCGACGCGATCATCCCGATCGGCGGCGAGGGCACCCTGAAGGCGGCGAACCTGCTCTCCGAGGCGGGCATCCCGATCGTCGGCGTCCCGAAGACCATCGACAACGACATCGCCTCCACCGACGTCACCTTCGGCTTCGACACGGCCGTCACCGTCGCCACCGAGGCCCTCGACCGGCTGAAGACCACCGCCGAGTCCCACCAGCGGGTCCTCGTCGTCGAGGTCATGGGCCGTCACACCGGCTGGATAGCGCTGCACTCCGGCATGGCCGCCGGCGCGCACGCCGTGGTCGTCCCCGAGCGCCCCTTCGACATGGACGAGCTGACGGCCCGGGTCGGCGCCCGCTTCGCCGACGGCAAGCGCTTCGCGATCGTCGTCGTCGCGGAGGGCGCGAAGCCGCGCGAGGGCTCGATGGAGTTCAAGACCGCCGGCACCGACATCTACGGCCACGAGCGGTTCACCGGCGTCGCCAACCAGCTCTCCGTCGAGCTGGAGCGGCGCCTCGGCAAGGAGGCCCGCCCGGTCATCCTCGGCCACGTCCAGCGCGGCGGCACGCCGACCGCGTACGACCGGGTCCTCGCCACCCGCTTCGGCTGGCACGCGGTCGAGGCGGCGCACCGCGGCGAGTTCGGCATGCTGACCGCGCTGCGCGGCACGGAGATCACGATGGTTCCGCTGGCCCAGGCCGTGGAGACCCTCAAGACGGTCCCGGCCGACCGCTACGCCGAGGCGGAGTGCGTGCTCTGACCGTCACCGGCGCGTGACATCCGCCCCCGGTCGCAGCAGCGGCCGGGGGCGGTTCTAGTCTGGTGCGGACAACAAGCACGAATCGGGCTCCAGGAGTGCACACGATGGATCACAGCGGGCACGGCATGACCACGGATCTGCCGCCGTTCACGCTGGGACGGGGCCTGGAGTTCTCTCCCGACCTCTTCTTCCTGATCGGCTGTCTCACGGCGCTCGGTCTCTACGGGTGGGGTGTGACGCGGCTGCGCCGGCGCGGGGACGCGTGGCCGGTGAGCCGGACGGTGTTCTTCACGGTCGGCGTACTGACCATCGCCCTCGTCATGTGCACCAGGCTCAACGACTACGGCATGGTCATGTTCAGCGTGCACATGGTGCAGCACATGGTGATCTCCATGCTGTCGCCGATCCTGCTGCTCCTGGGCGCGCCCGTCACGCTCGCGCTGCGGGCGCTGCCGGTGGCGGGGCGGGGCGCGATGGGCCCGCGCGAGCTGCTCCTGAAGCTGCTGCACAGCCGGTACATGAAGGTCATCACGCACCCCGGCTTCACGATCCCGATGTTCATCGCGAGCCTGTACGCGCTGTACTTCACGCCGCTCTTCGACTTCCTGATGAGCTCGAAGCCGGGCCACATCGGGATGATGGTCCACTTCCTGATGGTGGGCGTGGTCTTCTTCTGGCCGATCATGGGCGTGGACCCGGGCCCGCACCGGCCGGGCTACGTGATGCGGATGCTGGAGCTGTTCGCGGGCATGCCGTTCCACGCCTTCTTCGGCATCGCGCTGATGATGGCGTCGGAGCCGATGGTCGGCGCGTACGCGAGTCCGCCGGCCTCGCTGGGCATCGACGCGCTCTCCGACCAGAACGCGGCGGGCGGCATCGCCTGGGCGTTCAGCGAGATCCCGTCCGTGCTCGTGCTGATCGCGCTCGTCTACCAGTGGTACCACTCCGAGCAGCGGCAGGCGGTCCGCCAGGACCGGGCGGCCGACCGGGACGGGGACAAGGAGCTGGAGGCGTACAACGCGTACCTGGCCTCGCTCCAGACGCGGCGGTGACACCGGCGGGCGCCCGGCGCACGCCCGGTGTGTCCTGGGAGTAGCGCGCGCCCCTCTCGGGGGGTCACGATGGTCGGGACGGCTTCCGTGGCCTCGGTCGGGAGGAGGGCGGACTGATGTCCGGTTCCACGAAGACGATGGCGGTGCTCACCTTCGCCGCTTTGGTGCTGACGACGGCCTACACGGTGGCGCTCGGCAGCAGTGGCTGGCTCTGGTTCGGCTGGGTGGTGCTGGGCGTGGTCACGATCGGGATGGCGGCGTCGGACGGCGCGGCCCCGCCCGGCCCCCGCCGCCGCCCACCGACGGGCGCGGGGCCCGCGCGCCCCTAGGGCGACTCCCCCGGGGTCGGTCTGACCCCGGGGCAACCCCGTATGAGGGCCGGCCTGGCCCCCCCTAGGGCGAGTCCGTACGGGTCCGGCCTGAGCGGCGAGACGCCCCTAGCCCTTGGGTGCCAGGACCACCCAGACCTGGCCCGGGGCGAAGGCCAGCGGTGCTCCGTCGGGGGTGGTGAACGTGGTGCCCGCCGACGCCGAGGGCCGGGACCAGTGGGCCTCGTGGGCGCGTCCGTCGCGCAGGACGAGCGCGGTGCCGCTGCCGACGGTCTCGGTGTACGGGGAGACCGCGCCGGACCGGTCCCGGAAGTCGGAGGCGCGGACGGCGACCCGCTGGACGACGACCGTCGACGGGCGCAGCGGCCCGGTGTCGGTGGCACGGGCGGCGCGGCCGTCCATCGCCACCCGCCAGCTCCGGTCGGCGGCGGACCAGGTGAAGGTGTAGCGGGCCGCGGGGAAGCGGACGGTCTCGGAGGCGACCGGGGTGCCGCCGCCAGGTGCCGGCCCGAAGCGGAAGCCGATGTCCCGCGCGTCCCCGGCTCCGGGGTCGGTGGCGAGGGCCCGCTCGGGCCGCAGGTAGAGATTGTGCGGCGCGGCCCGGTCCGGGGAGCGCCGGAAGGCCCCGGGGGCCGTGGTCTCGGTGACGGGGTGCAGCGGCGCGGCCCGCACCAGGGGGTTCAGGGCGGACTGCGCCCCGGAGTAGGCGAGGACCGGCCGGCCGAAGGCGCCGAGGAGTTCGAGGTCGGATTCGCGGGCGCTGCGGACGGGTCCGGCGAGGTCGGGGAGGCGGGAGGAGTACACGGCGAGGAGCCGGGTGACCCCGCCCTCGACCTGTTCGACGTAGACGAGGTCGGCGGCGCCGAGTCCGGTGTGGGGGCGGGCCGCGGTCACGTTGTCGATCTTGACGGCGAGGACCGGGGCGGGCCGTGCGGGGAGCCCGGTGAAGGGTGAGCGCCCGGCGGGCGCCGGTGTCGTCGGCGCGGGGGCCGTGGTCGCGGGCGAGGGGGTCGGCACCGGGGCGGGTTTGGGAGGGCCCGAGTCGGAGCAGCCGTACAGCCCGGCCGCCGTCAGCGCGCAGAGCAGCGCGGTGAGGACACGGCCGGGGCGCCTGGCCCCGCGCTCGCCTCTCATGGTGACGCTCCCCCACCAGTGGACCACGGGGCCGCACACGGATACAACGGGGCTTGACGGACGACGAACGGGGGTTACGGGTGTTCTACCACCTGATGAAGTACGTGCTGCTCGGACCGCTCCTGAAGCTGCTCTTCCGGCCCCGGATCGAGGGGCTCGAGCACATCCCCGAGGAGGGCGCGGCGATCGTCGCGGGCAATCACCTCTCCTTCTCCGACCACTTCCTGATGCCGGCCGTGATCACCCGGCGGATCACCTTCCTCGCGAAGCAGGAGTACTTCACGGGGCCGGGGATCAAGGGCCGGCTCACCGCCGCGTTCTTCCGGGCCGCCGGTCAGATCCCGGTCGACCGCTCGGGCAAGGAGGCCGGGAAGGCCGCCATCCGCGAGGGGCTCGGGGTGCTGGACCGCGGCGAGCTGCTCGGCATCTATCCGGAGGGGACGCGTTCGCACGACGGGCGGCTCTACAAGGGGAAGGTGGGGGTGGCGGTGATGGCGCTGACGGCCGGGGTCCCGGTGGTGCCGTGCGCGATGGTGGGGACCTTCGAGATCCAGCCGCCGGGCAAGGTCGTGCCGCGGATCCGCCGGGTCACCATCCGGTTCGGGGAGCCGCTGGACTTCTCCCGGTTCGCCGGGTCGGCGGACGAGCGGGCCGTGGTCCGCGCGGTCACCGACGAGATCATGTACGAGATCCTGCGCCTGTCGGGTCAGGAGTACGTGGACGCGTACGCGGCGGACGTGAAGGCCGCCGAGGCGCCCGGGGGCCCGGCGCGGAAGTTCCCCGGACGGGAACGCTGAGGGCGGATCCGCGCACGGCGCAATCCCCTGGGCCGGGGCTCCGGGCGCCCGTAGCGTCGCCTCCATGATCAAGGGAAACGCGTTCGTGCTGGGTGCGTCGGGGCAGGTGGGGCGGGCGGCCGTACGGGCCCTCGTCGCGGACGGCTGGGAGGTGACGGCCGCCTCGCGGGGCGGCGTCAGGGACGACAGGTGGCCGGACGAGGTCCGGTCGGTGCGGCTGGACCGCACCGAGGAGGGCGCGCTCGCGGCCGGACTCGGCGACGGCTGTGACGTGCTCGTCGACATCGTCGCGTACGACGGCGGGCACGGCAGGCAGCTGACCGGTCTCGCCGACCGGATCGGTTCGGCGGTGGTGGTGTCGAGCGGCGCCGTCTACGAGGACGAGGAGGGCCGCAGCTTCGACACGCAGGACCGGCCGGACGGCTTCCCCGCCTACCCGGTGCCGGTCGCGGAGGACTGGCGGACGGTCGCGCCGGGCGACACCTCGTACGGCACGCGGAAGGTGGCCCTGGAGCGGGAGTTGCTCGCGGCGGGCGAGGCGCTGCCGACGACGCTACTGCGGGCGGGCGCCATCCACGGCCCGTACTGCCCGGGTCCGCGTGAGCTGTGGTTCGTGAAGCGGGTGCTCGACGGGCGGCCGGTGCGCCTCCTCGCGTACGGCGGCGCCTCGCGGTTCCACCCGGTCCACGTGGACAACCTGGCGGAGCTGGTCCGGCTCGCGGCGGCGAACCCGGGCAGCCGGGTGCTCAACGGCGCCGACCCGGAGGCGCCGACGGTGGCGGAGATCGGGGCGGCGATCGACGCGGCCATGGGGGCGGAGAGCGAGACGGTGCTGATCGAGGGACCGCCGCCGGAGGGCATCGTGGGGCTGACGCCGTGGACGGCCCCGCGTCCCATGGTCTACGACATGACGGCGGCCGAGCGGGAGTTGGGGTACCGGCCGGTGGTGTCGTACGCCGAGTCGCTGCCGGCGACGGTCGAGTGGCTCGCCGGGCACCTCGCGGGACGGGAGTGGCGGGAGGCCTTCCCCAACCTCGCGAAGTACGGGGTGGACTTCTTCGACTACGCGGCGGAGGACGCCTGGCTGGCGGCCAGGCGGTGAGAACGGGACGGGGGGAGGGACCGTCGGCCCCTCCCCCCGTCCCGTTCGCGGCCGTTACGGCTGCGGCGTGGCGTGCGGGGCGCAGGTCTGGTCCCTGGCGTCCAGCTTCCCGGTCAGCAGGTAGGCCTCGACCTTGGTGTTGAGGCACGGGTTGACCAGGTTGGTGATGCCGTGCGAGCCGGCGTCCTTCTCCGTGATCAGGCGCGAGCCCTTGAACCGCTTGTGCAGTTCGACGGCGCCGCCGTACGGGGTGGCGGCGTCACGCTCGGCCTGGGTGATGAGCACCGGCGGCAGGCCCTTGCCGGTCTTCACCTCGGTGGGGCGCTGGCGCGGGGTGGACCAGGTGGCGCAGGGCAGGTTCATCCAGGCGTTGGCCCAGGTCATGAACGGGTACTGCTCGTGGAGCCGACTGTTGTCCCGGTCCCACTTCTTCCAGCTGGTGGGCCAGGGCGCGTCGGCGCACTCGACCGCGGTGTAGACGGCGTTGCCGTTCTCCGAGGCGGCGTTGCCTGCGGTGTCGGTGAGATCGGCGGCCGCGGAGTCGATCAGCGGCTGCGGGTCACCGGCGGCGTACGCGCTCCAGGCCTCGGCCACCGGGGCCCACATGGAGTCGTAGTACGGGGCGTTCTGGAAGAAGGCGACGAGTTCGGCGGGGCCGACCTTGCCGCCGAGGGGCGCCTTCTTGGCGGCGGCGCGCAGGGTGTCCCACTGCTGGCGGACCTCCGCGTAGGTGTCGCCGAGGTGGTAGGTGGCGTCGTGCTGGGCGACCCAGGTCATCCAGTCCTCGAGCCGGCCCTCGAAGGCGATGTCCTGGTCGAGGTTGGCCTCGTACCAGATCTTGCGCGTCGACGGGTTGACGACGCTGTCGAGGACCATGCGGCGGACGTGGCTCGGGAAGAGGGTGCCGTAGACCGCGCCGAGGTAGGTGCCGTAGGAGACGCCGACGAAGTTGAGCTTCTTCTCGCCGAGGGCGGCGCGGACGACGTCGAGGTCGCGGGCGGTGTTGAGGGTGTTGATGTGCGGCAGCAGGTCGCCGCTCTTCTCGGCGCAGCCCTGGGCGTATTCGGCGGCGAGCTTGCGCTGCGCGCGCTTGTCGGCCTCGCTGTCGGGGACCGGGTCGAGCTTGGGGCCCTTGACGAACTCGGTCGGGTCGACGCAGGAGATGGGGGCCGACTTGCCGACGCCGCGCGGGTCGAAGCCCACGAAGTCGTAGGCCTTGGCGGTGTTCGCCCAGATCGCGTTCTTGGTGGTGACCCGGCGCGGGAAGCGCAGGCCGGAGCCGCCGGGGCCGCCGGGGTTGTAGAGGAGCGCGCCCTGGCGCTCGGCGGGTGTACCGGTGGCGCCGATCCGGTCGACCGCGATCTTGATCTTCTTGCCGTGGGGCTTGGCGTAGTCGACGGGGACGGTGACCCAGCCGCACTGGATCGGCTTCTCCAGGCCCCAGTCGGCCGGGCAGTCCTGCCAGTCGATGCCCGTCTGGGCGGCCCGCGCCGCGGCGACGGCGACGCCGATCGCCTCGGCGTCGCGCAGCCGGCGGTCGCTGTCGGCGTTCGCCGCCGGGGCCGTGAGCGCTCCCACGACGAGCGTGCCCGCTATGAGAGTGCCGGCCGAGCCGAGTGCTGCCGTGCGTCGCACAAGTCCTCCCCCTGTAGGTGTCGTTCTGTCCGGGTGATCCTTTCGTCCGGGGGCAGCACGACGTAAGCCCGTACGGGTGTTTCTTTGCCGAACCCATAACCGGTGACGGTGCTCCGGTGAGCGGTGAGCGGCGCGGCTCAGGAGGGCGCGAGCAGCTCCAGCGCCTCGTCGAGGAGGCGGCGCAGGGCCAGGGCGTCGGGGGCGACGGCGGTGGCCAGGGCGGCGGTTCCGGCGAGCGGGGTGATCGCCGCGTGCTCGCCGAGGAGCTGTGGCGCGACCGGCTTCTCCTCGAAGCCGGGTTCGACGACGAGGAGTTGTCCGGTGGCCCGGTGCCCGCCGAGGACGGCGCCGCCGTCCCAGCCGCCGGGCGCCCCCGGGCCGAACGCGAGCTCCTGGTCGAGGAGGGGTCGCCCGGCCCGGCGGACGGTGAGCCGGGTGCGGAGGGTGCCGGGGGGTTCGCCGTGGCGGCCGAGGATCTGCTCCTCGCGGAGGACCAGCCGTGCCGTGGGGGCGAGTTCGACGACGGTGCGCATCCGCAGGTCCGAGCCGTCGACGGAGACCAGCTGTTCGGGGAGCCAGCGCAGGACGGCCTCCTCGCCGACGGTGATCCGGACGTCGTACGCGGCGGGCTCGGCGCTCCGGCCCGGCAGGGCGAGGGTCGCGGCGGCCGAGTCGACCAGGAGCCGGGCCCCGTCCCGTACCTCGGTCTCCACGGCCAGCCGGTCACCGCCGAGCGGGGCGCTCATCGCGCCGACGAGGGTGACCCGGGTGTACGGTCCGGCCGTCCTGGTCCGGCGCAGGGCGAGCGGTCCGTCGCTCACCAGGAGCGGCAGCCCCCCGTCGGCGTCGACGGCGATCCGGGCCGTGGCGCGCAGGCTCACGCGGTCCATGCCCCGAGCTGGGCGCGGACCCAGTCGGCGACGGGGGCGACGCCGTTCTCGGCGCGCAGCGAGGTGAAGGCGACGGGCAGTGCGCCGCGCTGCGCGGCGGCGTCGTGGGCCATCCGCTCCAGGTCGGAGCCGACATGGGGGGCGAGGTCGGTCTTGTTGACGACCAGGAGGTCGGCGGTGGTGACGCCGGGGCCGCCCTTGCGCGGGATGTCGTCGCCTCCGGCCACGTCGATGACGAAGATCTGCGCGTCGACGAGGCCCTTGGAGAAGGTGGCGGTGAGGTTGTCGCCGCCGGACTCGACGAGGATGAGGTCGAGCGGTCCCACGGCCTCCTCCAGTTCCTCGACGGCTTCGAGGTTGGCGGAGATGTCGTCGCGGATGGCGGTGTGGGGGCAGGCGCCCGTCTCCACGGCCTGGATGCGCTCGGGCGGCAGGACGGCGTTGCGGAGCAGGAAGTCGGCGTCCTCGCGGGTGTAGATGTCGTTGGTGACGACGGCGAGGGAGAGGGTGTCGCGGAGGACCCGGCAGAGGGCGGCGACGGTCGCGGTCTTCCCGGAGCCAACGGGGCCGCCGAGGCCGATGCGCAGCGCGCGGCGGGTGCCGTCGGGGCGGTGGGCGTCGGCGGAGACGGCGCCGTGGTGGGTGTGGGCGTGGTCGAGGTGCATGGTTCTCCTGTCGGAGCGTTACGAGGCGAAGAGGCGGACGGGCCAGGCCGCGTGCTGTTCGGCGGTGAGGTCGAGAAGGGGGGCGGAGGCGGCGGGGAGGGCGTCGACGCCCTCGCGGGCGGCGGCGGTGGCGCGCTCGACGACCTCGTCCATCTCGGGGCCGAGGCGGGCCAGGACGGCGGTGGCCTGGTAGGGGTCGAGGCCGAGGAGGCGTACGGCGGCGGTGGTGGGTCCGCCGACGGTCTCGTACGCGACGCAGTGGGCGGCGTCCTCGGGGCCGAGTCCGGCGGCCAGGGCGGTGGTGCCGAGGACGACGGGCTGGTGGGCGCCGCGGGGGAACGCCGCCGCGAGCGCGTCGAGCGCGGGGCTCGGCCAGGTGGCGCGGGCGGCCCGCATCAACTGCCGACCGAGCCTGCGGGCGGTGGCGCGCAGGGCGGGTGAGGGGGTGCGGGCGTCGGCGGCCGCGTCGAGTTCGAGCGGGTCGAGTCCGTACGCGGCTCCGGCGGCGAGCGCGGCCGTGGTGAGGCCGGTGGTGTGCAGCCGGCCCCGGCAGAAGGACTCGAGTCCGGCGGCGTCCTTGATGCGGCCGGCCCGGACGGCGGCCTCCGCGCCGCCGGAGTGGGCGTGCCCGCCGGCGGGGAACCGTCCGTCGGCGAGCACGAGGAGTGCGGAGCGTGTCATGGTGGCGGCGCTGTCAGAAGAGGAAGTAGCGCTGGGCCATGGGCAGTTCGGCGGCGGGGGCGGGTTCGACCGCTTCGCCGTCGATGGTCACCGTGAAGGTGTCGGCGTCGACCTCGACCCGGGGCAGGGCGTCGTTCTCGCGCATGTCGGCCTTGGTGACCCGCCGGGTGGAGCCGATGGCGGCGAACTCCTTGTGGAGACCGAGTCTGCGCGGCAGGTCGTCCTCGATGGCCGCCTGGGCGACGAAGTTGACCGAGCCGGCCGCCGCGGCCCTGCCGAGCGCGCCGAACATCGGGCGGGGCAGGATCGGCTGGGGCGTGGGGATGGAGGCGTTGGCGTCGCCCATCTGCGCGTACGCGATCTGGCCGCCCTTGACGACGACGAGCGGCTTGACGCCGAAGAAGGCGGGCTCCCAGAGGACCAGGTCGGCGAGCTTGCCGGGCTCGACCGACCCGACGAGGTGGTCCATGCCCTGGGCGACGGCCGGGTTGATCGTGTACTTGGCGACGTAGCGGCGGACCCGGTGGTTGTCGGCGCGGCCGTCGCCGGGCAGGGGTCCGCGGCGCTTCTTCATGACGTGTGCGGTCTGCCAGGTCCGCATGATCACCTCGCCGATCCGGCCCATGGCCTGGGAGTCGGAGGAGATGATCGAGATGGCGCCCAGGTCGTGGAGGACGTCCTCGGCGGCGATGGTGGAGGGCCGGATGCGGGACTCCGCGAAGGCGAGGTCCTCGGGGACGGCCGGGTTGAGGTGGTGGCAGACCATCAGCATGTCGAGGTGTTCCTCGATGGTGTTGACGGTGTGCGGCCGGGTGGGGTTGGTGGAGCTGGGAAGGACGTACGGCTCCGAGACGACCGTGATGATGTCGGGGGCGTGCCCGCCGCCGGCGCCCTCGGTGTGGTACGCGTGGACGGTGCGCCCGGCGATGGCGGCGAGGGTGTCGCCGACGAAGCCCGCCTCGTTCAGGGTGTCGGTGTGGATGGCGAGCTGGGCCCCGGTCTCCTCGCAGACGGACAGGCAGGCGTCGATGACGGCGGGGGTCGCGCCCCAGTCCTCGTGGATCTTGAAGCCGAGGGCGCCGCCGCGGAGTTGGGAGTGCATGGCCTCCCTGGACATCGTGTTGCCCTTGCCGAGCAGACCGATGTTGACGGGGAAGGTGTCCAGGGCCTCGAACATCCTGGCCGTGTGCCAGGGGCCGGGGGTGACCGTGGTCGCCTTGGTGCCCTCGGCCGGTCCGGTGCCGCCGCCGACGAGGGTGGTGACGCCGGTGGCGAGGGCCTGCTCGACGACGGTGGGCGAGATGAAGTGGACGTGGGCGTCGACGGCGCCGGCGGTGACGATCCGGCCGTTGCCGACGATGATCTCGGTCTCGGGGCCGATGACGAGGCCGGGGTGGACGCCGTCCATGGTGTCGGGGTTGCCGGCCTTGCCGAGGGCGGTGATGCGGCCGTCCCGGATGCCGATGTCCGCCTTGACGATGCCCCAGTGGTCGATGATCACGGCTCCGGTGATCACGGTGTCGGGGGCGCCTTCGGCGCGGGTGGTGCGGGCCTGGCCCATGGACTCGCGGATGACCTTGCCGCCGCCGAAGACGGCTTCGTCGCCCGCGCGCCCGGGTCCGCCGCTGCGGTCCTCCTCGATCTCGACGAGGAGGTCGGTGTCGGCGAGCCGGACGCGGTCGCCGGTGGTGGGGCCGAACAGGTCGGCGTACACGGCGCGGTGGAGGTCAGGCATGGTCGCCGCCCTGGTGGTGGTGCGCGGTCGCGCCGGTGGTGTCGTCGGTGTCGAGGGGGCCGGCGGTGTCGAGGGGGCCGGCGGGGTCGAGGGGGCCGGCCGTCTCGCCGCGCAGGCCGGGCACGATCCGGCGGCCCGCGAGGGGGACGAGTTCGACCTCGACGGGGATGCCGGGCTCGAAGCGGACGGCGGTGCCGGCGGCGATGTGCAGCCGCCGGCCGTGCGCGGCGGCCCGGTCGAACTCCAGGCCGGGGTTGACCTCGGCGAAATGATAGTGGGAGCCGACCTGGACGGGCCGGTCGGCGGCGTTGAGCACGGTCAGGCGGGTGACGGGGCGCCCCTCGTTGAGGGTGACGGGGCCGTCCGCGTACAGGATCTCTCCGGGGATCATCGGCGGCCCGTTCAGACGATGGGGTCGTGGACGGTGACGAGCTTGGTGCCGTCGGGGAAGGTGGCCTCGACCTGGACGTCGTGGATCATCTCGGGGATGCCGTCCATGACCTCCTCGCGGGTGAGCACCGTGCGCCCGGAGGCCATCAGTTCCGCGACGGTCCGGCCGTCGCGGGCGCCTTCGAGGATGTGGGAGGTGAGGAGCGCGACGGCCTCGGGGTGGTTGAGCCGCACTCCCCTGGCCCGGCGCTTCTCGGCCACGTCCGCCGCCACATGGATGAGCAGGCGTTCCTGTTCGTGCGGGCTCAGTTGCACTCTTCCACCTCACAGTCGTCGACCGGGACACACCCGGACAGCTGCGGACCCTACCGACCGTCAACACACTGTTGAGGTGCCGAGATGCGGCACGTGGTCAGACATTGCACGTTAGGGCGGAAGTTTTTCCGGCTCGTTAACTGCGGCTTTGCGTTCGCATGATCATCAGACCGGGCGGGCCGGGATCTCCGGGCCCGCCGGGCGCCCGCTCGTGGACCGCGCGTCCGGAGCGCCGAAGGCTACGAGGCGCCGGGCTCGCGGTGGTGTGCGGCGATGCCGAAGCGGCCCTGTTCGCCGGGAGCGGAGTCCATCGGGTGGAAGCGGGACACCGAACTGACCACCTGCTCGTCGGCGGGCTTCTCGGCCGCTTCCAGTTCCTCCAGGTCAGCGGCGGAGACCAGCGCGACGAGCGGCTTCCCGTGACGGGTGACGACGACGCGCTCACCGCCGTATACGACGCGGTTGATGAGGTCGGCGAGCTCGGCTCGCGCTTGCGTCACCGGGATCTCGTAGGTCATGCTCCCCATCTTACGGCCTGTACATCCTGTACATTTTTTACAGATGGAGGTACCCGTCATGCACGCTCGTCACGTCCTGCCCGAGTTCACGGAGCGGACCAGCTACGGCACCAGGACCCTCGACCCCTACTCCCGGCTCCTCGCCTCCCGGATCGTCTTCCTCGGCACGCCGATCGACGAGACCTCGTCCAACGACGTCATCGCCCAGCTCCTCCACCTGGACCACGCGGCGCCGGGTCAGGACGTCTCCCTCTACCTGAACTGCCCCGGCGGCTCGATCACCGCGACGACCGCGATCTACGACACGATGCGCTCGCTCCACTGCGACGTGGAGACCACCTGTCTGGGCCAGGCCGGCTCCACGGCCGCGCTCCTGCTCGCCGCCGGCGCCCCGGGCAAGCGGCTGATGCTCCCGGGCGCCAGGGTCACGCTTCGGCAGCCGGCCCTCGACGAGCCGCTGCGGGGGCAGCCGAGCGACCTCGACCTCCACGCGCGCGAACTGCTCCGACTCCGCGGCCTGGTGGCCGGGGCGCTCACCGAGCACACGGGGCAGCCCCGGGAGCGGGTGGACGCCGACCTCGACCGCCTGACCGTCCTGGACGCACCGGCGGCGGTCGCGTACGGCCTGGTGGATCATGTGATCACCAGCCGGCGCGCGGCCGTCGGCGGCACGGCGCGGTGACCCGGCCGTGGTTCCCGAGCTGCCGCCGCTCCCCGCCCTGACCCGGGCCGAGGGTGAACTCGTCGACGCGTACCTCGACGTCGTCGACCTGCTGGGAAAGATCAATCCATCCCGAGGTACGCATACCTTGGGGGCACTCCGGGCGGCACAGGCCCTGGTGGGGCGAGCCGAGGCGTTGCGCGAGGCCCTGACGCTCATGCACGCGCGGGGCGAGAGCGAGGTGCACGCGGAGACGCTGGCGCGTGCGCTGCGGGTGCTGGACGGGGAGCGCAGGACCGGCCGCGTCACCGTCCGTGAGCCGCGCGCGAGTTGACATTTCGTCGTGTCGTGTCCAGGTCCGTACGGCCGACATCTGCCGCAGAAACCCTCGCTCGTTCGGCGTAGTCGACGAGTCGATATATGGCCCGGGTGACTTGCGCAGCACGTGTACACATTTGGCGGAATGGGGCGTTCCACCCCTGGTGCGGGGCTCGTTGGCCAAACCTCCGAAGATCACGAAAGCGTCCTGTCCACCCGAACGGATCAGTCGTGAGGAGCCTCACATATCGCTGTTTCAGCTCGGATTTCACCCCGGATGTGGGTCAAGATCCCTGTCGACGACAAGCCCCCGCCGCCGCGGCGGGGCGGTCCGGGCGGACGCCGAGTCCTGCCGCTGTCCCGGACGTCTGGTCGACAGGAGTAGATCGGCAGGAGTGGAGGACCCGATTTTTACGGGGCGTACGCGCTGTTCCGGCAGCGAGGCCGTCCCTTGGGGTGAAGCCGCGACAGCGGCCGGGCATCTTCGCCTGCCCGAACCCGACAGGTCATCCTTCACAGGCGGCTGACGAAGGGTTGCGCATGACTGCGCAGATGCACGTCCCGTCCCTGCTGTCCCGGGCCGGAGCCGTCTCGGCTCTCACCCTCGCCGCCGTCGGCGGCACGCTGCTCGCACCCGGAGCGGCGTCGGAGGCCCAGGCAGCCACCACGCACGCGAACAAGGCACTGAGCGTCGCCGCGTCCAAGAAGGGAGCCCCGTACCGGTACGGGAGCGCCGGGCCCTCCAGGTTCGACTGCTCCGGTCTGACGCTCTACGCGTACAAGAAGGCGGGCAAGTCGCTGCCTCGCACCGCGCAGCAGCAGTACAACAAGACCCGGCACATCTCCGCCTCCACCAGGCAGAAGGGGGACCTGGTCTTCTTCCACTCCGGCGGCAGGGTGTACCACGTGGGCATCTACGCCGGCAGCGGCAGGATCTGGCACTCGCCCAAGAAGGGCTCCTGGGTGAAGCTCGACCGGATCTGGTCGTCGAAGGTCTACTACGGCCGCGTCCGGTGACGCGACGGGATTGACGGTCCTCGAACGGGGGGGGTGCGGTGGCGCCGCCGTACCCTCTGCTCCGCCGGACCGGCCCCGTACAGCCCTGGACACCCCCTAGCGACGCGCCAGGGGGGCCGTGGTCCACGGGATCGTGATCCAGACCGTCTTGCCGCCGTCCTCGGTCGGGGTGACCGAGAGACGGCCGCCCGCCTCCGCCGCGAGGACGCGGATGATGACCATGCCCCGGCCGTTGTCCTGCTGGACCGCCGCCGGGAGGCGGCGGGGCCGACGGGGGTGGCTGTCGGTGACCCCGATGTGGAGCCGCTCCTCGCGCTCCAGGCGGACCTCCACCGTGAAGGTGGGTGACTGGCCGAGGGTGTGCAGGACGGCGTTGGTGGCGAGTTCGGAGACGATCAGACGGACCGAGTCCGCGATGTCCGCGGCGCCGTCGAGCCCCCAGTCGGTCAGGACGTCCGCGACGTACCGCCGGGCCGTGGGGACCGAGGCGGGATCGCTCGGCAGCGTGAGGGATGCTTCCTGATGATCTGCCATGGCGACGCTGTCCCTTTCCCGCCGGGGCCGCTGCCCCGGATCGCGCTTCGCGTCAGAGTGCCACCGATCGTGCCGCGCCGTGCGGCGTTCCGCCAAGATATGTCCCCATCTGTCGCCCGAAGCGGTGAACTCTGGTGCGCGGGAACGCCCTTGACCCATCCGCCACCCCAGCCCCATCACCCCCGCGGGACGCCGGGCGCGGTCCTCAGGATCGTCTCCACCGCGCGCTCGATCTGCGCGTCCGTCAGATCCGCGCGTGCCGTGAGCCGCAGTCGCGAGATGCCGTCGGGGACGGACGGGGGCCGGAAGCAGCCGACCCCGAGGCCCTGCTCACGGCAGTCCGCCGCCCAGCGCAGCGCCGCCTCGGGCGAGGGCGCCCGCACCGACACGACGGCCGCGTCGGGCCGGGCCGCCACGAGGCCGGCGTCGGTGAGCCGCGTGTACAGCGTGGAGGCGACGGTACGGGCCCGCCCGGCCAGGCCCGGCTCTGCCACGAGCAGGCGCAGGCTCGCGAGCGCGCCGCCCGCCGCGGCCGGGGCGAGCCCGGTGTCGAAGATGAAGGTACGGGCCGCGTTGACCAGGTGCTCGATCACCCGGGCCGGACCGAGGACGGCACCGCCCTGGCTGCCGAGGGACTTGGACAGGGTCAGCGTGGCCACGACGTCCTCGTCGCCCGCGAGCCCGGCTTCGTGCAGGGCGCCCCGGCCCCCGTCGCCGAGGACGCCGAGGCCGTGGGCGTCGTCCACGACGAGCCCGGCGCCGTGCGCGCGACAGGCCGCGGCGAGCTCCGGCAGCGGGGCCTTGTCGCCGTCGACCGAGAAGACGGAGTCGCTCACGACCAGGGCCCGCCGCCCCGGATGCGCGTCGAGGGTCTTGGCGACGGCCTCGGGGTCGGTGTGCGGGACGACGGCCGTCTCGGCGCGCGCGAGCCGGCAGCCGTCGACGATCGAGGCGTGGTTGGAGGCGTCGGAGACGATCAGGGAGTCCCGGCCGCCGAGCGCCGTCAGCGCGGCCAGGTTGGCGGTGTAGCCGGAGGAGAAGACGAGAGCCGCCTCGAAGCCGCAGAACTCGGCGAGTTCGCGCTCCAGACGGGTGTGCAGCCGGGTGGTGCCGGTGACGAGCCGCGAGCCGGTGGAGCCCGCGCCCCAGCGCCCGGCGGCCTCGGCCGCCGCAGCGGTGACCTCCGCGCGTCGGGTGAGGCCGAGGTAGTCGTTGCTCGCCAGGTCGAGCAGGTCCGACTCCGCCTCCCGGGGGCGCAGCGTCCGCACGAGGCCGGCCTCCGTCCGGCGGCGCGCCTCGGCGTCGGTCCAGTCGAACGCGGTACGGCTCGGGCCCGCGGCCCGGGCGTCGTCGGCCTGTGGCATGAGGCGATCCTTTTGTAGGCAGCGCACAGACCCTAACCGGAGGGTGCCGAGGTCGGGATGTGGTCATCCACACACCTCCAACGGAGGCGTTTGTTCGGATCCTCCTTGGCCCGGGGGTGGGCGGTAGGCAAGGATCAGCCCTTATGGACCTGCTGAACACGCTGGTGGAGAAGGGGCTGCGGCGCGAGCTGCCGACCCGTGAAGAAGCGCTCGCCGTCCTGGCGACCTCCGACGACGAACTGCTCGATGTGGTGGCGGCGGCCGGCAAGGTGCGCCGTCAGTGGTTCGGGCGCCGGGTGAAGCTCAACTACCTCGTCAACCTGAAGTCGGGGCTCTGTCCCGAGGACTGCTCGTACTGCTCCCAGCGACTCGGCTCCAAGGCCGAGATCCTCAAGTACACCTGGCTGAAGCCGGACGAGGCGTCCCAGGCCGCCGCGGCGGGTGTCGCGGGCGGGGCCAAGCGGGTCTGTCTGGTGGCGAGCGGGCGCGGTCCGACGGACCGGGACGTGGAGCGGGTCGGCAAGACCATCGAGGCCATCAAGGAGCAGAACGAGGGCGTCGAGGTGTGTGCCTGCCTGGGTCTGCTCTCGGACGGCCAGGCGGAGCGGCTGCGGGACGCCGGCGCCGACGCGTACAACCACAACCTCAACACCTCCGAGGCGACGTACGGGGGGATCACCAAGACCCACACCTACGCGGACCGCGTGGACACCGTGCAGAAGGCGCACGCCGCCGGTCTCTCGGCCTGCTCGGGTCTGATCGCGGGCATGGGCGAGACGGACGAGGACCTCGTCGACGTCGTGTACGCGCTGCGCGAGCTGGACTCGGACTCGGTGCCGGTCAACTTCCTCATCCCGTTCGAGGGAACCCCGCTCGCCAAGGAGTGGAACCTGACCCCGCAGCGCTGTCTGCGGATCCTCGCGATGGTGCGGTTCGTCTGCCCCGACGTCGAGGTCCGGATCGCGGGCGGCCGCGAGGTGCACCTGCGCTCGATGCAGCCGCTGGCCCTGAACATCGCGAACTCGATCTTCCTCGGTGACTACCTGACCAGCGAGGGCCAGGCCGGGCAGGCCGACCTGGACATGATCGCGGACGCGGGCTTCGAGGTGGAGGGCGCGGGGACGACGACGCTGCCGAAGCACCGTGCCGACGCGCTCGCGGCGGCCGGTGCGGCGGGCGGCGGCTGCGGTTCCTCCGCGTCGGCGGGCTGCGGCTCTGCCGAGGACGCGGCGGCGGAGGGCGCGGGCTGCGGCTCGCACGCCGAGGCCGGTGGCGGCTGCGGTCCCTGCGGCGGACACGCGGTGCCCGCACCCGCGGAGGCGGAGGCCGAGGGCGCCCCGAACCAGGCGCGCACCGACCTGGTCGCCGTGCGCCGCCGCGGCGCCGGCACGGACCTCGCACCGAACGCGTGACGCCGGTGCGCAACGACGAACTCGTCTCCCTCGACCGGGCGCACGTCTGGCACCCGTACGGCCCCATGCCGGGGCGTACGGACCCGCTGGTCGTCGAGTCCGCTTCCGGTGTACGTCTCCGGCTCGCCGAACCCGCCGAGGGACACGCCGAGTTGATCGACGGCATGTCGTCCTGGTGGTCGGCGATCCACGGCTACAACCACCCCGTGCTCAACGAGGCGGTGCGCGGCCAGCTGGAGCGGATGAGCCACGTCATGTTCGGCGGGCTCACCCACGAGCCGGCGGTGCGGCTCGCCGCCCGGCTCGTCGAGATCACCCCCGGGCCGCTGCGGCACGTCTTCCTCAGCGACTCCGGCTCCGTGTCCGTCGAGGTCGCGGTCAAGATGTGCCTGCAGTACTGGCGCTCCCTGGGCCGCCCCGAGAAGCGGCGGCTGCTCACCTGGCGCGGCGGCTACCACGGGGACACCTGGCAGCCGATGTCCGTGTGCGACCCCGAGGGCGGGATGCACGAGCTGTGGACGGGGGTGCTCCAGCGGCAGGTGTTCGTGGACGCCCCTCCGGCCGGCTACGAGGAGTCGTACGCCGAGCTGCTGCGGACCGAGATCGGGAAGCACGCGCACGAACTGGCCGCGGTCGTCGTGGAGCCGGTGGTGCAGGGCGCGGGCGGCATGCGCTTCCACGACCCGGCGTATCTGCGGGTGCTCCGTGAGGCGTGCGACGCGCACGACGTGCTGCTCGTCCTCGACGAGATCGCCACCGGCTTCGGGCGGACGGGCACGCTGTTCGCCGCCGACCAGGTGGGGATCTCCCCCGATGTGATGTGCGTGGGCAAGGCGCTGACCGGCGGTTATCTGTCGATGGCGGCGACGCTCTGCACGAGCCGGGTCGCCGACGGGATCTCGCGCGGCGACGTGCCGGTGCTCGCGCACGGGCCGACGTTCATGGGCAACCCGCTGGCGTCCGCGGTGGCGCTGGCCTCGATCGACCTGCTCCTCTCGCAGGACTGGGAGGTCGAGGTCAAGCGGATCGAGGCCGGACTGCGGGAGGGACTCGCCCCGGCGGCCGACCTCCCCGGTGTGCGCGAGGTGCGGGTGCTCGGCGCCATCGGCGTCGTCCAGCTCGACCACCCGGTCGACATGGAGGCCGCGAGCCGCGCGGCGGTCCGGGAGGGCGTGTGGCTGCGCCCGTTCCGGGACCTGATCTACACGATGCCGCCGTACGTGACCGGCGACGAGGACCTGGCCCGGATCTGCGCCGCCGTGCGCGCGGCGGCGGCAGCGGGCTGAACGGAAGAAGGGGACAGCGGTGGGAATCGTCGTCGTCAGCGGTACGGGCACGGAGATCGGCAAGACGGTCGTGACCGCGGCGGTGGCCGCCGTGGCCACCGCCGCCGGCCGGTCGGTGGCCGTCCTGAAGCCCGCGCAGACGGGCGTCGGGCCGGCGGAGCGCGGGGACGCGGACGAGGTCGTCCGGCTCTCGGGCGCCGCGGGCTCCATGGAGCTGGGCCGTTTCCCGGAGCCGCTGGCTCCGGGTACGGCGGCCCGGCGGGCTGGGCTCGCCCCCGTCGGGCCCCGGGAGGTCGCCGAGGCCGCCCGGAAGCTGGCGGCCGAGCACGACCTGGTGCTCGTGGAGGGGGCGGGCGGGCTGCTCGTGCGCTTCGACGAGGAGGGCGGCACGCTCGCGGACGCGGCGGCGCTGCTGGGCGCACCGGTCCTGGTGGTGGTCCCGGCCGGTCTGGGGACGCTCAACTCGACGACCCTGACCGGCGAGGCGCTCCGGGCGCGCGGGATCGAGCAGCTGGGTGTCGTGGTCGGCAGCTGGCCCGCCGAGCCGGACCTGGCGGCGCGGTGCAACCTGGCGGACCTGCCGGAGGCGGCGGGCGCGCCGCTCCTCGGAGCCGTGCCGGAGGGGTCGGGGGCGCTCGACCCGGCGGAGTTCCGGGCGGCGGCGGGAGGTTGGCTGGGGCCCGCCCTGGGCGGGAGCTGGGACGCGGAGGCGTTCGGGGAGGGGTTCGCCGCCGCTTTCGAGCAGCACCCGGGGGCCTCGACTCCGTAGGCTGGAGGCATGCGTGCTTCCGTGCAGGAAATCGTGTTCGACTGTGCCGATCCGGCCGCGCTCGTCCGCTTCTGGGCGGAACTCCTCGGGGGCGAGCCGGTCGACCGGAGCGGCGACTGGTCGTACGTGGACCCGCCGGGGTTCGTACGGCTCGCCTTCCAGCGGGTGCCGGAGGGCAAGTCGGTGAAGAACCGGGTCCACCTCGACCTGGAGGTGGCGGACCTGGAGCGGGCCGCCGACGAGGCGCTGCCCCTGGGTGCGGCCCGGGTCGGCGACCTGGTGACGGACGAGCAGGGTTCCTTCCAGGTCATGCGGGACCCCGGGGGCAACGAGTTCTGCTTCGTGAGCGGCTGAGGTGGTGCGTGTGCTGCCGCCGAGGTCGTTCCGCACGACGTTCCCATGACGCTGCTGAGGTGGTTCGCATGACGCCGCCGCGACCGGGCCGGGCGGGATCTCCGTCGCCCCGGGTCCACCATCCGCTGTTCGCCCGCTTCTACGCCCGTTTCAGCGTGTCCGCCGACACCAGGGCCGGGCTCGGCGACCTGCGCGGGGAGCTGCTCGCCGGGCTCTCCGGCCGGGTCCTGGAGATCGGGGCGGGGAACGGGCTGAACTTCGCGCACTATCCGGCCGGGGTCTCCGAGGTGGTGGCCGTCGAACCGGAGGCCCGGCTGCGCCGGCTCGCCCAGGAGAGCGCGCGGCGGGCCGCCGTACCGGTGACCGTGCTGCCGGACACGGCCGAGGCGCTGCCGCTGGAGGACGCCTCCTTCGACGCGGCGGTGGCCTCGCTCGTCCTGTGCACGGTACGGAACGTGCCGCAGGTCCTCGCGGAGCTGCACCGGGTCCTGCGCCCCGGCGGTGAGCTGCGGTTCTTCGAGCACGGCGTGGCGGACACGCCCGGTCTCGCGCGCGTGCAGCGAGGGCTGGACCGGACGGTCTGGCCGCTGCTCTTCGGCGGCTGCCACACCTCCCGCGCCCCGCTGGCGGCCATGGAGGCGGCCGGCTTCGTCCTCGGGCCGTACCGCTCCTTCGACGTCCCGGAGAAGGGGCCGCGGCTGCCGTCGTCGCCGTGTGTGCTGGGAGTGGCCCGGCGGTAGCGCGCGACCCTGCCCGCTGCTCAGCCACGCGGCGTCCGTCGTCCGGAACTCCGTGGCACCGGCACGGCGACGCGTGGTGGGATCGGGCCATGATCGATCTTCGGATACGTGCCGCCACCCGTGACGACGCCGGGGCGGTCCTGGCCTTCTGGAGCGAGTCCGCCGAGGGGACGTCCGTCTCGGACGACCTGGCGGGCGTGACCCGGCTCGTCGAGCGTGACCCCGAGGCGCTCGTCCTCGCCGAGGCCGACGGCGTGATCGTGGGGTCCGTGATCGCGGGCTGGGACGGCTGGCGGGCTTCTCTCTACCGGCTCGCGGTGCTGCCCTCGTACCGTCGGCGGGGCGTCTCCACCGCTCTCCTCCGCGCCGCCGAGGAACGTTTCCTCACCCTCGGCGGACGGCGGGTCGACGCCATGGTCCTGGTGGCGAACGAGACCGGGCAGCTGGCGTGGACGGCCGCCGGGTACGAGCGCCAGGAACAGTGGCGCCGGTGGGTGAAGCCGCTCACGGAATGACCTCGCGCCGCGCGGGTAGAGCGCGGGGATGAGCGACGCCGGACCGAGCAAGGGGCCGGGCGCCCGGGGCGATCATCCCGGCGCTTTGCCCGTCCTTTACCATGGTTGCTCATCCCGACGACCGAAAGGTGTGAGCGTCCGCCCATGGGCGAGCCTCCCAGTAGCACTGGTTCCGACAGCACCCGCTTCGACGACCGACATCGAGCGATCCTCCCCGCCCTGGCCGATCATGGGACGGAGGTGAACCGATGACCGAAGTGCTTCTGCTCCTCCTCGCGCTCCTCCTCTCCGTCGCGTGCGGCGCCTTCGTCGCGGCCGAGTTCTCGCTGACCACGGTCGAGCGCGGCGAGCTCGAGGCGGCCGCGGACCGCGGCGAGCGCGGGGCGGCCGGTGCGCTCAAGGCCGTCAGGTCGCTGACGTTCCAGCTCTCCGGCGCCCAGCTGGGCATCACCGTCACCAACCTGGTGGTCGGCATGCTCGCCGAGCCCTCCATCGCCGCGCTCATCCGCGGTCCGGCCGAGGCCGTCGGCCTCTCCCCCACGGTCGCCTCGTCCGTGGCCCTCGTCCTGGGCACCGCGCTGTCGACCGTCGTCCTGATGGTGGTCGGCGAGCTGGTCCCCAAGAACTGGGCGATCTCCTCGCCGCTCGCCGTCGCCAAGGTGGTGGCCACCCCGCAGCGGGTCTTCACCGCCGCGTTCAAGCCGCTGATCAGTCACCTCAACAACACCGCGAACCGGATCCTGCGCCGTCTGGGCATGGAGCCCACCGAGGAGCTGGCGTCCGCGCGCTCCCCGCAGGAGCTCGTGGCGCTCGCCCGGCACTCCGCGAAGGAGGGCGCCCTGGAGGCGGACACGGCCGAGCTGTTCGTCCGTACGCTCAACCTGGGTGAGCTGACCGCCGAGAACGTGATGACGCCCCGGGTCCAGGTCACCGCCCTCGAGGTGCAGGCCACCGCCGAGGACGTCGCCAACGCCACGCGCGCGACCGGCCTCTCCCGCTTCCCCGTCTACCGGGGCAGCCTCGACTCGGTCGTCGGCATCGCCCACATCAAGGACGTCCTCGCCATACCGGCCGAGGAGCGCCCGCGCCGCGGGATCGGCGAGATGCTCCGCGAACCGCTCCTCGTCCCCGAGACGCTCACCGTGGACCGGCTGCTCGACCGGCTGGCCGGGAAGCAGACGATGGCGGTCGTCATCGACGAGTACGGCGGCACGGCCGGCGTCGCCACCCTGGAGGACATCGTCGAGGAGGTCGTCGGCGAGGTCCGCGACGAGCACGACCCGCACGAGACGCCCGACCTGGCCCGCGCCGGCGCGGACGCGGACGGGCGCGAGCTGTGGTCCGCAGACGGCGCGGCCCGTACGGACCAGGTCGGGGCCATCGGCCTCCGGGTGCCGGACGGCCCGTACGAGACGCTCGCGGGCGTCGTCGCGACGGAGCTGGGCCGTATCCCCGCCGTCGGCGACAGCGTGGAGCTGGGCGGCTGGCGGCTCGACGTCGTGGACGCCTCGGGTCGCCGCGCCGCGCGCGTGCTGCTGCACGCGCCCGTGACCGACCACAGCGACGACGAGACCGGGGAGGCCGGCCGATGACCGCGATCCAGCTGTTGATCGGTCTGCTGACCCTGATCGTCAACGCCTTCTTCGTCGGCGCCGAGTTCGCCCTGATCTCGGTCCGCCGCAGCCAGATCGAACCGCTCGCGGAGTCCGGCGACCGGCGCGCGCGCAGCGTCATCTGGGGCCTGGAGCACGTCTCCGCGCTGCTCGCCGCGGCGCAGCTCGGCATCACGCTGTGCACCCTGGTGCTCGGCATCGTCGCCGAGCCCGCCATCGCGCACCTGCTGGAGCCGGTCTTCGACGCGGTCGGTGTGCCGCACGGTCTGGTCCACCCGATCTCGTTCGTGATCGCGCTGAGCGTGGCGACGTATCTGCACATGCTCCTCGGCGAGATGGTGCCGAAGAACATCGCGCTCGCCGAGCCGACGCGCACCGCGCTGCTGCTCGGTCCGCCGCTCGTGACGCTGGCGCGGGCGCTGCGGCCGGTGATCTTCGCCATCAACGCCTTCGCCAACGCGCTGCTCAAGCTGTTGCGGGTGGAGGTCAAGGACGAGGTCTCGGCGACGTTCTCGGACGACGAGCTGGCCCGGATGGTCACCGACGCGGGTGACGCCGGACTCCTGGACGACCGGGCCGCCGAGCGGCTGCACGACGCCCTGGAGCTGGGCCGGCGTCCCGTGCGGGATGTCGTGATGCCGGCGGAGAAGGTGGTGTACGCGCAGGTCGGGACCACTCCCGAGGAGCTGGAGGCGCTGTCGGCGCTGACGGGCTTCTCGCGCTTCCCCGTGGTCGACGCGGAGCGCCGGATCCTCGGCTATCTGCACGTCAAGGACGCCTTGGACGTCGTACCGCGCGATCTGCCGTTCCCGGTGTCCGCGCTGCGGCCGATCGCCCGGGTCCGGGCGGCCACGCCGCTGGACGACGTCCTGACCGCGATGCGCCGCAGCCGGACGCACCTGGCCGCGGTGCTCGACGAGGACGGCAAGCCCGCCGGCCTCGTGGCGATGGAGGACGTGCTGCGGGAGCTGGTGGGCCGCCCGGCGGCCCCGTAGCGGCTCGTCTGGCAGCGGTCGTCGTCGCGACGCGTACGTACGACAGGGAGGGCCCCGGGACGCGTCCCGGGGCCCTCCCGCGCGTCGGGCACCCCGCGCATACCGCGCGGTATGATCGCTCCGCCATGCAGATGAATGCCACGTACAACAGTTTCGTCGCCCTGGGCGACAGTTTCACCGAGGGGATGTCGGACCTGCGGCCCGACGGGACCTACCGCGGCTGGGCCGACGTCCTCGCGGACCGCCTCGCCGCCCGCGCCCCCGGTTTCCGCTACGCCAATCTCGCCGTCCGCGGCAAGCTCATCGGCCAGATCGTCGAGGAGCAGGTCGAGACGGCGGCCGCGATGAAGGCGGACGTCGTCACGCTCGTCGGCGGGCTCAACGACACCCTCCGTCCCAAGGTCGACATGGGCCGGGTGCGCGGCCTGCTCACCGAGGCCGTCGAGCGGCTCGCCCCCTCCTGCGGCCAGTTGGTCCTGATGCGCAGCCCCGGCCGCAACGGCCCGGTCATGGAGCGCTTCCGTCCCCGCATGGAGGAGCTCTTCACCCACATCGACGACCTGGCCGCACGGCACGGGGCCCTCGTCGTCGACCTGTACGGGGCCCCCTCGCTCGGCGACCCCCGACTGTGGGACGTGGACCGGCTCCATCTCACGGCCGACGGCCACCGGCGCGTCGCCGAGGCCGTGTGGCAGGCGCTCGGGCACCCGCCCGAGGAGGACTGGCGGGCGCCGCTCGCCCCGGCCCCCCTGCCCGGCTGGGCGAGCCGCCGGGCCGCCGACGCCCGCTTCGCCAGGGAGCACCTCGGCCCGTGGATCGGACGCAGGCTGACCGGCCGCTCGTCGGGCGACGGCCGCGCCCCGAAGCGCCCGGAGCTGCTCCCGTACGAGCCGCCGACCGGTCCGTAGCCGCCGCGGGCGGCCGGCGGACCCGGCGGAGCCGGGCGCCGCTCGGGTCCGCGTGAGCTGCGTCTCGTAGCAAGCTCCACATAGGGCCGTGGCGCTGGCCTGCAGAAACCGCCAGTAGAATCTGTCCACGTGACTGCTGTGACTGCGAAGCCCCGCATCCCCAACGTTCTGGCCGGCCGCTACGCCTCCGCGGAGCTCGCCGTCCTCTGGTCCCCCGAGCAGAAGGTGAAGCTGGAGCGTCAGCTGTGGCTCGCCGTCCTGCGTGCGCAGAAGGACCTCGGGATCGAGGTTCCCGAGGCGGCGCTCGCCGACTACGAGCGCGTCCTCGACCAGGTCGACCTCGGTTCCATCGCCGAGCGCGAGAAGGTCACCCGCCACGACGTGAAGGCCCGCATCGAGGAGTTCAACGCCCTCGCCGGCCACGAGCACGTCCACAAGGGCATGACCTCGCGCGACCTCACCGAGAACGTCGAGCAGCTGCAGATCCGGCTCTCCCTGGAGCTGATGCGGGACCGTACGGTCGCCGTCCTCGGCCGTCTCGGCAAGCTCTCCGCCGAGTACGCCGAGCTGGTCATGGCGGGCCGCTCGCACAACGTGGCCGCCCAGGCGACGACCCTCGGCAAGCGCTTCGCCACGGCCGCCGACGAGCTGCTCGTCGCCTACGGCCGCCTGGAGGAGCTGATCGCCCGCTACCCGCTGCGCGGCATCAAGGGCCCGGTCGGCACCGCGCAGGACATGCTGGACCTCCTCGGCGGCGACGCCGGCAAGCTCGCCGACCTGGAGCAGCGGATCGCCGGTCACCTCGGCTTCGCGCAGGCGTTCACCTCGGTCGGCCAGGTCTACCCGCGCTCGCTCGACTACGACGTGGTGACCTCGCTGGTGCAGCTGGCGGCGGCCCCCTCGTCGATCGCCAAGACGATCCGCCTGATGGCGGGCCACGAGCTGGTCACCGAGGGCTTCAAGCCCGGCCAGGTCGGCTCCTCGGCGATGCCGCACAAGATGAACACCCGCTCCTGCGAGCGCGTCAACGGCCTGATGGTCATCCTGCGCGGCTACGCGTCGATGACCGGCGAGCTGGCCGGCGACCAGTGGAACGAGGGCGACGTGTCCTGCTCCGTGGTCCGCCGGGTCGCCCTGCCCGACGCGTTCTTCGCGCTCGACGGTCTCCTGGAGACCTTCCTCACCGTGCTCGACGAGTTCGGCGCCTTCCCGGCCGTCGTCGCCCGTGAGCTCGACCGCTACCTGCCGTTCCTGGCGACCACCAAGGTCCTCATGGGCGCGGTGCGCGCCGGCGTGGGCCGCGAGGTCGCCCACGAGGCGATCAAGGAGAACGCCGTCGCCTCCGCCCTCGCCATGCGCGAGCAGGGCGCCGAGCGCAACGAGCTGCTCGACAAGCTCGCCGCCGACGAGCGCATCCCGCTGGACCGGGCGCAGCTCGACGAGCTGATGGCGGACAAGCTGTCCTTCACCGGCGCCGCCGCCGACCAGGTCGCCTCCGTGGTCTCGCGGATCGAGGAGATCCTCAAGCAGCACCCGGAGGCCGCCGCCTACACGCCCGGAGCGATCCTCTGACCCGGTTCACCCCGGAGCAGCTGGAGGCCGCCCGCGACCGCGTCGTTCCCGATGTGGTGGCGGGCGGCCTCTCCGTGCTGTTCTGCGGGATCAACCCGGGTCTGGTGTCGGCGGCGACGGGCCACCACTTCGCCCGCCCGGGCAACCGGTTCTGGCCGGTGCTCCACCTGTCCGGGTTCACGCCGAGGCAGCTGCGGCCGGACGAGGAGAGGGAACTCCTCACGTACGGTCTCGGGATCACGAACGTGGTGGCGCGGGCGAGTGCGCGGGCCGACGAGCTGAGCCGCGAGGAGTACCGCGAGGGCGGGCGGCTCCTCGTCGAGAAGGTGGAGCGGCTCGCGCCGCGCTGGCTCGCGGTCGTCGGTGTCACGGCGTACCGCACGGCGTTCGGTGAGCCGAAGGCCGCGATCGGGCCGCAGGAGCGTCTGATCGGCTCCACCCGGGTGTGGGCGCTGCCCAATCCGAGCGGTCTGAACGCGCACTGGACGGCGGCGACGATGGCCGAGGAGTACGCCCGTCTCCGCGAGGCGGCCGACCGCGGGTAGCTCCTCCCGGCCGTCAGGGCAGGTCCACCTCGGTGATCACGGCGAGGAGCTGGAACGGCAGCTCCTTGTCCCACTGGGAGACGCCGACGCCTATCCACCGCCCGTCCGCCCGCCACAGCGTCAGACGCGGGGTGTGGCAGCTGAGGGTGGACCACGGCTCCGGCACCTCCTCGCCCTCCATGCTCCGCTCGAGCACGGACCACAGGCTCAGCTCCTCCGGCGGGCCCCAGCGGGCGGTGAGCAGGACGGCGAGCCCGTCCCGCTCCGCCTCGTACTGCTCCTCGACGAGCACGCGGCGCGTGCCGTCGTCCTCCCAGAACTCCTCGCTCGTGGCGAGCTCCCCCACGTGGAAGCCCGGACCGCTGTCGACGGAGCCGGAACGCTCCGGTCGCGCGGGGAAGGCGCGGGAGCGGAGTAAGTCGATCGTCGCCAGGTGCCGTGCCGTGGTCATGGCTCCAGTAAAGCGGCCGCCACTGACAGTTGGCGTTCCGTCAGAGCCGGGGCGCGAGCGGCGGCGGCCCCCCGCCCGGGGCGGCGCTCGCCGCCGCCGGGCCCATTGAGTACCATCCGCCCGAAGAGGTGCACGAGCTGGAAGGACACACTGTGGGGCGGCTGACCGGCGGGGATCCGTCTCTGCTGCGGCGGATCAACTCCGCGGTGGTACTCCATGCGCTGCGCGGCGCGGACGCGCCCACGCTCACCGATCTGACCCGGATCACGGGCCTCTCGCGGCCCACGGTCGAGGGCGTCGTCGAAGGGCTCATGGAAGGGGGTCTCGTCGTCGAGGCGGCCCCCGAGGAGGGGGAGGCCCGACGGCAGGGGCGTCCGGCGCGGAGGTTCCGGTTCCGCGCGGAGGCCGGTCATCTGCTCGGCATCGAGATCGGCCCGCACCGGGTGGCCGCGCTGCTCTCCGGTCTGGACGGGCGGATCATCGGCGCCGGATCCCGCGAGGTGTCGGAGACGGCGCCCGAGGACGAGCGTCTCGACCGGGTGCGTACGGTCGTCGCGGACGTGCTGCGCAGAGCCGGGGTCGCCCGGTCCAATCTGCGGGCCGTCGGCGTCGGCACCCCCGGGATCGTGGAGGCCGACGGCACCGTCCGCCTCGGTACGGCCCTGCCCGGCTGGACGGGACTTGCGCTCGGCGAGCGCCTGCGGCGCTCCTTCCGGTGCCCGGTGATCGTGGAGAACGACGCCAACGCGGCGGCCGTCGCCGAGCACTGGAAGGGTGCCGCGACCGACTCCGACGACATCGTCTTCGTCCTCGCCGGGCTGAGCCCGGGGGCCGGATCGCTGATCGGCGGACGGCTGCACCGCGGTTTCGGCGGCGCGGCCGGGGAGATCGGCGCCCTGCACCTCCTGGGCCGCGGCGTCACCCCCGAGCATCTGCTCTCGACCACGGACGAGCCGCTGCACCCGCTGGACGAGCAGGCGGTCGCGAAGGTCTTCGCGCTGGCCCGCGAGGGCGACGCGCGCGCCGAGGCGGCGGTGGAGCGGTTCATCCAGCGGCTCGTGCACGACGTGGCGGCGCTCGTGCTCGCGATCGACCCCGAACTGGTGGTCGTCGGCGGCTGGGCGGCCGGCCTGGACGGGGTGCTGCAGCCGCTCCGGGACGAGCTGGCGCGGTTCTGCCTGCGGCCCCCGCGGGTGGTGCTGTCCCTGCTCGGCGAGGCGGCGGTGGGCACGGGCGCGCTGCGGCTCGCCCTCGACCACGTCGAGGAACAGCTGTTCGCGGTCGACGGCACGGTGACGGCGCGGCGCTAGGCCGTGTCCGGAGAGTCCCACCTGGCGCGCGTCTGCCCGGTGGGCCGGGTTCGGGTACGCCTCGACCGGTGACGGCCCGCCTGGCGCGACCTGCCCGGTGGCAGCGCCCACGGGGCCTGCCCTCGGCCGGGTGGCGGCACGGTGACGGCCCGTCGCCGGACGGGTGTCCTGCGGCGGGCCGGTGGCGCGGGGCGTGGTGCTGCTGCGGGCGTGGGCCCTACGAGGCCATGACCAGGTCGCCGGAGTCGCCGAAGGTCAGACGGCAGGTGTCGGCACGGTACGTGGCCACGGAGACGGCGGCGGTACGCCCTCCGGAGAGGTATCGGGTCGTCACGACGAGCACGGGCGCGCCCGGCAGCCGGTCGAGCTCCTTGGCGTCGTCGGCGCGGGCCGAGCCGAGCTCCACGGAGCGGTCCTGGCCGTCGAGGGCGAGGTGCTGCAGTTCCCGCAGCACCGCGCGGGCGCGGGCGGGGCCCGCGGGCGCGTCGATGGCGCTGAGCCCCGGGACGGAGCCGGCGGGCACGTACAGCAGCTCGGCGGCGACGGGCTGGCCCTGGCTGATGCGGAGCCTGCGGACGACGTGCACCCGGTCCTCGGCGCTGCTCTCCAGGACGCGCGCGACGGCGGCGGGGGCCACGTCGGAGGCGGAGTCCAGGGGCTGCCAGGCCTCGTCACCGACGCCCGGCCAGGTGTGCTGGGTGGTGGAGACGTCGACGCCTACGCGCGGCGGCGCGACCGTGGTGCCGACGCCGCGGCGGCGCTGCAGTCGGCCTTCCAGCTCCAGCTGCTCCAGGGCCTGGCGGAGCGTGGCACGGGCGACGCCGAAGCGGGCCGCGAGCTCGCGCTCGTTCGGGAGGATCTCCCCGACCGCGAAGTCCGAGTCGAGCGCCTCGCCGATCACTGTCTTGAGGTGCTGGTACTTCGGCTCCGGTACCGATGCCAGCTGCGTGGTCCCCACCCTGATCCTCCGCAATTCGCCGTGTCCCGCGGCGTTTCCGCGCCCTTGTTTATTAAAGGTTCCTGCACTAACTCTGCGACCATAAGGCGAGCCACCCCCTTGGTCAAGACCAATCCTCTGCCGAACGCCCCCGAATGTGACCCTCTGACCTAGATCGTTCACAGGACGTTCGCGCGCTCGTGAGCCCCGCGCAGCACAAGGCCCCGCCCTCCCGGAGGGGAGGGCGGGGCCTCGGCGCCGTGCGGCTCAGCGTCCGTCGGGATCGGCGAAGCGACGGAGCTTGTCGGGGTTGCGAATGATGTAGACGCACTGGACACGCCCGTCGCGCGCCTCGATCTGCACCAGGGTGTCGGGCCGTCCCCCGTCGAGGACGAGGACGGCGGGACCGCCGTTGACCTCGACGACGCGCAACTCGTGCGTCGCGTCCGCCCCCTGGGACGTGGCGGCGAGGAAGCGTCCGACCTTGTCGGAACCCTCGATGATCCGCCGCGGCGTCCTGGCCTTGCCGCCGCTGTCGCCGACGAGGCGCACGTCCGGGGCGAGCAGGGCGAGGAGATCACCGAGATCGCCGCCCGAGGCCGCGGCGAGGAAACGTTCGGTCAGGTCCCGGCGCTCGGTCGGGTCGACGTCGTAGCGCGGCTTGCCCTCGTCGACGTGGCGTCGCGCGCGCCCGGCGAGCTGGCGCACGGCCGCCTCGGAGCGGTCGAGGGCGGCGGCGATCTCCCCGTACGGGAAGCCGAAGGCCTCCCGCAGCACGAAGACGGCCCTCTCCAGCGGCGAGAGGGACTCGAGGACGACGAGGACGGCGAGGGAGACGGAGTCGGCGAGCAGGGCACGCTCGGCGGTGTCGGGGGCGGCCGGGCCGAAGTCGGTGACGACGGGCTCGGGCAGCCACGGGCCGACATAGGCCTCACGACGGGCCTGGGCCTGCCGGAGCCGGTCGATGGCGAGCCTCGTCGTGATCCGGACGAGGAAGGCACGGGGCTCGCGTACGGCCGCCCGGTCCTCGGCGGTCCAGCGCAGCCAGGCCTCCTGGACGACGTCCTCGGCGTCGGCGGCGCGGCCGAGCATCCGGTAGGCGACGCCGAGGAGCATCGGGCGGTGCTCCTCGAAGAGTTCGGTCAGGTTGTCGGTCGGAATGTCGATGGGCACGCCCCCATCCCAACCCACCGTCCCCGCCAAGTCCAGTTTCGAACAGGGGCTTGAACTCCGGGCTACTGATCGGTAATTCTCGTTGACAGGACGTCTGACAAGCTGCAGGACAGGGAGCCGCATGCCCGCACGGAGCACGTTCGCCATCGAGACCCCGGCGGGTCCCCGCACGGCATCCCTCACGTACGAACGCCGGGGCGTGGGTGAGCCGCTGCTGCTCCTGCACGGGATCGGACACCACTGGCAGGCGTGGGAACCCGTCCTGGACATCCTGGCCGCCGAGCGGGACGTGATCGCCGTCGACCTGCCGGGCTTCGGCACCTCCGACGAACTCCCCGAGGGCTGTACGTACGACCTGTCCACCGTCAGCCGCGTGCTCGGCGCCTTCTGCGCGGCCCTCGGCGTCGAACGCCCGCACGTGGCGGGGAACTCGCTCGGCGGACTGCTCGCCCTGGAACTCGGCCGGGAGAAGCGGGTGCGCTCGGTCACCGCGCTCTCCCCCGCGGGGTTCTGGTCGGAGGGCGAGCGGCGGTACGCCTTCGTGACGCTCCGGGCGATGCGGGGCGCCGCCCGGTCGATGCCCCTGCCGATGATCGAGCGCCTGTCCCGCACCCCCGCCGGGCGCACCGCCCTGGCCAGCAGCATCTACGCGCGCCCGGGACGCCGTTCACCCGAGGCCGTCTACGCCGAGACGCTCGCGCTGCGCGGGGCCACCGGCTTCCGGAGGACCCTGGAGGCCGGCGGGGCCGTGCGCTTCCGCGACGACGTGCCCGAGGTGCCCGTCACCGTCGCCTGGGGCACCCGCGACCGGCTGCTCCTTCCCCGCCAGGGCGTCCGCGCCAAGCACACCCTGCCCCGCGCGCGGCTCGTCCGGCTGCCCGGCTGCGGCCATGTGCCCATGAGCGACGACCCGGCTCTCGTCGCGCGCGTGGTCCTGGACGGCAGCCGCGGCTGAGGGCCGCCGGGACGAGCGGGTGAACAGGCCGGTGCCCACGGCGGCGCCGGCCCCGACGAGCAGACTGCCGACCGCCTGCGGGAGCCCGAAGGCGGCGTCGGCGACCAGCACGGCGCTCAGCGCGGCGGCGACCGGGATCGCGCCGGTGAAGAGGGTCGCCCGCTCCATGCCGACCCGCTGGACACCCATGTAGAAGAGGACGAAGCCGACCACCGTGGCCAGGACCGCCTGCCAGACCAGGGCGCCCGTCTCCACCGCCGTCGGCACGCGCACCCACGCGGCTCCGTCGACCAGGAGGCCCACGAGCGCCGCCTCCGCCGCGCCGAGCCCACAGACGGCGGCCGTCAGCAGCTTCGGGCCGAGCAGCCGGAGCACCGGGACGGCCAGGACCGTGAACCCCACCTCGCCCGCGAGCGCCGCCACCGACCAGCCGATCCCGGCGAGGTCCGTCCGCCCCCAGCCCTGCACGGTGAAGGCCCCGGCGGCGACGAGCAGCGCCCCGTACAGCACGGCGGGCGCGGGCCTGCGGCCCTCGGTCAGGGGGACCAGGACGGCGACGACGACGGGGGCGCAGCCGACCAGGACACCGGGGACGGCCGGCTCGGCCGTCCGCTCGGCGGCGAGGACCGCCAGGTTGAAGCCGACCATGCCCACGCCCGCGAGGGCGGCGAGCCGGAGCCAGTGACGAGCGGTCAGGGCGCGCAGGGGCGCGAGGCCGCCGCGGCCGAGCAGGGGGAGCAGGAGCAGACAGGCGGCTCCGTAGCGCAGTGCCTGGCCGCCCGCGTACGGGTACGCGCCGAGGAGGCTGTTCGCGGTGAAGGAGGCGCCGACGAGGGCGTAGGCGAGGGTCACCAGGAGGACCCCGCGGAGGGCGTTCGCGTTCATGACTCCGACGCTAGGAAGCCGCGCGGCCCCGGTTAAGGTCCACTTCTGACACGTCATCGGGGACCACTTGGGCCGGGCGGCCGGAACGGATGAACCAACTGGGACGGACGGACGGACCGGGACGGACCGACCGGGTCGGACGGATCGGGTGGGTCGTACTACGGGGGGCGCGCGGCATGAACGGCCACGACAGGGACGGCCACGACACGAGCGCCCCCGTCGTCGGCGGCCTCGGGGAGGGCGGCCACAGGCAGGGAAGCCACGGGCAGGCCGCCTGGGAGCTGCTCCTGCCGGCGGCCGGCGCCCCGGCGCGGCGGCGCGGGCGGGCCCTTCAGGAGGCGCTGCGCGAGGCGGTGCGGTCGGGGCGGCTCGTGGCCGGGACCCGGCTGCCGTCCACGCGGGCGCTCGCGGCCGACCTGGGCGTCTCGCGGGGCCTCGTCACCGAGGCGTACGAGCAGCTCACCGCCGAGGGGTACCTGCGCAGCGACCGGGGCGCGGGCACCTGGGTGGGCGGGGCGGCCAGGGCGGCCGTGCGCGGAGCGCGTGACCTGGCCCCGGGGGCGGCCCGGGTCCGGGTGGACTTCCGCCCCGGGACCCCCGACCTGTCGCTCTTCCCGAGGGCCGGGTGGGCGGCGGCCCAGCGTGCCGTCCTGGCGCGGCTCCCCCACCCGGCGCTCGGGTATCCGGATCCGCGCGGGCTGCCCGCACTGCGGGAGGCGCTGGCCGGGATGCTGACCCGGCGCCGGGGCGTGGTGGCCGATCCCGAGCGGCTGGTGGTGTGCTCGGGTGTGGCGCAGGCGTCGACGCTGCTCGGCTTCGTCCTGCGGGCGCGGGGGCTCGGCGCGGTCGGCATCGAGGATCCCGGTAGCCCGGAACACGGGCGGCTGTTCGCCTCCACCGGTCTGGACACGGTGTGGCTGCCGCTGGACGAGGAGGGGCTGCGGACCGGGCCGCTCACCGCCTCCGGCGTGCGGGCCGTGGTCGTGACGCCCTCGCACCAGTTCCCGTCCGGGATCAGCTGGTCGGCCGAGCGCCGCGGCGCACTCCTCGACTGGGCACGGGCGGTGGACGGATACGTCCTGGAGGACGACTACGACGGGGACTTCCGGTACGACCGGGCGCCCGTCGGCGCCCTGCAGGGGCTCGATCCGGAGCGGGTCGTCTACGCGGGCTCGGTCAGCAAGTCGCTCGCGCCCGGTCTGCGGCTCGGCTGGATGCTCGTCCCCGAGGGCCTGCTCGGGGAGGTCGTCGAGCGCAAGCGGACGATGGACCTCGGCAACCCCGTGCTCGATCAGGCGGTGCTCGCCGAGTTCGTGACGGGGGGCGGGTACGACCGTCAGCTGCGCCGCTGCCAACGCGCCTACCGGGAGCGGCGGGACGCCCTGCTCGCCGCGCTCGCGGAGTACCTTCCGGGCACACGGGTGAGCGGCATCGCGGCCGGACTGCACGTCATCGCGCGCGTACCGCCCGTTTTCGGGCCGCCGGAACGGTTCCTGGCGCGGGCGGCGGAGGCCGGGGTGGAGCTGCGGCCCCTGGAGGACTACGGCACCGCACGGCCCACCGACGGGGACGTCCGGCTCGTCATCGGGTACGCGCACCTGACGCCGTCCACCGTGAGGACCGGGATCCGCCTGGTGGCGGAGGCGGTACGCCGGGGCTGAGGCGGCGTTGCATACAGACGGGAGCCCGGGGCGTACACCGTACGGCGGGATCCGGCCGGTGCCGGGGCGTGCGCCGTGCGGGCGGGATCCGGCCGGTGGCGGGGCGTGCGCGGGATCCGGCGCGGGGCGGGCCCGATGATCTGTTCACGCGGGGTTCGTGTGGGCGCCGTCCCCGGCCGTTAGGCATGGGGCGACGCACCGCCCCCGCCCGGACACCGCCTCGGAGGCCCTTCCATGTCCCAGTCCGTCCCCGGATCGTCCCCCTCCCCCGCCCGCCGCAGCGTGCTGCGCGGCTCCCTCGCCGCCTCGGCGGCGCTCACCCTCGGCGGTACGTGGTCGGCCGCCCCGGCGTTCGCCCTGTCGGGCCGCCCCCGCGCCGAGTGGGGGGTGCAGACCGGCGACGTCACGACCTCCTCCGGTCTGGTGTGGGTGCGGTCGGACCGGCCGGCGCGGATGCTCGTCGAGACCTCCGCGAGCGAGTCGTTCCGGCGGGTGCGCCGGCACCACGGGCCGCTGATCGGCTCGGGCACGGACTTCACCGGCACCACCGCGCTGCGCGGTCTGCCGGCGGGCGAGCAGATCCACTACCGGGTCACGCTCGCCGACCCGGACGATCCGCGCCGCACGGGCGAGCCCCTGACCGGCACCTTCCGCACGGCCCCCGACCGGCGCCGGGACGGGGTGCGGTTCCTGTGGTCGGGTGACATCGCCGGGCAGGGCTGGGGCATCAACCCGGACATCGGCGGCTTCCGCGCGTACGAGGAGATGCGCCGTCTCGACCCGGACTTCTTCCTGTGCAGCGGGGACTCGGTCTACGCGGACGGGGTGATCCAGCCGAGCGTGCCCCTGCCCGACGGACGGATCTGGCGGAACGTCACGACACCGGAGAAGTCCAAGGTGGCGGAGACGCTCGACGAGTACCGGGGCAACTTCCGCTACAACCTGCTCGACCACAACGTCCGGGCCTTCAACGCGCAGGTGCCGTCGGTGGTGCAGTGGGACGACCACGAGGTGCGCAACAACTGGTACCCGGGCCAGATCCTGGACGACGCCCGCTACACGGAGAAGGACGTGGACGTCCTCGCCGCGCGGGCCCTGCGCGCCTTCGGCGAGTACACGCCGGTCTCCACCCTCCACGCGCGCGGTATGGGTCGCGAGCGCCGGATGCACCGCGTCGTGCGGTACGGTCCGCTGCTCGACGTGTTCGTGCTCGACATGCGCTCCCACCGGAACGCGAACTCCCCCGGCCGACAGGCCGACGACACCACCGGCATCCTCGGCGCCGAACAGCTGGCCTGGCTCAAGCGGGAGCTGGCCGCCTCGACCGCGGTGTGGAAGGTCCTCGCGGCGGACATGCCCCTCGGCCTGGTCGTACCGGACGGCGCGGCGAACTTCGAGGCGATCGCGCAGGGCGACCCGGGCGCGCCGCTGGGCCGTGAACTGCAGATCGCGGAGCTGCTGCGGTTCGTCAAGCACCGTCGGATCACCGGGACGCTGTGGCTGACGGCGGACGTGCACTACACCTCGGCGCAGCACTACGCGCCGGAGCGGGCGGCCTTCCAGGACTTCGCGCCCTTCTGGGAGTTCGTGTCCGGGCCTCTCGCGGCGGGCGGTTTCCCGGCGAACGCGCTGGACGCGACCTTCGGACCGGAGCGGGTGTTCGTCCGGGCGCCGGAGCGGGCCAACCTGTCGCCGATGGAGAGCCCGCAGTACTTCGGGGAGGTCGACATCGACGGTCACAGCGGTGAGCTGACGGTGCGCCTGCGGGCCGAGGGCGGGTCGGTGCTCTTCAGCAAGGTGCTGCGGCCCGGTCGCGTCGGGCAGTGACATCCGGGTGGAGCCGTGCGGTGTCCGGGCCCTGACGGCCGGGCGCGGTCGGCCGGGCCCGTGACGCCAGGTCAGGAGTGGTGCGGGAGGCTTCGGTCCGGTGATTGTCAGTGCCGGGTCCTACCGTCGTGGATGACGGGTCCCAGCCGGAGGGGCGGGACGCGGAGAGCACGGGGGGCGACGTGGCGGACGGAACCGGGACGGGCGCGGGGACCACGACGGGAGACGGCACGGGGGGCGATACGACGGTCGGTACGGGGGCCGGCGCGGCAGGGGGCACGGTCGGCGTCGCGGGGGCAGATTCCGGGGTCGAGCGGCTGCTCGCGGCGGTGCGCGCGGGCCGGGCCGCCGACGTGCCGGCGCTGCTGGAGCCGCTGGACGACGCCGCCCGCAAGACCGCGCTCGCACAGCTGAAGGAGCTGCGCGCCGAGGTGGACGCGGGGAAGTGGGCGGCGCCCGCGTTCGTGGCGAACCGCATCCGCGGCGCGCTGTACGTGGCGGGAGCCGGCTGTCTGCCGGGGGTCGCGGCGGCCGCGAGCTGGCTCGGCGCGCGGGATCTGCTGACGCGGTCGGCGGACGGCGGACGCCTGGCGCTGTCGGCGCTCGGCGACCGGGGTCCCGAGTGGGCGGCGGACCTGGCGGGACGCCTGGCCAAGCGGCGGGCCGTCGCGGAGGCCGCCTATCCGCTGGTCCACGGCCTGATGAGCCGCAGCGGGCAGGCGGTCCCCCCGACGGACGGCTACGTCACCGGGTGGATCCGGCACATCACCGACGACCGGCTCGTGGAGCGGCTCCGGGAGGACCCTCGGACGCCCGCCCTCGTGGCGCACGCGCTCGCGATGGCCGCGACCCCCGAGCCGTTCACGCGGACGGTCCGTCCCGGCTCGCCGAGGCACTGGCCCACGGCGCTGCGGACGCTCGTCACGGAGGGCACCCTGGACCGGGCGCAGATCCTGGACCTGTGCGTGACCCGGCTGCTGCGCGGCGGCCCCGCCCGGAACCTGCGCTTCCCGCTGGAGGTGACGCGGCTGCTCGAACCCGGCGCGGACGAGCTGCGGAAGCGGATCCCGGACTGGGTCGGGCTGGCGTCCGACGCGCCTTCCGCCGTCGCCGGGTACGCCCAGGACGTCCTGGCGGATCTCGCCGCCGCGGGGGCGCTGCCGGTCGCGGCGCTCGCCGAGATGACGGCGGGCGTCCTCTTCCGGACCGAGAAGAAGCTGGTACGGGCCCAGCTGGCGCTGGTCGGCAGGGTCCTGGCGCGGGAGCCCGGCGCGGCGGGCGCGCTGCTGCCCGCCGTGACGGAGGCCTTCGGGAACGACGACACCAGCGTCCAGGAGCGGGCGCTCAAGCTGGTGGGCCGTCATCTGCGCGCCTTGGAGCCGGAGGTGCGGCGCGAGCTGGCCGAGACCGCGGGGCTGCTGAGCCCGACCCACCGGCAGGCCGCCGAGGCCCTGTTCGGGGACGCCCTGGAGGGGCCCGCGGGGGCGGCGTACGAGGAGATCCTGCCGCCGGTGCCCGAGCGTCAGCCGGTCGGCCCGCCGGTGACGACGGTCGAGGCGCTGATGGAGCAGCTGGTGGTGGAGCGGCTCTCCGAGGACCCCGTGGCGTTCGAGCGGGCGCTCGACGGTCTGGTGCGGCTCGCGCACCGCGACCGGACGGCCGTGGTGGAGGCGGTGCGGGAGACCTTCCCCCGGACCGAGTGGCAGGACGCCTCCTCCTTCACGGACCGCGCCCAGGGGATCGAGGTGGTGCTCGCGGGGCTGCTCGGGCTGCTGGACCAGGCGCGTGTGGACCTCGGCCGGACCCCGGGACATGGTGCGGACTCCTGTTTCCACGAGGCTCTTTCGGGGGTCCTCGACGTCCGGCTGTGGGAGGCGGCCGACCTGATCGGGACGGGCGCGCTGCCGTTCCTGCTCGCCACGCCGACCTGGCACACCGGCGGGATCGACCCGCCGGTCCTGGTGGAGCGGCTGCGGGCCTGTCGGGACGCGGGTGTCGAGCCCGCCCCGGCCGATCTCGCCCAGGCCCTGCTCCGGGTCCTTCGGAGGGACCCGTCGGCGGGGCGGGCGGCCGAGGAGGCTGCGGCGCTCGGCACCCCGGCCGGCCGCGGGCTCGCCGCCTGGCTGCGGGAGGAGGACGCCGTGGCGGCGTCCGTGCGGTTCCTCGTCCGGGGCCGGGAGCCGTCCCCGGTGACGGGGTGGCTGATCGACCGGATCGTGGTCGACGTCGACGACCGTGCCACCGTGCGGGAGGAGTTCCCGCCCGCCTTCACATGGCTGGGCGGCGCGCTGGAGGGGGTCCCGCGTCGCTGTCACCACGGGGAGGACAGCAGCCGCGCGCAGTGGGCCACGGTCCTGCCGGCCGACCGTGACGTCCTCGCGGCCTGTCTCCTGCCGAGCCTCGCGGGTTGTGTCGACGGGAGCGCGCGAGGGGCCACGGAGCCGCTGACGACGCTGGTCGAGGCCGAAGGTCCGGTCGGCCGAGCGGTCCATCTGGTCCTGGCGTTCGGGCTCGGCTGCGTGGACGCCGACGACCGGCTGCGCGCGGTGGACGCCATGCTCGTCCTGGCGTCGCGGGGCGAGCTGAACGCCCGGCGGCTCGGCGCCGAGCTGGCGTGGCTGGTCGCGGAGGGCTCGGTCAAGCCGAACCGGCTGGCGGACGCGGCCCGGACGGCGGCGGACACCGGGGCGTACGGGACGGTGTGGACGGTCCTCGCGGCGATGCTGCCGGGGCCGCTCTCCGCCGCGACGCCGGTGCGGGGGCTCGGCGAGGTGCTGGCGGTGGCGGCGGACTGCGTGGAGCGGTGCGGGGCGCGCGACGAGCCGGCCGGGCTCGACGCGCTCGCCTCGGGGCGGGGTTCCACCCAACTGGTGGTGCAGGCCCGGCGCCTGCGGAACGCACTCCGTCAAGGGACCGATCAGAGCCTGGCAGAAACGGCCTGAATCAGTCCTTAGGGCACCAGATCGGCGCTTAACCCGTCAGTCACAAAGCGTTCGTGATCACGCAACACCACTGGGTCACAGTGAGGTCATGACCGATGTGACGTCTTCGAAGAGCGCCCGCCGCCCCCACCACTGGCGGCACGACCTGATCGAGCTCGCCGCCCTGTTCACCGCCGTGGTGGTGGCCGACACGATCGCCAAGACCATCGTCAAGGGCCCCGACGGCCACTACCTGCTGGTCTTCTCGGCGATCGCGCTGGTCGCCACCGCCGCCTTCCACACCTGGTGGGCGCGGAGGCACAGTCATGCGAGCCATGCCCCGCCCGCCGGTCCCACCGGCGGGCACTCCACCGCGGCCCACCGTGCCGACGCGGCCCTCGCGGCGGAGACGCGGGAGCACGCGGAGGAGTCCGGGGTGCCCGTCGAGACCACGCTGTGGCGGATGCGCACCACCGTCGCGGACACCCCGGGCAGCCTCGCCGCGCTGTGCACGGTCCTCGCCCGCCTGGGCGTGGACATCCTCACCCTCCAGACGCATCCGCTGGCCGACGGCACGGTCGACGAGTTCCTGCTGCGGGCTCCCGCGGACCTCTCCGCCCACGCCCTCGCCCGCGAGACCGCCGCCGCCGGCGGCCGTGACACCTGGACCGAACGGGCCGACGCCCACGACCTGGTCGACACCCCGACCCGGGTCCTCGGCCTGGCCACCCGTACCGCTCTCGACGCGGCCGAACTGCCGCTCGCGCTGCGTCAGCTCCTCGGCCGCTGCACCCTCCACACCGTGCCCGCCGTCTCGCTGACGGGCCGTCCCACCGGTGAGCAGGCCCCGGTCGAAGGGGTCCTGGAGGAGACGGTGATGCGGCTGCGCGACCCCGACGGCGGCACCCTCATCGTGGAGCGGCCCTATCTCCCCTTCACCCCGACCGAGTTCGCCCGGGCCCGCGCCCTCGTCGAGCTCGACGCCCGGCTCGGCCCGCGCGTCCCGCGCAGCCAGGACGTCCTGACCCTCCCCGAGGGCAACGAGATCACCGTCCGCCGCGCCGATCAGCGCGACCTGCCCGCCGCGCGCGCCATGCACGACCGCTGCTCGGCCCGCACGCTCGGTCTGCGCTACCACGGCCCGGTCGGCGACGCCGACCGCTACCTCGACCATCTGCTCAGCCCCCGCTTCGGGCGCACCCTCGCCGTGCAGACGACCTCCGGCCGTCTCGTCGCCCTCGGGCATCTGCTCTGGGACGGCGACGAGACGGAGGTGGCGCTGATGGTGGAGGACGACTGGCAGCGGCGCGGCATCGGCTCCGAGCTCCTCGGCAGGCTGGTCGCCATGGCGGAGGACGCCGGATGCGCGAGCGTGTACGCCGTGACCCAGTCGTCCAACACGGGGATGGTGGCCGCGATGCGGGCGCTGAACCTGCCCCTCGACTACCAGATCGAGGAGGGCACGCTCGTGATCACTGCCCGGCTGGCCTCGGCACCGCGACCGGCCGGCCGCCCGCAGCAGCAGGAACAGCAGCAGGAACAGCGACACGAGGGAGCGCGGCGGGCGGAGCGCTGAGCGCCTCGGTCAGGTCGCGCCACAGGTCCTCGACGTCCTCGAGACCGACGGACATCCGCAGCAGCCGGTCGCTGACGCCCGCCGAGCGCCGGTCTCCCTCGGCCACGATCCGGTGGCTGATGGAGGCCGGGTGCTGGATGAGGGTGTCGACGCTGCCGAGGCTGACGGCGGGGGTGATGAGCCGGACGCCGGCGATGACGTCGTGCGGGTCGCCGTACACCTCGAAGGCGATCATCGCGCCGCCGATCCGCGGGTAGTGGACCCGGGCGATTCGGGGGTCGGTGGCCAGTCGCCGTACGAGCTCCGCCGCCGTCGCCGACGCCGCCCGCACCCGTACCGGCAGGGTCGACAGACCGCGCAGCAGGAGATAGCCGGCGAGCGGGTGCAGCACGCCGCCGGTGGCGAAGCGCACCTGGCGGAGGGTGCGGGCGAACTCCTCGTCGCAGGCGACGATGCCGCCCATGACGTCGCCGTGCCCGCCCAGGTACTTGGTGGCGCTGTGCAGCACGAAGCGGGCGCCCTGCTCGACGGGCCGCTGGAGCACCGGCGTGGCGAAGGTGTTGTCGACCAGGAGCGGCACCGAGCCGCAGGAGTGCGCCAGGGCGCGGATGTCCGCCTCGGCGAGGGTCGGGTTGGCCGGGGACTCCACCATGACCAGGCCGGTGTCGGGCCGGATCGCGTCGGCTATGCCGGCGGGATCGGTCCAGGTCACCTCGGTGCCGAGCAGTCCGGCGTCGAGGAGGTGGTCGCTGCAGCCGTACAGCGGACGGACCGCCACGACGTGCCGCAGGCCCTGGCTCGCCCGGGCGAGGAGGACGGCGGTGAAGGCCGCCATGCCGCTGGCGAAGGCGACGGCCGCCTCGGTCCCCTCGAGCCGCGCGAGGGCGTCCTCGAAGCGGGCCACGGTCGGGTTGTCGAGCCGGGCGTAGACGGGCGGCCCGTCGGGCCGGGCCCCGGTGGTGGCGAACTCGTCGATCCGCGCGGCCTCCGCACGGGCGTCGTACGAGGGGTAGGTGGTGGACAGGTCGAGCGGCGGGGCGTGTACACCGAGCGAGGCGAGGTCGTCGCGGCCGGCGTGCACGGCTTCGGTGGCGAGGGCCCTCGGGGTGTCCGAGCGGCCGTAGTCCATGGCGTCCATGGCGGCACTGTGAACGGATACCGGGAAGTAGCGGGAAATCGCCGTGCTACGTTCGCCCGATGGCTGATTCTGTCGTACTGGACGCGGTCGATCTGCACATTCTTCGCCTCCTGCAGAACGACGCCCGGACCACTTACCGTGAACTCGCCGCCGAGGTCGGGGTGGCGCCCTCCACCTGCCTCGACCGGGTGGCGCGACTCCGTCGCACGGGCGTGATCCTCGGACACCAGCTACGACTGGATCCGGCCAAACTCGGCCGTGGGCTTGAAGCGCTCCTTCTCGTCCAGGTCCGCCCGCACCGGCGGGAACTGATCGGTCCGTTCGTCGACCGGATCCGGGCCCTCCCGGAGTCCCGCGCTCTGTTCCATCTGACGGGACCCGACGACTACCTGGTGCACGTGGCTGTGGCGGACCCCTCCGACCTGCAGCGACTCGTGCTCGACGAGTTCACCTCGCGCCGCGAGGTCGCCCGCGTCGAGACCCGGCTGATCTTCCAGCAGTGGGAGTGCGGCCCGCTCCTGCCGCCTTCCGCGGGCCCTTCCTTGTCAGCCGACTGAGGCCTGGCGAGGGTGACGGGGGCCTGCCGAAGAGTCCAGGATGACCCCCATGCCAGAGACTTCCAGCAGCACGCTGCCCCGCCAGGTCGCCGACGACCACGTCGACGCACTCATCGCCCTCGACCCGATCATCGGTACGTACCTGGGAGTCAAGGAGAGCGCCGGACTGCTGCCCGACTTCTCGCCCGCCGGCCAGCGGGCCGTGGCCGACCTCGCCCGCCGGACGCTCGCCCGGCTCGACGAGGCCGAGCGCGCGCCGGGCGCGGACAGCGAGGCCGAGCGGCGGTGCGCCCGTCTGCTGCGGGAGCGGCTGACGGCGGAACTCGCCGTGCACGAGGCCGAGGAGAGCCTCTGCGCGGTCAGCAACATGCGCTCGCCCGCGCACAGCGTCCGCCTGGCCTTCACCGTGATGGCGGCCGAGACCGAGGAGGACTGGACGGCGGTCGCGTCCCGGCTGCGCGCCGTCCCCGCCGCCCTCGAGGGGTACCGGGCCTCGCTCACGCTCGGTCTGGAGCGCAAGCTGTTCGGCGGGCCGCGGCCCACCGCCACCTTCGTCGACCAGCTCACCGAGTGGTCCGGAGCGGAGAGCGGAAGGCCGGGCTGGTTCGAGGAGTTCGCCGCCGCGCGGCCCGACACCCTGCCCGAGGAGCTGCGCGACGAACTCGCGCGCGCGGGCCGGGCCGCCACCGAGGCCGTCACCGCGCTGCGCGACTGGATGCGGGACGTCTACGCCCCGGCCGTCGCGGACGCCCCCGACACGGTGGGCCGCGAGCGGTACCAGCGCTGGACCCGCTTCTTCAACGGCACCGACCTGGACCTCGACCAGGCGTACGCGTACGGCTGGAGCGAGTACCACCGGCTGCTCGCCGAGATGCGGACCGAGGCCGAGCGGATCCTGCCGGGCGCCGACCCCTGGGAGGCGCTCGCCCACCTCGACGAGCACGGCACCCACATCGAGGGGGTGGAGGAGGTCCGGCTCTGGCTCCAGCAGCTCATGGACGAGGCCATCGAGGCCCTCGACGGCACCCATTTCGAACTGGCCGACCGGGTCCGCCGCGTGGAGTCCCGCATCGCGCCGCCGGGGGGCGCCGCCGCGCCGTACTACACCGGCCCGTCCGAGGACTTCTCGCGCCCGGGGCGCACCTGGCTGCCGGTGGACGGCACGACCCGCTTCCCGGTGTACGACCTGGTGTCGACCTGGTACCACGAGGGCGTCCCCGGCCATCACCTCCAGATCGCGCAGTGGGTGCACGTCGCCGACCGGCTCTCCCGCTACCAGGCGACCATCGGCAAGGTCAGCGCCAACATGGAGGGCTGGGCGCTCTACGCGGAGCGCCTGATGGACGAACTCGGCTTCCTGCCCGACGCGGAGCGGCGGCTCGGATATCTGGACGGCCAGATGATGCGCGCGTGTCGGGTCATCGTGGACATCGGCATGCACCTGGGTCTGGAGATCCCGGCGGACTCGCCGTTCCGCCCCGGGGAGCGGTGGACGCCCGAGCTGGCCCAGGAGTTCTTCCAGCGGCACAGCAGCCGTCCGCCGTCGTTCGTGGAGAGCGAGATGACCCGCTATCTGTCCATGCCGGGGCAGGCCATCGGCTACAAGCTGGGCGAGCGCGCCTGGCTCCTCGGCCGCGCCAACGCGCGGGCGGCGCACGGCGACGCGTTCGACGCGAAGGCCTGGCACATGGCGGCCCTCTCGCAGGGGCCACTGGGCCTCGACGACCTGGTGGAGGAACTCTCGCGCCTCTGAGGCCGTCCCGACGGGTTTCCCCGGCCGATCGCTTGATCGACCGGGGAATCCCCTGCTATTCCTCGTCCATGACCACCGACTACACCCCCGACGCCACCGACTGGCGCATCCTCGAAGCCCTCCAGTCCGAGGGCCGCGCCAGCTTCGCCGAGCTCGCCCGTACGGTGTCGATGTCGCCGTCGGCCGTGACGGACCGGGTGCGGCGCCTGGAGGAGGCGGGGGTGATCACGGGATACACGGCGATCGTCGACCAGGACCGGCTCGGCCTGCCCATTCTCGCGTTCGTACGGCTGCGCTACCCGCACGGCAACTACAAGCCGTTCCACGACCTGCTCGGCACCACGCCGGAGATCCTGGAGGCGCACCACGTCACCGGCGACGACTGCTTCGTCCTCAAGGTCGCCGCCCGCTCGATGAGGCATCTGGAGGAGATCACCGGGAAGATCTCCACGCTCGGCGCGGTGACGACCAGCGTCGTCTACTCCTCGCCGCTGCCCCGGCGCTCGCTCAGCCGCTGAGCGCGTCGCCACCCGTGCGCAGCCGCACCGCGGAGCCCTGCCGCGCCTTGACGACCTCCAGCTGAGCCGGGATCCGCCGGCGCAGATCGCCGACGTGGCTGACGATGCCGACACTGCGGTCCCGCTCGCGCAGCGAGTCGAGGACGTCGAGGACCTCGTCGAGGGTCTGCTCGTCGAGGCTGCCGAAGCCCTCGTCGATGAAGAGGGTGTCGAGCCGCACGCCGCCCGCCTCGTCCGTGACCACGTCCGCGAGGCCGAGGGCCAGGGCGAGCGAGGCGAAGAAGGTCTCGCCGCCGGAGAGCGTGGCGGTGTCGCGCTCGTTGCCGGTCCAGGCGTCGACGACGTGCAGTCCGAGTCCGGCCCGCTTGCCGCCGGAGCGCGCGTCGGAGTGGACCAGGGTGTAGCGGCCGGAGGACATCCGCTGGAGGCGGGCGGTCGCGGCGGCGGCGACCTGTTCCAGGCGGGCCGCGAGGACGTAGGACTCCAGTCGCATCCGGCGCTCGTTCTCGGCGGAGGTACCGGCGGTGAGGGCGGCGAGGCGGGCCACCCGGTCGTACTCCTCGCGGAGCGGGCCCAGTCGGCGCACCTCCGTCACGGCCTGCCGGGACAGTCCTGCGAGGTCGGCCACGCGTTCCCGGGCGGCGGCCAGGACGGACGCGGCCTCGCGGAGCGCCCGTTCGGCCGCCGTGTGGGCGGCCGTGGCGCCGGCGGGGTCGGCGGGCGGGAGGGCCGCGGCGGCGACGGTGCCGGGCTCGGCGAGCCGGTCCGCGACGGCGGCGGCCTCGGCCTGCCAGGCGTCCACGCGGTGCTGGTGGTCCCGGCGCTCGCTCTCGCGGAGGAGCGCGGCGGCGGCCTCGGCCGGGGTGGCGAAGCCGGCGCGGTAGGCGGCGTCGGCGAGCCGGTCGTCGGCCTCCTTGAGCCGCTGGGCGGCGAGTTCGGCGGAGCGTACGGCTCCGGCGGCGTCGACCAGGAGGGCGATCCGGCGCTCCAGGCGGGTCGCGTGCTCGGCCACGGTGCCGAACGCGCCGCGCCCCAGGGCGAGTTCCTCGTCGAGCGCGGCCTGTTCCCGCTCCAGGGCCTCGCGCCGCGAGGTCCGGGCCGCGACCCGCCGCTCGGCCTCCCGCTGGACGGCGACCCGCTCCTCGTACTCCCGCTCCGCCCGCGCGAGCGTCTCCCGCGCGCTGTGGCTCTGCCCGGCGAGCGCGTGGGCCTCGGCGTGCAGAAGCGTCAACTCCTCGACCTCGCGGGCGAGTTCCTGGACGGACGGGTCGGTCGCGCCGGAGGCCGCGGCTGCTGCGGAGGGTGCGGCGTCTGCCGCGGACCGGGCGCCCCCCGCTTCGGAGGCGGCGGCGCCCGCCAGGGCCTCCGTGCGGGCCGTGGACCAGGACTCGCGGGTCACGGCCAGCTCGCGTTCGGCGGCCGTGCGGGTCTCCTCGGCGCGGGTGTAGTCCGCGTAGGCGGCTTCCTCGGTGGCGCGGTCCACGTGGTCGGCGGTGGTGCGGGCGGGCGCCGGGTGGGCGGTGGAGCCGCAGACCTGGCAGGGGTCGCCGTCGGTGAGGGTGACCGCGAGTTCGGCGGCGATGCCCTCCAGGCGGCGGGACTTGACGTCGAGCCAGGTCTCGTGAGCGGTGTTGCGGCGCTCGCGGGCGTCCGCGAGGCGCGCCTCCGCGGTCCTGGCGTCCTCGGCGAGGGCGTCACGGCGGCGGGCCGCGGCGAGACGGCGGCGGGCGGGTTCCAGACGGCCCGCGAGGTGTTCGGCGCGGGCCGTGGCGTCCCGTGCGGCCTCGGCCCGCTCGGTGAGCGCGGCGCGCCGCGGCTCCCAGCCCGCGAGCCAGTCGGCCGCGTCCCGCAGGACGTCGTCGTCGGCGCGGGCCTCGCGGGCGAGGACCGCGCGCTCCTCGGCGACCGTGGCGGCGCGGCGCTCGGCGCGACGGGCGGCCTCCAGGCCACCGAGCTCCTCGCGGAGCCGGTGTTCGAGGGCGGAGAGGTGGTCGGCCCCGGCGTCGGCGAGGTCGGGGGGCAGCAGGGCGCGGGAGCGTTCCCGGGCGGCCCGGGCGGTGGCGTGCTCGCGCTCGGCGTCCTGACGCAGCCCGAGCGCAGGGGCCACCCGGTCCGCCTTGAGGCTGCGGTCGAGAGCGGCCTGGAGGCGGTCGCGTTCGGGGGCGCGGGCGGCGAGCCGGTCCTTCCGGAGGAGCGCGTCCGCGTGCCGGGCCTGACGGGCGGCGAGGTCGTTCTCGGCGTCGAGCGCGGCGCGCGCGGCGCCCTGCCGGGCCTCGGCCGCGTCGAGCCCTACCCGAGCGATGTCGAGGGCCTCGTGGGCCTCGGTGCGGGCGACGGCGGCCCAGGTGAGGACCGCGTCGGTGAGCCCGGGGTCGCCGGGCCGCCCCTCGACGGAGGAACGGGCGACGCCGAGGCCGCCGGCGGCCTGGCCCATCCGGTGGGCGAGGGCGAGGAGCCGCTCGTCCCCCTCCTCCACCTGCTGCTGGGCGGCGCGCCGCAGCTCGGCGAGGCGCTCCTCCACGGCGGCGAAGCGCCGGGTGTCGAAGAGGCGTCCGAGGAGCCTGCCGCGGGCCTCGGCGTCGGCGCGCAGGAAACGGGCGAAGTCGCCCTGCGGGAGGAGGACGACCTGGCAGAACTGCTCGCGGCTCATGCCGACGAGCTGGGTGATCTCCTCCCCTATCTCCTGGTGGGAGCGGCTGAGGCCAGCCCAGGTCCCGGCGGCGGGGTCGTACTCGCGCAGCCAGGTCTGGGCCTTCTCGGTGGTGAAGCCGTCCCCGCGCTTCTTGGGGCGCTGCTGGGCGGGGCGCCGGGTGATCTCCAGCCGCCGCTCCCCCACGGTCAGTTCGAGGACGACCTCGGTGGAGGTCCCGACCGGGGCGTGGTCGCTGCGCAGGGAGGTGCCGGGGTTCTGCCGGACGCCGGGCACGCTCCCGTACAGGGCGAAGCAGACGGCGTCGAGGACGGAGGTCTTGCCGGCGCCCGTGGGTCCGTGGAGCAGGAAGAGCCCGGCGGAGGACAGGGCGTCGAAGTCGACGGTCTGCGTGCCGCCGAAGGGGCCGAACGCGGTGATCTCCAGACGGTGCAGCCTCACCGGCCCACCTCGCGCTCGGCCGTGTCGACCCGCACGTCGTCGAAGGCCCCGTGGAGGACCGTCCGCTCGGCCCCGTCGAGGGCCGCGCCGCCGCGCACATGGGCCACGAAGTCCTCCGCGATCTGCTGGTCGGTGCGGTCCCGGAGCCGCTGGGCGTAGGAGGCGGCGGGGTCGTCGCCGGTCCGGTCGGGGTCGAAGACCAGGTTCAGGGTGTGCGGGAAGCGTCCGGTGAGCCGGGCCATCGGTTCGGCGGGGCGCACGGGGTCGGTGAGCGTGGCCTCGACCCAGGCCTGCTCGTGGGGCGTGAGCGCGGGATCGTCGAGGAGGTCGTCGAGCCTGCCCCTGATCCGGGCGAGGGGGCGCGGGACGGGGCAGTCGAGCCGTTCGGCGGTGACGACGGCCCCGTCAGGACCGCCGGGGCCCAGCTCGATCAGCCACATCGTCTTGCGGTGGTCGGCCTCGGAGAAGGAGTACGCGAGGGGCGACCCGGAGTAGCGCACGCGCGGGGTGAGGGTCTGGCTGCCGTGGAGGTGCCCGAGAGCGACGTAGTCGACCCCGTCGAAGACGCCGACGGGGACGGCGGCGACACCGCCGACGGTGATGTCCCGCTCGCTGTCGCTGGGCGCGCCGCCGGCGACGAAGGCGTGCGCGAGGACGACGGACCGGGTGCCCGCGGGCCGGGCGGCGAGGTCGGCGCGGACCCGGTCCATGGCGGCGCCGAGCACGGCCTCGTGACCGGCCTTCTCGGCGCCGAGCTGCTCCCTGACGAGGGCGGGTTCGAGGTAGGGCAGGCCGTAGAGGGCGACGTCGCCGTGGTCGTCGCCGAGGACGACGGGGGTGCCGATGCCGGCGGGGTCGGTACGGAGGTGGATGCCGGCCCGCTCGATGAGTCCGGCGCCGACGCCGAGGCGGCGGGCCGAGTCGTGGTTGCCGGAGATCATGACGGTGGGCACGCCGGCCTCGGCGAGGCGGTGCAGCGCGGTGTCGAAGAGCTCGACGGCGGGCAGCGGGGGCACGGCCCGGTCGTAGACGTCGCCGGCGACGAGGACGGCGTCGACGCGGTGCTCGTGGACGGTCGCGACGAGGCGGTCGAGGAAGGCGGCCTGGGCGCCGAGGAGGCCGACCCGGTGGAAGGACCGGCCGAGGTGCCAGTCGGAGGTGTGCAGGAGCCTCACGATGCCGTCCCACCCCGCATGTGCGCCGCTCCTCGCCGCTCGTGCCCGTCGTGTGCGGCCTCCACGCTATCCCGCCGGGGGGTGTGGTCGGGCCCGCTCGCGCGCTCCGGTGCGGGGGCCGCGCGTGCCGAACGGGCGGCGCGGGCCGGGGAGTAGGGGTGGGCGGCGGCCGGTTCCGGTCCGTCACGTGTCGGGCGTCACGCGCGCCCGGGCCGCGCCTCGCGCGCCCCCGCTCCGTCACGCGCCGGGGACGTCGCCGTACGCCTCGCCGCCCGGTTCGAACGAGGCGGTGCCCGCCGTGGCGTCGGCCAGCCAGGCGCGGAAGGCGGGGACGTCGCTGTCCGGGAGGCCGATCTCGATGGTGACGGCGTCGGCGTACCGCACGTCGCGGACGGCCCGCCCGGTCGCCCGCAGGTCGTTCTCCAGCTTGCCCGCACGCTGGTGGTCGACGGTGACGGTGGCGAGCCGGAACCGCTGCCGGGTCACCGTGCCGAGGGCGTCGAGCGCCTCCCCGACCACGCCGCCGTACGCGCGGATGAGGCCGCCCGCGCCGAGCTTCACGCCGCCGTAGTAGCGGGTGACGACGGCGGCGACGTACCGCGTCTCGCGGCGCAGGAGCATCTGGAGCATGGGAACGCCCGCCGTGCCGCCGGGCTCGCCGTCGTCACTCGCCTTCTGGACGGAGGCGTCGGCGCCGAGGACGTACGCGAAGCAGTTGTGGCTGGCGGTCGGGTGCTCCCTGCGGACGCGCGCGACGAACTCCTGCGCCTCCCGCTCGTCGGCGACGGGCGCGAGCGCGCAGAGGAAGCGCGAGCGGTTGATCTCGGTCTCGTGGACACCCTCGCGGGCGAGCGTGCGGTACTGCTCCTGCATCCGGCCAGCCTACGTTCCGCCGCCGCGGTGCCGTTCGGCGGCCGGGGCGGGGGGTCATGGGCCGTCGGGTCCGGCGCGGGCCCGCGGCGGGTCGGGGCGATCCTCGGCGGGTCGGGAGCGGGCCTCGGCGGGGGGCGCCGCGCGGCAAGGCGGGAGCGGGCCTCGGCCGGTCGGAAATGGGCTTCGGCGGGTGGGTAGGGGGCTGCGGCTCGTCGGCGCGTGCTCGGCGGCGACCGCCTCGGCGGCTACGGCCGGTCGGTGTCGGGCTCGGTCGTGGCCGGACGGCATCTCGGCGGCTACGGCCCTGCGGTGTCGGGCTCGGCCGTGGCCGGACGGCGACCGGCTCGGCGGCTACGGCCCTTCGGTGTCGGGCTCGGTCGTGGCCGGTTCGGGGGTGGTCGTGACGCCGGCGTACGGCAGGGCGCGCAGGGCCAGGGCCCAGCCGAGGCGGGCCTCGCCGGACTCGCTGGAGCGGCCGGTGAGCTCGGCGATGCGGCCGATGCGGTTGAGGACGGTGTTGCGATGGCAGTAGAGCTGCTCCGCCGCCCGGGAGGCCGAACAGCCGTGGTCGAGCCAGGCGCGGAGCGTGGAGAGGAGCGCGGCCCGCTCGCCGCCGGTGGCGAGGACGGGGCCGAGGTGGACCGTGACGATCCGCTCGGCGATGTCGGCGCGCCCGCTGAGCAGCACCTGGGCGAGCCGGTCGTCGAAGACGGCGATGTCGCCGCTGCCCGCCGGGAGGGTGCGGAGGGTCTGTTCGGCGAGCCGCAGGGCGCGGCCCGCGTGGGAGAGGCGTTCGAACTCCGGGGAGACCCCCGCGGTGGCCCCGGTCCGTTCGCGCAGGGCGGCGAGGAGCGCGCGCGTGGCGGGGTCGGTGCCGGGCCCGGTGGCCGGTGGCCTGCCGGGGGGCACGTCGCGGCGGGGCAGCCTGACGATGCCGGCGTACCGGCCGGATCGGGGCCGCCAGAAGGACCACATGCCCTGTGCCTCCAGGGCGGGCGCGGGGTGCGGGGGCGCGGCCGGGTCCTGCGCGGCGACCACGACGACGTACCGGTCGACCGCGGGGACGCCGAGCGCGGCCGCGGCGGCCGAGGCGACGGCGGGGTCGTCGGCGCGACCGTCGAGCAGTGCCTCGAAGAGCGCGACGCGCCGGGTGTCCTGGCGGCTCTGGAGTTCCAGCTGGGCGATCCGGTACGCGTCGGCCATCGCGACCGAGTAGCGGTCGATGGTCTCCCAGACACCGCTCGCCATGTCGAGCTCGACGTCCCGGCTGTCGGCGTCCCGCCCGGCCCTGACCCTGAGGTGTTCGGCCATGACCTGCCAGAGCACGCGCCCGCCGCGCCGGTAGGCCTGGAGGACGGTGTCCAGCGGCACTCCCTGCTCGGCGCGGCGGCGGCCGGTCTCACGGGCCGCCCATTCGAAGTCGCCGCCCGTCGCGGTGAGGCCGCCGAAGTCCTGGAGGGCGCGCAGCAGGTTGTCGCGGCAGATCTCCCAGAGGTCCTCGCGGGTGACGGGGGCGTCGGAGGCGTACGTACCGGAGTGGGCGCGGATGTCGTCGACGGCGCGGTCGGTGAGCCGGTCGATGTCGGCGAGCATCGCCGTGGCGAGGGAACGCCGGAGCGCGCCGGAGCCGCTCAGGGGCGTGTGGGCCCCACCGGAGCCGCCGGAGCCGGCCAGGGGGGTGTGGTCACCGCCGGAGCCGCCCGGGGGGATCCGGTTCCCGCGTGAGCGCGCGCCCGCGGGTTCACGGGGTGCGGACGAGCTGTGCGTCATGGCTGGCACCGTAGCCGCGTGATTAGGCGAATGCCACGGCTCACGCGGGTCGGCGGGGCCGCTGCCCAGCCGGGGGCGCCGCATGATGGGCGATTGCACATGGCGTCCGGGTGGTGGCGGGACGGATTCTGAGCCGTGTCACCGATCGTCAACAGAGCTGTTGACTCCGCGTCCCTGGAGCGTGTCATGTCACTGAGCGTCGCCGGCGTGCTGGGCGAGTCCGCCCGTCACTTCCCCGACCGGATCGCGGTCGTCGAGGGCGCGACCCGGCTCACCTACGGGGAGCTGTGGACCGAGGCGCTGCGCTGCGCCGCCGGGTTGCGGGAGGCGGGGGTGAAGCCGGGCGACCGGCTGGCCGTCCTGCTGCCGAACACGACCGAGTTCCTCCGCGTGTACTACGGGGCGCTCGCCGCAGGGGCCACCGTCGTCCCGGTGCACGCGCTGCTCGTCGCCGACGAGGTGCGGTACGTCCTGGAGCACAGCGGCGCGGTGGGGATCGTGAGCGGCGGGCCGCTGTGGGCGGTCGCCGACGAGGCGGCGCGGGCGGCCGGGGTGCGGGCGTTCCCCGGGGCGCCCACGGCCGCGGAGCCGCTGGCGGCGCCCGAGCCGGCCGAGCCGTCGGACATCGCCGTGATCCTGTACACGAGCGGGACGACGGGCCGCCCGAAGGGGGCTCTGCTCACCCATCTCAACATCGTCATGAACGCCTCGGTGACCTCGCAGGACCTGCTGGGTCTCGGTGCGGGTGACGTGGTCCTCGGCTGCCTGCCGCTCTTCCACAGCTACGGCCAGACCTGCGCGATGAACGGCACCCTCCGCCAGGGCGCGACGCTCGTGCTGATGCCCCGGTTCAGCGGCCCTGCGGCCCTGCGGGTCCTCGCCGACGAGGGCGTCACGGTCTTCATGGGGGTGCCGACGATGTACCACGCCCTGGTGGAGGCCGCGGCGGGTGCCGAGGTGCGTCCGGCGGCCCTGCGCGCCGCCGTGTCGGGCGGGGCGGCGCTGCCGGTGGCCGTCCTGGAGCGCTTCGAGGAGACCTTCGACACGCAGGTCCTGGAGGGGTACGGCCTGACGGAGACCTCGCCGGTCGCGACGTTCAACCAGCCGCACATCGGCCGGCGGCCCGGGACGGTCGGGCATCCGGTGTGGGGCGTCGAGGTCGGCATCGCGGACGCGGCCGTCGACCGGGAGGTCGTCCTGCTCGCGGACGGCGCCGTCGGCGAGGTCGTGGTGCGCGGGCACAACGTCTTCGCCGGTTACCTGAACGACCCGGAGGCGACGGCCGCGGCGGTCGTGGACGGCTGGTTCCGCACCGGTGACCTGGGCGTACGGGACGAGGACGGCTTCCTGCGGATCGTCGACCGGAAGAAGGACCTGGTCATCCGGGGCGGCTTCAACATCTACCCGCGCGAGGTGGAGGAGGTGCTCGTGCGCCATCCCTCGGTCTCAGAGGTCGCGGTCGTCGGCGTCCCCGACGAGGCGAAGGGCGAGGAGGTGTGCGCGGTGGTGGTACGCCGGGAGGGCGCCCCGCTCTCCGAGGAGGAGCTCGTGGACTGGTCGCGCGAGCGCCTCGGCCGCCACAAGTACCCGCGGATCGTGCGTTTCGTCGGGGAGCTGCCGCTGGGCCCGACGGGGAAGGTCCTGAAGCGGGCACTGGCGGCGCACTCCGACGGCGCGAGGGAAGGTGGGGGTCGATGACGGAGCGGGTAGCTGAGGTCCGCACACGGTACGGGGCGTTGCGGGGCTCCCTGGAGGACGGCGTGGCCGCCTTCCTCGGTGTGCCCTACGCCCGTGCCCCGGTGGGGCGGCTACGGTTCCGGGCGCCGGAGCCGGTCGCGCCCTGGGACGGGGTGCGGGAGGCGACGGCCTTCGGTCCGACGGCGCCGAAGCGGCCGTACGCCCCGCCGCTGGACGCGCTCCTGCCCGACCCGGACATCGAGGGCGAGGCCTGTCTGAACCTGAACGTCTGGGCGCCGTGGGACGGTTCGGCGCAGGGGGACGGGTCGAGGCCCTCGGACGGTTCACGCGCCTCGGACGGCTCGCGGGCCCCGGACGGTTCGGCACCGGCCACGCCGGAGGGCGGGCGGCCGGTCATGGTGTGGATCCACGGCGGTTCCCTGATCCATGGTTCCTCGGCGGTCCCGGTCTACGACGGCACCGCCTTCGCCCGGGACGGGGTGGTGCTCGTCTCGGTCAACTACCGGCTCGGCGTCGAGGGCTTCGGCGTCTTCCCCGACGCCCCCGCGAACCTGGGCCTCCGCGACCAGATCGCCGCGCTGACCTGGGTGCGCGAGAACATCACGGCCTTCGGCGGGGACCCGGAGCGGGTGACGGTGTTCGGCGAGTCGGCGGGCGCCATCTGCATCGCCGCGCTGCTGGCCTCGCCCCTCGCGGCGGGCCTGTTCCGGCGGGCGGTGGTGCAGAGCGGCGCCCCGGTCGCGCAGCCGCCCGCCACGGCCCGCCGGACCACGGAGGCGGTGGCCGCGCGGCTGAGGATGCCGGCGACGGCGGAGGCGTTCGCGCGCGTGGACCCGGAGACCTTGCTCGACGCGCAGACGGAGGTGACCGGCAAGGGGTCGCCGCTGACAGGCGGCCACGCGTTCCAGGTCGTGGTGGACGGCGAGGTGGTGCCCCGCGATCCGGCGGAGGCGCTCGCGGCCGGGGACTCGGCGGACGTGGACCTGCTCATGGGCACCACGACGGAGGAGTACCGGCTGTGGTTCGTGCCGGGAGGGCTCGTCGACCGTGTCGGCCCCGTGGCCCAGCGGCTCCTGCTGTGGAGGACGAAGGTGCCGTCCCGGACGGCCCGGGTGTACCGCGCGGGTCGCAGGGGCGAGAAGCCGGGCGAGGTCCTGGGTGCGCTCGCCACGGACAAGCTGCTGCGGATCCCGCTGAACGCCCTCGCGGACGCCCGGCTGCGCCGCGGCGCGCCCGCCGGGACGTATCTGTACGAGTTCGCCTGGCGCTCCCCCGTCCTGGGCCTCGGCGCCTGTCACGCGCTGGAACTCGGCTTCGTCTTCGACACCCTCGGCCTGCCGGAGACCCGCGCCCTGACGGGCCCGGACGCGCCCCGGGAGCTGGCGGCGGCGATGCACGCGGCCTGGGTCGCGTTCGCGGCGACGGGCGACCCGGGCTGGCGCCGGTGGGACCGGGGCCGCCCGGTGATGACCTTCGGCCCGGCCCTTCCGTCCGTGGTGGAGGCCCCGCGCGAGGCGGAACGCCGGGCGTGGGAGGGCTGATCGTCCGCCGGGGAATCACGGCCCGGGGCGGCTCGTTGACCGGGGAGTACGGGCCACGCCGAGAAGGGCAGCAGAGACGATGAGCGTCGACACCACGACCACGGGACCCACCGAGTACTCCGCGTCGGAGGCGGTGCGGCGGATCCTCACGTCCACCGGCGACACGTGGGCGGTGGTGGGGCTCTCCTCGAACAGGGGGCGGGCGGCGTACGGCGTGGCGGCCGTCCTCCAGCGCTTCGGGAAGCGGATCGTCCCGGTCCACCCGAAGGCGGAGACGGTCCACGGCGAGCAGGGTTACGCCTCGCTCGCCGACATCCCCTTCCCGGTCGACGTCGTCGACGTGTTCGTCAACAGCGAGCTGGCGGGCGGGATCGCCGACGAGGCCGTCGCGATCGGCGCCCAGGCGGTCTGGTTCCAGCTGGACGTGATCGACGAGGCGGCGTTCGCCCGCACCCGCGCGGCGGGCCTGGACATGGTGATGGACCGCTGCCCCGCGATCGAGATCCCGCGCCTCGGCCTGGGCTGATCCGGCTGGGCTGATCCGGCGCGGGGTCAGCCGACGGGGACGCCGAGCCCCTCGACGACGACCGCGCCCGGCAGTTGGGCGAACGCCTTGCCCGGGAGGATCAGCTTGCCGCGGCGGCGGCCGCTGCCGATCAGGACCCACTCGATGTCCACGACGGCGGCGTCCACGAGGAGGGGCCAGTCGGTGGGGAGGCCGACGGGGGTGATGCCTCCGTACTCCATGCCGGTCTCGCCGGTCGCGGTGTCCATCGGCGCGAACGAGGCCTTGCGGGCGCCGAGATGCCTGCGTACGACCCCGTTGACGTCGACCCGGTCGGCCGACTTCACGACGCACGCCGCCAGGGTCGTGCTGTCGCCGCGTCTGCCCGCGACGATCACGCAGTTGGCGGACCGGTCGAGCAGCTCGGGCCCGTGGTGCGCCACGAAGACGGCGGTGTCGGCGATGGCCGGGTCGGTGTCCACGTACAGGAGTTGATCGGCCGGTACGGGTCCCGTCCAGGCGCGGACGGCGGCGGCGACGGGACCGGTCAGCAGGTCGAGACCGTCGGGGGCGGGCGTGGCGTCGGCGAAGTCTCCGATGGGTGCGCGCATGCGCCTCACGCTAACAAGCGGCGCACGGCGCACGGCCGTCCGTCTCAGCGTACGGGCGGGATGGAGACGGCCATCGTCATCTCGACGGGCTCGGTGCCGTCGTTGCGGTAGGCGTGGTTCGCGTTGGCCTCGAAGACGGCGGAGGTGCCGGCCGGCAGGGTGTGCTCCTCGCCGTCGACGACGAGGGTGAGGACGCCGGAGGTGACGTTCAGCAGCTCGACCGTGCCCTCCGGGTGCGGGTCGGAGGCGCTGCCGTCGCCCGGCATGAGGGTCCAGGACCAGAGCTCCAGGGGGCCGCGCGCCTCGGTGCCGACGAGGAGCGTGGTGTGGCTGCCGGTGGAGGTGGACCACATGCGGACGGCCTGGTCGGGCGGGACGAGCCGGACCTGGGGGCCCTGCTCGTAGTCGAGGAGGGTCGTGATGGAGACGCCGAGGGCGTCGGCCAGCTTCACGGTGGTGCCCACGCTGGGGTTGGTCCGGGCCTGTTCGATCTGGATGATCATGCCGCGGCTGACGCCGGCCCGTGCGGCGAGGGCGTCCAGGGTGAGGCCCCGCTCCTTGCGCCAGCGCTTCAGGTTCCGGGCGAGCGACTGCGTGAGCTGATCGAGGTCCGACACATTCCGTCCAATATGATGGATGACAGAGTTCATTTTATTGAACTACGGTGGGGTGCACCCGATGGTTCACTGCACTGTACTGCCGTCCGTGACTGCGAGGACTCCGATGACCGCCCTGTTCGCCCTGGCCACCAGCCTTCTGTGGGGCCTCGCCGACTTCGGCGGTGGGCTCCTCACGCGCCGCATACCGGCGCTCACCGTCGTCGTCGTCTCGCAGCTCCTGGCGGTCCTCGTCCTCGGCGCCGTCGTCCTCGCGACCGGCGCATGGACGGAGGCGGGCCCGCAGCTCTGGTACGCCGTCGGGGCGGGCGTCGTGGGCCCCGCGGCCATGCTCGCCTTCTACAAGGCGCTCGCGCTCGGCCCCATGGGCGTGGTCTCCCCGCTCGGCTCGCTCGGCGTCGTCGTCCCCGTCTCGGTCGGCCTCCTCGTCGGCGACCGGCCGGGACTGCTCCAGTTCGCCGGGATCGGGGTCGCGATCCTCGGCGTGGTCCTCGCCGGCGGGCCCGAACTGCGCGGGGCGCCCGTCCAGCGGCAGGCCGTGCTGCTGACCCTGGTCGCGGCCTTCGGCTTCGGCTCGGTGATGGCGCTCATCGCCGAGGCCTCCACGACGGTCACCGGCCTCTTCCTCGCCCTGTTCGTCCAGCGGGTCACCAACGTCGTGGTGGGCGGCGGCGCCCTGTACGCCTCCGTGAAGCGCGGCGGCGCGGCCCTTCCCGAGGGCGGTCCCGGCGTGATCCGCGCGGCGCTCCCGGCCCTCGCCTTCGTCGGCCTCGCCGACGTCGCCGCCAACGGTACGTACGCGATCGCGGCCCAACAGGGCCCGGTCACCGTCGCCGCGGTCCTCGCCAGCCTCTACCCCGTGGTGACGGCCCTCGCGGCCCGGGGCGTCCTGAAGGAACGTCTCCGCGCGATCCAGGCGGCGGGCGCGGGCCTCGCCCTGGTGGGCACGGTCCTGCTGGCGACGGGCTAGGTGTGTCGATCACGAGCGTCGACAACGCTCGTGATCGACACACCGGGGAGTCACCGACAGGGGCCGTCCGGCCCGGTCGTCAGCCCCGGGTCGTCACGGGCGCCCCTGGCGTCTCACGGGGAGACGGTCTCGGAGCTGCCCTTCCGCCCGGCCTCCCAGGCAGCGAGCGCCTCCAGCTGAGCGGCGGTGACGTGTTCCGGGATCGGGACCGGGGCCGGGGTGCGCAGCGGCGGCTGCCACCCCTTCTCCGGGTCCCAGCCCCGGACGACCCGGGCCGGGGCGCCCGCCACGACCGAGTGGTCCGGCACCTCACCGCGTACCACCGCGCCGGCCGCGACGACCACGTTCCGGCCGAGCCGGGCGCCGGGGAGGATCACCGCGCCCGTGCCGAGCCAGCAGCCGGGGCCGATGGTGACCGGCGCCGAGCGGGGCCACTGGCGGCCGACGGGCTCGTCCGGGTCGTCGTAGCTGTGGTTGGTCGAGGTGATGTAGACGTACGGGCCGCAGTACGTGTCGGAGCCTATGGTCACCTTCGCGTCGGCGATGACATGGCTGCCCCGGCCGAGGACGACCCCGTCACCGAGCGTCAGTACCGTCTCGGTCCCGAGGTCGAGGCCCGGCAGCATCCCGGCCGTCAGCGTGACCTGCTCGGCGACGATGCAGCACTCGCCGATCTCGATCCACCGCTCGCCGAAGACCGTGCCCTGCGGGAAGGCGAGCCGGGTGCCCGCGCCGAGACGGCGGAAGCGCAGCTTCCCGGGGTGCTCGGCGGTGACGGAGCCGGCCTCCTGCACCCAGCGCCAGCCGCCCTGCACCGCACGCGTGAGGACCCGGCGCCGCCAGGCGGCGAGAGAGGAGAACGTGTTTCTGTTCCTGGGCACCCGGACACCGTAGTCGGCGCCGTCCTGCCTGATCGGCGCGGTGCGCTGTGATGTCCGTCATGAGCACGGCATAGGGTGCGGCCGGGGGCACCCCCGGGCGTGACATGACGGCTGACGATCAGGAGCGAACCATGACAGAGGCGTTGATCAAGGGTGTGGGCGGCAAGGAGCCGCGGATCGACCCGACCGCCTTCACCGCCCCCACCTCCGTGGTCCTCGGCGAGGTGACGCTCGGCCCCCGCGCCAACATCTGGTACCACACCGTGCTCCGGGCCGACTGCGGTCCGATCGAGGTCGGCGAGGACGCCAACATCCAGGACAATTCCACGGTTCACGTCGACCCGGGCTTCCCCGTCTCGATCGGGGCCCGGGTGACCGTCGGTCACAACGCGACCGTGCACGGCTGTGTCATCGAGGACGACGTCCTCGTCGGCATGGGGGCGACCGTCCTCAACGGGGCCCGGATCGGCGCCGGATCGCTCGTCGCCGCGCAGGCGCTCGTCCCGCAGGGCATGGAGATCCCGCCGGGGTCGCTCGTCGCCGGCGTCCCGGCGAAGGTGCGCCGACCGCTGACCGAGGAGGAGCAGGCGGGCATCAGGCTCAACGCCGAGATGTATCTGCACCTCGCCAAGAGTCACGCCGAGGCCTTCGAGGACTGAGCCGTGGGGCCGGGGACACGGAAAGGAGGGCGGTACCCCGTCGACGGGGTGCCGCCCTCCTTTCCGTGGGCCGCAGGGGGTCAGTCGGCCACCGCGACCGGCTCCGGAGCCGGCTCCGCGGCCTCCGAGCGCTCCGCCGCGGCCTTCTTGGCCCGGTTCTTGATGATCAGCATCGAGCCGACACCGATGAGGACGGCGAGGACGAGGCCGAGCCACGAGAAGCGCTTCAGCCACGCCTCGGCGACGATCCCGACCGAGTAGATGACGGCCGTCGTGCCGCCGGCCCAGAGGATGCCGCCGAAGACGTTGGCGATGAGGAACTTCCAGTACGGCATGTGGAGCACGCCCGCGAGCGGCCCGGCGAAGATGCGGAGCAGGGCGACGAAGCGGCCGAAGAAGACCGCCCACATGCCCCACTTCTGGAAGGAGCGCTCGGCGAGGCCGATGTTCGCCTCGCTGAAGTGCTTGGGGAACTTCCTGCCCAGCCAGGCGAGCAGCGGGCGCCCGCCCTTGCGGCCGATGGCGTAGCCGATCGAGTCACCGATGATCGCGCCGGCGATGGCGCAGGCGCCGAGCACCCACGGGTTGATGTCGCCGTGCTGCGAGGCGAGCAGTGCCGAGCTCACGAGGACGATCTCGCCCGGCAGCGGGATGCCCAGGCTCTCCAGCCCGATCACCACCCCGACGAGGACGTAGACGGCGACCGCGGGGATCGTCTCCAGCCACTCCTGGACGTGCAACGCGGCTTCCTCCCGTTTCGACTGCCCCTGCCGCGCCGGCCCGTGGTCGGGGGCCCTGGCGCGGGCGCGCACCGCGGCGGGCACGCCGGGGCAGCCTACCCGGTCGTGGCGGGGTGCCCGGTCCGGTGCCGTGTGGTGCGGAGCACGGCCGCCCCCGCACCCAGGGGGTACGGGGGCGGCGCGCGGCGCTCCGGGGTCAGGCGTTCGGGCGCAGGGTCCAGACGACGGTCATCTCGCCGGTCACGGCGCCGTCCTCGCGGGTGATGTCGATCCGCACCGGGAACTCCGGCCGCTCACCGGCGTCGAGCTCGGCGACGACCTCGGCGGCGGGGCGCCCCAGGGTGGCGGTGGCGGTGACGACGCCCATGGCGAGCTTCTTGTAGCCGATCTCGGCCCGGACGGCGAGCGGCACCGCGCGGCTCAGCTGGTCGCCGAAGGCGGCGAGCACGATGGCGCCGCTGGCGGACTCGGCGAGGGTGAACATCGCGCCGGCGTGCGGGCCGCCGACGTGGTTGTGGTAGGCGGCCTGGTCCGGCAGGCGGACGACGGCACGCTCGGCGGTGGTCTCCAGGAACTCCAGGTTCAGGGTTCCGGCCATGGGGACCGTGGCGGCGAGCATCTCGCCGACGGACATCTGGTCTGCGCTCATGGTCCGCGATGTTACCCATGAGTAGGAGTCCTTGGCCATACCCTCGCGGGCCCACGGTGCCGGGGCGGGCGTGGTCGCGGCGCCCCCGCACCTCTATGGTTACTGGCCATGTGGCCAGGACAGCAGCCGCCCGGGGGCGAGCAGAACCCGCAGGACCAGAATCCGAACCCCTACCAGCAGTCGGGGTACCAGCAGCCGAACCCGTATCAGCAGCCACCGGCCCAGCCCGGGTACCCGCAGCCGCCGACGCAGCCCGGCTACCCGCAACAGCCGCCGCCCTCGCAGCCCGGCTACCCGCAGCCCGGCTACGGCCAGCCGAACCCGTACCAGCAGCCGACCGTGGCGCAGCAGTACGCGGTGCCGGGTCCGGGCATGCCCGGCGGGCCGGACGGCGGGAAGAAGAAGCAGACGACGCTCGTGGCGATCGTCGCCGCGCTCGCCGTGGTCGTCGCGGCCGGTGTCACCGGGTACCTGGTGCTCGGCGGGGACGAGGAGCAGCCGACGGCCGGCGGCAAGAACCCGTCCGCGGCACCCTCCGCGCCGGCGGCCCCGTCGACGGAGCCCAGCGGCTCCCCGTCGCTCGCCAACCCGCGTGACGGCGCCGCCCAGCAGCCGACGATCCCCGGCTGGAAGGTCGTCTACAACCCGAAGTACAACACCCTCTTCGACGTTCCGCCGGAGTGGGAGGTCCTGAAGCCCGGGATGATCACGGCCTTCGAGGACGAGAAGAAGAACGACGGCAGCCCGCTGATGACGATGACGTCGCCGACGCGCCTCAAGGGCGAGTGGTGCACGTACGACGTCGACAAGAACGGGACTCCCGAGACCTGGGGCCTGAGCACCGCCGGCACCAAGGGCGGCCAGGGCGCCAAGAACACCGCGGACGCCGCGTACGGCGAGGCCGGTTCGTGGGTGTGGGGCGGCTACGCGCAGCACATGCCGAAGAACACCATCAAGATCACCAAGGCCGTGCCCTACAAGACGGCATCCGGGCTCACCGGCAGCATGGCGACGGCCACGGCGCCGGGCGTCAAGAAGCGCAACAAGTGCGAGTCCGACGGCAAGTCGATCGCCTTCACCTTCAAGAACACCGCGGGCGACTTCACCACCTGGGTGCTCTACGCGGCCGACGGTGTCGCGGGCGAGCTGCCGGACGCCACCATCCGGCAGATCCTCTCGACGGTCCGTCTGGCACCGGAGTCCTGACCCGTCGGCTCGGCGGACCGGTCACGTGCCCGGTCCGCCGAGCGGACGACGGCCCGGCGGACGGGGCGCGGGGCCGGTCCACCCAGCCGGCAAAGGCCTGGCCGACGGGGCGCGGGCCGGATAACGGCTTGGCATCGGGGCAGGTCGGCAGGGATAGTCCCGGGGTGAACAGTGCCGCCCCCTCCCGCCGTACCCCGCTCGGTTCCCGCCGCCCCGAGTGGGCCGGCCGCAACTACGTCCTCCTCACCGCCGCCACGATCGTGACCAACCTCGGCACGCACGGCGCCCTCATCGCCACGACGTGGGCGGTCTTCGAATCCGGGGGCGACGCGGGCGACGTGGGGCTCGTGGCGATGGCGCGCTTCCTGCCGCTCGTCCTCTTCCTGCTCATCGGCGGCGCCGTCGCCGACCGGGTGCCCCGGCACCGGGTGATGGTCGCCGCCAACACCCTCAACTGCGTCTCGCAGGCCGTCTTCGCCGCGCTCGTCCTCGCCGGCGAGGCCCGCATCTGGCAGATGATGGTGCTCACCGCGCTCTGCGGCACCGGCCAGGCCTTCTTCAACCCGGCGGCGGAGGGCATGCTGCTGTCCAGCGTCACGGGCGAGCAGGCCAGCCGTGCCTTCGCCGTCTTCCGGATGGCGATGCACAGCGCGACCATCGGCGGCGCCGCGCTCGGTGGCGCCCTCGTCGCCTTCGTCGGTCCCGGCTGGGTGCTGCTCATCGACGCGGTCGCCTTCGCCGTCGCGGGCGGACTGCGCGCCTTCCTGGACGTGAGCGGCATCCCCGACCGCGCTCCCGGCGGCGGCCTCTTCGCCGATCTGCGGGAGGGCTGGCACGAGTTCGTCGGCCGGCCCTGGCTCTGGTCGATCGTCGCCCAGTTCTCGGTGGTGGTCGGGCTGATCGGGGCGGTCGAGTCGGTGTACGGGCCGCTGGTCGCCCGGTCCGACCTGGGGGGCGCGCGGCCCTGGGGCATCGCGCTCGCCGCCTACGGCGTGGGGACGCTCGCCGGCGCCGTCCTGATGGCCCGGTGGAAGCCGCGGCGGATGCTGTTCGTCGGGACGCTGTGCGTGTTCCCGATCGCCCTGCCGTCGGCGGCGCTCGCCGTGCCGCTCGACGCGGTGGGGCTGACGGCCGCCATGTTCGTGAGCGGCGTGGCCATCGAGGTCTTCGGCGTCTCGTGGATGACGGCCCTGCACCAGGAGATCCCGGAGGAGAAGCTGTCCCGGGTCTCGGCCTACGACTGGTTCGGCTCGACGGCCCTGCTGCCGCTGACCACGGCGCTCGCGGGCCCGGCGGAGAGCGCGTTCGGCCGGAGCGAGGCGCTGTGGGGCGCGGCGGCGCTCATGGTGCTCGTCACGGCTCTGGTCCTGGTGGTGCCGGACGTACGGAACCTGACCCGGCGTCCGCACACGAAGGAGATCCCGGGCCCGGCTCCCCTGCCCGGTCCGGCGCACGCGCCCGCGGCCTCCGCTTCCGTCGCCGCCGTCCCTTCCGCCTCAGCCGATGCCGAAGGCGCCGTCCGGCGGGACGGGTGAGGGTACGGCCCCGGCGTCGAGGACCGGTTCCGCGTCCCCGGTGAGCCGGGCGAGCGCCTCTCCGTGCTCCACGCGCGCGGGGAAGGCGTCCGCGGCGGCCCGGCGCGCGAGGTGCGCGAGGTCGATCTCCCGGCCGGAGGCGACCAGGACCGCGTTGCCGAAGCGGCGGCCGCGCAGCACGGCAGGTTCGGCGACCAGGGCGAGCTCGGGGAAGACGGCGGCGAAGGTGGCCAGCTGGGAGCGGAGGAAGGGGAAGGGAGCCCCGTCGGCCAGGTTGGCGGCGTAGATCCCGTCGGCGCGCAGGACGCGCCGGACCTCGCGCGCGTACTCGACGGACGTGAGGTGGGCGGGCACGCGCGAGCCGCCGAAGACGTCTCCGACGACCAGGTCGGCCGAGGCGGCGGGGGCCGCCTCCAGCCACCGCCTGGCGTCGGCGGCATGCACGGTGACACCGGAGTCCGCGGGCAGCGGCAGGTGTTCTGCGACGAGGGCCAGCAGCCCCCGGTCCGCCTCCACCACGTCCTGGCGCGAGCCGGGCCGGGTGACGGCGACGTACCGGGGCAGGGAGAGCGCCCCGCCGCCCAGGTGCAGGACGTCGAGCGGCGCGCCGTCGTCGGCGGCCCCGTCGACGACATGGGCGAGCCGGCGCGCGTACTCGAACTCCAGGTACGCCGGGTCGTCGAGGTCGACGTACGACTGGGGCGCACCGTCGACCGTCAGCAGCCAGGCCCGCTCCCGATCCACGTCGGGCATGAGGCGCGCGGTGCCCTGGTCGACCTCGCGGATGACGGGGATCTGCTCGTTCACGTGCTCATTGTGCCGGGGGCGCGGGGGCGGCGGGGGCCGCGGGGGGGCCGGAGCGACGGGCGCGGCCGGTGTCGCCGGGGTCGGGGCGGCCGGGGGCAGCCGGTACCGCCCGTGCCCTTACCGCAGGGGCAGCCGGTGCCGGTACGACGGGTGCGGCCAGGGCCGCCTGTGCCACCCGTCCCGGGGTCGGCCCGGCCGGCCGCCGGCGCGGTCCGGGCCGGGCCGCGCCGACCCCGGTGGGGGGCTCAGGGTTCCCCGGCCGGTGGGTGACCACCGGCCGGGACCGGCCGCCGAGGGCTCAGCGCGTCCTGAAGTTGCAGGTCGCCGCGAGGGGCGAGACGGCGGTTCCGTCGGTGGTGCGCACCTGCCAGGCATAGCTGTGGCCGGGGACGAGCGGAGGCGTGGTGACGGAGACGGTGCCGCCGCCCCGCACCCGCGCACTGGCCGACCCCGGTCCGCCCAGCACGATCGGCTGCGCCCCGGCGGTGTCGTCCCTCAGGGAGAACTCGGCCCACACCTCCTTGGACGGGTCCGGGTGGTCGACGGTGGCCGTGAGCGTCGGCGTGAGGCCGATCGCCGTGCCGAAGTCGGCGCCGAAGAAGTCGAGCGGGAGGTGGCAGCCCTGCGAGAAGGAGTCCCACTCGCCGCCCTGAAGCGGGGTGCTCTTGTCGGTGGGCGCGGTCAGCCGGGTGGCGTGCGAGGCGACCTGGTCGTCCCGCAGGGCGTGGTCGAAGACCTCGACGCCCTGGACGAAGCCGTCGAAGTAGGCGTTGTTCACGCCGTTGACCTTGTCCCGGCCGATGACGAACGGGCCGTTCGCGTCCCAGCGGGACGTGTGCGTGGCCGTGGCCTTCTTCTGGCCGTCGACGTAGAGGGCGACCGCACCGCTGACCGCGTCGTACACGCCCGTCAGCCGCGTCCACACACCGGCGGTCGCGGGGGCCACGGCCTGGTCGACGGCCCAGGTGGAGCTGTCCGCCTTGGGGAGGCCGAAGCGCCAGGTGCCGTCCTGCCCGTACCAGAGCATCATGCCGCTGATCGTGGTCCCGTCCTGGGACAGGACGACCGAGGTGCCGGCGCCGGGGTCGACCTTGGCCCAGGCCGAGACGGTGAAGCTGCGGCTGGTGCTGACGACGGGGCCGGTCGCGGTGACGGCTCCGTCGGAGCCGTTCAGCTCCAGGGCGCCGCCGTGCTCCGCCGTCCACGCTCCGCCGCCCGTGAGGGCGCCGGTGTGGCCGCCGGACCCGCCCGAGGTGGCGTCGGGGCCGCCGTCGAGCTTCCAGGCGAGCTTCGCGCCGCCCTGGGTGTAGCCGTAGAGCGGGGTGTGGTCGGAGTAGGCGGTGGGGTCGGGGTCGCAGGGGCTCCAGTTCGTCTTGGGTGTGGTGGAGGTGCAGGTCGGCTGCACCGTCACGCGGTAGTCCGTGCGGTCGCCCAGCTGGGTCCACGAGTCGCAGCCGGTGAAGGCGTCGGTCGAGAAGAGGTAGTCGATCTTCGACGTCTCGTAGCCGTGGGACACGATCCCGCCGTTGGCGTCCGTCACCACGTTGCTGCGAGTGATCTTGGTGGGCTCGTTGACGGCGTCCGTACCGTCAGGTGTGTAGGCCCGCTGGTCGCACTCGGACATGAGGCTGTAGAGCGGCTGGAGCTTGTTCTGGTCCCTGGTGTTGAAGTCGCCGCCCAGGACCACGGAGGGGAATTTCTTCACCACGTTCGCGACGGTGTCGATCTGGTCCTTGTAATAGCCGTCGAACGTGGCGCCCGAACCGAAGTTGGCCACGTGCGTGGTGCAGACGTGGCTCTCCCAGCCCTCCACCTCGACGCACAGCACGGTCCCTCGGCCCATCGTCAGACCGAGCGGGGTCTCGAAGTCCGTCTCCGTCTTCCAGGTGATCTTCCCCTTCACCGCGATGGCGACGCCCAGCGTCCCGGTGAGAGCGGGTCCGCGGCAGTCCGAACCCTCCTGGTCGATCATCTCGACGCCCGAGCGCTCCGGCTCCGCGTACGGCTCGTCGGGCCGGGTCATGCCCGCCGACGCGAAGGTCCACTCGCCTTCGAGCTTGCCGGCGAGCAGGTCGAGGTGGTTGACGCCTTCGGTGTCGCCCGGCGTCTTGCCGGCGCAGACCTCCTGGAGCATCACCACGTTGAGGTTCCGGTCGTTGACGACCTTGGCCACGCCCGCCATCTTCGTGGCGGGTCCGTCGAAGGTCTTCCCGTCGTCCGTCGTGTTGCCGTTCCGCCACGGGCAGTATCCGGCGTCGGACGCGATCCTGCCGCCCGCGTCGCCGCAGATGTTCCAGGTCATCGCCCGGACCGACTCCCGGGTGTGGGCGGTGCCGCCGGGGTCTCCCGGGGTCGTCGTGACGGCCGCCGCGGGCACCGCCTGCGCGCCCATCAGGGCGACGACCGCCAGAACGGTCCCCCATATGTGCAGCCGTGAGGCCGAGGTTCTTCTCATCATCGCTCGCTACCGGACCTGAGGGTGTCCGATCCCCCCACCCCGAGCTCAGGGCGGCCCCGTGACTCTTCCAAACGGGTCGGACGACGATCAATCCGGGTGGCGCCCCGAAAGGGCCGGGGGCGCACCCGCCCCCTCAGAGGGGATCGAGGTGCTTGAGGGCCTCGCGGACGGAGAGGGGCGAGAGCCGGGAGGCGTTCGCGGCGACGAAGGCGCGGACCTCGCCGGGGGCCGTCCTGGCGTACTCGCGCAGGGCCCAGCCGATGGCCTTGCGGAGGAAGAAGTCCGTGTCGGGCGCCCGGCGCAGGCAGTACGCGAAGAGCCGGTCGGCGTCCGTGGCCCCCTTGAAGCGGAGCTGGTGGAGGAGCGCCGTGCGGGCCACCCACAGGTCCTCGTCCTCGATCCACTCGTCCATGCGGTCGCCGAGCGAGGGGTCAGCCGCGACCAGTCCGCCGACGACGTGGGCGGCGAGGTGGTCGACGGTGTCCCACCAGGAGACGGTGGTGACGAGCCGGCGGGCCACGGGCAGGAAACCTGAGGAGCAGCGCCGCACATGGCGGCGCAGGTAGTCGACCGCGAAGTAGTGGTACTCGCGCTCGGGCAGGGCGAAGCAGCGCAGGGCGACGGCGGCGCAGTCGGTCTCGTCGGGCCGGGGGATGCCGTCGAGGACGGTGCGGGACAGGATCCGGCGCTCGGGGGTGCGGACGCCGAGGAAGGGGGCGACGCCCTTCATGTACGCGACCATCTCCTGCGCCCGGAAGGGGTTTCCGGCGGCCGGGTAGACGGTGGTGAGCCGGTCGAGGACGGTGTCGGCGAGGGCGCTGCGGGGCACGTCTCCGGAGCCGGTGTCCGGCGGCGCGATGTCGGTCATGGGTCTCCCTGCCCTGAGGTCGTCCGGGGCCCGGCCCGGAGGGACATGACGCACATTACGGCGATCATACGGACGCGTCCGTTACTCTCCCCGAATGCTCGCTCCCGTGCCCCGGCCGCCGGGCTCCCTCGCCGTCCGCTGCTCCCGGGCCCTGTTCTCCCCCCGCGCGCGGCTCTCCCTACTCGCCCTGCTGCTGCTCACGGCGGCTGCCCTCGTGGTGTCGTACGAGCCGCAGCGGTTCCTGGCCTCCGGCTGGCCGCCACGGACGAGCGGCCCCGGGGCGGTGCTGCTCTTCGGCCTGGCGTACGGGGTGTGCACGGCGGCGTTCGTCCCGCGGCCGGTGCTCAATCTGGCGGCGGGCGCGCTGTTCGGTTCCGCGGCGGGGCTGACGGCGGCGGTGGCGGGGACGGTCCTGGGCGCCGGGATCGCGTTCACCCTCGGCCGGTTCCTGGGGCAGGACGCGCTGCGGCCGCTGCTGCGGGGGCGCTGGCTGACGGCGGCGGACGGGCAGTTGAGCCGGCACGGGTTCCGTTCGATGCTGGCTATCCGGCTGTTCCCGGGGGTGCCGTTCGCGGCGGCCAACTACTGCGCGGCGGTCTCCCGGATGGGGTACCTGCCGTTCCTCCTGGCGACGGCGCTCGGCTCGGTGCCCAACACGGCGGCGTACGTGGTGGCGGGCGCCCAGGCCGGCTCGCCGGGCTCGCCGGCCTTCCTCTTCTCCGCGGGCTTCATCGTGCTGTCGGGCGTGGCCGCCGCGGTGGTGGCCTGGCGCAAGCGGCACGGTCTGCGGGCTCCGGCCCCGTCCCCCGCCCCGGCCGGGGACGGCGTGCCGGAGCCGGACGGCGTGCCGGAGCCGGTGGGCGGCGTCCGCTAGGAGCGGCCTCGTCGGAGTCAGAGCGCCTCGACGATCATCGCGTTGGCGAGGCCGCCCGCCTCGCACATCGCCTGGAGGCCGTAGCGGGCGCCCCTGGCGCGCAGCGCGTGGACGAGGGTGGTGGTCAGGCGGGTGCCGCTGGCGCCGAGGGGGTGGCCGAGGGCGATGGCGCCGCCGTGGACGTTGACCCTGGCAGGGTCGGCGCCGGTCTCCTGCTGCCAGGCGAGGACGACACTGGCGAAGGCCTCGTTGATCTCGAAGAGGTCGATGTCGGAGAGGGAGAGGCCCGCGCGGCGCAGGACCTTCTCGGTGGCCGGGATGACACCGGTGAGCATCAGCAGCGGGTCGGAGCCGGTGACGGCGAAGCTGTGCAGCCGGGCGAGGGGCCGCAGGCCGAGGCTCCTCGCGGTGTCGGCCGCCATGACGAGGACGGCGGACGCGCCGTCGTTGACGGGGCTGCTGTTCCCGGCGGTGACGGACCAGTCGATCTGCGGGAAGCGGGCGGCGAAGCCGGGGTCCTCGAAGGAGGGCCGGAGCCCGGCGAGGACCTCGGGGGTGGTGGCGGGCCGCACCGACTCGTCGCGGCGGACGTCCTCGTACGGGGCGACCTCGGCGTCGAAGAGTCCGGCCGCCCAGGCGCGGGCCGCCCTGGTGTGCGACGTGGTGGCGAAGGCGTCCATGGCCTCACGGCCGATCGACCACTTCGCTGCGATGAGTTCGGCGCTGACGCCCTGCGGCACGAGGCCCTCGGGGTAGCGCTCGGCGACGCCCGGGCCGAAGGGGTCGGCGCCGGGCGGCACGTTGGACCACATGGGCACCCGGCTCATGGACTCCACCCCGCAGGCGACGGCGATGTCGTACGCCCCGGAGATCACGCCCTGGGCGGCGAAGTGGACGGCCTGCTGGGAGGAGCCGCACTGCCGGTCGACGGTGGTGGCGGGCACGGACTCGGGGAATCCGGCGCCGAGCCAGGCGTAGCGGGTGGTGTTCATGGCCTGCTCGCCGACCTGGTCGACGGTACCGCCGATCACGTCGTCGACGAGGGCGGGGTCGATGCCGCTGCGTTCGACGAGGGCGCGCAGGGTGTGGGAGAGGAGGGCGACGGGGTGGACGTGGGACAGGGCTCCGCCCGCCTTGCCCTTTCCTATCGGGGTCCGGACGGCTTCGACGATGACGGCGTCGCGCATGGCGTGCTCCTGAGTTGGAGAAGTGGACCGACACTCATCGGTAACATAGCCCAGTGGGTTGGAATTTCAAACCCTCTCCTCGCATTCTGCCCTACGCTGGACCCATGAAGGCCGCCCCCCGCCCCTGCTCGATCGCCGACACCCTCACCCTCGTCGGCGAGAAGTACGCGCTCCTCGTGCTCCGCGAGGTCTCGCTCGGGGTGTGCCGCTTCGACCGGATCGCCCGCAACACCGGCGCCCCCCGCGACATCCTCACGGCCCGCCTCAAGCGGCTCGTCGAGGCCGGGATCCTGGAGAAGGTGCCGTACAGCGAGCGCCCCCGACGCTTCGAGTACCGGGCCACGGCCGCCGGCGAGGAACTCCAGCCGGTGCTGGTGACACTGATGGCCTGGGGCGACCGCCACCTCAACGCCGACGCGCGTCCCGTCGTCCTGGAGCACGACTGCGGCGAGGTCCTCAGCCCCCGGCTCGTGTGCGCCCACTGCGGCGGCGAGGCCGACCGGGAGACGCTCACCGCCCACGTACGGGCCCCGGGCTGGACGACCTCGGGGCCGACGGACCCTCAGGAGGCCTGAGCACGGCCGATTCATCTGGGGACGGTACGCTGCGCACGACCTTCTGACCGCACACGTACATAACGGGACGGCCCTAGCCCCATGAGTTGGTTCGAATCGTTCATCCTCGGACTCGTCCAGGGGCTGACGGAGTTCCTTCCCATCTCCTCCAGCGCGCACCTCCGGCTCACGGCGGCGTTCGCCGGCTGGCACGACCCAGGTGCGGCCTTCACCGCGATCACCCAGATCGGCACGGAGACCGCGGTCCTGATCTACTTCCGCAAGGACATCGCGCGGATCGTCTCGGCCTGGTTCCGCTCCCTCACCGACAAGGCGATGCGCTCCGACCACGACGCCCAGATGGGCTGGCTGGTGATCGTGGGCTCGATCCCGATCGGTGTCCTCGGCGTCACGTTCAAGGACCAGATCGAGGGCCCCTTCCGCGACCTGCGGCTGATCGCCACCACGCTGATCGTCATGGGCGTCGTCCTCGGCATCGCGGACCGGCTCGCCGCACGCGACGAGGCCGGCGGCCGCCACCGGGTGGTCCGCGAGCGCAAGACGCTCAAGGAACTCGGCGTGAAGGACGGCCTGATCTTCGGCCTCTGCCAGGCGATGGCCCTGATCCCGGGCGTCTCCCGCTCCGGCGCGACGATCTCCGGCGGCCTGCTCATGGGCTACACCCGCGAGGCCGCCGCCCGCTACTCCTTCCTCCTCGCGATCCCGGCGGTCCTCGCCTCCGGCGTCTTCGAACTCAAGGACGCCGGCGAGGGCCATGTCTCCTGGGGCCCGACGATCTTCGCCACGATCATCGCCTTCGCCGTCGGCTACGCGGTGATCGCCTGGTTCATGAAGTTCATCACCACCAAGAGCTTCATGCCGTTCGTGATCTACCGGATCCTGCTCGGCATCCTGCTGTTCGTCCTGGTCGGCACGGACACCCTCAGCCCCCACGCGGGCGAGTCCGCGGGCTGACCGCGCCGGCCGGGGGCCGCCGCGCCCCCGGCCCCGTCCCGCTCCCTCCCGGCGACGCCACAGGTCGCGCACGCCTCTTGGCCCCGGGCGCCCACTGCTCGACACTGAGCCGATGACGCAGCGCGTGGACCTCGCGACCGTGATGGACCGAATCGCCCTCGACGACCTGATCACCGGGTACGCGGCGGCCGTGGACGACGCCGACTGGACCGCCTACCGGGAACTGTTCGCCCCGGACGGCCGCGCCGACTACCGGGGGGCGGGCGGGATGGAGGGCCCCGCCGCCGAGGTGGCCGACTGGCTCGCCGAGACGATGACGCTCTTCCCCGTACGCCAGCACCTCATCGTGAACCGGCGGGTCGTCTTCCGGGAGGCGCACGGATATCCCGAAGCGGGTGACGCGGCGGACGTCCGCGCCGACTACGTCAACCCGATGCGGTTCGCCTCCGGCGAGGACTTCGTCTGCGGGGGACGCTACGCCTTCCAGGCCCTGCGAACCGCCGACGGCTGGCGGCTGCGCTCGGTCGTCGTCGACGAACGCTGGCGCCGGCACCAGTGATCCGCCGGACGCCGTGCGGCCCGTCGGGCCGCGCCCGGCTCCGTCACGGCCGACACTGAAGGCGAGGGCGGGAGGCCTGCCATGCGGAGTGCGGTGTCCGGCTCGATCCGGGGGCCGGTCCGGCGACGCGGGGGCGTTCGTTCCCTGGTCGCCGTCGGCTGTGGCGCGCTGCCCGCGCTCGCCTTCCCCGCCCCCGGCCTGTGGTGGTGGGCGTACCTGGCACTCGTCCCGTGGCTGCTGCTGATCCGTACGGCTCCGGGGGCGCGCAGGGCCGGACTCGACGGCTGGTTCGGAGGTTTCGGCTTCGTGCTCGCCGTCCACCACTGGCTCCTGCCCAGCCTGCACGTCTTCCTCCTGCCGCTCGCCGCGGTGCTCGGTCTGCTGTGGCTGCCGTGGGGCTGGCTCGTACGGTCCCTGCTCGGCGGTGTGCCGTCACCGTCGAGGGCCGTCGCGGCCCTGCTCGCGGTGCCGTCCGGGTGGCTGCTGATCGAACTGGTCCGCTCCTGGGAGGGCCTCGGCGGGCCCTGGGGGCTGCTCGGGGCGAGCCAGTGGGAGGTGCCGGCGGCGCTGCGGCTCGCCTCCGTCGGCGGGGTCTGGCTGGTGAGCCTGCTCGTGGTGGCGGCGAACACCGCCGTGGTCCTGCTCGTGGCGGTGCCGGGGCCGCGCGCCGTCGGGATCGCGGGGCTCGCGGCCTGTGCGCTGGTCGCGGGCACCGCCGCCTGGGGTGTCGGGACGCCGGGCGAGAGCGGGACGGTGCGGGTGGCGCTCGTACAGCCCGGGGTGTTCGGCGGTCCGGACGGGCCCGAGCGGCGGCTGGCCCGCGCCGAGGAGCTGACCCGCTCGCTCGCGGGGCAGCGCCTCGACCTGGTCGTCTGGGGTGAGAGCGGGGTGGGCGTCGATCCGGCGGGCCGACCCGAACTCGCCGCCCGGCTCACCGCCCTGGCGCGCGCGGTCGACGCGCCGCTCCTGGTGAACGTGGACGCCCGCCGCGCCGACCGCCCGGGCATCTTCAAGAGCGCCGTCCTGGTCGGCCCCACGGGGCTCACGGGAGAGCGCTACGACAAGATGCGGCTCGTACCGTTCGGCGAGTACGTCCCCGCACGCGCGGTCCTGGGCTGGGTGACCTCGTTCGGCAAGGCGGCCCAGGAGGACCGGCGGCGGGGGACGGAGCCGGTCGTGATGACGCCGTCCGGCCCCGGCGGGGGCCAGGGCCCCCGGGTCGGGCCGCTGGTCTGCTTCGAGTCCGCCTTCCCCGACATGAGCCGGCGGCTCGTCAGGGACGGGGCCGGGCTCCTGGTCGTGCAGTCGTCGACCAGCACGTTCCAGGAGAGCTGGGCGCCGGCCCAGCACGCCTCGCTGGCCGCGTTGCGGGCGGCGGAGACGGGCCGGCCGGTGGTCCACGCGACGCTCACCGGCGTCAGTGCCGCGTACGGTCCCGACGGGCGCCGGATCGGGCCCGCGCTCGGGACGGACGCGAGTGCCGTCGCCGTCCGCGAACTGCCGCTCTCGGTGGCGACGACGGGCTGTGTCCGCTGGGGCGACTGGCCGTTGTACGGGGCGCTCGCCGTGGTGGGGGCGGTGTGCGCGGCCGAGGGCGCCGGGGCCTTCAGGAGGCCTGCGTCAGGGCCTCGCGCACGACGCGCTCGCACAGTTCGTGGGTGACCAGGGCGTCCCGCGCGCTGAGGAGCCGCCCGTCGCGCACGGCGTCGAGGAAGGAGAGGACGGCCTGCTCGATGCCGCGCTGGCGGGCCACCGGCACCCAGTCGCCGCGCCGGCGCAGGGTCGGCTGGCCCTTGTGGTCGACGACGTCGGACAGGTTGAGGACCTGGCGCTTGGTGTCCTGTCCCGAGACCTCCAGGACCTCCTCGGTGGAGCCGTTCATCCGGTTCATCATGCCGATGGCGGTGAAGCCGTCGCCGGAGAGCTGGAGCACGACGTGGTGCATGAGCCCGTCGCGGATCCGGGCGCGCACGTCGACGTGCTCCACCTCGCCGGGGAGCAGGAACCGCAGGGTGTCGACGACGTGGATGAAGTCGTCGAGGACGAGCGTGCGGGGGTCCTCGGGCAGGCCCACCCGGTTCTTCTGCAGGAGGATCAGCTCGCGCGGGTGCTCGACGCACTGGGCGTAGGAGGGCGCGAGGCGCCGGTTGAAGCCGACGGCGAGGGAGACCGAGCGCTTCTCGGCGAGTTCCACGAGCTGCTCGGAGTCGGCGTACTCGTACGCGAGGGGCTTGTCGACGTACGTGGGGACGCCCGCTTCGAGGAGGCGGCCGACGATCTCGGCGTGGACGGCGGTCGGCGCGTGGACGAAGGCCGCGTCGAGTCCCGCGGCGAGCAGCGAGTCCAGGTCGCGGTGGCGCTGGGCGGCCGGCAGGTGGAGGCTGCCGGCGACCCGGTCCAGGGTGGCGGCGGTGCGGGTCTGGAGGTGGAGTTCGACGCCGGGGAGGGTGGCGAGGACCGGGAGGTACGCCTTCTGCGCGATGTCGCCGAGTCCGATGCAGCCAACCTTCACGGGGTCTCCCTTGTCGTGTCCACCGGCCCGCTCGCGCGGGTCGTTCGCGCCGGTCAGCTTACGCGGGGGGCGGGGGCGACCGGCGGGTGCCAGTCGGCGATGCCGTCGAAGCCGCGCAGGACGAGTCCGGGCCCGAGGCGGGAGACGGCGCCGACGAGCGCGGAGCGCAGGGCGACGGCGGGGCGGGCGGAGAGCATCGTGACCGCTCCGGTGCGGGCGGCCTTGCGGACGATGGCGGTGGTGCGCGGCAGGCGGTCGGCGGTGTAGGCGGCGAGGGCGGGGCCGGGGACGAAGTCGGCTGCGGAGCGGGCGTGATGGGCGAGGACGACGGCGTCCTCGATCGCCTGGTTCCCGCCCTGGCCGAGGCTCGGCATCATCGCGTGCGCGGCGTCGCCGAGGAGGGCGACCCGGCCGCGGTGGAAGGCGGGGAGCGGGTCGGGCAGGTGGTGGACGTCGTGGCGCAGGACCTGGGCGGGGTCGACGGCGGCGAGGATCTCGGGGACGGGGTGGTGCCAGTCGCCGAAGAGGCGCAGGAGTTCGGCCTTCTCGTCGTCGGGGGCGCGGCCGCCGGCGGGGGCGGTGGCCATGGCGTACGCGTAGATCCGGCCGTCCTTGAGGGGCTGGGTGCCCCAGAGGCGCCCTGCTCCCCAGGTCTCGTGCGGGGCGAAGGGCCGGGCGGGGGCGGGGACGACGACCCGCCAGGTGGTGCAGCCGGAGTAGCGGGTGCCCTGGTGCCCGGGGAAGAGGGCGTGGCGCGTCACGGAGCGGATGCCGTCGGCGCCGACGACGAGTTCGGCCTCCGCCTCGCCCTGGGGCGTGGCGAGGCGGGCGGGGCGGTGGTCGTCGCCGGGGTCGACGAGCGCGGCCGCCGCCGCGGTGCGGACGGTTCCGTCGGGGAGGGCCGAGGCGAGGATCTCGACGAGGGTGGCGCGGTGGAGGAGGACGAGCGGTCCGCCGAAGCGCGCTGCGGCCGCCGTGGCGTTCGTGCGGGCGAGCCAGCGGCCGTCGGGGGTGCGCATGCCGCCGTCGCCCTGCCAGGCGGCGAGGTCGCGGACGCGGTCGCCGAGGCCGATGACGTCCAGGGCGCGCTGGGCGTTGGGGGCGAGGCCGATGCCGGCGCCGACGGGGGCGAGGTCGGCGGCGCGTTCCAGGACGGTGACCTGCCAGCCGTCGCGGTGGAGGGCGACGGCGGCGGTGAGTCCGCCGATGCCCGCTCCGACGACGATGGCGCGGCGCTGTTCCATGGGGACTCCTCGGATCGGGAGACTACAGGTGTAGTGCATCCGGCTTCGTGACCGTACTACAGATGTAGTCGACCGGGTAGTAGGTTGTCTCCATGAGCACCTCCGCCGCCTCCCCCGCGTCCGACGGCACCGAAGAGGCCCGCACCGAGGCGGGCACCCACGACACGTCCGGCGCCGGCACCGAGGCGGGCGGCCGTGCCGCGACTGCCGCCCCGGACGCCCCGGCCGTCTCCCGTGCCGAGCGGATCGGGGACGCCGCCCTCGACCTCCTCGTCGAGCGCGGCATGCGCGGCCTGACGCATCGCGCGGTGGACGAACGGGCGGGGCTGCCGCAGGGCTCGACGTCCAACCACGCCCGCACCCGGCAGGCCCTCCTGGAGACGGCCGTCCGACGCCAGGTGCAGCTGGAGGCCCGGGTCCTGACCCCCGACGAGCTGCCCGGGGCCGGCGGCGGCGGTGACGCCCGCGTCGACCCCCACGTCCTCGTGGACGCCCTCTCCCTCGCCCTGCACCGCTACCTCACCGACCACCGCGCCCTGCTCGTCTCCCGCTACGAACTGGCCCTCGAAGCCACGCGCCGCCCCGAGCTCCGCGTCTTCTTCGACGCCGCGGGATCCGTGTTCCGCGGTCCCCTGGTCGCGATGGCCGCGGCGGCCGGCTCGACGGAACCCGAGCGGCACGCGCTCTCCCTCATCGCCTGGGCCGAGGGACTGATGTTCTCCTGCGCCGTCGGTTCCTTCCATTCCACCGTTCCCGGCCGCGCGGAACTGCGCACCGGCATCGCCGAGTTGCTGCGGGGCATGCTCGGCGACCGACCCGCCCGGGGCTGAGAAAGCGTTGGCGGCGCCGTCGGCCATGGGGGACGATGCCGCGCATGACCACCGAACGCACCGCAACCGTCCCCCGCGTCGACCCGTCCACCACCTCGGGCGAGCGTGAGGCGCTGGAGCAGTGGCTCGACTTCCATCGCGCGACCCTCGCGAGGAAGTGCGAGGGGCTCGACGACGCCCAGCTGCGCACCCTCTCCGCCGCTCCCTCCGACCTCAACCTGCTGGGACTCGTCCGCCACATGGCCGAGGTCGAGCGCGGCTGGTTCCGCCGCGTCCTCGCCGGCGAGGAGACCCGTTGGATCTACTCGACGGACGAGGACCGCGACCGGGACATCCACACCACCGAGGACGACACCTACGAGGAGGCGTACGCCACCTGGCAGGCCGAGATCGCCCACGCGCGCGAGGTGGCGGCGGGCCGCGGCCTCGACGAGCTGGGCGCGGGCGAGCACCGCAGCGGACGGACCTTCAACCTCCGCTGGATCTACCTCCACATGATCGAGGAGTACGCCCGCCACAACGGCCACGCGGACCTCATCCGGGAGCGGATCGACGGCGCGACCGGCGACTGAGCGGGTCAAGTCCGGTCCCGTGGCGGCTCACCCGTGCGGGGCATTCCCCGCCGGTAGGGGCGCGAAGATCACCGGGGGCCAGCAGAGTGGCGCGGGTGCATGGAACCCGAACCACAGCGAAGATCCTGGCCGGAGCGGCCGTCGCCGCCCTCGCGGGCTGCGTGTCGGTGGACGCCTCGCCGACGGCGCCCGCTCCCGCTCCCGCCGCGGAGACCTTACGTCCCGCCCAGGAGGTGGCCCCGCAGATCCTCCAGGGGCCGGCCCTGGAGGCCCTCGAAGCGGCGCTGCCCCCTCGTCCACCGTCCGCCGCGCCCCGCACGGCCCCCACCCCGGAGGCCCACCGGAGGGCGGCGGCGCCCGCGCCGAGGACAGGGACGCGGCAGCCCGAGGCAGTGCCCCACCCGCGTGCCCGCGAGCGGGAGCACCCGCACCCCACGACCCGGCCGGCGCTCCCCGACCTGCCGACACCGATCGGACTGCCGAAGGACGCGCCGGTGTCCCGGGCGGACGTCTGCGCGCTGGGCGAGCGGTACGGGGGCTGGGCCTCGGGCAGCGACCCGTCCAGGATCTGCCACGGCACGTTCGGCCGCTGAACCGCCCGGGGGCGGCCCCGCCCCGCCGACCGGGTCGCCCCCGAGGTCACACCCCTCGCTCCGCGCGGAGTCGTAGCTCCAGGCGCTCGATGGCGGCCCGCACCCCGTTCCCGTAGCCGTCGTCGTCCAGGTGGTCCGACGCCGCTCGCGCCCGGTCCAGATGGACGCGGGCGGCGTCGAACTGCTGGAGCTTGACGTAGTCGGCGGCCAGGTTGAGGTGGAGCGAGGGGTACAGCGCCCGGAGCGCCACGGCCGAGCCGTGCGCGGCCACCCGCTCCCCCGCGAGGCCCTCGGCGGCGCTCAGGGCCCGGAGGTCCCAGGCCAGCTCGGTGTCCGGGTCGTCCTGGGCGTCCGCCATGTAGTGCGCGAGGGTGCAGCGGTGCAGGGGATCCCCGTCGGGGCCGATCTGCTGCCAAAGCAGCCCGAAGCGATTGCGGGCCTCCTCGCGGTCGCCGCCGTGGAGCAGCATCATGGCCTGCCCGATCCTGGTCATGACCCCGTCGTCCGACACCTGCTGCTGCTCGGTCACGCGACCTCCACCCGCTCACCACTGGGAGGATCGACGCTAGCCGCCCCCGGCCCGGATCGGGCCGAGGCTCAGCCGAGGTCGGGGATGCGCCAGTCGATCGGCTCGTGTCCCTGGGCCGCGACGGCCGCGTCGATCTGGGTGAAGGGCCGCGATCCGAAGAACTTCTTCGCCGAGAGGGGCGAGGGGTGGGCGCCCTTCACGACGACGTGCCGCTCCTCGTCGATGAGCGGCAGCTTCTTCTGCGCGTAGTTGCCCCAGAGGACGAAGACGGCGGGGTCGGGCCGCGAGGCGACGGCGGTGATCACCGCGTCGGTGAACTTCTCCCAGCCCTTGCCCTTGTGCGAGTTCGCCTCGCCGGAGCGGACCGTCAGAACGGCGTTGAGCAGGAGGACGCCCTGCTCGGCCCACGGCATCAGATAGCCGTTGTCCGGGATCGGGTGGCCGAGCTCGGCCTGCATCTCCTTGTAGATGTTCCGCAGGGAGGGAGGGGTCTTCACCCCGGGCCGGACCGAGAAGCACAGGCCGTGCCCCTGCCCCTCGCCGTGGTAGGGGTCCTGACCGAGGATCAGGACCTTCACCTTGTCGTACGGCGTGGCGTCGAGGGCGGCGAAGACCTCGTCCTTCGGCGGGAAGACCGGCCCCCGGGCGCGCTCCTGCTCGACGAACTCGGTGAGCTGCGCGAAGTAGGGCTTGCGCAGTTCCTCGCCGAGGACGTCCCGCCAGGACTCGGGCAGCATGCTGGTGTCGGTCACGGTCTACAACCTCCGGTGGACGTGTCTGTCTCTCCACCGCAGAACCTATCGGGGGCCACTGACAGTGGCCCCCGCAGGCGGCTTCCTACCAGCTGGCCCGGCGGTGCAGCTGCCAGAGCTGCATGACCGTCTGCGGGTCGAGGGCGACCTCGCCGCCGCCGATGTCCTCACGGGCCGCGATGTACAGCTTGCCCTGCCACAGCGGCAGCAGCCGGACGTCCTGGACCATGATCTCCTGGGCCTCGACGAACTCGTCCGTGACGGTCCCGCGGTCGCTCTCGCGGCGGGACTTCGGGAGCAGCTCGCCGGTGATCCGCTTGCTCACGTAGGGCGTGCCGAGGACGTTCTCCGCGCCGATGAAGGGGGCGACGAAGTTGTCCGGGTCCGGGAAGTCGGGGAACCAGCCGCGCCCGAAGACCGGGTACTCGCCCTTCTGGTAGCCCGCCTGGAACTCCTTCCAGGGCTTGCCCTGCACGGTGACCTTGAAGAGACCGGACTCCTCCAGCTGGCGCTTGAGTTCCTTGAACTCGGCGGCCGTGGAGGAACCGTAGCGGTCGGTCGTGTACCAGAAGTTCAGCTCGACGGGCTCGGTGATGTCCGCGTCGCGCAGGAGCTTCTTGGCCTTCGCGACGCTCGGCGAACCGTAGCGGTCGTAGAACTTGGTGGTGTGAGCCGCGATTCCCTTGGGCACCATCGAGTACAGGGGTTCGGCGGTGCCCTGGTAGACCTTGTTGACCAGTTCGTCGCGGTCGACGAGCTGGGCGATGGCCTTGCGGACGGCGGGCTTGGCGACCGAGGGGTCCTGCGTGTTGAAGACGAGGTACCGGATGTCGGCGCCGGTCGACTCGACGAGCTGGAAGCCCTTGTTCTCGGGCTTGTCCTCCTGGAGGGCGACGACCTCCTCGGCGGTGAGGCCGCGGTAGGTGGCGTCGATCTCCTTCTTCTTCAGCGCGGCGACCATCTGGTCGGACTGGTCGAAGTAGCGGATGGTCACGCCGCCGTTCTTACGGTCGGCGAAGCCCTTGTACGTGGGGTTCTTGGTGAGCTCCGCCGACTCGCGCTCGGTGTACGAGTCCAGGACGTACGGCCCCGAACCGGTGAGCTTGCCGTCCTTGCGGAGCTGGTCGGCCGGGTACTCGGCGGGGTCCACGATGGACATGGCCGGCGTGGCGAGGACGAACGGGAAGGTGGCGTCCGACTTGTTGAGCCGGAAGACGACGGTCCTGTCGCCGACGGTCTCGATCTTGTCGAGCGAGCCGAGCATCCCGTTGGGGCCGCCCTTGTGGTTGATCGTGCGGATGCGCTCGATCGAGTACTGCACGGCCTTGGCGTCCAGCTTGTGCCCGTTGGAGAACGTGAGGCCCTCGACGAGCTTGCACTCGAAGACCCGGCTGGCGGTGTCCGAGAACTTGCAGTCGGCGGCGTCCGAGGCCGGGGTGGTGCTTCCGGTCGGGAAACTCACCAGGGTCTGGAATACATTCCGGAAGAGCTCCCAGGAATTGTCCCAGGCTGCGGCCGGATCAAGCGTGGTGGGAGAACTCGTCGTGCCGACGACGAGCTTCTGATCCCCGGCGGAGTCACTGTCCGAGAAGACACTGCATCCGGACACCAGGGATATGGACACAAGGGCTGCAGCGGCCTGCAGACTGGTCCGGTTGAACACGTGCACGCTCCTCGTTCAGCCAGGGGTCGGCCGACGATACCGCAGCACCCCGTCAGGTCAATGTTCGAGTCTGACGGGGCACTTGAGGCATTCATTACCCAACCGGGCGCAATCCGGACACCGAATCCGGAAAGTGTCCGATTATCGGTCACCCGACTCCGGCGTTCAGGAAAATCCCGCCGTCGACGACGAGTGTCTGACCGGTGATCCACTCCGACTGCGAGGAGGTCAGGAAGGCGGCGGCGCCACCGATGTCCTCGGGCTCGCCGAGCCGGCCGAGCGGATAGGCGGCGGCCGCCTCCGCTTCCCGGCCCTCGTACAGCGCCTGCGCGAATTTCGTCTTCACGACGGCCGGTGCGATGGAATTGACCCGCACGAGCGGCGCGAATTCATGCGCCAGTTGCAGGGTGAGGTTGACCATCGCGGCCTTGCTCATTCCGTATGCGCCGATGAAGGGCGAGGCGGACACGCCGGCGACCGACGCGATGTTCACGATCGCGCCGCCGTGGTCCTTCTGCCAGGCGTGCCAGGTCCGCTGGGCGAAGCCGAGCGCGGAGACCACGTTGGTCTCGAAGACCTTGCGGGCCACCCCGAGGTCGAGGTCGGCGATCGGCCCGAAGACCGGATTCGTACCGGCGTTGTTGATCAGGAAGTCCACCCGGCCGAAGCCGTCCATCGCCGCCTCGACGGCGGCGGCCTGGTGGGCCTCGTCATGGGCCTTGCCGGGGACGCCGATGGCCCGGTCGGCGCCGAGCCGCTCGACGGCCTCCTTGAGGGCCTCCTCGCCGCGCCCCGTGATGACGACCCGGTCGCCGCGGGCGACCAGCGCCTCGGCGATGCCGTACCCGATGCCCCGGCTCGCGCCGGTGACGAGGGCGACCTTGCCGGACAGCTCCGGCCGTGCCTGTGCGGTCATGAGTGCCGTACTCCTCTCGCTTGCCGGTCGTCAGTTGAGCGGGCCGCCGGCCACGTACATGACCTGGCCGGAGATGAAGCCGGCGTCGTCGCCGGTGAAGAAGGCGATCGCGTGGGCGACGTCCTCGGGGCGGCCGACCCGCTGCACCGGGATCACGGACGCGGCGGCCGCCTGGAACTCCTCGAAGCCCATGCCGACGCGCTCGGCGGTCTGCGCGGTCATCTCGGTGACGATGAAGCCCGGGGCGACGGCGTTGGCGGTGATGCCGAACTTGCCGAGCTCCTTGGCGAGGGTCTTGGTGAAGCCCTGCAGACCGGCCTTGACGGCCGCGTAGTTGGCCTGGCCGCGGTTGCCGAGCGCCGAGGAGGAGGAGAGCGAGACGATCCGGCCGAAGCCCGCGTCCACCATGTGCTTCTGACAGGCCTTCGCCATCAGGAAGGCACCCTTGAGGTGCACGTTCATGACGAGGTCCCAGTCCGACTCGGACATCTTGAACAGCAGGTTGTCGCGGAGCACACCCGCGTTGTTGACGAGGATCGTCGGCGCGCCGAGCTCGGCGGCGACCCGCGCGACGGCGGCCTCCACCTGGGCGCTGTCGGAGACGTCGCAGCCGACCGCGAGGGCGGTGCCGCCCGCGGCGGTGATCTTCTCGACGGTGTCCTTGCAGGCCGCCTCGTCGAGGTCGAGTACGGCGACGGCGCGGCCCTCGGCCGCGAGGCGGAGCGCGGTGGCGGCGCCGATTCCCCGTGCGGCACCCGTGACGACGGCTACGCGCTGCTCGGTGGTGGACATGCTTGGTTCTCCTCGCCCTTGGATCGTCCCTGGTCGCGGCCGAACCGGTCACCCGCTCCTGCGTCCCGCACATGAGCGACCGCTTAGTATCGTCCGCAGACGAGACGCTAGAAGCCCTGGCACCCGGTGTCAACGGCCCACCGGGTGCACCCGGCCACTCCCCGTCCACGGACGGCCGCGCTCAGCGCACCAGCAGGTCGAGCAGCCGCTCCACCTCGGCCTCCGGGTCGAGGGTGAGGCCCGTGTGCACGGGTCCCGGCTGGACGACCGTGGAACGGGGAGCGATCAACCAGCGGAAGCGCCGCCCCGCGTCGTCGCGCGCGGCCTGACCTGCGGCGTCACCCCCCAGACAGACTCCCTCGACGGCGCGCAGCGCCGCTCGCACGCCGGTCACGTCGGCCGCCGGGTCGAGCGCCGACAGCTTCGCCTCGTCCAGATGCGTCCGGGCGGCGACGAAGGACCGGGCGCGGCAGTAGACGACCACCCCGGCGTTGAAGCACTCGCCGCGCTCGACCCGCGGCACCACGCGCAGCAGCGCGTACTCGAAGACATCGCGGTCGCTCACGGGGTGCTGTCCTTCTCGGTGGGGTGCGGCCGGGGCGCGAGGCGCTCGGCGAGCCAGCCGGGCGGCTGCTGCGGCCGGTTCTCGCTGCGGGGGCCGAGCGTGATCCGCTCGTGGATGGTGGCGGCGCGGGACAGCAGCGCCTCGACGTAGGCGGCGCGCACCTCGTCCGTACCGTCGAAGCCGGGCTCGTCGACGAGCCACTCGTCGGGTACGTCGGCGGCGACCGCGTCGAGCAGCTCGCGGGTGACGAGCGGCGCGAGCTCGGCGGCCGCGGCGGCGATGTCCGGCGAGAAGGGGGCGAGCGCGTGGTCGGAGGCGTCGTACGGCTTGGCGGCGGAGGCCTGCGCGCCCGGCCAGTTGTGGTGCCAGATCATGGTGGCGCCGTGGTCGATGAGCCACAGGTCGCCGTGCCAGACGAGCATGTTCGGGTTCCGCCAGGAGCGGTCGACGTTGTTGATGACGGCGTCGAACCAGACGACCTTGCCGGCCTCGGCGGGGTCCACCTCGTACGCCAGCGGGTCGAAGCCCAAAGACCCGGGCAGGAAGTCCATCCCCAGGTTGAGCCCGCCGCTCGCCTTCAGCAGCTCCTGCACCTCCTGGTCGGGTTCGGAGAGCCCGATGACGGGGTCGAGCTGGATGGCGACGAGCTCCGGCACACGCAGCCCGAGCCGGCGGGCGAGCTGCCCGCAGATGACCTCGGCGACCAGGGTCTTGCGCCCCTGGCCGGCGCCGGTGAACTTCATGACGTACGTACCGAGGTCGTCGGCCTCGACGATCCCGGGGAGCGAGCCGCCCTCACGCAGGGGCGTGACGTAGCGGGTCGCTGTCACTTCTGTAAGCATCGCTCCAGGCTATCCACTCGCCGGAGGGCCCCGACCGGCGGCGGGAGCCGACGGGGTCCCGGGCTGTGGCGACCGGGCCAGGACGTCTCCTTCGGACACCTGGTCGTCACCGGCCCGCAGCGCGACCCACCGGGCCCAGGGCCGCTCCTGGTTCGCAGACGATCCCGAAGAAACGACCCGGGCCACGACCGCCCGGGCGGCGTCCGTCGGATGTTGACAGCCAGCTGGGCCATCCCGGTGGCAAACGGCCGCCAGAATGGAATCGCATATTTACCGTATGTAGCTTGATATGCGCTCGGCGTGACAGTTCGAGCACCCCTCTGGCAGGGAAACGCTCCCTGACACCGGGGCCGGCCCGGAGACACGGAGACGAACATGCCCAAAGGGCTGTCCATCCACATCGGCATCAACGAGATCGACGAGACCCGCTACGGCACCAAGGCCGAACTGAAGAACCCCGAGAACGACGCCCTGGCCATGGCCGAACTCGCCAAGGCCAACCGGTTCGCCCCCGTCGCGACCCTGCTCACCAAGAACGCCACCAGCGAGAAGGTCACCGGAGCGCTGAAGGAAGCCGCCGACCAGCTCACGGCCGGCGACATGCTCCTGCTCACCTACGCGGGCCACGGCGCCCAGGTCCCCGACAAGAACGGCGACGAGCCGGACCGCCGCGACGAGACCTGGGTCCTCTACGACCGCCAGTTCGTCGACGACGAACTCCACGCGCTCTTCGGTACGTTCGCCGAAGACGTACGCATCCTGCTGCTGTCCGACAGCTGCCACAGCGGCACCGTGGCGCGCGACCTCTCCCTCTTCCTCGACGACAGCGAGCTGGAGCGCGGCTTCGACACCAGCGACCGGGTCGAGGTCCGCGCCCGCGTCCGGGCGCTCCCGCAGGACGTGCAGTTCCGCAACTACCAGCGCGACCAGGAGCTCTACGACGAGATCCAGCGCTCCGTGCCCGCCCTGGACCTCCAGGACATCGCGGCCGACGTCCTGCTGGTCTCCGGCTGCCAGGACAACCAGACCTCCAGCGACGGCGCGGGTGCCCACGGCCTGTTCACCGAGACCATGCTCAAGACCTGGAAGAACGGCGCCTTCCGGGGCACCTATTCCACGCTCCACCGGCAGGTCACCGAAGCCATGCCGTTCTACCAGTCGCCGAACCTGTTCCAGACGGGGAAGTCCACCCCCGCCTTCCTCGCCCAGTCCCCCTTCGCCATCTCCTAGGGCGTGTCAGCCGCTCGGAAGCGGTGCCGGCTCCCCGGTCGGAGTCGTCCAGCCGGGGATCGAGGTGCCGTCGGGGAGTCGGCCCGTGAGGCGTACCGGTCCCTCCGCGGCGCCGGCCTCGGCCGACAGGACGGGGCCCCGGGTAGTGGCGGTGACGGCGCCGCCGGCCGTGAGGCCGGTCAGGCGGCGGCTGCCCGCGGCGAGGAAGTACCGCGTGCCCGACGGCGCCGTCCAGTACGCGCCGGCGAGGACGTGCTGACCGAAGCGGCTGCACGCCGCCGTGTCCCGGAGTTCCGTCACGGTGCGCGGCTCGGCACCCGCCGGTCCCGCCGGTGCCGTGAGGGAGACGGAGATGCGCCCGCTCCCCTCCCAGGTGTCCACGCGGGAGCAGACCCACAGGGCCCGGCCCGCGCGTTCGGGCAGTGACTGCTCCGCGTACTCCCAGCGGTTGACCGAGCGGACGCCGGTGCCGTGCAGGGCCGCGAGGGAACAGGCGGCGGGAGCCCAGGCCGCCAGTCCCCGGTCGCCGGTGGCCTCGCGCGGCGCCCGCGCCGGGGCGCCCGTGCCCGGCCCCGGTGTCCAGGTCAGGTGGACCGGGGTCAGCTCCCCCAGGTCCGCGAGGAGGAAGGCGTGGTCCTCGACGATCCGTGCGGAGGAGGTGAGCCGGAGCGCGGTCGCGTTCGCGCACCGGCCCGGCCCCTCGTACGGGACATCCGCGGTGAGGCCCTCCGGGGTGACGTCCAGGGGGCGGGCCGCCGCCCCGGGCGCGCGGAGGTCGCGTACCTCCGCCTCCGCGATCCACGGCGCGAGGAGGTACCGCGCCCGGCCCGGCGTCCGGATGAGCACCACGGCCGCGCCCGTGGTGACGTCGGCGTCGTCCACGCGCGCGAGGTCCAGGACGACGGGGCCGCGCCCGTCGCCGGACTCTGCGTACCGGGCGAGTCTGCGGCCGTCGTGGAGGAGGACCACCGCGGCGCCGTCGACCGTGCCCGCGTAGAGGAGGCGGGGTGGTTCGGCGGGCGGTGACGTGGGCGTGCCCGGGGTGGCCGACAGTCGTACGCCGGGGCCCGCACCCCGGGACCAGGCCTCCAGGGCGCGCCGCAGCAGGGCCGTGTCCGCCGTCCGCGCCCCGCGGGCCGGCCAGGCGGTGAAGTCGACGCGCGAGGTGTCGGCCCAGCGTTCGGCGGGTGCGCGTACCAGAGCGGTGGGGTCGAGGGCGCGGGCCAGGGCGGCGGCGGAGGGGGCAGTCGCGGACGCCGTGCGGTCCGGTGTGTTCCCGGAGCGGAGTTCGACGGTGGTGACGGCGGCCGTCGTGACGAGGAGGACCGCGCCCGCGAGCGCGGCGAGCCGCTCGCGCCGGTGACGGCGCAGGAGGTCGGTGGGGCGGGTGTGGACGGTGCACGGGTCGAACTCCGCGCTGCCGAGGAGCGTCGCGATGTCGGTGCCGGGTGCGGAGTCGAGGAGTTCGGCGGCGCGCAGGGCGGAGTCCGGTTCCGCGGTGCCCGCCCGGGCGAGGAGGTGGACGACCGTTTCCTCGGGAAGGCGTTCGAGCGTACGGAGGGCGAGCGCGGCCCGCGTCGCGGGCGCGGCGCCCGCCAGGGCGCGGTCCAGGGCGAGTTCGTCGGAGCCCCCGGCGCGCGGGAAGAGCCGCAGGCCCAGGACGAGCGGCAGCCGGACCGCCGGAGCGAATCGCCGCGGCGGTCGCAGCGCGGCCCGTACGACGGTCTCCCGCAGCCAGGAGTACGCGGGCCGCTCGCCGCCCCGCTGCCCGGGCAGGGACACCGTGGCGCGGTGCGGCGGGTCGGTGGACGTCCCGGGATGGTGCGGCCGGTCGGGGGGCGCGGGCGGCTCGGGCCGGGGGTGTGCCGGGCGGGGGCGGCCGGTGGATTCCGCGAGTGCCTTCTGTACGAGGGCGTGGGCGGTCAGGACCCGGCGGTGGCGGCCCAGCGTCGGCGGCAGGATCAGATAGGCGAGGCGGACGAGCCGCGGATAGTTCTCGACGAGCGCCGCCTCGGCGTCCTCCCGGGCGGGGCGGTCGGCCGGTATCGCGGTGCCGGTGGTGACATGACGGGACAGCATGACCGGCCAACGATCCCGGAACGGCGGCGTCACCTCGTAAGTGTGACCGTACGACTCCCCCGGAAGCGGGACGCGTCGACGGAGCCGGCCCCGCCCGGAAGGCCGCCGGGGCCGCACCGGGCAGGTCCACTGCGGTCCTGACCGGCACGGCCCCGGCGTTCACGGGAGGGCGGGCGTCATCCTGCGGCTCGTCCCCGGATCACCCCCGCTCCCAGGTGCCGATCCGGCGGTGCCGGGGGCGTTCGGGTCGCTGACGGGGCAGCAGGGCCACCGCGAGGAACAGCGGGACGAGGACGAGGAGCGAGAAGGTCACACTCCCTCCCCCGCGTACTCCTTTCCGGGACGGGCGCGTCGGCGCGAGGTGGGTGGGGAGGCGCCCCAGGCGGCTGCGCGCAGCCGTTCCATCGCCGGGGTGACGCCGGTCAGCCGCAGTTTCCGGCCCCGGTCCGTCCAGTCCGTGAGGATCCGCAGAAGGGCGGAGTCCGCGAAGGTGACACGCGAGGTGTCGAGGACGAGCCGGTGGTAGCCGTGGGCGGGCGCGACGGCCAGCATCACCCTCAACGGCCCCGCGCTGTGGTGGTCGACCTCACCGTGGAGTTCGACCCGCAGGGTCTCCGCGTCGGGAGTGGTGCAGGAACGGACGCTTATGGCGCAGGGTGCGGAGTCCGCACCCTGGTCCAGCGGTCCGGCGCCCGACGGGGCGGAGGGGGTGGAAGGGGCGGTCAGTATCGGAAGGTTGCTTGCGGTACTCACACCAGGGGAACGGGGCCGGGGCCACGGACGGCACGCGACCTCACCCCGCTGGACCGCCGATGCGCACGTGCGGGGGAAACGCGTCACCCGTACGAGCCACGCACGCGGCGGGGCCCGTCACGTGGTGTCACGTGACGGGCCCCGCCTCCCCTTTACCGGATCCGGTTCCCCCGGCTCGCCCCTACTTGGGCATCAGGACGGTGTCGACGATGTACACGGTGGCGTTGGCCGTGGGGACGTTGCCGCAGACGACCTTCGAGGAGTCGTTGACGGTGTACGCCTCGTCCGCACCCTTCGTGGTCAGCGTGCCCTTCTGGAGCGTCTCGAAGGAGCCGTCCTCCAGCTGTTCGGGCGTCAGCTTCTGGCCCACCACGTGGTAGGTGAGGATCTTGGTGAGCTGCTCCTTGTCGGCCAGCACCTTGTCCAGGTCGGCCTTGGGGATCTTCGCGAAGGCGTCGTTCGTGGGCGCGAACACCGTGATGTTCTGCGCGGTGTTGAGGGTGTCCACCAGGCCGGCCTGCTTGACCGCGGCCACCAGCGTGGACAGCGCCGGGTTGTTGGAGGCGGCCGTGGCGACCGGGTCCTTCGCCATGCCGTCGAAGGAGCCGGCGCCGTCCTTCGGCACCGAGGCACAGGCCGGGCCGAAGGGGCTGTCGGCGGCCATGTCCGTGCCGGTCGAGGGCGCGTTCTCCCGCGGCGACGAGGACGAGACCTCGGAACCCGCCTCGGACGCGGTGTCCGAGCCGGAGTCCGAGCAGGCGGCCAGGGAGAAGGGCAGTGCGACCGCTGCTGCCACGGCGACGGCGGCGCGGCGGAGGCGAAGAGCGTTCATGAGGAGATGACCCCTTGTATCGAGTGCGCGAGCGAGAACGCACGGTGGGAGGAACGGCACGACCACCCCGGCCGGGAGTGCGGTGACGCGTTCGGGCCACCGCGGGGAACTCCCCACCGCGGCCCTGTTGTCGTGGGTGTTTCGGAGCCCGCGGCCATCCGGATGGGTCTTTCACCCGTTCGAGTGAGAAGAGCCCTCGCGTTAGGGTGTGGCGTGCCTTCGCGAACCCTCCTCACCAGCACTTCTCTCGCGCACGCCGCTCTGCGCTCGCATGTCGAGGGGGGCCGGGAGTGGCCGCTCCTGGTGTGGGCTCCCGGGCCGGGCGTCCGCATGGTGTCGAGTGCCGTGCTCGGTGGAGGCATCGGCGCGCGGGAGTGGGTGCTCAACGCCCAGGTCCCGCCCGGCTACGACCGGCGTGACCCCGTGGCACACCTTCGCGACCTGGCTTCGGACGCGGGACTCACCGGCGCCGGCGTGGGGCTGATGACGGCGGCCTCCGTCACGGACCGGCGTCATGCCGAGGACGGCGGCGTCCAGGCCGTGGTCACCGCCGGGATCGGGGTACGGGGCTGGGCCGCGGTGCCGGGAAGCGGCGGCGTCGCCGCTCAGCGCCCGGGGACGATCAACATCGTCGTGTCGCTGCCCGTGGCCCTCACGGACGCCGCGCTCGTGAACGCGGTCGCCACCGCCACCGAGGCGAAGACCCAGGCCCTCGTCGAACTCGGGGCCGACGCCTCCGGCACGCCGACGGACGCCGTCTGCGTGGCCGCCCCCGCCCCGGCCGGGACCGAGGCCGAGCCGTTCGCCGGTCCGCGCTCCCTCTGGGGCGCGCGGCTCGCCCGCGCGGTGCACCGGGCGACGAGGGAGGCGTGCGAGGGCCTGCTCGCCGCCGAACGTTCCGGCACGCCGGTCGCCTGACAGCGGCGACCGGGAACGGGTAATCCCTCCCGGACTGAGGACCGGGGAACCCCCTCCACCCGACTCGCATCGTTTGTGCGTCGTACGCTGGAGGCATGTCCGACACGGAGCACGCCCTCACCACCGGCGCGGTCGCCCGGCGCCTCGGGGTGTCGCCGACCACCCTGCGCTCATGGGACCAGCGGTACGGCATCGGTCCCGAGGCCCGGGTCGGCGGACGTCACCGGCGCTGGGCCCCGGGCGACGTCGCCATGCTGGAGGAGATGTGCCGGCTGACGGCCTCCGGAGTCCCTCCCGCCGAGGCCGCGCGAGCGGCCCGGACCGCACGCGCGCGCCCCGGCGCGGGCGACGGCGCCGAGACGCGGGCCAGGATCCCGGCCCCGTACCCCGACCTGCCCGGGCCGGACGCCCCCGGGCGGAACGGGCAGGGGCCGGGCGGGCCGGGCCCCGGCGGACCGGCGCGGGGCGGTCCCGGACCGAGCGACCCGGGACCGATCGACCCTGGACAGAACGGCCCGGGGCACGGCGGACCGGGACCGAGCGCGGTGGGGCCCGGCGGGACGGGCGCACCTGCTCCCCGCACCTCGGCGCGACAGCCGGGATCGGGCAACGGTCTTCCCCTCGGTGATGTGCGCCTGGAGTGCCGCGGCCTGGCCCGCGCCGCCGTGCGGCTCGACGGGCCCACCCTCGACTCCCTGCTCCGGGACGTCGTGGCGGACCACGGCCTCGTCACCGCGTGGGAGGAGGTGATGGCCCCGACCCTGCACGCGGTGGGACGCAAGTGGGAGTCCTCCGGAGACCGTTACGTGGAGGTGGAGCACCTGCTGTCCTGGCACGTGTCGACCGCGCTCCGGCAGGTGGTCGCGGCCACCGGCCCCGTCGCCATGGCCCCGGTCCTCCTCGCGTGCGTTCCCGCCGAGCAGCACACCCTGCCGTTGGAGGCGCTGGCCGCGGGCCTCGCCGAACGCGGTGTGCCCAGCCGCATGTTCGGCGCGGCCGTCCCCGCCGAGGCGCTCGACGCCGCCGTCCGGCGCACGGGCCCGGCCGCGGTGGTGCTGTGGTCCCAGGCCCGCTCGACCGCGAACCACGCCCTGGCCCAGCACGTCGCGGCGAGTTCCTTCGGCGTCAAGGGGGCACGGACGCACCCTCTGGTGATGCTCGCGGGACCGGGGTGGGCGGGCCGCGCCGTACCGCCGGGCATGCTGCGTCCCGGCGGTCTGCGGGAGGCGCTCGACGGCCTCTCGCGGCTCTACGCGGAGGCACCGGCACCGCAGGCCGGCTGAGAGGGCCGTCGCGCGTCGGCGTACGTTCTCACGCCGGGCGGGTCGAGGTCAGGACGCCGATCTTGTCGATGCGGTGCTCGGGGTTGCCCTGGGCGTCCCGCCAGAAGTTGCCCGCCGCGTCGTCCTCCGGCGTCGCGCAGGTGGAGAGCGTGATCATGGCCCGGGTGGGCTTCTCGCCGGGTTCGCCCGGCACGGCGGCCCGCTGTTCGGCGAGCGAGCGGGCCGAGCGGAAGGACGTGGTCCGGGTCTCGACGATCTCGTAGGTGTAGACGGTGCCCTCGGCCGTGACGCGCACCTGGTCCCCCACCTCGACCGAGGGCAGCTCACGCAGGGGCCCGCCGGCCGAGAGCCGGTGGGCGGTCACCAGGTAGTTGCCGACCTCGCCCGGCCCCACGCCACCGCGCTCGCCGTAGGGACTCGCCGCCACGCCACGGTCCTGGATGCGGGTGCCCGCGCGGTCGTCCGTGGTGCCCTCGTACGGGACGACGTCCAGGTCCTCGACGCCGATCGACGGTATGGACAGCTCGGCGTCGACCGGCCCCCGCGGGGAGGGAGCGGTCGACGTGGGCGCGGGGGCGGCGGGAAGAGGCGCCGCCGTGAGTTTGGGGGGAAGGGCGTCGGCCGTGGGGGCCGACGACGTGACCGGGGGGACCGCCGGCGCAGGGCCGTGCGCTCCCGTGGACGTACCGTCGCCGCCCGCGCAGCCGACCAGCGCGGCGACGGCCGCGACCACCGCGGCCACGAGGGCGACCAGACCCCTGCGCGGGCTCCGGCCTCCGGACCGGGCCTTCGGGACGGCCTCACCACGCTTGGCACCCATGTCCCCAGGATGGCCTACTCCCCCGTCCCCGGCACCTACGGCGTGGGCGGTCGGCCGCCCCGCCGCCTCAGCCGTGCGAGAGCAGTGCCGCCGTGAGTTCCGCCGCGCGCCGGTGCCAGAGGTCCGCGCACCGGAGCATGGCGTGGCCCCCGGTCGGCATCGGGATGCCGACGGCGTCGGCGCCCGCCGCGCGCGCACGGCGGACGAAGTCCCAGGACTCGCGGGCCGAGGTGACGCGGTCGGTCTCGTCGTGGAGGAGGTAGAGGCGTCGGCCGCCGAGGTGGTCCACCGGCTCGTCCGCGGGGCACCACGGCGCCAGGGCGACGACACCCCGGACCGCCGGGTCGCCCGCGGCGCGGAGGGCCGCTCGGCCCCCCATGGAGTGGCCGATGAGGACGACGGGCACGGCACCCGCCCGCTCGCGGAGGGCCGCGAGCGCGGTCTCCGCGTCCTTGGCGGCGTCGGCGCGCGGGCCGTTCCAGCCGCGGTGGCGGTAGCGCACCTCGCCGATCAGGACGTCCCGGCCCCGGACCGCGCGGGTCACGGCCGAGGCGAAGGGCCGCATCCGCAGCGCCGGGAGGTTGAGGGCGGGCGGCGGCTCGGGCCCGTCGGCGCGGCCGCCGTGGAGCAGCAGCACGGCCGCGGTGGGCGCGGGCGGCCCGCTGCGGACGAGCAGGGTCGACGTGCCGGGGGTGCTCGGGTCGGCACGGCGCCGGGTACGGCATGTCATCGCGCGGCCGTCCCGTTCCCGCGCCGGGGCGCGGGGAGGGGGAACCCGCTCGCGCGGGCCGTGTGGGCCGCGTATCCGGGCCGCTTCGCCATATGGGGCCTCCAGGAGTCGTTTGCCGCTTCCCCGGATGAGCGGGGCGCTCATGACGAGGGGGGAGACGACCGTGAGGGCCGCAGTCTGCCAGGTTCCGCACCTCGTCAGACACAGACCCCACCAGACGGGAAAGTCGCCGTCGTGGTGGGGGTGTTGTCCGGCCCGGCTGCACGGCCCCGTGGTCAGGCCGCGTCCAGGCTGCGGCGCATCCGCTGAAGTCCCCGGCGGGCGTGGCTCTTGACCGTGCCCAGGGGCATTCCGGTGCGGTCGGCGATCTGCACCTGTGTCAGGTCGCCGAAGAACGCGAGGGTCAGCACGTCGCGCTGGACCCGGGGCAGGCGCGCCAGTTCGCGGGTGACCACGAGCCGGTCGAGGACGTGCTCGGGCCCCTCGCGGGTCTCGGGGAAGGGCGTGAGGGCCGCGCCCGCGGCGGCGACGAGGTCCAGTCGGCGGGTCCGTGCGGTGAGCGCGTCCGCGATCTTCCGCCGGGTGATGCCGACGAGCCAGGCGGGCACGGGGCCGCGCTCCGGGTGGTATCCGGCCCTGCCCCGCCAGGCGGCGAGGAAGACCTGCTGGGTGACGTCCTCGGCCTCGCGGGGGTCGCCGAGCGCGCGGGCCGCGAGGGTGTGGACGAGCCGGGCCCAGCGTCGGTGGGCGACGGCGAGACAGCGCTCGTCGCCCCGGACGAGCCCCCGGCCGATCTCCTCGTCGGAGAGCGCGTCGGGCAGGACGGGGACGGCGGCGGTGCTGACGGCCGCGGTCGTGGGCGCGGTCATGGTCATGGTCGCGGTCATGGCGGTCCTCCTCCTCCCGGGGCTCCGTGCTCCCGGCTCCCTCAGCGTCCGGCCATCGGGGGGAGTGACTCAACTCGCATCGTTTGTGCGTCGTATTGGTGCGGCAGCCCGCTCCGGGGTGTCCTCAGTCCCTGCCCCTGGCCTGCCGGAACCGGCTCAGTCCCTCGGCGAGGTCGACGATCGGTTCCGGGTAGTCGTACGCGGCCCGGTCCAGGCCCTTCAGCCGCCAGGGCTCGTGGATCAGGGGCCCCGCCAGGTTCGCCAGCTCCGGCACCCAGCGCCGGACGTAGGCGCCGGAGGGGTCGTACCGCTTGCCCTGGAGGACGGGGTTGAGGACCCGGTGCGGCCGGGTGTCCGTCCCCGTCCCCGCCACCCACTGCCAGTTCATCTGGTTGTTCGCGATGTCGCCGTCCACGAGGAGGGCGAGGAAGTGCCGGGCCCCCTCGCGCCAGTCGAGGTAGAGCGTCTTGGCGAGGAAGGAGGCGGCGAGCAGCCGGCCCCGGTTGTGCATCCAGCCCTCGTGGGCGAGCTGCCGCAGGGCCGCGTCCACGACGGGGTAGCCGGTCCGGCCCTCCCGCCAGGCCTTCAGGTCCGCCTCGGCCTCCTCGCCGCGCCGCCAGTTGTCGTGCCGGGGCCGGTAGTCCTCGACGGCGCTCCTCGGCCGCGCGGCGAGCACCTGCTGGTGGAAGTCCCGCCAGCACAGTTGCCGGACGAAGGCCTCGGCGCCCGCGCCGCCCCGGGCCCGCGCCCGGTGCACGGCCTCGGTCGCCGAGACCGCGCCGAAGTGGAGGTACGGGGAGAGGCGGGAGGTCGCGTCGCCCGCGAGGTCGTCGTGGATCTCCTCGTAGGTGTCGGCGTGCCGGGACAGCCAGGCCACGAGCCTCCGGCGTCCCTCGGTCTCCCCGCCCGTGGCGAGCCCCTCGGAGACGTCCGCCAGGGAGGCGCGGTCCGGCAGCGGCTCGGAGCGCAGTCCCGCCGGCACCGGCACCTTCCGGGGGGCGGTGAGGGGGGTGCGGAGCGGCTCGGCGACCCAGCGCCTGAGGTACGGGGTGAAGACCGCGAAGTGGTCGGAGCCCTGGGGGGTGATGTCGCCGGGCGGCACGACCGTGGTCACGGCGTCGTGCACGTAGAGCCGGCGCCCGTCGGACTCCAGGGCCCGTCGCAGCCGCGCCTCCCGGGCGCGGGCGAAGGCGGAGTGGCCGGCGGCCATGTGGACCTCGTCGGCGTCGGCCTGCCGCACCACTCCGCACACCTCGGTCACGGTGTCGCCGGTGCGCACGACGAGCCGGCCGCCGCGTTCCCCGAGCCGGGCGTCGAGGTCGGCGAGGCAGTCGGCGAGGAAGGCGAGCCGGTTGGGTGCCGCGAAGCCGGCCCGGTCCACGGCGGGGTCACGGACGAACAGCGGTACGACCTCGGCAGCCGCGTCGACCGCCGCGCGGAGCGGTGGATGGTCGTGGACGCGGAGGTCGGCGGTGAAGAGGACGACGGAGACGGTCATGGGGCCCCTCCCGGAGGGGGTCGGTCGCCGGACGGGCCGTGAGGCCGGACGTGCGACGGGCTGCTGTGTGGATGTGCCGCCCCCCTTTCCCGTGGCGCCGACTCACGGATGCGGCGGCCCGGCCGCACCCGTGGACGGCCCTCCGCCGGAGGGACCCGCCGCCCCCTCGGACGGACCCGCTTCTCCCCGGGCCGGCCCCGCCGTCCCCTCGGCGGAGAGTCCCCCGGCCGGCCCGGCCGAAGCCGCCTCCCTCTTCTCCGCCGTCCGCGCGATGTTCCGGGCCATGCCGCCGAACACGACCGCGTGGAACGGCGAAACGCTCCACCAGTACGCCTGGCCCGCGAGCCCGCGCGGATGGAACAGGGCCCGCTGGTGGTACCGGGTGCGTCCCTCGTCGTCCCGTTCGGCGCGCATCTCCAGCCAGGCGAGCCCGGGCAGCCGCATCTCGGCGCGGAGCCGCAGCAGCCTGCCGGGCTCGATCTCCTCGACCCGCCAGAAGTCGAGCGCGTCACCGACCCGGAGCCGCTGGGCGTCGCGGCGGCCCCGGCGCAGCCCGACGCCGCCGGCGAGCCGGTCGAACCAGCCGCGTACGGCCCAGGCCAGCGGGAAGGAGTACCAGCCGTTCTCGCCGCCGATCCCCTCGATGACCCGCCAGAGGGCCTGTTGCCCGGCGTCGACGGTCCGTTCGCGTTCGTCGGTGTAGAGGCTTCCGCCCGCCCAGTCGGGGTCCGTCGGCAGGGGGTCGCTGGGGGCTCCGGCGAGCGAGGCGGAGCTCCACCGGGTGGTGACCCGGGCCTCCTGGACCCGTTGGAGGGCGAGGGTGAGGGCCTCGTCGAAGGAGATGGGGGTGCCGGGCGGGTCGGGCACGTGGTCGGCGATGTCGTGCTCGGCGCAGACCACCTCGTACCGGAGCGACTCGGCGAGCGGGCGGGCCAGGGAGGCGGGGACGGGGGTGACGAGGCCGATCCAGTGGCTGGACAGGCGCGGGGTGAGCATGGGGACGGGCAGGATGAGCCGTCGGCGCAGTCCGGCGACCTCCGCGTAGCGGATCATCATGTCGTGGTACGTGAGGATGTCCGGGCCGCCGATGTCGAAGGCGCGGTTGACGTCCTCCGGCATGCGGGCGCTGCCGACGAGGTAGCGCAGGACGTCGCGGACGGCGATGGGCTGGACGCGGGTGCCGACCCAGCTGGGCGTCACCATCACGGGGAGCCGTTCGGTGAGGTAGCGGAGCATCTCGAAGGAGGCGGAGCCGGAGCCGATGACGACGGCGGCCCGCAGCACGGTCGTGGGGACGCCGGAGTCGAGCAGGATGCGGCCGACCTCGGCCCGGGACCGCAGGTGCGTGGAGAGTTCCCGCTCGGGGATGTCCGCCGGGGTGAGTCCGCCCAGGTAGACGATGCGCCGGACCCCGGCGGCGCGGGCCTCGTCGGCGAAGGTGCGGGCGGCGCGCCGGTCGGTCTCCTCGAAGCCGTGCCCGGCGCCCATGGAGTGCACCAGGTAGTAGGCGACCTCCACGTCGCGGAAGGCGTCCCGCAGTCCGGCGGCGTCGGTGACGTCTCCCCGTACCACCTCGACCCGGTCCGCCCAGGGATGGTCGCGGAGGTTGGCGGGGGTGCGTGCGAGGCAGCGGACGCGGTATCCGGCGTCGAGCAGTTCGGGGACGAGCCGGCCTCCGATGTAGCCGCCGGCGCCGGTCACGAGGCAGAGCGCGCGATCGGACGCGTCCCGCGGGTGCGTCGCCATGGTGTGTACTCCGTTCCGTCGGGGGCGTCACGACGCCAGGGGAAGGGGCCGCCCCTGATGATCCTTCCCCGTCGACGGCTCGGGCGGATGCGTGGGAGCGATGTCTATAGGCTGAACGCGTGGCCCGCAACGAAGACCGAGACGTCCCCGCCGCCCCCGTAGGCCCCCCGGGTGACCTGCAGAGCTTCGCCGTGGCGCTGCGACGGACGCAGGGCGAGATCAATCGCCTGGTGCACGGTTTCGCGCAGGCGCAGGGGCTGCATCCCACGGACGTGCAGGCGCTGGCCGTCGTCCTGGACAGCCCCGAACCGCTGACGCCGGGGCGGCTGCGCGAGCACCTCGGGCTCACGTCGGGAGCGGTCACGGCCTGTCTCGACCGTCTCGAGAAGGCGGGGCACATCCGCAGGACCCGGGAGAGCGCGGACCGCCGTGTCGTCCACGTGCGGTACGAGGACGGGGCCAGGGCCGCGGCCCGGCGGTACTTCCTGCCGCTCGCGGAGGCGGCGGAGCGGGCACGGGAGCAGTTCGATCCGGCCGAACTGTCGGCGGCCCTGCGCTTCCTGAACGCGCTGAACGACGAGCTGGGGGCGCTGCGCGTACCGCGCCGCTGAAGCCGCGTACGCGAATCCGGCCGTCGTCCCCATCCGTCCGTCGGCGCATGTGCCCGTCGGCGCGTGTGCCCGTATGCGCATCCGTCCGGCGGTCACGAACCGAAGGGGTCGTCGAGAGCCGAGCCTGGAGCATGATAGAAACTCTCTCAATCATTGAGATAGTTAATGATCGAGATACAGTACGGAGCCCCCGATGCCGCCCAGCGCCCTGCGCAGGACCCGACTTCTGCTACCCCTGACGCTGCTCATCGCCTGGCTCGCCGTGGGCGGCGGGCTCGGCCCCTTCGCCGGACGCCTCGGCGAGGTCGCCACCAACGACCAGGCTGCCTTCCTGCCCCGCAGCGCCGAGTCCACACGCGTCGTCGAGGAGCAGAAGGCCTTCCGCCGGGCCGAGAGCGTGCCCGCCATCGTGGTGTGGACCGCGCGGGACGGCGGGCCGCTGGCCGCCGACGCGGCCCCCGCGGCGACCCGGGCGCTCGCCACCCTCGCCGGCGGCGAGGGCATCGCGGGCCCGCCCTCCCCCGCCCTGCCGTCCGAGGACGGCGAGGCGCTGCGCGCGGTCGTCGCCCTGCAGCCGGACCTCGGCGACGAGCTGCCGACGACGCTCGACTCCGTCCGGAAGGCGGCGGCCACGGTCCCGGGGACGACCGTCTCCCTCGCCGGTCCCGCCGCCACCCAGGCCGATCTCTCCGGCGCCTTCTCCGGGATCGACGGCCTGCTCCTCGGCGTCGCCCTGATCGCGGTGCTCCTCATCCTGCTGGTCGTCTACCGCAGCGTCCTGCTCCCGCTGATGATCATCCTGGGGGCGGTCTTCGCCCTCGGCCTCGCCTGTGCCGTCGTGTACGTGCTCGCCGACGCCGGTGTGGTCAGGGTCGACGGCCAGGTCCAGGGCATCCTGTCCATCCTGGTGATCGGTGCCGCTACCGACTACGCGCTGCTCCTGGCCGCCCGCTACCGCGAGGAGCTCACCGCCCCCGGCGCCGACCGCTTCGCCGCGATGAACCGGGCCCTGCGCCGCTCCTTCGAACCCATCGTCGCCAGCGCCGCCACCGTCGCCCTCGGCCTGCTCGCCCTGTTCGTGAGCGACCTGTCCAACAACCGGGCGCTCGGCCCCGTCGGCGCCATCGGCATCGTCTGCGCCGTCCTCAGCGCCCTCACCTTCCTGCCGGCGGCCCTGGTCCTCACGGGCCGCGCCGCGTACTGGCCGGCCCGCCCCAGGACCGCCCCGGCAGGCACCGACTCCGAGCGCACCGGCGGTTCCGCCGAGACCGACGGCCACCCCGTCTGGCACAAGATCGCCGCGCTCGTCGACCGCGCTCCCCGCAAGGTCTGGGCGGTCACCCTCGCCGGGCTCCTGGCCTGCGCCGCCTTCGCTCCCGCCCTGAACTCCCGCGGCGTGCCCTTCGACGAGATCTTCGTGAACGACGCGCCCTCCGTCGCCGCCCAGGAGACCCTCGGCCGCCACTTCCCCGGCGGCGCCGGCAACCCCGCGGTGATCATCACCGACGCCGGGGCGGTCGCGAAGGTCGTCGCCGCCGCCGAGGACGTCGACGGCGTCGACTCCGCCCTCCCGGTGAACGCCGCGGGCCGCCCCGCGCCCGGCGCGCCGCTGGTCGTCGACGGCAGGGTCCGCGTCGACGCCACCCTCACGGCCGCCGCCGACAGCGACGCCGCACGCGAGACGCTCGCCCGGCTCCGTACCGCCGTCCACGCCGTACCGGAGGCGAACGCCCTGGTCGGCGGCTCCACCGCCCAGCAGTACGACACCCAGCGCACGGCCGCCCGGGACCGGACGATCATCGTGCCGGTGGTCCTGGCGATCATCCTGCTGATCCTGGTGGCGCTGCTGCGCTCGCTCGTGCTGCCGGTGCTCCTCGTCGCCACCGTGGCCCTCAACTTCGCCGCCACGCTGGGCGTCTCGGCGCTGGTGTTCGAGCACGTCTTCGGCTTCACCGGCACGGACGCCTCCGTCCCGCTGTACGGCTTCGTCTTCCTCGTCGCGCTCGGCGTCGACTACAACATCTTCCTGATGTCACGGGTCCGTGAGGAGTCGCTGCGCCACGGGGTGCGCGAGGGCGTCCGCATCGGTCTGACCGCCACCGGCGGTGTGATCACCTCGGCGGGCGTGGTGCTCGCCGCGACCTTCGCCGCCCTCGGGGTGATCCCGCTGGCCTTCCTCGTGCAGATCGCCTTCATCGTCGCCTTCGGCGTCCTGCTCGACACGCTGGTGGTCCGCTCGCTCCTCGTCCCGGCACTGGTCCGGGACCTCGGCCCGGTCGCGTGGTGGCCCGGTGCGCTGAGCCGCCGCACCGAGGACCGGAGCCGTACCGACCAATCCGCTCCCGCCGCCGCTCCGAAGTAGGGGCGCATCCCAGGACACGCAGGAGGGCACATCCGGTGAGAGAGCACGCGACGGTCGGCGGAGGTCCGGCCCCGGACCCGGGCGCAGCCGGTCTGCCCGAACTGATGGTCCAGGTCGCCCGGGGGGATCAGGAGGCCTTCGCGGCCGTCTTCGACCAGGTCTCCGGCCCCGTCCTCGGCGTGGTCCGCTCCGTGGTGCGGGACCCCGCCCAGTCCGAGGAGGTGACCCAGGAGGTGATGGTCGACCTCTGGCGGTCCGCCGCGCGCTACCGGCCCGACCGCGGCTCCGTCCTGAACTGGGCGCTCACCCTCGCCCACCGGCGGGCGGTGGACCGGGTCCGCTCCGAGCAGGCTTCCTCGGACCGGGCCCGGCGGGTCGCACTCCTGGAGCACACGCCCGCGTACGACGAGGTGACCGAGGAGGTGGAGAACCGGCTCGACCGCGAGCGGGTACGGCGCTGCCTCCGGGGCCTCACGGAACGCCAGCGGCAGTCCGTGACCCTCGCCTACTACCGGGGACTGACCTACCGCGAGGTCGCCGAGCTCCTCTCACTGCCGCTCGGCACCGTGAAGACACGGATGCGCGACGGTCTCATCCGGCTGCGCGACTGCCTGGGGGTGACGGCATGACCGGCGGTGACCTGCACACGCTGACCGGCGCGTACGTCCTGGACGCGCTGGACACGGACGGGGAGCGCGAGGCGGTCGAACGGCACCTCGCCCACTGCGCCGCGTGCGCCCACGAGGTCCGCGAACTCTCGGAGACGGCGGCCCGGCTCGGCCTGGCCGTCGCCGAGCCGGTCGCCCCCGCGCTGCGCGCCGAGGTGCTGCGCCGGATCGCGGGCGTCCGCCAACTGCCGCCGGTGACCGTGCCGTCCGGCCGCGCGCTCGGGCGTGGACGCGGGCTGCGCCGGCTGCCCCGCTGGACGCTGGCCGCCTCGGTCGCCGGGGTGGTGGCGCTGGCCGGTGTCGCGGGCGTCCAGTACCAGCGGGCCGAGGAGGCCGACCGGCGCGCGGACCGTGCCGAGGCCGGCGCGACCGCCGTCGCGGCGGTGCTCGCGGCGCCCGACGCCCGGGTCTCCACCGCCCGGCTCGCGGACGGCGCCGTGGGGACGCTCGTCCACGCCCCGTCCCTGGACCGGGCGGTGTTCGCCGCCGCGGGGATGCCGGCCCCGCCGGCCGGCAAGGTCTACCAGCTCTGGTACGACGACGCCGGGACCATGCGGTCGGCCGGCCTGATGGCCTCGGGTACGAGGTCGTCGACGACCCTCCTGGAGGGGCCGGCGAACCGGTCGGCAGGCATCGGCATCACCGTGGAGCCCGAGGGCGGTTCGGACCGCCCGACCTCGGCGCCGGTCGCCACGATGGCCATGCCGAAGGTCTGAGTCCACGCCGTGGGGCCACGACGGTGGCCTCACGGCGTGCCGGGGCGCGAACCCCGGGTCGCTGCCCGGAACGTCACAACCGCGCACCCGAAGTCCCCTCCTGTGCACGGGACACAGCTCGCCGCCGTACCGTCTGGTGTCGGCATACCAGCGCACCGAGGGAAAGAGAGACGGCATGAGCGGAGTGGCACGACGGACGGTGGTCGCGGCGGCGGGCAGCGCGGGCCTGGCGGCGGCGCTCGCCGCCTGCGGGGGCGGCACCGACGACAAGAACACGACGCCGGAGGGCACGGAGGGCGCCACCCTGGCGCGGACGGGGGACATCCCGGTGGGCGGCGGAAAGATCTTCGCCGACAAGGGCCTGGTGATCACCCAGCCCAAGGCCGGTGAGTTCAAGGCCTTCTCCTCCAAGTGCACCCACCGGGGCTGCGCCGTGAGCAGTGTCAGGGACGGGGTCATCGTCTGCCCGTGCCACCAGAGCCACTTCGACATGTCGGACGGCAGCGTGAAGTCCGGTCCGGCGACCGCGCCGCTGCCGCCGGAGCCGATCCAGGTGGTCGGCGACGAGATCAGCTTCGGCTGACGGCGCTTCCGGCGGGCCGGGGGCGCCTGGGGAGCTTCCAGCACCCCAGCACCTCGTCGGTCGTGGTGATCGTGGCGACGAGCGCGAGGGTGTGACGGATCATCGCGGGGGTGTAGTCGGCCGGCACCCCCGCGATGGCGTCGGCGGGGACGACGACCGTGTAGCCGAGGTTGACGGCGTCGAAGACCGCGTTGGGCACGGCCACGTTGGCGGAGACTCCGGTGACGATCAGCGTCCGGCAGCCGAGGTTGCGGAGCAGCGGGTCGACATCGGTCCCGGCGAGCGGCGAGAGCCCGTGGAGGCGCCGCACGACGAGGTCCTCGTCCGCGACCTGGATCGGTTCGGCGATCCGTACCGCCTTACTGCCGGAGTGCTGCTGTACGGGCAGCCGGGCGGCGGCCCGGAACAGCCGGGCGTTGCTGTTGGCGCCCCGCCCGTCGGGGCGCCGCTCCGCGACGGCGTGGATCACCTGGACGTCCACCTCGTGCGCGGCGGCCACGAGCCGGGCGACGTTCCACAGGGCGCCCGACGCGCGGGCGACGGCGGCCAGTTCGGGCAGCGCGCTGTCGGGGCCCACGACTCCCTGCTGGCACTCGACGGTGAGCAGCACGACTCCGCCGTCCGGCCGGATCCGCTCCGCGAGCCGCTCCCCCGCGTCCCGACCCCGGCCCTGAGCTTGACCCTGCGCCTGACCCTGCCCGCGAACCTGCTCCTGCCCCATGGTTCCTCCCCTTGCACCGGCGCGACGTGACCCCCATGCTTTCTGACGTCTCATCAGAACGCCAGAAGGGTGCGGCCGATGACCGTCACACAGCGCCGTGGACGCCGGATCATGATGACCCCGGCCGAGCTCGACTCCTTCCTCGCCGAACAGCGCACCTGCCGGGTCGCGACCGTCTCCGCCGACGGCCGCCCGCATGTGAGCGCGCTCTGGTTCGCCTGGGACGGCTCCTCGCTGTGGCTGTACTCGCTGACGCGCAGCCGCCGCTGGGCCGAGCTGCGCGCCGACCCGAGGGTCGCCGTCGTGGTGGACGACGGCGAGGAGTACGGCGAACTGCGCGGCGTCGAGCTGTCGGGCACGGTCGACTTCGTCGGCGAGGCCCCGCGCATCGGGGAGCCGTGCCCCGAACTCGACGTGCCGGAACAGCTCTTCGCCGCCAAGAACTTCGGTCTGGACGCGATGCCCCACGACGGCCGGCACGCCTGGATGCGGCTGACCCCGGACGCCGTGGCCTCCTGGGACTTCCGCAAGCTCGCCGCTCCCTGAGCGGCGGCCCCGCCAGGCCGTGAGCGGGTACGGACGTCAGCCGGCCAGCGGCTCGGCCGCCGCCCGCAACGCCCCGACGACCGCCCGTACGGAGGGCCGGCGGCCCGCGTCGGCGCGCCAGGTGGCGTAGATGTGGCGCCGGACCGGCTGGCGTACGGGCACGAACACCACCCCGTCCGGCACCGGGCGGCCGAGCCGGGGCGTCACGCACACCCCGAGCCCGGCGGCGACGAGCGCCAGCTGGGTGTGGTGCTCCCCCGCGAGATGTCCGATGCGCGGTTCGATGCCCTGCGAGCGCAGGGTGAACATCAACCAGTCGTGGCAGAACTCGCCCTCGGGCCAGGACACCCACTCCTCGTCTGCGAAGTCCACCAGGTCCACCGCCTCCCGTCCCGCCAACGGGTGCCCGGCGGGCAGGGCCACGTCGGCGGTGTCGTCGAGGAGATGGGCCCGTTCGAGCCCGCCCGGCACGGGCGCGCGCTTGTTGCTCCAGTCCAGGACGAGCGCGAGGTCCGCGTCGCCGCGCAGCACCGCGCGGACGCCCTGCTCGGGCTCCCGCTCCGTCGTGCGCACCCGGAGTTCCGGGTGCTCCTCCTTCAGCGCTGCGAGCGCGGCGGGGAACAGGCCCCGGGCCGCCGTCGGGAAGGCGGCGGCCAGCACCTCGCCCACCACCTGGCCGCGCTGGGCCTCGATGTCGGCCTGCGCCATCTGGACCTGGGAGAGGATCCGGGACGCGTGCTCGGCGAGCAGCAGCCCGGCGTCGGTCAGCTTCACGCCCCGGCCGTTCTTGGCGAGCAGCTGCTGGCCCACCTCCCGCTCCAGCTTGGAGAGCTGCTGGGAGACGGCCGACGTGGTGACGTGCAGCCCGTCGGCCGCGCCACTGACCGAACCGTGCCGGGCGACGGCGTCGAGGGTGCGGAGGCGCTCCAGGTTCAACATGTAAGCAATCCTAAGGGAAGGGGTCGAGTAATTCTCGCTTGTTCTACGAGATCGCGCCCGTCACCCTGAGTGCATGAGCCCCGCAGCCCCGTCCTCCTCGCCCCCCGCCCTCCCCTCTCGCCTCCTCGACTGGCGCGTCCGCTTCGGCGTGCTGGCCCTGATCTGGGGCTTCAGCTTCCTCTTCATCAAGGTCGGAACGGAGGGCTTCGCGCCCTTCCAGGTGACCTTCGGCCGGCTCCTGTTCGGTACGGCGGTGCTCGCCGTCGCCCTGGTGGTGAAGCGCGACCGGCTGCCGCGCGGCGCCCGCGTCTGGGGGCATCTGACGGTGGCGGCCTTCCTCCTCAACGCGCTGCCGTTCTCCCTCTTCTCGTACGCGGAGCTGACGATCCCGTCGACCCTGGCCGGCATCTGCAATGCGACGACCCCCCTGTGGGGCATGCTGCTCTCCCTCGTCGCGCTCTCGGAGGACCGCCCGACCCGGGTCCGCGCCGCCGGTCTGGGCATCGGATTCGTGGGGGTGCTCACGGTCCTCGGCGCGTGGCAGGGCTTCTCCGGCCTCGACGTGACGGGCACCTCGCTGGCCCTGCTGGCGTCCTTCAGCTACGCGGTCGGCTGGATCTACGTCCGCAGGACACTGACCGGCACCGGCGCCACGAACCTCTCCCTCGCCGGCTCCCAGGTGGGACTCGCCACCCTGCAACTCGCGGTGGTCACCCCGCTGTTCACCTCGATGCCGGAGTCGGTGGAAGTGGTGCCGCTGCTCGCCGTGATCGCCCTCGGCGCGCTCGGCACGGGGTACGCGATGCTGCTCCAGTACGGCCTGGTCGCGGAGATCGGCCCGACGACGGCCGCCATGGTCACGTACTTCATCCCGGTCATCGCGACGGCGGCGGGCGTGGCCCTCCTGGACGAGTACCTGAGCTGGAACACCCCGGTCGGCGCCGTCGTCGTCCTGGCAGGCGCGGCCCTCACCCAGACCCGCCGCCCCACCCACCGCCGCACACCCCCACCACAGCCCCTGACCCCGGCCGCACCTGCCGCACCTGCCGCCCCTGCCGCCCCTGCCGCACGGCAACCCGCGACCCGCAGCTGACCCCGCTCAGGACCCGGCGCCTGCCAGGACATGATCGCCCTGGGGAAGCCCGCCAGGGCGACGGCCGCGTGGTCGCCACGGCTGATCGAGGTGAGGTCCAGTGGCTCGCCCGGAACCCACGTCATGATGGTCCAAGGCTTCGGGAAGCGCGCGGACGGTTCACCGGCCCGTACGGGATGCGGGACCGGGAGCGGCAGGCGCGGGGCCAGGACGGGCAGCCACCGGCGCTCCTCGCGCTGGAGGTCCGGAGCCTGTTCCGTGCGCGGCATGCGCACGGCCAACTCGTCTCCGAGGCGCCACATCTGATCGTCCCACCCGCCCGCCACCTCCCGGATGGCCGGCCCCGCGAGGTCCGGGTGCCGCTCCAGCACCAGGTCATGGACCAGGTCGGCGGTGATCTCGATCTCGGTCGTCATACGGGGGGCACGGTACGGGCACGGGCGGCGCCCGCCTGGGACGCCCACCGTCACGCGGCACGGGCCCAACGCGGCAAGGGCACCCGCACAGGCCCGGCTCCGCTCACCCGTAACTCCGCGCCACCACCGGCCCCACCGCCCCCGCCACCACCGCCGCCAGCTCCCCCACCTCCGTCACGGCGAGCCCGGAGACGGTCACCCGGACCGCCGGCCCCGCGTCCATGCGGAAGCGGGCGCCCGGCGCCACCGCCCAGCCCGCCGCGAGGAGCCGCGCCACCGCGCCCGTCTCGTCGGCGACCGGGATCCACACGTTCATGCCGCCGCGCCCATGGGCCTCCACGCCCCGCCGGGCCAGCGCCCGGACGAGTCCGTCACGCCGCTTCCCGTACGAGCGCGCCACGACGGCGGGGTCGACCGCCTCCGTGGCCCAGAGGTACGCGACCGTCCCCTGGAGCAGGCGACTGACCCAGCCGGGGCCGAGCCGCTGCCGCCCCAGCACCCGGTCGACGGTCTCGGCGTCACCGGTGAAGGCGGCGATCCGCAGGTCGGGCCCGTACGCCTTGGCGACGGAACGGACCAGCACCCAGGGCCCGGCGCCACCGGCGAGGGGGTGGAGCGACTGCGCGACGATGCCGTGCCCGTGGTCGTCCTCGACGAGGAGGACGCCCGGGTGTCCGGCGAGGACCCGCCGCAGCTCCCGCGCCCGCCCCTCGGTGACGCACGCGCCGGTGGGGTTCTGCGCCCGGTCGGTCACGATCACCGCACGCGCCCCGTCGTGCCGGATCGCGCGCTCGACCTCCTCCGGCAGCGGCCCCTCGTCGTCGACCGCCATCGGCACGGGGCGCAGTCCGAGCGCGGGCACCAGGTCGAGGAGGCTCCCCCAGCCCGGATCCTCGACGGCGACGGCGTCGCCCGGCCGGAGGTGGACGGCGAGCACCCGCTCGATCGCGTCGAGGGAGCCCGAGGCGACGCCGACGGGCCCGTCCGGCACCCCGTCCGCGTCGAACGCGGCGCGCGCGAGCCGCCCGAACTCGGCGTCGACGGGCGCCTCTCCGTACATTCCGGGCCGTTCGGCGTACCGCCGCGCGACCTCCGCGAAGGCCTCCCCGAGGGGCGGCAGCAGGGCCGGGTCGGGGCTGCCGTCGCTCACGTCGCGGACCCCCTCGGGGGCCTCGACCCGGATCGAGCCGCGCGCGGTGGTGGCGGGGCGCGGGCGCACCCGACTGCCGCGCCGCCCGTCGGTCTCGATGACCCCGCGCTCCCGCAGGGTGCGGTAGGCGGCGGCGACGGTGTTCGGGTTCACCCCGAGCGTGGCAGCCAACTCCCGCATCGGCGGCAGAAGTTGGCCGGGCTGCAGGGCTCCCGCGCCGACCCCTCTCTCCACGCTGGCGGCGATGTCCGATGCGCGACGACCTTCGATCCGATACTCTCCTAGCACAAAAACCAGTATGCACTAGTGCAATGGAGTCACGCAATGAGCACCACCGCCGACACGTACACGCCGACCGACCGGACCGTGCCCACGCGCTCCCGCGAGCGCGCCTCGTACGACAAGGCGCTGGTCCACTCGATACTCGACGAGGCGTACGTCTGCCACCTCGGCTTCGTCCGCGACGGCGCGCCGGTCGTCCTCCCGACGCTCTTCGGCCGCGTCGGCGACCGCCTCTACGTGCACGGCTCCACCGGCTCGCGGCCCTTGCGCGCCGCCGGCGACGGCGTGGCGGCCCCCGGACTGCCCGTCTGTCTGACCGTGACCCACGTCGACGGCCTCGTGCTCGCCCGCTCCGCCTTCCACCACTCCCTCAACTACCGCTCGGTCGTGGTCCACGGCACCGCTCACCAGGTCACCGACCCCGAGGAACTCCGGACGGCGCTCGACGCCCTCGTCGACCAGGTCGTCCCCGGCCGCTCCGCCGACTCGCGCCCCGCGAACACCAAGGAGCTCGCCGCCACGGCCGTACTCCGGCTCGACCTGGACGAGGTCTCGGCGAAGGTCCGCACCGGCGGCCCCAACGACGCTCCCGAGGACCTCGCCCTCCCCCACTGGTCCGGGGTGGTCCCGGTCCGCGGCGGCTACGGCCCGCCGGTCCCGGCCGACGACCTGGACCCGGCCGTCGGCCTGCCGGACTACCTGGCCGCGCTCTGACACGACACGTACGACGGGACGGCCGGAGGCGGCACGAACCGCCCCGGCCGCCGAGAACCCATCAGGCCCCCGCCACCGGCACCCGCCGGGCCACCGGCCGCCGGGACCCATCGGGCCGCCCGCCGTCTACACGGCCCCGGCCCGCACCGCCACCGCCTCCCGCCGGCGTTCGGCCGCCGCCGTCCGTGCCTCGGCGCAGGCGAGCCCCGTGACGGCGGCGAGCAGCAGCAGCGTGCCGAACACGACGGCGACGGTGAGCCGCTCCCCGAGCAGTGACACGGCGATGACGGCCGCGCTCACCGGCTCCAGGAGCATGATCACGGAGACCGTGGCGGCCCGGACGACCGCCGCTCCCGCGAAGTACAGCGCGTAGGCGAGCGCCGTCGGCACGGCCGCCACGTACACGAGGAGGAGCAGGACGCTGACGGGCGCGTCGGTGTGCGGTACGAGCCCCTCCGCGAGCGCGGCGGGCAGCAGCCCGACCGCCCCGATCGCGAACGCCCAGGTGGTGGTGGCGAGGGCGTCCGTCCGGCCGCCGCCCCGGCCGATCCACCGGGTGAGCAGGGTGATCGCCGCGTATCCGGCCGCCGAGACGACCGCGAGGACGACACCGAGCGGCCGTACCTCCGTGGCCCCTCCCCCCAGGACGAGGACGACGAGCCCGGCGAGGGCGCCGGTGACGGCGGCGACGCCGCCACGGCCGAGGCGTTCGCCCATGGTGAGCCGGGCGCCGAGCGCGATGAGCACGGGCCCGGCGCCCAGGGTGACGACGGTGCCGACGGCGAGGCCGGTGGCCTGGACGGCGGCGAAGTAGGCGCTCTGGAAGACGGTGAGGCCGATGCCCGTGGCGAGGATGCGGGCCGTGCGCCGGCCGCGCGGTTCACCGGTCGTGCGGGCGGCTTCGCGCCGTGGCCGCAGGGCCAACGCGCCGAGCAGCAGGGCGAGGCCGCCGAGGCAGCGCCAGAAGGAGAGGGCCAGCGGGCCCATGTCGCTGATGCGGAAGATCAGCGAGGCGGCCGCGCCTGCGGTGCCCCAGGCGATCCCGGCGACGATCAGATAGAGCAGGCTCCGCCCGACGGACAGGGCGGATTCCGAAGAGTTCGACACGTGACTTCTCCGTGGAAGACAGGAGGGAAGGATGGTCGCTCGGCTCCGCGCGCGGGCAGCGACGAACCGCTCGGGGGCAAGGAGTCGCCCGGCCGAGCCCGGTCTTCGTCGAGGAGAGTCGCCGCGCGCCTAGACGGCGGGAGGCGGAAGGACGGTCGCGTGCATGATCGGCACCCTACGGGGCCGTCCGTCCGGCGGACAACTCCGTATCGCGGCCCGGATCACGGCCCGGGTCGCGGCCCCCGGCCTCGCCCTCCGCCGCCGAAGCCACCGCTGAGTCCGTCCCCGCCGGAGCCACCTCCGCCATCGAACCGGCCACCGAACCCGCCATCGCATCCGCCACCGCACCCGTCACCGAACCCGTCACCGGTCCGGCCGCGACCGCCTTCGGCGTCGAGGACTGGGCGATGAAGGCGCCGATCAGCACGACCGCACCGCCGATGATCTGCGGCGCGTCGAGGTGCTCGCCGAGCAGCACCCAGGCGAGGACGGTGGCGATGACGGCCTCCAGACAGGCAACGACCCCCGCCACCTGCGGGGAGAGCCGGCGCACCGAGATGACGCCGGTGACGTACGCGAGGACGGTGGCGATCAGCACGATCCAGCCGAGCAGCAGCCACGCGGGCACCGCACTGCCGTCCATGTCGGCGCTGCCGCCGAGCAGCGCCCAGTCCATGCCCCACGGGCGGGCGACGACGGTGAGGACGAGCGCGCCGATGAGCAGCCCGTACGCGATGACGCCGAGCGGGTCGGCCTGTCCGTCCTCGTCGGCGCCCTGGTCGGAGAGGACGAAGTAGCCGACCTGGCAGCAGGCGGCGGCGAGCGCCAGGAGCAGACCGAAGAGGTCGAAGGTGAGTCCGGACCAGACCTGGACGACGCAGGCGAGGCCGCCGACGGCGAGGACGACACCGAGGGCGGCGGCGCGGGTGACGGGCCGGCGCTGGACGAAGCGGACCCAGCCGAGGACGAGCGCCGGGGCGAGGTACTCGATGAGGAGGGCGACGCCGACGGGGATGCGGGAGATCGAGGCGAAGTAGAAGGCCTGGACTCCGGCGACGGCGAGCAGGCCGAAGCCGAGGAGGAGCGCGGGTTTCCGGCGCAGGAGGTCGCGGTGGCGCCAGGCCACCGGAAGCATGACGAGCGCGGCGCCGGCGACCCGGAGCCACACCACGTGCAGCGGGTCGAGTCCCGCTTCGATCAGCGGCTTGGCCGCCACTCCTGAACCACCGAATGCGAAGGCCGAGGCCAGGGCGAGTCCCAGGCCGGCGCTTCTCCCCTGAGACGCGTGCATCGGGCCATGATGACAGGGTGCGGTCAGGCGCGTAACCCCCGTCACACCTGTTGAGACGGCTCGCGGCGACGACGCGGAACACGCGCCTCCGCCACGACGCAGGGGCGACCCGTCAGCGCTCCCCGATCCGTGTGGCCAGCGCGTCCGTGTCGACCCCCGCCCGGCGCAGCACCTCGGCGGCCCGGCTCCCGGGGTCGGCGGCGATGACGGCCAGGAGGTCCACGCCGCGGGCCTGCGCCTCGCCGCGCTCGGCCGCGCGCCGGAAGGCCTCCTCCAGAGCCGCCGACGCCGCCGGCGACCAGCCGGACGCCCGGGGATCCGGCGGCTCGGCCCCGCGCACGGCGGGCAGCAGGCGCCCCGTGCCGGAGTTCTCGACCGAGCGCTGCCAGCGCAGGCCGTAGCCGATGGACCGCTGGACGAGATAGCCGAGGACACGGGCGAGCTGGTGGTCGCCCTCGAATGCGGCACCCGCCTCGGGGTCGGACTCCAGAAGGGCGTGCAGCAGGTGCGCGGTGTCGATCTGCCGGTCGCCGTCCCGGAGGGCTCTGCGACGGGCACCCGTGACCACCGTCATGAGGGACGGCGTCAGGAGGGGCGCGAGCTCCGCACGCGGGGCGACGGGCTGCCGGAGCGGCTGGGAGAGCGGGACGGGACGGTGCACCCTCCCACCTCACCAGTCCCGGGCGGCCGGGACATCGCCGGGGAGAAGCATGTCCACATCCCACCGGGGTTGGGTACGCGCGCGCGGTTCCTCCTCCTTACGGATGAGATCGCGCACGTTGCTCCCCCAGGGCGTGCGTCGCCTTGCCCCGCGCCCCCGATGCAACCACGGGCCCCTCCGCCCACGTCCTCCGGTCGTGTTCTGGATGGTGGCGCTGCTCGCACGAGACGGGCGGCAGTACGTCTACCGGGTGTACGCGCCCCGGGAGGCGCTGCCCGCCGACCTGTTCTGGGCGGCGTTCCACTGCCACGAGGAGGACGGGGCTCCGCGCGCCTCGGACAGCTTCGACGTGGCCGAGATCTGGTGGATCGGCGATGGCGCGGGCCCCACGACCGCAGAACTGACAGTTCATCAGTATTGAATGTTCACGGACGCCCGGCTACGTTCCGCGACACCGGAACCAGTGGGCACGCGTGAAGGGGTGGTCTCTCATGGCCGAAGTCAGCGCGGAGGCACGGATCGAGGCGCCGACCGGGAAGGTCTGGGCGCGGCTCATGGACTTCTCCTCGTACGGGGAGTGGAACGCCACCCACACCGACTTCCCGAACGGCGGTCCGACCGCCCTGGAGACGGGCGCCACCTTCACCGAGAACATGAAGCTGATGGGCTTCCCCGCCGAGGTGCTCTGGACCGTCGAGGAGCTGGAGGCCGAGCGCGCCTTCGCCATCAAGGGCAAGGGCCCGATGGGCGTCCTCGTGACCACGCGCTACGCGCTGACGGAGGACGGGGACGCGACGCGGATGCGGATCGACGGCGAGTTCACCGGCGCGGCCGTCTCCCTGATGGCCGGCAAGCTCAGGGACTCGGCGACGACGGCGCTGACGGAATCCCTGCGGAGGCTTTCGGCCCTGGTTGCCTGACACGGACAGGCCGCCGAAGGGCCCCGCGGCACGCGCCACGGGGCCCTTCGGCGCATCCGGCCCTCGCGGGCACCGGTCAGTGCTCGTCGGCCAGGATGAGGTACAGCTTCTTGCGGGCCTCGTTGATCACGCCGACCGCCTTCTGCCGCTGCTCGGGGGTGCCGGTCTTCCAGACCTGACCGAACGCCTCCATCAGGCCGAACCCGGCCTGCCGGACCTCGTTCAGCGCCTCCCAGTCGACCCCGCGCCCCACCTCTTCCCAGGGGGCCTCCGGACCTTCCTCCGCTTCGGAGCGTCCGGCGTCGGTGAGCGTGAAGAGCTTCTTGCCGCCCTCGCTCGCGCTGGTGATCAGCCCCTCGTCCTCCAGCAGCTGGAGGGTCGGATAGACGGAGCCGGGACTGGGCTTCCACGCCCCGTCGCTGCGCTCGCCGATCTCGCGGATCATCTCGTAGCCGTGCATCGGGCGATCCTTCAGGAGCGCCAGGATCGAGGCGCGCACGTCACCGCGCCGCGCCCGCCCCCGGCCGCCACCGCCACCGCGACCCCGGCCTCCGCCGAAGGGCCCGCCGCCGAAGGCCGGCCCGAACGGACCGAACGCGGCGCGCCGCCCCTCGAAGTCGCCACGGGGCCCGGGGCCGCAGCCCCCACGACCGGCTCCGTGTCCGTTTCCGTACTCGTGTCCATGTGAACGCATCGCAACGCTCCTTCCATCGGGATTCCATCGTCGAACTGTCGCGATGCTTCAACGATATATCGGAAGCGTTCGCCGAGCAAGCAAACCGACTGCCCCGGCCTGACGAAGCCTGATCGTCAGGCTGCGGCCGACTACGGCTTTCGACCGAGCCGCGGTCAGCTGCGCGCCTCCGGGGGCCGGCCGCGGGATAGGGAGGTGGCCGGGTCGAAGCCGCAGGACGCCCGCATCTGGCAACGACGGCTGCACCAGCGGAGGCGCCTGGCGCCTCATCGCCGAACACATTCGGCAACGCCCCCGACCGGTCCCCGCGCCCCCACGGGATCCCCCGACCGTTCACGGCGCCACCGCCACGCGGGCCACTGACCGGTCCAGTTCTCCGGGATTGGCCTTGGCCTTCCGAATTCCGCCCCCGGTACGGTCGGCGACATGCGGATCCGAATCGTCGACGCCTTCACCGACCAGCCCTTCTCCGGCAACCCGGCCGGAGTCCTGCTCCTCGACTCCTTCCCGGACGACACCTGGCTGCAGCGCGTCGCCGCGGAGGTCAACCTCTCCGAGACGGCCTTCGCCCACCCGCTGCCCGCCGGCGGCGAGGCGGACTGGGCCCTGCGCTGGTTCACGCCCACCACCGAGGTCGACATGTGCGGCCACGCCACGCTGGCCACGGCCCACGTCCTGCACTCGACGGGCGCGGTGAGCGGCCCCGTGCGCTTCGCGGCCCGATGCGGCCTCCTCGGCGCCGCCCCCGAGCCCGACGGCACGATCACGATGGACTTCCCGACCTCGTCCCTCACGCCCGTCCCCGTACCCGACGGCCTGGAGAAGGCGCTCGGCGCCGAGATCCTCGCCGTCCACGACACGGCCGCCCACGTCGGCGACCTCGTCGTCGAACTGCGCGACGAGGCCGCCGTGCGGGGGCTCACGCCCGACTTCGCCGCCCTGAAGAGCCACTCCTCGCGCGGTGTCATCGCGACCGCCGCCGCCGAACATCCCGACCGCGGTCACGACTTCGTCTCCCGCGGCTTCTTCCCCGCCGTCGGCATCGACGAGGACCCGGTGACCGGAAGCGCCCACACCGCCCTCGCCCCCTACTGGTCGGCCCGGTTCGGCCGTGACGACCTCGTCGGCCTCCAGGGCGGCGCCCGCACCGGAATCGTCCGCACCCGCCTGCGCGGCGAGCGCACCCTGCTGAACGGCCACGCGGTCACGGTCATCGACGGCGACCTGCACGCCTGACCGCCACGCGTCACCAGAGCAACCCACGGGCGCCCCGGGTACCAGGTGCCGGGGTGCCGGCTGCCGGGTCCCGGGTGCACATGCGAAGGGGCGTACGGAGACCTCCGTACGCCCCTTCCCCACGAGCTCGTCACACCGTGGGCAGCCACCCCACCTTCCCCGCGAGCAGCCCGTACCCGACGAAGGCCACGATGTCGAGCAGCGCGTGCGCCACGACCAGCGGCCCCACCCGCCCCCATCGCCGGTACAGCAGGACGAAGACCACGCCCATCACCACGTTGCCGACGAAGCCGCCGATCCCCTGGTACAGGTGGTACGAGCCGCGCAGTACCGAACTCGCCACCAGGGCCGCCATCGGCGTCCACCCCAACTGGCCGAGCCTGCGCAGCAGATACCCGACGACGATGACCTCCTCCAGGACGGAGTTCTGGATCGCCGAGAGGATCAGCACCGGGTACTTCCACCACACCTCGGGCAGCGACTCGGGCACCACGGTCAGGTTGAACCCCGTCGCCCGCATCACCAGGTAGAAGGCCAGCCCCGCGCTCCCGATGCCCGCCGCGACCAGCGTGCCGCGCCCGAGGTCGGACCACGGCCTGGTCCGGTCGAAGCCGATGGCCCGCAGCCCCGACCCCTCGCGCAGCAGCAGATGGGCGACGAGCACGACCGGCACGAGGGCCGTGGCGATGCCGAACAGCTGCCAGGACAGGTCGAGCCAGGGCCGCCCCAGCGCGTACGAGCCGTTGAGCGTCGCCGCCTGCTCCTTCAGCGCCTCGGACTTGGTCAGCGAGCCGATGAAGCTGATGAGGGACGACACCGCGCTCGCCCCGAGCGAGAGCGCCAGGACGATGAGCATCTCGGAGCGCAGCAGCCGGCGGGGCAGGCGCTCGGGGGGCGGGGCGTCATCACTGACTCGTTGCTCGGACACCACACCTGTCTCCACTTCCCGGTCGCGTACGGCGCTCGCCGTACCGGCGGCGCCGACCACTTTGCCATGGTCAGCCGCCGCGCCGCCCGCACGCCGGGCTCAGTCGACGCCCACCGGCCAGGTGTGCACCGGTTCGCCCGCGTGCATGAGGGTCCGGTAGCGGCGGGTCGTCGCCGCGAGCGCCGCCTCCCGGTCGAGGCCCGACGCCAGCGCCCGGTGGAAGGTGTCGGCCTGCCAGGAGGCCCCGTTCACACGTCGCAGACAGCGCTGCTCGATCACACCGAGGTAGAAGTCCCGGTCGGCGGGCTCGATGTGCCAGGCGTCGAGCCCGGCCGCGGCGAGCGGCAGCAGCTCGTCGAGGACGAGCCGTACCGCGGGAACGGTCGCGACGCCGCCCGCGCGGCCCGAGCGGGGCCAGCGCAGCTCCGCTTCGATGCCGTGGCGGCAGGCCGTGTCGAAGTTGGCCTCGGCGTCCTCGAAGGTCATCCGCTTCCACACCGGCCTGGGGTCGTCGGCGAGCGAGCGGACGAGCCCGTAGTAGAAGGCGGCGTTGGCGATCACGTCGGTGACGGTCGGCCCGGCGGGCAGCACCCGGTTCTCGACGCGCAGGTGCGGGACGCCGTCGACCCAGCCGTACACGGGCCGGTTCCAGCGGTAGACCGTGCCGTTGTGCAGGACGAGCTCCTGGAGGCGCGGCACGCCGCCCTCGTCGAGGACGCGGAGCGGGTCCTCGTCGTCGCAGATCGGCAGCAGGGCGGGGAAGTAGCGGAGGTTCTCCTCGAAGAGGTCGTACACCGAGTCCACCCACCGCTCTCCGAACCAGGTGCGCGGCCGGACGCCCTGCGACTGCAGCTCGGGCGGACGGGTGTCGGTGGCCTGCTGGAACAGCGGTGGCCGCGACTCGCGCCACAGTTCGCGGCCGAAGACGAAGGGCGCGTTGGCGCCGAGCGCGATCTGGACCCCCGCCACCGCCTGCGACGCGTTCCACACGGCGGCGAACCGGGCCGGGGTCACCTGGAGATGGAGCTGGACCGAGGTGCAGGCCGCCTCGGGGACGATCGACTCCGAGGTGCACAGCAGGCGTTCGACGCCGTGGATGTCGAGCGTGAAGTCCTCGCCGCGGGCGGCCAGGATCTGGTTGTTGAGCAGCGTGTAGCGGTCGGCGGACGAGAGGTTCTCGAAGACCAGGTCCTCCTGTGTGAGGGTGGGAAGTATGCCGATCATGACGACCCCGGCGTCGAGTTCCGCGGCCATGCGGTCGGCGTAACCGATTCCGGTTCCGATCTCCTCCGCGAGCCGGTCGAAAACGCGGTCCCCGAGCTGGTGGGGCGCGATGTTCACTTCGAGGTTGAACAATCCGAGTTCCGTCTGGAAATCGGGGCTCGCGATCTTTTCGAGAACCGGCCCGTTCAGCATGCGAGGCAGCCCGTCGGGGCCGGCGAGATTGAGTTCGATCTCCACACCCATGAGATTGCGGGGACGGTCGAACCGCTTCTCCGCCAACAGCCTCGCCAGCCCCGCGAGACACTGCTGGAGCTTTCTCCGGTACCGCTGCCGGTCGGACGGGCCGAACCCGTCGGCCACGACCTTCTCCCCCATCTAAGGCGTCCCTCCACGAGTGGCCGGCCGCCACCACGGCCGCGTGTCACGGACGATGATGCCCACCCCGCTGATCCACAACGCCTGCGGAAGAAGGCTGTCGGACGATAGGCTGGATGAAGCACTCCACCGGCACTTTCCGGGGTCACAGGGCAATTGACATATACCAATGTCCTATTTTCTCGGAACCCCGGGTCGACATTCAGCCGTCCACCTCTGCGAGAAATAGGCAGGTGAGAGCGGCGCCGCCCCGGGATTCCGCTTCCGCGGCCCGCGATGTACGACCTGATGACGCCTTGCCAGGAATATCGGCGACGTCTAGCGGAAACACTCTGTGAACACGTGTCGTATAAACTCCGCGGACGAGGCAGAGTGTTGGCGCCCGGCCATGGCCTCATGGCCCTCCTCTGGCCCCGCCGCCGACAGCGTCGTCGTGTACCTGCCCACGCATCACCGTGTCTCCTGAGCGAGAGGCGACCCACCATGCTCCGACCCTCCCCGGCCCCTGCGCCGGCCCTCCGCAGCGTCCTCGCGGCCCTCGGTTCCCCGACCGCCGTCCACGAGGCGCGAACGCCCGCCCTACGGGCTGCGCAGGGACCGCTGAGCCCCGAACTCCCCTTGCCCGTACACGTGTTGGACGTCACCGGAGCACCGGGGCACGCGCCCCGCATCCGGCTCGCCGGCTGGCGATTCCTCATCAGGAGCGGCGACCGGGCGATCGCCGCCGCGGACACCATGCTCACCCCCGACGGCTGGTCCTTCTCGCACTTCTTCGAAGGTCCGTACGTCACCGCCACCGAGCGGGCGCTGCTCCAGGCCGAGGCGCTGCCCGTCCCGTACCAGCCGCGGCTCCTCTCCGTACCGGAGCTCTACATGCAGACCCTGTGGCTGCACGCCGACGCGGACGCGGACGGTGCCACCGCCGCCCCGGCCGCGGCCGATCTGATGGTGCCGCTCGCTCCCGCGCCGCCGGGGATCGCGGCCCACCGCGCCTACCAGATCGCCGATCTCCTGCCCGTGCTCAGTACGCGTCTCGCGCCGCCGCCCCTCATGGGTTCGCCGGCGCCCGCCTGATCCATCCCACGCGCACCACCGCCCCGTGACCCGCCCGGGTCACGGGGCGCACTGCTGTCCGATGGTCGCGCCCGAACGCCCCGCCCGAACACCCCTCCCGGACGGACTAGCCCACTGGGACCACTCCGAACCACCCGAAAAGACGGTGCAGTTGACCTGAACCGCCCCTGCGGGTGATGCGTCTTCCCCGGAGAGGACGAGCTGACGCGAAATACCTGCGGAAGGGCGTCCATGGGGCAAGACTGGGACCGGAACCGAACCGACCGACGGGGGCGGCGATGAGCGCGAAGAGCCGCAGGACATCCACCACGACGCAGCGAAAGAACCCACCCATGTGCCAGCACCAGCCTGCCTGTCCCACCGCCGACTCCGCCGACAGGGAGGCGGCCCGACTGACGGCACACCACCCGGAACAGGGCTGGAGCCTGCTGTGCAACGGCGTCCTGCTCTTCGAGGACACCGGTGAACTGCTGCCGGACGGGCAGATCATCGCCCCGCACCGGCCGCTGACGGCGGGACGGGTGACGACCGCCGCCTGAAGGCGCGGCATCGCCACCGTAGGAGCGCGAACGCGGGAAACGCCGAGGGCCGGCCCGGAGAGGATCTCCGAACCGGCCCTCACGTCATGCCGTGGGCTCAGTGGTCGTACTCGTCCAGCGGCGGGCACGAGCAGACCAGGTTCCGGTCACCGAAGGCGCCGTCGATCCGGCGGACCGGCGGCCAGTACTTGTCGGCGGCCGAGACGCCGGCCGGGAAGACGGCCTCGTCGCGGGTGTACGCGTGGTTCCACTCGCCGCCCAGCGACGCCGCGGTGTGCGGGGCGTTGTGCAGCGGGTTGTCCTCGGCGGGCCACTCGCCGGAGGCGACCTTCTCGATCTCGCCGCGGATCGCGATCATCGTGTCGCAGAAGCGGTCGAGCTCGGTGAGGTCCTCGGACTCGGTCGGCTCGATCATCAGCGTGCCGGCGACCGGGAAGGACATCGTCGGGGCGTGGAAGCCGTAGTCGATGAGGCGCTTAGCGATGTCGTCGACCGTGACGCCCGTCTCCTTCGAGAGGGGACGGAGGTCCACGATGCACTCGTGGGCGACCAGACCGGCCGGGCCGGTGTAGAGGACCGGGAAGTGCGGCTCAAGGCGCTTGGCGATGTAGTTCGCCGCGAGCACGGCCACCTGCGTGGCGCGCTTGAGGCCCTCGCCGCCCATGAGGCGGACGTACGACCACGAGATCGGCAGGATGCCGGCGGAGCCCCACGGGGCGGCCGAGATCGGGCCGACGCCGGTCTCCGGGCCCGCACTGGGCTGGAGCGGGTGGTTCGGCAGGTACGGGGCGAGGTGGGCGCGGACGCCGACCGGGCCGACACCGGGACCGCCGCCGCCGTGCGGGATGCAGAAGGTCTTGTGCAGGTTCAGGTGCGACACGTCGCCGCCGAAGTGGCCCGGCTTGGCGAGACCGACGAGCGCGTTGAGGTTGGCGCCGTCGACGTACACCTGGCCGCCGGCCTCGTGGACCTCGGCGCAGATGTCGGCGACGTGCTCCTCGAAGACGCCGTGCGTCGACGGGTAGGTGATCATCAGTACGGACAGCTCGTCGCGGTACTGCTCGATCTTGGCGCGCAGGTCCGCGACGTCGACCTCGCCGTCGTCGGCGGTCTTGACGACGACGACCTTCATGCCGGCCATGACCGCGGAGGCGGCGTTGGTGCCGTGCGCGGAGGACGGGATGAGGCAGACGGTGCGCTGGAGGTCGCCGTTGGCGCGGTGGTAGGCGCGGACGGCCAGCAGACCGGCCAGCTCGCCCTGCGAACCGGCGTTCGGCTGGATCGACACCTTGTCGTAGCCGGTGACCTCGGCGAGACGCTCCTCCAGCTCGGTGATGAGCGTGAGGTAGCCCTGCGCCTGCTCGACCGGGGCGAAGGGGTGCATCTGACCGAACTCGGGCCAGGTCACCGGCTCCATCTCGGTCGTCGCGTTCAGCTTCATCGTGCAGGAGCCGAGCGGGATCATGCCGCGGTCCAGCGCGTAGTCGCGGTCCGCGAGCCGGCGCAGGTAGCGCAGCATCGAGGTCTCGGAGCGGTGCGCGTGGAAGACGGGGTGGGTCAGGTACGCGTCGGAGCGCAGCAGCGCGGCGGGGAGCGTGTCCTCGACGACCGCGTCCAGGGCCTCGATGTCACCGTCGACACCGAAGGCGCCCCACACGGCGGCGAGCTGCGCGCGCCCGGTGGTCTCGTCGCACGACATGGAGACGTGGTCGGCGTCGACGCGGTACAGGTTGACGCCGGCCTCACGGGCGGCGGCCACGACCGCGTCGGCCCTGCCGGGCACCCGGGCGGTGAGGGTGTCGAAGAAGGCGCCCTGGGTGAGCTCCACGCCTCCGGCCGTCAGACCGGCGGCGAGGATCGCGGCGTAACGGTGGGTGCGGCGCGCGATGCCCTTGAGGCCCTCGGGACCGTGGTAGACGGCGTACATACCGGCCATGACGGCGAGCAGCACCTGGGCGGTACAGATGTTGCTGGTGGCCTTCTCGCGGCGGATGTGCTGCTCGCGGGTCTGCAGGGCCAGGCGGTACGCGCGGTTGCCGTCGGCGTCGACGGAGACACCCACGAGGCGACCGGGCAGCGAACGGGCGTGCTTGTCCTGCACGGCCATGTAGCCGGCGTGGGGGCCGCCGAAGCCCATGGGGACGCCGAACCGCTGCGTCGTGCCCACGGCGATGTCCGCGCCCAGCTCGCCGGGCGAGGTGAGCAGGGTGAGCGCCAGCAGGTCGGCGGCGACGGTGACGATCGCGCCGAGTTCGTGGGCGGCGTCGACCAGCGGCTTGATGTCGCGGACGGCACCGGAGGCACCGGGGTACTGGACCAGCACACCGAAGACACCGCGCTCGGCGACCTCGGCGGGGATGCCCTCGCTCAGGTCGGCGACGACGACCTCGACACCGGTCGGCTCGGCGCGGGTCTCGATGACCGCGATGGTCTGCGGCAGGGCGTCGGCGTCGACGAGGAAGACACCGTTCTTGACCTTGCCGACGCGCCGGGACAGCGCCATGGCCTCGGCGGCTGCGGTGCCCTCGTCGAGCAGGGAGGCGCCGGAGGTGGGCAGCCCCGTCAGGTCGGCGACGACGGTCTGGAAGTTCAGCAGGGCCTCGAGGCGGCCCTGGGAGATCTCGGGCTGGTACGGGGTGTACGCGGTGTACCAGGCGGGGTTCTCCATCACGTTCCGCAGGATCACCGGCGGCGTGAAGGTCCCGTAGTAGCCGAGGCCGATCATGGGCGCGAGGACCTGGTTGCGGTCGGCGAGCGTCCGCAGCTCGGCAAGGACCTCGGCCTCCGTGCGCGCGGCCGGCAGGCCCAGCGCCTCGGTGTTCTTGATGACGTCCGGCACCGCGGCGGCCGTGAGCTCGTCGAGCGAGCCGTAGCCGACCTGGGCGAGCATCTTGGCGCGCGCCTCGGCGTCGGGCCCGATGTGCCGCTGCTCGAACGGGATGCCCTGTTCGAGTTCGGAGAGCGGAATGCGGTTGGCGGTCATGTACGGAGGCCTCCTGGTCGTCACGACCTGCGAGGGGCACCACGGCGCGGGTACCCGGACGGCCTCCCCCTCTGTCATCTCAACCTGAGAGTTTCACCGGCACGCCTCGCGGCACGCCGGCTTTCACCGTCGGTGAGAGCGCATGCCGTCGGACACCGCTCTGCTTTCCAGAGTGACCTCGTCCGCGCGGTACAGGGGCCTGAGAGATTCCGGGGAGGATTTGCTCCTTCGGCGCCCACCGGAAGGTTTCTCCGGGGGACTCTCCCGCACGGGGTCGACAGCCACAGCCAGCCTACCAGCGAGGTTGCGACTCCTATCGCTCAAGTGGCCGACATCCCACATGTGCACTTTCGTAGGGGGTACGTGCAGTTGCGACCAGTTGGAGGGACCGTGCAGACCGATATCGATCCGCGCAGCCTGATCGGCCGCAAGGCGTTCGACCGCAACGGACACAAGATAGGAACCGTGGACGAGGTGTACCTCGACGACGCGACCGGCGTCCCCGAGTGGGCCGCCGTCCGCACCGGACTGTTCAGCCGGGACGCCTTCGTCCCCCTGGACCCGAGCGACCTGCTCGACGACGGCCTTCACGTGCCGTACGAACGGGCCCTCATCAAGGACGCCCCCGACTTCGGCGTGGGCCGCCACCTCTCCCCCGAACAGGAGCTCCAGCTGTACCGCCACTACAGCCTGACCCTCCCCCCGTCCCCGGCGGACGCCCCGGACACGGACTTCGGCCGCCTGGCAGGCCAGGAGGGCCCGTAGCGACCCCGCCTCACCCGGCACGACAGCCCCGAGGTGCGACGGGCGCCCCAGGCCCGGCCGCGAGGCCGGGCCCACCCGGGCCTACTCACGCCCCCGCACCAGCGGCAACGCCTCTCCCGGTACGAGTTCCGGATCGTCCACCGCGAAGGTCCGCACCCGCCCCGGCTCCGACCACGGCTCCTCGAACCGCACCGTGACCCGCCCGACCCCGCTCCCCTGCACCCACCCCGCCCCGTACACGGCGTGCCGCACGTCGTGCCCGGGCGCCCAGCGCCGCTCCACGGCCACCTCGGCCTCGGGCTCCGGTGCGGCGACGGCCTCGGCCGCGACCGGGGCGGCATTCCCCTCGCCGCCGGCCACCGCCCCCTCCGCCGCCTCGGCCTGCGCGAACAGGTCCTCCTGCGTGTAGTCGGCGAGCCCGCTCACCCCGACGCCCAGCAACCGCACGCCCCCGGTCGTGTCCACCGCTTCGAGCAGCCGCCCGGCCGCCTCCCGCACCACGCCCGGGTCGTCCGTCGGCCCCCGGAGCGTCTCGGACCGGGTCAGGGTCGAGAAGTCGAACCGCCGCACCTTCAGCACGATGGTCCGCCCGGAGTGCCCCGACGCCCGGAGCCGCCCCACGCACCGCTCCGCGAGCCGCTCGACCTCCGTCCGGATCCGCACCCGGTCGTGCAGGTCCACGTCGAAGGTGTCCTCGACGGACACCGACTTCGCGTCCCGCTCGGCCACCACGGGCCGATCGTCGTACCCCTGGGCCATCCGGTACAGCGAGGCCCCGTGCGCCCGTCCGAGGAGCCGTACGAGCTCGTCCTCACCCGCTTCCGCAAGGTCGGACACGGTGGTCATCCCGGCCCGCCGCAGGTGCTCGCCCGTGGCCGGACCGACGCCGGGCAGGATCCGTACCGAACGCGGCCCGAGGAGCTCGCGCTCGGTCCCGGGCTCGATCAGGACGAGCCCGTCGGGCTTGGCCTCCTCGGAGGCGATCTTCGCGATCATCTTGGACCCCGCGAGCCCCACGGACCCCGTCAGACCCGTCGTCGCCAGGATGTCGACCCGCAGCCGCTCCCCTGCGGCCCGGGCGCTCGCGCTGTCGTCGGCGACCTCCCCGGCCTCCAAGTCCACGAAGGCCTCGTCGAGGCTCAGCGGCTCCACGAGCGGCGAGAGCCGTCCCAGCAGCTCCATGACCTGCTCGCTGATCGACCGGTAGAAGGCGAAGCGCGGCACGAGATAGGCGGCGTTCGGCGCGAGTCGCCGGGCCTGCCCCATGGGCATGGCCGAGTGGACACCGAAGCGGCGCGCCTCGTAGGAGGCGGTGGCGACCACGCCCCTGGGCCCGAGGCCGCCGACGACCACGGGTTTTCCGCGCAGGCTCGGCTTCGCCGCCTGCTCGGCGGCGGCGAAGAAGGCATCCATGTCGAGATGCAGGATCGTCGGCGCGGCTCTCACGCTACCGATGCTGCCTCACGGCACTGACAACGCCGCCGCACCACCCCACGCGGGCGCCCCAGCCCGAGACGTACACAAGCCCCCCCGAGGGCGCTCGGGGGGCCCTCAGACCGCCCGGTCCCTCCGGCGCCTGGCGGCCAGCTCGTCCCCCGGGTTGTGCCCCACGAGCGTCTCGCCCGTGTCGACGCGCTCCCCGTGCAGCTGCGACAGCGCCGCCTCGACGTCCCGCCACACCACGCCCACGGCGATGCCGAAGACACCCTGACCGCCCTTGAGCAGGTCGACGACCTCGTCCGGCGAGGAGCACTCGTACACCGTGGCCCCGTCGCTCATGAGCGTCATCCGCTCCAGGTCGCGGAAACCCCGCGCCCGCAGGTGCTGCACGGCGGCCCGGATGTTCTGGAGGGCGACCCCGGTGTCGAGGAAACGCTTGACGATCTTCAGGACGACGACGTCACGGAAGCTGTAGAGCCGCTGCGTCCCCGACCCGTACGCGGGCCGTACGCTCGGCTCCACGAGCCCCGTACGCGCCCAGTAGTCCAATTGGCGGTAGGTGATCCCCGCCGCCGCACAGGCCGTCGGGCCGCGGTAGCCGACCGTCTCACCCGCCCCGCCGGGCCCCTCTCCGGGAGCGGCACCCGCCCCCGTACCGCCCGCACCGGCATCCGCACCGAAGTCGCCCACACTGCCGTGAAGCGGATACGGACCGCTCTCTCCGGACGTGCGTCCGAGCGAGCTGCCTGCCGTACCGTCCGCGCTGCTCATCACGCCGACCCTCCGTCCTTGACCTGCCCACACGAAGGTAGGCAGTCACTCGGGGTGCGTCAACGATCGCCACACTCGGCACGCCGAGTGATAATCACCCTGAGAGTGGTTTCCCGTATCTCTCTTCGGGGAAAGGCTACTCGAATGCCCTGACGGCACCCCGCGAACGGCTCTCGGCCGCGTCGCTCCGCGTCACTGACTGTTGGTCCCGAAGTCCTCCGGTGAGATCTGGTCGAGGAACTCGCGGAACTTCTCCACCTCGTCCTCCTGCTCGTCCGGAATCGCGATGCCGGCGTCGTCCAGCACACCGTCGCTGCCGAAGATCGGCGTCCCGGTACGAAGGGCCAGCGCTATCGCGTCCGACGGGCGGGCACTCACCTCCACGCCGCTGGCGAAGACCAGCTCGGCGTAGAAGACCCCGTCCCGCAGATCCGTGATGCGGACTTCGCTGAGTTCCTGTCCCACGGCCTCCAGCACGTCCTTGAACAGGTCGTGCGTCAGCGGCCGCGGCGGGGCCATCCCCTGCTGGGCGAAGGCGATCGCGGTCGCCTCACCCGGTCCGATCCAGATGGGGAGGTACCGATCGCCTCCCACTTCACGCAGGAGCACGATCGGCTGGTTGGAGGGCATTTCCACCCGGACACCCACAACGTCGAGCTCGTTCACACAGCAACCCTAGGACGTGCTCGACCGGTTTGGATAGTCGGGCCCCGTCAAGGCCACCGCCGAACTCACTGGAGACGGATCCCCAGAGCGGTCCGCACGAGGGCCGCGTGCAGCCTCACCGACTGCGTGGCGAGCTCCTGCGCGGTGGCCTCCGCATGGGCTCTGGTCTGCGGATTACGGTGCCGGCGCAGCGGCGCGACAACCTGTTCGATCAGCCCGGCCTCCCGGTCCGCGGAGGCCTTGACGGCCCTCAGGTGCCGCGGTTCCAGACCGAATCTCCCCATATCCGCGACAAGCCGCGCGACGATAACGGACTCGGGGTCGTAGCCGCCGCCCTCGGTCGGAGAGATCAGACCGTACGACTCCCACTCGACGAGCTCGGCCTCGGTCACCTCCGCCGCGGCCAGCAGCTCCGCCCGCCCGATCCGGGCCGCGGTGGGCGCCTCGGCGTCCTGCTCCCAGGGCCCTTCGGACAGGTCCCGCCGACGCCCGGGGGCCGGGAGCGTGATCTGCTCCCCCCTGGCGAGGGCGTCGAGGTGCTCGCGGATGACCTTCAGCGGGAGGTAGTGGTCCCGCTGCATCCGCAGGATCTGAGCGAGCCGCTCCACGTCCTGCGGGCTGAACTTCCGGTACCCGGAGGCCGTACGCCGGGGCTCCACGAGCCCCTCGGCCTCCAGGAACCGGATCTTGGAGATGGTCACTTCGGGAAATTCGTCGCGTAGCTGGTTCAGCACCGTGCCGATGCTGACCAGCCGGTCGCCCGCGGTGGGGGCGCCGGAATCGGCGCCACCCGTCGGTGTTCGCAGCATGGACCTTCCCTGAAGGCTTCTCCGAGGCGTCACACGCCCCGCTGGCTCGAGTAGAAGACCAGCCGGTACTTGCCGATCTGCACCTCGTCGCCGTTGGACAGAACGACCGAGTCGATCGGCTCACGGTTGACGTACGTGCCGTTGAGGCTGCCGACGTCGGACACGGTGAAGCTGCCGTCCTGGCCCCGCCGGAACTCGACATGGCGCCGGGAGACCGTGAAGTCGTCCAGGAAGATGTCGCTCTGCGGGTGACGGCCGGCCGTCGTCAGCTCGCCGTCCAGCAGGAACCGGCTGCCGGAGTTCGGCCCGCGCCGCACCACGAGCAGCGCGGAACCCAGCGGCAGGGCCTCCACGGCCGCCAGCGCCTCGGGAGAGAGCGAGGGCAGCTGCGTCTGGCCGGTGACCTCCGACTCGTAGGCCTCGAGACCCGAGATCGAGATCGTGGACGTCGTCTCCGAAGCACGCTCGGCGGCGACCCCGCCCCGCAGCGGCGTACCGCAGTGGGAGCAGAACCGGCTGTCGGCCGCGTTGCGGTGACCGCACCTCGTACACACCGGCATGGACGCATCCTCCTGCCGCGGCTGCCCCGCCGAGGTCTGTGTCGCGTACGGATCGGGGGCAAACCCTCCACCCGTACTTGAGGTTGATGGTTCTCCGAAACCTATGCGGGCAGCACCGGCGGGGTCAACAGACGACGCGCCGTGGGTGCCGGAAATGTCACCGCCCTGGCCGTCGACCTCGTCACGGAAGAGCGGGCGCTCGCCACCCTGCTCCTCGCTCTGGGCATGACGCGGCGCGCGGTGCCTGGCGTTGCCGCCGTCCTCGCGTGCGCTCTTGCCGAACAACTTCGCAAACAACTTCACGGGCGATTCCCCTTGACCGAAACAGACCCGCCCGTGGGGCAGGACGAACCGAGATCCATCACACCTGCCGACCCGGACACCTTCACAACGTCCGTATCCTCCGGACAGTTTCCACCACGCACCACCGTTGTGGTGCGCCGACCCCCCGCAACGCCTTGCCCATGTCGCGGGACCCCCCTCGTCCCCCTCTCACTGGGAGGACGACTGAGCGTAGTCAGGCCGCTTCGCGGGTCGCAAGGCGTCGACGACGATCTTCGCCGACCGCTCCACCGTGGCTGTGGCCTGCTCCTTCTCCAGGGTCTGCACGACACCACCGGGGATGTTGAGCGCGGGCTCGAGATCCTCCGGCTTGCCGATGACCTTGAAGACGTACGGAGCGGCCACCTTCGTTCCATCGATCCGCATGTCATCACCGATCCCGGTGAAATAACTGTCCGCGACGACCCTCACACCGTTGACCTGGATCGCCTCGGCACCGGCGGCGCGCAGCTCCTGGATGGCGTCGAGCAGCATGTCCGACTCGACGGCCCCAGTGGGGTCACCGACGGTCAGGGTGATGCCGGGGCCCTCGGCGGCGACGGTGCCGGCCAGGATCCCGAGCTGCTGCTCCTTCTCCTGGGTCTGCTTGCGCGCCTCCTCGGCCTGGTCCGAGCTGGACTCCAGCTCCGAGCGCTGCTTCTCCAGCCGGGCCTTCTCGTCCTCCAGGCGCTGCGTGCGGTCGTCGAGCTCGTCGAGGATGCGCACCAGGTCCTCCTGGCGCGCCCCGCGCAGCGCGCTGTTCTCGCTGGTCGAGGAGACCTGGATGGCCAGGCCGAGACCGAGGACGAAGAGCAGCAGCGCGACGACGAGCTGGGCCCGGGTCACCCGGAGCGGCCACAGCGCGGACGCCAGTCGCCGACGGCCGCTCGGATCGGTGCCGACGGGAGCGGCGGCGGACGCGGAAGCCGAAGGAGCGGGGGGCGTCACGGGCGCGGGGGCGTCCTCGGCACCGGCTTCACCCTCGACGGGGCCATTGGGGGCCCCTGGCTCCGCCGTCTTCCCGGCGCCGGCCGTCTCCGGGCCGCTCTCCGGCCCTTGCGGCTCGACGTGGCTCGCCGACTCGCGGGCGTCCTGAGGTTCCTCGGGGTTCTGCGGGTTCCGCGGGTCCTGGGGGCTCTGAGGGTTCTCGCTCATCGGCGTCACGCCCGGAAGACGTGGCGCCGGATGGCGGCCGCGTTCGAGAAGATCCGGATGCCGAGCACGACGACCACACCGGTCGACAGCTGCGCGCCGACGCCCAGCTTGTCACCGAGGAAGACGATCAGCGCGGCCACGACCACGTTGGAGAGGAACGAGACCACGAAGACCTTGTCGACGAAGATGCCGTCGAGCATGGCCCGGAGGCCGCCGAAGACCGCGTCGAGGGCGGCGACCACGGCGATCGGAAGATAGGGCTCGACCACCGCCGGAACTTCGGGGCGGACCAACAGTCCCACCACGACTCCGACGATCAGGCCCAGTACGGCGATCACGATGTGCCCTTCCCTGTGTCGGCCGTGGCCCGGCCGGAGGGCGTCGCCGCCCCGGCCCCCCTCGGCTCTGCGGTACGTACGGTCAGGCTCGGCGCAGCCGGCAGGCGCACGTCGCCCTCGGCCGTGATACCGCTCCTGATCCCGAAGTTCTCCACCAGCGCGTGCAGGTACTGCCCGTCGGCGCTGTCCTGGAACGCTGTGCTCAGCCGCTGTCCGTCCCCGATCGCGAGGATGGTGTACGGCGGCACCAGCGGCTTGTTGTCGACCAGTATGGCGTCGCCCGCGGCCCGGATCGCGGACAGCGAGGTCAGCCGCTGCCCGTTGATGGCGACGGCCTCGGCGCCCGACTCCCACAGCCCGTTGATCACCCGCTGCATGTCACGGTCGCGCACCCGGCCCGTGTCGGAGAAGCCGCTGCTCTCCCGCGGTCCGCCGCCACCGGTGTCGGTGTCCTTGGCGTCGTCGACGACGAGCTTCACCCCGGGGCCGTGCACCGGGGTCGCGCCCGAGAGCAGCGCCACCAGCTCGGCCTGGTCGCCGCCGAGCTGCTGCAGTGCCTGCCGCTGGCGTTCCCCGACCTCGGCGCCGATCCGCTCGACGTCCCGCTCCAGCTGGTCGGCCGTCGACGTCTCCGCGTCGATCCGGTCGATCAGCTCCTGCCGTTCCTTGGCGACGACGGGAGCGGAGATCCGCGCCTCGGCCGCGCCCACGGTCACCACGGCGGCCGCCAGCAGCAGGCCCGCGGCGACGCCCAGCTTGGCCCGCAGAGTACGGGGCAGCCCGCCTCCCTCGACCTCACGCCGGGCGCTCGCCTCCGCGTAGCCGTCGTCGAGCGCGTGGTCCATCACGTTGTTCAGCAGCGACATGGACGCGTCCGGACGCGGCGGCGGTGATCCGGTGCTCCGAACGGGGGGCTGCTGCGACATGCCGCACATCGTCGCACGTCGCACGACCTACCGCCGAATGGCCCCTCCGACCGGCGGGGAGGCACCCGGAGGCACCTCCCCGCCGACACGACCCGCGCGGGTCAGCTGCCCGCGCTGTCCACCACCGCGGCCCACTCGTCGAGCAGGGCCTGCGCGGAGGCGTCGTCGGGGCCCTCCGCCCACAGATGGGTGACGGCCTCGGCCGGGTCCGGCAGCACCATCACCCACCGTCCGTCGGCCTCGACCACCCGCACCCCGTCGGTGGTGTCCACGGACCGGTTCCCGGCCGCCTCCACCACCCGGCGCATCACCAGACCCTTGACGGCCCACGGGGTCGCGATGTCCTTCTTGAGGACGTGCGCCCGCGGGATCCGCGCGTCGATCTGGCTCAGGGTGAGCTGCGTCCGCGCGACGAGACCGATCAGCCGGACGAAGGCCGCGGCACCGTCGAAGACACTGCTGAACTCGGGCACGATGAACCCGCCGCGCCCGTCACCGCCGAAGATCGTCGACTCCTCGCGCCCGACCCGCGTGAGGTCGTCGGGCGAGGTGGTCGTCCACTCCACCTGCGTGCCGTGGTACGCGGCGACCTGCTCGGCGATCCGTGTGGTGGTCACGGGCAGCGCGACCCGCCCGGACCGCCGCTCGGCCGCCACCAGGTCGAGCATGACCAGGAGTGCCCGGTCGTCCTCGATGATCCGGCCCCGCTCGTCCACGAGCGAGAGCCGCTCACCGACGGGGTCGAACCGCACGCCGAACGCCGCCCGTGCCGAGGCCACGATCTCCCCGAGCCGTACGAGGCCCGCCCGCCGGCTCTCGGCCGACTCGGTGGGTCTCGACTCGTCGAGACCGGGGTTGATGGTCAGCGAGTCGACCTGGAGCCGCCCCAGCAGGCTGGGCAGCACGAGCCCTGCGCTGCCGTTGGAGGCGTCCACGACGACCTTCAAACCCGCTTCCGCGATCCCCGAGGTGTCGACGTTCCGCAGCAGCGAGCCGGTGTACGAGTCGAAGACGCTCGCCGGGAAGGACAGGTCACCGATCTCGCCGGGGAACGCCCTGCGGTACTCCTGGCGCGCGAACACCCGGTCCAGCTTCCGCTGCCCGCCCTGGGAGAGGTCCGCCCCGCGTTCGTCGAAGAACATGATGTCCACGGAGTCGGGCACACCCGGCGTGGTCCGCACCATGATGCCGCCGGCACTGCCCCGGGCGGTCTGCTGCCGTGCCACCGGCAGCGGTACGTTCTCCAGGTCGCGCACGTCGATGGCGCTGGCCTGCAGGGCCGAGATCACCGCCCGCTTCAGCGCTCGCGCGCCCCGGGAGTGGTCTCGCGCCGTGGTGACGGTCGCCCCCTTCTTGAGGGTCGTGGCGTACGCCCCCGCGAGACGGACCGCCAGCTCCGGGGTGATCTCCACGTTGAGGATGCCGGAGACGCCTCGCGCCCCGAAGAGGTGGGCCTGCCCGCGGGACTCCCAGATGACCGAGGTGTTGACGAAGGCGCCGGCCTCGATCGTCTTGAACGGGTAGACCCGCACATTGCCCTGCACGATCGATTCCTCACCGACCATGCACTCGTCACCGATGACGGCCCCGTCCTCGATCCGGGCCGCCCGCATGATGTCGGTGTTCTTCCCGATCACACAGCCGCGCAGATTGCTCTGCTGCCCGATGTAGACGTTGTCGTGGACGACGGCTCTGTGGAGGAAGGCGCCGCTCTTGACGACCACGTTCGAGCCGACGACCGTGTGCTCACGGATCTCCGCACCGGCTTCGACCTTGGCGTAGTCACCGATGTACAGCGGCCCGCGAAGCACCGCGTCGGGGTGCACCTCGGCGCCCTCGGCGACCCATACGCCCGGCGAGATCTCGAAACCGTCGACGTCGACCTGGACCTTGCCCTCCAGGACGTCGGCCTGGGCCTTCACATAGCTCTCGTGCGTGCCGACGTCCTCCCAGTAGCCCTCGGCGACATAGCCGTAGATCGGCTTGCCCTCCTTCATGAGCTGCGGGAAGACATCACCCGACCAGTCCACCGGAACGTCCGCCTCGACATAGTCGAAGACCTCGGGCTCCATCACGTAGATGCCGGTGTTCACGGTGTCCGAGAAGACCTGTCCCCAGGTGGGTTTCTCGAGGAAGCGCTCGACCTTTCCCTCCTCGTCGACGATCGTGATGCCGAATTCCAGCGGGTTCGGCACCCGGGTGAGACAGACCGTGACGAGGGCGCCCTTCTCCTTGTGGAAGGCGATGAGATCGGTGAGGTCGAAATCGGTGAGCGCGTCCCCGGAAATGACGAGGAAGGCGTCGTCCTTCAACGCTTCCTCGGCATTCTTCACACTGCCCGCTGTACCGAGTGGCTTCTCCTCGTTGGCATACGTGAGCTCCATCCCGAGCTCCTCGCCGTCGCCGAAGTAGTTCCGGACGAGTGAGGCGAGGAATTGCACGGTGACGACGGTCTCGTTGAGACCGTGCCTCTTGAGCAGTCGCAGGACGTGCTCCATGATCGGCCGGTTCACCACCGGCAGAAGAGGCTTGGGCATGCTCGAGGTCATGGGGCGAAGACGGGTTCCCTCGCCACCGGCCATCACGACGGCCTTCATGTCGGAAGCGTCCTCCTTCAAGAGATGACGGTCCTGCCGACTGTGCCTGTCCGCTCAGTAGCCCGCGGACGTCCTCGTCGTTGCCGGCGACGCTGCTCGACACGGAGGGATCGGGCTCAATCGGCCTCGGTATCCGTCTTCACGAGTCGACGGACCTGGACCACGTAGAGGATCCCTGCCCACCAATACAGAGTTGTACCCCATCCGGCGAAAGCCCATCCGAAAACTTCAGCGAGTGACGAAAGCCAGCCCGTTCCGTCACTGAGAAGCAGCAACGGGAACGCGTACATCAAGTTGAAAGTGGCAGCTTTGCCGAGGAAGTTCACCTGCGGCGGCGGGTAGCCGTGCCGACGGAGGATTCCCACCATGACCAGCAGCATGGCCTCGCGGGCCAGCAGGGCGGCGGTCAGCCACCAGGGCAGGATCTCCCGCCAGGTCAGCCCCACGAGGGTGGACAGGATGTACAACCGGTCGGCGGCCGGATCGAGCAGCCGGCCGAGCTTGCTGATCTGGTTCCAGCGCCGGGCCAGTTTGCCGTCGAGATAGTCGCTGACGCCGCTGAGCATCAGGACGAGAAGCGCCCAGCCGTCACTCTTGGGCCCGCCGAACTCCGGCCGGAGAATCAGCCACAGAAACAGCGGCACGCCGAGGAGACGCGCCATGCTGAGAATGTTGGGGATGGTGAGGACCCGGTCGGTCTGCACACGGGTCTCCTGGACCTCCACCCGGGGGCCTCCTGCTGGGAACGTACGGACGATGCCCCCTGACCTTACCCTCAAGCCGCGACACCCCGGCGCACAGGGGCTCTCCCGGCACCGGAACGCAAAAATGCCTCAACCCCCGGACAAGGTCCGGGGGTTGAGGCTAAAAATTGTTCGGCGGCGTCCTAC
>NZ_LIVX01000006.1 GCF_001905665.1 Streptomyces sp. CB02261 | reverse complement strand
CCCACCGGTGCGAGCAACGGCACCCAGCTCACCACGACGGCCCTGACCGGCTCCAACAGTCAGAAGTGGAACTTCACGGCACAGTCCGACGGCTCCTACACCGTGGCCAACGTCGCCACCGGACTCTGTGCCGACGTCAACGCCGGGTCCATGTCGGCCGGCGCGGCCATCATCCAGTGGACGTGCACCGGGACCACGAACCAGCGGTGGAACGTCACCGCGGCCACCGGCGGCGGCCACACGCTGACCTCCGTCAAGAGCGGCCTGGTCATCACCACCGCCTCCACCGGCAACAACGCCCTCGTCACCCAGCAGCCCAGCAGCGGATCGGCGCTCCAGCGCTGGACCATCGGGTGATCCACCGGGCCTGACGGCATCGTGCCCGTCGTGCCCTTCGCGCTCATCGAGCGCGAGTCGTCTCCGGCCTCACCGCCGGCTCCGTCGAAGATCTCGTCACGTGCCCGCTCCCTGCCCTGCACCCGAAGGACCGGCAGGGGGCGGGCCCTTCTGTGGCGCACAGCAAAAGGGAGAACCCGTGCCCAAGCACCGCCATGCCCTGACCGCCACCGCTGCCGCTCTCGTGCTCTGCGTGTCATCGCCAGGCTGCGCGGACACCTCCGGAGGGGGTGACGTCACCCTGCGGTTGGTGGCCGCCGACTACGAGGTGGCCGGAGACCGCTCCGACAGCACCGAGCGGTACTGGGCGGACCTCGTCGCCGCCTTCGAGTCCGCTCATCCCGGCATCGACGTCGAGGTGGAGATCGTGTCCTGGGACACCATCGACCGTCAGGTGGCGGACATGGTCAAGGACGGCAGGGCTCCCGACATGGCGCAGATCGGCTCGTACGCCGAGTTCGCCGAGCGGGGCGAACTCTATCCCGTCAAGAACCTCCTCTCGATCCCCGTGGAAGCGAACTTCCTCCCACCGCTCGCCGAGGCCGGAGAGCATGAGCAGACGCAGTACGGGATGCCGTTCACGGCCTCGACGAGGCTCCTCTTCTACAACGAGAAGGCGTTCGCCCGGGCGGGCATAGACAAGCCCCCGGCCACGTGGGACGAACTGAGGACCGCGGCGGAGCGGTTGAAGAGCCGCGCCGAAGTCACGTACCCCGTGGCGGTGCCGCTGGGCCCCGAAGAGGCACAGATCGAGGCGATGGCCTGGATGCTCGGAGGCGGCGGTGGCTACACCGCGATCAACGGCTCGTACGAGATCGACTCACAGACGAACATCAGCAGCCTGAACTGGGTGAAGGAGAACCTGGTGAAGGCCGGGCTCACGGGGCCCGTCCCGCCCGAGCGCCTCAACCGCAAGGACGCGTACGCGGCGTTCGTGCGCGGCGAGGTGGGGATGGTCAACGGGCATCCCTCCCTGCTCCAGCTCGCGCGGGACGCCGGAATCAAGGTCGGCAAGGTGCCTGTGCCCGGGCGGAGCGGCGAGGCCCGCTCCGCGCCCGCGATGGTCGACTGGATCATGGCGTTCAAGCGCAACGGGCACCGGGAGGAAACCGGGACGTTCCTCAATTTCCTCTTCAGCGACGAGAACGTACGGGAGTTCGCGGCACGCAACAACCTGCTGCCGGTGACCGTGTCGGTCACCCACCAGATGGAGGCGGACGACAAGTACCGGGACCTCCACGAGTTCCTGCGCGAGCTGCCGACGTCGGTCCTGCCTCCTGTGGGCAAGACCTCGTGGGCTGTGGTGGGCGACAGCACCAAGCGGACCATCGGTGGAGCCATGACCGACGCGGGAAGCCCGGCTCGGGCCCTGCGCCGGATCGCCGACGACGCCATCGTGGCCGAGCAGGCGCGAGGGTAGGCAGCGGGAGGAGGGGGCCGGGCTGAGCGGGATCGACCAGCACCACGAAGTCCGGCAGGGCTCCCGGAACCGGCCGCCCCTCCTCGTCCCGGCTGCCTGCTTCGGCCTGCCGGTCGATTGCCCGTACGGACCAGAACACCGAACGCGCCGTCTCCACCGACGTCGAGCGGAACAGGAGAACCCGCCTGGACATGACCGAGGACCCTTACGGGCCCTTCGCCGGGCTGATCTGGGCGAGGACGAGCACGGTGTCGTCAGTGGGGGTGGCCGGCAGCAGGTGCGCGATGATGTCGTCCGCCGTCTCCTCCAACGTGCCCTCAGCGACGGCCAGTTGTTCGCAGAGCGTGCCGATGCCCACGTCGATGTCCTTGCCGCGTGCCTCGATGAGGCCGTCGGTGTAGAGGGCCAGGGTGTCGCCCTCCCGGAGTTCGATCTCCCGTGTGTCGAAGCGGAAGCCGCCGACACCGAGGGGCACCCCCGAGACATGGTCGAGGACCCTCACCGTGCCGTTCGGCTCGCGCACGAGAGGCGGGGGGTGGCCGGCGTTCGCGATGCGGGCTCGGCCCGTGCCGGGGTCGTAGCTGATGTAGAGGCAGGTGGCGAACTCGATGCCCGCCTCCAGCGCGCAGGCGTCGAGCTCCGTGAGGAGGTCGTCGGGTTCGAGGTTCTGGCGCGCCAGGGCCTTGGTGGTGATCCGCAGCCTCCCCATGGCCGCGGCCGCCGGTACGCCGTGTCCCATGACGTCGCCGACCACGAGAGCGACCCGGCCGCCCGGCAGGTCGATGACGTCGTACCAGTCACCCCCCACCTCCGTGAGGTGGCTGGCGGGAAGGTAGCGGTGGGCGATGCGCAGAGCGGGGCTGGTCGCCAGGGCGGTGGGCAGCAGCGCACGTTGGAGGGTCAGCGCGATCTCCTGGACCTGGCTGTAGAGGCGGGCGTTGTCCAGGCACAGGGCTGCGCGCGAGGCGAGTTCACCGGCCAGGCCGAGGTCCTGCTCGGTGAAGGCCGGGCGGGCGGCGGAGCGGCCGAACATGGTGATTCCCTGGACCGTGCCCCGGGCGATGAGGGGAGCGATGAGGAGGTTGGTCAGGCCGCTGTCGAGCAGCAGCCTGCTGCGGGCCCGATGGACGACCGTCCGTGTCGTGAACGCCTCGTCCACGGGGACGCGGACGGGCAGGCCCGTCGTCACCATCTCGTGGATCGTGGAGCCCGGGGGGTACGTCACGTGCTCCACTCCGCCGACGAGTTCGGGAGCGGGGGGCGGCAGAGACGTGCCGGATGCGATCCGGCGCGTGACCAGGGGCTGGTCCGGGTCGAACACCTCGGGCTCGTCCATCCACTCCACGATCTCCACGACGGAGGCGTCGGCGAACTCGGGCACAGCCGCTTCGACCAGCTCACGGGCGGTGACGTCCACGTCCAGCGTGGTGCCGATGCGGGCCGTGGCCCGGTCCAGCATGGCCAGCCGCTGCCGTCCGGCCGCCGCCTCCACGAGGGCCTGTTCGCGGTCGGTGACGTCCACGAGGAGGCCGCCCAGCCCCGGCCGCGTATCGCCGGCCTGGCTCAGGGGGAAGAAGCTCACCGACCGCACCTGGTCCCGGTCGGGACGCCCCGGTGTGCGAAGAACGACCAGCGCGCTCACGACGGGCCGCCCCTCGTCGGCGACGGCGCGCAGCATGCGCTGGTAGGCGCCCTCGTCGGACGTGATCATGAAGTCGTCCACGCGGCGCCCGATGTGGTCCGCGATCGAGGCCCCGTCCATGTCGGCGAGAGCCTGGTTGAGGTGCACGAAGCGCAGGTCTTCGTCGAGCATGACGAGACCGATCGGGCACGTCTCGAAAAGCGCGTCCAGAAAGGCGAGATTGGTCTTCACGCGGTCGAGTTCGTCGCCCCTGCTGGCCAGACCGACGATGACGGAGCGGCCCGTGTGGTCCGTGACCGGGAAGACCCGGAACCCGCAGTCGAAGACCGTGCCGTCCTGGTGCAGGGCAGGCATCCGTACCCGCCAGTAGCCGAGGCTGCGGCCTCGTTCCGCCAGTCGCTGTGCCGCGCTGGTCCCGTCTGTCGGGGCGGCGGGGAAGAGGGTGGCGGCGGGCTCGGTCAGGACGTCCGCTGCCTCGTATCCGAAGAGTCGCCGCGCACCGGGCCCCCAGTAGCAGATCCGGTCCTCGTCGTCCATCCCCAGCACGGCGACGGCCACGTGCTCCAGCAGCGTTCCCGGCTCCGACCAGAGAGGCCCGGGGCCCTGCTCTTCCCCCGGTGGATTACGTGACACCCGGCGCCCTCTCCCGCGCACGAACGACAGCCGCGTGCGCCATCGGCGGCGGACAGGGCTCTCACGTCCATTCTGCCCGCCGAAGTACCACCCGGCCATGCGGCCGACGGGCGAACGAGCCGGGCCGGGGCCGGTGGTAGGTCCACCGGTCCCGCCCCTCCCGGGTACGGGCTGGTTACATCGGCTCGGGGAAGATGTCGCTGATGCTCCAGGCGACGCTGAAGCAGGGGGGCAGGGAGTAGGCCTCCGGCTCGGTGTCCAGGGCCTGGAGCGCGAGGATCTGGGTCATGGATGCTCTCCGTCTTCTTCTCGGGGTTGTATCACTCGGTAACCGCGTACCTCGGCACGGAGTTGTCCGCCGCCGTGCCCAGGCGTTCAGGGGGCGCCCCGCCCGGTGCCCTCAGTGGGCCGCGGGGATCCGGGGGCGCGCGGGGTGGGGCTCCGTCAGGAGCGGTCCGGCCAGCAGACGGTGGAGGGCCAGCAGGACGCCGGCTCCGCCACTGGACAGGTCGGCGGTGAACCGCTGTGAACCCGCTCCGAGGAAGCGGACACCGCGCCGGTACGGGACGGCGTACTTCAGCAAGCCGGTCGCCGCACGCACGGCGTCCCCGCGGGCGGCGTCCGTGCCGGTGAGCTCGGCGTGCTCGGTCAGGAACCAGCTCAGCCCGGCCAGTCCCCGGTACAGGCCCGCCTCCTTCGTGGCGCGGGAGACCCGGATGCCGGCCACCAGCCTCGGCAGTGCGGCGGCGCAGCGTTCGTCCGGTGCGGTGGCGGCGTATCGGGTGAGTACCGCCGCGACGCCGGCCGCGCCCGTGGCCAGGTACGGCATCGCGCGGGTGAGGCGTGCGTCGTCGGAGAGGGACAGGGAACCGTCGTCCAGCGCAAAGGTCCGGTCCAGCTCCTGGTGGAGCAGTACGCTGCCCGCCTTCCGATAGCGGGGATCGTCCGTGTGGCGGGCCAGGCGGTGGAGGAAGAGGGCGACCCCCGAGCGGCCGTGCAGCAGGCCGCGGGCGTCGTGCTCGCCGAGGGTGGCCGGCAGGTCGGGGGTACGCAGCAGGCGCTCTCCCGCCGCGGCGGCCCGCTCCAGGTGGCCGCTCTCGCCGGTCAGCCGGTGCAGGGCGAGCCAGCTCAGGCCGACCCCGGCCCGGCCGCCGGCCAGCGCGCCGCAGGAGGCGAGGAGCGCGTGGTCGTCGGCGTCGCGGAGCAGGTCGACGGCCTCGTCCAGAAGACCGAGGCCGGCCAGTACCCGGGCGATGCCGGCCGAGCCGACGAGCAGTCCGGGGGGCAGCGCGTCGCGCTGCGCCAGAGTGTCGCGGCGCAGCCGTTCCCGTATCTCGTCCGGCACGGAAACCCCGGCGCGGTGCAGGGCGTGCACCACCCCGGCCGTGCCGTAGGCCAGGCACACGTTGTTGGTCCGGAACGCCTCGGGCGAGGGCGGGAAGGCCCACTCCGGCCGGTCGGCGTCGGCCATCTCCAGCAGCCCCGCGGTCACCTGCTCGGAGAGCCGGGTGAGGCAGCCGCGCGGATCAGTGTCCAGCTCGGTGGGGGAGGGCAGGCCGAGGGAGGGCAGACGGTCGGGATCGTCCTGGTTCCGCGACGCCTGGCCCCCCGTCAGGTAGTGGGCGGTGGCCCGCTGCCACAGGTCCGGCGGCGGAGCCACGTCCGCCAGGTCGCGGCGCAGCAGGTCGAGGTTGGCGGGCGCGTGTTCGGCGATCTCGTTCAACGGCGCCAGGAAGGCGAACGCGACCGCCGACATGCCGTACCGGTCCTGCAGCAGCGGATCGGAGTCGGCCCGGAGCAGGCCGGCTGGCGGCGTGTACCCCGGGGTGCCCATCCCGGAGGGTGCCGCGGACAGCGCCGAGGCCGCCTCGAAGTCCACCAGCCGGACCTCACCCGAGGGCGTGACCATGACATTGCCCAGACTGAGGTCACCGAACCGGTAGCCGGCGGCGTGCAGCCGCTCCAGTGAGGCGTCAAGGCCGGCCAGCAGGCGCCGGCACGCCTCGTAGTACGCGGCGACGGACTCGCCCGTGCGGTCGGCGCGGGCCAGCGGAGAGGACCGGCTCAGCCAGCCCACCAACGGCTGCCCGGCGACGTACTCGGTGACGAGGAAGTCGTGCTCCCACTCCGTGAAGTGGTCCAGCGGCTCCGGGCCCACCCCCGGGACGGCCTCGTGCAGCTCGCGCAGCACGCCGTACTCGTGCCGCAGCCGTCGCTGCGCGTCGGTCCCGTCGAAGACAAGGCCGTTGTGGGCGCGAGCCTCCTTGACGAAGACGGTGCGGCCGGTCCGCCGGTCCCGCGCCTGGTACGTGCCGCCGGCGTTGCTCAGGCGCACCGCGCGGACCACCTCGTAGTCGCGGATCAGGATCGGGCCCACGTGCGGCTGCTCCTCCTGCTCCACGAAGGGGTCCGCGATCCCCGCGGGCAGGTGGAAGGCGGGCAGCCGCAGGTCCACGACCTCGCGGCCGGAGCCGTCGCGGACCAGCCCCTCCAGGGTGCCGTCGGCCCGCAGCCGGGTGCGGCCGCCGAAGGAGCCGTAGCGGTAGTGGACGGTCCGCGAGTCGCGATAGCGCCGGTCGGTGAGGATGTACGGTCCCTCCTCCCCGTCGAGCGCGTCGCGCAGGCGTTCCAGCAGCCGGCGGGCGGTCGCCGTGTCCGGCGGATACGCGGCGCAGAACTTGCCCGACTGGGCCCGGCCGGCGTGTTTGTGATGGAGGAACAGGAAGAAGAGCCGGGCGCTCAGGTGCTTGAACGGCACGCCTTCCGAGAAGCAGATCCCGGCGACCGTGTCGAGCACGTGCTGCGCCCGGTCCAGCCGCGCCGACACGTGGATCTTCCAGCCCTGCTCGGCGAGCCCGGTCCGCGGACTGCCCCAGGCCGTCCAGATGCCTTGGGCGGCGCCGCGCAAACCTGGCGGCACCTCGCTGGGAGCGAAGCGCGGCCCGGGGTCGGCCACGCTGGTCAGCGGCAGGTAGTACTCCCGGTCCGCGAGCGCTTCGCCGAAGCCTTCGAGCACGGAATCTCCTCGCAGGGTGGTGGTGGGCGGCCATCACGGCTGCGCCAGACGCTAGGACCGGCAGGTATGGAAACGGTTCGCCGACGGCATGCGACCGGTTTCGCACCGCCGTCTGCGGAGCGAGGCATCGCTCCGACGGGTGAGGGTGGATCGTTTCCTCCACAGCCATTCGGGTGGCGGCGCTCCTGCCGGCGTGTCCGGCCGGACACACTGGCCGCTCGCAGGACATCACCCGAGGGAGCACCCACATGAAGAACCTCCGCAAGGCGCTGGCTGTCGCCGTCGCCGCCGCGGCCCTGTGCACCACGTTCGCGACGCCCGCCCACGCGGGGCGAGGAAGTTTCGCCTACCGCGTGGACGGATGGTTCGAGGTGTTCGAGATCCACGATCCCGAGGACGGCCGCTGCTACAACACGCTGCTGGGCGAAGCCCACGGGCCGGCCAACCACACCGACCGCGTCGCCGTTCTGCACCGGGGCACGGACTGCCACGACGGTGCGATCGTGACGTTCGTCGAGCCGGGGCAGTGGGCGCCCGATCACTTCGGTTCGGTGCGGTTCCTGGTCAGGTGAAGCGGCGGGACGTGGGCGAGGGTGCCCGGCCGGTACGAGCCCCGGCCGGGCACCCTCTCCGCGTGTTCGGGGCACGGACCAGACGCCATGGAGGGGGCGCGCCGCAGGGGGACACAGCCTGGCGCTTGTCGACCCGACCGGGCGACGACGTCCCGAGCCGGCCCTTCGCCCTGGGATGACGCGCCCGGCTCGGCGGTCGTCTCTCCACGAACGTCTCCTGTGCATACAACAGTTCCTCGATCCGAGACTGCCGCGCTGCGAGGCTTCGGTCAGTCGATGCGGACGCACACGGGGACGGGGAGTCTGGGTGACCACTTCTGGGTCGTGTCGTCGAAGGCGCGGGCGTAGCCGTTGTTGCCCGTGCTGGGGGAGCACGGTGAGGATACGGACGTCTCGACGTAGATCGTTCCGCCGGGGGTGATGGAGTGGGTGCGTGCTGTCACCCACTTCTGGAACATCACCCTGCCGTTGTTGAGCTTGACGACGAGGTAGACGCGGCCGTTGACCGTGAAGTTGCCGCCACCGATCTTCAGGTGGTTGTTGAACGTGTACTGGAACAGGAACGGCGCGGGAGCCTTCTTGAGGGCCTCGGCCGTGAGGGGGGCCACGGCGGGGGTGGCTTCGCGTGCGGGGGGTGCCGCTGAGGCGGATGTCGCTGAGGGGGCGCTGAGAGCGACCACGGCGATGGCGGACGCGGCGAGCGCGGTGATGCGCGGCGGACGGTGCGAAAGCGGGCGTGCGAGGATGCGCATGGCTGCTCCTCGTGGTGTGGGGGGAGGGGGTCGGCGTCACGCCGACGGGCCTTGAGGGGTGTCGCATGAGACGCCCGGCGGGGCTCCGTACTTCGGGTGACGTCCCGGCGGAGCCGGGACTCTCCGGATCTCGGGAGGCGCGAGGGTCGTTTCACCCGACTTCACCCGACCGGCCGAGTCGCTGGTGCTCCACCGTCTGCGAGTCTAGAACAGCCCCCATATGGCCGCAAATTAGCGCAAATGGGCTATCCGCTGTTGTCGTCTGTGAGGGCGTTCGGCCTACTCCCTGATCGACAGGAGGGACGGTCGGCAGCAGGGTGGAACCATGATGGGGAGTGTGATCGCGATCCTCGGCCTGCTCGTGTCCGTGACGACCGCGATCGTCAGCTATCGCCACGGGCGACGGGCCGAGAGCGATCAGCGGTCGCGCGACGAGCGGGACGCGCAGGCACGCAGGCGGCAGGAGGAGCAGGCGGAGCAGAGGGAGCGGATCCGGCAGGCGAGCTGGATCTCGAGTCACGTCGCCGCCGATGGCCGTCACGTCGTCGTGTACAACGGCAGCAGTCAGCCCGTCAGCCGCCTCCGCGTGCTGATCGGCGAGGCTCCCCTCGGTCCCGTCGGCGGCCGGACGCTCGTGCCCGGAACGGCCACGACGTTCGAGGTCCCGCCGGACGGAGCGGCCGGCGGGCTCGATGAGGAGCTGCTGGCCGTCGAGTTCACCGATGTCGCGCTCCGCACCTGGCGGCGCACCGCCGAGGGGCTGCGCGAACGGATGTCGGGGGAGGGCGACCCGCCCCGGTGGGGTCCGGCCGTCACCCCGCTCGTCGAACCCTTCCAGGGCGGCCCGACGCGGGGCGGGGGCAGCGCCACCGGTGCCGGCCCGATCCCGGAGGGTCCGCCGTCCGGGCCACTCGGCCCTCCACCGCCGGACCCCTGGTCCTCGGAGCCGTATCCCCAGGAGTCGCTGGAGCCGTATCCCCCGGAGGCCCCCGCGGGCGGCAGCGTCCGCGGGCGGCAGCGCCCGCTCTCGAACCCCTTGTTCGTCCTGGGCTGCCTCGGCGCCCTGGCCGCCCTCACCTATCTGCTCGTTCAACTTCTCTAGTGGGTGCTCCGCCGTGATCCCAGGACGGCCCGGTGCGTCCGCGGCCTCCCTCGGACGCGCCGTCCACGTGGTGCGTCGGAGCGCGGGACATTAGCGTCGTTCCAGGGCGGGACGCTCACAGCAACCCGTAAGGGATCGCCGATGACGAACGCAGCCCCCTTCCCCGCCGGACCGGAGAGCGGCACCGGCGGCGTGACCGATTCCGGATCGGACGGCGAAGTCGACGTCGTCGTGGTCGGTTCGGGCTTCGGCGGCTCGGTCGCCGCGTACCGGCTCGCCGACGGTGGTCTGTCGGTCGTGGTCCTGGAGCGCGGCAAACCGTACCCTCCCGGGAGCTTTCCCCGGACTCCCGCGGGAATGGCCCGGAACTTCTGGGACCCCAGCGAGGGCCTGCACGGGCTCTTCGACCTCTGGTCGTTCCGCGGACTGGAGGGCGTCGTCTCCAGCGGCCTCGGCGGCGGCTCGCTGATCTACGCCAACGTGCTGCTGCGCAAGGACGAGAAGTGGTTCGTCCATGAATCGCCGCTGCCCGGCGGCGGATACGAGAACTGGCCGATCAGCCGCCGCGACCTCGATCCGCACTACGACGAGGTCGAGAAGATGCTCGGCGCCACGCCGTACCCCTACCAGGACACGCCCAAGACGGAAGCGCTGCGGGAGGCCGCCGACGTGCTCGGCCTGCACGTGTCCCGGCCGCCGCTCGCCGTGTCGTTCGCCGCCGGCCCCGACGAGGCGCCGGTGCCCGGAGCGCCCCTGCCCGAGCCGGAGTACGGCAACATCCACGGACTGCCCCGGGAGACCTGTCGGCTGACCGGCGAATGCGACGTCGGCTGCAACCTCGGTGCCAAGAACACCCTCGACCACACCTACCTGTCGGCCGCGCGCCACCGCGGCGCCGACATCCGCACCCGTTGCGAGGTACGTGGTTTCGCGCCCCGCCCCGGGGGCGGATACGAGGTCCGCTACGTCGTCCACGACCCGGCCAGGGAAGGCCACCGCACCCCCACCGGCCGCCTGCCGCTGCGCACGATCCACTGCAAGCGGCTGGTCCTGGCGGCCGGGGCGTTCGGATCGACGTACCTGCTCCTGCGCAACCGCTCCGCGCTGCGCGGCATCAGCCCGGCCCTCGGCACCCGCTTCTGCGGCAACGGCGACCTGCTCGGCCTGATCGTCGGGGCGACCGGCGGCTCGGCGGGAGACGGGCCGCGGAAGCTGGCGAGCAGCACGGGTCCGGTGATCACCAGCGCAATCCGCGTCGGCGACGAACTCGACGAGGACGGCTCGACCGGACGCGGGTACTACGTCGAGGACGCCGGCTACCCGGCCTTCGTGGACTGGCTCGCCGAGACCTCGCAGATGCCGGGAAGCGTACGCCGCGCCGTGGTCTTCGGTCTCCATCGGCTGCGGTCCCGGCTCGGGTTCGACCCGCGGAGCAACATCAGCGCCCGGCTCGCGCTGCTGCTCGGTCCGGGCGTCTTCTCCGACTCGTCGCTGCCGCTGCTCGGCATGGGCCGTGACCTCCCCGACGGTCGAATGAGCCTGCGCCGGGGATACCTCGACATCGACTGGACCACCCTGACCTCGCGCCGCTACTTCGAGCGGGTGCGGCGGACGATGGGGGATGTGGCCCACGCGCTGGGCGGCGCGTACCACGACAACCCCCTCTGGTGGACGCGCCGCGTGATCACCGTGCACCCGCTCGGCGGCGCGCCGATGGGCCGTCACGCCGCCGAAGGCGTCTGCGACTCCCACGGCGAGGTCTTCGGGCACCCGGGACTGTACGTGCTCGACGGCGCCGTCCTGCCGGGCCCCGTCGGCGCGAACCCCTCGCTCACCATCGCGGCATTCGCCGACCGCGCGTGCCACCGCATCCTCGAAGGGCGTCTCGCGCCCCGGGCCGCCGCGTCCGGCGCGGACATCCGGGCCGCGGGGCCGGACGGCGAACGGCCCACCAGCCTCTCGTTCACGGAGGAGATGAAGGGGTACGTCGCGCTCGATGTCACCGACCCCGAGGAGGGGCGGGACCTCGGCCGGGCACGGGACCAGCGGCTGATGTTCCGTCTCACGATCACCGCGGACGACGTCGACCGGTTCGTCGCGGACCCCGGCCACCAGGCCCGAGCGACGGGATACGTCGAGTGCGACGTGCTCGGCGGGCGACTGACCGTCGAGAACGGCTGGTTCAACCTGTTCACCCGGGACGGCGACCCCGACCGGCGCCGCATGCTGTACCGGCTGCACCTGCGCGACACGGGTGGGAATCCGCTGACGCTCGTCGGGCACAAGGAGGTGCACGACGACCCCGGAGTCGACGTCTGGAGCGACACGTCGACCCTGTACGTCCGCATGCTCGCCGGACACGTGCCGGCCGGCGGGGACGCCGACGGCGCGGTCCTGGGCGCGGGCATCATCGTGATCCTCGCCGGGGACTTCGTCCGGCAACTGACGACGTTCCGTGCCTCGGGGCCCCACCCCGCCCGGGCGCTGGAGGGCTTCGGCCGTCTCTTCCTGGGCGAGTTGTGGAGTGTGTACGGCTCCCGCCTCGCCCCGGCCGGGGAGGGGCCGTGAAGGTACGCGAACTGCGCGGCCACGCCGAGGAGCTCGGGTTCACCCCGCAGGAGCAGGTGCGGTGGCTGGCCCCCGGTGAACTGGCCCGTACAGCGGTCAAGGCCCTGCTGGCGGCCGTCTTCGCCGGCTACTCGGACAAGCGGGAGATCCAGGAGGTGCTTCCCGCCGATCTTCTGGAGGCGCCGCTCGGGAAGCCGGACGCGCGAGAGATCTGGATCGACTACGTAGCCGACCTCGGCGACGGCTTCGACGCGACGAGCTCGGTGGCGTGCACGCTCGCGGAGGAGGAACTCTCGGTTCCGCTCGCTTCCCCGGGCAACGGCGACTCCCCGGGCGACGGCGACTCCCTGGACACCGGCGACTCCCTGGACCCCGGCGACGCGGGGGCCGGTGACGCGGGGCCCGGCGCCGTACGGGCCGCTGCCGTACGAGCCGGCGACGCGCCGCTCCGGCTGAGCCGTGGCTCCCTGCTGGTCCTCGGCGGCGACGAGGTGTATCCGACGGCTTCGGCGACGGGCTACGAGGACCGCATGAAGGGGCCCTACCGCGCCGCCCTGCCCGAGGCGGCCGACCCGCCGCTGATGGTCGCGCTGCCGGGGAACCACGACTGGTACGACGGCCTCACCGCCTTCCTGCGCATGTTCACGCAACAGCGGCCGATCGGCGCCTGGCAGACCCGGCAGACCCGCAGCTACTTCTGTGTGCGCCTGCCCGAACGCTGGTGGCTCGTGGGCCTGGACAGCCAGCTCGGTTCGTACTTCGACGATCCCCAGCTGCGCTACTTCGAGAAGCACCTCTCGGCGAACCTGCAAGCCGGTGACGGGGTGATCGTCTGCTCGGCCGAGCCCACGTGGCTGAAGAGCGCGGGTGGCCACGCCGACGCCTTCAACGCCCTTCACTGGTTCGACCGCAACCTCATCCGCACCCGGCTCGACCCGGTCACGGGCAGACGCGTACGGACGGACGCGGCGGTCCGGCTGTGGCTGACCGGCGACCGCCACCACTACGCGCGGTACGCCGAGCGGCTGCCCGGCGACCCGCCCGGCACCCGCGCTCCCGCCCCGGACCCGCGGCGGCGCCAGATGGTGACCTGCGGGCTCGGCGGCGCGTATCTGGCGGCCACCCACCGGCTGCCTCCGGTGCTGTCGTTGCCGCCGCGCGGGGCGCGGCTCCGCGACCGGGACGAGCCGCCCGTGGACTTCGCCCGGATGGAGACGGCGTACCCCGACGCCCGACAGTCCCGCCGCCTGGCCCGGGGCATCGCGGTGCCCTGGTCGGGGCGCTGGCTGCCGTGGCGCAATGTCGGCTTCGCCAAACTGGCCGCCGTTCTGCACGCAGGCCTCTTCCTCCTCATGAGCTTCCTGTTCGCCCTCGCGGAGGGAGTGACCCGGCCCGTCGACGCCGTGCGCCGGGCCGGTGCCGGCGACGTCTGGGGCTACTGCGCCGTGTGCCTGGGCGCGGCCGGGGCGCTGCTCGTGCTCGGGTTCCTCGGCAGGCTGCTCCGGCGACGCGAGGTGGCACCGCCGTCGGGCCCGGCGGTCGCCGTGCTGTCGCAGGGCGCGGTCGCGCTGGCCGCGCTGGCGGTCACCGTGGCGGTTCCCTTCCCGGTGTCCTGGGACGGCTGGGTCGTCCTCGTCGTGTGCCTGGCCATCGCCGCCGTCCTGGGCGCGTCCGTGGGCTCGGGCGTCTTCGCGCTGTGGGTGCTGTCCGCGAGGGGCGGCCAGGTCGCGGAATGGCAGATGTCCGGCCAGTCCATCGAGGACCACAAGGGTTTCCTCCGCCTGCACATCGCGCCGGGCGGTGACCTCACCCTCTTCCCCCTGGTCCTCGCCACGATCTGCCGCGACTGGGACCTCCGTGACGATCCGTCCGGCGGGAAACGGACCGTGCCCGTGGGGAAGCCGCACGTGCGCCTGATCGAAGAGCCCGTCGTGATCTCCCGGGGAGTGTGAACGCCATGGCCGGCACACCCGATCCGAGCGCGCCGTCGCGTCCGACGACCCGCCGTGACCACGTCACCGAGGTGCGGCCGCTGACCGCACTCGACGGACGTCCGCTGACGCTGGTGCGGGTGCGCGGCCGACGCCCGCCCACTCGTGGTCCGGTCCTCGTCGTGCACGGCGCCGGAGTGCGGGCCGAACTCTTCCGGCCGCCGCTGCGGCGCACCCTCGTCGACGCCCTGATCGACGACGGCTGGGACGTGTGGCTGCTGAACTGGCGGGCGTCGATCGACCTCGATCCGGTGCCCTGGACGCTGGACCAGGCGGCGGCGTACGACCATCCGGCTGCGGTGGCGCACGTCCTCGCGGCGACGGGCACGGACCGGCTCAGAGCCGTGGTGCACTGCCAGGGATCGACGTCCTTCATGATGGCCCTGTCGGCCGGGCTGCTCCCCGAGGTGGAGACGGTGGTCAGCAACGCGGTGTCGCTGCACCCCGTCGTCCCGCGCCTCTCGGTGTTCAAGCTCGCCCGCCTCGCGCCGGTCATCGGCCGTCTGATGCCGTCCATCTCGCCGGCCTGGGGAGACCGGCCGGCCGGGCCGCTCTCCCGGCTGATGGTGGGGTTCGTGCGCGCGACGCACCCGGAGTGCCGGAACACCGTGTGCCGCATGGTGAGTTTCACGTACGGCAGCGGGTGGCCGGCCCTGTGGTCCCACGCCAATCTCGACGAGGCGACGCACGACTGGATCCGCGGTGAGTTCGCCGACGTACCGATGACGTTCTTCGGGCAGATGAACCGCTGCGTCCGGGCCGGACACCTGGTGTCGACGGAGGGCATCGAGGGGCTGCCCCCGTCCTACGCCGACCGGGCGCCGAGGACCGACGCGCGGATCGTGCTCCTCGCCGGGGAGGACAACCGGTGCTTCCTGGCCGAGAGCCAGCAGCGCACGTACGACTTCCTGAACGCCCACCGGCCCGGCCGCGACAGCCTCCACATGCTGCCCGGCTACGGGCACCTCGACGTGTTCCTGGGTCGCCGCGCGGCGACCGACACGTTCCCCCTGATCCTTGAGGAGCTCGCCCGATGAACCGGATCCTGCACCTTGCCCGGCTGGGACTGTCGGCCGTGCCGTCCCCCGTGCCGCGCCGGCAGCGTCGGCTCGCCGGACGACACGCCCTGGTCGACGGCATCCCGTTCGAGCTGCCCGTCGACTCGATCGACACGCCCGCCCTGATGGCCGGGTTCACCATCGACCGCGAGGCCGCCGCCCGGATGCTGCCCGGTGGCGAGCTGCACCCCGTGGCGCTGCCCGGCGGCAAGGGGCTGCTGGTCGTCACGGTCGTCAACTACCTGCGTACGGACATCGGCAGGTACATCGAGTACTCCATCGCGATCGCGTGCACGCACGGGCCGCGGCCGGCTCCGCCCCTGCTGCCGGGACTGCTGCGCGGCACCTTCGGCACCGGGCAGTACGTCGTCGACCTGCCGGTGAGCAGCGAGATCTCGGTCAAGGGCGGCAAGGGCATCTGGGGGATGCCGAAACACCAGGCCAACCTCGACTTCAAGGTCTCGGACTCCGCGGTGTCGAGCCAGTACGAGGTCGGCGGCAGGCTCGGGATGTACCTCGAGATCGAACGCCCGCCGGCGACCGCGCTGCCGCTCCGGGCGGGGGCGGTCAACTACTGCGCGTTCCGCGGGATGCTGATGAAGTCCTGCGTCTATCTCGACGGCGCGGCCGACATCGCCGTCGGCAAGCGGGCCCGCGGGCGCCTCGTCGTGGGCGACGCACCCCGGGTCGCCGGGCTGCACGGTCTGGACATCGCCGATGATCCGCTGTTCACCGTCTACCTGGCGTCGGCCCAGGGGGTGCTCGACGACCACTTCGAGTGCTGGTTCCTCACGAGCGAGGAACCGGGGCGGACGTACGGCGATCCGCTGGACAGCGTCGTGCGGCTCGGGCTGTCGCAGGACTGGCCGGAACCGCCGCGCCTGGACGTCGAGGTGGAGTCGTGAAGGAGACGCTGCTGCTGGCCGACGCGCTGTACTTCCTGTTCGGCGCGACGATCACCTGGGCGGCGATCGTCCGGTACGTCGCCACCAAGGGCGATCTGCTGGGGGCGCTCGGGTGAGCGTGCTGCCAGCCCGGGTCACGCACGACCCCCTGCGCCTCGTGCCCGTGCTCATCGGCGCGGTGACGGTGCTGACCGGTGTGTGCCAGCTGTTCGCACCGGGGCCCGTGCTCGACCTGCTGTCGGCGGACTCGACGGGGATCAGCAGGCATCTGTTCGCCACCGTCGGCATGTTCATGGTCGTCGTGGGAGGACTGCTGGTCCAGGGGCTGCTGCCCCCCGCCCCGCCCCCGTACCTGCTGCTCTGGGCGGGGCCGCAGAAGTTCGGCGCCTTCGCGCTGGTGGGCGTCGGTGTCCTCCGGGACCTCTTCGGCCCGCTCGCCCCCCTCGTCGCGTTCTTCGACCTCGCCAAGGCCCTGCTCTGCCGGCTGATGGGACGACGCCTCGTGTCCCGCGCCGGAGCGGCACGGACCGCGGGGGCCGGAGGATGAGACGGTCCCTGGTGCTCGCGGGCGGGGGGATGCGCGTCGCCTGGCAGACCGGCGTGGTGCGCGCCCTGAGGGAGCACGGCGTCGCCTTCGACCACGTCGACGGCACCTCGGGCGGGATCATGACCGCGGGGATGCTGCTCTCGGGCCAGGATCCGGCGGAGATGGGCCGTCGCTGGTCCGCCCTGCGGGTACGGGACTTCAGCTCGCTCCTGCCGCTCACCGACTACCTCACGGGCCCCTGGGCGCTGCCCGCTCTCGGCGACGCCGAAGGGATGGTCCGCGAGGTCCTGCCCGCCCTCGGCATCGACGTGGGGGCGATCCGCTCCTCACCGGTGGCCGGCACGTTCAACGTCGCCGACTTCGTCACCAAGACGTGCGTGGCCGTACCGCACACGGGCATCGACCTGGAGCTGATGGCGGCGGGCATGTCGCTGCCGCTGTTCGTCCCGCCCCTGCGCCGCGGACCACGCGTCTGGACCGACGCGGTGTGGATCAAGGACGCGAACGTCACGGAGGCGCTGCGCCGCGGCGCCGACGAGGTGTGGCTCGTGTGGTGCATCGGAAACGCGCCGTACTGGGGCGACGGTCCGCTCGAACAGTACGTGCACATGATCGAGATGAGCGCCAACGGGGCGCTGTTCGCCGAACTGGACGCGGCCGCCGCGGCGGACCGGCCGTTCGTCCTGCACGTCATCAAACCGCGCTTCCCGCTGCCGATCGACCCGGAGTTCCTGGCCGGCCGGATCTCCGCCGACACGCTGGTGGCGATGGGTTACCGGGACGCGCGGGACTATCTCGACACGGCCGCCCCTTCCGGCGTACCGAAGGACTCCGCGTGCACGGCGATGCAGGACCCGCCGCGCGGCATCCGGTTCCGGGAACGGCTGCGCGGGGAGGCCGACGGCGCCGCACTGGTCCTGGACGTCACCGTCGAACTGCCCCTGCCCGGCGCGGGCCGTCCCTCGCCCGGCGCCCGCCTGGTGGGACACATCGACCACGAGCCGTGGGGCGGCCGGACGCTGCTGGCCGACGGAAGGGTGGAGGCCGACGGCGCCGGGTTCGCGTACGTGGCCCGAGTGCGGAGGGACGGCGGATGGCAGGAGGTACGCGCCTGGCGCGCACTGGCCGACGATCCCGGGCCGGACCTGTGGCCCGACGCCCGCGAGGTCGCCTTCCGCGTCGGCGACTGCTTCTCGGCGGACCTGGAACTGAGCCTGCGTGACGCGGCCCGTGCGCTGGCGTCGGTGGAGCCGTACGGAGCCCACGGCGTGCGCGACCGCGCCGAGGCCCTGGCGGAACTGGCCCGGCTGGGCCTGCGCCGAGCACTGACGGGGCACTGACGCCCGCGCCCGGCGACCAGGAGGGCCGTGGGGGCGAGAGTTTCCTGGCCGTCGTCCGCGCGCGTCCGGGTCGGTGGCCGCGAGGGCTCGCGGGGAGGGCGACGGCACCGCGGATCGGTCGCGGCCCGTGCCAGGGACCGGGTCCACGTCCGTGCTCCGAGTGGAGTCCTTGAGTGGTGCGCCTCCCGTCCCGGACGCAGGCTGGCGTACGCCGACCTCGCCTGACCACACGGCGGGTGGCCACGCCCCCATGCGCCCCGGCCCGAGCGGCCGGGGACATCCGAGAGACGGAATCACATGGCAGAACAGATCACCGGTCCGGACGGCAGACCGCCCGTCCGCCGGACCGGCGGGACCCTTCGACGCCGGACGGCGCGACACCTGCCCCGCCGGGGGCGCCCCCGCCGCGCGCGCACCGGGACGGCACTCGTCGCGGCCGGCCTGGCCGTGCTCGGCGCACTCGGCTCCACCCCGAGCAGCGCCCTGTCACCCCCGCCCGAGGGGCCCGGGCCGGGACACCCGGCCCGGTTCGTGCCCGGCCCGTGCCCGCAGACGCCGGAGCCGATCCCCGGGCGGTGCGGGTACCTGGAAGTACCCGAGAACCGCACCCGCAAGAAGACCCGGACCATCCGGACGACCGTCGTGATCATTCCGGCCACCTCGGCGAAGGCCGCCGCGGACCCGGTCGTGTTCATGGAAGGCGGCCCCGGCGGCGACGCGATCGGGGCCATCCCCTTCCTGATCGCCTCCCACGTGAACCGGGACCGCGACCTGATCGTCATGACCCAGCGCGGCGCCCTCCACTCGCGGCCGAACCTCGCCTGCCCGGAGATCGACCGCTTCAACGCGACCGCCGTGGGCCTGCCCTACGACGCGCCGTCCACCGGACGAGGACTGGTGCGCGCGGCGAAGGAGTGCCGGGACCGTCTGACGGCCGAGGGAATCGACCTCACCGCCTACAACACCACCGAGAACGCCGCGGACTTCGCCGCCCTGCGCAACGCCCTCGGCATCAAGAGGTGGAACGTCTACGGCTACTCCTACGGCACCGACCTGGGCCTCACCTACCTGCGCCGGCACCCCCAGGGCATCCGCTCCCTGGCGATCGACTCGGTCGTGCCGCCCCAGATCGTCAGCCTGCCGTGGGCCTGGGACAGCGCCCAGGAAGGGATCAACGCCATCTTCGCGGCATGCGAGGCCCAGCCCGCGTGCCACGCCCGCTACCCGGACCTCTCCCGCACGCTCACGGAGCAGGTCCGGCGGCTGGAGGCGAACCCCCTGACGCTGACCGTGCCGCCGCCCGGTGGCGGAACCCCGGTCAAGGTCGTCCTCGACGGGGGCACGCTGGTGAACCTCCTGGTCGCCGACGGCCGACCGGTCCCGTCCGCCGACGTCCCCGCCGCCCTCTACGAACTCGCCGCAGGCAACCCGGAACGCCTCGCGCGGGCCCAGGCCGCCGGCGCGACGCCCGCCGTCGGCGAGTTCGCCCACGGGCTGACGCACTCGGTGGCCTGCGCCGAATGGGTGCCGGGCCACTCGAAGCGCGACGTGCTGACGGCGGGTCGGCGCGCCTTCCCGGGCTGGCCGGACTCCGTGCTCGCCCACGCGCCGCAGCTGCCCTTCGAACACGACCTGTGCCGCGCCTGGAACGTCCCGGACCGCACCGCGGTGCAGCGGATCGCGACCCACAGCGACGTGCCCGCGCTCATCGTCTCCGGGACCTTCGACGCGAAGACCGGCGCGAGCTGGGGACCGTACGCAGGCCGCACGCTGCCCCGTTCGACCGCCGTGGTGGTCCCCGGGATCACCCACTGGGTGGTGCCCCAGGAGCCCTGCGCCGCCTCGGTCCTGCTCTCCTTCCTGGCCCGGCCGACCGCGCCCGACACCGGCTGCGTGGCGGGTGTCGTGCCCAAGCCCTTCACCCTCATCCCCTGACCCGGAGGACGCACGATGTCCCCTCGCCCGACCCCCCGTCCGTGCCCCGCGAGACGGCTCCCGGCCACGCTCGCCGCAGCCACGGCAGGCGCCCTCGTCGTCGGCCTCGCCTCGATGCCCGCCCACGCCGGGTCCGGCACCGACGGCCCCATCGGCACGGTCGCCCGTACGGTGGGCGACGCCCGCTTCGTACCGGGGCCCTGCCCGAGGACGGCGGACCCGATCCCCGAGCTCGCGCGCGCCCGCTGCGGCACCCTCACCGTGCCCGAGAAGCGCTCCCGGCACACCGGGCCCAAGAACTCCACGGGACCCAAGGGACCCAAGGAGACCGCCAACCCCAAGGCCTCCACGGGACCTTGGGGCCACGGCGGCCGCACGATCACCCTCTCTGTCGCGATCATGCCCGCGGAGAGCACCCGCCCCGCGCCCGACCCGATCGTGTGGCTCGCCGGCGGTCCCGGCGACGACGCGGTCTCCGAGATCCCGATGGCGCTCGCCGGCGACCTGAACCGCGACCGCGACGTGATCTTCATGTCCCAGCGCGGCACCTACTCGGCCGACCCGGAACTCACCTGCCCGAACATCGACCGGTTCAACGCCCGCGCCCTCGGCCTGGTCTCCAACGCACCGTCCACCGGGCGCCTGCACGTCGAGGCGACCCGCGCCTGCCGCGACCGCGTGGACGCCCAGGGCGCCGACCGCAGCGCCTACAACGACATCGAGAGCTCGGCCGACTACGACGCCCTGCGCAGGACGCTGGGCGTCAGGAAGTGGAACGTCTTCGGGATCTCCTACGGCACCCATCTGGCACTCAACTACATGCGCCTGCACCCGAAGGGCATCCGCTCCGTCGGCATCGACGGCGTCCTGCCGCCCTCCATCGCCGGCGGGGCCGTGACCTGGAAGGCCGCACGAGAGGGTTTCGACGGCCTGTTCAAGGCCTGCGAGGAGCAGCCCGCCTGCGGCACCCGCTACCCGAACCTGAAGGCGACCTTCCTCCGCCTCGTCAGTGAGCTGGAGGCCCACCCGATCACCACCACCGTCACGGTCCCGGTCCACCCGGAGCCGGTGAAGGTCGTGCTGGACGGGGGCAACCTGGTCACCTGGCTGACCTCGGCCACCCACGTGGCGGCCGGAGTACCCCGCTCCATCGATGAACTCGCCCACGGCGACCCGCGGCGGATCGCCGAGCAGCTCGCCGGCGGCAAGTACAGCCCGCAGGCCGTCGGACGGGTCGCGCACGGGTTGGTCTACGGCATCTTCTGCAGCCAGTGGACCCCCTACGAGAGCCGGGCCGACATCATCCGAGGCGGACGCGAGGCCTTCCCGTCGTTCCCCCGCTCGATGCTGGCCAACGCGCCCCAGCTCGCCTGGCTCCACGACGACTGCCGCGCCTGGGACGTCCCCCCGGCCCCGCCCTGGATCCGGGACGTGACCCGCAGCGACATCCCGACCCTCGCCCTGTCCGGCGGCTTCGACGCCCAGACCGCGCCCAGCAACGGCGCCTACGCGGCCCGTACGCTGAGCCGGTCCCACGCCGTCACGGTCCCCTACGTGGCCCACGTCGTCTTCGCCGACTCACGGTGCGCGCAGACGATCACCACCTCGTTCTTCGCCGACCCGGCCGCGCCGGACACCCGGTGCCTCGCGGGCCTCCAGCCGCCGCAGTTCGAGATCGCGCCCTAGCCAGGCTCGGCACCCGCACCGAAGACACCCGGACCGCCCGGCCACCCCCCCGCTCGCGACGGAGCGGGTGGCCGGGCGGACCGGGCGCCGGCGTTCCACACCGAGGGACCCGGCCCGGAGAAGCAGCTCGACTTCCCGGCGCCGGACGGACGGTTCCTCACCGTCGCCGAAGGCCGGATCACCGGCATCCGTAGCGTCGTCGACCCGGCCGAACTCGCCCCGATCCGGCTGCCCGCCCCGGACTGAGCCGGTCGCTCCCGCGATCGTCCGCTCGCCGTCCGGGGTCCGTCACGGTCACCCGTTCTTCGGCCCGCCCGCGATGACGAGCCGGCCCGCCCGCTCCTTGATGACCGTGCGGGCCTCGTCCGGGAGGAGGTCGTCGGTCACGAAGCCGTCGACCTCCTCCAGGGCGGCGAAGCCGCTGAACCCCACGACGCCCCACTTGCTGTGGTCGGCGACGACGACGGCGCGCCGGGACGACGCCAGCAGGGCCCGGTTGGTGTGGCCCTCCGCGAGGTTCGGCGTGGTCAGTCCCGCGCCCGCCGAGACGCCGTGGGCGCCCAGGAAGAGCAGGTCCACGTGGAGCGACTTGATCGCCTCGTCTGCGATCGGGCCGACCAGCGCCGCCGAACGGGTCGGGGCGCCGCCGACCAGCAACAGCCCGGGGGCGTCGGAGCCGCCCTCGCGGGACGTGTTGGAGAGCAGTCCCGCGATCGGGAGGGAGTTGGTGACGACGGTCAGCCGGGGAACGGCCAGCAGACGCTGCGCGACGGCGTACGTGGTCGTGCCCGCCGACAGCCCCACCACGTCGCCCGGCCGGACCATGGCGGCGGCGGCCTCGGCGATGGCCGCCTTCGCCGACGACTCCCGCTCGGTCTTGGCCTCGAACCCGGGCTCTTCCGAGGTCGTGGGCGCGGCGACGGCACCCCCGTGGACCTTCTCGATCGAGCCCTCACGGGCGAGTGCCTCGAGATCGCGGCGGATGGTCATGTCCGACACCCCGAGCCGCTCGACCAGGTCGGCGACGCGCACGGCACCGTTCCGGCGGACGTGCTCGAGGATCAGCGTCCGCCGCTGCTGGGCGAACAAACCCTGCTCCGCCACGTGTCCTCCGTCGATGCTCTGTCCTACGCCCCGGGCGGGACCACCGTACCTCCAGGGCCGCAAGCGCTTACAGCCCCCTCCGTCCTGCCAGGAAGGGACCGGCGTCGGAGGGGGCCGGGCGAGCACCGCCCGCGCGTGTGGCCGCGAGGGCCCCGGAGGCGTCAGCGCCTGCCGCTGCGGTCCAGCGGGCCCCAGTGGCCGGGTTGGCGTTCCACGAGGTCGACGGCTTCGGTGATGACGTCGTCACCGACCCAGGCGAGCGGCTCCACGTCCACGACGAGCGGCTCGTTGTCCGGGCCCCGGCCCACCTCGCTGCCTCGCAGCACCCAGGGCCGGGTGCGCGGGTCCTTCAGCCGGGGGAGGTGGCAGTAGTCGTAGAGGCGTCGGGCGATCCACAGGCCGGGCGGGCGCTGCCCCCACCAGTCCTCGACCCCCAGCGCGCTCGCCGACAGGCCCGGCAGGCGGACGCCGGTCAGGTCGTCGGCGCTGAAGGCGCTCTCGAGGTCCGGATCGGGGCCACGCGACCAGCGCACATAGAGGTCCTGACGATCGGCCACCGTCCGGGTGAGATCGTCCAGGCTGGTGAGGACGGGAAGAGGGGTGCTGCTCATGGTCCGGCGGGCGCTTCGATCAGCCGGTCAGCACGAAACGGCTCTCGGCGCTCGTGCGGGACAGCTGACGGCGGGCGGCGGCCAGCGCGGCGTCGATGTCGCGGGTGCCGGTGGTCACGCACAGGGTGTACGTGACGTCTTCCAGTCGCCGGCGTGCGCGGTCGGAACCGTCCTCGGCGCGCAGCAGCGTCTCGTACCGTTCGACGAGGTCCCGCAGCACCGTGGGGTGGGCCATCAGCATCAGCGTTCTCCTTGCTCCCAACTGGGGACACGCGTCCCGGGGTGCCGTGTGCCCCAGGGAGCCCGGTGATATGCACGCGCCCCGGATGTCGCCCCCGGATCTCCCCGTCGGATTCCACCGTTCAGCCCGACGGGAGGCGCGGGTGAGCCCGCCGCGGCTCACCCGGGTGAGCCGCGGCGGATGTCCTGCTGTCGGGAGGGTCGCTCCGGTGGCCGCCGGTGTCACCGGGGCGAGGGCGCGTCGCTCTCCTCGTCCGCTCCGGTGATGTCGCCACGGGAGGTCACGAGGCGGGCGCTGCCCTCGGCGAGCTGGTAGCCGAGACCGACCACGGCGACCTCCCCGGCCTCGACCTGCTGCGACAGCAGACGGGAGCGGTCGAGGAGCAGGTCCACCGTGTGCCGGATGTGCTCGTCGATGATGTCGCTGTCGCCGGTCAGACCGGCCGCCCGGGCGGCGAGGATGCTCGGGGTGACGCGCTCGACGACGTCACGGACGAAGCCGCCGGCGGAGAAGCCGTCCTCCACCGCCGCGCGGGCGGCCGCGACGGCCCCGCAGGAGTCGTGTCCGAGGACGACGACGAGCCGGGCGCCGAGCACGCTGGTGGCGTACTCGACGCTCCCCAGGACCTCGGACCCGACCACGTGGCCGGCGGTACGTACGACGAAGAGGTCCCCGAGGCCCTGGTCGAAGATGATCTCGGCGGCCAGTCGCGAGTCGGAGCATCCGAGGACGACGGCGAACGGGTCCTGACCGGGGGCCAGCTCGGTGCGGCGGGCGGCGTCCTGGTTCGGATGCTCGACCGCGCCCGCTACGAAGCGCTTGTTGCCGGAGAGGAGGGCGTCGAAGGCGGTGTGAGGTGCAGTTCTGGGCATGGTCGCAGCCTATGATCCGGCCTCGCTCCGTGCCCTGCCGGGGGGCTGTTGACGCGCGTGGACCTCAATCCGGACCCCGGGGCGGGTGTTGCCTGCTCAACCGGTTATGAATCAACGAAATGCTTTTGGATATGCGTGTTTTCATCCCATTGGGGTGGTAAGTCGCGCGGTGACCGCGACAGAATCAGGAGGGCCATCATGATCGCCCAGGAACAGATCCCCGCGGTGGTGGACCACCCGGTCCACGACGCCCAGGGCAAGAAGATCGGCGATGCCAAGCACATCTACGTCGACGACGTCACCGGTCGCCCCGAATGGGTCACCGTCAAGACCGGGCTGTTCGGCACCAGCGAGTCGTTCGTACCGATCAAGGACGCGTCCATGGTCGACGACCACCTGGAGGTCCCGTACCCCAAGGAACGGATCAAGGACGCCCCCCACGTCGACGTGGACGGCGGCGGTCATCTGTCCGTCACGGAGGAACGGCGCCTGTACGAGCACTACGGCATCGCATGGGACGACGCCTGGCAGCGGGCGAACCAGCCCGGTGACGGCGGTTGGGCGCACGGCGCGGCGGGCACCGCCCAGCGAGGCGGCGGCGATCGCGCCCGCGGCCTGAGCGACACGAGCGGCCTCGCCGACCGCGGCACGGCGCGCACGGGCGACGACGCGATGACCCGCTCCGAGGAGGAGCTGCACGTCGGCACCGAACAGGTGGAGACGGGCCGCATCAGGCTGCGCAAGTACGTCGTCACCGAGGAGGTCCAGCAGACCATCCCGGTGCGCCACGAGGAAGTCCGCGTCGAGCGCGAGCCCATCACCGAGGCTAACCGGGACCAGGCCATGACCGGACCCGAGATCTCCGAGGCCGAGCACGAGGTCACCCTCCACGAGGAGCGCGCCGTCGTCGAGACCAGGGCCGTCCCCGTCGAGCGGGTGAGCCTGCGGACGGACGAGGTCGTGGACGAGGAGACCGTCACCGGCCAGGTCCGTAAGGAGCGGATCGACGTCGAGGCCGACACGGTCGACGACGCCGACGTGACCGGCGACCGCTCCGAGCGGCGCGGCCGGACCGACGAGGGCCGCACCTGACCCTCCGACCGGACGAGACCGTCCCGAGGAACGCGTGAGCCCGGAGGGGCGACGGCCACCAGGCCGCTGCCCCTCCGGGCCGTCGCGCCGTCCGGGGCCGGTCGCGTCGGAATCCCTTCTCGCGACGGCGCGAGTCGCGAGGCGCTTGCCCCATAAGGGAGTTGACTGCGTGTCCAACAAGAGGGAGCGTTCGGTGGGGTGACCATCCGGCCCCGGTGACGGTGGGACGGACGGGGGGTCGGTCATGCTCGTACGAGCGCTGCGCGTGCCCGCGCTGCGGAGGCGACTGCTGTGGACGGTGCTCGCCGTCGTGCTCTTCCGGCTGGGGCAGACCCTGCCCCTGCCGGGCGTACGCGGCGGGGCGGCGGACGAGACAGCCGCGGGCGACGGGGGAGGGGGCCCGCTCCACGGCCTCGTCGAGTTGCTGACCGGCGGTGGGCTGGGGCAGCTCTCGGTGTTCGCCTTCGGGATCGTCCCCGTCGTCGCCGCCCGCCTCGTCATGGAGGTCGTCGCTCCGCTGGTCCCGCGCATGGGGGCGCTGCGGGCGGCCGGCGAGGAGGGCGCCGCCGTGATCGCGCGCGGCACCCGGTGGACGGCCGTCCTCCTGGCCGCCGCGTTCGCCGTGGTGGTGGCGGTCGCGGTGACCGACGGCGGATGCGTCCCGCTCACCGGCGTCTGCGCCCCGGACGACTCGTCCCTGCTCCACGCCGAAGCGCACGGCCCGCTCGTGCCGGTCGTGCTGGCGGCCTGCATGACGGCGGGGACGGCGGTGGTCGTGCTGTTGGGCGGGCTGATCACGGCCCGGGGCGTCGGTGAGGGGTTCTCCGTCCTCTTTCTCGCCCAGATCGCCGCGGTCGTCCCGGACCAGGTGCTGAACGCCGCGCGGGAGACCGGAGGCACGCGGGGCGTCGTCCTCGTCCTTCTCGTCGCCCTCGCCCTCGTGGTCATGGTGGCGGTCGTCGTCATGGTGCAGCAGGGGGAGCGGCGGATTCCGGTGCAGCAGGCCCGGCGGATGGCCGGCCGCCGCCTGTTCGGCCCGACGCCGACGTACGTGCCGGTCAGGGGCGGACAGGGCGGCCTCGGCGTGATGGTGACCGCGTCGCTGCTGCTCCTGGTGCCCGCCCCACTGGGACCGTGGCCGCTGCCCGCGTACCTCCTGGTCGTCTTCGCGCACGCGTGGCTCCGGGCGGGCATCGAGCCGGGCGCCGCCGAACTCGCGGACCGCTTGAAGCAGTCGGGCCTCTTCGTCCCCGGCATCCGCCCGGGCCGGCAGACCGCCGAGTACATCGGCTACGTCCGGCTGCGGATCGGACTGGCCGCCGCGCTCTGCATGACGGCCGTGGCCCTCGTCCCCGTCGTCACGCTCATGGTGTTCGACGGGCCGGCCGGGCGGTACGCCCTCGGCGTGACGACTCTGCTGATCACCGCGAGCGCCGCCCTGGGCACCGTACTGCCGGCGGCGAAGCAGATGGAGTCCCTGGCGGTGCTCCATCGGTACGAGCAGTCCCCCCGCTGACGGCCCTGCCCGTTCGGGCAGCGCCGGTCAGGGTCGCCCCTCGGTGGAGCGGGCGGCCGCTCCGGGCGTCGCGGCGCGTGGCCGTACCCGCATGTGCAGGTCGCGGAGTTCGAGCGTCACCGCCGCGGCGAGACGCCCTCGGTGCTCCGACATGTGCTCCAGGCGCCATCGGGAGGCGATGGTCGCGAGGGCGAGGGTGGCCTCGATCATGCTGAACGAGTCCCCGATGCATTTGCGGGCGCCCGCGGCGAAGGGCAGGAAGGCGTGACGCGGCGGCTGGGCGAGCGTGGTGGCCCAGCGGTCCGGGGCGAAGGTCTCGGGATCGTGGTGGAGGTCGGGCCGGTGGTGGATGAGGTAAGGGCTGTACGCGACGCTGGTCCCGGCCGGCAGCAGGTATCCGCCGAGGTGCGTGTCGACGGTCACCACCCGGGTGAAGAACCAGCCCGGCGGGCGCAGCCGGAGGGTTTCGGTGATGACGCGCTCGGTCAGCGCCAGACGCGGCAGGTCGGCGTAGGTGGCCGGCGCGCCGTCCAGGACGGCGTCGACCTCGGCGTGCACCCCCTGCTCGACGCCGGGGTGACGGGCCAGCAGGTCGAGCGCCGAGGACAGCGTGGCGGCGGTGCTCTCGATGCCGGCCAGGATGAAGGAGACGATCGTGTCGCTGATCTCGGCGCCGGTCATACCGGGGCCCTCGTCCTCGGGGTCGTGGGCCGCCACCAGGGCCGAGAGCAGGTCACCGTAGTCGGCGCCGTCGGCGCGGCGCCGCGCGATGACGCGCTCGACGGTGTCGTGGAGGCGGGCGCGGGCGGCGAGGTGGGCGCGATTGCCGGGGGTGGGCAGACGGTCGAGCGGCGGGATCAGGAACATGCGCTGATACAGGCTCTTGACCACGGTGGTGACGTCGTCGACGAGCCGGCCGTGCGCGGTCGAGGGCAGGGTGTCGGAGAACAGGGTGGCGGTGATGATCCTGGAGCTGGTCGCCATCATCTCGGCGGGCACATCGATGATCTGGCCGGGACTCCAGGAGTCGGTCGTCTCCCGTACGCACGCGGTCATGGCCCGTGCGTAGTCCGGGAGCCGGGCCTGGTGGAAGGCGGGCTGGGACAGCCGCCGCAGCCGGCGATGCGCCTGGTGCGGGCAGGAGACCACGCCGACGCCGATCACTTCCCGCAGGCGGTCGTAGAGCGGGCCGCCCTTGTCGAAGACGCGGTCGTCCAGCAGGGCGCGCCGGGTCAGTTCCGGATCGCAGATCACGACGACGCTGAGGGGGCCGAGCCGGATGCGGACGAGTTCGCCGTGGGCGGGCAGCGAGTTCAGGAACGCCAGCGGGTCCCGCAGCAGCGGCACGACGTGCCCGACCAGGGGGAGCGCGCGGGGAGCGGTGGGGATCGACGCGAAGTCCTTCATGGCCTGCTCCGGCTCCTCTTGACGGTCCGTCGGTCGACGCTCCTGCCTGAGAGTCCACCCGCCACGCGTCGTGTCTAGCGCAGCCTCACGGCCTCACCCGCGTACGGCCCGGAAAGGGGCAGGTCAGCGGCCGTCACCCGGATCGCTGTCAGGTTGACGACCCGTGGCCTCGTCGCTTGGGCCCCCGGGTGCTCGCCGGCCGGGCTGGGCCGACCGTCGTGTCAACGCGTCCCGGCCGCCGTGTCGGTCATGCCGAGGCGCAGGTGTTCCACGTGGTAGAGGGCCTGGTCGAGGAGGCCGGCGACGTGGTCGTCGTGGAGGGCGTAGACGACGGAACGGCCCTCGCGGGTGCCGGTGACGAGGCCGAGGTTGCGCAACAGGCGCAGCTGATGGGAGCACGCCGACTGCTCCATGCCGACGGCGTCCGCGAGCTCCGTCGCCGCACAGGGTCCCTCGCGCAGGCGCGCCAGGATCAGGAGCCTCGACGGGGTGGACAGCGCCTGGAGCGTGGTGGCGACCTGCTGCGCGTTCTCGGGGGTCAGGCGGGTGCGCGGTCCCGCGCTGCTGTCCGGTGCGTTCACTCCATGGCCCATGGCAGCATCCTACGGAAATGAACACATGAATGGATGTTCAAGTGTTCCTGTACGGTGAGGCTGTACCGCTCCTCCCGTGAAGGGACTCCCTTTGTCATGGCCTCCACGCTGACCCAGCCCGCACCCCCGTCCGCCGACACGGTGGACGTACGGCGGCGCACCCGCGTCCTGGCGCTGCCGGAGGCCCGCTGGGCCCTGGCCGCCCTGCTGCTGTTCCTGGCCGGCCTCCCCCTGGCCCTTCTCGGCGCCCCGGCGTGGACGTGGGGTCCGCTCTTCGCCGCCACCTATCTCACCGGCGGCTGGGAGCCCGCGTGGGAGGGCCTGAAGGCGCTGCGGGACAAGACCCTGGACGTGGACCTGCTGATGGTGGTCGCCGCCCTCGGCGCGGCCGCCATCGGGCAGGTCCTCGACGGGGCGCTGCTGATCGTGATCTTCGCGACCTCCGGGGCCCTGGAAGCGGTGGCGACCGCCCGGACCGAGGACTCGGTACGCGGCCTGCTCGACCTCGCCCCGGCCACCGCCACCCGGCTCCTGGCCGACGACGCCGAGGAGAGCGTGCCGACCGCGGACCTGGTGGTCGGGGACGTCATCGTGATCCGCCCCGGTGAGCGCGTCGGCGCCGACGGCCGCGTCCTGGCGGGGGCGAGCGAGGTCGACCAGGCCACCATCACCGGCGAGCCCCTGCCCGTGGTCAAGGAGCCCGGTGACGAGGTCTTCGCGGGCACCCTCAACGGCACGGGCGTGCTGCGGGTCGGGGTCGGGCGGGACGCCTCGGACTCGGTGATCGCCCGGATCGTACGGATGGTCGAGGAAGCCTCCGCGACCAAGGCGCCCACGCAGCTGTTCATCGAGAAGATCGAGCAGCGGTACTCCCTCGGCATGGTCGCGGCCACCCTGGCCGTCTTCCTGGTCCCCCTGGCGTTCGACGCCGGACTGAACGACTCCCTGCTCCGGGCCATGACCTTCATGATCGTCGCCTCGCCGTGCGCCGTGGTCCTGGCCACCATGCCCCCACTGCTCTCGGCCCTCGCGAACGCCGGCCGGCACGGGGTACTGGTGAAGTCCGCCGTGGTGATGGAGCGCCTGGGACAGATCGACGCGGTGGCCCTCGACAAGACGGGCACGCTGACCGAGGGCACACCACGCGTCACCGCCGTCCGTCTCCTGTCCGGCGAGGACGGGTCCGAGTCGGCGACGAGCGGGCGGGAGGAGGCGGTCGGAGCCGACGGGAAGGGCGGGACCGCCACGTCCGGCCTGGACGCGGACGGGCTCCTTGCACTCGCGGCCGCCGCCGAACACCCCAGCGAGCACCCGCTGGCCCGCGCGGTCGTCCTCGCCGCCCACGCCCGCGGTCACCGGCTCGCGCCGGCCGAGGACTTCGTCTCCACGCCCGGCGTCGGTGTCACCGCCACCGTCGGCGGCCGAACCGTCCGGGTCGGCGCCCCCGCCCGGCTCCTGCACGGCGCCGAGGACGCGCTCTCCACCCGAGCCGCCGACGTGGCGGCCGGCCTCGAGGCCGACGGACACACGGCCGTACTCGTCACGGTGGACGGAGCGCCGGCCGGCGTCCTTGGCATCGAGGACCGGCTCCGCCCGGACGCCACCGCCACCGTCGCGGCCCTGACCGACCTGACCGGCACCGCACCGACGCTGCTCACCGGCGACAACCCCCGTGCCGCCGCCCGCCTGGCCGCCGCCGTCGGCATCTCCGACGTCCGCGCCGGTCTCCTGCCACAGGACAAGGTCGCCGCCGTCCAGGACCAGGAGCGGGCGGGACGCAGGGTCATGGTGATCGGCGACGGCGTCAACGACGCGCCCGCCCTGGCCGCCGCCCACATCGGCATCGCCATGGGCCGCGCGGGCTCCGACCTCGCCCTGGAGACCGCCGACGCGGTGATCGTCCGGGACGAACTCGCCACCGTCCCCACCGTCGTCGCGCTCTCCCGCCGCGCCCGCGCCCTGGTCGTGCAGAACCTCGTCATCGCGGGCGCCTTCATCACGGTCCTGGTGCTCTGGGACCTCCTGGGCAGCCTGCCGCTGCCCCTCGGCGTCCTCGGCCACGAGGGCTCCACCGTCCTCGTGGGGCTCAACGGGCTGCGCCTGCTCCGCGAATCCGCCTGGCGCCGCGCCGCCGCCGGCGCCGTCGACCGGCCCGCCGTACGCGCGGGGTGAGCCTCGCGGGCGGACGACGCCGGTCGGCCGCCGGCCCAGGCGCAGGGACCGCCGCCGTCACGCGACCCGCGAGGTCGCGCCCGTCAGCCGCCCAGGGTCTTGAGGACCTCGGCGGCGAGCGGAGCCGAGGACGCGGGGTTCTGGCCGGTGATGAGGTTGCGGTCGACGACCACGTTCGGCACCCACGGCTCGCCCACCTGGACGTCCACACCGGCCTCGCCGAGGCGGTTCTCCAGGAGCCACTTCGCCTTGTCGGCGAATCCCGCCTGCGTCTCCTCGTCGTTGGTGAAGGCGGCGACCCGATAGCCGGCGAAGGCGTTCGCGCCGCCGTCGTCCGTGGCGGCCAGGAGCGCCGCCGGACCGTGGCAGACGACGGCCAGCGGCCTGCCGGAGCGCAAGGCGGCGACCAGCAGCCTGCCGGAGGTCGCGTCGGTGGCGAGGTCCTCCATGGGGCCGTGGCCGCCCGGGTAGAACACGGCGGCGTACTCGGCCGGGTCGACGTCCTCGAGCCGGAGCGGGTGCCGGAGCGCGGTCATCGAGTCGAGCGTGGCGGCCACCTTGTCGGCGCCCTCCTGCCCGCCGTTGACCTCGGGGGCGAGGCTGCCCCTGTCGACGGTGGGGACGACACCGCCGGGCGTGGCGACGACGACCTCGTACCCGGCGCCGGTGAACGCCTCGTACGGAGCGGCGGCCTCCTCGGCCCAGAAGCCGGTCGGGTGCTTCGTACCGTCCGCGAGGGTCCAGTGGTCGGCGCCGGTCATCACGAAAAGGATCTTGGGCATGTCGGTTCTCCCGGGAGGTACGGGGCCAGGGTCCGGCCCGAGGGCGTGATCGCACGGCCGGGGCCCCGGCCGGGACCGCCGGTGTGGCGATGTCCCCGAACGTAGTCCCGTCCCGGAGAGCTTTCCAACGCGCCATCCCGTGCGGGGGCGTTCCCCGCGGCGCGGACACGGACGCCGGGCCGGGCCCGACCGTCCCGGGCCCGACCGTCCCGTGTCCGCGCCGCGGGGAGCGCGTGGGCCCGGCGGGGTGCCGGGCCGTGCGTCAGATCCGGTGGACGGTGTGCAGCTTCGTGGCGTACGTGCCCGTGCCGTCCAGGGTGGAGGAGCCCGCCAGGTCCGACATGGTGGGCCCGTTGCCGGTCTTGCGGCTGGAGAGGAAGCGGCGCCTGCCGTTCGTGTCCTTGCCGAGGTAGATGCCGACGTGGTCGACCGTGACCGTCGTGCTGTCGTCACCCGAGTCGGCGTTGAAGAGGACGAGGTCGCCCGGCTGCAGCTGTGCCGCGGCCGGCGGGGTGCCGCCGGCCGTCCGGTCGACGCGGACACCCGGCGCGTGGTCCACCATGTCGCGGGACTTGCGCGGCAGCCGTGTCCCGGAGGTGTCGGAGCCGGCGGCCAGCGGCACCTTGTGGTGGTAGCCGAACACCATGCGCGTGTAGCCGGAGCAGTCCAGGTTGCCGACCTGCTTGCTGGACGGGCCGGTGTACGTGCCGTCCGGGAAGGTCCAGCCGAGGTTCATGTACTCGTGGAAGTCGGCGCCCTCGTAGCGGTTGCCCTGCGGGTCGAGGTAGCCGTAGCCGGCCTGGCCCAGGACCTGCTTGCCCGCGGCGGTGCCCGCGCCCGCGTTCACCGCCGGCGCGCCCGGCAGGAACATGGCCGCGTAGGCGAGCACGTCGGGGGCGGTCGAACCGGCCCAGGCACGGATCTGGGCCTCGACGGCGGGGGTCCAGGTGCCGTCGAACGGCTGGTCCAGGACGCGCACCCAGTCGCTGTGGGTGACCGTCGGCGGGGCCTCCCAGGTCGCGTCGGTGACCTCGAAACGGCTGACGGTCAGCTTGACCGGCAGGTTGGTGCAGCCGTCGTTGGCGAGGGCGCGCAGGCCCACCCGGCCCTTGGTGAAGGTGGCGTCGTCGGTCTCGGTGGTCCAGGCGGCGGGCTCGGCGGTGGCCGTGCGCCAGGCCTTGACCTGGATCCTGGTGCCCTCGCGGCGGACCCTTATGGTCCAGTTCGTGCCCGCGGGGACGCCCGTGGCCAGGGAGACGGCGGGAGCCAGCTGCGTGACGGCGTCGGCGACCTCCTTCTCGACGCGGAGCTCGACGGCCCCGGTGGTGGTGAAGGACAGCCGGGCCCGGTAGTTGTTGTGCGAGTCCTGGTAGCCGAAGGACAGGGCGTACGAGCACGCCTGACCGGTGGGCACCTTGTCGAACCCGGCGACCGCGCGCACGTCGACATCGGTGATCTCACCGTCGCGGATGCTGGCGTGGCGGCTCGCGTAGTCGGTGGTGAGGCTGATGACGCCGGCGCCGGGGGTCACCGAGAAGTCGGTGGCGGAGCCGCCGAGCGTGGTCCACCCGCCGCCGCCGGGGGCGGTGCCCCAGTACACCCGGTCGGCCTCGGGGAGCGCCGGGTCCGGCAGGGTGCGCTGGAAGTCGTCGGCGAAGAGCCGCTTGTCCTCGGTGAAGGTGCGCTCGGGGCCGGGGAGGACCACGGTGCGGGCGCCGTGCGTCAGGAGCGCGACGCGCTTGCCGCCGGAGGTCACCTCGGTACGGGCCGGGGTGCCGGGCAGTACGCCGGTGGTGAGGGCGCCGAGCGTCACGGGACCGAACCAGTCGGCGCCGAGACGCGCGACGGTCACGGCGGATCTGGGACCGCCGAGCCCGGTCACGGGGGCGGTGGGGGGCGCCACGGCCGGCGCGGCGGCCGGAGCACCCGCCTGCGCGGCGCGCGCGGGGGTGGCGGTCAGGGACGCGAGGGGAACCGCCGCCGCGGTGGCGGTGAGGGCGGTGAGCAGGCTGCGCCGGGAGGTGCCGGCGACGCGGGGTGTATCGATCATGACAGACATCATCCGGACGCCCCGGCGGCGCCGGTCACCAGGGTGCCCGTCACTTCACGGACCCAGCCCCCGGGTCCGGCGTTCCGGCTGGTGGCGGGCAGAATGCCCGGCGGTACGTACCCGACCGGAAGGCATCCCATGAACCTGCCCGCATCGGGCCGTCGCGTCCTCGTCAGTGGTGCATCGCGCGGTCTCGGGCGGGCCGTCGCCCGGGCGTTCGCGGCCAACGGCGACCGGGTCGCCGTCCACTTCGGCTCGCGCGCCGACGAGGCCCGCGCCACCCTGGACTCTCTCGACGGCACGGGCCACACCCTGGTCGGCGGCGACCTCGCGGACCCGGCGGGAGCCGTGGCCGTGGTCGGCGCGGCGGCCGAGGCGCTCGGGGGGATCGACGTACTGGTCAACAACGCGGCGGTGAACCTCCGCCACCCCCTCGCCGAGACACCGTACGAGGAGTGGGTGGAGGTCTGGCAGCGGCACGTGTCCGTGAACCTGCTCGCCACGGCGAACCTCAGCCATCTCGCGGCCCGGCGGATGATCGACCAGGGTTCGGGTGGCCGGATCGTCAACATCGGCTCCCGGGGTGCCTTCCGCGGCGAGCCCGACCACCCGGCCTACGGGGCGACCAAAGCCGCCGTCCACGCGCTGGGGCAGTCGCTCGCGGTCTCCCTCGCCCCGTACGGGATCGCCGTCGCCTCGGTGGCGCCCGGCTTCTTCGCCACGGAGCGCGTCGCGCCCCGACTGGAGGGGCCCGAGGGCGCCGCGATCCTCGGCCAGAGCCCCTTCGGCCGGGTGGCCGAGCCCGCCGAGATCGCGGCCGCGGTGCTGTGGCTGGCCTCTCCCGCCGCCGAGTGGTCGTCCGGTGCGATCCTCGACCTCAACGGGGCCTCACACCTGCGGAGTTGACATGGTCCGACGGCGTGGTGGCGTCACGGGCGCAGGTCGGAGGCCGGTGCGCGTGCGTCCCGGCCTCCGGGGATGGATCCTGGAGGGAGAGGAACGGGGCCGTGCCGAGGTTCCGCGCGGCCCGGCGTGCGAGGAGGCAGGCCATGACCCGCAACCTGGAGTGGACGGTCGGCGTGGAACTGGTCGAGGAGGGCGGCAGGACCAAGGCCGAGGCCCGGCTGACCACCGGGAACTCGACCCTCACGGGCCACGGCTCCGCCCGGTGCAACCCGGCGGACGTGGACGTGCCGGCGATCGGCGACGAGCTCGCCGCGAGCCGGGCGATGAAGGACCTGGCCGGCAAGCTGATGCGGGAGGCCAACCGCGAGATGGAGGCGGTGGGCGCGGGAACCGTACCCCAGCACACCGGCCCCGGATACGGCTGGCCGGAGGCGGTCTCCTGAGGGACCGCCGTCCGCGGCGAGGCTGGGAGGCGGTTTCCTGACGGGACCGCCGCCCGCGGCGAGGGCCCGGCGAGGCGTCGACGACCCGCCGGGCCCTGCTCCCGCCGGGGTGGCCGGCGCGGGGGCCGCCACGCCCACGCGAGCGTGGGTTCGGGGCTTCGGCTCGTACGCGGGCGACCGTCGTCGCCACGTCACGCCCACGCGAGCGCGGGTTCAGAGTCTCGGTCCGCACGAGGGCGGCCGTCAGGCCTCGCCCCGCCCACGCGGCGCGTGTCAGGACCTCGGCCCGTCCAGCCCCGGTCCGTCGAACCGTCCCGGGTCCGCGGCCCCGGCCGCTTCCGCCGTGTCCGGCGACGGCGGAACCGCCGTGACCGCCTCCGCTCCGTCCGCCGACGACCGCGCCCCCTCCACTCCCTCCGGGGGCGACGGAACCGCCTCCACCCCCTCCGGCGCCACCGGAGCCGTCTCGGCCGCCTCGTACGTCAGGCGGTCCTCGACCTCCACCACCCCGTCCACCGTCTCGCACAGCCGGACGATGATCGGGCCGAGCCCGGGCCGGTCCAGCGTGCCGCTGAGCGTCACCCGGCCCTCGTCGACGTCGATGTGCACGGCGGAGGGGGAGAGGCGCAGGATGCGGACGACGACGTCCTCGCGGATCTCCTCCTGGATCGAGCGGTCCCTGCGCAGGAAAAGCTGGAGCAGATCGCTCCGGCTCAGCACCCCGATGAGCCGCCCGTCCGCGTCGACCACCGGCAGCCGCTTGACCCGGTGCCGCTCCATGAGGCGGGCGGCCTCGACCGCCGTCCATGAGGGCCGGGCCGTCACCACGGGGCTCGACATCATCGCGTCGGCCGTGCTCGGGCCGTCCTTCGCCGTGTGCCGCCGCAGGAGGTCCGCCTCGGAGACCACGCCGACGGGCCGGTTCTCCTCGTCGACCACGGGGACCGCGGTGATGCCGTACTCGTCGAGGAGCCGCGCGATCTCCTTGAACGACGTCCCGGGCTGCACCGCCACCGCGGTCGGCGTCATCAGGTCGGCGACACTGCGGTGCCTCATCGTCCGTTCCGTCCCTTCTGGGTTCCGGATTCCATGATCTCCCACCCGAGGCCGTGACGGGGCACGGGGGAGAGGTGGGGACGGGCGGATTCCGGGTCGGGCCGGGTGTGAAAACGGGGTGGGAGAAGGACTTGCGGGTCTTGTCATGTACATGGTTACTTCGGGTAAGTCACGCCTCACGTCACTCCTTCGAGCCGGAAGAAGGACCCCGAATGCCCTCTCCCCGTACGTCGAGCCACCGCGCGCCGGACACCCGGCCGCGCCGCACCCGCCCCCACCGCCCCGGCCGACGCCTCACCGCGGCCGTGGCGGTCGCCCTCGCCCTCGTCGCCGGCGTCGGCGGCACGGGTGCGGCCGCGCCCGAGGGGCCGGCGCCCGCCGGGCTCCGCGAGGCGATGTTCGTCGGCAACAACTGGGACGGAACGGCCGACGTCATCGCCGCCCAGGGCGACTTCCGCCGCATCGGCCGCCTGAACGTGATCCCCGACAAGGAGCAGCGCCTCCGGGAGATCTACCTCAACCCCGTCAAACTCGCCTTCTTCCTCGGCGTCCGCAACGGACCGGGGGAGGGTCACGACCAGTTCGTCGACGACATGTACGCGACCCCCGACGGCTCTGCCATGGTCGTCTCCCGGCCCAGCTTCGCCGACGTCGTCTCCCTCGACCTGCGCACCGGACGCATCAACTGGCGCTTCCCCGTGGCCGGATACCGCGCCGACCACATGGCCGTCTCGCCGGACGGCACCCGCGTCGCGGTCTCCGCCTCCACGGCGAACACGGTCCACGTCCTCGACATCACGACCGGCCGCGAACTCGGCTCCTTCGCGACGGGCGACAAGCCGCACGAGAACGTCTTCACCTCCGACGGCCTCCTGTGGAACATGTCCATCGGCGAGGTCACCACCGCCCTCGACGCGCCCTGGCTCGACTGGACCAAGGGCGACCGCCGCATCACCGTGGTCGACGCCCACACCTTCCGGACCGTCCGCGTCATCGACATGCGCGGGCGACTCGACGCCTTCGGGCGCGGCGACCTCTCCGACGCCGTCCGCCCGCTCGTGTTCACGCCGGACGAGACGAAGCTCTACTTCCAGGTCTCCTTCCTCAACGGCTTCCTGGAGTACGACATCGCCACGGACCGCATCACCCGTCTCAAAGCCCTCCCCGGCAACCCGGCGACCGATCCCGACCGCACCACCTGGGTCAACGACTCGCGCCATCACGGCCTCTCGATGAGTCCCGACGGCAGCAAGATCTGCGTCGCCGGGACGATGGACGACTACGCCACGGTGGTCGACCGCGCCACGCTCCAGGAGGGCCCGCTCGTCGAGGCGTCCAAGCCGTACTGGGCGACCGTCAGCGGCGACGGGCGGTCCTGTGTCGTCTCCGAGAGCGGGGCCGACCGGGTGACCGCGATCGACTTCGCCACCGGTCGGCGCGTCGCCTCCGTGGACGTCGGCGACCATCCCCAGCGGGTCCGGCTGGCCCGTATCCCCGCCGACTGGACCGGCGTGGACGGCGGTTGAGCGACGACGGCGGGGCCGCCCGGACCGGCTCGCGATCCGGACGGCCCCGCCCGCGTCCGCCCTCAGCCCCTGTGGACGGCGACCTCGTGGAGCGAGTAGCCCCACTGCGTCGCCCGCCGTTCGCCGTGGATCCGGACGTAGCGCGCCGACGTCGACGGGAACTCCGCCGTGTCGTACCCGCCGTCCCCTGCGGTCGTGGACCACACCGTCCGCCAGTCCGTGCCGTTCTCGGACACCTCGATCCGGTACTGACGCGCGTACGCCCGCTCCCAGTCGAGCGTGACCCGGCCGACCCGGCGGACGGCCCCGAGGTCCACGCCCAACCACTGGTCGTCCGACCAGTTGCTCGCCCAGCGCGTGCCGACATCGCCGTCGACGGCGCGGCCCGGTACGTAGCTCGTGAACGGGTTCCACTCCGAGGAACTGGCCGAAGCCGGCGCGCCCGCCGCCAGATTCACGCCCGGCTCGTGGTCCTCGGTCGCCTTCCAGGTGCCCAGATACGACTCCGCGCCACCGGCCAGCTCGTCCACGATCCCCGGGCCGCCGGCCGTGAGCCGGATCTGCTCGATCCAGTCCGGCACCAGGCCCTGGTGCGCGGCACCGTCGGTGTTCAGGTCCCAGGTGCGCTCGCCCGTCACCTGACGATCGAGCACGGACCCTCCGTCGACGCTGCGGAACGGGTACCTGACCGCGTTCGGCGCGCCCGTGCCGACCGGACCCGGCCAGCCGCCGACGCCGTTCATGTCGGTGCCGTACCCCAGACCGACCCCGTACTTCTCGCGCAGCGCGGCCTTCTGGCCCGCCTCCCCGATGAAGCCCTCGGCGCCGTGCATGTACTGGGCGACGAACCCGCCCAGGCGGTAGAGCCGCTCCGTCCAGTCCAGGTCCATCCAGCTGTGGCTGGACAGGACACCCGGGTACTCCTCGGACTCCAGGATGTCGAGCGCCCGCCCGGCCGCCTTCACGCTCATGTGGTCGAGCTCCAGCATCATCCCGCGGTCCATCATGCCCCGCAGCGCGTACTCGCCGAGCCTGCTCAGCCCGCGGGTGTTGCACCGGGCGTCGGAGGCGTACGAGGGGACGCTGACGCCGGGCGGCAGCTTGGAGGCCATCACCGGGGCGGCCGCGAGACCGATCGGGTTGTCGTGCTGAGGGCCCGCGCACTTCTCCGTGGCCCAGAACGTGCCCGTGGACAAGAACTGGCCGATGTTGACAGCGGTGCCGATGGCCCCGGAGTCGAAGCGGACGCCGCACAGCGCGTTGTCGAACTTGTGGCAGAGGAACATGCTGCGGACCCCGAGCCCGTACAGCTCGTCCAGGCCGCGGTCGATGTCCTCCTTGTCGCACTGGGCCACGTCGAGGATCTGCTTGCAGCCGAACGGCTCCGAGGTCTCCACGCCCAGGACGACCGCGAGCTTGCCCTGCTCGACCACCGAGCGGGCCTGCGCGGCGGAGGTGACGATCCGGAACCAGCCCTTGCCGGGGCCGCCGTACATCCCGTCGACGTAGTCCTGGAGCTCGTACGTCTTACGGGCCTGGAGGCGGATCGACGTCATCTCGTCGCAGCTCCGGTCCCGGGGCAGGATCGAGCAGATCAGGCCGTTCGTCACCAGGTCGTTGACGAGGACGCGTTGCCCGCCGCGCCAGGCGCGCTCCACCCACGCGTAGTAGTTCTGCTGGTGCGTCAGCGAGTCGTGGGCGGGCCAGTCCCTGAACGTCGGCCAGCCGACCGGGTCGTGATGGCCGTCGGAGCCGCCGGTGATGTTCTCGAACAGCGCGCCCGAACCGTCGGGATAGTGCTCGGGACAGTCCTTGAGCGCTTCGGCGGCGCCGCCCGCCGCGAAGGTCCGGCCACAGATCAGACGGCCGCCGAAGCCCTCGTCGGACATGAGGTGGTTGTGCGCGTCGACGAAGCCGCGCACCTTCCCCTGCGCGTCCGTTCCCGTGAACGGCGCGCCCGTGACGTTGATCCGCGAGTCGGTCGCGGGCCGGGCGGTGGGCTCCCACCACGAGCCGGCGGCGTCCGCCGCGGGCACGGGACCGGAGCCGAAGAGGACGGCGGCCAGGGCGAGGAACAGCGCCAGGAGAGCGGATCGGCCGCCCGTCCCGCGCGAGTGGGGTCGAGTCATGGTCAGCGATGCCTCCGGTCGGTGGGGGTGTACCGGGCGCCCCGAGGATCGCGGTGTCGACGGACCGAGTCAAGAGTCCGGGACGGATGACCTGGTGAAGGACGGAGGACGGTCGACCCGCCGGGAGCCGGGGCCCGCCCGGGCCGTCACCCCTCGATCATGACGAGCAGCTGATCAGCCGTCAGGTCGAGCTGCTCCGCCGCGGACTTGTCGTCGCCGAGGACGAGGAACTGCAGGGTGAGGCCGTCGATCACCGCCGCCAGGTACCGGGCGATCGTCTCGACCGGCATCCTCGGCTCCAGACCCCGCATCGCGTGGACCTGCTCGATCAGAGAAGCGGACACGACGACGTACTGCTCGTACTGGGCACGCGCCAGATGCTCGAACCCGGGCTCCCGCAGGGCGTACTGGGTGAGGTCGTACGTCAGCATGTGCTCACCGGGATGGGCCGTGACATGGTCCCAGTACGTCTGGAGCGCCCCCCGGACGGTCGCCCTCAGCGTGGCGCCCGGCTCGACCGCCGACATCACCCGCGTCACGTAGTTTCCGGTGATCGCCTCGATCGCGGCCTCCAGGAGCGCCTGCTTGGACTCGAAGCAGTAGTGGAAGACGCTCAGCGACACCCCGGCCTCTGCACAGATCGACCGGGTCGTGGTCCGTGCGACACCGTCCCGTGTCATCGCCCTGATCGCCGCCTCGACCAGCTGCCTGCGTCGTTCGGCCGACGGCATCCGCCCCATGGTTCCTCCTCGCGTCCGGCGCCAGGGTAGGCGAGAGGCACGGCCGGTGTAACGGCGGGCGCCGCACGGGGCAGGTCCGGGGCGCCCCCGGACCAGCTGTGACGACGGGCGGGTCCCGGGGCGCCCCAGGGCCAGCGGTGACGACCGGCGATAATGAGACACCCGTTCCCTCCTGCCTTCCGAAGAGCGCCCGTGACCGACAGCACCACCATCTCGCCCCCGTCCACCCGGGCCGCGACGCGCGCCGAGCGCCGCCGTCTCGTCGAGTCGGTCGGGGCGCACCGGCGCCTCTCGGCGGGACGGCGGTCCTTCGAACTCGCCGACCTGCGGCGGCTGAACCGCGAAGCCGGCCGGCGGGCCCGCGCCGAGGCGCGGCGCGGCAAGGCCCTCCAGCGCATCCACGAGAAGCAGACCACGCGGGAACGGTCACTCACCGCCAAGCTGAACGGCCTGGACGGCAAGCGCGCCGCCAAGGAGCGCCAGGCGCTCGCCGTACTGCGCCGCGAGTCGATCGAACGGTCGCTGCGCGGTACGCGCCTGACCACGAGCCAGGTGAACGGCATCGGCGGCGGGCTCGTCCGCGACCTCGCCGCCCAGGGGATCACCACGGCCGCCGACTTCCGGCGGGTCAGCTGGGGCAAGGCCCCCAGCGGTCGTGGGGGCGAGGTGCTGTACATCCACCGCACGCAGGGACGCAAGGTCCACATCAACGGCATCGGGGAGCATCGCGGCCGGCCGCTGATGGAGTGGCGGCGGGCCGCCGTCGCGCGGGCGGAGGCACGCGCGCCCCAGGAGCTTCCCGCCGACGAGCGGCACCGCGTCGAGGAGATCATCGAGAACGAGCGGATCCGCCTCCGGGACGAGCTGGCCGAGGTGCCGAAGGACGCCGAGGCCGCGCGCGCCGAGGTGGAGCAGCTCCACGCGGAACACCTGGCGACGCTGGCCGCGCGCGAGCGGGACGCGCTGGAGGAGGCGTCGCTGCGGAGGGCCGAGTTCGACGAGACGGCGGACCGGCTGCTCACGCTGCGGGCCGAGTTGGCCGCCCACGTCGAGCTCCATGGTGACCTGGGGCTCCGCGAACGCCGAGCGCGCTCGCGCGCCCTCCGCCCCGTACCGGCCGCCCTCCCGGCGATCCCGGCTCAGCGCTCACGGCGCCACACACCGGAAGGAACGGGCGCTCACGCCGAGCCGGGGGATTCCGGCGCCGCTCCTGGCACCTCCGGCGCTGCTCAGGCCGCTCCCGCCGCGTCCGGCGTTCCGGAGGGTGCCGGTGTGCGGGCGGGGCTCGGTTGGCTGGTGCCCGTCGCCTTCTTCGGCATGACGACCGTCTTCGGCGCGGGAGAGACGGACGACAGCCCGCTGTGGTTCGCGGTCTCGGCCCGGCTGGTGGCCCTCGCCGTGGTTGCCGGCCTGCTGTGGCTGTGGATCCCGCGCCGGAGGTGGCGCACCGCGAGGCCGATGCCGGCGGGCACCGGGTGGCTGGTCTCGGGCGTGTTCCTGGGGCTCGTCGCCGCGAGCATGTTCACCGACGGCGCGGAACGGGACGGCGGCGCTCCCTGGGCCCTGGCCGTGGTGGCGGTGCTGCTCGTCCTGGCCGGCGTGGGCCTGCGTTCGAGCCGGGGAAGGAACGATTCCGCGTCCGACTGATCGTCCGACTGATCGTCCGGCGGATTCCGGGGCCGCGCCGGGTGCTCAGGGGGACGCCGGCGGAACTGCGCCGTCCGACCAGGCGGCGTCCGACCGCCCCGCGGCCCCGTGCGCGTCCGACCGCCCCTTACGCGTGCGGTGCGCCGCCGCCCCCTTACGCGTACGGCCGCGTCGCTTCCGGCCACGCGCCGCGTCCCGCGAGCCGCAGGACGAGCGCCGCGATGTTCCAGGCGTCGTCCTCGCCCCGGTGGTGACGTCCTTCGAGCGGCAGCCCCGCGCATTCCAGGGCGCGCGCCATGCCCGGCCGCTTCGGAAGGCCGTACGCGTCGGTGAAGACGGCCTTGGCGTTGGTGTGGTGTCGCCCGAAGGGGTACGCGGTGCCGGTCGCCCGGCACTGCCGGGTGAACTGGTGCCGGTCGTAGTCGCCCCAGCTGGCCCAGGGCCGCGCACCCGCCGCGTACGTGGTGGCGAGCAGCCGGCAGGCGGCGGCGAAGTCCAGGCCGGTGTCGACCTGCGCCTGGGTGAGCCCGGTCAGCTCGGTGCAGAACGCGCTGACGCGCGAGCGGGCCGGGCGGACCAGGATCCCGTGCCGGGACACCCGCTCGCCCGCGTCGAGGTCGACCACCGTCAGTCCGATCTCGATGATCTCGCTGACGGCGCCCGGCGGCCGCTCGCCCTCCCAGCAGGTCGCCTCGACGTCGACGATGTTGATCAGACCCCCGTGTCCCATGCCCGGGAGCCTAGGCGCCGAGCCGTGACCCCGGCATCCGATTTTGCCGGTGGGGCCCGTCGACTCAGTCTCTCCGCCGCCTCAGTCTCGGCCGGCTCGGTCCTCGATGCCCCGGTCCAGGTCCAGGACCTCGCGCAGTGCCGCCACCGCGTGCGCACGGTGTTCGTCGAGCCAGCGGACCGTGGCCTCCTCGTCGCCGTGACGGAGCGCGGAGATCACCGCGCGGTGCTCGCGCACCGCCTGCTTCCGGTGCGGTCCCTCGGTGTAGTAGAGCGAGCGGTACGCGTCGGTGGAGTCCCACAGGGTGGCGATGAGGCGGACCAGGCGCGGCATGCCCGAGGCCTCGATCAGGGTGAAGTGGAAGAGCCGGTTCGCCGCCGCCATCCCCGGCACGTCACCCTCGTCGGCGGCCCGCTCCACCTCCCGTTGGATGCGTTCGAGGGTGCCGACCGTACCCTCCGGCATCCGCCGGACGGCCATGCGCACGGCCTCGGTCTCCAGGAGCTCCCGGATCCGGTAGATCTCCTCCAGGTCGTCGAGCGACAGCTCCGCGACGAAGTACCCCCGGTGTATGTGATGGACGACCAGGCCCTCGGCCTCCAGGGCCTTCAGGGCCTCGCGCAGCGGCACCCGGCTCACCTCGAACCGGGCCGCGAGGGCGTCCTGGCGGATCTGGCCACCGGGCCTGAGCTCCCCGGTGGTGATCGCGCGCCGCAGCTCCTCGAGGACGAACTGCTGGGCGGTCTGCGGCCGCCTCTTCCGCACCGCGCTGCTCATCGCCTGTGACCTTCCGTTCCCTCGCGTCGCCCACCCGCGCATTCCTGCGCCGGTGCCGACCATCTTCCTATGCGCGTCGGTGCGCCGCTGAGCCCCTGTGGACGGGCCGTCCCAGCTCCGCCAGCAGACCGTCCGTGTGTTCGCCCAGGCGCGGGGGAGCGGAGCGGTAGGCGGGCGGGGTCGCGCCGAGCCGGATCGGGTGGGCCACCTGACCGGGGCCCGCCGCGGACTCCGGGACCTTTGGCGCGAGCCCCAGCCGGTCGGCGAGGTCGAAGGCGGCGGCGAGGTCGTTGATGGGCCCGCACGGCACGCCCGCCGCGGTGAGTTCCTCGAACCAGCTGTCGGCGGTACGGGAGCCGAGCGGCCCGGCGAGTGCCTCGACCAGCTCCTCCCGGTGCGCGACCCGGGCCGTGTTGGTGGCGAACCGGGGGTCCGCGCCGAGTTCCGGCAGTCCCAGCCGCTCGCAGAGCGCTCCGAACTGCCGGTCGTTGCCCACGGCGAGGACCAGCGGCCGGTCCTGGGCCTCGAACACCTCGTACGGGGCGATGCTCGGGTGCCTGTTGCCCATCGCGCGCGGTACGACCCCGGCCCCGAGGTGGGCGGCCGCCTGGTTGGTGAGCGCCGAGAGGAGCGAGGAGAGGAGGGAGACCTCGACCCGCTGGCCCTCGCCGGTGCGCTCCCGGTGGCGGAGGGCGGCGAGGACGCCGAGCCCCGCGTGGAGCCCGGTGATGACGTCGACCAGCGCGACCCCGGCCTTCGTCCCCTGGCCGCCCGGTTCGCCCGTCACGCTCATGAGGCCGCCCATGGCCTGGACGAGCAGGTCGTAGCCGGGCAGCCGGGCGCCCTCGGCGGTGCCGAACCCGGTCACGGAGCAGTAGACGAGCCCGGGGTTGGTCGCCCGTACGTCCTCGTAGGCGAGGCCGAGCTTCTCCATGGTGCCGGGGCGGAAGTTCTCCACCAGGACGTCCGCGCGGTCCACGATCGCGCGCGCCGCCGCCAGGTCCTCGGGGTCCGTGAGGTCGAGGGCGACGGAGCGCTTGTTCCGGTTCACCCCGAGGAAGTACGTGGCCTCCCCGTCGGCGAACGGGGGTCCCCACGCGCGCGTGTCGTCGCCCGAGCCCGGACGCTCGATCTTGATGACGTCGGCGCCCAGGTCGGCGAGGAGCATCGTCATGTACGGCCCGGCGAGCACCCGGCCGAAGTCGGCGACGACGATCCCGGAGAGGGCGCCGCCGTCCGGCGTCCCCGGCGCCTCGGGCGATCCAGGAGGCCCCGGCTGATCTGCGCGCATTCCGCTCTCCCTCGCTGGCGATCGGATCCAGTCGGACCGTACGGGCCAGATATGGGATTTTCAATACTGGATCCAATATCCGATCTGACGCTACGCTTCGGCACGCCGAGTCGCCACAGCCGCCAGGAGGCCGTCCGTGAAGTCGCCGCAGTCCAGCTCCGCTCCCGTCCACCCCTTCGACCTGCTCGCCGTCGACGGACTGCTGACCGACGAGGAGCGTGAGATCCGCAGCACCGTGCGCGCCGTCGCCGACCGCGAACTGCGCCCACAGATCGCCGAGTGGTTCGAGAAGGGCGAGATCCCCGCCCGCGAGCTCGCCCGCACCCTCGGCTCCCTCGGAGTGCTCGGCATGCACCTGGAGGGTTACGGCTGCGCGGGCACCGACTCCGTCGCGTACGGCCTCGCGTGTCTGGAACTGGAGGCCGTCGACTCGGGCCTGCGCTCCCTCGTCTCCGTGCAGGGCTCCCTCGCCATGTACGCGATCTGGAAGTACGGCTCCGAGGAGCAGAAGCAGCGGTGGCTGCCGAAGATGGCGGCCGGCGAGTACATCGGCTGCTTCGGCCTCACCGAGCCCGACGCCGGTTCTGACCCGGGCGCCATGCGGACGAATGCCAAGCGCGACGGCTCCGACTGGATCCTCAACGGCACCAAGATGTGGATCACCAACGGATCCGTGGCCGATGTCGCGGTCGTGTGGGCCCGCACCGAGGACGGCGTGCGCGGATTCCTCGTCCCGGCCGGCACCCCCGGCTTCAGCGCCCCGGAGATCAAGCGCAAGCTCTCCCTGCGGGCGAGCGTCACCAGCGAACTGGTCCTGGAGGACGTACGCCTCCCGGCCGACGCGATGCTGCCGGACGCCCGTGGCCTCTCCGGTCCCCTCGGCTGCCTCAACGAAGCCCGCTTCGGCATCGTCTTCGGCGCCCTCGGGGCGGCCCGGGACTGCCTGGAGACGGCCATCTCGTACGCCCGTGAGCGGATCGTCTTCGACCGTTCCCTCGCCTCGTACCAGCTGACGCAGCAGAAGCTCGCCGACATGTCCGTCGAACTCGGCAAGGGCATGCTGCTCGCCCTCCACCTGGGGCGGCTCAAGGACGCGGGCGCGCTCACCCCCGAGCAGGTCAGCGTCGGCAAGCTGAACAACGTCCGCGAGGCCATCGCCATCGCCCGGGAGTGCCGCACCATCCTCGGCGCCAACGGCGTCACCCTGGAGTACCCGGTGCTGCGCCACGCCAACAACCTGGAGTCGGTGCTCACCTACGAGGGCACCAGCGAGGTCCACTCCCTGGTCATCGGCAAGGCGCTTACCGGCGAGCAGGCCTTCCGCTGAGCAGGCCGGTCCGCTGAAGGGGCCGGCCAGCTGAGCCGGCCGGTCCGCCGAAGTGGCCCAGCCGACCCGCCCCGCGCGCTCAGCCCGCCGTCACCCGGTCGACGAACGCGTCCAGGTTGCCCGTCAGACGGGCGACCTGCTCGTCGAGCGTCAGCGACTCCTCATGGCGCCGGCCGCGCAGCTTCGGCAGCCGCTTCCCCCGGACGTACAGGGAGCAGGCCAGGTCGGCGCAGAGGTAGATGCCGACCGTGTTCCCCTCGCGACCACGGCTGCCCGCGAGGGGCGCCACGAGAAGCGTGACGCCCGAGGAGGCGTGACCGGTCAGGCAGACCTGGCACATGCTCGACTTCACGGCACTGGTCCGGCCGGCGGCCGGCACGCGCAGGGTCACCCCGACCGGCCCGTCCGCGCGGGGGACGACCAGGTGCGCGCGCAGCGGCGCGCCCGGGTCGACCCAGCCCAGGAAGTCCAGGTCCCCCCAGGGGATTTCGGCGAAGTCGAGGGGCAGCTTCAGACGTGCCGCCTCACCCTTCGTGCAGTTCACGAAGGACGAACGGATCTGTTTGTCGGTCAGAGGTTCCACTCGGTGGACCGTACACGGACCCTCGCGCGCGGGCATCCCGATTAATGCGCGGGAACCCACCCGACGCCGGACCGGAGGGGACTCCGGTCCGGCCGTCCGTCGTCAGGACGCCGGCAGGGTGGCGGGGCTCGAGCCCGAGGTCGTCACCGGGCCGGCCGGCGGTGACAGCGGCGAGACGGTCGCCGGAGAGCCGACCGAGGCCGACCGGTCGGTCGCCCCACCGGTGGTGGTCAGATCCGCCGGGCTCTCCGTCGCGGGCGACGACTCCGGCTCCGACGTCTCGGTCGTGGGCGACGAGTCGGGCGGGGACGTCTTCGTCGAGGGAGACGTGTCCGAAGGGGACGTCGGCGGCGAGGACGTGGACGTCGACGGGGAGGCGGAGGGCGACGACGAGGCCGAGGTGGAGGGGGACGTCGACGCCGAGGTCGAGGGCCGTGCGGTGGGCGGCGGAGGCGGCGGGGTCGGCTTGTCCTGCCGGCCCGTGTCGCCGTGCTTCCGCGCGAACCACTTGTCACTCTCGGGGTCGTGCACGACGAAGACGTTCACGACCTTCACCGAGGGTTCCACGACGACGATCCGGGAGGTGCTGAACCCCTGCCACGGCGTCCCCCTCGTCCGCGGTTCCTTCTGCGGCACCGGATCGGTCAGCGGGTTCCCGCAGGCGCAGCGCACCCTGGGCAGCCCTCTGTTGTCGACCAGGACCGCCGTCCCGGTCTGGAGCACCGCCTGGTAGGTGGTGACGGCGCCGTCCCGGAACCCGTGGTTCGTCACGCGGGTGTCGGCGCGGAGCTGAAGCGGGGTCAGGGAGCGGAGGTAGGCCGGCACCTCGTTCGGGGCCACGCCGGCGACCGAGGCGAAGGCCGTGTTCTTCGCGGGCTCGGCGGAGAGGTAGCGCACCTGCCGTTCCACGTCGCAGCTGGCCACCGACCGCGTCCCGCCGTAGAGGCCGGGCGTCGAACCCGACATCTCCCTGGTGGTGGCCGACGAGGCGGGGGGCGGCAGCGAGGCCGGCGAGGCGGAGGCGCCGCCGGTGCGTGCCGTCGACTGGGTGAACGGGTCGGGTCCCGCGGCGGCGGCGCTCTGGAGGAAGACCTCGCCACCGCCGGAGGCCCCGGTCCCGCCTCCGCCGTCGGGGCGGTTGGTGAGAACGACGGCCAGGGCGGCTGCCGCCACGACGACGGCGGTGACCGAGGCGACCTTCGGGACGGAGCGCCACCAGGGGCCCTTGCCGGGGCCGTCGCTGCGGGACGAGCCCGAGCGTCCGGCGCCTCCGTCGCCTGAGCCACCGGAGGAACCGCCGCCGCCACGGCCTCCCCCCGAACCGTCATGGGGAGGTCCGGGGGGCGGCGGCGGGCCGGCGGTCCCCGGGCGGGTGCTCCGGCCCGAGAGGGGGCCGGAGGGGGGACCTGAGGGAGGAACCGACGGGGGGCCGGACGGCGGGTGGGAAGTCACGTTTTTCCCTTTCTTCCGTTCCGGGCCCATTGTGTGCGCCGAACGGTGCCCGCCCGCAAGCGGAGGGGCTCGGGCCGGAGTGCTCCGCCCGGCAGGGGGCCCGCGCGGCCGCTCCACCGTCCGCAAGCGCCCCACCGGCACCGGTACTAGCGTGGTCAGCGTGAGCAGCCCGCCCCCCTCCTCCACGCGGCCCGCCGCGACCTCCACCGGGCCCCTGGCCCGCATCGCCCTGCAGGCCCTGGCGGCTGTGGTCGCCGGGTACCTGGCGATGGGTGTGACGGCCGGCCTCGGCCTCTGGGCCGCGGGCGCGGGCGACCTGCCCGGCGGCTTCACCGCCGTCCTCGCAGCGGTCGTCGTCATGGCCGTGGGCGGCAAGGTCGAACTCGCCGGCGACGCCGGGGCCCTCGCCGGAACCCAGGGCGAACTGACCGCCATGCCCCTGACCGTCACCCTGGTGGGCGCACTGGTCACCGGTTTCTGCTTCCTGCGTCCGCTGCGCCACCACGCCGTGACGCAACCCCGGGAACTCCTGCTGCGCGCCGCGAGCACCGTCGTCCTCTGGCTGCTCGCCCTCGCGGGGCTCTCCGCGCTCGCCCGGCACGACTTCCGCATCACCATCGGGGGCGGGGAGCCGACGGGAGACCTCACGGACCTCTTCGGAGAGCTCCTCGACGCCGTGAACCCCACCGTCGGCTTCCGCACCGACCTCGGGCCCACCCTGTTCTACGGCCTCCTGTGGATCCTCGGCGTGCTGGTCGTCGCGCTCCTCGTCTCCCGCAGGGCCCCGCTGCCGCCCCGGCTCGTCCGCCATCAGGAAGCCGTCAGGCCCGCGGCCCACGCGATGCTCCTGCTGGTGCTCGCGTACGTGGCCGCCGGCCTCCTCATCGGCCTGGTCGTGGCGGCGACCAAGGGTCACGCCACCGAGACCCTCGCGGTCCTCCTGCTCGGTCTGCCGAACGTCGCCTGGCTCGCCCTCGGCGTGGGCATCGGCGGCTCCTGGGAGGGCCGGGTCGAAGGCCCCTTCGGCCTTCCCATGCCGCAGATCCTGGACGCCGTACTGCGCCAGGGCGGTGGCTCGGGCGACACCGCGGACCTCTCGACCATCGACCTGAACTCGCTCGCCGCCCAGGACGGCCGGGCCTGGTGGCTGCTGCCCATCGCCGCCGTCCTGGTCCTCGCCGCCGCCTTCACGGCGGCGGTCCGCTCCCCGGCCCGGATCCGGCCCTGGCAGCACGCCCTGCACCTGGGCATCGCGTTCGCCCTGACCCTGCTGGTCGTCGCCCCGCTCACCCTGGTCGAAGCCCGCTTCGGCCTCTCGATCCTCGGCATCGGCGACCTCGACTCCCTCGGCGGCGAGGTGGTCCTGCGCCCCCACATCTGGAAGACCACCGGACTCGCCCTCCTCTGGGGCCTCTTCTTCGGCTTCCTCGGCGGGCTCCTCGCCACCCGGGTCCACCGCAAGGGCGAGGTCGCACCACCACCCTCGCCGCCCCGTACGTGACCCCGGGGAGCATGCGTCCCGGTCTTCCTCGTCGTTCGGGTGACTGCAGCTCCCGGAACGTCAACTCCCCGAATCCAGGTCGCGGAACACCGGGCGGGCCCACAGCGGTGGGTCCGGCGGTGGGCCGAGAGGCTCCGGACCCTTCTTCACCACGGACCCCTGCCCGCCCCCGTCCCTGCCGGAGGTCAGCGCACCGCGCAGCTCGGCGACGAACTCCAGGCACGTCCCGTACCGCTCCTCAGGCGTCTTCGCCAGTGCCCTCGCGAACACCGCGTCCGCCGCCTCCGGCAGACCCGGCCGCACCTCGGAGAGCGGCGGCGGCGGATCGTACTGCTGCGCCCACAGCACCGCCCAGTCGGTGTCACGGCGGAACGGCGGCGCTCCCACCAAGGTCTCGAACACCACGCACGCCAGGCTGTACACATCGCAACGGCCGTCCACCGGTTTCCCGGAGATCTGCTCGGGCGCCACGTAGTCGAGCGTGCCGACGAACTCGCCCACCGTGGTGAAGCCGGTGAGCGAGAGCGACTTCTTCGTCAGCCCGAAGTCCGTGAGGTACACGTGCTCCGGGTGGTCGCGGTCCGTGCCCTCGGCGACCAGGATGTTGCCGGGCTTCACGTCCCGGTGCACCAGGTCGTGCGCGTGCGCCGCGTCCAGGGCCGACGCCACCTGCACGGCGATCCGCCCCGCCGTCGCGGGCGGCAGCGGCCCCTCGCGGTCCAGCAGCGCCACCAGGTCCTGCCCCGCCACGTACCGCATCGCGATGTACAGCACGCCCTCCGTCTCGCCCGCCTCGAAGACCGGCACGATGTGCGGATGGTCGATGGACGCGGCCACGCGCGACTCGTGCGCGAAGCGCTTGCGGAAGGTGTCGTTGCGGGCCAGCTCGGGCGCCAGCAGCTTCAGCGCCACCGTGCGGCCGAGCTTCAGGTCCCGCGCCCGGTAGACGACCGCCATCCCGCCGCGCCCGATCTCGCCCTCCACGCGGTAGCCGGCGACCTCCTTGCCGAGAAGCCCCGAAGGGCGGCCCGCGGGCAGCTCGGGGTCGTCCCGCGGCACGCCCGTCATCCGTCCTCACCGGCCGGTCCGGCGGTCGGGCGCTGCACGACCTGGGTCGGTGGCGGCCCCGCGGCGGCGGACGGGTCGCCCCGCACCACCACCTGGGTCGGCTCGTGCGCGGGAGGGGCGGGGTCGGGCCGTTCGTTCCTCGACTTCTCGGACGGCGAGGGTCCCGCGGCGGGGGAGGAGACGGCCGAGGGCGCGGCCGAAGCGGCGTACGTGTGGAGTCCGACGCCGTCGCAGTACACCCAGCGCTCGTGCTCCGCGTCGTACAACCACACCGACTCGCCGTCGACGACCATGCCGACCCGCAGGCCCCGGGTCCGCAGCCGGAAGTGCTCGCGGTCCAGGCGGCCCGATCCCAGCTCGTCGGCGGCGCGCCGGTAGCGGCCGAGCGCGTCCTCCGCGCGGGCGATCAGCGGGCGCGGATCGGCGGTCCTGGTGAGCGGCCGGCCCGCCGCCGGAGGGTCGTCGGGAACGGCGACGAGGAGGCGGGCGTCGACCCACGCCGTCCAGCCGTTGGAGCACTGGATCCGTCCCCAGTCACCGGCCCGCTCCTCCAACCGCACGGGCAGGAACGCGTCCAGCGGCACCGTGGGCAGCGCGGGATCCGGCGCCTCCCACGCGTCGAGACCGGCCCGCGGCACGACGTGGGTGGGCCGGAAGTCCGGCAGGTACTCGGGTACGGGGACGCTCACGGCCTACCTCCGCATGACGACCGGCTCGTGGCGGCGCAGCAGCCGGGCCACGACCAGGCCGAGGACGAGACAGAGCAGCACCATCATGCCCATGTCGAACAACCAGGCCTCCGCCGTGTGGTTCATCAGCGGATCCGTCGTCTTGTCGGTCGGCGCGACCTTCCCGATGTCGATCGTCGCGCCCATCGCCGCGAACGCCCAGCGCGAGGGGACCAGCCAGGCCAGCTGCTCCAGGACGGGCGTGCCCCGCACGGTCAGGAGCGCCCCGCAGAACACCACCTGCACGATGGCGAGGAGGACGAGCAGGGGCATCGTCACCTCCTCCTTGCGGACCAGCGCCGAGACGAGCAGACCGAGCATCATCGCCGTGAACGACAGGAGCGCGACGGCCAGCGTGATCTCCACGAGCGGAGGGAGGAGCACGCCCTTCCCGCCGGGCACGTTCAACGGCACGCCGATCAGCGCCACCAGGGTCAGGACGATCGCCTGCACCACCGTGATCAGGCCGAGGACCACCACCTTCGAGGCGAGGTACGCGGAACGGGACAGGCCCACGGCTCTCTCGCGCCGGTAGATCGTGCGTTCCTTCACGAGTTCGCGCACGGCGTTCGCCGCGCCCGTGAGCACTCCGCCCACACACAGGATGAGCAGGACGTTCAGCGAGGACTCGGCGTTGAGACTGCCCTCGGACAGAGCTCTGGCCATCGCCCCCATCACGAACGGCAGCGCGATCATGATGACGAGGAAGGTGCGGTCGGCGGAGAGCGCCGCCGCGTACCGCCGTACGAGCGTCCGCAGCTGGGAGCCCCAGCTCTGCGCCTTGGGGGGCGGGGCCGGCTCCGGCGGCGGGGCGGCACCGGCCCCGGACACGGGACCGGTCCCGGTCCCGGGCACGGGTACCACCGGGCGGGCCGTGGAGTCCTCGATGTAGCGGCGGTGGAAGCGCGAGGAGCGGTACTGGCCGGCCCAGTCGCGGTCCCGGTCGTTCTCGAAGGCCTCGAACGCCTCCGGCCACTGGTCGAAACCGAAGAAGCCGAGGGCGTCGCCGGGCGGCCCGTAGTACGCGACCCGGCCGCCCGGCGCCAGCACGAGCAGCCGGTCGCACACGTCGAGGCTGAGCACGCTGTGCGTGACCACGACGACCGTGCGCCCGTCGTCCGCGAGCCCGCGCAGCATGTGCATCACGGACCGGTCCATGCCCGGGTCGAGGCCTGACGTCGGCTCGTCGAGGAAGAGGAGCGACGGCTTGGTGAGGAGCTCCAGGGCGACGCTCACGCGCTTGCGCTGGCCGCCGGACAGACTGTGGATCGGCTGCTCCGCGCGCTCCACGAGCCCCAGCTCGCGGATCACCTCGTCCACCCGTGCCCGCCGCTCGGCCGGGACGGTGTCCTCGGGGAAGCGCAGCTCGGCGGCGTAACCGAGGGCCCGGCGCACCGTGAGCTGGAGGTGCAGGATGTCGTCCTGCGGGACGAGCCCGATGCGCTGGCGGAGTTCGGCGTAGTCCCGGTACAGGTCACGGCCGTCGTAGAGCACCGTGCCCCGGTCGGCGGGGCGCTGGCCGGTGAGCGCGCCGAGCAGGGTCGACTTGCCCGCGCCGGACGGCCCGACGACCCCGAGCAGGCACTTCTGGCCCACGGGGAAGGACACCTCGTCGAGGAGTGTCCGGCGTCCGTGGTCGAGGGTGACGGCGAGCTGCTGCACGTCGAGGGAGACCTCGCCGGTGTCGGTGAACTCGACGAGCTGCCCGCCGATCAGGCAGAACGCGCAGTGGCCGATGCCGACGATGTCCTCCGGTGTCACCCGGGCGTCGACGACGGGAGCGCCGTTGAGGAAGGTGCCGTTGTGGCTGCCGAGGTCGTGGATCCAGTACGTGCCGTCGGGATGGGCCCGCAGTTCGGCGTGCTGCCGGGAGACGACGAGGTCGGAGACGATGACGTCGTTCTCGGGGGCGCGGCCGATACGGATGGTGTGCGCGGGCAGCGGCCGCACGGACGTCGGCCGCCGGAAGGTCCCCGTGGCGGCGGGGTGGGAGACGGAGGGAGGCCGGGGGGGCGCTCCGGACGGCGTCGGCTCGGCTTCCGCCGCCGGGGCGGCCTCGGGCTGAAGATGCGGTCGCGGGGAGGGCTCGGGCGGCGGGGGCTCGGGCCGGGGCGGCGGTGGCGGCGGCTCCGGTACGGCGCGGGGCTCCGCGGGGGCGGACGGTCCCGGTGCGGCGGCGGGGGCGTCCCAGGCGGCCGGTGGAGGGGGCGCGGCGGGGGTGTCCCGTACGGCCGGTGGTTCCGGTGGTGCGGGGGCGTCCCAGGCGGCGGGTGGTTCCGGTGCGGCGGGGGCGTCCCAGGCGGCGGGTGGAGGGGGCGCGGCGGGGGTGTCCGGCCGTGCGGCCGGCGGTTCCGGAACGGCGGGCGTCTCCCACGCTGCCGGAGGCGGAACCGGGGGCACCGCCTGGCCCTGGCCGGTCTCGGCAGGCGCCTCCGCCGGTCCCGGTCCCGTCGGAGCGGCGGCCGCCGAGAACACCGCGCGCGGTCCGTCCTCCGGGTGGGCGAACCGTACGACCGTTCCGGGGCGCACCTCCCGGGGTCCGTCCACCCGGAGGCCGTCCGTGAAGGTGCCGTTCGTGCTGCCCTCGTCCGCCAGGGTCCAGCGGCCGCCGGTGGCGCTGAGCACCGCGTGGTGCCAGGACGCACGGGCGTCCGCGAGGACGAAGTCGCTGGTGGGGTCCCGTCCGACGCGATAGACGCGGGCCGGTTCCATACGTGTCGCGTCCCCGTCGATCTCGATGACCAGATCAGGCGCCGCGGGCGCGACGGGATGCTCTCCCATGACTGGAATTTTATCTTCCGGTGCTCGTCCGTGCCCGGGATGGGGCCGCCGGTAGGGTGGGCGTCCGCCGCAGGAGCGGCCCCGACGAAGGAGGAAGAACCCGTGCCGAAAGGTGTCACCAGGCGGCGGCCCCGTACTCGCGCGGCGCTCCTGAAGGCCGCCCTGGAGACCTTCGCCGAGCACGGCTTCCACGCGACGACGATCGAGCAGATCTGCGAGCGGGCCGGCTACACCCGAGGCGCGTACTACTCGAACTTCGCGAGCAAGGAGGAACTCTTCCTGGCTCTCTTCGACGAGCACAGCGACCGGACCGTGCGGAGGCTGGCCGAGGCGATCGACGCGCTGTCGGTGGAGGAGTACACCCTCACGCGGCTCGCGGAACTCGCCGCCCGCGTCGAGCCGGACGAGCGGGACTGGTACCTGGTGACGACCGAGTTCACCCTGCACGCCATCCGTGACCCGCAGGCCGCCTGGGTGCTCGCCCGCCACGACGAGCGGCTGCGGGCCGAGATCGCCCGAGGCCTCACGCTCGTGCTGCGGCGGGCGGGGCGCGAACTGACGGTGGACGCCGACCGGTTCGCGCGACTCCTCATCGCCCTGCGCGAGGGGGGCCTGGCGCAGAGCTACGTGGAACCGGAGGTCCTGCCGCCGGGCAGCCTGGAACGGCAGTTCCTCGCCCCGCTCCTGGAGGCGTCGACCCGGGAGATCCCCGGGCAGCCGGATCAGTCGAAGAGGTCGGGGTCGGACGCGGTGATCTGATCCCACAGCGGGCGTGCCTGGAACCAGCCGGCGAGGTGACCGCCGACCTGGCTCCGGGTGAGCAGGGCAGTCTCCCGGTCGATGAGGTGGGGGGTGCCCGCCGCCATGGCGAGGAGCTGCGCCTGACAGGAGCGCTCCATGGTGACGAACCACCAGACCGCCTCCGCGACGGAGTGGCCGACGGTGAGGAGCCCGTGGTTCTTGAGGATGACCGCCTTGTGCCCCCCGAGGGCCTTGGCGACCCGCTCGCCCTCCTCCGTCTCGTTCACCACGCCCCGGTAGTCGTCGTAGATCCCGTGGTCCTCGAAGAACGCGCACGCGTCCTGGGTGATCGGGTCGAGCGGGATGCCGAGGCTGGAGAACGCCTTGCCGTGGAGGGAGTGCGAGTGCGCGGCGGCGACCGCGTCGGGGCGGGCGGCGTGGACCCGCGAGTGGATGACGAACGCGGCCCGGTTGACGGGCCGGCGTCCTTCGATGACGGTCCCCTCGTGGTCGACCAGGATCAGGTCGGAGGCCTTGATCTGCCCGAAGCTCATCCCGAACGGGTTGACCCAGAAGGCGTTCGGGTCGCCGGGGTCACGGACGGTGATGTGCCCGGCGACCCCCTCGGAGAAGCCGAACCTGCCGAAGATCCGGAACCCGGCGGCGAGTTGCTCCTTGCGGTACCGGCGCTCCTCCTCGACGGAGTCGAAGGTGGGCGGCAGTGGCAGGACGACCCCGTCGGGCAACGGCCCGACGGCGGCGGCGAGCGCAGGAGGCACGGTACTCATGACGACTCCTCGATGAGCGGAGGCGGGGCGGGCGCGGCGCGCCAAAAGATACAGCCGCGTATCCGATACGACAATGGATCACGCGCCGGCCCCGGCCCGCCCCGGCAGAACGCACGGGAGCGCCGGGGCAGAGGGTCAGACCACCGGCGCCCCGAACCGGGCCAGGCAGTGCCAGACCTTCTTCACGCCCTGCGGGTCGTACCGCCCCGAACCCGCCGCCTCCTGCACGATCCGTGGATCGAGCCACCCGTCGACGGCGATCCGGGCGCCCAGTTCCACGCACTCCGGTCCCCGGAACCCGGGGTGCCGACGCAGTTCGGCGACGGGGAGGCGGAAGCCGCCGTGCCACTCGACGGGGCACGGCAGCCGCCGGGCGGCCGCCTCCACCGCGGTGCCCCGGTGGCTCGGGTCCAGGACGAGCGCCTCCACGTCGCGTGCCACGGCGACCGGCCCGTGGACCTGCGCCTCGATGTAGTCGTCGAGCAGGTCCGCGTCGTCCGCCTCGGCGAGGGCGATCAGGCCCATGCGCGACGCCACGCCGAAGTCGCCGGGCTCCAGGAAGCTGTCCGGGTAGCAGAAGGTCGTCCGCTCCAGGGTGGCGGCCGTCAGCCGCAGATGGGCGGAGCCGAAGCGCGGAGCGGCTCCGAAGGGGCGGCGGTGGTGGTCGAGGGCGCCGTACACCGGACGTGCGTCCGCGGGGGCCTCGTCGTACGCCCCGCCGAAGATGCGGCTCTCCCAGCGCCAGCGGTCCCCGCCGGGGTGGGCGGTGAGGCCGCCGTTTCCGGTGCCCGTGACGAACTGCGAGCGATAGACGCCCTCGTCCGCGAGCCGGTGGAGGAAGTGCGGGTGGAAGTTGAGCGTGACCCGCAGGGAGGGGTCGAGGGCGTCCCCGCTGGAACGGTCGGCCACGTGGGCGATGGCCTTCCGGGTGAGCGAGGCCGCGGGAGTGTCGATCGGCGTCATCGGGGCAGTGTGTCGGATCGGCGGGGGTTGCGGCTCGGGGTTTCCGGTGGCTACGGTCCAGACTGGTAGAAAGCGCTTTCGGGCGCATCGCCCCCACCGCCCCCCAGGCTCATCCTCTTCGCCCGTCTGGAGTACACCCCGTGCCGCCGACCGCCGACGTCCTGATCTACACCCGCACCGCGGGCTACCGCCACGAGTCCATCCCCGACGGTGCCGCCGCGCTCACGGAGCTCGCCCAAGGGCTCGGTCGGGCGGTCGAGGTCACCGAGGACCCGGGCGTCTTCACCCCCGGACGGCTCGGGCGGTGCGCCGTCGTCGTGCTGCTCTCCACGACCGGGAACGTCCTCACACCCGAGGGACGCACCGCCTTCGAGGCGTACCTGCGCGGCGGCGGCGCCCTCCTCGCCGTCCACGCCGCCGCGAACGCCGAGCCGGACTGGCCCTTCTACGGAGAGCTGCTGGGCACCCGCTTCGACGGCCACCCCGAGGTCCAGCCCGGCGTCGTCCTCGTCGACGGCCACGACCATCCGGCGACCGCTCCGCTCCCGGACCGCTGGGCCTGGACCGACGAGTGGTACAACTTCACCTCCGACCCGAGGGGTGCGGACGGCGTACGGATCCTCGCCCGAGCCGACGAGTCCACCTACCGGGGCGGCACCCACGGCGACGACCACCCGCTCGTCTGGTGCCGGGACGTGGACCGGGGACGGGTCCTCTTCACCGCTCTCGGGCACGCCCCGGAGGCGTACCGCGACCCCGCCTTCCGCGCCCACCTCTCCGGCGCCCTCGCCTGGCTCACCGCCTGACACGCCCGCGCCCCCTCCCGCCCGGTCACCCCAGCGCCCCGCCCCTGTTGCGATCCGCCGTGCTTGGAGCAAGGTTGCAGACGGGGGCCGATGGCAGGAGGAGACTGGGCATGGGCATCGCCACCGTGAATCCCGCGACCGGCGAGACGCTGCGCACCTACGAGGCCCACGGGCCCGACGAGGTCGAGCGGCGGATCGCCGCCGCCCACGAGGCGTTCCGCCAGTACCGCACCGCCTCCTTCGCCGAACGCGCCCGCCTCCTGCGCGCCGCCGCGACCCTCCTCGACGAGGACACCGAGGACATCGCCCGCACGATGACCGTCGAGATGGGCAAGCCGATCTCCGCCGCCCGCGCGGAGGCCGCCAAATGCGCCAAGGCCATGCGCTGGTACGCCCGCAACGCGGAGCAGCTGCTCGCCGACGAGCATCCGGCCGAGAGCGACGTCCAGGACTCCGGCGCGGACCTGGCCCGCGTCCACTACCGGCCCCTCGGCCCGATCCTCGCCGTGATGCCGTGGAACTTCCCGCTCTGGCAGGTGATCCGCTTCGCCGCCCCCGCTCTCATGGCGGGCAACACCGGCCTCCTCAAGCACGCCTCCAACGTGCCCCAGACCGCGCTCTACCTCGGTGACCTCTTCCGCCGCGCCGGATACCCCGAGGGCTGCTTCCAGACCCTCCTCATCGGCTCCGGCGACGTCGAGAAGGTGCTGCGGGACCCCCGGGTGGTCGCCGCCACCCTCACCGGCAGCGAACCGGCAGGCCGGGCCGTCGCCGCCGTCGCGGGCGACGAGGTGAAGAAGACCGTCCTGGAGCTCGGCGGCAGCGACCCGTACATCGTCATGCCCTCCGCCGACATCGTCGGTGCGGTGAAGACAGCCGTCACCGCGCGCGTACAGAACAACGGACAGTCCTGCATCGCCGCCAAGCGGTTCATCGTCCACCGGGACGTCTACGAGGACTTCTCCGAACGCTTCACGGCCGCCATGAACGCCCTCACCGTGGGCGACCCCCTCGACGAGTCCACCGACGTCGGCCCCCTCGCCACCGAACAGGGCAGGACCGACCTGGAGGAGCTCGTCGACGACGCCGTACGCCACGGCGCCACCGCCCTGTGCGGCGGCCACCGCCCCGAGACCCCGCAGCTCCGGAACGGCTGGTACTACCGGCCCACGGTGCTCACCGGCATCACCCCCGAGATGCGGATCCACCAGGAGGAGGCCTTCGGGCCCGTCGCGACGGTCTACCCGGTCGGCGACATCGAGGAGGCCGTCGCCGTCGCCAACGACTCCCCGTTCGGACTCAGCTCCAACGTCTGGACCCGCTCCTCGGAGGACGTCGCCTTCTTCGTGCGGGACCTGGAGGCCGGCGGTGTCTTCGTCAACGGCATGACGGCCTCGCACCCGGCACTGCCCTTCGGCGGGGTCAAGCGCTCCGGGTACGGGCGCGAGCTCGCCGGTCACGGCATCCGCGAGTTCTGCAACGCGACCACGGTCTGGCAGCGCGCCTGACCGAGCCTCCATGCCCGCGCCCCTGCCCGCTCGCCCCCGTCCCCCCCCCCCGCCTGTCCCCGATCCGCCCCCGCCTCAGGCCCGCGTCCACTCCAGCAGCCGTTCCGCGGTCCAGGTGTTGATCACCCGCTCCTCCGGCACGCCGCACTCCTCGGCCCGCGCGCAGCCGAGGATCTGCCACTCCAGCTGGCCCGGCGCGTGCGCGTCCGTGTCCACCGCGACGTACGCGCCCGCCGCCACCACCAGCCGCAGCAGTCGCCGCGGCGGATCGAGCCGCTCCGGGCGGCTGTTGATCTCGACGGCCGTCCCCGCCTCCGCACACGCGACGAACACCCGCTCCGCGTCGAACTCGGACTCCGGTCGCAGCCGCCCGCCCGCCACGAGCCGCCCCGTGCAGTGCCCGAGCACGTCCATCAGCGGGTTCCGCACCGCCCGTTCCAGGCGCCGCGTCATCGACCTCGCGTCCATCCGGAGCTTCGAGTGGACCGAGCCGACCACCAGGTCCAGGCGGTCGAGCAGCTCGGGCTCCTGGTCCAGCGAGCCGTCGTCCAGGATGTCGCACTCGATCCCGGTCAGCAGCCGGAACGGCGCCCACTCCTCGTTCAGCCGCGCCACCACGTCCAGTTGCTCCCGCAGCCGGTCCGGCGAGAGCCCACGGGCGACCGTGAGCCGGGGCGAGTGGTCCGTCAGGACCGCCCACTCGTGGCCCAGCCCGGCCGCCGCCCGGCCCATGTCCTCGATCGTGGCGCCGCCGTCGGACCAGTCCGAGTGGAGATGGCAGTCGCCCCGCAGCGCCGCCCGCAGCGCCTCCCCGCCGCTCCCCGGCCCGCCGGACCGAAGGGACTCCTGGAGTTCCTCCTCCAGATGCGCCAGGTACTCCGGGACCTGCCCCGCCAGCGCCTCCCGCACCACCGCCCCCGTCTTCGGCCCGAGCCCCTTCACGGCCTCCAGGGTCCCCGCGTCCGCGCGCCGCGCCGCCTCGCCCTCCGGCAGCGCGGCGACCGCGGTGGCGGCCGTCCGGAAGGCCTTGGCCCGGTACCCCGGCGCCTGCGCCCGCTCCAGCAGGAAGGCGATCCGGTTCAGGGCGGCCACAGGGTCCATGACGGTCCTCCTCAGGCACCGCTCGCCGTCGTGTCGGCCGGCACCGTCGCCGGACCGATCTCGCACCACACGGCCTTGCCCTCGCCGCGCGGTTCGACCCCCCACCGGGTGGCCAGCGCGTCGAGCAGCATCAGCCCACGCCCCGAGGTGGCGGCCTCGCCGGGGGTACGCCGCCGGGGCCAGGCGCTCGACCGGTCCTGCACCGAGAGCCGCACCCGCCGCACCGGCTCGGGCAGCACTTCGAGGGTGAGCACGGCGCCGCCCTCGGTGTGCAGCAGCACGTTGACGAGCAGCTCGCCCGTCATCAGCTCGGCGTCGTCGGCGAGTTCCGGCATGCCCCAGTCCCGCAGGGCCTGCCCGACCGCGGTGCGCGCGTCCGAGAGACCCTGCGGATCGGCCTGGTGGATGTACTGGTGGATGCGCGGCGCCTTCGGCGTGCCGGGGTCCGGGCTGCGCCGCAGCACGAGCAGCGCCACGTCGTCGCCCGAGCCCCAGCGCTCCCACAGCCGCTCGGAGAGGTGGTCGGCGAGCGCCTCCGCCTGCGGCGGGCCGCTCGCGATCGCGTCCGACAGCGCGGCGAGACCTGCCTCGATGTCCGACCCGGGCTGCTCGACGAGACCGTCCGTGCACAGCACGAGGGTCTCCCCGGGCACGAGGTCCAGCCGAGTCTCCGGGAACTCCTCGTCCCCGAACACCGTCGCGAGCCCCAGCGGCAGCCCGCCCCGCAGATTGGGCTGCCCGACCCGGCCGTCGTTGTGCCGGATGAGAGGCCCCAGATGCCCGGCCCGCACCGCGCGCAGCGTGCCGCTCCCCAGGTCCACCTGCGCGTACGTACAGGTGGCGAAGCGGTTGGTGTCCAGTTCGGCCAGAAACCGGGAGGCCCGTGCCAGGACCGTCGAAGGGGCGTGTCCCTCGCCCGCGTACGCGCGCAGGGCGATCCGCAGCTGCCCCATGATGGCGGCGGCGTGGGTGTCGTGCCCCTGCACGTCGCCGACGACGACCCCGACCCGGCCCCGGGGCAGCGGGATCACGTCGTACCAGTCGCCGCCGACCTGCCGCCCGCTCCACGCCGCGTGGTAGCGCACGGCGATCTCTCCGCCGGAGATGGCGGGGATGCGGCGCGGCAGCATCGTCGCCTGGAGTCCGGTCGCCAGCTCCCGCTCCTCGTCGAACAGGATCGCCCGCTGGAGCGACTGGGCGACGATCGCCGCGAGACCGAGCGCCAGGTTGCGCTCGTCCGCGTTGAACGAGGTACGGCCCCGGTAGAACAGCACCATGCCGCCGAGCGAGCGCGCCTGCGCCACCAGCGGCAGGTAGCACGCGGCCCGGAACTGCAGGCGCGCCAGGTAGGGCGCGAGCTGGGGGAAGTCCTTCCCGAGCGACGGGAACGAGGAGACGAACCGGGGGCGACCGCTCAGCACCGCCTCGGCCAGCGGAAACCCCCGGTCGAGCCGGCGGACCCGGAGGTCGTCGAGCACGTCGAGGGACTCGCCGCTGAGCGCGATGATGTTGAGAGAGCCGTTCTCCACGAGCCCGAGCGCGAGCCCGTCCGCGCCGAGCCGGGCGAGCCCGCCCGGACCGGTCAGCGCGGCCGTCACGTCGTCGACCGTCACCGCGCGCGACAGGGCGTTCGTCGTCCGCTCGACGATGTTCGTCTGGACCTCGCGCCGCTTCTCCAGCTCCTGGACGAAGGCGAAGCGGGTGACCTCGGCGGTGGTGTCCCGCACGACGCCGACGATCCGGCGCGCCCAGCCGTCGGGAGAGCGGAGGATCCGGGCCTGCACATGGGTCCAATGGGGTGGCCCGTCGTCCTGCGGAATGGGGAAGTGCGCGGTGTACGAGACCTCCCCACCGGTGACCGCCTGCCGTACGACCTCGTTGAGCCGGTCCCGCTCCCCGGCGGCGAGGCGCGTGACGAGTGTCGTCGGCCGCCCGTCGAAGGCGTCCGGCGACAGCCCGAAGACCAGCAGCCCGGAAGAGTCGACATCGATGGTGTCCGTGTCGAGGTCCCAGTCGAAGCTGCCGGTCCGGTTCATGGCGAGCCACTCGGCGGGCCCGATCTCGCCGTTGCGCGTATGCCGGTCTTCCTCGGTCATCCCCCCCATTGTCGAACCCGCACCCCGCCGACGCCATGGCGATGACACGGCGTGGCGCGAGTTCGCCGCGCACGCGGTGGAGCTGTGGTGAGGGAGGGGCGAATGGGGCGGGGGGCGTGGTGTCGCGGTGGGACGAGGTGGTGCGGGACGGAGGTGCCGACCGCCCGGCGGGCGGAACTTTCCGGACACGGCCTGGAGGCCGGCCGGCCTTTGAGCGCGTGAGACCCGGGAGCACGGCGGGGCAGAATGGGCCGGTGCAGCCGCCCTACCGTGTTCTCGGTCCGTGTCAGGCCCTCCGTACCGACGACGGAACGGAGGCCTCACCGGGCGGCACCAGGCTCCGCGCTCTCCTGACCGCCCTGGCCGCGGCCGGCGGGCGCCCGGTCGGTTCGCGCGTGCTCGTCGACCAGGTGTGGGCCGATGCCGACCCTGCCCGGACCGGCGACCAGGACCGTACGGCGGCGCTCCAGGCGCTCGTCGGCCGTCTGCGCCGGGCCCTGGGCCGGGACGCGGTGGAGTCGGTACCCGGCGGCTACCGGCTGGGGGCCGAACCCGACGACGTGGACCTGTACCGCTTCGAACGCCTCGCCGCGGAGGGAGCCGCCGCCCTCGCCGACGGGCACGCGGCACACGCCGCGGACCTCCTCGACGAGGCCCTGCGGCTCTGGCGCGGGCCCGCCCTCGCGGATCTGCCCGGCCGGGACACCGACCCCCTGGTCGTACGCGTCGAGCAGCTGCACACGCGCGCGCGGCGCGACCGGCTCGCCGCCGACCTGGCCCTCGGGCGGGCCGGCGAGATCCTCGCGCCGCTCGCCGCCCTCGCCGCGGGACAGCCGCTCGACGAGCCCCTCCAGGCCCTGCGCATCCGCGCCCTGCGCGCCGCGGGGCGCCCCGCGGAGGCCCTCGCCGCGTACGAGGAGGTACGCGCGGGCCTCGCGGACCGCCTGGGTACGGACCCGGGACCCGAACTGCGCTCCCTGCACGCCGAACTCCTGGCGGAGGCGACGCCCCCGCCCCCGGAGGCCCGAGCCCCGTACCCCACGCCCGTCCTGCCCGCCCGGCTGACCTCGTTCATCGGCCGGGACGGGGAACTGGGCGCGCTGGCCGCCGGGTGGGACGACCGGCGGCTGATCACGCTCACCGGCCCCGGGGGCGTGGGCAAGACACGACTGGCCCTGGAGGCGGCCGAGACGTACGAGGGCCCGGTCTGTCTCGCGGAACTCGCCGCCGTACGCGAGGGAGCCACCGTCGCCGCCGCCGTCCTCAGCGCGCTCGGGGCGCGCGAGACCCACCTCTGGCACCGCCCCGCCGTCCCGGGCACCGGCCCCGACGACCCCTTCGCCGAGCTCGTCGAGCACTGCGCGGGGCGGCGGATGCTGCTGGTCCTCGACAACTGCGAGCACGTGATCGCCGAGGCGGCCGCCCTCGCGCAGGCCCTGCTCACGCGCTGTCCCGGAGTGACCGTGCTCGCCACGAGCCGTGAGCCGCTGGGCGTGCCGGGCGAGGTGGTGCGCCCGCTGGGCCCGCTGCCGACGGCGATGGCGCTGCGCCTCCTCGGGGAGCGCGGTGCGGCGGCGCGTCCGGGCTTCGTGGTCGGGGAGGACCCGGGGGCCGCGGAGGAGGTGTGCCGGCGACTCGACGGGCTGCCCCTGGCCATCGAGCTGGCCGCGGCGCGGTTGCGGTTGCTGTCGCTGCGGCAGATCGCGGACCGTCTCGACGACCGGTTCCGGCTGCTGACCTCGGGCGCGCGGACGGTGCTGCCGCGCCAGCAGACCCTGCGGGCGGTGGTCGACTGGTCCTGGGAGCTGCTGGACGGCGCGGAGCGGGCGGTGCTGCGGCGGCTGGCGGTGTTCACGGGCGGCTGCGATCCGGCGGCGGCGGAGCAGGTGTGCGCCGACGGCCCGGGGCGGGACGAGGGAGAGACGGGGGCCGCACCGGACGACGCGGGAGACGCCCTGGCCCCTCCGAAGGACGCGAAAGACGCCCTGGCCCCTCCGAAGGACGCGGGAGACGCCCTGGACGCGCCCGACGTGCTCCATGTCCTGGGCGCTCTCGTCGACAAGTCGCTGGTCGTGGCGGCGGCACCGGGCCCGGGGTCGCTGCCCGGCCCGGGCGGCGAGGGGATGCGGTACCGGCTCCTCGAGACGGTCGCGGAGTACGCGGGGGAGCGGCTCGACGAGGCCGGGGAGCGGGAGGCGACCGAGCGGCGCCACCTCACGTACTACCGGGAACTGGCCCGCCGCACCGAGCCCGAACTGCGGGGTCCCGGGCAGGTCACCGCTCTCGCCCGCCTGGAGCGCGAGCACGACAACCTGCGCGGGGCCCTGCGGACGGCCGTGGCGCGCGGAGACGAGCAGGAGGTGCTCTGCCTCGTCCACTCCCTCAGCTGGTTCTGGCAGCTGCGCAACCACCAGGTCGACGCCCGGACCTGGGCGGCCGAGGCCGGCCGCCTCGGCCCCGACCCGTTCCAGGAGCCCGTCCGGCCCGCCGAGCCGTTCGACGGCCGGTGCACGGACGTGCCGCCGCCGTGGTCCGGCGAACGGCTGTGGGAGGCCCGGCGAGGCGGCCGGCTCTACGCCTTCGCGACACAGGGCGGCCAGGGCGCCGCCGCGCTCGAAGACCCCGGGACCCGTGCCCGGATCGGCGCCCTGGTCTCCGCGTACCGTCCCGGCCTTCCGCAGACCTGCCGGCAGCCGGGGACGATGTGGTGCTTCGCCCGCCTCATGACCGGGGAACTCCCGAGCCTCGACGCGGCCCTCACGTCGATCGTCGACGCCTGCCGCGACCACGCTCCCGGCTGGGACCTGGGCTTCGCGCTCCTCATCCGGTCCAAGCTCGTCGGCCACGGTCCCGCCGACGCCGCCGAGGCCCTCAGCCTCTTCGAGTCCGCCGGGGACTCCTGGGGCGTCGCCGAATCCCTCGCGGCCCGGGGCGAGGCGTACGAGCGGACGGGCCGGCTCACCGAGGCCGCCGCCGACTTCGAGCGCGCCGCGGCCACCGCCGCCTATGTCGGCACGCGCTCCCAGGTCGCCGTCTTCACCGCACGTCTGGCGGCCGCCCGGCTCAGGCTCCGTCCGGGCGGGGACCCCGAGGCCGAACGGCTCCTGACCGAATCCGCCGACGCGGCGGGGGAGTGGGGCGCCGAGGCCGCGGGCGCCGCGCGGATGCTGCTCGCCCAGCACTACGGCCACACCGGGCGCACCGACCTCGCCCGCGCGCAGCTCTTCCGGCTGGAGGAGGAGTTCGGTGATGCCACCCCTGCCCTCTTCTGGGGCCTCGTCGGCGGGGTGTGGGCGTGGCTCGACTGCGTGGACGGCGGCCCGTACGACCGGGCGGTGCGGCGGCTCGCCCGCGCCGCCACGGATGTGGAGACCCTGGCGCACCTGGTCGCTCCGTACCTCCTCGTCGTGCAGTTCGCGACGGCGGCGTGGGCGCTCGGAGGGCGGGGCGGGCCCGGCGACGCCGAGACCGGCGCCCGGCTCCTCGGCGCGTACGACGCCCACGCGGGCTCCATGACGGACGGCGGTTTCCGGCCCTTCGGCCCGGAGACGGAGACCTCGATCAGAACCCGCGCCGAGGAGACCCTCCGCGCCGCCCTCTCCCCGGAGACCTACGCCCACCATCACGCGGAGGGCGTCGCGCTCCCGCTCCGGGCCGCCGCGGACATCGTCCGCGACGGGGGGAGGCCCGGCAGGCCTGGGCCCGGAGTCCGGGAGGCGTAGGGAGGCCGGAGCCGGGCAGGAGCCCCAGGGGTCGCAGGGGTCCCGGGGTTCGCCCGGGGTCCCGGTCACGGCCCGAGGCCCCGCCCGGATGCGGTCCGGAGGGCCGGACACGAGAATGGCCAGTGCCGGAAGAACACGTAGGAGGCGGCATGAACGCTGAGCCCGACAAGACGTCCCTGGGGGACTTCCCGACGCCCGACCGGCTGCTGCACGCCGGGTCGGAGGGCGAGTTCACGGCCGAGGACCTCGTCCTCGCCTCCGGCCGTGATGTGAATCCCAAGAGCCTCGCCTGGGCGGAACGCCGTATGGCGGAGAAGGGTCGCGCCTCCATGGACGAGCTCCTGCCGTAGGTCCGGCCGGGCCCGGGGCGTCGGCCCCTGCCCGGCATCGCCCGCGGTACCCCCTCTCAGTACCCCTCCCTACCCCGTCGGCCCCGGTTCCGCAGCTCCGGACCGGGGCCGCGGGCTGCCCGGGGCCCCCGAGGGCTTCCGCATTTATGGAACACGTTCTACCGTGGCCGCCGTCGCGCGTCGCAGGACCGTCGCCAGGGGAGGCCCCATGCACCTCGAGTACACGCCCGACCAGAACCGCCTGCGCGCCGAGCTGCGCGCGTACTTCGGCGAACTGGTCCCGGACGACGTCCACACCCGCTACGCGGACCCGGCCGCCCAGAAGCGCTTCTACCGCGAGACCGTGCGAAGGCTCGGCGCCGACGGCTGGCTGGGCGTCGGCTGGCCCACCGAGTACGGGGGGCGCGGGCTGACCCCGATGGAACAGTTCATCTTCTTCGACGAGGCGGCGCAGGCGGGCGTACCGCTGCCCCTCATGGCGCTGAACACGGTCGGCCCGACGATCATGCGGTACGGCACCGACGAGCAGAAGGGGTACTTCCTGCCCCGGATCCTCTCCGGCGAGATCGACTTCGCCATCGGCTACAGCGAGCCCGACGCGGGCACCGACCTCGCGGCCCTGAAGACCCGTGCCGTACGGGACGGGGACACCTACGTCGTCGACGGGCAGAAGATCTGGACCACCAACGGCGACACCGCCGACTGGGTCTGGCTCGCCGTCCGCACCGACCCGGACGCCCCGCCGCACAAGGGCATCACCATGCTCCTCGTCCCGACGACCGACCCCGGGTACTCCTGCACGATCATCAACACCCTCGCCTCGCACGACACGACCGCCAGTTACTACGACGGCGTCCGCGTCCCGGCCTCCCGCCGGGTCGGTGCGGAGAACGAGGGCTGGCGTCTCATCACCAACCAGCTCAACCACGAACGCGTCACCCTGGCCGCGCACGGCACCATGGCGATCCGCGCCCTCCACGACGTGCAGCGCTGGGCCGCCGCCACCCCCCTCACCGACGGCCGCCGCGTCATCGACCTCCCCTGGGTCCGCCGCACCCTCGCCCGCACCCACGTCCGGCTCGACGCGATGAAGCTCCTCAACTGGCAGATGGTGAGCGCCGTCCAGCACGGCACACTCACTCCGCAGGACGCCTCCGCCGTCAAGGTCTACGGCTCCGAGGCCCGCCGCGACGCCTACGCGGCCCTCATGGAGGTCGTCGCCGCCGCGGGCGCCCTCAAGGAGGGCTCGGCGGGCGCGGTCCTCCACGGCGAACTGGAACGCGGCTACCGCTCGGCCGTCATCTTCACCTTCGGCGGCGGCAACAACGAGATCCAGCGCGAGATCATCTCGTGGATCGGCCTGGGCATGCCCAGGGTCCGCCGCTGAAGCCGTGCGCCCGGGCCCTCCGCCGCGTCCTCGCGCGACGGCGGGCCCGGGAGCCCCGCGGGCGCGCAGGGGGCGAACGCTCAGGCCGCCGCCGGGGAAGGCGCGGAGGTAGCCGGCAGGTCGATACGGACCGTCCGGTCGCAGAGCCGCTCCACCTGTGCGGGGTCGTGGGAGACGAGCAGGACCGTCCGGTTGCCCCGCAGGGCCGCCACGGACCCCTCGACCGTGTCGCGGCTCCGCTCGTCCAGGGCGCTCGTCGGCTCGTCGAGCAGGAGGGCCGACGGTTCGAGGGCCAAGGCCCGTGCCAGACACAGCCGTTGGCGCTGGCCGTTGGACAGTGTCTGGGCCGGCGTGTCAAGACGGTCGGAGACCTCGCTCCACAGGCCTGCCTCGCGCAGGGCCTGCTCGGCGCGGTCGTGCAGCTCCGTCCGGGACGCCCGCACCAGGTGACGGAGGCCGAACAGGGCGTTGTCCAGGATGCTGCCGCCGAAGACCACGGGGGTCTGCGGCACCAGGACGACCGTGCTGCGCAGGCCGGCGTCGCCCTTGCCGTACCGGACGGGACGGCCGAGGACCTCCACCTCGCCCTGGCGGCGGAGCCCGTGCGGCAGCAGGTCGACCAGGGCGCGCAGCACGGTGGACTTGCCGGCGCCCGAAGGGCCGCACAGACCGGTCGTGGATCCGGCGGCCAGCTCGAACGTCACCGGCCCGACCAGGCGCTTCGCGCCGTCGAGGATCCGCAGGTCGCGGACCGCGATGACGGTCCTGTCCGCCATGCCGTCCATGGACGTTGCGCCGGTGGTCACGTCGTCCATCGTCGTGCTCCTTCGAAGCGGTTGCGCAGGAGGACCGCCAGGCTGAGCAGGCCCGCGGTGATCAGGACCAGGACGAGGGCGCTGCCCCACGCCTGGGCGATCGCCTCGGGGGCGCCCGAGTCCTGCGACAGAGTGAAGATGTGCGTGGGCAGGGCCTGGACCGGGGCGTCGACGACGCCGGTCGGGAGGGCGGGGGCCCCGAAGAACACCGTGGCGGTGAAGATCAGCGGGGCCGTCTCGCCCGCCGCGCGGGCCAGGCCGAGCAGCAGGCCGGTGAGCGTGGCCGGCCAGGTGTACGGGATGACCACGGAGCGGACGTACTGGGAGCCGGTGAGACCCAGGGCGAGGGCGGCCTCGGTGATCTCCCCCGGCATGCTCCGGATCCGGCCCGCCGTGGTGAGGGCGATCACCGGCACCACCACGGGCACCAGGACCACGGCGCCGGCCAGCCAGGAACGGCCCCAGCCCATGGTCGTGCAGAGGAGGACGTATCCCGCGAGGCCCAGCAGGATGGTCGGCGTCCCGCCGACCGCCACGGTCAGCGTCTCCAGGACGCGGGCGGTTCTCGCGGAGGCACGCGTGCCGATCACGATGCCCGCTCCGTAGCCGAGCGGCAGCGCGATCAGCGCCGTGGTCGCGAGGAGCAGGAGCGTACCGAGGATCTGGTCGCGTATGCCGCCGCCCGCCGCGCCTTCGGAGGGCGAGAACCAGAAGGCCGGATGGAGTGCGGCGCCGCCGCGGGCCAGCAGGATGCCGAGCATGCCGAGGAGCAGGGCCCCCGGCAGCAGCAGTGCTCCGATCCGGACCACGGTGGTGAGCCGGTCCTTCGGAGCGCGCAGCCACGCGGACGACCTGCGGGCACGCGGAGCGCGCGCGGTCCGTCCCGGGGAACCGCGGGTGCCCCACACGGTGGCGACGGCGACCAGGGCCAGCAGGACGACGCCGAGACCGCACAGCGCCGCGAAGTACGGACCGGAGGTGCCCGCGAGCATCGGCTCGGGGCCGGCCAGTTTGGTGGTGAGCGTCTGACCGGGGCGTACGAGGGAGGAGAAGATGTCCCCCACCGACTCCGGCAGTCGTCCGTCGGCGCGGCCGACGACCATGAAGACCGCGATGGCCTCGCCCAGTGCCCGCGCCAGGCCGAGGAGGACGGCGGCGCGCATGCCCGGTCGTGCCTGGGGCAGGACGGCGGACCGGACGACCTCGCGGCGGGTCAGACCGAGGGAGTACGCGGCCTCCCGGTACCGGCCGGGTACGGCGGCCAGGGCGTCCACGCTGACCGCCACGACCGTCGGCATGATCATCACGGCGAGGACGAGGCCGGCGGCGAGGAGGCTGTCGCCGCCCGGTACGTCACCGAGGTCCGCCACGAACGGCCGGATCACCATGATGCCGATGAGGCCGTAGACGATGGAGGGGACCGCCGCAAGCAGTTCGATGCTCAGGCGGAGCGGCTTGGCGAGGCGGGGCGGCAGGTACTCGGACAGGGCGACGGCCGCCGCCCAGCCGACCGGGACGGCGAGCACCAGTGCCAGGACGCACACGACCGCCGAGCCGTAGATCATGGCCAGGCCGCCGAAGGCGAGGTTCCCCGGACTCCAGGTGGACGAGGTGAACAGGGCCGCCCAGTCGACGGTCCCGCTCGCGATGCCCGTGATCAGGTAGCCGAGCAGGACCGCGAGGGCGAGCAGCACGGACAGGATGCCGCTGTACGCCCAACTCCAGACCCATCTCGCCCGGCTGCCGCGGCCGCTCCCGGAGGAGCGCCGCGACACGGTGGGTCCGGGCGCCCGGGCGGGGCGCTCCAGAGTGAGACCCATGGTCAGAGCCCCATCTGCTCACGCGTGAGGTAGCCGTGCTTGGGCAGCAGCTTCTGGCCCTCGGGCGAGAGGATGTGGTCGATGTACTGCTTGACGGTGCCCTTCGGCCTGCCGTTGGTGATCATGTACAGCGGGCGGGTCATCGGGTACGTGCCGGACGCCACGTTCGCCAGGGTGGGGGCGACGCCCTCCAGGGGCACGGCGACCAGTTCGGGGTGACCGTCGATGAAGCCGGTCGACAGCGGGGCGACGGAACCGCGGGTGGACTTCAGCTTGTTGCGGGTCTCCAGGTTGCCGCCGACGACGGCGTAGTTCGCGGACTTGGGCGGGGCCGGCGGCTCGCCCTTGCCGTAGATGAACTTGTCGAGCACCTCACGGGTGCCGCGGCCGGGCTCCTTGTCGTACACGAAGACCTGGAGGTCGGGGCCGCCGACCTCCTTCCAGTTGGTGATCTTCCCCTCGAACAGGCCCGCCACCTGCGCCTTGGACAGGCCCTTGACCCCGCCGTCGGCCACTTCCTTCGTGATGATGACGCCGACGGCGTCCGCGCCGATCTGCGTCCTGACGAACTCCGTGCCGGGGTACGCCTTGCGGTCCTTGTCGGACAGGGGCTTGGAGCTGAGGGCGATGTCGATCTGGCCGGTGCCGAGCTGGGAGATGCCGCCGGCGGAGCCGCCCTGGGTGGCGACGGTGATGTTGAGGCCCTTGGCCTTCAGTGCCTCGGCGGCGTCGGAGGCGACCGGGGCGACGGTGGTCGAGCCGCTGGCCTGGATGGCGTCCGAGCCGGCCTCCGCGGAGCCGGCGCAGCCGGTCAGGGCGGCGGCGAGGAGGAGAGCGGCGGAGGCGGCGGAGGCGCCCTGGCGGCCACGCCGTCCGGTGCGGCGCGGTGCTGTCCTGCGGACTTCGGTGGACGTGAAAGACATGGCGGTGCCTTTGCGGTGAGGGAACGGGTGGGAATCCGGTACTCCGGGGCAGGGCGTGGCGGCACCAGGCGTGCGAAGGACGCTGACGGACGGCGCTGACGAACGGCGCTGACTAACGACGTGCAGCCGGATGCCCTCGCGGATCCTCACCGCGTTCCCCGTCGAACTCGCTCAGGACCGTAGGGGCTGCCGTGGGCGCTCGCGCGCCTGAAAGTCGGGTGCTCGGCCCGCTCCCCGGTGAAGGGCCTGAAGCAGCAGGGCGTCGGTACCCGTTCACCCGCTGACCCCGGGTGCGGACCGCGATGCCGTGGCCGAACGCTACCGCCTCCGAGGCGTCCTGGCGACAGGTTCATTGAACGAAATAATCGATGATCGACGATTGAATTCGCGTCACATACCCGGGCGCCGGGCGCGGGTCCCGCGGTCGGCCACGAAATCCGCAGCCGCGGGGGTCGCCTCCCGAAACCTCCGGCTGGGGTGGCTGCAAGCTGTGTGAACAACAGAATTCAAGCGGACGACCTCTCTTCGCAACCAGCCACAGAGGAGGGCGAATCGGGGCAGCGGCGTTCCGCGGCGACGAGGGTCGGGGAGGCGCCCTTTCAGTCATTCATCGATCTATTGACATACATCGCTCAACGCTGGCAGGGTTCCGGCCGTCGGCCGACAGCGTCGTTGCCGACCGGGGCTCTGACCCGGCCCGATCTCGATCCGTCACGCTCCTTGATCACTCCCTGGGGGGAAGTGTGAGAAGTCCCCGTGTTCTGGTTGCCTCCGCGTTCGAAGCGGAGCTCCAGCCCTTGACGTCCGCGTGTGCGGCTGCCGCTCTGCGGCACCACGGCGCCGACGTCGTCGGCTGGGACGCGCACCTGCTTCCCGACGCCCTTCCGGAAGGCCCCTTCGACCTCACCCTCGTCTCGGTCCAGCAGTTCGAGGGTCTTGAGCGGGGAATCGCCCTGGCGCGCAGGGTCTCGGAGGCGTACGGCACCACGGTCGTCACCTTCGGCCAGTACGCGCAGATGAACCACCGGGAGTTCCTCGACGTCGCCGACGGCATCATCATGGAGGAGCCCGAGCTCATCAGCGAGGAGCTGGCCGGGCTCGCCGCCGGCACCGTCGCGCTCGACGAGGTGCCCGCCCTGATGACCCGCACGGGCATGCGGCCCAAGCCCCCGCGCCGGCGCATCTCGGTCACCAAGCCCGCCCGGGACCTGTTCCCCTCCCTCGTGCACTACCCCGCGCACCACTCGCCGTTCGGCCTGATGGGCAACATCGAGGCGTCCCGCGGCTGCCACCACAAGTGCACGTACTGCTCCGTCTACGGCGCCTACGACGGCGGTGTCGCCGCGTACGACGCCGACAGTGTCCTGGCCGACGCCCTGCAGCTCGCGGAGGAGGGCGTCCGGCACTTCTGCTTCATCGACGCCGAGTTCTTCAACTCCCGCACGATCGGCATCGGTGTGGTCGAGCGGCTCGTCGAGGCCATCGGACCGATCACGTTCGAGTTCACCACCCGCGTCGACCACGTCCTCGACTACACCAGGGAACTGGAGAAGCTCGTCTCGCTCGGCCTGCGCCGCGTGACCTGCGCCCTTGAGTTCCCCTCCGACCGCATCCTGCGCATCTTCGACAAGCACATCGACGTCGACCACATGCGCGAGGCGGTCGCCGAGGCCGAGCGGATCGGCTTCGAGCTGTACCCGACGTTCATCCCCTTCACCCCGTGGATCGAGTACGAGGAGCTCCTCGGCTTCGAGGACTGGCTGGTCGAGACCGGCCTCGCTCGCGTCACCGACCCCACCGCCCTGCAGACCCGACTGCTGCTGTTCAAGGGCTCCCCGCTGCTCTCCTCGCCCTGGATGGAGGACATCGCCACCGTCGACCGCGGCTTCTGGGTGGAGTGGACCCACCCCGACAAGCGCGTCGAGGAGCTCTGGCAGGAGCGCCGCACCGACGCCGAGGACGCGGGCAAGATCCGCTGCTGCGTGAAGTGCTGACCCGCCCGCCCTCAAGACAAGGACACTGACATGGGTGGATCACCCCGCGTCGTCATCTCCACCGGCCAGGCCCTCCCGGACATGGACTGGACCGGCGAACTCGCCGGCCTCACCGACTCGTGGCCGTACCTCGGCCCCACCTGGCTGCGGGCCACGGAGAAGGTGCTCCCCGACATCCAGCCCTGGCACACCCTCGCCCACCGCGCCCGCGGTGAGCTGGCCCTCCTCCCCGGCTACATCCTCACCACCCCGCCGGTCGTCGACCACGAGCCGCGCACCTACCTCGGATGGCAGGCCCCCTCCGGTGAGGAGGTGTGCTGCGGTGCCGAGACCGACGCCGCGCGCAGTGCCGAGGTCGACGCCCTGGGAACCGAGCCCTTCTTCCCGACCCTCCTGCTCGGCTCCCCGCTGGGCTACCGCACCGAGGTCGCCTACAACTTCTGGACCCCCACCCTGATGGGGGCCATCGTCGACAAGCTCGTGCCCGCCGCGTTCGAGGCAGGCATCCGCTGCATCGTCGCCCCCTGGATCCCCAGCCGGCGCGGCAACGACGCCCTCGTCGACGCACTCGACTCCGCCGGCGCGTCCAGCACCTTCTGGGGTTACGAGGACTTCATGAGCCTCGACGCGCCGAACTGGGACGGACACCTCGCCGCACTGCCGCTGAAGAAGCGCCAGCGCATCAAGGGCGACGTGCGTCGCGCCGAGGCCGCCGGCGTGACGATCGAGCGCGTCGACGGCACCGACATCCGGCCCTACGTCGCCCGCATCGCCGAACTCACCTGCCTCAACCGGGAGAAGAACGGCGCCGGCGAGGAGCCCGGGCACATCGTCGGCATCCTCTCCGCCCTCATCGACGAGGGCGCGGACGTCCGCGCCTACCTCGGCCGCAAGGACGGCGCGCTGGTCGCCACCTGCGTCACCATCCGCAAGAACCACCGCCTCTTCCCGAAGTGGGCCGGCTTCGACTACGCCGCGATCGGCGAGCGCAGCGGGATCTACTTCGCCCTCGTGCTCGACGCGCCCGTCCGGGACGCCTACGCCGAGGGCCTGCGCACCGTCGAGTTCGGCGCCGGAGCCCACCAGGCGAAGGCCCTGCGCGGCTGCACCCCGCGCGAGGTGACCACCTCGATGCTGCTGGCCGACCAGGCGCTGCGACCGCAGGCCCGCGCCTGGCTCGACGCCTTCGGCAACAGCAGGCGCGTCGCGTTCGGCGCCGCGTCCCCCGCCCCGGCCCAACCCGCGAACCTGCCCCTCCTGGGCGGTACCGGCGACAGCTGCTGCGGCTGACCCCGACCGACTCCACGACAAGGACGAGAAGGACCACATGATCACCTTCATCCCCCTGACCGGATTCCTCGGAGCGGGCAAGACCACGACCATGACCGCCGCCGCGCTCGCACTCCAGGAGCAGGGCCGCAAGGTCGCCGTCATCACCAACGACCAGGGCGTCGAACTGGTCGACACCAAGCTCGTACGCAGCAAGCTCGACAGCGTCGCCGAGGTCACCGGCGGCTGCTTCTGCTGCAAGTTCGAGGACCTCGTCGAGGCCATCGTCGCGCTCGTCGCCTCCGACAGCGTCGACACCGTGATCGCCGAGGCCGTCGGCAGCTGCACGGACCTCCAGGCCACCGTCGTACGACCGCTGCGCCAGTACTACGGCGACGACATGGTCGTCGCCCCGCTGACCACCGTCGTCGACCCGCTGCGGCACCTCGCCTTCGCCCGCGCCGCCGAGCGGGGCGAGCCGGAGTCGGACCTGTCGTACCTCTTCCGCCAGCAGGTCACCGAGGCCGACGTCATCGCCGTGAACAAGCTGGACACCATCAAGGCGGACCGGGCCGAGGAACTGCTCGCCTCGCTCCGCACGAGCAACCCGAAGGCGACCGTCGTCGGCTACTCGGCCACCACGGGCGCCCACCTGGAGACGCTGCTCGACGCGTGGCGGGCGCCGGCGACGAACGAGGACGTCGTCCTCGACATCGACTACGACCGCTACGCGGCCGCCGAGGCCCAGCTCGCCTGGATGAACCAGGAGCTCGACCTCACCGCCGCCGGGGACGGTTTCGACACGACCGCGTGGGCCCGCACCGTCCTCCAGGAGCTGTCCGCCTGGGCCGCGGAGCACGACGCCGTGATCGGCCACGCCAAGATCACCGTGGAGACGGCCGACGGCGACTTCGCCAAGCTCAGCCTCACCGAGTCCGGCGCGCAGCCCACCCTCGACCGCGCCGCCGCCGCGCACGCGCCGGCCGGCCGGGCCGTCGTCAACGCCCGGGTCGCCTGCGAGCCCGACGCCCTGGACGCGGCCGTGACCGAGGCCGTCGAGGCCGCCGATCTGGCGACCGCCGTCACCTCGTCCGCGACCACCCCGGTGTCGTTCAAGCCCTCCTACCCGCGCCCCGTGCACCGCCTCGCCCCCGCCGGCGCCTGACCGAGAAGGACCATCCGCCATGAGCGACACCACCACCGCCGGCAGCCTGCAGGAAGAGGTCCGGGAGTACTACCGGGCCAAGGCCGCCGAAGCCGAGACGAGCGGCGCCTGCTGCTCGCCCGACCCGCAGACCTTCGGCCCCGCCGCGTACGACGAGATCGGCCCCGGCAGCGCCCCGGACGCCGCCCTCCTCGCCAGCCTCGGCTGCGGCAACCCGAGCGCCGTCGCCGAACTGCGCGAGGGTGAGACGGTCCTGGACCTCGGCTCCGGCGGCGGCCTGGACGTCATCCTCAGCGCCCGGCGCGTCGGCCCCGACGGCCGCGTCTTCGGCCTGGACTTCCTGGAGGAGATGCTCGCCCTCGCCGCCCGCAACGTGGCCGACGCCGAGATCGACAACGTCGTCCTGCTCAAGGGCACGATCGAGTCCATCCCACTGCCCGCCGACACCGTCGACGTGATCATCTCCAACTGTGTGATCAACCTGTCGCTGAACAAGCCCGCCGTCTTCGCCGAGATGGCCCGCGTCCTCACCCCCGGGGGCCGCCTCGGCATCAGCGACGTCGTCGCCGAGGACCGGCTGAGCCCCGAGGAGCGGGCGGAACGCGGCGGACACAGCCAGTGCATCGCCGGAGCCCTCTCGGTCGCCGAGTACAAGGAACTCCTCGACGCGGTGGGCCTGAAGGACGCGGAGGTGGTCTTCACCCAGGAGGCCGCCGACGGCCTCCACGCCGCGATCATCCGCGCCCACAAGCCCGTCGAAGGCGACGCCGCCGCGCAGGAGTGCGCGCCCGGCGGCACCTGCTGCTGACGACGCCGTCACACCCGGCCGTGGCCGGAGCCGATGCTCCGGCCCGGCGGAGGTGACCCTCGTGGTCCGTCAAGGATTCCCATGTCCGAAACGTCACTCGACCGGGAGACCGTCGAGGAGTACGCCCGCTGGTTCCGAGCCCTGGCCGACCCCACGCGCATCCGCATCATGCGGTTCCTGAGCGGGCGGCCGGAGCCCGTGCCGGTGGGTGAGATCGTCGCCCATCTTCGGCTCAACCAGTCGACCGTCTCGCACCACCTGAAGCTCCTCCACACCGCCCGCTTCCTGACCAGGCGCCGTGCCGGTGCCAGCATCAGGTACGCCGTCAACCCCCGCTGCGTCACCGAGTTCCCCAGCGCCGCCGACATCCTGCTCGGTGCCCCGGTCCACTCCTGCCGTGAGCCGTGAGCCGTGAGCCGTGAGCCGTGAGCCGTGAGCCGTGAGCCGGGAGCCGGCTGAAGGTCCCCTCGACCGCTGCCGTGCCGCACCGGCAGGGGGCCGGCTCCTGCCGGCCCGTGTCACCCCGATCGGCGTCGGGCGTCCGGCTCGCGAAGCCGCCCGCACCGTCGCGGCGAGGCTGCGGGGGTGAACGGATGGTGAACGCCTGGCGGATATCGATCCTCGGATGGGGTGTGCGTTCTTGCGGGCTCGTATGGTGTCGGGATGGCAATTCCGTTGGCGGGCATACCGATCGAGGACCTGAGCGCGGAGCGCTGCGTTCCGTGCTCCCCGGGGCTGCTGATCGACCGCGACGAAGTCGAGACGCTGACCGCCCAGTTGAAGGCGATGGCCGACCAGACCCGCCTCCAGATCGTCCACCTCATCGACCAGTCGCCGGCCGGAGAGCTCTGCGTCTGTGACCTGACCGAGTCGCTCGACCTGGCCCAGCCCACGGTGAGCCGCCACTTGAAGATCCTCACCACGGCCGGGCTGCTGCGCCGCGAACAGCGAGGGACCTGGGCCTGGTTCTCCATCCGCTGGGACGCCCTCAGGGAGCTCAGGGAGCGGGCCTTCCCGCTCGGAGCCGACCGCGCGTCGCTCTGACGGCGGCGGCGCTCACCGCGCCGAATCCCCGCCGAACTCCTCGGCGGGTGCCCCGGTGGTCTCGCGGGAGCGGGCCTTTCTGCCGCCCCTGAGCATCGATGATTGCCGATCGATCTCCACCGCCTGCCCTTCAGTCGCGGCAGCACCCCTGTCCTGACAACGACCCGCAAGGGCCGCCTCCCGGCCATTCATCGATCTATTGACATACATCGCTCAAGGCTGGCAGGCTCCGGCCGTTGGTCGACAGCGTTGTTGCCGACCTGGGCTCCGCCCCGCTCCGTCGGCCGGCCCGGCCCCGACCACACGTCGACACGAAGGTTTCCCACCATGGCCGCCACGCCCCACCCGCACTCGTCCACCACCGAGGCACCGGTCCTGCTCCTCATGGGCAGTGGTGACCGCCGCTACCGGGAGTACATCGTGGCGGCCGTCTCCCGCCACTTCCGGCTGTGGCTCCTCGACGCCCACGAGCCGAGCTGGCAGCTGTCGTACGTGGAGGGGACCTCGCTCCTCGACACCAAGAACCTCGACGAACTCCTCGCCGAGGTAAGGAAGATCATGCGGCAGCTGCCCGTCGCGGGCGTCTTCACCTACGACGAATCCCTGGTCCACGCCGCCGCGCGTCTCGCCGAAGCCCTCGGCCTGCCCGGAAGCGCGCCCGACGCGGTGCTCGCCTGCCGCGACAAGGCGACCACCCGGGAGCGGCTGACGGCCGCCGACGTGCCCCAGCCGGCCTGCACCCCGGTCTCCACGGCCGCCGAGGCCCGCAGCGCGGCCGACGCGACCGGATACCCCGTGGTGGTCAAGGCACGAGGCCTCGCCGGCAGCCTCGGTGTCGTCCGGGCCGACCACGGCGACGCCGTCGAAGCGGCCTTCCAGGCGGCCAGCTCCGCCAACTGGCCCGGAGTGCCCCGCTACGAGGCCGACGTCCTCGTCGAGGAGTACCTCACCGGCCCCGAGATCAGCATCGACGCGGTCGTCGTCGACGGCGTGTGCACCCCGATGATCGTGGCGCGCAAGCAGGTCGGCATGGACCCGTACTTCGAGGAGACCGGCCACACCGTCGACGCCTCCGACCCCCTCCTCGCCGACCCCGAGCTCCTGGACCAGCTGCACCGCATCCACAAGGCACTCGGCTTTGAACACGGCGCCACCCACACCGAGTTCAAGCTCACCCCGAAGGGACCCCGTCTCGTCGAGATCAACGCGCGCCTCGGCGGCGACTTCATCCCCCTCATCGGGACGCTCGCCACCGGCACCGATCCCGCCGTCGCCGCCGCACACGTGGCGGCCGGGCTCACCCCCGACACCGCGCCCACCGCACGGAAGACCGCCGCCATCAGGTTCCTCTACCCGGAGAGCGACTGCGAGGCCGTCGAAGTGACCGTGCGCACCGACCTCTTCGGGCCCACCGTGCACAGCGCGGTCGCGACGGCCGGCCCCGGAACCCGGCTGGCACTCCCGCCCCGCGCGTACATGAACCGGTACGGCTACGTCATCGCCGTCGGCGAGGACCACGAGCAGGTGACCGCCGACGTGGAGGCCGCGCCCACCCTGGTCGAACTGCGGTCGCGCCCCCTGACCGACTGAGGTTTCTCTTTCGAGGCCCCCAAGGAGCCGCCGCCCGTGAGCAAGCCCCCCGACCAGCCGTCACTGCGCTGGGACGACCACGCGATCGTCACCCTCGACCAGCGCGCGCTGCCCCACGAGCGGCGGCTCCTGCGCCTGGACACCGTGGACGACGTCATCACCGCCATCAGGACTCTCGCGGTACGAGGCGCCCCCTCCATCGGGCTCGCGGGCGCCCTGGGCGTCGTGCTCTCCGCGTACGCCCACTGCTCGCCGGACATCACCGGCGCCGGGCAGGAGGCCGTGCGCGCCGACGCGCGGCGGCTCGCGGCCGCCCGTCCGACGGCCGTCAACCTGGCCTGGGCCGTCGACCGGGCTCTCGGGAGGCTCGCCGACGGCCCGGACGCCGTCCTGGCCGAAGCCCTCGCCATGGTCGACGAGGACCGGGCGGTCAACCGCGAGATGGTCGCGCACGCCGTCCGGGCCGTGCTGGACCGCTGCCCGCAGCGGCCCCTGCGCCTCCTGACCCACTGCAACACCGGCCGGCTCGCGACCGCCGCCGTGGGCACCGCCCTCGGCACGATCCTGGCCCTCGCCGACGCCGGAAAGGTCACCGAGGTCCTCGTCGACGAGACCCGGCCGCTCCTGCAAGGCGCCCGGCTGACGGCCTGGGAACTGGCCGAGGCCGGGGTGCCGCACCGCGTGTGCGTCGACAGCGCGGCCGCCGCGGCCATGAGCCAGGGGCTCGTCGACTGCGTCCTGGTCGGAGCCGACCGCATCACCGCGCGCGGGGACGTCGCCAACAAGATCGGCACCTACGCACTGGCGATCGCCGCCGCCCACCACGGCATCCCGTTCATCGTCGTCGCCCCCGAGTCGTCGTGGGACAGGTCCCTCGCCGACGGTCGGGACATCGTCATCGAGGAACGCACCGCCGACGAGGTGACCTGCTACGGCGGGGTCCGCACCACGCCGCCCGGTACGCGCGCGTACAACCCCGCCTTCGACGTCACCCCGGCCTCCCTGATCACCGCCATCGTCTCCGAGCACGGGGTCCACCACGCATCCGAGGTGAGCGCATGAGCTACGCGCCGTCCACCGCCGCCGGCAAGCAGACCGCCCAGCAGCTGGCCGACATCTCCCGCACCCTGTACGAGCGCGGCTGGATGCCGGGCACATCCGGCAACATCTCCCTGCGACTGCCCGACGATCCCGCCCGGGCACTGATCACGGCGAGCGGCCGGGACAAGGGCGAACTGACCGCCCGGGACGTGGTGGAGGTCGACGCCTCCACCGGCCGGACCTCCCTTCCCGGCCAGGACCGCCCCTCGGCGGAGACCTCCGTCCACGCGGCGGTCTACCGCGTCACCGGAGCCCGCGCCGTCATCCATGTCCACTCGCCGTACGCCACCGTCGTCGCCCACCGCGCCGCTGCCCCGGACGCCGTCTCCTCGGTACGGGTGGACCGCTTCGAGCTGCTCAAGGGCCTGGGGCTGAAGGACCCGACCTCCACGAACCTGCCGGTGTTCCCCAACTGGCCCCAGGTCGACCGGATCGCCGACGACATCGCCGCCCACCTCGCGGCCGACCGTGAAGGCCCGCCCGGGCTGCTCCTGGCCGATCACGGCATCACCGTCTGGGGCGACTCCCTGGGCCAGGCCAAGAACCGGCTCGAATGCCTCGAGGCGCTCTGCCGGCTGCTCGTGCTCTCCCACGCCGAGCTGCATGTCTCCCGTGCCGCGCAGGCACCCGACCACAGGACCGCGCCATGACACTGCTGCAGATCATGCCGGACGACGCACCGGACACCGTCCTGCTCCGCACCCGCGACGAGGAGGCCATCGCGCAGGCCCTGCGCGAACGGTCGGTCTCCTTCACCCGCTGGCCGCTGCGCACCCGGGTGACCCCGCGGCTGTCGTCCGACGAGCTGCTCGACGCCTACCGCCGCGAGATCGACGAGCTCTGCGCCCGCCAGGGACTGAAGCTCGTCGACGTCGCCCGCCTCCATCCCGAGGAGGGCGCGGAATGGCGGGAGCGCGCGGCCACGGCACGGTCGACGTTCCTCGACGAACACCGGCACGCCGAGGACGAGGTCCGGTTCTTCGCCCACGGCACCGGCTGCTTCTACCTCCACCTCGACGACCGCGTGTACGCCGTGGTGTGCGAGGCCGGCGACCTGCTGTCGGTCCCGGCCGGCACCCGGCACTGGTTCGACATGGGACCCGTACCGGACTTCTGCGCCATCCGGTTCTTCGAGAAGGAGGACGGCTGGGTGGGCGACTTCACCCAGCAGCCCATCGCCGCGGACTTCCCCCGCCTCGACGCGCTCCTGCGGGAAGGCTGATGCCGGACAGCCGACAGGCCCGAATCGCCGAGAGCGCACCGCGGGCCGTCGTCCTCGACATCGAGGGAACCACCGGTTCCCTCAGCCACGTCCGTGACGTCCTCTTCCCCTACGCGCGTGAACGGCTCGCTCCCTGGCTCGCCGCCCACCGCGGCACCGCACCCTGGCAGCGGATCCTCGACGCGGTCACCACCCACACCGGGACGGCCCACGACGAGGCGAGCGCTCTGGCGCTCCTGGAGCGGTGGGCCGACGCCGACGTGAAGGCGGCGCCGCTGAAGACCCTGCAGGGACTCATCTGGTCCCGCGGCTACGCGACGGGCGAGTTGCAGGGTCACGTGTACCCGGACGTACCGCCCGCACTGGAGCACTGGAGGACACAGGGCACAGGCCGCTTCGTCTACTCCTCCGGCTCCGTGGCCGCCCAGCGGGACTGGTTCGGCCACACCGCCCACGGCGACCTGCGCCCACTGCTCGACGGCTACTTCGACCTGACGACGGCCGGACCCAAGGCGGACGCCGACTCCTACCGCACCATCGCGGCGGAGCTGGGCCACGCGCCCGCCGACCTGCTGTTCGTCAGCGACGTCGGCGCCGAACTCGACGCCGCGGCCGCGGCCGGCTGGCGGACGGTGGCCGTCCGCCGCCCCGACGACGCACGCGCGGCCGTGCCCGGCCACGAGGCCGTCGCCTCCCTCACCCCACTCGTTTCCCGACCCGGCCCGGGCAGTTCCACGGCGCCGGTGGACACGCACACCCAGGAGGGCCCGAGCGATGAGTGATCCGTCCGGCACGCCGCCGCAGGCCGACATCGCGGTCATCGGCGGCAGCGGCTTCTACGCACTCCTGGAGTCGGTGGAGCGCGTCGAGGTCACCACCCCCTACGGCGCCCCGTCCGACGCGGTGTCCGTCGGCACCGTGGGCGACCGCCGCGTGGCCTTCCTGCCCCGGCACGGCAGCCGCCATGAACTCCCCGCGCACCGCATCAACTACCGCGCCAACATGTGGGCCCTGCGTTCGCTGGGCGTACGACAGGTCCTCGCCCCCTGCGCCGTCGGCTCGCTGCGCGGTTCCCTCGGCCCCGGAAGCGTCGTCCTCCCGGATCAGCTCGTCGACCGGACCGCCGGCCGGGTGCAGACGTACTACGAGCACGGGGCCGTCCACGTGTCGTTCGCCGACCCGTACTGCGCGTCGGGCCGCGCGGCCGTGCTCAAGGCCGCGGGAGAGACCGGCGCGGACGTCCACGACGGCGGAGTGATGGTCGTCGTCGAAGGGCCCCGGTTCTCCACCCGGGCCGAGTCCCGATGGTACGCCTCGGCGGGCTGGTCCCTGATCAACATGACCGGGCACCCCGAAGCCGTACTCGCCCGTGAACTCGCCCTCTGCTACACCTCCATAGCCCTGGTCACCGACTACGACGCCGGCGTGGAGCACGGAGAGGGCGTCTCGCAGGACGAGGTGTTCCGCGTGTTCGCGGCGAACGTGGAACACCTGAAGGGCCTGGTCCTGAAGACCGTCGGCGTCCTGGACCGCGAGCGGGCATGCGCGTGCGCGACGGCGCTCGAGGGGATGGACCTGCCGTTCGAGCTCCCCTGACACGGCGAGCGGCGCGGGCGGGATCCGCGCCGCTCGGCGACGTGCGGGCCGATGCCGGTCACCCTGGTGACCGGCATCCGTCATTCGACGACCGGGCTGCGGCGTTCCACGAGCAGGACGTCGCGCCAGACGCCGTGATGGCGGGCCACCCGCTCCCGCCGGCCCAGCACACGGAACCCCACGGACTCGTGCAGCGCCAGGCTCGCCGCGTTCTCGGGGAAGATGCCCGCCTGGATCGTCCAGATCCCCGCCCTCTCCGTGGAGACGATCAACGCCTCCAGAAGCGCGCGTCCCACACCGGCTCCGCGCGCCGTGGGACAGACGTACACGGAATGCTCGACGACCCCCGCGTAGGCGGGGCGGGCCGAGACGCGGGACACCGCCGTCCAGCCGACGACCTTCCGGTGCCGGTCGAGCGCCACGAGCCGGTGGGCCGGCAGCTTGGCGGTGTCGAAGGCGCTCCACGGCGGCGCGACCGTCTCGAACGTGGCGTTTCCCTCGTCGATGCCCTGCTGGTAGATCGCCATGACGGCGGGCGCGTGGTCGTCGGTCATGGGGGCGAGAGCGATCGCGGTGCGTGGGGGAGTGGTCATGCTCGGCTCCTTTCCGGGGTGCGCTCGCGGCGGATGCGCACGGGCGGGTACGGCGACGCTCCCGTGGCGGCGTCGGCCGCCACAGGAGCGTGGGTGGGGGGTGAGAGGGATTCCGGGTCAGAGAATCGCCAGCGAGACCAGGCCGATGCCCACGCTACCGAGGAGGCCCACAGCGAGGTAGAACGCGAAGACCTTCGCCTTGACGACGCTCTTGACGGCCACCATGGCCGGAATGGTGGTGATGGCACCGCCGAGGAGGAAGGTGACGCCCGCGGCAGCCACCATGCCCTGGTCCAGGAGGCCCTCGACGACCGGGATGGCGCCGACGCCGTTGAGGTAGAGCGGGACGCTGATGAGCCCGGCGACCAGGACGGAGAGGACGCCGTCCGTGCCCAGGATGCCCGACACGACGTCGGTGGGTACGTAGCGCACGATCAGGGCTTCGAGGACGATGGCGAGCAGCAGCCACTTGCCCAGGATCAGCGAGTCGCTGACGATCTCCTTGAGGATCTCGCCCGCGCGGAGGTTCTTGATGTCACGCCGGACGAGCACACGCCACGGAGTGCCGTCGTCGTCCGTGTCGTTCCGTGCCGCGGTGGAGCAGCCTCCCGCCGCGGGCGCGGGCTCTTGTGCGGAGCCTCCGCAGCCACCCTCGGAGGCGCCGTCACCGGCGCCGCCACCGACGGTCACGGGCTCGGGAACGGTCACCTTCGCGGTGGAGCACGCCGTCTCCGGGACGGTCACCCTGGCCGTTGAGCACGCCGTCTCGGGAACGGCCACCGTCTCCTGCGAGCAGGTCTTCGCGGGCGTCTTCTCCTCGGTGGAGTCGAGCAGCGGATCGGCGAACCGCCCACGCCGTTCGAGCGCCAGGACGATGAGACCCGCGCCGAAGCTCAGTACCAGGGCGCCGATGAGGCGGGCGGTGGCGATGGGGAGCCCGAGCTGGGCGGCGGAGAGCGCGTAGATCTCCGGGTCCATGGAGGGGGAGGCGATCCAGAACGCCATGACCGCCGAGAGCGGGACGCCCGCTATCAGGAAGCGCCGGATCAGCGGGATCACGGTGAAGGAGCAGAAGGGGCTGAACGCTCCGATGGCCGTGACGACGGCGATGCCGAGGACGCCCCTGCGCCCGTGGGCGAAGCTGCGGCGCGCGACCACGTCGATCGACAGACGCTGTACGGCGATCCCCAGGACGATGGCGACCAGGAACCACGGGAGATAGTGCAGCACCTCGAACAGGATGAACAGGCCAAGGGCCCGCAATTCGTCCACGGGTGAACCTCTCTGAGACGGTGACACATGAGGGGAGCGGCGCCGTGAAGGGATGTACGGGGGACGTGGCGAGCCGCGTGGGGGAGGCTCGAACGGCATCCCCTTTATCGAATATCGATGATAGACGATTAAAGAGAGGCCCGGCAATGGGGATCAGACCCCGTCGGCCCGCCGAAGGTCCCCGTCCTTGCCTCCGGGTCGGGCGCGCCCAGCGTCGCGTACGTGTGCCCAGGTGGCACCGGTGGTGATCTGGACCGGGTGGCGCCCGCACCGTCGCTCGCGCCGTCGGCGCGGGGTGTGCGCGAGGGGCTGGTGGGACGATGGGGCCGCTGCGGGGACCGTCTCCACGCGGGACGAACCTTGCCGTCGCGGGTGGTCATCGAATAACATCGATGGATCATGAGCGGTACGATGAATGCCCAGCTGATCGACCGAAGCACGGCCGAGTCCTATGCAACCTGGTTCAAGGCCCTCTCCGATCCCACCCGCGTGCAGATCCTCAATCTCCTCGCGCTCGCGACCGGGCCGATGAGTGTCGGAGAGATCGTGGACCGCATGGGCGTCGGGCAGTCGACGGTGTCCCACCACCTGAAGCTGCTCGCCGACGTGCGCTTCGTCCTGCGCGAGCGCCAGGGGACGTCCATGCTCTACTCCATCAACGTCGCCTGCGTGGCCTGCTTTCCCAGCGCTGCCGACGCCGTCATGGGCCGCCCCGCGGCCTCGGCGTGAGGACCGGCCCCTTGACCGAGTCGACCCCCCACATATCCGGTCCGCGGGCTGCGGCCTGCTGCCCGCCCCTCGTGACGGCCGCGCTGTCCGAAGGGGACGCGGAGACCATGGCGGCGATGTTCAAGGCGCTGGCCGACCCCGTGCGGCTCCGCCTCCTGTCCCGAGTGGCCTCACACCCCAGTGGTGAGGCATGCGTCTGCGACATAGCCGACGTGGGCGTCTCCCAGCCCACGGTCAGCCACCATCTCAAGAAGCTCCGGGAAGCGGGCCTTCTCACCTCCGAGCGGCGCGGCACCTGGGTGTACTACCGCCCGGCGCCCGGCGTCCTGGCCTCACTGGGCGCGTTTCTCGCCGACACGGAGAAGGCCGGCCAGGAAGAGATCTCCATGGAGGCCCAGGTCTCCTGACGTCACGACGCGACGGCGCCGTCGTCCCCACACGCGGGGGCGGCGGCGCCGTCGCGTCGTGACGTCAGGCCGAAGCCGCCTGGGTGAGAAGCGCTCCCATCGCCGCGAGGACAGTGGGCTCGACGCGGTAGTAGACCCAGGTGCCGCGTCGTTCCGAGGAGAGCAGCCCGGCTTCCTTCAGCTTCTTCAGGTGGTGGGAGACCGTGGGCTGTGAGACGCCCACGTCGGAGATGTCGCAGACGCAGGCCTCGCCCCCCTCGTGCGAGGCGACGGAGGAGAAGAGCCGCAGCCGGACCGGATCGCCCAGCGCCTTGAACATGACGGCGGTCCGCTCGGCCTCTTCGGCGGTCAGCGGCCGCTCGTCGAGAGGCGGGCAGCAGGGCGCTATCTCGGGCTCCACGAGCGGCAGCGACTTCACGTTCGACATGTATCTATGTTGACACATGTCGAACCAGTCCAGGGTTTGGATTCGATACTTGTCTATGTTGACGCCTGTCGAAGCAAGTGCCATGCTGAAGGCGCAAGAGATCGACAAACGTCGAATCAAAGGGGAAGAGCCGTGAACGTCACCGCCACCGACCAGCTGCCCGTCGTGGTCGTCGGAGCCGGACCCGCCGGTCTGGCCGCGGCCGCGCACCTCGTCGACCGGGGCCTGGAGCCCTTGGTCCTGGAGGCCGGCACCCGGGCGGGAGCCGCGGTACGGGAGTGGTCCCACGTGCGGCTCTTCTCCGCCTGGGGCGAGGTCACCGACCCGGTCGCCGAGAGGCTGCTGGCCCCGACCGGCTGGGTGAAGCCCGACCCGGACACGTACCCGACCGGCGGTGACTGGGCGGCCGCCTACCTCCAGCCGCTCGCGGACGTCCTCGGCGACAGGATCAGGCTCGACGCCCGCGTCACCGGCGTCTCCCGCACCGGTCGCGATCGCGTCGTCGACGCCGACCGCGAGCAGCAGCCCTTCACCGTGCACGTCCGGTACGGCGACGGACGCGAGGAGCGCGTCCTCGCCCGTGCCGTGATCGACGCCTCCGGTACGTGGACCGCCCCGGGCCCGGCCGGCGGGGACGGCCTCCCGGCCCTCGGCGAGCGCGCGGCGGCCGACCGGATCTCCTACCGCGTCCCCGACCTCAAGGACCCCGCCGTGCGCGCCCGGTACGCGGGCAGGCGCACCGCCGTCATCGGCTCCGGAGCCTCCGCCTTCACCGCGCTCGCCTCGCTCGCCGCCCTCGCGAAGTCCCAGGGCGGCGAGGCCACCCGTGCGACCTGGATCCTGCGGCGCGGCATCTCGGGCACCACCTACGGTGGGGGCGGCGCCGACCAGCTCCCCGCCCGTGGCGCCCTCGGCCTCGCGGCGAAGGCCGCGGTCGACGAGGGGTACGCGGACGCCGTCACCGGCTTCCGCACGGACGCGATCGAGCGCGAGGGTGAGCGCCTTGTCCTGGTCGCCGAGGACGGCCGGCGGCTCGACCCGGTCGACGAGGTCATCGTCCTGACCGGGTTCCGCCCCGACCTGACCTTCCTCGGCGAACTGCGCCTGGGGCTCGACGAGCGGCTCCAGGCCCCCGTCGGGCTCGCGCCGCTCATCGACCCGAACCAGCACTCCTGCGGAACGGTCTACCCGCACGGCGTGACGGAGCTGTCGCACCCGGAGGAGGGCTTGTACCTGGTCGGCATGAAGTCCTACGGCCGCGCTCCGTCCTTCCTGGCCCTCACCGGCTACGAGCAGGTCCGCTCGGTCGTCGCCGCCATCGCCGGCGACCGCGAGTCCGCCGAGCGCGTCGAACTCGTCCTCCCCGAGACCGGTGTCTGCGGCGGCGCAGGCCTCTTCGACCAGCCCGCCGACACCACGACCGACGGCGGAGGCTGCTGCGCGACCCCGACCGCGCTCCAGATCGGCTTCGGAGCCCCGGCAGCCTCCGGCGCCCGCTGACCCTGCCCGACCACCGACAGCTGGAGGACACCATGTCCCGCGTACAGCTCGCCCTGCGCGTTCCCGACCTGGCGGCATCCGTCGCCTTCTACACCAAGCTCTTCGGCAGCGAACCGGCCAAGCTCCGTGAGGGGTACGCCAACTTCGCCATCGCCGAACCGCCGCTCAAGCTCGTCCTCGTCGAAGGCACCGAGAACGAGGACACCCGTCTGGACCACCTCGGCGTCGAGGTCGACACCACCGAGGCGGTCCACGCCGCCACCGCCCGCCTGGGCGAGGCCGGTCTGCCGACGACGGAGGAGAACGACACCACCTGTTGCCACGCCCTCCAGGACAAGGTGTGGGTCCACGGCCCCGGCCGCGAACCGTGGGAGGTGTACGTGGTCAAGGCCGACGCCGACACCCTGACCAGGCAACAGGGCAGCACCTGCTGCGCCGGCCCGGCCGCCGGCGCCGACGACGAGGTGACAGAACCGGTCGCCGCGGGCGGTTGCTGCTGATCTCCCGATGGCCGACCTCCACACCCGCGGGGCCGCGACCGGAACAGGGGACCGGTCGCGGCCCCGCGCCGTCCTGCCCGCCCTCTGCGTCACCCAGATCACCGGCTGGGGCATCGTCCACTACGCCTTCCCGGTCCTGAACCCGCAGATCACCGCCGACAGCGGCTGGTCCACCGGCGCCACGACGGCGGCGTTCTCACTGGCGCTCGTCGTCTCCGGGATCGCCGGAATCCGCGTGGGCCGCATCATCGACCAGCGCGGCCCGCGCATGGTCATGACGGCAGGTTCCGCGGCCGGCGTCGCAGGCCTCGCCATCGTGGCCCTGGCACCGAACCTGCCCGTCTTCTTCGCCGGTTGGACCCTCGCGGGGCTCTCCATGGCCGCCACCTTCTACCAGCCCGCCTTCGCCGCCCTCACCCGCTGGTGGGCCCCCGACCACGTCCGGGCCCTCACGGTCGTCACCCTCGCCGGCGGCCTCGCCTCCACCGTCTTCGCGCCGCTCACCGCCGTCCTGGCCGACCACCTTTCCTGGCGCGGGACCTACCTGGTGCTGGCCGCGATCCTCGCCGTCGTCACCCTCCCGGCCCACGCTCTCGCGCTCAGGGCCCCCTGGCCGCCGACACCACCTGCCCCGGACGGCACGGACGCCGACCCCGGCACGGTCGCCCGCAGCCGGCCGTTCGTCCTGCTCGCGGTCGCGTTCACGATCTCGGCCTTCGCGATGTACGCCGTCGTCGTCACCCTCGTCCCGCTCCTCCTCGAACGCGGCTACACCACGGCCCAGGCCGCCTGGGCCCTCGGCCTCGGCGGCGCGGGCCAGACCCTGGGCCGCACTCTCCACGCCCCGCTCGCCCGCCGCACCGGCACGACGGTCCGCACCACGACGCTCCTCGCACTCGGCGCCCTGACCACCGCCGCTCTCGCGGTCACGCCGGGTCCGTACGGCCTGGTGATCGCGGTGTCGATCGCGGCCGGCACGGTCCGCGGCAACCTCACGCTCCTCCAGGCCACCGCGATCACCGACCGCTGGGGCGCGCGGCACTACGGCCGGCTCTCCGGACTTCTCAGCGCCCCCGCCACGACGGCCGCGGCCGTTGCCCCCTTCGCGGCCGCCCTGCTCGCGGTACCACTGGGCGGATACCCGGAGCTGTTCGGCGCCCTCGCCGGCCTCGGCCTGGCGGCTGCTCTCGTCGCCATGGCGAGCTCCGGGCGAACCGGGAGGTAGGCCGACTCGCACCGAACGGACTGACGGAACTCCATGGCCGAACGGACTGACAGAGCTTCATGGGCGTGGCCTCCTTGACCGGTCGGGACGCCGCCTGCACAGTCGGATTTGCGCACCGGGACGGTGCCGCATCCCTCCTCCGCCGACCGGTCCCTCGTCCATGGGGGGGCGGGCGGCCCTGACATCCAGGAGCGACTGGTCCGATGGTCCTCGACCTGGTGGTGATCGGTACGGCCATCACTCTGGGGCCTCTGCACAACAGCGCCTTCATCCTGCTGCTCTCCTCGCGGCGCGGCGTCCGCAAGGGTCTGGCCTTCCTGTTGTCGTGGCTGGCCAACCTGGTCACGGTGGTCGCCGTCGTGCTGCTGCTCACCGGCGGCCAGCCCCCGGCCCGTCACAGCGTGCCGTCGACCGCCGCGATCGCCGCGAAACTCGCCATCGGCCTGGCACTGGTGGTGTACGGGGAGTACCGGCGGCGCCGCCCGCCCCGCCCCCACGGCCCGCCACGCTGGGCCGCCCGGATCGACGACGCCTCCACGGTCACGGCGGCCGGCCTGGCATGGCTGCTGCAGCCCTGGGGGCTGGTCGGCGCCGGTGCCGCGACGGCGCTCGACGCGAACCTCTCCACCGCCGCCGCCTGGTTCGCGCTGACCGCCTACTGCCTGCTGGCCACGCTCAGCCTCATCGTCATGGAGATGTACGTGGTCTGGGTGCCCGCCGTCGCGCACGCCCGCCTGAACGCCCTGCGGACGTCCCTGGCACAGCACCAGGAGCAACTGATCGTCACCCTGGCGCTGGTCGCCGGCGTGTGGCTGACGGCCCGGAGCATCTACGAGCTGGTCACCTGACCGGGAGGCTCCCGTTGCCCCCAAGCTGCACCTTTCGTCTCAGCCAACTGTTGGGTATGCCGCCGCGGTCGCCGCTCGTCCGCCGATCGGATGGGTCAGCCGGTGCGGCGCCTGACCTTCCCGCGGCTGCGGACGGTGAGGAGGGCGCCCGCGCCGAGCAGGACTCCGCAGAACCCGAGCACGAGCGGCAGACGGCTGGACGGGCCGGGACTGGCCAGGTGCGTCATGTCGTTGCCGGGAGCGGCGGCACTCGTGCTTCCGCTCGACGGCGGTGCCGCGGCGACCGTCGCGGATGCGGTCCCGGTGACGGTCCCGGTGACGGACGCGGTGACGGACGCGGAGGGGGACGGCGATACCGACGACGAGGCCGGAGCCGACGCGGTGGCCGACGTCGAGGAGGACGCCGACGCCGATGCCGTGGGGCGGCCCGGAGCGGGTGCCGCCGGGGGCTTCGTCGCGGTGGGCCGGCCGGGCGGGGGCCCCGGCGTGTCCGAAGCGGGGGAGAGGGCCGTGACGGTGACGTCGTCGTAGTAGATCACCACGGGGGCCTTGCCGCCCTTCACGTGTCCCTTCGACGCCTTCCAGTTCGGCCGGTACAAGCCGATCTTGTGATACGGAGCGGTGTCCTGGTGGTAGCTGTTGGGCCCCTGGTGCGATCCCACCCGCACACCGTCGCGCCACACCGTGAGGGAGCCCGGCGTCGTGCCGGTGGACCAGGTGACGTCGAAGGTCCACCGGTTCCAGCGCCCGAGCGTCGCGTCGCCGAGATCGTGCTTGAGGCCGGTCACGGGCCCGGAACCCACCTTCCAGTGGGTGTCCATCACCCACCTGCCCCCCTTGACCGCGAGCGCGATCGCGGGAACGGTGCCGGTCCCGCCGTGCCACTGGGAGACGATGGTCATGTACTTGTACGACGTCCAGTCGCCGGGAAGGTAGTTGGAGAAGGAGTACCGGTAACTGCCGTACGGGACGCGGCCGGTGGCTATCTCGGAGCGAAAGGACCGCCCGTCGTCGGGCATCGTGAACCGAGCGGCCCTGCCTCCCCGCCCGCCGGGTGCCGTGGTCACGGCCACCGTGCCCGTGCCCTCGATCCCCTTGCGGGGCCACAGCGAGGTCCCGCCGGATTCGAAACCGTCGCTGAAGGGCACGGGGCCGGGGGCCTTCGCGGCCGCGGTCCCGGCCGGAGCGGCTCCCACCGCGAGAACGACTGTCAGAAGCACGCCGGCCGTTCGCCGACGCACAGGACGCTGGAGCATGGAACACCTCGGGGCAGGGGGTACGCGGTGACGCGGTCCGAGGGGCGCGGTGCGGCCACGCCTCGGTCGCCGCTCACCGGGGGCAGGAGGAGAGACGGGCGACAGCTCCGACGGCCGGAGTGGGGTGCCGGAACGTCAGCCTGACGCGTGGTCGGCCCGGGCCGTGAGCTGGTCAAGCCCCGGGCGTGGGACGCACCGCACAGGAATACCACCGATGAAGGCAGATCATCTACGGCCCGCGTTTCCTGTGACGCGATGCGGTCCGGCGATCCGAGGTGACGGCTGTTCACGCAAACACGCGCTGAGCAGGTCGTTATCGATTCCTGTTCATCTTCGCTGGTTTGCCACGCGCCTCACACAGTATTCTCACGACCTGTTCGCCCCTACGCCCCGCATCCCCCGGTCCACGCACAGCACGCGACGCGAGTCCGTGCGGCGTGTCCTGAAGCAGTCGACAGGATTTCAGTGAGCGCTCTTTCCTGCCCCCAGTGCGGTGGCCGTTCCCGTTGCGCCTGCCTCACCCCGCGGGACGCAGCCGGGACGTACCAGGGCGAGACCCGGGGGGAGTTCGACCAGGAATGGGTGCGGCCGTACCTCCCCGCGCAGGACGCCCTGCCGGACGACGGGGCGGACGGTGCGACGGTCACCTGGGTGATACCGCGCGTTCCCCGGGAGGCCGACCTGCCGCCCGAGCCCGGCGGCACCCTCCCGCCCGTGGTCATGACCCAGGCGCACCGTCGAGGGCGCGAAGCCCCGAAGCGACGACGGGCCGTCCACCTCGCCGCCGCCCTGGCCGGCCTCGCCGGTTCCGCCGCGATCGCGGGAGCGTACGCGTTCTCCCAGAGCTCGGACACCACCGACGTGGCAGGGCCTCCACCGGCGAGCCGGCTCGAAGTGCTCGACGGCGGGGAGGAGCCGTCGGCATCACCCACCGCGAGCCAGGCGGACATCACACCCCCGGCCACCGTCGAACGGACCGCGACGGCGCCCGGACACGACGCGGTGGGGACATCGGCCACGGGCTCGGCCCCGGCCTCCCCGTCGGGTTCGGCCTCGGCTCCCGTCCAGGCGTCGGACCCGGCCTCTCCTCCCTTCACCTCCCCGGGCGCGAGCGACGCGTCGCTTCCCGTACCCGGCCAGGGCGCCCCCAGTGCCACGACAGCGGCACCCACACCGGAGACCTCGGCTCCCGGGCGTACGCTGCGCCGTCAGGACCGGGGGCCCGACGTGGTCGAACTGCAGCAACGCCTCCGTCAGCTCGGGCTGTGGCCCCATCCGCTACGAGGTCACTTCAACCGGCATCTGCAGGACGCGGTGCAGCGGTTCCAGGCGGAACACGGCATCAGCGACGACTCTCCCGGGGTCTACGGGCCGGCCACCCGACACCAGCTGGAATCCATGACCTCGTGACCACGACGGCACGTCGGGCCACCGCCGAGCATCCGCCCGTGCGGACTCAGGCCTCCCGGTACGCGGCCGACGAAGCCGTGGACGTGAGTTCGCGGCGCCACTCGGGAGGCAGGGCGGCCACGGCGAGGGAGGCGCAGGCCCGTTCCACGAGCTGTTCGATCCGTGCCTCGATCCGCGCGTGGACCGCGGTGCCGGAGAGGCGCTCACGCAGCAGTTCGACCTCACCTCGCTCGACCAGCGCGCGGATGCGCTCGTCGGACCGCATCGCCAGGGCGAGCAGCAGCGTCATCTTGCCGCGGCCGAAGTCCTGGCGCACCGGCTTGCCGCTCACCGCCCCGTCACCGAAGGCGTCGATGAGGTCGTCCCGCAGCTGGAAGGCCTCGCCCAGGGCCTCGCCGTACGGCTGGAACGCCGCGGCGAGATCTGCGCGACCGGCCAGGAGCGCGCCGAGGGTCAGCGGACGGTGCACCGTGTACCGGCCCGACTTCACCAGCGCGATGTGCCGTGCCAGTTCGGCATCCGGTGTCAGCTCGGCCGCGGCGGTCACGTCCATCGCCTGACCGGCGATCAGTTCGGACTTGAGGTCGAACCACTCCCGGGCCACCGCCGGGGACGTACCGGCCATGAGGTAGTCGGCGTACGCCCAGGCCAGGTCGCCGGCGAGGATCGCCACCGACTCCCCGTAGCGCCTCGGCTCGCCGAACCACTCCCGGTCCCGGTGGATCTCCGCGTGCCGGGCGTGGACCGTGGGCCGGGTCCTGCGGCGGTCCGCGTCGTCCATCACGTCGTCGTGGATGAGCGCCGACACGTGCAGGAGCTCCAGCGCCATCGCGGCCCGGACCGGTGCCTCCCCGGGCTCTCCCCCCGCGGCGAGATAGCCGCTGAGGAGGAACCTCGGACGCAGCCGCTTGCCTCCGGCACCGACCAGCTCGGCCACCGCCAGAGCCGGCTCCGCTCCTCTGCCGTCCGGCCGCGACCAGCGGAACCGCTCCTGCGAGAGGAAGGCGCGCAGACCGCTCTCCACCTGTGCGAGCAGTGCCCGCAGGTCGTCCCGTGCGGACGGGTCCGGGCCGGCGGGGGCCGTCCTCGTCATGGTTCCGCCTTCCGGCGACCGCGCCTCGCGCGCGGTCACCGGCGACGCTCTTCCACGCGCATGAGCGACTCCTTGGGCCGCAGCGTGGAGCCCGCGACCGGGCGGGGCGGCCGTCCCGTCACGGACCGCATCCGCCAGCGGCCCATGAGCGAGGCGAGGATCAGAGTGATCTCGGCGTAGGCGAGCGACTCGCCGATGCACTTGCGCACCCCGGCCCCGAACGGCAGATAGGCGTGCCGAGGAACGGTTGCCGCCCGCTCGGGGAGCCAGCGGTCCGGGTCGAACCTGCCGGGGTCGGCGAAGACCGCCGGGTCGCGGTGGAGGGCGTACGGGCTGAAGAACACGTCCGCGCCCTCGGGTATGCGGTGGCCGCCGAGGACGACCGAGGAGGTCGCCCGCCGGGTGAGGATCCAGCCGGTCGGGTACATCCGGAGCAGCTCCTGGACGACGCGGCCGAGGTAGGCCAGGGAGGGCAGGTCGGCGTAGCCCACCGGCCGGCCGTCCAGCACCTCGTCGAGCTCCGCGTGCACCCGGCGTTCGACGTCCGGCCGGGCGGCCAGTACCTGGAAGGCCCAGAGCAGCAGGGTCGCCGAGGTCTCCGTGCCCGCGACCATCATCGACCGGATCTCGTCGTGGAGCTGCTCGGTGGTCATGCCCTCGCCGGTCTGCTCGTCACGCGCCAGCATCAGCGTCGACAGCAGGTCGTCCTGGTCGAGGTCGCTCGCCCGGTAGTCCGAGATGATGCCGTCGACCACCTCGTAGAGCCGTCGCAGGGACTCCGCCTCGCGCCGGTTCACCGGCAGCGGGAGCCTGTGGACGAACTCGACCGGGATGAAGGCCCGCCGGCCCACGCCCGCCACCAGGGCCGGCAGGCACCGCCGTATCTCGGCCGCCGCCTCGGCGGTGAGGGACGAGAACAGCGTCCTGGCGAGGATGTCCATGGTCGTGTCGTTGAGCGCACGGCCCAGGTCGACGACCTCGCCGTCACGCCAGGACCCGGAGACCACCACGGCGGCGTCGAGCGCCGCACGGGCGTAGACGCCCATCCGGCTGTGGTGGAAGGCCGGCTGCGACAGGCGTCGCTGCCGCAGGTGGAACTCCCCGTTCGAGGCGGCGAGTCCGTTCCCGAGGAGCTTCGTGGCCTGCTCGAAGAGAGGGCCGCCCTTCTCGAACTTGCTCTGATGAGTGATCAGCAGATCCTTCATCAGCTCCCCGGAACTCACCATGTACGCCGACCGGGTGCCGATTCGGAAGAGGGCGACCGGAGCGTGGTCGCGCAGTCTCTCCACGAAGTCGAGGGGCCGCAGGGCCAGCCACGGAGCGTGCCCGAGCAGAGGGAGGCCGCCGGCGAGGGCGGGGGCGGGGGACAGGGTGTCGTACGTGGTCAACGGGCTTCTCCGATCTGCTGCGGTACGAGGCCGGTGCGGGCGAGGCCGGCCCGGCCGGCGACCGCGCCGCTGCGCCCGGTGCTCGCCTTCAGGTACTCCGGCCGCCGGCCCGACGCGGCCCGCCGGGTGTACCGCGTCGTCGCGAGCGACCAGTCGTACGTCACCCGCAGCTGGCGGGTGAGCGCCGTCAGATGGCGATACGTGGCCGCCCGCTCGGCCGGATCGCAGGACAACCGGTCGCAGAGGGACGGGATGTCGTCCGCGGCGCGCTGGAACCGGACGACGAGCCGGCCCACCCGGTCACGTATCTCCTCGATCACCTCGTCGCGGGGGCGACCGCTCTCCTGTTCCAGGACGAGCACCAGATTGTGGGTGTCGCCCCGGGCCTCCTCGTGTTCGAGGGAGTGGACGTCGTTGCAATGCGCGAGGATGTCGATCTGCAGGGTGCTGAGCCGGAGCAGTACCGGGTCGGTCAGGACCCGCTCCGGCACCTCGTAGCGGCCGGTCCGTTCGGCGGCGTCCAGATAGACGTACATCGCCATGGTCTCCCTGCGCAGGGCCAGGTAGCCGGCCAGATCGGGGACGGTCCGGGCCCGCCGGGCGTCGGCCTCCGCCAGGAACGACCGGAGGAAACGGCGCCAGTTCCGAGCGGCCCTGGCCTGCCACGCGGGCGACATGGGCGCCCGCATCCGGGCCCACAGATCGGCGGTGGCACCGGCCAGGGCCTCGATGCCCGGGGGGACCCGGGCCGGCCCGGCGGACCCGGTCACCGACGAGAGCGCGAGGACCGCGGCCTCGGCGAACCGGGGGTCGTCGCCGGCCGGACCGTCGAAGAAGTCGTCGCAGACCGCGGTCCAGGTGATGACGTCGGTCATCACGTCGAGGTCGGGTCCGTCGGCCTCGGGGCAGAACCCGGTCGAGACGTCCGCAAGCCGCATGTCCAGGAAGTAACCGATCGCGGCCTCCGTCGGCCGGATCAGCCGGTGCTCCGTCGCCCAGTCCACGCCCCGCCGGCCGGCGCGCTCCACCTGCCGGGGGAGCGGTCGCCCGGCGGCGAAGGGCAGGGAGAAGTCCACATCGATCGGCATGTCTCAGTCCTCGACGTCGACGATGACCCAATCGCTGATCTCACGCCATTGACGGACCGACTCCTGGTGGAACGGGTGCACGATGTACCGCTCGACCGCCTCCATGTCGTCCATGACCCCCTCGGCGAGGAAGTCGTAGGCGATCTCCCTGGTGGAGACGTTGCGCCCGTAGCGCCAGGCGCGGAGCTCGGGCACTTCCCCGCCCACCTTGGCGGTGGAACGTTCCGCCTCGAGGGCGCGCGGGTCGTTCCAGTCGATCCCGGGCTTGAACTTGAACAGCACGACATGACGTATCACGGTGGTGGGTCTCCTGCGGATCGATGAGGGCTGGGGTTCAGGCGGGTCGGTCGGTGGCTTCCGCGGTCAGCGCGAGGAGCTCCTGCGGACCGGCGCCCCGGCAGAGTTTGAGAATGCTCATCGCGACCTGGGTGCCGTACGGGCCGAGGCCGTCCCGGTAGCGCGCGAGGACGTCCATCTCCCGGGACAGCTCCGTGCGCGGGCCGCCGGCGTTCATACGGCTCTGCTGGATGCGGGCGGATATCCGGGCGCGTCGGGCGAGCAGTTCGATGATGTGCCCGTCGAGACCGTCGATCGCGACGCGCTCCTGATCGATCCCGGCGGTGCTGTGGCTCGTCTCAGTCATGAGGGGTTCCTTCTTCCGTGGCGTTCCAGAACGCTGACAGTCGGGCGACGGCCTCCCGGAGACGGTCCTCCGGCGCGAGCAGGCTGACCCGGACGTAACCTTCGCCGTGCGCGCCGAACCAACGGCCGGGCGCCACCGCGACCTTGGCCCGTGTCAGCAGGTCGTCGGCGAACGCGACGGAGCTGCCGCCGCCGGGTATCGGCAGCCAGGCGAAGATCGACCGGGGTTCGTCGATCCGGTGGCCAGCCTCCCGCACGCCGGCCACGAAGATGTCCCTGCGGCGCTCGTAGATCGCCGTCAGCTCCCGGACGCAGTCCTGCGGGCCGGACAGGGCCGCGACGCCGGCCCGCTGGATGAACGGCGGGAGCGAGACGTAGTAGTGCTCCTGGATGAGGTTGATCGCGGCGACGACGTCCGGGTTGCCGACGACGGCACCGATCCGCCATCCCGCCATGTTGAACATCTTCGACAGGGAGATGAACTCGACGCCCACGTCCTTGGCGCCTTCCGTCGCCAGGAACGAGGCCGGCACCTGGCCGTCGAAGCCCAGGGCGCCGTAGGCGAAGTCGGACGCCACGATGACGTCGTGCTCGGCCGCGAAGCGGACCGTGTCCTCGTAGAACTCCGGCGGCGCCGTCACCGAGGTGGGGTTGTTGGGGTAGTTGAGGAACATCAGCTTGGCCCGCTCGCACGTCGCCGCGTCGAGCGCGGTGTAGTCCGGCAGGAAGCCGTTCTCCCTGAGGAGCGGGAGGGGGTGCATATGGGCCCGGGCCAGGACCACGCCCGCCCAGTAGTCGGGGAAGGCCGGGTCGGGCATCAGGCACACGTCGCCCGGGTTGAGGAAGCACTGGCTGATCTCCACCAGTCCGGCCTTCGCGCCGAACAGGATCGCGACCTCCGTCTCCGGGTCCAGCCCGACCTGGTGGTTCGCCTCGTACCACTGGGCTATGGCGGCCTTGAGTTCGAGCAGCCCCGAGAACGACGGGTACCGGTGGGTGCCGGGGTCGAGCACCTCGCGGCGCAGGGCCTCGACGATGTGCGGAGGGGTGGGGAGGTCGGGGTTGCCCTGGCAGAGGTTGACGACGTCCTCACCCGCCGCGACGAGCTGGTCGATCCTGCCCACCGTCGTCGCGAAGGAACTCCTGGGCAGGTCCTGGAGCCGTTGCGCGAACTCAGTCTTCATGTGCAGCGACCCTCGCCTCGTGTGTCGTGTCCTTGTCCTTGCCCGGGACGCCGGCACCGTCCGGGGATCCTTCGTGGCGCCGCCGGTACACCCATCCGCTCAGGCCGAACGCGATGAGCGTGATCCCGGCGCAGACCCAGCCGACGGCCGAGAACCCGTACGCCGTGAACAGGGGGCCGAGGAGGGCCGCCCCGAGGGCCACGCCGAGGTTGGTCGCGAGGCTGTAGAGGGCCAGGATGGCGCCGCGGTGCTGGGGCGAGCACTCGCTCAGCAGAGTGCTGAGCAGCGTGACCACCAGACTCTGCATCGCGCCCCACAGGAAGAGGCAGACGACGAGCAGCGCCGTCCACCGGGTGACGAACGGGATCGCCACCAGCGCCGGGACCAGCCCCGCGAGCAGGGCGACCAGCACCTTCTCCTTGCCCAGTTCGTCGGCCCACCTGCCGGTGAGGAAGCTGGTGGCGAACCCCAGTCCGTAGAGGAGGATCATGAGGCCGGTCATGGAGCTCCCCGAGCCGAACCGGTACTGCAGGGCGCTGCCGAGGAACGTGTACATGCCGTAGAAGGCGAACATGTTCAGGAAGGTCGCCAGCACGTACACGGTCACCCTCGGCCCACGGAACGCCTGGGCGGTCGAGCGCACCCAGCCGCCTCGCGACGGCTCCGCGGACTTCTCCGCGGCGGCAGGGTCGCCCTGGTCGCGGGCGGGCTTCCCGCCGCCGACCATGAGCAGCACGAAGACGACGAGGGCGCCGAGGATCGCGAGCAGCCCGAAGGTCCAGCGCCAGCCCGCCCATTCCCCGACGAACGACCCCAGGGGCACGCCGAGGACCAGCGAGAGCGACCAGCTCGACACGAGGATGCCCATGGCCCTCGCGCGGTGCCGGTACGGGATCTGGTCACCGACGAAGGCGTACGCCGTGGGGACGAAGGCACCCGTGGCCAGGCCGGCCAGCACCCTGCCCGTGAAGAACGTCCCCGGCCCTGTGGCGGACGCGCACAGAACCGTGCCGAGGACGAACATCACCATCCCTACCACCAGGCTGAGGCGGCGCGACACCCTGTCCCCGAGCGGGGCGAAGAGCAGCGCGCCGACCGCCGTACCGATGCCGTAGACGCTGACCGACAGCGCCATCAGGGCCACCGTTGCGCCGAAGGACTCGGCCATGTTCACAAGCAGCGGTGAGACCACCAGCTCCTCGGATCCGACGGCGAAGATTCCCGCCATCAGCGCGAGGACGGTCAGGACGGGAAACCCACCGGGGTGTTCCGCGTCGGTCGATCGGTCCGACACTCCAGCCAACCTTTCTTTCGTGCATGTGGAACGAGACGGCTAGATGGCCGTGTAACCGCCGTCTACGGTGAGCGCGCTGCCCGTGATGAAGGACGACTTGTCCGACGCGAGGAAAAGGATCGCGTTCGCGACGTCCTCCGGTGTGCCGAGGCGCCCGATCGGGTTCAGCTTCGCCTTCTCCGCCTTGATATCAGCGTCGTGTCCGTTGGACACGTCCGTCATCGGGGTGTCGATGATGCTGGGGCAGACGCAGTTCGCCCTGATGTTGTACTTGGCGTAGTCGACGGCGAGCGATTTCGTCAGCATCATCACCCCTCCCTTGGTCGAGTTGTACGCGGCGATGCCGGGCCAGGCGACCAGTCCGCTCACGGAGCAGACGTTGACGATGGCTCCGCTCGTCGCCGTGATCATCTCGCGGAGGGCGTGCTTGGAGCACAGGAACATGCTCTTCAGGTTGGTGTCGACCAACCTGTCCCACTCGTGTTCCGACATCTCGTGGAACGGAGTGGTTATCTCGATTCCGGCGTTGTTGACCAGGACGTCGAGCCGTCCGAAACCGTCGACGGCGGCGGCTATGAGGTTCCTGCAGTCCGCCTCGACCGTCAGGTCCGTCGTCACGAAGACGGCGTCGTGTCCGTCGTTCCTGAGCGCGGCGACGACCTCGGTCCCGCCCTTCTCGTCGATGTCCGCGACGACGACCTTCGCGCCCTGCCGTGCGAATTCGATCGCGGTCTGCCTGCCGATCCCCGATGCGGCACCGGTGACGACGACCACCTTGTCCTCGAACATGAGCAGGTCTCCTTTCACACGCATGTCATGTGGCCGCCGTCGACCGAGATCTGCTGACCGGTGACGTAGGACGATTCGTCGGACGCCAGAAAGCCGATGAGGGCGGCGACCTCGTCGGCCTCTCCCGGCCTGTCCATCGGGATCGCCCGTCGCAGGCGCTCTTCCGCGTCCTGTCGGGTGATGCCGCCGGTCCGGGCCATATGGGCGACGGCGTTGTCGTAGCGCTGGGTCCGGATGATTCCGGGGTGCACGCAGTTCACGGTCACGTTGTGCCGGGCGTACTGGCTCGCCAGGTACTTGACGGCGTTCGAGACCGCCGCGTTGACCAGGCCGGAGAGGAACATGCCGGCCGTGGGTTCCCTGCCGATGTTGCCGACGATGTTGACGATCCGGCCGAATTCGTTGCGGACCATCACGGGGGCGACGGATTTGATCAGGTCCAGGTACGGGACGAGTTTCTGGTCCATCGCGGAACGCACGTCGTCGACCAGGATGTCGTCGAAGTGTCCGGGCGGCGGTCCGGGGGCGTTGTTGATCAGGACGTCGATCCTGCCGAAACGGCGCTCGACGTCGCCCACCAACTCCTCGCGGAAGGACGGCGAGGTGACGTCGCCCGGAAGGACGTACGCGGACCGCCCGCCGTCACCCGTTCCCGCGTTCGCCTCCGCGGCGACCTTCTCCAGGTCCTCGGAACCGCGCGCGCACAGGACGGTCGTGTACCCCTTGGCGCTCAGGTGCAGTGCGGTCGCCCTCCCGATGCCGCGGCCGGCGCCCAGGATGATCGCTACCCGGGTCACCGGGACTCCTGCTCGGCTTCCTGCTGGGGGACCCGGTGGTACCGCGGCGGGATGAAGATGTTGAGGGAGCGGGCCAGGCTCTCGTTCGGGTTGGCGGCCCCGTGCCCCTCCTGGCTCCCGCAGAAGTAGGTGGCGCCGAACTGCAGCTCGTGGCGCGATCCCTCGACCGTCATCTCGTACCGGCCGTCGAGGCACGTCCCGATCTGCTCGTGCGAGTGCTTGTGGTACGGCATCTCGCCGCCGCCGGGAATGTCGGCGACCATCAGCTCGATCCAGTCGGCCAGGAAGAACGTGACGTCCATCTTGACGAACTTGCGCGACTCGAGCGGTTCGAGGAAGTAACCGCTGGGCGCGGGATAGGACTCGCCCGCCTTACAGCGCCTGATCTCGAGGAGAATGGTTTCGGCGGAACTCGTGTTCACGGCCGAGAGTTCGATGCCGGGCGGCGCGACGTACACGTCGTGCTCGGGCTTCATCAGCTTCGTGACGTCTCCGACCGTCGCGGAGATCTCGCCCCGGATGACCATCCCGACGTGTGCCTCCCGCCGGGATTCGTCGCCTCGCACACCGGCGCCGGGGGCGATGTAGAGGAGTCGTACCTCCGTGTCCTCGCGTCGGTAGGACTCGATCCGGACCCCGTCGTCGTGAAGCGTGACGCCGGGAGCGGGGAAGTAGGGGTGCTCACGCACTTCCGCGGTCATTGAGATCCTTCCTCCTTGAGAAGACCGTCCAGGTCATGGGGATCCGTGAAAACCTGTAGACGAACTTCAGGTTGTATTCCTCGACCGCCTGCTCGTTCGTGAGAGCGATGTTGTAGCGGCCGCTGGCGACGTGATCTGCCGCCTGGCTCGTGGAGCTGACGGTGGCCAGCTTCACGGGGTGGTCGAAGTGGTGTTGCAGCATGGGAATCGGAGCCGGGTGAGTGGCTACGGTCTCGGTGCTGAGCAGTTCCTCGTGGAAGGGGAAGTCGGCTCGTGCGGCAAGTCCGTATTCGGGCGTACTCCCGTAGAAGACGCTCACCGGTTCCAGTCCCGGATGCATGTAGAAGACGTTGATATGGGAATAGGCGTGAGGGACCAGAGCCAGTTCGATGCGCGCGCCGACGAGCGCGTCCATGCACTGCTCGAAGGTGTCCTTCAGGACGATCCGGCAGGATTCGGGGTCGCCGACGCTGTGCAGCATCAGCCGTGCGATGTGCTCGCTGCTGGTCCCCTTCGGGCCCAATGTCCCGATCGCGACGCGTTGTGTGGCGTCGGCGGGAATGAGCGCCATGAGTGCCTGTTTTTCACTGTCAGGAATTCGGACTGTCTCCATGTCTCGACCTCCTCTGTGGCGTCCATTCGCGGGCTTCTTCTCTCGGCAGCGCAGATCGAAATGCGCCGCCGAGGCGCAGGATCACTGGTCTGCACCAATGTCGGGAATCGATGGGTGGACGGTTCCGACGGTGATGCTTCCCGTTCCGGCGATCTTGATCAGGAGTGACCCTAGGACTCCCTCGTCGGGGCAATCAAGCGTGACCTTGAATTGCCGTCAAGTCGCGGCTGATTTCCATCGGAGGGGGCGATGTGTTTCCCTCTTGTTTCGGCCGAATTAAACGAGCCAGATGGCGTGATGGTGCTGGTCCTTTTGCTGCGGATGGTGTCGGCTTGGGCCTGTCTCCGAGCCCGGGCGCGCGCCGGGGGAACGTGTACGGAGAGTCCCGACGGGTCGTCATCGGGGGGCCGCGGCCAGCCGCCGGAACCCCTTCCCGGGGAGCCCCCCGCCGCATGGTTGGCGGGATCATGTCAGTCAGCGGTGGGCGGGAACGAGCCATGTCGAGGTCTACGCGAGGGGCGCAAGGGACTCCAGAGGCGCAGGGGCTCCGGCACCCCGCGAACCCGGGTGCCCGCATCTGTTCGCGCCCCGAGGGCCGGGCTTAGCCTGAGCGCCATGACGCAGGATGCCGACCCCGGGCTCTTCGGGCCCCGCTCCGTCACCTGGCAGCTGCACAGCGACCCCGTCATGTGGCTCGCGGGCGTCCGCGCCCTGTGGCTCCAGGCACTGCACCCCGTCGCCGTGCGCGGCGTCATGATCAACAGCAGCTTCCGGGAGGACCCCTGGGGCCGGCTCATGCGGACCGCGAGCTTCATCGGGACCCTCAGCTACGAGACCGCCGACGTCGCCGAGGCCGCCGCCGCCCGGGTGCGCCGGATCCACCGGCTGCTCGGGGTGGACGACCCGGAGCTGCTCCTCTGGGTGCACTGCGCCGAGACCGACTCCTACCTCTCCGTCGCACGGCGCTCCGGCCTCCCGCTCACCGACACCCTGGCCGACCGCTACGTCGACGAACACCGCACATCGGCCCGCCTCATCGGGCTCGACCCGGCCGCCGTCCCGGGATCCGCCGCCGAACTCGCCGCCTACTTCGACGCCGTACGCCCCCGGCTCACCGCCGGGCCCGACGCCCGCACCGTCGAGGCCTTCCTCCGCAGACCGCCCGTGAAACCCGTCCTCGTACCGGCGCGCGAGGTGATCTGGCGGCGCGTCACCGCGCTCGCGTACGACACTCTGCCCCCCTACGCCCACGCGCTCTACGGCCACCCCGCCCCACCGCCGGCCACCGTCACCCGCCGCCTGGTCGCGACGGCAGGACTCCTCCGCCGCGTCCCCGCCCACCTGCGCTGGCGCCTCCCGCCCGGGCACATCATCCGCGCCATGGAGCGGCTCGGCCCGGAGGCGCGACCCGAGCCTTACGCGTACCCCGCCCCGTACCCACTGTCCGAACCGGCGTCCATACTGGAGGAGCCGGAAAAGGCGTAGGAAACCGACGGGGGCGGCAGCACACGATGGGGGACTCCAGACTGATCCAGGGCCGGTACCGCCTGCACGAGGTCATCGGCCGCGGGGGTATGGGCGAGGTGTGGCGCGCGACCGACGAGGCGCTCGGGCGCGGGGTCGCCGTGAAGTGCCTCAAACCGCTCGGACCACAGCAGGACCCCCAGGTCCTCACCGTGGTGCGCGAGCGGTTCCGGCGCGAGGCCCGGGTGGCCGCCGCGCTCCAGCACCGTGGCATCACGGTCGTGCACGACTTCGGTGAGGACGACGGCGTCCTCTTCCTCGTCATGGAGCTCCTGGAGGGGCGCAACCTCAGCCAGCTCCTCGCCGCCAACGCCCAGCATCCGCTACCCGTGCAGGACGTCGTCGAGATCGCCGACCAGGTCGCCGACGCCCTCGCCTACACCCACGGCCACGGCATCGTGCACCGCGACCTGAAGCCCGCGAACATCATGCGGCTGCGGGACGGCACGGTGAAGATCTGCGACTTCGGGATAGCGCGCCTCGGCGCCGACATGGGCTTCACCTCCCGCCTCACCGGCACCGGCATCGCCATGGGCACGCCCCACTACATGTCCCCGGAGCAGATCGGCGGCGGCGAGATCGACCACCGCAGCGACCTCTACTCACTCGGGTGCGTCCTGTACGAACTGGCCACCGGCGCCCCGCCCTTCGACCTCGGCGACTCCTGGGCGATCCTCATCGGACACCGGGACACGGTGCCGCGTCCGCCGCGCGCGCACCGCGCCGAGCTGCCCGACTACTTCGACCGGATCGTCGTCGACCTGCTCGCCAAGGTGCCCGAGGAACGGCCGGCCGACGCGGGCGACCTGCGCCGCCGGATCGTCTCGGGCCGGGTCTCGCCGTCCCTCGCCGGGACCACGGTCGGCATGCCCGTCCCCGGAGGCACCGTCGTCCCGGGCCCAGGCCCTGGCACCGGCCCGGGCCCGATCCCCGGCCCGGCACCGATCCCCGGCCCGGGCCCGGTCCCCGGCCAGGGGCAGGGTCCCGCTCCGGTCCCCGGCCCGGTCCCCGCTGTCGGCACCTTCCCCGGCGCTCCCGGCCCGGCCCCCGTGCCCGCGTGGGTCCGGGGGATCACCGGCGGACCCCGGCCCGCAGACGCGGGCGCCGCGCCGCGGCCGGTCGCCCACGACCCCGCCGCCGCCGTGCTCACCACCGAGTGGACCACCGCCCGTTCCGCACCGGACGCGCCCGCGCCCGTGCCCGTCGCCCCCTCCGCCGAGCTGATCGCCGTGCTCGCCGGTCGGTACCGGGCCGGGATGGGACTCGGCCGCCTCGGCCGCTGGGACGAGGCCGAGTCCGTGCACCGGTCCGTCGCCGAGCACCGCGCCGCGGTCCTCGGGGAGGACCACCCCGACACCCTCGCGAGCCGTTACGAGGTCGGCTTCGCCCTCGCCCGGCTCGACCGCCCCGCCGACGCGCTGAGCGTCTTCGACCGGGTCGCCGCGATCCGCGCCCGCGTCCTCGGCGAGGACCACCCCGACACCCTGGCGGCCCGTCAGGAGCGGGCGTACGCACTCGGGCGCCTCGGACGGCACCCCGAGGCGTACGAGGTGTACGTCAGCGTCCTCGCCGCACGCGAGCGCACCGTCGGCCCCGACCACCCCGACACCCTGCGCTGCCGGCACAACCTGGCGTTCACGCTCGGCCGCCTCGGCCGCCTGGAGGAGTCGTACCGCACGGCGCACGACGTCGCGGAGGCCCGCGCCCGGCTGCTCGGCGAGGACCACCCCGACACCCTCGTGACCCGGCACGAAGTGGCCTACACCCTCGGACGCCTCGGCCGGGGCCAGGAGTCGCTCACCCTGTACCGCGCGGTCGCCGACGCCCGCGCCGCCGCCCTCGGCCCCGACCACCCCGACACCCTCGCCGCCCGCTACGAGACCGGTGTCTGCCTCGGACGGCTCGGCCAGGCCGCCGACGCCCTGGAGGTGTGCCGGGACCTCATCGCGGCCCGCACCCGCGCCCAGGGCGCCTACGGGACCGAGACCCTGCGCGCCCGCCACGCCCTCGCCGTCAACCTCGGCCGCCTCGGCCGCTGGCCGGAGGCCCTCGCGGAGTCCGAGAGCGTCCACGCCGACCGGGAGCGGGTGCTGGGGCCCGAGCACCCGGACACGCTGCTGAGCCGCCGTGAGACCGCCGTCGCCCTCGGCCGGCTGGGCCGCTGGGCGGAGGCGCTGGAGGCGCACCGCGCCATCGCCGCCACCCGCACCCGCCTCCTCGGCCCCGTCCACCCCGACACCGTCGCGGCCCTCGACGACGAGGCCCACTGCCTGGAGCGCCTGGGCCGCCACGCCGAAGCGGCGGCCCTCCTCCTGAGAGCGGCCGCCCCGCCGTCCTGATCCGCCGCGTGGCCGGAGCGGGCCCGGGTGCCAGGGCTCGCGACGGCCGCTCCGGACATCCGCCGCCCTCTTTCCCGGCCCGCCACCCCGTGTGAGCATGAGCCATGACCGCTTCCACCGAGTCCGCCGCCGCCCGTCCCTACGACGCCGTCGTCGTCGGCGGCGGTCACAACGGCCTGGTCGCCGCCGCCTACCTGGCCCGCGCAGGGCGCTCCGTGCTCGTCCTGGAGCGGCTCGGTTCCACCGGGGGCGCCGCCGTGTCCACCCGGCCCTTCGCCGGGGTCGACGCGCGGCTCTCCCGGTACTCGTACCTCGTCTCGCTCCTCCCCGAGAAGATCGTGCGGGACCTCGGGCTGCGGTTCGCCGTGCGGAAACGCTCCATCTCCTCGTACACCCCGAAGGGCGACGGAGGCCTCCTCGTCGGCGGCGGCCCCGACCGCACCCGCGCCTCCTTCGCCGCGCTCACCGGCTCCGACCGCGAGTACGACGCGTGGCAGGCCTTCTACGCCCGCACCGGCCGGGCCGCCCGCCGCATCTTCCCCACCCTGACCGAGCCCCTCCCGACCCGCGCCGCGCTGCGGGACCGCGTCGACGACGCCGACACCTGGCGGATGCTCTTCGAGGAACCCCTCGGCGCCACCGTCGAGCGGACCTTCGCCGACGACCTCGTCCGGGGAGTCGTCCTCACCGACGCCCTCATCGGCACCTTCGCCGACGCCCACGACCCGACGCTCCCGCAGAACCGCTGCTTCCTCTACCACGTCATCGGCGGCGGCACCGGCGACTGGGACGTGCCCGTCGGCGGCATGGGCGCCCTCACCGACGCCCTCGCCGACGCGGCCCGCGCCGCCGGTGCCGACCTCCGCACCGGCCACGAGGTCACCCGGATCGAGACCGACGGAAGCCGCGCCGCGATCACCTTCCGCACCGCCGACGGCGAGGACACCGTCGAGGCGGGCCACGTCCTCGTCAACGCCTCCCCCCGCGACCTCGCCGCCCTCCTCGGTGAGACGCCACCGCCGGCCCCGGAAGGCGCCCAGTTCAAGGTCAACATGCTGCTCACCCGGCTGCCGAAACTCCGCGACCGCTCCGTCGACCCGCACGAGGCCTTCGCCGGCACCTTCCACATCGCCGAGGGGTACGGGCAGCTCGCCACCGCCCACGCCGAGGCCGCCGCCGGCCGGCTGCCCTCCGCCCCTCCCTCCGAGATCTACTGCCACTCCCTCACCGACCCGACGATCCTCGGCCGCGACCTCGCCGCCACGGGCCACCAGACGCTCACCCTGTTCGGGCTGCACACCCCCGCACGACTGTTCACCGCCGACAACGAGGGCACCCGCGCCGCGCTCCTCGCGGCGACCCTCGACCAGCTCGACGCCCGCCTGGACGAACCGATCGCCGACTGCCTCGCCGTCGACGCGGACGGCCGGCCCTGCGTCGAGGCGAAGACCCCGCTCGACCTCGAACGCGAACTGCGCCTGCCCGGCGGCCACATCTTCCACCGCGACCTCTCCTTCCCCCACGCGCAGGACGGCACGGGCCGGTGGGGCGTCGAGACCCGGCACGCCAATGTGCTCCTGTGCGGGGCGGGCGCGGTCCGGGGCGGCGGCGTGAGCGGCATCCCCGGCCACAACGCGGCGATGGCGGCCCTCGGCCGGTGACCGGGGCGCCCTCCGCAGGGGCTCCGCCGTTCGGGCGCGTCGACGCCGGCGCGCCCCCGCCCGGGGTGTGAAGCTGATCTGCGAGCGCGCTTAAGAAATCCTCGATGGACCGCGAGCTCTCCGTACGGAAGATTCTCTTCCAGGGATCTTGGGCACACAGTCGTGCCCGCACCCCCACATCACAGGACACGCACGTCGGGAGCCGTGGCATTGAAGGCGTTGGTCAAGCTGAAGGCGGAGCCGGGACTCTGGCTCACGGATGTGCCCGAGCCGGAGACCGGCCCCGGAGACGTACTGATCAAGGTCAAGCGGACCGGTATCTGCGGGACCGACCTGCACATCCGCTCCTGGGACGGCTGGGCGCAGAAGACGATCGCCACGCCCCTCACCCTCGGCCACGAGTTCGTCGGCGAGGTCGTCTCCGTCGGCCGTGACGTCGCCGACATCGCCGTCGGCGATCTGGTCAGCGGCGAGGGCCACCTCGTCTGCGGCAAGTGCCGCAACTGTCTGGCCGGCCGTCGTCACCTCTGCCGTGCCACCGTCGGCCTCGGTGTCGGCCGGGACGGCGCCTTCGCCGAGTACGTGGCCCTGCCCGCCTCGAACGTCTGGGTCCACCGCGTCGCCGTCGACCTCGACGTCGCCGCGATCTTCGACCCGTTCGGCAACGCCGTGCACACGGCGCTCTCCTTCCCGCTGGTCGGCGAGGACGTCCTCGTCACCGGCGCGGGCCCGATCGGCATCATGGCCGCCGCCGTCGCCAAGCACGCCGGCGCCCGCAGCGTGATGATCACCGACGTCAGCGAGGAGCGCCTCGCCCTGGCGCGCAAGACCGGGGTCACCCTCGCCCTCAACGTCGCCGAGCAGACCATCGCCGACGGCCAGCGCACCCTCGGGCTCAAGGAGGGCTTCGACGTCGGCCTGGAGATGTCCGGCAACCCGCACGCCATGCGCGACATGGTCGCCAACATGACCAACGGCGGCAAGATCGCCATGCTGGGCCTCCCCAGCGAGGACTTCGCCGTCGACTGGGCGAAGATCGTCACCTCCATGATCACGGTCAAGGGCATCTACGGCCGCGAGATGTTCGAGACCTGGTACGCGATGTCGGTGCTCCTGGAGGGCGGCCTCGACCTCGCCCCCGTCATCACCGGCCGGTACGCGTACACCGACTTCGAGGCCGCCTTCGACGACGCGGCCTCCGGCAAGAGCGGCAAGATCATCCTCGACTGGACTGCGGGAGCCTGACCCATGTTCGATTCCGTACGCGACGACATCCGCGCCACCCTCGACGAGATCCGGCAGGCCGGGCTCCACAAGCCCGAGCGGGTCATCGGCACGCCCCAGTCGGCCACCGTCGCCGTCACCTCGGGCGGCCGCCCCGGCGAGGTCCTCAACTTCTGCGCCAACAACTACCTGGGTCTCGCCGACCACCCCGAGGTGGTCGCCGCCGCCCACGAGGCGCTGGACCGCTGGGGCTACGGCATGGCGTCCGTCCGCTTCATCTGCGGCACCCAGGAGGTGCACAAGGAGCTGGAGGCACGCCTCTCGGCCTTCCTCGGCCAGGAGGACACGATCCTCTACTCCTCCTGCTTCGACGCCAACGGCGGCGTCTTCGAGACGATCCTCGGCGCCGAGGACGCGGTCATCTCCGACGCCCTCAACCACGCCTCGATCATCGACGGCATCCGCCTCTCGAAGGCCCGCCGCTTCCGCTACGCCAACCGTGACATGGCCGACCTGGAGCAGCAGCTGAAGGAGGCCACGGAGGGCGGCGCCCGGCGCAAGCTCATCGTCACCGACGGCGTGTTCTCCATGGACGGCTACGTCGCCCCGCTCGACGAGATCTGCGACCTCGCCGAGCGCTACGACGCCATGGTCATGGTCGACGACTCGCACGCCGTCGGCTTCGTCGGCCCCGGCGGCCGGGGCACCCCCGAACTGCACGGCGTCATGGACCGCGTCGACATCATCACCGGCACCCTCGGCAAGGCCCTCGGCGGCGCCTCCGGCGGCTACGTCGCCGCCCGCGCCGAGATCGTCGCCCTGCTGCGCCAGCGCTCCCGCCCGTACCTCTTCTCGAACACCCTCGCGCCGGTGATCGCCGCCGCCTCCCTGAAGGTCCTGGACCTCCTGGAGTCCGCCGGTGACCTCCGCGAGCGGCTGCGCGCCAACACCGAGCTGTTCCGGACCCGTATGACGGCCGAGGGCTTCGACATCCTCCCCGGCGACCACGCCATCGCCCCCGTCATGATCGGCGACGCGTCCGAGGCCGGCCGCATGGCCGAACTGCTCCTGGAGCGCGGTGTGTACGTGATCGGCTTCTCGTACCCGGTCGTGCCGCAGGGCCAGGCCCGGATCCGCGTCCAGCTCTCCGCCGCCCACTCCACGGACGATGTGAACCGCGCCGTCGACGCCTTCGTCGAGGCCCGCGCGGCCCTGCGCGGCTGAGAGGCGGGCATCGGTCTCCGCCACCACGGGGACCGGTCCCGTGACCCCGCGCGGCTGAGGGTCGGGACCGGCCCCGTCGCCCCGCGCGGCCGAGGCGGGCGGCGGTCTCACGGCCTGCGAGACTAGGGGCATGATCGAAGCGCGGCGGTTGCACATCCTCCGTGCGGTGGCCGACCACCGCACGGTCACGGCGGCGGCCGCCGCGCTCTATCTCACCCCCTCCGCCGTCTCCCAGCAGCTCGCCGCCCTGGAACAGGAGACCGGCCACCGCTTGGTCGACCGCAGCGCCCGGGGCGCCCGCCTCACTCCCGCCGGCGAGATCCTGCTCAGCCACGCCAACGCCGTCCTCGCCCAGTTGGAGCGCGCCGAGTCGGAACTCGCCGCCTACAGCTCGGGTGACGCCGGCACGGTCACGGTCGCCGCCTTCGCCACCGGCATCGGGCTCGTCGTGGCCCCGGCCCTCACCGCCCTGGCCCGCACCGCGCCCGGCATCCGGGTCCGGGTGCGGGACGCCGAGGGTGACGAGAGCCTCCTCATGGTCCTCGACCGGCAGGTGGACGTGGCCGTCGCCGTCGAGTACCGGGGGGCGCCAGGCGAGGACGACGCACGCCTCACCCGGGTCCCGCTCTACGCGGAGCCCTTCGACGCGGTCCTGCCGGCCGGCCACCCGCTCGCGCACCACGAGCGGATCGCGCTCGCCGACCTCGCCAAGGACACCTGGATCGGCCAGTCCACCGGCAACCCCTGCCATGACGTGACCGTCCTGGCCTGCGAGTACGCCGGGTTCGCGCTGCGCCTGGAGCACTCGTCCGACGACTTCCGCGCGGTCGTCGCCCTCGCGGCGGCGGGCGCGGGCGTGGCGCTTGTACCGCGTTCGGCGCTGCGGGGCATGGAACGCGCGGGCGTGGAGGTCCGCCCCATCGACGGCGTCGCCCCGACGCGCAGGGTCTTCGCCGCCGTCCGCCGCGGCGCGGAGGAGCACCCCTTGATCAGCCCCGTCCTGACGGCCCTGCGCACGGCCTCGGGACCCGGCGCCTGAGGCGCGCCGCCGCGCGGTACGGCCCCGGTGGCGGACGGCCCCCGGCGCCGCGCGGCCCTCGGTGGCGGACGGTCCGTCCGCCACCGAGGGGCCCGGCCGGGGGTGGGCGCTACCAGATGGTCGAGAATCCGAGGCGGAGGCGTTCGTCCTCGGTGGCCACGTCGAGCGAACCGTTCTTCACCCGGGCGGCCTCGTCCGGGGTCAGCGCGCTCCGGAAGAGCCTCACGTCGTCCAGCGTGCCGCGGAAGAGCTGCGCGACCCCGGCCGGCTGGTTCGGGAAGTCGGGCCGGGCGCCGATGTGGATGTTGAACTGGGCCGCGGGGGTGACGTTCCTGTCCGCGGCCGACGCTCCCCGCGGCATGGTGGCGGTGGCCGGAGCGCCGCCGTCCACCGCGAGGCCGAGGGTGAGGCCGCTGCGGGTGAGGACGACGTGGTGCCATCCGCCGTCGTCGTACGAGGAGGGGAGCGTCACCTCCGTGGAGCCGATGTCGGTGCCGACGGTGGCGCGCAGGACGTCGCCCGCTCCGGGTTCCGCCCGGATCGAGAAGTGCCGGCCCTTCTTCAGCGGGTCGGTGCCCGGCATCCCGTACGCCCAGATGATCGGGAGCGTGCCGGTGGTGGCCGAGTGCCGGAACCACGCCGTGACGGTGAAGTCCTGGTCCTCGACCCGCAGGGACGGCGAGCAGACGAGTCGCAGGTAGTCGTCCGTGCCGTCGAATTCCATGGCCTTGCCGCCGAGGCGCGTGCCGAGCACGGCCCCGCCGTGGATGACGGCATGGTTGCCGGATACGCCCGGCGGACGCACACGGGTGTCGGCGGTGCGGGGGCGGCGCAGCTCGGTCGCGGCGTCGTCCATGTCCTTCTCGGTGAAGGCCGCGAAGACGAGGTTGCCGTGCGGGATGTTGCCGGCCGTCTCGTACAGGACGCCGAGGGAACCGTCCGGAAGCAGTGTCAGATCGGAGTAGCCGGTGCGGGCCGCCGAGACGAGGGTGCCGACGGTCTTCCAGCTCTTCCCCTCGTCGTACGAGGAGCGGACGGCCAGTTCACGCCGGTCCTCCAGCGGGTTCGGGCCCAGCCGGGAGGGACCCGAGTAGAGCAGCCGGTCGGGCTTGCCGTCATGGTCCTGGGCGTGCAGCCGCAGCAGCGAGCCGAACGTCGGGGAGGTGTCCAGGTTCGCCACCGGGGTGAAGGGCGCGGCGAAGGAGGCTCCGCCGTCGGCGCTCGTGGTCTCCAGCCGGTGCTCGTTGGTGGCGCAACGGGTGGGCTCGGAGTTGCGCGCGTTGACGTACACGTCGCCGTCCGTGGTCTGGGCGACCGTCAACTCGGCCGGGAACGCACCGGACTTGCTCACCTCGGGAGTCGTGGCGCCGAGCGTCCAGGTCATGCCGCCGTCGTCGCTGTAGTACAGCTGGGCGCCCGCGGTCGTGTTGCCCCCCGCCGTGTGGTCGCCGGGCACGATCAGCCGGCCCTTGTGCGGTCCGCGGTCGAGCTGGATGCCGTGACCGGGCCCGGTGGACACCCAGCCCCACCCGGGCGCCTTCGCCTGCGGCAGCTCGACGCTCGGGGACCAGGTCACTCCGCCGTCCGAGCTGTGGACCGCGCGGACGGTCCGGGGGTAGTCGTCGCGGTTCGGCTTGGCCCCGTCACGGTTCCAGTCTCCGCTGGAGTACAGCAGGGTGATCCGGCCGGTGAACGCGTCCACCACGGGGGCGGGGTTGCCGTGCGCGAGCGCGTCGCCCGCGCCGACGACGACCTGAGGCTCCTCCCAGTGCGCACCGCCGTCGAGGGACCTCCGGAGCACGATGTCGTTGTCGCCGACGTCGTGGCAGCCGGTCGTGCTCAGCCGGGTGCGGCCTTCGGCGAAGGCGAGGAGGACGCCGCCGGTGCTGGTGACGAGGGCCGGAATCCGCGTGCAGAAGTAGTGCTCCCGAGCTTTGAACGGCGTGTTGAGCACCTGCGTCGTGAGGGACGTCGTGGACGCCGGGGTGGCGCTCGTCGCCGGCGCGGCCGCGTGCGACGGCGGTGTGACGGCGAGGGCGACCGCGGCCAGGACGGCGAGGGAGAGTGCGCACATCCACGCGGTCGGTGCGAAGCGGCGCGCGCCCGGTGGGCGGCGCTCGGACAGGGACGACACGAAGGACACCTCGTTACGAAGGAGATCTCCCGCCGGGGCGGTACTCCATGTGATCACATGTGCGCATTCCGTACGGGTGTGGGGCCCGGTGTGTTCAATCGGCCGACGTGCTCCACCCGTTCGCCTCGATCCGCGCCGAGTCCTCCGGCCGCGCCGCGTCGAACGCCGGGCGTCCCGCGCCGTCGAGAAGCCGGAGCCCGTCCACGTACACACCGCGCCCCACGTACCGCCGGTCCATGGTGTACCGCCAGCGCACGAGCCCGCCCGCGTCGGGCAGCGGCGCGGACACGGTGTGCCAGACGCGCCCGGACCAGCCGCCGACCGTGCCCGTCGGGTGCTCGGTGCGCCCGTCGGTGGTGAGGGGCACCGGCCGCCAGGTCGCGCCCCCGTCGGCGGATGCCTCCAGGGCGACCGCGTCAGCGCCCGGCACGGTGTCCCACCACAGGGCGCATTCGAGCCGTTGCGCCCCCGGCGCCGGCGGCAGGGTGAGCGTGCCGGTGCTGCCGCTCTCCATGCCGGAGAACCAGGCCGCGCGGCCCCCGGCCGACCGTACGGGCACCGCCCTGGCCAGCCGGTTCGCCAGGGCGACACGTGGGGCGGAGCCCGAGCGCCAGGAGCGGACCGGGTGCACGGAGTTGCCCAGGACGACCAGGAAGGTGTCGGTCGTCGGGTCCAGGACCACGCTGGTCCCGGTGAAGCCGGTGTGCCCTGCCGTACGCGGGGTGGCCATCGCACCCATGTACCAGCGCTGGTCCAGCTCGAAGCCGAGGCCGTGGCCGTCACCGGGGAAGGCGCTGTTGAAGTCGGTGAACAGCAGCTCCACCGAGGCGGGGGACAGGACGCGGGCCGTGCCGTACGCCCCGCCGTTGAGCAGGGCGCGGGCGAGGACCGCGAGGTCCCACGCGCGGGAGAAGATCCCGGCGTGGCCCGCGACCCCGCCCAGGGCGTGGGCGTTCTCGTCGTGGACCTCGCCCCGCACCATGCCCCGGTCGAGGTCCGACCACGGCGGCCGGGCGTCCTCGGTGGCGGCGATCCCCGGCCGCCAGGAGAGCGGTGGACGGAAACGAGTGCGGTGCATCCCGAGCGGAGCGGTGATCTCGTCGTGGAGCAGGACATCCAGACCGTGACCGGTGATCTCCTCCAGGACCAGCTGGAGCGCGATCAGATTCAGATCCGAGTAGAGGTACGCGGTCCCCGGCGGGTGCGCCGGGGCCTCGTCCCACAGCAGCCGCAGCATCCCCTCCCGCGTCGGCTCCCCGTACAGCGGAAGCCACGACCGCAACCCCGAGGTGTGGGTGAGCAGCTGGCGGACCGTGACCTCCCGCTTCCCGCCGCCGCCGAACTCCGGCAGACAGGCGGCGACCCTGCCCTCCAGGTCCAGCGTCCCGCGCTCGATCTGCTGCACCGCCAGGATCGAGGTGAACAGTTTGGTGACCGACGCCAGGTCGAAGACGGTCTCCTCGGTCATGGGGACCCGGCGCTCCGGCGGCAGTTCGACCCCGGTGTCCGTCGCCTCGTCGTAGGCCGCGTACCGCACGGCCGAGCCGATCGCCCGGTGCAGCGCGACGACTCCGCCCCGCCCGGCCAGCAGCACGGCGCCCGCGTACCAGGGGTGGGCGGGGGAGGGGGCGAGGAAGCTCTCGGCCTCGGTGACCAGCCCGTCCAGGTGGGCCGGGAGCAGACCGGCCTCCTCGGCCGAACCCGCCCGCAGGGTGGTCCGCCGCCCGGCCCCGCCTGCCCCGCCGACCCCGTACGCCGTCGCCACCGTCCGTCGCCTCCTCCACGAGCTCGAACTCTCGACCTCAAGCTAAGCCTCACCCCCGGTCCACCCGCACCGGCACGCGCACCTCCACGTGCCGCTCCGCAAGAATCTGACGCTGCATCAGAATTTCTCTTCCCTCCGGCGCGCCGCTGCGGCATCCTGCCGCCCATGAAGACGGAGCTGAGTCGCACCCTGGGGATCGAGCACGCCATCTTCGGCTTCACGCCCTTCCCCGCGGTGGCCGCCGCACTCACCAGAGCCGGAGGGTTCGGCGTCCTCGGCGCCGTCCGCTACACCGCCCCCGACGACCTCGCCCGCGACCTCGACTGGATGCAGGAGCACACCGACGGCCTGCCCTACGGCCTCGACGTCGTGATGCCCGCCAAGAAGGTCGAGGCCCCGGCGCATCGCACGCTCACCGAAGCCGATGTCGAGGCCATGATCCCGGCGGAGCACCGCGCGTTCGTGCGCGCCACGCTCGCCAAGCACGGCGTACCGGAACTGGCCGAGGGTGAGGCCTCCGGCTGGCGCATCACCGGCTGGATGGAGCAGGTCGCCCGCAACCAGCTCGACGTGGCCTTCGACTACCCGATCAAGCTGCTCGCCAACGCCCTCGGCTCCCCGCCCCCGGACGTCGTCGCCCGCGCCCATGACCACGGCGTCCTCGTCGCCGCCCTCGCCGGGAGTGCCCGCCACGCCCGCCACCACGCCGAGGGCGGCATCGACGTCGTCGTCGCCCAGGGGTACGAGGCGGGTGGCCACACCGGCGAGATCGCCTCCATGGTCCTCACCCCCGAGGTCGTCGACGCCGTGTCCCCCCTGCCCGTGCTCGCCGCCGGCGGCATCGGCAGCGGCGAGCAGATCGCCGCCGGGCTCGCCCTCGGAGCACAGGGCGTCTGGCTCGGCTCGATCTGGCTCACCACCACCGAGGCCGAGCTGCACTCACGCGCCCTGACGGCCAAGCTCCTGGCCGCCGGTTCCGGTGACACCGTCCGCTCCCGCGCCCTGACCGGCAAGCCCGCCCGGCAGCTCCGCACCGAGTGGACCGACGCCTGGGACGACCCGTCGGGGCCCGGCACGCTCCCCATGCCGCTCCAGGGACTCCTCGTCGCCGAGGCCGTCTCCCGCATCCAGAAGCACGAGGTCCTGCCGCTCCTCGGCACCCCCGTCGGGCAGATCGTCGGCCGGATGGACTCCGAGCGCAGCGTCCAGCAGGTCGTCGACGACCTCACCCGGGGCTTCGAGAGAGCCGTCACCCGCATCAACCGCATCGCCGGAAGGAGCACACGGTGAATCAGAGCCCCACCGGCTTCTGGGCCCAGGCCGCCGCCGACCCGGGCCGTACGGTCCTGATCGCACCCGACGGCGAGGAATGGACCGCCGGCCGGCTGCACACCGAGGCGAACCGCCTCGTCCACGGGCTGCGCGCCGCCGGGCTCGAACGCGGCGACGCCTTCGCCGTCGTCCTGCCCAACGGCCCCGAGTTCTTCGCCGCCCATCTCGCCGCCACCCAGGCCGGGTTCTACCTCGTCCCCGTCAACCACCACTTCGTCGGCCCCGAGATCGCCTGGATCGTCGCCGACTCCGGCGCCAAGGTCCTCGTCGCCCACGAACGGTTCGCCGAGACGGTGACCGCCGCCGCCGACGAGGCCGGGCTCGCCGCCACCCACCGGTACGCCGTCGGCGCGGTGCCCGGCTTCCGTCCGTACGCCGACCTGCTCGAAGGCCAGGACGGGACCCCGCCCGCCGACCGCACCCTCGGCTGGGTCATGAACTACACCTCCGGCACCACGGGACGGCCCCGCGGAATCCGCCGCCCGCTCCCCGGCAGGCTCCCGGAGGAGACCCCTCTCGGCGGGTTCCTCGGCATCTTCGGCATCCGGCCGCACGACGGGAACGTCCACCTCGTCTGCTCGCCGCTCTACCACACAGCCGTGCTCCAGTTCGCCTCGGCGGCCCTCCACATCGGGCACCCGCTCGTCCTCATGGACCGGTGGGCACCCGAGGAGATGCTCCGTCTGATCGACCGCCACGCCTGCACCCACACCCATATGGTCCCCACCCAGTTCCACCGGCTCCTCTCCCTCCCGACGGAGGTACGGGAGCGGTACGACGTCTCCTCGATGCGCCACGCCATCCACGGCGCCGCGCCCTGCCCCGAGCACGTGAAGCGGGCGATGATCGACTGGTGGGGCCGCTGCGTCGAGGAGTACTACGCCGCCAGCGAGGGCGGGGGCGCGTTCGCGACCGCCGAGGAGTGGCTGAAGAAGCCGGGCACCGTCGGCCGGGCCTGGCCCATCAGCGAGCTCGCCGTCTTCGACGACGACGGCGTACGGCTGCCGCCGGGCGAACTCGGCACCGTCTACCTCAGGATGAACACCGGCGGCTTCCGGTACCACAGGGACGAGGCCAAGACGGCGAAGAACCGCATCGGCGACTTCTTCACCGTGGGCGACCTCGGGATCCTCGACGAGGACGGTTATCTCTTCCTCCGCGACCGCAAGATCGACATGATCATCTCCGGCGGGGTCAACATCTACCCGGCCGAGATCGAGGCGGCGCTCCTCGCCCACCCCGCCGTCGCGGACGCCGCGGCCTTCGGCATCCCGCACGCCGACTGGGGCGAGGAGGTCAAGGCCGTCGTCGAGGCGGCCGACGGCCACGTGCCGGGGCCCGCGCTCGCCGCCGAGATCCTGGCCCACTGCGCCGACCGCCTCGCCGGCTTCAAGCGCCCGAAGACCGTCGACTTCGTCCCGGCCATGCCCCGCGACCCCAACGGCAAGCTGTACAAGCGGCGCCTGCGCGACCCGTACTGGGAGGGCCACGAGCGCCCGCTCTAGACTGCGTGCGCGGGGAGGTCTCCGACGGGGACCGCCTTCCCCGTTCGGCACGGAGTACGAGAGGGACGTCACGATGGCGGGCCGCGATCCCTTCGTACTGGACGACCCCGTGGCCGAGTCCCTCCGGGGCCGTCACGCCCACCTCGCCCGCCGCGTCGGCGGGGCCGTCACCTACCTGCCGGACGTCTCGACCTTCGCAGCCGTGTCCACCGACCCGGATCCGTCGAGGTGGGCCGACCTCACCGAACTCCTCGGCCGGGGGGAGTTCGCCGACATGTTCAGCTGCCCGGTTCTCCCGCCGTCGGACTGGGAGCCCGTCTTCGTCCTGGAAGGCCGCCAGATGATCCGGCCGGACGGCGGCACGTCCGGGGCTCCGGGAGACGCGGCGGACGACGACGTGCTCGACCTCGGCGCGGACGACGTGCCCGAGATGCTGGACCTCGTCGCACGCACCCGGCCCGGGCCGTTCCGGTCCCGGACCCCCGAACTCGGCACCTACCTCGGCATCCGCGAGAAGGGCACGCTGGTGGCCATGGCCGGCGAGCGGCTCCGCCCGCCGGGCTGGACCGAGATCAGCGCGGTCTGCACCGCGCCCGAGGCCCGCGGACAGGGCCACGCCGCCCGGCTGGTCGGCGCGCTCGCGGCGCGCATCGAGGCGCGGGGCGAAGGGCCCTTCCTGCACGTGGCCGAGGCGAACACCGGTGCGATCGCCCTCTACGAGAAGCTCGGCTTCGTGACACGCAGGCACGTGACCTTCCGAGGCTTCCGCACGCCGTAGCGAGCGCCCTGCGGGGTCGTTGGCGGCCACGTCGCTGCCCTGTGGCCGCTTCGCCGCGCCTCGGCCCTGCGCGGCCTGCCGCAGGCCCCCGATGCCGACAGCTCGTCCAGCTCGTCCGGCTCGGCCCCGACAGGCAGAGCCGGGTCGAAGTCCATGCCGGTGAAGGAGTCGGCGAGTTCCAGCGACAGGACGCCGTGCATCCGGATCCAGAACGTCAGGAACCGGTGGGCGGTCAGGGCTCGCCCCCTCGGGCGGCGGGCCTACGTTCCCGGCGCGGCCCGCGTGCGAGTCAGGGCCGCGTCAACGAGCCCGCCGCCCGGCTGGAGATCGCCCCCGACGACCGTGAGCCTCATGGTGGGGGACCTGGCGAAGAAGGGCGTACTGGAACGCGTCGAGGACCCGGCCGACCGCAGGCGCAAGATCGTCTCCATCGCGCCGGCGCACGCTGCCGCCATCGACGGCTGGCTCGGCCGCAGCGCCAACGCCTGGCGCTCCGCCCTCGCCCCGCTCGACGCGGCGCAGCGGCGGATGTTCCTGGAGACGCTCGGCGCGTACGAGCGCGGCCTCAGCGACCCCTTGGACTGAACGAAACCGGGCGAAAGCCCCCTCTGTGGCAGGATGCGGATCATGAGTTCGAGCACGGCGTCATTGACACGGCAGTGGACCACCTGGGGGCCGGTGGTGGCGGCGCTTGCACTTGTCGCGGCCTGGGGGCGTGACCTCCCGGGTTTCGCCGTCGGGCTCATCGCGCTCTGCCTCATCGCCGCCGTCCTCGCGGCGGTCCACCACGCCGAGGTCATCGCCCACCGCGTCGGGGAACCGTTCGGTTCGCTCGTCCTGGCCGTCGCGGTCACCGTCATCGAGGTCGGACTCATCGTCACGCTGATGGCCGGTGGCGGCGAGAAGACCTCCACGTACGCGCGGGACACCGTCTTCGCCGCCGTCATGATCACCTGCAACGGTATCGTCGGCCTGTCCCTGCTCGTCGCCGCGCTCCGCACCCGGGTCGCGGTCTTCAACGCCGAGGGGTCCGGCGGCGCGCTCGCCACCGTCTGCACCCTGGCCACGATGACGCTGGTCCTGCCGACCTTCACCACGAGCCAGCCGGGCCCCGAGTTCTCCACCGCGCAGCTCGCCTTCGCCGCCGTCGCCTCCCTCTGCCTGTACGGCGTGTTCGTCGGCGTCCAGACCGTACGGCACCGGGACTACTTCCTCCCGGTCCCGCGTCCCGGCCACGACTCGGCCGACGAGCACGCCGAGCCGCCCTCCCGGCGCGACGCCTGGAACAGCCTCGGTCTGCTCCTCCTCGCCCTCGTCGCCGTCGTCGGCAACGCCAAGGTGATCTCGCCGACCATCGAGGACGGCGTCGAGTCGGCGGGCCTGCCCAAGGCGGTCGTCGGTGTCGTCATCGCCCTCATGGTGCTGCTGCCCGAGACCCTCGCCGCCGTCCGCGCGGCCCGCAGGGACCGGGTACAGACCAGCCTCAACCTCGCCTACGGCTCCGCGATCGCCAGCATCGGACTGACGATTCCGGCGATCGCGCTCGCCTCCATCTGGCTGTCCGGGCCCCTCGTGCTCGGTCTCGGCCCGCTCCACATGGTCCTGCTCGTCCTCACCGGTGTGGTGAGCGCCCTGACCGTGGTGCCCGGACGGGCCACCCTCCTCCAGGGCGGCGTCCATCTCTCGATCTTCGCCGCCTTCGTCTTCCTGTCGTTCAGCCCCTGACGGCGGGGCCCGGAGGAAGCGTCAGCCCCTGACGACCACCACCCGCAGCGCCGGCGAGCGCAGGATGTCCTTCTCGCAGAACCGGGAGGTCACCCAGCGCTCGCCCGCGTACAGCCGGGTCTGGTCGCTGTGGTGCGGCGACGCGGGGTTCGACGACTGGGAGTACGCGAGCAGGGTGCGGGCCACCGGGCACCGGCCGCCGTCCCAGCCGACCGCCTGCACATGGCTGGTCCCGTGGGCGACCTCCACGTAGCCGCCGCCCGCCGCGTCCCACACGGACTCGGTCTTGTTCCAGATGCCGAGCGACTCGGTGCCGCCGCTCACCGGGATCCGCTGCCCGTTCCGTACGACGAACTGGTGGGCGCCCAGCGGCGCGTCCAGCGGGATCCCGGCGGCCCGCAGCTCCGCCGCCGCGTCGGCCAGCGCCTTCGCGAACCCGGGCGCCGCCGTGTTGAGGGTGTGCGGGGTACGCACAGGGTCGGCCGGCGAGAACGGCACCTTCCACTGGTCGGCGGGCTTCACCGCAGCGGTGAACTTCCGCCAGAACCGGTCGAAGAGCAGCGCGCCCCGGCTGTCCGTGTCCACCGTCCGGTCCCAGGCCCCGATCACCCGGCAGACCTCCGCGTCCCCCGGGAGCACGGTCGCGCAGGCCTCCGCCGCGTCGGCGGCCGCCAGGTCACCGGCCGGCGCCCGGTTGGCGAACTGCTGGCGCTGGAGGTCCGCCACCGTCAGACGGCCGCGCTCCGCCATCGCCGCCACGTCCTCCACACCGCCCCGGGTGCGCAGCGAGCGCTGGGTCGCGACCGTGCCGAAGATCCGCTCGTAGCCGGTCAGCGGCCGGTCGGCGTTGGTCAGCCAGGCGCTGTCGTTGGAGTTCTCGACGTACGGGGTGTCCCGCAGCACCGGCATCCGCGCCGGGCCGAAGACCCCCGCCTGGACCGCGTCCGGGTCGGAGCCGAGCGCGCAGTCCGACCGCGAGCCGTCGAGCACCGCCACACCCGAGGACGGGTAGGTGGCCCGGCCGAGCGGGGTGGAGCAGCGCCGGTCGAGCTCGTCGGTGACGCGGGGGAGCACCTGTGCCTGGGTGAAGAGGGAGTGCCCCGAGGAGTCGGCGGCGATCGTGTTGACCCAGGGCAGGCCCTGGGTGCGCTTCAGGGTGTCGGCGATGTCCTGCGTGGACCGTGCCTTGCCGAAGCCGAGCGCCGTGTCGGAGCCGCGCAGGTTGACCGCGTTGGGGTCGTTGAGGGCGTACGCCGTGGTGGTGGTCCACGGCAGCGGGAGCTGGGGGCCGAGGCCGCCGACGACCGGGCCGTACCGGGTCCACCACTGGGTGCGGGTGACGGGTGCGCCGTCCTTGACCGGCACCGTCACCGTGCGCGGGGTCATCCGCTCCGGCCTGCCGTCCACGAGGTACGAGGTCGGGTCGCCAGGGGCGAGCGTCAGCTGGTGCAGGTTGAGCGGTACCCCGGTGGCGACGGTGTGGCTCCAGGCGACCTTGTCGTTGAAGCCGATGTTGACGACGGTCGTGCCGAGGAGCGAGGCGCCGGAGACGTTCAGTTCGCCCGGGATGGTCTGCTGCGACTGCCAGAAGCGGCGGCCGCCCTGCCACGGATAGTGCGGGTTGCCCAGGAGCAGCCCGCGCCCGTTCGCCGTGGTGGCGCCCGAGAAGGCGACGGCGTTCGAGCCCATGGTGGCGTTCTCCGCGGCGAACAGGTCCCGCGCCGCCGCGGCCGTACGCGCCGGGTCGGGCGCCTCGGCGGGCGTCCCCGTGGGGGCGGCGGGCGGCCGGGCGGCGGTGATGCCGTCGACGGCCCGGCCCTGCCCGCCGAGCACCGACACGGCGAACCCGCGGCGGGCCACGTCGAGCGCGGTCACCGGACGGACCCAGTCGGCCCCCGCGCAGGCCGGATCCGTGATCCGGTTCTTCCGCAACCAGGCGTTGTACCCGGCCGCCCAGCCGCGCATGAGTTCCTTCAGGTCACGGCTCGGCCCGGCCGGCGGCGGGGTCGCGAGCAGGTCCTCGACCGTCCCCGCGTCCCGCACCCCGCGGAAGTACAGGTCGCTGGAGAGGTTCGTGGCGGCGGAGGAGAGCGAGCCGTCCGTGGCGGCGTCCGGGCCGAAGTGCCGGGAGCGGTCCCCGTTCACGGTCAGGAAACCGTCCGCGAGCGTGCAGACCTGGTCGGCGGCCTGGGCCCAGCCGGTCCCGAAACCGAGGTTCGCGTAGTCCTTGGCCAGGATGTGCGGGACGCCGTACTCGGTGTACCGGATGACGGCCGACAGGCCCTGGTCGGACGGGTGGTGGCCCCGGCCTCCGGAGTCGGCGACCGCCGCCCCCGGCAGCGAGGCGGTGACGACGGCGAGGGCGGCACCGGTGAGCGCCAGGTGTTTCAGACGGGTGCGGAGATGCAACGTGTCTCCCAACGGACTGATGTGCACGGCTGGTTGGACCATGCACGCAGCCATGCGTCCCCTTGTCAACATCCCGTTCGGTATCCGAGGTCCGAGCGGGTACGGCACGCCTCCCGGTACTTGACCTTCCGCCCGGTACGCGCCGAGGATCACCGCATGGACCGACTCCTCAGCCGCGCCGTCGACGGCGTCCTGCGCATGAGCGCCCAGCGCGTCCCCGACCGGATCGCCGTCCGCTACGCCGACCGGACCTGGACGTACGCCGAGCTGGACGCGGCCGTCTCCACCGCCGCGGCCGTCCTGCGGGAGCCGCACCACGGAATCGGTCTGCCCGACGGCGCCCGGGTCGCCACCTACGGCCACAACTCGGACGCCTACCTCGTCGCGTTCCTCGCCTGCTCCCGCGCCGGCCTGATCCACGTGCCGGTCAACCACCACCTGACCGGCGACGACCTCGCGTACCTCCTGGAGCAGTCGGACACCTCGCTCGTCCTCGCCGACCCCGCCCTCGCGGACCGCGTCCCTGACGGCTTCGCGGTCAAGGCCCTGCGGGACGCGCCCGGTTCACTCCTCGACGCGCTCGCCACGCCGGAGACGTACGACACCGACCGCGACGCCCGCGAGTACGTCCAGCTGCTGTACACCTCGGGGACCACCGCCCTGCCCAAGGGCGCGATGATGACCCACCGCGCGCTCGTCCACGCGTACGCGAGCGCCATCGAGGCCCTCGACCTGAGCGAGGACGACCGGCCGGTGCACGCGCTGCCGCTCTACCACTCGGCGCAGACGCACGTCTTCCTGCTGCCCTACCTCGCCGTCGGCGCCGAGAACACCCTCGTCGACGGTCCGGACCCGGCCGTCCTGTTCGACCTGATCGAGGCCGGACGCGCGGACAGCCTGTTCGCGCCGCCGACCGTCTGGATCGGCCTCGCCAACCACCCGGAGTTCGACGCCCGCGACCTGTCCGCCCTGCGCAAGGCGTACTACGGGGCGTCGATCATGCCGGTGCCCGTCCTGGAGCGGCTGCGCACCAGGCTGCCGGGGCTCGCCTTCTACAACTGCTTCGGCCAGTCCGAGATCGGCCCGCTGGCGACCGTCCTCGGCCCCGACGAGCACGAGGGCCGGATGGAGTCCTGCGGCCGTCCGGTCCGCCATGTCGAGGCCCGCGTCGTCGACGAGAACGGCGACGACGTCCCCGACGGCACCCCCGGCGAGATCGTCTACCGCTCGCCCCAGCTGTGCGACGGCTACTGGCGCAAGCCCGACGAGACGAAGGAGGCCTTCCGGGGAGGCTGGTTCCACTCGGGCGACCTCGCCGTCCGCGACGCCGAGGGCTACTACACGATCGTCGACCGGGTGAAGGACGTCATCAACTCAGGAGGCGTCCTGGTCGCCTCCCGTCAGGTCGAGGACGCGCTCTACACCCATCCCGGCGTCGCGGAGGTGGCCGTGATCGGCCTCCCGGACGACCGCTGTATCGAGGCGGTCACGGCCGTGGTCGTCCCGCGCGGCGAGGTCACCGAGACCGAACTCCTCACCCACGCGCGGGAGAAGCTCGCCCACTTCAAGGCCCCGAAGCGCATCCACTTCACCCCCGAACTGCCCCGCAACGCCAGCGGCAAGATCCTCAAGCGCGAACTCCGCGACCGCTTCGCCGACACCCCCTGGGGAATGCCAGGCGCCGCGAGCAGGCGGAACGTTCCCGACACCCCCTAGGACTCCCTCAGGTCCACGATCCGCTTGATCTTGCCCACCGAGCGCTCCAGCGTCCCGGGGTCCACCACCTCGACCCCGACCGAGACCCCGATGCCGTCCTTGACCGCCGCCGCGAGCGAGCGGGCCGCCTCGGCCCGCTCCTCGCCGGTCGCCCCGGAGCGGGCCTCGGCGCGCACGGTCAGGACGTCGAGCCGTCCCTCCCGGGTCAGCCGCAGCTGGAAGTGCGGGGCCACGGCCCGGGTACGGAGCACCAGTTCCTCGATCTGCGTCGGGAAGAGGTTCACCCCGCGCAGGATGATCATGTCGTCGCTGCGGCCGGTGACCTTCTCCATCCGCCGGAACACCCGCGCGGTCCCCGGCAGCAGACGGGTCAGGTCACGGGTCCGGTAGCGGATCACCGGCATGGCCTCCTTGGTGAGCGAGGTGAAGACCAGCTCCCCCTCCTCCCCGTCCGGGAGCACCTCGCCCGTGAACGGGTCCACGACCTCCGGGTAGAAGTGGTCCTCCCAGATGTGCAGCCCGTCCTTGGTCTCCACGCACTCCTGCGCCACGCCGGGCCCGATCACCTCCGACAGGCCGTATATGTCGACCGCGTCGATCGCGAAGGCCTCCTCGATCTCCTTCCGCATCGCCTCCGTCCACGGCTCCGCGCCGAAGACGCCCACCTTCAGCGAGGTCGACCGCGGGTCCACGCCCTGCCGCTCGAACTCGTCGAGCAGCGTGAGCATGTACGAGGGGGTCACCATGATGACCTCGGGCCGGAAGTCCTGGATGAGCCGCACCTGCCGGGCCGTCATACCGCCCGACGCCGGGATCACCGTGCACCCCAGCCGCTCCGCCCCGTAGTGGGCGCCCAGTCCTCCGGTGAACAGGCCGTACCCGTACGCCACATGCACCTTGTGCCCGGGACGGACGCCGGCGGCCCGTAGCGACCGGGCCACCACGTCCGCCCATGTGTCGAGGTCGCCGTCGGTGTACCCGACGACGGTCGGGCGGCCCGTGGTGCCGCTGGAGGCGTGGACGCGCCGGACCCGCTCCGGGGCGACGGCGAACATCCCGAAGGGGTACTGGTCGCGGAGGTCCGCCTTCGTGGTGAAGGGGAGACGGGCCAGGTCCGCGAGCGTCCGGCAGTCGTCCGGGGTCACCCCGGCCGCGTCGAAGGAGCGCCGGTAGAAGTCCACGTTCTCGTACGCGTGGCGGAGGGTGGCACGCAGGCGCTCCAGCTGGAGCGCCGCCAACTCCTCGCGTCCGAGCCGCTCGCCGCTGTCCAGCAGGTCCGTCATCGCGCCACTCCTCCACGGCCCCGCTCGTCAGACGGACGACCGATCATTCGGTAGATGCCTTCCGGGTCAGTAAAACCGGAGGGACCCGGGGGTTGGCAAGGGGCACGGCGGAACAATTCCCGGCACCGCCGGGTGCGGCCCGGTCATCACCCCTTGGGGTGCCTTTCCGGCGGGCTCCGACCCCCGCGCGTCCACGGCGGGAAGGGTGGATCAGCCGAGGTCCGCCCGGCCTCGGTTCCGCCGCCCCGGCCCCGGCGGCGGCCCGCCCGCGCGCCCGGACGAAAGTGAACGTCATGCCCCACCCGCACCGCCCCGCCGTCACCGCCCCCGAGGGGACGGCCCCGTGACCGCCGCCACCACCACCGCCACCGACGCCGGCACCCCCCAGGTCCACTTCTGGGCCGTGCCCGACCTCACCGGTCTCGACTTCGACCCGCTGCTCGCGAAGCTGCTGCACGAGGACCCCGTCACCCGGGTCCGGCTGCCGCACGGCGAGGGACACGCCTGGCTCGTCACCCGCTACGAGGACGTCAAGTTCGTCTCCGTCGACCCGCGCTTCAGCCGCCAGGCCGTCTGGGGCCGCTCCGTCACCAGGGTCGCCCCCCACTTCATCCCCATGGAGGGCGCCGTCGGCTTCGCCGACCCGCCGGACCACACCCGGATGCGCCGCGTCGTCGCCCGCGCGTTCGGCGCCCGCGCCCTGCGTGCCCTGCGCGACCACGCCCAGGAGGTCATGGACCGGCTCCTGGACCGGGTCGACGAGCACGGCGCGCCCGCCGACCTCATGGCTCTCGTCAACCGGCCCTTCCCCCTCGCCATGGTCAGCGAACTCATGGGGGTGCCCGAGGGCGACCAGCCGCTGATGGCCCGCTGGTCCGACACCATCATCTCCGCCGCCGCCGGCCGCGAGGCCAGCGAACAGGCGAAGGCCGACATGGGCCGCTACTTCACCGAACTCGTCGGTCGCAACCACGGCACCGGCAAGGAGACCCTCGCCGCCGTCCTCGCCGACGCCGTCGACGACGAGACCCTCACCGCGCACGAGGCCACCGGACTCGCCGTCCTCATCCAGATCGGCGGCGCCCACGCCGTCCGCAACAACAGCGCCAACATGGTGTACGCGCTGCTCACCCACCCCGAGCACCTGGCCCGGCTCCGCGCGGAACCCGCGCTGGTGCCCCAGGCCGTCGAGGAACTCCTCCGCTACATCCCGCACCGCAACGCCGTCGGCCTCTCCCGGATCGCCCTGGAGGACGTCGAGGTCGGCGGGGTCACCATCCCGGCCGGCGATCCGGTCTACGTCTCCTACCTGACCGCCAACCGAGACCCCGCCGTCTTCCCCGACCCGGACCGGCTCGACTTCGACCGCGGTTACAACCCGCACGTCGCCTTCGGACACGGCCCCCACTACTGTCCGGGCTCCGCGCTCGCCCGCATCGAGTCGGAGATCCTCGTCGAAAGCCTGTGGACCCGTTTCCCCGATCTGCGGCTCGCCGTGCCCGAGGACCAGCTCCGCTGGCAGCGCGGAGCCCTCATCCGCGGCCCCGAGGCCCTTCCGGTCACCTGGTGAGAGGGGTTCGCACACCGTGACAGCCACCGCGATCGGACCGGGCGGCGGCCTCATCGTGCCGCCCGGCCACGGGAAGACCCTCACCACCGCCGCCCAGCACGTCACCTTCAAGGTGACCGGCGAGCACTCCCGTACCGCCTCCACCTTCGAGGTCGTCGTCCCGCCCGGCTTCGACGTCGGCGCCCACGCCCACGGACACAGCGAGGAGCTCTTCTACGTCCTGGAGGGCGAGCTGGACGTCCTCGCCTTCGAGCCTCTCGTCCGCACGAAGGACAGCTGGCGCGCCTGGGAGTCCTCCTCCGGGCAGCGGGCCGTGCGGGCGACTCCAGGGACCCTCGTCCTGGTGCCGCCCGGCTGCCCGCACGCCTTCGCCAACCCCACCGGTGAGCCCGTACGCATGCTCTTCCAGGCCTCGCCGCCGCCCGACCACGAGCGGTACTTCGAGGAACTCATGGAGATCCTCGGCTCGGGCGGCGAGGTGGACCACGCGGCCGTCGAACGGCTCCGGATCCGCTACGACATCGATCAGATCACCCCGCTCCGGCACGACGCGGGAAGGGCCGACCCGGCGGGCACGGACGCGGGAAGAGACGCGGGAAGAACGGCCGTCGGGGCCGGGTGACCGGCCGAAATCCCGTTGCCACGGGGCGGACGCGGTGCTGGAGTGGCCCCCATGGACCCCCAGCACCTGCGTGACCTGTACGACCGTCAGCTCCGCCGGGAGGCCAGACCCGACGGGCCCGGCTGCCGGATCGAGCGCGTCGGCGACGTCGTCCGGCAGACCGGACCCGCGCACGCCTGGAACGGAGTGCTCTGGTCCCGGCTCGACGCCCCTGCCGCCGACCGGGCCATCGCCGGGCAGATCGACCACTACCGCACCGCCGGCCTGTCCTTCGAGTGGAAGCTGTACGCCCACGACACCCCCGGCGACCTCGGTGCGCGGCTCCTCGCGGCGGGCTTCACCGCCGAGGACACCGAGACCCTGATGGTCGCCGAAGCCACCTCCCTGCCGCAGGACGTACCGCTCCCCGCAGGCGTCGAGCTCCGCGAGGTCACCGACGAGGCGGGGGTACGCCAGGTGGTCGAGGTCCATGAACGCGCCTTCGGCACCGACAGCGCCCACATCGGCCGCCGACTCCTCGACCGCCTCGCGGCCGACCCCGGCACCGTCACCGCCGTCGTCGCCCTCGCGGCCGGTGAACCCGTGAGCGCGGCCCGCCTCGAACTGTGCCCCGGCACCGACTTCGCCGGCCTCTGGGGCGGCGGCACCGTCGAGGGCTGGCGGGGCCGCGGCCTCTACCGCGCCCTCGTCGCCCATCGCGCCCGCGTCGCGGCCCGGCGCGGCCACCGGCTCGTGCAGGTCGACGCCGCCGACACCAGCCGCCCGATCCTCCAGCGCCTCGGCTTCCTCGCGCTGACGACCACGACCCCGTACACCCATGACGTACGGACGGACCCGGCTGTCCATCCGTAGGCCGCGCGGCGGACCGGACCGCCCCGCGACGGTAGGGTGCCGTCCGGCAACAGAAGTCCGCGTGGGGAGACAAGAGTTCATGAGTGGTCAGCAACCGGGTCGGGGCGACACGGGCGAGATCTTCCGACCGCTCGCGGCGGACGACCCCACCACGGTCGCGGGGTACCGGCTCGCGGCCAAGCTGGGGGCGGGCGGCATGGGGAAGGTGTACCTCTCGTACACGCCCGGCGGCCGACCCGTCGCGATCAAGCTGATCCGCCCCGAGTTCGGCGAGGACGCGGAGTTCCGCCGCCGCTTCGCGCAGGAGGTGCGCTCCGCACAGCGCGTGCAGGGACTCTTCACGGCGCCCGTGATCGACGCCGATCCCGAGGGCGCCCAGCCGTGGCTGGCCACCGCTTATGTCCCCGGCCCGTCGCTCGCCGACGCGGTCGTCGCGCACGGAGCGCTGCCGGTGGAGACGGTGCTGCTGCTCGTCGCGGGGATGGCCGAGGCCCTGCACGTCATCCACGGCGCCGGGATCGTCCACCGCGACCTCAAGCCGTCCAACGTGCTGCTCGCCTCCGACGGGCCCCGCGTCATCGACTTCGGCATCGCCCACGCGGCCGACGCGACCTCGCTGACCGGCAGCGGCGTCACCATCGGCACCCCGTCGTTCATGGCTCCCGAGCAGGCCGCGGGCCGCAAGGTGACCCCGGCGACGGACATCTTCGCGCTGGGGCAGGTCGCGGCCTACGCGGCGACGGGGGTCCCGGCGTTCGGCGAGGGCACCTCGCACGGCGTGCTGTACCGCATCGTGCACGAGGAGCCGGACCTCGGCGCCGTGCCGGAGCGGCTGAGCGAGCTGGTCGCGCGGTGCCTCGCGAAGGACCCCGAGGCGCGGCCGACGCTCGCCGAGGTCATCCAGCTCTGCCAGGAGGCGAACGCGGCGACGGTGCTCCGCCGGCCCGAGGACTGGCTGCCGGCCCCGGTCTCCGCCGACATCACGGCGCGGGCGGCGGCTCCCGCCCCCGTCCAGACGCCTCCGCCCCCGCAGACCGCCCCCGCGCCCGGCTACGCACCCACCGCTCCCTCGGGCCCGCCCCCCGGCCACGCGCCCACCGCGCCCGCGGGTCCGACCGCCGCGGCCTACGCGCCCACCGCACCGGCCCCGCCGGCCGCCGCGCCCGGCGGCTACGGGCCCCCCGTCGGGCAGCAACCCGGCCCCTACCGCACGCCTCCGCCGGCGCACGCCACCCCCGTCCACGCGTACGCGCCGACCCAGGGACCCTTCCCCACGCCGTACCAGCACCCCGGCGTCCCGGGCGGGCAGCCGCCGGGCGCCGCACGGGGGAAGGCCGGGCGAGGACTGCTGGTCGCCCTCGCCGCCGTGCTCGCCTTCGGCGCGGTGGGGGGTCTGACGGCGTACGTCCTGCTGAAGGACAAGGGGCAGGAGACCACGGCCGACGGCGGCAAGCCGACCGGCGGCACCTCGACCGGCGCCAAGCCGACCGGCGACACGGCCGGCTCCGGGCCGAGCGGCCAGGACGCGGGGACGACCCCCGCCGCCACCGGCGGCACCCCGAGTGCGACGCCCTCGACCGGGGGCGACCCGCAGCCCGCCGACTACCCGGGCATCAACCTCACCGCCGGCTACCACCTGACCCTCGGCGACGACGCCATGCGGCCGCAGAAGGGCGAGGACGGCGGGTACGAACTCTCCTACGACACCGGCGGGTACCTCGACGCGGAGACCAACGGCAGCAGCATGGCCCTCCTCGACCCGGGTCAGAAGGGCTCCCTCGCCGCGTGCCGCGCGGAGACCCGGTTCACTCCGGACGTCTACGTGAACAAGCTGTCCACGGGCCGCCAGATCTGCGTCACGACCGGTACGGGGCACCTGGCCCTCGTCACGGTCAGGGGCATCTCCCCGGAGGACTCGCCCAGCACGTATCTGACGCTCGACGTCACGGTCTGGCGCGACGCGGCCGCCTCCTCGTAAGGGGGTCGGTCAGGCCGTCCAGTGCGCGGGGCGCTCGAATCCCTCCGGGACGCGGGTGTCGGCGTTCCCGCGCGCCGCGTTCAGCTGGGGCTGCGTCAGGAACAGGGCGCCGGTCAGGTCCGCCCCCGACAGATCGGCGTCCCGCAGGTCCGCGCCGATCAGATCCGCGAGCGACAGATCCGCTCCCGTGAGGTCGGCGGCGATGAGGAGCGCTCCGCGCAGGTCGGTGCCGCGCAGTTTCGCGCCGCGCAGCCGCTTGCCGATCAGGTCCGCGCCGCGCCGGCTCCTCGGCTTCCCGCCGGCCGTGGCGCGGACCAGCTCGCTCGTCCGCAGCAGCAGCCGGTTCACGTCGGCGCGGACCTCGGGGACGCGCAGCTGCTTCAGCGTGTCCGCCGAACTCCGGGTGAGCGCCTCGACGCGGTCGAGCGCCCCCCTCAGGTCGGCGTGGACGGGCCGGGCCGCCGGGCGGGCCAGTGCCTCGGTGAGGTAGTAGAGCAGTTCGTGGAGCTGGCGCATCACGTAGAACACGTCGTACATCCGGCCCGCGGTCTCCGGCGCCTCGCGCCAGGACACGCCGCCGAAGGTCACCTGGGAGACCTGCTGGCCCGCGCCGAAGCAGTCGTACACCGTGCAGCCCTGGAAACCGCTGGGCCGGAGCCGGGTGTGGATGCCGCAGCGGAAGTCCTCCTGGAGGTTCCGGCAGGGCTCGCCGGGCGCCTTGTCCACGGCGAAGTCGGCCGACTTCGCGAAGGGCAGCGCCACACAGCACAGGCCGAAGCAGTTCGCGCAGTCGCCGCGCAGTGCGGATTCCCGGGTCTCGGGCACGGTGGGACGGTTCCTTCGCTGATCGGGGACGGACTGTCCACCGTATCGCGATCTCGGTGAGACCGATCGCGAAGATCGTCCGGGGCCGGTTCGGACACGCCTCAGGAGGTGTCGGCCGCGTCCGCGTCGACCGCCACCGAGCGGGCCCAGCGGTAGTCCGCCTTGCCGCTGGGGGAGCGCTGGATGCGGTCGGTGAGGACCAGCTGGCGGGGGACCTTGTACCCGGCGAGGCGGGGGCGGCAGTGGGTCTGGAGGGCTTCCAGATCGAGCGGCGGGGCGTCGGGGCGGAGCTGGACGACCGCCGCGACATGGCTGCCCCAGCGGGCGTCGGGGACGCCGGCGACCAGCGCGTCGTACACGTCGGGGTGGGCCTTCAGGGCCTGCTCCACCTCCTCCGGGTAGACCTTCTCGCCGCCCGTGTTGATGCACTGGGAACCGCGCCCCAGGACGGTGACCACCCCGGCCTCGTCCACGGTCGCCATGTCCCCGAGGAGCACCCAGCGCACCCCGTCCCGCTCGAAGAAGGTCTCGGCGGTCTTGGCCGGGTCGTTGTGGTAGCCGAGCGGCACATGGCCGCGCTGGGCGAGCCGGCCGATCTCGCCGGGGGCGACGGGGGCGCGCGTCGCCGGGTCGACCACCTGGGTGCGTTCGTTCACGTGGAGGCGGAAGCCCCGGGCGGGACCGGAGTCGTCGGTCGCCCGGCCGTTGGAACCGGACTCGGTGGAGCCGAAGTTGTTGAGGAGCAGGACGTTCGGCATGAGCTCCTGGAGCTGGGCCCGCACGGTGTCGGACATGATCGCCCCGGACGAGGACAGGCTGAACAGGGCGGAGAGATCCGTGCCCCTGAGCGGCCCGCGCAGCGCGTCCACCAGCGGCCGCAGCATGGCGTCCCCGACCAGGGAGATGCTGGACACCTTCTCCTTCTCCAGGGTGCGGAGCACCTCCTCCGGGACGTACTTGCGGTGCAGGACGACCCGCTGGCCGTAGTTGAGGGCGATGAACGCGGTCAGCGTGGACGTGCCGTGCATGAGCGGCGGCGCGGGGAAGAAGGTGATCCCGGAGCCGCCGGCCGCGACCCGCTCGGCCAGCTCCTCGGGCCGCTTCACGGGCTCGCCCGCGGGGTCCCCGCCGAAGAGCCCCGCGAAGAACAGGTCCTCCTGGCGCCACAGGACGCCCTTCGGCATCCCGGTCGTCCCGCCGGTGTAGATGATGAAGAGGTCGTCCGCCGAGCGCGCACCGAAGCCCCGCTCGGGTGAGCCGGAGGCCTCCGCCTCGGCGAAGGGCACGCAGTCGAGCGCCGCGGCTCCCTCGCCACGGTCGGGAGGGGTCCCCACCCGCACCAGGTGCCGCAGCTTCTCCGTCCGCGGCAGCGCCGCCGCGACCCGGTCCGTGAACTCGGCGTCGAAGACGAGCGCGGCCAGGTCGGCGTCCCGGTAGAGGTAGACCAGCTCCTCCTCCACGTAGCGGTAGTTCACGTTGACCGGCACGATCCGTGCCTTGAGGCAGGCGAGGACGGTCTGGAGGTACTCGACGCCGTTGTACAGGTGGAGTCCGAGGTGCTCGCCGGGCCGGATGCCCGCGGCGGTGAGGTGGTGGGCGATCCGGTTGGCTGCCGCGTCCAGCTCGGCGTAGGTGAGGCGCCGTTCCGCGCCCGTGCCCGGATGGTCGACGTACACCAGTGCCTCGCGGTCGGGGACCACGTCGACGACCGATTCGAACAGGTCGGCAAGGTTGTACTCCACCGTTCCTCCTGACCCCGGTACGTACGGACTCGGGCGGTCATTAGAGCGCCGTACGCCGACGGGGGGAAGAGTCCGCGCAGAAGAATCTGACTAGGTGTCAGAAAACTATTGAACTGGGCCCCGGGCTCCTGCAACCTGTTCCAGAACTGGAGACGGGAGAACCCCATGGGTGGCACCGAACACCTCACCGTGCGGCGCGAAGGCGGCACGCTCGTACTCACCCTGAACCGCCCCGAGGCCAAGAACGCCCTCTCGCTGCCGATGCTCGTCGGCCTCTACGACGGCTGGCTCGAAGCCGACGCCGACGACAGCGTCCGCTCCGTCGTCCTCACCGGCGCGGGCGGCGCCTTCTGCGCCGGCATGGACCTCAAGGCCCTGGCCGGCGAGGGGATGGAGGGCGAGCGGTACCGGGACCGGCTGAAGGCCGACCCCGACCTCCACTGGAAGGCGATGCTCCGCCACCACCGACCCCGCAAACCCGTCATCGCCGCCGTCGAGGGGTACTGCGTCGCCGGCGGCACCGAGATCCTCCAGGGCACCGACATCAGGGTCGCGGCCGCCTCCGCCACCTTCGGCCTCTTCGAGGTCCGGCGCGGCCTCTTCCCCATCGGCGGCTCCACCGTCCGCCTGCCCCGCCAGATCGCCCGCACCCACGCCCTGGAGATGCTCCTCACCGGCCGCCCGTACACCGCCGAGGAAGCCGCCCGCATCGGACTCGTCGGACGGGTGGTCCCCGACGGCACGGCCCTCGAGACCGCCCTCGACATCGCCGAGCGCGTCAACGCGTGCGGCCCGCTCGCCGTCGAGGCCGTCAAGGCCTCCGTCTACGAGACCGCCGCGATGTCCGAGACGGAGGGGCTGGCCGCCGAACTCGACCGGGGATGGCCGATCTTCGACACGGCCGACGCGAAGGAGGGGGCGCGCGCGTTCGCGGAGAAGCGGGCGCCGGTGTACCGCCGGGAGTGACGTCCTCCCCGGAGGCCCCGCGCAGCGGCTCGACCCGTACGCCCACCGACCGTCCCACGAAGGAGCCCGCCGCATGACCGTCACCCCACCGCCGGAGGCCCTCCGCGCCCCCCTCGTCGTCGAGTTCCCCTTCACCCGCTCCCTCGGCCCCGTCCAGTCCGCCTTCCTCACCGGACTGCGCGAACGGACCGTGCTCGGAGTCCGCACCGGGAGCGGCGAGGTGCTCGTCCCGCCCGTCGAGTACGACCCCGCCACCGCCGCCGAGCTGCGCGACCTCGTCGAGGTCGCCGCCACGGGCACCGTCACCACCTGGGCCTGGAACCACGAGCCCCGCCCCGGCCAGCCCCTGACGACCCCCTTCGCCTGGGTCCTCGTCCGCCTCGACGGCGCCGACACCGCCCTGCTCCACGCCCTCGACGCGCCCGGCCCCGACGCCGTGCACACCGGGCTGCGGGTCAGGATCCGGTGGGCCGCCGACCGCATCGGCGCCATCACGGACATCGCCTGCTTCGAACCGCACGACAGCGGTCCCGCGCCCGGACCACAGGCCCACGACGGCCTGTTCGACGCCCCCGTCACCGGCATCGTCGCCGCCGCCCGCCTCGACTACACCTACAGCCCCGGCCGCGCCCAGACCCGCTATCTGCACGCGCTCGCCGAGCGCCGGACGGTCGGCGAACGCTGCCCCTCCTGCACCAAGGTGTACGTGCCGCCCCGCGGCGCCTGCCCCACCTGCGGCGTCGCCACCACCGACCAGGTCGAGGTCGGGCCGAGGGGCACCGTCACCACGTACTGCATCGTCAACATCAAGGCAAGGAACGCCGGGAACGACGCCATCGAGGTGCCGTACGTCTACGCCCACATCGCCCTCGACGGTGCCGGGCTCGCCCTCCACGGCCGCATCGGCGGCATCCCGTACGACCAGGTCCGCATGGGTCTGCGCGTCGAACCCGTGTGGAGCGAGGACGGCCGCTACCCCGACCACTACCGCCCCACCGGCGAGCCCGACGCCGACTACGACACCTACAAGGAGCTGCTGTGACGCCGCACCGGCCGGGCCGAGAGGTGGCGATCGTCGCCTTCGCCCAGAGCGACCACCGCCGCCGCACCGACGACCTCTCCGAGGTCGAGATGGTCATGCCCGTCCTCCACGAGGTGCTCCGGCGGACCGGGCTCAAGACCTCCGACATCGGCTTCACCTGCTCCGGCTCCTCCGACTACCTCGCCGGCCGGGCCTTCTCCTTCACCATGGCCCTCGACGGCGTCGGCGCCTGGCCCCCCATCTCCGAGTCCCACGTCGAGACCGACGGCGCCTGGGCGCTGTACGAGGCCTGGGTGAAGCTCCTCACCGGCCAGGCCGACACCGCCCTCGTCTACTCCTACGGAAAGTCCTCGCCCGGCTCCGTCCGGGACGTCCTCACCCGCCAGCTCGACCCGTACTACCTCGCCCCGCTCTGGCCCGACTCCGTCGCCCTCGCCGCCCTCCAGGCGCAGGCGCTCGTCGACGCCGGCGACACCGACGAACCCGCCCTCGCCGCGATCGCCGCCCGCAGCCGTGAGGACGCCACCGCGAACCCCCACGCCCAGCTGCCCGGTCCCCGCCCTCAGGGCGACTACGTCGTCCGGCCGCTGCGCACCGGCGACTGCCCGCCCATCGGCGACGGCGCCGCCGCCGTGATCCTGGCCGCCGGGGACCGGGCCCGTGAACTCTGCGACCGGCCCGCCTGGATCCGGGGCATGGACCACCGCGTCGAGGCCCACTCCCTCGGGGTCCGGGACCTCACCGACTCGCCCTCCACCCGCCTCGCCGCCGAACGCGCCGGAGCCTTCGAGCGGCCCGTCGACACCGCCGAACTCCACGCGCCGTTCACCTCCCAGGAGGTCGTGCTCGCCAAGGCCCTCCGCCTCGACGACACCGTCCGCGTCAATCCCTCCGGCGGCGCCCTCGCCGCCAACCCCGTCATGGCCACCGGCCTCATCCGGCTCGGCGAGGCCGCCGCCCGCATCCACCGCGGCGACTCCGACCGCGCCCTCGCCCACGCGACCTCGGGCCCCTGCCTCCAGCAGAACCTGGTCGCCGTCCTGGAAGGGGAGAACCGTGTCCGGTGAGCCCGTGGCCAAGGAACCGGTGGCCGTCGTCGGCATCGGCCAGACCAAGCACGTCGCCGCCCGCCGGGACGTGTCGATCGCCGGACTCGTCCGCGAGGCCGCGGTCCGCGCCCTGGAGGACGCCGAGCTGACCTGGGCGGACATCGACGCCGTCGTCATCGGCAAGGCCCCCGACTTCTTCGAGGGCGTGATGATGCCGGAGCTGTACCTCGCGGACGCCCTCGGCGCGGTCGGCAAGCCCATGATCCGGGTGCACACCGCCGGATCGGTCGGCGGTTCCACCGCGCTCGTCGCCGCCGACCTGGTCGCCGCGCGCGTCCACCGGACCGTCCTCACCCTCGCGTTCGAGAAGCAGTCCGAGTCCAACGCCATGTGGGGCCTCTCCCTGCCCGTCCCCTTCCAGCAGCCGCTGCTCGCGGGCGCCGGCGGCTTCTTCGCCCCTCACGTCCGGGCCTACATGCGCCGCACCGGCGCCCCCGACACCATCGGCTCCCTCGTCGCGTACAAGGACCGGCGCAACGCGCTGCTCAACCCGTACGCCCACCTCCACGAGCACGACCTCACCCTGGAGAAGGTGCAGGCGTCCCCGATGCTCTGGGACCCGATCCGCTACTCGGAGACCTGCCCCTCGTCGGACGGCGCCTGCGCGATGGTCCTCACCGACCGTGCGGGCGCGGCCCGTTCGCCCCGGCCGCCCGCCTGGGTGCACGGCGGCGCGATGCGCAGCGAACCGACCCTCTTCGCCGGCAAGGACTTCGTCTCGCCGCGGGCCGGACGGGACTGCGCCGCCGACGTCTACCGGCAGGCCGGCGTGACTGACCCCCGGCGGGAGATCGACGCCGTCGAGATGTACGTGCCGTTCTCCTGGTACGAGCCGATGTGGCTGGAGAACCTCGGCTTCGCCGAGGAGGGCGAGGGCTGGAAGCTCACCGAGGCCGGGGTCACCGAACTCGACGGCGACCTGCCCGTGAACCCCTCCGGAGGAGTGCTCTCCACCAACCCCATCGGAGCCTCCGGGATGATCCGCTTCGCCGAGGCCGCCCTGCAGGTGCGCGGGGAGGCGGGCGAGCACCAGGTCGACGGCGCGCGCCGGGCCCTCGGGCACGCCTACGGAGGCGGCGCGCAGTTCTTCTCGATGTGGCTCGTCGGGGACACGCCGCCCACGAGCTGAGCCACGGGGGGGCGCGGGGCACCGGGCGTGCTCACCGTCCGTGAGGACCGCGCCCCCCAGGTCACCGTCCGCGACCGGGGCGGGAGCCTCGGCAGCACCGCGCCGGCACGGTCCGGGAGCGCCGTGCGAGGCTCCCGGACCCCGCCGCGCGGGGCCCGCCGCCCGGAGCCGCCCGGCGCGTCGCGTCGCGCGCCCGGGCACGTACCATGGCCGTATGTCCTTCCTCCGCCGCCGCAGCGCCGCCACACCCGCGGGCCCGGACTTCGATGTCCTGGCCATGGACCCGGGGGACTGGCCCGGCAACCTCGGCGCCGGCCTGCTGCCCGCACCCGACGGCTCCTGCCAGGGCGTCTTCCTCCGCTACGACCTGTTCGGCGGCCGCGGCCCCGCGATGATCATCGGCAACCTGCCGGAGGGCTCCCCGGCGCGCGAGCTCGCGGAGGGCCAGATCCCCTTCGAGGTGGCCCAGCTCCTCGCCGCCCTCGAGAACGACGAGCCGGTCGAGGTCCTCGACATCGAGGACGTCCCCGTGATGCAGGGCGACAACCTCCTGATCGTCCGCCGCCTCAAGCTCTCCGAGAGCCGTATCTCCTGCGTCCAGTTCGACCGCAGCGACAACGTCCTCGTGACGATCGCCAGTTGGGACCGGCCGATCACGGACGACCTGTACGCGCTGCTCAAGCCGCTTCCCGCCGAGCTGTTCCAGCAGGGCTGACGGAGGAGCGGGGGCCGATGAGCGCACGCGTCGACAGCTGGATCTGGGCGGTCCGGCTCACCAAGACCCGCTCCCAGGCCGCCGCGGCCTGCCGGGCCGGACACGTCAAGGTCAACGGCGAGCGGGCCAAGCCCGCCCAGCCGGTGAAGCCCGGCGACGAGGTCAGGCTCTTCCACGGCGGCCGCGAGCGGATCGTCGAGGTCAAGGAGCTCCACACCAAGCGGGTGGGCCCGCCGGTCGCCGTCGAGGCGTACGTGGACAACAGTCCGCCCCCGCCGCCGCGCGAGCACGTGGCCGTCGCCGCCGTGCGCGACCGGGGCGCCGGGCGCCCCACCAAGCGCGACCGCCGCGAACTCGACGAGCTGCGCGGCCGACGCCCCTGATCCGTACGGCTCCGGGGGCCGGCCACGGGAGCACCCCCGTGGCCGGCCCCCGTCCGTGTCTCAGCGCGTCGCGGACCCGATGAGGGAGGCCACCCGCGCGGCCGCGGTGCCCAGACCCGTCGGTCCACGGCCCACCAGCGGGTTGCCGCTGCCCCCGTGGACGTCCTCGGCACGGTAACGCCGCACGCTCCGGTGCCAGTTGAGGATCCCGGCGAGCCAGTCCTCCAGCTCTCGCAGATACGCCTCGAACGCCGCCCGGCCCTCCTGGTCGAGACCGAAGTCCTCGTAGAGCACGGGCACTTCGGTCTCCTTCAGGTGCTCGTACTGGCGCAGCCGCCCCCGCATCAGGTCGTCGACCATCGCCACCGCCGTCGGGTAGTCGCAGTCGAAGAACTTCTGCAGCACCAGCACGCCGTTGTGCACCTCACCCTCGACCTCGATCTCCTTCTGGTACGAGAAGAGGTCGTTGAGGAGCGTCGCGTAGTCGGAGACCGAGTGCTCCAGGGCGCGGACCGTACCGGTCCGGTAGATCTCCGACGGCAGGGCCTCGGTGTGCCGCAGCCGGCACAGCAGCATCGTCAGCTCGGAGCCGAAGGTGGTCCGCCGCATCTCGATGTAGTCCACCGGATCGGGCACCCGGTGCTGCGCCTGGTTGTGCAGCTCCCACAGCCAGCTGTCGAGCATCGCGTCCAGCGCGGTCCGGAGCTGGAGCCGCGCCTCCGGGCCCATCGGGCCCGCGGTCCGCGCCCACAGGTCGGCGAGCGCGACCTCCATCGGATGGGAGGCGAGGGCCCGCCCGGCCGCCGGATCCTTCACCGACATGCAGGACTTGAGCCGCTCCGTGAGGCGCTTGGCACCCGCCAGGTCGCGCGGCCGCCCGAAGACGAGGGGGTAGTAGTCGTCCCCGTACGTCCCCCAGGTCAGCCACTCGGCGCTGAGCTCCAGCTCCTCCAGGGTGGCGTCCGGGTCGAGCCCCGCCGAGCAGAGCGCCAGGTCGAAGCCGTCCATCAGCGGACGGTCCCAGATGTCGTCCAGGAGCCCCATCCGCTCCGCCCAGTCCTCGGAGCGCCGCTTGGCCTCCTGGTGGTGCGGGCTGAGCGTCAACGGGTACGGCAGGTCGAACTCCGGCAGGAGCGAGGGCCCCACCTGCTGGTGCGGCACGTGCGTGAGCGTCCGCAGCCGGGAGGCGGCCGGGCGGCCGAACAGGGTCCGGATGTCGAGGGCGGAGGTGCCGATCACCCCGTCGAGCCGCGAGGGCCCGGCGACCATGCCCTCGTTCATGTACCGGCTGGAGCGCATGTGCCACTCGTGACCGCCGGACTGCCAGTCCTGGAGCCCCTTGGCGTACGCCGCCACGGCCGCGCACTCCTCCGGCCCCAGACCCTTCTCGGCGGCCAGCAGCGGGACCTCGGTCAGGGCCGTGTTCTCGAACTGCTGGAGCCGCGAGGTCAGCAGGTCGTTGACGGCGTTCGCTGCCTCCTGCGTCGTACAGCCGAGGAACCGCTCCAGGACGAGGACGCCGTTGCTGTTCTCGCCCTCGTCCTCCACCTCGCGCTGGTACGAGAAGAGGTCGTTGCGCAGGTGCACGGCGTCGGAGAAGGCGTCCCTGAGGACGCGGAGCGGCCGGGAGTACGCCACCCGGTCCGGGACCTCCGCCCCCGCCGCGTACTCCACGAGCCCCGCCGACCAGGGCGCGCCGCCCACCTTGCGGCGCATCTCGATGTACTCCACGGGGTTGGCGACGCGCCCCCCGTTGATGTTGTCGAGTTCCCAGAGCGACTCGTACAGCAGGTGCTCGGTCGCCTCCGCGAACCGCACCCGCCAGCCCCCGGACATCGAGGGGACGGTACGCCGCCACAGGTCGGCGAGACCCGCCTCCACGGGGTTGGTGGGCTCGGGCATGCCCGTCGCCGGGTCGGCCGGCATGAACAGCGGCAGCCGGTCCAGGTAGGCCTTGCTGCCGGCCCGGTCCTGGGTCCGCTTGAAGACCTCCAGGAAGTGGTCGTCGAAGAAGAACACCCACGTGTACCAGTCCGTGACGAGGTCGAGGGCCTCGCTGTCGCAGTCGGGATGCGTGTACGCGCAGAGCAGCGCGTAGTCGTGGGAGTCGAGGTCGTGCTGCTCCCAGACGCCCGAACCCTCCAGCATCCCCATCTCCCGCGCCCAGTCCCGGGTGTGTGTGCGGGCGGTCTCCACATGGGGGTTGAGCCGCGCCGGATACGGAACATAGAAATCCGGCATGACGAAGGGCTGAGGCATGTGCGGAGGGGCCTTCCGGTGAGCAAGTGCGGTGTCCGGCCCACCTTTACCCGTCGCCCGTACGGCGCACGCGATCTCTTGAATAGTCCTATGAACGCCGAAGGGGTGGTGCCGGCCCCCTCCTCCGGCACCACCCCGCGCGTTTCGGCCACGCCTCCGTCAGACCCGGGAAACCCGCACGTCAGCGGCCTTCACAAAGGCCACCCGATGGCCGAACTGGATCTGGTAGTAATCCTCCTGGCCGCGCACGACCGTATGCCCGCTGCTGTCGAACACCGGCGCGAAGTAGTACTCGCCCGGGGTCCGGTCACCCACCACGTACCGCTGACCCGCGAGCAGCCGGTACGGCAGCGGAGAGACCGCCTGCACCGGCACACCCGCCGGGTAGGCCGAGGCCTCCGGGTAGGCCCGCCCGTACACCGGCACCGAGGCGAGACCCTCCCGGGGGGTCAGGACGAGCCCCCGCGCGTTCACCGCGGTGGGGTGCTTCCCCGGATTGTGGAACCACGCCTTCTGCCCGAGGTACCAGACCGCCGTCCAGTCGCCCCTGCGCTCGGCCACCGCGTAGCTCTGCCCCGTCGAGGCCCGCGCCCCGGTGTCGTTGACCCCGGTCGTCGAGTCCTGCCCGCCCGGCCGCAGGCCGATATCCTTCACCAGGGGCGCGTCGGCGCTCGGCGCGGTGTGCAGGCGCACCGCCCCGCTCCCGTGCGGCGCACACGCCTCGCCCGCCACCGCGCAGCCCGTGTACACCGGCTGATGGGCGCTGTACTCGGGCCGGATCGTCACCACCGAGGCGTCCGGACCGGCGCTCGGCGTGATCGGACGGCCGAGCAGCCGGAAGTAGTGGGCCCAGTCCCAGTACGGCCCCGGGTCCGTGTGCATGCCCCTGATGGTGGACGTCACCGTGCCCGGCACGTTGTCGTGCCCCAGGATGTGCTGCCGGTCGAGCGGGATGCCGTACCGGGCGGCCAGGTACCGCACGAGCCGCGCCGACGTCCGGTACATCGCCTCCGTGTACCAGGAGTCCGGCGAGGTCAGGAAGCCCTCGTGCTCCAGGCCCACCGACTTGGCGTTCACGAACCAGTTGCCCGCGTGCCAGCCGACGTCCTTGAGCGGCAGGTGCTGGGCGATGTGCCCGTCGGAGGAACGCAGCGAGTACTGCCAGGACACGTACGTCGGGTCCTGCACCAGCTTCAGGGTGACGTCCCAGACGGCCTCGGTGTCATGGATGACGATGTAGTCGACCGACTGGGAGGTGGGCCGGTCCGCCTTGTCGTGGTTGCCGTAGTCGCCGTCACCGAACTCCTCGTACGGCGCGGGGATCCACTCGCAGGCCACCGAGCGCGGACACTCCACGGGGCCGCCGGCCGGCCGCCGCAGCCCGAGGGCGGCCACCTGCTCCGTGGCGGGCGCGACCGCGGGCGCGGCCGGGAGCGTCACCACCTGCCCGCTGTCCGTCGTCCGGGATTCCCCGGTCCGGATCACGTCGAACACGTCGTTCGCGTACGTCGTCGCCGTCGCCGAGTCGTCCGCGCCGGAGTACCGGGCCACCGCCCCGTACCAGTCGGCCGGGTCCGTGCTCGCCGGCAGCCCGGCCTCCCGTTGCGCGGCGGCGAGCAGCGCCGCCCCGCCCTCGATGTTCGCCGCCGTGCCGGTCCGCAGCTCCTCGGCCGGGATCCCGGACAGCGCGGAAGCCCGCTCCAGGGTCCGCAGCCGCGGGGGCAGCGAGTCCGCCGCCGGGACCGGCGCCTCCGCACCGGAACGCACCGCGCGGGACGAGTCGCCGCGAGGATCCTCCTCACCGTCCGAGTGGTGCGGGGCGGCACCGGCGAGCGCGGTCACCGCGTCCGTCAGATGCATCGGCCCGTAGCCGCCGGTCACACTCGGCGCACCGCCGTGCCCGTCCCAGCGCGACTGGAGGTACGAGACGGCGAGCAGGACGCTCTCCGGTACACCGTGCCTCGCGGCCGCCCGCGCGAACTGCGCCTGGAGGGAACCCGCCTCGGGCACGTCGGCACCGGCCGGAGGGGCCGCGGAGAGCAGCGGGAGCAACAGGGCCGCGGATGCGAGCAGTCCCACCGCCCGGGGTGGACGGAGGGACGATGGACGTCCGGGGGACGCGGAACGGAGCAAGGCAGCCTCCAGGGGCGGGGGGTGACACCGGGGCGTGCGGGACCGAACCCGTACAGGGGTATCGGCTCCCGGACGATCCGTCAATCACACGTCCCCGAAAGCAACTTCGCACGTCAGAGGCGAAATGAAGGCGGTACGGCGGAGTTTCACGGAGACGGGCCCCCGGCCAGGGACCCGTCAGTGGAGTGGACCACTGGCTCGGTCCCCACATGCCGGTGCGCCGCGTCCCGGTGTGTCGGCACCGGGCGCACGGCGCACCCCCCGTTCCGTCGGCCGGCCCCGCCCTTCAGCGCGTCCCGACCGCCGCGCGCACGGCCCGCCGTGCCATGGCGCAGTCGTCGTGCAGCCGCCTCAGGAGCAGCCGCTGTTCCTCACCCGGGGCGAGCGCCCCCGTGGGCACCGGCACGGAGCCGGCCGGCGGAGCCTCCTTCATCGTGCGCTGCACCGCCGTCTCGTACGTCCGGATCTCCCGCGTCAGCACGATCATCAGGTTCACCAGGAAGGCGTCCCGGGAGGCCGGGCCCGCCTGCTGGGCGAGCTGACTGATCTGCCGCCTGGCGAGCGGCGCGTCGGCGAGCACCGTCCAGAGCGTCGCCAGGTCGTACCCCGGGAGGTACCAGCCCGCGTGTTCCCAGTCCACGAGGACGGGCCCGGTGGGGGAGAGCAGGATGTTGGAGAGCAGGGCGTCCCCGTGACAGAACTGCCCCATGCCCTGACGGCCGCCCGCGTGCGCCAGACCGTGCAGCAGCTTCTGCAGGTCGTCCCGGTCCCGGTCGGTGAAGAGACCGAGCTCGTGGTAGCGCGCGATCCGCGTGCCGTAGTCCAGCGGGGCGTCGAACGTCCCGGCCGGCGGCCGCCAGGCGTTGAGCCGGGCGATCGCGCCGAGCGCGGCCCGCACGTCGGCCCGGGGCGGCGCCTCGACGGGGTGGCGCGAGAGCGCCGCCGCCCGTCCGGGCATCCGCTCGATCACCAGCGTGCAGTTCTCCGGGTCCGCCGCGATCAGCCGCGGCGCCCGCACCGGCGGACGGTGGCGGACGAAGGAGCGGTAGGACGCTATCTCGTGCTGGAACCGCTCGACCCACGCGGGGGAGTGGTCCAGTAAACACTTCGCGACCGCCGTGGTCCGCCCGGTCGTCCCGACGATCAGTACGGAGCGTCCGCTGCGCCGCAGCACCTGCACCGGGTTGAACTCCGGGCAGATGCGGTGGACCGAGGCGATCGCCCTCTTCAGCTGCGCCCCCTGAGGGCCCGACAGATCGATGCGTCCACTGATCGGCTGGGTGCCGGTGCCGGTGCCGCCCGTCCAGCGCCGCGGCCGGACGGCCTGGGGCGCGGGAGCGAGGTAGGGCCCGGTGCCGGCCGGGACGATGCGGTGCTGCGGCCGGGGCGGGGCGGACACGGAGGACGATGCTGTGTACATGGAGGTGACAGATCCCTTCGTGTGCCGACGAGTTGCGTGCGTCGCCCCGCCCGCCCCCGGTCCGCACCCTGGGGAATGAGGGCCGGTCGGCGGGGCGGGGTGGCGCTTTCCTACCTGACACCCGGGCGCGGGTGGCGGAACATCGGGCGCACCCTGGCGAACCCTGGCGAATAGTCGCCAGCCCTATGACAGGGGGTTACTGTCAACTCAGCCGAGAACCTGGGGGCTTAGACGTGACCGGACAAACCAACACCCGCCTGGCAGACCTGTTCGGCCTGGCCGGCTGGTCCAAGGGCGAACTCGCGAGACTCGTCAACCGGCAGGCGGCGGCCATGGGCCACCCCCAGCTGGCGACCGACACCTCGCGGGTCCGGCGCTGGATCGACCGCGGTGAGACCCCGCGCGATCCCGTCCCCCGGGTGCTGGCAGCACTGTTCACCGAGCGACTCGGCCGTGTCGTGACCATCGAGGACCTCGGGTTCGTACGACACGGGCGCGCCGGAAACCGGCAGGACGTCAGGAAGACGGACAACCCTGACGGGCTGCCCTGGGCACCCGATCGTACGGCGGCGGTCCTCACCGAATTCACGGGAATGGACCTCATGCTCAACCGACGCGGTCTGGTGGGCGCGGGTGCCGCGCTTGCCGCCGGCTCCGTACTCAGCAACGCCATGCACGACTGGCTGCAGACCGACCCCTCACGCCAGTCCGTCCCCCAGCGGGCCACCGATCCCCTCCACGCCGACCCCGCCGGGTTCGACCGCTACGAGGCCGCCCCCATCGGGTCGGAGGAGATCGAGGCTCTGGAGCACTCGGTGGAGGTGTTCCGTGCCTGGGACGCCTCACGGGGTGGCGGTCTCCAGCGCAAGGCCGTGGTGGGCCAGCTCAACGAGGTGGGAGGCATGCTCGCCTACCGCCACGCCGACCACCTCCAGCGGCGCCTGTGGGGCGTCGCCGCCAATCTGGCCGTCCTCGCCGGCTGGATGTCGCACGACGTGGGCCTCGAACCCACGGCGCAGAAGTACTTCGTGATCGCCGCCCACGCGGCCCGCGAGGGCGGCGACCGGCCCCGGGCCGGCGAGGCGCTCTCCCGCGCCGCCCGCCAGATGGTGCACCTGGGCAGGCCCGACGACGCCCTCGACCTGATGAAGCTGGCCAAGGACGGCTCGGGCGAACGGGTCCTGCCCCGGACCCGGGCCATGTTCCACACGATCGAGGCCTGGGCGCAGGCGTCGATGGGCCGTGGCCAGGCCATGCGCCGCACCCTCGGCGAGGCCGAGGACCTGTTCGTGTCGGACCGGCGCGACGAGGAGACGCCGAGCTGGATGCAGAACTTCGACGAGGCCGACATGCACGGCATGCAGGCCCTCGCCTACCGCACCCTCGCCGACCACGACCCGACCGCCGCCGTCCCCGCCCAGCGCCACGCCCGGCTGGCGATCGAGCTGCGGCACGACGGTCACAACCGCTCGAAGCTCTTCGACCACATCTCGCTCGCCTCGGCCTGCTTCATCGCCGACGACCCGGAGCAGGCCGACCGCTACGCCCGGCTCGCCCTGATGGCCATGGGGGAGACCTCGTCCCACCGCACCTGGGACCGGCTGCGGGAGATGTACCGGCTCACCGGGCAGTACGCCGGCTACACGAGGATCGAGCACCTGCGCGAGGAGATCGCGGAGGCCCTGCCGCAGTCGCCGGTCAACCGCCCGAGGACGGGACAGGCCTGAGCGGGGGCCACGGCCCCCGCTCCACGGTCGGTACGAGGGCGCGCCGGTCAGGCGACCGCCGTCGGGTGCCTCAGCGGCCGACCCGGACCACCATCACGCAGGCGTCGTCCTCGCGCTGCTCCTCGCCGAACTCCTCGACCACCGCGCGCACACCCTCCTGGGCGTCCCGCGCCCCGGTGAGGCGGGGGCCGAGGGCGAGCAGCCGTCGTGCGCCGGTGTCGTCGCCCGTACCGCTGCCCCGGGTCAGCCCGTCGGTGTGCAGGACGAGCAGGTCACCGGGGAGCAGCCGGGTCTCGGCCTCGCCGTACACGGCCCCGGTCGTCGCTCCGAGGAGCACGCCCTCGGGCCGGCGGAGCAGGTGCCCCGTCCCGTCACGGAACAGCAGCGGGGCGGGGTGTCCTGCCTGCGCCCAGGTCAGCGTCTGGGCGACCGGGTCGTAGCGGCAGCACATCGCGCTGCCGAGCGCGGGCTGTACGGAGGTGTCCAGGAGCTGGTTGAGGTGGCCCATCAGGGCGGCGGGGCGGATGCCCGCGACCGCCATCCCGCGCAGGGCGCCGAGGAGCATGGCCATCGAGGAGGTCGCGGCGACCCCGTGGCCCGTCAGGTCACCGACGGTGAGCAGCGCGTCCCCGTCGGGCAGGGCGAGCGCGTCGTACCAGTCGCCGCCGATGAGGCCGGTACTGGCGGCCGGGAGGTAGTGGGCCGCCACGTCGAGCGGGGCGGGGCCGTCGTGGGCGAAGCGGAGCGAGCCGCGCCACGGCGGGAGCACCGCCTCCTGGAGTTCGACGGCGACCCGGCGCTCGGTCTGCTCGATGTGGCGGCTGCGCTCCAGGGTGTCCCGGCTCTCCCGGACCGCCCGCTGGCTGCGCCGCAGTTCGCTGACGTCGCGGAGCACCGCCCACATCGAGGCGGTGCACCCGTCGGCGTCGAGGACGGGCTCGCCCGTCATGTGCACCGTCCGGACGCGTCCGTCGGTGCGGACGATCCTGAACTCGCCGTCGATCGGCTTCCCGTCGATCAGACAGTCCGTCACCAGGCTCTGGAGGAGCGGCTGGTCCTCGGCGAAGACCATCGTGGGCATCTCGTCCAGCGACATCGGGCCGCTCTCGCGCGTACGTCCGAAGATCTGGAACAGCTCTTCGGACCAGCTGACCTCGTCGGTCAGCAGGTTCCACTCGGCACTGCCGACGCGGGAGAGCAGCGAGCCCGTGCGCGTCGGCGGGATCTCGCCGTAGGCGGTGCCGGGGTCGGTCGCGAGGCCGGTGTCGGGCGCGGTCTCGGGGCCCTCGTCGGAGTCGAGCGGCTCCGGGGCGGTCTGCTCCGGGACGCCCGCCCGCAGCTGTCCCAAGTGGGCGCCGAGATCGTCGAGTTGGCTCACCGCGAGATCGCAGAGGGCACGCTGCCAGCGCTGCTGCGGGTCGTCGTCGTCCACCACGGCGTCCCGGCGCACGGCGACCAGCTCGCCGCGCAGGCGGCGGGTCTGCGAGATCAGTGCGTCCACCGCGCCCGGCTCCGGCTGCTGGGCGGGGCGGTCCGCGAACAGGGGGGACGGCATGTGGTACTCCGATACAGGCGCGGAACGGCCAGGCCGGGTGTGAAGGGTAGGCCCGGATACGACTGTTGCACAGCCCGGGAGAGCCCGTAAGGGATTTGGCAACACTCGATCCGGTGGTGCTTCTGGCATATGTCAACGGCCCGGCGATTACCGGCCAGTGCACAAGGCGTTACGGTGCGGGGGTGGTGAACGACGACGGAATCGGCACGGCGGGCACGCGTGCGGCGGCCACGGGCGGGACGGGTACGCGCACGGGGACGGGCACGACGGGGACGCGAACGGTGACGGGTGCGAGGGGGACGGATACGCGCACGGGGACGGGTACGACCGGGACGGGTACCGCCGTCCTGCTCGCGGCGGCGCCCGCCGGGCGGGGGCGCGCCATGGACGCCGCCGCCGTGCTGCCGGCCCTCGCCGCCGTGCCGCCCGGGGTCCTCACCGGCACCGCCACCGCCACGGTCGTCGAACTCGCCGATCCGCTCGACCCGCAGACCGTGCTCACCCGCCTGCGGGCCGCCGCGACGACCCCCGGCCCGCTGCTCGTCTGCCTCGCGGGGCAACTCCACCTCGACCGTCGGCAGCGGCTGCCGCACCTGGCGCTCGCCCGCACGACCCCGGCGACCCTCCGCTACACCGCGCTGCCCTGGCACTGGCTCGCCGGTGAACTCGCGGTGCGGGCCCCCGGCACCACGACCGTCGTCGCGGACCTCGCCGCGGACCCCGACGTGTGGGAGCGCCTCACCACCGCACCCGACCTCCTGTCCCTGGGGCCCGGACCGCTCCTCTACGGGCGGGTCGCCCCCGCCCCCCGGCGCGGTGAACCCCTGGCCCCCGCCTATCTGCGGTCATGGGCGGAACTCTGGCGTTCCGGCGCGCGCCTCCCGTACGCCACGCTCCACGCGGAAGCCGCCGCCCACGCCGCCTCCGCCGTACCGGAGGCGGTCCTTCTCGCACCCGCGCCCGCTCCCGCCCCGGTGGTGGACCAGGACCCGCACCCCGCGATCCTGGCCGCCGCCATGGCCGGGCGGCACGGGGAGGCGGCGTCGGTGGCGGCGGCCTGGGAGCGCGAGGCCCTCCGCCGTCACGGGCCCCGGTCCGCGCAGGCCGTCCACTGGACGGAGGTACGGGCCGACCTCGCGCGCCTCGCCGGGGAACCCGCCCGTAGCTGCGAACTGTGGCTCGCCGCCGCCGAGGCCCGGCTCGCACTCGGACAGCGGACCGACGACCCCGAGGTCGAGGCGGCCGTGGACCGGGCCCACCACCAGTGGGAACAGCTCGGCGACCCGGCGCGGGCCCGCGCACTCGGCGCTCCGCTCATCGCCCTGCGGCAACGGGTCCCGGGCCGCCAGCCCGGCGCCCTGGCCGCGCTGACCCGCCGCATGACGGGCTGAGTCCCGGTCACGGCGGACGGGGGAGCCGCACGGGGGTCCTGGTCGTCCACGAAGGACCGGGAGCCGCGCCGGAGTCCTGGTCGTCCACGACGGACCGGGGAGCCGCACAGGAGTCCTGGTCGTCCACCACGGACCGGGATCCGCGCCGGAGTCCTCCTGGTCGTCCATGACACGAGCCCACCACCCCATGAGCTCCCGAAGGAGCCGTGTGACCTCGCTCGCGCCGACGCCCCGGACCGGCCGTCGATCGAAGCCGCCCTGGCGGACGGGCGGGCGGCCCCGTGACCCGCCCGCCCGACACCCCTAGTGGTCGGGACCGCTCCCGCCCGTCGCCGGGAGGACCACCCGGATACCGAACTCGTAGGTGCCGGTCGCCTGCGCGATGCCGATGAAGAGCAGGGCGAAGTGCTCCTGGCCGCGCGCCGTCGCGATGCCGCCCAGGTCGAGCACCGCGTCGTCGGACCAGCCGAGATCGGTGACCAGGCCGCGCACCACCTTCTTCGCCGAGGCGTCCTCACCGGAGAGGAACACTGTGCCGGGACCCGCCAGGGAGTGCGGCGCGACCATCACCTTCCGGTCGACCGTCGCGAGCGTCTTCACCACCCGCGTCCCCGGGAACGCCCGCTGGATCTCCTCGCCGAGGCTGACCACCGGATGCGAGAGCGTCCCGTCCTCCAGGAAGCCGACCCCGACGTCCAGGATGATCCTCCCGGCCAGCGCGGGCGCCCCGACGGTGGTCAGGAGGGCCACGGACTCCGTGCCCGGGGTGGCGTTCACCAGCACCTCCGCGTGTGCCGCGGCGCCCGCCGAACCGTCGATCCGTACGCCCGCCGCGGTGAGTTCCTCCAGCTCCGCCCGCAGCTCCCGGTCGTCGGGCCGACGTGACCCGATGACCACCTCATGACCGGCCCGCGCCCACGCCGACGCGAGCGCCCGTCCTACGTTTCCCGTTCCGAGAATTCCGATTCGCATGCCGCTCATCGTGGCCGCGCGGGCCGCACCCGCACCTCGGTCCCGGAACCCGACCTCGGTCGGCCCTTCGGTCTAGGACCGCCGACGCGGTTCCTTGCGAAGCCGGCGGTCCTGCGATGATCGGAGTTGTGGCCATCCCCCCGCACTCCGCCCCGGCCCCCGTGCCGGCCGCCGCCCCCGAGACGCTCGGCACCGGGCGTCTGCTCCTGCGGCCCGTCCGGGACTCCGACCTGGACGCCGTGACCCGCCTGTGGACCGACCCCGAGGTACGGCGCCACCTCGGCGGCCCCGTCATCGAGTCGGTGATCCGGATCAGGCGGCGCCGGATCGTCGGGGCGCCCGGTTTCCACGCCGTGGTCCGGGCCGAGGACGGTGTCTTCCTCGGCCTCGTCACGGTCGAGCCGGGCGCGCGGGGCGGGGAGACGGAGCTGTCGTACCAGTTCCTGCCCGAGCACTGGGGGAGGGGCTACGCACGGGAGGCGGTCGGTGCCGTCGTAGCGAGGACCCTGGAGGGCACGCCGAGCGTCGTCGCCGTCACCCAGGAGGCGAACCACCGCTCACGCCGGCTCCTGGAGGCCGTCGGCCTGGAGTACGCCGAGTCCTTCGTGGAGTGGGACGCCCACCAGGTGCTGTACCGCCGCCACCGGGCCTGACCCCGACGTCCGCCCGGAGGAGCACCCGCCGTCAGCGGGGCGGCTCGCCCGCCGCGAGCCGGGCAACCGCCCGTTCGAGACGCGCCGTCCTGGTCTTCGCGGTGCGCGCCTGCAGCAGGCCGAGGATCACCAGGTAGCGGTCGGTCTTCCCCAGCGCCTCGAAGGCCTCGGCGGCCCTCGGCTGCGCCGCCAGGGCCGCCGCGAGGTCCTCCGGCACCGTCGCGTCCTTCTGGGAGGGGTACGCGGCCTCCCACCGTCCGTCGGCCTGCGCCGCCCGCACCTCGACGAGGCCCGGCTCCCGCATCCGGCCGGCGGCGGTGAGCGCCTCCACCTGGCGCACGTTGACCTGGGACCAGAGGCTGCGCGGCCGGCGCGGGGTGATCTTCTGCAGATAGGAACGCTCGTCGAGTGCCTTGCGCTTGCCGGTGATCCAGCCGTAGATCAGCGTGCCGTCGAGGATCTCCTCCGCGTCCGGCGAGGCGAGGTCCGAGCCCTTGCGGGCGAGCAGCAGCCAGATGCCGGGGGTGTCCCCGTGGTGCTGCTCCAGCCAGGCCTCCAGCTCCGTCCCGTCGGAGAACGACATGACCGCGAGCCCCTCGACCGTCTCCACCGGAACGCCCCTCATCCCCGTTGACCGGCACCACCGGCGGATCCGACGGCACCTCGACGTGAACACGATAGTGACAGCGCGCCGGCCGGCCGGGCAGACGATCCCGGCGGGCCGCCCCGTCCGACCCGGTGCGGCGCGGAGCCGCGTACGATCTGCGGATCGTCCACCGGCCGGCAGGACACCTACGCCGAGGAGCTCCGACCATGTCCTTCCTGGTGATCGGCGAATGCGTCGCCGACGTCGTCCGCGCCCCCGTCGGCTCGGACGTCGCCGACCGTGTCCACCCCGGCGGCAGCCCCGCCAACGTCGCCTACGGCCTCGGCCGCCTCGGCCGGGACGTCACCCTGCTCACCCAGCTCGCCGACGACCCCCACGGCCGCCGCATCGCCGAGCACCTCACGGCGGCGGGCGTACGGGTGGAGGTCGGCGGCGCTCCCGAGCGCACCCCGTCGGCGGTCGTGGGACTCGACGCGCACGGCACGGCCTCGTACACCTTCGACATCGCCTGGACGCTCACGGCCGGCGCGCCGGCCGACCTCGCGCCCGCCCATGTCCACATCGGATCGATCGCCGCCGTCACGGACCCCGGCGCGGCCACCGTCCTCGCCGAGACCGAGCGGCTCCGGAGCCGGGCCACGGTCAGCTACGACCCCAACGTACGGCCCGCGCTGATGGGGGAGCACGACGCGGCCGTCGCCCGCGTCGAACGGTGCGTCGCCCTCAGCGACCTCGTCAAGGCCAGCGACGAGGACCTGGCCTGGCTGTACCCCGGCGAGGACCCGGGCACGGTCGCCGCCCGGTGGCTGACCCTCGGTCCCGGTGTCGTGCTGGTCACCCGGGGCGCGGCCGGCTCGCTCGCCGTCACCCGACGGGGGACGGTCGTCGCGGACGCTCCCCCGGTCGCCGTCGTCGACACCGTCGGCGCGGGCGACTCCTTCATGTCCGCCGTCCTCGACACCCTCGCCGGGCACGGGCGGGAGGAACTCGGCGCGCTCGGCGCCGAGCACCTCGCGGGGCTGCTGCGGACGGCGGGCGCGGCGGCGGCCGTGACCGTCTCCCGGGCCGGCGCCCACCCGCCCGACCGCGCCGAACTGGACGCGGCCGGGGAGGCGTTCACGCTCAGGTCCGGGCGTGTGTCGTGATGTCCGACGCGAACTGCTCGACCATCTCCGGGGTGACCGTCGGCCGGCACTCCCCGATGGCCGCCAGATAGTCCGCGGTGCTCGCGCCCGGTGCCGGACCGTCGCCGCCGCGCCCGCCGACCGCGAGCAGGTCCCGCCCGAAGGAGGACTGGGCGGCGATCCTGGCCGCGTGCTCGATGTCGGCGGGTGTGAACAGCTCGCTCGCGACGACCAGTTCGTCGATGTCGACGTCCGCGCGGCCGTCCGTGTAGCGGGCCCAGATCGCGGCCCGCGCCGCCTTGTCCGGCGTACCGATGGGGATGAGGTAGTCGAAGCGTCCGGGGCGCAGGAAGGCCGGGTCGAGGGACCGGATGGAGTTGGTGGCGCAGACGAGCAGCCGCTCGTCCCGCTCGCGGAAGCCCGGTATCAGCTTGAGGAGTTCGTTCGTCACCCCGTGCATGCCGCCGGGCTGCGCGGGCTCCGCGCGCACCGGAGCGATCTCCTCGACCTCGTCGATGAAGACGAGGACCCGCTCCAGCTCCGCGATCCGGGCGAACGCGGACCGCAGGGCCGCGGCGAGGTTCCCCTCGTCCGCCAGGCGGGAAGGCAGGATCTCCACGAACGGCCAGCCGAGGCGTGAGGCGATGCCGCGCGCGAACGTGGTCTTGCCGGTGCCCGGCGGGCCGAACAGGCAGATCGCGCGCGGTGGACGCACCCCGTGCCGCCCGGCCCGTTCAGGCTCCGCGAGCGGCAGCACGACCCGGCGTTCGATCAGGTCCTTCTCCCGTTCCATCCCGGCGACCTTGGCCCACAGGTCGCCGGGGAGCAGCCGGCCGCCCAGGTCGTCGAGGAGCCCGGCGGCCGGTCCGTGCAGCGGCTCCGTCTTCTCGAAGTAGGCGACGGCCGGCTGACGGGTGTATCCGGCGTTCAGGAGGCCTTCGCCGAGGAGTTCCTCCTCGGGCAGGACGTACGCGATCCGCCCGACGCGGGCCGCGACGAGCCGCCGCTCCAACTCCACGAGCAGGGCGCTGGCGAGGCCACGCCCGCGCCACGCGGAGGAGATGGCGATCCGCATGACCCACGCCCGCTCGCCGGACACACAGGCGAGCGCCGCCCCGATGGGCACGCCCTGGTGGACGGCGACCACGGCGGGCTGGCGTGTGGTCAGGGCCCCGATGCACTCGGCAAGGGAGAACACGGACTCCTGTCCGAGTTCGGCGGTGGTGTCGATCAGATGGACGACGGCGGCGAGATCGCTCTCGCGGTAGTCGTGGATGTGCCAGTTCACCGGTGGTGCCGCCCCTCGTTGGTGCTGTTGCGGCGAGGCTAGGCGCGGTCCCCGACCCCGGTCGTGCGCCATCCTGCACAAGCCGGTGCGGGCGAACGCGCCGGACCGGCGCTATGCGGGCTCCGTGTGGTCCGGCATGCGAGAAGCCCCTGGAAGGAGTTCCTTCCAGGGGCTGTGCCGGAGACCGGGGCCGTCGGACGGTCGGGCCGTCGGGCGGCGGGACGGTCAGTGGGCCGGGGCCGGCTTCGGGTTCGGGCCGTGCCCGTTCTCGCGCTGGTCGCCCTCGAGGCAGGCGAAGACGATGAGCACGATGGAGCCGACCAGCGGGACCAGACCGATGAGGATCCACCAGCCCGAGCGGTCGGTGTCGTGGAGCCGGCGGACGAACAGGCCCAGGGCCGGCAGGAGGATGGCGAGGGCGTAGAGGGAGCCCAGCAGCGGCATGCCGATCGCCAGGTCGATGCCGTACAGAATGATCGAGACGATGAGGCTGATCAGCTGGAACATCCAGAATTCCTTGCGGCGCGCCCGGCCGCTGAACACCGCGTACTTCTTGAAGGCTTCGAGGTACCAGTTCACTTTGTCCCCCCGAGGACTGGGTGTGCGAGCGGGAGCCTGTCCCTGTGGAGGAAGCTTTGCGCAGTACGCAGGTGGCTGAAACCGCATGGGTCGATTCGTTACCGGGCGGTGGCCGTTCCGGGTTCGGACGCGATGAACGGCGGCGCCTCCGGGGTGGAGGTGCCGCCGCTCGGGGAGAGGATCAGAAGGTCATGTCCTTCGCTTGGTCATGAGCAGTCCGCCGGCCGTGAGAGAGAACAGGCAGACGCACGCGCCGGTGATCACGTTGCTGAGGACGGTGCCGGTGTCGGGGCTCTGTCCGACCACCCAGGGGGCGATGATCAGCCACGCGCCCATCAGCAGGACGACGAAGTTCAGGTCCTGCGACCGCTCGGGAACCATCGACATGCACAGGCCGAGGACCGCGAGGGCGATGCCGACGACCAGGTTGGTGAGGGCCAACGAGGGCTGGGCCGCGGAGAAGTGGACCGTCCACGCGGAGATCGCGGCGTAGACACCGGCGAGGATCACGAGTTCCTCGACGGCCGCCACACCTCGGGTCTGGAGCATACGGGCATATCGGTCCCGCATTTCCGGCGCATCTGGGTGCCCCGCGATATCACCGGGACGGTGGGAAACGTCGGCCATACGACTCGCCTCCTTCTGGCGTCCTGCACGTGTGACCGTATGTGCGGCGAATGAGGCCGCTGTTTCATTGTGCCCTTACATATCCTTTATGTGTAGATCCGTCCCCTCAGGGATGCGTACAAAATTCCGGTCCGCACTCTGCAGAGAACCGCCAAGCGACTCCTCCTGTTCGACAGGAATTCGTTTAAATATGAACGACCTGGGTGCGTCACCGTGCACGGTGTCCTGCGGCATCCCGGCGTAGCCTGGAAGAGGACTCGGGGCCTCTCCAGCGCCGGGAGTGGATCATGGCCGGCATCGTACGAAAGAGCTTCGACACAGCGGACGAGACCCGTCCCTTCGAGGACGGCAAGGGCAGGCTCGACCTGCTCACCAGCGGAGGCGGCCCGGTCGGCCGGGCCGTGTTCGAGCCGGGCTGGCAGTGGTCCAAGCACGTCAAGCCGATCGCCGGCACCGACAGCTGCCAGGCCTCGCACGTCGGTTACGTGGTCAGCGGGCGGATGAAGGTCGTCATGGACGACGGCGAGTCCACGGAGTTCGGCAGCGGGGACTTCATGGAGGTCACGCCCGGCCACGACGCCTGGGTGCTCGGCGACGACGCCTGCGTGGTCCTCGACTGGTCGGGCTTCGGCGACTACGCCAAGCGAGCCGGGGGCTGACGCTCCGACCGATCCGGCCCACCCCCTCGGGGCCGCGGTTGGCACCGTGGCCGACCGGCGGTCGGCCACGGAAACGGGCCGCCCGATGCCCGCCCCGGGCACAATGCCCGCATGACTCAAGATCACCGCACGCCCGTTCCGTACGCCGCCGACGAACGCGCCACCCTCACCGCCATGCTGGACTTCCAGCGCGACACGCTCGCCCTCAAGTGCGCGGGGCTCGCGCCGGACCAGCTGCGGGAGCGGGCGGTCGCCCCTTCGGACCTCTCCCTGCTCGGACTCGTCCGTCACGCCGCCGACGTCGAACGCGGCTGGTTCCGCAACACCCTGGCCGGCGAGCGGAGTCGCAGCCACTGGACCCCGCCCGGCTCCACCGAGCGGGCCGACTTCGACGTGGACGGAGCCGACGTCGACGAGGCCTTCACGATCTGGCGCGAGGAGTGCGCCCGATCCCGCGCGTTCGTGGACGCGGCCGAATCCCTCGACATCACCGGTACGCACGGGGAGGAGTCGTACTCCCTGCGCTACGTCCTCGCCCACATGATCGAGGAGTACGCGCGGCACAACGGCCACGCCGACCTGCTGCGCGAGCGGCTCGACGGCACGACGGGGGAGTGAGGTCCGTGACCGCGCCCCAGGCGCTCCAGGACCCGGAGGTCGCCGAGGCCGTCGCGGGCGAACTGCGTCTCATGGACCCGGTGGTGCGCGGCTCGCGGACGCTCGCCGCCACGCTGCTCGACCCGGAGTTCGTCGAGGTGGGCGCGTCCGGCCGACGCTGGACGTACGAGGAGATGCTCGCCGACCTGCCCGAGATGGACGGCGGTGCCGAGGACGGTCCGCGCCACGAACCGGAGGCCTTCACCGGCGTCCTGCTCGCCCCGGGACTCGTCCACCTCACCTACGAGACGGTCCGCGAGGGCCGCCGGGTCCGGCGCAGTTCGCTCTGGCGCCGCGACCCCGGCGCGCCCCAGGGCTCGGGCCTGCGCATGTACTACCACCAGGGAACGCCCGTGCCGGAGGCGGACCGTCAGCCGTAGGCGTCCGTGACGCAGTCGACCGCGCACCGCCGGTACTCGAACCGGCGGCGCAGGGCCGCCGCCGCGTCGCGCCTCTCCACCACGGCGTACCCGTAGCGCTCGCGGGTCGTCAGGACCACCGCCTCGACGGTGACGATCGCCGGTTCGCCCTCGCCCGCGGACCGGCGTGCCGTCGCGATCACGAGGTCGGCGGCGCGCAGCAGGTCGCGGGCGTACTCCCGCTGGGCCACGGACCGGGCCCGCGAGGCGGCGAAGGGGCGGACCGACCGCCCCTTCCAGACCGCGCCGGCGGTCATGAGCCCCACCCCGATCAGGAGGACGATGAGGAACCCGGCCATGGCTTCGAGGTACCGCCTTCCCCTCGCGGGGGCGAGGCCCCGGGACTCCGGACGATCCCTCCGAGTCTAGAGCTCACCCTAATCTCGCGAGGGGTGCGATCACTCATTGACACGTGTAAATGGCGATGGCAGGCTCCTCCCGGGCCCCGCGTCCCCGGCGCGTGCCCCCGCCGCACCGCGCGAGAAGGAGCCAGTGACCCATGAGCACCTCCGGCCCCGTCGTCTCCACCGCCCGAGGGCCCGTCAGAGGCGAGCGCCGCGCCGACGGCAGCCTCCGCTTCCTGGGCATCCCGTACGCGCGGCCGCCCGTGGGCGACCTCCGGTTCGCCGCGCCCGTACCGCCGGAACCGTGGTCGGAACCGCTGGACGCCACCCGGTACGGGCCGACCGCACAGCGCCGTCCCTTCGCCGAGGTCACCACCATTCCCGAGCCCTCCGTCCCGGGCGCCGGAATCCTCAACCTCAACGTCTTCACCCCGTCCGTCGCACCGTCCGCCGCCCTGCCCGTGCTCGTGTGGATCCACGGCGGCGGCTACGTCGCCGGCTCGGCGGCCAGCCCCTGGTACGACGGAGCCGCGTTCAACCGGGACGGCGTGGTGCTCGTCTCGCTCGGCTACCGGCTCGGCATCGAGGGCTTCCTGCACCTGGAGGACGCCCCCGACAACCGGGGCGTACGGGACTGGGTCGCCGCCCTCGCCTGGGTGCGGGACAACATCGCGGCCTTCGGCGGCGACCCGGCCAAGGTCACCGTCGCCGGACAGTCGGCGGGCGGCGGCGCCGTCCAGACCCTGCTCGCCTGCCCCGCCGCCCGGGGCCTCTTCCGGGGCGCTCTCTCCGTCTCCGGCGCGGTCCCGCGCCCCGACGGCCCCGAGGTGGCCCGCGCGGCCTCCCTGCTCCTCACCTCCCGCACCGGAGTCCCCGCCACCGCCGCCGCCCTCCGCGACCTCGGCGACGACGAACTCCTCGCCCTCCAGGACCGCCTGGCGGAGCCGGGCCCGGACCGCGAGGGCCTGCCGCCGCTGCTGGCCCTCGCCCCCTTCGCCGACGGCGAGCTGATTCCCCGGCCCGCTCTCGACGCGCTCACGACGGGAGACGCGGGCGCCGACGTCCCGCTGATGCTCGGCTTCACCGCGCACGAGTTCACGATGTTCCCCGGGCCGGGGCCCGAGGGTCCGCCCCTGCCGGTGCTGCTCGGCGGGCTCGGCCTCGACCCCGCCAAGGCGGACGCCTTCGCCGAGGCGTACGCGAAGGACGGCGCCGAGCGGCTCTTCGGCCAGGCGCTCACCGACGCGACCTTCCGCGCCCCGAACCTCGCCGTCGCGGACGCCCGCGCCGCGCGCGGGCGCCCCACCTGGCTCTACGAGTTCGCCTGGCGGTCCCCGGTCGTCGGGCTCGCCGTCCACTGCCTCGACCTGCCGTTCGCTTTCGACCTCCTCGACGCCGAAGGGGTCACGGCCGCCGCAGGGGAGGCGCCGCCGCGCGTGCTCGCCGACGCGCTGCACCGGGCCTGGGTCGCCTTCGTGACCCATCAGGACCCGGGTGCCGACTGGCCGCGCTACACCCCCGAGGGGCGCGCCACGATGATCTGGGACGCCGAGCCCCGGATCGAGGCGGACCCGCTGGGCCCGGTGCGCGCCCTCTGGCTCGGCTGACGCCCCGGCCGGTCACGTCTCCGGAGGGACGCAGAGCACCGGCACCGTCGACATGTGCAGGAGTTTGTGGGGCGTGGAGCCGAGAAGCGCCCCGCGGATCGGGCTCTCGCCCCAGCTGCCCACCACGATGACCCGGGCCTCGTGCCGGTGCGCCGCGTCGATCAGGGCCTGGGCGGGCTTCTCGTCGAGCACCTCGACGACCGTCGGCACGCCCGCCCGGTCGGCCTCCGCGACGGCGTGCTCCAGGCCGGCGCGGCCGGCCTGCCGGACGGCCTCGTGGTGGGACCGGTACTCCTCGCCCGTGAGGCCGGGAGCGGCGGCCCCGTAGACGAGGACGAGCCGGTCGTCGAAGGCGGCCGCCACCTCGATCGCGATGCGCAGGGCGCGGTGGGCGCCGGGGGACTCGTCGTATCCGAGGACGACAGGCATCTCAGTGCTCCTTGCCGCGGCGGACCAGATCGGGGTCGGCCACCCCGGGCCGCTCCCGCCAGAACGCGGGCGACCGCAGCCGCCACACGACCATGAGGACCACACCGGTGAGGGCGATGCCGATCCCGATGACGAGCGGCGGCCCCAGGCCGAACCACGAGGTTCCGCTGTACGAGTTCGCGGGATCGGACATGTCGGCGACCGACCGCACGAGCAGCCAGGTCAGCAGCCCGGCGCCGACGAGCGGGCCGAGGCCGATCAGCAGGAAGTTGTGGACGCTCTCGGTGAGGTGGCGCCGGTGGTAGACCGCGCAGGCGACGCCGGTGAGCGCGTAGTAGAAGGCGATGAGCAGGGACAGTGCGGTCAGGGAGTCCAGGAGGGCGTTGGCGCTGATCTGGTTCACCACCAGGTACCAGGCGATGGCGATGCCGGCGACCCACCACGTGCTCACGTCGGGGGTGCGGAAGCGCGGGCTGACGTGAGCGTACGGCGCGGGCAGCGCGCGGCGGCGGGCCATCGAGAGGGCGGTGCGCGAGGCCGGGATGATCGTCGTCTGGGTGGAGGCGATGGCGGACGTGGAGACGGCGAGGAGCAGGACCCAGTCCCAGCCGCCCAGCACGTCGGTGGCCAGCTGGGCGAAGAGGAACTCCTCCTCGCCCGCGTTCTCCGCCAGGAACGCCGGACCGGCGTAGGCGACGACCGCGAAGCCGACGGACACGTAGGTGACGAGGAGGATGACGGTCGACCACACGCCCGCCTTGCCGGGGGCGCTCGCGGAGTTCTCGACCTCCTCGGTGAGGTTGACGGCCGACTCCCAGCCCCAGTAGATGAACACGCCGAGCAGCAGGCCGCCGGTGAGTGCCGCGCCTCCCGCGCCGAAGGGGTTGAGCCAGTCGAGGGACGGCTCGACGGAGTCGTACGTGCTCGTGCCGGCGTACACCCGGTACAGCGCCACCACCACGAAGACCAGCAGGAAGGCGACCTGCGCGAGGATCAGGACGTTCTGCACCTTGGCCGACAGCTCCGTGCCGATCACGCACACGGCCGTCATCACCAGGATGAGCAGCACCGTGAGCAGCTGGCGTACGAAGGCGTTGTCCACCCAGCTGTCCAGGCCGACGGCGAGCAGCCCGAAGCTGACGGCCACGTCCGCGAGCGAGCCGACGACCAGGACGCCGGTCATCGCGATGGCCCAGCCGCCGAGCCAGCCGGCCCAGGGCCCCATGGCCCGCGTGACCCAGGAGAACGTCGTGCCGCAGTCCTGGTCCACCTTGTTCAGGTAGTAGAACGCCGACGCGATGAACAGCATCGGCACGAAGGACGCGAACATCACGCCGGGGGCGTAGATCCCGACCAGGGCGACGATCGGGCCGATGACGGCCGCGAGGGAGTACGCCGGAGAGGTCGAGTTGAGCCCGATGACGAGCGCGTCGACGAAGCCGATCGCGTCGGGTTTGAGGCCGGGGTCCCGTTCCTGCGGCGCGGCGTCCTCTGCGGTCATGGTCCCTCGCTCCGGCTCCGGCCCGACGGCACTCCGCGGGTGCCCCGACCACACCGGGGCGTACGTCCCCTCATCGTAAGAACGCCCGGCTTTGCCCGCATTCCGGATGACGTTCGGGACAAGCCGCGGAGCCGTCACCGCCCGATAGCATCGCGCAGCCCGCCGCACCCGTCACGGAACGGAACGCCCGCATGCTGAAGGACTTCGCCGACCTCTCCACCCCACTCATCGCCGACGCCTGCGTACGCCTCGGGGAACCGTTGCGCGCGGCCCCCGCCGGGATCCTGCCCGTCGTCCCCGGCGGGCGCGTCGCCGGACGAGCGCTGCCCACCCGCCATCACGGAAGCGTCGACGTCTTCCTGGAGGCCTTCGGGCACGCCGAGCCCGGAGACGTCCTCGTCGTCGACAACGCCGGCCGCGACGACGAGGCCTGCATCGGAGACCTCGCCGTGCTGGAGGCCGAAGCGGCCGGCGTCTCCGGTGTCGTCGTCTGGGGCCTGCACCGGGACACCCCCGACCTCGTCGAGATCGGCCTGCCCGTCTTCTCCTACGGACGTCACGCGCCCGGACCCGTCCGCGTCGACCCCCGGGACCCGGACGCGCTTGTCACCGCCCGCTTCGGCGACCACGAGGTGACGGGCGCCGACGTGGTGTTCGGCGACGACGACGGCGTGCTGTTCGTGACGGCCGCCCGCGCGGCCGCCGTCCTGGAGGCCGCCCGCGGCCTCTTCCACACGGAGCGCGAGCAGGCCCGCCGGATCAGGGCGGGGGAGACCCTCCGCGCGCAGACCCGCTTCGACGCCTATCTGGCGGACCGGGCCGAGGACCCCTCGTACACCTTCCGGCAGCATCTGCGCCGGATCGGCGGAGCGATCGAGGAGTGAGGCCGGCGCACGGCGTCAGCCCTCGAAGCCGACCGTGCCGTCCGGCAGGATCGCCTCCACGCGCGCGCCGTGCTCCACGGTCCTGCTCACCGTGCAGAACTTCTCGTGCGTCAGCCGCACCCCGCGGGCGAACACCTCGGCCGCCCGCGGGTTGCTGTCCGGCAGCTCGAACTCGTAGCTGACGCGGATCCGGCCCACCCGGCCGTCGTCCTCGGGGCCGGAGACCGACTCCACCACGATCCGCAGGTCGTCGTGGTCAACCGCCCGCGCGGTCCGGTCCACGACCAGGCCCCCACAGCCGCCCATCGCCGCGAGCAGCAACTCGACCGGGGTGAACGAGGGCTGGGCGTCGGCGTCGTCCGCCGCGGCCATCCGGACCTCCGCACCCCGGTCGTTGCGGGCGGTCCAGTTCCGGTACCCGGTGCGGACGGTCTCGATCCGGTAATCGGCCATGGCGGCGGTCTCCTTCGTCGTCGAATGCGCCCCTGATACGGTACGCCCGGCTGAGTAGCCCGGCGCCGCCCGTCTGAGTACGACGACCGATACGTCGGAGGCCGCCCGCTGCTGAACTGTCGTCATGACCTCCGACGCCCGGCGCACCCGGCCCCTCCAGCACGTCACGACCACCGGTACGGCCCTCGCGGTCGCCCTCGGACCGCTGGTGCTCGGGGCCCTGCTCGCCCGGTCGGTGGGCGGCGACCCGATGGTCTCCGTCAACGCCCTGATCGCGGGCGGCGGCCAGCGCGCCCGGATCTCCCGCGCCCAGCTCCGCTCGCGCGCGCCCTTCGCCCGCCGGTGAACCGGACCGGCCGAGCCACCACGCACGAAGGCCCCCACCGCACGGAGACGGTGGGGGCCTTCAGAGTGTCGGCGTCAGGCGTCAGGCGGCCGGCGGGACGCGGGACGGGCGTCCCGCGCCGCGTGTGAGGACGTAGCCGCCGATGCCCGCGAGGGCCGCGAGTACGCCGCCCGCCGCGGTCCAGAGCCAGCGGTCGGACCACCAGCCGGAGGACCAGCCGTCCTCCGGGGCCGCGGCCTCCACGGCCGAGGGACGGCCGGCGTCGGCGGCGGCCTCCGCCTCGTCGGCGGTCGTCGCCCCCGGGACGAGCGGCGCGGCGAGTGCGCCGTCCGAGGCGTGGGCGCCGCCCTCGTCGTGGATGCTCGCCCCGATCCGGGCGGAGAACGGCTGGCCGAGGTCCTCGTCCGGCAGGCCCGTGACGGTCAGCCGCACGTAGTAGCTGCCGGGCAGCGGGTCGTTCGCCCACGCGTCGGCCGCCGCGCGGACCGGACGCAGCACACAGGCGAGTTCCACGGTCGCGGTCTCCCGGGCCGCCGTACGGGACTGCGTCCCGTACATGCAGGGCTGACGGCGCCGCAGTCCGTCGTACACGTCGACCCGCCAGGTCGTGGGTCCGTGCCGCAGCGCCGCCTCGGGCAGGGTTACGGTGGCGTTCACCGTCGGGCGCTGACCGGTGTCCGCGGGGAACACCCAGTACAGGTAGTCACCCGTAGCGGCCCGCGCGGTGGCCTGCTGCCCCGGAAGGAACCGGGCGGCGGTACGGAAGGTCGTGCCGGCCTCCGTCGGTCCCGCCGTGGAGCGGGTGTCCTCGCCGGGGTCGGCCGTGGCGGACGGGGAGTCGGCCACGGCGGCCGGAGCCGCGACGCCGAACAGAGCGGCGCCCGTGAGCGCGGCCGCGGCGAGCATGCGTACGGTACGCATCAGTGGGTCCTCCAGACAGCGACGCGCCAGCGGGACAGCCAGCCCCAGAGCAGACCGGCCACGAAGCCGACGAGCACCAGCGCGCCCAGCAGCCACCAGCCGCGGCCCAGGCCGAACGAGGCCACGTCCGAGGCGGCCGCCGGACCGTCGACGACGTCCACCGTCAGCTCGATGGGCATGCCCGGCGTCGTCTTGACCGACGGGGGAGCGGAGAACGAGTTGCTGACCTGGAGACAGACCGTCTCGGCGACCGGCTTCGCGTCCCCCGGCCCGTCGTCGCGTTCCGGCTTCGGGTAGCGCAGGCCCGTCGAGATCACGTCGGTGCGTCCGTCGCTCGCCTCGGAGCCGCGCACGATCTCCCGGCCGTGCCGGGTGACGGCCCGGAGCAGCACGCCGTAGTCGTCGTTGACGGCCCGGTCGGCCGACACGCTGACGGAGGCGCGCAGTTCCTGCCCCGGCAGCAGGTCCACCCGGTACCAGCGGTGCTCACCGAAGGACTCGCGGTCGGTGTACAGGCCGGGCTTGAGCTGCGGCGCGTCGGCGCAGCGCCCGGCGCCCTCGGTGGCCACGGGCGTGACGACCGGGTCGGCGGCGCGGTCGACCAGCTGGCGGACGCGGCGGGAGAGGTCCTCGGTGCGGTGGACCGAGGTGTACGTCCCTCCGGTCGCCTCCGCGATGCACGTGAGCTGCTGCCGGGTCTTGGCGTCCGGCACCAGGCCCAGGGTGTCGATGACGAGGTGGATGCCCTTCGCCGCGATCTCCCGTGCCACCTGGCACGGGTCGAGCGGGGCGCAGGTGTCCTCGCCGTCCGTGATGAGCACGATCCTGCGGGTGGCCTCGCCGCCCTCCAGGTCCTCGGCAGCGCCGAGTAGCGCCGGGCCGATCGGGGTCCAGCCCGTCGGGGCCAGGGTGGCCACCGCGGTCTTCGCCTCGGTCCGGTCGAGGGGGCCGACCGGGTAGAGCTGGCGGGTGTCCTTGCAGCCCCGCTTGCGGTCCGGTCCCGGGTAGTCGGCGCCCAGGGTGCGGATGCCCAGCCGGACCTCCTCGGGCACCGCGTCCAGGACCTCGTTGAAGGCCTGCTTGGCCGCCGCCATCCGGGACTTGCCGTCGATGTCCTTGGCCCGCATGGAGCCGCTGACGTCGAGGACCAGCTCGACCTTGGGGGATTCCTTCGCCACTGGCTCGTCGGCGGCCGCGCTCGTCGGCAGCAGCGCGACGCTCAGGGCGGCGAGCAGCGCGCAGGCCCCGGTCGTCAGCCGTTTTCTCGTGATCATCGCCGGATCGTATTGATGATCCTCCGACAATCCAAAACGAGACCGCCGACCCCGCCCGCGCCACCGGGAACCCGCTGGTTAGAGTGGTGGGCGGTCGCGCCGCCGCACCAGGCCGAGGCGCGAGACCGGGCCGACTGTCGACCACAGGGTCCCGTACGACCACCAGCCAGCCCCCGTCTCGTCCGGCCCCCAGGCCGCCACCCCGGAAACACCGCGCCCCATGAGCACCGACACCGCCCTGCGCCCCGAGCCCGCCCCGACCGCCGCCGCCGGCTCCGACGAGCGAAGCCCGCGGCGGCGCCGGATGGCCGGTCGCGCCCCCGCCCGGCCCGCGCCCGCGGCCGCCTTCCACAACGTCAGCGCGGCCACGGCCGCCCTGTTGGGACTCGTCGCGATCGGCGCCGTGATCCACGAGCCGGTGCTCATACCGCCGCTCGCCGCCAGCGCCGCACTGGTGCACTGCGCCCCCGCCCTTCCGCTGGCCCAGCCGCGGAGCGTGGTCGTGGGTCACCTTCTCGGAGCCGCCGCCGGCTACGCGGTGGCCGCCGTCGCCGCGCAGGGCAGCGCGTGGGCCGCCGCCCTCGCCGCCGGTCTCACCCTCGCCCTGACGACGCTCGCCCGGACCCCGCACTCGCCCGCCTGCGCCACCGCCGTCGTCATCGTGCTGCAGGCGCCCGCGCCGGGCAGGTTCGTGCCGCTGCTGTTCGGATCCACGGTCCTGCTCGTGGTGACCGCCTTCGCCGCGTCCCGCGTCCGGCGCGGATCACCGAGGTACCCCGCCTACTGGTGGTGAGTCCCCGACCGCGATCCGGGGATGACCCGCGAGGACGGGGGTAGCCGATGCCCATCTCACCCACTAGGGAGGCATCATGGGTCTGGGAGTGTGCATCATCCTGATCGCGGTCGGGGCCATTCTCACGTTCGCGTCCGACTGGCAGGTCGACGGGGTCAACCTCGACCTGGTCGGTCTGATCCTCATGGCCGTCGGCATCATCGGCACGGCGGTCTACACCAGCATTCTGAGGCGGCGTCGGCTCGTGGTCCCGCCGGCCACCACCACGGTGGCCGAGAACGACCGACGAGACCTTCTCTGAGACGGTGTCCGTCCGCACCGGACGGCCCCGCACACGGAAGAGGAGGGGTGGCCACGCGAATCGCGTGGCCACCCCTCCTCTTCCGTGTGCGGGTCTCTTCTCCGTGTCCGGGTCACCGGTCGACCGCCACCGTCGCGTGGATGGTCTTGCCGTCCGGGCGGGTGTCGACGGACACCTCACGGCACAGCCGCAGCACGATCGGCCAGCCGAAGCCGCCGGGACGCAGCTCGTCGCGGAGCTGGTAGAGCGGGGAGATCCCACTGGCGTCGGCCACGGACAGGGTCACCACGTCGGGTCCGACCCTGATCCCGAAGCCGGTGACCCCACCCCCGTGGCGGAGCGCGTTCGTGACCAACTCCGAGGTGACGAGAAGCAGATCCTCGACCTGGGAGGGACGCAGGGGGCCGAGAGCCGCGAGCGCGTGGCGGACGAGGCCGCGCGCCTGAGCCGGTGTACGGACCGGGGACGACCCGCCGTGGCCCGTACCGTGCGGGTCAGCCGCGGCCGCCCGGGACAGGGTGTCGCTCCGGGTGTTCATCACGAGTCCCTTTCTGCCTGGTTCGTCATCAGGTGATGGGATTCGCCTGCCCGTTCCTCCCGCCCTGATGCACCCGACCAGGTGAGGAAGCGGCCGAAACGGACGAGGAGTGCTCAAGGGAAGCCGGGGTACGAGAACCGGGACCGCTGAACCGACCGCGAGCAGGAGGAGGTTCCCGTGCGGACCCAGCCGGCCGAGGCGACGACGACGTACACGACGAACGGTACGCGTGAGGACCTGCCGGTTCTCGACGCGCCGCACCGACTCCCGCCCCAGGACGCGCGGGCCCTGTCGAAGGTGTTCTTCCGCGAGCTGGCGGCACGGGAGGAGGGCACCGCGGAGCACCAGTACGTGCGCAACACGCTGATCGAGATGAACATGTCGCTGGTGCGGTACGCGGCGGGGCGGTTCCGTGCGCGGGGCGACGAGATGGAGGACATCGTCCAGGTCGGCATGGTCGGCCTGATCAAGGCGATCGACCGCTTCGACCTCTCGCGCGAGGTCGAGTTCGCCACCTTCGCCGTGCCCTACATCGTGGGGGAGATCAAGCGGTTCTTCCGCGACACCACCTGGGCGGTGCACGTCCCCCGCCGGCTCCAGGAGGCGCGGGTGGAGCTCGCGAAGGCGACCGACGAGCTGAGCTCCCGGCTCGGCCGGGCTCCCCGGGTCGCGGAGCTGGCTCCGCTCATGAACCTGTCCGAGGAGGAGGTCGTCGAGGCCCAGGTGGCCGCCAACGGCTACAACTCCACGTCCCTCGACGCCACGATCGGCGGCGCCGACAGCGAGGACGACGACGCCGCGCTGGCCGACCTCATCGGCCGGGAGGACCCGGCGATCGAGCTCTTCGAGGACTTCCACACCCTCGCCCCGCTCGTGGAGGCCCTGGACGAGCGCGACCGGGTGCTGCTGCACCTCCGCTTCGTCGAGGAGCTGACCCAGACGCAGATCGGGGAGCGGCTCGGCGTCTCGCAGATGCACGTCTCGCGCCTCCTCGCCCGGAGCCTGAACCGGCTGCGGGAGGGCATGGTCGAGCCGGCCACCGACGGCTGAGGGACCAGCGAGCCGAGAGGGGCCCGGCCATCAGGCCGGGCCCCTCTCTCGGTCTCATCTCTCGTTCTCAGCGGACCGCGTCCGGGAACGTGTCGGCGCGCTCCCGAGCGGGTGTCCTCACGGGCGCGCCGCGATGAAGGAGGGCCGCGGGACCGGGGCCGCGAAGGGTGCCTCGGGCCGGTTCTCGACGCTGTTGAACACGAGGAACACGTTGCTCCGGGGGTACGGGGTGATGTTGTCGCCCGAACCGTGCAGGGCGTTGCAGTCGAACCAGGTGGCGGACCCCGCGGGACCGGTGAAGTGGCGGATGCCGCAGGCCTCGGCGAAGGTGGTCAGCGCCTCGTCGGACGGGGTCCCGGCGTCCTGCATCTGCAGCGACTTCTTGTAGTTGTCCCGAGGCGTCTCACCGGCGCAGCCCAGGAAGGTGCGGTGCGAGCCCGGCATGATCATCAGGCTGCCGTTGGTGGTGTGGTTCGGGGTCAGCGCGATCGAGACCGAGACGGTCCGCATCCTCGGCAGGCCGTCCTCGGCGTGCCAGGTCTCGAAGTCGGAGTGCCAGTAGAAGCCGCTGGCGCCGAAGCCGGGCTTGACGTTGACCCGCGACTGGTGGACGTAGACGTCCGAGCCGAGGATCTGGCGGGCGCGCCCCACGAGCCGCGGGTCCTCGGCCAGCCGGGCAAAGACCTCGCTGATCCGGTGCACCTCGAAGACGGAACGTATCTCCTGGGAGCTGGGTTCGACGATCGCCCGTTCGTCCGCCCGTACGGCGGGATCGGTGACGAGCCGGTCCAGCTCGGCCCGGAGTTCGTCGACCTCGTGCGGGGCGACCAGCTCGTCCACGGTGAGGAAACCGTCGCGGTCGTACTCCTCCAGTTCACGGGCCCAGAACGGCCCCGCCGTGCCGGGCTCGGACCACACCACGGGGTCCTTGCGCCCGATCAGCTCCTCCTTGGGGCCACGGGTGGGGTAGAGGTCGACGGGACGGGTGGGTGCGGAGGTCATGAGGGAGCGTGCCTTCCTTCCTGTGCGGGTTCGTTCGGGCGTCCGGTGTCGTGCCCGGCTCAGCTCTCTTCGCGGACGGTCTCGTCCGGCTCGGTGAGCAGGGGGTAGACGCCGTTCTCGTCGTGGTCCTCGCGGCCCGTGACGGGCGGGTTGAAGACGCAGAGGCAGCGGAAGTCCCGCTTGACCTTGAGGGTGTGGCGCTCGTGCCCGTCGAGCAGGTACATCGTTCCGGGCACGATCGTGTACGTGCGGCCGGTCTCGTGGTCGGTGAGCTCGGCCTCGCCCGCCGTGCAGACGACGGCCTCGACGTGGTGCGCGTACCACATGGACGTCTCGGTGCCCGCGTACAGCACGGTCTCGTGGAGGGAGAAGCCCACCCGCTCGCGGGCGAGGACGATGCGCTTGCTCTCCCACGTGCCCGAGGCGGCCTTCACGTGCCGCTCGGTGTTCTCCAGCTCGTCGAAGGAACGGACGATCATGGGGTGTTGCCTTTCGGTGCGTGCTCGATGCGTGTGCGGTGGCGGCTCTGCGGGGTCAGGCGGTGTGGCGCACGGAGCGGGCCAGGATGCCGAGACCCTCGTCGAGGTCCTCGTCCGTCGCGGTCAGCGGCGGCAGCAGCTTGACCACCTCGCCGTCGGGACCCGACGTCTCCAGGAGCAGCCCGGTCTCGAACGCGCGCCGGCACACGGCCGCGGCCCGGTCGCCGTCGGCGAACTCCAGGCCCCAGACCAGGCCGCGGCCGCGGACGGAGACGCCGGTCCGTCCGTCGCCCCCGCACAGGTCGAGGAGGGCGCTCTCCACCCGGCCGGCCCGGCTCAGGGTGCGCTCGCGCAGGGCGCCGTCGCGCCAGTGGGCGTCGAGGGCGGCCGTGGCGGTGACGAAGGCGGGGTTGTTGCCGCGGAAGGTTCCGTTGTGCTCGCCGGGCTCCCACACGTCGAGCTCCTGCCGGAACAGGCACAGGGCCATCGGCAGGCCGTATCCGCTGATGGACTTGGACAGGGTGACGATGTCGGGCGTGATGCCCGCCTCCTCGAAGGAGAAGAAGTCGCCGGTGCGCCCGCAGCCCATCTGGATGTCGTCGACGATGAGGAGCATGTCGTGGCGGCGGCAGAGCTCCGCGAGCCCGCGCAGCCACTCGGCCCGGGCGACGTTGATGCCGCCCTCGCCCTGGACGGTCTCGACGATCACGGCCGCCGGGTGGTCGAGACCTGAACCGGAGTCGCCCAGGAGACGCTCGAACCAGAGGAAGTCGGGGACCTGCCCGTCGAGGTAGTCGTCGAAGGGCATGCGGAAGGCGTGGTGCAGCGGGACGCCCGCTCCGGCGCGCTTGGCGGCGTTGCCGGTGACGGCCAGCGAACCGAGCGACATGCCGTGGAAGGCGTTGGTGAAGGAGACGACGGTCTGGCGCCCGGTGACCTTGCGGGCGAGCTTCAGCGCGGCCTCCACGGCGTTGGTGCCGGTGGGGCCGGGGAACATCACCTTGTAGGGCAGGGCGCGGGGTTCGAGGACCGTCTCGTGGAAGGTCTCCAGGAAGTCGCGTTTGGCCGTCGTCGACATGTCGAGACCGTGGGTGATCCCGTCGTCGGCGAGGTAGTCGAGGAGGGCCCGCTTGAGGACCGGGTTGTTGTGGCCGTAGTTCAGGGAGCCCGCGCCGGCGAAGAAGTCGAGGTACGGACGCCCGTGCTCGTCGTACAGCCTGCTGCCGCTGGCGCGTTCGAAGACGACCGGCCAGGCGCGGCAGTAGCTGCGGACCTCGGACTCGAGGGCCTCGAAGACGGAGGGGGCGGCGATGTCGATCAGGGTCACGGAGTCTCTTCTCCAGGTGTGGTTCGGGAACGTGGTGCGTGCGGACGACGGCTCAGGACGCGGTGGGCCGGCTCAGGACTCCCGGGGCCCGAGGGGACCGATGCGGTACAACACCTCGGACTCGTGTCCTGCCGCGGGGAAGGCGGCTGAAGGGAACAGCACCTCCTGCGTCAGGTCCGCGCCGTGCCGGCGCGCGTAGGACCGGAACAGCCGGTCGGAGGCGAGGTTCCCGGGGGTGACGGTGGCCTCGACGCGGCTGACTCCGTGCTCGGCCGCGACCCGTGCGGTCAGGGCGTCGAGCAGGGTCCCGGCTACCCCGCTTCCGCGGTGTGAACCCTCCACGGCGACCTGCCAGACGAAGAGCGTCTCCGGCGCGTCGGGCCGCAGGTAGCCGGTGACGAAGCCGACCGGGCGTCCGGAGGCGTCACGGGCGACGGCGGTCGTGTCGGCGAAGTCGCGGCACCACAGCAGGTAGCTGTAGGGCGAGTTGAGGTCGAGTTCCCCCGATCCGCGGGCGATCCGCCAGAGCTCGGCGCCGTCGTCGATGGAGGCGGGGCCGATGTCGAGGCCGCCGACCGGGGCTGTCATATGGGCTGTGGTCATGGGGGCCGAAGCTACCCAGTGGATCCGGGAACTTCCTCGACCCAAGGGCTTGTTCTGGACAGGAGTCCGTGATAGGTGCTCCGGTGTCCCGTGAGGCTGGAATGCAAGCTTCCTCACATGAAAAAGGCGTACAGAATGGGACATAGTCACCGTTTATAACGGACACATAACGTCTCCGGGGTGTGTCCCGCGCCTGTGCGAAGACCGTGAGAACATCCGCCATTTGGCGTTTGAACGTGCCGCGAGCGGTCAGGATCTTGGGTCGACATGCGCGGAGCCGGGCCCGGTGCGCGCACCGGGCCCGGCTCCGTCCGATCTCCGACCTGGTCGGACTACCAGATCGCCTCGACCCACTCCGGGTGGTCGATGAACGGATTCCGGTTCCCCTGGTAGGTGTTGAAGATGACGTCGTTGCGGCGCTCCTCGAAAGCGCTCGGCGGGTCCTGCTCGTTCCACTGCTTGAGGACCGAGAGGCGGCCGTGGAAGGGGACGCTGCCGTTGGTGGTCGAGTCGTTCGGCTCCAGGTCGGCCCAGGCGTCGTCGCCCTCGTAGCGCACGGCCATGTAGAGGATCATCCGGGCCACGTCGCCCTTGTCCGCGTTCCGCGGCTCGAACGAGTTGCTGTCCGTGTAGCTGCCGGAGGCGCCACTCACCGGGCTGCCGCCGGTGTCCCAGTCCTTGTTCCCCCGGGTGCTGTTGACCTGGACGTCACAGGCGCGCAGATGGTGGAGGTCGGTGCCCGGGCCGGCCGAGGTGCCGAAGCTGCCGTGGGACTGGGCCCACACGTGCTCGCGGTTCCAGTCGCCCACGTCACCCCCGTTGAGGCTCTTGCTGCGCGAGGCGCCGCTGTACAGCAGGACGACGTTGGCGGAGTTGGCGGGGTCCTGGTCGGTGACCTTCAGGGCGTTCCAGACGGCGTCGTACGAGATCTTGCTCTGGCTGCTGATGATCGTGTGCAGCGAGGACTTGAGGCTCGTACCGGTCTTGCCGATCGCGTTCTTGTAATAGGTGCTGTCGTACGCGGTGGTCGTGGCGCTCGCGGGAGTCGCGGTGACCGTCGGAAGCGTGAGGGTGACGAGGACGGCGGCTATCGCTGCCGCTCGCGCCTTCCAGCGGCCTGTCTGTGCAGCGGACATGGGGGGTGCCCTTTCCCGGGGACGTCACGCGAAGGGCGCGGAGCCCGCTCAACGGCTCCGCGTTCTACGCGTGTTGCGTGGTGGTAGCCGGGAGCGTCGCACAGCCGTGCGGAAGGCCGTGTATCCATGAGGAGGCGATTCCGTGACGTTCTCGCATACGGCTCCCCCCTGACGGCCGCTCAGTCCCGATCCCGGGGTGACCGGTGACGGTCGATGCCCCTTCGCCCCCGATCCACCGACACTCCCTAGACGCCCCGGACGTCCACCGGCATCCCCTTCGGCTCCTTGACGCGCTTCATGATGATCTGCGAGTTGACCTCGGTGACCCCGGCCAGCGTCGTCAGGCGCTCGATCCACAGCCGTTCGTACGCCGCGAGATCGGCCACCGCGATCCTGAGGAGGCATCCGGGGCTGCCGAACAGCCGGTACGCCTCGATGACGTCCGGCACGTCCTGCAAGGCCGCTTCGAAGGCCTCCACCGTCTCCCGGTCGCGCCGCACCTCCACCGAGACGAGGACCTCGAAGCCGCGCCCCACCGCGTCCGGGTCGATGATCGCCCGGTAGCCCCGGATCACCCCGTCCTGCTCCAGCTGGCGCACCCGGCGCAGGCAGGGCGACGGGCTCAGCCCGACGCGCTGTGCCAGCTCCTGGTTGCTCAGTCGGCCGTCGTTCTGCAGCTCACGCAAGATATGGAGATCGATTCGGTCCATGGCGCAATTATCTACCACGATGAAACATTCGGCGGGGTGATTTCGCAATCGCCTTGCGCGGCCTCTGCCTTATCGTTGCGAGACAGGAGATCCTGGTACCGAGTGAGGGTGACGGGCATGAAGCGGACGAACGACGGGGGAGCGCGCCGGATCGTCGTCATCAGCACCGGCGGCACGATCGCGAGCCGCTGGCAGGGCACCGGCTACGCCGCCGACGCCTCGGGCGACGACGTCCTCGCCACCGCCCCCCTCCCCGAGGGCGTCACCGTCGAGGTCGTCGACCTGTTCAACGTCAACAGCTCCCGCATGACCGCGGCCCATCAGCTGGCCCTCCTGCGCACCGTCCACGAGACCCTCGCCGACCCCGGCGTCGACGGCATCGTGATCACCCACGGCACCGACACCCTGGAGGAGACCGCCTTCCTCCTGGACCTCCACCACACCGACGTCCGCCCGGTCGTCCTCACCGGCGCCCAGCGTCCCTTCGGCACCGGCGACGGGGACGGCCCCGGCAACCTCTACGACGCGCTCCAGGTCGCCTCATCCGTCAGCGACCTCGGCGTCCTCGTCGTCTTCGACGGCCGGGTCCACGCCGCCCGCGGCACCGTCAAGAGCCAGACCCTGGCCGCCGACGCCTTCTCCGACCCGTCGGCCGAGCGTCTGGGGCGCGTCGGGTTCTCCCGCGTCGACATCGAGCGCCGCCCGGAGCGCCCCGCGCCGCTGCCGCTCCCCGTCGCCGCCCACACCGCGACCCCCGGCGTTCCCGGGCCCGTCCCGCTGCCCCGGGTCGACATCGTCAGCCACCACTCCGACGGCGACCCGTTCCTGTTGAACGCGGCCGTCGCCGCCGGTGCGCGGGGCATCGTCCTCGAAGCGACCGGCGCGGGCAACGCCACCCCCGAGATCGCCGCCGCCGTGGCGGACGCCGTCGCCCAGGGGGTCCTCGTCGCCGTGACCACCCGCGTCCCCGCGGGGCCGCTCGCCGAGATCTACACCGGCGGCGGCGCGGTGGACCTGGTCGCCGCCGGTGCGCTGCTCACCGGCACGCTCCGCGCCGCCCAGGCACGGATCGCCGTCCTCGCGACGCTCCTCGCCGACGGCGGCCCGGGCGACCCCGCCCGCAGCGCCGCTCTCCTGCGGCGCCTCCTCGAAGGGCCGGTCCGCGCGGAACCCGCGCTCGCCACCGGCGCCTCCCGATCGGCCTCGGCGGTCGCCGCCCGCACCTGACCGCCGCCCGTGCGGTGAACGGCCCCCGGTCCCCGCTCCCGCCTCCCGCGCGCGCGAGCGGTCCGTGGCGGCCGTCGGTCAGCATGCCCGGACGCAAGTTACCCGTCGGTTTCGCGTGACTTCCCCGATCGCCGACAGTAGAACATGTTCCCATTCGCTCACGAGTGAGGAACATCACATGAGTGAACATCTCCTGCCTGCCCTGGGAACCGGCGGCGTCAGCCGTCGCCGGTTCCTGGCAGGAACAGGTTCTCTCCTCGGCGCCGCGGCCCTCGCCGGTCACGCCGCCCCCGCCCACGCCGACACCGGACCGGCCGCCCTCCCCGACACCCCCCTCCCCACCGGCGCCCACGTCCGCGCACTCGTCATCGGCACCGGGTACGGCGGCTCCGTGGCCGCTCTCCGGCTGGCCCGGGCGGGCGTCGACGTCCACATGGTCGAGATGGGGATGGCCTGGGACACCCCCGGCCCCGACGGCAAGATCTTCGCCAACACCACCCGGCCCGACTACCGCTCCTTCTGGCTGCGGACCCGCACCAAGCAGCCCCTGAGCAACTTCCTCGGCTTCCCTCTCGACAAGGACGTCCCCCGCCACACCGGGATCCTCGACGCCGAGGACTTCGCCGGCATCACCGTCTACCAGGGCCGTGGCGTCGGCGGCGGCTCCCTGGTGAACGGCGGCATGGCCGTCACCCCCCGCCGCGAGAACTTCGCCGCGATCCTGCCCACCGTCGACGCGGGGGAGATGTACTCCACCTACTATCCGCGCGCCAACGCCGGCCTCGGCGTCACCGCCGTGGACGAGGCCTGGTGGGAGAGCGCCGCCTGCTACCAGTACGCCCGCGTCGGCCGCAAGCACGCCCAGCGCTCCGGCTTCCCCTTCGTGTTCGTCCCCAACGTCTACGACTGGGAGTACATGAAGCGGGAGGCCGCCGGGGCCGTACCGAAGTCGGCCCTCGACGGCGAGGTCATCTACGGCAACAACGCGGGCAAGAAGACGCTGCAGAAGACCTATCTCGCCCAGGCCGCCGCCACCGGCCGCGTCACCGTCTCCGCGCTGCACAAGGTCACCTCCGTCACCCCCGCGGCCGGCGGCGGCTACACCGTCGCCGTCGACCAGATCGACACCACGGGCGCCACCCTCGCGAGCAAGACCGTCACCGCCGACAAGGTCTTCTTCGCCGCAGGAAGCGTCGGGACCAGCAAGCTCCTCACCCGCCTCAAGGCCACCGGCGCGCTGCCCGCCCTCAACGACCAGATCGGCAAGGGCTGGGGCGACAACGGCAACGTCATGTGCGGCCGCGCCAACCACATGTGGGACCCGACCGGCAAACTCCAGTCGGCCATGCCCACCGCCGGCATCGACAACTGGGACGCCGGCGGCGCCTTCGCCGAGGTGGCCCCGCTGCCCACCGGCATCGAGACCTACGCCTCCTTCTACCTGTCCATCACCAAGACCCCCCACCGGGCCGAGTTCACCTGGAACGCGGCCACCGGCAAGGTCGACCTGAGCTGGGACCGGGCGTGGAAGCAGACCTCCATCGACGCCGCCAAGACCATCTTCGACAAGATCAACGCGAAGGAGGGCACGATCTACCGCACCGACCTCTTCGGTGTGTACAAGATCTGGGGCGACCACCTCACCTACCACCCGCTCGGCGGCGCCGTCCTGGGCCGCGCGACGGACAACCACGGCCGGCTGCACGGCTACGACGGCCTGTACGTCATCGACGGCGCCCTGATCCCCGGCAACGCCAGCGTCAACCCGTTCGTCACCATCACGGCCCTCGCCGAACGCAACATCGAACGGATCGTCGCCCAGGACTTCTGACCGGGGCGTCACCTTACGACGGGACCCTCCCGTGCGACGAGGGCCCGAGCCGGGAAGGGCCGGCCGGTGTGTCCGGCCGGCCCTTCCCCCTCCCGCGCTCAGTGGGTCGGCAGCACGCACACCGTGTCGAGCCCCAGCACCCGGTTGAGCCGGCCAAACGCCAGCCACGAGCCCAGACTCATCGTCAGCTCCACGATCTCCGCCTGGCTGTACCGCGCCGTCATCCGCTCCCAGAACTCCTCGTCCAGACCGTGGTGGTCCAGCGCGTACCGCTCCGCGTACTCGGCCGCGAGCCGCGTCCGCTCGTCGAAGGCCTCCGAGACCTCCGTCTCCCGCCACGCCGCCACGGCCTCGTCGAAGCCCTCCTCGACCTTCACCCCGTCCCGGTCGGTACGCCAGTCCAGACAGAAGCCGCAGCCGTTGATCTGCGCGATCCGCAGCCGCGCCGCCTCGAACTCGCGTAGCCCGAGGGTCGTATGGGCGTACACCGACAGCGAGAAGTTCGCCGCCGCCGTCCCGATCTCCGGGACCATGTCGCCCCACACGTACCCGATCGGCTCCTGGCCCTCGGGAATGTCGATGATCACCGTGGTCTCCTTCCCAGCTTCCCGACCGCCGGCCGCAACGGCACGTCCAGCGCGTCGTACAGTCCCGGCTCCGCCGCCACCAGCCAGTCGATCGCCCCCACGAGCCGGCCCACCGCCGTGGCGTTCCCGCCCGCCGACCGGTTCTCGCCCTCGGCGGTCGCCGCCACCGTCACCTCGATCCGGGGGCTGCCCTCCACGATCACCCGGTGCGCCCCCGCGCCGTCCGGAGGCACCGGCCAGTCCGGCGCGCAGGACGGATGGATGCGGGTCACGTGCTCGATCACGATCCGGGGCTCCCCGCCGACGATCCCCTGCACCTCGAAGCGGATCGCACCCTGCGTACCCGCCTCGAAGACGCCCATCGTCCGGGTCTTCACCGTGGACTCCAGCGCGCGCCGGTCCACCGTCTCGCGGATCTCGTCGAGTTCGGCGCCGAGCGCGCGGGCCATCAGCCGTACCTGGCCGCCCCACACCATCGTCGGCACCGACGGCAGCAGCATCGGCGGCTCGTACCCCATCGGCCGGCCCATCCCGATCAGGTCCCGGACCGACTCCTCCTGCTCGTACGTCGAGTAGTCGAAGATCTCCTGACAGCGGATCGCGTCCACCGTGCTGCCGAGCCCGCTCACGAGCAGCGGCAGGACGTCGTTGCCCCAGCCCGGGTCGACCCCCGACACGAACAGCGAACCGCCCCCCTCGGCGACGGCCGCGAGCACCGGATCCCGGAACTCCGGCGGCGCGTTGCGCTGGTCGTACAGCGGATAGAGCGCCGGTGTGACCACCACCGCGCCCGCCCGTACCGCGCGCGCGACGTCGTCGAGCGCCCCGTCGGGCCGGGTGTCGCCGGAAGCCGCGTACACCACCGCCCCCGGCCGCCCGCCGAGCACCGCCCCGACGTCGTCGACGGCCACCACCCCGAGGTCGTGACCGAGCCCCGCGAGCCGGCCCGCGTCCCGCCCGACCTTCGCCGGGTCGGAGACCAGCACGGCCGCGAGCTCCAGGCCTGGATGGGCGTCCACGGCGCGGATCGCCGCGCGCCCGACATTTCCGGTACCCCACACCACCGTCCGAATCATGCGCGGAGGGTAGCGCCGGGCACCGGAGGTTCCCAGACCCGTGACACCACGAGCTGACGAATCGTCAGATGAGGTGCGGCCGGGAACACGACCGCACCCCGGGGAGACGCGGCCGTACGGGTGAGGGCACCGGACTCGCCGCAGGGCCGCCCGCCGAACGGGTACGGATCGACGCACCGCCCCCGGCCAGGAGGATCCCTTCCATGTCCGTCCGCAAGGGCGCCCCCGCCCTGCTGAGCGCCGGCACACTGTGCACGGCCCTGTTGCTCACCGGCTGCGCGAACACCGCGCCGTCCGCCCCCGCGGGGGCGCCCACCAGCGCCCCGGCCGCCGTCGGCGACTCCCGCCCCGAGGGCGCGCCACCCCGTGCGGCCGGTGCGGGCGGTCCGGCGAGCAGCGTCTCCTCCGCCCCGGTCCCCGCGCCCCGGCTTCCCGGCCTCGGCCCCGTCACCCACGGCCTCGTCCCCGACGGCACCACCCAGGCCCTCGTCGTCACCGGAGCCACCGCCGACGCCAGCACGTCCACCGCGACGCTGTACGAAAGGGGCACCGGCGGCCGCTGGACCGTGGCCGCCGGACCGTGGGCCGCCCACAACGCGCTCCGGGGCTGGACCGACGACCACGTCGCCGGTGACCTGCGGTCCCCGATCGGAGTCTTCCGGCTCGGGGACGCGGGCGGCCGGCTGCCCGATCCCGGCGCCCGCCTCCCCTACGACCAGGACGAGGAGTTCGCCATCAGCGGCACCGGCTTCCTCGGTGAATCCCTCGAGGGCTCCTTCGACCATGTGATCGCCATCGACTACAACCGCGTACCCGGCCGGACCCCCCTCGACAAGGAACGTCCGCTCGGGGCCGGGAAGGGCGGCGGCGTCTGGATCCACGTCGACCACGGTGGACCGACCCACGCCTGCGTCTCCCTGGCGCGCGAGGACCTGCGCGAGCTGCTGCGTGCCCTCGACCCCTCCAGGGAGCCCGTCGTCGTCATGGGCCCGGCCCCCGTGCTCGCGCGCTGACCGCCCGGGCACGGGGGAGGGCGCTCAGCTCCCGCCGGTGCCGACGGCCCCACGGAACGAGGCCGTGTGGCTGCGGACCTGGTCGGGCGTCAGATACGCGTCGGTGTACTCGAAGTCCCGCAGGGTGCCCGCTTTCGAGGCCAGGAACCCGGTCCGTACGAAGTCGTCCCCGGCCACCGCGTTCAGCAGCCAGTTCGTCATCACCCGGGTCTTGGCCACGTTGGTCCGCAGCGCCCCCCAGTGGTAGGCCCGGGCGACCGCCTGCGCCGGCATGCCGTGGAGCTCCACGCCCAGCGGCTTCGACACCCCGTCCATGCCGCCGAGATCGACCACGAGGCCCAGGTCCTTGTGCGCGTACGGACGGATCCGCTCGCCGCGCAGCGTCGCGACGAGGTTGTCGGCGACGGCCTTCCCCTGCCGCATCGCGTGCTGCGCGGTGGGCGGGCAGATCGCGCCCTCCTCGCCCTTGGCGAGATCGGGCACCGCCGCCGCGTCACCCAGCGCCCACACGCCGTCGAGCCCCGGCACCGCCATCTCGGCCGAGACGACGGCCCGGCCCCGCACGGTGTCCACGCCGAGCGTGCCGATCAGTGGACTCGCCGCCACCCCGGCGGTCCAGATCAGCGTCCGGCTCGGCAGCACCCGCCCGTCCGTGAGCGTGACCGTCTTCTCGTCCACCGAGGCCACCGACACCCCGAGCGAGACCTCGATGCCCCGCCGGGTCAGGATGTTCATCGCGGCGGCGCCCAGCTTGTCGCCCAGCTCCGGCATCAGCTTCGGCGCGATGTCCACCAGATGCCACTTGATCAGCTTCGGGTCGATCCGGGGATACCGCTTGACGGCGTTGAAGGTGAGCTGCTGGAGGCAGGCCGCCGTCTCCGTACCCGCGTAGCCGCCGCCGACCACCACGAACCGCAGCCGCGCGGCCCGCTCCTCCTCGTCGGTGCTCGCGTCCGCCAGGTCCAGCTGGGCGATGACGTGGTCGCGGATGTACACCGCCTCCGCGAGCGTCTTCATCCCGCGCGCGTGCTCGGCGAGCCCCGGGATGTCGAAGCTGCGGGTCACGCTCCCGGGCGCGAGCACCAGATGGTCGTACGGCTCCGTGACGTACTCACCGGAGATCGTCCGCACGACGCAGACCTTCGCCGCCGTGTCCACCCCGACCACACCGCCCGGCACGATCCGGGTGCGGTGCCGCTCGCTGCGCCGCAAGGACAGCGCGACCGACTGCGGGGTCAGCACCCCGGCCGCCACCTGGGGGAGCAGTGGCAGGTACAGCTGGTACGAGAACGGCGAGAGCAACGCGATCTGCGCCTCCCGCTCCGCGAGCCGCCGTTCGAGCCGCCGTACGCAGGCCACGCCGGCGAATCCGGCGCCCACCACGAGAATCCTCGGTCGCGTCACGCTGTCCGCCCTTCCGTTGGAGCGTGCAAACCCATCGATCAATGTGTCGCTGACTATCCGTGATTCACCCTTTTTATCCTTATTACGGCCGTATCGCTCTTCGGCGGGGGTCCCCCTGCCTCGGCGGCGGGCCTGTGCCCTCGGCTACCCCCTCGCGGCGATCTCACCGCCCCTTCCCCGGGACGGGGCCGTTCAGAGGACCACGATCCCCAGCGGCCGGGAGCCGGCGGCCAGCCGACGGGTCTCGCCCGATCCGAGGTCGACGACGCTCAGGCCGTCCCAGGAGCCGTCCCTGGTGAACCCGCCGGTCACGTAGGCGGTCCGCCCGTCTTCGGACACGGCCACGTCCTCGTGCGGCCCCTCCAGGGGGTAGACCCGCTCGGCCCCGCCGGGCGACCGGACGGTCAGGGAGGGCCCGCGGTCCACGTCCGGGTCGATCGGCCCCGTGCCCACCGCCAGGAGCGTCCCGTCGGCGGTCACCGTGGCGCCGTGCTGATGGGTGTTCGCGGTCATCGGCTCGATCGTCGTCCGGCCCGTCCGGGGGTCGAGGACCGCGAGCCGCTCCCCCTCGAAGGGCAGCAGCAGCTTCCCGTCGGAGGGCCGCACGGCCGCGTAGTGCGGCTTGAGCCAGGAACCGAGGCCGCCCTCCGTGCCGTACGGGGCGACCTCCACCCGGTGCGGCTCCAGCGTTCCCGCCGGGACGACGGTGACGTCGAAGGAGTCGTGGTTCGTCGTGTACACCTCGGCGCCGTCCCGCGACACGTCCACGTCGAACGGGCGCCGGCCCACCGGGACGGTGTCCGTGACCCGCAGCTTCGCCGTGTCGATCACCTCGAGGGCGCCGTTCCCACCGGGCACGTTCACCCCCACGTACACCCGTCGTCCGTCGGGCGCGAGAGCGATGCCCATGCCGCCGCCCCGGTACTCGCCGGTGGTCACCGGCCCGGTGTCCGTCTCGTACGGAACGAGCGCGAGCCGCCGCCGGGTCGCCGTGTCCACGACCGCCACGCCCTCGGCGGTCGCCACCCAGGCCCGCCCGTCCGCACCGAGGGCCAGCCCGTACGGCGCGGTGCCGACCCGCACGGAACCCGTGGCACCCCGCCCGGGATCGACGAAGGTGACCGTGTCGGAGCCGAAGTCGGCGACGAGGAGCGAGCCCGGCGCCGGCTCGCCCGCCGGGGCGGGCGTCACGGTGACGGAGGAACGGGCAGTGGGGGACGCTCCGGCCGGTGCCGTCCCCGACGCGGAGGGCGCCCCTCCCGCCCCCTGCGCGCACCCGGCGAGCGCGGCCACGGCCAGCGCGGCGGGCACGAGCACGCGGGTGGAACGGGACGCACGGCGGAACTTCGTCATGTCGGACTCCTCGGGACGGCGGACACGGGCGGCGCCACCGGCGGACGGCACCGCACCCCGCTCCGATCCTCCGCCCGCGGCCGCGCCCGTACGGTCCGCCGGGCGGCCCCCCACCGGCAGCGGGACGGACGACACCGGGGTCCACCGAACGGTCGACCCCGCGGGCCCGGCCCCCGTCGGACCCGCGGGCCGCGGCCGGCCGTCCGGTCAGCCGGGAAACCTCAGCGCTTCACACCGTCCAGCAAGCACAGCACCCGCTCCAGGCACAGGGCCGCCGCCTCCGGCACATGGGACGGCGCGCCGCGCTCCGCGAACAGGTGCGCACGGCCCGGATACAGGAACAGCCTCCGGTCGGCCGCGTCCGCCACCAGCGCACGGGCCGCCGCCAGATCACCCTCGTCGACGAAGAACGGATCGGCGTCCATCCCGTGGACCTGCACGGGCACACCCTCCGGCCAGGCCCCGCCGAACTCCGACGGTGGCACGCAGGCGCTCACCAGCACGGCGCCGAGCGCCCCGGCCCTGGTCTGTGCCAGCTTCTGGGCGGGCAGCACACCGAGGGAGAGCCCGACGAGCACGATCTCCTCCGGCAGCCCCTCGGCGGCGCGCTCGCCCCGCGCCACGAGCGTGTCGAAGCCGATCTCCTGGGCGTACCCCGCGCCCGCCTCCAGGTCGGCGAACGTGCGCCCCTCGTACAGGTCGGGCACGTGCACGGTGTGTCCTGCCCGGCGCAGCTCGTCGGCGAACGCGCCGACGCCCTCCGTCAGCCCCAGCGCGTGATGGAACAGCAGAACCTCGGCCATGTCGTCATCCCCTGATCACCGTTCGCAGCCCGCCCCACCACGGCACGGGCCGTCCGGGACACAGCATGGCCGACGGCACTGACAACGCCCGGAACCCGAGGCCCCGGCCGTCGTGACGGCAGGCCGTGGGTACCGGGCTGAGAATCATGGACTAGCGCAGCGGCCGGTGCGGCAGGACGGCGCCCGCCTGGCCCACGACGCCCATCGGACCGCTGACCCCCATCTGGCCACCGACGCCCGTCTGCCCACCGGCACCCATCTGTCCACCGGTCCCCATCGCGCCGCCTGCACCGGGGTGCTGGCCCGGGTGCCGGCCGGCGCCCTGCGGCCCCGCGACACCCTGTGGCGGCACCTGGATGACCCGGCTCAGGTCCCGCAGAACCTCCTCCGCGACCTGGCGGACGTCACCCGGAACATCCCCCCGCTCCCGTATGAGCTCGGCGTAGATCGGTGCCGTGCCGTCCGCGTGGTTCATGGGGCTCGCTTCCTTCGTCTGCGCCGGTCACTTCACCGACGGGGAGACGGCGAGTCTACGGGGCACCACCGACACGCCCCGGATCGGGAGCCGCGCACCGCCCCCACGGATCCGTGGGGTCCGGATATTCGCTGTCCTCCCGGGCCACGGCGGCCGAGAATGGATCATCGAACACCCGGGAGGGACCCCATGAGCCAGGCGACCCTGACTCTGCACGACCTGATGCCGTCCGACGAGCTGGCCTCCGCACTCGCGGACGGGCACGTCACGCGCAAGCGGCACCCCGAGCTGCCGCTGTCGATCTACACGTACACGCGCGCGTGCCAGTACACCCAGTACTGGAACCGGGCGACCACACGCTGCCGCGGACTCGTCGCGGACGACGCCACCGGGCGGATCGTCGCGCTCCCCCTCCCCAAGTTCTTCAACCTCTCCGAACACGCCGGCGACCGCCCCTACGCGCCGCCGCTGCCGGACGAGCCGTTCGAGGTGTACGACAAGGTCGACGGCAGCCTCGCCGTGGTCTTCCACTACGACGACCGCTGGCACGTCGCCTCCAAGGGCTCCTTCACCAGCGCGCAGGCGACCTGGGCGCAGCGCCGCCTCGACGCCGCCGACACCACGGGCCTGACGCCGGGCGTCACCTACCTCGCCGAGATGCTCTACCCGGGCAACCGCATCGTCGTGAACTACGGCGAGCGCCGGGACCTCGTCCTGCTCGCCGCGTTCCACCGCGACGGCGCCGAGCTCCCGCTCACCGAGGCCGCCGTGGGATGGGAGCCCGTCGGCTCGGTCGTCCGCACCTGGCCCGCCATGAGCGTCGACGAGCTCGTCGCCCTCACCGAGTCCAACACCCTCCCGGGCGGCCTGCGGGCCACCGGCACCGACGCCGAGGGCTTCGTCCTGCGCTTCGCGTCCGGCCTGCGCGCCAAGGCGAAGCTCGCCGAGTACGTACGCCTCCACAAGGTGCTCACCGGTGTCACCGAACGTGACATCTGGCGCGGCCACGGCATCCAGCGGTTCGCCGCCCTGCCCGCCACCGAGCTGGCGAAGGGCCTCGGCTGCGCCGTCACCGAGGTCGAGGCCTCCGGAGGCAAGCCCCTCGACGCCCTCCTGGAGCAGGTGCCGGACGAGTTCGACGCCTGGGTGCGGCAGGTGATCGCCCGCCTCGAGGAGGCCGCCGCCGAGCGCGAGCGGGCCGTCGACGAGGCGTACACCCGCCTGGCCCACCTCGCAGGCGACCGTGCCGCCTTCGCCCGCGCCGCCGCCGGCGTGGCCGACCGGGGCCTGCGTGCCGCGCTGTTCCTGCGCCTCGACGGACGCCCCGTCGACCTCCTCGTATGGCGGCAGCTGCGCCCCGAGGCCACCGACCCCTTCGCCACCGACCAGGAGAACTGACCGTGCCTGTCGTCCACGTCATGACCGGCCTCCCGGCCTCCGGGAAGACGACGGCCGCCCGCGCCCTCCAGGCCGCCGCCGAGGGACGCGTACGCCGCGTCAACCTCGACGACCTCCGCGCCATGCTCGACCTCCCCGCGGCGGACCGCGGCCACTCCCGCGCGCACGAGCAGACCGTGCTCGGCATCCAGGACGCCGCCGTCCGCGCGGCCGTCGACGACGGTTTCGACGTCGTCGTCGACAACACCCATCTGACCCCGCACATCCCCAAGCGGCTGAAGGCCGCCGTCGCGGGCCTGGCCACCTTCGCCGTCCACGACTTCACCGACGTGCCCGTCGACGAGTGCGTGCGCCGCGACGCTGCCCGAGAGCGGCCCGTGGGCGAGGAGATCATCCGCATCCTGGCCGACAAGCACGCCAAGGCCACCCGGGGCGGCTGGCGGCTCACCGCGGACTGGCTCAACGACCAGGCGCCCGTCGAGCCCTACGTCGCCGACCCGAGCCTCCCCACCGCAGTCATGTGCGACATCGACGGCACCCTCGCCCTGCGCGTGGACCGCGGTCCGTACGACTTCACCCGCTGCGACCGGGACCTGCTCAACGTCTCGGTACGGGACGCGCTGCGCGCCTTCCGGCACGCCGAGCGCGACCGGATCGTCCTCCTGTCCGGCCGCAGCGAGGACCACCGCGCCCTCACCGAGAGCTGGCTCGCCCGCCACGAGGTGCCCTACGACGAACTGTGGATGCGCGCCTCCGGCGACGGCCGGGGCGACGACCTCGTGAAGGCGGAGCTCTTCGACGCCCACGTACGCCACCGCTACGCCGTCCGCGTCTCGCTCGACGACCGGGACCGCGTGGTCGCCCTGTGGCGCCGCATGGGCCTGCCCACCTGGCAGGTCAACTACGGGGCCTTCTGACCGCACGGCCACCGGTGCCGGGGTCCGGCGGTGCGGGGGTGGGACGGCCCACCCCCGCCGCCGTGTCAGGATCGTGGGATGGTGGAAAAGATCATCGCGGCGTGCGACGGCGCGTCGAAGGGAAACCCGGGCCCCGCGGCCTGGGCATGGGTCATCGGCCGGGCCGACGGAGCGATCGAACGCTGGGAGGCGGGCCCGCTCGGCCGGGCGACGAACAACGTGGCCGAACTCACGGCCCTGGAACGCCTGCTCGAAGCGCTCGACCCGGGGGTGCCGGCCGAGGTCCGCATGGACTCCCAGTACGCCATGAAGGCGGTCACGACCTGGCTTCCGGGCTGGCGCCGCAAGGGCTGGAAGACCTCCTCCGGCAGCCCCGTCGCCAACAAGGAGCTGGTCGTCCGGATCGACGCCCTCCTCACCGGCAGGGACGTCGACTTCGTCTACGTGCCCGCGCACCAGGTCGACGGCGACCCCCTCAACGACGCGGCCGACCGCGCGGCCAGCCACACCGCCCGTACGCAGGAGCCCACCGGCTCGGCCGAGGGGGCCCCGCTGCCTCCGCCGGAAGCCCCGACACGCGCCTCCGCGCCCCGCGCGCGCTCCTCCGCGCCGTCCGGCTCCTCCGGCGGTTCCGGCGGGGGCACGTCCGCGCGTCGGACACGCCCGTCCGGCGGCACGCTCAAGGCGAGGTTCGCCGGACGCTGCCGCTGCGGCAAGGCCTACGACAAGGGCGAGACCATCGCCAAGAACCCCGACGGTTGGGGCCATCCGACCTGCGTCTGAGCCCTCCGCCGTCCGACAGGCGGGCGGCTCCGTCCGTTGCTTGAGACCGGCCGGCCCGGGCACGCGTGAGCCTTCACCCACGCGTGTATCCGGGTTCGCCGGGGGTTCTGTTCTCCGAGCGCCTGTGGCTGCATACTGTTCCTCCTCGCACCGGTGACGAACCGTTTTACCTGCTCATTTGTCGCTCTCACGACGCGATCGGCACCCGGCGAGAACCTCCCTCCTGCTGCCGCCGCGGTCACCCCTCGGCGGAAGCTTTCCCTGCCCGTGAAAGACCCGAGGTTCCGTGCCAGTACCTGTTCTCCTGACCGGGCGCTCCGTGCGCCTGGAGCCGCTGGCGATGCGGCACGCCGAAGCCCTCGCCCGGGCCGGCGGGGCGGACCGATCGGCCTACGCCTTCACCCCCGTACCCGACGGCTTCGAATCGGCCCTCGACTACATCGCCCGTGCCCTGACAGATCAGGCGGCAGGACGCTCCCTGCCCTTCGCCCTGGTCAGTACGGCCGACGAGCGAGTCATCGGCTCGACCCGGTTCCTCGAACTCGACTACTGGCGGGGGCCGCTGGTCTGGCCGCCCGTCCCCGGCATGCCCCACGGCGATCCGCTGACCGCCGTGCCGGACGCCGCCGAGATCGGCAACACCTGGATCGCCCGTGACGCCCGGGGCACGGGCATCAACACCGAGGCCAAGTACCTCATGCTCCGGCACGCCTTCGAAACCTGGGGCGTCCGCCGCATCACGATGCGCGCGGACGCCCGCAACACCGGCTCCAGAATCGCGATCGAGCGCCTCGGGGCAAGCTGCGAAGGCGTCCGCCGCGCCCACTCCCGCGGGCTCGACGGAGCCGTCCGCGACACGGCCTTCTACTCGATCCTCGACGAGGAATGGCCCACCGTCCGCGACATCGTCGAACTCCGCATGTCCACCCCCCGCCAGGTGCGCGTCCCGCAGGACCTGCTCCCGGCCTGAGAGCCCTTCGCCACCGCTCCGGCGGGCGCCCGCGCCCCCACCGGAGCGGTGGTTCCACTACGGTGATCGCGACAGCGAGCCGCGCCACCCGAAGGGACCGAGTGATCGTGCCGACCGCAACCGCCGACGTACTCCTGCGGACGGAGGGCCGGGCCGGATTCATCACCCTGAACCGCCCCCGCGCCATCAACGCGCTCACCCACGCCATGGTCCTCGCCGTCGACGCCGCGCTGACCGCGTGGGAGCACGACCCCGCCGTGGCCACCGTCGTCGTCGAAGGCGCCGGGGAACGCGGCCTCTGCGCCGGCGGGGACATACGCGCGATCCACGACGACGCGCGCGCCGGTGGCACCGCCTCGGAGGCGTTCTGGCGCGACGAGTACCGCCTCAACGCCAGGATCGCCCGCTACCCGAAGCCGTACGTCGCCCTCATGGACGGCATCGTCATGGGCGGCGGCGTCGGCGTCTCCGCGCACGGCTCCGTCCGCGTCGTCACCGAACGCTCCCGGGTCGCCATGCCGGAGACCGGCATCGGGTTCGTCCCCGACGTCGGCGGCACCCACCTCCTCGGCCGCGCCCCCGGGGAACTCGGCACCCACCTCGCCCTCACCGGCGGCCACGTCGGCGCCGCCGACGCGATCCTCACCGGCCTCGCCGACCACTTCGTCGCCTCCGCCGAACTGCCCGCCCTGGCCCGGGACCTGACCCTGCTGCCCGCCGCGGAGGCCGTCGCCCGCCACACCGCGACCGCCCCGCCCGGCGTCCTCGCCGAGCAGCGGGAGTGGATCGACGCCTGCTACCCGGCCGAGACCGTCGAGGCCGTCGTCGAGCGACTCTTCGACGCCGGCGTGCCCGCCGCCAAGGAGGCGGCCGCCACCCTCCTCACGAAGTCACCGACCGCCCTCAAGGCGACCCTGGCCACCCTCCGCCGCTCCCGCGCCCTCGCCACCCTCGAAGAGGCCCTCGACCTGGAGTTCCGGGTGTCCTGCGCCGCCCTCACCACCCCCGACCTGGTCGAGGGCATCCGCGCCCAGGTCGTCGACAAGGACCGCGCCCCCCGCTGGGCCCCGCCGACGCTCCCCGAGGTCACGGACGAGGCCGTCGCCCGCTACTTCACCCCGCCGCCCGGCGGCGACCTCGGACTCGCCGCCGCCCGGAAGGCCGCGGAGGCCGCGGAGGACCGGGGAGCCGCGGCCGGCGCGTGAGGACCGGGAAGCCGCGGACGGCGTGTGGGACCCGCCCGACCGCTAACGCCCGGCCCGGGACCCCAGCCGGACCGTGACCGTCTTCGGCCGCTGGTACTCCTGGAGCGCCAGCACGCTCAGGTCGGTGCCGTGCCCGGAGGCGCCCCGGCCGCCGTGCGGGAGTTCCGCCGTCTGGACGAGATGGCAGTTGAGCCAGGTCTCACCCGCGTCCAGGGCGGCCGCCAGCTCCAGACCCGCCGAGAGGTCCCCGGTCCACACGCTCGCCGCCAGCGCCTGCGGGACGCCGTTCGCCAGGGCGACGGCCGCCCCCACTCCCTCGGCCCGCTGCACGGTGAGCAGCGGGCCGAACACCTCCTCGGTGACGGCCGGGTCGTCGTCCGGGACGTCCGCGAGCAGCCGGGCCGGCCGCCAGTGCCCCGCCTCCTCACCCGGCCCCGGGGCGATGTCCGACACGAGGTTCCGCTTCGCCCCGGAGCGGGCGACCAGACGGTCGTAGCGCTCCGCCTGCTCCGGGTTGTTCAGCGGCCCGAAGTCACGGCCGGCCACCAGGGAGCCCAGGGCCGCCGCAAGACCCTCGACGGCTGTCTCGTAGTTCTCCGGCAGGGTGATGACCCGTGCGGGAGCCGCACAGCTCTGCCCCGCGTTGTACGTGACGGCCTCCGCGAGGGACGTCCAGGTGTCGGCGGGCGCGTCGGGCAGCACGATCGCCGGGGCGTTGCCGCCCAGCTCCAGACTGACGCGCCGGATCCCCGCGCGGGCCGCCACGTCCGCACCGGCCCGGCCGCTGCCGGTGAACGCCACCATGTCCACCGCGGCCCCGACGAGCAGCCGGCCCGTCTCCCGGTCGCCGGTCACGCACCGGAGCACGTCCGCGCCGAGCGCCGACGCGGCGTGCTCGGCGAGGAGCAGAAGACTGTCGGGCGTGGTCTCGGCGGGCTTCGCGACCACGGTGTTCCCGGCCGCAAGTGCCGGCGCGCAGCGCCAGGCCGCCATCAGCAGCGGATAGTTCCAGGGCACCACCGCGCCCACCACACCGACCGGCTCCCACCGCACCCAGCTCTCGTGGCCCTCCACCAGCCGGCCGGCGGCCGGAGCGGTGCGGGTCCTGGCCGCCGTCGCGAAGAACCGGAACAGGTCGGCCACCTGCTCGATCTCGCCCGCGGCCTCCGCCTCGGGCTTCCCCGTCCCGGCCCGTTCACGGGCCGCGTACTCCGCCCCGTGCTCCTCGACCAGGCCCGCCAGCCGGTCGAGCCGCCGCCCGCGCTCCTTCGGGGTCAGCGCGCTCCAGCCGGGCAGGGCGGCCCGCGCGGCGGCCACGGCGGCCCCGACCTCGGGCAGCCGGGACCGGTCCGCCGTGCCGCGTGGCGCCCCCGTCCGGGGGTCGGTCAGTTCGACGGGAGGTGCCGGGAAGCTGCTGCTCATGACGGCCTTTCACGGATCGGTGCTTCGATGGGACGGACCGGCCTGTCGGGCGCGGTTCACACGTCGTACGACCGCAGCCAGAGCTCCAGCGTGAGCACCAGCCACAGTTTGCCGCCCTGCCGGGGCAGCAGCGCGCCCTCGCCCCGCAGCCAGGCGCCGATCGTCTCCGGCCGGAACAGGCCGCGCTGCCGGGACGTGGGGCCGAGGAGGAGGTCCCGGCCGAGGTCACGGAGGGGACCCGTCAGCCACTGCTGGACCGGCACCCGCATCCCGCTCTTGGGACGGTCGACCACCGTGTCCGGGAGCAGGTCCCGGACGGCCTCCTTGAGGATCCACTTCTCCGCCGTGCCACGGAGCTTGAAGGAGGGCGGGGTCGCGAACGCGTGGTCGACGACCGACCGGTCGAAGAGCGGCGAACGGCCCTCCACCCCCTGCGAGGAGGTCAGCCGCTCCACCTTCGTGAGGATGTGGTGAGCGCCCTTGGTCCGCAGGTTGCAGTGGAGCAGCTGGTTGAGGAGATGCCCCATCCGGTACGGGCCGCCGCCGTCCGCCGTCAGGTAGGGCGCCACGTGCCGCTCCAGGGGCGGGGCGTCCCGCAGGGCGTCGAGCGCCGGTGCCGTCAGCAGGTCCGGAAGGTCCGTCCAGCACTTGCGGTACGAGCGCAGGTACGCGGTCGCCCGGCCCTCGTCCCAGGGCGCCCCCGGCGTCCGGTGCATCTCCTGGACCAGCATGGGGAGGTTCTTCGGCCCGCCGAAGACGGGGTCCCCGCCCTCGCCGTTGAGGACGACGGAGGCGCCGTCGGCCGCCACGGTCTCGGCGAGGATCAGGTTCGGCACGGTCAGCGGGTCGCCCACGGGGCTGTCGAGGAGCGCCGCCGCCTCGGCGAGCCGCGCCGCCACGGTCCCGCCCGACACGTTCAGGACCCGGTGGCGGGTGTGGCAGTGCGCGGCCACCAGGCCCGAGTACCCCAGCTCGTTCGGCAGGTCGTCGCCGAAGCTGATGGAGTAGGTGTGCACCGGGTGACCGTGGAGCTTCGCCGCCAGAGCCGTGACCAGCGAGCTGTCGATCCCGCCGGACAGGAGCACGGCCGCCGGCTCGGCGACGGGCAGCCGGCTCGCCGTCGCCCGCTCCAACAGGGCCCGCAGTGCCAGGACATGCCCGGTCGGGTCCTCGGGCGCGGGCTGTTCGAGCCGTTCCCGGGGCTCCCAGTGGACCGTCTCGGTGGACGTGCCGTCCCGGCGCAGCCGCAGCACCCGCCCGGGCAGCAGCTCCCGTACGCCGGTCAGCAGGGTCTCCTCCCCGGGCAGATAGGCGAAGGTGAGGAAGGAGCGGACCGCCGACAGGTCCATCGAGGTGCCGAGCGCGGGCCAGCGGCGCAGCGCGCGCAGGGAGGTGGAGGCGGCCCAGGCGCCGTCCGCCCACCCGTAGAACAGCGTGCGGGCCCCGACGTGGTCGCGGATCAGGACCAGGTCCCGGCCGTCCAGCACGGCCAGCACGAACATCCCCTCGGCCAGCGCCACCCCCGCGTCCCCGAGCAGCGCCCAGCAGCGCAGGAGCAGTTCACCGTCCGGGCAGCCGTCCGGCGCCGGGGCGGCCCGCTCCGCGAGAGCGGAGAGCAGCACCGGCCGGTTGTGCAGCGTGACCTCCCCGACCGCCGTCCGCCCGTAGGCGGTGAACGGGCCCTCGGCGCGGCCGGTCTCACCGGGCAGCAGCGAGAGTTCGGCGCCGGGGACGCCGGTGGGGACGTGGTCGGGTCCGAGCGCGCCCATCGCGTCGAGATGGGCGCGGGCCTGCCCGGTGGTGGCGGCCAGGCAGGCGCACAGACGTGCCACGTACGGCTCCTTCTCCTCGTGTCGTTCCTCCGGCGGGCCCGTGCGGCTCAGCCGAAGTCGTCGTCGCTCCAGGCGTCCTCGTCGCCGTCCCAGTCCGCGTCCCAGTCGTCCCCGTCGCCGGACCCGCCGTCACCGCCGGTCTCGCCGCCTCCTCCGCTCCCGGAGGAGGACTGGGACGCCTGCGCCTGCTGCTGCCGCAGCGCCTCCTCCTGTTCGGGGGACATGCTCAGCGGGGGCAGCTGGGCGGCGGTGATCGCGAGGGTCGCCACCCCCAGACCGGTCAGCAGTACGCCCATCCGGCCGCCGAAGGAACTGCGGTTGACCAGGACCTTCTCGCCGCGCGCCCACAGGGTGCGGCCGTAACCGATGTCCCGGGCGTAGGTGACGGTGCCGTCGGCGAGGGTGCGTTTGATGATGCGACCGCCGAGCAGCTCGTCGGTGCCGGAGGAGCCGCGGTTGTCGTGCCAGCGCACGAGGTGCGGCCGGCCGGGGGTGCGGCTCCGCCACTCCTCCAGGCCGTCCTCGTAGGTGCGGTGGACGGTGCCGTCGGCGAGCAGTTCGTCCGCGTAGCCGATCTCTTCGGGACGGATCATGGTGTGCGTACCTCGGGTCGGTGGGAGGGAGCGCCGGGACGGGTCACGCGGCGGGCCAGGTCATGAAGCCGGTTCCGCGCAGTCCGCGCAGGCCGTTCCACAGGGTGTCGCGGGGTGGCCGTGGTCCCCGGGTGAGACGCAGGACCGTCCGTACGAGACGGGCCGGGGGGACGGCCGCGACCTCGGCGAACCGTCCGCTCGCCAGCCAGTCGGCCTCCCGGGGCCGCAGGGCGGCGGGTCGGCCCGCGAGGCCGGCGGGACCGGGTTCGGGGCCGCGGCCGGTGGGCAGGCGCAGGGCGGCCGCGTGCCGGGGCACCAGACCCAGCGAGACCACCCGGACGCCGGGTACGGGCCCCAGCGCGGCCCGGACCGCGGCCGGCAGTGCGACCCCGGCCGGGCTCGCGTCGTGCAGGACGTGCACGACGGCGCCGCCGGCCCGTTCCAGGGCGCCGAGCAGGCGCGGATCGAGCGGCAGGGCGTCGGTGACGGCGAGGACCGGACAGGCCGCTTCCAGGTGGACGTGGTTGGCGAGGAGCATCCCGGCGACCGCCCGGTCCTGACAGAGCAGCAGGCGGGGCAGGCCGTAGTCGTAGAGGTCCGGCTCCGACGGTTCGCCGGCGCCCGCCAGGGGCCTGGCGGACGGTGCGGCGGGCGGCGGGAGGAGGCCCGGTACGGTCTCCCGGCCGCGCGCGTCCAGGGCGCGGGTGAACGCCCGAAGGCGCAGCACCGGGGCGGGGGTGCCGGGCAACCGGCGGAGGAGGGCAGAGCCGGGGCTCAGGACGCGGCAGGTCTCGTAGTAGAGCTGGCGCTCGGTGAAACGCAGGCCGCCGGGCGAGGCGGCGCGGACCGCGGCCACGGCGATCGCCCGGCCGGTCACCACGGCCGACAGACGGGCTGCCGTGCCCTGGGGCGGGAGGTGTCGCTGGCTCATCCGGCCGGGGCGCCTTTCGTTCGGGACGTCGTACCGGCCGGTGTCGGCTCCCCGGCCGGCCAGGTCAGGAAGCCGTCGGCGGCCCCGAGGGCGCCGGGCCGGGCGGTCAGCGCCCGTTTCACCGCCGCCGTGACCACGGACTCCAGACGGGACGGGGGGACGGCGGCGAGGGGGCTCCAGTACCCGTCGGACAGCCACGCGGCGTCCTCGTCGGACAGGCCCGCGACGGCACGGAGGCCGTCGGCGTCGACGGGCGGCGCGGCGGAGACCCGGTGCACGGCGCCCCGCCGGTTCCGGACGGCCGTGACGGGGAGACCGGCGTCCAGTACGACCCGGTCCGGGTGGGCGAGGCGCAGCAGCGGCGCGAGCAACGCGCCCAGGGCGCTCGCGTCGTGCAGGACCACCACCGGGAGTCGTCCGGGGACGTCCACCAGCGCCTCGTGGGCGGCGGCCGGTTCCGCTTCGACGAGGCGTGCCCGGAGGCGGGCGGGGATACCGTTGACCCGGAGGAACACGGCGACCGCGTGGTCGGTGCAGAGGATGACGGCGGCGGGGCGGCCCACGGGGGACTCGCGGACCGCCGGCGCGCGCGGCCCGTCGTCGACCACCCCCGGCGGCAGCCGCCCGTACGTGCTCCGCCAGCGGTCGTCCATCAGCTGCCGGAACCGGGATTCGGCGGGAGTGATCAGCGAACCGCCGGACCGTCCGGGCGTGCGCCGCTTCGCCAGGGCCGCCGTGCCGACGACGGCGAGGGCGGCGGCACCGGTGAGCGTCGCCCACAGTCCGTCGGAGAAGGCGGACCAGAGGAAGAGGGGGAGGGCGAGGGGCAGGGCGAGCAGCCACCGGACGAAAGGCCGGATCCCGTGTGCGGGGGTGGGCCCCCAGGCGCCGCTGTACGTGCGGGTGAGGTACCAGAGTTGGGTGACGGTCACCTTCAGCCGGCCGTCGTCGGTGGCGGCCGCGGCGATCCGCCGGATCCTGAGGTCGTTCATGCCCCGGCCGTGGCTCTTCGGGTCCAGTGCGAAGGGCCGCTCGCAGTGCGCACACACCTGCCCGGTCCGTTCCCTGGCGGTCAGCGCGGCGGCGCAGTGGGGGCAGGTCACCGGCCACCCGCCCGGTCCGGTCCCGCCGCGTCCGGCCAGGTCAGGAATCCCAGGTCGGCGGCGCGCCGCAGCTCGGCGTCGACCCCGCGGGTGACCTGTCCCGCGACCCGGTCGACGACGGCGAGCAACCGGGCAGGCGGCAGCCCCACGAGGGGGAACCGCCAGCCCTTCCCGAGCCATTTCAGGTCCTCGGGGGTGAACGTGCCGAGTCCGGCGAGGAGTCGCATCTGCTGCGCTCCGGGCTTCCGCGCCGGGTCCCGGTAGGGAACGGCCTGCGGCAGGGCCCGCACCGTGCGCAGCGGCGGTCCGGCGTCGACGACCGTGCGGCCCGGCAGGGCGTCCCGGACCTGGAGGACGAGGAGTTCGCCGTACGCGTCGGTGTCGTGGAGGACCAGTACCGGGCCGCTCGACGGCACCGCGCGGGCCTCCTCGGGCGTCCGGGCCGGGACGAGGCCGTACCGGGCGGGCAGGCCGGCGGCGACGAGGAAGGCGACGACCGCGGGGTCCGGGCAGACCAGCACCCCGTTCACGGGGCCCGCACCCGTCCCCGGCGCCGGACCTCCGGCGGGCCCACGGGTGTCGAGCACACCGGACGGCAGCGCCCCGTACACCTGCCGCCACGGGGCGAGCACCTGCGCGGGGAAGGCCTCGCGGGCGACGGGCGGGATGCCCTGACCCGCACCCGACGCCCGGGCCACCGCGACGCCGAGGCCGACGACGAGCATGGCGGCGGTGACGAGCAGCAGCTGCGGGATCTCGCTGACGAGCGCGGCGACGGTGGCGACGACGCCGACGAGGGCCGCGGCGCCCAGGCAGCCGGACGCGAACTCGCCGTCGCGGAGGCGCTTGCGGGACAGGGCGTACCACAGCTGGTCCGGGACGACACCGATCCGGCCCTCCTCGGTGAGGGCGGCGGTGACGCGGCGCACCCGGAGGTCGTTGAGACGGAGCGGGTTGGTCTTGGGGTCGAGCGCGTACTGCCGCCCGCAGCGGGAGCAGCGGTTGCCGGGGCGCTCCCTGCGGAGCAGGTTGTGTTCGCAGTGCGGGCAGATCACCGGGGCACCTCCAGCGCGGTGGCCATCCGACGCAGCCGGGCGGCCAGCCGTTCCCGGACCGTCGTGGCGGCGATGCCGTGGACCCGCTGGGCGCGCTCGATGTCGCGGAGCGCGGCGGCCAGGGCCCTGTGGTCCGTGAGCGCTCCGGCGGCCAGTGCGGTGTGACCGCCGGGCCCGCCGACGGGCGCCGAGGCCCGCCGCTCGGCCTCGGCCGCCGTGATGGCGTAGTCCTCGTGGTCGATCCCGTAGCCGGTGTTCGCGGCGAGGATGGTCAGCGGGACGTCCGCGCGGTTGGCGAAGGAGTGCGGCATCATCTCCGGGATCCGGATCAGCATGCCCGGGGCGAGGGGGACGTCGACGACGCGCGCCCGGGCCTCGTCGTAGAGCCCGCAGGCGGCGTGGCCGAGGCTGAGGACGAAGTGCTCGCCGCCGTGCGCGTGCGGGGTGAAGGCGCTGCGCGGGCCCACGACCCCGAGCTTGACCGTGGCGTTGGACGGACGCTCGGGCGAGGTGGCCGCGTCCCCCACCAGGTAGTGGGCGAACTGACCGTCGTCGATGAACCGCAGGAACTCCCGCTCGGGCCCCAGCTCCCGGCGCCCCTCACGGTCGGCGAGCAGGATGCCGCCGTCGGGCCTCAGGTGGTACAGCTCCACCCCACCGGGCAGGTCCCGCGGCACCCCGCCCGGCATGTCCTCCGGTACCGGGTCCTTCGCTCGCACGGATCGCTCCGCCATCGCGCCTCCCCCTGACGCCCGCCATACGTGTGCACGTACAACCCTCGCATCGTAGAACGCCGTTCGGGAACAGGGGGAGTCCCCGGCGTGACTCCCGTGCGGCCCCGGGGTGAACGCCCGTCGCTCACGAACGAGGCCGGACGCCCGTCACCGGTGCGCCGCCGTCTCACCGAGCGCTCCCGCGGCCGTCCGCCACGCCTCCGTGACGGCCCGGTGGGCCAGCGTCGTCGCCGTGGCCACGTCGTCGGGCAGCCGGAGCGGCGTACCGATGTGGACGTGCAGGTCCGGTCTGCGGACGGGCGCCGTGAGTACCCCCGCGATCTGCTTCACGCGGCCGCCGGAGGTGATCCGGCGGGCACCGGCCTGGCCGATCGGTACGACCGGCGCCCCGGTGGCCCCGGCGAGCCGGGCGAGCCCGGTGCGGAAGGCCTCCGGCGGGTTCTCGGCGGAGTCCGGTCGCGGCGGGATGCGGCCCTCCGCGTACAGCATGACGTGCCGTCCGGAGGCGAGCGCGACCGCGGCCCGGTCGAGGGCGGCGGCGGCGCGCACGGTGTTGCGGTGGACGGGCACATGACCCTCGCGGGTCAGGATCCGGCCGAGCAGCGGGACCCGCCACAGGCCGGAGGTGGCGAGCAGGACGGGCTCGACGGCCAGCCGCTTGCGGAGCGCGGCCAGGACGAGCGCCGGGTCGGCCGTCGAGGTGTGGTTCACGACCAGGATGCTGCCGGGTTCGATCCGGGTCTCCGGGTCGGTGGTGACGGACAGCCGTCCGAAGAACGGCACGACATGGGCGGCGAGACGGCTGAGCACGGGCGGGCCCCCTGGGTCCGAGGACGAAGCGCTGACCCCCACATCGTGCGGCCCGCCGCCCCGCCCCCACATGAGCACGCGTACTCAGCTGTCGTACTCGGCCACGGCTGCCGCGGCGCCCCACCGCGCGCCCCACCGGGCCCACTTCACGCGGCCCGCGCCGGGCCCGGCGGCACCAGGCGTGTCCGTCCGGTCTACGCTGGGCGCGGCACAGCAGGGCCCACGACACCAGGGGAGGGGCGACACGGTGGCGACTTCCGCGCGGCGACTCGCCGCCCTCCTGCCCGCGATCCTCTGCGCGGTGTGGTCCCTCCTCGTGCTCCCGGCCGCACAGCCGTCCGGAGCGACGGCCCCCGCGGCCGCCGCGCAGGCCACCGGGACCACCCATGGTCCCCGCCCCGCCGCCCCGCGCGTCTCGTCGCCCGAGCCGCACTTCGCGCCCACCGCCTTCGTACGGCTCCCGGCGGCCGTCGAGAACCCCGTACGGATCCCGGTCACGCCCGCCACCACCGGCACCGTTCCGCCCGAACCGCCCGTTCCGGCGCGGGGCGTACTCATGGGCGACCCCCGCCGCGAGCGTGCGCCGCCCGCCGGCCCCCACGGCCCCCGCGCCCCGCGCGGTCCTCCCTCCACCCGGTACAGCTGACGTTCCTCCGCGTCGCCCTCCGGGCCTTCGGCATGTCCTCGGACCGGTCCCCGACGCGTATCCGACCGTACGTCCGGCACGGCCGACGAGCGTTCCCACCCTCCGCGTGGACGCGCGCCGTCGCCGTGCGCTGCCCGTGGAGTACCCGTGTCCTCTCGTTCCGCGCTCTGGCGCGCGCTGCTCGCGCTCGCCGTCGTCGCGCTCTCCCTCTGGATCACCCTGACCACCCCGCCCCGGCTCGGACTCGACCTCCGTGGCGGGACCCGCATCGTCCTCCAGACCGAGGACGGACCCGCCACGCGGGCCGACGCCGCCGCCACCGACCGCGCCCTGGAGGTGCTCCGCAAGCGCGTGGACGGCCTCGGCGTCGCCGAACCCTCCCTCGCCCGCTCGGGCGAACGGCGCATCGTGGTCGAACTGCCCGGCCTGCGCGACCCGCGCCAGGCGGCCGACGCCATCGGCCGCACGGCGCAGCTCACCTTCCACGCCGTCACCGGCACGACCGGGGGCCCCGCCGGACCGGCCGCGGCGAACGGCACCCGTGTCCTCGCCGACCCCGACGCGCCGGGACGTTTCCTCACCCTGGCGGCGCCCGCGCTCACCGGCGACGGCGTCAAGAGCGCCGACTCCGTCCTCGACACCACCCGGGGCCTGGGCTGGACCGTCGACCTCTCCTTCCGCGACGGCGCCGCCGACACCTGGGCCCGGCTGACCGGCGACGCGGCCTGCGCGGCGCCCGCGGACCCGGCGCGCCGGGTCGCGATCGTGCTCGACGACCGCGTCGTCTCCGCCCCAGCCATGCAGGCCGGCGTCCCGTGCGGCGCCGGCATCGGCGGCGGCTCCGCGCAGATCACCGGCGGGTTCTCCGCGCAGGAGGCCCGCGAGCTCGCCGCGCTCGTGGAGGGCGGCGCGCTGCCGGTCCCGGTGACGACGGTCGAGCAGAGCACCGTGGGACCGACGCTCGGCGCCGAGGCGATCCGGGCCAGCGCCTGGGCCGCGGTGATCGGTCTCGCCTGCACCGGCGTCTTCGTCATGGTGGTCTACCGGCTCCTCGGCGTCCTCGCGACCGCCGCCCTCCTCCTCTACGGGCTGATCTCGTACGCCGCCGTGGTCGCCCTCGGGGCCACGCTCACCCTGCCCGGCCTCGCCGGCTTCGTCCTGGCCATCGGCATCGCCGTCGACGCGAACGTCCTCGTCTTCGAACGGGCGAGGGAGGAGTACGCGGCGCTCGGCCGGACGACCCGGCCGGATCCACGGCGGCCCCTGGCGAGGGCCTTCGGCAAGGTGTGGAGCGCGGTCGCGGACTCCCATGTCACCACCCTGCTCGCGGCCGGCCTGCTGTTCGTCTTCGCCACCGGCCCCGTCAAGGGCTTCGGCGTGACCCTCGCGATCGGCGTGGTGACCTCGCTCCTCACCGCGATGGTGATCACCCGTCTCCTCGCCGATCTGGCCCTGCGTCTGCCCGCCGTGCGCCGACGGCCGGCAGTCACCGGCATGGCGGGACTCGGCCGGCTGCGCACCCGGCTGACCCGGCGCGTCCCGCGGCTGATGGTCCGCCGGCGCCGCTGGCTGCTGTCCTGCGCCGGACTCCTGATGGTGGCACTCGCCGGGATCGGCGTCCGCGGCCTGGAGTTCGGCGTCGAGTTCACCGGCGGCCGGGTCGTCCGGTACACGGCGGAACGGCCCGTCGACGCGGACGCGGCGCGCGCGGCGATCGCGAAGGCGGGCTTCCCGGACGCCGTCGTCCAGACGACCGGTGACAGCGACGTGTCGGTACGCGTCCGGGAGAGCGGTGAGGGTGAGCAGCGGGAGATCCGGGAGGCCCTCGCCCGGGTCGCGGGCCCGGTGGAGGTGGAGCGCGACGACCTGATCGGCCCCAGCCTGGGAGGCGAGCTGCGCACCCACGCCCTGCTCGCGCTCGGACTCGCGGTCGCGGCCCAACTGCTCTATCTGACCGTACGGTTCCGCTGGACGTACGCGACTGCGGCGGTGGCCGCCATGACCCAGGACGTCCTGCTCGTCGTGGGCCTGTTCGCCTGGCTCGGCAAGCCGGTGGACAGCGTCTTCCTCGCCGCGCTCCTGACCGTCGTCGGCTACTCGGTCAACGACTCCGTGGTCGTGCTCGACCGGCTGCGGGAGCTCAGGCGCCGTGGCGGGGGAGTGCCGCTCCCGGACCTCGCGGACCGGGCCGTGGCCCAGACCCTGCCCCGTACGGTCAACACCGGCATGGGCGCGCTGTTCGTCCTGGTGGCGCTCGCGGTCCTGGGCGGTGACTCGCTCACCGACTTCTCCGTCGCGCTGCTCGCGGGCGTGGTCCTGGGCATGGCGTCCACCGTCTTCACCGCGATGCCGCTGGCCGTCGCCCTGGAGACGAGGAGCCCGGCCCGGGCCGCCGCCTCCGGTGGCGCCCCCGGGCCACGGCCGCGGGCCGGTGTCCAACGGGACCGTTCGGGCGCCGTGGTCTGACCCCACGACGCGGCCCGTCACCCGCTCCGTACCGCTCCACCGGTACGACGGGTGGCGGGCCGTCCGTCCGCTTCGTACCGCGCCATCGGCTGAGGGCCGTCCGTCCCGGTCACGTACCCGCGAGCTCGGCCTCGATCAGGTCGGCGGCCCGGCGCGTTCCGCCCTCGCGGGCCATCGACTCCTGGATCCGCCGTGCGCGGCGCGCCACCTCGGGGTCGTCGAGCAGGGCCAGTACGTCCTTCCGCAGGCGCTCCGGGGTGACCTCGTCCATCGGCAGGTGCCGGGCCACGCCCAGGGACTGGAGCATGTCGGCGTTCCCGAACTGGTCGACGGCCTGCGGAACGGCCACCATGGGCGTGGCCGTGGCCAGGCCCTCCTGGCTGCCTCCCGCGCCCGCGTGGGTCACGAACGCGTCGGCCTGCCGCAGGATCGCCAACTGGGGCACCCAGGAGTGCACTTCGACGTTGGCCGGCAGATCGCCGAGCTCGGCCGGGTCCACGAACTTCCCGATCTGGAGGACGACATGCCAGCCGGGAAGCCCGGCGAACGCCTCCGCGCAGTCCCGGTAGAAGCCGGGCTGCTTGGTGAAGGAGGAGCCGAGTGAGACCAGGACGACCTTCTCGGCGTCCGCCGGCCGCTGCCACTCGCCCTGCGCGGCACGCTCGCCCTGGCAGGCGCCGACGAAGGTGTAGACGGACTCGTCGACGCGGTCGGCGTGCGGCTGGAGCGCCTTGGGGATGAGGACGAGCGCGCGGCGCGGGCGCGCGATGAACCGGTCCGGATGGGTGTCGACGCCGTGCTCGCCGAGCCAGGCCTCGAACCGCGCGTAGTACGCCTTGCCGCGGGCCGAGGCCTTGAGCTCGGCGAACATCGGCTCGGCGACCTCCTCCTCGTATCCCTCCCAGGGCACGAGGTTCGGCCAGAGGGAGAGGGCGGGGACGCCCCAGGTGTGGGCGAGGACGGGCGCCGGATAGGCGGTGATGTCGTGGAGCACGAGGTCCGGCCGGTCCTTGTCGAAGGCCGCGGCGAGCTGGGGCAGCGCCTGCACGGCGTCGGCGAGGAACGGTTCGATGTTGTCGATCAGTTCCGTGCCCCAGGCGTCGGGGTCGTCGTCGGTCGGCAGGGTCGAGGTGTAGACGACGGGCGTGGCCCCGGTCTCCGCGACCTTCTCGGCGAAGGAGGCGGGGACGGCGTAACTGACGCGGTGGCCCCGGGCGACGAGCTCGCGGATGACCTCGAGGCTGGGGTTCACGTGGCCGTGGGCGGCGATGGAGAACATGGCGATGTGCGCGGGTGACGCGGTGGTGGTCATGACGCCCACCATAGACGAGACGATACGTATCGTCTACCGCTCGACTCGGGAAGGGTCGCTTGCCGCCGCGTCCAGCCCCGGCCCTGGCGCGACGAGTTCACGCACGGTTCCTCCAGTCATGAACTGTGCATGCCAAGATGGCGTCCGTCCGTCGCACCATGCCGCCCGACCCAGGGGAGACAGTGAAGACACAGGCGTACGCCGCCCGGGGCGCCCTCGCGCTCGCCGGCGCCCTCACGTTGATCATCGCTCTGCCCGGCAGCGCCTTCGCCGCTCCGCCCCCGGCGCTGCCCGCCAACGCCGACGGCCTGGAGCAGACGTTCCAGCCGGCCTACGACTACGACACCGACGGCTGCTACCCCACCGCCGCCATCGGGCCCGACGGCACGATCAACCCGGGCCTCAACCCGTCCGGCGCGCTCAACGGCCAGTGCCGGGACTCCTGGGACCTCACCCAGACCAACGGATACGCCCGCGCGAAGTGCAACAACGGCTGGTGCGCCATCATCTACGGCCTGTACTTCGAGAAGGACCAGGCCCTGCCCGGCACCAGCCTCGGGGGACACCGCCACGACTGGGAACACGTCGTCGTGTGGGTGCAGAACAACCAGGCGCAGTACGTCTCCACCTCCGCCCACGGCGACTTCGACATCCACGGCCGCGACCGGATCCGCTGGGACGGCACCCATCCCAAGATCGTCTACCACAAGGACGGCATCGGCACGCACTGCTTCCGGCCGGCGAACAGCAACGACGAACCGCCCGAGAACCACCAGCACACCTGGCAGTTCCCGAGCCTGGTCGGCTGGAACGGCTACCCCGCCGGCCTGCGCGAAAAGCTCAGCGCGGCCGACTTCGGCAGCGCCGTGTTCGGTCTGAAGGACGGCAACCTCGCCTCCCACCTGGCCAAGGCCAAACCGTCCGGCATCCCGTTCGACCCCTACGCCTGACCGGCGGCAGGACGGCGGCAACCTTTCCGCGCGCCGCGGCGACTACCGTCCGCCCGCCCCTTCCCGGGGCGGGCACCCCCACGGACGGAAGGACGCACGACATGACCGAGACCCGAGGCAGGGCGAGGCACCGCAGGCGAGGAAGGGCCCTGGTGCTCGGCGTCCCCGCGGCGCTCGCCGCGGCCGGGACCCTGGCGTACGGCACGGCCTTCGGCGTGTTCGGCACGGACGCCCGGCCCGAGGCGAAGGCCGCGGACACCCCCGCGCCCGCGTGGGCCCGCGCCGTCGCCGACGGCTTCGCCTCGGTCGACGCGCTCGGACAGAACGGGACGTACGGCGGGCGCGACGGGAGGACCGTCACCGTCAGGACCCTCGCCGAACTGGAGAAGTACGCGGCCGCGCCCGAGCCGTACGTCATCGTCGTGGCCGGGACGATCACCGTGAACCCCACGGGCAAGGAGATCAAGGTCGCCTCCGACAAGACCGTCATCGGCTCCGGCACCTCCGGCCACATCGTCGGCGGCGGCTTCTACCTCGGCCCCGGCGTCCACAACGTGATCATCCGGAACCTGACGATCCGTGACACGTACCAGGGCGTCTGGAACGACAAGGAACACGACTTCGACGCCGTGCAGATGGACGGCGCCCACCACGTGTGGATCGACCACAACGACCTGCGGCACATGGCCGACGGCCTCATCGACAGCCGCAAGGACACGACGTACGTCACCGTGTCCTGGAACAGGCTCGGGAACAACAACAAGACCTTCGGCATCGGCTGGACCGACAACGTCACCGCCGACCTCACGATCCATCACAACTGGATCCGCGAGACCGAACAGCGCAACCCCTCCACCGACAACGTCGCCCACGCCCACCTCTACAACAACCTGCTCCAGGACGACGCGGGCACGAACATCACCTCGTCCTACGGGAACTACGCGCGCGGCAGGACCCGGATGGTCCTGGAGAACAGCTACTTCCAGGGCGTGAACAACCCCGTGACCAAGGACGGCACCGCCGCCCTCGTCCAGCGCGGCAACATCTTCTCCGGCACGACCGGCCGCAACGAGAGCGGCGGGACGGCGTTCGACCCCAGGACCTTCTACCCGTACACCCCCGACCCGGCGGCCGCCGTGCCCGCGCTGCTCAGGTCCGGCGCCGGCCCGCGCTCCTCGCTCGGCACCACCCCGACGACGGCCGTCGCCCCCGCCGCCACCGTCCTGACCGTGGCCAAGGACGGCAGCGGCCGGTTCACCAGCATCCAGAAGGCCGTCGACGCCGTACCGGCGGGGAACACCTCCCGCGTGGTGATCCGGGTCGCGCCCGGCGTCTACCGCGAGACGGTCAAGATCCCGTCGAACAAGCCCCACGTCACCATCGAAGGCACCGGCGGCAGCCGCAAGGACACCGTCATCGTCGAGGGCCACGCCTCCGGCATGACCAGGCCCGACGGCTCGGGCACCTACGGCACGGGCGGCAGCGCCACCGTCGCCGTCGAGGCGGACGACTTCCAGGCGCGCAACCTCACCCTCTCCAACGACTTCGACGAGGCCGCGAACCGGAACCTGAACGGACACCAGGCCGTCGCCCTGCGCACGGCCGCCGACCGGATCCTCCTCGACTCCGTCATCATCAGCGGGGACCAGGACACCCTTCTCCTCGACACCGCCGCGAAGGACAGGACCGGCCGGGTGTACGTCACCGGCTCTTATGTGATCGGCAACGTCGACTTCGTCTTCGGCCGCGCCACGGCCGTCATCGACAGGTCCGTCCTCACCCTGAAGAAGCGCTGGGACGGTACGTCCGCCGGATACGTGACGGCACCGAGCACCCCCGCGGGCCGCAAGGGCTTCCTCATCACGCGCTCCACCGTGAACGGTGACGTCACCGCGGGCAGCTTCCACCTCGGACGCCCCTGGCACGCCGGCGGGGACGCGAGCCTCGACCCGCAGACGACCGTCCGCGACACCTACCTCGGCGGCGCCGTCCGGACCACGCCCTGGACGGACATGGGCGGCTTCTCCTGGAAGGCCGACCGCTTCGCCGAGTACCGCAACACGGGCCCCGGCTCCGGCCCCGCCCACCCGGACCGCCCCCACCTGACGCCCGCCCAGGCCGCCGCCCAGGACACCGCGCTCTGGCTCGACGGCTGGACCCCCGCCGCCGGCTGACGGCCGCTCGGCCCCACGTGGCCGCCGCATGCGATCATGCGGTGGCCCCGGGGGAGGGGCGGAATCGAGCAGAGGATACGAGGGGTGCGGTGTGAACGCGGGTGGGGAACGGGACGGGTCGTCGGTGCCGGACGACGTGTGGGACCGGTTCCTGCGCGAATCGGTGGAGGGCGTGGCGGACGCGCCCAAGGAACCGTCGGCGCGCGCCCGGATCGTGGCGGACCGGCTGCGTGACGCCCCCTCGGAGGCCGAGGGATGGCGTACGTACACGCCGCCCGGGCCCCGGCGGAAGAAGGGCTGGTACGTGGTCGGACTCCTGGCCGCGGTGGGCCTGTTCGTCGTGGCACTGGACCCGTGGCAGATGATCGGCTCGTCCGAGGGGGAGGGGCGCCAGGCGCCGCTCGCCCAGGAGGCGGAGCGCCCGACCGGCGCGCCGCCGGTGGAGCCGGACCGACGCCCCACGCTCGACGAGCCGTTCAGGGGCTCGCCCGCCGCGCGCTGGGCGGACGGCACGGCCGGGATCACGGTACCGGCCGCCCGGGCGACCGGATGGATGAGCACCGCGCAGGTGGAACAGGCCCTCCGCCGGACCCGCGACTTCCTCACCGCGGCCCATCTCGACCCGGCCGTGCTGGGCGGCTCACACCCCACCAAGGCGATCGCCCTGATCAACCCGCACCAGCGGGACGTCAAGGACTACCTGGCCGCCGCGTTCCGCGCGCCGAGCGAGGACGACGACCCGCTCATGCTCTTCAGCCGGTTCGACACGTCACGCGCGCGCCTGGTCGGCGACGTGGTGAAGACCCGGGGCCGGCTCACCTACCGGGAGGGCGGGCGCGGCGCCCTCCAGGTCACCGCCGACGTCACCTATGTGTACCCGGTCGCACCGGCCGGCGGCGGCGACGAGGTCGTGCGCACGATCGTGCGACGCGAGGTGATCCTGAACTGGGACGACCCCTCGAAGACCATCACCGAACCCGGCACCTTCTCCCTCGTCTCGTACAAGGTCGACATGACCAACGGCGGCTGCGACAACCACACCGGCTCCTTCATGCCGGAGTTCGGCACCGCCCGGGAGGCCGGCCCGACCGACGACACCCCCGTCGACCCGTACGACCGCAGTACGGCGATCGACGAGGCGATGGATGCCTCGGACGGGTGCGGGACCGCGACGCGCTCCTGAAGGGCTGATGCGTTGTCGGGCACGGCCTCCGGACAGGGGTCAGGTGGCCTCGTCCGGGCCCATGGAGGAGGCCGACGCCCTGTTCCCCGCCGCCCCCGAGACCTCCGCGGTCCCGCCGGGGGCCGACGACGCGAAGTACACACTGGTACCGGTGCGGTCCAGGAGCCGGTCCAGTGCCGTGGGCCGGTCCTCCAGGTGCAGCCGCACCCCCGCCTCGGCGGTGCGGCGGCCGATCATCAGCAGGACGCTCAGGCCCATCGAGTCGACCATGCCGACCCCGCCGAAGTGGAGGTGCAGGTCGTTCAGGTGCGGCCGGCCGCTCACCAGGGCGGTCACCTCGCTCAGGAGGAGGTCGACGTTGTCGAAGTCGAGATCGCCATGGAGCTCTATGCGGACTCTGTCCTCGGCGTCGACCGTGGTCAGACGCAGGTGATCGGGGTGTGACGTGGTCATCCAGGGTTCCCGGCAGCAGTGGTGTCGTCGGTGGTGAGCGCTTCCGTCCCGCGCCGGAGGATGCGCGTCGCCCGCGGAAAGTCCTTCAGTTCGCGGACGAGCAGGCCGAGGGCCGGCGGCAGGCACCGCGCTGGAACCCCCCGGGCGACGAGGATCCGCGCGGTCCAGGTGATGAACCGGACGAAGAGTTCCTCGTCGTCGAGGTACAGGGCGGTGGCGAGGAACTCGACGATGTGCGCGAGGTCCTCGGCCGTGCGCTCCCGCTGATGGTCGGTGTAGTCGCGCAGGGCGGGCAACGCCTCTTCCAGCGCGGACAGGACCGCCCGTACCAGCGCGGCCCGGTTACGGGAGACCAGCGTGTACTCCTGGTCGGTCAGGTGCGGCAGATCGTCCATCTGCTGGTGCTCGACCTGCGGGCGGGGCAGCGGCCCCCGCGCGAGGTGGTCGGCCGCCGTACGGGCATCGGGCGCCCAGACGTCCGCGCCGAGGAGGGTGGCGTACCGCCCGTCGGGTCCGAACGCCGCGCCCCCGACCAGGACGGGCACCCCCACGGCCTGGCACGCGGTGATCGCCGCGTGGGCCGCGGGCAGCCTGGTGGCGATCGAGCTGGACAGGGCGACCGCGTCCGCGCGCGTGTGGTGGAGGTGGGTGATGAGGTGCGGGGAGGGAACCTGCGCGCCCAGGAAGTCGACCTGCCAGCCCCGCAGCCTCAGCACCTCGGCCAGCAGCCGGGCCGGCAGGGCGTGCCATTCACCGTCGACACAGGCCACCGCGATCCGTCCCCGGGTGGGGGTGGTGCGGGCCGCGGTGTGCACGGCCAGGGCGGCGACGGCCCTTTCGTTGATGGCGGTCGCCGCATGCTCCTGGGCGACGCTGATCCGGTCGGCCGCCCACTCCTCGCCGACCCGGCCCTGCACCACCGCGATCACGTCCAGCAGCACGGACTCCGGATCGACCCCCTCGTCCAGGGCGTCCAGCACCAGCGCGGTGGCCGTGTACTCGTCGCCGACGGAGACGGCGTCCCACAGGGACTCCGCCAGCCACTCACAGTGCGCGGCGTCCGGCAGGCGGGGCGGTGTGCTCGTGCTCATCCGGTGTACCTACCCCGGCTGCCTCCGTTCACCGCACTCAGATGACGGGCGCGGGGCGCGGCGATCACGACGACGGCCATGTCGTCGTGCCGACGGTCGCCGAGCCAGTGCGCGGCCAGCATCAGGACATGTTCCACGATGCCCTCGGCCGGCATGCCCGCGCACTCGGCCAGGGCGCGCATGAGGCGCTCCTCACCGAACAGGGCATCGCCCAGCGGGCCGCCCCTGGCCTCGGTGATGCCGTCGGTGTACAGGACGCAGGCCTCCCCGGGCGAGAGGGAGACCGCGGCGGTGGCGGCGGAGACGCTGGGCATGGCTCCGACCAGCGTCCCCCGGGTGTCGGCCTCCTCCACGGTGCCGTCGGCGCGGATGATCAGCGGGGCCGGGTGGCCGCCGCTGGTCAGCCTGAGGTCCACCTCGCTGCCCCGGCGGACGGCGGAGGCGAGGACCAGGGTCGCGAACCGGGTGTGATGGGAGTTCAGCAGGGCCTTGTTCAGCAGGTTCAGCATCCGCGTGTGGTCGTCCGCGAGGGGGAGCAGCGCGTGCAGGGTGTTGCGGATCTTGCCCGTCAGCACCGCGGCCTCCAGGCCCTTGCCGCACACGTCCCCCAGCGTGACCAGGGACGGTTCGCCGTCGACGGCCGCGGGGTGCACGTCGTAGAAGTCCCCGCCGACGCGCTCGTGGTCCGCGGAAGGCCGGTATCCGCCGGCGAAGTCCACCCCGGACACCTGGTGCAGCGTCGGCGGCAGCAGGTCCCGCATGAGGATGTCGCTGATGGCGGTCTGCTCCGCGTACAGACGGGCGGCCGACATCGCCGCCCCCGCACGCGCGGCGAACAGGCGGGCGAAGACCTCCTCCTCCTCGGTGAAGGCGGCACTCTTCGCCCGGCGCAGCAGCACCAGGGCGCCGGCCGGGACGCCGTGCCCGGGCAGCGGGGTGATCACGAGGGAACCGACCGGTCCAAGACCCTGGGGCACCATCCACTCGGGTGCCGCCGACGGGTCGATCCAGCGCGAGGGCACGGGCGGGAATCCGCGCAGCGCCTCTCCGAGGCCCGGCACGTCGTCCGGGTCCACCGTCTGCTGCGACAGGACGGGGGAGCCGCCGCGCACGCAGGTCACCACCGGCAGCCGGTGCCCCCGGGCGGGCGCGATGGTCAGCGCGACATCGGCGAGGCTCTCCGCCGCCATCTGCGCGGTCACCTCCATGCAGCGCCCCAGATTGAGCGAGAACAGCAGGGAGCTGGACGCCTTCGCGAGGAAGGCGGTCCGCTCCCGCTCCATGTGCAGCGCCTCCCGGGCGAGTTGGTGATCGGTGTCGTCGACCAGCCACCAGGCCACCGTGCCGTCCTCCCGCACGCTGGGGTGTGCCTCGAACAGGCGTCCGCCGATCGCACCGTGGTGCGGTGTGCCACTCTCACCGGTGGAGTGGTCGGGATCCTGGCAGGCGTCGTGCGCCGCGGAGAGCCAGCCGGGGGCCGCATCCGCGAGGGACGTCCCGGGCTTCGCCCGGGGAAGGAGCACACCGGCGGCATCGTTGCGTCGTATGACGGTGCCCCGGGCGTCAGCGACCAGAACGGGATACGGAGCACGGCCCCAAGGGAAGTCCTGCTCCGCTGCTGTGACGGTGTGTGCTTTGGATGCAGCCAAATGTCGAGGACTCGCTGCGCGAATCCCTCACCTCACCAATGAGACGGAATGTTGCCTTCAAACAACCATCCCTCACCTCGTCGACCGCTGGCAACCTGCCCTCTTCTCGCGCCCCGGATCAGCACAGGTGTGGAGACGGGGTGCCTTCCGGGCGGCGAGGGGCGGCCATCGGCGCGATCCGGAAGGGTCCGAGGGGCGTGTCCGGCGGATCACGCCCGAGCATGGTCACGCGCGCGTGTGACGGGCACCATGGGGCACCTCGGCGGCGCGCCCAGCGAACGCCGAACCGGTCGGCAGCCTTCCGAAGGGACGAGCCTCTCCATGCCCCAGCACTACGGCGACTACCAGCACGAGATCTACTTCGACGGGCTGTTCGGGGTGCTCCCCACCCTGCCGATGACCTTCGCCGAACTGGAGAGGAAGGCGAAGGCGGCGCTCCCGCCCTCGGTGTGGTCGTACGCGGCGGGCGGCGCGGGCGACGAGTACACCCAGGAGGCCAACGTGGCCGCGTTCCGGAACTGGGGCCTGGTGCCCCGCATGATGGTCGGCGCCACCCACCGCGACCCGTCCGTCGACGTGTTCGGACTCACGCTGCCCTCCCCGCTGTTCATGGCTCCCGTCGGAGTCGTCGGGCTCTGCGCCCAGGACGGTCACGGCGACCTGGCGACCGCCCGCGCCGCGGCGCGCACCGGCGTCCCGATGATCGCCTCCACGCTCTCCGAGGACCCGATGGAGGAGGTCGCGGCCGCGTGCGGTGACACCCCTGGCTTCTTCCAGCTCTACACGCCCACCGACCGCGCCCTCGCCGAAAGCCTCGTGCACCGGGCCGAGTCGGCCGGATTCCGGGGCATCGTCGTGACGCTCGACACCTGGATCACCGGCTGGCGCCCCCGCGACCTCGCCACCAGCAACTTTCCCCAGCTGCGCGGCCACGCGCTCGCGAACTACACTTCCGACCCCGTCTTCCGGGCCCGTCTCGCCAAGCCCCCGGAGGAGGACCCGCGCGCGGCGGTCCTGGAGTGGGCGGGTGTCTTCGGCAGGCCGCTGGTCTGGGACGACCTGGCCTGGCTGCGCTCGCTCACCGACCTGCCGATCGTCCTCAAGGGCATCTGCCACCCGGAGGACGTCCGGCGCGCCAGGGACGGCGGCGTCGACGGCGTCTACTGCTCCAACCACGGCGGCCGTCAGGCCAACGGCGGGCTGCCCGCCCTGGACGCCCTCCCGGAGGTGGTCGCCGCGGCCGAGGGGCTGCCCGTCCTCTTCGACTCCGGCGTCCGTACCGGAGCCGACGTCGTCAAGGCCCTCGCCCTCGGCGCCACGGCGGTGGGCGTCGGTCGGCCCTACGCGTACGGGCTCGCCCTCGGCGGCACCGACGGCGTCGTCCACGTCCTCCGCTCGCTCCTCGCCGAGGCCGACCTGATCATGGCCGTCGACGGCTACCCCACGCTCGCCGACCTCCGCGCGGACGGCGCCCTGCGCCGCGTACGGGTCTGACGAACGGGCCTTTTCCCGTGCTCAGTTGAGGGTGTCGGGGTCGGGCCCGGTGCGCAGACCGCGGTCGAGCCCGCCGAGCGCGTCCATCTCCTCGTCGGAGAGCGCGAAGTCGAAGACGTCGATGTTCTCGCGGATGCGCTCGGGGGTGACGGACTTCGGAATCACGATGTTCCCGAGCTGGAGGTGCCAGCGCAGCACCACCTGGGCGGGGGACTTCCCGTGCCGTGCGGCGACCTCCACGACGGCGGGGTCGGCGAGAACGCCTCCCTGGGCGAGCGGGCTCCACGCCTCGGTGGCGATGGAGTGAGCGGCGTGCAGGGCGCGGAGCTCCCGCTGCTGGAGCGCCGGGTGAAGCTCGATCTGGTTGACGGCCGGCACCAGGTCGCTGCTGTTGAGGAGCCGCCGCAGGTGGGCGGGCTGGAAGTTGGAGACGCCTGCGGTACGGACCCGCCCGTCGGCGACCAGCTTCTCGAGGGCGCGCCAGGTGTCGACGTACAGGTCACGGGCCGGGGTGGGCCAGTGGACGAGGTACAGGTCGACGTGGTCGAGGCCGAGCTTGGCGAGGCTGTCGTCGAAGGCCCGCAGGGTGGAGTCGTAGCCCTGGTCGGCGTTCCACAGCTTGGTGGTGACGAAGATCTCGTCGCGGGGGACGTCCGAGGCGGCGAGGGCCCGGCCGACCCCGGCCTCGTTCCCGTAGATCGCGGCGGTGTCGATGGAGCGGTAGCCGGCCCGGAGGGCGTGACCGACGGCGGTGGTGGTCTCCTCGTCGGGCACCTGGAAGACACCGAAGCCGAGCTGCGGGATCGTGACGCCGTTGTTGAGGGTGACGGTGGGGTGGGACATGGGTGGTACTGCCTTCTCTTCGGTACGGGTGGGGAGGAGGGGATCAGTGGTGTACGGGGGTGGGCACCGCAGCGGCGGGGGCCACGGACTCCCGCACGGGGCTCCTGCGCTCCAGCGCGGCGGACCAGACGGCGAGGACGAGAGCGGCGGCGGCGAGGACGGCGCCGACCCAGTTCGGGGAGGTGTAGCCGAAGCCGGCGGAGATCACGATGCCGCCGAGCCAGGCGGCCAGGGCGTTGCCGAGGTTGAAGGCGCCGATGTTGACGGCGGAGGCCAGCGTCGGCGCGCCGTGGGCCTGGTCGAGGACGCGCTTCTGGAGCGGGGGCACGGTGGCGAAGCCCAGCGCGCCGACGAGGAGGATGGTGATCGCGGCGAGGATCCGGTGGTGCGCGGTGACGGTGAACAGCGCGAGGACGAGCGCCAGGCCGCCGAGGGTGGCGTACAGCAGGGGCATCAGCGCGCGGTCGGCGAAGCGGCCGCCGAGCAGGTTGCCCAGGAACATGCCGACGCCGAAGAGCACGAGCAGCCAGGTGACCGCGCCGTCCGAGTAGCCGGCGACCTCGGTCATCATCGGCGCGACGTAGGTGATCGCGGCGAAGACGCCGCCGAAGCCGAGCACGGTCATGGCCATCGCGAGCAGCACCTGCGGGTTGCGGAAGGCCATCAGCTCGCCGCGCAGACGGGCGCCTTCGGGGCGGGGTGTGGCGGGGACGAGCTTGGCGATGCCGAGCAGGCCGATCACGCCGAGCGCGGCGACGACAGCGAAGGTGGTGCGCCAGCCCACGGCCTGCCCGATGAACGTACCGAGCGGCACGCCGACGATGTTGGCGACCGTCAGGCCGGTGAACATGGTGGCGATGGCGCCGGCCTTCTTCTCCGGCGCGACCAGTTCGGCGGCCACGACCGAGCCGATGCCGAAGAACGACCCGTGGGCGAGTGAGGCGACGACGCGGCCGGTCAGCATCAGCCCGAAGCTCGGGGCGAGCGCGGACAGCAGGTTGCCGAGCACGAACAGTCCCATGAGCAGCATCAGCATCCGCTTGCGGCTGACCTTGGTCCCGAGGACGGTCAGCAGCGGCGCGCCGACGACGACACCGAGGGCATAGCCGGTGACCAGGAGGCCTGCGGCGGGGATGGAGACACTGTAATCGGCGGCGATCTCGGGCAGCAGTCCCATGATCACGAACTCGGTCGTGCCGATACCGAAGGCCCCGACTGCGAGAGCCAGCAGCGCGAGCGGCATGGTGCGCCCCTCTCCTTCATTGCTTGAGCGATCTCTTTACCTGCATCGACAATAGTTGCATGCGCGCCATATATGCAAACGCAGGTAATGGGTGTGATCTGGATTGTGGTGCGGCGGGGGACGCGGGTGCTGACGCGTGGGCCGCCCGTGCGCGGAAGTGACGCCCTTTCGGCTCTACAGCTGCGCCGCGGGTTCCCGGATGTACCAGCTCAAGTGGCAAGCCGGTGGGCGGCGGCTGACGGTGGGCCATGTTGCCGCGCATGAAGAGCTGGCAGTGGGTCGGCCGGCGCGGCATACGGAAGGAAGTCAGCGATGCGCTCTGCCCGCATTCTTTTCGCCGCCACCGCCACGGCCGCCGCACTGGCCGTCACCACACCCGGTGCCCACGCTCTCACCACCGGTGACTGGGGCAAGGACGACTCCGCCCACAGCCAGAAGCGTGACCACGACAAGCCCCACGGTGGCGTGCACACCGGCGGCGGTGCCCTCTCCCTGGTCGGTGCGGACGACTGGTCCAAGGACCACGGCAAGGACGAGCACGGCACGAAGGACCACGGCAAGGACGAGCACGGCAAGAAGGACCACGGCAAGGACGAGCACGGCAAGAAGGAGTACGGCAAGCCCCACGGTGGCGTGCACACCGGCGGCGGTGCCCTCTCCCTGGTCGGTGCGGACGACTGGTCCAAGGACCACGGCAAGGACGAGCACGGCACGAAGGACCACGGCAAGGACGAGCACGGCAAGAAGGAGTACGGCAAGCCCCACGGTGGCGTGCACACCGGCGGCGGCGCCCTCACGGCGGTGAACGCCGACGACTGGTCCAAGGCCGGGTCGGACACGAAGGACCACGGCAAGGACTGGGGCAAGGACCACGAGAAGCCCAAGGGCGGCATGCACACCGGCGGGGGCGGCCTCGCTAACAGCGGCACGAACGTGACCGGTGGCGTGCTGCTGGCCGGCGCCCTGGCCGCCTTCGTCCTCCACCGCCGCAAGAAGGCCGCGGGCGCGAACGCGTGACGCATGCCCGGACCCGCGAGCCGTCCGTGCGGACGGCGGCTCGCGGGTCCGGGCCGCGCACGTCCCGTCCGGTCGCCGAACCGGCCCGTCACGTCGAAAGGTGCCTGTGGTGAAGACCCGGCCAGACCCCGCCGGCGGGGGAGTACGCCGGCGCACCGCGCGGTGGCTCGTGCCCACCGTGTTCTGGACGCTGGTGCTGGTGGTGCTCCTGGCCGTCTTCGGCCCGGGGGCGTTCACGGAGGACGCGACCGCACCGCCCCGTCCCGCGGCCTCCTCCCCGGCCGGGAACATCCCGGCCGCCGCGCCGGAGCGCGCCTCGCGCCCGCCCGCGCCGAGCGCCGCCGCGCCGGTCGGCCCCGGCATGGAGAGATCGGCCCCCGTACGCCTGAGCATTCCCAAGATCGGTGTGGACGCTCCGTTCACCGACCTGCGGATCGGCTCCTCCGGCGCCCTGGACCCGCCCCCGGCCGATGACACGAACCTGGTCGGCTGGCACGCCGCGGGAACCTCCCCCGGTGAGCGGGGCACTTCCATCATCGCGGGCCATGTCGACACGGCCGTCGCCCCGGCTGTCTTCGCCAGACTCGCGGAGCTCACGGCGGGGGACCGCTTCGACGTCCGGCGCCAGGACGGCACCACGGCCACCTTCGTGGTCGACGACACGAAGAGCTTCAGCAAGGCCGACTTTCCCGACGACCGCGTCTACGAGGACACCCCGCGCGCCGAGGTACGCCTGATCACCTGCTCCGGTGACTACGACCGGGAGGCCAGGGACTACACCGAGAACCTCGTCGTCTTCGCCCACCTCGCCGCCACCAGCTGATGTCCCCGGGTGGCGTGGCCACAGGGTGAGGCCCGCGCCCTCCGGGGCGCGGGCCTCGACTCCGTGCGGTACCTCGGCCCGTCGGGCCTCGGTGGGGGGTCAGTTGTGGATGGTGAACGCGGTGTCGTCGAGCAGGAAGTAGGTCGGGACGGCCGTGTCCTCCATGCTCGTGAACTTCAGGGTGACGTACTTGCCGGCGACCGGGGCGAGGTCGATCGTCTTCTGCACGTATCCGGTGGACGCGTTCAGGTTGGAGTACGTGGCCAGGGTGGTGCCGTCGGCCGTGACGGTCAGCTTGTCGTACGGGACGGTCTTGGTTCCCTCGTTGGTCACGACACGCAGCCAGAAGGACGCGGTGGCCTTGCAGCCGTAGGGGACGTACACCGTCTGGGAGAGGGTGTCGTGGGGGTAGGAGCTTCCGTGGCCGCCCAGCAGCGCCTTCCAGGTGCCGGTGCGCGCCGGCAGCCAGGCGTTGTCGTTGGTGATCATGTACGGGGAGTTGCTGGTGCTCCAGACGGTCTTGCCGGACTCGAAGCCGGGGTTGCCGAGGAGCTGCGTCGTGGTGCAGGCGCCCAGGGCGTAGGTGAGCCAGGAGAACGTCACGATGTCGAGGGCTCCCGTGGAGTCCTTGACGGTGAGGGTGACGGTGTGGTCACCGACGGTGGTGGGCGTGCCGGTGATCTTGCCGGTGGAGGCGTTGAGGGTCAGACCGGCGGGCAGCCCGGTGGCCGTGTAGGTCAGCGAAGCCCCGGTGTTCCCGGTGACGGCCTGGACCTGCAGGGACACCGCCGTGCCGGTCTGGGTGACCTGGTTGCCGGGGTTGGTCAGGGTGACGCCCTGGACCATGCGCGGGCCGACGTTGACCGCGGCCCAGGCGTTGCCCACGTTGTTGTAGACGACGCTGTTCGCCCCGTACAGGTCGGCGGCGGCCTGAAGGGTGGCGGTACGGGCGCCGGCGTAGTCGGTCGTCGTGGTCATGTACGTGGTGAGCGCGCGGTACCAGACCTTCGCGGCGGTGTCGCGGCCGATCGGGTTGACCGGCTTGTTGTCGTAGGTCGGGGAGTTGTAGTTGACGCCGTTGACGAGCTTGGCGCCGCTGCCCTCGGAGGCCAGGTAGAACCAGTGGTTGGCGGGCCCCGATGAGTGGTGGACGTCGAGGTAGCCGAGGTTGGAGTGCCAGTAGTCCGCGGAGTCGCCGTCCCTGGAGGGCTTGTCCATGTAGCGCAGCGGGGTGCCGTCGCCGTTGATGTTGATCTTCTCGCCCTCGAGGTAGTCCCCGGGGTCGGCGGAGTTGTTCGCCCAGAACTCCACGGCGGCGCCCATGATGTCGGAGGTGGCCTCGTTCAGGCCGCCCGACTCGCCGCTGTACTTGAGGCCCGCGGTGTGGGAGGTCACGCCGTGCGTCATCTCGTGCGCCACGACGTCGATGGAGGTGAGCGGGTTGGCGTTGAACTCGCCGTCGCCGTAGGTCATGCAGAAGCAGTAGTCCCACCAGAACGCGTTGACGTAGGCGTTGCCGTAGTGGACGTGGCTGGTGGCGGCCACGCCGTCGTTCTTGATCCCGGTGCGCGCGTGGACGTTCTTGTAGTAGTCCCAGGTCAGCTGGGCGCCGTAGTGGGCGTCGACGGCCGCGGTCTGGTTGTGGGACGGGTTCCCGGTGCCCCAGGTGTCGTCGCTGTCGGTGAACAGGGTGCCGGGGTAGGTGTTGTCGTCGTCCGAGTGACCCATGTCGTAGGTCTTGTTCCCGCCACGGGTGGGGTCCGTCAGGCTGTGGCTGCCTGCGGATCCGGTGGTGCCGAGGGAGACCTGGCCCGCGTACTGACTGTTGCCGATGCCGTGCTTGACGCCCTGGTACTCGAAGAGCTCGGCGCCGGTGGCGGCGTCGGTGACGACGTGCAGCTCGGACGGGGTGCCGTCGTGCTGCAAGCCGCCGATCACGGACTCCCAGGCCAGCACCGGGCTGCCGGAGGCGGCCCAGACCACCTTGCGGACCAGGTCGGCCTTCGGGGCCTTCGCCCCCTCGGCCTTGGCCCGGCCGAGTGCGAAGGACTTCGCCGAGTCGGCCGTCCTCGCCGCGACGGTGGTGGCGACGGTGAGGGTGGCATCGGTCGCCTTGTCCGCACTCTTGACCGCGCCGTTCGCGCCCGTGTGTACCACCAGGTCACCACCCAGGACCGGCAGCCCGGCGAAGGTGCGCTCGTAGCGGGTGTGCACCGTTCCGTCGGCGTCCTTCAGGACCGACCTCGGCAGCAGCGCCTCCTTCCCGCCCAGGCCCAGGGCCTTCGCGGTGGTGGCGCGCGCGGCCTGGGCGTCTGCCAGTAGCGCCGCCCGCTCGGCCGGGCTCAGCCGGACCTGCAGCGCGCCGGCGCGGGGTGCCGCCTCGGCGGCGGCCGCCGGAGCCGGGGCGGAGGCGCCGCCGACGGTGGCGGTGGCGGTCGTGGCGGGCAAGGCGACCGCGACCATCGCGGCGCCGGCTATCAGCGCGGTCGCGGCGATGGTCCTGCGGGGGGGACGTCTCAACGGAACTCCTTGGGCGACGGCCGGTGACCCGGCCGATGGGGGGACCGGGCGGAGGGGAGCCGCCCGGGGCAGAGCCGATCAAGGACGAACACAGCGAACATCCGGACACCGCATGCGCGTTGTGGACGCGTATGCTGCACCGAACTGCGCGGAAGCCTGCCATGGTTACGTGAACATGTCATTCCCCCTGCGTGAACTGGCGGAAACCGCACGCTCAGCGAGGTCGCGTGTTCGTTTATCGGATACCCCCCTCAGGGGGTGCGGCGTGCGTTTTCTCGGGCGCGGGACGCGAGGGGCGTGTGGGGGGATGCCCACGCTCATGGCTTGAACGCGTCGAAGCCGCGGTCACCCGTGGGTGGTTGGCGGGACGCTCGACAACCCCGGTCCCTCGGTGCGGGCGAGCGAGGGCAGAGCGGCACGCCAGCCGCCGTACGAGGTGATCTCCTCGGCGCCGTCGAGGGCCTCGGATTCGCAGAGGAAGCCGGTCACGAACGCGCCGTCCGCGAGTTCCACGCTGCCGAGCGCCATCGGTCGGGGGAGCGCCGCGACCAGTGCGCCGAGGCCCTCGGCGGGCAACTGCCACACCTCGGCCTCGATCGCGGCACCACCCGTACGGGCCCGGACCAGACCCGGCTTGGGAGGAACGGTGTCCAGCGCGTACAGCCGGTAGGCGGGCGCCGTGGCCGTCGTACGGATCAGGCGGCCGCCCAGGGAGAGGAGCTGCCCGTTCAGCGGCTGCCCGGACAGGTGTGCGCCGACCACCGCGAGGCGGAGCGGTGGGGCCGTGAGCAGGCCGGCGACGCGAGCGAGGCGTTCGTCGGTGAACGCAGGCCCGATCAGCATGACGCCGAACGGCCTCCCCTCCACTTCGCCCGCCGGGACGGCGACCGCCGCCAGGTCGAACAGGTTGGTGGAGTTGGTGAACCGGCCGAGCCGGGCGTTCGCGCCCAGGGGATCCGCCTCGACCTCGGCGAGCGTCGGGTGCCCCGGTGTCGTCGGCAGGAGCAGCGCGTCCGCGTCGCCCAGCGACGCCAGGGCCCTGCCGCGGAGGACCGACAGCTTCTCCAGGTCCGCGTGGAGCCGGTGGGCCGGGATGTCCCGGGCCCGGGAGATGATCCCGGCCACCGTGGGGTCGAGGTCCGCCGCGCCCGCGTGCGCGTCGACGAAGGCGCCGACGGCCGCGTACCGCTCGGCGACGAACGCCCCCTCGTACAGCATGGCGGCCGCCTCCGTGAACGGTGCCAGGTCGACCGTCAGCAGTTCGGCGCCCGCGTCCTCCAGCCGCGCCGCTGCCGACGCGAACGCCTCGGCCCAGCCCTCGTCCAGCTCACCGAGCTGCCCGAGGCGCGGGACCGCGATCCGCCACGGGCCCGGGCGCCGCTGCTCCAGGGCGGGGAGACCGCGCCCCGGCGGCGCCGCCATGAAGGCCAGGACCCGCTCCGCCTCCGGGAGCGTCCGGGCGAAGACGGTCACGCAGTCGAGCGACGCGCAGGCCGGGACGACACCCTCGGCCGGGACCAGGCCGCGGGTCGGCTTGAGGCCGACGACGCCGTTGAAGGCCGCCGGGACGCGGCCCGAGCCCGCGGTGTCGGTGCCGAGCGCGAAGTCCGCGACGCCGAGGGCCACCGCCACCGCCGAGCCGGACGAGGAGCCGCCCGAGACGTACGACGGGTCGACGGCGTTGCGGACCGCTCCGTACGGGCTCCGGGTGCCGACCAGACCGGTCGCGAACTGGTCGAGGTTCGTGGTGCCGAGGACCACGGCGCCCGCCGCCCGCAGCCGCGCCACCGCCGGGGCGTCGGCCTCCGGCTCGTACGCGTACGAGGGGCAGCCGGCGGTGGTCGGCAGCCCGGCCACGTCGATGTTGCCCTTGACGGCGAACACCGTCCCCGCGAGCGGCAGCCGCTCGCCGGCGGCGGACCGCGCGTCGATCGCGGCGGCGTCGACCTCCGCCTCCTCCCGCGGGCGGAGGGCGATCCACACCTCGGGCCGGTCCACCTGGGCGATCCGGGCGTACGCGGCCCGTACCCGCTCCGACGCGGTGATCACACCGCCACCTCCATGGTCGCGACGGGGGCGAGGACGACGAGCGCGGTGCCCGCCTCCACCTGGCTGCCCGGCTTGATCAGGACCTCCGCGACGATGCCGTCGGCGGGGGCCGGGACCGGGGCCTCCATCTTCATCGCCTCCAGGGCGAGCAGCTGCTGACCCGCCGACACCCGGTCGCCGGCCTCGACGTTCACCTGCCAGACGCAGGCGGTGAACTCGGCCTCGACCAGACGCCCGCCCTCGGGCACCTCGATGTCGGCGGTCGGCGGGGCGACCTCCGAGGCCGCCTCGGCGCGGGCGAACTCGCCGGCGGCCTCCCAGGCGGCGCGCTCGGCGCCGAACGCCGCGCCCTGCCGGTCCCGGAAGGCGGCGATCGACCCGGCGTTCTCGTCGAGGAAGGCCTGGTACGCGGCGAGGGAGAAGGTGCCCTCCTCGGTCCTCGGTACGAAGCGCCCGGAGGTGATGTCGGCACGCAGCTCCAGGAGTTCGCCGGCGTCGACCGGGTACCACCTGATCCGGTCGAAGAAGCGCATCAGCCACGGCTTCCCCGGCTCGAAGGCGCCGCGCTGCTGCCAGCCCGACCACACCTGCGTGGTGCGGCCGACGAACTGGTACCCGCCGGGTCCCTCCATGCCGTAGACGCACAGGTACGCGCCGCCGATGCCGACCGAGTTCTCCGCGGTCCACGTACGGGCCGGGTTGTACTTGGTGGTGACGAGGCGGTGCCGCGGGTCCAGGGGCGTCGCGACGGGCGCCCCCAGGTAGACGTCGCCCAGACCGAGGACGAGGTACTCGGCGTCGAAGACCGTCCGGTACACGTCGTCGCCCGTCTCCAGGCCGTTGACGCGCCGGATGAACTCGATGTTCGAGGGGCACCACGGGGCGTCGTCGCGGACGCCGGCGACATAGCGGGCGATGGCCTCACGGGTCGCCGGGTCGTCCCAGGACAACGGCAGGTGGACGATCCGGCTGGGCACCACCAGCTCGTCCGTGGCGGGCAGCCGCTCCTCCACGCCCAGTACGACGTCGAGGAGTTCGCGCTGCGGCAGCACGTCGGGATCCGTCCGGACCTGGAGCGAGCGGATGCCGGGGGTGAGGTCGACGACGCCGGGAAGCCCCCGCTCGGCCAGCGCCTCCGCCAGCGCGTGGACACGCATGCGCAGCGCCAGGTCGAGCTGCATCGGGCCGTACTCGATGAGCAGGTTGTCGTCGCCGCTGCGCCGGTAGGTGACCGACGGACGGGCCGCCGTCTCCGCCAGACGGGCGAGGATCCCGCCGTCGACGATGGCCCCACGGTCGGCGCGCGGTTCGGCGGCGGGCTCCTTCCGCAGCCGCGCGGCCATGTCCGTCGTCACGGGCACGAACCGGACGATGTCGCCGGGACGGAGCTGGCCGAGCTTCCAGCGCTGCCCGGTGACGACCGTCGCCGGACAGACGAAGCCGCCGAGGGAGGGGCCGTCGGGGCCGAGGAGGACGGGCATGTCCCCGGTGTAGTCGACGGCGCCGACCGAGTACGGCGTGTCGTGGATGTTGGAGGGGTGCAGCCCCGCCTCGCCGCCGTCCGTACGCGCCCAGCGCGGCTTGGGACCGACCAGGCGGACACCGGTGCGCGCCGAGTTGAAGTGCACCTTCCAGTCCGCCGCGTAGAAGTCGCGGACGTCGTCCTCGGTGAAGAACTCGGGCGCGGCGTGCGGGCCCTCGACCGCCCCGACGCGCCAGACGGCGCCGAACACGGGACGCTCGTCGAGCGGGACCACGGAGGTCTCGTGGCGGGCCTCGCCGCCGTGCAGGACGTCGCCCGCGCGCAGGGCGCGGCCGCCGTGCCCGCCGAACCGGCCCAGGGTGAAGGTGGCCGCGCTGCCCAGGAACTCCGGTACGTCGAGTCCGCCCGCGAACAGCACGTACGTGCGCAGGCCCCGCTCGTCGGGTGCCCCGACGGCGAGGGTCCCACCGGCCTCGACGGTGACCGGCTCCCACTGCGGCACGGGGCTGCCGTCGACCGTCACCCGGGCGGGGGCGCCGGTGACGCAGACGGTGGTCGCGTGGGTGAACCTCAGGGAGGGCCCCTGGAGGGTGCATTCGAGCCCCGGGGCGCCCTCGTCGTTGCCGAGCGCGGTGTTGCCGAGCCGGAAGGACAGGTCGTCCATCGGCCCGCCCGGGGGCACGCCGACCTGCCAGTAGCCGGTGCGCCCGGGCCAGTCCTGCACGGTCGTCAAGGTGCCGGGGGCGACGACCTCGATGCGCGGTGTCGGGTCGGTGAGGCCGCCGAGCGAGGCGGTGGAGTGGGCGGCGGCACGGACGTCGGCGTCCCGGAGCGCGGCGCGGACCAGGCCGAGGTTGGTCTCGATGCCGTCGACGCGGGTCGCCGCGAGCGCCGCGTCGAGCCGGTCGAGTGCCTCGGCGCGGTCGGCGCCGTGGGCGATGACCTTGGCGAGCATCGGGTCGTACGCGGTGGTGACCTCCGTACCCGTCTCGACCCAGGCGTCCACGCGGACGCCCTCGGGGAAGGCGACGCGGGTCAGCAGGCCCGCGCTCGGTCGGTGGTCGCGGGACGGGTCCTCCGCGTAGAGGCGGGCTTCGACGGCGTGGCCGGTGGGCGCCGGCGGCCGGGTGACGACCCCGGTGTCGCCCTGCGCGAGCCGCAGCATCCAGGCGACGAGGTCGACGCCGTAGATCGCCTCGGTGACCGGGTGTTCGACCTGGAGGCGGGTGTTGACCTCCAGGAAGTACGCCTCCTCGCGGGCGGCGTCGTACACGAACTCCACCGTTCCCGCGGACCGGTAGTCCACCGAGGCGCACAGTTCCCGTGCGGCCGAGGCGAGGCCGCGCCGGACGTGTTCCGGGAGGCCGGGGGCCGGGGCCTCCTCCAGGACCTTCTGGTTGCGGCGCTGGAGCGAGCAGTCGCGGTCGCCGAAGGTGACGACCTTGCCCCGTCCGTCGCCGAAGACCTGCACCTCGACGTGGCGTGCCCGCTCCACCAGCCGCTCCAGGAAGACACCGGCGGAGGAGAAGGAGGCGGCGGCCACGCGCTGCACGCGGTCCCAGGCGTCGGTGAGCTCGGCCGCGTCGCGGCAGGCCCGCATGCCGATGCCGCCACCGCCGCCGGTCGCCTTGAGCATCACCGGGTACCCGATGCCCTCGGCCGCCGCGAGGGCCGCGTCGACGTCCGGGAGGAGCCCGGTGCCGGGGGCGAGCGGCACGCCCGCCGCCTCGGCGGCGGCGCGCGCGGTGTGCTTGGCCCCGAACAGCTCCAGCTGTTCGGGGGTGGGGCCGACGAACACGATGCCGGCGTCGGCGCAGCGGCGGGCGAAGCCCGCGTCCTCGGACAGGAATCCGTACCCGGGGTGGATGGCGCCCGCCCCCGTGTCCCGGGCCGCCTGGAGGACCAGGCCGGCGTCGAGGTACGACTCCTTGGCGGGGGCCGGCCCGAGCCGGACGGCCTCGTCGGCCAGCCGGACGTGCTCGGCGCCGCGGTCGGGGTCGGAGTACACCGCGACGGTCCGCAGGCCGAGCTGCCGGGCGGTGCGGATGATCCGGGCCGCGATCTCGCCGCGGTTGGCGACGAGCAGGGTGTCGAACGTCATCGGGTTCCGTCCTCGTCGCCGTGGTCGCCCATGTCGTGTGCGTCGCCGTCGTGGCTCGCGTCCGGCTCGGTGATCGTCATCCGTACGGCCGTCGGGTCGAAGCCGTTGCAGGGGTTGTTGATCTGCGGGCAGTTGGACAGCAGCGCGAGCACGTCCGTCTCGGCGCGGAGCACGACCCTGAGGCCCGGGGCCGAGATGCCGTCGACGATGCCCAGCGTGCCGTCCTTCTCGACCGGCACGTTCATGAACCAGTTGATGTTGGACACGAGGTCGCGCTTGCCGAGTCCGTGCCGGGCGCCCTCGGCGAGGAAGTTCTCCACGCAGGCGTGCTGCGACCAGGTGTGGTGGCCGTAGCGAAGGGTGTTGGACTCCTTGGAGCAGGCGCCGCCGAGGGTGTCGTGCCGTCCGCAGGTGTCCTCGACGACGGTCATCAGCGGCGTGTGCTCGTCGGACATCAGCACCGAACCGGTGGACAGGAAGACACCGCCCCGCGCCTGGATCGTGTCGGGGGCGCTGTAGCGCACGGACGTGTCGTGGGCGTCGTAGAGGAGGAAGTCCGCGGCCTGGTTGCCGTGCAGATCCGTGACGGTCAGCAGCTGCCCCTTGCGGACGACCGCGGACCAGGCGGCACGGGCGGGGACGGTGTCGTCGGAGACGACACGGCCGGGACGGACGGGAGCGGTGTCGTCGGAACCGGCGCGGCCCGGCGGGCGGGTGGCGGTCATGCGATCCCCCTGGCGGTGAGGTGGTCGGCGGTGTTGAGGAAGGCGCGGCGGCCCTCGGGGGTGGCGTCCCACAGGGGGTCGCCCGGGGCGGTCGGCCGGGCCCGGTACGCGAGGACTTCGAGCCGTCCGCAGGTGTACGCGGGGCGCGGGTCCAGCGGGTGGGGGACGTTGGCGAGGAGGACGGTGACGTCCTGCTCGGCGCGGAGCGTCACGCTCGCGCCGGGTCCGGCGGAGCCGGTGAACTCGGCCGTGCCGTCCTCCGCGATACGTACGCCCTGGAAGAAGGAGACGGACGGGGGGAGGTCGCGGGGGGCGAGGCCGTTCTTGAGGGCGGCGAGCTTGAACAGCTCGCGCCCGGCCGGCGAGGCGGACTGCGGCGTCCCGTCGCCGTACCGCGCGGTGTTGCGCCCCAGCGTGGACGTGCCGGTGAGGGCGTCGTGCCGGCCGGAGGTGTCCTGGACGACGGAGGCGAGCACCCGGCCCTGGTCGGAGAGGAGGAGGTGACCCTCGCCGAGGTACGCGTTCCAGAGCACCTTGACGGTGTCGGCCACGTTCAGCCGCTCCCAGGGGCGGTCGGCGCAGTGGAGGAGGAGGTGCGCGCAGGCGTCGCCGGTGAGGTCGGTCAGCCGCAGTTCCGTGCCACGGGCGAGGACTTTGTGGGTGTAGTTGCCGCCCGCCACCGTCTCGGCCCAGACGACGTCCGCGGCGGCGACGCCCTCGGGCGGCGCGGGCCAGCTGCGCGCGGGCAGCACGGGCATGGCGTCGACCGTCGTGCCCTCCTGGGCGCGGGCGTGGTCCCGCGCGCTGTACGTCGTCGCTGTGGCGGTGACTGACGGTGTCGCCATGGACCAACCTCCGGTCGAGACATGATTTCTGTCGCTTGACAGAAATTAGGGAGGGGGCGCTTCGCCGCCGTTGCCCGGGCGTTTCGGGTCGGTTACCGGAAACTCACCCGAGGGTTCGGCCCCGAGGTGACCTGTGGCCTTGTGCGAGGATCGCGGAGTGAGCACGCCCCCCAGCAGAAGAGTCGGCCGCCCGCGGGCGCAGGACCGTCCCGCCAGCGGCCTGGAGCCGCGCGACGAGGTCCTGGCCGCGGCGGCCGAGCTGTTCACCACCCGTGGCTACACGGCGACCTCCACCCGCACGATCGCCGAACGGGCGGGCCTGCGGCAGGCGTCCCTGTACCACTACTTCGACGGCAAGGAAGCGATCCTCGCGGAGCTGCTCGAAGGCACCGTCCTGCCCTCGCGCGAGGTGGCGCGCGGCCTCGCGGCCCGTACGGAGGCGACCCCGGAGGCCCGTCTCTGGGCGCTGTGCCACTCCGACGCGGCACTGCTGTGCGGGGGCCCGCACAACCTCGGCGCGCTGTACCTGCTGCCCGAGGTGCAGACGGAGCGCTTCGCCGACTTCCATCGGATCCGCTCCGAACTCAGGTCCTGTTACTCGGAGTTGCTGGCGGCCACCGAGCCGGGGGCGGCACTCGGAGCGGACGGCCTGGCGCTGCGCGCGGACCTTCTCCTCGGCCTCACCGAGAGCGTGATCCTCATCCGCCGTGCGGACCCCGCGCGTGACCCGCGCACCCTGGCGGTGGCGACGGCCGACGCGGCGCTGCGGGTGGCGGGCGTGCCGCAGCGGTCCCTGGCACGCCTGCGCCGCGAGGGGCAGGACCTCCTCGCGGCACAGGACTGACCGGGCGCGCTGCCCGACGCGTCAGGCGCGCACGGCGTCGGCGTCGACCTCGGCACCGCGACGGCGGTACCAGCGGTACGCCGCACCCGTCGCCACCGTGGCGCAGAGGACCAGGACGGTGAACCACCGGAAGTACCAGTGGCCGCCCTCGGGGTCGTACACCTCGGCGCGCGGCCAGGCGAGGTTGACCGTCATGAGGAGCCCGTAACCGAGCGCGAGCGCGTTCACGGGCAGTCCCCAGCGGCCGAGGGAGAACAGGGGCCTGCCGAGCTCGTCGCGCGCTCCGTCGGCCGGTGGCGGCCACTCGCCCCGCAGCCTCCGCACCAGCATCGGCGCGGTGACCATCGCGTACGCCAGATACACCATGGCGATGCAGGTGGTGCCGATGGCGAGGAACGCCTGCGGGGAGGCGAGGTTGAGCAGGAGCAGCAGCGCGGCGCCGACGCCGACCACCACGGCGGCCGTACCGGGCATGCCGGTCCGCCGCGGCACCCGCGCCAGCCGTGCCGATCGCGGCAGGACGCCGTCACGGGCCATGGAGTAGAGCATGCGGGTCGCCGAGGTCTGGATCGCGAGGGTGGCCGCGCAGATGGCCACCGCCACGTCGGCGAGCAGGACCCTGCCGAGGTCGTCGCCGAGGGTGCTGGTGAGCACGTATCCGAGGCCCTCCGCCGCCAGGCGTCCATCGGTGAGGCTGGGCGCGGCGAGCAGCCCGCCGAGCAGCAGCAGTCCGCCGCAGACGCCCGAGGTGGTGAGGGCGCCGAGCGTCGTACGGGGCGCCGTGCGACGGGGGTTGACGGTCTCCTCGCTCATCTCGCTCGCGCTCTCGAAGCCGATGAGGACGTACGCCGCGGTGAACGAACCCACGAGGAGCGCCGTGATGAGCCCGCCCTCGCCGCCGGTGTGCAGGGTGATGCCGGGATCCCGCTCCGCGTGGGTGGCGAGGAGGGTGACGATGAGGGCGACGCCGGCGATCTCGGCGGTGACGCCGAGCGTGTTGACGGCCGACAGCGCGCGGTTGTCGAGGACGTTGAGCAGCGTGGTGAGCGCGAGCAGCGCCAGTCCGAGGACGGCGGCGTTGGCGGCGCCGGTGGTCGTCGTGGGAGACGGGTCGCCCCCGACGATCTGGAAGCCGGGCCAGACGGCGGGCAGGACGACCTGGAGGGCGAGGGCGGCGGCCGCCACGACCACGATCCGTCCGATCACCATGATCCAGCCCGCGTACCAGCCGAACGCCGGGGTGCCGAGCCTGCTCGCCCACTGGTAGATGGCACCCGCGATGGGCATCCGGGCCGCGAGTTCGGCGAAGCAGGCGGCGACGAGGAGCTGGCCGGCGAGGACGGCGGGCCAGGTCCAGAAGAAGAGCGGCCCGCCGAAGGAGTAACCCAGGGAGAAGAACTGGAAGACCGTGGTCAGCACGGAGATGAAGGAGAACCCGGCGGCGAAGGACGCGTACCGCCCCATCCGGCGCCGCAGTTCCTGCGGATAGCCGAACGAGGCGAGCGAGCTGTCCGGCGCGCCGTCCGGCGCGGGGTCGCCCACCGCGTCGGACGGGGGAAGGGCCGGTGGAGTGGGATCGGTGGTCACGGTCATGGCGGTCCCCTGTCGCGGAGGCGAGGTCCAGCTAATTCCTGTCGGTTGACAGAAATTAGGGACGGACCGTTTCCGCCGCGTGTCGCGCCCGTGTCCCGACCGTTAGTGACTCCTCTCCGGACGGTCGGTGCGGAGAAGGGCCGACGGCCGGGTCGGCCGGAGGTCTCGCGCACGGCGTCTCGACGCGGTCGACCGTGGCCCGCCGGGGGAGGTCTCGGCGCCGGCTCGTCAACGGCCGACGGGATCGCCCTCCGCGCCGTCGTCCCGGCTGAGCAGCATCAGGTGGCCGCCGTGGTGCAGAGGAGTGCTCAGTCGCAGCCGCCTCGCCTCGTGTCCCGACTCCGCGTCGATCAGGTGTACTTCGCCGTGACCGCCGCGGGTGACGGCCACCTGGTCGGAGCCCGGCGAGGCGGCCACCGCCCGGCGTTCCACGCCCTCCCACGGGGTGCCGCCGCGCCGCGGCGCGCCGTCCATGGCGGGGAGCGGCACGCGGCGAAGGGTGCGGTCGGCGCCCAGCAGCACCAGTTCGTCGCCGTCGGGGTGGACGCGGGTGAACGCGGTGTCGTTCCGGGCGAGCGCCAGCCGGAAGACCAGACCGGGGCCGAGCTCGGTGACGAGCGTGCGGCCCGTTCCGAGCTCGTGGCACCAGGCCTGATTCGTCCAGTCCGGCCACCGCAGCGGGTCCTGAGGGCCCCCGCGCAGCGTGGACCACAGGGCTCGCCGACGGGTGTCGAGGCGCAGGTACCAGCCGCGCGCGGGTGACTTCCAGGGGATCACCGTATCCGCCACCAGTACGTCGGCCTTCCGTCGGGCGACGTGTACTCCCGTACCCGTGGCCACGAACAACCGCCCCGAGTCGGGGTCCTGCGCGTCACCATGACCATCGTCCGGCAGGGGCAGGAGGGCGTGAGGCGCGACCGCGGGGCAGCCGGGCGGAGCCGCGAGGAGGTCCGCGAACCGGTGGACCGCCAGCGCGCCCGGTTCCCGGTGCCGCAGGACGACGAGCGGCTCGCCGCCGTCCAGCACCGTGACGCCCGGCTCGCCGACGCGCGTGCGGACCCGAGCGGCCTCCCCGGTGGCCAGGTCGACGACCGTCAGAAGGTCCGACCACGGCGTCTCGTTCTCGCCCAGGCCGGTCGTGACGGCCAGTCGGCGGCCGGACGGATCGCAGGCCAGGTGCTCGGCGGGCACGGCGACCGGGACCGCGAGTTCCACCAGTTCGTCGCCGAACGGGTCGAGCACCAGCAGCTCGCCCCGGCGGTCGTCGACACACGCCACCCGCCCCCGCGGGAGCGCCAGGAATCCGGCGTGCTCGGAGAGGTGACGCCCGGTGAGGCGTCCGGTGACGGTGCCGTCCGGCAGGGTCAGCGCGTACACGGCGCCGGCCACGTGGTCGGAGACGAGCAGCGCGGCAGCGGCGGCGTTCATGGATCCTCCAGGGGTGTTTAGTGAAAACGATTATCATGTATGTTCGCTGTGTTCCAGATCCCCGAAGAAGAAGTGAGGGCGTCGATGCTGCGCGCACCGTCCAGAATCGTCCGCAGGTGTCTCACCGCGGCCGTGGTGGGTTCCGTCCTGGCCGGCTGCGGCTCGGCCCCCGACAAGCCCGCGAACGGCAAGCCCGCTCCGCTCACGACGAAGACCGAGGTCACCGTCGAACCCATCAAGGCGGCGAACGCGTTGACCGACGTGAACGGCGTCGAGATCGCCCTGGAGAGGCAGCCGAAGCGGATCGTCTGCCTGTTCGCGCTCTGCGACGACATCCTGACCGAACTCGGCCTCGTCCCGACGGCCACGAACAGCACCCTGCTCGCCCACCCCGGCTTCCTCGGTGCGGCCGGGGCCGAGAAGGTCGCCGTCGTCCCCGGCGGGTTCATCGCCCCGGAGGTGGAGGCGATCCTCTCCCACAAGCCGGACCTCGTGATCGGCCTGGGGGACACCCACGGCAAGCTCGCCCCCGCGCTGAAGGGCGCCACCACGTTCTGGCCCATGCAGCCCGAGACGTGGGAGGACAGCGTCGGCTACCTGCGCGACGCCGCGGCCCTCACCGGCCGCACCGCCGAGGGGGAGAAGGCCGAACGGGCCTTCCGGGCCAAGCTCGCGAAGGCCGAGAAGGCCCCGAGCGACAAGACCGCCCTCATCATCTACGGCAGCGACGAGAACTTCGGCGTCGCCACCCCGGACGGTGACGTGACCGCCAGCCTGTTCCCGAAGATCGCCGCGTACCCGTGGAAGTCCCGCGGTGTCGAGGGCAGCTACAGCCTCGAGGAGATACTCGCCCAGGGCGTCGACGTGCTGTTCGTCGAGACGATGAGCTTCGGCGGCGCGGACGGCAAGCTGTCGGAGAAGCTGGCGGAGAACCCTCTCTGGAGCAAGATCCCCGCCGTAGGGAACGGCGACGTCCACGAGGTGAACTCCGAGGTGTGGGCCAAGGGGCGCGGTACCCGGTCCATGGGCATCGTGCTCGACGAGGCCACGGCCGCGCTGCGGTGACGGCGCTCTCCTCGGCGTCCGACGCGGCACACGTCCCGGCGGCCGGGGCCCGAAGGCCCCCGCCCCGCGCCCGGAGGTGGCAGCCCCACCTGGTGATCGGGATACTGCTCGCCGCGTCCGCCTGCGCACTGTGCCTCGGCACCCCCTACGTCCCGCCGCACCGGCTCCCCGGCGCGGTGCTGGACGGGGACACCACACTCGCCGGGATCGTCGTCGCCGAACTGCGCCTCCCGCGCGTGGTGCTGGCGCTGATCGCCGGAGCCTGCCTGGGCGCCGCCGGGCTCGTGCTCCAGGAAGCGCTCCGCAATCCCCTGGCGGTGCCGGAGATGCTCGGTGTCTCCTCGGGGGCGGCCCTGGGCGTGGCCGCGCCGCTGGTGCTGGCCCTGTCGCTGCCCGCCGCGGTCCAGCCCGTGCTGGCCCTCGGCGGAGCGGCGCTCGGCGGCGGGCTCACGCTGCTCGCCGCCGGTCTCGGGCGCAGCCCGTCCGCGGTGCTGCTGACCGGCGCCGCGGTCGCGGCCGCGTTGCAGGCCGCGCTGCTCGTCCTGATGGTGATGGCGGACCAGCTCGACCTCCAGCTCATCTACCGCTATCTGCTGGGGTCCCTCTCCGCACGGACCTGGGACGACGTCACGGCGCTGTGGCCGTGGCTGCTCGTCGCGGTCCCCGCTCTCGTGCTCTGCGCGCCGGTGCTGTCGGTGATGCGACTCGGTGACGAGGACGCCGAGGCGCTGGGCGTACGCGCCCAGCGGGCCCGGCTGCTCGCGCTGGCCATCGCCGTCGTGCTGATCGCGCCCGTCACGGCCGTGTGCGGGCCCGTCGCGTGGGTGGGATTCCTCGCCCCGCACCTGGCCCGGTGGTTCGACCCCTCGTCGGGAGCGGTGCGTTGGCTCCCGTGGTCCGCCGCGTGGGGCGCGGTCGTCGTGACGGTCGCCGATGTCCCCGCCCGGCTGGCGCTGGCCCCGGTGGAGACGCCGGCCGGTGCCTGGACGGCGCTGCTGGGCGTCCCAGCGGGGGTCGCCCTGATGCGATCGGGCGGCCGCCGTGGCAGGAACGGAGGGCGGAGGGCGGCAGGTTCGGCGCGTGGGCGGGTGCCTGACGGGGTGCCCGGCGCTCCCGCCTCCTCTCGGGGGCCCGACGGCGCGCCCGGGACCGGTGGCTCCTCTCCGGGGCCCGGCGGCGCGCCCGGGGCCTCTCCGGAGCCTTCCGGCGTGCCAGGGACCTGCGGCACCCGGCCGGCGTCTGACGGCGCGCCCGGGGCCCCCGGCGCGTCTCGGGGGCCCGACGGCGTGTCCGGGGTCCGCAGGCACGGCGTCCCCGAAAGCCGCCGCGCCTTCCCGCCGCCCGTGGAGAAGACCGGAACGGAGGACGAACGGTGAGTCGGCGATTCGCGGGGCTCGTGGCGCTGGGCGTCGTGTGCGCGGGGGCTGAACTGGTGGCCGGACGCGGCATGTCCCCGGGCGCGGTCTGGGACGTGCTGGCCGGCGGGGGTGACGCGACGGAACGTCACATCTTCCTGCAGCTACGGCTGCCCAGGATGCTGGTGGCCCTGGGGGCGGGGGCGTCCCTCGCCGTCGCCGGGCTGATCCTGCAGTCCGCGCTGCGCAACCCCCTCGCCGGACCCGAAGTGACCGGGGTGACCCCGGGGGCGGTCCTCGGGGCCGTGACCGCGACGGCCCTCGGCCTCGCCGGCTGGGACTCGCCGCTGGCCGTGGTGCTCGCCGCGTGCGCGGGCGGATGCGCCGGAGCGCTGCTGCTCTGGCTGCTCACCGGCCGCGGGGGCGGCGACCCCGCCCGGACCGCCGTGCACGGCGTGCTGGTGTCGGCGGTCCTCGGCGGACTCACCGCCATGGTGCTGCTCGTGGAGCCGGGGGAACTCGGCAGCGTCGTGCAGTGGCTGGTGGGCACCACGGAGGGCCGGGTGTGGCAGCACTGGCACCTGCTGTGGCCGTGGGCGCTGGTCTGGGGGGCCGCGGCCTGGCTGCTCGCCGGGGTGCTGACCCTGCTGCGCTGCGGCGACGACGTCGCCCTGGCCGCCGGGCTCTCCGCCCGGTGGGCCCGCACCCTCGCCCTGCTGTGCGCGGTGGCGTTGTCGGCGGGTGCGGTGGGCGCCGTCGGAGCGCTGGGCTTCGTGGGGCTCCTCGTCCCGCACGTGGCCGTCGCCCTCTTCGGCGCGGACCTGCGGGCGAGCCTTCCCGGCGCCGCCCTGACGGGCGCGGTGGTGGTGTGCGGGGCGGACGCGGCGGCGCAGCTGTCGTCGCGACTGCTGGCCCACGCGCTGGACGCCGAGCGCCTCACGCTTCCGGTCGGGGCGCTCACCGCCTGCCTGGGCGCCGCCCTGCTGCTGGTCATCGTGCGCCGCGCGCCGAGCAGTTCGTTCTGAAAGTCGACGGAGGACCGAGCATGACCCTGAGCGAACCCCTGGGAATACACGTCGAGGGGGTCCACTTCGGCTACCCCGAGCGCCCCGTGCTGCGGGGCGTCGACCTGACCGTACGGCCGGGTGAACTGACCGCGCTCATCGGACTCAACGGCTGCGGCAAGTCGACCCTCCTGCGGCTCGCGGCCGGGTTGCTGCGGCCGGACCGGGGGCGCGTACGGCTCGGCGGGGACGACCTCGCCGGGCTCTCCCGGCGCGCCACGGCCGCGAGAGTCGCGCTGCTGCACCAGTCCGCGCCCGCGGTGCCGGGGATGACGGTCCGCCACCTGGTGCGGCAGGGGCGGTACGCGGCGCGGGGCCCGCTGGGCATGCTGCGCGAGGGGGACGATCCCGTCGTGCGCAGGGCGCTGCGCGACGTCGGCGTGGAGGCGTGGGCCGACCGTGACGTCGACGCGCTGTCCGGGGGCGAGCGGCAGCGGGTGCGGCTGGCGATGGCGCTCGCCCAGGACACCCGTGTGCTCCTGCTCGACGAGCCGACCACCTATCTGGACCTCCACCACCAGCTCGACGTGCTGCAGACGGTGGTCCGCCTGCGTGAGGAACGGGGGCTCACGGTGGTGATGGTGCTGCACGACCTGGCGCACGCGGCCCGGTTCGCCGAACGCGTCGTCGCCCTGCGCGAAGGCCGCGTGGTGGCGGACGGTGCACCGAAGGAGGTCGTCACGCCGGGGTTGCTCGCCGACGTGCTGAAGGTCGCGGGCCGGGTGGGACGGGACCCCGAGGGCGGCTGGCCCGTGTGTTACCCAGATCACCCCCTGTCCGAACTAGAAAATGAAAACCAATTCCATTAGTGTCGATCACGGCGCTCGACCGAACGCCTCATCTCCCTTACGAACTAGGAGAGTTCATGGACAACGAGCAGATCTTCGCCCCCATCGCCGACCCGGGTCAGCTGGCCCACGCCTCGGCCAGCCACTCCAACGCCCTCGTGGAGAACCCCTTCGAGGACGACACCCAGGAGTAAGCGAGGGACTCACCCTCGACCGTGGGCCCGCCCGTCGCCTTTCGGGCGGGCCCACGCCCATCCCGCCACCCTCGTCAGGAGAACGTCGTGTCCCGCAGCCGGCTCTCACCCGGTGTCGAAATCGTCGCCGTGCCCGGGCGGGGTCTCGCCGTCCGCACCCCCGACGGAGAGTTCCTCAGCGTCAGGACGCGAGACGCGGACGAGAGCGCCCTGCTCTCCCTGCTGTCCGACGCCCACACGGCCCCGGCGGACGAAGAACTGGCCCGTCTCGTCCGGGCCTTCGAGGAAGCCGGATACCTGGCGGACGAGCCGCGGCCTCCCCGGTGGCCCGCCGGCCGCCGCGACATCCGACTCCTCGGCGACACGGCACTGACCCGGCCCCTGGCCGCACACCTCGCCGCCCTGGGCGCCGAACCCCGCACCACCCCCACCGGCACGACGCCGGCGACGATCGGGGACCTGCTCGACGGAGACCCCGCCGCCGTCGTGTGGTGCCTCGACGGGCCCGTACCCGACGGGTGGTGGGAGGTCGCGGACCGGCTGCCCGAACACGGTGTCGCCTGGCTGCGCTGCCACCGGGAGGGCTGGCAGGCGTACGTCGAACCCCTCGCCGCGGCACCCGGAGACGTCACGGCGGCGCACGTACGGGCCCGCCGGCTCGCCGCTACCCCCGCCCACCGCGAACTGGCCGCCTACTGGGACGGGCCCCGGACATCGGGCGCCCCGGTCCCGCTCACCGTTCCCGCCGCCGCGCTCCTCGCCGCCCTGCTGGCCGACGATCTCGCCCGGTGGGCCACCGGCGCCCCCGACACGGCCGGCCTCCCGGCCCGGCGCCGCCTCCGGCACGTGGACCTGCGCACGCTGATCGTCACCGAGCACCCCGTCCTGCCGGTCCCCGCCGTCGCACCGACACCGAGGAAGGGCGGATGACGCACGTCCACCAGGCAGTCGGAGGTCTCGCCACGGACGTGCGCCTCCCCGACGGCGCCGGCCCCTTCCCCGCCGTCCTCATCCGCACCCCGTACGACCGCGCGCGGCACGCGGCCGAAGCGCGCGGCTGGGCCCGCCGCGGGTTCGCCGCCGTCGTCCAGGACGTGCGGGGCCGGTTCGCCTCGGCGGGGGAGTGGCACCCGTACGAGAACGAGACCGCCGATGGCGCGTCGACGGCCCGATGGATCCGGCGACAGCACTGGAGCGACGGCCGGTACGTCGCCGTCGGCGCCTCCTACGCAGCCCACTGCGCCCTCGTCCTCGCCCTCGAAGCGCACGAGGAGGCCCGGCCGGACGCCGTCATCGCCGCCGTTCCCGCGCTGGGCGCCGCCGAGACCGCGCGCGAACCCTCCGGCGTGGAACGGCTGCTGGCCCGTGCCGGCTGGTGGGCGGCCCACGGCGACCGACCGGACTCCGACGAGGGCGCGCTGGACGAGGCCCTCGCCGCGGACCCCGGCCTGCTCACACATCTGCCCCTCACCGGTCTGCCCGAGCGGCTGGGCCGGGACCTGCCCTCCTGGGCGGGACTGTGGCGGCACCGCAAGCGCGGCCGGCTTGCCTCCCGGGCGACGCTCGCCGACGTGCCCCTCCTCGCGGTCGGGGGCCACCACGACCCCTTCGCGGAGGAGACCCTCGCCCTGTGGCGCTCCTGGGGCGGACCCTCGGCGCGCCTGCTGCTCGGCCCCTGGGGTCACGGTCTCGCCGCCGCGCCCGGACCCGACGCCGGCCCCGCCCACCGGCTGGTCCTCGGCGAGCTGTACGCGAGCTGGGCCCGCCGCGCCCTGACCGGCGGCCTCGCCGCCGGCCCCCAGGGCGCGCAGGCGCTGGGCGACGGCGACCTCTGGCTGTCCGCCGGCGTGGAAGGCGTACCGCGCACCCAGCGGCTGCGGCTGCTGCACGGCTCCCGCTTCACCGCCGACCCCGACCGGCCCGTCCGCTCCGACGACCTCACCGTGCCCACCGGCGAGGAGCCCGACCGCTGCCTGCTGGCAACCCGGCCGCTCCCGCGCCCGCTCGATGCCGTCGGGGCCGTGCGGGTACGGCTGCGGGCCACCGCCGACACCCCGTCCGCCGACTGGGCCGCCCGCCTCGTCGCCGTCACTCCCGACGGGGTCGCCCAGCGCCTGGCAGTCGGCGTCCTGCGGAGGGAGGAATCGGCGGGCCGGCACGCCGAGTTCACCGTCGAACTCGGCCGGCTCACCCGCCGGCTGCGGGCCGGCACGCGGCTGCGCCTCGAGATCGCCGGACACCATTTCCCGGCCCACGCCCGCAACCCCCACGACGGAGCCGACCCGGTCACGGCCGACCGGCTCCTCGCCTCCCGACGAGAGGTCGACCCGGCGAGCGTGACGCTGACCCTGCACGTCCTTCCCTCCCGCCCCACCCCCACCGACCCGGCCAAGGAGATCCTGCGATGACGGCGCTGCCGCTCGAAGCACTCGTCGACCCCGTCTGCGGCATCGTCCGCGAGGTCAAGCCCGTCGACCACCCCGCGGGCGCGCCACCCCGCTACACCGCGTACACCGCCGAGATATCCGACGCCCGCAGACTCGGTCTGTGGCCCGCCGACCGGGTCTCCCTCGGCACCACCTTCGGCGACCCCGAACAGGCACGCGTCGCCGCCATTGCCGAGGGGATAGAGCGGTACTGCGGCAACCGCGTGCCCCCGCCCGGCCACCGCGACGCCCCCCTGCGCGCGACCGCCGCCGAACTCGCGGACAAGGGACTGCGGCTCTACGGCCCCGACGACCTGCCCCGCTACGCGCCCTGGCAGTACAGCCGGGAGGCGTTCCCCTACCGCCCCCTCACCGCCGACACCCCCGCCCTGTGGACGCGCGGCAGCGAGCGGCTGTCCGACGGACGCGCGACGGAGGTCTGGGCGCCCGTCGCCCTCACCCACCTCAACTGGCGCCAGGGCGAGCTGCGCGAGCTGCCCCGTACCCACCATCTCAACTACGCCGGCATAGCCACCGGGCAGGGCTTCGACGACGCAGCCGAACGAGGCCTGCTGGAGATCGTCGAACGCGACGCCCTGGAACTGTGGTGGCACCTCGACGGACCCACCCGCGGCATCGACCCGGCCAGTGTCCCCGGCCTCCTGGACGACCTCGCCGGAACCGGGCTCGACGTCCACCTGGTCGAGATGCCCTCCGAGTTCGCCCCGTGCATGGCCGCACTCGTCCACGACCCCGCTCTCGGCCTGTACGCGGCCGGTTTCGCCTGCAAGTACGACCCGGCCGACGCGGCCCGCAAGGCGGTACTCGAAGCGGTCCACACCTGGGTCTTCACCCAAGGTCTGACCGCCTCCGACGGCTGGGTCTTCCAGGCCGTCGAGGCCGGACTGCTCGCCCGCGGCCTCTACCTCGAGCACCGCGCCGACGGCCGGTACCTCGACGCGTGCGGACGGCGGTTCGAACACGTCCGGGACCTGGGCGCGCACGTGCAGGTCTGGCTGGACGAACGGATGGCGGCCGAGGCGCGGCGGTTCACCGAACCCGCCCACGGGGCCGTGCCCGTCGACGTGGTCGAGCCCGGCAGCCGCGAGCGGCTGGAGGGAGCGCTGCGCGCGGGCGGACACCGCGTCATGACGTTCGACCTGACCACCGAGGACGTCGCTGAAACGTCCCTGCGCGTGGCCCGGGTCCTCGTCTCCGGCCTCCTCCCCAACGCCCCGGCGGCCTTCGGCTACTTCGGCTGCCCGCGACTCGCCGAGGCCGCCGTGCGCCGGGGCTGGCGGACGACCGCGCCGCACGCACCCGAGGACTTCACGCTGGCGCCACCGCCCCACATGTGAGGACCGCCGTGGAACATCCCGACCACGACCGCCCGGCGACCGGAAAGGGCTGTCCGGTGGACCTCCCCGCCGCTCTCGGGCGCGCACGCTCCGCGCGGCGACCCGATCCCGACACACCCGCCGGGCCGACCGTCCCGGCCTGGCCCGGACGACCACTGCCGATCCCGGAAGCCCGCCCGGCCGAGCTCGATCTGCGGGCCCTGCTGCACCTCTCCCTGGCCGCCGCGGACGGCACGGGACGGCTGCGCCCGACCCCCTCCGCCGGCGCGCTGCACCCGGTGGACACCGAACTCGTCGTCGGCGCCGGCTGCTCCCTGCCGCCCGGCCGCTACGGCTACGACCCACTGCGCCACCGTGTCCACCACCTCGGCCGGCAACCCGACGGCACGCCACCGGGTGCGACCGCCGAACTCTCCGTCACCGCACGGCGCACGGCCTCCCACTACGGTCACCGCGCCTGGCCCCTCCTGCTCCTCGACACCGGACACGCCGCCGCCGCGCTCTTCCTCGCCGCCCGCTCCCTGGGCGTGGAAGAGCCCGAGCCCCACCTGGACGGGCGCTCCGAGAGCACCCTCGCCGCCGTCCGCATCCCCCTGGCCGCCGCCGGCTCCCGGCGCCCCCGGCTGTCCACGAGCGTGTTCACGCCCGAGGAACTTCTGGCCCGCCGGAGCACCCCGCCACCGATGCCGGGCACCCCGGACGCGTACGCCCTGCGGGCGGTCCTCACCACCGCCGCGCAGGCCGGCGGCGGCGACCTGCGGTGGTGCGCCGCCGTCGGCCCCCCACGGCCAGGCCTGATGGAACCGGCCCCCGACACCACGACACCGCGCCGGTCCGCCGCGGGCGAGGCCCGCCCCACCCTCGCGGCCTGGGCGGCGGGTCAGGCCTGGATCGCGGACGCGGGCGCCGTCCTGCTCGCCCGCGGCTGCCCCTCGGACGCCGACGCGTCCCACATCCGCCGCGCCCACCTGAGGGCCGGATTCGCCGTTCACCTCGCCCACCTCACGGCACTCCGCCACGGCCTCGCCGCCCGGCCCGTGGGCTCCTGGCAGCAGGCGGACCTCGGCGCCGCGCTCGGCGCCACACCCGGCCAGGACTGGATCGTCCACGGACTGGCCCTCGGCACCCTCCACGCCGCAGAGGAGAACACCGCATGATCGTCCACCCCGAACTGCGCCGCGCCGCCCGACGCGCACGGCGCCCCCTGCTCACCGCCACCCTCCTGCAAGCGGCCGTCACCCTCACCCACCTGGCACAGGCCGCCCTGCTCGCCCTCGCGCTCGCCGACCTGGCCCGCGGCACCACGGGGCACCTCCCCTGGCTGCTCACCGCGGTCCTCACCGCCGTCGCCGCCCGCGCGGGACTCGGCACCTGGCAGCGACGCGTCGCCACTCGCGCCGGGGCCGAGGTCAGGGTGGCCCTGCGAGACGAACTCCTCGCCCACCTGGGCCGGTTGGGGAGCGCCCACCTGACCACGGCACGAGCCGGAGCCGTACGCACCACCGTCGTCGACGGGGTCGAGGGTGTCGACGCCTACGTGTCGCGCTACCTGCCCCAGCTCCTGATCACCCTGTCCGTGCCACCCCTGGTGCTCGCCGCCCTCGCCGTGGTGGAACCGGTCGTGCTCCTCGGCCTCGTCCCCGCCCTGCTGCTCGCCCTGTGCGGCCCCCGCGCCTGGGACCGTCTGCTCGCCGCCCGGGGCAAGGATCACTGGGACACCTACGAAGGACTGGGCGCCGACTACCTGGAAGCCCTCCAGGGCATGCCCGCCCTGCGCGCCGCCGGTGCGGTCGGCCGCACCCGCGAGCGCCTGGAGGAGCGCTCGGCGGCCCTGCACCGGGCGACCGTCGCGAAGCTGCGCGTCTCCCTGGTCGACACCAGCATCACCGACCTCGCCATCCAGGGAGGCACCGCCGCGGCCGCGCTCCTCGCCTGCTGGTCGGCCGTCAGCGGATCCACCACGGCGACCGGCACCTACCTCGTCCTGCTCCTCGCCTCGGAGTGCTTCCGGCCCGTCCGCGACCTCGCACGCGAGTGGCACGCCGGATACCTGGGCGTCTCGGCCGCGGACGGCATCGCGGCACTGCGTACCGCCGAACCCGCGGTCCGCGACACCGGACAGGACTCGGCGCACTGGTCGACCCCGCCCGAACTCCGCTACGAGAACGTCTCGTTCACCTACGAAGGCGCCTCGTGTCCGACGGTCCGCGACGTCTCCTTCACCGCACCGGCGGGACGCACCACCGCGATCGTCGGCCCGTCCGGCGCGGGCAAGTCCACCCTTCTCGCCCTGCTGCTGCGCCACCACGACCCCGACGCCGGCCGGATCACCCTCGACGGGCGCGGCACCACCCGATACTCCCTCGACTCGCTGCGGCGGGGTATCGCCGTGGTGTCGCAGGACACGTACCTCTTCCACGCCACCATCGCCGACAACCTTCGGACGGCCCGGCCGGACGCCGGGGACGACGAGCTGACGGCGGCGGCGCGCGCCGCCGGTGTCCACGACGAGATCACCGCCCTCCCCGAGGGCTACGCAACCGTCCTCGGCGAGCGCGGCGCCACCCTCTCCGGCGGCCAGCGACAGCGGGTCGCGCTCGCCCGGGCCCTCCTGGCGGACGCCCCGGTGCTCGTCCTGGACGAGGCGACGAGCGCGGTCGACGAACGCCGCGAGGCGGACATCGTCCGCGAACTGCTGAACGCCACCGGCGACCGCACCGTCCTGGTGATCGCCCACCGGCTCGCCGCCGTCCGGCACGCCGACCACATCGTCGTCCTCGACGCGGGGCGGGTCGACGCCGTCGGCGACCATGCCGGCCTGGTCGCGGCCGGCGGCGTCTACGCGCACCTCGTCGAGGCCGGCCGTACCGACCCAGGAGAACTCGCCGCATGAGCACCACCACCGGCACCGCTGTCGACACCGCCACCGCAAACGACACCGCCACGACCGAAGCCGCCGTGCCCGAACGCGGCGCGTTGCGCGCCCTCCTTCCCGCCCTCGCCGAGCACCGCGCCATGACGGTCCGCACCTGCGCCGCCGCCCTGCTCGAACAGGGCTCCCTCGTCGCGCTCGTCACACTGGCCGCGCACACCGTGGGCACCGCCGTCATCGAGGCAACGGCCCCGACGTCCGGCGCCGTCACCGCCCTCGTCGCCCTCGTCGTCGTACGAGCGCTGACGACCTGGCGCGAGATGGACCTCTCCCACGACCTGGCCTACCGGGTCCTCGCCGCCCTGCGGGTACGCGTCTTCGACGGCCTCGCGCGCAGCGCACCCGCCCGCGTCGCCGGCCGGCGCAGCGGCGACCTCGCCGCCACGGCCCAGGCCGACGTGGAGGCACTGGAGTTCTTCTACGCCCACACCACCGCCCAGCTCCTGGCGGCCGGGACGGTCTTCACCGGCGGTGCGGCGGTCCTCGCCACGCTCGACCCGTGGCTGCTCGCGGCCGTGCTGCCGGTCGCGGCCCTGCTCGCCGTGGCTCCCTTCGCCGACGCGCGCGGACGTGCGGTACGCGGCGGCCGGACCCGGACCGCCGTCGCCACGCTGTCGGCCGACACGGTGGAGGTCGTCGACGGACTGCGCGAGCTGCTCGCCTTCGGCACCCTCGCCACACGCCGGCGCCGACTGGCCGAGCGCGGACGGCAGGTGGGTGACGCCCAGCGCGCCGAGGCCACGTGGGAGGCCGTCACCGCCGCCGTCCGCGACCTCCTGATCGTTGTCGCGGTTCTCGGAGTGGTGGCCGCGGCGGCGCAGTCCACGGCGGCGGGACGGCTGCACGGCGCGTGGGCTCCGGCGGCGACGGCGCTCGCCCTGGCCGTCCTCGGCCCCGTCGCGGAGTCGGCCCGGTCGCTGAGCCAGGCCGTGTCCCTGCGCGCCGCCGCCGCCCGCGTCGGCGCGGCCGTCAAGGCTCCCGCGCTCGCCCCGCCGCCCACCGCACCCCGCCCGCTTCCCCCCGGCCCGCTGGGCGTCCGGCTGCACCGGGTGAGGTTCGACTACGGCGGCGGTCCCGTCCTCGACGGCGTCGAGCTGACCGTCGGCGCGGGTCAGACGCTCGCCCTGGTCGGCGCCTCGGGCGCCGGCAAGTCGACCTGCGCCCACCTCCTGGCCCGCTTCTGGGACCCCTCCGCGGGCCAGGTCCAGCTGATCCCCGCCGAAGGGGACCCCCTCGACCTCCGCGAGGTGGACGACGCCGAACTCCGCCGCGCCGTCGCCCTCGTGGGACAGGAGACACCCCTCTTCCACGGCACCCTCGCCGAGAACCTGCGGCTCACCGCCCCCGACGCCGACGACGACCTCCTCGCCGAGACGGCCCGCCTGTGCGGAGTCGACCGGATCGCCCCGCTGAGCACCCCGGTCGGCGAGCGCGGCTCCACCCTCTCCGGCGGCCAGAGGGCCCGCATCGCCCTCGCCCGCGCCCTCCTGGCCGAACCGCGCGTCCTCATCCTGGACGAGTCCACCGCCCACCTGGACAACGCGAGCGACGCCCGGCTCGCCGCCGCGCTCCGCCAGGAAGGCCGTACGACGATCGTCATCGCCCACCGCCGCGCCACGATCCGGCGGGCCGACCGCATCGCCGTCCTCGAAGCCGGACGCATCGCCGAGGAGGGCACCTGGGAGGAGCTCACCGGCCGCCCCGACAGCACCCTCCACCGCAGCCTCTCCCACATGGCCCCCTGAATCACCGGCCCACCGGCCCACCGGCCCACCGGCCCACCGGCCCACCGGCCCACCGGCCCACCGGCCCACCGGCCCACCGGCCCACCGGCCCACCGGCACCCCGAACCGCCCGCGAACGCCCCTCGGTTCCCGACCGAGGGGCGTTGTCAGTGGGCGGGGATAGGTTCGATCTTGTTCCGCCGCAACGGCGAGAGCGCCCCTTCGACGTGCATGGGAGAGGTACGTTGCCGGTCTGGGAGAGGTCGAGTACGGCGCGGGTGGTCCCGCCCGCGCGACCGCGGAAACTCGCCAAGGTGCCGTTCGTCGAGCTGGCCGACGGACGACTGCAGGGCGTCGTGTCCAGCGGGTCCGACGCAGGACGCGTGTACGTGTCCTCGATCGCGACCGCGACCTACGCGTTCGCGTGCAGCACCAACAACAACCGCCCCTGCGGCGGTGCGCGCGGCACCTTCTGCAACCACATCCGCGCCCTCGTCGGCGAGGCGGTCCTGCAGTACGGAGCCGAGCGCGTCGCCCGCTACCTGAAGGCCGACACTCCCGAAGGAGAGCCCGACGCCCCGCGGCTCGTCTCGGTGATGACCGCCACCCGCCCCGAGCAGGGCGACACCTCGGCGGCCGCCCCGGTGTTCAGCAGGTTCCTCCGGCACCTCGCCTACCTCGAACTGGAGCCGACCACCGCGCCGCTGCCCGAGATGCAGTGGTTCCCGCCGACGAGGACGGTCGCCTGATGCGTACGGACCTGCTCACCGACCCCGTCGACGGACTCGACGAGGCACTCGGCGCCGTCGACGCCTTCGACCGGGCGCTCGTCGCCGGACTGCTCCGACCGCAGCCCGCCCAGGCCGCCGGACTCGCGGCCCTCGCGGGCGCCGTCGCCGGGACGCCGCTCGCCTCGCTGGTCGCCGAGGCGGCCGACAAGGCCGCGGCCGGCGCCGCCGGCGAGGACCACCTCGTCGCGCTCGCCGCAGCCCGCACGGCCCTCATGGGCGCCGTGCACGACGCCCTCACGGACCGCGTCGCGGACGTCACCGGCCGGCCGCGCGCCGAGTGGAGCACCCCGGACACCGACACCACCGCCGGCGACGGCCCCGGAGCGAACGTCCTCGCCGCCGCCCGCGCCTGGCTGTGCGACCTCGCCCGCGCGGGCTGGCACGGCATCGACCACGACCTGGTCGCCGCAGCCGCCCCCGTGGTCTCCGCGATGCTGCCCGACACCCGGCTGCGCCGTCAGGCGACCCTGCTCGACGGCTTCGCGGCCGAACTCGCCGCCTCCTGCCCCGGCGCCACCCTGGACCGCGTCCCGGTGCGCCGCTGGGCCGACCTGTGGACGCGCGCGCTGCTCCTGACCCTGCCGGGCGCCACCCCCGCCCCCACGCCGTCCACCGTGACCGGACGCCTGCTGCCGCTGGGCGTCGACGTCCAGGAGCACGCGACCGCCGTGCAGGCCCAGGTCCACGCCGTACTCGAACCCTCCGACGGGACGGCGCCCCGCCTCGTCCGGGCCGCGGTGTCCGCGCCCAAGCCCGACACCGTCGTCGGCGCGGGCCTGTGGCAGCTCCTGCGGCCGCGGATGTCCCTGCTCGGCGCGGCGGGTGAGGGCCGCGCCATGGAACTCGACGCCATGCCCGTCACCGCCGAGGGCGACCTCGTCTGGGACGACGAGCGGGCGCGCCCCGGGGAGCCGGCCGATGCCTTCGCCACCGCCCGGGTCGTCCTGTCCGCCGCCACCGACCCGGTGACCACCCCCCTGGACCGCCACCCCGCACGGATCGCCGTCCCCGTGCTCCTGGAGGGGTACGGGGCGGAGCACGAGGAGGGCGGGACGCTGACGTTCACCGTCGCCGGGCACCGGCTGGCCGTCGACACCGACCGCGTCCCCACGGCGGGCCCGCTCACCCCGGACGCGGTCGCCGCCTCCGGCGCGTGCCTGGGCCTGCTCCGCTGGGACGCGGGGGAGTTCGTCCTCCAGCCGCTCGCCGTCGAGACCACCGTCCGCAAGAAGACCGTCGCCGTCCACGCGGGCGCGTGGGCCGGAGGCACCACCGACAAGCTCGGCGTACGGGCGGAGAAGGCGGCCACGGACTCCGTCACCGTCCTGCGGGAACGCGCCGGAAAGCTGCTGCGCGCATGACCGACACCACGCCCCGGCGGCGCGCCGCCACGCCCACCGCCCCGGCCGGCGACACGCCGTCCGCCCCGGCCCCGGCCGGTGACGCGCCCACCGCCCCGCCCCGCGACGCGACCACCGCCCCGGCCGGCGCCCCGCCCGCCTTCCCCGCCCCGGACGGCCCCGACCGCGACGACAACCGGCGTCAGGTTCTCTACTGGCGCCTTCTCGCCCGGCTCTTCGACCCGGAGGAGCAGGCGGCCCTCGAAGCGTCGAGCCTCGCCGTCGTCGAGGACATCGGACTGCCGTCGGCACTGCTCGACCCGGGCGCGTCCGTCGAGTCCGTCGTGCAGCGGCATCCGGAGCTGGCCGACGAGTTCGACGGGCTGATGACACCGGAGCCCGAGCCGGACGGCGCACGCGACCGGGCGGCGGAGGTGCGGCGCGCCGCGCTCGCGTCGAAGCTGCTGCTCAACGTCTTCGCCACCGGATCGGGAACGGTCTCCGCGGGTCAGCTGGCCCGCTGGCAGTCGGACGCCGGCTGGCTGGAGCGGGCGCTCGGCCGTCCGCCCGGGGGACTGCGCGGCGGCCAGGGCGGAGCGGCCTTCGCCGGGGGTCTGGGGGCCGAACTCGGCACCCTCGAGGCCGAACTCGTCCGCCGCATGCACCTGCGCGAGGTGCTGGCCGACCCCGCGCTCGCGGCCCGGCTCACCCCCAGCATGTCGCTGATCGAGCAACTGCTGCGCGACAAGGGCAACCTGTCCGGCATCGCCCTCGCCAACGCCAAGTCCCTCATCCGGCGCTACGTCGACGAGGTCGCCCAGGTGCTCCGCACCCAGGTGGAGAAGGCCACCGTGGGGGAGCTCGACCGTTCGGTCCCGCCCAAGCGGGTCTTCCGCAACCTCGACCTCGACCGCACCATCTGGAAGAACCTCACCAACTGGAGCCCGGAGGAGGAGCGGCTCTACGTCGACCGCCTCTACTACCGGCACACCACCCGCCGGACCACACCCCAGCGGCTCATCGTCGTCGTGGACCAGTCCGGCTCCATGGTCGACTCGATGGTCAACTGCACCATCCTCGCCTCGATCTTCGCCGGGCTGCCGAAGGTCGACGTCCACCTCATCGCGTACGACACCCGGGCCATCGACCTCACCCCCTGGGTGCACGACCCGTTCGACGTCCTCCTGCGCACCAACCTCGGCGGTGGCAACGACGGACCGGTCGCGATGGCCATGGCCCGGCCGAAGATCGCCGAACCCAAGAACACGGCGATGGTGTGGATCTCCGACTTCTACGAGTTCTCCCGGTCGCAGCCCCTGTTCGAGGGCATCGAGGCCGTCCACCGGTCCGGAGTCCGCTTCATCCCCGTCGGCTCGGTGACCAGCTCCGGACGGCAGGAGGTCAACCCCTGGTTCCGGGAGCGGTTCAAGGCGCTCGGCACCCCGGTGATCTCCGGCCACATCGACAAGCTCGTGCACGAACTCAAGACCTTCCTCACCTGAAAGGCCCTCCTCATGTCCGACCTGCTCCGCGCCCCCGCCGAGATCAAGTACGCCGAGGAGCTCGACTGGCTCGAGTCGATCGACGACAACCCCAAGCCCTTCTCCTGGCGCCTCTCCCCGAAGATGGTCCGCCTGTTCGTCCTCGGCTCCGAGCGCGCCGACGGCCTGGACCGGGAGGTGTCGCAGAAGTGGTTCGGCGACCGCAGCTTCGTCGAGCGCTCCATCGTCACCCTCGCCTCCGACCGCGGGCTGCTCCTCATCGGTGACCCCGGCACCGGCAAGAGCTGGCTCGCCGAGCTCCTCTCGGCCGCGATCAGCCGCAACTCCACCCAGGTGGTCCAGGGCACCGCCGGCACCACCGAGGACCACATCAAGTACTCCTGGAACGTGTCCATGGTCATCGCCAAGGGACAGTCCCGCGAGTCGATGATCCCGTCACCGATCATGACCGCCATGGAGACCGGCACCATCGGCCGCTTCGAGGAGCTCACCCGCTCCACCAGCGACGTCCAGGACGCGCTCATCTCGATCCTCTCCGAGAAGTACATCTCCGTCCCCGAACTCGACAGCGCCGACGGCGAGAACATCGTCTTCGCCAAGCCCGGCTTCTCGGTCATCGCCACCGCCAACAGCCGCGACCGCGGAGTCAACGACCTGTCCTCGGCGCTCAAGCGCCGGTTCAACTTCGTCCGCATCCCCGTCGTCACGAACAAGAAGAGCGAGGCGGAGATCGTCCGCTTCCGCACCGAGGAGCTGCTGCGCCGGCACGCCATCGAGCTGGACGTGCCGCCCACCCTCCTCGACGTCCTCCTCCAGAGCTTCGCAGACCTGCGGGCCTCCGCCGCAGCGGCCGGCAGCGACGACGAGAAGCTGGAGTCGGCCCTCTCCACCGCCGAGCAGATCGGCGTACTGGAGGACGCCGTCCTGCACAGCGACTTCTTCGGCGAGCGCACCCTGACCGCCCGCGCCCTCGCCTCCTCGCTGATCGGCACGCTCGCCCGCCGCGAGCCCGAGGACCTGGCCATCCTCAACAAGTACCTGCACGGCGTCGTCGAGCCGCGCGGCAAGGAGGAGGGCGGCTCCTGGCCCGAGTTCCTGGAGGGCGGCCGCGACGCGATCGCCAAGCTGTCATGACCGGCGCCCCCGAGACCCAGGCCGCCCCCGCACCCCCCTCGTCCGAGGCGACGGGAGCCACCTTCGCCGCGCTGCGCGGGCAACTCCACGACGCGGCGGCCGAGTTCGCGGGCGGTCAGGACGCCCTGGAAGACATCCTCCTCGGCATGGTCGACGACGTCGACCGCGCCGTCGGCGAACCCCTGGAGATCTTCCCCGTCTGCCACCACTCGCCGGCCTCCGCCCTCGCCATGGCCCGCCGGCTGCGGGAGAAGCAGCCCAAGGTCGTCTACCTGGAACTCTGCGAGGACATGACGCCGCTCCTCACCGAGCTGCGCAACTGCCGGCTGCCCGTCGCAGTGCAGGCCTTCGCGAGCGAGATCGACGGCTTCCCGCCCGACTGGGCCCCGCTGTCCGTCGTCGCACCCGTCACCGAGGCCTCCGCCGAATACCAGGCCATCGCCTACGCCCTCGACACACCCGGCGTCGAGCTGGTCCTCGTGGACCGCTCCTCCGACCACGTCTTCCAGTGGGACACCCGGCACGAGCAGACCGAGCGCGCCGCCGGGGACGCCGACACGCTGCACGGCGAGGCCGTCGGGGTCGAGATCGGCGACCTGCGGCCGCGATTCGCCGAACTGGAGGAGCACCTGCTGCGCCACGGCAAGGTGCGGCACTGGTCGGAGTGGTGGCACCAGTACGTCGAGGTCCCGCTCGGCGACAGCGACCACGACACCTACCGCCAGGTCATGTTCCTCATCGGCAGCCTGTTCCGCCGCCTCGCCCCGGGCCGGGGCGAGCGGGTGCGCGTCGACGAGGACCGCGAGCGCTACATGTGGACCCGGATGCGCGAGCACCTGGCCGCCACCGGCACCGACCCGGCGGACTGCCTCTACGTGTGCGGCGCCTTCCACGCGGCCAGCCGCGTCGAGGAGTTCGGCGTGCACGGCACCGGGGACTTCGTCATCTCCCCCCGGACCGCCACGACCTGGCAGTACGGACTGATCCCGTCGAGCCACACGGCGATCGAGGCGCAGTTCGGCCTCGCCCCGGGCTCCGTGTCCATCGCCGCGACGGAATGGGCGAAGAACCTCAGGCGCACCCGGACCGAGCCGTACCGGCTGGCGGGGCAGGCCGGCACGAAGAAGCCGCGCCCGGCGAGGACGGCGCCGACGGCCGCCGCGCCCGCGCCCGTGCCCACGGAGGACAGGCTCACCGGCTTCCTCCGGCAGCCCCCCGCCCTCCACACGCTCGACGAGGCCGAACTCCTCGGCTGGTCCGTGGACATCGTCCGCGCCGCCCGCCGCAGCGGCTACCTCGCCTCCACCGCCGACGCGATCGCCGTCTTCGAGACGTCGATCCTGCTCGCCGCTATGCGGGACCGGGCCAAGCCGACGCCGTACGACTTCCAGGACGCGGCGGTCACCTGCATCGAGAAGGACACCGTCCCCGGCCGCCGGGACGTCCGCCGGCTCGTCGAGATCATGATGGGCGGCGACCGGATCGGCCAGGTCGGCTACGAAGCCCTGCCCCCGCTCGCCCGCGACGTGCACGACCGGCTGGCACCGCTCGCACTGAACCTCCAGCAGCGCGGCGTCCGCCGAGCCCTCCTCGACATGGCCTCCCGGCCTGAGCTGCGGGCCTGCTCGGACGTCCTGTGGATGCTGCGCCGCCTGCTTCCGCCCGGCGCCGCTCGCACGGTGATGGGGGAGCGGCGGCTCGGCGAGCGGTCGATCCAGGAATCATGGGACCTGTCGCTCGGCACCCACCAACGGGCACTGATCGAGCTCGGCTACGAGGGCGTGAGCCTGGAGCAGGTACTCGAGCAGCGCCTGCGCCGCACCGCCTACGGCGACCGGGCCACGACGGCCGAGGTGCTCGCGGCGGTCGAGGACGCGACGCTGTACCTCGGCGGCAGGCGCCTCGCCGACGAGCTCGGCACCCGCGCCCTCGACGTCCTGTCGGGCGAGCGCACCGTGGACGGGGCCCCGGAGGTGCTGCGCCGGGTCCGCGGCCTCCTCGCGTACTACCGCACCAGCGAGCCGGTGCTGCCGCCGTGGATCGAGTCCTTCGTCAGGACCGGGTACGCCCACTACTGCACGCTGCTGCCCACGGCGTTCCGCGACGAGGACGCGACCGTGGGGCAGGTGGCGGCGATGCTGGGCTTCCTGTTCAGCATGGAGAGCCTGGCCCTGTCACTGGGCTGCGACCGGACGCAGCTGGAACTGGCGGTGGCGCAGTCGCACCCGGGGGACCCGGCGAAGACGGCGCTGCTGTGGGCCGCCCAGGTGCAGCTCGGCACCCTGTCCCGGGGTGAGCTGCGCGCACGCTGCGACGAACTCCTCGCCAACCCCCTGGTGGTGCCCTCCTATCCGCGCTACCTCAGCGGCTTCGTGCACGCGCTGGAACCGGTGCCGGGGCTCGCGGACGTGGTGGTGGAAGCGGTGTCGAACGCCTTCGGGCGGCTGCCGGACGCCGTCCTGCTGCCGTGGTTGCCGAGCCTCATCACCACCCTGCGGTCGAACGCCGCGGAGCTGGCCCCGCTGCTGATCCGGGAGGCGGGCCGCGTCTTCCCGGCACGCCTCGCGGCCCTGGACACCTGGGTCCCGCCGTGGCGCGCCGCACCGGAGCTGCAGCCCGTCCGGCAGGCCGCAGGGCCGCGCGGTGCGGCGCTGCTCCCGGCGCACCCGGAGACGTGCGACGCCCTGGCGCGGCTCCTGGGCCGCGCGGACCCCTGGGCACCGGCGGAGGGGCGGGCCACCGGACCGGCGGGTGCGGCGCTGCTCTTCGCCCACCGGGCCACGAGCGACGCGCTGGCGGAACTCCTGGGCGGCGGCGACCCTTGGGCCCCGGCCGCGGCGGAGGCCGGCTCCCCGGCCCTGACCGCCCGGCACCCGGCGACGGCCCACGCGGCGGCGGCGCTCCTCACGGCCCCGTGACACCGGGCCGGCCGCCGGGCCCGCAGGCCTCGGCGGCCGGCCCGGGAAGGCCGGTCGGGAGGGGACCGTCAGTCGTCGAGGGCGTCCAGGACGGTGCCGAGGTCGACGAACTTGAAGTTGGTCGCCGGACGGTCGCCGTCCCCGGGGGCGTCGTGTCCGTCCTGCACGACGAGGAGCCCGTTCGGGTACTTCGCGCCGAGGGGGGCGTTCAGGGCGGCGGCGCCGTCGCACTCCTCGGAGCCGTCCAGGGCGCTGTGCGCGGGAGCGACCCGGAAGCCGCCCTCGTACTCGTTGTCGTCCCCGACCTCCCGGTCGTAGGCGGCGAAGGTGTCGTCGCCCTGGCTGGAGGCGAGGAGGTAGCCGTCGCCGTCGGACTCGGTGACCAGGGTCAGGCCCTCGACGTCCGCGGAGACCTTGGTGCCGCCGAAGCCGGGGTCGGCGCCCGGCGCGCACTCCTCGGTCTCCTCGTCGTAGACCCCGGGGACGCCGTACTCACGGACGGTGTCGATGAGCTTCGGCGTGCCGGTGAGGTCGGCGCGCAGGCGCCAGATGCCGATGTCCTCCTGGCCTGCGTAGAGGGTGCCGTCGGCGGGGTCGACGACCATGCCCTCGACCTGCGGCAGTTCACCGGGCTCGCCGCAGGGGGACCACGAGGTGCCGTCGGGCAGCCGGAACGAGGAGGGCAGGTCCAGGCTGCGGACCTTGCGGTACGTGACCTTGCCGCCGGCGGCCGGGAGCAGTTCGAGCAGCGCGATGCTGGTGCGCTCCCGACGGCTGACGAGGGCGAAGGACTTCCCGGACGCGGGGTCCGTCCAGGTGGCGAGACCGTACGCGGTCCGCTGGTCGTTGATCTCGGCCTGGTCCCGGGAGAACACGGGGGGCGCGGCCGGGTCGGTGACGTCGGTCAGGGGGCCGCCGGCGCGGTCACGGTCGATGCGGTAGAACCGCAGCCGGTCGTTGCCCCGGTCGCTGGTGACGGCCAGGTCGGCCCGGCCCGAGGAGAGCCGCAGTCCCTGGACGAGGTCCACGTTGTTGAACCGGCCCGGGGCGTCGTCCTCGCCGGCGGCGGGCGGCGCGGCTATGGACTGCACCGGTCGCGCGTCCAGGTCGTAGACGCGCAGGCCGCCCTCCTTGGCGGTCGCGATGACGAGGCTGCGGCCGGGGGCGGCCGCGTTGCGCCAGATGGCCGGGTCGTCGGCGTCGGCGTTGCCGCCCGCCTCGTCGTCGTGCAGGACCGGCGTCTCCGCGCGGGGCGTCACGGTCGGCAGCGGGCTGTCGGAGGAGCGGTGATGGGCCTGGGCCGGAACGGCGAGGGCCGCTGCCGCGAGCGCCGTGGTCATGACGAGCACGAGTGACCTGGCGGTGATGGGGCGAGTCACGCAACTCTCCTACTGCAGGGGGTGGTCGGTCCTGCGTGAGCGTGCTGCCCCTCCGTGTCGGCCCGGCGCCGCCGGGAGGCCGGAGGCCGGAAGTCCAGATGTACGGGCGGTGAACCGCCACGTGGGCCGCGACACGTGTCGCGGCCCGCGCGGCGTGCCCGTCGGTGATCAGGCGGGGTTCTTCACGTCCGCCAGGTAGGTGGCGCCGCCGAGGCAGTCACGCACCTCGTAGCGGGGTGCGGCCGTCCCGGTCCAGCGGAGGAACCCGCTCGCTCCGGTGGCGGCCGTCATGTCGATGAAGCGGCACCCGTCGTACAGCAGCTTGCCCGCCGCGGTCGCCGTGGACCCGGTCGTCACCTGGTGCGAGCCCATGAGTCCGCAGTCCACGTAACGCACCATCGGGCCGCGTGCGCCGTTCGCGTCGAAGTCGTACACGTGGGTGACCGCGTTCGGCGCCCAGGACTTGAAGCTGAGGGCGGTGTCGTCGCAGGACTCGAAGGTGATGCTGCCCTTGTACCAGCGGGAGTCGATCACCTTGTGGCCGACGCCGCGCAGCTCGAAGCGGATGCCCTGGGCATAGAGCCGCGTCACCGAGTCGGCGCGGGTGGTCGCGTCGGCGGTGAGCTGGAAGAACGTACCGTTCGACGCGGCGTCGGTGAGGATGTAGGAGCCGCCGATGAAGTTCATCGAGCCGCCCCGGTTGTTCTTCACGAACACACCCGACTGGTACTCCACCTTGCAATCGCGGAACCAGTAGTTGAGGAACTGGTCCTGCTGCGTCGCCGCCGGGGTCATCCCCATGACGAGGAACGCGTCGGAGTAGGAGCCGCCGACCTGGCAGTGGTCCCAGCCCATCTCGCTGTTCAGGTTGGACGTCGTGGCCGGGCCGTCCAGACCGATGCCGCGCTTCCAGCTGCCGCGCCACTCGACGTCCGTGTACCAGGTGTCCTGGACGCCGTAGTCGGCCGAGGAGTACGCGTAGTTGAAGCTCGACGTGGCATTGGTGCTCGTGAAGGTGAGACCGGAGATCCGGATGTTCTTGTAGCGCTGGTGGTTCGTCCACAGCGTGGTGTCGTCGGCCGTCGGGGAGTAGACGATCCGGGACAGCCGCTTGCCGTAGCCGGTGATCGACACGCCGTCGACGATGCCGCCGTTGCCCTCGCCGTTGACGTTCGGCAGCAGCGAGTCCGGCTGGGTCAGGAGATAGGTGCCGGGCGGGATGACCAGGACCTTCTTCGGGATCGCTCCCGAGATGGGGCCGGGCTGGAAGGAGGCCAGCACCTCGGCGGCGGCCGCGCGGAAAGCGGCGTCGCTGGGAGTGGCGCCGGTCGGGTCGGCGCCCTTGCTGATGACGTCGACGCTGTACGGGTCGTCCCCGGAACCCGCCGCGTACGCCGTGCCGCCCCCCATCGCGACGGCCCCCACCGTCACGCCGGCTCCGGCCGTGGCCAGTCCGCGCATGACGGAACGCCGGTCCATACCTCTGGTCATTCTGCCCCCGTTGTGATGATCATGAGAAAGACAGGACATCGGACCATGACGGTGACGTGAACGCAAGATTGTTTCCTCTCTCCTCCGGAGCGGCCGTCACTCCGATCGCCCGCGACCTGCGGCGCGTCGTCGCCGACCTGGCCGCCCACGACGGCACCGGAGTGCTGCTGACCTCGCACTACCTGGCCGAGGTGGAAGAACTCTGCGGCCATGTGTACGTCATGTCCGCCGGCCGCCACCTCGCCCAGGGCAGCACCGCCGAAGCACCCGCGCCGTCGCCGACACCTTCGGAGCCGTCCGCGAGACCCTCCCCGACGGCGGAGAGGTGATCACCCTGCGCCATCCCGACGACATGGCCGGCCCGCTGGTGGCGGAAGGCCGCGACCGGCAGCCACCGCACCATCCGCCTCACCGTCACCGACCCGACCGACCGCGTCCTCGAGGTTGGCCTCGGCGATCTCCAGGCCGCCGATGGACCCGCCGGCACCGACCACCGCCATCCTGGCCCTCGCCGAGACCGGCGAGGCGGCACTCGTGCCGGCCTCCGGAGCCAGGGGCGCCGCCCGGTGAACCACCTCCGCCACGCCCTGCGGGTCTTCGCCGCGGAAACGCTCAAGCAGCACCGGCGGCTCTTCGGCCAGCCGCTCGTCGTCTTCTCGATGCCGGTCCGGCCGGTCCTCCAACTGGCCACCACCTACTACACGATCCGACCCGTCGCCACGGCCTCCGGAGCCGCCGAGAACTGGCCGCTCGCCGCCGACCCCGAGCGCCTCCTCGCCTTCCTGGCCACCGGCACCCTCGCATACGCCTTCTTCTTCTCCCTCGTCCAGAGCGCCTGGCACCTCTCCTTCGAGCGCACCACCGGCACCCTGGAGCTGCTCTTCCTCTCCCCGGCGGGCCGCCTCACCCTGATGATCGCGAACGGGGCGGGGGCGCTCCTCCAGAACGCCTGGCTGCTCACCTGCTTCACCGTCGCCGCCCTCACCGGCTTCGGGACGCCGTCCGTCGCGGCCTGGTGGATGTACGGGATCGTCCTCCTGGCCCTGCTGGTGCCGGCGGTCGCGTGGGGAGCGTTCCTCAACAGCCTGCGTGTGTTCTCCCGGGACTCGGCGTTCCTCTACACGATCCTCGACGAGCCGCTCTGGTTCGTCTCCGGCGTCCGGCTCCCGCACTTCGCCCTGCCGACCGTGGTCCAGGTGGTCGGAGCGGTCTTCCCGCTCACCGGGAGTCTGCTCGCGGTCCGGGGGGCCCTGCTCGAACACCGCACGGCCGGCGAACTCGCCCCGACGCTGCTCGGACTGGGAGCGCTGAGCGCGCTGCTGCTCGTGGCGGCGTCGCTGATCCTCCGGGTGGGCGAGGCCCGGGCGAGGAGGACGGGCGCGCTGAGCCTGGCCTGATGACCGCGGCGCGGCCCAGGATCGGCGACCGGGCGTTGGCGGAGTCGGTGAGCCGGGGCCCGTGCCCGGTGTCCGTGGCCGGTGCTCGGTGCTTGCTGCCCGGTGTCCGTGGCCGGGAACGCGGACGACCCGTGGGCCTTGGTCCCGTCCGCTCGAGTTCGGACGGGAGCCGGCCGGATTACCGGCGGCCCACGGGTCGGGTGACTGCGTGGTTTTCGGCAGGTGGCCTGCCGAGGTGCACAGAGTGCGACGGCAGGCCGTTAGCCCGCAGTCACCTCACGAATCCGAAAAGAAACCATGTTCTCGGATCACCTCCTTTCAGCGTGTGCCCACAGCCTAGGAAAGGCGCGGACGACGCTCAAGCGATTTATTCGAGCAGTTTCCGCGGCCCTCGTCAGCGCAGTTCAGAGGCGACGAGGGCGGCCGCGTCGGCCACCAGCGCGTCGACGGGCGGGGCGTCCTCCTCGAACCGCGTCGTCATCACGACGAGCACGATCGGGCCGCCGTCCGGCGGCCAGGTGACACCCGCGTCGTTGTTGCCGCCGTACCGGCCACCGCCGGTCTTGTCGGCGAGGAGCCAGTCCGCCGGAAGCCCCTTGCGGAACCGCTCGCCGCTCGTGGTGTTGGCGAGCATCCAGCCGGTCAGCCGATTCCGGTCCTCGCGCGGAAGCGCGTCGCCGAGCAGCAGCCGCCCATAGGTCAGGCCGATGGCGCGGGGCGTCGTGGTGTCGGTCCTCCGCCAGGGCTCCGCCGAGTTCAGCTCGGGCTCCCAGCGGTCCAGCCGCGTCGTAAGGTCACCGACCGACCGGGCGAACCGGGTGACCGAGGTCGGACCGCCCAGCTCGCGCAGCAGCAGGTTCGCCGCGGTGTTGTCGCTGTGGCGCAGGGTGGCGTCGCACAGCTCGGCGACGGTCATCCCGTGGGCGAGGTTCTCCGGCAGCTCGGTCCTGGGGGAGTACCCCGACCGTTCGACGTACGCCTCGGTGTAGCGGATACGACGCTCCAGGAACGTGCCGTCGTGGTCGAGGTCGCGGAGCACGGCCGCGACGGCGAGGGTCTTGAACACGGAGCACATCGCGAAGCGCTCCTCGGCGCGGAACGCCACCGAGCGCCCCGTCCGCACGTCGTGGGCGAACACGCCGAGCCGGGCGGAGTGCCGCCGCTCCAGCTCCCGCAGCCGCCCGACGAGACGCTTCCCGCCCGCCCCTCTCCCGGAGGAGGCGTGAGCCGGCCCGACGAGCGCCGAGGTGGAGGCGAGCGCGGCACCGGCGCCGAGGGCGAGAGCGGTGCGGCGGGACGGGGTGAGACCTGAGACGGACAACGTGATTCCCTTCCGTGGCGATCACTGCACAGGGGAACACGTGCCAGGGGCTCCTACCGGTTGCGACCCGTACCGACCGGGAGCACGTCAGCGCCCGTCGAAGGGCCAGGCCTCGATGTCGCGGTACCGGATCGGCCCGGGGCCCCGGCCGAAGTTGCTGCCGACCAGGTGGAGGCGCTCGGCCCGCCAGCCACGGCCGGTGAAGCCGGCCAGACCGGAGGCGATGTCCACCACGCTCGACGGATCGTCGCGGCGGGCGCGGGCCAGCGTCAGATGGGGGCGCAGCGGCCGGTCCTCGAGCGGGACACCGCACTCCGCGACCACCGTGCGGACGCCGTCGGCGAGCCGGTGCAGCCCTGCCAGGTCTCCGTCGATCCCGCTCCACAGCACCCGCCCGTCGAAGTGCCCGCCGCCCCGCAGCGCCAGTTCGACCGGCCCGCGCGAGGCCGCGAGGTCCGCGAGCGGCGGACGCAGGAGCGGCACGGTCGCGGCGGGGAGCTCGCCGAGGAACGCCAGGGTGATGTGCCAGTCCTCGATGCGGTTCCACCGCAGCCGCGGGTACGCGTCGTAGGCGGCGCCCAGCTCCCGCGCCAGTTCGTCCTTCGCCTCGTCGGGCGGCGCGAGGGCGATGAACACGCGCACGGTCGCCGCCCGGTCCTGCTCCTGCTCGTCCCCGCCGGGCCCCGTCCCCTGCCCGCGCACCTGCGTCATCGTCCGTTCCCCGCTCGCCCTGCGTCCGACGTTCCGCGATCCGCGTCGCACCGGACCCGATGTCCCTCGCCGGCTCCACCGCTGTCGCGCGACCGCCGCCGTACCGAGGCGAGGGTACGCCGTGCTCGCCGAGGGGGCCCGACGGCCCCCGGCGGGAGGCCGGGCGCGACGGCACCCACGGGGGACCGGCCCTGACGGCCCCCGACCCGCGGTACCGGGCCCGGCGGCGCGCGACGTGGGCCCGACCGGACCGCCCCCGACGTGAGACCGGTGGTTCTGCCGATGCCGCCGCGTCGTGCCGCGTCGACAGTGACCGGGCCAGTCCAGGACGCCGTCCCCGGTCCCGCCGGAGGACGGCCGTCACACGACACGAGAGGACGACTCCGTCGTGAAACGACACATCGCCGCAGCCGCCACCGCCACCGCAGCCTGCCTCACCCTGCTCGTCACCCCGGGCGTCAGCTCCGCCGGGGCCGCGGCCGCCAACCCGTACGAGCGCGGCCCCGCGCCCAGCCAGTCGAGCATCGAGGCACTGCGCGGCCCGTACGCCGTCTCCGAGACCAGCGTCTCCTCCCTCGTCGCCAGCGGCTTCGGCGGCGGCACCATCTACTACCCCACCTCCACGAGCGACGGGACGTTCGGCGCGGTGGTGATCTCGCCGGGCTTCACCGCCTACCAGTCGTCGATCGCCTGGCTGGGACCGCGCCTCGCCTCGCAGGGCTTCGTGGTGTTCACCATCGACACCCTCACCACCCTCGACCAGCCCGACAGCCGCGGGCGTCAGCTCCTGGCCGCGCTCGACCACCTGACCCAGCGCAGCTCCGTCCGGGGCAGGATCGACACGTCCCGCCTCGGCGTGATGGGTCACTCCATGGGCGGCGGCGGTTCCCTCGAAGCCGCCAAGAGCCGGCCCTCGCTGAAGGCCGCGATCCCCCTGACCGGGTGGAACACGGACAAGACCTGGCCCGAGATCAGCACGCCCACCCTGGTCATCGGCGCGGACGGCGACACGGTCGCCCCCGTCGCCACCCACTCGGAGCCGTTCTACGAGAGCCTGCCCGGCTCGCTCGACAAGGCGTACCTGGAGCTGAACAGCGCCACGCACTTCACCCCGAACACGTCGAACACGACGATCGCGAAGTACAGCATCTCCTGGCTCAAGCGCTTCATCGACAACGACACCCGCTACGACCAGTTCCTCTGCCCGCTGCCGCGGCCGAGCCTGACGATCGAGGAGTACCGGGGCACCTGCCCGCTCGGTTCCTGACGACCGACGGCCGGCGTCCGGACGCTCTGTGCGCCGTCACAGGACACGGCTCCCGGGCCTGGGCCCCTGCCCACGCCCGGGCCCGGGAGCCTTCCCCCGATACCTACGGGTCGGTAACGTGCCGGCCGTGAGCGGAGCGACTCAAGCCGCCGCCCCCGGCCCACGGCTGTACGACCGTACGGCCGAACTCGCCGCGGTGGCCCGGCTCTCGACCCGGGCCGGCAGCGGAACGACCGGCGTCCTCTTCGTCACCGGCGACCCCGGCGAAGGGCGCACGGCGCTGCTCGCACGGGCCGCCCACGACTTCCCCGGCACCGCCCACAGCGTTGCCGCACCCCCGCACCGGGGACCCTGGAGCGGGGTGCGGTCCCTGTGCTCCGCCCTCGCGCCGCACCCGCCCGCCGGGCGCCGCGCCCTGCGGCTCGCACGGGGCGAGGACGGCCTCGCCGCGGCCGTCGCCGGCCTCACCTCCGGCCGCCCCGCCCTGATCTGCCTCGACGACCTGCACCTGTGGGACGCCCACTCGCGTGCCGCGCTCACCACCGCCTGGCGGGAGCCCGCGAGCCGCTCGGGCGGCACGGTCTGGCTCGTGTCGGCGGCACGCCACCACTGCCTCCCCGAGGTGCCGGACGCGGAGACCGTACGGCTGGGGCGGCTCACCAGAGCCGGCGCACGTGCCCTCCTGGACGACCTCTGCGCGCCGCCGCCGCCCGACCGGCTCGTGGAGCGGCTGCTCGACGAGACCGCCGGGCACCCCGGTGTCCTCGCCGCGGCGGTACGGCACCTCGCGTCCGCCCCCGTGACCGGAGCCACCGGCCCGTCCCGGCCCCTCGTCGACGGCGCCGTCCTCGCCGAGGTGTACGGCGGTCTCGTGGACAGCCTTCCCGCGGACTCCCGACGCCTCCTCGCGGTGGTCGCCCTGACCGGCCGCACCGGCGCCGGCGAACCGCCGGAACTCCCCGGGCCCGGTGAGCCGGACCAGCCGCCCCAGGCGTACGAGGTCGGTCTCGGCGCGGTCCTCGCCACCGCACGGGCCACCCGCACGTCCGTCGAACCCCTGGACGGCCTGGTCGCGGGCGGACTGCTGCGTCGCAGGGGCGACGCGCTCCGCTTCGAGGACCCGTTCCTCGGCCGGGCGGCGCTCGCCTCCGCACCCACCGGCATCATCCAGGCCCCTCCCGCGGCCCCGGCGGACCCGACGCTCGCCCGCGGCGAGGGACACCGCGCCGACCGGCTCGGCCCGCCCCCCGCCGTACGCGCCCTCGCTCCCGTGGTCCGCGGCCGCTCGCAGCTCGTCCGCGGTCTCGCGGCGCTCGCGGGCGGCCCGGTCATGGACGCCCACGAGGCGTTGCTGCAGGCGGCGGAGCTGCTCGGGGACCGGGAGCCGGCCGAGGCGTCCGACGCCCGGTTCCTCGCGATGGAGGCCGCCTGGGCCGGCGGCGACGTCTCCGCGTGCCTGGTCGCCCTCGACCCGGGGAAGGCCGCCCGGGGCACGGAACGCGACTTCGTCGAAGGGCTGCGCGCCGCCCTCGACATCCGCCTCGACCAGGCCCGCTCCGCCCTGGCCCGGGTCGTCGCGCGCGACGGCGCCGAGGACGACCCGCGCCTGCTCCTGCGGGCGGGCTCCGCCGCGCTCGTGCTCGGCGACACCGTGGCGGCGGCCCGGGTCCACGCCCGTGCGCTCGCCCGCGCCCGCGCCGAGCACCGGACCGCCCTGGTGCCCCGGGCCCTGGAACACCTCGCCTACGCCGAACTCCGGGCGGGCCGCTACAGCAGGGCCGCGCGCACCGCGCACGAGGGACTGCGGGCTGCCGAGCAGACCGGGCAGCGCAATGTCGCCGCCCACCAGCACGCCGTCCTGGCCCTCGTGGCCTCGGTGGCGGGCGACGCGCGGACCGTGACGGAGCACGCGGGACTGGCCCTGGACACCGCGCGGCCGCACGGTCTCGTCCAGGCCGCGACCCTCGCCGAATGGGCGCTCGCCCGGGCCGAGTTCGGGCAGGGGCTCGCGGCCCAGGCGACCGCGCGGCTCCTCCCTCTCGTCCGGCAGGGTCCGCGGAGCGGCCACTTCGCGCTGCGGATGCTGGTCGTGCCCTGTTTCGTGGAGGCGGCCGTGGCGTCCGGCCGGCGCGCGGAGGCACGGGAAGCGGCGGAGGAGTACGCGATCTGGGCCGTCCAGGGCATCGACCGCACGGCTCCGGCCCAACTGGCGCGCTGCCGGGCGCTGCTCGCGCCGGGCGAGGAGCCGGCGTACTGGTTCGGTGAGGCGGTCCGCCGCCACGACAGCTGCGGCAACGACTTCGAACGCGCCCGTACGCTCCTCGCCTACGGCACCTGGCTGAGGCGCCGCCGCCGGCCCGGCGACGCCCGCGGTCCGCTGAGCGACGCCCTGGTCACCTTCGAGCGGGCCGCGGCGGAGGGCTGGGCCGAGCACGCCCGCTCCGAGCTCCGCGCCACCGGCGGCACCACCGGCGGGGTCACGGACCCGGCGGCGCTGGGACGGCTGACGCCCCAGCAGCAGCGCATCGCCCGCCTCGTCGCCGGAGGCGCCACCAACCGGGAGGTCGCCGACCGCCTCACCCTCAGCCCCCGGACGGTGGACCACCACCTCCGGAGCGTCTTCGCCAGACTGGGCATCCGGTCCCGGGTCGAACTCCCCGGCGTGATCGGCCGGTGGGACGCCCGCCCGACGGGCGGGTGAGGAGACTCAGCCGCCGTCGTCCCGGGGGCGTGGGACCGGTGCGGTCCGCGGCAGCCGCGGCGGGCCGCCGAAACGGACGGTGACGCCGGGCGAGCAGAGCACTCACGGGTGCGCCGAGGGGCCGCGTCAGACCGGCCGCGGCCAGGAGCGTCTCGTCGCGGTCGAGGAGCCGGGCGCGGTGCGGCGGCCGGGGAGCGTCGGGCCGCCGCGTCCACCGGCAGCGGAGAAGGCGGCCCCTCCGTGGTGCGGAGGGGCCGCCTTCCGTCCGGCTCACGGCAACGCCGTCATGCCGGTCGGTGGTGCGAGGTGGGGAGCGACGGGGCTACGGCGTCACCTTCAGCAGCTTGTTCGCGGTGCCGGAGGAGGGGTTCTTGATCGCGTCGGCCGTGGCCGCCCCGGTCAGCGCGGCGGCGGTGTCGGCGGGGGTCGCCGACGGGTTGGCCGCCAGGTACAGGACGGCGGCGCCCGCCACGTGCGGCGCGGCCATCGACGTGCCGGAGATCGTCTTCGTACCGGTGTCGCTGTCGTTCCAGGCCGAGGTGATCTCCGATCCCGGGGCGTACAGGTCGACCACGGCGCCGAAGTTCGAGAAGTCCGACTGCTGGTCGTCCTTGGTGCTGGAGGCCACGGTCAGCGCCTCCGTCACCCGGGACGGCGAGCCCTGCCCGGCGTCGGAGGACTCGTTGCCCGCCGCCACGGCGAAGGTCACGCCGGAGGCGATGGCCCGCTTGACCGCCGCGTCGAGCGCCTCGTCGGCGCCACCGCCGAGGCTCATGTTCGCGACCGAGGGCCCGGAGTGGTTCTGCGTCACCCAGTCGATGCCCGCCACGACCTGCTCGGTCGTGCCGGAGCCGTTGTCGTCGAGGACGCGCACGGCCACGACCTTGGACTTCTTGGCGACGCCGTGGGACGTGCCGGCGATGGTGCCCGCGACGTGGGTGCCGTGGCCGTTGCCGTCGTCCGCGGTGTCGTCGTTGTCCACGGCGTCGAAGCCGTGGGTCGCCCGGCCGCCGAAGTCCTGGTGCGAGACGCGCACGCCGGTGTCGATGACGTACGCGGTCACGCCCTCCCCGCCGTTGTCGGGGTAGGCGTACTTCTTGTCAGCGGCGGTGTCGGCCTGGTCGATCCGGTCCAGGCCCCAGGACGGGGGGTTCTCCTGTGTCGCGTTGATGCTGAAGCGCTTGTTCTGCACGACCGTCCCCACGGAGGGGTCGGCCGCCAGACGCTTGGCCTCGTCGACGGTGAGGCCGGACGCCGAGAAGCCGTTGACCTCGGAGCCGTAGGCGCGTTCGAGGGTGCCGCCGTACTTCTTCGCGAGCTCCGCCTTGTTCGCGGATGCGTCGAGGATGACGACGAAACTGCCGGCCACGGCGCCCGGGGCGCCGAGTCCGTGCACGGTCCCTTCGGCGGGGGCGGCCGCCCCCGCGATGTTGCCCGCGAGCAGTGCCGCGGTGACGGCACCGGCCACACCTGTGGCTATGGCCGCGTGACGAAGACCGTGGGATCGCTTGTGAGTTGCCATGAAAGGGGTTCTCTCCTCGTGTTGACGTGTGGGGCGTCAAACGTTCGAGAGAACCCTGTGCGGGTTGGCAGGAGCAAATCAAGAGCGAAACCGGGGTTCGGGCTTTTTCAACAAGGTTTCTTAATGGTCTCTCCGCATCGCCTCCACGCCGCACACGCGTTCTCGCGGACTCCTCCTTGAAAAGGGCACGATTAATCATTTGTGCGCCGAGGCCGCCGCGCCGCATCCTCGGCACCGTGAGTACGGAGAGCGGAGCACCCGAGCGGTGGACCCAGGCCAGCGTCTACCCCGACATGTGGGCGGACCCCGACACGGATCCCCGCCACAGTGACGGACCCGGCCCGGACGGGGAGTTGGCGACGTTCCAGGACTTCCTCGGCGGCTACCGGCTGACCCTGCTGATGAAGTGCGAGGGGCTGGACCCGGAGCAGCTGGCCCGCAGGTCGGTGCCGCCGTCGACGATGTCCCTGCTCGGACTGGTCCGCCATCTCGCCGAGGTGGAGCGGGACTGGCGCGGCTGGATCCTGCCGGGAGACCCGGAACCGAAGCTGTACGGGGACGCGGACGGCGACTTCGAGGGAGCCGTGGCGGAGCAGGCGGTCGTCGAGGGCGCGTTCGCCGACCTCGCACGCGAACAGGCCGCGACCGACGCGGCACTGGAGGCGTGCACGGACCTGGGCGCCCGGGTGATCCAGGACGGCACCGCCGTCCGCGAGCTGTGGGTCCACCGGATCGAGGAGTACGCACGGCACTGCGGGCACGCGGACCTGCTGCGGGAGTGCGTCGACGGCCGGGTGGGGCAGTAGCCGACCCGTCGACGGGGCAGGCCCGAGCGAGAGCCTGCCCCCCGTCGTACGAACCCTCCCGGCGCTGCTCCGGGCCGCGGTGAGGGGAGCGCCGGGCCGCCTACACGACGGTCCGATCGCCGTCCTCCACGCCCACGGCGTGCCCGAGCAGGTGCAGCGGGCCCGCTTCCACGCCCGCCGCCTCCATGACCCGCCAGTGGGCCGCCGCCATCCCGCCGTCCACCAGTCCGTGGACCAGCGGGAGTTCGGGACGCGCGGCGCGCAGCAGTGACTCCAGCCGGCACGAGGCGATCGTGCCGGGCAGCCACGACCTCGCCGCGTACCCCGCCGCGACGGCGGGCGGAAGCCCCGGAGCCGTGCGGCGCTCCACCGTCCCGACGGACAGCAGACCTCCGCCGACGATCAGCACGTCCCGCCACTCCCGCATCCGCGCCAGAGCCGCCGGGGCGTCGAAGCAGTGCGGGAACGAGTCGTCGACGACGATCGAGCCCGGCCGGAGCCGCGCCACGTCGAGCACCGTCCCGCCCCCGCTGACGGCCGTGACCAGCAGATCCGCCTCGTACAGGGCGGCCGGCAGCGCCGGACCGGCCTCATGGACCTCCACGTTCCGGGCCAGACCCCTGGCGGTCAGGTCGTCGGCCAGGCGCCGCAACCGCGGCGCACTGCCCGTGACGTCGCACAGGAGCAGCCGCGGGGGAGGCCCGGCGGCCTGCGCGAGGAGCAGTTCGAGGGACGAGCCGCCGATGGAGCCCAGACCGGCCACCGCGACGACCAGCTCACCGAGTTCACGGCCCGTCCGCGCGAGCGCGGCACGGACGGTCTTCACCACGGACACCGCCGTCGCCGCGTGCCCGGTGGTGACGGCGGTCGGCCCGTCCGTCTCGCGCAGGACGCCGAAGCCGTACGCGGTGAGGGACGGGATCATGCCCGCGAGGGAGACACACCGGGCCCCCAGCGCCGCCGCGTGCTCGACGGCTCGGGCCGTGCGCGCGGCCAGGTCGGGCGTCGACGCCAGCTCGTCGGCGAACAGCGGGAGGCAGACGAATCCCGACCGCCCCAATGGCGTGCCGATGTCCTCCACGAGCCGGGGACGCCCACCGGGGAAGAGCAGCCGCCGCAGCTCCTCACGCGATGCCGCCCCGACCCCCGGCCCGCCGAGTGCGGCAAGCGCACCGGGCGGGGGAAGGTACCCCACGAGGGCGGCGTCCAGGGAGGCGCCGGGAGTGGGGTCCAGGGACGCCCTGAGAGCGGAGCCTGAGGGCGCACCGAGGGAGGAGCCCGGACCCGCCGCCGACCGTGGCACCGGAGTCACCGCGGCCCGAGCGGCGGAGCCCTGGCCCGGAGCCGGCACCGGCACGGGCACGGAAGCCACCGTGGCCCGGACGCCCACCGTCATCCCGCTCCGCAGGGCGCCCGCGAACGCGTCGAAGCCCGCCTCGTCGGGGAAGGCGTCGGTGGACGCGCGAAGCGTCACCCGCAGTTCTCCCGCACCGACCGGCCGCACCGCGAGGAACGTGTCCGTGCCCACCGGAGGAGGCGCGAGGACCGCGTCACCGTCGTCCCACCGCAGGCGCAGCGTGTCGCCGCCCAGCGGACCGAGGGACGAGAAGTCCAGGAACGTGAAGAAGAACTGAGCGGCCGGCGGCAGCCCGCCGTCCCCCCGGGAGACCCCGGCTCCCACCGTACGTGCCGCCTCGACCTCCCGCACGACCGCCCGCAGGTCCTCGGCGAACGTGCGGCCCGTCCCTCCCGCACCGCGCGGCGGACCCGGCCGCAGCGGCACGGCGGAGGCGTACGGTCCGAACACCCCGTGGGCGTCGCGCAGCGCCTCGTCCCGGCCGGAGACGGCCAGACCGAGGATCAGGTCGTCCTGCCCGGTCGTGTCGGCCAGCGTCCGGTAGTACGCGGTGAGGACCGGCGCGAAGAGCGTCGTACCCGCGGCGGTGGCGATCCCGCGCAGGGCGGCGACCTGCTCCGCGTCGAGGGTGAACCCCGTGGAGCGGTACGGCGGTGCCGTGCCGGCGCGGGCCCGGGGCCCCGCCCCGCCGCCGCCCCCGAGCACCGGGCGCCGATAGGGCTCGTCGAGCCGGGCCCTGACCGTGGCGGCGGACGCCAGACGTTCCTGAAGGACCACATGGTCCCGGAACGTGCCCCGCAGAGGCGGGAGTTCGGCGGACTCACCCCGTACGACCCGGTCGTAGACGGAGAGCAGCTCCCGGCCGAGCAGTGCCACGCTGTACCCGTCGCCGATCAGATGGTGCGCGTGGACGACGAGCGCGTGCTCGCCGGGCCCGAGGGTCAGCAGTCGCAGGCGCAGCAGCGGCCAGGCCCAGGGCTCGAAGCGGCGCCCGCGCTCCTCGGCGATCCGTGACGCGAGGAGGCCGGGTTCGGCGAGGGTCTCGAAGTCGACCGGGAGCCGCAGCGCGGGCGGCAGCTCCTGCTGGACCGGCGGGCGAGCGCCGGCGGGGAAGACCGTCCGCAGCATCGGGTGCCGCACCACACAGGCGTCGACGGCCCGCTGGAACGCCTCGCGCCGCAGCGGCCCGTCGATCCGCAGACACGACAGCCACGCCGTGTCCGTGCCGGGCGCCATCGCCTCCGCGAGCAGGAACCCGCGCTGGGACGGGGTGAGCGGGAACGGTGAAGGACCGTGCGCGCCGTCCCCGGCAGCCGGTCCCGCAGTGTCGCCGGCGTCCGTGTCCTCGGAGGTGCGGTCGATGACGGCGGCGAGAGCGGCCAGGGTGCGGTGGGCGTACACGACCGTGGGCCTGGGCAGGGACCGAATGTCGTCACGCAGCCGCGCGAACACCTGGAGGACGAGCAGGGAGTCGCCGCCGAGTTCGAAGAAGTCGTCCTCCCGCCGTACCTCGTCCCTGTCGAGGAGCTCGGACCAGACGCGGGCGAGCAGGACCTCGGTCGGCGTCGAGGGCGGTGTCCCCGTCACCGCGCCGCCCACGGGCCCGTCCGAAGCGGCATCGCGGCCGATGCCCGCCCCGGCATAGGACCCGGCATCCGACCCGGTCCCGGTTCCGGGTGCCCCGAGCCGGGCGCGGTCGATCTTCCCGGTTCCCGTGAGCGGCAGGTCCTCGACGACGTGGATGCGGCCCGGGAGCATGTAGTCCGGCAGCGTCCTGGCCAGATGGGCGCGCAGGGCCGTGGGCTCCGGAGCCGGCTCGCCCGGCCGGCGCTCGACGAATGCGCTCAGCCGCTCCTGACGGAGGACCACGGCCGCGCGGGCGACCGCCGGGTGGGCGAGCAGCACCGACTCGACCTCGCCCGGCTCCACCCGGTGCCCGCGGACCTTCACCTGGTCGTCCAGCCGGCCGAGGAACTCCAGGACACCGTCCCCGTCGCGCCGCACCCGGTCACCACTGCGGTACCACCGGCGCCCGTCGCGCTCGACGAACGCGGCGGCCGTCAGCTCCGGTGCGCCGAGATAGCCGGGGGTGAGCCCCGCGCCCGCGATGAGCAGTTCGCCGGGCTCACCCGGTGCGCAGCGACGGCCGTCCGCCCCCACGACATCGACCTCCGTACCGGCGCGGGGTGTGCCGATGGGCAGGATCCGCACGTCGTCGGAGGGCCGGCGGTCGATGATGTGGCACGTGGCGTTGATCGTCGTCTCGGTGGGCCCGTACAGGTTCGCGATCCGCTGCCCCGGGCCGAACAGGTCGTACCAGCGCCGCACATGGGCGGGCGGAAGCGCCTCGCCGCCGACGTGGACCCAGCGCAGGGCGGACAGGTCCGGCGGCGGTGCGCCCTCCCGCACCCGGGCCTCGGCGGCTTCGAGGAGCCGCGACCAGAGGCTCGGGACCGAGCTCCACACCGATATCCGGGCCCGCTCGACGTGGCCGAGCAGCGCCTCGGGGTCGCGGAGCAGCTCCCGGGGCAGGGTGACCACCGTCGCCCCGACGAGCAGGGGCGCGAGGAGCTGGCGTACCGACGCGTCGAAGCAGACCGACGCCGTCTGCGCGAGCCGGTCGCCCGGGCCGTACGCGAACGTCTCCAGCGCCCAGTCGAGGTAGCCGGTCATCGAACGCCGGGTGATCGGCACCGCCTTGGGGCGCCCGGTGGAGCCGGAGGTGAAGATCACGTACGCGAGCGAGTCGGCACCCGGGGCGGGGAGTTCCGCGGGACGGGGTGACGGTTCGGGCGCCGGATCGTCGACCATGACGAGCGTGACGCCGGTGGCCGTGACCAGGTCCGCCGCCGATGTGCGGGTCTCCGCGTGGCAGACGAGGGTACGGGCTCCGGACCGCTCCAGCTGGTCGGCCAGGCGCGCGGGCGGATGGGCCGCGTCCAGGGGGACCCAGCCCGCTCCGGCCCGCAGGATGCCCACGACACCCGTCACGGTGTCGGCGCCCGGGGCGGTCAGGAGCCCCACCAGGTCACCAGGGGCGACGCCGTCGGCGCGCAGGCGCCCGGCGAGCGCACGGGACGCCCGGTCGAGTTCGGCATAGGTCAGGGTGGTGTCGCCCGCGTCGACGGCCACCGCGTCCGGCGTCGCGCGGAACTGCGCGCACAGCCGGTCGACGACGTCCGGACGCGGGTCCGAGGGCGCATGCCCGGGTACGACGCCGGGGCAGGCCGCCGGCTCGGTGAGCCCGGCGACTTCCGTGTGCCCGGCGGTCTCCGCGAGCCCGTCCGGCTCCGTGTGCCCGGCGGTCTCCGCGAGCCTGGTCGGCTCGGTGTGCCCGGCGGTCTCCGCGAACCCGGCGGTCTCCGCGAGCCTGGTCGGCTCGGTGTGCCCGGCGGTCTCCGCGAACCCGGCGGTCTCCGCGAGCCCGGTCGGCTCAGTGAGCCCAGCGGTCTCCGCGAGCCCGTCCGGCTCCGTAAGTCCCTCGGTCTCCGCGAGCCCGTCCGGCCTCACAAGCCCGGCGGCTTCCTCGAGTTCGGCCAGGTGTTCCCGGGCGAGCCGGTCGATCGTGGTCCGCTCGAACAGGCGGGCCGGGAAGTTCCACGAGAACGATAGCTCCCCGTCGGACTCCCAGCACAGCAGACTCAGCCGGGTGGCGGCGGAGGCCGTTCCGGCCGAGGTGGGGCGCACCCGTACCGGGCACGCGGGGTCGAGGGAGACCGGGAACCGCGCGAAGCTGAACGACGCGGGCCCCGCGGTACGCGGCCCCGCCCCGTCCACGGGCAGGAGCCGGACGATATCCGCGCTGGTGAGCCGACCGTGCCGTTCGCCCTCGGGCCACGCGTCGCGCAAGCGCACCGCGAGCGCGTGTACGGAGTCGTCCGGACGCACGCGGACAGGGATCGGCAGGGTGTCGGCCAGTGGCCCCACGAGGCGGTCGATGCCGGGGAGGCGGGTCTCGCGGCGGGCCCGTGCGACGTTGACCGACACGTCCTCCCGGTCCCCGCTCCACCGGGACAGGCAGCGCGCGTACGCCGCCAGGGCCAGGTGGAACAGCGACACGCCGTGCGCGGCGGCCGCCCCGCGCAGCGCGGCCGACAGGCCGGGCGCAGGGGTCACCTGGTGGGCGAGGAGCGGGGGAGCGGGCGTCCCCAGCGGATCCCCGTCGTAGGGCAGCGCGAGAGGCTCACCCCGGTGGGCGAGCACCTCGCGCCAGTACGCCCTGTCCTCGGCGAGGGCGGTCTCCGACCGTTCCGCCCGCTCGTGCGCGGCGTAGGCGGCGAAGTGCGTGGCGAGCGGCGGCAGTTCGGGAGCCCGGCCCTGCGCAAGGTCCGTGTAGAGCGTCCACAGGTCCTCGCCGAGGACGTTCAGGCTGAAGCCGTCCGCGGCGGCGTGATGCACCACGATGATCAGACGGGCCGAGTCGGCGAACCCGGTGCGGGCGAGCAGCGCCCGGATCGGGGCCTGCGCGGTGAGGTCGAACGGCCGGTTGCGCAAGTCCTCTTCGAGCCGCGCGAGTTGCTCCTCCGCAGGACTGTCGCCCGGCAGGTCACGTACCTCGTACCAGCCGGGGACGGGCTCGTGGCCGGACGGGACGACGACCTGCGCGGGCGCGGTCTCACCGGGGCTGATCCGGAGACGGAGCATCGCGTGCCGTTCGGCGAGCAGGCCGAGTGCCCGACCGAGCACGTCGGCGTCGAGCGGTCCACGGACGTCCTGCGTCACGTACCCGTAGGCGGCGACGTCCGGGTACATCTCACCCAGGGTGTGGAAGGCGAGCTGGACCGGTGTCAGGGAGAAGGGAACGCCGTCTCCGACCGTTCCCGCCGGTCGTGCGTCCGGGCCGGGGCCGGGGCCGGGGGTGGGGGAGGGGACGTCCTCGGTTCCGAGCCGGCGGGCGAGCTCCCCCAGCGTCCGGTGTTCGAAGAACAGGGTGATGGGCAGGGGACGGTCCAGCTCCGTCTCCAGCCGCTTGACGAGATCGACGGCCATGAGCGAGTCCAGCCCCAGGCCGAGCAGCGGTACGTCGTCCCCGAGGTCGTCCAGGGGCACGTGCAGCGCCTCGGACAGCAACTGGCGCAGCACGCCCGGCAGCTCGCCGGCCCCGTCGAGGCGAGGCCCCGTCTCCTGGGCGGCGGCGGCGGAGGCCCCTTCCGTCCCTGCTTCGGGGGCCGGAGGTACGACGGCGGCGGCGGCCGGGATACGACGAGGAGCGCCGCCCGGTTCCAGGTCGGCCACCATCATCCGGCCCGCGTCGGCGCCACACGCGGCGCGCAACGCGTCGAGCGCGTCCCCGGTCTCCAGCGGCACGGGCCCGCGCCCGGCACCGACACCGAAGCCGGACGCGCCACCGGCCGTGCCGGCACCGCCACCGGTCCCGAACGCCGGCGCGCCTCCCGCGACACCCGTGCCGAGGGCCGGCGCGCCGCTCCTCGCCATCAGTCCCGTATCGGCGAAGGCGGCGAAGTTCACGGCCAGCCAGGGGCGGCCGGCCGCGCGTTCGGCCGCGGCGAAGGCGTCGAGGTACGCGTTGGCGGCGGCGTAGTCACCGATCGCCCCGGCCAGGCCGGGCAGAACCGAGGCGACCGACGAGAGGGCCACGCACACGGCGGGGCGCAACCCGTGCGCCAGGAGCCCGCGCGCGAGCAGGAGGGTGCCCCGCGTCTTGGCCGCCAGCACCTCGGCCACGTCGTCGGCCGACTTGGCCCGCAGCGTGCCCGGGCGGACCGTACCGGCCGCGTGGATCAGGACGTCCAGGCGCGGCAGACCGGCGAGGAGCGCGTCGACGTCGGCGTCGCGGGACACGTCGGCGGCGCGGTACTCCACGGTGGCGCCGAGCGCACGGAGTTCGGCGAGGAGCCCGGCGGGCGGCACCGCCGAGCGGCCTGTGAGGACCAGCGTCGGCCGCCCCCGCCGGGCGAGGTCGCGGGCGAGCGCGCCACCGACGCCGCCGGCTCCTCCGGTGATCAGGTACACGCCGTCGACCGGCAGCGCCTCCCCCGCCCCGGCCCCGGCGATGACCGGTCGGCTGGTCAGGCCCAGACGGCGGCCCACACGCCAGGCGACGGCGGGCGCCGGCCGGAACCCGCCCCCGTCACCGCCCGGCGGCACGCTCCGCGCCGACAGTTCGTGGTCGAGCGCGTCCAGCCGTACCGCGACGTCGTCCAGGGAGGACAGGTCGACGCCGTGGGCCTCGACACCGGGCAACTCCTGCGGCAGCGCCAGGGCCAGGCCGGTCAGCACCGCCTGGGCCGGGCGCGGGCGCTCCGGTGCGGCACCGGTGGCATGGACGTCCTCGGTGACGACGAGCACGCGAGGGCGGTGGAGCGCCAGCTCCGGAAGCAGGTCCCGCAGTTCGGTCACCATGGCGCGGTGGGCCGCGTCGAGCGCCGACGCGGAGTCCGGCGCCACGGCCGGACCGGCGAGCAGCACGGCGGCTTCGGGAGCCGGAGAACCCTCGGGCAGCGGGTCCCCGGCCCGTCGCACCGTGACACCCCTGCCGGCGAGCCGCTCCGCGAAGGCGCGGGCGAGCGGCGAGTCCGGCCCCGCCAGGAGGACGGTGCGCGGTCCGGGACCGGGCGTCAGCGGGGCGTCGTCCCATCCGAACCGGTGCAGCAACGGCCGGGAGCCGGGGACGCCGGCGGGCCAGTGGCGGCGCCGCCGGAACGGATACGTGGGTACGGTGACCCGGGCCCGCCCGGTGTCCATGGCCGTACGGTCCAGAGGCACGCCCCGCTGCCAGAGTCGGCCGACGTCCTCCAGCAGCCCCCGCGCGCCGTCCCGGTCCCCCGCCGTGAGCGCGAGCACCCGGGCTCGGCGCGGATGCGCCGCCCCGACGGCGCGCACGGATCCACGGAGAGAGGTGGAGCCGAGCTCGACGAACGTGTCGTACCCCTCGGTCAGCAGGCGGTCCACGGCCGCGCCGAAGCGGACCCGGCGCCGTGCGTGGTCCCTCAGATACGCCGGGTCGAGGGCTGGTCCCCACGCGGCCGTCACCGTGCTGAGCAGAGGTGTCTCCGACGGCCGGAGCGTGAGGCCACGCGCCGCGTCGGCGAGCGGGCCGAGCGCCGGATCCATCAGGGGGGAGTGGAAGGCCCTGGACACGTCCAGGCGGCGAGCCGCGATCCCCCGGGCGGCCAGTTCCGCGAGGGCGCCGTCGACCGCCGCGTCCGTCCCGGCCAGGACGAGCTGGTCGGGTCCGTTGACCGCGGCCACACTCAGCGAGCCCCGGGCGTCGGCCACCAGCCGGGCGACCGCGTCCTCGTCGCAGCGGACCGCCGCCATGGCACCGGGCGCGCACAGCTCCGTCATCAGCCGGCCGCGTTCGGCGGCGAACCGCACGGCGTCGGCGACCGACAGCGTCCCGGCGACGCACGCGGCGGTGATCTCACCGACGCTGTGTCCCGCCACCGCGTCCGGTGTGATGCCCCACGCCCGGACCTGGCGGGCGAGCGCGACGCCGTAGGCGACGAGGAGCGGCTGCGCGACCTCGGTACCGGCGAGCGCGCCGGGCGGGACGTCGGTGTCGAGACACCAGGCGGCAAGGCTGCGGCCACGGATGAGCCCGGCGTGCCCCGACGCCTCGTCGAGCGCCTCCCGGAACGCGGGTGCGTCCGCGTACAGGGCGCGGGCCTGACCGAGCGGCCGTACGCCCTGCCCGGGAAGGAGAACCACCAGACGTGCCCGCGACCGCACCGGGGCGTCGAGCGGAGCGGCGTCGAGGCGGGCGGCGAGGTCGCCGTCGGCGACGACGGCGAGACGGTCGGGTCCTTCGTCGCGGGCCGCGGCGACGGTGGCGCAGACGTCGCCCTCGTCGAGCCGCGGATGGGCCCGCAGATGATCCGCGAGCCCCGTCGCGGCGGCGCGCAGCCCGTCACGCCCGTGCGCCGACAGGGTGAGCAGCCGGGGTCCGCACGACACCGCTGCCGCCGGACGGTACGGGGGCCGGGAGGGTGCCTCCTCCAGTACGGCATGGGCGTTGGTGCCGCCGAAGCCGAACGCGTTGACCCCCGCGACCAGCGGGCCGGGCGCCACCCAGTCCCGCTCCTCCTCCAGCAGGGCGAAGCCGGAACCCGCCAGGTCGAGTGCGGGCGCGCGGGCCGCGGCATGCGCGGACGGAGGCAGCCGGCGCCGTCCGAGGGCGAGCACCACCTTCACCAGGCTCGGCATGCCGGCGGCGTTCAGCAGATGCCCGACGTTGGTCTTGACCGAGCCGAGCAGCCGGGGCCGCCCGTCGGCGCGCGGCGGGAAGGCGTGCGCGAGCGAGCGCACCTCGACGGGGTCACCGACCGGCGTACCCGTGCCGTGCGCCTCGACGTAGGTGACGCTGTCGGGGTCGACGCCCGCGTCCCGGTACGCCCGCGTGATGACGTCCCCCTGCGTCAGGGGGTTGGGAGCCATCAGGCTCAGCGAACGGCCGTCGTTGTTCACGGCGGTGCCGCGGAGAAGCGCCAGGACCGGATCACCGGCCTTCTCCGCCTCGTCGAGACGTGTCAGGACCAGCGCCGCGCCGCCCTCACCGGGGACGAAGCCGTCGGCCGCCGCGCCGAACGCGTGGCACCGCCCGGTCGGGGAGAGCGCCTGCGCCTTCTCCAGGAGCGCGTACCCGCCGGGAGTCAGGTTGAGGTGGACGCCGCCGACGACCGCGACGTCGCACTCGCCCGCCTGGAGGCTCCTGCGCGCCAGGTGCAACGCGACCAGCGCCGACGAGCAGGCGGTGTCGACCGCGAGCGCGGGCCCGGTCAGGTCGAGGCAGTGCGCGACCCGGGCGGCAAGCATGTTGGGGAGGTTTCCGGTGAGTGCGGAGACCGGCAACTCCCGCTCGCCATATGCCTGTTCCAGGATCTTCCGGTAGCCGCTGTCCCCTGAGGCGACGAAGACACCCACCCGGCGTCCCCGCCGTCGCGGTCCCGCGTACCCGGCCCGCTCCAGGGCCTCGTGCGCGAGCTCCAGGAGGATCCGCGCCTGGGGGTCCGCCGTCCGGGCCTCCTCGTCCCCGATGCCGAAGAACTCGGCGTCGAATCCGGCCGGGTCGTCGAGGAAGGCGCCCCACCGGCCATCCCCGTCCGCGGCGTCCGGCCACCGCCCCGCGGGCACGCCGGTGACGGCGTCATAGCCCTCGGCGAGCCGCTCCCAGAACGCCTCGGGGGTGTCGGCCCGGGGGAAACGACAGGCCACCGCGGACACGGCGACCACGGGCTCGGCCCTGCCGCGGGAGGGAGACGACGGGACCCCGCCGGAGGGCTGACCGCCAGAGCCGCCGACGAACCCGTCGGCCGAGCCCCCGGACGAGCCGCCGGTCGCATCGTCGGCCGAGCCGCCGGTGAAGCTGCCGACCGCGCCGTCGGGAGAGCCGTCGGACACATCACCGACAGAGCCGCAGGGAAAGCTGTCGGACGAGCCGCCGCGAGACGTGCCGGACGCATTGTCGGCCGAGCCGCCGGTGAAGCCGCCGACCGAGCCGTCGGGGAAGCCGCCGGACACATCACCGACCGAGCCGTCGGGAGAGCCGTCGCGAGAGCTGCGGGACGAACTGCCGGCTGAGCTGTGGGCCGAGCCGTCGGACACGCCGTCGGCCGGTCCGTCGGACGGGACGGCCGTGACGAGCATCCCGGCGAGCGAGGCCACCGTTGCGTGGTCGCGTATGTCGGCCGGACGCAGCGCCACGCCGAACGCGTCCTCCAGTCCGGCGAGGACCTCCATGGCCTTGAGCGACGAGCCCCCGAGCGCGCGGAAGTCGTCGTGGGGCCCGATCTCCTCGGCGGGGAGCCCCAGGACCCGGGCCCAGACCCCGAGGACGACGGTCTCGACCTCGGACAGGGACCGGGGTACGGGCTGCCGCGCCGACCGCCCGGGCCGGCCACGGTGCTCCGGAGCCGCGTCGCCCCCCGGCGCTGTCCCGACTCCCGCCGCCCGGGCCCCCGGCACCACCCCGACTCCCACCACCCCGCCCCCGGACCCCGTCGCGCCCCGCTCCGAGATCTGCGGGTACTCCCCGCGCTCGAAGCGGTCGCGCAGCACCCCGCGCCGGAGCTTGCCGCTCGTCGTGCGCGGGAACGCCCGGGCGGGCAGCGCCAGAACCCGCACGTCGTCGTGGCCCAGAGCCCCACGGACCCGGTTACCGACCTCCCGCAGGAGATCCGGGGACACGGGCCCGGGGCCGGGGGCGACGAAGACCACCACCCGTTCCCCGTCGCCGCCGGGACCGGTGGAGCCCACGACGGCGACCGGGCCCCGCCCGAGCCCCGGTGTGCCGGCGGCCACCTCCTCCAGGTCGGCGGAGTGGAACGTACCCCCGTCGACGAAGACGACGTCCTTGGAGCGGCCCGTCACGCAGAGCCGCCCCCCGCGCAGGAAACCCAGGTCGCCGGTGCGCAGCCACCCCGCCCCGAACGCCTCCGCCGTCGCCTCCGGAGCGCGGTGGTAACCCCGGGCCACCTGCGGGCCCCGGACCTCTATGTGGCCGACGCGGCGGTCCCCGACGGGCGTGCCCGTGTCGTCGGTGATCCGCACGGCGCACCCCGGCACGGGACGGCCGACGTCCATCAGCTCCACCGCGCCGGGCCCGGGCACGGTGTCCACCGCTCGCCCTTCGCCGAGCGCGGCCCGGTCCAGGGCGAGCGGCCGCGCGACTTCTCCGGGGGGCGGGAAGGTGACGGCGAGCGTGGCCTCCGCGAGGCCGTACACGGGCTGCGGCGCGTCCGCCGCGAGACCCGTGGGCTCCATCCGCCGGACGAAGCTCCGCCACACGGCCGGTGAGATCGGCTCCGCGCCCACCAGGATCATCCGCACATGTGTCAGGTCGAGGCGCGCGAGCGCATCCTGGGGGACGCGCCGTTCGACGAGGGCGAGCGCGAAGTTGGCGGCCGACAGCAGCGTCGCCCGGTGCCGTTCCGCCGCCTCCAGCCACCGTACGGGCCGCTTGGCGAACGTGAGGGGTTCGATCCGCACCTGCTTGATCCGCGCCGACAGCGGCACGAGATGGGTGCCGATCAGCCCCATGTCGTGGAAGTACGGCATCCAGGTGGCGAGGACGTCCTCGGCGGTGATGCCCGCCGCGGCGCGGATCTGCGCCAGGTTGGCGAGGACGGCCGCGTGGGTCAGCTCGACCCCCTTGGGCGCCCCCGTGCTGCCCGAGGAGAACTGCAGGAACGCCACGTCGTCGGGAGCGCGTTCGGGCAGCCGCGGGGGAGCGGGGTGTTCCCGCAGGGCGCCGAGCGTGAGCGGGCGTACGGACTCGGGCAGGGCGTCGAGCAGGGGCGCGGTGGACGCGCCGACGGCCACCGGCGGCCGGCCGAGGAACTCCCAGACGGGCAGGACCCGACGTACGTCGGGGGCGAGCGGAACCGGGACGAGACCGGCGGCAACGGCGCCCCAGAACAGGGGCAGGAACTCCTCGCTCCGTTCGGCCGGCACCAGCACGTGGCTCCCCGGCGCGAGCCCCGCGTCGAGGAGTCCTCCGGCGACGCTCAGCGCGTCGGCGAGGAGCGCGCGAAGGGTGACGGCCCGTTCACCGCCGTCCCCCGCCACATGGACGATCACCTGGCCGGGCGCGGCCCCGGCCGCACCGGCCAGGACGTCCAGCAGTACCGTCTCGTCGCTTCCCCGCATCAACGCCCCCGTGGATCCACCGGGCGGCGGGCCCTTCACCGTCCGCGGTGGAGCGACCGCCCCCGGTCCGGTCTGTTCTGCGGCAATGATGACTGATCCGCCTCGGGGCGCCGGCGGGGGGAGTGATGTCAGGGGGAGACGTCGAGGACGTCCATCACGGCGTCCAGGGCGACGCGCCACGGGAACGTCGCCGGGTCTCCCTGGCCCGGGCCGTGGGGCGAGAACGCGCCCTCGCCGTACAGCACCCGCACCCCGGCGCCCCTGAGCGTCTCGACGGAGCGCTCGAACTGGGGATGCGCGGTGAAGGCGGCGTTCACGCACGGCATCAGCGCCATCGGGATCCCCTTCCCGATGCCCTCGGCGACCACCCCGACGAGCCACTTGTCCGTGATCCCGAGCGCCCACTGGTTCACCGTGTTGAACGTGGCCGGCGCGACGACGATCGCGTCCGGGCGTGGCCACGGGTCCGGATCGCCGGGGAATCCGTAGTCCCAGCGCACCGGGTGGCCGGTGAGCACGGCGAGGCCGTCGAGGGAGTGCGCGAGCCAGCGGGCGGCCGTCGGTGTGAGACCGAGGCAGACGTCCCAGCCGTCGGCCTGGGCCTCCTCGATGACCCGGGCGACGTCGAAGACCGGCGGGGCCGCGCTGCTGAACAGGTACAGGGTCCGAGAATCCATGGCCCTATCCGATCACAGGCCGTCGTCCGCCCCCTGCCGCGCCCGGCGGCGGACCGCTACCGTGGTGGCATGGCACGGGAGATCAGGATCGAGATCAGCGACGAGGCGTACGAGGCGCTGGAGCGGGCCGCGGCCGAGCGGCACGTGCCCGCCGAGGACTACGCGGGCCGGGTCCTGGACGCCGACCTGACACGCGCACGGTTCGTCGAAGGCGCCCGTTCCTTCGTCGACCAGCACGGCAAGGCCTTCGCGGAGCGGTTCGGCGGCCCCGCGCGGGGCGGCGCCGACGCCGCCTGAGCCGGGGTCCGGACCGTTGCTGCGGATAGATCTGTCCTGGCTGCTCGACGTCGCCCAGTCGGAGATTCCCGGCGACCCGGAGATCGCCGACTGGGGATCGTTCGAGGCCGCCCGCGCCCGGCACGTGTTCCGTGTGATGGACATCCCGGTCTACGACCAGCCGCACCACCGGGCCGCCGCGCTCCTGGAGCAGTTCGTGCGCGTCCCGGCCCTCGAGCACTCCAACGAGCTGTACGGCGTCGTCGTCGCGGCGGCCTACCTCCACGCCTCCGGCTTCCCGGTCGCTGTGACGGCGGAGGAGGCCATCGACCTCGTCGAGCGGGTGGCCGAGTGCCGTATCGACGTCCGCGGGGTCGCGGCCGTCCTGAAGGAGTGGACCCGCTGACGGGTGGCCGGGCCACGGTGGTCCCGTGGCCCGGCCCCTGCCTGCCTGTCCGCCGTACCGGTCCCGCTACTGCGCGGCCGGCACCGAGTCCTCGAACTTCGTGCCCGCCGAGCGGTACGCGCTGACCTTGGCGGCCACCTGGGCCGGCGTCAGGACCTGGTCCTTCACGTGCAGGACGTAGTCGACCTTCTGGTCGTAGGCGCGCGGTGTCGTCGACGTCTGCCCGGCCAGGTCGATCAGCCACTGGTTGAAGTTGATCGACATGGGGCGTTCCGGGATGTAGCGGGAGTCGTGCCGGCCGAACTCCTGGCCGTCGACGTAGTAGACGATCGCCGTGTCGTCGACGGTCACGACGAGGTCGTGCCAGCCGGCGTAGCTGGCCCGTACCTCGGAGTGCGCGTTGACGGCCTCCCACGGGTCGGGCCGGTAGGTCTCCCAGGACGTGGTGTAGAGGATGTTGGCGGGCTCGCCCCAGCCGCCGTTGGGGAGGTACTCGAAGTCGTACTCGGCGTAGTCGTCGGCCATCGGGGCCTTGAGGTCGTTGATGGTGAAGAAGGTCTGGACGACGCGGTCGCCGTCCGGGCCGGACAGCGGCGCGTCGGAGAAGCGGACGCGCGCCGCGTACGTCCCGTTCTTGAACTTGGTCGCCCGGGTGAGGATCTCGGTGTGGCGGGTCGACTCGCCGGTCCCGGCGGTCGAGGTCCGCAGGTTCATGATCGAGTTCGTGCCCTCCTTGGCGAAGGTGACGTTCTCGGGGGCCCAGGTGGCGCCGGGCACGCCGGGGCCGCCGGAGTTGGAGCGCACGCTCCAGCCGTGCGCGTTGATCGCGGGGTCGGTGTGCCCGGTGTAGTCGAAGTCGTCGAAGAGCGCCGCTCCTCCGGTGGGCGGCGGTGTGGTCGGGTCCGTCGGCGTGGGGGTGGGCTCGTTGCCGGCGGGGGCGGTGCCCCAGACCGGCACGCCGCCGACGGTCGCGGTGACCTTCGACCAGTTCGCGTACGTGGTCCGGTCCGGCCCGAAGGAGTAGTCGTCGTTCTGGTTGAGCGGCTGCCAGTTGGAGCGGTGGAAGCGCAGCTGCATGTCGCCGGTGTCCGCGCCGGGGGCGAGCGAGCCGGCGCCGGCGGTGAAGCCGACCTCCAGGTAGCGGTCGGCGGTCGCGGTGGGGTTGGCCAGGGTGCCGAAGGTGCCGGTGAGGTTCGCGCACCCCTTCACGGCCCAGGAGCAGGCGTAGGTGTACGAGGCTCCCGCGTCGGCCTTGAAGTAGTAGCGCACCTTGACCTGGCTCAACGGCACGCTCGTCGTACCGGTGTTGACCACCTTGAGCCAGGGCTCGACCTGGTCGCTCCCGGTGGCGCTCTGCCGGTACTGGACGGTGACGGTCTCGCCGGCCGCCGCGGCCGGGAGCGCGGTGAGGGCGGTGGCGCCGAGCCCGGTCACCGCGGCGACGGCGAGCGCGGCGCGGAGCCGCAGCTTCCTGGTCCTCGTCGGGTCGCTCATGGGGATTCCTCTCCTTGGGTGGGGTGGAGCGGGGGTACGGGGGGTGGTCACGGGGACGCGGGGGACAGCCGGCGCGGCACCCCGAGGGCGTCGAGCCGGGTCCTGTGGTGGCGGAGGCGCTCCTGGAAGCCGGGCCAGTCGCGGCGGCCCGTCCAGACGACCTCGGCCAGGGCGCAGAGCCGGGGGAACGTGAGGTACTCGGCGTGCGCGTCGGTGGGTACGTACTCGGTCCACAGCTGGGCCTGGGCGCCGAGGACCCGGGCGGATTCCTCGGGCGTCCAGTCGGCGGGCGCCGGGTCGTTGCCGTGGACGGTGCGCAGGTCGACGACCTCGCCGGCCTGGCCGGGCGGCTCCGCCGGGCTGGCCGACTGGGGGTAGTCGAGATAGGTGGTCCGGTGGGGTGCCATGACGACCCGGTGGCCCCGGCGGACGGCGATGCGGCCGTGGTCGGCGTCCCGCCAGGGCATCACCGTGAAGTACGGCGGGAGGTCGGCTCCGTTCTCGGTCCAGGAGAGCGGCACGCGGCCGGCGTCGCGGAGGTGGCGCCCGACCCGCTCCATGAACCAGCCGTGCAGGGCGTCGGGGCCCGGCAGCCCCTCCTCGGCGACCCGGCGGAGGGCGGCGGGGGAGGTGTGCCACTCGGTGGTGGGGCACTCCTCGCCGCCGATGTGGGCGTACGGGGAGGGGAAGACGTCCATGACCTCGTCGAGGACGGTGCGGCAGAAGTCGAGGGCCTCGTCGTGGACGCCGAGGATGGTGTCGCAGACGCCCCACCGGTCCCAGACGTCATAGGTGCGGCCGGGGTGGTTACCGAGCTCGGGGTAGGCGGCGAGCGCCGCCCGGACGTGACCGGGCATCTCGATCTCGGGGACGACGGTGACACCGCGCTCCGCCGCGTACGCGACCAGACCGGTCAGTTCGGCGCGGGTGTACGCCCCTCCGTGCGGCAGGCCGCCGACCTCCGTGAGCCGGGGGAGCGCGGCGACCGGCATGCGCCAGCCCTGGTCGTCGGTCAGGTGGAGGTGGAGCACGTTGAGCTTGTGGAGGGCGAGGAGATCGACGTAGCGCCGCAGGTAGGAGACCGGACGGAAGCGGCGGGCCACGTCGAGCATGGAGCCGCGCCACGGGAAGCGGGGGACGTCGGTGATCTGCACGCAGGGGACGGACCAGGCGACGCCGGGCACCGGTGCGCCGTGGAGGGCTTCGACGGGCAGCAGTTGGCGCAGCGTCTGGACGCCGGCGAGGAGGCCCTGCGGGCGGGCTGCTCGCAGCAGTACCCCCTCGGCGCCGACGGTGAGGCCGTAGCCCTCCTCGCCGAGGCCGGTGAGGGCGGGGTCGACGGCCAGGACGACGGAGCCGTCGGGGCGCGCGGGCAGCGGCAGCCCCGTGGCCGGTCCGAGGAGGGCGCGCAGGAGTCCGGCGGCGGCGCCGGCGCCGGGCGAGACCTTGAGCGCGGTCGTGGCGTCGAAGGTGAACGTGCCGGGCAGGGACGACAGGTGGGTGGGTTCGGGAACGAGTCGGGGCAGGGGCATCGCGGGGCGTTATCCCTTCACGGCTCCGCCGGTCATTCCGGCGGCGACCCGGCCTTGCAGGACCAGGAAGAGGACGAGGACGGGCAGGGCGAAGAGGGTGGAGGCGGCCATGGTGGCGCCCCAGTCGGTGCCGAAGACGTTGGAGAAGGACGAGAGCCATACGGGCAGGGTGCGGTCGTCCTGGTTCTTGATGATCAGCATGTTGGCGAAGGCGAACTCGTTCCAGGCGGTGATGAAGCCGAAGAGCGAGGTCGCGAGCAGACCGGGCGCGAGCAGGGGGAGGGTGACCCGCCGGAAGGCCGTGGCCCGGGTGCAGCCGTCGACCTGCGCGGCCTCCTCCAGCTCGGCCGGGACGGCGGCGAGGAAGGAGCGGAGGGTGACGATGGTGAACGGCAGGGTGATCATGAAGTAGACCAGGCTGAGGGTCGCGAGCCGGTCGAGCAGGTCGGCGTCCCGGGCGATCACGTACATCGGGATCAACAGCGCCTCCCACGGCGCCACCTGGGCGACGAAGACCATGAGGATGAACCCGCGCCGACCGCGCCAGCGCATCCGGGCGACGGCGAAGGCGGCGGCGAGCGCCACCACGAGCGCGAGCAGGACGCACCCCGCGGTCACGAGCAGGCTGTTGCGCCAGAAGACCCAGAAGCCGTCGGCCGCCACCGCGTTCCGGAAGTGCTCCAGGGTGACGGAGCCCGGCAGGAACCTCGGGGTCTCGGACTGGATGTCGCGGGTGGGCCGGAAGGCGGTGAGGACCATCCAGTACACCGGGAAGACGGCCAGGACGAAGACGAGGGCCGCGGCGGTGTTCAGGGGGAGTCGGCGCAGGGCGCGCGGTGTCACCGGTCGGCCTCCTGTCGGAGCATCTGGCGGAAGTAGGCGAGGAGCACGGCCACGAGCAGGAGGACGGTGAGGGTGGAGACGGTGGCCCCGAGGTCGTACCGGTGCAGGGACCTGGCGACCTGGTAGGCGTAGACGGGCAGGGTGGTCGTCGCCTCGCCGGGCCCTCCCTTGGTCACGGCCCAGATCTGGGCGAAGCAGCGGAAGACCCAGATGACCTCAAGGCAGAGGACGAGACCGAAGATCGGCCGCAGGAGGGGCAGGGTCATCGAGCGGAAGATCCGCCAGGCGCCGGCCCCGTCGAGCCGGGCCGACTCGTACAGCTCGGCGGGAACGGTGAGCAGCGCCGAGTGCAGCGTGATGGCGGCGAACGGCACCGACTGCCAGACCACGAGCAGGACCAGGACGGTGAACGCGGCGGGACCGTCGGCCAGCCAGGAGTACCCCTCGAAGGACTCGAACCCGAGCCGGACGAGAACCCAGTTGACCACCCCGAGGCGGGAGGCGAAGAGCCACTGGAAGACGGTCGTGGTGGCGATGACCGGGCTCGCCCACGCGAGGACGAGCCCGCTCGTCACCAGGACGCGCATCCACCGGCCGAGCCGCTGCATCATCAGGGCGACCAGGGTGCCGATCGCCATGATCAGCGTGACGTTGACCAGCGTCCACCAGAAGGTGCGGCGCACGACCTCCCAGAACTCGGGGTCGGTCAGGACCGTGCGGTAGTTGCGCAGCCCCACGAACCCGGCGCCGCCGCGGATGAGTTCGCCCATGCCGTACTCCTGGAAGGAGATCAGCAGATTGCGGACGAGGGGGTATCCGAGGAGGAGTACTCCGCCGAGGACGGTGGGAGCGACCAGGAGGTAGGGCCGGAGGGCCGGCCCGTGCGGCCGTCTCACGAGCCGAGGGTCTTGGTGATGTTCTGCGACGCCGTCGCGGCGGCCCGCGCGGGATCGGTGCCGGTGAGCACGGCGGTCATGTACTGCTTGATCGGGTTGGTGGCCTCGACGGCCGCCCACTGCGGGGAGTTCGGCGTCGCCCGGCCCTGGGCCGCGCCGGCGGCCATGGCAGCCGTGCCCTCGTCGTCCTGGATGACATGGGCGAGGGAGGTGCGGTTGGGGACGTAGCTCATGGTCCGCGCCATGTCCGTCTGCCACTTCTCGCCCGCCAGCGCCTTGACCACCTGGTAGGCGGCGTCGGGGTGGGTCGAGGCCTCGGGGACGATGAGGTCGGAGCCGCCGGTGAAGACCGCGCCGGGCTTCGCCGCGGACTTGCCGGGGACGGGGAAGAAGCCGAGCTTGCCCTTGAGCGCCGGGTTGATCTCCTCGACGATCTTCGCGCCGCCGGGGACGGCGATGATCTGCGCGACGTCGCCCTTGGCGAAGACCTCCGCCTGCGGGGGTTTGGCCTCGTCGGAGTCCTTGGGGCCCTTGCCGAGCGCCTGGAGCCGGCCGTAGAAGGCCATGCCGGCGAGAGCCTGCGGGGTGTCGAGCGCTCCCTTCCACGTGGTGCCGTCCTGGACGGCGAGGTCGCCGCCCTCCTCCCAGACGAAGCCGGACAGGGTGTACCAGTTCTGGCCGGGGAGGTAGATGCCCTGGGTGGTGCCCCGGTCGAGCTTCGCGGTGACGGCGAGCCACTCGGCCTGCGTCTTCGGCGGCGCGGTGACGCCCGCCCGGGCGAACAGGTCCTTGTGGTAGATCACGACACGGTTGGCCGCGTACCAGGGGATGCCGTACTGCCGGCCGTCCACCTTCCCCGGCTCGGCGAGGCCGGGGAGCCAGTCGGCGCCGTTCAGTTCCGCGGTCTTGTCGCTGAGGTCGCGCACACCGCCGCTCGCCGCGTACTGCGCGACCTGGGTGTTGCCGACCTCGATGACGTCGGGGGCGTCCTTGCTGGCGAGGGCGGCCGTGACCCGCTCGCCGATGCCGTCCCACTCCTGGATCTGGATGTCGAGGTCGATGTCCTTGTGCTCCGCCTCGAAACCGGAACGGAAGCGGTCGAGGAAGGCGTCGGTGACGCTGTCCTTCATGATCCATACGGTGACCTTCTCCGGTCCGCCGGAGGTCACCGGGTCGCCGGGACCGCCACAGGCCGTGGCGGCGAGTGCGACGGCCACCGCGAGGGCGACGGGGCCGGAGAGGGGGCGTGTCTTCACGGGCACCTCGATGCATGGTTGACCAATTGGTCAAGTGGTCAGGTGTGTGACCAGAAGGTGGCATGGACCGGTGGAGCCGTCAATCCCTTGAAAAACATGAGCTGTTCACTCATCCACAGCGCAACGGAGGCCGTTAGTATCGGACTTACCAGTTGACCAGTCAGGAGAGTGGCATGAAGGACGGCTCCTCCAGCGGGGTGCTGAAGCGGGAGCGGGTTCGGGAGCATCTGCTGGGCCTGATCGAAGGAGGAGGCCCCGGCGACGCCATCCCCTCCGAGCGCACCCTCTGCGCCACCCTCGGGGTCTCCCGCCCCACCCTGCGCGCGGCCGTCGACGAACTCGTCGCCACGGGCGCGCTGGTGCGGGAGCACGGCCGCGGCATGTTCGTCGCCCCCGCCAAGATCACTCAGCGGCTCGCCCCGGACGACGCCGCCTTCACCGTCCCGCGCGCCTCGGGCAGCTGGTCGAGCACCGTCCTGGAGTCCGCCACCATCCGGGCCGGCGCCCGCATCGGACGCAGGCTCCGGCTCTCGCCCGCCGCCGAACTGCTCTACGTCGCACGGCTCCGCCTGGTCGACGGCGCCCCCATGGCCATCGAGCACCTCCACATCCCCGCGGACCTGGTGGGAGCGGCGCTCACCCCCGAGGAACTCGAAGCCGGCGACCTCTACGACCACCTGAGGGAGCACCACCGGGTCCACGTCCAGGAGGCCACCCAGTCGATCGAGCCCACCGTCGTCAGCGAGGACGAGGCCGCGCTCCTGGACGTCCCCGTCCTCTCGCCCGCGCTGCTGATCGAACGCCTCACGCTCGACACCGCCCGCCGCCCCGTCGAGTACGTCCACTCGGTCTACCGCGGCGACCGCTACCGCATCGTCTCCCGGCTCGACTTCACCCGCGACGGCCTCGTGACCTCCTCGACCGAGGGAGATGCATACTGACACCGGGGAGGGGACGCGATGGAACTCAAGCGCGAGCGGGTGCGGCAGCATCTGCTGACCGTGATCGACGGACGCCGCCCCGGCGACGCCATCCCCTCCGAGCGCACCCTCTGCGCCACCCTCGGGGTCTCCCGCCCCACCCTGCGCGCGGCCGTCGACGAACTCGTCGCCACGGGCCTGCTCGTACGGGAGCACGGACGGGGCATGTTCGTGGCACCCGACAAGATCACCCAGGAACTGGTCGCCGAGCACCACACGGCCGGGGCACCCCGGGGCCGGGGCGCCTGGACGAGCTCGGTCCTCGAACTCCGTACCGTACGGGCCGGTGCGCGGATCGGCCGCAAGCTGACGCTCTCCCCGGCGGCGGAGCTGGTGCACGTCACCCGCCTCCGCCGGGTCGACGGCGCTCCGATCGCCCTGGAGCACCTGTATCTGCCGGCCGACCTCGTGCCCGGGCTCACCGCCGCCGACATGGAGGGCGGCTTCTACGCCCACCTGCGCGAGAAGCGCGGCATCCGTGCCGCGCACGCCGTCCAGTCCATCGAGCCGACCGTGCTGAGCGAGGAGGAGGCGGCCCTCCTCGACGTGCCGGTCCTCTCGCCCGCCCTGCTCTTCGACCGCACGACCTCCGACACCACCGGCAGGCCGGTCGAGTACGTCCGCTCGCTGTACCGGGGCGACCGCTATCGCATCGTCTCCCGGCTCGCCCTCCGTGAGGGCGTGACCGACCTGCCGCGAGCCGGGGAGGCCCGGGGCGGGGCGTGGTGGGAGTCGGTGGAGTGACGCTCGCCGCGCTCGGCGGGGCCGCCGAGAACAGCGCCACGGGGCAGCCGCCAGAAGAGCTGTAAGAAGATCGGAATGGAGAGTGTAGGGACGGGCGGTGCGGGGGAGGACTGGAGTGGACGCCCGCAAGAGGGCTCCGCAGCGGCCCGATGCGTGGGCCGTTGCCGGATTGACCAGAAGGACGAGCATGGCCAGCGGCACCGTGAAGTGGTTCAACTCCGAGAAGGGCTTCGGCTTCATCGCCCAGGACGGAGGCGGACCGGACGTCTTCGCTCACTACTCCAACATCTCGGGCAACGGCTATCGCGAGCTCACCGAGGGCGAGGCCGTGACCTTCGACATCACGCAGGGCCAGAAGGGCCCGCAGGCGGAGAACATCGTCCGCGGCTGACCCCGGCCCAGCGCATCCCGCTTCCACGGCGCCCGCACCTCGTACGGGCGCCGTCTGCGTGCCACGGCACGTGCGCCACGCGCCGCCGCTCACATCGGGCGGAGCGGAGACGGCGGGGGCATGGCGTGGGTGTAGAAAGGGCAAAAGGTAACGAGAAGGCTGGTGAGCGCATGGTGGACGAGGAGCGGATGGAGCCGGGGGAGGGGTACCTGACCGGCCGGTTCGAGGTGGACGTCCGGCCCGCGCCGGGCGGGGAAGCCGTCGTGCTGGTGCTGGCGGGCGAGCTCGACCGCGACGGCGTCGAGCCGCTGCGGGAGGCCCTGGAGCAGGGGGACGGCAGCGAGCGGTTCATCGTCGACTGCTCCGGCCTCGGGTTCTGCGACTCCTCCGGACTCAATGTGCTGCTCAGAGCCCGTATGCGGATCGTGGAGGCGGGCGGGAGGCTGGACCTCGCCGGACTGCGGCCACCGGTCGACCGGATGTTCGACATCACCGGAGCTCGGGGCGTCTTCCAGGTGTACGAGAGCACGGACGAGGCACTCTCCGCGCCCGGCCACGAAGGCGGCGGGCGTCATGTCCGAGAGTGTTGACGGCCCCCCGGAGCAGGTCCGCCGGCTCGCGCTGTACGGGACCCGGGGCGTGGTGTCGCGCTGTCGGGACTTCACCGCCGCCGCGCTGACGGACTGGGGCTGGATCCCCCCGGAGACCGAAGAGGCGGAACAGCGGGTCGAGGACGTGCTGCTCCTGGTGTCGGAGGTCGTCACCAACGCGTGTCTGCACGCCGGCGGACCGGAGGAGCTGGTCCTGCGGCACGGGCGGGGCGGACTGCGCGTCGAGGTGGCCGACCCGAGCCCCGAGCACCCCCGCGTCCAGAAGGCCCGGTCGCCCGCGCTGCCCGGCGGTCACGGGCTGATGGTGCTCGACCGGCTGGCCGGCGACTGGGGCAGCGAGGACAGGGGGAGCGGGGCGACGGGCAAGGTGGTGTGGCTGGAGATCAGCCGTCCGTCCCGTCCGCAGGAGAGTCCTCCTGGAGGAGACCCGTCCTGAGTTCCTGGAGGATCCGGGTCAGCAGGCGCGAGACGTGCATCTGGGAGAGGCCGATCCGCCGACCGATCTCCGCCTGGGTGAGCTCCTCGCCGAAACGCAGTTCGAGGATGGTCCGATCGCGCTCCGGAAGCCGGTCGAGCAGCGGTCGCAACGACGTGAGGGACTCGATCAGCTCGTACGAGGGCTCGCAGGTGGCGAGGTGCCGCGGGCTCGCGCCGGGGGCCGACTCCTCGTCGCCCGCGGGGGCGTCCAGGGACCGGGCGGCGTAGCCGTGCGCCGCGAGCTGGCCCTCGGTGACGTCGTCCTCCGTCAGGTGCAGCTGTGCCGCCAGTTCCGCGCGGCTGGGGCGTCGGCCGAGGCCCTGCTCCAGGGTGTCCGCCGCCTTGGCCAGGTCGATCCGCATCTCCTGGAGGCGTCGGGGCACCCGTACCGCCCAGCTGGTGTCACGGAAGAATCGTTTCATCTCGCCGACGATGGTCGGCAGCGCGAAGGCGGAGAAGTCCACGGCGCGCTCGGGGTCGAAGCGGTCGATCGCCTTGATCAGGCCGATCGTGCCGACCTGGATGATGTCCTCCACGGGCTCGGCGCGGTTCCGGAACCGGCGGGAGGCGAACTTGACCAGGCTCAGGTTGAGCTCTACCAGGGTGTTCCGGACGTAGGCGTGCTCCGGCGTCCCCTCCTCGAGGACCCGTAGCCGCTCGAAGAGGGCGACGGACAGCGTCCGGGCGTCGTCCGTGGAGACGGCGGTGGGGCGGGTCGGCTCGGGCAGGCCGTCGAGCGCCGCCCGGCGCGTCACGGCCGCCGGCGAACCAGCGGCTTCCGGCGCGAGGTGCGAGGTGACCGAGCGGTCTCCGACGGTGGACATGAAAGCTCCTTCGACGGTGGCGGTGGGCCTGCGTCGCGGGCCCGGAAGCGAGCGGCGGGGGTCCCGTCAGTCGAGCGTCCTAGAAGGAGGATGCCCGTTTCGATGTCATTTGACACGATTCTGCGGCACATCGCGCATGTGTGCCGCCGCCACTACTGCATCCGCGCCCCGGGGCGTATCGTGCCCGCGCACGACGGCGCCCCGGACATCGTCCGGGGCGCTTTCCGTCGCGAGGGATCCCCGCCTCACCACCGGTACCAGCGGCCACCGCCGCTCCGCATGAGGAAACCCAGCAGCCACAGCACGAGCACGGCGATCGCGATGTACCAGAGGACCTCGAGCGCGAAGCCCGCGCCGAAAAGGATCAGGATCACGAGGAGGACGAGAAGAAGGGGAACCATGGCGGCACCTCCATTGCCTCAGGGGCCGGCCGGTCCTCGGCGCGAAGCCCTCGGTCCCCCGGGCGGTTGCCCCCGACTTCACCGATCATGTGCGCAGCGCAACCCCACTTCCCGCCGATCCCGCCGATCCCCGCCGATTCCCTCCGGCAGGTTTGAGCGACGACCACGGCGGTCAGCCGCAGGGATGACGGGGGGTTCGCTCGCACGAAAGGAACATGTCGTGTCGTCCGACGGAAAGAACGTCCTCGACGGGAAGAACGTCCTCGTCCTCACCACGAACTACGGGACGGAGCAGGACGAACTGAAGAAGCCGGTGGCAGCCCTGCGGGAGGCCGGCGCCCGTGTCACGGTGGCGGCGCAGAAGGAAGAGCCCGTCCAGACCCTGGTCTCGGACCGCCATCCGGGCGCCGTCGTCCAGGCCGACACGACACTGACGAAGGCCACGGCCGACGGGTTCGACGCCGTCGTCGTGCCGGGCGGCACCCTCAACGCCGACCAGCTGCGCACCGACGACGAGGCGCGACGCCTCGTCTCGGCCTTCGCCGAGGCCGGCAAGCCGGTGGCCGCCATCTGCCACGGCCCCTGGCTCCTGGTGGACAGCGGGCTGGCCCGGGACCGCAAGCTGACGTCCTACCCGTCGCTCCGCCCCGACCTCGAGAACGCGGGGGGACAGTGGGTGGACCAGGAGGTCGTCGTCGACACCTCAGGGACCCATCCCCTGATCACCTCCCGCAAGCCCGACGACCTCGACGCCTTCGCGGCGGCGATCGTCGACGCGCTCGACGGCGGCGCCGACCGGGGATGACGAGACCGCGCTGACGCGCCGACCGCGCCCCGCACCCCTGGCGGACCGCCGCCGGGGGCGCGGACACTCGCGGCCGACGACAATTGCAGCCCGTGACGAGGAATGACGGAACCGGTACCGGGCAACCGCCTGTGGGACACAGCCATCACGACCGCGAACGCAGGCGATAGCCATGACCACCGCACGCGACATCATGACCCCCGACGCGACCTGTGTCCGCTCGTCCGAGACCCTCGTGGACGCCGCCCGGAAGATGGTCGAGCTGGACGTGGGGGCACTGCCCATCTGCGGCCCCGACGAGAAGCTGAAGGGCATGCTCACCGACCGCGACATCGTCGTGAAGATCGTCGCCCAGGGCAACCCGAACCGGTGCACGGTCGCCGAGTGCGCGCAGGACGAGATCGTCACGGTCCAGGCGGACGACAGCGTCGAGCAGGTGCTGAGCGTCATGAGCGGGCACCGGATCCGCCGGGTCCCCGTCATCGACGGTCACGTCCTCGTCGGCATCGTCGCCCCAGGCCGACGTCGCCCGGGCCCTGCCCGAGCGACAGGTCGGCGACCTCGTCGAGACGGTCTCGTCGGACTCACCTGAATCCTGAACCACAGGCGGCCGGAAGGGTGACACATCCGCACCGGACCGCCCACCGCAACCCACCGGCCTGGTGGCCGACGACAGGAAGGGGCCCGTGATGGACGGGATCGTACTGCTCCGGGACGACCACAAGACCGTGGAGAAGCTGTTCAAGGAGTTCGAACGGGCGGACGACGACGCGTACGAGCGGAAGCGGGAGATCGCGGACGAGGTGATCCGGGAACTCACCACGCACGCGTGGATCGAGGAGAAGGTCTTCTACCCCGCCGCCCGGGACGCCGCCCCGGACACCACCGATCACGTCCTCGAAAGCGTCGAGGAGCACCACGTCGTGCTCTGGATGCTCTCGGAACTCGCCGGGCTCGATCCTCACGACGAGCGGTTCGACGCCAAGATGGCCGTCCTCATGGAGAACGTGCGCCACCACGTCGAGGAGGAGGAGAAGGACTGGTTCCCCGACGTGCGCAAGGCCATGGGACGCAACCAGCTGCTCGAACTGGGCGACCGCATGGAGGCGGCCCGGAAGGACGCGCCGGCGAACCCGCTCGACGTCCCCAGCGCCGACGACTAGCCGCACCGAACGCTCGGCTGCGTCCCCCGGCGGTCACGCCGCCGGGGGACGCGGCGGAGCGTTCCCCGGCTCACCAGGGGATGTCGGCGGCGTCGACGATCCGCCCGCCCATGTTCCGCTCCACCATCCGTAGAGCGGCCTCCGCGAGGTCCCCGTGGATGTGGGCGACCGCGTCCCGGGGGATCGTGACGTCGAAGTGCCGGATGTGCGCGTCCAGGGCGGAGTAGAGCACACACTGCTCGGTGACCTGCCCCGTGAGCACCAGCGCGTCCACGTCCAGACTCCGCAGCAGGTACTCGAGCGGCGTCTCGTAGAAGACGGAGTGGCGGGCCTTGACCACGAACAGGGAGTCGTCGTCGGGCCGGACCGGTTCGACGAGCTCCGGGTGGCGGCCGGAGAGCGCCATGTCGAGGATCTGTCCGTGGTGGGACCGCCAGCGGCCGAAGTTGTCGTTCGCGTAGACCACCGGGACCCCCGCCTTCCTGGCGCGCCCCAGCAGATCGACGATGCCGGGGAGCGCGGTCCCCACCGATGGCACGAGCTGGTCCGCGTCCTCGTGCAGGTAGGTGTTCAGCATGTCGATGACCACGAGCGCGTGCGTCGTCAAAGCCGACTCCCGGTTCTCCGGCCGGCCGCGTCGGTACGGCCCGGTGGGTCCCCCGGCGTCCACGCTACCGGCCCGCCCGCGACGCGCCATCCGAGACCTCGCGGCGGTACGGACGCGGGCACCGGGGCCCCGGGAACGCCCGGGGACGAGGGGACGGACCGCCCCGGTCGGGCCGCCGCCCCGGTGAGTATCCGGCGAATGGCCCGTTTCAGGCACGCCCCCCGTGGCAAGTCGCGGGGCATGATGCGCATCGGATACACGATGATGACCGAGCAGGCCGGGCCCCGTGAGCTCGTCGGGCACGTGGTGGAGGCGGAGCGGGTCGGCTTCGACTTCTCCGTGATCTCCGACCACTCCTTCCCCTGGCTGGAGGAGCAGGGGCACGCACCGTACGCCTGGAGCGTCCTCGGAGCGGCCGCGCAGGCGACCTCCCGCATTCCGCTGATGACCTTCGTGACCTGCCCGAACTTCCGCTACCACCCCGTGGTGGTCGCGCAGAAGGCGGCGACCCTGCAACTGCTCTCCGAAGGCCGGTTCCGGCTCGGTCTCGGCTCGGGCGAGAACCTCAACGAGCACGTCGTCGGCGAGGGCTGGCCCTCGGCACGCGTCCGCCTCGACATGCTCGACGAGGCCGCCGAGATCATCCACGCCCTCTTCACGGGGGAGTACGTGACACGGCACGGCCGGCACTACCAGGTCGACGACGCCCGGCTCTGGGACGTGCCCGACACGCCGCCCCCCGTCGGCATCGCCGCGTCCGGACCCCGCTCCTGCGCGCTCGCCGGGCGCCACGGCGACCTCCTGATCGCCACGGAACCGAAGCGCGAGCTGGTGGACGCGTTCGACGCACAGGGCGGCGCCGGCAAGCCCCGGATCGGACAGCTCCCCCTGTGCTACGACACCGACCGCGAGGCGGCGGTGGCCCGCGCCCACGAGCAGTTCCGCTGGTCGGTCGGCGGCTGGCGCCTCAACGCCGAGCTGCCCCTGCCGGCGAGCTTCGCCCAGGCCACCGAGTACGTCCGCCCGGAGGACGTGGCGAAGAGCGTCCCCTGCGGGGACGACGTCGACGCCGTCGTGGAAGCCGTCCGCCCGTACGCCGAGGCCGGGTTCACCGACCTCGCCCTCGTCCAGGTCGGCGGCGCGCACCAGATGTCCTTCCTCCGCTGGGCGGAGACGAAGCTCCTTCCCGCACTCCGCGCCATGTAAGGCCCCGGGGACCCGTCAGGTCGTCGCGGTCGCTCGTACGGCCCCTCGGTCGTCCGGCCCGTCGCACCTCGCACCTCGCAGGGAGATGAACGTCATGACCAGACCGAGCAACCCCGACCCCGACCCCCGGGACTTCCCCGCCTCCCAGGACCTCCCCGACGGCGGAACCATCCGCCCGGGCGAGACACCGCCGGCGGAATCGGGCACGGGCACCGGGACAGGGCCCTACCGCCCGCTCCGCAAGGGCTGGGGCAAGGGCCCCCTCGTGCTCCTGTGGGCGGTGGTCATCCTGTGCGCCCTGTTCTTCCTCGCGTACGCGATCATCCTGGCGGTCGACTGACCGGGCCCCGGCGACACCTCCACGAGACCCAGACGAAAGGAACCTGCCATGACCCGAAACGAGTCCGATCCGGACGAGGCCCGCGGCGACGACGTGTACCAGCCCACCCACTCCGACGCGGACAACCGGCCCTCCGGTGACCTCGACCCGGACAACGCGATCGTGACCGACCCGCTCGACGACATGGCCGTTCCCGGCTACTCCCCGCCGGAGCGCCCCCGGGGCGTCGACCGGTACGGCACCACGCAGCGGGAACAGCGGGAGGGCGAACCGCTCGACCGCAGGCTCGCCCAGGAGCTGCCGGAGGTGCCGCCCCTGGAGGGCGACGGCATCGGTGACCTCCCGGACGGCGACGGAGAGCCCGTGGACGAGCAGGCGGGCGCCACCCGGGCCGGGCGCCTCGCACCGGTCGACGCGCCACCGGGCCGCCACGACCGCGCGGTCGCCCGGGACGTCGGCCTGGACGACGGCTCCGCACCGGCGGAAGAGGCCGCGATGCATGTGGACACCGCGGCGGACGGGGTCGAGGACACACCCTCCGACGCCCCCTGACGGAATGGAGGACCCCATGAGCGAGAGCAGGAACGACCGCCTGGACGAACGCGGCAAGGACCGCGGGGACGAGCCGGGCAAGCACGCGTCGGACGGCGACGACGTCATGCGGCAGACCACCCCCTCCCAGGCGGAGGGCGAGCGCGGGGAGGAGGACGAGCAGCAGGAGACGAAGAGGCGCCACGGCGTGTGAGACGAGACGAGACCGCGCCGCCCGGAGCGAGGACTCCGGCGCTTCCGCCCGTTCCGAAGCATCTGGGGACACCATGGACCTCGACTTCCTGAAGCCTCTCCTCGCCCACCCCGGCCCATGGGCCTCCGTCTTCGTCGAGACGGGCCGGGCGACCGAGGACGGTGCCAAGATCCAGAAACTGCGCGACCGTGCCGTACTCGGACAGCTCGTCGACGAGGGCGCCGATCCGGCCACCCTCAGGGCACTCGCCCAGCGGCTCGGCGCCGAGCCCGCCTCCGGTGCCCCTCCGGGGCGCGCCCTCTTCGCGACGGACGGGGCGGTCGTGCTCGACCTTCCCCTCGGAGTGGCTCCGCCCGCTGCCGAGGTGACCTGGACGGGCCTTCCGCACATCGCGCCCCTGATCTTCCTGCGGGGTGACGAACCGCGGTGCCGGGTCGCCCTGATCGACCGCACGGGCGCCGACCTCGAAGAGTGGGGCCCCCTGGGCAGGGAGCCCGCGGGCCAGGTCGAGGGGGAGGAGTGGCAGGGCCGCGGCCACCGCAGCATGCCCCAGGACCGGTACGCGTGGCACTACAGCAACAAGGTGGAGGACGCCTGGGAGGAGACGGCCGACGTCATCGCCGCCGAACTCGCGCGGCGCTGCCCGCAGGACGGCAGCACCCTCCTCGTCCTCGCCGGGGACGCGAGAGAGCGCAAGGCCGTGCGCGAACGGCTTCCGCAGGGTCTCGCGAGCGTCACCGTCGAGGTGGAACACGGCAGCCGGGCCTCGGGCGGGTCCACGGAGCACCTCGCCCGGGAGGTCGACGCGGCCCGTGACCGGTTCGCCCGGGAACGGGTACGGCACGCGCTCGACGCCTTCCACGCGGGGCGCGGCCGGCCCGGTGAGCATCGCGAGACGACCGTCGACACCGGCCCCGGCCCCGCCGCCGAGGGAGTGCCGGCGGTGGTGGAGGCGGCCAGGGAGCACCAGGTCGCCACCCTGCTCCTCGGCCGCGAGGCCTCCGACGCCGGGCGACCGGTGTGGGTCGGCTCCGGCGCGTACGACATCGCCCTCGGCCGCACCGAGGCCCGGGGCTGGGGGTACGGCGGGACGGAGGAGGCCCGCGCCGACGACGCCCTGCTCCGCGCGTGCGTGGCCGCCGACTCCGAAGTCCTGGTCATCCCCGAGGGCATGCGAGGCCCGGCCGGCGGCCTCGGCGCCGTTCTCCGCTGGACCCCGGGACCGACTCCCTGAGCGGTGGGGACGCGTCCCCGGACCAGGATCACGCCACCGGGCGCGTACCCCGCACGGGTCGACCCTCCCCCTGGGGCCCCCTGGGGGACGCCGGATGCGGTGACATCGAGCGGAGAGAGTCCGCCGCGCGGTCGGCGGCCGGCTCCCGGCCCGGTGCGAGCGGCCTCCACAGTCCCTCCGCCCGGAGACAACAAGGTTTTGCGACAGGAGACGGTCACTGGCGGACGCAGCCCGCGAGGTCCTCCGTGTTCGTGATCTCCTTGTCGAGCGTGTTCAGGTGGGGCACGACCTGTTCGAGCGCGGCCGGCGCGGTCATGTTCCGGTCCAGGTGGTCCATGGCGACGTCCAGCTTCTGGAAGGCTGCCTGGAGCGCGTCGGTGTTCACCCCGGCGTCAGCGGCTGCCTCCCGGATGCTTCCCAAGTCGTCCACCATGTCGGCCCGGACGTCCTGGATGCCCTGCACCGTCTCGGACGGGTCGATGTTCCGCATCTCACCGCTGTGCTCCCGGAGGTCGGTCAGCTCCTCGCAGAAGGCCGCCGTGGCGTCCGCACGGTCCTCCGCCGCGCCGTCGGCCCCGTCGTCGGAGCATCCGGCCAGGGCGAGCACGGCCGCCGCGCCGAAGGCCACCAGGGCGCCCGGCGCGGACCGGCGCCGTCGGCCCGGGATTCCTCGTTCGGTCCTGGGGGGCATCTCCCACCACCTCCTCGGTTCGTGCGTCTCGCAGCGGCTACTCGCCGCCGAAACCGGCACTCGCCGCGCCGGGGTGCCGTCCCGGCGCCTCACGGTGTGAAGAGGATCTTCACGGCGCCGTCCCGCTTCGCCTGGAACATGTCGTACGCGTCCGGTGCCTGCGCGAGCGGCAGGCGGTGCGTGGCGAAGTCGTCCACGCCCAGCGGGTCGTCGTCGGTGAGCAGGGGCAGCAGCTCGTCGACCCAGCGCAGCACGTTCGCCTGCCCCATGTGGAGCCGGATCTGCTTGTCGAACATCACGAAGAGCGGCATCGGGTCGACCGCGCCCCCGTACACGCCCGCCAGCGACACCGTCCCGCCGCGGCGCACCAGCTCGACCGCCAGGTGCAGTGCGGAGAGCCGGTCGACGCCGTAGCGGCGCATCAGGGGCCGCGCCACGGCGTCCGGCAGATGGCCCACCAGCGTCTGGAGCCCCTGGGCGACAGGCGCCCCGTGGGCCTCCATGCCGACGGCGTCGATGACCGCGTCCGGACCCAGGCCGTCCGTCAGGTCCTTCACCCGCGCGACGAGTTCGCCGTCGGCCCCGGACGGATCCAGCGCGTGGACGCCGCGGGCCGCGGCGCGGGCGAGCCGCTTCCGCACCGGGTCGATGCCGATGACCAGGCCGGCTCCCTTGTGGAGCGCGATCCGGCAGGCCATGTCCCCGATCGGACCGAGGCCGATCACCGCGACCGAGCCGCCGGGCGGCACGTCCGCGTAGTCGACGGCTTGCCATGCCGTGGGCAGGACGTCCGAGAGATACACGAAACGGTCGTCCGGCGGCCCCTCCGGCACAGGCACCGGAAGCGTGTCGCCGAACGGCACCCGGAGGTACTCGGCCTGTCCGCCCGGCACCTGCCCGTACAGCTTGGTGTACCCGAACAGCGCCGCGCCCGTGTCGTAGGCGTGCACCTGTGTCGTCTCGCACTGGGACTGCAATCCGGCCGCGCACGTCGCGCACGTGCCGCAGGAGACGTTGAACGGCACAACGACCCGTGTGCCGGGCCGGAGCCGCCGGACCTCGGGGCCCACCTCCTCGACGATCCCCATCGGCTCGTGCCCCAGCACGTCCCCCGGATCGAGGAACGGTCCCAGCACCTCGTACAGATGGAGGTCGGACCCGCACAGCCCGGTCGAGGTGATCCGTACGATCACGTCGGTGGGTTCCTGGATCGTCGGGTCCGGAACGGTCTCCACCGAGACCTTCCGCCTGCTCTGCCATGTGACGGCCTTCATCGCTGCCACCTTCCCGTCGTCTGTCCCGGGCCGGGCCGCAGTGCCCCGATGCGCCCATCCGAAGCCCGGTCGGGCGGGTACCCGAGCCGGATGGCCCTACTCCCCGGATTCGTACATTTGCGGCGAACCGATCGCGCATGGGCGTCCTGCCGCCGGGCAGCCGCCGGATGCCGCTGCTCGGCACGCTTCCCCTCCAGCCGGGCAGCGGCGCCGGCGTGGAGTCACCGCCGCCCGACGAGCCGGCGGGCGGCCCCGACGACATGGGTGCGGGAGATGCCGGCCGCGTCGAGCGACTCGTCCGTGGTGCCCGAGCCCGGAAGGCCGGTGACCGCCAGGTGGGCGAAGGCGGGAACGTGGCCGTCCGGAGCGAGGGCCGACAGCACGGCTTCGCCGATCCCGCCCTGCGGACGGTGGTCCTCGACCACGACGAGAGCGCCGGTCTCCCGGGCCGCGGCGGTGAGGACGTCGACGTCCACCGGTTTCACGGAGTACAGGTCGACGACACGCGCCGGGATGCCGTCCTCGGCCAGCCGCCCGGCGGCGGCGAGGCACTCGTGGAGGGTGACGCCCGCACCGATGAGCGTGACCCGGTCGTCCTCGCTCCGGCGCAGGACCTTGGCGCCGCCCACGGGGAAGGTCTCCCCGTCCGGGTAGAGCACGGGGTAGGCCCCACGGGTCGTGCGCAGGTACGAGATGCCGTCCAGGTCGGCCATGGCGAAGGTCAGGGCCGCCGCCGAGGTCGCGTCGCTCGGGTAGAGGACGGTGGAGCCGCGGACGGCGCGCATCATGGCGAGGTCCTCGAGCCCCATCTGCGAGGGGCCGTCCGCGCCGATCTCGACGCCGCAGTGCGTCCCGCACAGGGACATGCCGATCTGTGAGACCGCGGCCATGCGGATGAAGTCGTGCGCACGGGTGAGGAAGGCGGCGAAGGTGGTGGCGTACGGACGGAAGCCGCGCACGGCCATGCCGACGGCGTCGGCGATCATCTGCTGCTCGGCGATGTAACTCTGGAAGTACCGCTCGGGGTGCTCCTCGCGGAAGTCCTGGGCGTGGGTGGAGTTCCCGACCTCGGCGTCCAGGGCGACGACGTCGGGCCGGGCGCCGAGGGCCGCGAGGGCGGCGCCGAAGGCGACACGGGTGGCGATCTCGTCGCCGACGTCGAAGCGGGGGAGCGACGGCGGTCGCGTGTCGCGGGCCTCGGCGGTGACGGGGTCCGCGGACGGTGTGGCGGGCGGCCGGGGGCCGCGCGCCCTCAGGTCGCGTACGCCGCCGAGTTCGGCGACGGCCCGGTCCGCCATGTCCTGGGGCAGCGGCTTGCCGTGCCAGCCGTTCTTGTCGGCGACCTCGGACACGCCGCGCCCCTTGACGGTCCTGGCGATGACGACGGTGGGCCCCTGCCCGTCGGCGGCCGTGGTCAGCGCCCGGTCGATCGCCTCCAGGTCGTGGCCGTCGATCACGATCGGCCGGCAGCCGAACGCCTCGACACGGCGTGCGTAGGCGTCGGTGTCCCACTCCAGCTCCGTGGGACCGCACTGACCGAGGCGGTTCACGTCGACGAGGACGGTGAGATTGGCCAGCCGATGGTGTCCCGCCCGGTCGAGGGCCTCCCACACCGACCCCTCGGTCATCTCGCTGTCACCGCACAGCACCCACACCCGGAAGTCGCGCTTCTCCAGGTCGCGGCCCGCGAGGGCCATCCCCACGCCGTACGCGACGCCCTGCCCGAGCGAGCCGGTGGCCACGTCCACCCACGGCAGCACGGGCGTGGGGTGGCCCTGCAGGCGGTGACCGGAGCGGCGGTACGTCGTCATCAGCTCGTCGTCGTCGATCGCCCCGGCCGCCTTGAACATCGCGTACAACAGCGGCGAGGCGTGCCCCTTGGAGAAGACGAGGTGGTCCGCCGCCGGATCGTCGGGCGCCTCCCAGTCGTAGCGCAGGTGGCGTGTGAGCAGGACCGCCATGAGGTCGGCGGCGGACAGGCTGGACGTGGGATGCCCGGACCCGGCGGCCGTACTGGCCCGCACGGAGTCCACCCGCAGCTGCTGCGCCAGCTCGAAGACCTGATCGAGGTCGCTCCCGGGGCCCAGCGCGGTCGCGGGGCTGAGCCTCGGGGTGCGCAGGGTCGAGATCACCTCGTTGTCGGTGACCTGGGGGAACTCCTCGTACCACTGGCCGACCGACCGGAAGGAGTCCGGCCGGTGCAGACAGATCACCTCGTCGGCCTCGTGGCGCATGGCGTCGTGGGCCGCCGGGGAGCAGACCGGGACGGCGAGGATCAGCCGGTCCGGGTGCGTGCCGCGCAGATGGCGCAGGGCGGCCCGTGCGGTGACGCCCGTGGCGAGCCCGTCGTCGACGAGGACCACGTTCCGGCCGGCCGTGGCGGGCTCCGGCCTGCCCTGCCGGTACAGATCGTCCCGGCGGTGCAGCTCGGTCCGCTGGCGTGCGACCTCGGAGGCGAACTCGTCCTCGCTCATCCCGAGCATCGCCAGGCTCGCCTCGTCGAACACGGGCGCGTCCTCGCCCACGATGGCGCCGACGCCGACCTCGGGCCGGTCGGGCAGGCCGATCTTCCGTGCCACCAGCACGTCCATCGGGGTACCGAGCGCCCGGGCGACCTCCGCCGCGACGGGCACCCCGCCGCGTGGCAGCGCGAGTACGACGGGGTCCGCGAGGCGTCCGCCCGCCGCCCGGTCGACGAGTCGGGCGGCGAGTTCCTTCCCTGCCTGTCGATGATCGTGGAACCGCATCGGAGATTATCCTTCCCTGCGCGATGCCGGACGCCGCCGGCCAGGGGCCTGGGACGTCCGAGCCTGGCCACCCGGGCGACTACCCGGTCCCGGGGAGGTCATGGCGGCAGACGTCCTGGTTCCGAGACCGGAAGGGCAGGACAGGAGACCGGGGGCTGCTGCATACTTACCCTTCAGTAACTACCGGCTCGGCCGCTCTCCGGCCGCACCGCGCCCGCGCCCGGCCCTCCCGTTCGAAGGAATCCGATGCCCTCGCCCGCACGCTCCGCGCTCCTCCTCGCCGGTCTGCTCGCCTCGGCCGGCGTCGCCCACTTCGTCGCCCCCAGGCAGTTCGACGCCATCGTGCCGCGCGCTCTCCCGGGCGAACCGCGCTCCTGGACGGCGGCCAGCGGCGCGGTGGAACTCGCCCTGGCCGCGGGGCTCGCGATCCCGGCGACCCGACAGGTGACCGCCCGTGCGACGGCCCTGTTCTTCGCGGGAGTCTTCCCGGCCAACGTCAAGATGGCCTACGACTGGCGGAACCGCTCGACCCCCGCCAAGACGCTCGCCTACGCGCGGCTTCCCCTCCAGCTCCCCCTCATCCTCTGGGCCCGCCACGCGGGCCGCACCGAGAAGTAGCGCCTCCGCCGCACCCTCACACCCCCGCCAGCAGGGACCACCCCAGCGGGGTGAGGCTGTGGAGCACCGCCGAACCGGTCCGCACGGTGTCGACGAGACCGGCGCCCCGCAGCACCCCCGCGTGCTGACTGGCCGCCGCGAGCGACACCCCCGCCCGCTCGGCGAGCGCCGTGGTGGTGGCGGGGGAGCGCAGCTGCGCCAGCACCCGCGCCCGGGTACGGCCCAGCAGCGCCGCCAGCGCCTCCGGGCGCTCCCCGCCTCCCTCCGGGCCCGCGACCTCCCCGTCGTACATGGGATAGACGAGCACCGTCGCCGCCTCGGGGCGGTACATCACCAGCGGACCCGTCGCGAACCACGACGGCACCAGCAGCAACCCCCGCCCGCACAACGGGATGTCGTACGTCGACCCGGACGGCAGGTGCAGCGTCGGCGCCTGCCACCGCCACGTCGTCCCGAGCGTGGTCAGCAGGGCGTCGACGCCCCCGCGCAGCAGCATCTCGGCCCGCAGCGCCCGATCGGTCAGCGCGTCGCTGCGGATCCGCGGCCAGACCGGTTCGACCGCCGCCGCGAAGTAGCGGCGCGTGTCGCCGGCCAGGGCGCGGGCCGCGGCGGGGGAGCCGTCGGCGAACTCCCGGGCCCACCGGCCCGGCCGGGCCAGACCGCCGTTCCAGCCGGTCGCCTCGGGAATCCCGAGGTCCCGCGCCAGCCGCTCCACCGGCGTGGCGGCCACCGCCCCCAGCGCGTCGGCGAGACCGTGCGCCCCGGGCTGCAACAGGAAGTCCGGTACGAAGCCGTCCTCGGTGACCAGCTGCGCCAGCACCCCGGCCCCGGCGCCCGCGTCCCCCCGCAGCGACCGGTGCCACTGCCGGGCGGCCGACCGCGGCCGCTCCGGCCACCCGGCGCCACGGCCGCTCCCCCCACGCCCGGGGACCCCACCGCGACCGGCGGCGGCACCCGGACCACGCCCCGGGCGCAGGCTCAGACGCAGACTCAGGGCGGTCTCGGACAGCGCGTCGACCGCCGGAGCGAGGACGATCCGGCACAGATCGGCTGCCGTGAAGTGAAGGCGGATCATGCCGACCCATTATCGGCGCGCCGGACCCTTTCACCCAGGGATGAAAGGACATGCCTTTCCCGTCAGGACCCAGCAGGCTCCCGGGTGTCCGCCCCCAACGACCCCCGCAGGAGGCTCCGCCGATGCGCCGCGCACCCGCCGTCCGAACCGCATGCCTCACCGCCGTGACGCTGCTCGCCGCCCTCGCCACCGCCCCCGGACCCGCCGCCGCCCGACACCTGCCCGACACCTATGTCGTCTCCCGGGCACCCGGCGTGCTCCCCGAAGGGATCGCCGTCGCACCCGACGGCACCATGTACGTCTCATCGGACGGCCACGGCACCCTGTACCGCGGCCACATCGGCCGGCCCGACCTCCGCCCCTTCCCCGCGAGCGGCCTCGAAACGCGCCCCAGCACCCTCGGCGTCCACACCGACCGGCGCGGCCGCGTCCTGTCGGTGGGCGGCGCGACCCTGACCGTCCACGACCGCCACGGACGCCTCCTCGCCACCCGTACGGCCTCCGACGGGCCGCTCGGCGCGCCCGACCTCAACGACCTGGCCGTGACCGACGACGCCGTCTACGTCACCGACTGGGCCAACCCCGTCATCCACCGGGCGGAGATCCGCGGCGGCCGCATCGGACCGCTCGAACCCTGGCTCGACGTCCGCGGCGCGTTCCCCCAGTTCCCCGCCCGGTACTGGCTGTTGAACGGCATCGTGGCGAACGCCTCCGGTACCACCCTGCTCGTGGCGTCCAACGGGACCGAGGCCGTCTGGCGGATCGGTACCGACGACCGGCGGATCGACCGCCTCGACCTCGGCGACCAGTCCTTCGGCCCCGACGGCATGGTCCTGCGCGGCCGCACGCTCTACGCGGTCCTGAACCACGGCGCTCCGCACGGCGTCTACATCGCACACCTCGACGAGGAACTGCGCACGGGCGTCATCACCCACCGCCTCACGGACCGGCCCCTCGACCTGCCGACCACCCTCGCCCGCCACGGCTGCCGCCTCTACGTGGTCAACAGCCAGCTCGACGCACCGCCGGGCCGGCCCCCGTACACCGTGAGCGCGCTGGACGACCCGACGTGCACGGCTCCCTGACGACGTGGCGCACGGCCGACCCGCCGTGCGCCACGCCGATGCCCGAAGGCACCGCCCTCCCGGCCCGGCCCGGCGCCACCACCCGGCCCGGCGTCGGTCAGGGGCGTCGCCAGTCGTTCTCCCGCAGGTGGGACCCGGCCATGGGGCCCATGCGGAGCATGCCGCCGTCCACGGCCCAGGAAGCGCCCGTGACGTACGAGGCGTCGGGACCGGCCAGGAAGGCGATGACGGCGGCGACCTCCCGCGCGTCCCCGGGGCGCCCCAGCGGAACGCCGGGCCGGGACTCCCGCCGCACGTCCGTGTCCTCCTGACCGGTCATGGGCGTGGCGATCTCACCCGGGGCCACGGCGTTGACCGTGATGCCGTACTCGGCCAGTTCCAGGGCCATGACCTGGGTGAGGAGCCCCAACCCGCCCTTGGCCGCGCAGTACGGCCCCGCGCCCACGCGCGGCTGGTGCTCGTGGACGGACGTGACGTTCACGATCCGGCCGCCGCCGCCCTGGGCGATCATGCGCCGGGCCGCCCGCTGGGAGCAGAGCAGCGGACCGACCAGGTCCACGTCGAGCACCTGACGGACCGTCGCCAGGTCCAGGTCGAGGACCGGCGTGGCGGTGCCGGTCCCCGCGTTGTTGACGAGGACGTCGATGCTCCCGAGCGCGTCGGCGAGCCGGTCGACGACGTCCGCCGCCTCGGGGAGCCGGGTGAGGTCCAGATGCTCCACCACGGCGCGGCGACCGTGCCGCCGCACCTCCTCCGCGGTCTCGTGGGCGCCCTCCGCGTCGCTGTGCCACGTGACGCCGACGTCCAGGCCCTGCTCGGCCAGCCGGACGGCGACGGCCCGCCCGATTCCGGAGTCCCCGCCGGTGACCAGGGCGGTGCGGGGCCGGAAGGTCAGGTCACCGGGGACGGCGGACGCTCCCTCCGTGTGCTGCGTGTCCATTCCTTGTCCTCGTCCTCCTGTCCGTTGCTCTCCGGCCGTCAGACCGACGCGGGGAACCGCTGCCACACGCGGTGAGCGGCGAGCAGTCCCGTGAGCTCGGACAGCACCTGCCCGGCGTCGTCACCGACGACGACCCCCGGCGCGTCCGCGGGCAGCCGGGCCGCCTCCAGGGCCGTCGCGCCCTCGCCCGTCGCGCAGACCGCCTTGCCGTGGCGGTACGCCTCGGTGAGCAGCAACGACACCCGAGGGTCGAGGAGCGGGGCGTCGGTCGCGACGTGGCCGGCCTTCGCGTCCCGTACCCCCTGCGCGTCGAGGCCCGGAGCGGGGCAGGCGGCGACGTACAGGGCGTCGAACTCGGTGGACCGGGCCGCGGCGAACGTGCGCTGCACCGCGACCGCCTCTCCGTCGGCGTCGAGGGTGCCCCCGGTCGCGGCGATCACCAGCGGGACCGTGCCCGCGGCGAGCGCGGCCTCGCGGAACGCGCGTACCGCCTCCATGCCGCTCGCGTCCGTCTCGTCGGCGACGATGCCGATGACACGCCCGTCGAGCGGCCACGTCTCGCCGAGCTGGGAGAGCGCGGGGCTGGGCCGGACATCGGCGAACGGCACCGTCGCCGGCGGCACGGGCAGGCCGAGACCCGTGGCGACGCCCTCGCACAGGACGGGGTCGATGTTGGCCAGGACGGTCAGGGCCCGCTCCTTCACCGCCTGTTCGTAGCACTTGCTCAGCTCGAAGGTGTAGGCCGCGATGATGTGCTCCCGCTCCGTCGGCGTCATGCTCAGCCAGAAGAGCCGGGGCTGCCCGAAGTGGTCGGAGAACGACTGGGGCGCCTCACGTCCCTTGGTCGACGCCGGGACGGGGACGGGCGCCTCGATGTACGCGCCGGTGTCCGCACCGGCGAGGAACGGGCAGCCGCCGTCCAGGGAGTTGGGGTGGTAGGGCGCGACACCGGTGTGGACGGCCGTCTGATGCATCCCGTCCCGCAGCATGTCGTTGACCGGGGCGTGCGGACGGTTGATGGGGATCTGGCCGAAGTTGGGGCCGCCGAGCCTGCTGATCTGGGTGTCCAGATACGAGAAGAGACGCCCGGCCAGCAGGGGGTCGTCCGTGACGTCGATGCCGGGCACGAGGTGGCCGGGGTGGAAGGCGACCTGTTCCGTCTCGGCGAAGTAGTTCTTGGTGTTCGCGTTGAGGGTGAGCAGACCGACCGGCTGCACGGGCGCGAGTTCCTCCGGCACGATCTTCGTCGGGTCGAGCAGGTCGATGCCCTCGAAGGTCTGCTCAGGGGTGTCGGGGAAGGTCTGGACGCCGAGCTCCCACTCCGGGTAGGCACCCGCCTCGATGGCGTCGAACAGGTCCCGCCGGTGGAAGTCGGGGTCCATGCCGTTGATGAGCTGCGCCTCCTCCCAGACCAGGGAGTGCACGCCCAGGCGGGGCTTCCAGTGGAACTTGACGAGGGTCGTCGTGCCGTCGTGGCCGACGAGGCGGAAGGTGTGGACGCCGAAGCCCTCCATCATCCGGTAGGAGCGGGGGATGCCGCGGTCGGACATGTTCCACAGGGTGTGGTGGGTGGCCTCGGTGTGCAGCGACACGAAGTCCCAGAAGGTGTCGTGGGCGCTCTGCGCCTGCGGGATCTCCCGGTCGGGATGCGGCTTGCCGGCGTGGATGACGTCGGGGAACTTGATGGCGTCCTGGATGAAGAAGACCGGGATGTTGTTCCCGACGAGGTCGAACGTCCCCTCCTCGGTGTAGAACTTCGTCGCGAACCCGCGGGTGTCGCGGACGGTGTCGGCCGAGCCGCGCGAGCCGAGGACGGTGGAGAACCGGACGAACACGGGCGTCTCGACGTCTTCGGCGAGGAACGCGGCCTTCGTCAGACGGCTCGCCGTCCCGTAGCTCCGGAACACGCCGTGGGCCGCCGCACCGCGCGCGTGGACCACGCGCTCCGGGATGCGTTCGTGGTCGAAGTGGGTGATCTTCTCGCGCAGGTGGTGGTCCTGGAGCAGGACGGGTCCACGGCTGCCGGCCTTGAGCGAGTGGTCGGTCTCGTACAGCCGGGCGCCCTGCGCGGTGGTGAGGTACGCGCCGCTCTGGGCCGACCGGGCGGGGTCCTCCCCGGTGGCCTGGCCCGTGGGGCTGACCGTCTCCGGGCCGCTCTGGTCGGGCTTGGGCGGCAGCGGGCCGTGGGGCTGCGTGGGCTCCTCTAGGGACGAGGGCTTGGCCCCGGGCCGCCCGGGGACGCCGGACTCGGGAGAAGGACCCGGGTTCGGGTTCGCTGTCATGGAGACGCTCCTGTTCGGGTGGATGTCGTGCTCTCCCACATGTGCCCCGTCGCGAATGACCCGAACATACGAGATTGAGCCGATATGAGCGACTCCGTGATCCCAGGCGTCGCGGTTCAGGTGGCGGGCCGTCAGGGCCGGGGCACGGCTCGGGCCGTGCCCGGCTGACCGGCCACCAGGATTCGACCCACGACCTGACCCACCGCCGGACACCCACCGCCACCCGGGAGCCACCCGACGGGAGCAGACCCGGGCAACCCGTTCAGCGCAGCGAACGAGCCCGGAGCCGGCGCGCGGCCATGACCGGGCGGTGCGAGCGAAGGGCGGCGCGGGCGGCGTTCGCACCGGGTGCGCCGTGGACGCCGCCGCCCGGGTGGGCGGTGGCCGAGGCGATATAGAGGCCGCGGATCGGGGTCCCCGGGCGCCCGGTGCCGGGGACGGGGCGGAACACCAGCTGCTGGTGGAGACTGGTGGTGCCCTGGTTGACGGCGCCTCCGACGAGGGCGGCGTCGAGCCGCTCCAGATCGGGCGGCGCCAGGACGCGCCGGGCCAGGATCGACGCGCGGAAGCCGGGGGCGAGCCGTTCGATGCCCGCCTCCACACGCGCCGCGACCACGTCCTTCTCCCGCTCGTCCCACACCCCTCGCAGACCGTCGTCCCCGCCGTCGCCCCGGATCTCCTGCGGCACGTGCGTATAGCCCCAGGCCGACTCCGTACCGGCGGGGGAGCGGGTCGCGTCGGCCGTGGTCATCTGGCCGAGGACGGTGAACGGCACGTCGGGCACGCGCCCCATCGCGAGCTGGGCGCCGTAGCGGGTGAGCGCGTCGACGCCGTCGGCGACATGGACCGTCCCGGCCCCGTACGCCCCCTCGGCCGTCCACGGGATCGGCCGGGCGAGGGCCCAGTCGACCTTCACCGTGGAGAAGTCCCACTGGAAGCGGCGCAGATCCGACCGCAGCCCCGGCGGCACGTCCTCCGCCGCCATCAGGCGCCCGTACAGCAGCGGGGCGGGCACGTCGGCGAGCACGGCGCGGCGCGCGGGCACCTCGCTGCCGTCCTCGGTCCGTACGGCGACGGCCCGGCCACCACGGACGACGACGCGCGTGACCGTACGCCCGCACAGGACGACCCCGCCGCGGGCCTGGAGCCGCCGGACCAGCGCGCGGGTGAGGCTCGCCGCCCCGCCGGTGGGCACGGGGAACCCGTACGCCTGGCCGAGCATGGACATGAGCCAGCCGAAGCCGCCCCCCAGAGCGGACTCGGGCCCCAGGTCGGCGTGGAGGGCGTTGCCCGCGATCAGCAGCCTGCCGCCTGCGCCGGCGAAGTGCTCCTCGCCGAACCGCCGGGCCGGCAGGAGCATCGTCCGGGCCAGCCGGAGGCCGTCGGACGGGCCGGTGCGGGCGACGAGCCGCAGCCCCGACAGCACCGGGGGGAAGGGGGTGAAGAGGCACCCCAGCAGATCGTCGCCGACGCGCCGCCAGATGCGGTGGAGACGCTCCCAGGCCACCCCGTCGGCCGCGGCGAACGCCGCCACCGACGCGATCGTGCTCTCGACGTCCCGGGAGAGCACCGGACACCGGCCGTCGGGCAGCGGGTGGGCGAGGACGGTCGGCGCGTGCGTCCAGCGCAGCCCCTGCTCCTCGAGCCGCATGGCCCGGATCACCGGGGAGGCGGCGGCCAGCGGGTAGAACGCGCTGAACAGGTCGTGCACGTAGTCGGGATGGACTCCGCGGTCGCTGCGGACCGCTCCGCCCGGTTCGTCCTGTGCCTCCAGGACGACGACCCGCCATCCGGCGTCCGCGAGGACGTTGGCCGCCACGAGCCCGTTGGGGCCGGCGCCGACGACCACCGCGTCAGGCATCGACACGAGGACCGCCCTGCCCCGGACCCGCCTCGGCGTCCGAGCCGGCCATCGAAGCCGGATCCGTCTCCGGCTCGGACTCCACGAGCCGGGCCAACCGGGCCAGCATGGCGCGGTGCCGCAGCTGGATCGCGGCGTCGAACAAGACGTTGTGCAGGCGCGCGACCGGCCCGCTCAGCGGGTGTTCGTCGACGACGACGAGGGTGTCCTCACCCCAGGAGTGGACCTTGATGGCGATGCGGACGCTGCCCGTCCTGCCGCTCATGGACTCGAGTTCGAGGCGCTGCCCGGGCTCGAAGACACGCGAGATGGTGCGGTTCTTGTACTCGAACGGCCCCAGCCGGACGGCGTAACCGATCTCCGAACCCTCGGCGGGCCATCGCCCGTCCCGGTTCCATGATTCGTCGGTGCCGACCACCCAGCGGGCGTAGAGGTCGCCGTCGCGCAGCACCGACCAGACCTCGGCGGGGGGCTTGCGGATGAGCTGATGGCGCACGGCCATGAGAGGCCTCCTGTGGCTCGTGGGGGGGGTGACCGGTCACCCGTCACCGTCACCGTGCAGCGCCGCCGTGGCGCCGGACGGGGCGTAGAGGGTGCCGGTCGTGAGAGGGGTCTCGCCGGGGGGTGACAGATAGTGGTGCCCCGTACGGCGGCCGATGACGGTGCGGACGAGGCCGGGGGCCACGGCGTACCCCCAGGTGAGGGCGAGAGCGGGGGCTCCGACGGTCACGCGTCGCCTGCGGTGCCGCGCGGCGCGGACGACACTTTCCGCCACGCGTTCCGGGCTCATGAGCAGGGGCAGGGTCCGCAGCCGGCGGCCGGTGTGGTTGGCGGCGTGCCGGAAGAACGGGGTGTCCACGCCCGCCGGCAGCACGCTGCACACACGGACACCGCGCGCCCCGGCGAGCGCCAGCTCCTGCCGGAGGGCGCTGTCGAACGTGATCAGAGCGGCCTTGGACATGGCGTACGCCGACATGTAGGGCGCCTGCACGACGCCTCCGAGGACGGAGGAGACGTCGATGAGCATGCCGTGGCCCTGGCGGCGCATGACGGGGAGGGCGGCCCGCGCCCCATGGACCACACCCATCACGTTCACGTCGAAGAGCCGGCGCACGTCCTCCGGGGGCGTCCCGTCGGCCCCGCCGAGGATGCCGACGCCCGCCGCGCTCACCCAGACGTCGATCCGGCCGTACCGCGCGAGCGCCGCGGCCGCCAGAGCCTCCACGGCCCCGGAGTCGGCGACGTCGGTGGGAACGGCCAGCGCGCCGGCCGAAGGATGCGCGGCCGCGCACTGCCGGGCCACGTCCTCCAGGACGACGGTGCTCCGCGCGGCGAGCACGACCCGGGCGCCGAGCCGGGCGAAGGCGAGCGCCACCGCGCGCCCGATCCCGCTCGAAGCGCCGGTGACCACGACCACCGGCCCTCGGACCGACTGTGAGCCACGCCTTCTCATGCCCCGGCGTCTGACCCCTTCCGGGGCACTTCATGCGCGTGGGGCGAGGGTTTCACCTGAGGCGACCCGAGTCCGCAGGCTTCCCACGGACCGGCGGCCGAGTACGACCGCTCGGCCATCAGGCCCGGACTCGGCCCGGCGTCGTCAGCGTGCCCACGCCGGGCCCCGTGAGCTCGTCGCGCCCCACAGGCCGCCCGCAGACGGCGAGGAGCAGCGAGAGGACCGGCCCTTCGACCTCGGACCCGGTCCCCACGGCCAGGTCGGCGTCCGTGGCCGTGAGGCGGACGCCGGTCAGCAGGTCCTTGGCCCCGCCGAAGGACGCCGGGGTACGGGCCTGCAGCCGCAGCGATCTGACGACGGCCTCCTGCGGGTAGGGGCGGCTCAGCCCGAGGGGCCGACGGATGTCCTCGCCGTGGACGACCTCCTCGACGAGCCGACTGTCGAGGGGCGCCGGAGGCGTCGACGTCCGCGACGCGACCCGACGGAGCCGCTCCAGGGTCCCTTCCGGTGAGACCGCGCGCTCGCGCTCCACCCCGAGGGCGTTCTGCCGGTCGAAGTCGAACCGCGCCCGTAGGAGACCCAGCACGAACCCGAGGCGGGTCGTGCGGGCCGTGTCGACCAGATGGGCGACCACGTCGTGCACGGTCCACCCGTCACACAGCGACGGCCGGTCCCACTGCGCGTCGTCGAGGCGCTCCAGGTCCGCGATGAGCGCCGCGCGCTCCGCGTGCACCATCGACCAGACGTCCTGTGCCACGGCTGCTCCTTCGTCGCATCCTTCGTCGGACGGGATGTGCTGAGAGGGAGGACCCGAGAAACGGAGGAAACTCATCGGGGTACGGCGGGGCGATCGGGACCGCCGACTCACCCTTAGGCCCTTGGGGCGTGTCGGGAGTCCCCCAGGGGTGGCGTCGGGGGGGCAGGGGGCCCACTCGTGCTTGCGAAGCCCGAGGCTACGCTCGTCGGCAGGCTGAACGCTGGTCGCAACCGCGCCCGCTGCCCGCGCAGGACACTCGCCCCTGGCACTAGGGCACGGTGATCAGCCACGCTCAAGACCCACTTGCGATGTACGGGCCCAGGGGCGTCTCGTCGATCAGGCCGGGCTCGCGACGCGGCCTGATCGACACGACACCCCCTAGTACTGCAACGGTCTTTGTCGTGACGGTTGGGCAGATGGTTCGTTGGTCTGGTCATGGGTGGGGAACTGTCTGATGCCCGGTCGTGGGCGGGTGAACTGAGGGCTCTGCATGAGCGGTTCGTGCATCGTTTCGCCAGGTCAGAGCCGCGTGAGTCGGCGCTCGCGTACATGCGGGGGCTGATCGCTCCGCTGGAGCGGAAGAACGGCTGGACGCTGGCGGAGGAGGCCGGACACGCGGGTCCGGACCGGATTCACCGGCTGCTGAACCGGATCGACTGGGATGCGGACGAGGTCCTGGACGACGTGCGTGAGTACGTCGTGGAGCAACTCGGCGAACCGGAGGCGGTGCTGATCGTCGACGACACCGGGTTCCTGAAGAAGGGGACATGGTCGGCCGGGGTCCAGCGGCAGTACTCCGGTACCGCCGGGCGGACGGAGAACTGCCAGGTCGGCGTGTTCCTCGCCTATGCCACCGGCCGCGGCCGCACGTTGATCGACCGGCGTCTTTACCTGCCGGCCTCCTGGACCGACGACCGGGAAAGGTGCCGGCGGGCCGGCATCGGCGACGGCGTCGTCTTCGAGACCAAGGTCGCGATGGCCCGGGCGATGGTCCGCCGGGCGATCGAGGAGAAGATCCCGTTCGGCTGGGTGACCGCGGACGCCGGCTACGGCTACTCCAAGAGCTGGCGGACCGAGCTCGAGCGGGCGGACGTCTTCCACGTCATGGCCACCACCCGCCACGACACCGTCGTCACCCGCTGGGCCCTCGACCACCCTGTCCACGACCTGTTCCACGATCTGCCCCGGCAGAAGTGGAAGCGCCGGTCCTGAGGCAACGGGTCGCACGGGTCCCGGGTGTTCGACTGGGCACGGGTCGAGGTCCGGCCCTGGCACCGGGACGACCGCCGGCACTGGGTGATCGCCCGCCGTAGTGTCCGCCGGCCCGAGGAGATCTCCTACTACATCGCCTACTGCCCCGCCGAGACCACGCTCGACCAGCTGATCCATGTTGCCGGCAGCCGGTGGGCGGTTGAGGAGTGCTTCCAGACCGCGAAACAGGAGTGCGGTCTGGACGACTACCAGGTCCGGCGCTATCCCGGCTGGCACCGGCACATCACCCTGGCCATGGCCGCCCACGCCTGCCTGACCGTCCTGCGGGCCCGCGAGCTCGATGCCGGGAAAGCAGAAACGGATCCTCCGGCCTCGTCCCGCTGAGCCTTCCCGAACTCAGACGTCTGATCCACCGCCTCACCCACCGCCGTCCCGTCCCGGCCGACCACATCCTGCACTGGTCGACCTGGCGCCGCCGACGACAACACCAAGCCCGGATCAGCCACTACAAACGACGCGGCCACACACCACCACAAGCCGATAAACCATCACGAAAAAGACCGTTGCAGTACTAGGCCGTGTATCGAAAACGCTGCTCGCGGTGCTCATCGGTGGCTGCGGGCAGCGCTGGACGCACGAGCCGGGGATGGCACACGCCACCTCTCCAGTCGCAGAATTGAACACGTTCAACGCGTCTGACAAGGTATCTCTCCGCGGCCCACTCCTATCGGTTGGTCGATGCGGGCTGAGGGCGGGAGGTCCTGGTGGCGGGTGGAAGCAGGCTGCGTGCGGGGGTGGCGGACCTCGGTGGCTTGATGGTGGTTTTGGCTGTTCTGACGGCGTGTGCCGGCCCCTATCAGTACGACGAGGGAACAGGGATCCATGACGCCACGGCGGCCGAAGTCGCTGGGGGCTGGGAAAACGTCGAGGGGACTCGCGTGGTGCTTCGCAAAGACGGAACGGCTCTTTTCGAAAGGCTCGACGGGCAGGACTTCGACTTCGAGGACGGCTGGCGCCTCTCCGGTACGGGAACCTGGCAACTGACCGACGACGGCGGACAGGTCGTCCGACTCGCGCTGACAGCCCGGACCCGAGTGGAGAGCCGTTCCCCCGCGACGGCCACTGACGCCTCGACTCCTGAACCCCCATCGACATACGCGTGGTCCTTCTATGTGGACCGCGATCAGCACGACGAGTTGAAGCTGCTCTTCTTCTACGGCGATCCCGGCATCGGGAACACATACGTGATGACGCGTGAGACAGGGTCATAGCCATTCGTTGATCGCTGTGACCAGCACAGTCGCCTCGTAGCGGACCGCGAGCTTGTCGTAGCGCGTGGCAACAGCGCGGTTCCTCTTGCGGTTGATCCCGCACTCGACCGCATGGCGCTCGCGGTAGCCGACCGGGTCGAAGTGCGGAGGCCGGCCGCCGCGGGAGCCGAGTTTCTGGCGGTTGCGTGCTTGGTCGGCCTTGTCTGGGATGGTGCAGCGGATCCCGCGGCGGCGCAGGTAGGCGCGGTTCTTGCGGGAGGCGTACGTCTTGTCAGCCGCACGCGATCGGGGCGGACGCGTGGCCGGCCCGGCCCGATGCGGGGCACGCGGATCTTTTCGAGCACGGGTTCGAACTGCGGCGAGTCCCCGCGCTGCCCTGCGGTCACCACTATCGACATGGGCTTCTGGCCCTGCTCGACGGCGAGGTGCAGCTTGGTGGTGAACCCGCCGCGCGAGCGGCCCAGTCCGTGATCATCGGGCTCGGTAGACACGCCGCCCGGCGGTTCCTTCTGCAGGTCACCACGCGTCCGGGCCCCGGCCGCATGCTGATGAGCGCGGCACACCATGGAGTCGACGCTCAGGTCCCACGTGATAGCACCTTCCGCGTCGGCCAGGGACTGAAGACGGGTGAGGATCCGCTGCCAGAGGCCGGCCCGCTGCCACCGGCGGAACAGGTCGTAGATCCGGCCCCACGGCCCGTACTCGACGGGCACGTCCCGCCACGGAACACCGGTCCGGACTCGGAACCGTATGCCATCGATCAACCGCCGCCGAGGCCAGACCGGCGGTCGCCCCACCTTCGTGCCCTTCGGCAACAACGGCTCCAGCACCGCCCACTGCTCGTCCGTGAGATCTCCCCGCCCCATGAACCGAGATCATTCACAGCCCAAGATCCACTTTCGATACACGGCCTAGGAGTATCTCCAGGACCAGGCCGGGGGCGGTGAGGTGGTCGGCGAGCGCGGTGAGCTCGGCGGCGTCGCGGCCGAGCCGCTTCATCTCGTAGACGGTGAGGATGACCCGGCAGTGCGGGGCATGCGCCTTGACCTCGCGGGCGGCGCCGAGGGCGGCCTCGAACTGGGGGCGGACCCGGATGTGGGTGCTGATCTTCTGGCCGCGAGCTGAGTGACGACGTCCTCGCACTCCCGGCCGGACTCGACCATCTCGATCACGGCGGCCAGCTGTCCCTGCGCCCGCCTGAGGCGGTTTCAGGACCGACTGCATCGATTCTTCGTCCACCTGCACCGGAATTCGCCCCCTTCGCCCCCCACCAGGCACGCCTTGAAGCAAGCGTCTTACACTATTTCGATGCCGCATCCTGGTGGACACGGACCATCGGCCGAGGGCGGGACGTCCTTGAGCGCCTCCGTATTCGGGTGGCGACCGCGATGGTCACCCCGGCTCCGAGGACGGCCCAAGTGGCGGGGTGGGTCCGGACGGCGGTGTCCAGCTGCTGGGCGAGGACGAAGACGCCCATGACGACGACGAACCAGCCGAACGCCTTGCGCAGCGCGTCCTGCGGGATGCGTCCGGCGAGGCGGGCGCCGATCAGGCTGCCGATCACAGCCGCCACGGTCACGGTCAGGGCGATGCCCCAGTCGACGGAGACGCCGGAGAGGTGGCCGGCGAGTCCGGCGAAGGACTTCATCGCGATGACCAGCAGCGAGGTGCCGACCGCGATGCCCATCGGCAGTCCGCCGAGTATGGCCAGGGCTGGAACGACGAGGAATCCACCGCCGGAACCGACCAGGCCGGTCACGGCGCCGACGACGAGACCCTCGACCGCGATGTGCTTCAGCGGCAGGTCGCTGTGGGCGGGCCGGGCCTTCTTCGCCCCGTCACGCGGCTTGCGGAGCATCGCGTAGGCGGTGGCGAGCATCATCAGCGCGAACGCGATGAGCAGGACGGTGCCGGGGATGTACTCGGCGACGCGGCCGCCGACGTAGGCACCGGCCATGCTGAAGGCGCCGAAGAGCAGCCCGGTCCTCCACCGCACTCGGTGGGCCCGCGCGTGAGGGATGAGGGCGGCGAGGCTGGTGACGCCGACGACGAACAGCGACGTGGCGATGGCCTCCTTGGTGTCCTGTCCGACGAGGTAGACCAGGATCGGGACAGTGAGGATGGACCCGCCGCCGCCGAGGATGCCGAGGCTGACGCCGATGAGCAGAGAGACCGCGACGATGAGGGCGGTCACGACGCGCTCCGCAGCTCCGCGATCACGGTGCGGACGTCGGTGCGCGGGCCGCGGTTGTACGGGAGCTTGGACAGCAGCATGCCCATGGCGCAGGAGTTGCTCAGCGCCGCGTAGGTCAGGCCGGCGCCGATCGCCGTGCCGATGAGGTGGGCACCGGGGACGGCGATGCCGATGAGGCCGGTGGCCAGGACGACCGAGCCCGCGACGAGGCGGACCTGGCGCTCCATGTCCCACCGCTCGGGGCCCCGCTCCACGGGAGCGCTCGTCGCCTCCCAGGCGGTGATCCCGCCCTCCAGGACACGGAGGTTGGGCAGACCGGCCTGTGCGAGGGCCTGCTCGGCCTCCTTCGCCCGCTGTCCGGAACGGCAGACGAGCACCACCTCCTCGTCCAGGTGCGAACGCAGCTCCGCGCGGTGCTCGCGCAGGGTGCTCAGCGGCACGTTGTACGAGCCGGCGATGTGGGCGGTGCGGAACTCGCCCGGGGTGCGCACGTCGAGCAGGCGCGGGGCGTGGCCCTCCTGGACGAGACGGTGCAGGACGGCGGGGCTGATCGACTGGATGGTGCGCTCGGCGCTCATGCGGGACTCCGGAAGGTTTATACGGGTGGGGGTATGCAGTACACCGTGGGCCGTGGCGACGACCCAGGCAGACAGGGGTGAGGGGCCGGTCGCGGGCGGGGCAGTGCGGCCCCGCCCGCGACGGGGCGGAGGAGCGGGGCATAGCGCACCCCCGGCTCCGGCGCGGGCCGGCGGTGCACGGCGGGAAAAGCCCGGATGTTCCGTGCCCGTCGGCGGTTGGTGAGCGGTCGGGCGGTCAGACCTCGGCGGATCCGGCCGCGAGGGCCCAGGCGGCCCAGCCGCCGAGGATGTCGGAGACGTCCTCGATGCCGCGGTGGCGCAGCAGGCTGGCGGCGATGGAGGAGCGGTGGCCGCCCGCGCAGTGCAGGACCAGCGGCCGGTCGGTGGGGAGTTCGCCGATCCGGGAGGACAGTTCGCTCAGCGGGATGTGCAGGGCCTCGGGGATGAAGCCGTTGGCCTCGCGCTCGCCGCAGGTGCGGACGTCGACAACGAGCGGCGGGTTGTTTCCGGCGAGGACGGTCTTGAGGTGGGTGGCGGTGAGGCGGCTGGCGGGGGTGACCTCACCCTCCATCACCCGCAGGGCGTCCTGGGGATTGCGGACGTAGCCCACGACACGGTCGAAGCCGATGCGGGCGAGGCGGGTGACGACCTCCTCCTCCCGGTTCTGAGGCGCCATCACCACCAGTTCCTCCGCGGGGTCCAGGACGGTGCCGGCCTGTTCGGCGAACCGGCCGTCGGCCGGCACGTTCACCGCACCGGTCAGGTGCCCGGCCGCGAACTCCTGCGGATCACGCGCGTCGACCGCCACGGCGCCACCTGCCCGCAGTCCGGCGAACTCCTCCAGGGACAGCGGACGGGCCGTGGCTGCGGAGTCGTACAGGGGCCGCTCCCTGCGGTTGAGGTCGGCGTCGTAGGCGAAGTAGCCCGGTGCGGCGGACTGGCCCGCCGTCACCAGCGCGACGAACTCCTCCCGACCCATCGGGGCGCAGGCGTAGTTGGTCGCCCGCTGTTCCCCGATCGTGGAGGACTTCTCCGTCGACAGGTTCTTCCCGCAGGCCGAGCCGGCGCCGTGGGCGGGGAAGACCCGGACCTCGTCCGCGAGGCCCATCAGCTTGTTCTGCACACTGTCGTGCAGCATTCCGCCCAGCTCCTCGGCCGTCACGCCCACCGACGCCAGCAGGTCGGGGCGGCCGACATCACCGATGAACAGCGCGTCACCCGTCAGGACCCCGTACGGGACGGCGTCGACGGCGTGTTCGTAGACGAGGACGCTGATCGACTCCGGGGTGTGCCCCGGTGTCTCCATGACCTCCAGCACCACATCGCCCAGGGTGATCCGCTCGCCCTCGGCGAGGTGACGGACCGGGTACTCCGTCTCCGCCCGCGAGCCGTAACCGATCCACGCGCCGGTCTCGTCGGCCATCTCCAGGTGGCCGGCGACGAAGTCCGCGTGGAAGTGGGTGTTGATCACGCCGACCACGGTCAACCCGTGCGCCCGCGCATCGGCGAGGTATTCCGACACGTCCCGGCGCGGGTCCACGACGACCGCCTGACCGGTCTGCTCGTCGGCGATCATGTACGACGCCTGGGACAGGCAGTCGAGGTAGTACTGGGCGAAGAACACGGCGAACCTTTCGACGGAGAAAGCGGTCGCGGAGCGGAAGCCACGCGAGACGGGAAGAAGTGCGCTGAGGGTGGGCGGCCGGCCGTTCAGGCGGCCCGGACATCCGTGCCGCGCACGACCGGGCGACCGGCACGGGCCCACCCGGAGGTGCCGCCCGCGACCGAGACCGCGCGGAGGCCGGCGGCTTCCAGGTGCTCCGCGGCCCAGGCGCTCCGGTTGCCGCTCGCGCAGATCACGTAGACGAGCCGGTCGGCGGGGAGCGCGGCGAGGTGGGCGCCGAGCTCGGAGAGCGGTGCGGTGCGCACCCCCGGTACGTGACCGGCGCGGTACTCGTCCGGTTCCCGTACGTCGATGGCGAAGGCGCCCTCCGCCAGTTCGGAGGCGAAGACGTCCAGATCCACTTCACGCATGGAAGGTCACCCTTTCGGATACCCCCCGGGGTACTTACGACGCCGACTGTAGGCAGAGGCGGCGAGAGAAGTCAAATACCCCTAGGGGTATCCCCCGTCACGGTCCCCACTTCTGCGGGAAGGGGCGGAGAAAATACCCGTGGGGGTATGGTGGTCTGCGGATATCGGAGTGGATAGGAGAGATCGAGATGACACGAGGGATCACGGCGAGGCGGCGCTCGCCCCCCGTCGCCCCCTCGCCCGGCGCCGTGCGGCTGGGCCTTCGGGAGAACCGGGCGCAGTTCGTCCTGCTCGTCCTCGTCACGGCGGCGGTCGGGGCGCTCGTCGGTCTGGAGCGGACGACGGTCCCCCTGATCGGCACCGAGGTCTTCAGGCTCGCCGGGAACCTGGCCGTCTTCTCGTTCATCGTCGCCTTCGGCCTCGCCAAGGCGCTCACGAACCTTGCCGCCGGTGTGCTCACCGCCCGTTTCCGGCGCAGGCAGCTCCTGCTGGCGGGCTGGCTGATCGGCGCACCCGTGCCGTTCGTCCTCGCGTGGGCGCCTTCGTGGTGGTGGATCGTGGCCGCGAACGTCCTGCTCGGCGTCAACCAGGGGCTGACGTGGTCGATGACCGTCAATATGAAGATCGACCTCGTGGGACCCGGCCGCCGGGGGCTCGCCACCGGCCTCAATGAGGCCGCCGGCTACGTCTCGGTCGGTGCCACCGCCCTGCTCACCGGCTATCTCGCCAACCATTACGGGCTGCGCCCCGCCCCCGAGCTCATCGGCGTGGTCTTCCTCGCCGCCGGATTCGGACTGTCCCTCCTGGCCAAGGACACCGCCGCCCACCTGGCCCTCGAACTCTCCCGCCACCCGGCGCCCCCGGGCGGCGAGAACGGCAGGCCGTCCTTCAAGGAGACCTTCGCCCGTACGTCATGGCGCGACCGGTCGCTACGTGGTGCCAGCCAGGCGGGTCTGGTCAACAACCTCAACGACGGCCTGACCTGGGGCGTCTTTCCGCTTCTCTTCGCCGATCACGGACTCGGCATCGCCGCGATCGGCCTGATCAAGGGGCTCTACCCGCTCGTGTGGGGCATAGGCCAGATCCCGGCCGGCCACCTCGCCGACAGGGTCGGCCGCAAGCCGCTCGTCGTGACGGGCATGCTGGTCCAGGCGGCGGCACTCCTCCTCGCCCTCCTCCTCGACCGCCCTCTTCTCGCCGGAGTCCTCTCCGCCTTCGGCCTGGGTCTCGGCACCGCGCTGGTCTATCCGGCGCTCATCGCCGCCGTCTCCGACCACGCCCACCCCTCCTGGCGGGCCCACGCCCTCGGCACCTACCGGTTCTGGCGCGACATGGGCTACGCCCTCGGCGCCCTGACGGCGGGCGTCCTCGCCGACGCGCTGGGCCTGGATGCCACTGTCCTCGCCGCCACCGTCCTCACCGCGGCCTCGGGCCTCCTCGCCGCCCGCTGGATGACCGACCACCCCCGAACCTGACCGACACACGTTCCGCCAGGGCCCCCTCGGGGCGGCCCTGGCCGAGGCGCCGGGCGGACGGAGTACGAAGGGTCCAGTAGGGTGAGCCGCCGCCGTGCCCCGCCTCCGCGCACCGGCGGGCACCGCTGACCAATCGCGTACGGAATCCCGGGTGCCGGGTGGTCAACGCCCCGGGTTGTTTCATAGGCGGTCGCTCGTGAAACACCCATGATCTGCCGTTCCGGGAACCGCTCCCAGCAGGCCGCGCACCTGCTCGCCGAGAGCGGTGTTGCGGCGGTCGACGTCACGGGCGGGATGTGCGCCTGGGCCGATCCGGGTCTGCCCGTGAAGGACGCGCACGGGGCGGCGGGCACGGTCATATGACCGCGTTCGTTCTCGTGCTGCTCGCCGGGGCTCTGGTAGGTCTCGCCCTGGGCACTTGGGGCTGGCGGGAGCATCCTGACCGTCCCCGCCCTGATCTACCTGCTCGGCTTCAGCCCGGCCGAGGCCACTACCGCCAGCCTGATCATCGTGATCGTCACCTCGCTCACCGCGCCGCTGGCTCCCGCCCGGGCGGGAATGGTGCGCTGGCGGGCCGGTCTGCTGTTCGCCGCGGCGGCCGGTCTGCTGTCCGCACGCATTCCCGCCGCTGTGCCGACCATGGCATTCGCAGCCCTCGCCATGTTCGCCGGGCTGCGCATGCTGCGCCGGCGGACACCGTCCGAGGACGCGACGGCGTCGGCGCCCCGCGCTACGGGAGCGGGGGCCGCGCTGGGCGCGGTGACCGGATTCCTCGGCGTCGGCGGTGGCTTCCTCGCCGTCCCTGCCCTGGTGGCGGCACTGGCGGCACCGATGAGCGCCGCCGTCGGCACCAGCCTGCCGGTCATCATCGCCAACGAGGCGGTCGCCCTCTCGGCCCGCGCGTCCACCCAGGTCAGCCTGGATCATGCCGTTCATCGCGACGGCGGTCCTGGGCGCCTGCGACGGCAAGCGGCTGTCCGCGAAGGACCAGCCCGCCGGCCTGCAGAGGGTCTTCGGCACGCTGCTGCTGACCGTGGCCGCCGTGATGGCGACCGGCGTCCTGCTGTGGAAGACCCGTGGGGCCAGCCGCGGACGCCCCGTTGTCGGTGCGTTTGCGGCAGGCCCCACGGGATGCGAAAACTCTCAGGCCAGGGAAAGGAACAGCTTCTCCAGCCGGGAGCGCATCTGCGCGGAGTCCTGTACCTGCGGGTCCTCGCTGGTCATGCACTGCTGCAGGCCCGTCGCGATGATCGAGAACCCTGCCCGGTCCAGCGCCTTGGAGACCGCCGACAGCTGCGTGACGACGTCCTCGCAGTCCCGACCCTCCTCGATCATCTTTATCACTCCCGCGAGCTGACCCTGCGCCCGCCGCAGCCGGTTCAGCGCCGCCTTCAGTTCCTCGGCACTCATGTCGAGTTGCACACCAACCTCCTCACATACCCCCATGGGTATCCTACCGTGGGAGGAACCGCCCAGAAAGGGCGAGTCCGAGGGCGCCGAGCTGGTCCTCCATTATTTCGCGGTAGTGCTGGCGCAGTTCACCGCGCTGTCCGAAGAAGATCTTCCGGGCGAGGCGGTGGCGGGCAGGTCATAGCCGCGGACCTCACCGGTTGCCAGCGAGCCGGCCACCCGCAGCATGTCGCCCCGGTGCGCGCGGACGCGGTCCAGGCGGACCGTGTGCCGGGAGGCGTCCTGGAGGGGCGCGTAGTCGGCGCTGGCGTGGGTGCGCCACAGGCGGGCGTCGCCGATGTCGGCGATCCGCGGGGCAGAAGTGGTAGCCGCAGATCGCGAACAGCCCGAACATGATGTCCGAGTACGGGGCGGTGTCCGTGATCACGGTCTCGGGCTTGGGGTCGCCGTCGAGGCTGTGGAGGGCGTCGAGGATGAACCGCTCGCCGACTCCGGATGCCGCACCGTCGCCAGCAGCGTCGCCGTCTTCCGGCTCTCCTCCAGCTCCCGCAAGGCCGGCGCCTTCGAGCCCATCCCGTACCGGGCCAGCCCCGCCATCCGCGCCGCCGGCACCACCGACACCGGCACCAGGTGCGCACCCAGCCCGCGGCCCCTCCAGCGACGCCCACACCCGCGCCGCCAAAAACCCGCGCACCTCCGCCTCCGCCGGGAACTCTCGGTAGGCGTACGCGCCCCGGATCTCCCACGCGTGCTCATACCGGCTCTGCCGCCGCGCCTCGTAGCGAACCGGCCGTAGCGCGAGACCTGGTCATCAGAGAGAAATTCAACTGGCATGACCCGGAACGTAAGGGCCCTGATCAGCGGAAACAGGGCCAGTCATCGAGCCGGAATCAAGATCGGCCAGATGTCGCTACTGACCGTTCCGATCCTCCCCAAGGGCCCCATCGATCAGGGTCTACGTCATGGCCCGCGGCCACCGCACGATTTCAAGAGTCCACACCATCCCTTGATCATCTCGCGGGCCGTCACGCTGCCAGCGGCGGAAGAGTCCATAGACCGTCTGCCACGGCCCGTACTCCTGCGGCAGATCCCTCCACAGAGCACGGGTCCGCACTCGCCACCGGATCCCATCGATCAGCCTCCGCCGACTCACCGCCGGCCTTCCCGATACGGCAACCGGCAGCAACGGCTCCAGCACCGCCCACTGCCTGTCAGAAAGATCCCCTCGCCCCACACCGCGATCATCACGATGCGAGGCGCGGAGCAGAGCCGACTTTCAGAACACGGCCTAGTACGCGTTGCGCCGCCGGAGCCGGGCCGGGCGTCCGTCCGGGTCGACCAGGAGGCGGTACGGAGGCATGGCGAGGCCGCGCGTCACGCGGGACATGTCGGGCGGGCGGTACGCGCGCAGGCGGCCGGGCGGTCTCCGGCCGTGGCGTCCGCTCTCGTACCAGGCGTCCAGGGCGGCGGCGCTGGCGGCGAAGGTGTCGAAGGCCTGCGCCGGATCGCACAGGTCATCCGCCGAGGAGGGCGAGTTCGGATCCCCGCCCCCCACGTGTTCGAGGGACAGCTCCAGCCGCAGGTCCCGCGCGAAACCGCGGGCGCGGTCCCCGAGCCCACCGGGGTCGTGCGGGGGCCGCGGGTCCGCACGGTCGTCGAGGACCACGCAGTTGAGCTCCGAATCATGGGTCCAGGAACGAAGGTTGATGTTGTCGGAGCCGACCGATGCCCACACGTCGTCGATCACGCACACCTTGGCGTGCACGTACACGGGAGTCCCGTCGGCGTTCTCGAGCCCATAGACCGCCACCCGGTCGCCACCCGCGCGGCGCAGCCTCTCCAGTGCCGTGACCCGCCCGACCAGGTTCATCGGCAGGGCGAGCCGGCCGTCCTGCTCGGGGACGGTGGGGATGACGGCGATCAGCCGCAGACCGGGATTCTCGTACAGAGCCCGCGCGAAGAACCCGACGACGTTCGGGGACCACAGGTACTGGTCCTCCAGGTAGATGAGCGACCGCGCCCGGCGCAGGGCCTTGAGATAGCTGCGCGCGATGCTGCGTTCGCCGTCGGGGGCGAAGGGATACCCGCGCAGCATCCGGTTCGGGTAGGTGCGCAGCACCTGCACGGCGTGGCTGCCGCAGGGCTCGGGATCGGGCAGCTGCGGCGGCATGGGGTCGGCTTCGGTGTCCTCGTGGTGCATGATCTCGCGGAGCCGGACCAGTGGGCTCCGGCTGAGCGGCGAGGGGTCCTCCCAGCGCTCGCGGAAGTTGGCCTCCAGATCCCCGACCGCCGGGCCGCGGATGGCCAGCTGCACGTCGTGCCAAGGGGGCCGGGAGCCGTACGCCGAGGCGAACGGCACCGTCTGGGGGTCACCGTGGTGGGAGGCGTCGTCGTTGCGGCTGTGGCACAGGTCGATGCCGCCGATGTACGCGATGTCGAGTTCCGGCCGGCCGGGGTGGCGTAGGACGACGAGCTTCTGGTGATGGGAGCCGCCGGGCCGTACCCGCATGTCCAGCAGACACTCGGCACCGGCCTCCGCCAGCTCCTCTCCGAGGTGACGGTTCTCCCTCTCGCTGAACTGCAGTTTGTCCAGGTGGGAGCGCCACACGAGCCCCTTCACGATCACCCCGCGCGCCGCCGCCTCGCCCAGGACGGTGCTGATCTCCGTACCCGCGCCGCCGAGGCGCTCGTCTGGGTCGCCGCGCCAGTCGGTGAAGAGCAGGAGATCCCCGGACCGCTGCGCCCTCACCCGCCGGAGCAGCTCACCGAAGTACGCGGTGCCGTGGACCAGCGGTCGGACGTCGTTGCCGCGGGTCCACGCGGCGCCGTCGGCGTGTCGCCGGTCCAGGCGGGTCGAGCGGTTCCCGCGCTGGCCCGCGGTGAGCATCCAGTCGCTGTACTCCACGATGACCTCCCCTCTGGCGGCTACCCGCTTCTCGCGAAGCCGACGCGTCCCCCATGTCACCACCCCGGGCGGATACCTCACCGCCGGACGCAGGAAAATCTATGTCGGCCAGAGTAGACATTGCGTGGCGGCGTCGCTATGGTTTCTCTCGTAGCCCAGAGAGACGACAGGGCCTGGCAGAGATGAACTGCCGGCCGGAAGTACCCAGCAGTACACGCAGTGGCACAACGCAGGACGGTGCGGCGGCGGAGCCTCGAAGCCAGGGTGGTTGCAGGACGGCGACGGGACTGGCGGCCGGACCGGGTGGCCCGCAGTGATCAGGGGCCGCCGTGAGCGGGACCGCGGTCATGGCAGTGGCGGTACCCGTGGAGGCAGTACACGCAGTACCCAGCAGTGAGGTCAGTGAGCAGGACCCCGGTGAAGGCGTCGGCTGCGGACGCGCGCACCGGGAGGCTCGACGGTGGGGGATCCACTGAGCGGTCGGCAGTGCCCCATCTGGTAAGTAGTGGATCACTAGGGAAGAACGGAGGAGCCCAACGCCATCAGGATCGCCCGGGCGGAAGTCTGAACCCGGGTACCGCAGGACATCGACAGTGAGGTGGTCTCCGGTCAAGCAACCGCGATCCCCGCACCCCCGACAGCGTCTCGGTCGGGTCTGCGGAAACAATGAGCCGGCGCAGTATCAGGACCGGCAGATGGTGTAGCAGTTCCTTCGGGGCCCTGGTGCCGTACGGCACCAGGGCCCCCTGTCCGCGTTTCAGAGAGGTGCAAATGACAGCAGACGACTCGTACGGCCGTCTTGACGACGACGACTACCCTGCCTACACGATGGGCCGGGCCGCCGAGATGCTCGGCACCACCCAGGGCTTCCTCCGCGCCATCGGAGAGGCCCGCCTCATCACCCCGCTCCGCTCGGCGGGCGGCCACCGCCGCTACTCCCGCTACCAGCTGCGCATCGCCGCCCGCGCCCGCGAGCTGGTCGACCAGGGGACGCCCATCGAGGCCGCCTGTCGCATCATCGTCCTGGAAGACCAGCTCGAAGAGGCGCAGCGCATCAACGCCGAATACCGCCGCGCCGCGGAAGCCGCCGCCCCGCCGGCCGAAGGCTGAGTCGGTGCGCCACAGACGGCGGGTACCGCCGACACCAGCGCGGGCCCCGGCCGCCCGGTTCAGCCCACGGCACGATCACCGGCGTCGCCACCGCCGTCCCTGAGATCTCCCTGCCGGCCGTCGCGATCGGCGTCCCTGTCCCGGGTCAGGCCGCCCGTCGCGAGACCGACGTACCGGTCGTGGTCCGCGCCATGGGATTCCCGGACGACGGCGTCCCAGCCGCGGACGCCGTCGTCATCGCGGCCCGCGTCGTCGGTCGAAGACCGGCGTGCGACCGCCCCGGCCACCACGCCGCGCCCGGTGGCCCGCCATCCGCCGACCAGCGGCGGAAGCGGGTGCGCAGGCGGGCCCAGGACGACCCGTACCGCGTAGGCACGCCCCGCCGAGCCACCCCCGCCCGGACCTTCCAGCCGGACGAAGTCCACTCGGCACGGGCCCGGGGTCAGTTCATGACGACGTGCCACCCGCCCTTGATCCACCAGTCAAGATCACAGAGCGGCAGGGCCTAGCCCCTCGCCTCAAACGCCACCGTACGAGTCGATGCTGACCGAGTAGCCGGCCCCGGTGGTGAGGTCGGGGCGGCTTCCGTGACCGTCCTCCGCGAGGCGCTCGGCGGTGAGGAAGACGATCCACAGGGTCATGTCCTCTCTGGTGAAGCTCAGGTCGCCGGGCAGGGCTTCGGGGTCAGGAATCCATCCGTCGCGTACCGCGGCCGTCCGGTAGTGCGCGGCCACGTCGGCCCGTGTACCGGGGAAGGCGTAAGTCCGGCCGGCGTACACCACGACGTCGCCGCTGTCCGCCCAGCAGCCGGCGTCCACCTCCTCGAACCCCCGGGCGACGGTCGCCCCGTCGGGCCGGGAGTCGAGGATGTCGAGCGCCGCCATCTCCCGCACCCGGTCGTCGGTCCCCTCGCAGTCCCTGGCGAGTTCCAGCAGCGCGCAGCCGGTGAGCGTTGCGGCGGCGAGCGCGGTCGACAGGAGCAGGGATATGGGGCGGGTGGTGCCTGTCCGCAGGGGCAAAGCGGGCTCCAGGGTGAAGGCCGGGGCGGAGGAGGAAGGCCGCCGGACAAAGAACGTCATCCGTGCCGGCTCCGGAGCGGGCACGGCCCAGTTCTACCAGCAGCCGTGACCCTCACTCCTGCTGTGAACGCGGCACGATGACGACACCTCCTGGGCGCCCTGACGTGCGCCGACCTTCGTGTTCTTCGGGAGGAGGAGTCCGCTGCGGGTGCCGCCCGGGTCACCGCTGCCGACGTGGGTGCCGAGGCATGCCCGGCGTGCGGGTCGACGCGCACACGGTCGACGTACGGAAACGGGCACCACGAAGGGCTTCGTACTTCCTCCCTAGCGCTGTACCCGGAGGCTCCTCGATGGGCGTTGGTGACCTCCCAGGAAAAGGGATGCAGAGGACGCCGGAGCGGAGGCATAGGCTCCGTTCGTTCATCAGGGGAGGTCACCACCACGCTCCACGTGTACGAGGACCCGCGGTGCCCGGTGGTCGAGGAGTACGAGACGACGGGCGTCGAAGGCATCGAGAAGCCGCTGCTGCTCCGCCAGACCCGCGCCCGGTACACGTTCGCCACGTTCAAGGACGAACGGCTCGGCGGCGACGGCTCGAAGCGGGCGGTCAACGCGCTCCGCGCGGCCCTGGAGCAGCAGAAGTTCGTCGAGTACCACCGGGTGCTCTTCGACAACCAGGCCACGGTCGAGGCCTCCGGGGGCTTCACCACCGACCGCCTGCTGAAGCTTGCGGCGCAGGTCCCCGGGCTGCGCGGCGAGGCCTTCGACGCGGCCGTCAGGACCATGAAGTACCGCGCCTTCGTCACCGCCTCGGACCGCGCCTTCGACATGGCCGGCGAAAACATCAGCGACTGGGGGACACCCTCCCTCCTCGTCGACGGCCACTGGCTGGAGGGCAGCCTGTACGGGGTGGCCTTCGATGCGGACCTGCTCGGCATGATGGTGACCGACCTGCACCGGAGGCCGTCGAGGTGGGAGTCCTACTACGTGCCCCTCGGTGAGACGTTGGACGCGAAGCGGGAGGCGGAGGAGGCCGCGCAGTCGTAGAAGGCCTCCGGAGTCCACGGGCCGACGGCCTGAGGGTGAAGGACATCGTTGCGGAATCCCCGGGTAGGCGACGGGTACATGACCCACGCGGGCAGTACACCGCCGCACAAGGAGGAACGATGTCCGGACTGATCACCCGCATCAAGCAGTTCACCCGCAGCCCACAGGGACAGCGGACGATCGCGTCGGCCCGGCGCGCCGCCGCCGACCCGCGGAAGCGGGAGCAGGCGCGCAGGCTGCTCGGGCGGCTGCGCGGGCGACGGTGACGACAAGGCCGGAGGGCAGGCACTCGGCCGGGTCGGGGCTCTCGCGATGGGAACGAGCCCTGGAACGCTGGCAGAAGCGCCTGCTCTCCAAGGTCCGCCACCGCGAACAGGTCGAACTGGTCGCCGCCCTGCACCACGAGTGCGACGACCACGCCGTCGTGTGCAGCGAGAGCAGGGTGGTCGTTCCGAACGCCTACGAGGTGGAGCTCGACGCCAAGGTGCACGAGGAGCTGATGCGCCGCGGTCAGCGTGACGTGGGCGAGGCGTTGACGGACGACCTGGCACGCCACGGGGAGCGGATGGGCTACGAGTGGGCAGGACCGCTGACGGTACGTGTGACCCCGGCCGAGCGCCCGCCCGGCGACCCGTACCGGGTGAGCAGCAGCCCCATGCCCCACGTACGGGCGGACGCCTTCCCGACTGAGGGCTGAGGGCCGAAGGCAGCGGCCGCATCCGGGACGCGGCCGTGGGCGGAGGCAATGCGGAGGCATCGGTACGGGCGGGCCTGCCCATGGGTGCCGCCCGGGCTGCCCGCCCTGTCGGACAGAGCAGCGGTCCTCTCGGATCACGTCGTGGGAAGCGGGCGCGGGACGCTCGAAATCCGCGTTCATGACGCCGGTGGCAGAAATTTCGGCTTGGGACAGGGCTTCGCTCCGCCCGGCCGGAGGAGATAATGATCGTGACAGTCGCCCCGCCACCGAGCCGGCTCCGGATGCGAGCCGGGGACGGTGGGGTGCACCTTCGACGTTGTCTCCGAGACGCTGTCTCCGAGGGGAGCCGTTCATGACCACGGCGAAAGACCTGTTCATCATCGCCATGGACCCGAGCCCGGAGCACGCCGTGGGACAGGGCGATCTGTCGCTCGGACTCGCGGCGGCCGAGCTGATCGATCTCCTCGGTACGGCGGTCGTGACCGTGGACGGTGACCACATCGTGCCGGGTGGCATGTCGACGCCGGACGACCGGCTCCTCGAAGAGGCCGCGGCACAGCTCACCCGGCAGCCGCCGTACGAGCGGATCGAGGACTGGCTGTGGCGCCGGGGCCGCGACCTCTCGGCCGCGTACCAGACCGCGTTGGAAGAGGACGGCGAGCTGACGCGGAAGCGAAGCGGCCGGTTGCCCTTCGGCAAGGAGCGCGTGGAACCGGTCGATACGCCCGCCCGCCGCAGGGCGGCCGACCGCTGGCAGGAGAAGGACCCCGTCCTGGCCGCCCTCGCCTCGGTCGTGGGCCTCGACGGTGGACGATCCGACGACGATCCCGGACTCGAAGACGAAGCGGTGACGACCGTCGTGGCCGCGGCCCACGACGCGGTGATGGAGTTGGAGGCCGTACGCCAGCGGCGCACCATCGAGAACGCGGCCTTCGCCAACCTCTGGCGCGGCCCGTGAGGCCATCGGCCGCCGGCGACGTCCGAACCCGCACGGGTCGGGGGCCGAACGAGCCCTCACTCTCGTACGAAGAGGGGAGGGGCACGGTGTCCCGGCGCAGCGCCATGACCCCGATCGGCCACGAAAGACGGCGCCGCCGCCCCGATCCGCTCCGGCCACCGAAGCGAAGCCCCGGTCGGCGCACGGCTTCAGCCACCCGGCGGCGGCGAAGGCGCTGGAGCCGGGAGTCTGCCACAAGGCGTTGTCAGACCCCCACGGCATGATGCGTGCATGACCGCACTTCCCGCCGTTGAGGCGTACTCTGCCCTGCCCTCGACCACCGCGTACGAGACCGCCCTGGCCCAGCTTGGTGAAGCGTCGCGCGCCTATTACGGCGGCGAGAACAGTCCCATGGACGACGCCTCGTACGACGGGCTGCGCCGTGCCGTACTCGCCTGGGAGGCGACGCATCCCGACACCACGGCAGGGTCGACGACCGGCCTCGTCGCCGACGGCGCTGCCGGGGGAGACATCCCGCACACCACCCGCCTCCTCAGCCTCGACAACGTCTTCAGCCCCGAGCAGCTGACGGGCTGGGAAGCATCGCTGAAGAGACGCCTGGGCCGCGACGCCGAGGGCGGGTTCACCGTGGAGCCGAAGCTCGACGGCGCGGCCGTCGCCGCACGCTACCGGGACGGCCGGCTGGTGCAGATCATCACCCGGGGGGACGGCACCCACGGGGAGGACGTCAGCCACGTGATCGGATCCGTCCACGGGCTGCCCGAGCAGCTCGACCGCCCGCTCACGTTCGAGGCCCGGGGCGAGATCCTGTTCACCCAGGCCCAGTTCGAGACCGCGAACGAGGTGCGCACCGCGCACGGGGCGCCGCCGTTCGCGAACCCGCGCAACGGTGCGGCCGGCACCTTGCGGGCGAAGGACCGGCCCTACCGCCTGGAGCTGACGTTCTGGGCGTACGGCGCGGTCGACCTCGACGGTGAATCGTTCCTGCCGGTCGGGGCGACGCATGCCGAGGTCCTGGCCGCGGTCGGCGAGGCGGGCGTACAGACGACCGCGCGGACGCCGGCGGGGCTGCATGTGGTGAGCACGATCGCCGAGGCTCAGGCGAAGGTGGAGGAGATCGCCGCGATGCGTGCCGGCCTGCCGTTCGGCATCGACGGCGTGGTCATCAAGGCGGACAGCGCCGCCGACCAGGAGGCGGCCGGAGTGGGAAGCCGCTTCCCGTACTGGGCCATCGCCTACAAGCTGCCCGCCGTGGAACGGCAGACCGTCCTGACGGACGTCGTGTGGGAGGTAGGCCGAACCGGCGTCCTCGCCCCGACCGCCGTGCTCGCTCCGGTCGACCTGGACGGCTCGACCGTGTCCCGGGCCACGCTGCACAACCCGGCCGACATCACCCGGCGAGACCTGCACCTCGGAGACACCGTCACCGTCTACAAGGCCGGCGACATCATCCCCCGTGTCCAGGCCCCCGTGATCGAGCTGCGCCCCGAGGGCGCGGTGCCGGTCCCGCTGCCCACCGAGTGCCCCCACTGCGGGGGCGAGATCGACAAGAGCCAGGAGCGGTGGCGGTGCGCGAAGGGCACGGCGTGCGCGCTCGCGCCCCTGATCGAGTACGCCGCCGGGCGCGACATCCTCGACATCGACGGCCTCGGCAAGACCTACGTCAAGGCCCTGATCGACTCCGGTCTCGTCGGGGACGTTGCGGACCTGTTCACCCTCACCGAGGAACAGCTCACGACGGCCTCGGGCAGCGCCAAGCGGGGGGCGAAGCTCGCCGAGCAGCTCGAACTGGCCAGGACCCGCCCGCTCAGCCGGGTCTTCTGCGCACTGGGCATCCCGGGGACGGGCCGCAGCATGTCGCGGAGGATCGCCGCACACTTCGGCACGATGGACGCGATCCGCGAGGCCGACACCGAGGACATGCACGGCGTCGAGGGCATCGGCACGGAGAAGGCCCCGATCGTCGTCGCCGAACTCGCCGCACTCGCGCCGGTCGTCGACAAGCTGATCGCGGCGGGCGTCAACATGGTCGAGCCGCAGCAGAACACGGGCGACACGACGGTCGGCGCGGGCCCGCTGGCGGGAAAGACCGTCGTGGTCACCGGCAAGATGACGGGCCGGCTGGACGGATTCAGCCGCACTCGACTCAACGAGCTCATCGAGCGCGCCGGCGGTCGGGCGGGCAGCAGCGTCAACGCCAAGACGTCGTACCTCGTCGCAGCCCCGTCCCCGACGGGCAAGCCGAGCTCCAAGGCGACCACGGCCCAGAAACTCGGCGTCGAAACCCTCACCCCCGAGTCGTTCGCCGAACTCATGGCCGACTACCTCGACTGACACGCACCACCAGCGCGGCCCGGGGCGTCGACACGGAGCCCGAAGGTCCTGTCGGACACATCACGACCGGACGTGGATGGACATGGCGCTGCTGTGGGCGCACCCGTACGACCAGCCGCCAGAGCTCTCGGGGAAACGGTCGGTAGGCGCCGGACTTCTGGCCCGTATTGATCGTGGCGGGTGTGGCTGTGGTCGTGGTCTGCGTCGCCAGCGTGGTGGCGTACCGGCGCGTCCGCCGGCTGACGGAACCCGTGGAGCCCCCGGGCGCTCCCGACGCCCTCAGGCTCAGCATCGCCATCCTGACGGTCTTCGGTGCGGTGCTCGCCGCAGAACTGCGGCCTTCCCGGACCGGACTCCACTCCACCGAGTGCCTGAGCCTGCAGCCGGTGCATGAGACGGGCGGCGCCGGACACACGTACGTCAACTGGCCTGCATGCAGAAGCAGTCGGGCCACCGCCACCAACTGCGTCGAGGGAGCGAGACGTCATGCCGCTGACATTCCGCAAGAGCTTCAGGATCCTGCCCGGCGTCCGACTGAACATCAACCGCAAGTCGTTGTCGATCACCACCGGCGGAGGGAAATACGGTCCCCGCCGCACTCACAGCACCACTGGTCGCCGTACCACCTCGGTGGACCTCCCCGGCCCCTTCGGTTGGCGCAAGACCAGCCGCCGCGGCTGATCCGCCGGGCGTGGCGCCGCCTCGACGAATCCCCGACCTGTCAGGCCGGGGATTCGACCTGACCGGGCTGCATCGCGTGCCACGGTGCGTGTGACTACCTACCGGTATCGGTCGTGCTGTGACGCGAGTCTGCTGCGGTGCCACGGGTCGCCCTCAGGAGAGCACTCCAGAAGATGCGACGGTTGCGCGTGCTGGGCGTCGCCGACAGGCGGGGTGGGTTCTCTCCATCCGTAAAGGAAGTGGACGGAATGAGTCCGATTCGGCGGTGTGGCTGACCTCCTGGGCGCTGTCGGCCTGGGCACTGTCGGCGCCCCGTCGACCGGAGGACGCCACAGGCGGGACGGCCTGGCGGAGGGGCGAGGGCGGGGACCGCCCTGAGATCGGGCCGTGCTGCGAGGCCGTATGCGCAGACAGCAGTGCGTACGCATGGGCGTAGGCCGCCGCAGCGCCGACGTTCCCGCGCAACTGCGCGAACGTCGAGGTCAGCGACGTCGGCGCAGTTCGCTCTGGCCGTCCGCTGCGAGTCGGCGGCCGGCGTCCCGGAGGCGCGCGTCGCCCAATGCCTTGCCGTCGGCCTCCTGCTTCTTGCCGCGGATGAGTTTGAAGGCTCCGCCGATCTTGCTCACGATGTGTCCTTCCGGTGCCTGTGCGGCTCGGGTCGCGCCGGGAGAGACCGGCACGTCCGCTCGATTCCCTCGCTAAACGTCGCAAAACATGTGAAAAGGAAAAAGTCACCTCGCCTGCAGGGCCCAGAGAAGCGACGTAAGCACCCGGTGTTCCTCGGCTCCGCGCGGAATCCCTCGTCACCCGCGGCGGCGCGCAGAGGCCGGCTGCCGGGCACCGTCGGTCTCCCAGGACGGGGTGTCGATCCGAAGCGGGTCGGTCCGGGTGGCTGGCGGTGCCGACTGCGGTGAGGGGAGCCGGCTGTCGGTGCTCACCGAGCAAGCCCGCCAGGCGGCCTGTCACCGGGCCCTCTGCACCGCCGCTGTTCCCGGGCCCCCTGCATCGCCGCCTGAGAACAGCGCCCGACGCGCGACCCAGGCCGCCAAGGCCGGCAGACGCTACGAACGCCGCCGGCCTCGCCGCCCCAGAGCAGACGCTCCAGATCCGCGCCCCGCCGGAGAGCTGACCCATATGCCGGGGGGGCGACACCGTCAGCAAGCCAGTGCTTCGGCCCCATCTCACGGGGCATGGCTCTGCGACAGGTGCCCGTACCGTTGGCGCAGCTCCCGCTTGAGGACCTTGTGGCTCGGTCCCAGCGGCATGGAGTCCGCACGCACCACGATCCGCGGATACTTGTGCCGGCCGAGCCTCGTCCTCGCCCATTCCCGCAGCTCGTCCTCCGCGAAGTCGTCCGCCTTCCCCTCCGGGACGACGACGGCGCACACCTCTTCGCCGTGGACCGGATGCGGCAGACCGATCACGGCCACCTGCGCCACCGCGGGGTGCCCGAGCAGCACCTCCTCGACCTCCCTGGGGTAGATGTTGAAGCCTCCCCGGATCACGAGGTCCTTCTTCCGGTCGACGACCGAGATGAACCCGTCAGCGTCCTTGGTGCCCAGGTCACCGGTCCGGAACCAGCCGTCCACCAGGGCTTTCGCCGTCTCCTCCGGCCGGCCGAAGTAGCCGGCGAAGACGTTGTGACCCCGGATGACGATCTCGCCGAGCGTGTCCCCGGGCAACAGCTCGACCGTGTCCTCGACGTCCGCGCGGGCGATCGCCACCTCCACGCCCCACACAGCGTGCCCGACGGTCCCGGGCCGCACCCCGAACTCCGGGTGGTGCACGCTCGCGGTGGGGGAGGTCTCCGACAGCCCATAACCCTCCAGAACCTGTGCGCCGAACACCTCGCCGACCGCCCGGTGGACCGAGACGGGCAGGGGCGCACCGCCCGAGACGCAGTAGCGCGGCCTCGGCAGCGATCCGGACGGCCGCGCGCGGGCCGCCGCGAGCAACGCCACGTACATCGTCGGAACCCCGTGGAAGATGGTCACTCCCTCCTTCACCATCAGGTCGAGCGCCTGGTGCGGATCGAAACGCGTCTGCATGACCAGGGTGCCGCCGAGCCGGAACAGCGCATTCATCGACACGGACTGGCCGAACGTGTGGAACAGCGGCAGACAGCCCAGTGCCACGTCCTCACGACTCATGTCCATGACGTCGAAGGCGTTGACGGTCGCGTTCATGACGAGATTCAGATGCGTGAGGATCGCCCCCTTGGGGCGGCCCGTGGTCCCGCTCGTGTAGAAGATCACCGCAGGGTCGCCCGGATCGGTGCTCTCGTACGAGGCGAGGGGGCCGGCCGATCCGGCCGCGGCCTCCAGGGTGTCCACCCACCCGTCCGCGCTCTCCTCCACCACTCCCGCACCGATCACCGGCACCCGCGCGGCGGACGCGGCGGCCACGGCGGTCTCCATCAGCCCTTCCGCGCAGACCAACAGTCGCACATCGCTGTCGCGCAGCACGTACGCGACTTCGTCGGCCGTCAGGAGCAGATGGACGGGTACGACGACCGCGCCGGCGGCCAGGATCGCGTAGTAACTGCGCGGGAAGCCCGCACAGTTGGGCATCATGAGCGCCACCCTGTCCCCGGGGCCGACACCCAGGCCACGTAGGGCGCCCGCCTGCGCCAGTGCCTCGGCCCACAGCCGCCCGTAGGTGATCCGCGTTCCGCCGTCCACCACCGCGACGCGGTCGGGGTGGCGGCGGGCGGCCTCGGCCAGGACGGCGGCGAGCGACAAGGTCATCGGAGCACTCCAGGAACGGGGGAGGGAAGCAGGCGTACGGCTGCCGGTCTCCGGGGTCGTACTCGGAGCGGCGCACTGGCCCACCTCACCGTGATCACACGGCGCCGGACAAGCGATACCCGTCGGACCGGGTCTCACGCACAGGAATCCGCGCACGGGCTGTTCCCCCGAACAACCCTGCCCCGTCGCACCCGCCTCGTTCCACCCCACCGGGCTGCATCCGGTTCATCCGATCACCGGTTCGGTGCCCCCACCCCCACCCCCACCCACCCCCGGACACCATTGGTCACGAAGCACAGCCGTCGCTCCTCCCGATGTGCTCGTGACTCGTTCAGCCGCGCACGCCTTCACCAGTCGGCCCGCCCCGTGCTCTCGTAGGCCCTCTTGCCGTCGCGAGCGCCCCGGAGACCATGACCGTGACCGTCCACCCCTTCCCCGCAACAGAGTTGTCGATGTCCGGGGACGACACCCAGGGCGCTGTCCTGATCAGCTTCCTCCTCATCGTGGTCGCCGCACTGTTCGCCTGCCTGCTGCTCGGGCCGCAACGCGAGGAGGCCGAGAACTTCTACATCGGCCGGCGGCGGGACAAGCGCCTGCGGAACGCCCTCGCACTTGCAGGCGACTACATCTCATCGGCCACCGTGGTCGGTACGACCGGGACCGTCGCCCTCATGGGATTCGACGGCCTGTTCGTCGCGGGAAGCACGATCGCCGCGCTCGTCGTCCTCTCCCTCCTCGCCGGACCCCTGCGAGCCCGTGGACGGTTCACGATCGCCGACGTCTTCGCGGACCGGGCACCGGGGACAGCGGTCCGGATCGCCGCGGCGGTCGTCACCCTCCTCGTGTGCCTGCTCTACTTCGTCGTCCAGCTCTCGGCCGTAGCCCTCGTCACCGCTCAGCTCCTGGGCCTGGAGACCGTGGGCGCGCAGCGGGCGATCGCCGTGATGATCGGTGTCCTGATCGCCTGTGCCACCGCCGTCGGAGGGATGCGCGGGGCGACCGCCCTGCAGGCCGCGAAGACCGTCATCGTCCTGGTCGCCCTCCTCCTCGTGGTCGGTGTGCTCCTCGCCCGGTTCGGCTGGAACCCCCTCGCTCTGCTGGACGCCGCGCAGAGCAACAACGGAGCCGGTTCCGCGTACTTCCGCCCCGGCCTCCTGCAACGCTCCAACCCCAGCGCCAGCTGGACCTTCGACTTCGTCGGACTCCAGCTCAGCATCGTTCTCGGCGCAGCCGTCATGCCGCACGTCGTGATGCGACTGCACGCAACCCCCGGCCCCACGGCGGCGCGCCGTTCCGTTCGCGGCGCCCTCGTCGTCGTCTCGGCCGTCACCGCGTCCGCCGTGCTGATCGGCCTGGGCACGGCGGCGACCGTCGGCGGTACGAAGCTGGCCGCGGTCAGTCCCGGAGGCACCGGCGCCCTCATGCTCACCACCGGGGCCCTGACGGACGGCCCCGGCTCCATCGCCGGGACCGTACTCTTCATCCTCGTCGCCACCGCGGTCTTCGCGACTTCCCTCGCCGTCATCGCGGGCATCACCCTGACGGCGTCGGCCGCGGTCGGCCACGACCTCTACCGCCAGGTGCTGCGGCGAACGGAGAGCCCTGACAAGGGCGTCGAGATCAGCACCGCCCGTTTCGGCGCCGTCGCCGTCAGCGTCGCCGGCATCACCCTCGCCTACGCGGCCTTGGACTGGAACATCCAGATGTTCAGCTGGGTCGCCCTGGCCCTCGCAGCGTCCAGCCTCCTGCCCGCCCTCGTCTACAGCCTGTACTGGCGCCGCTTCACGGAACGCGGGCTGCTGTGGACCCTCATCGGCGGCGCGGCCTGCGTCGTCGTCCTCCAGACGTTCACCCCCGTGGTGTCCGGTCTCCCCTCCTCCTTCCTCCCGCACACGGACTTCGCCTGGCTCCCCTTCCAGTCCGTCGCCCTCATCTCGATCCCGGCCGGCTTCGCACTGGGATGGCTGGGCAGCGTGACCGGTCGGCCGCGCCCCGCCCCCGGCGGAAGCACCGACCTCACTCCGTACGCCGAGGTACCGCGCGGCTCCTGATGTCCTGAGCGGAACGGGAAGGCCGACGACCCGAATACCACCCCCCGGCGGTCCGGGGGACCGGATCCGCAGCAGGAGCAGGTGTCGTCACCGGGGTGCCGCTCGGCGTCCCTCGGCGCGTCCCTCCGGGCCGTGCCAGTCCAGGCACAGGACGGTGGCGTCGTCTTTCGGCCGGCCGTCGCTGGCGTCGCTGACCGCGGCGACCAGGGTACGTACGACCTCGCGCGGGTGATCCGCCGAGGTCTTGCGCAGGAGTCCGGGAAGGTCGACGGAAGCAGCCTGGCGTTCCTGCATGCCGTCGGTGTAGAGCACGAGCCGGTCACCGGGACGCAGATCGATGTCCTGCACCCGGTACGGGCCCTGCCCCGCAACCCCGAAGGGCAGGTCGACGGCCAGGCGCAGCTCATCGACCACGCCGCTGCGCAGTCGGAGGGGCCAGGGGTGGCCGGCGTTGACGAGCTGGGCACTGGTGCCGTCCAGGGAGACGCGGAGCAACTGACCTGTGGCGAAGGTCTGTCTTCCGTGGTCGAGGAGGGCCTGGTGGGTCCGGCGGGCCTGTTCGGCCAGGTCGGTACCGGTGCGGCGGGCACCGCGGGAGGCGCTGATCAGGAGGGTGGCGTTGAGGGAGGCGTCGACGTTGTGGCCCATGGCGTCGGTGATGGACAGGTGCAGAGTGTCGTGGTCGAGGCTGTAGTCGTAGGTGTCGCCCGCGATCTCGCAGGCCGGGACGAGCGCGCCGGCCAGGGTGAACTCCGCGGCCTCGCAGGAAGGTGCCGACGGCAGGAGCTGACGCTGGATGTCCGCGGCCAGGCTGACCGGGGTGGTGCGATGGCCCCAGTGGTAGAGGTCGGTGAAGCGGCGGTCGGTGACGACGATGTACGCCAGCGCGTGCGCCGCCTCCTCCACCTGCTCCAGGACCTCCGGTGTGACCCGCGTCAGGAAGAGCTCCAGGACACCGATGGCGTCGCCACGGTTGGTGACCGGGGCCAGCACGCGGTGGCCTTGCTCGCCCCGCGCCGTCCGCACCGGCTTCTGCGTGCGCAGGACCTCGTCGTAGGCACCACTGTCGACGAGCGGGACCTGTTCGGCCTGCTCTTCCTTGCGCGTGTCCGTCGTCTCGGTGACGCGCAGCAGGCAACGGCCGACGACGTCGATGAACAGGAACGATACGGACCTCGCGCCGAATCGGTCGCGCAGGTGACGCGCGACCACATCGAGTGAGGCCACCGGCGCGGCACTCTCTGCCGCTGCCAGAACCTCTGCCAGTCCCATCCGATCCCACTCCATAGCAACCTCCCTGGGTATCGACCTCTTCTTCCCGGGGACGCGGCGGTAATTACATCTCCTTCACCCGCACTGACGGACGACTCGATCGAGAAGGGGTGACGCGGGCCGCGATGCACCGAGCCGCCAAGGCTTTCGGGCGGGCGGGCTCCGTACCGACAAGTGCGACGACCGTGTGCGCCGAGCGCGCTGCCCGGCCCCTGGGCTGCCGATAGTCCACCCGCCCTGTGGATCACGCCCCGCATGTCCGTGTACACATAGCTCACGCCGCTGCGCGTCGCCTCGACTGTGATGCCGTGCCGGGGGAGGCACCAGATGTCGTACGTCAGTCTCAACAGCATGGCTCCGAAGCCGGTGACCCCCAGGCCGAAGGGGGTGACGAGCGCGAATATGACCGCCGCGACGACCGGCCCCAGGACCCCGATGGTCACGGCCCCTGCGACGGTCGGGAGCCCGATGGTCCACCCCCAACGCTTGAACCTGCGTGTCAGCAACTCGCCTTCGGACTCCGCCCGCGGCCGGCCGTCACCTTCGCCCTCGTCAACTCCGCCCACACCGCCGCCGTCAACTCACGCCTGCCGACGGGGCAGGATCCCGTACGACGTCCCCTCCCCGCCCCACACCGAACTGGTCCGCACGATCACAAGAGAGAGACTCAGACACAGATGAGAACCGCGTCCCTGCTGTACGCCGGCAGCGTGATCCCCCTGCTGGCCGCGTCCCTCGCGCTGCCGGTCCACACCGCTCAGGCGGCGTCCCAGGGCCCCGCCCCGCTGCTGTACGGCGAACTCGCCCCGGAAGGTGCGTTCACCACCGCGCCGCCGGAAGGCACCTGGTGGTCGTCCACCGGCAGCGGTCCCGACCACACGGGCGGCACGCTGAAGGCCTCCGTGGCCACCGGCACGAACAACCGGTGGGACGCGCAGCTGGGACGCGACGGCATCGCGCTGCGCGCCGGCGCGCTCTACACGCTGTCCTTCGAAGCCCGGTCCTCCGTCGCGAGCACCGTCCGGGCGACCGTGCAGCAGGCCAGCGGTTCGTTCGAAGCGCCCTTCGCGCAGGACGTCACGCTGGACCCCGTGAGCAAGCGGTACCAGTGGACCTTCCGTTCCACGATCGACACGGCGGCCGGTGCGAGCGCCCAGATCACCTTCCAGCTCGGCGGTCAGAACGCCCCCACGGACTTCACCTTCGACAACGTCTCCCTGACGACCTCGACCGCACGCGAAGGCTTCTTCGTCGACCCCGGGTCCAACGCCCGCACGTGGGTGGACGCCCACCCGACCGACGACCGTACCGACAAGATCCGCACCCGGATAGCCGACCGCACCACGGTTAAGTGGTTCGGCGGCTGGAACACCGACGTGCAGACAGACGTCGACAGCTACGTCAGCGCGGCCACGGCCGCCGGGCAGGTGCCCACACTCGTCGCCTACAACATCCCCGGCCGTGACTGCGGCGGAGCCTCCGGCGGAGGCGCGGCCGACGCGGAGGCGTACAAGAAGTGGATGGCCGGTCTCGTCGCCGGCATCGCCGGGAGGCCGGCGATCGTCATCTTGGAACCGGACGCGGTGGCCCAGGCCGACGTCGAGGAGAACTGCCTGACGCCGGAACGGCGCGAGGCCCGCTTCGACATGCTCTGGTACGCCAGCCAACACCTCGACGCACAGGGCCCGTACGTCAAGACGTATCTGGACGCCGGCAACGCGACGTGGACGCTGGGCCTGCGGCGTGAGGACGACCCCGCGGACAACGGGATCGGGCTGAGCGACATGGCCGACATGCTGGGCCGCTCCGGAATCCACCTCGCCGACGGCGTGGCGGTGAACGTGGCCAACTACCACTCGACCGACATCTCCAACGACTACGCCCGACGACTCGCCGCGCGGGTCAAGGAGCGGCTGGGCGTCGACACGACCTGGGTCGTGGACACCTCCCGCAACGGCAACGGCGCCTACAAGATCCCCGGAGACGAGACCAGCGGGCAGGTCGGCTTCTGCAACCCGCCGCTGCGCAAGCTGGGTTCCGCCTCCCGGGTCGGCGAGGACGGCGCGGCGTACTACCTGTGGATCAAGAACCCCGGCGACTCCGACGGCCGCCACGCCGACGACACGCGCTGCCCGGCGGAAGGCCCGCAGTACAAGGCCGGTGACTTCTCGCCCGAATTCGCGGCACGACTCATCGACGGCAGCTGAGAGGGTGCCGGTACGGGCCGGGCACGGCGGCCCGTACCGCCGTGTGGTGCGCGCCCACCGCTGACGGGAGGGCCGGCGTGTATGGCGATCTCGCCGTCGATCCGGATGCGCGCACCCGGCCGTCCTCGTCCACCGGCGACACGACCTGAAAGTGAATCGCTCGGACTGCATCCGGACCGGAGCCTCCAGGGGAATGTCCCACGAGCGCCCGCCTTCATCCCCCCGAGAGGCGGGCGCTCACCCATGCCGGACAAGCACGCGGCAGCCCACGCGGGATGGAACCGGTCTTCTCGCTCATTTCCCACGCGTAGATTCGGCTGCGGCTGGGGGCATGCCCAGCCGCGGGGGACGCCGTGATGTCGGACCAAGCTCGGCCCCAGCCGGGCGGGCGTACGTCCGCGCGGGCCGGTGTCACTGGGTGCCATGCCGTCCACCTGCCCGGCATCGAGGGCCCGCGGCGCGGAACAGCCGTCCGGGAGATCCGAGTCAGCGCGGCGCTCGGGAGTCCTCGCTGGTGTCGTGGCTGGTGCGACACTGGAGGAATGACGGAAACCGGGCGGCAGACGGAGCAGCGCTTGGAGCGCACCATCCTGGAGCTGCTGGAAAGGCGTGGCCCGACCGCGTCGATCTGCCCCTCCGACGCCGCGAGAGCCGCGTACCGGGGGGACGACGACGGCTGGCGCGCGCTCATGGAGCCGGCCCGGCGCGCCGCCCGACGGCTGGTCACGGCCGGCGAAGTGGAAATCACCCAGGGCGGCCGCCCCATCGAGCCGACAGACGCCCGAGGCCCGATCCGGATTCGTCGCGCAGGCTGACCGGGTCCATACCTCGCGGCTGCCGGTAAGGGGGAGAGGCCAGTACGGCCGCGCTGCCCAGCCAGCGCCCCACCGGCCCCCACCGGGATCGCCCCCTCCGCGCAACAGGAGCGCTCCTGACAAGTCGGGCCCCGCCCCCTCGCCCGGCGCGCACCGAGCCCTCCTCGCCGAGGGCGCGAGGAGTCATGATCCAGCCGTCTTTCCGCCACCTGATCGGCTCAGCAGGACCTAGAGTGTGCGCGTGACCGAGCAGAATCCCGAACTCATCGCCGGCCGGTACCGATTGGTCGAACGGATCGGCCAAGGCGGTATGGGCCGAGTATGGCGTGGCCTTGACCAGCAACTCTTCGGGCGCGAGGTCGCCGTCAAGGAGATCCTCTTCCCGCCGGGGCTGGAAGACGCCGACCGCGCCGCGTTGCTGCGGAGGTTCACCGGCGAGGCCCGCGCAGCGGTCACTCTCAGCCACCCCGGGGTCATCACCGTCCATGACGTGGTGGAGCACCAGGGAGCCCCCGTCATCATCATGGAACTGATCCGCGGGCAGTCCCTGGCCGTCGCCATCCGTGATCAGGGCCGACTGCCGGTGCGGCGCGTCGCCGAGATCGGCGCCGCCGTGCTCGACGCGCTGACCGAGGCGCACAGGGCGCGGATCGTCCACCGGGACATCAAGCCGGACAACGTGCTGCTGACGAAGGACCGCGTCGTCCTGACCGACTTCGGCATCGCTCACCTGGCGGACGCCACGACCAAGCTGAGTCACAGCGGGACCGTGATCGGCACCCCGCAGTACATGCCGCCGGAGCAACTGGAGGGCAAGCGCCCGACCGCGGCCAACGACCTGTGGGCGCTCGGCGCCACCCTCTACCACGCCGTGGAAGGGCACCCGCCGTTCGAGGCGGACGGCCTCCACGCCCTCGCCATCGCTGTCTTCACCCGCCCGCACCGGCCACCGGTCCACGCCGGTCCTCTGACCCCCGTACTGGACGCGCTCCTCACCAAGGACCCGGCGCAGCGTGTGGGGGCCGCCGAAGCGGCCGAGATGCTCGCGTCCGTGCTGCGGTCGTCCCCGTCCGGGCCCGACGCGTCCACCGGCCGCGGGCCGACGCACCACCCCCGCCCCGAACCCGAGGCCAAGTCCGAGCCCGAGCCCGAACCCGGACCCGCTTCCACCCCCACGCCCGATCCCCGGGTGCCCTCAACACCCACACCCACACCCGCACCGGACGCGACGCCGGACCACGCCTCCGCTCCGACGATGCCGAAGCAGGCGCCGTCACCGACGCCGTCATCACCGACCCCCACGGTCCTGGATCCCGGGTCCGCCGCCGACACCCCGCGCCGCCGCCCGGTGCCGGACAGGCCGACCGCCCCACCCGCACCCGTACCCCAATCCCCGCCCGTCCCTGTCCCCCCGGCCGAAAGCCCGGTCACGCTCGGTTCGACCGCGACATCGGACCACGGCGGCGAGCAGGCGTCCGCCCGGCGTCGCGGCCTGACCCGGCGCTCCGCGATCCTGGGCACGGCGCTCGCCGTGCTCACCACGGGCTCGGTCCTGACCTGGACCCTCAACCGCGACGAGGACGCACCCCGTGGCGGGGCAACCGGGAGCGGCGGTGCGGGGGGCTCCTCCCGCACGGTGGTGATCGGCGTGGCCGCACCGCTGAGCGGCGGACTGTCCTCGATGGGCGTCGGAATGAGGAACTCCGCCGACCTGGCGGTCAGGACCGCCAACGAATCCCGGCACGTCCCCGGCGTGACGTTCGAGATCAAGGCCCTGGACGACGTGGCCGACCCCGCCAAGGGCGCGCCCAACGCCGCCGGATTCGTCTCCGACGAGAAGGTGCTGGGGGTCGTCGGCCCTCTCAACTCCGGCGTCGCCCGGACCCTGGTGCCGCCGCTCGCGCGGGCGGGCGTGGTCAACGTGTCACCGGGCAACACCGATCCCGTCCTGACCCTGGGCCCGGACTGGGCCTCGGGTACCAGGTCGCGCCCGCACTCCACCTACTTCCGTACCATCGCCACGGACGTCGACCAGGGGCCGTTCGCCGCCCGTTACCTGCATGGGGCGAAGAAGACCAGGCTCTACGTGATCGACGACGCGAGCGCCCACGGCACGGCCCTCACCTCCGGTCTCACAGCGGCGTTCACCAAGCTCGGCGGGACCGTGGTCGGCACCGAGCAGGTCGATCCCGCGGAGCGCGCCTTCGCCGGGCTCGCGGCGCGGGTGCGGTCCTCGGGCGCCGAAGCCGTGTACTTCGGCGGCTATTACGACACCGCGGTGCCCCTCTCCCAGCAGCTCAAGCAGGCGGGGGTGAACGTCCCCCTGATGGGCGGCGACGGCATCCTCGACCAGCAGTACGTCACGGGGAACCCGCAGGCCGAAGGCGACCTCGCGACCAACATCGGCCTACCCGCCGAGGAGACGGCGGCAGGGCGGGACTTCCTGAGCCGGTACGGGAAAGCGGGCTACCCGCAGCCGGCCGGCTGGTACGGCCCCTACGCCTACGACGCGACCTGGGCCCTCATCGAGGCGGTGAAGGCCGTCGTGACGGCCAACGGCGGCACTCTCCCCGACAACGCCCGGGCGAAGCTGCCGCAGGCCGTCGCCGGGCTGGCCTTCGACGGTGTCACCGGCCGCGTCGCCTTCAACGAGAACGGCGACACGGTCCACCGCCGACTGACGGTGTACGAGGTGAACGCCGGCAACTGGAAGCCCGTGACGAGCGGCCCCGCCACCCCCTGACACCTGGCCGCGGAAGCCCGGCGGGCGTCTCGCCGCGTGGCGGGCGGCGCGCCGCCCCCACCGGATCGATCCGCCGCCGCCGGACCCACCGCGCCCTGGCGTGCTCACCTTCCGGACTGGTTTCCCCTTGCGGCGCACGGGCAGGCGCACGACAGGCGTCGATGAAGGGACCGTCATGAGTGCCAAGGAGAAGACGAAGGCCACGACCGAGCAGGTCGTCGGAAAGGTGGTGCGAAAGGTGGCCCATGCGATGGGGAAGGACACCACGGCCGCCAAGGGCGCGGCACTGGAGGCGCGGGGCAAGGCCCGAGCGACAAAGGAGAGCGCGAAGGGCGGCTTCCGCCACTGATCGCGTCGCCTGCACTGGTCCCGCACCTGCTGCGATGGCTGGCCGAGAGCAGCGGGGAGCGTGTGTACGACGCCCGCGGTGGCGCGGGACCTCGTCGTCGAATCCGGCGCACGGACGGCGGCCCGGATGGACTGCAGGAGCCGGCTGCTGCCGTACGGCTGCCGGGTCTGACGGCGAAGCTGCGGGCGACCAGGAACGGGCGAGAGGCTGTCTCCATCCGAACACAGTGAGCCGACCAGAACCAGCAACCGAGGGAGCCCGCGCTACGCCCGCCCGCCGAGGGAACCGAGGCGATCAAAAAGTAAGAACAGGTACGTTTCGCTGTTCGTCGATCATCACACGCGGGACTAGGCTCGGCCCGTGGGACAGCCTGAGCAGCGCGCCGAAGGTGCAGGACCGTTCACCACCCGGCTCACGTGGAAGCGCCCTGCAGGGGAAACGGTGGTGTGGGATTCGCGGCTCGCGCGCAGGCGGGGAGCGATGTCGGTCCGCGGTCAGGGTGACGCGGTCAGCACGTACGCCGTGGCCGACGCGGAGGCCCTCGGCCGCCTTCGAAGACTCAATGCCGTGGCCTCGGCTGCGTTCGTCATCGGCGGAGCGCTGTTCGCTCTCGGGGCGGCCGTCTCCCAGTTCGGCTCGGGCGGCGCCGCCGAGAGCGCCTCGATCTATTTCGCGGGGGGCCTGTTCTTCAACCTCGGGGGCTACACCTCGCTCCTCCAGGTGATGAACGCGCCTCGCCACTCCCAAGAGGGCGGTCCGCTGGTGACGGCCGGCTGGCGGTGGTGGGCGTACGAGCCGATGCGTCTGGACTGGCTGAGCACGTTCGTCCTGTTCGTCGGGACTCTCGTGTTCGCCGTCAATCTGCTGGACTCCTTCCTGCAGGGGCTCACCGTCCAGCAGATCAACCGGCTGATCTGGACTCCCGATGTGATCGGATGCGTGCTGTTCCTGGTCTCCGGGCATCTCGCGTTCGCCGAGATCTGCCATCGGCGCTGGCCCTGCGTCCGCTCGCGCAGCCTCGGCTGGTGGGTCGTCGCCGTGAATCAGTTCGGCTCGGTGCTCTTCATGATCTCGGCCCTCGCCGCGTTCACCCGCCCGGACACGGGAAGCCTCATCAACACCGACATCGCCAACTGGGGAACGCTGACGGGCGCGCTGTGCTTCTCGCTCGGGGGCGTCCTCCAATTCTTCGAGCGCCCCTGAGGGGTGCGGTCGCCGTCGGCACGGCGCCCGGGAAGTGCTGGCCGGGATCGCGTTCGTGACCACGTCCAGACGCACGTGACAGCTGCTGTCTTACGCGTCGTGTCTTCGACGAACTCGGCGCTCACCACGAGCTGAACTGGTCCCGCTGCGCGATCGACCCGGTGAACATGCTGACAGTGAAGAGGGGGCTGACGGTTCCGAATCAGACGGACCGGGTGCACGGCCGAGCGGTCACTGCTCGGCGGGGAGTCAGATCACGGTCCTCGCACGACTGTTGTGGCCCCACGACAGCCTTCACCACGTCACAGAAATGGACTCGTGCACGGCGAACGATTTCTCTATCTTGGGCCGCAGCGGGACTGCGCGTGGTCCCGCAGGTTGCGTGCCGTGGCAGAGTGGTCTATTGCGATCGCCGTGGGGGAGGCCCCCTCCACGGCGAGTGACGGAGACGGGGTGGCCCTGCCCCTGTCTGTCTCGCGGGTTCGAATCCCGTCGGCATCGCAGCCGCTCCGAGGTGTGGCCGAGCGCGGAGGAATCACCCCGCCGGAAAGAGAACACCCGCGTCGTCCGGCTGCGCGTTCAGCGGCTAGTGCTACGCCTCGTTCTTACCTGCCACCGCGAGTGCGGCGAGCTCTCCCGGCGCCTATTCCTCTCAGATGTTCATATGCCGACCGGCGGCACCCCGACAGGCAACAGCTCCGGGCGTCGGGCGGCGCGGCCGTCGCCGGAGGACTGGCCGCGAAGGCGTCGCAGCAGCCAGGGGCCGAGGAACCCGGCGGCCCAGCGCAGTTCGGTCGCAGCCGTGCGCATCGCGCCGACGGTCGTGGACGAGGAGGGCGCCAGCGCCTGGGTCCACGAGTCGTCGCTGCCCGGTAGGCCGAGCGCGTGTGCGAGCGCGGCGGAGATCCGGTCGTGACCCAGCGGGCTCGCGTGCAGTCGGTCCGTGGCCCAGAAGCGTGGATCAGTGGCAGCGGCGTGCGGGGAGGTCTCTGCGAGAGCGACGTCGTGCCGCGCCGCCGCCAGCCGGATGCGGTCGTTGAGGGCGGCGATCCGAGGTGCCACGGGTCGGGCTATGGGCGCGATTCGGGTGATGTCCGGGATCGTGACGGTCGCGACGCGTGCCCCCGCGGCGGTGAGCGCGGCGAACATCGCCTCCACGTGGGCGGCGGTCTCGTCCGGGTCGAACCGGGGCCTCAGCAGGTCGTTGACCCCGGCGATCACGGTGGCTACGTCGGGCCGGAGAGCGAGCGCGGGGCCGAGCTGCTCCGCGCGAACCTGTCCGGCGAGCCGGCCCCGGACGGCCAGGTTGGCGTAACGGACCTCAGGGCTCACCACCGCGATCCGTTCGGCGAGTCGGTCCGCGAAACCACGTAGCCCGATGGTGTCGTCGCCGTCGCCGACCCCCTCCGTCTGGCTGTCGCCCAGCGCGACGTAACGCAGGTACTGACCGTTCCTCATGGGCCGTCCGTCTCTCCCTGACACTCCTGTACCGCATCCGAAAGTACATGGTACTCAAAAAAATGAGTAATCGTTCTGATGGGTATATGGGGTGGGGGCCCCGCCGTGCTGACGTGTCAGCGGTGCCCTGCGGCGGGTCTGGGTGTCCCCCTGCCGGAGGTGGCGGCACCTGCCCGATGCGTGTTGCGCGGGCACGGCGTACTCACCTTCCGCGTAGCCGACCCTGGCGAACCGACCGACCTCGGGCGCCGGATTGGCGGCGGCACCCCCGGGCTCAGCCTCCTCGCCGGTACGCGGGCCGGCTCGGCGTCGGCGGTGAGCAGCCCCGCCCCAGCCCGACGACTGCCGACCCGGTCACTCCCGCGCTTCTCGTATCGGTTCGCCTGCTTCGAACTCCGGATCCCGGGCAAAGGAACGAGCGTCGGCGGAGCGCGGCACCCTGGCCGTCACATCTCCTTCACTCGAAAGAGCTACGGAAGCGTGGACACGAACCAGGCAGCGCGCGTCCCCGCCGTACCGTGTGCGAACTGTGCCCGGCCAGGGTAGTGCGGCGGGCCGAACAGGGGAGAGGACGACGCCGGGTGGCTGGACACGATCAGGAGACATGGAGCGCGCGAGCGCTGTGCCGGACCGCTGACCCCGACGAACTCTTCGTGGACGGAGCCGCCCAGAACCAGGCCAAGGCGCTCTGCACCGGCTGCCCCGTCCGCACCGAATGCCTGGCTCACGCCCTCGATCAGCGCATCGACCACGGCGTGTGGGGCGGAATGACGGACAGGGAACGGCGTGCCCTGCTGCGCCGACGGCCCACCGTTACGTCGTGGCGGCGCCTGCTGGACGCGGCGCGCATGGAATACGAGAGGCAGCCGCACGACGGCAACCGATCGCTCCGACAAGCCGTCAGCTGACACTGGCGGAAGCGTTCGTCGGCTCGAAGACCATCGCCACGCGAAAGAGCCCGACCCGACCCGACCAGGAGCGGGGCGATGCGTGGGCTTCATGCGCGGGGTGCTGAGCCGTCTGCAGCATCGGTGTCGTACGGCCCGTAGCCACCCGCCGACGGCCCTCGCCACCACCGGTGCCGGAGCCCTCGTACGCCTGGCTGATCAGCTCATACGACACCGGCTCCCTCAGCGCGCCGCAGCCGAACTCCCAAGCCGGGTGATCAGCCTTGGCGCGCCCCCGCATCAGCATGCCGACAGGCCAAGCCACGGATTGCGTCGCACGGGCATTGGTCGGGAGTGGCGGGGCAACCGGAAAGGGGGCGGCTTCACCGCGCCCGCGGGATCCGCCCGTCGACATCGAAGAGGCTGAGGAGTGAGAAGGTGAAGGGCTTCCGCAGCTTCATCCTGCGAGGCAACGTGGTCGACCTGGCCGTCGGTATCGTCATCGGGGCCGCGTTCACCGCCGTCGTGAACGGTTTCGTCGGCGCCTTTCTGACCCCCCTGGTCGGGCTGGCCACCGGTGTCACCGGAGACATGAGTCGCAAGAGCTTCACCCTGGGCGGCACCCAATTCCCCTACGGCGCTTTCGTCAACGCTGCGATCAGTTTCCTCCTCCTCGCCAGCGCCCTGTACTTCCTGGTCGTCCTGCCGATCAACAAGCTGCACGAGCGCCTCGCCCCGCACCACGACGTCCAGGCGCCCAAACGGGACTGCCCCGAATGCCTCAGCCCGGTCCCCGCGCAGGCCCGCCGGTGCGCCTCCTGCACCGCCCCCCTGCCCGCCGTACCCGCCCAAGCGGGGGAGACGACCCAGCGCGCCGGGTGACCGGTCTGCAGACCCGTGCTTGGAAGCGCGGACCGTGCAGCGGCTCCCGACAATCCGCTGATTGGTCTCGCGAATCGGGGTACACGACGGGCATGCCATCGAAGACCGAAAGCCTCATGTCCTTGCGGGCCGTACGGCAGCTGAGCCGGGTTCGCGTCTTCTATACGGCCGGCGCCCTGCTGTGGGCGGCAGCCGCGACGTGGACGGGATGGACGCATCCCGGGAGTCGGCAGATGTGGGTTTCCCTTCTCCTCATGGCGGTCTTCGCCGGCCTCCTCGCCACGGCGTCCGTCTGGCTACGGCGTCTCAAGGCCACCCCGGCCCGGAGGCCCGCACATCACGCCGCCCCGCGACGCGTAGCCGCTCCACGTCACGCGAGCGCCTGAATCCCGGACCTCCACGCACCAGGGCTCGTCGCGGTCCGATGCCATGTCAGAAACCCTCTAGGCGGGGTTCATCACGGAGGATGAGGGAAGCAGAACGACGCTCACACTCCGTTCCATGCGAGGAGTCGCCATGACCACCTTCGTCATCACCGTTCCCGGCACATTCACCTCGGACATCACCGAGTCCGAGCGGGTCGCTCTCGAACGGAAGCTGGCCCCCCAGCACACAGACGTGAGCGAGAGCGAAGGCGTGAACCTCCTCACGCTGAACGAGGACGGCACTTTCGCCATCAGGCTCGAGGTCGACGCCGCCGACCGATACGAGGCCAAACTCGATGCCACGAAGTTGGTCTCGACCGCGCTGAAGGAGGCGGGAATCGCGGAAGCCGATGCCCCGCTCGGCCAGCCGGCCGTCACCGGCATCGACAGCGACCTCTGACATCTCCGACACGCCAGGGAGTCGTCCGGTATCGGCTTACAAGGATGATGCGGGGGCATACGGACAGCACCCTTCGAGAGGAGCTTGTTCATGCTTGGCATAGCTGCGGCGGTGCTGTTCTTCATCGCCTTCCTGATCAACGCGGCGGACATCAGCACCAATGAGGCGTTCTCCTCGACGAACTTGATGCTGCTCGGGCTCACGGCCCTGGCTCTGCAGGTTGCGGGCATAGGCGCCGGCCGGAGCGGTAGACGGCGCTCCTGACACCATGCCGCGACAGCCGCTCGAACCCCCGCGTAGTCGCGGCCAGCGGGGCCCACTGAGTGATGACGGGTAAGACTTCCCGCCACGCGAGGGGGTAGCCCTGCATCGAAGTACACCCCCGCCCCGGGGTGCCCTCCAGCCGCCATCGGTCTGGAGGGCACCCCGGGGCGGGTCCGCATGGACCTACGTCACGACGTACGACGGTGACGTGGATGCGGGGTTGATGACTTTGCAGGGCGGAGGGCTCGTCGGCGCCCCCACAGCCAGCACCACACGGAGACGTTGCTGGGGGAGCAACACGGTGATCGACAACGAGGCGTGAGTACTCACCCAGTGAGCGCCCCGCCAGCTCCGACGACATGCTCAGCACCCCAGGAACGGCAAGTCCCGCGGCTTTACCCGCTCGCGCGGCCCGGCCCGGAGCACCACGTCCAGCCCTCGCGCCGGGTCAGCGGCATACGCAGGGGAGAACTACGCCCTGTTGGCCTCCACCACGGCCCACCGGTAGCCGCCCGGTACGGGTCGAGCAGTTGCCCGACGTCCACCACGGCGGTGCTCGGCATGGCGGCCCCCGCCGCAGCCACCAGGTGGTCGACGACGTCGGCGATCTCCACGACAGCCAGGCATCCGGCGGCTCGAGCAACGCGAACCCAACCTGTCCCGCCAGCCGTGCCCCCGCCGTCGGCCCGCCGGCCCCACGGTCGCACTGATCTCCTCCGCCGCCAGGACCGTCATTCCCCGCCCCACAGCCTCAACGGCCAACAGCCCCATCGCCGAAGCCTGCCGACCAGGCATGACAAGCACCGGAACCCTCCCCGCGATGTGCCCCCGCCCCGCCCCAGCCGCAGCCGAGTATCCGATCCGACCCGACCCGTGGAGCAGGCGGTGGAGCTGAGCGGTCGCCTACGACTCGTACAGCGCCGTGCGCCGGTCGGGTCAGGCGGCGGTGGCGAGGCCGACACCGATGGCGATGAACAGACAGCCCGTGGTCAGCTCCCAGCGATACCGCACCTTCGGCCGGGCCAGCAAAGCTCGCAGCCGTGCGGCGATCAGGACGAGGACGAACCAGTAGGCGACGCCGATGAGCACGTCGAGAATCCCGAGAAAGAGGATCTGCCGCCACAGCGAACCATTGCTGTCGACGAACTGCGGCAGGACGCTCAGGAAGAACAGCGCAGCCTTGGGGTTGAGGACATTCGTGAGGAGCCCCTCGGTGAAGCCGGAACGCCATCGCCTTGCAGCGGCCTTGCCCTCCACGGCCGGACGACGTGCAGGACAGTCGCCGACGTCCGGTCCGCCAGGTGCCGCCGCGTCACCGGGCCGCTGCTCCTGCACGGCCCGCCTGGCGGCGCGAACCGCCCGTACGCCGAGATAGATCAGATAAGCAGCGCCGAGGAGCTTGACCGTGTCGTACACGACGGGATAGCGGGAGGCTACGACGGCGAGACCGATGGCGGCAGCGAACATGTGCACGCACAGGCCGGCTTGCGCACCCAGCGCAGCGGCCCGCCCCTTCGACGGGGCCTCCGCCGCCGCCCGCACCACGACGAGAAAGTCCGGGCCGGGGACCACATACGCCACCAGCACGACGCCGAGGAATCCGACGAGGTCGACCGACATTCGTTCCCCCGTTCGTCTGTCCCCAGCAACCTTCTTGGCGGTACGAGTTCGGCTACCCCGTCGTGACGCTTCGACCCCGGCCAGACGGGGACGACAGCCAGCTGCGGTTCCGCCCCCACCGCGCTGTACCCGGTTCGACGGGCCCCGCGGTCACCCCCGGAGCTGGGACCAGGGGTGCCGTGAGGGTGAAAAGGGCTGGCGCCCGGAGAGAGCGCCGCTTGGGTTCTGCCCCGATGTCATGGTGTCTGGTGTCGACCTGGATATCGTCCACTTATGTGTCCGGCCTCGGGCTGTCACGTTTCTGCGGTGAAATGCTGCCTCCGGGCGGGTGAGGCTATGCGTCCAGACCTGTTGGCACGGGCCCCCTGAGCATTACAAACCGGGCATGATCAGGAATCTGTCGAGGAGCTTGTGCACGCTCCTCCTCGCGCTCGTGGCCCTCTCGCCCGTACCCGCCTCCGCAGCCGACGGCCGGCGCGGGGCCGAGGCCGTCCGCCCCGACCCCGTCGTCTTCGTCCACGGCTGGAACTCTGACGGGTCGACCTGGCGGACCATGGCCGGCCGCTTCCAAGCAGATAGCTGGCCGCTCGACCACCTGGATCAGTGGACCTATGACGCCACGCAGTCCAATGCCACAACCGCTGCGCGGCTGGCCGAGGAGATCGACCGGGTCCTGGCGCGCACCGGCGCGGCCAAGGTCGACGTCGTCACCCACTCGATGGGCGGGCTGTCCTCCCGCTACTACCTCAAGAACCTCGGGGGCACTTCCAAGGTCGACGCGTGGGTCTCCCTGGCAGGGCCCAACCACGGCACCGGTGCCGCACGCTTGTGCGGCGGCGATCCGTGCGTCGAAATGCGACCGGGGTCCCTCTTCCTGAACGCCCTCAACTCCGGTGACGAGACTCCCGGCTCCCCCCGCTACGCCACCTGGCGCTCCCCGTGCGACTTGGTCATCAGCCCCGGGGACAGCGTCGCCCTCGCCGGTGCGGTCAACAGCACGACCGGATGCCTCGGCCACAGCGAGCTGCAGGCCGACGCAGCGGTATACGAGCAGGTCAAGCAGCACATCAGCTAGACGACGGCCCTGTGGGTGCGGAACCGGCCCAGCCCTGCCGCTGTTGAGAAGCCGGCATCGGGGCTCGGATGTGACCGGGGCATCCGCGAAAGCTCCTTCGGATGCCCGCCCGCCGGCGGTCGGCGGACCAATGGCGCGCGCCGGCGCGCCACCCGTGGCTGGCGAAGGCGGCCGCGTGCCTCCCCCCGCGGCAACCGAGGGGGAGGGCCGCGCACCTGCCGGCCGCCATACCGAAAGCGCGCCGAGCGCCCGCCGGTTCGTCTCATGCCGGCGCGTCGGCCGGTTCCCTGGTCAAGCCCCCCAGTCGGCTCTTCGTAGCGACGTCGGCCAAAGGGGAGGCCACCGACCGGACCGAGTCCGACCGGCTGCGGCACGTGGGGATCGAAGCCACATGATCTCCAACCACCGGAAGGGACTTCTGCCGTCCCTGGGCACGGCCGGCGCGAACGACTGAGGCGCTGACTACCCGATGAGCTGTTCCGCCACTTGGCGATGCGGCTTCGACCGGACTTCCGTCAGTTTCCACAGAGCAGGCAGGCCGTCCTTCCGTAGCCGGTCCTCCGCCTCCTGTTGGTAGGCCAGTTCAAAGCGGGCCAGGCTGTCGAAGGAGCTGACACGGACGGCGGACGGCCAGGCTGCCGCCGCCTTCGAGGCGAAGTCCAGCGTCTGCTCGGCCAGGATGTTCCGTTGTTCCGGCCTGGTCAGCACAGCTGTGCCGAAAACCAGAGACGTCCAGTCCTTGACGAATGCATAGCCCGGGAGCCCTGTCTGGTACCTGGCATCCAGGTACCAGCTCCTGGCAAACGCGGCGCCGAGCAAGCCGTCGTCGAGTTCGTGGCCGTTGAGAAATGCCGTGATGCTCTCCACTCCCGCCATGATCGGGATGTAGTGATCAAGTAGGCCGTCCCGCTCGGTCAGCACCTGCACCGCTCCGCCCAGCCGGACGGCTGCGGCGCAGCACAGCGCTTGTCCCACGGCGTCAGACGCCTCGTCCACGTTCCCCGTCCCTTCTCCAACCCCGACGGGGGCCCCAGGCACGATAACCGCAAGAGCGCCCTGAGAAGCGAGGCGCTCGACGACCCGAACACGGGAGCGTCCAGGCCGAGTACAGAGGCGACCCGCAAGGAGTCGGCCCACGGCGAGCCGACGAAGGTATCGGGAGCTCAGCCGGACTTCCGGCCCGGGCGCCCGTAGGCTCACAGCCGACGACGACAGGAGATCGGCATGTGGAAGCGGGCGCTCGACCGAGCCGGGGTCAACGAGCGGCGGTTACGGCGGGACTACACGGAGCAGCGGCGGCAGGTGCGGAGGTACAGGACCGCGGAGTACGCGGCCGCGCGGTTGCTGCTTCCAGCCGCGCTGCTGCCGCATGTCGTGGCAGCCGTCGCGTTCATGCACGACACCGACGACCGGATCGACCGCGGTGCGCCGCAGGAACGGGCGGCCGCGCTCGCGGAATGGGACGCGCTCGTACGGAAGGCCCTTGCCGAAGGCGACTCCGAACTGCCCGCGCTCCGTTGTCTGGTGCACACCGCCGCGCAGCACCCGGACGTACGCGCCTACGTGGACGAGTTCCTGCAGGGCTGCGAGCGTGAGGTCGCGTGGCGGAGCATCGCGGACGACGAGGAGCTGGAGGAGTACGTACGGGAGTACTGCCTGCCCGCGCTGATGCTCACGGCCTGCCTCCTCGCGCCGGCGGACGCGTCGGAACGGGCCGCGTTCGTGGACGGCTGCCATCGGCTCATCCGCGCCATGCAGCGCATCGACTTCCTGGAGGACCTCCCGGAGGACGTGCGCGCGGGCCGGCCAGGTATCCCCGCCGACGCGGTGGCCCGCCACGGCGCGGACCTCTCCCGGCCCGGCGCCGGGCTGGGCCGGCTCGTCGAGGAGCAGGCGGACCGGGCCGCCACCGACCTGGCGGCGGCCGGTCCCCTCGCGGATGTCGTCGACCTTGCGTATCGGCCCTTCCTCCGGGCGCTCGTAGGCGTCCAGCACCTCCGGCTCAACGCGGTACGCCGCGCGGGCGCGTCCCTTGCGACGAGGAGCTCCGGCCCACCGGCACCGGCAGCCGCCGCTCTCCTGCTGCGTGAGACGGCGGCACGCGCCCGGCAGGCCGTACGCCTCGGGTCCGACGCCTCACGGCCCTACTCGAAGCCCGCCAACACCTGATCCGTTGCCGTTGAACATGGCTTGGCCCACGAGATGAGACAGCTCTGCGACAGCAGGGCCGCCGGCACCTAGCCACGGCGCCGGCGAGCCGTGCCCAAGGGATCCGACTGCGGCTCACTCCGAGAGGGGGCTGACCGAGCGCGACGACAGTCGTGCGGGGGCTGTCGCACCCACCGGAACCGTCTCGAGTGCCCGAGCCGATTTGGCGCGGCCTCGCCCCCTCCTCGTCATGGGCCGGGCGCGCCAAGGGGCGGATGCGAGCCGACGTCAGTGTCGGGGGAGGCCCGCAGCTTCCTCCCGGCCGGGCCCCTGCGGTGGGTCCCATCCCTCCGGTCCGTCCTATCGCTCCGGTTCGTCGAAATCCTCCGGGCCGGACTCTTCCCGTCCGTCCGAGCGCGAGCCCGACACCTCGGCCAGCAGGTCGGGCAGCGTGCCCGGGAAGTGCCACAGCCGGGGTAGGAGCGCTGCCCACCACTCGGCGGGGACACCACCGTTGCTCCAGCAGGCCAGCAGGGCGGCCGTCTCCACGTGGAGGGCTGCACGGCCGCTCCAGGCTGCGCGCGAGACGTCGGCCCAGCCGGAGTGTTGTCCGACCCACGAGGTCAGCAGGCTCGCGGGACGCATCAGGGGGACCGCCTCCGCCGCCGACAGCTGCCCGCGTTCGAGAACCGCGCTGAGATGGCCGAGGTGGGGGGCATCCGGGTCCCGGTGGGCGTCGTAGACGACGGTCATCGTCCGCAGCGCCTGGCGGGCCGAGGCGGCGGTGTCGCCGAACGGTCCCGTGTCGCCGGGCGGCTGCCACGGGGGGACCCAGTGGCTGTCGGGGCGCCGGGGCGGCTGTCGTACCTCTGCCTCGCGAGCGGGCGGCGGCAACGGGCGACCGGGGACGGCCGGTCGGCCGGTCCTGAGAACGACTGCGACCTCGGGCGGACACTCGGGGCGCGAGCGCAGGACTTCCGCTGCCGTACGAGGCAGCCGATGGCCTAGGCGGGCCGCCGCGACCAGGCGCCAATCGATGCGGTACGGCTCCTCAAGGATCGACCGCATGACCTGTTGCACCTTCCATGGCGGGGAGTCCGGGCGATGCGCGGCGCGCAGGCGGCGCAGCAGCGCGCCCGTCCCGAGCCGTCGCTCGGCCGCGCAGTCGAGGAACGGCTCCGGATCGGCCTCGGCGCAGGCCGCGACGACATCGGCGTCGGCATCTGTCGGACCGCCGCGGCCGGGCAGCAGTCCGGCCAGTTCTCGTACTCGTGCCGTTCCTCCCGCGGCGCGTACGGTCTCCCAGGCGGTGGCGCGAGCCGTAGGCGGGTGCTCGCCACGCAGGTCGAGGAGGGCGGCCGCCGCAAGGGCGGCGTCGCTCGAGAACAGGGCCCGCCGATGATGGCCCTGGTGGTACGAACGGCTGGTCGCGGCGGCGATGGGATCCCGTACCCGCAACAGGCACAGCGTCGCGTACCCCAGCCGGTGGTTGCCCAGCAGTGCCGCGTCGACCTCGAGTACGTCGAGGTCGAACAGGGCCCGCTGGGTGCCTTCGTTTCCGACGGTGTGCGCGAGGGCGGCCCGCAGCCTTGTGCCGCCCAGCCGCAGGACGGCCTCCACGACGGGGGCGGGCGGGTCGAACCCCATGAAGAACAGGGTCGGGTCGATGTCCAACCAGGCCTCCAGGGCGGCGGGCCGCTGGTGGTACGGGATCAGCGTCGCCAGGCAGGAGAGGTGGAACCGGTTGGTCATCCGCTGGTTCGGGGTCATGTCCTCGTACGCACACGCCCCAGCCCGCTTCTCCGGTACCGCAACCACCGAGCCCCCGTTCCGCCGACCCCCCACAGGTCCGGCCTGTACGCATACGTCGGGCCCGCAACCGCCTACCGACCCCACACACCGCGGGATCCGCCGCAGTCGCCCCGGATACCGCTCTGCCTTACGCGGTGGTGTCCGCGAGACGCGGCGACTGCGCCTGCGCCTTCTGGGCCCGGTGAGTCTCGTCCTGGACGAGCAGGGAGAGCAGGGAGGCGACGGGCAGGCCCGCTTCCGCCGGGTGGCGCAGCACTTTGCCGGGCTCGATGCGGTAGGTGTTGCTGCGCCCGTCGCGGGTGTGGGAGAGGTAACCGTCCTGCTCGAGATCGGAAATGATCCGCTGGACGGCCCGCTCCGTGAGCCGGCAGTGGGCGGCGATGTCGCGGATCCGGACGTTCGGGTTGTCGGCGATCACCGCCAGCACGCGTGCGTGGTTGGTGACGAACGTCCATCCGTTGTGTGATTCAGGCACTCCGACCATGACCTCATTCTACGGAACATCTTTGCCGGACACCTCATACATGACATACTTTTCGCGTAACGGATGGCATGATTCCGCGTGAGAGCCACAGGAGGGGTCCGAAGATGCCTTTGGGCGATGCCGTCACCACACCACGTTGCGCGGACGGTGCGGGCGGGGACCGAGCAGGTGAGCAGGGCGTCGTGAGCGTCCTGGAGCGGGCTGCGGTGACGCAGTACGAGAGACACGGCGCGTGCGTCGTCGTCCCTCGTGGCTCCTACGACATGGAGTCGATCGACCCTCTGGCAGCTGTGCTGGCCGCCGCGTCCGCGGAGCACCGGCCGATCGTCCTGGACGCCTCCGGCATCACCTTCGCGGACTCGGCGCTGTTGAACCTGCTGATCCTCACCCGCAAGGAGGCCGACCTTCGCCTGGCCGCGCCGACACCACAGCTGCAACGGATCCTCGAGATCACCGGAGTCGACACCATCCTGAAGGTGCGTACGACGGTGGAGGACGCCGCTGCATGCCCGGCCGACGGACGGTGCTGAGAACCGTGATGGCGCCCGCGCGCCGGCTCGGCCGGTGTCGCCATCGAGTGGGCGACACTCGGTGAAAGTGCCGTCCGGTTGCGGCAGGTGATCTCTACGCCGGGATGCTTGCCCAGCCAGCCAGCCAGCCAGCCAGCCAGCCAGCCAGCCAGCCAGCCAGCCGGGGCCGACAGGCGCGTCCGGTGAGGTGCAGTGGCACGGCGCGGCACGGCACGGCACGACAAGCTGGCCGGCCAGCGATCCGGTCGGCCTTGCTCTCGGCGACACCCGCAGACCGCTGCTGACGACACCAACAGCCATTCTTGTACTTGCTGCCGCAGGGCCCCCGCGCACATTCGCCGGGAGGCCTGCGGCAGCAAGTACACGCGCCAAGCGCGCGTGGGCCAGTCGGATATGTGGCCGTAGGAGGCAGCTTACGAACGGCTTCCGGTGCCGTCCGGCCAGCTGGTGGCGCTCACGCCTGCGGTGGCAGCCCCTACGGCCGCGCCGCTCAGACTCCGGCCGTGGCCGCCTCGGCGGGCTCTCCGTCTCGTACCTGCGCCGCGGCAGGGGCGTGGGCCTCGGGCGTGGGCCAGGTGTAGAGGACGACCCCCTGCCGGGTGTCCTTCTCCAGACCGTCCTTCACCACCAGCCTCTCCAGGGTGTTGCGGACAACCTGGTCCGACGTCGTGCGCTCGGGGTGGGCCGCCTTCAGCTCGGAGCCGATCTCGCTGACCTTCTTCGGCTCACCGGGCTGCTGGGCCAGAAGCTCCTTGAGGAGCTCGCCGAGCGTGGGGCCCACGGACTTCACGGTCTTCTTGGCCGAAGCCGCCGTGGCCTTCTTGACGGCCGTCTTCTTGGCCGCCGGCGCCTTTCCGGACGCAGCCTTCTTCGCTCCCTGAGTCTCCTCGACCGCAGCCTTCTCGGCGGCCGGCGCCTTTTCGGCCGGAGCCTCCTTGGCGGCCGGAACCCCCTTGGCGGCCGAAGCCTTCTTGGCCGCGGGAGCCTTCTTACTGGCCGGAGCCTTCGCGGTGGCACGCTTGGCCGCCGTGGCCTTCTTCGCCGGCGACTTCCTCACCGAAGCGGTGCCCCCGGTCTTCTCCGCCCTCGGCTGCGGAACGGCCGCCGCCTCCGTGCCAGCGGCAACCGGAGCGGTGCTGCCCACCGACTCGACATCTGCAGCCGTTTCACCCTCGACGGCCGTCGGCAGAGACTCCAGCGTCTTGGTGAGCCACTTCTCCTCCTCCTGAAGCTGACTCAGCCGCACTGTGAGCGTCGCCTGTTCCGCCTGGTTGGAGGCGAGATCAGAGGCGAGCTGCTCCGCGTACTTGTTCTGGATCGAGGTGTTGACCGGCTCGTTGGCCATGCAATCCACACTCCTTTTCGGGATCGGTACTGCTGCCGGATGCTACTCGCCACAACCCCGCATTCGGGTGGAACGGCCCACAACACTCGTTAGAGGATGCCTGCGTGCTGCGCAGACAGCCAAGGCACCAGACCGCGCCGGGTAACTCCACGACCGACCGACGGGCCCGCCTTCCTCTCGGAAGAGGCACTGCTGTCGCCTGACGGCATCAGGACCCGTATGTCGGAGAACGGGCAGCTGTCCAAGCCCGGTTGCGTATCACCTGTGCGGGAGCGGGATGCCTGCCCCTTGCTCAAATCCCAATGTTTGAGAGCCATTTGGGCCGGGTGATGAAATGCGGCTTCGAGACCTCCGCCGAGTGGGGCCCTGTCCAACTGAGCAACGGGGTCACACTGGACTTCGCCGCCGTTCCGCCGGAGACGATCACCCCCCAGCACTACGCCTTTCTGGTCTCCGAGGAGGAATTCGAGGCGGCGTACGCGCGGATCCTGCACCGTGGTATCGAGCACTACGCCGATCCCCACCGGAAGCAGCCGGACGCGATCAACCACCACGACGGCGGCCGCGGGGTGTACTTCGTGGACCCGGTGGGTCATCTCCTCGAGTTGATCACGGTGCCGTACGGCGGTTGGACCTCGTCGCCGCATACCTAGGGCTGCACCCCAGGAACGCGGTCTGCGGAACGCAACCGCTGAAGAGAGGCCGGCCGGGCGGCCGGAAGCGTCGCCGCCGCCCGTGGTCGGCTCTGGGATCACGGCAGTTGGCGCATCGGCCAACCTGCGTTTCTGTGACTTGCCCTCCATGAGGGGCGTCGTTGAAGAGGTCATTCCCCATGCCTTGGAGCGCAGCACCTCGTTCATGGCCATGACACCGACGCGGAGTGGGATGAGTTCGCTCGTCCCACTCCGAAGGAGTCATCGCCTTGAGAAACTTCCTTCGCCGGATCGGCGTCATCGCCACGGGCACCGCCCTTCTCGGCGGCGCACTGTCCGTCTCACCGGCAGCCGCAGACGACATCGTCGACGTCCAACTCCTCAGCATCACCGACTTCCACGGCTATCTGCAGCCGCCCACGGCCGGGCAGGGCGGCTCCATCCCCACCGGGCGCGGTACCTCGGTCACCGTCGGCGGCGCCGCCTATATCGCCACCCATCTCCAGCGGCTCCGTGGCGACCACCCCCGTTCCGTCACCTTCGCCACCGGTGACAGCTTCGCCGGCTGGCCCTTCGAAGTGGACGCCTTCCAGGACGAACCGACGATCGAGGTCCTCAACAAGCTGGGCGTGCGCTTCTCGGCCATGGGCAACCACGAGCTCGACGTCTCCGCGGACTTCCTGGTTCAGCACATGGAAGAGGGCCGGTGCTTCGGCAAGGTCGACGTGGACAGCTGCTTCACGGACAGCACCGGCCGACGCTTCCACGGCGCCGACTTCGACTTCCAGTCGGGCAACATCGTCGACGCGCGGACCGGGCGGCCGGTGGTGGATCCGTACCGCATCGAGTGGTTCCGCTCCGCCGGTGGCAAGCGGATCCCGGTCGGCTTCATCAGCACCACGGTGGAGGGTTCCGTCACGAACTCGACGTCCTTCCAGCCGCAGCTGCGCGCCCTCGACCAGGCACGGACCATCGAGCGCTACACCAAGGAACTCAAGCGGCGCGGCGTCGAGGCCATCGTCCTCAACGTGCACGAAGGGGGTTCGCCGACGGATCCCGCCACCGCGGGCTACAACGCGTGCGACTCCGTATTCGGCCCGGTCTTCGAACTGGCGAAGAAGGTCCCCGCCGAGATCGACGCGATCGTCACGGGAGACTGGCACTGGCGCTTCAACTGCATGGTGCCCGACCCGGCCGGGGTACCCCGGCCGATCGTGGAAGCGGGCAACCACGGCGCTGTGATCAACGAGATCAACCTGTCTCTCGATCCGAGGACCGGCGATGTCCTCAGGGACCGCACCCGGTCCGTGAACCACGCGGTGACGCGTGACGTGGCGCCGGACAGCGCCGTCCAGAAGATCGTCGACTACTGGGTCGCGCGCGGAGCCCGACGGTTCGCCGAGCCGCTGGCCCGGCAGACGGGTTCCTTCACCCGTACACCGAACGCGGCGGGGGAGAGCACGGCTGCCGACCTGTACGCCGACGTGCAGTACTGGAACGCCAACCGCACCCGCGCGGGGCAGGCCGATCTGGCGCTGATCTCCGCGCGGCCAGCCAAGGGCAGCAACGCCGTACGGGGCGACCTGCCGTTCGGCAAGGGGAGCCACCCCGCCGACGCGGACGGACGCATCCTGTTCGGCGAGTCCTGGAACGCGTACGGCTACGGAAACCCGGTCCTCACCGTCGGCGTACGAGGACGTCAGCTCGACGCGATCCTCGAACAGCAGTGGCAGAAGCAGGCCGACGGCTCGGTGAAGTACGCGCCGCTCGCCGTGTCCCGCAACGTCTCGTACAGCTACGACGCGGCCCGGCCCGTCGGTGACCGCGTCTCCCCCCGCGACGTGGTGATCAACGGCCGGCCTCTCGATCCCGCCCGAACGTACCGGGTGGCCGCTCTCGCCTACACGGTCGTCGGAGCCGACGGATACGGGGCCTTCGCCGGCTACACCGCACCCGTCCGCAACGGCGCCGACCACGAAAGCTTCGTGGAGTACCTCAAGACCCACAAGACGATCTCCCCCGCACCCCTCAACCGCATCCGCGTCAAGAGCTGACGCGACAGAGCATCCCCGCCGCCGCACGCGCACGCGTGCTGACCCTGGGAGGGGGCGGACGCCGGTACCCCCGCTGCCCCGTCGACGGAGCGAGGGGTACCGGCGCCTGCGGCATTCGAGAGGTTCAGTGCTCGCAGAGGGAGAACTCTCGTTCGTAGAGCTGCTCGTTGTGTTCGTCGACGAAGAACTTGCGCTCCTGCATGAGCTGCTCGCGGTAGTCCTTGGCTTCGTCAAGCGTCATGGTCGAGGATTCGGACCAAGGTTGTTGCGGCGGCACCTCGGATGTCGAGACGATCGTTTCCGACGGGTCGACCAGGAAGAACGCGAGAATTTTACGGTGTCCCGGGCGGGCGGGGTCCGCGAGGCTGAACGGGCCGACGCGGTGTTGCAGGATGTTCGGGAACGCCAGGCAGCGGCCCGCAGGCGTCGATGCCGCTCCGAGTACCTGGTTCAGTGCGTCTTCGTCCTCCAGGCCGTAGACCTCACGCAGGCCGTTGTCGTCGTTCTGCTCGTAGGACGGGTCGTCGAGTGCCGTCCGGAAGCTCAGCCGGCTCTCGGTGATGTTCTCGCTGTCCCAGTAGTAGATGCCGGTCGAGACGATGCGCTCGTTCATCATCCCCTCGACATGCCAGGAACCGCCGGGGTAATCAGGCTTGTCCGGGGTCAGATGAATGGTGGCGAGCTTGACGATGACCTGGAGACGACGGCCGCGCAGGTCGACCCGGGCGGATTCATCAGGCAACTCGGGCGCGGTGAAGGCCGGCGCGTCCGGGACGACCGGGCGGCGGTTCTCCCACCAGTCGTCCTGAGCCATTTCCCACGCACGGACGGCTTCCGCGTAGGCCCCGTCCTCACTGTATGAGGACCTGTCCGGATACTCCGGCTCCGAGTCGTACCACCCGTAGGGATCGGCCTCGATCCGCAGCGGTCGCGGATGGCGCAGATCCGTGAGCACGTTCTCCAGCAGCGGGCGGAAGCGGGCGAACACGTCCGGCAGGACAGACGCCAGTTCGTGATGGATCTCGGGGTGGACGTTGTTGATGTACGAGCGGAAGGCGACGTCGCCGTCATCGCTGACGTCGACGTCCGTGGGCAGCCACTGGAACTTCTCGGAGAATTCATACTTCGAATAGCGGTCCGCCGGGTTCTGCCACGCCCGGTCCGGCGCACCGCTCACACCCCTCACCAGGCAGAACAGTGAGGGATGAACCAGATCGAGTACCTGGCCGTCGGATCCGGGATGCCAGTCCCGCTCTGCTTCCGGGACCTGCTCCAGAACCCGCACGGCTTCGCGCAGTCGGGACCTGAGCTTGTCGTCGACCAGCGTGTCCGACTGCCACACCCCGTCGACTGCGGATACCTCGACGCCGGTCCCTCCGTCCCGCAACCCGGCGTAATGCACGAGTTCGGCAAGCACATGACGAACCTGCGCTTCGGTGAGGCCCTGGGCGAGGGCCTCCCGCGTCCACCTGGCGACGATGTCGGCATCGTGCATCTTCTCGAACCATTCCGGCTTCGCCCGAATGTGTGCGCTGCACTGCATCATCTGAAGTTCCCTCAGCGTTCGCGGTGTCGCGAACGACAGGGAACGGGAAGCACGAAAGGGCAGCGGGAAAGCGGACAGGCCGGTCAATTCTCCGGATCCTCCCAGTCGGTGTGCGGTGCCGGGAAGGATACGTGGGCCGACTGACACCGCAGCCGTGGTCCCTGTCCCCACGGGTCCGGGGGTCAGGTCTTCGCCGCGGTCGTGCGGTGTCCCTCCGGGCCGCTCTCATCGCCGACGGGAGACGTACGCGAGCCATCGGTGCCCCGGGTCACTCAGGGCGGTGGAACCGCACCTCGGGGTAGGTCTCGTCCGGGCCGTCGAGGAGTGGTTGGTCCTTGCCCCGCAGGTGCTCGTCGAAGAACGCGGCGACGTAGGTGCGGGTGAGGGCCACCGCGCGCTCGGCCGGCAGATCCCCGCCTGGGAGGCCGAAGTGGCCGAGGAGCACGGGTGCGTCGGAGAAGCCCAGGTGGTCGGCGCCTTCGACGGTCAGCCAGTGCTTCTCGCCGCCCAGAGCCGTCCAGGTGGTGTCCCAGGAGGTGTCCTCGCCGCCCGGCCGGTGGGACTCGTCGGTGCCCAGCAGCAGGAACGGACGCCCGCCGAGCCCGTCGGCAGGAAGCGTGTCCCAGAACGAGCCGTCCATGTTCACACCGGCGTCGATACGCCGGTCGGCGGCCATCGCGCTGACGGCGCTCGCGCCGCCGATCGAGTGGCCGGCCATGCCGATCCGCGTCCGGTCGATGGAGGACGCGTACCGCCATGCGGACCGGGGGCCGGTCAGCCGGTCCAGGACGAAGCGGGTGTCGGCGGCGCGAGCCCCGGTCACCAGGTGCCCCTTGGACCAGCCGCTCTCCTCCATGGCGGTGCACGCGACGCAGGTCAGGGTGCGCCCGCCCGGCACCGACGTACCGGACGACTCGTAGGCATGGTCGAGCGAGGCGACGACGTAGCCGCGGGAGGCGAGGTCCACGGCGAGGCTGGTGAGAGTGAAGCGCGGCATGCCGAAGCCTGGCGAGAGCACCACCAGCGGGTGTCGGCCCGGAGCGGGGCGCACATTCACCGCGCTGTGCGTACGGGCCCGCGCCACCTGCCGCACGGATGCCGGGTCCTCGACCGGCACGCCCTGCAGCAGCAGCCGGGCCTCCTCCTGTGTGGCGTACGGGGCGGGGCGGCCCGGCGTGTGCCCCGCGGCCGATGAACGAGCCGCGGGGTAGTGCAGGGTGACCATGATTTCCCGGCCGTCGGCCTCGGGCACCCAGGGGTCGGTGCGGGAGCGGTCCACGAGGTACAGGACGGAACTCCCCACCCTGTGCGGCCCGGTGGGGGCCGGCAGCCGCACGCCGTCGGCCGACCGGTCGGGGGTGGTGGCGGGGGCGTATGACGAGGCGGGAGCGGCGACGGCGGTGGCGGTGGTGGCCGGTAACGCGACGGCGCAGGCGAGAAGGACGGCGGCGGCCGCATGGGTCAGTTTGTTCATGTCGGGGACGCTACGGTCCCGGCCCCGGGACCGCGTCCCCCCACGGTCGCACCCCTCGCCGGGACCGTACACCCCTGGTCGGATGCCGGCCTTCCCAGAGGGCGGGGAGGACGCTCGTCGGGCGACGGGACCGCGAGGAGGGCCGCAGGGTGTGTGATGTGGGGGGTTTACGTGTGCGGATGGGGAGCAGGAGGGGGTCAAGACCTATCCGGTACGTCACAAGGAGGTCCCCATGTCGGGCACGGAGAAGAGCAAGGCTCAGGCGGAGCAGATGAAGGGCAAGGCCAAGGAGAGTGTCGGCCGCGCCGTCGGAAACGAGCGCATGACCGCCGAAGGCCGCGCCGATCAGGCCAAGGGCAACGCCCGCGAGGCCAAGGAAGACGTCAAGGACAACTTCCGGCGCTAGGTGCCGGCCACCGAACGCGGTGCAGGACCAGCCCCGACCCGTCCCCGGGTCGGGGCCCGGCTGCGTCCGGGCGAGTGGATCCTCGAGCGCCCCCGATTGGCCGCGAGGCGTTCGAAGGGCGGCCGCAGTGGGTTCGGCGCTGGACCGTCGTGCCGAAGCAGCGTGAACAGCAGGAGACCGGGCTCCTGAGCTCGGTCCTAGGTCAGATGGCCGTGGCTTCGTCGGTGGGGGTGACGGCGGCGGTCCATGACCAGAGCTGTTCCGGTGGCTCCCAGCGCACTTCGGCGCATCCAATACTTCGGCGCCCGGGGTTGTGCAGTCCGGCTGCACCAGTGCGGTGCCGGGGAACGACGGGTTTCTCAGCTCCGTGATCGCCGTACGCCCGCCCCGCCGCCCGTGGTCGAAGCGGAGGCGCAGAGGCGGGAAGCGGGGCGGGGACAGAGCGAGGGTGCCTGGAGCGTCCGCCGATCCCGGAGCGGTGCACCCTGTCGCCCGCCAAGCCCGGTCATGTGCCGGATTTCCCCCTGGCGCTCCGGAAGTGCCTGCACGGTGTCGTCACTGATGGATCGTCAGAACTTCCTCTCGCTAACGGACTTACGTGCACAGGTCTTGACGTGCCGGCGTCGCGATGACTTCATGGGAGCGCTCCCACCGCTCACTCTCTGAAGCAGCGCGCCGACTGGAGGCCCCGTGAATACCCGAGCAGCGCCCCCGCCCCGTGCCGCCCTCGCCCTCGTGACCGGGATCGCGACCCTCCTCGCGTACGTCCTCCTCGGTGCGACCGCCGCGCAGGCCCGGACCGACGCCGTGGCGACCGGACTCCACGTCCGCGACGGACGGCTGCTGGAGGCCAACGGCAACGACTTCGTGATGCGGGGCGTCAATCACGCCCACACCTGGTACCCGGGCGAGACCCAGTCGCTCGCCGACATCAAGGCCCTCGGGGCCAACAGCGTCCGGGTCGTGCTCTCCAACGGCCACCGCTGGTCGGCGAACAGCCCCGCCGACGTCCAGTCGGTCGTCGCCGACTGCAAGGCCAACCGGCTGATCTGCGTCCTGGAGGTCCACGACACCACCGGGTACGGCGAGGAGGCGGCCGCCGGCACCCTGGACCAGGCGGCCGACTACTGGATCGGCCTGAAGAGCGTCCTCGCCGGCCAGGAGAACCACATCATCGTCAACATCGGCAACGAGCCGTGGGGCAACGCCGACCCGGCCGGCTGGACCGCCCCCACCATCGCCGCCGTGAAGAAGCTGCGCGCCGCCGGTTTCGCGCACACGATCATGGTGGACGCGCCCAACTGGGGCCAGGACTGGCAGGGCGTCATGAAGGCCGAAGCGCAGTCCGTCTACGCCGCCGACACCACCGGCGACCTGGTCTTCTCCATCCACATGTACAGCGTCTTCGACACCGCGCAGGAGATCCGGGACTACCTGCGGGCGTTCACCGCCGCCCGGCTCCCGATCGTCATCGGGGAGTTCGGAGGACCTGCCGACCAGTGGGGCGACCCTGACGAGGACACCATGATGGCCGCCGCCGAGGAGCTCCGCCTCGGCTATCTCGCCTGGTCGTGGAGCGGAAACACCGACCCCGTCCTCGACCTCGCCGTCGACTTCGACCCGAGCCGCCTCAGCGGCTGGGGCGAGCGCATCTTCCATGGCGCGAACGGCATCGCTCAGACCTCGCGAGAGGCGACCGTCTTCGGCGGCGGCTCCCCGGACACCCAGGCCCCGACCGCCCCCGGCGCGCCCGTGGCCAGGGACGTCACCGCCGACTCAGCCGCCCTGACCTGGGCGGCGGCCACCGACGACACCGGAGTCACGGGCTACGACGTCGTCCGCCTCGGCGGCACCACCGAGACCCCCGTCGCGTCCACCGCGGCCCCCGGGGTCATCGTGACGGGCCTCACCGCCGACACCACGTACACCTTCGCCGTCTACGCCCGCGACGCGGCGGGGAATCGTTCCGCCCGCTCGGCCTCCGTCGTCGTCACCACCGACGAGGGAGCCTCCGTCCCCGGCGCGAGATGCGCCGTCGGCTACCGCGTCGTCGGTGAATGGCCGGGCGGCTTCCAGGGTGAGATCACCTTGCGGAACACCGGCACCACCGCCGTCCAGGGCTGGACGCTCGGATTCTCGTTCGCCGCCGGCCAGACCGTCGCCCAGGCCTGGGGCGGCACCGCCACCCAGACCGGCAGCGCGGTCGCGGTGACACCCGCCTCCTACACCGCCACCATCGCCCCGTCCGGTTCTGTCACGGTCGGGTTCATCGGAACGAAGGGCGCGACGAACCCGGCCCCGGCCGCCTTCACCCTCAATGGCGCGGCCTGCACCACGTCCTGACGATCCGGGGCGCGGACCTGCCGTCCGCGCCCCGGGGTCGTTCGCCACTCGCGCAGCCGGTCGACCGGGGAGTCGCCGGCGGTCGGCCGGTGGTGTCCGCCTGCTGGGAAGCATGGCTCGGTGAGCGTGTCGATCCCCAGTGCGTGGGACAGCGCTTCCAGTCGAAACGGCGCCCACCAAGATGTGTCGGCCCTCAACTTCAGCGGTGATAAGAGTTTAAACACCCATTTTCTGGCTTGTTTGATATTAGGGCAAACATTCACCCTCTTATCGCCCCGCTTCCCCGTCAAGGATGACCTGGTCAGCAACAGCTCGGGGAAGGGTGATTGGCATGGCTGATTGGGTGAAGGTCGCGGGAGCTCTCACGGCCATCTCGGCGGGGTCCAGGACGACGGTGTGGGGTGTGAACGCGGCGAGCGCCATCTACCGGTACACCAACTACGACGGCAACCCCTGGATCAACATCCCGGGGGGCCTCGTCGACATCGGCGCGGCTGCAGACGGCACGGTGTGGGGAGTCAACGGCGGCAACCAGATCTATCGCTACGTCGGGGACCACGACGGCGCGAACCCGTGGAAGGGCATCTCCGGCAGCCTCGTCCGCATCGACGCGGGTTCCAGGACGAACGTGTGGGGTGTGGACTCCGCAGGCGCCATCTACCGGTACACCAACCACGACGCCAACCCCTGGATCAAGATCCCGGGGTCGCTGAGTGACATCGGTGCGGCGGCGGACGGCACGGTGTGGGGTGTCAACACGGCCAACCGGGTCTACCGGTACACCGGCGACCAGGACCCCTCGGACCCGTGGGCGGACGTCCCCGGCAGCCTCAAGCGCATCGCGGTGGGCTCCCGTACGAACGTATGGGGCGTCGATCCCGCCGGCAGCATCTACCGGTACACCAACAACGACGCCAGCGGGACCAACCCGTGGGTCAAGATCCCCGGCACCGCCATCGACATCGCCGCCGGTGCCGACGGCACCGTGTGGCACATCAACAGCGGCGCCGAGATCTACCGGTACACCGGCGACCAGCCCAGCTGATCCACTCCGACATGCATGCGGGCCCCCGGCCGGGACAGGCCGGGGGCCCGCACTGCTGCGCTCGCACAGCCGACGTTCCGTCGGCTGTGCCGGCCGGTTCCGTGGCGTATGGGCCCCGGAAGGGTGGTGGGCGCCGGGTGCCGGCGGGGGCCCCTTGCGGAGAGGGGCGGCGGGCGCCGGCGACGGCGGGGGCGGCGGCGCGAGGCCCAGCGCGGACGCGGGTGGGCGGGGGGACGAAGCGGAGGGGGTCCGGGCTCATTGTCACAGGGGGCGCCTAGAGTCTCTTCCACTCGTCACAGTGCGTTGCCACTGACGGGTTTCATCAGCGTGCCGCCTGTCCGGCGGCCGTCCGGGACAACGGGGAGAACAGCGCATGGGGTGGGTACCGGCGGGCGACTACGAAGTCGCCCTGGAGGCGGGCAAGGTCGTCTGCCGCAACGGGACGGGGCGGCGGCTGAAGTCCGTTCCGGCCCGATTGAAGGACGACCCCGCGGTCGTCGGACTCCGGCAGCTGACGGAGTGGCTGGAACGGCACGAACGACAGTGCCTGACGGACGTCGAGCAGTGGATGGTGCGTTCGCTGCCCGTCCCCACCGCCGTGCTGGCCCGCGTCTGGCCCGACCCGGCGTGGCAGGCGGCCCTGCGGGACGTGGTGGTCACCGGCGCGGACGGCGGGGTCGCCGGGTTCCTGCGCGATGTCGACCCCGACCGCGGTCTCGGCCTCGTCGACCTGGACGGCGACACGGTACGCATCACCCCCGACGTCGTCAGCGTGCCCCACCCCGTCCTCCTCGACGACCTCGACGAGCTGCGGGAGTTCGCGGTCGAACTGGAAGTGCGCCAGAACGTGGAGCAGTTGTTCCGCGAGGTGTGGCACCGCCCGCCGGGCCTCGCCCCCGAGACCACCTCCGTGGACACCTACGCCGGCGGCGTGTTCAAGGAACTGCGGTTCCTGCACGGCCGCGTCACCCAGCTCGGGTACCGGTCGCGCGGCGGATACGCGGTCTGCCCGGTCGTCGAGGACGGCGCCACCGTCGAGGCGCACATCTGGATCGGCGAGCACGACGGATATGACGCGTACGACACCGAGACGGGCCCCCTGGGCTGGACCGACCCCGCGGGGCGCGCGCTGACGGCCGCCGAGGTCGGCCCCGTCGCGTGGTCCGAGGGCATGCGCATGGCGGCAGCGCTCTACGCCGGCCGCGACGTAGAGGACGAGGAGCGGACGGCATGAGCACCACGACGACGAACACCCACACGAACACGACGACGGCGGACGCGGTCCTCCTCCCCGCCCAGGCCCGGGGCGAGGGCACCTCCACCCCCGCCGCCGAGGCCCGCGCGGCGGCGCTGCTGGAGGCGGGCGCGATCCTCGCGGCCGGCACCACGGACCGGGACGACGCCGACGCGCTGACCGCCCGCACCTACACGCACACCGCCCTCGGCGACCGCCCGGTGGTCCGGCTCGTGCCCGGCACGCTCGGCGAAGCCGAGGACCTGGCCCTGGAGTTCCTCGGGCTGGCCCGGTCCGCCGAGGCCCCCGTCGTGGGGCAGGTGCGCCGCGAGACGCTGGGCTTCCCGGCGTGGGCGCTGGTCAACGACCCCGCCAACGGCCACCACGCCCTGGCCCTGGTCAAGGACATCGAGCGGCTCGGCCGGCAGGCCAAGACCCGCGCCGGAGCGGCCAAGGAGGGCTTCGACGCCCTCGGCACCCAGCTCGGCAGGGCCGTGCCCCACTTCCTCCCCACCTACTACGAGCAGGTGGCACGCCTCTTCCTCCAGGCCGAGAACACCACCTACGCCGCCTCCTTCTTCGGCAAGGCCCGCGAGGCCGAGCGCGTGCACGGATTGGTCGTGGACGAGGACCGGCAGCGGGCCGTCTTCCTGGAGTTCGCCTTCGCCGGCGCCCTGACCGTCAAGGCGCTGCGGCAGTACGTGCGTGACCTGGTGGCCCGGCTCGCACCGGTGGACGCCTGGGCGCAGTTCCGCCGTCTGCTCGTCGAGCGCTGCGCGGCCGGCATGCCGCCGTACGCGGCGCTGCCGCAGGACGTGCGCGCGCTGGTCAAGGCCGCCGGGCTGGACCGCGACACGGCCGAACGCGAGCTGGTGGCCGATCTGATCGGATCGCCGGGAGTCGTCCGCGCCCCCGCCTCGTTCTGGACCACCTACCGCTCCGCGCTCGTCGTCCTCGCCCGACAGGACGCGAGCGTGCGGGTCCGGCTCCTCGGTTTCTTCCCGGAGACCTTCAGCGAGAGCGGTCAGGACGATGACGGCGAACCCGGCTGGCTCGCCCTGCTGGCCGAGTCCGGCGCCGAGGACCTGCTGACCGCCCTCCCGGGCGCCTCCGCCGACGCCCCCTCCGACTCCGCCGAGCCGTCCGTCTCCCCGGCGGACTGGCTCGCCCGCTGGGAGGCACACCGCCGACGCAACCGGGTCACGGCGGGCCGCAGCCCGCAGACCCTCGACCTGGCCGCCCGGATGGCCGACCGGCTGCGCGCCGACGGGCGGCCCGTCGAGCTGTTCCAGGGCCGCTGGCAGCGCACCGCCGACCTGGACCTTCTCGACCTCTGCCTGGCCTCCGGCATTCCCGTCGTCGAGCCGGACGACCAGGACACGGGCACGGGACAGCTCGTCACCCTCCCGGTCGGCCCCTGGCTCGCCGACACCGCGCCCGGCGCGCGGGACCTCACCGCCGTTGCCGAACAGCCGGTCTTCCGCGCCCTGCTGAGCCGGAACGTGGGCAGCCTCGGCGGCGGGCGCGGTCAGCGGCCGGGCGATTCCGACATGGCGAAGCTGGCGGCACACCCGGTGCTCTCCGGCGTCCTGCGGGAATGGCTGACAGCCTGCGCCGAGGAGTACACGGCCGCGCGAGGACTTCCCGGGCTGCACACCGCCCTCAACAAGCTCTCCGCGTTCCGCACCGTCGTCGCGGACGTCGCCCCGGAGGCCGCACGGCTCCTCAAGGGCCACGACGTCGAGCCGCTGCTCGCCTCCACCCTGCGCACCGGCGTCCTCGACGAACTGGGCTGGCCCGCGCTCGACGAGACCTACGCCGAACTGGCCGCCGAGGCCGACACGGCGCGCCTGCGGCGTCACCGGTCGGAGAGCGTCGGAGTCACCGGCGCCTGGCCCGCGCTGATCCTGAACACCCTCGAACGGGCCGTCGTCGTCGGCCCGGAAGGCGTTCTGCTGCGCCACACCCTCCGGCTGCCCCCCACCGTCGACCACTGGCGGGTTCCCGCGTTCCGTTACGTCGACGGCGAGTTGCTGGTCATCTGGTGGGAGGACGGCAAGCAGCGCGGCTACTGGTCGCACCGTCCCGCGGAGGTGTTCACCGTCGGCGGCGAGCAGATCGCCCGCTGGGGCGGCTCCGGCACCTCGGACGAGGTCTGCCTGCCGCTGCCCGGCGGCGGCCGCGCCACCGGCGGCAAGGCCCTGCACGCCGGCGACACCTCTCTCCCGCCTCAGCGCGCCGTCATCTCCGACGGCACCGGACACTGGAGGGAAGGCCACCAGGGCACGCAGCGGGTGTGGCTGGAGTACGACCCGGCCGCCGGCACCCACGGCCGCGCGTCCCTCCCCGCCTTCCTCCGCTCCGGAGTGCAGGACGGCACCCGGCTGCTCGCCGAGCACTGCCAGGTGCTGCCCCTCCAGCCCGGCCTGGAGACCACCCCGTTCGGTACGGACGGCACGGTCCTCGGCCGCTGGGTCCGCCGTACGGTCTCCGAGACCGGCACGGCAGCCCCCGCCGACGGGCACCGGATCGTCGCCGGCACCCCCGACGGCCACACGGTGACCCTGCCGCACCCGCTGCCGGGCGGCGGCTCCCCGGTGCCGCTCGGCGCCCTCACGCTGCCCGGCGGGGCACGGCCGGTCGTGGCCCTGCACCACCGCTCGGTCGTGGCGCACCCGGCGGACACGGACGGCACCGGTGGCGGCCTGTGGTCCGTCACCCCCGACTCCTCCGGTGGGAACGACGCGGCCGGTACGCCCTTCGTGCCTCCCGTCGCCTACTGGCACGCCCTGCGCCCGCGGGACGAGCGGGGCTCCGCCGCCCTGCGGAACCTGACGGACGCCCGGGCGGGGGAGCTGTGCACCGAGGTCGCCGCCGCGGTCGCCCGGCACCTGGAGGCCTTCCGGGCTGTCAAGGAGTACACCGGTCCCTCGTCGCGGGAGATGAGCGAGGAGGCCGTCGCCCGGGTGCTGCCCGAGGTGTCCGACGCACGGCTCCTCGCGGGCGTCGCAGCCCTCGTCCGGAACGCGGTGGACCGGGCCGCCGCGGTCGCCCGGTACCTGGAACCGCCCCAGCCCGCGCAGCCGGCCACGCCCCGGAACACCGCGCGCACCCAGGGCATGTTCTTCGACCACGCGCCCGAGCACGGCGATGACACGACCCTGAGGGACGCCTCCGCCTGGGGCTCCGAGCGGATGCACGGCGCCTGGTGGGGGACCGCCAAACGGTGGACCACGATCCGGCAGATCCTCGCCGTCAACCATGTCCTCGGCGGCGAGCCGGCGTTCGGCCCGCCCGTGCCGTCCAAGGTCCCGTTCACCCCCGTGGACGGCTGGCAGCGGGACGAGTACACCGTGCCCGGCGACGCGCTGACCTGGACCTCCCTCCTCGACAAGCTGCCCGAGCTCGCATACCGGGCCGCCTCGGCGACCACCTCCCCCGAGCACCGCGCCGGGCTCCTCGTGCTGCTGGACACCCTGGCCGCGGGACCCCTGGCCGATCCGGCGGGCACCGTCCGGCAGGTGGTGCTCATCGAGCCGCTCCGCGGCGCGACCCCCGGGCAGGGACACCAGGAGGCCGTGCACCGGCTCGGCCAGGTGCTGCGCAAGGGCGCCCGCACCGTCGTGGTCGTCGCCGACCGCGGCCGGAACTCCCGGAGCGACGCGGCGTGCTGGCTCGCCCTGGACCACGACCCCACCGGAGTCTTCGGTCCCGTCCCCGGCTTCACCCTCGACCGCGAGCACGTTCACCGGCAGGGCGTCGCCCGGGAACGGCTCACCCGGCTCACCGCCCTGGTGCGGGAGCGGGGCCCGGCACCCTGGCGTCCGGAGGCCGCCGAGGCGTTCCACACGGCCACCGGAATCGGACCCCTCCAGTCCGTGGCCCTGCTGTCGGCCGTCGTAGCGGAGCCCGGCGCCGAGGCACTGACCCTGCTCGGGGCCAAGACACGCGTCTTCGAAGCTGCCCAGGCAGCGGTGAACTACCTGCCCCGCGACGACCGCCGCGCCCTGCTCCGAGCACTGCTGCCCGAGGACCCGGCCGAGCTGTGGTCCACGGGCCCGGACGTCAAGGCCGCCGCCGAGGTCTGGCAGGAGCGCCTGGCCTCCCTCGTGCGCGTCCCCGAGGAACTCGACCTCGACCTGTCGGGCACCACCCCGGGCGCCGTCGACCTGATCCTCAACACCGGCTCCCGGACCTGGCTCGCCCACGGCACGGACGTCACCGGCCGCCCGGGCCTGCGCCGGGTGTCCGCACGCGGTGCGGTCTCCTCCGCCCTGACCGCTCTCCAGACCCTCGCGTACACGCTGCCGTACGGGCACCCCCTGCGGGCGCACCTGCCCCGCGGACTCGCGGCCCTGCGCGGCCGCCTCACCGACCCGGACCTGGTGCTGGACCTCGGCCTGGACTGGACCGAGTCGGGGGTCTCGATCGGCCCCACGATCCGTGCAGCCCACGGCCTCCCCGAGTCCGGAGGCGCCGACGCCGACGGTCTGGTCCGAGCCGGTACGGCGCTGCTCCTCGCCCCGGGTAACGGCAGCAACGAGAAGCTGCTGATCCGCCCGGCCGGTCTGGCAGGCCCGGACGACCCGGCGCTCGGTCTCGTCGGGGGAACCGTCGGGCAGTACGGCACCGGCGATCTGCTCGCCCTGCGCGCACTGCTCGGCGAGGAGACCGACGCGCTGGTCTCGGCGGGCGCCCCCGACGGCTCCGTGTACCACCCGGCCCAGGACCCGACGCGTGCGGTGCCGGACCTCGTGACCGAGGCCGCCGACGCCCTCGGCCTGAGCGCGGACGCCGCCGCCCTGTACCTGATGCTGCTCGCCCTGCCCGACCCCACCGACCGCAACTGCGTCCGCTGGACCGAGTGGAAGCCGGCACGGGTGAAGAAGGCCCGGACGGAACTCGCCGCCACCGACCTGGTCGTGGAGGCCAAGCGCTCCCGGGCCGGCCGCACCCTGTTCCTCCCCTGCGGCTGGCTCGAACGCGGCGCCCCCGGACTGCCGCTGGAGACCTGGAAGGAGCGCCTGTACCCCGTGGCAGGCTCCGCCCGGACGCTGCCCCACCTCCCCGTGCCCGCGCTGTTCGCAGCCGCCTGGGCACGGGTCCGCGGCGGCGACGCCCCCGCCTTCGAAGAACTGGACACCCGCGCAGCACGGAAGGGCCGCCGCCGATGACGAGCGACACCACGACCACCATGGACAACACCAGCACGGGCGGCATCCCCGACCAGGCGACGGCACCCGGCCGGGCGCCCCGCCAGGTCACGCCACCCGAGGACCGGTACGCCACCGAGCTGGCCTTCCTCGCCGCCCACGACTCGGGGCCGCGCCCGCCCGGCTGGCTGCTCACCCCGCGCGCCGTCGTCACCTTCGTCCTGGGCAGCGCGGGCGAGGCACTCAGCCTGCCCAAGGGCGCCCGACCCGGAGCCGGAGTGCCGCGCCGTCTGGTGATCGAGCAGAAGTTCGTCGGCGAACGCGCCCTGGTCGAACGGTGCGTGGTCACCCTCGCCGGAGAGCGCGGACTCCTCCTCGTCGGCGAACCGGGCACCGCCAAGTCCATGCTCTCCGAGCTGCTGTCGGCGGCCGTCTGCGGGACCAGCGCGCTCACCGTGCAGGGCACCGCGGGCACCACCGAGGACCAGCTCAAGTACGGCTGGAACTACGCCCTGCTCCTCGCCCAGGGCCCCACCGAGCAGGCCCTGGTGCCCTCCCCGGTGCTCACCGCCATGACCCGGGGTGCCGTCGCCCGCGTCGAGGAGGTCACCCGCTGCCTGCCGGAGGTCCAGGACGCCCTCGTGTCACTGCTCTCCGAGCGGCGGATCGCCGTCCCCGAACTCGCGGGCAGCGAAAGCGCACAACTGCACGCGGCCCCCGGCTTCACCCTCATCGCCACCGCCAACCTGAGGGACAAGGGCGTCTCGGAGATGTCCGCCGCCCTGAAGCGGCGCTTCAACTTCGAGACCGTGGGTCCCATCGGGGACGTGGACACCGAGACCGCACTCGTACGGAGCCAGTCGCGGGCGGCCGTCGAGCGTGCGGGCGCCGCCTACCAGGTGGACGACGCGGTCCTCGAAGCCCTTGTCACCGCCTTCCGGGACCTGCGTGACGGTCGCTCCGTGGAGGGCTGGGAGGTCGAACGCCCCTCCACGGTGATGAGCACGGCGGAGGCGGTCTCCGTCGCGGGCTCCCTGGGCCTGGCCGCCGCCTACTTCCCCGGCGACCGGGACGTGCTCTCCCTCCTGCCCGGCCACCTGCTCGGCGTCGTCCGCAAGGACGACCCCGCCGACGCGGCCCGCCTGCTCGGCTACTGGGACGGGCCGGTGCGCAGGCGCGCGGAGCAGGGGTCGGCCACGTGGCGTGCCCTGTGGGACCTGCGCGCGGTACTGGAGAACTGACGGATGAGCCAGTCGACCACTCCCGAGACACGGTCCACCGCCGAGACGTCACCCACCGCCGGTGCGCCGGCCGTCGCCCCGGCGCAGGGCCTGGCGGCCGGGCCCGTCGCCCCGGAAGCAGCGGTGGCGGCCCTCGCGGCGACCGGACCCGGGCTGCCGTTCCTGATCGGGGTGCGCCACCACGCGCCCTCGCTCGCGGCCGTCCTTCCGGCGCTGCTGGACGCGGCGGCCCCCGACGTCCTCCTCGTCGAGCTGCCCGCCGAGTTCCAGCCGTGGCTGGACTGGCTCGCCCACGAGGAGACCGAGGCCCCGGTGGCGCTGGCCGCCGTGCCCGCCGAGCGTCCCGGGACCGGCCCGGCAGCCGAACGGGGTCCCGCCTTCTACCCGTTCGCGGACTTCTCGCCCGAACTGGTCGCCCTGCGCTGGGCAGCACGGAACGGGGTCCCGGCCGTGGCCTGCGATCTGCCGCTGGCCGACCGGGCGTGGTCGCGGGGTGGCCCGGACACCCCCGTCCCCGCTCCCGGCGCCGCATCCGCACCCGTGCCGGGGGAGGGGCACGGGCTGTCCGCCGCGCTCCGGGCCCGGCTCACCGGCCGAGACGGGGACGACCTGTGGGACCGGCTGGTGGAGGCCCCCGCCCCCGGTTCGACACCCGAGGCGCTGCGCCGTGCCGCCCTGCTCACCGGCTGGGCGCTGCGGTACGAGGCCGAGGCGCGGGGCGGGGTGGACGGCACGGACCTGGTGCGCGAGGCATGCATGCGCGCCCATGTCGCCGAGGCCCTGGCGAGCGGGCGGCGACCCGCCGTGGTGGTGGGAGCCTTCCACACCCCGGCGCTGCTGCCGTCCACGGCGGGGGCCGTCGGAAGCCCTGCGCTGGAGACGTCGGGCGCCGGGTACGGCCCGGACGAAGTGCCCGAGCAGACCGCCGCGCCCTCTCCGGCCGCGGTGTCCGCGCCAGGTCTCGCGTACGAGCGGGATGCCGCGCCTGCGCCGGGTGACGCGCCCGTGCCGGGTGCCGCGTCCGATCCTGGTGCCGCGCCCGCGTCGGGCGCGGGCAACCGCGGGAACAGCGCTCCCGGGACGCCACCGTGCACCGTCTCCCTGATCCCGTACACGTACCCGCTGCTCGACTCACGGTCCGGCTACCCCGCCGGCATCAGGGATCCGGAGTGGCAGCACACCGTCCTGGACGCCGCCGGGGATCCGGGCTCGCTGCACGAGGCGCTGATCCGCACCGTGGTCCGCGTCTGCGCCGCCCTGCGCGAACAGGGACACCCCTACGGCCCGGCGGACGGCCGGGAGGTCGTCCGGGTCGCCGGCGACCTGGCCCGCCTGCGCGACCTGCCCGCCCCCGGCCGCGGCGAACTCCTGGAGGCCGTGCAGACGGTGCTCGGACGCGGCGAGACCTACGGCACGGGCCGCGCCGTCGCCCAGGCCCTCGAACGTGTACTCGTAGGAGCCCGCACCGGACGGCCCGCGCCCGCCACTCCTCGCAGCGGACTGGGCCCCGCAGTCGAGGCCGAGGCGGCGGCGCTCTCCCTCCCCGGCCCGGAGGACGCCCACGAGAAGGCACCGCGCGACCTCCGGCTCGACCCTGCCCGCTCCACGCTGGACCGGCGCCGCGAGCTGCTGCTGCGCAGGCTGACGGTGTGCGGCATCCCGTACGCGCAGGAGCAGGGGGTGACCGGCGCGGCGGGCACGGAGGGACTCACGACACGCTGGCAGGTGCGGTGGACCCCGGCGACGGCCGCGATGCTCACCGCCGCCGGGGCCCGCGGCGTCACCCCGGCCCAGGCCGCCGAAGGCGTGCTGCGCCAGCGGCACGCGGCCGAGCGCGCGGAGGGCGGCCCGACGGCAGCCCAGGTCGTCCGGGGCCTCACGGAGGCCGCCGAGTGCGGGCTCCCCGCCCCGGCCGACGAACGGCTGACGGAACTGGCGGCCGTGCTCCCCGCCAGCGGCACCCTTCCCGAACTCCTCACCGGGCTCGACCTGCTGGACCGCATCGACGCCGGCCACCTGCCGGGCCTGGCCGCAGCCGACGACCCCTCGGCCCTCTCCGCCCCCGAGGCCACCGCCGCCGCATCCGACGAGCCGTCGGCCACCAAAGCCCCGGATGCCACCGCCACCGCCACCGCCGCCACCACCGCCTCCGCCCTTGCCGCCCGCACCGCGCACGCGGCCGAACTCCTGACCTCGGCTGCCGTCCGCCAGGTCGACGGCCTCACCGGCTCCGAGGATCCCGAGGACGCCCGGGCGCTGCTCGAACTGGCCCAGCGCGCCGACCGGGTGGGCGGCATCCGGCTCACCGACGCCCTCGCCCGGCTGGCCACCGACGGCACCCCGCTGATCGCCGCGGCCGCCGGAGCGGTCAGGGTGCTCACCGGCCACGAAAAGGCCGAGAGCTTCGGGGTACGCGTCGCCTCCTGGGTGGACGGAGCCGTGGACAGCACCTCCCGAACCGCGCTCACCGCCCGTCTCACCGGCGTCCTGACCGTGGCGGGCCCGCTCCTGACCGTCGGCGTCGACGCCCTCGACCCGTTGCTGCACCGGGTCGTCGAGCTGGACGACACCGCGTTCCTGGTCCGGCTGCCCGCCCTGCGCGGCGGCTTCGACACCCTCAGCCCGGCCGCCCGGGACCGGCTGCTGGCCACCGTCGAGGAGAGGCTGGGCGAACGGGTGGGCACGCTCGACGCGGACGACCCGGTCGACCTGGCCCGCCGTACGGCCGCCGACCTCGCGGCCCGCGAGCTCCTGACCGCCCTCGGCCTGCCCGTCCCGGCACCCCCGCACGACGACCTGCTCCCATCATCGTCCGGCCACCCCGCCGCGACCCGCCCCACCGGCCCACCGGCCACCGCGCCCTCCGCCGAGGCCGCACCCGCGCGGACCCTCGCGCCCGCCGACCGGTGGCGGCTCGTGCTCGGCAGGCGGCCCGATCAACTGCCGTCCGGTGCCGGACGCCTGGCGACCGCCCTCGACGAGCTCTACGGCGCGGGACGCGGCGAGGGGTCCCGCGGCGGCCTGCCCGGCTCCGGACCGCGCGGCGGCCGGGAACCGTCGTTCCCCGGTGTCCGCGAGTGGTCCGAGGAACTGGCCGCGCTGTTCGGCCCCGGCGTCCGCGAGGAGGTCCTCGCCGCCGCGGCCGCGACCGGCCGGCAGGACGTCCTCGCCGAGATCGACCCGGCCGCCGCCACCCCCTCCGTCGAACTGCTCCGGACGGTCCTCCGGTACGCCGGCGGTCTCCCCGAAGCGCGCCTCGCCGCGCTCCGGCCCCTGGTCCGCCGCCTGGTCGACGAACTGACCCGGCAGCTCGCCACCCGGCTGCGGCCCGCCCTCACCGGCACCATGCTGGCCCGGCCGACCCGCCGCCCCGGCGGGCGCCTGGACCTGCCGCGCACGCTGCGCGCCAACCTGGCCACCGCCCGCAGGACGGCCGACGGAGCGGTCCAGGTCATCCCCGAGAAACCGGTGTTCCGCAGCCGCGCCCGCCGGTCGGCCGACTGGCGCCTGATCCTGGTCACCGACGTCTCAGGCTCCATGGAGGCGTCGACGATCTGGTCCGCGCTGACCGCCTCCGTACTCGCCGGGGTGCCGACCCTCAGCACCCACTTCCTGGCCTTCTCCACGCAGGTCGTCGACCTCACCGGCCATGTGCACGATCCCCTCTCCCTCCTCCTGGAGGTGAGTGTGGGCGGCGGCACGCACATCGCCGCCGGGCTGCGGCACGCCCGCAGCCTGATCACCGTGCCCGCCCGCACCCTCGTCGTCGTCATCAGCGACTTCGAGGAGGGCGCGCCGCTCGGCGGACTGCTGGCGGAGGTGCGGTCCCTGGTGTCCACCGGCTGCCACGTCCTCGGGTGCGCGAGTCTCGACGACGCCGGCCGGCCCCGCTACTCGACGGGCGTCGCCGGGCAGCTCGTGGCCGCCGGAATGCCCGTGGCGGCCCTCAGCCCACTCGAACTGGCCCGCTGGATAGGGGAGAAGACCGCATGACCGCCGCCCAGTTGCCACCCGTCGCGCCGGATGTCACGGCCACGTTGGTGGAGGACCTCTCACCCCGGCTGCGCAAGCGGCTGGACGCGGCGGTCACCAAGCTCGGCGCCCGCCCGACGCATCGCGACGGTGACACGGTGACGATCGACGTCGACGACGAGACCGAGTTGCGCCTGCACGCCCCGGGCGGCGCGGTGACCACGGCGGACGCCATCACCTGCGGCTGCCTCCTGGCCCCGGCATGCGTCCACCGCGCGGCCGCCGCCTGCGCCGCCCCCACGGCGGACCCCCCACCGGAACCCGCCGACCAGCCCACCCCGGCGGTCCCCGAACCGGCCTGCCCTTCGGACGCCACCCCCGACGAATCCGCCTCCTCACCCGAGGTGGCGAGCCCGGCCCAGCGCGCCGCGGCCGACGCCCTGTGGTCGGCGGGCGCCGCCGTGCTGGAGTCCGGCGTCGACGGCGCCGGCGCCGTCACCCAGTCGGCCCTTCTCCGCGCCGCCCACACCGCCCGGCTCCGGCAGCTACCGCGCGCCGCGGGCGCCGCGCTGTCTGTCGTCACCCTGCTGCGCGCGGCCCGCGCAGGCGACCCGTCCTACCGCACCGCCGACCTCGTCACGGCCCTGGCCGAACTCCTGGGCACGGCACACCGAGTGGGCACGGCCTCCGGCGCGGAGCTGGCCGCCGTACGGGGCCGCGCGCGCCGCCCCTACAGCCCGGACGGCTCACTGCGCCTGTACGGCCTGTTCACCGAACCCGTGGTCACCGACTCGGGACACGGCGGCGTCCGCACCTGGGTCGCCGGACCCGACGGCCGCCTCTGCACGGTCGGCGACGTCGCACCGGGCGGCGTCGGGCGCGCGCTGGGCGTGGCCGACCGCGCCGTACGTCTCGGAGACAGCGCGCTGACCCACCGGGAGCTGGGCCGGGCCGGTCTCGCGGTCTCGGGCGCGACGGTCTCGCCGGACGGCAGACTGGGCGCGGGGAAGGGCGTCAAGGCCGTCACCGCCAAGGGCGCGGCGTGGACGGAGCCGCCCCTCGCCGCCCTGTGGGAGACACCGCCGTCCGAACAGGCCGCCCGCGCCCTGCGGTCCACCTTCCGCTACGCGGACCCGGACGGCGGCGGCAGCGACCTGCTCTTCCTGGACGTCGAACTCCTCGGCGCCGTGAGGGAGCCGGGCGGCACCTGCCTGCTCGCGCTGTGCGACGGAGGCATCTCCGTCCGCCTCACCGTCGTCGACGACGACCCCGCGCTGGCCCACCGCGACAACCTGATGCTGCTGGCCACGGCGCCGGGGACACGGCTGAGGATCATCGGCCGCATGGTGCCCGCCCCTCACCCCCGGCTCACCCTCCTCGCCTGTTCGCACCCCACCGGCGAGGGCACGATCGACCTGGGCTTCGACCGCCTGCGCCGCGCCGACCTCCCGGACCCGACCGCCTCCGTGCACCCCGCCCCGCCACAGCCCGACGGGTCCGGCGCGCCCCTGTACCTCCTGGAGCGCCGGGTCGAACAGACGGTGCTGGCCGGCCGCGCCGCGCTCGGCATGCTCGGCGACGTCACCGCCGAGACCCGCCGCATCCGCCGAGCGGGACTCCCCACGGCCGCCGCACTCCTCACCGCCCTGTGCGCGTCGGCGGCCCAACGCGATCGCGACCTCTTCGGGCGCCTCCTCCCCGCCGACACCGACGGCTTCGCCACCCACTGGCTCGCATCCGCCCGCTACACGGCCGCCGTGGCCGACTCCCTGTGCGCGGCAGCCTGGGAACCGACGGAATAGGGGCCCGGTCGAAGGTGCCGTCCGGGTCGACAACGGCAGGAGGTTCAGCAGGGGCTGCGCCAGACGCCCAGCTCCAACCCCTTCCGCATCGACGACAGCCGCAGGGCACGGGAGTGCGGACAGAAGGAGGCCTTGGGCTCCTCGTACTCCACGTGGAAGACCGCCTTCCCCGCCGCGACGAACGGTTCGAGCAGGGCGCACTCGTCGAACTGCGCGCACTCCTCGTTGACCGCGAAGTCGAAGTGCCGCACCAGTTCGGGGATCTGGCCGAGGTCGTTCTTGAGGCCCACGGCCAGACCGCGTTCGTGCGCGATGGCGGCGATCATCCGGTTGTACCGGAGTTGGTCGTCGGCCGTCAGCGGAAAGCCCGTGTCGGCCGCGTATCCCTCCATCAGGTCGGGTTCCACCGCGTCGAACCCCTTGTCCCGGCACATGTCGAAGCGGCGTTCCATCAGGGGGCGCAGGAGGTCGACGCGGCGGATGTCCAGCCAGCGTTCACCGTGCCAGCCGTTGGGTCCGCCGAGGAGGGAACGGGGAAAGGAGTCCCGGTCGGGGCGGTAGTCCTCCCAGGCACCGACGTTGATGTAGCAGATCACCTTGCGGCCGTCCCGGTGGAGCCGCGCCACGGTGGCGGCGCTGTTCTCGAAGCCGTCGATGTCGTAGACGGGGACGTCGACGGACGGGTCCACCGTGCCGTCGAGCTGCCACTGCCAGGCCAGACCCGGCCGCGGCTGCCACCGCCGGCCGGCCGGGGTGCCGGTCGCGGCGCCGGTCGGCCGGGCGGTGGTCGGCCTTGCCCCCGGCCCCTCGGAGGTCGGCCCGGCGCCGGTCGGCCCTGAGACGGTCGGCCCGGCGGTCGGTCCGGTGGTGGCGTCGGGCGTACGGGCCGGTCCGGCCGAGGGCGGGGTCGTGGGCCCGGTCGCGCCGGGAGCCGGCCCGTCGGCCCGCCGGTCCGGGGCGGAGGTGCACGCGGCGAGGAGGATCGGCAGGAGCAGCGCGGCCGCGGGGTACGCCCGACGGCGCCGCCTCACCGCTCGGCCTCCGCCAGTGCCGGGGTCAGCACGGACCAGGGGTTGGGCGGTTCTCCCGTCACCGGCCCGCACACCCCCGCGCCCCGCTCGCGCGCGGTGCGCACGGCGAGCCGCACGAGCGGACCCGGCACCCCGTACACCAGATGGCAGAACCGTTCGGGTGCCAGCCGGGTCGACCACGACGGTCGGCTGAACGTCGAGACGTACGTCGACCAGTGGCCCTCGAAGGTGACCGTCACATCGGCGAGGCGGGCGTACCCGGGGGCGGGATGCACCCCCGGGTTGAGGACCACGGTGGAGGCCCCCGCCCTGCGCAGCGCGCGCACCAGCCGTCGGCATTCCGGCAGCCCGTCCCTCCCCGCCGTCGTCCGGTCGAGGAAGCAGCCGTCCACCGCGTACCACTCCCGGTGCCGCAGTGCTTCGGCCGCGATCCGATCCGGGTCGCGCATGCCGTAGTCCGTGTCCACGTAGCCGAGCAGCCGGGCCCCCGCCGCCCGCAGAGCGCGGGCGGCCGCGGCGAACGCCGGATCCGGAGCGTCGCCCGGTCCGCTGGCCGGGTTGATCACCACGGCGTACGTGTGCGCCGCGCCGGCGATCAGCCGGCGCCACGCGTCCGGGTCTTCGGCCGGATGGACGTAGAGCGGGATCAGCAGACTCACGGCGCCGCCACCCGGACGGGGCGCGCCGCCCACAGGGCCTCCAACGAGGCGTCGAGGGAGTACGACGGCCGCCACCCGAGGGCGAGGCGGGCCGCGCCGATGTCGGAGCACTGCCACGACACCTGCGCGGACCGCTCCGATCCGCTGCCGTCCGCCTCGACGATCCGGCCGCGGAACCCGGCCGCGTCCGCGAGCCCGCGTACCAACTCCCGTACGGGTACGGCTTGCCCTCCGCCCACGTTCAGTACGGGCGGCAGCGCCGCCGAGGCCGTGACCGCGAGCTCCACCGCGCGCGCCACATCACGGACGTCCACGAAGTCGCGGTACGCGGACAGATCCCCGAGCCGCAGCTCGGGCCCCGCGCCCGGTCCGCCGCCCGGACTGCCGTCTGGGTCGCCGCCCGGACTGCCGCCCGGTCCGCCGCCAGATCTGCCGTCCGGACCGCCGCCAGTCCCCGCGCCCGGACCGGCCCAGGGTGGTCCAGCCCCGCCCCCCGACGCGAAAGCGCCCGCGGCCTCGTCCTCGGCCTCCGCGAGCAGCGCGGCGACCCGGCCGGGCAGGCCGGTGGGCGGCGCCCCGGCGCCCACCGGATTCCCCACCCTCAGCACGACCGCGTCCAGGCCCGACGCCGTCACCGCCACCGTGCCCGCCAGCTTGGTGGCGCCGTACGGCCCGGCCGGGAGGCACGCCTCCGTCTCCGTCACCCGCAGGCCGGGTGTGCCGGGTCCGTATTCGGCGGCCGAGCCAAGATGGACCAGGCGGGCCGTGGGAGCGGCCTCGCGGAGCGCCGCGCACAGCGCGGCGGGCCCGCGCGCGTTCACCTCCGCGAGGGTGACGGCGTCGCCGCCGGTCGCGCCCGCGCAGTTGACGACGGCATCCGGCCTGGCGCGCGCGAGTACCCCGGCCAGGACGTTCGGGCGGTCGGAGGCGAGGTCGAGGGTGACGTCGGCCGCCGGGGAACGGCCGCCGACGAGCACCCGCGTGCCCGGCAGCGCGCGCAGCCGCTCGGTGACGTGGCCGCCCAGGTATCCGCCGGCGCCGAGGACGAGGATCCGCATCGGTACTCAGGCTCCCTTGAGCAGCAGGGACTTGCGGCTGGTGAACTCCGCGTTGGCCCGGTCGTAGTCGTCAGGACGGCCGATGTCCAGCCAGTAGCCCTCGAACTCGTAGGCGTGCGGCGGTGTCTCGGCCGCGAGCAGGTCGAGCACCAGCTCGTCGAAGCCGAGCGGAAGGCCGGGCGTATAGGCGTCGAGCGTGCTCCGCGAGACGCCGTAGACGCCCATGGAGACCCGGTAGTCGATGCTGGGCTTCTCGGTGAAGGCGACCACCCGGCTGGCGTCCGTGGTGAGCACGCCGAAGTCGATGTGCACCTTGCGCGCGTAGGTCGCGATCGTCAGGGGTGCGGCCGACAGCTCGTGCCGGCGCAGCACGTCGGCGTAGTCGAGGTCGGTGAGCACGTCGCCGTTCATGACCAGGAAGTGCTCCGGCAGCCGGTCGCGGAGGTTGAGCAGCGGGCCCATGGTGCCGAGCGGGCTCTCCTCCGTGGCGTAGTCGATGGACATGCCCCACTGCGAGCCGTCGCCGACGTAGGCGCGGATGATCTCGCCGAGGTGGCCGATGGCGAGGGTGCAGTGGGTGAAGCCGGCGGTGGCCAGCTGGCGCAGCACGATCTCCAGGATGGCGTGCTGGTCGCCGATGGGGACGAGCGGCTTGGGCAGGGCGGTGGTGTACGGCCGGAGCCGGACGCCCTTACCACCGGCCAGGATCACAGCGTGCATGGCAAACCTCCTGCGGTACGTGCCGATGGGTCAGATGTTGTAGATGCCGGTCTTGTAGCGGGACAGATGGGCGGGGTCGACGAACCACTCGGCGGTCCGTGCGAGGCCCTCCTCCAGGGAGTGGCCGGGGCGCCAGCCCGTCGCGGCGGTCAGCCGGGACGCGTCGGCGACGAGGCGCATCACCTCGGAGTTGGCGGGCCGCAGCCGATCGGGGTCCTCGCGGACGTCGAGCGGGGCGTCCATGACCTTCCCGATGAGTGCGACCAGGTCGCCGACGGAGATCTCGCCGCCCGTCCCCGCGTTGAAGGTGCGGCCCACGACCTGCTCGGCCGGGGCCGTTCCCACGGCGAGGAAGGCCTGCGCGGTGTCCTCGACGAAGGTGAAGTCCCGGGTCGGTCGCAGGTCGCCGAGGGTGAGGGTGCGCTCCCCGGCCGCGACCTGGCCGATCACGGTGGGGATGACGGCCCGCATGGACTGCCGGGGGCCGAAGGTGTTGAAGGGCCGCAGGGTCACCACGGGGGTGCCGAAGCTGGCGTGGTAGCTGTCGGCGAGCCGGTCGCCGCCCGCCTTCGAAGCGGCATACGGCGACTGGGTGTTGATGGGGTGGTCCTCGGTGATCGGCACGGTCTGCGCGGTGCCGTACGTCTCGCTGGTCGAGGTGTGGACGAGCCGGGGCGTCCCCAGCGCGCGGACCGCTTCGAGGACGTTGAGGGTGCCGGTGACGTTGGTGTCCACATAGCTGTGCGGCGCCTGGTACGAGTACGGGATCGCGATGAGCGCGGCGAGGTGGTAGGCGCAGTCGGCGCCCTCCAGCAGGCCACGGACGGAGCCGGGGTCGCGGACGTCGCCGAGGACGATCTCCACATGGTCGAGGACGTCGGGGGAGAGGGTCTCCAGCCACCCGTAGGAGGAGAACGAGTTGTACTGGGCCATGGCCCTGACCCGGTGGCCGGAGGCGACGAGCGCCTCCGTGAGGTGCGAGCCGATGAAGCCTTCTGCTCCGGTGACGGCGGCGAGCGGTGCGGAGGTCAACTCTCTGGTTCCTTTCGTCGGTGTGTCGGTGTGGCGGTGCGGCGGTACGGGGGTCAAGCGGTGAGGCGGTGGACGTCGAGTGGGGCGGACGATCAAGCGGTCGGCATCGAGGCGGCGGACGTTCGGGTGGTCGGACGGTGGCGCCGAGGGCCCGCCGCGTCACGGCGACGGGGCGGCCGTGCGCCGGCGGCCCGTCGGGCAAGCGGGCCGGTCAGACGTGCGGTGACGGCCGGCCGAGGACGGCGACGGCACAGGCCGCGAGACAGACCGCCGCCACGCCGAGGACGGCGGGCAGCAGCGGCGGGGGCGCTGGAGAGGGGGCCGCCAGGGCGACCGCACTCACGGCGCCCGCCGCCGTGAGACAGATCGCGGCCGGCGGCCAGGCCACACCGAAGGCCTGGAGGAGGAGGGCCGTCCACAGCGCCGCCGCCAGGGCCAGCAGCGCGACCGGGTCGGAGTCGGTGAGGAGCGCCGGGGGAAGCAGGAGCAGCAGGTAGCCGGAGAGGCAGAGCGCGAGGACGCCGGCCGAGCGGAACCGGAACGCCCGGGGCGTCGCGCTGGCCCGCAGCGCGGCGACCGACCAGCCCCGGTAGCGGTAGAGCAGCCACTCGGCCGGGCCCATGCTCAGCGTCAGCGCGATGACCGCGTACGGGTCCTGTCGACCCTCCAGCATCACGAGCACCGCCGCGGCCAGCCCGAACAGGCCGTACGGCACGGACTGCGCCACGCGCGGCCGCGGACCACCGGCGGCCGGTACGGCGAATCCCGCTCCCAGCGCCCGCGCCGCGGCGGCCACAGTGGCGCACAGCGCGAGCAGTGGCAGGGCGAGCCGCAGCTGAGCGCCGGGTTCCCACCAGGGCAGGACCGCCGCGCCGGCGATCAGCGGGCTGAGCGCGGCGAGCAGCAGCCGCTCCCGGCCGAGCACCAGGAGGATGCCCGCCGCCCCCAGATAGAGGGACTGGGCCGCGGCCACCGCGGTGACCGGGCCGCCACCGGCGGGGACCGCGGCGAGGCCCGTGGCCAGGGCGGCCCCGAGCACCGAGCCGGCCAACAGGGTGCGTGTCGCCTCCCGGCGGCCCGTCACGAGCCGCAGGTGCGCACGGTGGCCCAGCCCCTGCCCCCAGGCCCAGGAGACGACACCCGCCACGATCAGGACGGGGGCGTGCCGGTCGATCCGCCACAGCGGGGCGGTGAGCAGATAGGCCAGGGCCGGCAGAGCGAACAGCAGGCCGCGCAGCAGGCAGCGCACCGTGTCGGGCCGCCAGGGGTCAGCGGGCGCGGCGGGTTCGGGGAACGCCCGGGGCACGCGCTCGTACAGCGCCGCCGCCAGGGAGAACAGGTCGGGGTACCCGTACCGCTCCTTGATGAGGGCGGCGGAGAGACCGTCCGCCTCCAGGAGTGCGGCCACCTCGTACGGGTGGACGGCCGCGCCGACACTCTCGGCGAGCTCGGCGGCGAGCGCGCTGACCGCCTCCTCGTCGGGCGCCGTACGCGACCGCGGGAACCTCTGCGCGAAAGCGCCCGCCGGCCGCCGGATCATGAGGGTGGGGTCGTCCGAGAACCGACGCCGGGGGCGCGGCGCGGCCAGCCGGATCGCGAGCGTGTCCTGCTCCGCCCCGCCGGGTTCGAGGGACATCGGGCCGCTCATCCGGTGAGGCTTCCCGTGCCGCTGACCGCCGGGGCGGGCAGCACGATTCGGACCTGCGACTGCCCCACGCCCGAGGCCAGTTCGTGGTAGATGGCGCGGAAGGTGTCGATGGTCTGCCGGAGCGTGAACTGCTCGATCACCCGCAGCCGGGCCGCCGCCCCCATCGCCCGGCGCCGTCCGGGGTCGCCGAGCAGGGCGAGCGCGGCGGCGGCCATCGCGGACGGATCGCGCGGCGGCACCACCAGACCGGTGTCGCCCACGGCCTCCCGTACGCCCCCGACGTCGGTGGAGACGGTCGCCCGCCCGCACGACATCGCCTCGATCAGGGTGAACGGGAACCCCTCGCTGATGCTGGACAGCATGACGACGTTGCCGGCCGCGTAGGCGTCCTTGATGTCGTCGACGCGCCCCTCGAAGGTCACCGCGCCGCCCGCTCCGAGCTCGGCCGCCAGGGCCTCGCAGCGGTCCCGGTACGCCTCGCCGCCCCGGGGCGTGCCCCCGAAGAGACGTAATCGGACGTCGGGCAGCCGTTCCCTGACCAGTGCGAAGGCACGTATCAGCGTCTCCAGGTCCTTGATCGGGTCCACCCGGCCGGCCCAGCTGAGCGTGAGGGCCTCCGGTTCGGGCCCGGCGTGCGGGAAGGCATCGGGGTCGACGCCGTTGTAGACCGTGCGGATCGACGCCGGATCGGCGCCGCCCTGCTCCTCCCACAGGCGGTTGTAGCGGTTGCCCGGCGTGATCAGTGCGGCCCGGCGGTAGCTCTCCTCCGCGAGGAGCCGGAAGAAGCCCAGGATCACCGCCTTGACCGGCCAGCGGTACGGAGCCGTGCGGTAGCCGAGGTACCGCTCGCGCAGGTACACCCCGTGCTCGGTCAACAGGAGCGGCACGCCGTGCCGTTCGAGGGCCGCGAGGCCCGGCAGGACGGCCACCCCGCCGCTGACCGCGTGAGCGACCCCGTGCTCCGGCGGCGGCGCCGACAGGGGACGCAGGGCGTGTTCGAGCAGGGCCGTCGCGGTGAGCGCGTCGTGCAGGGTCGGCCGCGCCTCACGCACGGCGAGTCCCGGCCGCCGCCACACGGCGGTGAGTACCGCGATCGCCGTGTCGTCGCGCAGGAACGGTCCCAGCAGACCGTCCCCCGCGGCCCGCGCGAGCGCGTGCAGGCCGGGAGCGAAACCGCCCTCGGCGGCCGGGTCGAGCAGCGCCGTCAGGAACGTCTCGTACGCCTCGGCGAGCCGTCGGCCGGATCTGCCGCGCGGCGGGCGACCGACCGGTGCGGGACCCCACATGGGCACGGAGAGGACGCTGGAAACATGGGCCGGCAGATCCCAGGCGAGCGGCTCCCGCCCGGTGCCGGTCACGGCGACGACGTCGAAGTCGATGTCCGGCATGCCGGTGACGAGCTGGTCGCACCAGACGCTCACACCACCGTGGCTGTGCGGGTAGGTGCCTTCGGTCAGGAGGGTGACGCGCGGGGCGCCGTGGCGCCGCGCGCCGTGGTGAACGTGCATCGATGTGTGCTCCGCGGCCGTGGTGGGGGTGGTGCCGGTCCCGGCCGTCGCTGGACGGCCGGGACCTCGCTGCCGGTACGGGGGTCAGCCGCCCGAACCGGGCGGGACCGCGTCGGCCACGCCCCCGGGCACACGGGCTGCCGGGGCCGGGGCCGGGGCCGGGGCCGAGACCGGGGCCGGGGCGGAGCCGCCCGTGCCGGTGGCAGGGACGGCGGCGGAGGGCAGGGCCAGGGTCAGCGCGGCGCCCGTGAGGGACGTCCAGCCGGACCGCACGCCCGCGTACGACTCGCCGAAGGCGGAGCCGGCCCGCAGGGTTCCCTCGGGCGCGGTCGCGGGGACCGCCAGTCCGCCCGGACCCTCGATCGTCACGGTCCCGCCGACGCGGTACGCCGTGATCAGGCCGCCCTGGACGGCCGCGCGCCACGCGGCCCGCTGCCGGAGCTCCTGACCGATGGCCTTCATCCGGAGGTTGACCACGGGGGTGTTCGCGGCGAAGAGGGCGTCGTAGCCGTCGAGCACGCCGTCCAGGACCGGGTAGGCGATGCGGTCCTCGGCCAGGTTGGACTGGTGGATGAAGTGCGGCTTCGGGTCGTTGGCGAGGACGTGACCGAGGGCGATCTGCCGCTCCAGGGGCACGATGTGCTGCGCGTAGCCGGTGGCGGGGTCGAGCGGGGCCGGCAGGCACGTCGTGGTGGCCGGGTTGTCCTCGCAGATCCCGCTGCCGCCCTGGGCGCGGCTGGTGTAGATCCAGTTGTACTCGTCGACCTGTTCGGCCGCCCGTCCCGCGTTGTAGAAGACGTTCATGGGGTAGCGGGGGACCGTCGTGGCCGGACCGACCTGCCGCTGACCGGGCTCGCGGGAGTTGTCCGAGGCCAGCCAGGTGATGCCGTTGTCGGCGAGGGCCGGACCCAGGTGGGGGTTGTCGGCGGACTGCTGGGGCAGGACGCGCAGCCCGGAGTGCTCACCGGTGACGAGTTCGTCGTCGGCCAGCGGCAGTCCCGCCGTCTGTCCCCACACGCGGTTGAGGGCGATCTCGTCGGAGACGGCCTGCCGGGAGACCCACTTGACGGAGCCGTCCGGGAGGGTGGCGCAGCGCCAGGGGACCACGGTGGTGTCCTGCTCGCAGCCGAGGAAGGCGTGCGTGTAGGTGTGGTTGATCCAGCGGAACTCGTCGCGGGTGGCGACGAGCCGGTCCGCGAGCGGGTCGGCGCCGTTGTTGTCCTCGCGGAAGTCGACGCTGCCCGCCGCGTTGTAGGCGAGGTCGAGGGTGAAACCGCGGGTGTCCTGCCAGGCGACGGCGTGGTCCACGTCCGCGGACGTCATGCGGATGGGGTCGGGCGTGGCGTGGGGGTCGGTGCAGTCCACGTCGCCGGGCGTGCAGTTGAGCGTGGAGTTCCAGCGGTCGTCCGCCGCGAGTACGTCGTCGACGTGGACGGCGAAGTAGTTCCGGGAGGCACCGAGGTGCACCCCGCCGGTCATCCACGCGACGATGCCCCGGGCCAGCAGGCGGAACTGCTGCTGGTACTGGTTGTAGACGAAGGTGACGACCAGTTCGCGTCGCCCGTCGTGGCGGTACTCGCCTACGAGGGACCCGCGCTTGGTCGTCCCGGGTATCGCGGCGTCGACGTACGGGGTGAAGTCCGCGCCCGCCGCCGGGGTCGAGAGATACGCGTAACTCTCGCCTACGGAGGCTGAGTTGTCCTCGAACGGAACAGCTCCGTCCAGATAGCCGAACGGCCCCGAGCGGCCGGCGGAGGTCACCTGGGCCAGGGTTCCGTCGACGCTCCCGGAGTAGCCGCCGTAGATCGGGTACTGGAGACCCGCTTCGGGCCGGGCGTAGGTGTACGCGTCGACCTGCGGGATGTCGAAGGTCCGCTCGTACTGCGCGAGCGCCGTCATCTCCGGGGAGTTGACGGGGAACGGGTTGTCGTTCGGCAGGACGACGGCCTGGAACTTGGCCCGGTTCCGGCCGTCGACGGTGTCCGCGAGGTACCCGGCGTCGATCACCGGCCGGTCCGCCCGGGTCAGGTCGATCTCCGTGTACGGCGTTCCCGCGGCGTCCAGTTCGGCCGCGATGGCATCGGTGGCGGGGCCGCCGTCGGTCACGACGAGCACCCGCAGGTCGACGCGTGGAGCCGCGTCGTCGGCGCGGGCCGCCGTGCCCGGCAGGACGAGGGCGGCGAGAAGCGCGCCCGTGGTGAGCCCCGTGGTCAGCGGGGTGGTGCCCAGTATCCGCTTCATGCGGTGATGTGTCCCTCCCGGAGCAGGGGTGAGTACAGCTCCGAGGAGCGGACGCACCCCCTCGTGCGACGCCGGCATCCCCCTCGAAGGCCGGTCGTCCACGCATCCGTCGCGTCAAATGGTGGGGTATCCGTGGAGCTTCTGTGGCGCCGCCGCGAAAGGTGACGGAAAAACGCGGGCGCGCGGGACCGTTCGTCCCGGCGCGAAGAGCAGCCCGGCGGGTCTTCCCGGTTCCCTCCCGCCGCCGTCCCGCCCCGCGTGTCACAGGGGTGACGCGCAGGTGGAAGGGGGACGAGGTCCACCGGCGGACTCGTGAGCCCGCCGGTGGAGGTGTCAGGGAAGTGTCATTGGTTCAGACCGGTCGGCGGACGGGCCCGGGGCCGGTTTCCGGCCGTGCTCCGTCCGGCGCTCGCCCGTCAGGAGCAGAGGACGCGGGTCTCCGGCGTGTAGACCGGGCCGCCGCTGACGCTCGCGCTGTCGCTGAACTCGGCGTAGAAGTACGAGTAGAAGCCGATGTTCCCGTTGCAGCCGGAGTCCGGGGCGATCTGGAGCGTCAGGGTCACCGTCCGGCTCTGGCCGGGCGGGATGGTGGCTCCGTAGTTGGCGCCGAGGTTGGCGGGGCCGGTGCCGGAGCAGGGGGTGCTGCTGCCGGGGCCGGTGAGGGAGCAGCCGGCGAACGTGTACTTCAGGTCCGGGCGCTGGGTGGTCAGCCAGGTGGGGTCGATCGTCTGGTAGACGAACCAGACGTCGTAGGTCCGGTTGTTCGTCAGCGTCATCGACAGGTTCACCGTGCCGCCGGGGGTGGTGGTCGCGGCGTCGGTGGTGAACGTCAGCTGGGCGGGGGCCGGGTCGGCGGCACTCGCGGACGGGGCCAGGCCGAAGAGCGTGAGGAGCAGGGCCAGGACGGCGGTGAGACCCAGGCGTCTCGTTGACTGTGATCGCATGGCCGGGAGGCTAGGTACCGGGTCGGTCGGGCGTCTGCCTCGGAGGGAAGGCCCGAACCGACCGACGGCCGAAAATGTGTGTCCCGTGAAGGCGATGCGGGGGAAGTGTGACGGTAGCCGTGGGTGTGCATCCGTGCACGCTGAGGCAGGTGCGGCGGGTGAGCGGGTTGCCCGGACCGGCACCGGGCGGACTCCCGGAGCGCGGCCGAGCTATTGGCGCGTACGCATCAGACCACGGCTCACCGGGAACCGGCCGAACGCCGTCCGTGCCGCCGACTCCCGGCCACGAGGCCGAGTTCCGTCGCCCGGCACCGCGTCCCGCTGTCGGCGCTCGGCCCCGCCGGCTCCCGGGCGTCCCCGCCACGGCCGACGGGCGAGGGGCGGTCTCCGGTGCAAGGCTGAGACGTACCTGAACTGCGAAAGGCCACAGCCATGATCACCACCGACTACGTACCCGGCTCCCCCTGCTGGCTCGACCTCGGCGCCCCCGACGTCCCGGCCGCCGCCGACTTCTACGGCGCCGTGCTCGGGTGGGAGTACGAGTCCATGGGCGAGAGCGAGGACATGGAAGGCGGGATGTTCAAGAAGGACGGGAAGATCGTCGGCGGGCTGGGGAAGCTCACCGAGGAGGGCGCCCGTTCCGCCTGGATGATCTATTACAGCGTCACCGACGCGGACGCCACGACGCGGGCCGTGGAGCAGGCGGGCGGCACGGTCCGCGTCGCGCCCATGGAACTCGACGAATGGGGCCGGATGGCCCAGTACACCGACCCGCTGGGTGGCCAGTTCGCCGTCTGGCAGCCGGGCACGAACAAGGGCGTCGACCTGGTGGACGAGCCGGGCTCGCTGTCCTGGACCGAGCTGTACACGACGGACGCCGCGGCCGCGAAGGAGTTCTACGGCGGAGTCCTCGGCTGGTGGTACAGCGACATGGACATGCCCGGTGGCGGAGGTACGTACAGCGTCATCACCCCGGCCGGACTCCCCGAGGACCGCATGCACGGCGGCCTGATGGGGATGGCCGAGAAGGACCTCACCCTCACCGGCGGCCGTCCGTACTGGCACCCCGTCTTCGCCGTCACCGACTGCGACGCGGCGGCAGCCAAGGTGGTCGAGCACGGCGGCACCGTACAGATGGGCCCGGAGGACGTGGAAGGCGTCGGCCGCCTCGCCGTCTGCCTGGACCCGTCGAACGCCGACTTCGTACTCCTCGCGGGGGAGCAGGACTGAGCGGTCCTCGGAGCCAGTTCATTCAGCTCCCCCGGGAGGCCGCTGATGACCGCGGCCGGGCTGCCGAGCCGGGTCACCGCGTGAGGGGCGTTCGGCCCGAGGTCGGCGGTGTCGTACCGGCGAGGAGGACGCAGACGGCCGCGGTCGCCGCGAGGCCTGCAGCGCCTGGACCTACGAAGCCGGGTACGACGTCGGTCACGTAGTTCCCGCCGCCGTGGCGCAGGCAGACGTACCGGGGCGGCAGGTACTCGACACGCTGGCCCACGACGTCCGCCGCCGCTTCCGGCGCGTCCGCCGTCCGGCAGGGCCGGACCGGGAAGGCATCGGTGCCGCTGTCGTCCGTGGTGAGCACCGCCAGTCCGAGGTTCAGCAGGCCCCACGCGTAGACGGCCACGGCAGCCGCGCCCGCCAGCGCGGCCGCGCACCGCAGCCGGGTCTGCCGGTCGGCCCGGCGTACCCCGATCTGCCCGAGCCGGCCGAAGCCGTATCCGGCGAGCCCGAAGCATACGAGGGCCGCGACGATGAGGAGGGCGAGGATCATCACCCGCCGACCTCATCAGTGAACGACCTCAAGGGCTAGGACGGAGCCCACAGTTCTGATACGGAGACGCCAAGATGCCGACGGCACCGACGGCACCGACGGCACCAGCGCCCCCCGCGTCACCGCGAGCCGGGCCGCCCCACCGGCTCCGGGGTGTCCGACATGATCTCCGGCTCCAGGCCCTCGGCGGGGCTGGTACGGGAGCGGCCGATGTCGCCGCGCCACGCCTCGAAGGCCAGCGTGGTCGCGGTCACCACCGCGAGTCCCAGCAGGCAGCCTCCGACCACGTCACTCACCCAGTGGACCCCGAGCGCGACCCGCGTGTAGCTCACACCGAGCACCGCGACCACCGCCAGGACCCACGGCAGGGGCCGCCAGGCACGGGGGACCAGGGGGAGCAGGACCAACAGCAGTACGGCGCAGGAGGTGGTGGCCGTCATGGCGTGCCCGGAGGGAAAGGAGAAGCCGGGCGCGTCGGCGACGGGATCCGGCAGATGCGGCCGGGCACGCTCGACCACGTTCTTGACCAACAGTCCCACCAGCCCGCCCGCGGTCGCGGTGACGGCCGCCCAAGCGGCGAGACGGTACGCCCGCCGCCACAGGAGCCACACCACCACCCCGGCCACCAGGAGCCGCATGGTCAGCGGCCCCCACGCGACGTGCGTGAGGAAGTCGAGCACCCGCACCCAGGCGGGGCTGCCGAGCGCCGAACGGTGCAGCCGCTCGGCCACGTCCTGGTCGAGACGGTGCAAGGGGGCCCAGTGCGACTCCACCAGCACCAGTGCGAGGGAGAACGGCACGGCCGCCACGGCGGTGAGGGCCGTGCCCGCCACCAACCGCGCGCCGAACCGCGTGTCGGGCCCGCCGTGGCCGGTCACGAGCCGTCCGAGACGGTGCCGCCAGGGACGGGGGGAACGCTCAGGCATGGTCGGTACGGTTCCTTTCCGTTCGGGAAGCCGGGAGGTGTTGCCGGCTCAGACTCCGGGGTCCTCGGTGACCGGTGCCGTCACCCCTGCCCGTACGGCCTCCAGCTGGGCGGCGAAGGAAAGGCCCAGGAACAGCGAGAGCGAGGTGAGGTACGACCACAGCAGCAGCGCCACGAACGCGCTCAGCGGCCCGTACATACTGGTGAACGAACCTCCGGAACCGACGTACAGGCTCAGCGCCCCCGTCGCCCCCAGCCACAGCAGCAGATGGACGGTGGCACCGAACGCGAGCCAGGTGTAACCCGGTTGGGCGCGCCGCGGCGAGCGGCGGAAGACGGCGCTGGTGGCGATCACCGCCAGCAGGATCCCCACGGGCCAGCGCAGCAGGTCCCACGCGCGGGACGTGGCCGGACCCAGGTCGTAGACCTCGATCAGGGCCCGGTTCAGGTCGGAGCCGAGAACGGTGACGCAGAAGCTCAGCCCGAGGGGGACACCGGCCAGCACCGCCATCACCAGACCACGAACGTACTTGTGGAGAAACGGCCGGTCGCGCTCCACGCCGTATATGCGGTTCGCGCCGCGCTCGACCTGGCACATGGCCGTGGTGACGTTGGCGACGGAGAACAGCAGGCCGAGCCAGAGAGCCGCGGTACCGCCGTCCCCGGCGTGCCGGCGGCTCTCGCGCAGGGCGTCGTCCACCACGTCCTGACTCGGACCGCTGATCCGGCGGATCGTCAGCTCGGCGATCCGCCCGATGTCCTCGGTGTGCAGCGCTCCCGACAGCCCGATGACGGCGATGGCCAGCGGGACGATCGCCAGGACCGTCTGCAGGGCGAGGGCCCGGGAGTGACTGAACCCGTCGGCGTAGCGGAAGCGTACGAAGGAGTCCCGTACGAGGGCCCAGCCCCCGTAGTGGCGGAGCGCGGCCCAGGCCTCCTCGCCCGAGAGGGTGTCCCCCTGCAGACGCAGCTCGGCCTCCACGGCCTCGACCTCACTGCGCTGCGGTACGCGCGTCGCGGTGCCCATGGACCCCTCCTTCCTCTCCGGCCCCGGTGGGAGCGCCCGCACGGGCCGGCGCCGGCAGGCACACCCGCAGCGCCCCCGGTTCGACCTCCGCGATCAGCCGTACGCCCGCGGGGTAGACGTCGCCGTCGAGCTCGCGCGGCTGGGGCCGCGCGAAGCGGAGGTCGATCCGCGTCGCGCCGAAGTACTCCAGCGCGCCGTGCGCGAGCGACCGTTCCCCCGTACCGGGTGCGCTCGGCCGACGCCCGCCCGGTACCCGCGAGGCGAGGTATCCGGCGGCGGCGAGCCACCCGGTCACCCCGCGCGGGTCGAGCAGCACGACATCCAGCCGCCCGCTGTCGGGCCGGGCATCCGGCAAGAGCGGCAGCCCGCCCTGGAGGGCCCCGACGTTGCCGATGACGACCATGCGGGCCCGCCGCTCCAGCGGGGCGCCCCCGTCGAGCCGGATCGTCAGCCGCATCCGGGCGTCCCCCAGGTGCCGTACGGCCGAGACCACGTACGCGGCCCAGCCCAGGCTCTCCTTCAACCGCGCCGAGGCGTCCCGGACCATGGCGGCGTCGAACCCCGCCCCCGCCATGACCGCGAACCGGGTCGGCGCGATCCCGTCGCCCCGTATCCGACCCACGTCGAGCCCGACGGCCTCCCCGCCGAGCGCCTCCCGCAGAGCGGCCACGGGGTCGGTCGGCAACCGCAGGTTACGGGCCAGGAGGTTCCCGGTACCGCAGGGAACGATCGCCAGGGGGACCCCGGTCCCGGCCACCACGTCCACGCAGGCGCGCACGGTGCCGTCCCCGCCGCAGACGACGACCAGATCGGTGTCCGTCCCGCTGAGGCGCGAGGCCAGGGCACCGGACGGATCCTCGGGTGTCGTCTCCGTCCACCGCTGCTCCGTGTAGCCGTGGTCGCGCAGCAGACCCCGTACCCGATCGGCGGTCCCGTGGTCGCACGCGCGCGGGTGGCGCACCACCACGACCCGCCGCGCGCTGAGGGCGGATGCGCCCGGAGCGGGCGGTGCGGCCTCCTCACGGGGGCGCGGCAGCAGAGCGGCCGCCACGAGGGCCAGCGTGCATGCGCCGTTCAGCAGCCCTGCCACCACGTCGGAGGGGTGGTGCATGCCTCGGTACACGCGGGAGAACGCCACGAACAGCGGGACCGCGAGGAGCAGTCCCACCACCAGGTATCGCTGAACACCGCGCAGACGCCGCGACGCGAGGACCGCGAGCCCCCCGAAGAGGGCGACGGAGGCCCCGACGTGGCCGGAGGGAAAGCTGGACGTCGGCGGCGCCGGGTCCAGCTGGTGCACGTCAGGGCGTTCGCGGTTCACGACGAGGGTGACGAGCAGGAAGACGGTGGACTGCGCGGCCACCGAGACGGCGAGGAAGGTCGCCTCCCGCCAGCGCGGCACACGGGGTATCAGGAGCAGGACGGCCGTACAGATGAGGGTCAGGGCGATCACGCTCTGCGTGTCGGCCAGCAGGGACGCCCTGTCGGTGAGCGCGGTGCCGAAGGGGGTACGGCGGGCGGCGACGGCGCGGTTGACGCCTTCCTCCGCCGACAACGGCCAGCGGTGCGCGAGGGGCCCGGTCACCAGCAGCCCCAACACGGCGACCACAGCCGTCTGCACGGGCAGCAGCAGAAGCAGGCGGCCCGGTCTGGTCCCCGCCGCGAGTGGGTTCGTCATTGCCGCCGTGTTACCTGCCGGGCCCGGGTCATGCGCCCCCGGCCTGACCGTCACGCTCGGCCGTCCGGCCGGGCACGGGCTGGGCCGTCGAGCGGCGCGGACCGCCCGCCCTGCGAACAGGGCCGCCATCACGTTCTGGCCTTGGCCGTGTTCCACGCGCGAGTCGTTCGGAGTGCCCGGGCTGCGCTGTGCTCAGATGGGGCGGCGAGCGAACGGCACAGGGAAAGGTTGCAGGGATGCCCGAGGACACCATGAGGGCCATGGCGTACGAAACCTACGGGGGCACAGAGGTGCTCCGCGAGACCCGGCTGCCGCTGCCGAAGGTCGCTCCTGGGGAGGTCCTCGTCAAGGTCCGGTGCGCGGCGGTCAACCCGGTCGACTGGAAGATCATGGCGGGCGGGCTCGACAGCCTGATGGACGTTGTCTACCCGGCGGTCCCGGGCTGGGACGTCAGCGGCACCGTCGAGCGGCTCGGCATCGACGTGCCCGAGTTCGCGGTCGGTGACGAGGTGATGGCCTACGCCCGCAAGGACTACGTGCACGGCGGCACCTTCGCGGAGTACGTGAGCGTGCCCGTACGCGCTCTCGCCGCCAAGCCCGCCTCGTTGAACTGGGCGCAGGCCGCCGGACTGCCGCTGGCAGGCCTCACCGCTCACCAACTCCTCACGCGTCTGGACACCTCCGCCGACGACACCGTCCTCGTGCACGGCGCGGCCGGCGGTGTGGGGTCCTTCGGCGTCCAGCTCGCCCACGCCCTCGGCGCGCGGGTGATCGGCACCGCCTCCCCGCGGAACCACGACCGGTTGCGCGGCCTCGGCTGCGAGCCCGTCACGTACGGGGACGGGCTGACAGAACGGGTCCGTGCGCTGGCTCCGGACGGAGTCACCGTCGTCGCCGACTTCGTGGGCGGGGTCCTCGAGACCACACTGGCCGTCCTGGCCGAGGGTGGGCGGCATGCGTCCATCGCCGACCACGCCGTGCTCGGTGCGGGCGGTCAGTGGATGTGGGTCAGGCCGTCGGGGGAGGACCTCGAGGCTCTGGGCCGGCTGTCGGACGAAGGCCGGCTCTCGGTCGATGTCGCGGCGACGTTCCCGCTCTCCGAACTCGGAGCGGCCTTCGAGCTCAGCCAGGAGGGCCATACCGCAGGGAAGATCGTCATCGAAATCTGAGCAGGTGCCGTTCGCCCGACGATCCGGACGAACGGCGCCGGCGGTCCCGTACTGGTCAACGCCCCACCGACGCCAGAATCGCCCGGCGTCGGTGGGAGCGTCAAACGCGCGGTCGCTGGGTCGATCAAGGCCGCGGGGCGCGGCCCACGGCAGCCGCCCACCCCGCCCGCCGCTCTTCGACTGTGAGGCGGCGATGCCGAGTGATCGAGGACACCTACTGGCCTATATGCCTTCTACGGTCTGCTCATGACGGACGCGACGCAAGACCCGACCCCCGTCCTTCAAGGCGAACGCGGTGAGCCGCTGCATGCGCTCTCGGAGCAGCGGGAGTTGCTGCTGATCACGGTCCGCGGCATCACCGACGCCCAGGCCGCGCAGCGTGCAACCGCGAGCGACCTCACCCTCGGGGGCATCGTCAAGCACCTCACGCGCGGCGAGCAGGTGTGGATGCAGATCATGACCACGGGGAATGGGAAGCTGCCCGAGGGCATGCTGGACATGGGGCAGTACCGTATGGCCGACGGCGACACGCTCGCCGGGCTTCTCGAACAGTACGTGGCCGCGGCACGGACGACCGCACAGGCCGTGTCCGACCTGCGGGACCTGGACCGAAGCGTGCCGCTCCCCAGCACGCCGTGGTCCCCGCCGGAGACGGTCCACTGGTCGGCGCGCCGGATCCTGCTGCATCTGATCAGGGAGACCGCCCAGCACGCAGGGCACGCGGACATCATCAGGGAATCGCTCGACGGATCCAGCACCACGGATCGACGGTGATCGCTTGACGGGCCCGGCAATACTCCTCATCGCAGAAGATCACTTCGATCGAATCAGGCACATGGCCCCGGAACAGACAAGCGACGTGGGCAGCTTCGGCGAGGGCGGCATCGATGTAGAGGCACGTGCCGTCCGGGTGCAGGTACGCCTCAGCTGGACCACTGGATGTCTGGAAGCTCCACGTGAAGCCTCGGGCTGGGCGGGACAGTGGTGTTGCGGGCGGCGGATAGGGACTGCTGTGCGACGCGGTAACCACGGGGCCAACACGGTGGCGGAGAGGGCAGGAGCGCTGCCTACGGGGACCGGTCGCCGCGTCGGAAGGTCGCTGTGACGAACTTCCTTGATGGAACCTCATGTTCCGTGCCGGAGATCTTCACCGGGTGTCTTCTCCGCTGTCACCATGTGCCGTATGACGCACATGATCAAGGGCGCGAACACGCCCGTTCCCGCCGTCCCGCTGCGTGTCGCCGTGGGGCGGCAGTGGGTGCCGGGGGCGCCTACGGTGTCAGCCGCTGCCCTACTGCTGGACGCGGCCGGCGCGGTGCGCGGCGACGCCGACGTCGTCTTTCACCACCGGCCTGTCCACCCGTCGGCCGCCGTACGGCACGTCGGCACCGGGGAGGGCGCCGGACAGCTCGCCGAATGGCTGGAGCTGGACCTGCCCCGCGTCGAACCCGACGTCCAGCGCGTACTGATAGCCGGATCCTGCACGGACGGGACCTTCGGTCAGGTCCACGGTCTCTACGCCCAGTTGAGCACGCCCGACGGAACCATCGTCGCCCACTACGCGGTCACGGACGCCACCGCCGAGACCGCGTTCGTCCTCGGTGAGCTGTACCGGCGAGACGGGGCGTGGCGGTTCCGCGCGGTGGGGCAGGGCTACGAGTCCGGGCTCGCAGGCCTGGCGCAGGACGTCGGCGGCGCGGGGGCGGTGACGGCGGTGTCCGGACCGGAGCTGGTGGTCCCCCCGGCGTCGGCCGTGTCCTCGGGGTCAGGTCCGGCGCCGCTTGCCGGAGTGGCGAAGACGGACTCCGGGGCGGTGGCTCCCGGGGCGCTGTCGGTGCCGGGGCCGGATGCGTACAGGGCGGACGGGGCGTCGCTCGGGCCCGGCCCGGCGGGCGTACCCGCGACGTACTCCACCGCAGCCGCATCGCCCGTTCCCGCGCCCGCCGGGTCCGTGCCCGCGTACGCCGCCGGGTCGCCGGCCGACGGCACCTCCTCCGAGGCCCCGTCCTGGGCGGCCGACTTCTTCGCGTTCGAGCCGCGCGTCTACCGTGGCAAGGGCGCGAAGACGATCACGGTGGACCTGCCGTTTCCGCCGAACGGGGAGCCGGTGATCCTGGAGGCGCGGACGGAGGAGTACAACTACATCTCCGTCAAGATGCCCGGCCGCGAGGACGACCTCTTCATGTCCGACCTGCCCGATCACTACGGCCGAACCCTGATGGTGCCCAACCGCAAGGGCGGCCCTGTGACGCTGAAGGTACGCAACTCCGGGGCGTGGCAGCTCACCGTCCTGCCCTTGTCGGCGGCCTTGCCGCTGGATTTCGGCACCATCGAGGGCAGCGGCCGGGAAGTCTTCGTCCGCACCGGCCCCGCGGCCGAGCTGAAGGTACGGGCGGACGACCCCCACAAGGGCTGGTTCCAAATGCACTACCACTGGGGCGACACCCCCAGTGACCTGCGGCGTCCTGCCAAGCGCCTCGTGTACGAGTGGAACGGTCGCCGGGTCCGGGAGAAGGTCGCCCTCCCCAGCGGCCCCCTCCTGGTCACCATCGACAAGAGCAGGCACCGGTGGGAACTCACCCTCGACCCGGCCGAGCAGCGCGAGCCGAGCCGAGGGGCGGGAAGGATATGGCGCCGCTAGGCCTGTCCAGCGCCATGGTTGTCTCGACGGTTCAGGGCGGTGGCGCGGCTTCTGCGACGACGGCTCGGTGATCACCCGGTGCGGTGAGCACGCAAGAACAACAGCACGTCGGAACAACGGCGGTCGGCTCGCGCCGGTGGGGCGCGCGGACACTGCGAGCGGCTCGCTCCCCGCCCGGGCGGGGAGGCCTTCGGATGCACCCCGGCCGAGGCCGGGACGTACTGCCCCGCGTCCCGGGGACATGGCTGCCTCCGGTCGCTGCTCCCTTCCCCCGCCCGGACCACTCCCCGCGCCGCTCCGTGGTCGCCGTCCTACGCTCGGGACATGCGACGCCGCCAGATGCACATGTCCCGCGACGCCCAGGACCACTTGCGCGAGGCCCTGCAGCAGCTCCGGGCGGAGCTGAAGGCCCCCACGGAGTTTCCCGCGCATGTGCTCCAAGCGGCCGAGGACGCCGTGGACGAGGTCCAGCTGCCCCACAAGGACGCCACCCACCTGCCGTTGTTCACGATCGACCCACCGACCTCGAAGGACCTCGACCAGGCCATGCACCTGGAGCGGCGGCCCGGTGGCGGATACCGCGTGCACTACGCGATCGCCGACGTGGCGGCCTTCGTCAAGCCTGGTGGCCCGCTGGACGCTGAGGCCCACGACCGGATCGAGACGCTGTACTTCCCCGACCTCAAGGTGCCCCTGCACCCGCCCTCGATCTCCGAGGGACCGGCCAGCCTGCTGCCCAACCAGGTCGTCCCCGCTCTGCTGTGGCAGCACGACCTCGACGCCGACGGCAACGTGATCGACTCGACCGTCAGCCGGGCCAGGGTCCGCAGCCTGGCCAAGCTCAACTACGCGGGGGTCCAGCAGGACATCGAGGCCGGGACGGCCGAGGAGTCCGTCGCCCTGCTGCGCGAGATCGGCACGCTGCGGGAAGCGGTCGAAGCCGCGCGCGGTGGGGTTTCGGTGAACCTGCCGGACCAAGAGGTCACCCTGAAGGACGGACTGTTCCGGCTGAGCTACGTGGCGGCACTGCCCGTGGAGGGCTGGAACGAGCAGATCTCCCTCATGACCGGTATGGCCGCGGCCCAGATCATGCTGGAGAGCGGTACCGGCATCCTCAGGACCCAGAAGGAGCAGGCCGACCAGAACGTGGTTCGGCGCGTGCACGACATCGCGAAGCTCCTGGGCATCGAATGGAAGCCCGGAGTCCCGTACGCCACGCTCGTCAACTCCCTCAATCCGGCGGACCAGAAGCACATGGCCTTCCTCAGCGAGGCCATCGCCATGTTGCTCAAGGCGGAGTACACCACCTTCCGCGACCACCAGATCCCGGAGCACACGGGCCACGCGGCGATCGCGGCCCCGTACGCCTACTGCACGGCCCCGTTGCGGCGCTTGATCGACCGGTACACCGGTGAGCTGTGCGTGGCCGCGTGCGCCGGCCAGGACCCGCCGCCCTGGGTGCTCGACGCCCTGTACTGCCTGCCGTGCGACATGGCGCGGGGGAAGGGAAAGCTGGCGGATCGGCGGGCGGTGGACCTCGTGGAGGCCGCGGTGCTGGGCAACCGGGTGGACGAGGTCTTCGGCGGCACGGTCATCAACACCGACGCGGAGGACGGCAAGCCGAAGGAGGGCACGGTGCACCTGGCCGAACCCGCCGTGATGGGCAGGATCACGTCCGGCGCCAAGCTCGAACTCGGCGCGTGCGTCCAGGCCAAACTCATCCGGGCCGACCCCCTCTTCTCCGGCAGGAACAAGATCCTCTTCCGTACGGTGTAGCGGCCCGTACGGTGTAGCGGCCCGTCGCCTCGCGCGGGCCGGGCGGTCCGCGCGGAGCACGGGCCGGTCCTCCCGGCTCGACGCGTCTCGCTCGGGCCGCGGGGGGCAGGTTCGGGTGAGTACGACGAGGGTGACGTCGTCGGAGAGACGGTGGGTCGATCGCGTGAGGTCGTCCACCAGGTGCGCCACCAGGGCAACACTCCCGTCGTCAGAGCCACGGCGAGCACGGCGAATCCTCGCCGCAGGTCCGCCCCCGGTCTTCGCCGGCTTCGGCAGCTTCGTCGCCGCGGACGCCGAACGGCTCAGCACCCTCCTCGCCGACGCCTTCCGGCGCGCGAGGGTACGCGGCATCATTCAGTCCGGCTGGAGCGGCCTCCGGGGCGAGGGGGACGACCTGATCACCGTACAAGAGGTGCCGCACGCCTGGCTGTTCACAAAAGCCGCCGCCGTCGTCCACCACGCCGGCGCCGGAACCACCGCGGCCGGGATCCGCGCCGGAGTCCCCGCCATCGCGGTCCCGGTCCAGCTCGACCAGCACTTCTGGGCGGCGCGCCTCCACGCCCTGGGTGTGTCCCCGCCCCCGCTGCGCTACCAGCGTCTGACCGCGCAACGGCTGTCCGAAGCCATCGTCACCGCGACGCGCACCCCGGAGCTGGGTACCCGCGCCCGCCGGCTCGCCACGGACCTCGCCCTGGAGGACGGCGCGCGACACGTGCACACCGCACTGGAACGCCTGGCACAGCCGTTGCGCGGCTTGAATGAGCGCATGCGGGGGGAACACGATGTGCTTTCGGTTGCACCGAGAGCTGGATGCCTTGTCGCCCGCTACGGGGTGCGTCGACTCGACCGACTGGAAGATCGCTTCGGCGCCTGGCTCAACCAGTCCCGCCGGCGTATGCCGCGTCGTCCGTCCGCCCACCGACTCACCATCATGTGGAAGGCTCCTGCGGCGTCGGTCATCATGGAGGCATGAGCCACGGATTCACCACCCGCACCCTGGACATCACCACCGGAGTCTCAGAGACGGTCTACGACCTGACCCAGGAGTGTGCGTCCTTTCTGGCGGACGTGGCGGAGGGCGGTGACGGCCTCCTGAACGTCTTCGCGCCACACGCGACCATGGGTGTCGCGCTCATCGAAACAGGAGCGGGGAGCGACGGCGACCTGCTGACAGCCCTTCACCACCTGCTCCCCGCCGACGAACGCTGGCAGCACCGCCATGGAAGCCGAGGCCACGGCCGCGACCACGTGCTGCCGGCCATCGTCCCACCCCACGCGACACTGCCCGTGATCAACGGCGAACTGGCCCTTGGTACCTGGCAGTCGGTTTGCCTGGTGGACACGAACAAGGACAACGCCCACCGCCAGGTGCGGTTGAGCTTCCTGAGGTAGGGGCGCGACGCCTGCCACGCGTCGGCGAGGGCCCTCCCACTCGCCTTGGCGGACCGGGCTTCGCTGACCAGGGTGTCCCCTTGGGCCGGGTCGTCCGGACGTACCGGCGCCCCGCAGCTGAGCGAGGGCTCGATGGGCCGGGCGGCTCCATCGCGGCGGCGAAGGTGCCGAACAGGTCCGGGACGGGGCGATACCCCTCCGGGGTGGTGTCGGGAAGGCATCGGACGCGCCCGATCGCGCTGTCCTCGCCCACGTCGGTCAGGCCGCCTCCTCGTGTTCGTGTCGAACGGCGCGGAGCAGGTCGGCCCGTCCGGCACCCGGCTGCGACCGCGTCCAGTAGGGGTGGCAATACACCCGTGCGGAGAGCCGGATGAGCCGCCTGCGCAGGGTGGTGATGCCCGCGCTCCCAGGGGCACGGGGGCGGGCGAGCTCCTCGTACGTTCGCGTCCATGCCGCCTGGGCGCTGACGAGGTCGTCGGGGAATCGTGCATGCCTCATACATTCGATTAGAGCATGTGTTCGAATATTCTCGCCAGTGAGCCCACGAGCATCGAAGGCCGGCTCTCCCTCGAGCCATCGGGCCGCCCACCCCAGGCTCGCGATGACCGCTCCGCCGCGCCCGTTGTAGAGCGTGATCAGGTCGGGGGGTCTGCGCCAGGTCCATGAGTGCGTTCGTGGCCTTGTGCTGTCTGCAGTCGGTTGTGAGCGTCACAACGTCATGGCCGTCCCGGCGGGGCGTGGGGCTGCTGCACGAGGCATCGGACAGCGGGGCGGGACCGCCTCGAAGGGCCGAAGGTATTCGTCCCCGTTTCCGTACCCTGGCACCATGCGCATGCGTCCCACCTTGAGCTGGAGTTCCGCCGAGGACCCGGAGCCGGGCACCACGGACCCGGAACCAGTCGTCGATGCCTTGAGCGCCGGCGGTGTGCTGGTGCTCAGTGGTGCGGGCATCTCCACGGAGTCGGGCATCCCCGACTACCGTGGTGAGGGCGGGAGCCTCAGTCGGCACACCCCCATGACCTACCAGGAATTCACCAGCAGTGTTCAGGCCCGTCGGCGTTACTGGGCGCGTAGCCACCTCGGCTGGCGGACCTTCGGCCGCGCGCTGCCCAACGCCGGACACCGGGCCGTGGCCGCCTTCGAGCGCCACGGTCTGCTGTCAGGCGTGATCACCCAGAACGTCGACGGCCTGCACCAGGCCGCCGGGAGCGAACACGTGGTGGAACTCCACGGGAGTCTGGCCCGCGTCGTCTGCCTCTCCTGCGGCGCCTTCACCCCGCGCCGCGAACTGGCCCGTCGCCTCCAGGAGGCCAACACGGGCTTCGAGCCGATGCCGGCGGAGATCAATCCGGACGGTGACGCCGACCTCAGCGACGAACAGGTCGGAGACTTTCGTGTGGTGCCCTGCGCGCTCTGCGGCGGCATCCTCAAACCGGACGTGGTGTTCTTCGGCGAAGCCGTCCCACCACAAAGGGTCGAGGACTGCCGCCAGCTGGTCCGGGCCGCGACCTCGCTGCTGGTCCTGGGTTCTTCCCTGACGGTGATGTCAGGGCTCCGATTCGTCCGTCAGGCAGCCCAGGACCGAACCCCCGTACTGATCATCAACCGGGACCCGACGCGTGGCGACCGGCACGCCCTCACCCGGGTCGCACTCCCGCTGGGCCCAGCCCTCACCGGCATCGCCGCCCGACTCGGCGTACCCGTCGACAGTGATGAACCGTCCTGAAGGGCGACGGAGCCATGCGTGAGCAGGCGGGGTCCCCGTCTCTCCAGGGGCTCGCAGAAGGCTGAGCCTTGGTCGTACCCCCCTGTACGGATACGGGCGTCGAAAGCGCAATCGCCACGCCTCCTCCAGGTGACGAGAAGTGGTGGGCCGAGTTCGACGACCCCAGCGTCACCTGTGCCAGCCCCGGCACCCGCTACACACCGGCCGGGGCAAGACCATGGCCCCGAGCTGCGGACACCGCTACGAGCTCTGACAAGCAAGCGAGCGCCGAGCGGGCCGCGTCAGCGTGGCATGGACCGTGGAACGGGAGGCACCCGCCCTGGGCTTCCCACTCGCAGGAAGCCCTGCAGTCAGAAGCCGGCACGAGCGCCCGTCCAGGTTGCGCTTCACCCCAACACGAAGCCCCGAGTGCCTGGTATGCCCTGGTTCGCAGATAGTTTCAGACCCATCACCCCAGAGAGAAGTGGAGAGGCCGTGAAGGCGAGAGCCGCGACCGTCTGGTTCACACCGGCGTTGCGCATGCTCACCGCTCTTATCGGCGCGGGGTCATTCGGACTGGGGACCTTTGCGGTCTTCGCGACCCAGAACGGCACCGGTGCGGCCGCATTGATCGTCTTCGGAGGCGTCCTTCTTCTCCTCGCCCTCCTGGGCAGTCTTGTCGAGAGCCTTGAGTTCGGAGGGGCCACCCTGAGGCTTCGCGCCGTCGCGGCGGAGAGGTTCGCACTGGCGGAGGAGTCCGAACGTCTGGGCGACATCGCCACGGCGCATCAGTTGCGTGCGGAGGCGAGGACACTGCTGGACGCTGCGGGACCCATCGCCACCGACTACGGCTCAGTGCGCGGATCGATGCCCCCCGGTGCCGCACGCACCCGGGCTCTGGAAGAGGTGATCGCCCGTGCGCGCAGCTTGGCGCAGGAGAAGTCCTTCGAGTCGGCCGAGGTCGCGCGCTGGCTGCGGGAAGGTACGGACGAGGAGCGCATCACGGCCTTGGCCATGATGCAGGCCAGGCCTGAACTCCGGAACTTCGAAGCCACCCTCGCCTCCATCAGGCACCCGCGCACCCCCTTCGAGCAGTACCACGCCATGCTGCTCGCGGTGCAGATGGCCGACCAACTCGACCAGGGTCAGGCCAGGAGGCTGGCTGAAACAGTGGAGAGGCAGAAAGGCATGCGCTTCCGAAGGGACTCAGATCGCGCGAGGCTCCGCGAGGAGATCCTCCGGAAGGTGCGCGGTCGCTCGTAGCCCCGGAGCGGGCCGTACACCGGACGAGCCGGGCGTCCCGATGCACCGACCGATGCACCGACCACGAGGGCAGCAAGTTCTGCGCGCAGGAACGCCCCCTTGAAGAGGTGCGGGAAAGCCGACCAGAAGACGATTCGATTTCCCGTACAAACCGTCCGCGCGGCTGGGGAGTCGTACCGGGCGGTGCGCACGGGCAGGCGTACCGTTCCTGCCGCCTCCGGCGGACTCGCGTGGTCGCAGACGGCGACGTCGGCGACAGCGCGTGAGACCTGCCGTGCCGCGCCCTCACGGACGCGCACTCCGAAGCACGTGGCAGGAAAGGGCACGCTCTGCCCGGCGCGGGGACACCCAGCGGCCGCACGCACATCCGTGTGCGCGGACGCCCCCCCCGCGTCCGCTCCCTCAGGAAACAACCTTCGGAAGGTCACTGCACACGTGAAGCACCACATCTCGGGCCGACGGCTCGCCGCGGCGGTTCTCACCCTGTCCACGGTCACGGCCGTGACGGGGACCCTCGTCACCGTCCCGGCCGTCGCCGCCGTGCCCGCGCCCGGTGCCGAGGCCGCCGACGTGGCGACGCTGCCGGTCGACACCGACATCATCAGCGTCGGTGACACCGGCTATCTCACGTCCCGCGAGGACTCCGACGGCAAGACCGTCCTGGAGTGGCGGAAGGCAGACGGGTCGGTGGAGCCGGTCAGCGGCGCCAGTGTCGGCTACGACAGCACGTCCGACTTCGTCGTCACGGGCGAAGGCGGCAGCGCGGTCACCGTCCGGGACATGACGGCCCCCGCCGCCTCGCCCGTCACGGTCGACCTCGCCACCGAGTTCGCCGCCGGGGCCAAGCTGGTCGGTGTGATCGGCAGGGACCTGTTCGTACAGGTCCCTGGAGCAGGGAACTACCACGACCTGTGGCTGTACACCCCGAACGGCGAGCAGACCAGGAAGATCAAGCTCTCCGGGGCCGGCAACCACCTGAGCTTCAAGGTCGTCGCGTCCGCAGGCAACAAGGCGCTCGTCCTGGTCACCACCCGGTACGAGTCGGGAGTGACCTTCCGCAACCAGGACTCGCTGGCGCTGGCCGACTTCGTCCATGGCCTGCCTCTCCAGCACGAGACGGACACCGGCAAGCTGGTGACGGACGGTTCCGGCGCCCTCACCCACGACTACATCGCCCGGGTCGAGGCCCGTGCCGAGGGCAACAGGATCATCGTCGACAGGGTCGGCAAGCTCCCCAAGGAGATCCGGCTCGACAGTTCCAGCCAGAAGGCCGTGATCGTCGGCATCGTCGGTGACGTGCTGCTGTACGGCGACCCGGGCCAGGCGGCCGACAACTCGATCAACCCGCTGTACGCCGTGGACCTCTACAAGACCGACTCCCAGCCGTACAAGTTGCTGGAGCGCTTCTCCAGCGTCGCCCACGCCCCGGACGGCGCTGTGCACGTGCGTGGCGTCAAGAACGACATCGATGGCCTGTAACGTTTGGTGGAAAGGTAGCTGATCTCCTCATGGGTGTCTCCACCTCCGTCCCCGACGAGGGCGTCGCCGTCGTCACCGTCGACTTCCCACCCGTCAACGCCCTCGCCGTCCAGGGCTGGTACGACCTCGCCGCCGGACCGGCTGTTCGACGGCGTCCAGGGCAGCGTCCCCGTGGTGACCGAGGTCGCGAGCACGGGCCGCAACTTCGCTGTCACCGTCCTGGACTCGAAGGTTCCCACGACGGTGGACCTCCAGCAGCCGGGTACCAAGGTGCGGTGGGAGTGGACGATCTCGCGCTCGGCCTTCGCGATGGTGACGCTGACGCACGTGGCCACCGGCAAGAAGATCACCTTGCCCGGCCCGGACGACCGCCCCCTGAATCCGGTCATGGAGTGGAACGGCGTCATCGACGGCGTCGGCGCTCCGAACGGCGCCTACACCTGGCACTTCGTCGCCATCCCGGGCGGCATCGGCAGCGCCGCGCGCGCCTCCGGCACGTTCCAGGTCACCCGGCAGGCCAACCCGCACGACTACAACGACAACGGATCGACCGACCTGCTCGCGCGGGACTCCTCGGGCACGCTGTGGCGGGATGACCTGTTCGACGGGCCGGTGGACGGGCAGTACAAGTCGGCCGGCCGGTCGGCTGTCGGCGGTGGCTGGCAGACGTACAAGCACATCGAGGCGGTCGGCAACATCGGCGGCGCCGCGCACGGCGACGTCGTCGGGCTCGACGCCAACGGCGACCTGTGGAGCCACCTGGCCAAGGGCGACGGCACCTTCGCGCCCCGGACGAAGGTCGGCTACGGCTGGCAGGTCTACAACAAGATCACGGGTGGCTCCGATCTCACCGGCGACGGCAGGCCCGACCTGGTCGCGACCGACGGCAGCGGGACCGCGTGGCTCTACAAGGGCACCGGCGACTGGGCAAAGCCCTACGCCACCCGGGTGAGTCTCGGGGGCGGCTGGGGCGTCTACAACCAGATCACCGCCGTGGGGAACATCGCCGGCGGCGCCGCCGGCGACCTCGTCGCCCGCGACACCTCCGGCGTGCTGTGGCTGCACCTCGGCAAGGGTGACGGGACCTTCGCACCGCGCACTCGCATCGGCGGCGGCTGGAACATGTTCAGCCAGCTCGTCGGCGCCGGCGACGTGGACGGCGACGGCCGCCCCGACCTGATCGGCTACGGCGCCGAGGGCACCTACCTCTACCGCGCGACCGGCGGCTGGGAGACGCCCTTCACCCGAGTGAGCACGCGGCTCTACGACGGCCCGGGCGAGGGCACCGCCTACTCCAGCCTCGCCTGACCGAACCGTCCTCTCCAGGGGACCATCCGTGAACCCGCTCCGGACGGTCCGACGCCACCAGCGGGCCGCTATCACCACCGCCCTCAGAGTCGGCGTCGGCGCGGCGCCTTTGCCGCGCCGACGGCAATGGGGCCCCTTAGCTTCCCCGGCGGCGTGGGCTGCCGGGGAAGCCGCCAGGTCGGCCGTCCCCCCGCTGCGCATGTCGGAGGCGCTCTAGATTGGCTGACGTGACTGGGTGGGGACGGAGTTATCGATATGTAGGACCGGTCGAGCTGAAGGCTGCTGTCCGGTCTGGTGACGGCGGGCGTCGGATCGCCTCGGCGAGTGACTTCGGTGGCTGGATCGCGGAGCAATCGGCGGCGGACCTGACCGAACCGTTCGCCTTCGTGGTCGGTACGGACGGTGTGCTTCGCTTGGCGCCACGGCGCAGCGAGCACGTGGCCTGCGCCGCCGGAGGCATGGTTCTGAGCGCAGGCGAGATCAGCTTCGCGCACGAGGCAGACCGGTGGACCGTGAGCGAGGTCAGCAACCAGTCCACCCGGTACTGCCCGGATGTCAGCTCCTGGTCGGAGGTCGCCCGTTCTCTCGACGCCGTAGAACTCCGGCGGCCTTCCGGCTTCACGCACCAGGTGGTGTTCCGACGGTGCCCCGACTGCCAGGAGCACAACATCGTGCGTGAGGACGACTTCGTCTGTGTCTTCTGCGGCAGCGATCTGCCCGCGGCGTGGAACGTGGATCCCCCCGCGTGACGCCCGAGGAGCAGAGGCACTCGTCGATGGCGGCGACAAGGACGATCGCCCCGTAGCGGACGGCGAGTTCGCCGAGGCGCGTAGCGACAGCGCGGTGACCCCCTGCGGCGGCGCAGGTGGGCGCAATTCTCGCGAGAGGCGTACGCGCTGTCCGCCTCCGCCTCCGCCTCCGCCTTCGCCTGCGCCCGCGATCCGGAAGCGGACGCGTGGCAGCTTCGGCCCGAGGCGGGGCACGCGAACCTCTGCCGACACGGGTTCGAACTGCGGCGAGTCCCCGTGCTGCCCCGCCGTAACCCCGATCGACATGAGGTTTCGACCTAGCTAGTGCCGCATCAGGCAACGTTCGCCCTGTCCTGGCGGTAGCGTTGTGGCCAGATGGCGTTCTCCTACCGGTGGGGCGATGCATGAGCCAGCAGGTGAACCTGGTGACATTGGGTGTCGGCGATTTGAAGGTCAGCCGCCAGTTCTACAGCCAGGGCCTGGGCTGGGTTCCCCTGCTCGATCTGGACGGCATCGTCTTCTACCAGGTCGGTAACGGGCTGGCCCTGGGGCTGTTCCCGCTGGCTGATCTCGGCACCGACACCGGGCATCCTGCAACTTTCGGCACGCCATTCACCCTCGCGCAAAACCTCTCCTCTCCCGCCGCGGTGGACGCTGCTGTGCAGCGGGCCCGTGCGGCCGGAGCCACGATCCTCAAAGAGCCCCAGCGCGCGGCATTCGGCGGCTACCACGGCTACTTTGCCGATCCCGATGGCCACCGCTGGGAGGTGTGTCACAACCCCGGCTGGTCCGTTGCGGACGACGGCACCGTGACATTGTCGGCTGTCGAGGTATCTGACGATGCGAGTTGACGCGACGTCAGGACCCGTCAACAGGAAACGGCCTGCCGGGCTCATTTCTTGGTGATCGATGACTGTCATGCTCGGGTGACTGATCGGGTGCGGATACGTGAGATCGAGGATGATCGGGGTCTGCGGCTCCAGCGGATCATCCACAGAGGCATCGGGTAGGTGGTGACCTGGCGTGACCTGCCCGAACGTTACGGTCCGTGGAAGACGGTCTACGAACGCTTCCGGCGCTGGTCCGCCCCTCGCCCTCGCCTGCTCCCCACGCTGGCTCCCATGACTTTCCGGAGCCCCCTAGGCACCTCGTGACAGCCGAAAGGGCGCCTGGCCTGGAACTTCAGGCCTGGCGCCCTTTCGGCGGGGGCGTGCGCGTCAGGACGTGGAGGCGCTGTTCGCCGCGGGTGTGCCGGCCAGGATCGTCTCCTCCACCGCTTCGTACCGCATGCGCTGGGCGGCCGGGTCACGTTCGTAGAGCACCGTGCCGAGCCAGCCCGCGAGGAAGCCCAGCGGAGCCGAGATGATGCCCGACGTCGTGAACGGGAACCAGTTGAAGTCCTGGTCCGGGAAGATCGCCTGGGGCGATCCGGACACCAGGTTGCTGCCGGTCATGAGGATGAACGCGGAGGCGCTGCCCACGATCAGGGTGCAGAGCAGTCCCTTACGGGAGTAGCGGCGCCAGAAGAGGCTGTAGATGAGAGCCGGTGCGACCGCGGACGCGCCGATGCAGAACGACAGGGTGAGCAGCGCCTGAAGGTTCAGATGCCGCGCACCGGCGGCGATCGCGATCGCCACGAACCCGACGCCCGCCGCGGCGATCCGGGCGATGGCCATCTCCGCGGAGTCCTTCAGTCGCGCCTTGCGGCGCAACCCGTGCGTGACGAGGTCGTGCGCCAGTGTGTTGGCGCAGGCGAGGGTGATGCCGGCGACCGAGGCCAGCAGGGTGAGGAAGATGGCCGTCGACACGGCCGTGAACAGCAGTGTCTCGACGGTTGTCTGGTCCGTGCCCATGACGGCCTGGCTGACCATGAGAAACGCTGTCTTGCCCTGCGGGTCGCCGGCGACGATCCCCTGGTGGCCGACGATCGCCGCCGCGCCGAAGCCGATGACGGCGATCAGCAGACAGGTCACGACGACGGTCGACACGGCCCAGGACATCGAGCGCCGCACGGCTGCCGCGCTGCGCGCGGTGAACATCCGCATGGTGATCTGCGGCAGCACCGCTGCGCCGAGCACGACCGTCAACTGAGTGCTGATCATGTCGAGTTCGTTGCCGCCGAACTGCAGACCGGCAGCGAGATAGGCGTCTCCCGCCCCGCTGCCGCGCTTGGCGGCGTCCAGCAGGGAGGGCAGGCTGAAGTCGAAGCGGTTGAGGATGAGCGCGGCGATCGCGAGGGACGCGCCGAGCAGGGCGACGGTCTTGACGATCTGGATGAAGGCGGTGCCCTTCATCCCGCCGATCGCCGCGTACGCGATCATCAGCAGGCCCAGGAACACGATCGCCCCGGTCTTGAAGCCGTCGGAGTCGAAGCCGAGGACGACGGAGAGGAGATCGCCGGCGCCCGCGAGCTGGAAGATCACCAGCGGCAACAGAGCTGTCAGAGTGACCGCGGCCGTGGTGATCCGCACGGCGGGGCCTGGGAGACGTCGGGTGAAGACGTCGCCGATCGTGAACCGTCCGGCGTTACGCAGCGGTTCGGCGAGCAGGAACATCATCAGGACCAGTGAGAGCACGGTGCTCAGGGCGAGCGTGACGCCGTCGTAGCCGACGAGCGCGATGATGCCGATGGTGCCGAGCACGGTACCGGCGGAGATGTAGTCGCCGGCGATCGCGAGGCCGCTCTGCACGGGGGAGAGCGAGCGGTAGCCGGTGTAGAAATCGCCCAGGTCGTCACGATCGGGGCCTGTCATCACGCACAGCAGCAGCGTGACGGTGATGACCGCGATGAACGCCATCAGCGACATGGTCTGGGCCTCGGAGCTGAAGCTGGTCATGCGCGCGCACCTCCGGTGGGCTGCTGCCACACGGGACGGCCGGAGCGGCTCTGGCGTTCCGGCCGGGGCGCGGCTGCCGCGGCCGCCTGCTCGGCGCGTTCGCGGATCGCCGCGGCGAGCGGGTCGACGTTGTTGCGCGCGATCCGCTCGTACAGTGCGATCGCGGCCAGCGCCACGGGCAGTTGGAGGAGCCCCAGGACCAGACCGATGGTGAGACCACCGGTGACGCTGCTGGTCATCATCGAGGGGGCGTAACCGGACAGGAAGAGGAAGACGACGAAGTAGCCCAACGCGGTGAAGGTGGCGACGCGGCGCAGCCTGCGGTAGGCCGATCCGAGCCGGTGCAGATCATCACGATCGTTGGTGACGGCGGCGGGCGGTTGCGGCTGCGAGGACGTGTCCCAGGGCTGCTGTGCGGAGTCCCAGCCCTGCGGCGAGGAGTCCCACGGTCGCGAGGGCGAGGCCCAGGCTGCCTGTGGATCAGAGTCCCAGGACGGCGATACACCCTCCCAGGACTGCGACGCCGCCTCTTGGCGGTGGCGCCCGGCATTCCGGTTCTGGGGTATGGGCGGTGGGCCGGGGAAAGGCTCGTGGTACGACATCGATCTTGCTCCTTGCCGCCCCGGGGGACGGGCGGGTGGCGCTGGTGGTCCGCGTACGTTACTCATGGGTATAGCCGCCACGTAAGGGGTTTCCGACTGCTCGGTATGTCGGTTCGGTGACGATCCTGTGCGCGTGGCGACGAAACCGGCGGAAACCTCCGTCGTGGATCTTTCCGCAGGTCACAGGTGGGTCTCGGTCGCCTCTGGGGTCGGGTCGAGTGGGCACGAGAGGGTGGTGATCAGCTCCTCCCGCAGCAGTACCGCTTGGGGGGCATCGGTCCTCTGGCTCATAGCTGGAGCCGTGATCTTTCTCGGCGCTTCGCACACGCTCGCACTGCTGCGCACGGAGGCTCGTCGCTTTTGTAGTCGGACCGCTCGGACGTCAGAGGTGACGGGATCACACTGGCAGGTTGCCAGCCCTCTACCGCTCATGAGCACAGGCATAGGATTGCGGGCATGGACATCCGGGGTGTCGTCGAAGAGCTGGCGGAGGAAGCCGAACGGCAAATCCGCGACCGTACGTGGGTCCTGACACCCGACGACCGTGCCGTCGCGGCGAAGGCAGCCGCCGATCTGCACGCCGTCGTGGGTGCCCCGCAGACCCAGCAGGCCCTGTCCGAGGTCGAGCGGCTGGCACACCTGCGCGAAGCCCTCGCTGCTGTGGCCATCGCCCTCGCCCACGTACACGGACGCCTGGCCTGGTTCCTCGGCGCGGCCGCCACCTCCCTGACGCCAGTTCTGCACTGGCGCGCCATGCCCGCCGAACCCGGCCCCACCTTCGGAGCTGTCCCGGCGGCCCTCCAGCACTACACGGACGCCGAAGACGCGATCCGTCGGCTCCACAAGGCCCTCGCCGCCATCGCCACCGCCTGACACCGTTCGACGCAGCCGGGGGGCGAGGAGGTTCGACCGCACCCAGTGCGTGCCCCTATGGGGAGCCGTATGTGCGGGGGGTGCCCGTGGGGGTGCCGCGCGAGGGGCGCTGCGACAGCGGGCGCCCAAACGGAGACCGTCGCGAGGCCGGAAGTACAGCTGAGCTGAAGCGAAGCCGGCCAGAAGGGAGACGGTGCCGCCGAGCTCGCCGATGAGCAGTGCTTCCCGTACGCCACGCAGACTTGACCTTGAATCGCGCATCTGATTGTCGGTTCTCGCCTGAAACCCGAGCCGGACGTCATTCGTTATCGTCACCACGAACATTCGATGATCGCTGAGGCGGCGCCGATGTTCACTGCGGTCGGCCAGCCGGAGACCTGGACGAGTGGCGCGATAATCGCCGATGTCGCGAACGAGTACATCAGCCCGGCGCTATGTGCGACGTCGACGTATCGATGTGCCGTGCCGTCCGGCGAGGATATCGATTGCTGTCATCTCCACACGCCGATAACAAGGGCCGCGGCGAAGATGAGGCCAGCCATGAAGAGAACCCAGGACGTTTCCGTGCGAATCATTGCATGTCTCCAAAAAATGACGCAAGGAATGCCCATGGTGGGAAGTTCGACTTGCTGTCTGTGCCGTCGGTCGTGCTGGTGAGGCTGCGGTAGACGGCCTTCGCCGTCTGCGTATCATCCAGCGTCCGCTTCTCGCTACCCAATGGTTCGAGCAGTGAGCCTTTCCCAACATGTCGCGCTCGGTGGGGGCGTGCGCATCGGCAATGCCAGCGACCCAAGTGATGGCTCAGTTCGAGGGGTTAAACCCCGGTGAGGAAATCTTCTCGGCGGAGACGACGACGTCCGGGCCCTCGACCCCGGCCGCGAACTCCTCCGCCGACACCGCGTCCAGCAGAAGGATGAAGTGCTCGATGACCACAGGCACCCCGCGGGGCTCGCCGTTTGGGTCGGCCTCGCTTTCGCCCGACGCATGGGCGAGATCGCCGGCTGGTACGCGCGCCCGCCCCGCAGGGCTCCCGCCCGGGAGCCGGCGGTGCTCGTGCCGGCCGACGCCGACCGGGATGCCGGGCGACCGGGGTGGCGGCCCGAGTGGACCGAGGCCCACAATCACCGCGTCCCCGGCGACGGCCAGGTGTTCCGCCCACTCGCGTAACCGGCCGTCAGCACAGGATATGGCGGCGGGCCTTGGCGAGGAGGGGGTCGAGCGGTCGGCGGCACGCCTCGCACACCAGGCTCCCTGCAGGCACGCGGGGCGGCGGCGCAGGTGCGGGCGCCCGTGCCGCCCGTTCATCGGTGTCACGAACGGACTGGGCGTACCGGGCCACGGCGTCCTGGCGCTGCTTCGCCTCCCTGCGCGCCTCCCGCTGCGAGTCGAGCAGTCGTTGGTGCACGTCTTCCGGCAGTACCGCGCCGTGTGCCGCCAGGCCCAGTGAGCCGAGGGGCATCGTCACCCGCTCGAGCTCGTCCAGCGCGCACGGAGGATGGTGAAGTCCGTACACCGACAGGTCCGGTGCCTTCCACCACTCGCCCACCTGCCGGTGCGGACGGCCCAGCGACGTCGCCGCCTCCCGCTTGGAGACGGAGTAGAACCACACCGGCAAGCCCTCGCTGAGCACGATGTGCGGGAAGTGCACCCCCGGCCGCCAGAACCAGACATCGACCACATCCTGACGGACATAGTCACGGTGCCGGTCCCGCCAGCCGTCATCGGTCATCAGCCTGCGCTGCGCCTCCAGTGCGATCCTCGTACCGTCCTCCAGCAACACCTCGACGTCGGCCCGCCGGTCGCGGTCCTCCGTCCACTGTTCCAGCCGCACCCGGGCAACCCCGGGCCTCGTCCGCGCCCAGGCCGCCAGTGTGTGTTTGGTTGTGATGTGCCAGACCGTCTCCGGGCCGTGGCCGCCGGGTGGGGCCTGCCCGGCCGGGTGCGCGAAGTGACGGCGGACCTTCCCGCCCAGCCGCCCGCGCGTCACCAGCGGCACCTGGGTGCCCACCGGGGCCTCGAAGCCGTGGAAGCAGTAGAAGCACACGAGCTGGCCTGTACCCCCGTACCCGAGCTGCTTCCAGCGCTCCGGCGGCCCCTCGGCGATGTGCACCTCCCGACGGGTCTCCAGATCGAAGCCGACCACGAGTAAGTCGTCCTGCACCATGCCCCTCCCCTTCATGGCGATGCCGCCCTCGGCGGCTGCGTCCGGTGCGGCCCGGTCATCGAGCCCGCGCCGGCCGCTGCATGGAGGACGACTCGGATAGCCGTATTGTCGCAACCATCGGCCGTGGGGGGCAGGGGGCGGCGGTCTGCCTGGTGTCCGTGCGAGAGATCGCGCGGACCCCGGCCTGGGGCTCGTCTACTCGGGGTGCTGCGCGCGGCGCCGGTCGCGGCGGGCCCGACGGCATCGGTCCAGACGTCTGGCGAGGACGATGACGAGCGCGGCGGCAGGATCACCGACGAACTCGGGTAGGTATCCGTCGGCACCGCGCCCCGACCCGAGGAAAGCTTGGTGGGCGAGTTCCATGCGACCGGCGACTCGTCGGAGCCGCGGCCGGCTCTGCCGGATCGGACCCGCCGCCGAGGGAGCTCGGTGCCATCTCCAGGTTCTTCCGTGCAGTTCCAGGAGCCGCCCTCCAGTGACGTATCCCGTCGGATAGCCGTAGAGAGTTGTCCGACGTTAGGCGGGTCCTCAGCGATCCTTTGGCGGACTGTGTCGCGCATGGCCGGGTGACCCGCTCCTCCAGACCGCTCTGGAGCGCCCTCCAGGGCGCGAGGCCCGCATCGGGATCGAGTCACAGGGTGGCGCAATCCCGGTGTCGGAAGGAGCGCACTCCGCTGAGACGGCGGCCTCGAACGGCTGCGCCGCGACGGCCACGGTGGCTGACAGCGGGGCCTCCGCAGGGAAGTCGGCCTCCGGGATGAACCCGAACAGCCGGTTCACATGGGGTGGCCGCGGCGGATCTGGGGTGTCGTGCACAGCGCGGATCTCCTGGATGGCGGGCCGCACCCCTGTGTGCCCCAGCCCTGCGGGCCCCAGCCCTGCGGGCCCCACCCCTGCCGACCACAGCCCGGCGTGGGGGAGCCACGCGACGGCGTCCGTATGTGGGGGGTACCGCCATGAATCCCGACCCCGATGGGCCGCCATCAACGGCGGTGTGCGGCGGCTCGTCAACCCGCCCCTGATGGGTCCGTACGCGCGGCCGTACCCGCCCAGGATGCCGCGTAGCGCAACCGCCGCCTCCACCGGGACGTCCCGGGGCCGGTCGCGGCTACTGGGGCGGCTGTGTGGCCGGCGTCCGATCCGGCGGTTCGCCGGGTGCGTCCGGGCGTCGGCTCGCGGCCTCCGCCGCGATCCGCGCCGCGAGCCCGTCCAGGAGGGTCTCCAGCGCGGCGAGGAACACCGTGGTCCCGTCCAGCCGCGCCATGTGGGCCACGCTCCGCGCGATCGCGGGGAAGGCGACCGGGTCGGCCGCCGGGTAGTCGCGAGTCCATGCCTGTTCGTCGCCCTTACGGGCCGCCCCGTCGAGTGTCTCGAACGCCGCGTCCATCCCGGCCCAGGCCAGGGAGAAGTCCCCGTAGACCCGGTGCAGTACGGCGGCCAGCGCGGGGGAGCAGCCGGCCCGGCCGAAGGCGGCCAGGATGTGCTCCACGATCCGCATCTCGGCAGGGCGCCGGGTGGTGCGGTAGGTGGCCACGACCGCCGCGCCGGGGTGGCGCAGCGCCGTGTCGCGTGTGCGCAGCGCGAGGTCGCGCAAGGTGTCGCGCCAGCTCTCCGAGGGTTCGAACCCGGTCAGGGCCTCCTCGAACAGGCGGTCGGCCAGGGCCAGATGGAGTTCGTCCTTGTCCCTGACGTGCCGGTACAGCGCGGAAGGGTCGACGCCCAGTCTGGCGGCGAGCCGCCGCACGCTGAGCGCCGCCGCGCCCTCGTCGTCGGTCAGCGCGAGCGCGGCGTCCACGATGATCCGCAGGTCCAGCTCGACCTTGGGGGGACGGCCTCTGCCTCGTACTGCCATGGGGTGATCAGACCAGGCCGGGCAGCGCCTCCGCAAGCCCTGTCGTGGGGCGTGAAATCTTTTTACCCACACCGTTGACAAAATAGGGCGGCGAGCGGTTGTCTGCGGGGCACCCCGAACCGAGGAGTGCTGCTCATGGACCACGGAAGCCCCGTCTCCGGCGAGGCGTCGCCGCCCGTCGCCGCGTTCCGCAAGACCCTCAGCACCCGGCACGGCGTGGTCATCGCGCTGGCCAACATCAGCCCCACCGTCAGTGTCGGCATCGGCCTCGCCTTCCTCGCCGCCCTCGCCGGCACCGCGATGCCCGCCGCCTTCCTGCTCGCGGCCCTGCCGATCCTGGCCGTCTCCGGGGGTTACGCTCGGCTCGCCGCCCGCGATCCCAACTGCGGGACGGCGTACGTCTGGGTACGCCGGGCGCTCGGCCCCTGGACCGGCTATCTCACCGGATGGACCTCGGTCGCCACCAACATCCTGTTCCTGTCGTACGCGGGCCAGCTCACCGGGCAGTTCACCCTCGGACTGCTCGCGGAGGCAGGCGTCACGGCGCTCTCCCCGGACGACGCCCTCGCGGTCACCGCCACCGGCCTGGTGTGGAGCGGCCTGATCGTCGTGAGCGCGCTGCGGGGGGTGCGGGGCGCCACCGCGGTGCAGAGCGTGCTGCTCGGCGTCTCCGCGGTCGTGGTCACCGTCCTCGTGGCCACCGCCTTCGTCCGGGGTGACGCGGCCCCCGTCTCCGCCTCGTGGTTCTCGCCGTTCGCCTTCCCCGACACGCTCACGCTGCTCGGAGCGACCGTGATGGCGGCGTACATGTTCTGGGGCTGGGAGAGCGCCTTCTCCGTCGTCGAGGAGTCGACCTCGGTCCGCTCGCCGGGCCGGGCCGGAATCATCGCGATCCTCGTCACCACCGGGTTCTTCCTCTTCTCGGCCACCGGCTTCCTGCACGCCCTCACGCCCGAACAACTCGCGGACCCACTGTCCGGCGTCACCGAACTGGCCCGCACCTTCTACGGCACCGCGGGCGCGACCGCCGCCCTCGCCGCCATGCTCTTCGCCACCATCGCCTGCATGCAGTCGAGCGTCATCGCGGGGGCCCGGCTCACGCTCGCCATGGGCCGCGACGGGGTCCTCGGCCCGAGCTGGACCCGGCTGCATCCCGCCTGGGGCACGCCGGCCACCTCCACCGTGCGCATCGCGGCCCTCGCCGTCGGGGTGTCGCTCGCGGGGCTGGCCGTCGGGTCGCTGTCCGAAGTGGTCGTCGCCGTCGTCAACTCCGTCGGCATCCTGGTCTCGCTGATGTACGGGGTCGGCGGCATCGCCTGCGTCGTCACCTTCCGCCGCGAACTGCGGGGCCGGATACGGGACACGCTCGTCGTGGGACTCCTGCCGCTGCTCGGCGGCATCGCGCTGCTGCTGCTCGGCGGCCTCGTGGCCCACCAGCAGTGGAACTCGGTGGACCACCTGGCCTTCGACGCCGAGAACGGGCGCTTCCTCACCGTCCTGCCGCTCACCGTCATCGCCCTCGGCGTACCCGCCGCCCTGTGGACCCGCTACCGGCGCAGAGCCGCCTACTTCACACAGCCGCCGGCCCCTCTCGCGCCCGCCCCGGCCGCCGCCGGGAGCTGACCGCGGCCCGGAGGACGCCGGCACGCCTGCCCAAGCCCCCTCCCACCCACCCCACCTATTTCTCCCACCCACCCCACCCACCGGAGCCCCGCACATGCGCCACGCAGACCTCGTCCTCCTCAACGGCACCATCTGGACGGCATCCCCCGTACGCCACCGGATATCGGCACTGGCCGTCACCGGCGGCCGGATCACCGCCCTCGGCACCGACCGGGAGGTCCGCGAGCACATCGGCCCGCGCACCGAGGTGACCGACCTCGGCGGCCGGTTCGTACAGCCCGGGTTCACCGACGCCCACGTCCACCCGGTCATCGCCGGGATCGGCATGCTCGGATGCGACCTGAGCACGGGCCGCACCGCCCGCGACTACCGAGCCACGATCGCCGCCTACGCCGCCGCCCACCCAGGAGCCGCCTGGATCAAGGGCAGCGGCTGGTCCTTCGACGCCTTTCCGGGCGGTCTGCCGCACCGCGACCAGCTCGACGACATCCTCCCCGACCGGCCCGCCTACTTCCCCGTCCGCGACGGACACTCGGCATGGGCGAACTCCCGCGCCCTCGCCCTGGCCGGGGTCGACCGGCACACACCCGATCCGGCGGACGGCCGCATCGAGCGCGACGCCACCGGGGAACCCACCGGCGTACTGCACGAGGGCGCCATGACCATCGTCGGCGCCCTCGTGCCCCCCGCCTCGGCGGCCGAAGCCCGAGCCGGGCTCCTCGCCGCCCAGGAACTGCTGCACTCGCTCGGGATCACCGGCTGGCAGGACGCCCTCGTCGGCACGTACGCGGGCTTCCCCGACCCCCTCGACACCTACCTCGCCTGCGACGCAGACGGCTCGTTGACCGCACGGGTGCGCGGAGCGCTCTGGTGGGAACGCGACCAGGACCTCGGCCAGATCGACTCGCTGCTCGCCCGCCGCGAGAAGGCTGCCGGGGGCCGGCGCTTCACCGCCGGCAGCGTCAAGATCATGCAGGACGGCGTGGTGGAGAACTTCTCCGCCGCCATGCTGGAGCCCTACCTGGACTCCTGCGGCTGCCCGGGAGACAACGCCGGGATCTCCATGGTCGACCCGGCCGTGCTCCGCGACGCCGTGATCGCCCTCGACGGCCACGGATTCCAGATCCACTTCCACGCCCTGGGCGACCGGGCGGTCCGCGAGGCGCTGAACTCGCTCGAAGCGGCCGTCGCCGCGCACGGCCACACCGGCCTGCGCCACCACCTGGCCCACCTCCAGGTGGTGCACCCCGACGACATCCCCCGATTCCGCACCCTGCGCGCCGCCGCGAACATGCAGCCGCTGTGGGCCGCGCACGAACCGGCGATGGACGAGCTCACGCTGCCCTTCCTCGGCGAGGAACGGGGGCGGCGCCAGTACCCCTTCGGAGCCCTGCACGCGGCCGGCGCCGTCCTCGCGGCGGGCAGCGACTGGTTCGTCTCCAGCCCCGACCCCTGGCACGGCATCCACGTCGCCGTCAACCGCCAGGTGTGGGCGGAGGAGCTGGGCGAACCGGATCTGCGCCCCCCGTTCCTGCCCGAACAGCGCCTGGCTCTCAGTGACGCCCTCGCCGCCTACACGGCCGGTTCGGCATGGGTCAACCATCAGGACGACGCCGGTGTGATCGCGGTCGGCCGTCTCGCCGACCTCGCGGTCCTGGACCGCGACCCGTTCGCCATCGCCACCACCGACCTCCACGCGGTCCGCACGGTCGAGACGTACGTCGGCGGCGTGAGGGTCTACAGCGCGGACGGGCGTACGGCGGCCCCCGGCGCGCACTGAACGGGCCGCCGGGAGGTCGGGTGGCGGCTCCCGACGAGCTGGTCGGGCATCCGCGCGCCGGGAGAGCCGCTCTGCCACGAGCACATCCAGGGTGGTACACCCCCGCATGCCACTCGCCCTCGCCCCGGACCACTACGACGCCTGGCTCGACCCGAGCCAACCCCACGACACCGACGCCCTCCGCGCCTGGGCCGGGGGAGGGGCCGGTGGTGGTGAGGGGTTCCGGCGGAGCCGGTGGAGCCCGGGAGGCCGCGATGGAGGCTGATGCCCTCGATGCTGCGGCTGTTGCGCGAGGCTCCTCCGGAACCGTGATGCCGCCGCCGCGGAGTACTCGGGCGAGCCGTCGCGTGGCTGCATACCCGGGCTGCCCAGGTGTCTGCCGGACATCCGCCTCTGCTCGCCTCTCGGTGGCAACGCCCGGCGGTCCCGGCTCCCGATCTTCTGGGTGCCGGGGCCGCGCGTCCGGCGCCGTTCAGCGTCGGGCGGTCACACCTTCCGGGAGCCACAGGTCGCACATGTGGTCCCCGGGGAACGTCGTCGATGCGGTGATCGCCTCGGGCGCGAGCACCTGCACCTTCGGGTACTGGTTCCAGCGGGGGGCGTCCGTCGCGTACGGGATGCCCGTGTGGGCGAAGTTGGTCCAGTAGCCGAGCATCGTGGAGGCCAGAGAGTTCTGGGCGGGGGTGCCCGAGACGCCGCCGAACACGTACCGGATCTCGGAGCCGTGCGGGGCGCCTAGGGGGAAGCCGACCGGCAGGTCGAGGTGGTCCATGGCGCCGCCGTCGGCGAACTCGTACTGGTAGGACCGGGTGTGGCCGGCCATCAGCCGCGCCGTGCGGGACTGGAGGCAGGCGAACTGCGAGTCGGTGAGGATCGCGCCGAGTGCCTCGGCGGGGGAGCCGTGGTCCGACAGCGGGTAGCGGGCCAGGATTGCGTCGGCACGCTCGCCGTACAGGGCGCGGACGGCCACCGGGTACCCCGCTGCGGTGAGCTTGCGCCCGGCCAGGTCGTAGGTGGATGCCACGGTGAGCCGGCCCTCGTCGGCGGTGGTGCCCTGGAGGACGGGCACGCGGTGGAACCTGCCGCTCTCCAGCGCGTCGGCGATCTGGAGCGGGACGACCCGGCCGTCGACGTTGGGTACCCAGCGGGCGGTGGGGCTCGTCGAGGCCGTGAGCAGCTCGCCGGCGGGCTTACCGCGCAGGCAGGCGACATCGGCGCAGCCCAGGGAGCCGGCCCAGGTCGCGCCCGTGCGCTGCTGCGACTCCTGGGTGGGCAGTGGGAAGCCGCAGCCCGACTGGGCGATGGCACGGTCGAAGAGGCCGGTCGCGCGGGGGGAGACGAGGTGCTGGCAGACGCTGCCGCCGCCCGCCGACTCGCCGAAGACCGTGACGTTGCCGGCGTCGCCGCCGAAGGCGGCGATGTTCTGCCGCACCCAGCGCAGGGCCGCCTGTTGGTCGAGGAGACCGTAGTTGCCGGAGATGCCGTCCGCCGACTCTCCCGCCAGGCCCGGGTGGGCGAGGTAACCGAAGGCGCCGAGACGGTAGTTGAGGGTGACGACGACCACGTCGCCCCGAGCGGCCAGTTCCCCGCCGTCGTAGAAGGTCCCGGAACCGATGGTGAAGCCGCCGCCGTGGATCCAGACCATCACGGGACGGGCGCGCAGGGAGCGCTCGGCGGGCGTGTGGACGTTGAGGTAGAGGCAGTCCTCGCTGGGGGTGCCCGGTCCGGCCAGATCACCCCAGGGGGTCGACGAGTCCGTCTGCATACAGGGGTTGCCGGGAGTCGCGGCGTCCCGGACTCCCGTCCAGCGCGCGGGTGCGGCGGGCGGCTTCCAGCGCAGGCCGCCGACGGGCGGCGCGGCGTAGGGGATGCCGAGGTAGTCGTCGGCCCTCTCACCCGCTGTCCCCCGCACCTGCCCGTAGCGGGTGGTGACGGTCGTGTCGTCGGCCGCCGGAGCGGCCGCGGCGGGCACGGCGCCCAGCCCGGTCGCCGACAGCAGGAGCGCGCTCGCCAGCGCACCCCGTAAGCGGCGTTTCCACGACGGGGATCGTCGCGCCGTCCTTGCCGTGTGCCTCGTGTACGAATCGGGCATCGGTACCTCCGTGCGGGGGTCGGGTGGTGACTGGAGCACCGCAGTCTCGAGGCCTGCGTGCTCCTCCCGCATCGCGCGAATCACCGGTCATACCCGCGGGCGGCCCGGCTCCGGCGGGGTTCTCACCAGGTGGGCGCGGGCGGCCCCGCGACTGCAGGCGAAGGCGAAACCTGCGTCCCGGTGGAACCAGAAGCTGTCGGTGGTGGCGGATGCCGACAGGGCGCCGGCCACGACCGCGGGCCTCGCCAGACACAGGCCACGGCTCGTCAGCCTGCTGCCCCATGGGACCAGCCAGGCCGACGCGAGGCACACCTCGCCCCGGACCTCATCGACTGGCAGAACCGCTCGACCCGTAGGGCAGCTCCTAGAGGGGGTCAAGCCCGCCGAGGCCCAGCGTACGCAGGGTGTGTTCGGCCATGTGCAGGTGGCCGACCGCGTTGGGGTGGGCCGCGTCGTCGAGCCATGCGATGGGGTCGGCCGTGCCGTGGTGCTTCCGCCAGTGCGTCTCGTGGTCCACGAGCAGCGCGCCGGTGTCCTCGGCGATCTCCCGAACGGCCTGGCAGTACGCGGGAAGTGCTGAGCGCCGCTCCCGGCCCGAGAAGCCGACCAGGGCGGGTGTGTGCAGCACGACCTGCGTCCGCGGGCTCACCCCGGCGACGATCCGGCGCATCGCGTCGTGGAACGCCGGCAGGCCGTCCTCCCCGGCGAGGCAGTCGTTGGTGCCGAGGGACACGGACAGCACATCGGGCTCGAACCGGCCGATGAGCCGCTCGTGGGCTGCCAGCACATCGACTGCGCCCCAGCCGGACACACCGGTGTTGACCACGATGTCGGTGAGCCGGTCCAGCTGCCAGCGGACCCGCTCGTGCAGGTGCTCGACCCAGCTGCGGCCGCCGTGGGTGTGCAGGACACCCTGGGTGATGCTGTCGCCTGTCGCCACCCAGGTCATGGGGACGTCCGCCAGCCTGATCATTCCGTGCTCCTCCCGCCCGGCCGCCGCGACTCCCCGACGGCCACGGCGCCCCGTCGTCGGACCATGCTGCCCGCTCAAGATCGTCCGCGCAAACGGCCGCAGGGGCTCAGGACATCGAACCCCGGGACGTGATCATCCGGCCCCGGCACCCGCCGCTGCCGTGCAACCGCCTGGACGGGTCGAGTTCCGTGCGGCTTCGACCCCGCGGGCCGTCCAAGGGCCAGCGGCGACGCCCACAGCGACGCCGAAACCACCCAGCAAGTCGGACTCGGCATGACCGGGCGGTCTTGCTGCCACCGTCTCACTTCCGTCCCTCGTTCCACACCGCGGTGCCAGCTGCGGACCGCTGTGACCCATACCGACGGTGATCGTTACTCAGCGAGTTGAGCCGGACCGGGCGCCCTGGTGGGCCCGAGAGGAAGAGGGTGTTGCATGTGGCGACGTTATGTCGGCCGGCCGTGTCGGTTCCGGAACACGTCATCACCGTGGAGGAGACGCTTGAGCTCGCGCGCTCGCGCCATGCCGACCACCCCCGACTAGGACTCTCGCTCCGCCTGATCGAGAACACCGGGGTACGGACCCGCCACCTCGTGCGACCGGTCGAAGAGACGCTCGCACACCCTGGCTTCGAAGAGCGCAACCGGCTCTACGCGGCAGAGGCCAAGGCCCGCGTGCCCCTGGTCGTACGGCGGGCGCTGGAGGACGCCTCGCTGCGCGCCGCCGACATCGACCTGGTCATCTACGTGTCCTGCACCGGGTTCATGATGCCCTCGCTCACCGCCTGGCTCATCAACTCGCTGGGGCTTCCCTCCACCACCCGACAGCTGCCGATCGCCCAGCTGGGCTGCGCGGCCGGCGGCGCCGCCATCAACCGGGCGCACGACTTCTGCACGGCCTACCCGGAGGCGAACGCGCTGATCGTGGCCTGTGAGTTCTGTTCCCTGTGCTACCAGCCCACCGACATCGGCATCGGATCGCTGCTGTCCAACGGCTTGTTCGGCGACGGTGTGGCCGCCGCAGTGGTCCGCGGGAAGGGCGGAGCCGGCATCCATCTGGAGCGAAACGGCTCGTACCTGGTGCCGGGCACCGAGGACTGGATCGCGTACGACGTACGCGCCACCGGCTTCCACTTCCTGCTCGACAAGCGGGTGCCCGGCACCATGGAGCCGCTCGCCCCCGCGCTGCGCGCACTCGCCGACGGTCACGGCTGGGACGTGTCCGATCTCGACTTCTACATCGTGCACGCCGGGGGGCCGCGGATCCTCGACGACCTCAGCAAGTACCTGGGTGTGCCCCCGGACGCCTTCCGCTTCAGCCGGGCCACGCTCACCGAGTACGGAAACGTGGCGAGCGTCGTCGTACTGGACGCGCTGCGCCGTCTGTTCGACGAGGGCGGCGCCGCCGACCGCGCGCGCGGCCTGCTGGCCGGATTCGGGCCGGGCATCACCGCCGAGATGACGCTGGGCCGCTGGAGCCGTACGCCATGACCCTTCCCGAAGCAGACACCACGACCGCATCCGCCACCTCCGCCACATCCCCCGCAGGCCCGCGGCCGCCCGGCGGCCTGATCGTGCCGCCCGGCGGTGGCCGCACGCTCCGTACCGCCGCGCAGCAGGTGACGTTCAAGGTGACCGGCGAACAGTCGCGCAGCGCATCGAGCTTCGAGGTCGTCGTACCGCCCGGCTTCGACGTCGGCGCGCACGTCCACACCCGCAGCGAGGAGCTCTTCTACGTACTCGAAGGGGAACTCGACGTCCTCGCCTTCGAGCCGCGCGTGCGGACTCCCGACGGCTGGCGCGGGTGGCGGTCCACGCAGGGGGAGCGTGTGGTCCGCGCCACCCCCGGCACGGTCATCCTGGTCCCGCCGGGCTGCCCGCACGCGTTCGCCAACCCCACCGAAGCCCCGGCGAGGATGTTCTTCCAGTCGTCCCCGCCGCCGGACCACGAACGGTACTTCGAGGAGCTCATGGACATCCTGTCCGCCGGAGGACCCACCGACCACACCGCCATCGCGGCCCTGCGCCGCCGCTACGACATCGAGCAGCTCACCCCGCTGCGCCACGACCGGCCGGCGAGGAGTCAGTGATGCGGGACACCGCTCCCCCCGTGTACGAGGCCGTCGACCTGGCGGCGCTGGACTTCGACCCGTTCCTCCACGAGGCACTGCGGGAAGCGCCGGTCGTCCGGGTCCGGCTGCTGCACGGGACACCTGGTGAGTGCTGGCTGGCGACGCGGCACGACGTGGTCCGGTTCGTCACCTCCGACCCCCGGTTCAGCCGGGACATCGTCGGCCGGCCGCTGCCGAGCATGAACAGGTACCTCGTGCCGCTGGACCGGGCGGTCAGCTTCGTGGATCCCCCCGACCACACCCGGGTCCGTTCCGTGGTCTCGTCGGCGTTCAACCGCTCGGGCATGGCGGCACTGCGTCCGCGCGCGCAGGCTGTGCTCGACGGCCTGATCGACCGTATGGTGGCGTCGGGGCCACCCGCGGACCTCGTACGGCAGGTGACCTCGCCGTTCCCCCTGCACGTCATCGGAGCGGTGCTGGGCGTGGCGGAGGCAGACCGGCTGCGCCTGCGGGTCTGGGCGGACACCGTGCTGACGAGGGCGACGGACGAGGCAGGCGTCGAGCGGGCCCGTCAGGCCAAGGAGGCCGCCCGCGCCTTGTTCCGGGAGCTGGCCCGCGAGCGCCGGGCCCGGCCGGAGGATGATCTCACGAGCACGTTGGCAGCCGCGGTCGCCAGTGGCCAGATCGAGGAGGAGGAAATGCTCGCCCTGGCGGTGCTGATGGGACTGAACGGCTGGCACGCCGTCCGCAATCACACCTCGAACATGATGTACGTACTCCTGACCCACGACGGCCTGATGAGCCGGCTGCGGTCGGACCCGCGGGCCGTACCGGCTGCCGTGGAGGAGCTGCTGCGCTGGATTCCGCACAAGCACGGCGTGGGACAGCCACGCGTCGCCACCGAGGACGTCGAGGTGGGCGGGGTCCAGATCCGTCGGGGTGAGGCCGTGTACGTCTCGTACGTGGCGGCCAACTGGGACGAGTCGTGCTACCCCGAGCCGGGCCGCATCGACCTCGGCCGCCAGGGCCCGCCCCACCTGGCCTTCGGGTACGGTCCCCACCACTGCGTGGCACCGCTGCTGGCCCGGCTGGAGGCGGAGCTGCTCCTGACCACCCTGGTCGAGCGGCTACCGGACCTCCGGCTGGCAGTTGACCCCGGCGAGGTCATGTGGCAGAGGAACGTGCTCATCCGCGGGCCGGTGGGACTACCGGTGACCTGGTAAGCCCACGGGACGGAGCCGGGGCCGCAGACCGGCGGTCCGGCAGCGGCCGACGGGCCCACCCCGGTTCGTGCCCACCCCGTCCATTCCGGCCGTGCTGACATACAACACACCCAGCGTGATCACCCCTCACGCTCGGATCCTGCGCGAAACATCCCGCTTCGTCAGAGCGTTGCTCCGCGCTGCCCTGCGGTCTTCCACTCTTCGTGCGCGGTGTGGACGCGGTGCCACAGTTCCGCCCGCGCGGGGGCGGCGACATCGGTCAGATCCAGGCGGAACACACCGGCCAGTACGTCGTACCACTCGTCGGCCGAGTCGACGGTCCGCTCCTCCGTGCCCCCGGCGTCGACCCGGCGCAGCACGCGGCCGCGCAGCACGTCGACCCCCTTGGCGTCGCGGCGCTGGGCGGTGAGGACCCGGACGAAGCCGGACTCGGGGGAAGTGGACAGCCGGGCGTGTTCCGCGGCGAAGGAGGACAGCTCGACGGGGTCCGGTGCGAAGTCCATCGCGGTGAACGAGCCGCGGGGGTCGTGGTTGAACCGCCATCCGCCGGGCTCCGCCGCCGACGGGGTCATCGCGTAGGTGAACGGCCCCTGGACGTAGCTGCCTTCGCGCAGCGGCAGCGGCTCGTGCACCGCGTCGCCGAGCCCGGCGTCGACCAGCCACCGCTCGCCGTCGAGCCGTACGGTCAGCGCCAGGTGGTCGCCGGTCGCGCCCGCGGGATCCTCCGGGGTGCCCTGGACCCCGGCCCGGTGCAGCGTGACGTCGAAGCCCAGGGCCGCCAGGAGCGCGCCGAAGGCGCCGTTCAGATGGAAGCAGTAGCCGCCCCGCCCGCGCACGATCCGGGCAACGGATTCCGCAGCGCTGATGCCCGTCGGGCGCCCCAGATGGATGTCGAGGTTCTCGTAGGTGACCCGCTCCACCTGCGCCCGGTGCAGCGCACACAGCGACTTGAGGGTCGGGGCGGCGGGTCGGGCCACCCCCAGCACGGTCAAGTACGCGTCGACGTCGATCATGCTCCCCCTCACCCTTCAAACGGGTGATCATCCTAGGGCCTGTTGCGGATATGGATCTTTCCTTACAGTGATCACGGTGTAGCGCGAGGGGATATGGCGGACCGGCGATGAAGCAAGAGCCTCGAGGTGCCCCGGTAGCCCATGGCTCAGACAGCCGCTCCGGCCGCCAGTCCGCGGACGATGGACACGTCGCAGCCCAGAGCCGCCGCCGCTGTGACGCCGATGGCACCGACCTGCTGGGTCGGCGGTGACGTATTCGTAAGCGTTGGCGTTCCCGCCGTACACAGGGTCGACGGAGAAGAAGCGGCTGGTGGTGGGGTTGAAGAGACCGGTGAGGGTCGGCGAATCGGTGCTTTGCGCCGAGCCAGTTGTAGCGGGTGGTCGCCTGATCGGGGCGGGGGCTGCCGTACTCGATGTTCCGGGTCAGCGCACCGGTGGCGGTGTCCTCGGCGATCCAGCGTTCTTCGGTGGAGCGGTTCCGGCACGCGGAGGAGTGACGTCCGCGCGACGCGGGCGACGGCGACGCGCCGTTGCGGCCTACGCACGCGGTCTCGGCGTCACACGGCACGCGTGACGCCGACGCCACCCGTCCTTGCGGTCAGCGGGCCGCGGCCGTGTGGGGAACCAGCTTGGCTTGCACCGCTCGAACCCGGTGCGCCTGGCGGCGGGCGGCGTGCACACTGCGACGTGCCAGGCAGAGCTCGCCCGCCGGTACGTGGCAGGTCGGGCAGGGCTCGGCGAAAGGGCCGTGCCGAAAACGGCGGTGCGTCTCGTAGGCGGCGTCCAGCATCGCATCGAGCGCCGAAGGCGGGAAAGCGGCGGACGCATGGGCGGCTGCGGGCACCGAGTGGCGGGGGACGGGCAGGACCGCGGTGGGGATCATGGCGGCATCTCCTCGTGCGGCGGAAGTACGGGGCGGAAGGTCCTCACACTCCATGCGTCGAAGGCGGCGTCGGAGTGAGGGGGGCGGGCTGTACAGGCCGACGGCTCCCATCCTGTTGCAACCAGGAAGAGGGAGCCGTCGGAGACTGGCGCCTTCGGCGGGTTACGCGTGGCGGTGCGAGTGTCGGTTGCCGGTGACCAGGCGGTAGAGGGCGAGGAGGATGACGGAACCGACGATCGCGGCGATCCAGGTGGAAATCTCGAAGAAACCGTCGACGGAGTCGACGCCGAAGAGGACCTTGCCGAGCCAGCCGCCGAGCAGGCCGCCGGCGATGCCGATGAGCATGGTGATGATGATGCCGCCGGGGTCCTTGCCCGGCATCAGGGCCTTGGCGATGGCGCCGGCGATCAGACCGATGAGGATCCACGCGATGATGCCCATGATGCCTCTCCATTTCGTTACATAAAGGCAGTGTTAGCTCAACGTCTGCGCCGATCTCGTCCAGGTAAACGTCTCCCGTCGGCATCGGGTCTTTCTGGACCGCCCGCTCCGTGAGCCGGCAGTGAGCGGCGATGTCACGGATCCGGGCGTTCGGGTCGTCGGAGATCGCCGTCGGCACGCGTGCATGGGTCCGGCGCCCGAGGACGCGGGGCGGGGGTTGCGGGGGATGACAAGAGCCTCCCCATGCCCGCCTGGGCGTGCTCGATGACGCGTTCGAGATATAGCCCGTTCGTGTCGTCATCGGTGGGGACGGCACCGAGCCCTCGCACGAGTAGTACAACCGTCCCTACCCGCCCGCTCGGGGCGTCCAGGCTTCGGTGCGACTGCCGGATGTCCCGGCGGATGGGCGCGGGGCGGGCCGGTCGGTGGGCCGGTGAGAGGCGGGTTTGTGCTGGAGATCCAGGGGTAGACGGCAGCCGGTCGAATGAACGAGGGCGGATTGATGGAACAGATGACGGGCGCCGAGCGCAGGCGGTTGCTGCGTGGAGATGTCTTCTCCGTGTCGGGGGCGTTCGAGGGCAGCGAGGACATCGCTGTTGCCCGTGACCTCGCCCGGAGTTTCCTCACTGATGTGCAGGCCGTGTACGGCCTGCCGGTGTCCGGGCGCGTCATGGGCACCGTGCAGCTCGTGGTGAGTGAGCTGGTGACCAACGCCCGCAAGTACGCACCTGGTCCGTGCCTGCTGACTCTGGAGGTCAACGACGGTGCCTCGGTCGAGGTGAGCGTGTGGGACAGCAGCCCCACACCACCGGCGATCCTGGCACCCGATCCCACCCGGATCGGCCAGCACGGGCTGGAGATCGTCATGGCGGTCGGCCAGAGCTTCGCGGTCCACCGCGAGCCTGTGGGTAAACGGATCACCACCGCCATCGGACTGGCCGACGACCCCGGCGAAGACACCGTCGGCCACCAGTCGCGACAGCCCCACCCTGACCACCCGTGAGATCACCCGAGCACGGGTGACCCTTTCGCGCCTTACGCTGACCGCCGCGAAGGAGCCGCCGCGAAGGAGCCGCGTCGAAAGGAAGGCACCGGTCAGCGGGCGCAGCCCTGTTTCACCGCGGCTGACCTGACCGGCGGTGCCGCGGTACGGCCGAAAGACCTGTACCGACGCCGGGCATCAGACAGCGACGAGCTCCCGCTCCCGGGCCGGCCTTTTGACCTTGGGCTTCTTGTTCGGCAGCGAGAGCCGGAAGACCTTGTGCCACGCGGAGAACACCTGCTTGGGCAGCGGGCCGGTGACGTACTCCAGCTCGTACTTCTCGAACAGCGCGCGCACCTTCACCGCGACCTCGGCGTACCGGTTGCTCGGCAGGTCCGGGAACAGGTGGTGCTCGATCTGGTGCGACAGGTTGCCGGTCATGAAGTGCATGGCCCTGCTGCCGCTGATGTTCGCCGAGCCCATCATCTGGCGCAGGTACCACTGGCCGCGTGTCTCGCCCTTGATCGACCGGCGCTCGAAGACCTGCACGCCCTCGGGGAAGTGCCCGCACATGATCACCGAGTGGGACCAGAGGTTGCGGACCAGGTTCGCGGTGAACGTGGCGGCGAGCGTGGGGAGGAACGACGGGCCCGACAGCAGCGGGTGGATCACGTAGTCCTTGAGCACCTGCTTGCGGATCTTGCGGCCCACCGCCTTGGCCTGCGCGCGGAACTCCGGGTTCTTGCGGCGGCGCTTGTGCAGGTTCTTGCCGAGCTCCAGGTCGTACGCTGCGATGCCGTACTCGAAGAAGCAGGCGTTGATGAAGTTCCACAGCGGCTGGCCGAGGTGGAACGGGTGCCACTTCTGGTCCTCGTCGACGCGCATGATGCCGTAGCCGAGGTCGTTGTCCTTGCCGATCACGTTGGTGTACGTGTGGTGCAGCTCGTTGTGCGAGTGCTTCCACTGCTCGGACGGCGAGACGTGATCCCACTCCCAGGTGGTGGAGTGGATCTTCGGGTCTCGCATCCAGTCCCACTGGCCGTGCAGGATGTTGTGACCGATCTCCATGTTGTCCATGATCTTCGCCACGGACAGACCGGCGGTGCCGAGCAGCCACGCGGGCGGAAAGATCGAGAACAGCAACACGCCCCTGCTGACCAGCTCGAGTTTGCGCTGCGCCGAGATGACCTTCCGGATGTATGCGGCGTCCCTCTCGCCGCGGTCGGCGATCACCTCGTCGCGGATAGCGTCCAGCTCGCGGCCGAGCTCCTCGATCTGCTCCGCGGTCAGGTGGGCGGTGGGGTCGATGGCGGTCAAGGTGCTCCTACCGTTCGATGTCGCAGGGGCCCGCCGCGGCGGACACGCAGGTCTGGATGAGGACGCCCGGCTCGGCCTCGGTGATCTCTCCGGTGCGCAGGTCCCGGACGGCGCCCGCCTTGAGCGGCGTGACGCAGCCGAAGCAGATGCCCATACGGCACCCGGAGGGCATGAGCACGCCGGCCTCCTCGCCGACGTCCAGCAACGGCGTGGCGCCGTCCGCGTCGACGGTCCTGCCGGTGGCGCTGAACGTGACCTCGCCGCCGTCGCCGGTGACGACGATGCCGGGGCGGAAACGTTCGGTATGCAGGCGCTCGGGTACGCCGTGCTCGCTCCAGTGCTTTTCGGCGGCGTCGAGCAGGCCCGCGGGCCCGCAAGCCCAGGCCTCGCGCTCGGCCCAGTCGGGCACGATGTCGCCGAGACGGGCGATGTCGAGCATGCCGTCCGTGTCGGTGTGCACCTCGGTGAGCCGCAGCTTCCCGTCCGCGACCAGGTCGTGCAGTTCGTCGCGGAAGATCACGTCTTGCGGCTGCGGCGCGCAGTGGACCATGACGACGTCGTCGAACTCGATGTCGCGCAGCATGCCCATCACGGGCGTGATACCGCTGCCGGCCGTCAGGAACAGCACCTTGGCGGGCTTGGCCTGCGGCAGCACGAAGTCACCGGTCGGCTGGTCGAGCTGGACCAGCGTGCCCGGTTTCGCCCTGCGGACCAGGTAGTTGCTGACCTTGCCGTCCGGGATCGCCTTCACGGTGATCGTGACGCGGCCGTCCTGGCGTTTCGTCGGCGAGGTGACGGAGTAGGCACGCCACAGGCGCACCCCGTCGACGTCGACCCCGATCCGCGTGTACTGACCGGCTGCGTGGCCGCGCCAGCCCCGTCCCGGCCTGATCACGATAGTGGCGGCGTCACCCGTCTCGGGCTGCACGGCCTCGATGCGGCCACGCAGGTCAGCGCCCGCACGCAGTGGGCTGACCAGGTCGAGGTAGTCCGACGGCAGCAGCGGCGTCGTGACCATCTCCAGCAGTTTCCACGCCCTGCTGCGGAGGGCTGCACTCGTCATGGCTCCAGCTTGCTGCGTCTCAGGGGGTAAAGTCCTGACCGCAGGACGTGAATCTGATCGGCCGAATTGTTCGCAGGGAACAAAACGTGAGTCATGCAATTCAGAGGGCCAGCGAGCTGGCCCTGGACGACACGACGGTCACCGCGCTTCGGGCCGCGCTGAGGACCACCGCCGACGAGGTCGTCCAAGCGATCATCGACGAGGTCCCTCCCTATGCCAACGCCCTCTCGGGCCGCATGGGCGCCACCATCCGCCGAGCCGTCCGTACCGCCCTGGGGCACTACCTGGACCTCGCGAGCGGGAACGCCACCGGCGGCGACGCCGGTGACGCAGCCTACGAGCTGGGCCGCGGCGAGGTGCGCTCCGGCCGTTCGATGGACGCCCTGCTCAGCGCATACCGTGTCGGCGCCCGCGTGGCCTGGCGATGCCTGGCAGCGGGTGCCGTACCCGCAGGCCTGCCCGCCGCCGAAGTCGCCAAGTTCGCCGAGCTGACCTTCGCCTACATCGACGAGCTCTCCGCCGCGAGTGCCGCGGGCCACGCCGACGAACTGGCCGCCCGGGGCAGGGCCCACGAGCGCCACCTGGAACACCTGGCCCGCGACCTCATCGCCGGCGCGAGTCCGGACGTGCTGCTGGCCTCTGCTCAACGGGCCGGGTGGCAGCCTCCGCTTTCGCTGACCGCGGTCCTGCTGCCCGCCGCCCAGGCCCGGCCGGCCTACCGCGCGCTCGACCCGAGCACCCTCATCCTCGACGATCTGCCGGACGCCACCGGTGTGCTGCTCGTCCCCGATGCCGACCGATCGCATCTCCTGCGGCAGCTGACCGACCGCACCGCCGTGGCCGGCCCGGCCCGGCCATGGACTCGTGCGTCCGCCTCGTACACACGAGCCGTACGCGCGCGCTCCCTCTCCTCCGACATTCGCGACACCGAGGACCACCTGCCCGAGCTGGTGCTGAGCGCCGACATGGACGCGTTCGCGGACCTGCGTGCCCGAGCCCTCGCACCGCTGCGGGCCTTGCCTGTCGCGACCGCGCGGCGGCTGGAGGAGACGTTGCGGGCGTGGCTGCTGCACCAGGGCCGGCGGGACGAGGTGGCGGCGGCGCTGTTCGTCCATCCCCAGACGGTCCGGTACCGGATGTCGCAGCTGCGGGAGCTGTTTCCGGATCTCGCATCGCCCCACCGGGTCCTTGAACTGACGCTGGCGGTCGGTCTTCGGGTCAGCTGACGCGTCCCTCGACCGTCCACGACCGCGTCCGTGAGCGGTCCAGGAATCGTGCCTCGTTCTCGGTGCCAACAGCTGGTTCGTGCGACCCCGGACCACCACGACGAGGCGGGTGTCGGTGTCGATGACGACCCGGTGATACGTGGGGTACGTCACTGCGGGGCCCTGGTCCAGGACCGGTGACCGGACCTGGTGTGGCGGCCGCCGAGGCGCGGTCGGCGTACGGCCTGGTCCGCGAACTCGTCGCCTGGGAGACCGAAGCCCGCCGACGGTCGTTCGAGGCGTTGCGGCGCCCGGCTCGCCACCCGCGCCCGCCGCCTGTCGTCGCGGGCAACTGCCCTGTCCCCGTGCGGACTCGGACAACCGTTCTTGATCGCCTGCGCCGAGCGGCGCCGTGCCCTTACGCTCGACCCGCAAGAGACGTGCAGTCGAACGGGGACAGGATGGGACGCGTGGAGATCGGCTTGGCGGACGCGGTGGCGGCGGTACGGGACGAGCTGCTGGATGCCACGGCGCGCGGCGCGGGACACGAGATCTCGTTCGTGGTCGGGCCCGTGGAGATGGAGTTCGAAGTCGAGCTGCGCGCCGACGCACGGGCCAAGGCGGGCTTCCGGGTGTGGGCCGTGACTGCGGACGCAGAGGCCGGGGTGGCCCGCGGCCGGACGCACCGGGTGTCGTTCACACTCACCCCGAGGAATCCCGCCGGCGGCGATCTGCTGGTCAGCGGGGGCGCGGACCGGCCGGCCGGTCCCGGCGACGTGAGCGGGCGGATCCAGGACTGACCGGCGGGCGTCGGCGTACGAAACGGGGGACGCCATGAGGCGGGATCGTCTGGTCGCGGTCGGAGGACCCGGCGGGCCGGGATCGGGGTACGTGATCGGTCCCCGGCTGGTGCTCACCTCGGCACACGTGGTCGGTCGGCGAGGCACCCTGGTGCAGGTGTTCCGGCCGGGCGCCGACGCGGTGTCCGGCGGTGTCGTGGTGTGGTGCGGCACGCCCGGCGGGCGCGACGATGCCGCCCTGGTGGAAGTGGACGACGCCAGGTGGCGGCCACCTGCGGGCGCGGGGGTGCGCTGGGGCCGCTTGGTGACCGAGCAGCCCGGGCAGCCCTGTGCTACCTGGGGCGTACCGGACGTGGCACAGCAGCCCGGAGCGGCGGTGGAGGCCGCGCAGCTGGCGGGGACGGTGAATCCGGGCAGCGGCTTCGTGGCCAACCGGCACCTGATGGACCTCGGTTCGTTCCCGCCGGTCTGGCCGGCCGATGGGTCGTCGCCCTGGGGCGGGCTGTCAGGGGCGGCTGTGTTCTGCGGCCGCCTGCTGACCGGGGTGGTCGCGGCCGACGCGGGCCGCTCCGGGCATGCCGCGCTCTCGGTGGTGCCGGCGTACGTGCTGCATCACGACGCGGAGTTCCGGGCTGTGCTGGCCGAGCACTGCGCCGGAGCGATGATGCTCGACGCGGTCGAGTTCCAGGACGTGGCCGAGGCCGACCCGGTGGCGCCGGCCGGCGGCCTGGGCTCGGCGGCGGCGCTCCTGCAGGCGGGGCGGCAGGTTGTGGCCTTCCATGGCCGCGAGGAACTGCTGGACCGGCTGGCTCGCTGGTGCCGGCAGGAGGGGTTCGGCAGCTGGCTGCTGCACGGCCCGGCCGGGCAGGGGAAGACCCGGCTGGCCCACGAGCTCGCCGGCACCATGGCTCCGGACGGCTGGGCGGTGCTGTGGCCGCGCGCCACCGCAGCTCCGGCAGAACTGCGGGCGGTCGGCCGGGCCGCCAAGCCGCTGCTGGTGGTGCTGGATTACGCGGAGACCCGCGCGGAACAGCTCGCCGCGCTCCTGGAGGCCGCCGCCGAGCACGGGGGCGCGACGCCCTTCAAGGTCCTCCTGCTGGCGCGGACGGCCGGGGACTGGTGGACCAGCACGCAGGCCGTGAGCCGTACCGCCGAAGAACTGCTCGACGGCACGCCGGTGGTTGCGCTGCCGGCGCTGGAGAGCGATACGGCCGCACGTCCGCAGGCGTACCGGAGGGCGGCGCAGGCCTTCGCGGCCGCGCTGCCCGACGTTCGCGGTCGGCAGGGGCCCGACTGGCCGGTACTGGCTGCCGCTCTTCCCTTCCCCGACGTGGACCGGGCGGGTATGGACAATGCGCTGACCCTGCACATGACCGCCCTGGCCGACCTGTTGGACGCCGCCGACACCGGTTCGGCCGAGGACACGGCGGGACCCGCCACCGGCGTCGAGGACCGCCTGCTCCTGCACGAGCGCCGCTACTGGGAGCAGAGCGCGACCGCCTCGGGTCTCAGCCCGGCGCTGAGCACGGCCACCCTCGATGCCGCGCTCGCCGCCGCTCTGCTGGTGGGGGCAGCCGATCGCGATCAGGCCGCCGAGGTCCTCCGCAAGGTCGGCGGGCTGGCCGACCAGCCGCGCGACCGTCGCGATGCCGTCCTGGCCTGGATCGCCGCCCTCTATCCGCCGGCCGATGCGGGTCCGTGGGGCAGCCTGCAGCCCGACCGGCTGACGGAGCGTCTGATCGGCCGCCGCCTGGCAGCACACCCCGGGCTCGCCCACGACCTCGTACCGGGCATCACCGAGGAACAGGCGGGCCGGCTGCTGACCCTCTACAGCCGCGCGGCCGCGCACGCCGTCTTCGCGGGACGGCTCGACGACCGACTGACCGCGCTGTGCGTCCGGCACCGTACCGTCCTGGCGTCCCCGGCGATGGCCGCCGCCACCCAGGTGGAGCGTCCCGGCCCGCTGGTGGCCGGATTGCAGCAGATCGCCGCGGATCCCCAGACCCCGCTGGACGCCCTCAGGCAGCTCGACGACAGGCTCCCGCGCAGCGAGCGCCTGGCCGTCTGGGCCTGCGACCTGGCCCGGCACCTGGTCGCACGCCACCGCGGCCTCCCCCACACCCCCGGCCTGGTGTGGAGTCTGCATTCCCTCTCCTCGCGCCTGGCGGCCCTGGACCGGCGGGAGGAGGCCCTGACCCCAGCCGAGGAAGCGGTCACCGTCGCCCGTTCCCTGGCGGACGCCATCCCCCTGATCGCGAGCCTGAACACGTACGCCGACCGGCTGCGTGACCTGGGACGCCGTGAGGAGGCCATGGCCCCGATCACAGAGGCCGTAGCACTGTCCCGCGGCTTGGGCGACGGCCGCACCCCCGAGCTCGTCGAGAGTCTGAACAGGCTTGCCGCCCTGCTGGGTGATCTCGGGCGGCACGAGGCGGCGCTGGCCGCGTCCGAGGAGGCGGTGCGCCTGCGCCGCGATGCCGGAGCAGGCTCGGACGCCGAAGCCCGTCAGCTGGCCCGGAGCCTGAACATCCACTCCGGACGCCTGTGGGACCTGGGCCGGAAGGAGGAGGCCATGGAAGTGCTCATCGAAGCCGCCCGCCTGCACGACGGCATGACCGGTGCGGGCTCTGCGTACTCACCCGCTTACGTCGCGACGCTGAACGAGATGGCGGTCAAAGGTGCGGAGATGGGCTGGCTGAAAGGCGCCCTGTCGGTGGCCGAGCGTGTGGTGCATGTCAGCCGCGCAATGGCCAGGAACCGCCCCGATGCCTACCTTCCCCAGCTGGCCCAGAGCCTCGGCCGGCTGGCCTGGGCCCTGGAGGACTCTGGCCGGCAGGAAGAAGCCTTGGCCGTCGCCGAAGAGGCCTTGGCCATCCAACGGGGCCTGGTCGCCATCCATCCCGACGCCCACCTGACGGCGCTCAACGCGAGCCTGAGCACGGTCTCGCCGCTCTACGCGGCCCTGGGCCGGCCCGACCAGGCTCTCGCCGCCACCGAGGAGTGTGTACGGATCATCCGCGACCTGGCGCGCGCCTACCCTGACGCCCACCTGCCCCATCTGGCGGTGCAACTGCACACCCTCGGCACCCAGCTGGCGGCCGTGGGCCGCACAGAGCAGGCCCTGGCGGCCGTCGAGGAAGCCCTGGGCATTCGCCGCACCCTCGCATCCCGCGACCCGGACGCCCACCTGCCAGGCCTGGCGAGCAGCCTGATCGGCGTAGCGGTACGACGGGAGCAGTCCGGCCGGCCGGGGGAGGCTGTCGCCGCCCTCGAGGAAGCCGTCGCCGTCTACCGCACCCTGGCTGCCACCCGTCCCGCCCACGTCCCCGACCTCGCCAGGGCCCTGTACGGGCTCTCCCGCAGGCTGGAGGGGCTGCGCCGGTGGGACGAGGCGCTCGCCGCGGTCCGCGAGGCCTTCCGTCTTCTGCCCGAGCTGGCGCTGTACGAGCGACGTTGATCCAGCTGCGACCGAGACCGCGCAGCGGTTGCCGGGCGACCTCGGCGGTCGGCCCGGCCGCCGCTCCGCGCGGCTGCAGCAGCTGTTCCTCGGCGCGCTCGTCGTGGTGGCGGAACTTCACGGTGTGTGGCAGGCGTTAGCGGGGTGTTGCACGATGATGAGCGTCCGACGAGGGACGACGTGGCAGAAGCTGAGGTGGCACGAGTGGCGATGTGGGATCGGATCAAGGACCAGGCGACCAGAGGTCTGCAGCAGGCCCAGGGGGTGCGCGGCGGCTCCGGCGGCCATGGACCGTCCGGTGCACGGCCCGGGGGTGGTTCCAGGGCCGAGCTCGTGAGCGCGTTGAAGACGCAGCTCACGTCGCTGAAGACGGAGCTGAAGAGCGGCGCCTTCCGGGACGCCAGCATGGCCATGTGCGCGTTGGTGGCCGCCGCTGACGGACGGGTCGACCCGGCCGAGCGCCAGCACGTCGAGTCACTCATCCTCACCAACGACGTTCTTCAGAACTTCCCCGCCGACCAGCTCCGCCAGCGTTTCAACAAGCACGTCGACCAGCTTTCGGCCGGCTTCGTCATGGGCAAGGCGGCGGTGCTTCAGGACGTCGTCAAGGTGGCGAAGAAGCCCACCGAGGCACGGGCTGTCATCCAGACCGGCATCGTGGTCGCGGGTGCGGACGGCTTCATCGCGCCTGCCGAGGAGCAGATCATCCGCGAGGCGTGCGCTGCGCTTGGCCTGTCGGCGACGGAGTTCGGCATCTGACCCGCTGCCTTCGGCGAAGAGACGCGCGGCCGTGTACCTGCTGCGGGCCCGGCGAGCCCGCGCGTACGCTGCGGGCGTGATGGTCTTGTCCGATCCGGTCGCCGACACGATCGTGCCCCGGATGCGCTCCCTCGTTTGACGACAGGGGCCCCTCCACTCGGCGGGAGCCCCCTGGCCCCTGATCTGCCCAGGCGGCGAACGCCTCCACGTTCGTGCTGGCCGCCCCCATCCCGACCGGCTCCCTCGAAACGGCGGCGTAGGAGACCCGCGAGATTCGCGACGAGATACGCAAGCCGATCACATGACAGCCCTGACCGGTCGTCTCGGACTGCCGCCCATGCCGGGCCACCGCTCGGATGGCCCGGCATGGTGTCGCCGCCGGTGGATGCGGCTGCGGGTCAACGGCCTTCCAGCAGAGCGCAGGCGAAGTTCTCCTGTACCGTGCGCAGCCGGGCCAGCAGGGCGGGCTTGTTGCTCTTGCTGGTCTGCGTGTTGATGGAGAAGGTCAGTGATCGGGTGCCGTCGGGGGTGGTGGCGGCGAGTTGGGTGTAGCCGGGGGTGTTCCCGGTGTGGCCGTGGAGCACGCCGCAGCGGGTCGTGTACTGGAAGATCGCCAGCCCGGCGGCATTGGTTCCGGGGCCGGCCGGCTCGGAGGAACCTCCGGGGATGAACGTGAGCTGTGCCTTGCGGGTCTGCTCCGACAGCAGCTCGGGGCCGCCGTACCCGCGCATGAAGGCGCCCAGTTCCCGGGGGGTGGAGACGATTCCTCCGGAGGCCCAGACGCCGGAAGCGCTGATGGCTTCGCTGATGTCTTCGGGTTCGGCGGGCGGCGCGACGTCATAGCCGTGGAAGTAGGGCTGGGGGAGCCGGTAGCCCTGGGGCAGGCTCGTGCGGCGCAGACCCAGCGGACGGTACACGAGTTCCTTGAGCAGGGCCTCGTAACGGCGGCCGGTGGCGGCCTCGGCCATGAGGGCGACGGCGATGTTGTCGGAGTTGGAGTACTCGTACAGGGCGCCGGGGGCGAAGAGCAGCGGTTCGTCGGCTACGAAGTCGAGGAGTCGCCGCGAGTCGAACACGTGGCGGGGGTCGGCGGTGATGATCTCCAGGAACTCGGGGTCGGCCGAGAAGTCGGGCAGGCCGCTGGTGTGCTGGAGGAGCTGGCGCAAGGTCACCGTGTGCCAGGCGGCGGGCTGGTCGGGCAGGAGCTCGCCGATGGTGTCGTCGAGGGAGAGCTTCCCCTGGTCGACCAGCCTGAGGGCGACGGCCCCACTGAAGGCCTTCGCGATGCTGGCGATGCGCATGTGGTCGTCGGGGTGGGGCGGGCGGCCGGTTGCGATGTCGCCGACACCGGCGGTGTACACCTGCGTACGGTCGCCGCGGGTGAGCACGGCGATCACCCCGGGAGGGCCGTCCTCCTGTGCGACGAGCCGCTCGAGTTGCTGCTGGAGGCGTTTGTCGTGGTGCGGGCGGTCCCGGGCCGGTTCGGGACCGACGCCCGCCTGCGCGGGCTGGAGCAGCCCGCCGAGCGCAGCGGCGGTGAGGGCGGCGGCGGCGAGTCCGGGGCGGAGTCGGCGTCCGCGGGCACGGGTCAGCACGTACGTGTCTCCTGGGTGTGCGGTGGGGCGGCAGGGGTCGGCGACACCGGCCGGTGCACCTGCCTGCCTAGCAGCCCCGGGGCCGCGCGGGGGTGGCGGCGCGCGCCGCCACCCCCGATCAGCGGACACGGCAATGCCCTCCCCGGCGTGGCGCGCCGCGTGGGACGGAGGACGCAGCGCTGACGTGGCCCCGCTGATGCCGTGACCGGGCATCTTTGCCGGGTTGCTCGTTGCGTTGGGTGTCAGTGGCGATATTCGGCAGGGGTGGGCACGGCATCACCGGTGAGAATCCGCCGGCTGACCGAGCAGGAGGGAGAGAGGCTGCCACGGATCGTTCGGCGGGGAGACACCGGTGCGGTGCGGGTCCGGTGGACGATGATGCTGGTGGCCTCGCCGGGCGGCAGGCCGGTCCCGGAGATCGCGCAGCTGGTGCAGACCGACGAGGACACCGTCCGGGGCGTGTTCCACCGGCTCAACGAGATCGGGCTGACCTGTGTACACCCTCGATGGGTGGGAGGGCGTTCCCGGCTGCTGAGCTTTGAGGACGAGGTCGCGGAGGGCGTCGGTGAGCTTCGCGTTCTGCTCACAAGTCAGCTCGGCCGGGCGCGCCACCGCTTCGGGTTCGTCGGCGGGGTTCCACAAGGATGCGGAGTTCATGAGGCCGTTCCCGCGCGAGGCGTGCATAGGTGGCGGCAAGGGGTGTCCGGAAACGTAGCGCCGTCCGCAGCAGTTTGCCTCAGCAGCGCGGGCTCAGCCCCGCGAACGGGGTTATCCAGGACGGCTCCGATGCCGTAATCACACTCGCCACATCATCATCACTGAGGCCAGCCCAGTGCCGAGACAATCCCATAGCTACGCTGACCGTGGCAGTCCACAGTGCGCAAAGACCGGGGGATACCGTGAACCGACCACTCCTGTTCCTCGACGTGGACGGACCGCTCAACCCCTACGCAGCCAAGCCGGAGAGGCGTCCCGACGGCTACACCACACTCAGAGTCCCCCGGAACGACGCCCACCACGACGGCACGGGCCTGTCGTCCCGACGACGTCCCCTGCGAGTCTGGCTCAACCCGGAGCACGGACGAACCCTGCTCCAGCTCGGCTTCGAGCTGTGCTGGGCCACCACGTGGATGGACGACGCCAACCGATGGATCGCACCGGTGCTGGGCCTTCCAGACCTTCCCTTCGTGGACTTCGGCGACGTCCTACTCCGAGAACGCCCTGATGGAGTTCACTGGAAGACCGGGCCGCTGGTGGACCACGCAGGCGGCCGTCCTTTCGCCTGGGTGGACGACGAGCAGAGCGAGCTGGATGAGACCTACGTGACCGCCCACCACCGAGGTGCCGGGCTCCTGCACCACGTCAACCCGCGGATCGGCCTACAGGAGAACGACTTCCACGCGCTCGCCGCCTTTGCCCGGTCCCTGGACATCCCACGAACCACTGGCTGAGCACCTCGACAGCTCCTTGGGCTGTTCTGTACTCGGACCCAAGATCTTTGCGGGACAGCCCTTAGGCGGACCCTGCAGAGCCGCACATGGCTCGCCCGGCCCACCCCCGGAACAGGCCGTACAGCCGTCCGCCGACGCGTTCGAGAGACAAGCGCGTCGGCGGACGGCTGTACGGCCTGTTCCGAAGGCCACGGCCAGATGCTCGCCGGAGTCCTACAGCGGGCCCGCGCCGCCCGTGTGCCCGTAGTACGAGGCCACCTGATCGCGATACGCGATCTCGTCGAGGTGTTCCTCACGGTGGAACTCGGGGGCGTTCTTGATCTGTTCCTTGCTGAGGTCCAGGTAGACCTTCTCGTCTTCCGCGTCGATGCGCGAGATCGTGTTCGCCGGCAGAAGGACCTCCTTGCCGAAGATCCACACTCCGGTGTCGACCACGACGTAGGAGTCGTCCACCTCTTCGGAGTGCTTGTCGACCTTGCCGATGCTCCCGTCGACCGCCTCCACCTTGTAGCCGGTGAGGTCGGTGCCGACGGCGTAGTTGAAGGACGGCCGGTAATTCCACGCGTTCTCAGTCACGTACGGACAACTCCTGGTTCGCATTCGATGGCAGTCCGACCGGACCGGGGGCGGGGGCGCAAGGTTTTTCTTTGTCCCGCTCAAGGCCCTGTGCGTCGACCGCTCTTTCCTTCGTAACAACCTCTGGCATCCGAGTGCCCCGATCCGTCCCCCATATGCCTGGGGCTCTGCGCATGAGGACGTCCGTCGCCGGGTCCCAGAGCGGCCCGAGGTCACGGTCGGGCGGGCGCCAGAGGCCGATGCGACCACCACACCGGCTCCGGCTCCCGGTCCGGTGCAGCAGTCGGCGGCGCGAAGTTCGTCCGGTTCTCATTGAAGAGGTGTGAGTTCTCGGGAGCGGGTTACGCGAATCCCAGTAACCCGCAACCGGACAAGAAGGGCGTTACCCATGTCGAAGGTCGAGGAGTCCGTCGAGGTTGAGGTCCCGGTCCGTACCGCGTACGACCAGTGGACCCAGTTCGAGACGTTCCCGCATTTCATGGACGGCGTGGAGCGGATCGAACAGCGTACGGACACGCTCACCCACTGGGTCACCGAGATCGGCGGAGTGCACCGGGAGTTCGACGCCGTCGTGACCGAGCAGATCCCCGACGAGCGCGTCGCCTGGACGACCGTCGAGGGCGAGGCGCGCCAGGCGGGTGTCGTGACGTTCCATCGTCTCGACGACACCCGGACGAAGGTCATGCTCCAGATGGACTTCGCCCCCGAGGGGCTGACGGAGCAGGTCGGCGACAAGCTCGGCTTCGTCAAGCGGAAGGTCACGGGTGATCTCAAGCGGTTCAAGTCGTTCATCGAAGAGCGCGGCGGTCACGAGACGGGTGCCTGGCGCGGTTCGGTGTAAGGATCCGGGGAGGCGCGGCTTCGCGCCGCCGCGCGATCAGGAGCGACCCGATATGCCTGAGGGCGTGGTCCGTACGAGCTGACTGTCCGGACCACGCCCTCGGGCGTCGCCAGAAAGGCCCAGCCGACTCGCCGCCAGGGTGCGGGCGAGGTCGTACGGCAGGTCGGAGTCGTCGTTATGAGGAGGCGGCCGGCCCGTACGCAGGGACCCAGGCATGCAGAACAGCTGGGCGATAATCGGTGCGCTCGTCTCCGCGACGTCGTCAGCGCCGAACTCCGTGAGGATCAAGTGCCGATCGTGGCCTTTCTTTCTGGCATCGTAGCGACGATGACCGATTCGTAGCCTGCGGCATAAGGCTCAGCGAAATTCCTCAGAGCGGGGCCCGGCAACCTGACTTCCGGCTCCTGAAGTAGCTGCAGATCGCCCGCCGCACGCGGGGCCGTCGGGCCGGCGCGGTGAGGTCTTGACCGGCGAGACGAGCAAAGTCTGGTCCTTGATGAGGGCCAGGCGCTTCCTTCCCGATAATCAGAGCTGCCGCACCCCGAACCGACGGCTTGCTCAGGGTCGGTGCACCCAGGGCTAGCCCAGGAGATGGCGAGGCTTGCCTAAGGGTTGTCCCGTAAACGATCTTTGGGCCGGTGTGGACGAGCCGGTCGCTGTTCGGGCCGAGCGGTCACCCAGCGTGGGAGAGGTTGTGCAGCCAGGCGATTCCGCTCATCGCGTGGTGTACGCCATCGCCCTTGAGGCGGCAGTCGCGCAGGATCTTCCAGGTCTTCATCCGGGCGAAGGCATGCTCGACCCGAGCGCGGACCTTGCGGTGGGAGGCGTTGTGTTCTTCCTTCCAGGCAGGCAGTTCGCTCTGCCCAGGGTTGCGGCGGTGCGGGATGACGAGCCCGGTACCTCGATAGCCTCCATCGGCAATCACTGTGGTGCTCCCGACGGCGTCCTTGGCGCCGGACAGCGCCCATGCCTTGCAGTCGTTGCGGTTGCCGGGCAGAGGTTGGCCGACCACGACGACGAGCCGGGTGTCGGCGTCGATGACGACCTGGTGATTCGTCGAGTACCGGTAGTTCTTCGACTGCTCCGCCACCGTGTGGTCGCGGGTGGGGACCAGGGTGCCGTCCACGATGAGCACGGCGTCCTTGCGAAACCGCTTACCGGGCCGGAGCGCGAGAAGAGGCCCGAGGTGGTTGACGATGCGGTTGGCTGCGGACTTCGAGACGCCGAACAGCGGGGCGAGCTGGCGCAGTGTCAGGTTGGTACGCCAGTACGCGGCCACCAGGAGCAACCGGTCTTCCAGCGGAATCCCCCACGGCCGGCCTCGCCGAGCGATGTCGGCGCCTTCGCGCCGCAGCGCACGCACCACCCGGTTGAACTGGCGCGGGGTCACGCCAGTAAACGGGGCTATCCAGGACGGCTCCGAGGCCGTGATCACACCAGGCACGACAGAGATCATCTGTGCCCGGCACCAGCCGTGGGCAATCTCAGCCGAGGAAGTCCTTCCAGAACGGCACGGACGCCTGCGGAGCCCACGGCGCTTCCTCGTCGACCTCGCCGAACTCACGGTCGATGTAGTCGGCCAGATCGTGGCCGTAACAGATGATGTCGGTTCCCCACACTGACAGGACCGGATGTCCCGGAGTGTCGCGACCCGCGGGTATGAAGCGGTGCGCGTAGACGGGCACGAGTTGCGGCGCTCGTGCAAGTACCGCTCGGGCTACCTCCACGGCCTCTTCATTAGAGGCGGGACGCACCCCCAGGGCCGAATGCCAGCTGCCATGAGCAACGTCGCCCAGCACTTCTCGTACCGGCCACTCCAGCCGATCGCGCAGGTCGTCCGTATCAGCGTGACGCCAGTCGGGCCAGGGCTGCTCCCACGTCGCGCCTTCCTTGGGAGGCGAGGCGACCGGCAGCCCAGCCGCCAGGAAGGCATGATGCTCCGGGGAGAACTCAAACCCGTAGGTCGCCTCGATCCGGCTGAACTCTTCCTCCGTGAGCCCTGGAGCTATCTCACAGCAGTCCGCCTCCGCCAACCGCCGCGCCGCCTCCGCACCCAACCAAGCACCATCAAAGTCGATCACTCCGGCACAGTACACACGCTACGCACATGGCATCGCATCTTTTCGAGCCCTGACGTGTGCCTCCAGGCCATTGCGGGACAGCCCTTAGGGCGTAAACCACCGGATCAGCGATGCCCGCCGCTGCGAGGTTCGGCGCTGTCGACAAGCGAGACCCCGCGCAAGGCCCGAGAGGCTCACTGGGAGACTGCAACGAGTGAGGTCTCATGGTGGGGGCGGGATTTGAACCGACGACTGTTTGGTCTGGCATGCACGATGATCATGGCGGCATCGGCGAGTGCCACCGGTTGCGGCCGATACTCCCCATGCCCGGGGGCGGGCCAGAGGCCGGAGGGGCTCAGCACGCAGGACCTGGTCGGCACCTATCAAGGTGCTGTCGGACGCTTGACTCTCAGCAGCGACGGGACGTTCACCACACTCGGGTGGCCCGCAAGTCTTGAAGAAGCCACCGGGGACCCGCAGAGCAGAACCGGAAGCGGAACTTGGAAGCTGACTTCCGTCGACGGCTCTGACTGGCCTGTCTCCTTCACCTTCCACAAGATCAGCGGCTACTGGGACAGCGCTGTCAACGGTGGATATCACGGAAACGGCCTGTACGTCAGCGGCAGTCGTGAGAATCCACACCTCTACGGATACGTTGGCGACCCCGACAGCTGTGAACTCGACACGCTCACGCGCAGCCGCTGACACACGCTTCTCACGGCCTTTGCCGATGAACCTGGGTGTCGTTCACACGTGAATCGGTCGTCCACACCCAACAGGCGGCCGCCCGTCCGCTCGGGCGGGCGAGGAGGCGAGGCACTCAGCTGCGGACCGGTCACCCCGCGGCCGGGCGACGAGGCCGGTCGCGCTGAGCGCGCCAGGCGGCGAGCGCTTCGGTACGGCTGCCAGCCGGATGCTCGGCATACCAGTCACGCAGAAAACGGTTGAGCTCGAACTGCGAGCCGATCTCCTGAGGCTGGGCGGCGGCTTGACGCGTGGCGTGCCAGTGGGCGATGGCATCGGCCAGGGTGCGCCCTGCACCTTCGGCTACGAATGTCCGCATGGAGGCGTCGAAGTGAAATCCTTCGCCGATTTCGCGGCGGAAGTACTCGCGTAGCACCTGACTGCACCGCTGGCCCGCGGGAATCACGGTGAACCCGTTCACTGGCGCGGCGAGCTGGCGGCCGGCGCTGCGCGTCCGGGGCGGCGCGGCCGGCGGGGCGACGCCGTCCAATGCGGCCTGGAGCCGCTCCGTCAGTGCCGCCTTCCCACCGCCCCGCGGCACCCCGAGCTCGCGGGCAAGCACGGTCAGCTCGGCCAGCGTCCAGTACCAGCGGGACAACTCCTCACCGCTCAACGCCGCGCTCAGCACTGGTCGCGTCTCAGCCCCCGTGTTCGAACCCATATCCCCATGGTAGAAGGGGTGGTAACCCAGGCGTTCCGCGAGACGAACCGGCGGCCAACCGCGACGCCGTGAGAATCTGGCGGCCCGGGTTACCGACTGTGCGTCCGCGAGCTGCACTGCGGCAGGACAGTCCTGCATGTCCCAGTCGACGCGACGGCGCTGGGGGAGCGGCGGTTCGACGCCGAGTCGTAGCGTCAGCTTGACCGCCGCGCGGTCCTGCTTGTGTGCCGCCTGCTGGTACCACTTCCTGCTCCCGTCCTTCAGGTGGGAGAGCCAGAGTCGCTCCTTGGACCGGCTCTACCTGTGGCTACGGGACCGCGACCAGTTCTCCACGCTGCGGTACCGGACCCAGAAGGCGGGTCTTGGGCAGCACGCGCTCCGCCTGGGCCGGGAGTCCCGATGCCGGGGGCGGGCCGACCTGCTCCGGCATCCCACCCGCGCCGTGGCAGCCCGCCTAGGCGATCGGCTTGTCCCGGTCGCGGAGGAGGAGCGGAGGCCGGGGCATCAGCGGCTGTCGCGCCGCCGTTCGTATCGCCACACCGCGTCGAGTTCGTGCTCGTGCGGAGTGCCGGGCGGCGCCGACGGAAGGCGGTCTGCCCCGCTCACGCACCGTTCGTCGTCGTGGAGGGCGAGCCCGTACACGGCGACGAGCTGGACTCGGCGGTCAGCGTCGTCCAGCAGAGCGGCCATGGCATCGGCGAAGACGAGATCGCGGTCCCTGCTCACGGCAACCGTGAGGCAGGCGCTCTGCCGTACCACCGCGTCCGTGTCCGTCATCAGCACCAGCAGCGTCTCACGGACATCGTCGGAGAAGGCGGGTGGCTCGGGCCATGAGGAAAGTCCCCGCGCCACCGCACACCGAACCCTGGCGTCAGGGGGGCCGGCGTAGCCCACGAGGGCCGCGTCGGCACGCGGATCGGCGTGGTCTCCGAGCGCGACCAGAACTTCGGTGAGGACCGTGACGTCCCCTTCCTCGGTCGACCAGTCGATGAAGAGGTCCAGGGCGGGGCCGACGAATGCGTCCTCGTCGCTGTCGTCGAGGAGGTGGGTCAGCCGTAGCACCTCGGCGCCGAAGAGTCGGCGGGCCGGCTCGGGATGCGTGCGCAGAGCCGCCGCAGCCGCCCAGGTCTCCTGGTCGCGTCGGTGGGCCAGCAGGATGGTGGCATTGCCCCATGCGGTGTGGTCCTGGCCGTGGTTCAAGGCGCGTGCCATCAGCTCCTGGAAGGAGGTTCGTATCCCCAGCAGCTCTTCCAGGCGCGTGAGGATCGCGGCGTGCCCGTCGCGAACGGTCCTGGCCCCGAGCGCGTACTCGTCGACGCTGTAGTACTCGTCGTCCTGAACCCGGGTACGGACAAGGGTGCCCTGGGAGCCTGTGAGGCGCCGCAGTTCGGTTTCGACCCCCGTCTCGTGCCAGCGGCGTGCGAGATCCCGCATGTCCAGAAGCTCGGACTTGCTGTACGTGTTGCGGACCCTGCCGTCCAGGAGCGCCTCGCACAGCGCGGGCGAACCCGAAGCCACCGCTTCGCGCAGTGGCAGCAGTGCCTCCGCTTCGCACCGGCTGGGGTCGGCGCCGTGATCGAGCAGCATCTGGGCGAGGGCTCCCGAGTACGTTCCGACGGCCAGGCAGAACGCGAAATCCAGCATCTCGGGACCATCGTCTTCCAGAAGCAGGCTCCTCGCCAGGTCGGTATCCCCGGCCCGGACCGCGGCGACCAGGGGAGGATCAACGTCCGCTGCCCCACTACCCATGTTCCTGCTCCCCCCGTCGAGCCTTCGCGGATCGTGCAGTCTAGGGGAAACCGGGCAGGCCGAACGTGGCCCGGCGTCGCGCTCAAATGGGCTGAAAGCAGACGGTCCCGTGCGCCGGGCGCAGAAGTATCTCGACTCGTCGGCCACGAGGAAGCGGAGGTGCGCGCCGAGCGGGCTCCCGATCTCGTCGATTATTCCCATCCCTAGGACAACCCGGTCCGGGCGGGCTGTGACCTCGAATATTGTGTTCGCGCGCCCCGACCTGCTCGCCGCAGCGCGCCGTCACCTCGCCTACGCCTGCGGGGCCGACCCGGACCCCGGACCGGACAAGCAGATCGTGTACACGGGACCGACAGCTCCCCCAGCCACGGGCGCCGGATCATGACCGGCCACCGGCGCGCCCTGTACCCATGGGACACCGAGGATCAGACAGTGCTGCACCCGTACCGGTTCGGGTCCCCGTACGCCGGCCTCGACCGCCCGTGGGCCGGCCGTACGGGGAGCCGCCCCTAGGGGTGGTCGCGAGCCCCCGGGCCCTCTTCCAGCCCTCGGAGGCCCGCGCGAACCGGGTGATGCGACCGGCGCCTCGTCGCGGTCACTTGTCGGCCGTGGCGAGGAATTGGGTCGCGGCGAGCTCGGCGTACAGCGGGTCGGCGGCGATGAGTTCGCGGTGTGTGCCCACGGCCCGGACGCGGCCTGCGTCCATGACGACGATGCGGTCCGCCATGGTGACCGTGGACAGCCGGTGGGCGACCACCATCACGGTCGTGGTGCGGGCCACATCGGCCACGGTGTCGCGCAGCGCGGCCTCGTTGACGGCGTCGAGCTGGCTCGTGGCCTCGTCGAGCAGGAGCAGCCGGGGTCGGCGCAGCAGTGCGCGGGCGATGGCGACGCGCTGACGCTCGCCGCCGGACAACTTCGTGCCGCGATGGCCCACGAGTGTGTCCAGGCCCTGGGGGAGCCGCTCGACGAGACCGTCGAGCCGAGTGGTCCCCAGCACCCTCAGTACGTCGTCCTCGCCCGCACCGGGGTTGCCGAGCAGCAGGTTGTCGCGCAGGGTGCCGGAGAGGACGGGCGCGTCCTGTTCGACGTACCCGATCGCGGAACGGAGCTGGGGTATCTCCCAGGCGTCCAGGTCGCGGCCGTCAAGGGTGATCCGTCCGGCCTCCGGGTCGTAGAACCGCTCGATGAGCGAGAAGACGGTTGTCTTGCCCGCGCCGGACGGACCGACGAAGGCCGTCATGCCTCGCTGCGGTACGGAGAAGGTCACGCCGTGGTGGACATGCGGCAGATCGTCCGAGTACCGGAATATGACGTCCTCGAAGGCCAGCGCGGCGGGTTCGGCACCGGGGGCGGGCAGCGGCGCGGGGGCGGCGGCCGGCTCGGCCGGCAACTGCAGAGCCTCGCGGATACGGGCCAGGGCGCCGGCTCCGGCCTGGTACTGGGTGACGGCGCCGACGACCTGCTGGATCGGCGACATCAGATAGAAGACGTACAGCAGGAAGGCGACCAGCGTTCCCACGTCGATCGCGCCGGTGGCGACCCGGGCGCCGCCGACCGCGAGCACGGTGATGAACGCGATCTGCATGGAGAGGCCGGCCGTGTTACCGGCCAGCGCGGACCACTTGGCGGCTCGAAGGCTCTGCCGCCAGGACTCCTCGGCCGCCGCGTGCACGGCCTGCTCCTCACGGTGCTCGGCGCCGGATGCCTTGACGGTGCGCAGTGCGCCGAGGACGCGCTCCAGTGATGCCCCCATCGCCCCGACGGCGTCCTGTGCCTGCCTGCTGGCCTTGTTGATACGGGGCACGAAGACACCGATCACCGTTCCCGCGACCACCACGACGCCGAGCGTGACCGCCAACAGGACCGGGTCGACCACGCCCATCATCACCAGCGTCGCGACGAGTGTCAGCCCCCCGGTGCCGAGGCCCACCAGGGAGTCGGTAGTGACCTCGCGCAGCAGGGTCGTGTCCGAGGTGACCCGGGCCATCAGGTCGCCGGGTTCACTGCGGTCCACGGCCGCGATGCGAAGTCGCAGCAGATACGACGACAGGGTGCGCCGCGCGCCGAGGACGACCGACTCCGCGGTGCGCTGCAGGACGTACCCACCGAGCGCGCCGATCCCCGCGTTGGCGACGACCAGAGCCGACATCAGCAGCAGGGCCCCGGCGATCGGACGGTCGTCGGAGAGCGCGTCGATGAGGAACTTGGCCACCAGAGGCAGCGCGAGCCCTGTGGCTCCGGTGACCAGCGACAGCACCGCCCCGAGGAGCAGCGTCCAGCGGTGCGGACGTACGTAGCCCAGGAGCATGCGCCAGGCGGGCGTGGCGGTTCCGGTCGGCTCATCGTTCGCGGGCCGGTCCAGCGGTGCGGGCTCGGCGGGTGGGGCCGACTCTGTGGTGGTGGCCACGCGTGCTCCTCGTTGGTGTGCTGTGCCGGGTGGGGGGCCGGGGTCCGCCCGGGCGGGAGAAGGCATCAATGTACGTCCGAGCCGGGAGGGTACGGGCCGTGGGGTGAACCTCCAGGAAGCCAGACGCGTTGAGAGGCCCTGCGGTTGAGGAGGGCAGCCGCGTCGGCTCTCCGCGGGCCGGCCGCCCCGGGCGACACCCTGCCGCAGCCGACCGGGGGCGGGAGGCGCCGACGTCCTCAGTGACTCGCCTTCTTGCACGGGACTGCGACAGGTTCCGTGGCACAGTGGCTACATGTGCGGCCGCTATGCCTCGACCCGTGGTCCCGAGGACCTGACCCGGCTCTTCCAGGTCACCGACTGGAACCCCGCGGAGACGCTGGCACCGAGCTGGAACGTCGCGCCGACGGACGAGGTCTACGCGGTCCTGCAACGCGCCGGGCGGGACGACGGCGACGACGTACGCCGTGAGCTGCGGGCGCTGCGCTGGGGCCTGGTGCCGTCGTGGGCGAAGGACCCGAAGGTCGGCTCCCGGATGATCAACGCCCGGGTCGAGACCGTGCACGAGAAGCCGGCGTACCGGCGTGCTTTCGCCAAGCGCCGCTGCCTGCTGCCGGCCGACGGCTTCTACGAATGGGAGCCGGTGAAGGACGAGGCGACGGGCAAGACCCGCAAGCAGCCGTACTTCATCCACCCCGCCGACGGCCAGCCGATGGCCATGGCGGGCCTGTACGAATACTGGCGCAATCCCGACATCACCAGCGGCGACGACCCCGACGCCTGGCTGACGACCTGCACGATCATCACCACCGAGGCCACCGACGCGGCCGGCCGCGTGCACCCCCGCATGCCACTCGCCCTCACCCCGGAGCACTACGACACCTGGCTCGACCCGAGCCACCACGACACCGACGACCTCCGCGCCCTGCTCATCCAGCCCGCAGACGGCCGGCTCGACGCCAGGCCGGTCTCCGCGGCCGTCAACAGCGTCCGCAACAACGGCGCCCATCTCCTGGACGCGGTCACCTGACCCGCTGTCTGCCGTGCCCGTCCGAGACCGGGTCGCAGAGACCCAGCCATGGCGGCGGCCTGCCGCAGGCTGCGGCGGGGCTGCCGCAAGCCCGCAGCCACCCCTGCGCCCGCCGTGTCCCCGCTGCCGATGGCCGAGGTGGAATCCGGTGAAATGGCGGTGCGGGCGCTCCGGGGCCGCCACGATGGTGGCGTGACTGACGAGGATGCGGGGCCGGGGGAGTGGCCGGTGGTGGTGAGGGTTCCGGTGGAGCCGGTGGAGGCCGCGATGGAGGCCGATGCCCTCGACGCGGCGGCACGCTACAGCGCTCTTGCGGTACGGGGCCCCTTGTTCGGTGTCGCCGCGCAGGCCCGGGACCAGGGCGGCGGGCGGCGGTGGCGGGTGGTCGTCGAGGTGACCCATGGCTGTCCGCAGCAGGCCCGCGACGCGCTGAACTCCCTGCTGTGGTTCCGGGCGAAGGACGAGGCGAAGAGCCCACGGGAGCGGCGCGCGCTGCTTGCGGCGGTCGCCCGGCTGGAGACGGAGGACGTCGACGAGCTGACCGTGCTCGGCACCCGCTACCGCGTCGTGCGAGCCGAGGAGTACGCGGCCGTCGATGAGCACGGCGGCATCGAAACTCCGCGGCCTACCGACCCCGAGCCCCTCACCCCCGACTGGAGCCCCGGCGCCGGTGCCCGCAGTCCGCGGGTCGACGACGGCCTCGTCCTGGACCCGGACGCACCCCTCTACCCACTCCAGGCGGCGGAGCGAGTCGCCCTGCGGCCCCTGGCCTACAGCGGGAGCGGCTTCCCCGCCCCCGTGCTGGCCGACTCCGCGCGGGCCGTGGAGAGCCATCCGGACGTCCTGCTGATGCCGGCGGCCTTCCTGATCGTCGAGCGGACCGGCAACGGCCCCTGGTCGCCGGGCAGCGGGCTGCAGGCCACCGCCCACGACGCACGCCGCACTCTGGACTTCGCCCTGACCTGGATGGAACCGCGTACTCGCGGCCTGATCCCCTACGACGCCGACCGCACGATCGACGCCCGTCATCCGGCCGCCGGAATCCCGGAGACGGCAGCCGCCAAGCTGAAGGAATTCGCGGAGGCCGCGGACAGACTGCGTGTCGGCCGCTGCGACCAGGTCGAGGCCCACGGCACCGTCTACCGCATCGCCCGCTCCCGCCGCCTGCTGCGCTGGGGCCTCGACGGACCGGAAAGCCCACGCCCGTCCGACACCAGCACGCACACCCCAGCGGTGCTTCACCCGCGCCTCGACGAGGACGGTACCGTCCGCTTCGACCAGTCCGCGGGTGACGACTCCGCTCAGTAGCGGGCGGGCGCTGCCAGCGTGTCGGTCTGCCAGCAAGTCGGCCGCCTGCGCGTGGACCGAATCGTCGACGAGGCGCGTCACAGCGCCGCACCCCGTCCGGCTGATGGAACTCTTCAGCCTGTCCAACTTCTCCGCCACCGGCTACGTCCTGTCGGCATACCCGGGCAAGAAGAACGGGCCCATCGCGTCGAGGCCCACCCCGCAGCCAGCCGGGACCCAAGCACAGCCAGGCAGCAGCGCCTGGTGGCCGCAGGCGAGCCGCCGCCGGCGGGTACCGATCGTCGCCGCCGAGCGGCCAGCTCCCGCCGCAGCAGCCGCAGCGCGGAAGCGGACAGGCCCAGTCCTGATGAGTGGACAAGCACGCGAAGCTCCTCGGCAGCGAAGGCTGATCTTGGTCGTCACCCATCGACCAGGAGCTTCGTCGTTCTATCACGCCGCCCCTGAGCCCCGGACAGGTTGGAAAGGCTCAGTCCCTAGCCGACCAGGCGGCGGCGCCAGTCCAGAGGGGTGATGGTGATGGCTCGGTCGGGACTCCGGTCCCACTCGGTGGGAAGGCCGGCTGCTTCGAGGGCGGCCACGACCTCGCGGCCGATGGCCGTCGTCGTCTCGGGTGAGCCGTCGAAGCCGCCGTACAGGAGCATCAGTCCCTTGCCAGCGGCGGCGGAGTCCGTGCACTGGGTGTGGAAGTAGACGAAGCCGCGGGCGTCGGGCCCGCCCTCGCCGCCGATCTCCGACTCGCCACAGGTGCGGCAGCAGGCGAAGTTCTCGCGAGCGGTGATGCCGGCCTCCCGCAGGCTCTCGAACGCGCGAGTGAGGCGTTCGGGGTCCGTCTCGCCCCGCCAGCTCGACTGCTCCTCGACCCGCTCCAGCCACAGCCTGTCGACCAGCGCCTCGGCCTGCTCACGCGTGACCGGCCGGCGGTCCTCGGTGACCAGGTAATGTTCCGCGATCTCGGTCAGTTCGCCGCGGGAGGCGTAGCCGCCTGCCAGCACCTCCCGGACGCGCCGTTCCAACTCCTCGGCTTCGCGCGCGTCGAGGTCGAGCGGCGGCACTTCGCGGGCGGGGCCCATGTCCAGTAGCGACCAGTCAAGCCCGGTGTCCCAGCCTGCCTCCTGGCGCGCCCAGCCGGCCATTGCCGCGATCACGGCCTCAGGGCCGCCGGTCATCACCTGGAAGTGGCGGGTGGCAGCACCGTCCCGGTGCTCCAGCGTGTAGTCGCCACCCGTCTTGTGCCAGACCTGGGCAAAGACATCGGGCAGGTCCGGTATCCGCTGGACCACCAGGAAACGGTCCCCTTCATCGCCGATGCGCCGGACGAGCCCGGCCAACTCCTCTGCGGACACACGGACGTGCCGCTCCCCGTTCTCCGTCTTCACCACGATCTCGAGCATGCAACAGACTCTGACACAGGCCTCTGACAACCGATCCACGGACCCTGATCCCCGCACTCTGGGCGCCCCGACCTGCCGTGGCCATCAGGGTGGGACACGAAGACCTCCGTATGTGGTGTGGCGCCCGTGCACCCCCACGGCACCCGGAGGTCTTCGCCGCGATCAAGAACCAGCGCTTCTCGAACGCGTACCCGTACGACCGGAGCACGCCGCTGGTGTCACGTGCCACGGCGTTGTAGCCACTGCCCCCTGGCCGACGATGGCGGTGCACGTGTTCCAGCCGTCGCCGACCCGAACGCGAGACGTGAACGGCGCGGCCGGGTTCCCAGAGCCCTCGTAGTACCAGAGGACACCGGCCTTGTCGCGGGCGACGAGATCACCCTCACCCTGTGTGCCCCCGTGCCTCGGTGCGGGGGCGCAATGCGTTCCCGGCCCCCTGGCACGCCCGACCCGGCTGTCCGGGCTGTTCGGTCGGAAGGTTGGGTGTAGGTCGTGAGATCGGGGGCATGCGGGGATGGAGCGCATGGGACCGCTCTGGATATGCAGGGTCTGCCGTACTCCCCCTTCCGGCAGGCTCTCGGGTGGATGAACGGCCCGCACCGGGTGACGGTGCGGGCCGTTCAGCCTGTGGGCCAGTGACGCCGGTTGAAGGATGACCGTCGTTGACACAGTCACAAATGAGCGAGTAGCCCGAAACCCGCCGGGTCACCGCCGAGGAGTGCACCGGACTGCGCCCCACGTTCGCCGGCGACTGTCGCTTCTTCGACGACGTGCGGCCGACGCTGGGACATACCGCCAGGCAGAGTCTCCTGAATCGCGCGCCGCTCCTCCTGAATACCGAGCCACTCGGCTACGGTGCGGATGTTCCGCTCGACGGTGTCGGCGACCGTACCCGGACGGACGGTCACTCCCCGGTGGGCCAGCGTGGCGGCGACCGCTTTCCTTGAACGCCTTCGTGTTCCCTATGGACGCCGTCCTTCAGGAAGGCCCACGACCCTGGCTCCCGATCCCTCCTGCTTCACGCCGGCGGAGGGCACGTCGGCCGGCGAGATGCCGCGCCCGGCGTCCGACCGTCAGCCCCGCGTGGGCGCCCGGCAGGCCACTGATCATGTACTACGGCGGCGATCTGGTCGAAGTCGCACTCGCCGCCGTGCTGGCGATTCCCGGTGACGGGCCACAGGACGATGCCATGCGCGCATCGGCAGGCGTCGCCGATTCTGCACGGCGGTTGACGGCTGGTCAGCGCCATTCGGGGAGTATCACTCTTGCGTATCCGCGATGCGCAGGCCTTGCCGGTATTTCCTGCGAGTAGACAAGAAGGCGGGTGCCGGGCCTGCCGCGCATCCGGCGTTATGCAGGAGGGTTGTCATGGCGACTTCGACTGAGCCGGTCACTCCCATTCCCGTGCCGGGCAGGAGCTTCGGTTCCGTGGTCGTGGCGTGGGTGACGACGACCGATCACAAGAAGATCGGTCATCTGTATCTGATCACGTCGTTCGTGTTCTTCCTGCTGGGCGGCCTGCTGGCTCTGCTGATCCGGGCGGAACTGGCTCGGCCCGGCATCCAGATCATTTCGCCCGAGCAGTACAACCAGGCGTTCACCCTGCATGGGACGGTGATGCTGCTGCTGTTCGCGACGCCGACCTTCGCCGGATTCGCCAATGCGATCATGCCTCTGCAGATCGGATCGCCCGACGTCGCCTTTCCCCGGCTGAACATGCTCTCGTACTGGCTCTTCCTCTTCGGGGGCCTCATCGCGTTCGCGGGAATCTTCACGACGCAGGGAACGGCGGACTTCGGCTGGACCGCCTACACGCCGCTCAGCGGCGGGGAGCGCACCCCCTATGTGGGGGGTGACATGTGGATCATGGGGCTGGCGCTCGGCGGTTTCGGGACGATCCTGGGTGCCGTCAACTTCATCACGACGATCATCTGCATGCGGGCGCCGGGCATGACGATGTTCCGGATGCCGATCTTCACCTGGAACGTTCTGCTCACCTCGGTTCTCGTTCTGCTGGCCTTCCCGGTCCTGGCCGCCGCCCTCCTGGTGCTGGAAGCAGACCGCCAGTTCGGCGCCCACGTCTTCGATCCGGAGAATGGTGGAGCCCTGCTGTGGCAGCACCTGTTCTGGTTCTTCGGCCATCCCGAGGTCTACATCATCGCCCTGCCGTTCTTCGGAATCGTGAGCGAGATCCTCCCGGTGTTCTCCCGTAAGCCGATTTTCGGCTACATCGGCCTGATCGCCGCGACGATCGCGATCGCAGGTCTCTCGGTCACCGTCTGGGCCCACCACATGTTCGCCACGGGAGCGGTGCTGCTGCCGTTCTTCTCGTTCATGACGTTCCTCATCGCCGTACCCACGGGCGTGAAGTTCTTCAACTGGATCGGCACCATGTGGAAGGGCTCCCTCTCCTTCGAGACCCCGATGCTGTGGTCCATCGGATTCCTGGTCACCTTCCTCTTCGGCGGGCTGACCGGCATCATCCTCGCCTCGCCGCCCATGGACTTCCATGTCACCGACTCGTACTTCGTCGTCGCCCACTTCCACTACGTCGTCTTCGGCACCGTCGTCTTCGCGACGTTCGCCGGGTTCTACTTCTGGTGGCCGAAGATGACCGGCACGATGCTCGACGAACGCCTGGGCAAGATGCACTTCTGGACGCTCTTCGTCGGCTTCCACGCCACCTTCCTCGTCCAGCACTGGCTGGGCGCCGAGGGCATGCCCCGCCGATATGCCGACTACCTCGAAGCCGACGGGTTCACCGCTCTGAACACCGTTTCCTCCATCGGTGCCTTTCTCCTGGGCATGTCCACCCTGCCGTTCTTCTACAACGTGTGGAAGACGGCCAAGACGGCCCCCAGGGTCACCGTCGACGACCCCTGGGGCTTCGGCCGCTCCCTCGAGTGGGCCACCTCCTGCCCGCCGCCCCGGCACAACTTCCTCACCCTGCCGAAGATCCGCTCCGAATCGCCGGCCTTCGACCTGAACTTTCCCGGCGTGGCCGCGCTGGACGCCGGCAAATCGGGCCATGGCAAGCGCGATGTGATCGACGACGTCGGCTCCGCCAGGGGCCCGGGAGAATGAGCCTGCCCAGCCGTCCGCACCCGAAGGGCTCACCCATCGAGCGACGTCGCGACCCCCGAGGGAGGGCCGCGGGCGCAGACGCGCGTGCCCTGGCGTCCGAGGCCGAGGCGGGCATCGCTCGGGTCGAGGGGTACCTGCTCGCGCACCAGGCCAGGACGGAAGCCGATGAGGCCGGCGCCGCTTTCGCCTGCCGGTTCACCTGGATGGGGCCACAAGAGAAGTCGGACGTCGCCCGTGAGTTCGCGCGGGAGCATCTCGCCATGCGCCGTGCGATGTTCCGGGCCTGCGTCGCGCGCGCGGAGGGGCTGAGCGCGCAGTACGGCGACCGCTACGCCCGGCTACGACGGCGCCTCGTGGCCACGGTGATCAGCCTGGCCGCCGGCATGACGGTCGTCCTGGCGGTCGCGCTGAGAGTCACCGACTAGCCCCTGGTCCTGGTCCGTTTGCGGTCCAGGCGCCACACCAGCATGGACACCGCGCTCAGGGCGACCAGTACGCTGCCGGCCGCGAAGCTGAGCACGCGGTCCGCGGTATGGATGCCGGTGTTCTGAGCGTCGAGGAGGAACGGCGAAACGATCAGCCACACGCCCGCAACCCCCACGACGGCGTCCGAACGCACACCCGCGCCACGGTACAGGCGCATGCCTGCGGTGAACGTGACGATGAGCCCGACCACCAGCTCATTCACCTGGGCGTCCTTCGTCCCCACCTGCGTGGCCATCGGCACCGCCAAGAGCAGCACTCCCACAACGAGCATCAGCACGCTCAGTATCTGATCGTGTGCCCCCTGCCGCAGCACATGCGCGGGATCCGAGACTCGCGGAGTGAGTCCTCGATCGATGTGCATCACCATGCCCCTCATCTCCTCGTGCTACGGCCCATCCGGCGTCCCCGCCCGGACGCGCGGGGCGTGGACGCCGAACCGGAGCCACCGACCAAATCGACTCAGGGATTACCCATCCACGTATACCTGCATATCGGGCATACGTACGCTTCTGCCCGTGAGGCGGCAGCCGGGTGCGATACCGCGCGTGGTCGCGGGGCAGCGAGTCCGACCGCTCCGTACCGGTTCAGCCCGGCTTTTTATGGGATGTGTATGTTTATCTCCATTTTATGGGTAGGGGCCCGTCGACCAATCCTTCTCTGGAGGTCATCATGGCGACCACTCATCGCGCACCCATCGACGAGCATCCCGACCTGGTGGAGCTGCGGGCCCGGCACGACCGTGCCGCCGCCACTCCGCGGGCCCAGATGATCGAGGCCCTGGCCCTGATCACCGGTCTCTATCTCGCCGCGTCCCCGTGGATAGCCGGCTTCAACGGCTTCACCACCCTTGCTGTCACCAACCTCATCGCCGGCATCGCCTACATGCTGATGCTCGGCGGCCTCGGAAACTCCTACGAACGCACCCACTCCATGGCCTGGGCCGCCGCCGCCATCGGCGTCTGGACCTGTGTCGCCCCCTGGGTCGTCGCCGGGGACGTCGCTCACACCCGCTCCATCACCAGCAACCTCATCACCGGCGCCGTCGCCACCCTCCTCGCCCTCGCCGCCGCCTTCGCGGCCCGCGACCGCGCAGACAAGCGCCACGGTGCCCGCAACCGCCGCTCCACGGCCGACGAGCGCTGACCTGATCCCGCACGGCGAGATCCTTGGGAAGAATCGTTCGGGCCAGCCGTAATGGCGGCCCCGCCGGAATACGGCGAGGGTGAACAGTGCTCGGTCGCTTCACCGACCATCCCCATCGGCCTCCCCAAGGATCTTCGCCGGCCACATCCACCCCACCCCTTACAGGAGCACTGTGATGTCCGAACGCAACACGCTCATCCGCAGCCTGCACGATGTCGGCCTGGCCGCCTGGTTCGGCGGCTCGCTGATGGGCGCGATCGGCCTCAACGGCGCCGCCAAGGACGAAGGCGGTACCGACACGGCCACGGACCGGATCGCGTCCGCCGGCTGGGCCAAGTGGACGCCGGTCAACGCCGCCGCCATCGGCGCGCACCTGTTCGGCGGCGGCGGACTGCTGGCCTTCAACGCCCACCGCGTCGCCACCCAGCAGGGCGTGGCCGCCTCCACCACGGCCAAGACGGTCCTCACCGCCGCGGCCCTGGCCGCCACCGCCTACGCCCGCGTCCTGGGCAAGAAAGTCGAGCTGGCCGCGTCCACCGACCCGGACGACGCCGAGAAGGCGAACGAGCACCCCATCGACCTCTACAAGGCCCGCAGGCAGCTGACCTGGGCCCAGTGGGCGGTCCCGGCACTCACCGGGGGCCTGGTGGTCCTCAACGCCCTCCACGGCGAACAGCAGCGTGCCCACCAGCAGGTCACCGGCATGTGGGAGCGAGCACGCTCCGTGAGCCCCTTCATGACATGACACTCCACTCCCGGCTCACGAAGAGACGCCGGCGAAAGGTCGAGGCCCCTCAGGCGGCGGGGGCGGAGGCAGCCGCCGAGCCCGCGCCGACGGGGTCCGGGCGCAGACAGGCCGACGATCGCCCGCGCCCGTTCAGCTGGAGCCGTCCTGGTCCAGAGCCTTGCGTACGGCGTCCCTGGTCCGGTCGATGACCGCGGCGACCGGACCCAGCACCACGTTGGCGGCAGCCGATTCCACCCCAGGGTGCGGCCGGGTCGGGGCGATGGCCTCAGCGGCTTTGACGGCCGCGGCCATCGCCGCCAGGTTCACCGCGTCGGTACTGCGGCGGATGTGGATGAACTCGTAGCGTTCCTCAGCACGGGCATGTTCCTGCACGTCCTTGCGCAGCTTCAAGAACCGCGGCATGAACGTCGGGTCGTCGGTGTCGAGGTCATCGAGCGTCGCCAGACTCTCCTTGGCCGCCTTCTCCTCGGCAAGACGGTCGTCGACGACCTGGGCACCGCCCGAGAGGGCACGCCGGGCGTAGGGGTGGACGACCTCCTCCTCCGCGGTCTCGTGCACGGCCAGCAGACGCACCAGGCGCCGGAAGGCGTCGCGGCGCTCGTCACCGGATCCCGACTCGACCTCGTCGAAGAGGTTGCGGATATCCCCGTGCTGACGCATCAGCAGCGCCACCACGTTGTCGTCGGCGTCGTGATCGTCGCCTGCTTGTGGGGTCTTCAGTTCCGACATGGCCGCATCCCTCACTTCTCGCGCATCGCGGGATCGGGGTGCTTGCCCTCGGTCTCGACCCGGTACTCCCGGCCGAACATCGCGTCGTGCTCGGCCATCACACGCTCGCTGGGCGGCTCCTCGCCCCCGTGGATCTGCTGCTGCATCTCCTCGAATCGCTCGTGCGCCTCACGGACGTACCCGGCGCCCAGAGTGGTGAGATCCATCTGGGTGTCCAGCAGCTCCCGCACGTACGCCTTGTTCGGTTCGAAGGTCAGCACGTCGGGCAGTTCCGGCGCGAGCACCGACTCCGGATCGCGGCCGTCGTGCCGGCGCATCAGGTCACAGGCGATGCGCAGGTGCTCCAGCTCCATGTTCAGGTGCAGCTCCCAGATCCCCTTGACCTTGGGATCGCTCTCCTGCTCATGAAGGAGTAATAGAGGTAGCACTCGTTGTACTCGTGGTTGACCAGCTGCTCCCACCACGTCTCGCCCGGGTCGACCAGCGACTCGTAATGGGTGACGTGCTCTTCCTCGATGAGGCCGATCTCCTGGTAGAGCTGCCGCGCGATGGGCTCCATATAGGTGGGACCGGTGTTCATGTAGAAATTCATCGTCTGCTGCTCGGCCGACATGACCGTCAGGGCGTGCAGCTTCGACAGCGGGCCGGTCGCGTCCTTCTTGTACGCGTCACGGACGTTGTCGACAGGGTTGCGGTGGTGGAACTTCGTCGGACGGCCCCGCATCACCTCGGTCAGCCCGTCGACGATCGACTCCGCCTTGCGGTGCTCGATCATCTCGTACAGGTTGGCGTACCGGTACAAGTGATCGAAGTCCTCCAGCACACCGAACTCGTACGCCTGCTTCAGGTACGGGTCCGGCTCCATCCGGGCGATCCAGGCCGTCAGGTCCACGGCGACCTGCTCGTACGCGATCGTGGTCTCCAGAACCGACGACACACCGGGCAACAGCCAGTTGACCACCTTCTGCTGCTGGGCTTCGATGTAACGCGTCCGCGCCAGCTGCCGCTTCACCTCCGGGTCGACCGTGTTGCGGGCCAGCATATGGCTGAACATGATCGCTTCAACTTCGATGCCGTTCATCGTGATGATGCGGCACCGGGTGTACGGATCACAGTGGGCGGGGTCGATCGGCTTGACGTTCAGCTCACGCCAACTACGCAGCTGCCGGTCCAGCGGGACACCTCGCTGCTCGAGCGGATTGGAGGTCACAGCGGTTCTCCTCCTCGAGAAACAGCGTGGCGCCCCGGGCGCCTGGCAGCCGCGATCCAAGTCCGTCCGGGACGCGGGCGAGCGGCCACATGCTTCTCCCTCACCCAGGGCTGACCAGCGCTCCCACGCCCGGTCGCGCACGGCTCTGCCCTGAATGGCCCAGAGCGAGACCTGTGGGTGCGCACACAAGGCATTGAGGCGGCCACCTGCGTGTCGATGGGCCGGACAACAGGCGTGGCACCGGTCACGGTGTGACCGGAAGAAAACAGACTCTGTGCGTGACCGCTCGAAGTCGTGGCGGTCCTCTCGGGGCGGTGGCGGCCGTGAGCCTAGCCTCCTGCCACGGCACCGACCCCGCCGGCCGGTGGGCCCGGTGGCGTCCGTCGTGCCGGCCTTTCGGGCAACGCAGCCCAGGCGTCCTTCTGCGTGCGTTGCCCCAGGGCGAGCCGTCAAGGACGCGGGGCAGAAGCCGGTCGGCGTCGTCGATGAGCCGGTCGCCGGCCGCACGGTCGCGCAGGAGGCTCGCGCCGTGGGGCCTGCCGCTGCATGACCGTGATCCTCGGGACGAGGCGGTCGTCGTCGAGGGCGGCCTCGCACAGGTCGACGACGCCGGCTCCGTCACCGAGGTCGGTGCTGACCTGCGCCGAACGGACCATGGCGTAGCCGATCAGGTGCGGGTCGCGGGTCCGGGGCGCTGTCTCCTGCGTGAGGGCAGGGTCGACGGTCTGCTGTCCCCATGTCGAAGGTCGAGGCGTCCGTCGAGGTCCCGGTCCGCGCCGCGTACGACCAGTGGACCCAGTTCGAGACATTCCCGCATCGCTGCCAACCGCATCGACGCGGCCAGCCCGGTGGCCAGCCCGGCAGCTGGCCACCGGGCGCTCGATCCGCCGGCGCATCTTCGCCCACTTGACGAAGTCCTCGGCCAGGGTGGTGGCGGGCAGATTCGATATCCACTAGCCCGTCGGCGTGTCCTGGCCGTGGGACGACTCGACCAGGAGGGTCCGGGTGGGCAGGACGCCGTTCCCTCGGTTGTGGCCACCTCCTGCGTTCTGGACTGCGCCCAAGGACTGCTTGACCGCGGGCCGGACCATCAGGACGGAAAGCCATGAGGGCATCGAGCCTTTGCTGCCCTCCCGCCAGTTGACCTCGGCGAACCGCTCCGCCCCGCTTCCTGCCCCCGGACGCAGATGGCTCGTAGCGGGGTGCGGTAGTGGGGCAGCGTGGGCGGTCCGAGCCCGCCATAGGCGGGCCGGTGCGGCTCGGACTCTTCGAGGTGGGCGACTTCAGTGGGAGAGCGTGTCCGTACGCTGTTCGATCCGCTCCACGCCGTCCACGCGATGCGTGCCGGATGCCGCGCCGGCGCAGGTGGGCCGCGGGCTCGAAGGACGGCAGCCGGCCGGTCATGACCAGCCAACGGATCCCCGCCGTGCGAGGTGGCGGTGGGACGCCCGCGGTCCGGCAGGGAGCACCCCGGTCCGTACCTCAGTGGAAGGCCTTCATCCCGCCGTCCAGCTACGCCTTGTCACCGATGTCGTCACCCGCTTGACTTGGCCAAGGCGCCGGCTTTCCGAGCGGCGGCAGGGGGAGGTAAGCAGCGGATGTTGATCGACAGCATGGCCATGGCGCCTGGTGAGCGCGCGGAGGCGATCCGCGAGGTGATCTGGAGCAGCGTAGTGCGGGTGGAGATTACCCATCAGCCCGATCCTCAGCTGATCCGCACAGTGGGGGCGATCAGCCAAGTCGGGCCGCTGACCGTCTGCTCGGTGCGCGCGAATGCCACCACCGTGCAACGTACTCCCGCACTGGTCCGGGATGACATGGAGCCGAGCCTGTTCGTCGGGTTGCAGGTCACGGGCAGCAGCGTCGTGGTGCAGGATGGCAGGGAGGCTGTGCTGCGGCCCGGCGACCTGGTGCTGTACGACACCACCCGCCCCTACACACTCCTCAACAGGGACGGGATACATCAGCACTACTTCCGGATCCCGCGTACTGAACTTGCCTTGCCGACGAGGCTGCTGGAGCGTGCCACCGCAGTGTTGTTCAGCCGCCGGGACCCGCTCGCCGACCTTACCGCCACCTGTCTGCGGCGAATCGCGCGCCAGCAGGCCCGATCCGCAGCATCTCCCGGCCAGGGCTTGGACGCTGCAGGCAGACCAGGCATTGAACTGCTGCGCGCTCTCATCGCCGCCCGTCTCGGTGACCACCGCGCGACCGTCCAGGCTTCGGACGAGACTCTGCATCTGCGGGTCATGGACTATGTCCGCGCCCACCTGGGCGATCACGACCTTACGCCGGCTCGGATCGCGGCCTGCCACCACGTCTCGGTCCGCCAGCTGTACAAGGTCCTGGCCCGCAACGGTGTGCATCTGGGCGAGTGGGTGCGCTCGCAGCGACTCGAACGCTGCCGCGCTGAACTCGTGGATCCCTCGGCACGCCACCGGTCGATCGCGGCCGTGGGGTACCGGTGGGGCTTCCCGAACGCCGCCCATTTCAGTCGCGTCTTCAAGGGCGCCTTCGGACTCTCCCCCAGCGATTGGCGATCCCTGCACACCGGCAGTGGTGAAGACCTTCGCGTCGTCCGCCCGTGAGTTCGAGCGCCTCGGGGCTGAGTGCCTGGCCCTGAGGAGCCGCCAGATGTGGCCTGCTCGACCGCAGGCGGGGGCGCATGGCCGACCCGGCGCCCTGCCAGGTGCAGCCACCGTCGGTGGAACGGTCGTGCCAAAGCTGGTGGTTCGGGGCTGATGCATCCGAGCACTGCGTTTCCGCTGCGCCCGCCAAGCCGGGTCGTTGCGGTCGGTGAGCAGCTGCTCCGGGCCGCCCCGCGTCTGAACGCCGTGGTCGAAGATCAGGGGAGTGTGGATGCAGCTGGAGGTGGAAAGGACCCGGGGATGCGTCTACGGGCGCCAGTACGGCCCGGTGGTGACCCGGCTATCGGAAATCGTCATCTCCACAGTCCATACCCGGTTGCCGCCGACCGGAACAGCCGGGCGTCGTTGCGGAAGCCGACAACGGAGAGACCATGGTTCATGCCGACGTGGCCCAGCTGCGGCCAGGGCGACCAGATGTCTCCGGGCGGCGCCTCCCCGGAGGCTGTAGGAGACCGTTCCGTTGTCGCCAGTGCGGTCGCCGTCGCGGGTGAAAGTCCTGCGGTCAGCAGCAAGGTGAAGGTGGCGAGCGCCACCATCGGCAAGCGCGCCGCCCGGCGCGCTCTCGATTTCCTGGCGCTGGGCGGCGGACTCGACTTCGTGTTTCTCCTTGGCGTGGTTGTTCGGACAGCGTGCCCGCCTCGTGGGAGGCCCCGTGCCGGGATGGCCCGTGCGAGCTGGGGGTCGGCACGGGGGCGTGTCCGATGGGGGCCGGCTCTGGCCCGGAGTGTCAGATGGTCGGGTCGACGAAGCGGCGGGTGAAGGTGAGCGCGGTGTCGGCGACCTCGCGCCATCCGCTGTCGATGGTCAGGGAGTGGCCCCGGCCGGGGATCTCGGTGATCTCGGTGACGGCGTGCTCGTTCTGCGCCTGCTTCTTGTAGGCGGCGTTGGCGATGGCCCAGGGCACGGTGTTGTCCTTCTCGCCCGAGATGATCAGCAGCGGTCCACGGCCGGCCGCGTGGGTGTCCACCTTCGCTTCGGTCCAGGGGTTGAGATTGGCGGCGGCGGCCTGGAAGAGCGGCTCACCCGGGGCGGCCACCGCGAACGTGTTGTACAGGTGCAGGGCCTCCTCCTCGCTGACGGCGTTGGCGAAGGCGTAGCGGAACTGGTCGAAGGTGAGGGGCACCGCGCGGTGGTAGTTGGCCGGGTTGCCGAGCACAGCGCTCGCGGCGCGTAGGGAGGACAGCGGCAGCGGCAGCACGCCCCGGAAGGGCGCGGGGTCGATGGCCACCGATGCCTGGGAGAGGCCGCGTCCGGCGGTGATCTGGGTGATCAGGCCGCCGAAGGAGTGGCCGATCACCACCGGCTTGCGTTCCAGGCGGCCGATGAGGTCGCAGAAGTGGTCGGCGACCTGGCCGACGCTCTTGCCCGCGAACACCTCGGGGTGCTCGTGCGCCTCCTCGACGGTGTGCGGATCGTCGGGCCAGCCCGGCAGGACCGGGGCGAAGCCGGCCTGCTCGAAGACGGTGGCCCAGCGGTCCCAGCTGGTGGGCAGCAGCCACAGGCCGTGGATGAAGACGACGGGAACGCGGCCGGTGGCGTTGGCCGCCTCGACCTGGGCGAGGTCACGTGCGTAGGGAGGAATGGATTCGGGGGACGACACGAAAGGGCTCCTTGACGGCGACGGGTGTCAGGGGTGGACGGTGCGGGCTGCGGAGCGGATCAGGGCGGCGACAGCGTCGGGCCTGCTGTGCATCGGCAGGTGGGAGGAGGGCACCTCGATGGTCCGGGAGCGAGCCCGGGCGGCCTGGAACCGCTGGAGTGCCGGGACGATGCCCCGGTCCTGGGTGGAGATCAGGGTCCACGACGGCACGGTGTGCCAGGCTGCGCCGCTGACCCGGTCGGTGAACGCGGAGGCGCTGAGCGGGCGCTGCCCGGCGGCCAGCACCCGGGTGGTGGGGCGGGCGACGTCCTGGGCGAAGACCTCGCGGTAGCGGTCGGGGCGGATGTACAGGTCGATGGCGCTGGTGCCGTCGGCGCCGGGCACGGGAACGGGGGTGAGCGCGGCGTCGAGCTGGGAGCCGGGGAACCGGGCGGCGAGTTCGCCGAGGACCTCTCCGGTGTCGGGGACGAACGCGGCCACGTAGACGAGGGCTTTGACGTTGGGGGCGGTGGCGGCGGCCTGGGTGATGACTGCCCCGCCGTAGGAGTGGCCGACTAGGACGACGGGTCCGGGGACGGCGGCGAGCCGGGCGGCCACCTGGTCGGCGTCGTGGGTGAGGCCGCGCAGCGGGTTGGCCGCGGCGATCACCTGGTGACCCTGGTGCTGGAGGCGCTCGGTGACGGGGTTCCAGCTGGCGGCGTCGGCGAACGCACCGTGGACCAGGACCACGGTCGGCTTTCCGGCCTGCTTCTCGTCGGAGCCGGCACCGGCGGCGGTGGAAGCGGCGGCTGATGGGGCACCGGCGGTTGCGGCGGCGGTGAGTGCTGCTGCGGCGCCGACGGCGCTCTTGAGGGTGCGGCGTCGGCTGATCGGACGGCCGGTCATGATCGGGGTCCTTCCGGGTACGGGGGCACGGGCATCGATGTGAGGTGCGCGGGTGCGATCACGGGGACCTTGGCGGTGCCTGCGGCGAGGGTGAGGGCGGGCGGTGCAGGAGGGCGCGTACGGCGAGGCCGCCCGCCACGCCGAGAGCCGGCGCGGCAGCGGCGGACCAGGAGGGCCAGTACGGCAGGCCCAGGGCGCGGTCGGCGGAGAGGCGACCGGGGCCGGTGAGGGCGAGCGCGGTGGCGATGCCGATGAGGACGAGGGGGTACTCGTAGCCGTCGTGCTGCACCCACAGGCCGTTGGGCCACTTGACGGTGAGCGCGACGGTCATCACGCCGATGGCTCCGGCGGCGGCGAGCGGGGTGAGGGCTCCGGCTGCGAGCAGCAGGCCGGAACCGATCTGGCTCGCTCCCGCGGCGAGGGCGGTGAGCGCCCCGCCGCGGAAGCCGTCGTGCCGGAACTCCTCGGTGCCGCCGGCCAGTCCCCTGCCGCCCAGCAGGAAGCTGACCTTCTGCACGCCGTGCGCGGCGATCAGCAGACCCGAAAGGAGGCGCAGCAGGAGCAGCCCGGAATCGGTGTCCATGGTCGGGTTGCCGGTCACCCTGCGGCGTGCGGGTCGATCATGGAGTGGGCGTAGACGATGCCCAGGCCGTAGGCGCCGCCGTGCTCCTTCACCACGTCGGTGGTGGCGGTGTAGGTCTCGGTGCGCGCCCAGTCGCGCTGGAGCTCCAGGAGCACCTGCAACCAGGTGACGGGGACGGCTCCGGCGGCGGTCATCCGCTGGAGGGCGTGTTCGTGGGCCGCCGGGGTGACGCCGGCGGAGGCGTCGGCGACGACGTACACCTCGTAGCCCTGGCTGAGCGCGGACAGGGCGGGCAGGACCAGGCAGACCTCGGTCCACAGGCCGCTGAGCACGATCTTGTGGCGGCCGGTCGCCTTGACGGCTTCCACCAGGGCCTCGTCCTCCCAGGCGTTCATGGAGGTCCGGTCGACTATGTCGTGCTTGGGGAAGACCTCGCGCAGCTGCGGCAGGATCGGCCCGGAGAAGGAGGCGGCGGCCACGGTGGACAGGACGACGGGGACGTCGAACGCCCGGGCGGCCTTGGCCAGGCCGACGGTGGCGTTGATGACGGCGACACGGTCGGCGCTGGCGGCGCCGAAGAACATCTGCGGCTGGTGGTCGACGAACAGCATCATCGCGTTGTCGGGCGTGAGCAGGTCACGGCTGGGAGCAGCGCTGACGGCGTCGAGGTCGAAATTGAAGTCCGACACGAGGGGTCCCTTCCTGGGGTGAACGGTGGGTGAGGTGGTACGGGAGGGGTGGGCGGCGAGTCGCCGCCGAGGGTTGGGTCAGGCGCCGAAACACGGGTCGAGGGCGCCCGGCGGCTCCTGGGGTACGACGGGGCCGCGGACAGCCCGCCACTGCCGGTGCTGCTCGCCTTCCGCGACGGCTTGCGCCAGCAGGTCGGCCTGGCGGGCGCCGCCTGATGGCGGCGGGGTGGCCTGATAGCCGCCGAAGCGGGCGACCGGGCTCCAGGCCGGGCTGAGCGGCGGAAGGGCTTCGTCGAGGCCCTCGAACTCGGCTGCGGCGTAGACGATCCGGCCGCCGACGACGGTCAGGACGGCCTCGATGTGCGCGATGTCGTCCGGGTCCACGGTGAAGAAGTCGTGGCTGAGGACGGCGAAATCGGCGTACCAGCCCTCCTTGAGGACGCCCTTGACGTCGTCCTCGCCGGTGATCCGAGCGCCGCCGCGGGTGTACAGCTCAAGGGCCCGCTCGCGGGAGACCAAGCGGTCCGGCGGGTAGAGCGCCAGGTCGCCGACGGTGCGGCCGGTGACCAGCCAGTGCAGGGCGACCCAGGGGTTGTAGGAGGAGACCCGGGTGGCGTCGGTGTCGGCCGCCAGCGGGATGCCGGAGGCGAGCATCTCCTTCAGCGGCGGGGTGCGCGCGGCGGCCTCCGGGCCGTAGCGGTCGGTGAAGGCTTTGCCCTGGAAGGACATCCGGTTCTGGACGCTGATCGCACCGCCCAGTGCGGCGATCCGCTCCAGGCTGTCGGGGGTGACGGTCTCGGCGTGGTCGAAAAGCCAGCGGCTGCCGCCGGGAAACAGGCCCTCAGCAGCGATTTTGTCGAAGACGGCGAGGTCACGGCGGATGGTCTGGTCGTAGGTGGCGTGCAACCGGAACCCCCAGCCGTGCTCCAGCAGCAGCCGGACGGCCTGCTCGAACTCGCCTTCGTAAAGCGACAGCTCAGGCCGGGGTTCGGAGAAGTTCTCGAAGTCGGCCGCGGCCCACGTCAGGTTCTCACCGGCGCCGTTGAGCCGCAGCCACTCGTCGCCGTCCCCGGGCCGCACGGTCTCCACCCAGCGGGTGAGGTCGGCCAGCTCCTGCCCGGCGGTCTGCGGGAAGAGGTGATAGCCGATCCGCACGGTCAGCTCTCCCGCGCGGGCCAGTTCGATGACGGTGCCGTAGTTGTCGGGGAAGCTCTGGAACCCGCCGGCGGCGTCCACGGCGGAGGTGAGGCCGAAGCGGTTGAGTTCGCGTAGGAAATGCCGGGTGGAGACCTTGCGGTCGGCCTCTTCCAGGGTCGGCGCGGCGGCGAGGGTGGAGTACAGGAGCAGCGCGCTCGGCGCCGCCAGCAGCACCCCGTTGGGCCGGCCGTTGCGGTCACGGACGATCTGGCCGCCGCGCGGGTCAGGGGTGTCCCGAGTGAAGCCGGCCGCTCGGACGGCGGCCCGGTTGAGGATCGCCGACTGATAGAGGTGCAGCACGAACACCGGGGTGTCGGGGGCGGACAGGTTCAGCTCGGCGGGCGTGGGCATCCGCCGCTCGGCGAACTGCTCGGCCGACCAGCCGCCGACCACCCGGATCCACTGGCCTCTCGGGGTACGCCCGGCCTGCTCGCGCAGCAGCGCCAACGCCTGGCGCAGCGAGGTCACGCCGTCCCAGCGCAGCTCCAGCACGTAATTGAGGCCACCGCGGATGACGTGCAGGTGCGAGTCGTTCAGGCCGGGGACCACTCGGCGGCCGAGGGCGTCGACGACCCTGGTGCGAGCCCCTACGCGGGCGGCCACCTCGGCGTCGTCGCCGAGAGCGGTGATGCGGCCCGCGCGGACGGCGAGCGCGGTGGCGGCAGGGCGTAGCGGGTCGCCGGTGTGGATCCTGGCGTTGCGCAGGACGACATCGGCGCTGTCACCGGTCCCCGGTGCGGGGGTGACGCCGCTCACCGGCATCGTGGGCATGGGGTCTCGCTCTCTGTCGTGGCACGGCAAGGGGGTGGGCACGGACACCGGCTGCGCCGCTCGGTCCGCTGGTGTGACCGGCTCAGAGGGTGCGGCGGACGCCCGCATGGCGTTCGAGGTTGCGCAGTTGGACTGTCAGGTCGCCGTTGACGGCCTGGTGGGCGGGACCGGTGCGGCCGATCGGCAGTACTTCCTGGCCTCGCATGTCCTCCAGCATCAGGGCGAAGGCGGCGTACATCGCGACCGCGGCCAGCAGCAGGCCCAGCGCGCCGGAGATACCGGCGAGCCAGTGCACGCCGGTCAGGTTGGCAGCGGCGGCCGCCGAGAAGCGCGGCACGGCGGTGCACAGCACCAGCCACAGCGCCCGCTTGGGCTTGGCTACGCTCGCCATCGACAGAGCGAAGAGGGCGAAGCAGAGGTTCAGCACGCCCAGCACCCGGGCACCTCCAGGCGGCTGGGTGGCCAGGATCAGCGAACTGGCCAGCCACATCCCAGAGAAGCAGGCCATCAGGGTCGCCGCCAGGACATCCCGTGCGCCGAAGGCCAGGCATCCCACCAGGAGTTGCAGGATGAACGCGGGAAGGATCGTGAGGGCGACGGCGCGCTCGGCGCCATCCTCGAACATGCCGAGCTGGAGGCAGCCGACGAGGGTGGAGGCGATCGCCACGGTGTAGAAGCCGAGCGGCATCGGCGAGGCGATGGGCCGCAGGGTGATGCGGGTCATGTCGCGCAGGTCGGGCTCGTGGTGGCGGCCTCCGGTAGGCCGCATCGGGGCCGCGGGCCCCTCGGGAGTGGTGTCGCCGGTGGCCATGGGGTCTCTCCTCGGGGGTGGGGACAGGCGCGGCTGGAGGCCGAGACCCCCCGTGGTAACTCTCTGGTCCCCGCCCGCTGCCGTTCGGGGTCAGTGAGCGGTGAGAGCCTTGCGCAAGGTGGCGATGGCCAGTGCAATGGCCACCTCGGCGCCCTGGGTGCCGCGCAGCGCGTTGAGCAGGACGAAGTCGTGGATGACGCCCTGGACGCGGACGGCGGTCACCTCGACACCGGCCTGCCGCAGCTTGGCGGCGTACGCCTCGCCCTCGTCGCGCAGCACATCCGCCTCGGCGGTGATCACCAGCGCCGGGGGGAGACCGGTGAGCTGCTCGACGGTGGCCCGCAGCGGGGAGGCAGTGATCTCGGCGCGCTGGTTCTCGTCGGTGGTGTACTGGTCCCAGAACCACTGCATGCCGTCGCGTCGCAGGAAGTAGCCCTCGGCGAACCGGTGGTAGGAGCCGGTGTCGAAGCTGGCGTCGGTGACCGGGTAGAAGAGCACCTGATGGGCGAGCGTCAAGCCGCCGCGTTCCTTGGCGAGCAGGGTCAGCACGGTGCTCATGTTGCCGCCGACGGAGTCGCCGGCCACCGCCATTCTGGTGGCGTCCAGGCCGTGAGCGGCGCCGTCGGTCACGACCCAGCGGGCGACGGTCCAGACCTGCTCGACGGCGACCGGGTAGCGGTGCTCCGGGGAGAGGTCGTACTCGGGGAAGACCACCGCGGCACCGGTGCCGACGGCCAGTTCACGCACCAGCCGGTCGTGGGAGTGGGCGCTGCCGAAGACCCAGCCGGCGCCGTGCACGAAGACGACGACGGGCAGGTCACCCTGCGCACCGGCGGGCCGCACGATCCTGGTCCGGACCTCGCCGGTCGGGCCGCCCCTGACGGTCACCCACTCCTCGTCGACCGCGGGCAGCTCCACGTCGCCGGACTGCACGTCATCGACGGCCCTGCGGCCCTCGGCCGGTGGCAGCTGGAACAGGAACGGCGGCGCCCCGGTCGCTTCGGCGAAGGCGGCGGCCTGCGGTTCCAGAACCGGCGCGACACATTCGTGGTCAGTCATGGATCGGACCTCTCTGCGGATCGAGGGTGCACGCCGCGCGGGTCAGGCGGCGCACGTCCGAAGCTAGAGGCCGGGCGAGGGACCCGGTTGCCTGTACGTGCTGGCCTGCTGCCCCTCAGCGCAGGGCTCTTCGGCGCGAGGGCACGGGAAGAACAGACCCGTGCACGGCAGAGCAACCGGGTGCCCGGTGCTCCCGGGAAGATGGGCGCCGCCACACCCGGAGACCGTGCTGGAGGGCTGGTTCGTGCTGCTGTTGGACCTGGAGGACTACGCGCCGCGAGAGAGGGCTGATGCGTTCCATCACGCGATGACGGACACCTCCGTGCCGAACGACATCGTCCACGAGGAATGCGGGACAGGGATGAGCGCGCGCATCCAAGGCTGGCGAGTGGGCGGCCTGGACCTCTTCGACATGTGGAGCTCAGGGCTGGAGATCCGGCGCACAGCCAGACACGTGCGCCAGCACCGGGACCGCCCCGTGGTGTCGGTATCGCTCCAGACCCAGGGCACCCATCGAGCCGAACAGGCGGGCACCCGGTTCACCCTCGGGCCGCAGGACATCTGCGTCTTCCACGAACTCGCACCACGCACCTACGGCTGGTCCGGGTACGGCGCCTCGCAGGCACTCACCGTCGACATGGAGCATCTCGGCCTACCGGTCGACACCGTGGTCCGTGCCTCCGCACGGCTTCGCGCCAGCCCGGTGCACGACCTCCTGCTAGGACACGTGCAGTCACTGTTCCGGGATCCGGACCGTCTCGAAACGGACCCCGGAGCCGGTGCCCTCGCCAACGCCACCACGGACCTCGTACGCGCCCTGCTGACCTCCGCGGCGCACGACGAGCGGGACCGACGGGCCAGAGAGGCCATGGACACAGCCCTGGCGACCCGGATCACGGCCTACGCACGCCGCCACCTCACCGACCCCGACCTCGGGCCGGAGCGCATCGCCGCGGAACACGCCATCTCCAGAAGGCAGTTGTACGTCGTGCTGGGACGCGCGGGTATCCGACTCGAACAGTGGCTCATCGCCGAGCGACTGGAAATGGCATGCCGGCTCCTCACCTCACCCCGCCACGCCGCACTACCGGTCGCCGCCGTGGCGGCCCGTTGCGGCTTCACCAGCCCGAGCCACTTCACCCGACGCTTCCGCGACGCCTACGGGACCACCCCGAGCGAGTGGCGGCGCCACCGAACTGCCCCACCTGTTCGCCCCGTCCTGGCGATCTCTGATCGCCAGGCCAGGGCCTAGAGCTCCGGACTAGCTTGCTCCGGGGCGCCTGCCTGGCCAGGACGACCGTCCGGCCCCTCACAGGGCCGGACGGTCTCACGCTCGTTGGAGAGCCTGCGGTGCTCGCAAAAGGCCCAGTTCAGAAGACCTGCACACAGCTGAGACGTTCGGCCTGCTGTCATCCGACTGACCTTGTACCGACGGCGCCTCCAGAACATCAGGTCTGGCCGGCAGGCGGGTCAGGCGCCGTGCGGGTGTCGTCGAGGATCGCCGCCCACCCGCCACGTCCTGCGGTACGCCTAACCCATGTCGACGTTGCCGGGGAACCCGGTGGACACGCGCATGTCCCGAAGCGCCGTACCGGCCGGCGAGCAGGATTTCCCTGGAGGGCGAGGCAGGGACACCGGCCGGGGGCTGCAGTTCATGGTGTCGACCGGACGCCACCACGGCTTCGAGCCGTCGCAGTCGGCCGGTTCAGGTTGACGCTGGTGGCGGCAGGGCCGAATGAACCACGTCCCTAAGGTCCCTGACAGAGTCATTGTGCTGGGAAGCGGGCTACGAGGAGGGCGCCTGAGGCGGAGTTCTCGATGGTCAGAGTGCCGCAGTGGGCTATGGCGAGGTCTTTGGCAATGGGGAGGCCAAGGCCTGCACCGCCGGTGGCGCGGGTGCGAGCTTCGTCGAGGCGGGTGAAGCGGTCGAAGACGCGGCTGCGGTCGGCGGGTGGGATGCCGGGGCCGTCGTCTTGAACCGACAGGACCAGATCCGTCCCTGACCGGATCACTGTGACCGTGACCTCTGTCTTTGCGTGGCGGCAGGCGTTCGTGAGCAGGTTGCGCAGGAGGCGGTCCAGGTGGCCGGGATTGCCCAGGAGGACCGCTGGTGACAGCGCCTCGCACTGTAGTTGGAGGGTGGCCGCATCGGGGAGGTGCTGGTGTTCGCGGACCAGGTCTTGCGCGAGGGCCGAGAGGTCGACCGGTTCGCGTACCGGGGTCACGGAGCCGTGGCTGGCCAGCAGGAGCAGGTCGTCAGCCAGGCGCTGGAGACGGATGACGTCATCCACCGCCTCTGTGACCACCTCATGCCAGTCGGCCACCGTCTCCGGGTGGCGCAGGGCCGATTCGAGCTGGGCACGCAGCGCGGCGAGGGGGCTGCGGAGTTCGTGCGCCGCGTCGGCGGTGAACTCGCGTTGACGAGTGGCTGCGGCTTCTACGCGGTCCAGAGTCGCGTTCGTTGTGCGGGCCAGGTCTGCGATGATGCCTGCGGTTGGCGGGACGGGGACGCGGCGATCGAGCGACTGGGCGGTGATGTCGGCTAGTTCGCGGCGGATCGCTTCGACGGGGCGAAGGGCCCGGGCCACCGTGACGTACACGAGACCGCCGGTCAGGATCGTGACAAGAGGCACTCCGGTGGTGCGGGCGATGCCGAAGACGCTGTCGGCGTTGAGCATGCTGTGCCGGGTGGTGTCGAGCAGCGCGACCATGAAGAAGGAGAGCACTCCCGCAGCACCGGAGGCGGCGAGTGCCAGGCGCGCCCCCAGGGACAGGCCACGCATTCTGAAGGCTACGGCCGCCCATACGGGCACTGCCGTGAGCACGGCTGCCGCCGGACCGGTGAAACCGAGCCCATAACGCAGGGCTTCCCGGGCAACACTTCCGGGCACGACCAGATTCTCACGGGCCAGCCATTCACAAGCGGCGTCATAAAGGAAATATGAGATGGCTCCGGCCATCGCCGTCGTACCGACCCGGGTCCACGGGCCGCTTCCGCGCCCAGTCCACCAGCAGACGAGTGCGACGGCCGCCGCCCCGGTCTCCGCACCCCACCGGGAGATCAGGTCTACCTGGGGGCCGATGCGGTCGACCTCAGGGACATCGGGCACCGGCGGCTGCAAGGGCCCGGCCAGCAGGTCCGCGTATGCCAGCCAGCAGACCACCACGACGACGACCAGCAGCGCCGCGAGCCCGGACGCCCAAACCTGACGCGGGACCGGAAGCCTAGCCACGGCCGCTCACCCGGTAGCCGGCACCCCTGACTGTCTCGATCGTCTCCCGCCCGAAGGGGGCATCGATCTTCTTGCGTACGGCGCTGATGTAGACGTGCACGATGTTCGGGTCGCCGGTGAAGTCCGCGGACCACACCTCGTCGAGGACGTCGACCACGGGCACCACCTCGTCCAGCCGGCCCAGCAGGCAGTGCAGGACGGCGAACTCCTTCGGGGTGAGCGCGATCTGCCCGCTGCCCCGTCCGCAGGTGCGGCGAGCCGGGTCGAGCCACAGGTCGCCGGCTTCCAGGAGGGTGGGGACGCGGGCGCCGCCGCGGCGGATCAGGGCTCGCAGACGGGCCTCCAGGACGACGTACGAGAACGGCTTCGCGAGGTAGTCGTCGGCGCCGGTGTCGAGGCCCTCGGCCTCGTCGTACTCACCGTTCTTCGCGGTCAGCATCAGCACCGGCACGTCGTTGCCCTCGGCCCGCAGCCGGGCGCACACCTGGTAGCCGCTGAGGCGCGGCAGCATCAAGTCCAACAGGACGGCGGCGTACCGGTACTCGCGGGCCAGGTGGAGTCCGGTGACGCCGTCGTGAGCGACGTCGACGGCGTAGCCGACCGCTGCAAGACCACGCCGCAGCGAGGCGGCTATCCGTTCCTCGTCCTCGATCACCAGGATGCGCATGGCCTGAGTATCGCCTGCGTGGTCACAGCGGCCCTGAGGAAATCCTCAGGCAGCTTCAGGGGCCCTTCAGACCGCATTGCCGAAGCTGCCCCCATGCTCATGATCATCCCGCCCATGCCGACGCACGTACACGACCGGTCCCGGACCGGCCCCGCACTGGTCGCCGCCGTCCTCTTCGCCCTGCACACCGTGTTCGCGCTGCGCAACCATGCCCGCTTCCGGACGACCGGCTACGACCTGGGGATCTTCGGGCAGGCGGTGCGCTCCTGGGCGGAGGGGCGGCTGCCCGCGTCGGAGATCCGGACGGCGACGGCCCCAGCTGGGTTCGAGGGCGAGGCCCTGCCGCTGCTCGGGGACCACTTCCATCCCGCACTGGCGCTGCTGGGGCCGGTCTACCGGCTGGTGCCGCACGTGGAGGTGCTGCTAGTGGCGCAGGCGGCGCTGGTCGCGGCGGCGGTGTACGTGACCGGGCGCACGGCTCAGCGGCACCTGCCAGGGCAGCCGTCTGCGGGTCCGCTGGTCGGGGTGGCGTGCGGGCTGGCCTGGGGCACGCAGACGCTGATCGGCTTTGATTTCCACGAGGTGGCGTTCGCGCTGCCGCCGCTGGCGCTGGCCTGCCGGGCGTATCTGGACGGGCGGCTGCGGACGGCGGCATGGTGGGCGGCCGCGCTGCTGCTCGTGAAGGAGGACCTCGGGGCGACGGCGGCGGTCTTCGGGCTGCTCATCGCGCATCGGGTGCGGGACGGGCGGGAGCGGCGGGCGGGGTGGCTGCTGGCCGGCGGGTCGGTGCTGGCGGCGCTGCTCGTCCTCAAGGTGGTGATTCCGGGCTTCGCGCCGGACGGGCGGTATCTGTACGCGGAGCAGGTCCGGGGTGCGAACGGGTTCCTCGACGGCTGGTCCGTGAAGGTGCTGACGGTCCTCGCGCTGCTGGCCGTCACGGGCGGCCTGGTGGTGCGCAGTCCGCTGGCGTGGCTTCTGCTGCCCACGCTGGCCTGGCGGTTCACCTCGTCGGTGCCGTCGCACTGGGAGCCGGGGCTGCACTACTCGGCGGTGCTGGTGCCGGTGGCGTTCGCGGCGCTGGTGGACGCGATACGGCGCGGGGCACGTCTGCCGGTGCCGGGGCTGCGCGGGTTCCGGGCTTCGCTGCTCGTCCCGGTGGGGGCGGCGCTCCTACTCCTGCCGCTCCAGCCCACCGCCCAGCTCGCAACGCCGGGCTTCTGGCGGGAAAGCCCGCGCGAGGCAGCGGCGCGGGCGGCGGTGGAGCTGGTACCGAACGGGGTGCGGGTGGCGGCGAGCAACACGCTCGCCCCGCACCTGACCGATCGGAATGTGGTGTGGCTCGCGGTACCAGGTCTGCTGGACCAGGATCCGATGGTGGAGTGGCTGGTGGTTGATCGGACGGACGGCTTCCCGGCGGGCGCGGCGGCCGACACCCTACAAAAGGCGGCTGGCGACCCGACGTGGCGGGTGGTGCGCGACGAGGCCGGGATCGTCCTCCTCAGACGGTGTCTTACCTGGTGATCTCGTCAACTGCGAGGCCATAGGCGCTGAGGGCGGGCCGTCCACGGCAGCCGGGAGAAGCGTTGGCTGCGTCGGCCGGGCCGAGGCGACGACCAGGCGGCTGTCCGCGTCGATGATGACCTGCACGTTCGCCGAGAACCGGCAATTGCGGGAGGAGGCTCCCACGGTCCGGTCGCGGACCGGGATCAACGTTCCGTCCACGATCCACAGCCGGTCCACGTCGGCGACCGGCCGCGCGGCGGGCTCCAGGGCCAGCAACGGACGCAGGTGGTGGATGACCCGGCAGACGGTGGCCGGGGAGATCCCGAAGAGTGGGGCGAGCTGCCGCATGGTGAGGTTCGTCCGGTAGTAGACGGCCACCAGCAGGACCCGGTCGGCCAGCGGCAGGTACCACGGCCGGCCACCACCGGGACCGTTCCCGCCCCGCTCCTTCACTACCTTCACCAGCTTCGCGAACCGGTCGATCCGCAAGCCCGTGAACGTCTCGACCCACACCGGCTCAGCCCGCAACACCCCACCCATACCGGGAAAATGACCGAAACTGAGCCTTCTGCAACACCCTTTAGTGTGATGTCATCGTGGCCCGTAGCGCGGTCCAGCCCCCTGTCGGTCCAGTGGCCGCACTGCGTGCCCACCAGAGGTATCACGCTGAGCCTTTTCCAACCTGGCATCCGCACTGGTCAGCGCACTGTCGTTGATCGGCTACCCGAGTCCAGCATGGGCTCCCGGCCAGGTCTTCACCAGTTGACCGGCGCCTCCGGGGAGCCGTTGCGGGGCGCTCCGACTGGCAGGTGCTTCAGGTTGGAAAAGGCTCACTGTTGAGCTGCGGCTGTTCAGGATGAGAACGGCTCGCAGGGCCCCATGCGCGTCAAGGCGTGCCTGGGGCCCGTTGAAGCCTGTCACGAGGGCTTCAACGGGCCGCCTTGTCGCGGGCTACTTCCGTTTGCCTCGCATGATGATCAGAAGGCCGATCGCGAGACCTATGACCAGTACCGCAATGGCAAGCCCCGTGGGCAGGCTTGCAAATCCTGATCGAGCGAGATGCATGTTCTGTATCCTCCCGTGACTACCGACTACCGACTACCGACTTCTGACTAGATGACTAGGCGACGATGCCGGCTGCCGCGCCCATACCCCAGTAGCCCAACCCGATGGAGCGGTCGAGGGTCTTGCCAGCGCCGAGCAACTTGCTTGCGACGCCGACCTTGCCGCCGACGAAGCCGACGACTCCGGACATCGCGATCTTCGACCCGCTTTCCCCGTTGGCGGCTGCTCCGGCCATCTCCAGTCCTGCGGAGGCAACCGCGAGGCCACCGGCGACAAGTGCACCGCCGGGGATGAAGACAGAGGCGAGGCCCAAGGCGGTACCGGCGAGTCCCAGACCGTCACCGAGACTGAACAGGCCGGTGGGGTCGATGCGGTTGACGGGGTCGCCTTCGGCGTAGAGATAGGGATTCTTCTCCTGGCCGGAGGGATCGGTGCTGGTGAAGCGGCCGATGTTGGGATCGTAGTAGCGGGCGGCGAAGTGGTAGAGGCCGGTGGCGTCGTGGTAACCGCCGGCGAACTGGTACGGCTGCGGGACCTGCTCCGAGGTCCCGGCACGCTGGACACCGCGGGGGCTGTAGGAGTACGTGTTGACCTTTGCCCCGGCCTCATCGGCGAGCGCCACGACCGAGCCGAGCGCGTCGGTGAGGTAGTAGTAGGACTTGCCCCCGGTGGTCATGGAGTTCAGGGTGCCCCCGGGTTCCCGGTTGAATCCCATGTCCACGCCGCCGACGCTCTTTGCGGACAGGCCGAGCGGCCCGTTGTGGAAGAACGTGTCGCCGAGCTTGATCCGCTCGCTCTGGTCCGTCGATCCGTACTGACCGGCGTAGATCTTGCCACCCACGGTGACCGAAGTCATCTGGGAGTAGTCGGACCACGTCGCCCCGGTGCGGGTGCCCTCAGGTGTGGAGGCCCCGGCGGTCTCGTTGCCCACCTTGTCGTACGACCAGTTCGTCGCGACGCCGTTCTTCGCGGTGATCTGCTGGGCGTCGTTGATCGTGTAGGTGGTGCCGCGGGGGCAACCGGGGTCGACGCCCTGAGAGGTCAGGTTGCCGGCCAGGTCGTAGCAGTACTGCCAGGATGAGTTGAGGGTGGTGCCCTTCTCCTCCTTGGCGTAGGAGAACCGGCCCGCACCGTCGTAGGTGTAGGTCGTCTTCATCCCCGCGAGCACGTCCGTGCGGGTACGGATCTTGCCACCGTCCTTGAGGGGAGTGGTGGCGTTGGCGTCGTGGTCGTAGCCGTAGGTGTAGGCGAGTTCGACCAGCGTGCCCTTGGGGGACGTCGCCCGGATCTTCTCCGGACGGCTCGACTTGTCGAGGGTGATCTCCTGGGCGGTGCCGCCGGGATACGTCGTCTTCGTGCGGACGTCATTGTTGTCGTACGTGTACGTGGTGACCTTGCCGGTCGGGTCCTTGAACTGCTTGAGGCTGTTCACCTCGTTCCAGGTGTAGTCGGTGAGGCCGGCCGGGTCCTCGTAGGTGTCCACATTGCCTGCGGGGGTGTAAGTCAGGCGTGTCTGCGAGCCGTTTTGCAAGGTGCGCACGGTTTCGCGGGACAAGGGGTCGAACGCGTAAGTGGTGACGCCGGTGCCGTCCGAGCGCTGGGTGAGGTTTCCGTCTCCGTCGTAGGAATAGGTGACGGTGGCGTAGCCGGAGGTGTCGACCTTGGTGATCCGGTCGCGATGGTCGTAGGTGTAAAGGGTGGTGACACCGCGGCCGTCCTTGACGGTGGCGGGGCGGCCCAGTTCGTCGTACGTGTAGGTGGTGACGCCGAGGGGAGCGGGTGGTGTGACCTTGGTCAGATTGCCCTTGGCGTCGTACGTGAAGGACGTGGAGACCGATTTGGTCGACGACATCTTCGTCGTGACCTTGCAGCGCTGGCCCTCGAACCCGCCGCAGGTGGCGGTGGCGGGGTTGTAGTCGAAGGACTGTGTTCCGCCGCCGGTGCCGGTCACGGCGACCGACTTGGTGTTGCCGGCCGTGTCGTAGGTGTAGTCCGTCTTCTCTCCGTCGGCTGTGGTCATGCTGCCGGGAAGGTCTGCCCCCGACAGGGTCTGGTAGCCGCTCAGGGCCGACGTGGCTCCGGTGGGCAGCTTCGCCGAGGTGAGGTTGTTGCGTGTGTCCCAGCCGTAGGTGGTGACATTCCCACCGACGCCGCCGACACCCATCGCGTCCGTCGCGGTCTGCACGTTGTTGTTCGCGTCGAAGCTCTTGGAACGGGAGCGGCCAAGTGCGTCGGTCACCTTGGTGACCTTGCCCTCGCCGTCGTGCTCGTACTTCGTGGCGTGCTGCTCGGGGTCGGCAACGGTCGTCGTCCCCGCGTCTGAGGGATAGACGCCGGTGTAGGAGTAGGTGTAGGTGGGTCCGGTGTGTCCGGAGGCGCCGGTCTGGGTGGCCCGCAGCATCGACGTGACCCGGTTCTGGGCGTCGTACGTGAACGTGGTGACGCGCCCTTCGGGCGTAATGATCTTAGTGATCCGTCCGTCCGCGTCGAAGGCGTACGAGGTGCTCTTGCCCTCCGTGTCGGTCGTACGCGAGAGGTTGCCGCTGGCGTCGAGATCGAACACTGCGGTCCGGCCGGTGTTGTCTTTGGCCTGCCACTGGTTCGGATAGGTCTTGAGCAGGTCGATCCAGCGGCCCGAGCGGGTCTCTGTGAGCTTGAAGCCCTTGTGCTCGCCGGTCTCGTCGTGCTGGTCGACCGTGATCGTGCCCTTGTTGCGGTCGGTGACCTTCGTGAGCGTCCCGTTCGCGTCGTAGGCGTCCTTCAGGCCTGACTTGCGGTCGGTCAGCGTGTACGTGCCGTCCGCGTTCTTCTTCAGGTCCTTGGAGTAACCCTTCGGGGTCGTGAACGCCCCGTCCGAGTTGAGGGTGAAGCTCACGGAGTCACCCGTTGCGTCGTAGAGCACGACCGAGTTCGCGAAGACATGCAGGTAGCGCTCGTACTCCTGCCACCAGCGGTCCGACATCTTGCCGTAGGGCCCTTGCAGTGAGTTGTAGGTACGTGCCAGGCGCAGCTTCTGGCCCACTCCGGCGACCTCGAAGTCGGTCGCGGCCAGCATCAGGTTGCCGTTGGACAGGTTGATCCGTGCGACGAGGGAGTCAGTGACACGGAACTCCGAGATCTGATGCCAGGGCACCGATCCCTGCCCCTCGGGCACCCACGAGAGAGCCCCGGTTTCCGCCGAAGGGGCCACTGGGGCGCGCTGCTCCTTGGACGGCGCTTTCGCCGTGGTGCGGGCGCGCTCCCTTTGTGCCGCACGCCAGGCGGCCTCCTCCTTCGAGGGAGCCGCCTCAGCTTGAGAGGCAACCGGTTTGGTCGATCCCACCTTCACAGGCGGAACTTCCAGCGGCTCAGCCTTCTTGCCCCACACCGAGCTGGGCCCCGGACCGGCCGCGGGTGAGGCGGCGAACGCCGGCAGCGACGACGCGCCCAGCGCGAGGACCGCTATCGCCGCGGTCATGGAATGTCTTGCCGTCAGACGGGCACGCCGAGAAGGCGTGCCGGAAACACGCGAAGTCATGCACTTCCCCCCACGAGAAGAGTCGTCACAGTGGACCCATCGGCCACTGGAGCCGCACACGCTGCCACAGCCGCTTCACGGCCGGCCGGGGGCTGCCCGCCATTCAGTCGCACACACGGGCGAGAATAAGCCGAAGATTCGCACCTGCTTACCGCCCCGCATCCATGCCGAGTGACAACAGTTGCCGCACTCGACCTCAGCGCGGGCGTGCCGGAAGACGGCGAAAAACCGACCCGTGCGCCACGGCCTTTCCGCGTTCTGGGAAGCGCTCAACGCATGCGGCGAGGTGTGGCGGGCGGGCGGTCGCCGGCCTGCCCCGCCCCCTCTCAGGCACGTGCCCGTTCCCACGAACCCTGTCCTGGTCGCCCGGGCGGATGGTGCGGGTCGCCCCGCCCGCGGCACTCTCATGCCCGCAGGCAGGAGAAGTGGGGGAGACACGCGTGCTCGCGAGGAGCCAGTCGGTGCGGGGGTGTCGAGGGACTGGCGGGCGACCTTGACGGAATTCCCGGCGAAGATGGGCATGATGCTGCTCGCCTCCGGCTCGTCGGCGCCCTGGTCGGCGGCCGGACAGGTCTCTTCGAGCGGGGGAGGGCGATGAGCGGGACGAGCAGCAGGAGGGTCCCGACGGTCAGGTCGGGCCGCACGCCGATCAACGTGCGGGGGCTCGATCTGGGCCCGCCGGCCGGGTTCGCTACTGGCGGGTGTGCTCACCCTGCTCACCAGCCCAGCTGGGAATAGAGGTGGCCTTCGGAGATCGCGGTGATGGCCGTGCGGGTGTACGAGACGATCCGGTCCGGGAGCTCGTGCCGCGGCCACCACTGCCAGGTCAGACACTTGTCGGGCTCGCGAACTTCGGGGGTGCCCTCCCACCGGCGAGCCCGGAACATGAGCTGCATCAGGGGCAGGCTGCCCGGAGTGTCGACGACGTGGACGACGTGGGCGAGCTCCACGTCCGCGGGGTCGATGACCAGCCCTGCTTCCTCCCACGCCTTGCGGACCAGGCATGCGAGGGCGGACTCCTGCTCGCACCGCCCGGCGAGGTAGTGCCAGGTGTCGCCCGCGTACTTCGACTTGGGGTGACGCAGGCCGAGAAGCACCCGGCCTTCGGCGTCTTCGAGGTGGAGATGGACGCCGACGCCGTTCAGCACCACCCGGCTGCCCCCGTCCCACACCGGAGGAGCCACGGGCGGGTCGCTGCCCGGCGGACCGCCCTCCTGCTCGACTACCTCCAGGCCCTGCCCGACAACACCCCTGCCATCAACCAGGATTCACCCTGGCTCTTCTCCGGCCGCCACCCGAGCCAGCCGATGAACCCCGGCACTTTGCGCGACGCCCTCCGGCAAACTCGGCGTTCCGGCCGAGAAGGGCCGCACCTCGGCCATCCGCCAACTTGTCCTCCAAGCCCCGGCGTCCGTCATCGCCCAGGCACTCGGCTACCACGACAAGAGCACCACTCGCATCGGCACCGAAGCCGGAGCCCCCTGGAAGAACTACGCACCCGGCGACCACACACGCTGAACTCGAACTATGCGCCCGGCGAAAGATCACACCGCTCGGCTGCCTTCGCCCCACAGTGGTGACCATGCTGAACCGAGTAGCCGTCCTGTCCGACATTCACGGAGTCCTGCCGGCCCTGGAGGCAGTACTTGCCGAACCAGACGTCAGCAACGCCGATCACATCGTGCTCACCGGCGACATCAGCGCCGGCCCGCAACCGACCCAGGTCCTCGACCTGCTGACCAGCCTCGGCGACCGCGTCATCTGGATCAGCGGCAACGCCGACCGCGAACTCCTCGAATACCGCCGGGGACAACGCGAGACGATCCCCGATCCGATCGCCCCCTGGGCAGCCGAACAGCTCCGCGAGGACCATCTCGACCTTCTCAGTTCACTTCCGCTATCACTCTCCCTGTCCGTTAATGGCCTGGGAAAGGTGCTGTTCTGCCATGCCACCCCTCGCGGCGACGAGGAGGTCGTCTTGGTCGACTCCCGCCTCGACCGCTGGGAGGAAGTCTTCGACGGACTCGACGCCGACATTCGCACCGTGGTCTGCGGTCACACCCATATGCCGTTCGTCCGCGTCGCCCACGGCCGACTCGTGGTCAACCCCGGCAGCATCGGCATGCCCTACGGACGAACCGGAGCGCACTGGGCCCTCCTGGGCCCGGGCATCGAACTCCGCACCACGCACTTCGACATCGAGGCCGCAGCCACCCAGCTCAGCCAGGACTCGTCCTACCCCGACATCACCGAGTGGGCCGACTACTTCCTGCGCGCTCGCGCGACCGACGCCGACGCCCTCACAGCCTTCGCACCACGGGACGGACGCGACCACAGCCCGTGACACCCGCTCTCCATTCCACGACAGCGGGCAGCCGAACACCGACTACACGATCAACGACGCCTACCAATCGCTGTACTGCTGTACCGCTGTACCGCTGTGCCCCGAGGCCGGGGTCCAGGGGAGCGCGATTTGACCAGTCGGCTCGGGCCCGCCTCGCGGCTCAGGGTAGGGGAGCTACGGCGGGCTGGGCGCCGGTTCTCTCCGCTGTGAACGGGCGGGTGGTTCAGAATTCGTAGACGAGGCCGGTCGCGAGCTGGCGCTCGCAGTCGTTGTCGAACGTTCGCTCCCAGTGGACCGGGCGCCCCTTGTAGGTGCCGTCCGCGGTCACGGTGACGGGGCCGGTCTCGTTGGCGCAGACCGCCGTGTCCTGGCCGGGCAGGCGGTAGAAGTTCCCGTTGGCGGCGTGGAGGTCGGCGCAGGCCTCGGCAGTGTGGGGGTGGTCCTTTCCGGGCCTGTTCTCGGTGCCTCTCCAACCATGCGCCGAGGTGTCCCGTACGGCCTCGGCGACGCTGGCGCGCACTGCCACGCCGCCCAGCATGCCGCGTGTGGAACGCGGGAACTCGGACCGGCCGCTCCGTGTGGAGCCACGCCACCGCAGGGCCACCTCGACCGTCCCGGCGAGGCGCGGGTCCTCCTGCTCGAAGCCGATGACGTCCGGGTGAGCTCAGGCCGGGGCAAGGCCTGTACCGGTCAGGAGAGGCGCAAGTCGATCCAGGGGGTGGTGTCTCCGGGCAGCAGGTATCGCTCGGTCTCGACGAAGCCGTGCTTGAGCGCGAACCGCAGCCCGTCCTCGTTGGAGGACAAGACGACGGTTTCGATCACCTCGGCCCCCAGTTGCCGGGCCCGGTCGAGCCCGCGGGCGTAGAGCTCCTCCCCGAACCCCCGCCTGCGGTGAGCAGCGAGCACGCGGGCGATAACTGTGGCCGCAGGCGTTTCATCCGTGGGCGGGCGCACCGTGCTGCAACCCACAAGAACGTCATCGAGATAGGCGACCTCCAAGTGGTTGCGTCGGGCGCGTTCCCGTACCTCGTCCAGAGAGAGGGAGTGGGTAGGAATGATCACGTTGTGGACGTACTGCCAGTCCTTGAGTGTGGCGTCGCCGTCCGGCGGCTGGATGCGAAGATCAGACATTGCAGCAGGACACCCGAGGACACCTCGTACGTCAACTCTGTTGGGCGCTCCGGAGCTCAACCTCGTTGATCCGGAACTCGTTTGACTCCGGCGTTGTAGGAGCTGGTGGCCCCGGGGTGACCGCGATCCGGTCTTCGCGCCGGGCGGTGGCGATGCCCGCGAGGGCCCCGCTGGCAGACGGCCCAGGCGGAATCCGGTGAAACGGCGATGCGAGCGCATCCTGTCCATGAACGGGAGTGGTGGCGCGAGTACCTCTCCCCCGCCCCCGCCGCAGAGGAGACCTTCAACCTGTCAGAGCTGATGGTGCGCCCCAAGTGGCGCGCCACCGGCCTGTCGGAGCAGCTGCACGCTGAGCTCGTCGGACGACGTCCCGAACCGCTGGGGCCGAAGCCGAACGACTCACCGCATTCCTCGGCGACGTACGCATCCGCCCTCACCTGCGCACCCCGCTCATGCACCGTCTGTAGGCGAGCAAGGCAGCTGGCTTAGAAGTCCTAATAAAGGCGTTGGACGTGTCGGTGGGTGATGAGGCAGGTGGCGAGGCCGAGGAAGGCTTCGTGGATGTCGTCGCGTCGTTCCCAGCGGACGCGGAGACGGCGGAAGCCGTGCAGCCAGGCGATGGTCCGCTCGGCGACCCAGCGGTGGACGCCGAGGCCGGAGCCGTGCGGGATGCCGCGGCGGGCGATCATCGGTTTGATGCCCTGCGCCCAGACGAGGCGGCGGTATTTGTCGTGGTCGTAGCCCCGGTCGGCCAGCAGCGTGTCCGGTCGTCGCCTGGGCCGGCCGACCAGGCCGGCGACGGACGGGACCTTGGCGAGCAGGGGCATCAGCTGGGTGACGTCGTTGCGGTTTCCGCCGGTCAGCGACACGGCGAGTGGGATGCCCTGTCCGTCGACGAGGGCGTGGTGCTTGCTGCCCGGCCGTGCTCGGTCGACCGGGCTGGGTCCGCTTTTGGGCCCCGTCGAGCGGCCCGGATGTGGCTGGAGTCGATCACCGCCCGCGACCAGTCCAGCTGCTTGGCCGAACGCAGCTTCTTGAGCATGACCAGGTGCAGCTGGTCCCACACGCCGGCCTCGTTCCATGCGGCCAGGCGTCGCCAGCACGTCATGCCGGAGCCGAAGCCGAGCTCCTGGGGCAGGTACTCCCACTGGATCCCGGTGTGCAGCACGAACAAGATCCCGCACAGAGCCTGCCGGTCCGGCACCCGCGGCCGCCCCGCCACCAGCTTCGGCGCCGGAACCGGGAGCAATGGCTCGACCAACGACCATAGTTCGTCCGACACGATCCACGGCCGGGAGTTCCTCTTCGCCACGAACGGACCAACGAGCAGCCCAGCCGACAGTCACATGATCAACAGCTTCTGTTAGGACCTCTTACTGATCGTTTCAGAATGAGGTCGCGAGGCGGCGAAGGCATGTGGGGGAGTTCTATCTCGGGGCCTGGCCCACGACGGCCAGCAGCCGTGCTCGCTCGCCTGGTCGGCCTGCACAGTTGCATAGTGTGCTCATGGAGCGATTCGTGGGTCAGGGCCGCCTCGAATGGTGGGCTAACCAGTCGACTTGCCTTGAGATGTACGACATCGACATCACCGTCGCTGTCGACGCGGTCGGCCAGTGGCGGGCAACCGGTCGGCATGCCAACACCCTTGACACGATCCAGCGCGAGGGCTGGGACTTCCTCATGGAGATGGATCCCCACTTCTCCATTGCGCTTCCCGGTGAGGACCGCGCAGGGATCATGGTGCGAGTCGTCGAGGCAGGGGATGGAACCTTCACGCTCACGGAGGCGCCGGACTGGGACGGCTCTGGGAACGTCACCTTCGACCTCACCTGAGGGCAGCTCGTAAGGGCGGGAGACCGTCTTCGCTATCCTGTCACCGACTCCGGCATGTCACCCCTTACTGATCTTTCAGAATGAGTTCGGAGGCGGCGCAGGCATATGAGGCTGTAGGCCAGTTCGAGCAGGCCCTGATGGAGATCCGCGCGTCGTTCGTAGCTGATGCGGAGCCGCTTGAACTGGTGCAGCCAGGCGAAGGCGCGCTCGACCACCCACCGCACCTTGCCCAGTCCGGAGCCGTGCGCGACGCCGCATCGGGCGATCATCGGCTTGATGCCGCGCTTCCACAGCAGACGGCGGTACTTGTCGAAGTCGTAACCCCGGTCGGCGTACAGGCGCCGGGGCTTGCGGCGGGGACGTCCTCGCAGACCTCGGATTGGCGGGACGGCGTGGAGCAGGGGCAGGAGCTGGGTGACGTCGTGCCGGTTGCCGCTGGTCAGGGTGACGGCGAGTGGGGTTCCGTGGCGGTCGACGATCAGGTGGTGCTTGGAACCGGGGCGGGCGCGGTCGACGGGCGAGGGGCCGACGTGATCCCCCCTTTGAGAGCCCGGACGTGCGACCCGTCCACGGAGCAGTCGTCCAGGTCCAGCAGGCCCGCACGGCGCAGCTCGGTCAACAGGACGGCGTGCAGGCGAGGCAAGACGCCGGCCTCGGTCCAGTCCCGCAGCCGACGCCAGGCCGTCACACCGGAACAGCCCACGGTCTCGGCCGGGACGTCCCGCCAGGCGACACCGGTCCGCAGGACATACATGATGCCGGTGAGAGCCGCCCTGTCCGGAACGCGAAGCCGTCCAGGATGCCGACGGCGCCGTTCGGGAGCGGGCGGTAAGAGCGGGGCCACCCGCTCCCACAGGTCGTCAGGAACAAGATCAGCACGCACCCGGACACCCTGCCGACCAAGATCGTCGAACACAAGACCCGCAGCTCGACTCATTCTGAAACGATCAGTTAGTGAGCCGCTGTACCGATGCACGCCAAGACCGGACCAGGGGGTTCGCTTCCGCTGACGGTGACGACCACCGTGACCAACCGAGGCAGGTGACACCTATCTCGACCAGTCGGCGACAGGTGCGCGAACAACGCGGAGTGAACGCGCAGGCCGAGGCATCCGGTGACAGCTACCTCGGCCAGCCACAGCGGCCGTAGGCGTGACGGCACAGCGCGGTGAGGGTCGGGCTGTCCAAACCGTGCGCGGAGCGGCACAGCGCGGCCATGTCCCCGGCCCGCACTCCGGGAGTGGGGTGGCCGGGACGGCGCGGTGCGGGTGTACGGGTACGGGCACCGGGCTTCGTCTTGGCCTGGCCTGTGGTCGTGGCCTTCGTGGCGGGCTTGGGCGGGGCGGCCCAGTGCGGGGCGGCGGCTCTGCGCTCCACGTCCGGCTGTGGGGCACCCGGCAGCCCGGGGAGGGGGTGGGATGCCGGGTGGACGGCATCGCGGTCGCGTTCCTGTCACCGCGCCCTCGGTGCCGTGAGCTTCCCAGGACGCTGGGGGCGCCCAGGGTGGAGGCGCCCCGCACGTGCATTCCGAGGGGCGCTCGATTCCTTCAACGACGCGGAACAAAAACGATTCTGCACTCCTGTGTGGAACTTCTGGTGGCGAACCGTTCCGTCATCGTCTCGGCGGCAGGAGGACGGGGATGTACGCCCCGTGCCCGGTGCTCCGAGCGTGCTGGATACGGGCCGCTCAGGGTGTCGGGGTCTGTCGGTGCCGCTCAGGCGGGGCGGGCCGCCTGGGCCGTTCTCGCACCCGGCCCGTCTGGGCCCCGACGACTGCTAAGGCATCCCTGGACGCTCCTGGACTTGATCGACCGGGGGCTGCCGGCAAGGTGGGGGAGTGCAGGGGTGCACTCGGCGCGTGGGGGCGCATTCGAGTAGAAGATCAATTCGAGTGCGCCCCCGCGGGTGACGGCCCCCGTTTCATGATCGCCGGATTGTTAGCGTCCCTCCCGTGACGCACCCCCTGCCTTCCGGCCTGGAGCCGGACCACCTCGTCCTGCCCTCGCCCCGCTTCCGGGACGAATCGTTTCGGCCGGTCCTGCTGGACCTTTCGCAGTCGTCCGACGCAGCGGCCCTGGCCGGGCTGCGAGCCTCGGGCCTGCTGCGTGAGTTCCACGACCGGATCGAGGACCAGATCGAGGAACTCCTGCGCTGCCGTGCTCCGCAGGATCCCTTCGGCGGCCGCTCCCGGTCCCGCGCCGTCGTCGACACTCTGGGCACGCGGCCCGAGGAGTACGGAAGGTGGGCCTGGTACCCGTGGTCCGGGCGCCTGGTCCACGTTCTGCCCGAGTCCGAGTTCCGCCTAGTCCGTACCGACCGCAACCGCGACAAGATCACCCGCGAGCAGCAGCAGGGCCTCCTGAACCGGCGGATCGGCGTCATCGGGCTGTCGGTCGGCAGCAGCGCCGCGCTGACCTGCGCCATGGAGGGCGTCGGCGGGGCCTTCAGGCTGGCGGACTTCGATCGGCTCGGCCTGTCGAACCTCAACCGGCTCCGCGGCGGCGTCCACGAACTCGGCCTGGAGAAGAGCGTGCTGTGCGCGCGGCGCATGTACGAGCTCGACCCCTACCTGGACATCGAGATCCACCGGGGTGGAGTCACCGAGGACACCATCGACGACTTCTTCGGCGCCGGCCGGGACGGCAGGGGCCTGGACCTGCTCATCGAGGAGTGCGACACCCCCTGGGTGAAAGTAGCCGCCCGCGAGCACGCGCGCAGCCGGCGGATCCCTGTCCTCATGGACACCAACGACCGCGGCGTACTGGACATCGAACGCTTCGACCTCGAGCCAGGACGCCCGCTCTTCCACGGCCGAACCGGCGATACGACCGCCGCCGACATCCATGGCCTCGACCGGGAAGCGGCTCTGCGTTTCCTCCTCGACGTAGTCGACGAGCAGCGGCTGAGCCCGGCCATGACCGACGCACTCACCCGCGTCGGCCATACGCTCTCCAGCTGGCCGCAGCTCGCCAGCGGCGTCATGCTCGGCGCGGCCCTCGTCACCGACACCGCCCGCCGCATCCTGCTCGGCGAACCCATCCCCTCCGGCCGCCACTCCATCGACCTCGAAACGCTCATCCCCCTCCGCGCCCTCGTCCCGGTCCCGGCATCTGAGGCCGCCCTGCACGGAGCTGGCCGGTGAACCTCGTACCCGACCTGCGAGGCGACCACCTGTGGCTGCGGGAGCTGCACGCGGGCGACCACGACGCGTTCGCGCGGATCCTCACTCACCGCGTCCTGACCCGCTACCTGGGCATCGACCGCATGGACCCCACCCAGGCCCACGCCGCCTTCGCCCAGAGCCTCGCCCAGCCCCACACCCACCCGCGCCGCAAATACACCCTCGCCGTCTGCGCCCCCGACGACGACACCCTCGTCGGCACCATGGGACTCCTCGTCGAGGACTACGGCAGCAACGCCATGCTCACCAGCCTTGCCCTGCTGCCCGGCGCCCCCACGCGCGGCCACGGCCACGAAAGCTGACGCCTGCTGATGGCCTACGCCTTCGGACACCTGGGCCTGCACCGCATCTGGGCCGGCCACCGTAGCGACCACCACCACATGCCGAAAGTCATGCACGCCGCCGGCCTGCGCCCCGAAGCCACCCTCCGCCAGCTCTTCCACACCCAGGGCTGCTGGCACGACGTCACCACTTACGCAACCGTCGCGCCCGACTGGAAACGCCAGGCCACCGACAGAGAACTGGCCATCCTCGACGGCGCACCCCGTCTCGAACGAGTCTGAAACTCCTCCCCGGCCTGCGCCGTGGGCCCCGCTCGTGGTGGTGACGTGAATAGTGGAATCTGCCCCAGGCGGCCAACTGTCATGTAGGTGGCACATCGCACGGCATCCCTAAATTACGAGGGCACGTGCCTCTGAACGCCCGTTGCGCGTGAGCAACTCCGACGCTTTGAGGCTCGGTACTGCCAGACGAGTGATTGCGCCTTGCCTCGCACCCGTCCCCTCATCAGCCGGGAACCTCTGACGTATGGACGAAGATCAAGAAAGAGATACAAGCGGCCGGATCAGGAAGCATGTCGGTTGGTGGATCGCGGCACTCGCAGGACTGGCTGGCATCGGTGGACTCATTTTCGCGATCATCACCAGAGACGAGTTCACCGTTAAAGAGTGGGCGAGGGAGGCCAGTGCGGCTTGCGACTCCCTGCATGGTGATCTCGTCCGCCAGAACAGCGAAGCAAACACCTCCCTCGACAGGCTCGCAGGCAGTGGCTATCAGTCCGCGTACTACCAGGCGGCAGCGGCGAGCTGGGACGAGCTGGCCAGCACCGAGCGGAAGCTCACCAGCGAGATGGGGAAGATCGAAACACCCAACTCGCAGGTCGAAGAAATCGACCGGCTCTTCGAAGCCATGAACGACATCAGCGATGAGGATCACGCGTTGGCTGTGGAGCTTCGAAAGGAGGTCATCACAGGCGAGAGTCTGTTCGTCACAGACTCCGAAGCCCGGCGCGCAGAGCTCGTAGACCAGGTAAACGAGGACTTGAAGACACTCAATGTCAGGCACTGCCTCGCCGGCGAGTAGGTCGGGCAGTCTGCTCTCGCTCGTTGAACGGCACGAATGAGGAATGCGGGGAGGCGGGAGAGGCTGCCCGGCGGGAAGGCCGAGACACGGTTCCTGGATTGCCCATCTGGCGCTCACTCGAACCTAATGCAGCGCCGGGGCGTCACCGCAGAGGGCGGACAGCCTTATTCGCCTGCTCCGTCAGACGGCTGTCAGCGAAAACAGTAGACGCCCGCTCCGGTCCCTACGGTCGCCGCGGCCGCTGTCCAGACGGCCGCCCCCCCAGGTCACACACGGGTCGAGCCCGCCTCTGTCGCCGGGACCACGAGCAGGAGAAGGACCACGCGCCTGCCGGACCTGTCTCCTCCGGGTTCCGCGCAGAGCGACGTGCGGGGCGCCGGACACAGCCCCGCCCTGCCCCGCCTCCTCAGCGTCGACGACACCTCACGCTCCCTGCTGATCGAGCACATCCCCCGCCCGAACAGCTGGACATGCCCCACCGCTCCGCGCCGCCTCATCGGCGCCGTCGCCGCCATCCACGCGACACCCGCTTCCCTCCCCGCCGAACTCGCCCCCGCCTTCGACGCGTACCGGCTCGACCGTCTCACCGCCGCCCCCGCCCCCGCCCCCGGCCTGGCTGCGCGACGCCCAGGCCTGGCCCGACGTCCTCGCACACACGTCCGGGCCGCACACGGCGACAGCGCCATCCCCCTCGGGCACCTCGACCTCAAGCCCGAACACGCCCGCCGCCGCCACGGCCGCGGCCTGGTCCTCGTCGACCTCGAGACCCTCAGGCCGGACATCACCGGCCTGGTCGACCTGGTCACCCTCCCGGCCGTCCTCCGCCAAGCCGGCCGCCCACTCCCCGGCCGCGAGGTACTCGCGCTCTACCGCGCGGCCGCCGCCCGCCACGGCATCACCTGGACAGGCCCCGCCCTGCGCGCAGCGCTCACCGCGTTCGCCAGGGCCACCGGCCTCGATACCCTCGACGGCCTCGCCGACCCCGCCCCCTCCCCGCGCTCCCCGAAGGACACCCCGTGGAACCCACCGCCCCCGCCCGCGCGCTCGTCGACACAGCCATGACCACCCTCGGACTGCCCGGCCCGCCCAAGCACCTGATCGGCCGGAAGGGCTCCGACGTCTGGCAGGCCGCAGACCAGATCATCAAGACCGCCGTCCCCGGCGCCCGCGGAGACCTCGCACACGAGACCGCCGCCTGCGCCCTCCTCCACGACCAGGGCCGCCACCCCGGCACCCGCCACGGACACGGCAACCTCGGCCGGTGGCTCGCCCTGCCCCGCCTCGACGGCCCATCGCTGTGGCAGGTGTTCGCCCCCGCCCGCGAGGGCCACGCCATCGACACCTAGCGCACCCACGTGCGCGACGCCGCCCGTGCCGCGTTCGCCGCCCTCACCGAACTGCACGCGGCCGGATGGATCCACGGCGACATGCAGGCCGAGAACGTGATCATCAGCCGGGGTCCCGCGTTCATCGACTACGACCGCGCCCGCCGCCCCGACCTCACGCCCCCGGCCACGCCATACCGGGGCGGCCTCATCCACGTCATCGCCCCCGAGATCGCCGCACAGCTCCTCGCCACCGGCGACGACGACCACGTCCCCCTCACCCCCGCCGCCGAGGTGTACGCGCTCGGCGCCTCCCTCTACTGGGCCTGGACCGGTGTACGGATCACCGACTACCGCGGCGACCCCGCCGGAGCCCACACCGAGCTGTACGCCGACATCTCCGCCGGCCGCCGCCGGAACATCACCACAGACCGCCCTTGGGTAGACCCCGCTCTGGAAGCCCTGATCACCACCGCCACAACGACGAGCCCGGAGAACCGGCAGTCCAATGCCACGGTGTAGATACTGAACTTGAACTCGTGATGTCGGCGGTGTCGCGGAGCCCGCGGGGCGCTGGTCGTTGGGGATCAAGAGCGTGTCTGCAGCCAGTGACGTGCGGCGGCCAGTGTTACTTCGATGTCGTCGCTCCATGAACAGACTTCCAGCCACGACAGGTAGCCGCCCTGGGTGAAGACCAGGACCTCACCTGGGCACTCGCCGGCTTCGGTGACGAGCTGCGCTTCGGCCGCCACGACCGTGCTGGGGCTGGTTGGCGCAGGTTCCACCTTGCTGGTGTCGAGTTCAAAGTAGGCGGTGCCGCACCCGCATGTGCAGCGCGCTCGCACGCTGAGGTGCAGAACCTGCCTTCGGAGCGCATCATGAACCGGGTCGTCCGCGTTCAGGACTGCCGCAAGCACGTCGGCTACGTCGGCAGGCAGGCTCTCGTCCATCCCGTTACCGTATCTGACCAGCAACTTTGGACTCCGGCATGCTCGCCCTATCGCCGTCGGTCGGCCAGCGTGTTCACGCGCCAAGGGCCAGGCCGGTACCAGCGAGGCAGCCGTCGATCACCTCCGGTCGGTACTGCAGCATCTTGAGCTTGCGCTTCACGGCACGGGTGATCTGGCTGAGGTCAGCTGCGGCGAGATTTCCGATGTCGCGTTTGACCAGCGACCAGATGCCTTCTTGCGGGTTCAGGTCGGGTGCGTAGGTGGGCAGTTGGAAAACCGTGAGCCAGTCCGAGTTTGCTTCGATGAACGCCCGTAAGGACTTGGTCAGGTGGAGGCGGACGTTGTCCCAGACCAGGACGATCGGGCCGCCGAGCTGGATGCGGGCACGGATCAGCAGGTCGCGGAAGTCGCGCCAGCCGAAGCCCTTGGGCTGGTTCTTGCGTCCGGTGTACTCGCGGATGGAGTAGAAGAGCCGGGACCGCTCGCCAGGCTTATAGCAGGTCATACCTGCCATCGACACCCGGCCCGAGCCCCGGCCGCGCACGCGGACCACCGGGGTGCAGCCCCGACGGCCCCAGGACCTGGCTCGCGGCGGCGTCAGCGACTGACCGGCCTCGTCCTCGAAGACGATCCATCCGTCGCAGGCCGCCGCGATGCTCTTACCCACGGCCAGACCTCCTTCTTCCACAGGTCGACCGCGTCGTCGTCACGCTCGATCGCGCGGCGGGCCGGTTGCTGCCACGACCAACCGTGCCGCTTCAGCAGCCGCCACGTCCCCTCGACTGTGTAGCTCACGTGGAACAGCCGGCCGATCAGCGTCTTCACCCGGGCCAGGGTCCACCGCTGGTCGGCCCAACCGTGGACCAGGGGGCCGCGCTCCAACTCCCGCTCCAGCTTGGCGACCTGATTCTCGCTGAGCCTTGGCCGCCCGGGTGAGCCCTTCGACAGGACTCCAGCCTCGCCGCGCTCGCGCCACTGGTGGCGCCACCGTTCCACCGCTCGCTCGCTGACTCGCAGCGCGGCAGCGATCTCCCGGTTCTTCTCCCCGCACTCGAAGCGTTCAACGGCCTGCAGCCGGATCCGCTCCCGCGCGGCCCTCCCAGCGTCGGTCAACCCGCCGCCCTGCGCGTATCTCACGGTCCAGAGCTACTGGAGCTGAGCGGCCGCCGTCAGGCGAACGGCGCCGACATCACCCAATCAAGTTCAGTAGCGTCCCAAGTCCAGGGGCGTCCCCCCTCTGGGAGGACGCCCCTCGACCGAGCGACAGATGGCGGCTCCGCTCAGACCCACGGAGCCGGGGCTGCTACGCTGCCGGACGGCAAGGCGCGTACAGCCCCCCGCCGTCGGCTCCCACGCAGCAGGCGATCCACGGGTGAAGGTCTCATCAGGCCCGCGTTCCCCGTAGTCATCGACGCATCGAGCAACCGGGGCGGGCAGGGCGTGGGCAGGCGCCCGCCGGAATCCGAGAGACCGATGCCGAAGAAGCAAACTCGCGCCCAGGGGCTCGCCCGCCAGATCCAGGCCGTGACCGGCTTGCCGTACACCTTGTGCCTCAAACTCTGCGAGCCCTATGAGGACAGCAGCGCCGGGCTCGCGCGCGAACTCCGGGCGGTCGGCCTCACCGAGGCCGCCGACCACCTCCTGGCCGTCGAGGCCGTCGCCACCGAGGCGTCCACCTGGTTCGAGGCTGGTGGGGAGTTCGAGCAGCGCTACTACTACACCGACAACGACCGGGTGCAGGAAGTGTCCCGGGCCTGCTCCGATGCCGCCGAAGCCGTCCTCGGCCGTGCTGGTTTCGAGCGGCTGTCGTGGGACACGAATGCGGAGGTGTACCACGCGGCCTTCCTCGCCCTGTCGAAGGCCGGGACGATGCCAGACGGGCGTGCTCTCGCACGCGCCGCACTCGACGTGTTCGCCGACGATCCCGAGTGGTGCTCCGACGTTGTTCGCTTCCCGGGCGACCCGTTCACCTACGAAACCGCTGCGGAGCTCACCGGCCCTGACACTGCGACCGCCGTGGCGGCGAGGAAGGCCGCCCGGGCGATGGCCCGCGCCGCCGCCGTTCGATTCTCCGGCGATGAGGAGTGGATGGGGGCGGCCGGGATCATGGTCGAGGCGATCTGGCACGCAGGCGTGGCCGCGGGGCTGCCACCGCTGCTAGGCCGTGTATCGGAAGTGAATCGTGCGCATAGGGTGTCGGCATGTCACTGGGTCACATAGTCCTCTCGTCCGGTCGTTCGATCCGGCTCACCGAGCTACGGATGTCTTCGACCTACGGCGGGATGCTGGAGGGCTACCCGTGCAAGCGCATCAACGACCTGAAGGTCAGTTGGCTCCAGGGGCAGGCCGAACGCGCGTTTCCCTCCACGCCGGTCCATCTCGTTCCGCCCTCCCGTGAGTACCCGGACGAGACCGCCGGCGCCTTCGGTCCCGTTGAGGTGCTGCCTTCCGTGGCTTGCATCGGTGTCTTCGGCTCCACGGCGCTCGACCCAGCAATGGACGGCTCGACCCTCGTCGTCGCCTGGTTCCAGCCGGCACCGGAGGTACCGGCGGGTGAGGATGCTGACCTTACGCTTCGCAGCATTCGCTGGGAGGAGCTGGCCCAGGACTACGAGCTGTAGCGACGTGTACTGATCACAACCACTCGTTGATGGCTGCGACGAGGACCGTGGCTTCAAAGCGGACCGCGAGCTTGTCGTAGCGGGTGGCCACCGCCCGGTGGCGCTTGAGGCGGTTGATTCCGCACTCGACCGCGTGACGCTCGCGGTAGTCGACCGGGTCGAAATGCGGTGGCCGGCCACCGTGGGAGCCTCTCTTCTCGCGGTTGCGTGCTTGGTCGGCCTTGTCTGGGATGGTGCAGCGGATCCCGCGGCGGCGCAGGTAGGCGCGGTTCTTGCGGGAGGCGTACGTCTTGTCAGCCGCACGCGATCGGGGCGGACGCGTGGCCGGCCCGGCCCGATGCGGGGCACGCGGATCTTTTCGAGCACGGGTTCGAACTGCGGCGAGTCCCCGCGCTGCCCTGCGGTCACCACTATCGACATGGGCTTCTGGCCCTGCTCGACCGCCAGGTGCAGCTTGGTGGTGAACCCGCCGCGCGAGCGGCCCAGCCCGTGATCAAGAGGCTCGGTGAACACGCCGCCCGGCGGTTCCTTCTGCAGGTCACCACGCGTCCGGGCCCCGGCCGCATGCTGATGAGCGCGGCACACCGTGGAGTCGACGCTCAGCTCCCACGTGATAGCACCTTCCGCATCGGCCAGGGACTGAAGACGGGTGAGGATCCGCTGCCAGAGGCCGGCCCGCTGCCACCGGCGGAACAGGTCGTAGACCCGGCCCCACGGCCCGTACTCGACGGGCACGTCCCGCCACGGAACACCGGTCCGGACTCGGAACCGTATGCCATCGATCAACCGCCGCCGAGGCCAGACCGGCGGCCGCCCCACCTTCGTCCCCTTCGGCAACAACGGCTCCAGCACCGCCCACTGCTCGTCCGTGAGATCTCCCCGCCCCATGAACCGTGATCATCCATCGCTCAAGATCCACTTTCGATACACGGCCTAGGACGCCCCAACTGCCGCGACCACCTTCGATACAACATAGAGGGCGAGATCTCAGAGCGGTGACGAGGCGGGACGACGTCCAGAGGGATGTCCGCTCGGCACTCCGGCCCAGTAGTACTGCGGCGGGGCCGGGGGCCCCTCGCTCAGGGGCCCAACTTCGAGCCCTGCGTCGAAGGTTGTCACCAGGGATACGTCTCCGAAGGCCCACACCCTGGCTCTCGACCGCTGGGGGTGGGCCGTTCAATGCTCAGTCGCCACGTTCTACCTGCGTTGTGTGGTCCGACACCATCAAAGGTCCCTGCGACGGCGTTGCCGAGTGCTGGCATCCAAGCGGGCCGGGGGCGCGCAGCAGGACGCGCGCAACTGATGTGCCTTTGGGATATGCCAACTCGCTGCGCGGCAACGCCGTGGTGCTTCACCGTGGATGCAGGGTGGCCGTTCGGGGCGTCCTGTGTGGACGAGGAGGCGGACCGGGATGTCCTGGCAAGGCGATGGGTTCGACTCACACGTGGGCGAGGTCGGGGTGCTGCTGGCCGATGGCAGCGAGCCGGGCCCGGTCTACGTCGACATGGGCAGCGGCGGCCATGTCCCTAGCTTCACCGACTGGTGGGTGTACGACGGGGCGGTGCGCAGGCCGCTGGCGACGACGATGCGGGGTAGGTGCGTATGCGGATGGCGCGGCGAGCGAATCTTCCCGATCGACTGGCAGCACGTCGACCGCGACGACCTCGACGCCTACGACACCTCCGGGCCCGAGCGGGACTGGGAGAGCCACCTGGATGAGGTCGCCGCAAGAGCGGTGCCGCTCCCCGAGAACCTGGTCGGCCTGCTGCGGCGGTTGCGCGAGCGCCTGGACGAGCTCGTCGACGACGATCCGCTCGCCGTGGTGAAGGCGGCCGGTGAGCTGGAGGCGACCGTCGCGTTCTTCGGTCCCCTCGCCACCCGGATCGTCACCAGCAGCGAACAACTCCCTCTCGCTCAGGTCGCCCAAGTCCTGGGTATGACCGAGCAGGTCGCCGGCTCCCGCCTGCGGCATCCCCTCCCCGGCCCTGCTCGCCCGCGCAACACGCGGCTGCGCCCGCTTCCTCAGCCGATACGACCAGGACCAGGACGACGGAGCCGACGGAGCCGAGGGCGGGGGCCGCGAGCGTCGGAGTGACGGTGTCGGTCAGGTAGGCGGTGACCGTGGTCAGCCCGTGGCCGCCGCCGAGTTTCTCGTCCGCGTTCCTGAACATCTCGGTGAGTTGACGCACGATCGCGACTTCCTCGGGGCCGACGCTGCCGCCGGTCTCGGCCGCCTTGAGGGTGGCGGCCACGGGGTCGTGCGTAGCAAGGGGGAGGCCGACTGCCGCGGTGGTGAAGGCGGCGTCGAGGAATTTCATGCGGCGGAGCATCACTACACCGACGGCACGGCCCCTGACCAGCAAATCAGGGGCCGTGGCCATGTCTTAACGATGGTGATCGCCTAGTGTCCCCCGTTGCTCCCCGACCGATAGGGCACGTAGGGGCAAAGATTGCCTCGCAGCCTGGTCCACCCCACGCATCGCCGCAGGCTTCAGAAAGCCGATTGCCAGCGGTACCGGCCGGCGGTCGGGACGGGCGGTGGGCGGTCAGAACGGGCGGGGGAGGTAGGGGGCGGCGTCGCCCCAGAGGCCGAACTCCTGCGCGGCAGTGTTGAACGGAGCCCGCCAGTCGCCAGTGCCCAGGTGGGCCGTCAGAGTGACGTCGTCGCCGTTGAGGGTACTCCGGCCGACCAGGTCGGGGCGCCCGTCGCGGTTGATGTCGCCGACACCGAAGACGCCTCTGTAGTCCCCCCAGCCCGTAGAGATCTTGGTGCGGGGCGCGAAGGTCCCGTCGCCCTTGCCGAGGTGGAGCCAGGCGGTCCCGTACGCGTCGACGGCGACGACATCGCCGGCGGGCCCGCCCGCGAGGTCGCCGACACCGGCGACGGAGCGGTAGACGCCCCAGCCCTTGCCGAGGTTCTTGCGGGCGGCGAGGAAGGGGGCGGTGTCCTTGCCGGTGCCGGTGTGGAGGAACAGCTCGCCGGTGGCCTTGGAGACGCCGAGCAGATCCGGCTTGCCGTCCCCGGTGACGTCGCTGCCGCCGACGAGTTCCTTATACGTGTTCCACCCGGTACCGACACGGATGGGCGCGGTGAAGGTGCCGTCACCACGGCCCTTGCGGAGCTGGAGCACGCCTGCCGTGTCCCGGGACACGAAGTCGCCGACGGCGGAGCCGCCGAGGTTGCCGGTGGCGACGTTCAGGGACGCGTGCAGGGTCTCGACGGCGATGTCGATCGTGTCCCAGTCCCCGGCTGTGATCTTGCCCGTGGCGGGGTCGTACTTCGTGTCGACCCGCGTGGCATCCACCCAGCGGTAGTCGTCGATGATGATGTCGGGCATGCCGTTGCCGTTGAAGTCGTGCCAGGTCACCGGGGTGGCCGGAGCCGTGGCGGCCGTAGCGGCGGGCGCGGACAGCGTGGCCGCGCCGAGCGTGGCGGCGAGGACGGCGGTGACGGCCGTGGCGATGCGACGGCGCGGCGCGGTGATGTGACGCAAGAGAAACGTTCCTCCCCCGAAGTGGGTGCACGGCGCGATGAGCGCGGCACCCGGAAATCCAAAACGTACGGCCCACGAAGCAAGATCACTCGAGGTGCCACACAGTCAGACACAGAACCGCAGCGGATGGTTGCACGGGATTCACGGAAGTTCATCCCCTGTCGCGAAAGCCCGCCCACCCCCGGCCGCCCGACCGACCCCGAAGACCCGGACGGGGGTGTGAGGCGAGCCCATCCGCTTTCACTGGTCAGGGGGGACCCGGTACTTCCTTCCCAAGAAGCGGAGGCGGAGGCGGCGCGGGGCCGTTGGGGGCGGGGTGATGTACCCGCCTCTTGCTCCGGATGCTGCGGAACGACCGGCGGAGGAACTATGCCGGGCGTCCCGGACGAGCTGCTCCAGCTCCGCGGTCAGAGCTCGCCGCGGTGTGCGAGCTGGTTCACCGCGTTCTCTCAGATGATCTCGTTCTCGTCGTCGCGTAAGTCCTCGAGGGCTTCCCGGGCCTCCGTTCCGGGAATGGCGCCGAGAGCCCAGATCGCCTTCACCGCGAGCGCCCGGTTCTCGTCGAAGTCCAGGTACTCGGGAATCCAGCACGGTCGGCGCTTCGACGGCTTCGGCCAGGAGGATTCGGCGCGGGTGTTACAACCGTCCCCGAGGTCGAGACCCGAGTTCCACTGCTTGAACTTGTCGCGGGTGTAGCCGGCGCGGGACTCGTCGGAGACTCGGACCTGGTCGAGCGCGGCGGCGAGCTGGAGGACTTCGTCGGCCTGCGCGGGCGCCGGTGCGATGAGGGGGGTGAGGGACAGGGAAAGCGCGGCCAGGCCGCGCAGCATGTTCTTGATCACGCCCGTAGGGATAGCGGCCGTGAGCTGGTGACATGCCGGTGGCCGGTGGTGGATCAGCCGGGTGGGTGAACAGGTTCACCAGGGGAACCGTTCCCTCTTCTCCCAGGTGGCAGTTGAGTTGGTTGCCCTGCAGGTCTGGCGTGAAGCGCAGTACAGGGCGGTGCCCTGGCCGCTTTCAGGGCGGACCCATCCCTGGACTGGGCTTGCACCGCCGCCGACCTCCGCCCACGTAGGAGGATCGCACCCCAGCCCGGCCCGCTTTGGTGTCCCATACCCCTTCGGGCTCGTTGTGGGGTCATGCTTTCCAACTCCGGCCACATCAGCCACGAAATGTCGATTTCATCCAGCGCGCCCTAAGCGTCCTGAACCGAGGCGACTGTGACACGGCCCGAGCACTGCTCGATCTCGCACACGCCCACATCTGCCTTGCCGAAGCCGAGGCCCGTGCCGAGGAAGTCGAGAGCGTCGCTGCCGAGGCCGCCGTCGAGCAGCAGCGTGCCCTCGCCCTAAAAGCACGAGCCGACGCCGACCAGGCCGACGCCGACCGCGCCGAGGCCGCCGCCCGCAAGGCCGCCGCTGAGAGCGCCGCCGCGGAGAGCCAGGTCGCCACCGTCCATGCCCGAGCCGAGGTCGCCCGGGCCGAGGTCGCCGCCCTGGAGGCCGAGGACACTGCCCGCCTCACTCCCGTTGAGCGTGCCGTCCGCAAGGTCGCCCGCCTCATCCTCGCCGCCCACCACACGATCCCGGCCAGCCGGAAGCCCCAGGCGCCGGACATGTACGCCGTCTCCCTGGAGACGGTCCAGGACGCGCTTCGCGTCTCCCACACCGTTGCCGGACAGCGCCGCCAGGCCGCCGCCGACCTCATCGCCAACGGCTACACAGGCGACTGCGATCTTTCGCTTTCGGGACAGTGAGCCCTGTCAGCGTTTGCGTCAGACCGGCCTGCCGGATCTGGCCTGGGTGGCGGCGAAGGCCGCGGCTGGGGCCGCGGCTCGGCGACCCGATCGTGAAGGCCGCCGGCCGTGCTGCTGGCCGCTCGGCGCCCGGGCGACGTCAGGCGTGTGGTCAGCTGGCGTGTCGGTACGCGGCGGCGCTGCCGACGATCCCGGATCTGTAGCGCGAGCGAGCACGGTCAAGAGCCGCCTCAAGGTCCCGGGCCCGGTCGTCCTCGGTCCCCAGGGTGAGCTGGTGGACCGCCGTCTCGGCGGGCTGGAGACGCTCCGCGCGAAGCGACAGCGATCGGACGCGGGCGCGCTGGAGGCCGAGGGAGGTGAGCAGTTCGCGGGCTGTTGCGGCGAGGGCGGGAGTATGGGCGGTGGCTTCGGCCAGGGAACGCGTCCGAGTGGTTTGGCTGCGGTCGGCGTAGGTGACGGTCAGGGTGAGCCCCTGGGCGACCTGGCGATCGTCCCGCAGCGCCGCCCCGATCTGTTCGGTGAGGCCGAGGACGGCCCGGTGGTGCTGGTCGGGGTCGAGCTCGTCGTGGTCGAACCGGTGGCTGAGGCTGAGGGATCTGGGTGCGGCGGCGGGGACGATCGGGCGGTCGTCGATGCCGAGGGCGCGGTCGTGGGCCTGGCGGCCGGCGGCGACGCCGAGGATTCGCTGGAGGGTGGCGAGCGAGGTGTCGGCGATGTCACCGACGGATGTGATGCCGAGCCGGCCGAGCGTGCGGGCGGCGGCGGGGCCGATGCCGGGGAGCGCGGTGGCCGGCCGGGGCCGGAGGAACGCGGAAATGTCGTAGGGGGTGTTGGCGACGATGGTGGCGCTGCCCGTGGGGGCGAGGGCGGCGGCCATGGCGGCGATCATCCGGCTGGGGCCGGCGCCCGCGCTGGTGGGGACGCCGTGGAGCGCGAGCGCGCGGAGCCGGATGACGTCGACGAGACCGGCAGCGTCCTGGCCCCAGTACCTCAGGGCGCCGGTGAGGTCGGCGTCGGCGGAGAAGTCGGCGGGGTGCGCCTCCACCTGCGGGGTGACGTCGGTGATGACGGCCAGGAGCTGCTCGTAGAGGTCGGGGTCTGGCTCGGGCAGGTGGAAGTGGATCCGCATCAGGGTGCGGGGACTCGTGCTCATCCGGCGCTCCCGGAACTGGAGTGACCAAGGCGGTTGAGATCTGCCGACCGGGTGCCCGCGGGCTGGAGGTCCGCGTACGGGTGAAGGCGCGCGCCCGTGGTCCCGTCGACGAGGGGCCTGCGTGGCGCGGTCGGCTGGGCGGGGGTGGGTGCGGGGGAGGCGTGGTCGAGGAGGTCGAGGACGGCCTGGGGGCCGTGATCGCGGCGGGCGGCGGCGAGCTTTTCGAGGTCCCACACCTTCTGCCCGACGACGGTGCGGCGCGGGCCGCGGGCTTCGACCGTTCCCCTGACGAGGAGGAGGCCGTTGTGGAAGATCGTGTGGGCGCAGTCTTCGTGGGAGTCTTCGAAGAATGCGATGTCGACGAGGCCGGAGCCGTCTTCGAGGGTGACGAAGATGACCCGCTTGCCCGAGGGGATGGGCGGGGTCTGGGTGGAGGCGCGGACGCCGGCGACGAGGACTGGCTGCCCCGGGTGCAGGGCGCGCAGGTGTGTGGCGTCGACGGCTCCGATCTCCCGCAGCAGGCGGTGGTGGTGTTCCATCAGGTGCTGGCTCACGTCGATCTTCAGTACGCCGAGCTCGGCGTCCAGACGCTCACGGCTGGTCATCTCCCGCAGCCCCGAGGGGCCGGCTGTCAGGAGGGAGTCGTCGATGGGGAGCTGTCCCGGGCCGGGACGGGTGCGGGTATGGCGGTGGAGCTCGGTGGCCTGGAGCAGCAGGTCCCGCCGGGTCTGCTCGCCCTTGAGGGCGTCGAGGGCGCCGATCTGGATGAGGCGTTCGGCGATCGGCAGCGCGGGGTGCGCCCGCTGGAGAAAGTCCTGGAGGGAGTTGTAGGGCTGGCCGGCGGCGATCCGGGTGACCTGCTCTGCGCTGATGCCCTTGACCGATGACAGGGAGAGCCGGACGCCGAAGCCGGTGCCGGTGGCCTCGACGGTGTAGGCAGGCTTCGAGGCGTTGATGTCGACGGGCAGGACGGGCACATTGTGGCGGCGGGCGTCGGAGACGATCACACGCAGCGGCCACATGCCCGGGTCGTGCTCCAGGAGCCCGGCATACAGGGCGGCGGGGTGATGGGCCTTGAGCCACGCGGACTGCAGAGCGGGGACGGCGAAGGCGACGGCATGCGCCCGGCAGAACCCGTACGCCCCGAACGACGACACGATGTGCCAGACCTCGTCGAGGACCTTCGGGGTGTAGCCGAGGGCGCCGGCCTTCGCCCGGAACCACTTCTCCAGTTTCGGGAGCCGCTTCTCGTCGGCGAGGATGCGGCGGGCGACCTCGGCGAGCGCGCGGTCGCAGCCAGTCATGACGGCGAAGATGTCGATGATCTGCTCGTGCCAGATCGTCACCCCGTAGGTGTCGGCGAGGACGGGCTCGAGGTCGGGGTGGGGATAGACGGGTGCGGCGCCGTGGCGGGCCGCGATGTACATCGCCGGCATCCCGCCCTGCACCGGCCCGGGCCGGAACAGGGAGATGTCGGCGATGACGTCCTGCGGATCGCGCGGCTGGAGCCGGCCGACGAGGTCCTGCTGACCCGGTGACTCCAGCTGGAACATCCCCACCGTGTCGGAGTCCTGGATCATCTTGAACGCGAAGACGTCGTCGAGGGGAACGTGGTCGGCGTTGTCGAGGTCGATCTGGCGGCCGGTGGTGCGGCGGATCTCGGCGACGGCGTGGGCCATCGCGGACTGCATCCGCACCCCCAGGACGTCGAGCTTGAGCAGGCCGAGGTCCTCGACGTCGTCCTTGTCGGCCTGGACCATCGGATACCTGCCCTGCGCGGTGGGCTGCACCGGCAGACGGTTCAGCAGTGATGAGTTCGACAGGATCACTCCGCACGGGTGCATCGCCATCCCGCGCGGCAGCTTGTCCAGCCCCTCGGCCAGCTCCCACAGCCGCCCGTACGAGCCCGCGTCGGCGTTCAGACGGCGCAGCTCGGGGAGCTCGGCGAGCGCGGAGCGGATGTCACAGGCCCGGATGTGCGGGAAGGACTTGGCGACGCGGTCGACGACGTGCGGGGGCAGGCCGAGCGCGAGGCCGGTGTCGCGCAGCGCGTGCCGGGCCCGGTAGGTCTCCGGCATCCCCGTCACCGCGACCCGCTCGGCACCGAACCGCTCGAAGATCCGGTCATAGACCTCCAGGCGGCGGGCGGACTCCACATCGATGTCGATGTCCGGGAGCGAGGCCCGCCGCTCGGACAGGAACCGCTCGAAGAGCAGGTGGTGCTCCAGCGGGTTCGCGGTGGCCGATGAAGAGGCTGTGGTTGACCATCGACCCGGCACCCGAGCCACGGGCCGCGACCCTGATTCCCATGTCCCGGATGTCGGCGACGACCTGCGCGACCGCGAGGAAGTACGGCTCGTACCCGAGCCGCCCGATGATCCCCAGCTCGTAGTCCAGCTGCTCCACCGACCGCCGGTCGCCATCGAGCCCGCGGGCGGTCATCCCGGCCTCGCACCGCTGCCTCAGCAGCCGCATCGCCCCACCCGCACCCGGCTCCGCCCCGACGACCGTCGGCTCGGGGAAGTGCCGGGTGCCCAGCCCGAGGTCGGAGACCGGATCGACCACGCACGCCTCCGCGGTACGGACGGTCTCGGCGAGCAGCGCGGCCGCCCGGCCCGGACCGGCGCCGCAGTCCCCGGCGATGCGCTCCGCGACCGCCGCCATCTCGCCGGGGCCCTTGAGCCACCGCTCGCCGCAGTCCAGGCGCCGCCGGTCGACCGGCCGCAGCAGCCGGGCCGCGTCCAGCACGTCGGCCAGGCGGTGCTGCTCGGGGTCGGCGTAGCGGACGGCGTTCGCGAGCACGACAGGGATCCCGAGCCGGTCCGCCAGGCCGACCGTGTGCGCGGCGAGCCGGCCCGACCCCTGCCCCATGCCCGCGAGCCCCCACGACACCGCTTCCAGCCGGAGATCCGCACCGGCCAGCTCCCGCCACGGCTCCAGGAGCCGCTCGGCCACATCCGGCCTGCCCCCGGCCAGGGCGCGCACCGGCTCCGAGGCCGGCCCGAGCAGCACCACCAGGTCCTCGCCCGCGAACGCCTCCAGGGTGTCCCACGAAGCGATCGGCACCCCCTCGGCCAGGTGGGCGGCGGACACGATCCGGCACAACCGGCCCCACCCGGCGACGTTCTTCGCCAGGAGCGTCACCCGCAGCGCCGCCTCGACGACGTGCGCGCCGCCACGGACCGGGGTCCGCCGCCGCGGCGCCGTCATGGCGGCGGGCTGGTGCGGGGCGACGGCGAGGTCGACGCCGAAGACAGGCCGGACCCCGGCGGCCGCGGCGGCCTTCGCGAAACGCATTGCTCCGGTGACGTTGTCCCGGTCGGACAGCGCCAGCGTCCCGATCCCGCGCTCCGCGGCCCGGGCGGCCAGAGCGCTCGGATGGGAAGCACCGAAGCGGGCCGAAAACCCACTCGCCACATGCAGATGCGGCACCCCGCCACCCATGACAACCTCCGGATAAACCCCCACAAACCAGATAAAAGAGCCCTGACCACACCCTCACAGTAGTCGAACATAAATCGAACATGCGACCTCTGGGGCGCACAATCCCGCCACCGGGGCAGCGTGTGATTGCCGATGGCGACGGATACCTATGGGCGGACACAGCGGAGGTTCTGCGCAGCTCTACCTAGCCGGCGACGAGCCGCCGGCCCAGGTGGAGCTGGGTGGCTGCCCCGGCCATGGCAAGCCGTGCGGGCGGGGGCGCGGCCGGACAGATGGGGTGCGGCCCCCGCGCGGCAGGGATGAACTGCCCGAGTCGGCCGCGATAGGGCTGGACACGTACCAGGACAACGGCGCCGGGTTCCAGGGGGCGACCTGACACGCGCTACGCGCTCCAGGAGGCGGCGTCGAGGGTCTCGGCGATGCTGAGCGCGGCCAGTACCTGACTTTGGCCGTCCTCCATGTCGACGTCGCCAGTGGCGAGGGCAGTGGCGATCCGGGCGGCGTGCCCGATCACGACCGCGACCCCGGTCGGCTCGCGGTGCAGGGTCTGGCTCTGCTGGTGAGTTTCGCCTCGCCACGACGCGCGCCGAACCACAAGCCGCTGGCTGACCACGAGCCGAGCATCAGCGACGTCTGGACGATCAGCTGGTGAACGCTCGGCGCACCTTTTCGAGGCGAGCACGCTGATCATCGATCCAGCCGGTCGCAGGGAAGAGAGGAAGGCTGACCGTCACCTGCGACGACGGGCCGTCATAGAGCGACACCCCGGTCACACCAGGGCTCAACGGCTTGATCTTGAACTGGACCGTCCGACCCGAGTTCAGCCATGTCACGGACCGAACTGCGGCGAGCTCCTCAAGGGCCTCTGCCGGCCGCGAGAGCGAGGGGTGGATCTTCTTGACCCGCCCCTTCGAGCCCCGGCCCGGCGAGTTCGACGCCCTCAACCCGGACCCAGACCGGATGCGTGTCGCCTCCACCCTGCTGAGGGCGATGAAGCCCTGGCCTCCCTCGCCGCCGCCGAGGAGACCCTGCGCAACGACGCTGACGGGATCTTCGCTCTGGCGGACGGCGCCGTTGCCGACTTTGTCGCATTCGTCTGGCTCGTGCTGCCTCCACGCCGTCGCAGCGGCGCCGCAGGGCGAGCCCCTCGACGCCGGGGGACGAAGCCACCGGTAAGGGTGTAGTCCTCGGAGCCGGGCCCGTTGACCGCACCGTCACCACGAAGGCCCGCGCCCCCGATGCTCACGCGGGTGCGGGCCTCATCGCCGAGGCCGGTGGGCCGGCCGGTCCTGCCGCGGTGTCCTCCCGGCCAGCCGCGGCGAGGGCCGATCCGTTCAGCCTGTCAGGGTGGCGTGGTTCCGCATGGCGTAGTAGTTGGCGCGGTACGCGTCGTGGACGGTGTCGCCGGCTATGCGCAGCAGCGCCTCGTCGTTCTCGCGCAGCGAGGACAGATCGAGGTTGTGGGAGCCGGTGAAGGTCCACTTGGTGTCCGGGTGACCCGCGTAGTTGCCTTCTACGAGCAGGTACTTGGAATGGACGAACATGTCGTCGCCGGTGGTCGTGGTGCCCTTGTCGAGAAGCAGCTTGTACGGACGGATGCGGGGGTGGGTGAGGGTGGGGAGCTGGTTGGTCTCGCGGTAGACGATCTCGATCCAGCAGTTCTGGTCGGCCAGGGTGCGGAGCTTCTGGGCGACGGCAGAGCGGTGGAGCGCCCAGGCGGCGATGCGCACGACCGTCTTGTGGGAGTCGGAGCCCACCGTCGTGTTCCCCGTGCAGGTGACGTTGTCGAGGATGTCGACGACGAGGTCACCGGAGGACTGGGGGAAGAAGTAGTACTTCTCCGCGCCTGCGGTGCTGGCCTGCCGGAAGTAGTTCGTGTTCCTGCGCTCGGCGGCCAGGTCGTTGAAGTAGTTCACGTATGCCGTGTACAGCTCGGTGTTGCCGACTGAGGTGTAGGCGTTGTTCCAGAACCTGGTGGTGTTGCCGGGGGTCTGGTTGGCCGAGGTCTGGATGACGACGTCCTCGGCGAGACCGGCGGCGCCGACGCGGGAGAAGGTGAAGAACTTGTTGTGGTTGATGGGGTTGACGGGCGGGGTGCCGTCGTTCCATGACGCGTCGGTGTCGGCGATGCAGGCGCGGCCGGCGGGACAGATGTGTACCCAGGAGGGTTGTGTCATGTCTGTGCCCAAGGCCTCGGTCAGCGCCACGGCGGCGGGCGAGTCCGACTCGGAGTGGTCGAGGACGACCCGTACCTGGACCTTCCTGGCGTGTGCGCGCTGCAGTGCGCCGGAATAGTCGGTGTCCGTCAGGGCGTACATCGAGGCGCGGAGCGTCCGGCCGCCCTCCGTCTGGTCGATGGCGTCGATGATGTGCTGCTTGACGGCGTTCTGCTGCTCAGGCGTACCGGTCGGGTCGTTGAACACCGCTCCGGTGGTGGGCAGCGGCGGGGCGGCCGCTGCGGTGGGCGCCCCGGCGAGAAGCTGTCCGTACAGTCCCCCGATCAGCGCCCCGACCAGCAGCAGCCTCATGGTGGTTCTCCGCATGGTTACCCGATCTCCTGTTCTTTTACGGTGGCATGTCATGGCGGAGGTCATTCTCACGTCCTCGGCGTCGTGCCCGCACAACGCCCCGCCCAGTCTGTGGTCGGGCCGGAAGCTGGCCCCGGTGGGCCGGGCGTGAAGGCGGGGTGGCGCTCCTCGATGTGCTCGAAGGCCGGGACGACCCAGTCGTGCTCGTCGAGTTCGGCGAGAAGCGGCGTCGAGACGATCGGCCTGGGCGCCACGCGCACGCGCATCCTCGAACGCGGCAGCCGTACCGGGCACCGCCTCGCCGCCGCCGAGTACGTCCTCGCCCCGCACATCCCCGGAACACAGCAGCGGCGCCACGCCCAGCGCGAAGGCTCTGCATCGTCTCCGGCGCGGTGCGGCGGTCCACCGTCGGGGGCGAGGACGACGACGCCACCCAGGGCGCGCTCGGGATGGTCCCGCCCCGCGCCCTTCGCCGACAATACCGGCCAGCCCGCCGTCGTACTCAGCACCTTCACCCTCTCTGGCCTATACGTGCAGTGCTTCAGGGACCACCAGAACGTGGTCGTCAGTGGTCAGCAGCTGACGCCACAGGCCGGCCCTCACGTGGATGGGCTGCTGCGCGACCGAGGCCGTCGGCGACCTCACCCGGAGTCGGCGGGATGGCACCGCCCGGACGACCTCTACCTGACCGGCGCGGCTGAGGCGCCCTCAGCTTCCACCTCCCGGGTCGTCGGGACAACGGCTCGGTCCTTCTCCAGGCAATGAGTGATGAGGGCGCTGGGTTGGGGGAGTGGCCGGTGGTGGTGAGGGTTCCGGTAGAGCCGGTGGAGGCTGCGAGGGAGGCCGACGCGGTCGAGGCGGCGCTGTCCCATCCTGCTCTTGCTGTGCGGGGCCCGCTGTTCGGCGGGCCGTCGCCCGGTTAGAGACCGAGCCCGTCGACGAACTCACCGTGCTCGCCACCCGCTACCGGGTCGTACGGGCTGAGGAGTACGCGGCCCTCGATCCGGCGGGCGACGTCGAGATGCCCAGGCCCACCGATCCCGAATCCCTCACTCCCGTCTGGAACCGCGGCGCCGGCGCGAACAGCCCGAGGATCGATGACGGCCTCCTCCTGGACCCCGGCGCACCGCTGTCCTCGAGCCAGGCCGCCGAGCGGCTGTCCCTGCGTTCACTGGCCTACTCCGGGACCCGGTTCCCCGACATGGTCCTGGCCGACTCCGCCCGGGCAGTGGAGACCCACCCCGATGTCCTGCTGATGCCCACCGCGTTCCTCGTCGTTGAATGGTCCGGCGCCGATGAGGCGTGGACGCCGGCCAGTGGCCTGCTGGCCAGCGGCCACGACGCCCGGCAAATACTCGACTTCACACTGACCTGGTGGAGACCGCGCCACAAGGGCCTGATCCCCTACGACGCAGCGATGGACACCGACGCACGCACCCTGGTGGCCCGTACCGACCGGCCGGCGCCTGAACTCGCCCTCCCCGTCGACGCCGCAGACCGACTACGCACCGGCCACGTCAACCAGGTCCAAGCCGCCGGCACCCTCTACCGGATCGCACGCTCCCGCCGCCTGCTGCGCCCGGGCCCCGACGGACCCGAAGGCCCACGCCCCCGTCCGACATCAGCACGCACACCCCTGAAGCCCTTCACCCGCGCCTCGGCGAGGACGGCACCGTCCACTACAACAACGCCGAGAGCGACCCCGCCCTCTGACACGGACCATCATCCACGGCTGTTGCTTCGGCGGGACCGAGCCCGCCGCACCCACGCCGTCCCCACCGTCAGGGCGGTCTCAGGGGTGAGCCCGCTGCGGACAGCCTCCGACCTCGGCAGACCGGAGAGGGGGGCAGGGAGGCAGCAGGGCTGGAGGCCCGGATGTGCGCCGTCTTCCCTGTGGGCGTGCTTCGCGGTGGGCCTGGCGAGTCTGGCTGCCACGTCCGCCATCGCTGCACGCCAATCGGGTCCGTCGGGGCCGTCCAGAAACTTCCTGAACGGCCCGGACGGCTTCGCAACTACTTGAGATTGACGGTGCCGGTGAGGATCCGGTGGTCCGAGCACTTACCAGAGTCGCAGTTTTCGGCAATCGCCAGCGAGTCGGCACTGTAGCTTCCAGGGCCCGCCAGGGAAGCCTCGGAAACGAAGATCAGATCGATCTTCTGCATTCCGCCGCACGCGGCCGGGGCCAGCGCTTTGGGATTGTCGGCCGTCCACTCCCCGTACCCGAGACAGTTGCTGCTGTCGTTGTCGTCCAGCTCCCTGAACGATCCCCGGTTAGACGTGTTGAGGTTCGCGACGTTCAGGCTGGACGAGTAGTACGTGTCGAGCGAGGAGTAGTGGGGCTGAGCGTTGAAGTCGCCGGCGATCATGACGGTCTGGCCCTGTCCGACCCAGCTGTCCAGCTGGACCTGCACTGCCGCCAACTGCTGCAGCTTGTGCTCGTTGGTCACGCCCTTGTCCGTGTTGATCGCCGCGATGTGGGTGGTGCAGAACCGGGTGGTGGAATCATCGCGAAGCGGGGCGCACAGCATGTTGCGCTGCTCCGAAGAGGGGTCATCAGGCAGCGCGATCCGGTCCGCGGTGCCCAGCGGGCGCTTGCTGAAGATCGCGTTACCGAATGCGGCGCCGCCGCAGACGCCTGTGCCGGAAGCGATGCTGGGCTCGAAGCGGGCGAAGTTCGTGGAATCGGCGGGCCAGCCGGCCGCGCGCAGCTTGGTGACAAGGGTGTCCCACTGCCCCTTGCAGAGTTCGTTGAAGGCTACGAAATCGGCGTTGCGGTTCACGATCGAGGCCACGGCCCCGTCCACCATGCCTGTGTCGGACTTCCCGCCGTGGATGGTGCTGCCGCCCACGTTCCACTGCCAGATGTTGTAGGTCTTCGCGCTCGTCGTTTCTGCCTGCGCCGCCGCCGCAGGAAGCAGTGCGGCGCACAGTGCAACCGCCAGAGCACTCGTAACTCGACCGAACCGTGCCATAAGATCCCTCCCCTTCTTGCGCATCATGCCGTCCCGAGGCTGATGCGTCCGTACATGCGCAGGTGATCTTAACGACGGACGTGTCGCATCCGGGCGCCAGGTTGCTGGGGGCAGGCGGCCGGTGTGGTGCGTCCAAGGAGGTGGCCGTCGTACGCGGACGGCGAGCGCGGCTACAGGGTGATGTGAAGGCGGGCACCGCTGGCGGCGGGGACGAGGGCGGAGAGGGCCGGGGCGTCGGGGGAGGGTCAGGTGCCGAGGGGTTCGATGATCTCGCTGACGCGCCGGCCTGGGAGGGGGGTCCATCGTGGGGTCGGCGCCAGGCCTCGGTGGGCGACGACCTGGCGGTGACAGTCAGCTGCCCCCCGGGGCAGGTCCCCATCTCCGGTGGCGCCTATGCGACGGTCGGCCAGCCGCTGTACTCCAACATGGTGGCCCTCGTCGAGAGCATGCCCGCCCAGAACACGCAGGGGGCCTACGGCTGGACCGCGGCGGCCCGCAGCGGGCCGAAGCCGCTGACCGTGACGGTCCACGCGGTGTGCATCTACGCCCCGGCCGGCTACGAAGTGGCCGAGCAGTACCACTTCACCATCGACCGCAACGCCCCGCTCGTCACCACCTGCCCCACCGGCAAGGTTGCGTTCGGCGGCGGCGGAACGGTCTACGGCGGAACCCGGAACCTGAACCAGTCGTACCCCGGCCCGGCCGGGAGCGCCAGTCCCAACCAGTGGATCGTCTCCGGCTACGACGTCCATGCGGAGCAGTTGCGGGTCGACGGCTACGCGATCTGCGCCGATCCCATCGCCGGTCTGACGACGACCCGCTACACCCACACGACCTCCGACGACGTCGCCGGCGGCGTCTTGCAGTGCGCCACTGACAAGAAGGTCGTCGGCGGCGGAGCGGCTGTCACCGGGTACGACGACACTCTGGTGACCAGCAGGCCCCTGACCGCTGCGGAGAGCGGCGCCCGCGACGGCTGGCAGGTCCAGGCGACCGGCAACAGCACGCCGCACGGCGTCGACCTGTACGTCACCTGCTACTGACCGCAGACCGAGCAGACGGCTGCCTCGCAGAGACAGGCCTGACCATCCGACCCAAATGAGCAACGACACGACGGTCCTGTCCCACTGAACGACCAAGATGGGCCACTGGCCACCCGCCTGATCAGCGCAGGCGCGAAAGTCGCAACAGGGCCTCGTTGCGGACCTCTGGGTCTGAATCAGACGTCAACGTTCGCAGTTGCGTGATCAGCTCGACGCCGCCCTCTCCGGTCGCCCAGCGTGGGTCACAGTCGAGTTCCGCAGCGAGCTGATCAGCCGTCCCTTCGTCAGACGCCACCGCACGGGCCGCGAGCACGGCACGCAGGCCGGCCAGATCCCTCCGAGCCAGCAGAGCAGCAGCAGTCTCGGAGGTCACCCCGGTGTCCTGAGCATCCAGGAGGAGGCGGTGCAGGACACCGGCGACGCTCTCGATCCGAGGCGCCGCCGCCAGCCGTCGCCCTGCAGCTGCCCTGACGCGCCAGGCCGGAGAGTCGGCTTCAGCAATCGAGTGGCGAAGCTCTTGCTCTGTGAAGTCTTCCACGGCACCAGACTCCCAGCCGGACATCTCGATCAAGCTTCGTTGTGACCGCACCGCAGCAGTCAATCTTCGGCGAGAACGGTCCGCCTTCACGCGACAGGCAACGACACCACGAGTTCAACCTCAGTAGTCCGGGGCGTTCTTCGTCCCCGTGGGACTCCCTAGCGCGGTACTCGTCGCCGGTGCTCTCACGACGTTCGCCGCTACCATCCGGACCGGCCCCCGCTGCGAAACATCCGACTCGTCCACTTGCCCGCCCTCTTTGCAGGCCCTCCGAGTGCCCTGAACAGGCGCCGCGAACCGGGTGATCATATGGTTTTGTGCGTGTGTACCGACGACACGCACGAGTGGGATGGAGCTCTACCCCTTGTAGGAGTTGATGAGCCGGGCCATGTGCTCGCCGGCGACCGTCAGAGGCGTCTCGCTCTTGTAGACCTGTGCGGTGAGTTCGGCGCCTTCGAGGGTGCTGATGACGGTGGTGGCCAGGTCGTTTGCGTCGCCCTCCGGGAATCCGGCTCCGCGAAGCGTGTCTGCCACGATGTCCCGCCAGTGCTGGAAGGCTTGAGTGACGGCGTGCTCGATAGCGGGGACTCGTCCGGTGGTTTCCAGTGCGGTCGCGCTGATCGGGCATCCGTCCACCCATGCGGAGTCGCGCAGGTGGCGGGCGAGCGTGCGGGCGCAGGCGGCGATGGCCTTCGCCGGGTCGGCCTCTTCGGACAGTGACGCCGACAGCAGGTCGGCGAACTCCTGGTCGGCATGCTGGACTGCGGCCACGCCCACGGCCTGCTTGCCGCCGGGGAAGAAGTGGTAGACCGAGCCGAGCGTGGCCTGGGCCTCCTGGGCGACCTGTTTGATGCCGGTCCCCTCATACCCCTGCCGCTGCATCAGCAGGGAAGCCGCACGAACGATGCGCTCCCGGGTGCCCAGCTGTGGTGTGGTCGCCATGTGGCCGAGCCTACTAGATAAAACGTTCGCTCTAGCTTGTGGACCGCGTGAACACCGTGCTAGCTTCCGGGGACTAGATAGAACGTTCGTTATGGTGAGTTCTGGAGACGAGGAGTTTGAGATGGACCACAAGCGGATCACCGTCAACGGCCTGGACCTTGCCTACGTCGAAGCAGGGGAGGGCCCGCTCGCCCTGATGCTGCACGGCTTCGACACACCCAGGCTCTACCGGTACCTCATGCCCGCGCTGGCCGAGGCCGGATACCACGCCGTAGTCCCCACCATGCGGGGTTTCGCCCCCTCCCAGATTCCGCCGGACGGCAGCATGCGCCTTCCCGACCTGATCGCCGACGCCAACGCCCTGCACGAGGCGCTCGGCGGCGGATCCGACGCGGTCCTGATCGGGCACGACTGGGGCGGCTTCACCACCTGGGGAGCCGCCGCGGCCGCACCCGAGCGGTGGGCCAAAGTGGTCGTCAACGACGTCCCGCCCCTGCCGTTCTACGAGCGCAACAGCGCGGATCCCGACAGGATCGAGCGGTACGTCCACTTCTACTTCTTCCAGATGGCCGTAGCCGACCAGCTCGTCGCCGCCAACGACCTTGCCTACCTCGACTGGCTCTGGGACCACTGGACGGGCAACGTCCCCGGCTACGACTCCACCGAGGACCGCAAGGCCATGAAGGAAGGACTCAACACGCCTGAAAGGCTCCACCTAGGCCTGGAGCTCTACCGACAGAACTTCCCCGCCGCAACCTTCGGCACCCCGCGTTGGGAGATGGCCCGCGTGCTGGACAAGTTGCCCTCTCAGCCCACCCTGTACCTCCACGGAACCGAGGACCCCGTGGTCGACGAGGCGACACTCGCCGACATTCTCGCCGTACTGCCCCCCGGATCGGACGCCGCAATGATCGAAGGCGCCGGCCACCATCTCCTCGCCGAGAAGCCGCAGGAAGTCAACCAGCGAATCCTCGCCTTCCTGACCCGCTGAACACGCCATCGCGGCGCAGGTCGGCCATCAGCCGATGGCCCGATGGTCGACTTGCTCCGAGGCGAGCAGGGACCTCACGCATCGGCAGCTTGGCGCTGGCGAGGCCGACGCCGAGCGGCAGCAGGGCGCGGAGGGAAGCGATCAGCACCATCAGGGCGGCAGCGACGGTCTTGCCGCCGACCGTAAACGCTTCGCGTACGCCTGCAGTGTGTCGGTGCGGGGGAGGAGCCCGTCGCCGTCCCAGAACGACGACGATGTCCACGCCGCCGTGGTCGCGGTACAGCCGGAGGAGTTCAGCGGCCGCATCGTGCAAGTGGCGGGCTCGGGGTGGGACGGCATTGATGCCGCGCAGGCATACGTGTGGGTACGCCTCCTATCCGGCCGTGAACGGCAAGCCCTCATAAGAGACATCCGGAAGGCGAACCCCTGACCTGCCCGGGCGGCGAAAGCCTCCATCCCTGCTGGTCAGTGCCTGCACGCACATATGCGGCTCGAGTGACGTACCTCCTTCGCCGCCTCAGCCCAGCCCAGCCCACACGAGTCTCCGTCCCGCGATCTCCCCGCGCCGGGCAGTCACCACGTCCGCCCCTCCCGGGCGGAACCGCGCAGGGCGCCCCCAAGTCCCGCGCACACCAGAGACAGGCAACCGGCCCGCCCCACAGCAGCAGGAGGAATGCATGCCCGACCACACCACGCCCGAGCCGAAGCCGGGAAGCGGACTGCTCCTCGCGCCCCGCCGCATCAACCCCGCCCGCTCGCGCGCTCCGGTACCTCGGCCCCGGCCCTGAGACCTCCGCGCCGACCGCCCGGGACCCGCGCGCCCGCGCCGCCGCCGAGCGCGCCGCCGCCGGCGACTGGACTGCCGAACCCGCCGCCTCCGCGCCCCTTCAGCCCTGGCCCTCCCGGCGGCGCCTCGGCGACGGTCCGGCCGATCCCGGACCGCGGCCGTGCCGCTGCCGTAGGGGCGGCTCTGGCCCGTGCCGATATGGTGTGCGCGGGTGAGGCCCGGTGCCCAGTGTCTGGGGGCAGTACCGCCGGGCCGCCCCCCTCTCGCCCTCTCGCGTGAGCACCCTGGTGCTGGGGAGTGGGTGCGATCACGGGGCGGGTCTGCCTAGCCTGGGTGCACGTCCAGGGGGGTCCTGGAGGAGTGTGGATGCCCCGTCCACTGTGGTCCGGAGCGGTGTCGTTCGGGCTGGTCACGGTCCCGTGCAAGTTGGAGGCTGCCGTCGAGCGGCATGACGTGTCGCTGCGGCAGGTCCACGTGGAGGACGGGGGCCGTGTCCGGTACCGCAAGACGTGCTCGATCGACGATCGCGAGCTGCGCGAGGACGAGATCGGCAAGGGATACGAGGTCAGCAAGGACCACGTCATCCCGATCACGGACCAGGACCTGGCGGACATGCCGCTGCCCACCGCGAAGGCGATCGAGATCGTGGCGTTCGTCGACCGGTCCTCGGTCGATCCGGTGCAGTTCGGCGCCGGCTCCTACTATCTGTCCGCCGACGGTCAGGTCGCTGCGAAGCCGTACGTCCTGCTGCGGAAGGCGCTGGAGCGCAACGAGAAGGTGGCGGTCGCGAAGTACGCGTTGCGGGGCCGCGAGCGCCTGGGCCTGCTCCGCCCCATGGGCGACGCGCTGCTGCTGTCCGGGCTGCACTGGGGCGACGAGATCCGCTCCTCCGGCGAGCTCACCCCGCCCGAGACCGAACTCACCGAGGAGGAGATCGAGGGCGCGCTCGCGCTGATGGACACGATGACCGTCGGCTCGATCACCGAGCTGGACGTCACCGACCACTACACCGAGGCGTTCCACGAGGTGATCGCCGCGAAGGCCGAGCACCGGGCACCGAAGCCGGTCGAGGAGGAGGCGGCGCCGGCCGGGCAGGTGGTCGACCTGATGGCCGCGCTGGAGGCATCGGTGGCCGACGCCCGCGAACGCCGCGGCGAGACGTCCACGGGCGAGGCGACCGTGCACGAGATGCCCACGCCGAAGAAGAAGACGCCCGCCAGGAAGACGCCCGCGAAGAAGACGGCCGCGAAGAAGACCACGGCGAAGAAGACCACCCGAAAGCGCGCGTCCTAAGGCTTCCCGCCCGAGCGCCTCTGCGGGCCAGCCCTGAAATGGAAACCATGGTTTCCACGTCAGGGCCGCCGCCCTTGATGTGCCGGAGGCTTGTCGATTCCGAGGCTCCCCCAGGGGGCGCACAGGTCGCACATCTCCAGCTCGGGGAACTCCTCGAACGTCATCCGCACCTCCTCCTTGCTGAGCAGGGATGGCATGTTCTTGGCGGTCGAGCAGTTCCCGCGGTGCAGCACCGGATGACCCTCGACCGCGCGGGAGGGCAGCACCTTCCAGGACATCTCCCGCCGGGCGACCTCCCGGCGCCGGCGCTCCTGCTCCTGCTGGGCCTCGAGCTCCCGGATCGTCCGCTCGGCCTGGTCCAGCTGCCACCGCAGCCAGTCCCGCAGCGTCCGCTGCTTCTCCAGCCGGTCGGCTATCGGCATCTCCACGACAGGCACCCGCTCACGCCGCCTCGGCCACACCCGTGACGGCGGCCGCGACGTCCTCGTGGCTCTTCAGCGCCATCCTGGCCGCGATCAGCTCGGGGCCGCGTTCCGGCTTGCTCCAGTACGCGTGTGTGGAGACCGCGACCGACAACTCCCGCACGAGGTCCCACAGCCGCTTTTCCTCGGCGGCCTGCTCCGGGGTGTAGCCGGGGGACGGCTCACGCCCGCCGGCCACCTCGCCGGTATGCGGGTGCACGGTGCCGGGCCAGCCGGGCAGGGGCTCCACCGACCAGGGCAGGGCACGGCACAAGGCCTGGTACTCGGCGCGGGCCTGATGGAGCCGGGCCTGGAGGCTTTTCAGGTCGTCGGGGAAGCCGTAGGGGTCCTTCTTCGCGGTGCCGTTGTCGCTCACCTCAGAAACGTACCTCTGTTCGATTTCTGGAAGCCAGCCACCACACGCAACAGACCGTGACCACCCTCCAGCGACCCGGAACCAGCCCCCCCCGGCGACACTCCGCCCACCGGCCCCCCTCGCCCCCAGACGGGCGACGCACGGCCGTCACCCGGCCTCCCGCACCTTCACGCCCAAGGGGGGCCAAGGCACGGCGCGCACCGCCCCAGAACGCCGCAAGAGCCCGCCCAGAGCTGATGAACCCAGGTGACTTCCCTCTCCGCTCTCGACCACGCCGCGTTCGTCCAGCCCCGCTGCTCCCTGTGCTGGCGCACCGGCCCGGCCGCCGCCCTGGACACCCCCGCGGACTTGCTGCACGCCGCCGCACGCGAGCACCTCACCCACGCCCACCCCGGCGCACCCGACGACGCGGTCGAGATCGTGCCCAGCCGTGCCGTCATCGGCTGGGACGGCATCGAGCCCCCGCACGAGTGGCACAATCGCGTCTTCCCACCCACCTGGTGACTGGCGGCGCTCCGGTCAGCCCTCGTCCTCGTCCTCGCCCTCGTCGTCGTCGTCCTCGTCCTCGTCCTCGTCTGGTTCTGCGTCGCCGATGGTGACGCGGACGTCGTGGGACGGCCTGGAGGAGCTGGATCAGGTAGGACTCCACGCGGCCCAGAGACCGGCGGACCCCGTCCGTGTCCTCGCGCCGTCCGTGCATGTGGACACCCAGGGCGGCCGCCGCCGTCGTCACCGCCGCCCGGGCCGTGAACTGCGTCAATGGCGTGTTGTCGGCCTCCGGGTCGTCGGGGTCGAGGAGCTGGAACACCGTTCGCTCCAGCCGTGGCACCAGCAGCGCGAGCATGAGTTCCCGGTCCGGCCCGACCTCGTCCAGCCACCCCAAGAAACGCCAGCAGCCGGGCGCGGTCCTCGTCCCGCGGACCGCCCGGCCACACCTCCGGGTCCAGCACCGGCGCCGCCCCCAACGCCGCCAACGCCGCCAACGCACGGTAGATCGCGTCCGCGCCCACCGGGTCCACGCTGTGGATGCTCCCCCCCACAGCCATTGCCGATGCCGAGTCCCGACACCGCCCCCACGGCTCTTTCACCTACACGACGCAGCCCACCAAGGAACGCATCCCCACGCGGGGCCGGCGCTCCGCACGCGCCCCGCCGCGCGCCTCGGGCCAGAGCCTGCCGCGCAGATGCACTCCCGGGCGCCTGCATGGCCGTCTCCCGGTCTTCTGCCTCGTCCGGGTCTCTCTGGGCGGGGCGGCGGCGCTGAATCCCGAGAGCGGCGCCGCAGGACGTCGCGTTCCCGTCGTACGCGCGGAACGCGAAGAGGGCCCGAAGGCGCGCTCAAACACCTACGGGCCCTCCTCGGAGTTCACTTCCATTTCTCCTGGCCGGTGCACAGTAGATGGCGGCAAGTGAGGGTCAGCTCACGGACGCGCTCCAGCCGTCCTCGGCCGCGACGAACAAGGCACCCCTGTGCAGGTCAAGGCTGCAGGTGGCAGTGGCCTTCCCTGTCCGGGCGAACGGGCCGGGTCCCCGGAACGCGTCGGTATGGAGATGAAAAGAATTCGGATCGGTGCAGCCGACGGTACGCAGTCGCCGGGGCGTTGAAGCGTTCTCGGGGGTGCGCGGTGGCAGGGCGAGTTGGAGCTGCGCGGCGGCCGGGCGCTCTGTCTTGTAGTCGGTGTGTGGCGCTGTCCAGGCGGCCATGACGAGAGCTGCCTGTGAGGGTGTACCGGACGAGGGCGAGCTGTCGGCGAGGGAGGGGGGCGTTCGTTCGGGAGCCCGAGGTGTCTCGATGAGGTCTGGGCGGCCTGCGCGTTCTCTGAGGGCGGCGGCAAACCAGCGGGTGACATCCGGGCCTCCTTGGCCGGCCCAGGTTCGGATCACCTCCTGGAAGGCCGCCTCACGGCGGCGGGTACCACGTTGCGACCCGGCGGTCAGGATTGCTTCACCCGCCCCCGAGAAGGCTCGGCACAGCTTCAGTACGGGGACGCGATCCGCGCGGGCGGCGTAGCGCACGGAACGGAGTTCCAGCATGACGTGATGCAGAAGAACGGCGGCAGCGTGTGCGTCGGGGCCCAGGTCTCCGCCTGGCGGCCGCTGCGGGCGGCCCGACTGGCTGGTGCGGGGAGGGATGGCCGCGTCCGCCCGTCGGCCGGCGATCGACAGGTGCCATGAACGGTCGTCCAGGCGGTACTCGCCACCGGCGGCGCGGAGTCGGCCGCCCGGGCCCAGGGCAATCCCGATCTCCCGCACTCCGGCGTCCAGGATCACTCCCCGCGTGTCCGAAAGGCCGAAGGCGATGTCGGTGACGTCATCCAGCCACACGTCCAGCAGGGCGAGCGGTGCGGGCTCATCGACAGCGAACTTGCGATCAGCGACTAGTTGCAGAAAGGCGGTCAGGCGAGTACCCGCACGCTCTACCCGCAGGTGGCGGACGGACGCCACCGTCAGATCGTAGTCGGGGACCAGCTCATCCACGCTCTGGCGCGTAAGGCGGCATTGCGGCGCCATGACGTACCCGCGATAGTCGCGACCTGGCGTATGCGGCTTGGCCGGTGGTAGGAGCGATTCGATGTCGTACCCGGCAATCGCGGCCTGCTCGGTCATCCATCCGCGCTGCCGCTCGCCGAGACAGGCCATCCACTCCAATACGGTCGCCGCCCGCCGCTCGCGTTCAGCAGCATTAGACGTGCTTGCGGCCCAAAACAGCGGAAACAGATTGTTGTCCCACACATCCGACGCCGCGCGAATAGCTTCCCGGTTGAAGAGGCGGACGTCTGCCGCAGCTTCCGTCATCTGATGCAGTGAGCGGTCCAACAGCGCCGCCAGGACGGACATGGCCGACGCGGGACGCAGGGGCGAGCGCGGCGCATCGAAGGGTGTAGGGGCAGGTATGGCCACGTCGTGATCGTCGCACAACGGAGGCATTACCTGGCAGGTAATCGTCTTCTCCGGCGCCACCGACGAAGCTTGATCCATCGAAGCGATCAAACAGTCAAGCGATCACGAACGAGGAACAACATGAATATACGGCGGCATACACGCACCGGACTGCTCGCGGTTGCCACTCTCCTCGCCGGCCTCACCATCGGCGCGCCGACCATCGCCGCCGCGACCGCCGAGGGCGGCGAGTGCGCCGAGGTCCGCGAGAAGGTGGACCGCCTCGAAGGACGGATCACCCCCAACGCCTGTGCCTTCATGAAGCGGCAGATCGCCTTCGGTGAGGCCCCCAGCCTCCAGACCTACCTGGACATCTTCGACGAGGAGGGCAGCCTCTGGGAGGCCGGCGGCAAGCCCCAGCGCGGCCACGACGTGATCGGCGCCGCGATCACCAACTCGCCTTCCCGGGCCCTGTCGCGGACACCCCCATGGCCCGCGCCCCCTCGGGGGTACAGATGATCTTGCAGAAAATCCCACCCATTTATGGAACGCCGAATTCTGGTCGACCTGGTGTTCCCTGAGTGAGATTCCCTGCATTTCTAGGTTCCTTTTTGGGGTGGAGGCTCGGACGGGGTGCTATTTGAGAGCTCAGCCCCCGGGGCCGCGGCCTCTGAGTCCCCATTCGTCGAGTCCGGCGTAGATCGTGGCGGTGAGGCATAGGGGTGCGTCCATGACTTCGGCTTCGCCGCGGTAGACGGCGATCAGTGAGTCGGTACCGCGCCACCAGGTGTCCGCGAGGGCGTTGTGGTCGTGCGAGCCCACCGGCGGACGTGGTCCGTCAGGGCCAGGGCTTCCACCCAGCCCTCGGTACTAGCGTGCAGGGGAACCCACTTCCCGGAGTGAAGACCGAATTCCCCGTTCGGGCCGATCATCAACGAGTAGGGGAGAGCCGTACGCTGCATGCCGGCCCCGAAGTACCAGTCAGGATCCGGACCCTGGGGTACATCCCCGCTGAGCGTTCGAGGCCCCCGTCATAGCGAGGTGAGGGAGGAAGGGCCAGACCGCCTCGAAGGAGGCCACCCGGTCGACCTGAGCTGCAGGGATCCCGTGGTCCATCCACCGCGCCCTGTACTGCTCCACCTCGTAACGGCCGGTCCAGTGGCCGTGACACTGGACAAATCCTTCGCGCCCTGTACTGCTCCACCTCGTAACGGCCGGTCCAGTGGCCGTGACACTGGACAAATCCTTTCGCCCTGCGAGTAAGCCCTTCAGGGGTATCTTTGTCGATCGCCATTTTTCGCCCCAGCGTATGCCTCATTTTCGCCAAACCTACATGCTGAATCCCTGTGATGCACGTGGGAAGGCAAGCGAGCAAGCCGCGAGGCTTCAGGAGCGCGGCGAACAAAGCGGCACTTCTCCCCGTCTACCGCTCACCACCCTTGCCCGACATGCTCGAACTGGCGTAGCGCACCCAGCTCCAGCATGTCGGGAGAACAGCATGAGACCTAGGGCATCCGCATCAGACCTCCTGCACATGGCGGAACAGGCGATGAAGATCCGGATGGTGTGGGAGGAGACCTGCTCGACACATTGGGGCCGGCCCTCCCATGAAGTGGAAGAAGCTCTTATCCAGGCAGCCACCCGGTGGGGCGTCCCCATCGACAGCACCTTCACCGCGAGAGCGGCCCACGAAATTCACGCCGGCTCATGGGAGTAGCACCCCCGGCCAGCCGGGCCTGCGGCAGCGGGCCACACGGTCCTGGAGGCGCAGCCGGAAGGACCGTTAAGGCGAGGGAGGGCAGCGGACCCGCCACCCCGGGCCGAGCGAAAACCCAAGCCCCGGAGAAAAAGGGCAGGGTCGGGAGCGAACCCCGAGCCCCCTCCCCGTAGCCAGCAGCCCGCGGAGCGGGCTCGACCTGGGAGCGCAGCGGACAGGTCCCCAAGCAAGGAAGCGGAGTGAACCTGCTTGAGGGCTGAAGCGCAGCGAAAGCCCAAGAGGGACGAAGCGCAGCGAAAGCCCAAGAGGGACGAAG
>NZ_LIVX01000005.1:613827-613982 GCF_001905665.1 Streptomyces sp. CB02261 | reverse complement strand
CCCGCGGAGCGGGTACCACATCGCTGCGCGATGTGCAAGCGAACACCCGCGCTGCGCGCGGGTGTTGCGCTCCCGCTCCGCGGGAGCGCTGGTGGGACGCTGCGCGTCCCACTCAACCCGAGCGCTGCGCGCTCGGGTTGCTGCTCCGTTCGCTG
>NZ_LIVX01000005.1:272133-613689 GCF_001905665.1 Streptomyces sp. CB02261 | reverse complement strand
GCTGCGCTCCCCCGCCTCAATGGTCCTTCCGGCTGCGCCTCCAGTCCCTTGGGGCCCGCTGATGCGGGCCCGGGCTGGCTGTGAGGGCGGGGGTCTGCGTTTGTGTGGGCTTCAGTGTGCCGCGTGCATCACACTGAAGCAGCATGTAGCTTTGGCGGAAAAGCGAGACACCCAAAACCACCCGGGAACCTTCCCAATTCCGAGAGGAACGACTGCGGATGGCCAGTCACCACGAATCTAGACCAGCCCAGCCCACTCCGAGACGATGATTCGCTGGGCCATGATCGGCATCATGGCCCGCCTGCTCACCCGGGGCCGTGCTGCGCCCTGGCCCACGACCGCTCGTTCGGAGCCAAGAACCCATCAACCTCGCGCTTCAGGACGGGCGGTACCTCCGCCAACTCCGAGACGATCAGGCGGACCTCCCGCCCGAGCTCGGGAGACTCACTCCAGCACTCCGCACTCCTGGTGAGCACGGCAGCCAGCAGATCGCCCTCGTACATGTCGCCTTCCGCCAGGGGGTCGACCCGGAGGACCTCCACCGCCAGGGGCAGGAGATAGGCAAGGCCCACGTCTTGCCTGATCAGCAGCCGCACGTCTTCGACCGTCAGGCCACCGAGCGGCTTGCGCCGAAGCTCACGCACCATCGCCATCAGCCGGGTTCCCCCACCCGACAAGGCCGACCAGCGGTCGCGCTCAAGCTCCTGAAGGGAGCGGTCACGGTTCACGAGTCGAGTCACCGACCGATCGTCCCATGCCAGATCTCAAACGCCTCTCAGTAGCAGAGACCGCACAGGCCGTCCTCGTACGCCTACACGAGCGACAGCGAACCTTCACTGGAAAGCGACACCAGCCATCACCAAAAAACGACACCCCCACAACCCACCCAACCCTGCCACAAGGAGCAATGCCACCCTGACCCCGTGCAGAACGCTGCCACCGTCCACTGCAACTCACACGTCGCGCATCAACCACTTTGGGTCTGTCAATCGAACGGTGTAACGAGGGTGGTTGGGGTTACTGACGAGTTGCGGAGAGCCGGCCGTCGAAGGTGATGTCGAAGGCATTCAGAGCGGTCTTCCAGCGCAGGGTCCAGCGGGCCTGACCCTTGCCGGTCGGGTCGAGCGACATGATCGCCATGTAAACGCACTTCAACGCGGCCTGCTCGTTCGGGAAATGCCCGCGGGCCTTGACCGCCCGCCGGATCCTGGCGTTCACCGACTCGATCGCGTTGGTCGTGCAGACGATGCGGCGGATCTCGGTGTCGAACCGCAGGAACGGGGTGAACTCCTCCCAAGCGTTCTCCCAGAGCCTGATGATCGCCGGATACTTCCGGCCCCACGTGTCAGCGAACTCGGCGAACCGCTCCAGCGCGGCCTCCTCGGTCGCGGCGGTGTAGACGGGCCTGAGGACCTTGGCGATCTTGTCCCAGTCCTGGCGGGCGGCATAGCGGAAGGAGTTCCGCAGCAGGTGGACCACGCAGGTCTGCACGATCGTCTGCGGCCAGACGGTCTCGACCGCGTCGGGCAGGCCCTTCAGCCCGTCGCAGACCAGCATGAGGACGTCGTTCACGCCGCGGTTCTTGATCTCGGTAAGGATGTGCATCCAGTGCTTGGCGCCCTCGCCACCATCCCCGGCCCACAGCCCCAGGATCTCGCGCCGGCCCTCGACGGTGACCGCCAGTGCCACGTAGATGGGCCGGTTGGCGACGGCCCCGTCGCGGATCTTCACGTGAATCGCGTCGATGAAGACGACCGGATAGACCGGGTCGAGGGGCCGGTTCTGCCATTCGGCCATGCCCTCGAGGACCTTGTCGGTGATCGTGGAGATCGTCTGGCGTGAGACGTCGGCGCCATAGACTTCGGCCAGGTGGGCCTGGACCTCGCCGGTGGTCAGGCCCTTCGCGGACAGCGAGATGACCATCTCGTCCACGCCGGTCAGACGCTTCTGCCGCTTCTTGACGATCTTCGGCTCGAACGATCCGTCGCGGTCACGCGGCACGGTTATCTCCACCGGGCCGACGTCCGTCAGCACGGTCTTCGCACGGGTGCCGTTGCGGGAGTTGCCGCCGTTCTTCCCGGCCGGATCGTGCTTGCCATAGCCGAGGTGGTCGGTGATCTCGCCCTCCAGGGCGGACTCCAGCAGCCGCTTCGTCAGCTGCTGGAGCAGTCCGCCCTCGCCTGTCAGCTGCAGGCCCTCGGCATGGGCCCGGGAGACCAGCTCGTTGATCAGCCGGTCGTCCACCGCCCTCGCCGGCTGAGGCTCTATCGCCTCGCTGATCTCGGCCTCGGGCACGTTCTCACCGGTCATCGGTGCATCCTCCATGATCGGGAGTTACACCGAACGATTTACAGTCCCCGATGTCCTCCCGCGCCGGCCACGACGTGGCTTGGGGCCGCGGCGGTTGAGGCGGCCGGAGCTTGCAGTGCTCGGCAAAAGCCGTCAGAGACGGTAGTCCCTCGCTTCCCAGCGGATCTGCTGAAGAGGGCTCCACTGGTGCCCTCTCCAAGGCGATTTTTGCTGTGGGATACCCGGCACTTCGGTGAGAGGGCGGTATTTGACGCCGCACGTCATCCACAGGCGCATGGAGTGGTGCGAGATGAAGCTGCCCCGCCGAGGTTGGCGACGGTGCGGCCGGTGGTGGCACAGTCGGCGGTCTTGGGTGTCCAGGCGTCGGTCAGGCGGCGCTGGCCGTCGTAGGTGAAGCACTGGAAGTCGGCGCCGTTGCCGGTGTTTGCGTGGTCGAAGATGGAGGTGACGTTGCCGCCAAAGCGCCAAGACGCCCCACCGGTAATCAATCCGGTGGGGCGTCTTCTTCTGGGCAGAGCCACGACGTCAGGCTGGCTCAGACCCACGAATCCGCAGGCGCCATGATGCTTATCGTCCTGCGACGTGGATCACCATTGGACGCATATCATCATCCGCAGCTTCGGCCCGGAATCCAGCCGATTTTAGAATTCCGATAATTGCATCCCTCATGTGCGAGGAAATCGCCCCAGAATGTCGAATGACAGGAGCCGACAGCTCGTGATTCCGCATGCTCTCAGCCACTGCCCGGGAAATAGCCGGGTCAGGGCGCCATGCCACGAATACACCCCCCGCCTCGTCATCGCCAGCGTCAACCTCAACCTCCGCCCCTACTGACCCCACCGCGTTAGCCATCTGAAAGGCGGGGATCCCCGCCAGTCGGAGCTCCCGGCAAACTTGACCAGCCAGCTGGTTTCGATCGGCGAGAATGTCGTCGGGAGCGTTGTCGAAGTCAGACATGCATGAACACCCGGCCTATGTTTAGAAGTTGATGTTTTCCGGATGTGCGGTGGGTACTCTAAGCACCCACCGCACTCTCTTAGGCTAGCGCGCCCCGATCAGCGGCCACCAGCAGCCGCGATCATCTGCCTGAGTAGCTCGTTGGATGCTGCATTCATTGTCGCGTCAGATCCCCACGGCACCGACCAACTAACCGGGGTTCCCGGGCTGAGGGCGCCATCCAGCATGGGTCCACATGTCGGGCAAGGCTGACGCTCGCTGTAGAGATGCGAAACTTTGTCCGGCTTGACCCCCTTGGCTGCCAACTGGTCCAGAATGTGGTTCTCCGAGTGGTAGCCGTTGCCCTTGCTGAAGCCAATAACGAGGTCACCAGTCTTGGGGTTATTCCATCCCGGGACTCGCGCAACTGCAACATTCCGCCCCGGGCTAATCCCGGCCGCAACCCGGGCGTTATAAGCCGCACTGCTCAGCTCATTCCCGTTATACGGGACCTCCCCGCACTTGTTGTGCACCAGAACCGGCGTGTTCCCAGCGAGCACATAGTACGTGTGGAGGTCGGCAACGGTGAAGTTGTACGTCTTTACGTACTTTACGGAGGAGTTATTCCCCTTGACGACGACAGTGTTGCCCTTATCCGTCAACAAGGTCATGCCGGGCTGCAGGTCCTTGGCGGCGACCCAGGCGTGCTGAGAGGGTGACCAGAAGGGGTGCTCTGCTGTGGCCGTAAGGTTCTTAGCACCGTCTGGAGTCGCGATGGAAAGCGTGTTGAGGTGCTTGGCCTCTTGGGTGCGGATCAGTTGGGTAACCGGTCGTGCACCGGATTCCCCAGTTTCGGGGTCGGTCGCTAGGACCTTATCGCCAACCTCGACGTCCTGGATTTCTTTCTTAGTACCGTCGGCCATGAGGACGAGCGTCCCGGCAAGGAAGCACTGGCCGCCAGTTGGCAGACGCTTGCTGAGACCAAAACCTCCGCCGGCGCCAGCTTCCCTGTGGGCCAGCATCGCTCCGATGAATCCAGGGACTTGGTACCAGTCAGATCCAGTATTGACTCCTTGCTCGAGCATCCACTGGTCATAGTCGCTGCCGTAGTCACAGCCGGGCGCTCCTGCTCCGCTCTGTCCCGAGCCGTTCCCTCCCCAGCAGTCGCCGTCGGCTATCCAGCCGAAGAGTGATGCGAAATCAGCGACATTTCTGATGGTCCCGTAGAAGACCTGGTCGACAGGTGTGGAGCCGTAGTTCTTATAAAACCGCTTTGGCGATCCGCCTCCGCCAGTAGTGGCTGCGGTGCCGCTCGAGTCTCCCGTACTGGTCGTTGCAAGGGTGGTTGCATCCGGCTTCGGAGGACCGGGTACCACTCCGGGCGTGGTGTTCTCGAATCCGGCCCCAGGTCGCGTCGGGCAGTCGACTTCGGCGCACATGCCGGTGGGGTCCGACGTGGTGGCGGGGTTGTTGCCGGCGTAGCTGTAGCCGTTCATCGAGCCGGGGGCGTCGGGCGTGAGAAGGGGGTCGACGCTGACGAACTGACCGAGGGTGGGGTCGTATTCGCGGGCGCCGATGTGGGTGAGGTTGGTACCCGTATCAGCGGTCTTGTCGAGGAATGCCTTGTCGTCGGGCCAGGTGCCGCTGGTGGTGCCGCGGGCAGCGCCGAAGGGGGTGGTGTAGCGCTTGGTCAGGGCCTGGGTCACGTCTCCGGTGAGAGAGAGGTTTCCGGTGCCGTGATGGTCGGCGGCGAGGAAGTGGAGTTTTTCGGTGCCGGTTTCGTTGGTGCGCAGAGCGATGGTGGAGCCGGCCGCAGTGTAGTAGCGGTTGGCCCACTTCTTGGTGCCCTTGAGGTGGACTTCGGTGGCGCCGAGGTAAAGGACGGTCTCACCGCTGGTGCCGGAGGCGCGGCGGATGAGGAGCTCGCCGTCGGCGTCGTAGAGGTAGTCCGTGGTGCTGGTGCCTTCGGTGAGCTTGGTGAGCTTGCCTTCGGCGGACCAGGTCAGGGACTGGGTGGTGGTGCTGCCTGCTGTTTCGACGCGGGCGGTGGTGTTGCCGGTGGCGTCGTAGGTGTAGCGGGTGGTTTCGTCGGTGCAGTTGCCGTCGGTCGTGGTGGCCTTCAGCGCGTGCGTGCGGGGGGTGTTGTAGCAGTAGGTGCGGGTGACGGGGGTGGTGGTGTTCTGCTTCTCCGTAGCCCGTTGCCCTGCTGTGTTATAGGTGTAGCTGGTCCAGTAGGGGGCGGCTCCGCCGATGTTGGCGACGGTGCGTCCTGTGGTGGCGCAGGCGGCTGTCTTTGGTGTCCAGGCTTCGGTCATGCGGCGTTGGCCGTCGTAGGTGAAGCATTGGAAGTCGGCGCCGTTGCCGGTGTTGGCGTGGTCGAAGATTGATGTGACGTTGCCGGCTGGGTCGTAGGTGTAGGCGGTGTCGCGGACTGCGCCGCGGGTCTGGTCGTCGACGTCGGCGTCGGTAAGGCGGCCGGTGCCTTCCTCGTAGAAGTTGGTGAGGAAGACCTTCTTGGTGCCAACGGCGCTGGAGGTGCCGAAAATGAGCTGCTGTACCTGCCCGAGGTCGGTGTAGGAGGCGCCCTGAAGGTAGCCGGAGGTACCGGAGAGGCCGATGGGCAGGCCGTAGGGGTTGTAGTTGGTGCTGACGATCTCGCCGGTGAGGCCGCCGCCTGCCGGTTCGGTGGTGCTGCCGACCGTGCCGTCGAGGCGGTAGCTGACCTTGGCTGTGGTGGTGGCTGTGACGGCTCCTGTGGTGACTAGGGCGTCGTCGGCCGGGAGGGTCAGGGTTGTGGTGGTCGGCCGGCTCATGGAGTCATAAGAGGTGACCTTCTTGGTATAGGTCTTGCTGCCGGTCTGACCCTTGCCTCCGGTGTAGCGGATGGAGGCATCGGGCAGGCCCTTGAGGATCGCGTCGTAGGTCCACTCCGCAAGGCGGTTGGCATCGGTGGCACTGTTCTGCCAGAGGCCGGTCTTGCGACCGATCTCGTCGTAGCCGTAGACGAGGACCCGCTGTTCCGCGTCCTTGGTCATCTGGATCTGGTCGAGATCGGTGTAGGACGTGCTGGACGTGCCCTTGTCGGGGTCGGTCGCGGTGTCCTGCCGGCCGTAGAGGTCGTAGGTGTACGACCACTTGGCGTTGTCGGGCCCGGTGACCTGCTTCTGCTTGCCGTCGCGGAAGTAGCCGTACTTGACGGACGTGTAGGAGGTTCCGAGGGTTCCGCCGTAGGCGGTGTCGTCGGGCTGGGTGCCGGCGTAGGTGCGGGTCTCGGTGGTGCGGCCCAGGGGGTCGGTGATGGTGCGGCTTGCGGTGCCGCCTTGTTGGGCGGTGGTGGCCACGGAGTCGCCGGTGTAGGTGGTGACGACGGGATTGAACTTGGGCACGCCCTTGACCAGGAGGGTGGACTTCACCGGGCGGCCCAGGCCGTCGAACTCCATGTTGTACTGCTGGGGTGCGCCGCCGTACTCGGCACGGCTGTAGGTGCTGTCGGGTGCGGTGGTGGAGTCGAAGACGTCGGCGTAGGTCTCGTAGGCCAGGCCGCGGTCGTTGTAGCGGGTGTCGGTGAGGATCCGGCCGCCGTTGGGGGCCGGGGTCTGGGTCTGGAGGGGGCGGAGCAGGGAGTCGAACAGGCTGTAGCTGGTGGTGTAGGACTGTCCGTCGGCCTTGAGGGTGGAGACCGAGGTCCAGGAGGGGTCCTTGGTCTGGTTGATGCCGTAGTCGAAGGTGGCGGTGGCGGTGTCGCCGCCGGACTTGGAGCGGTTGGGCGCCCAGGTCGCGGTGATGCGGCCGAGTGCGTCGTAGGTGTTTTCGATCCGCTTGAGGTTGGCGTCCAGGGTCTGGGTCACCGAGCCGCGGGCGGGGTCGTAGTAGGTGTAGGACCTGTGGGCCTGGCCGTTGGCGAGTGTCGGCTTGGTGACGATCGTGGCTGTGAGCGGGCCCGTGGTGGCCGGGACATATGCCGTGGTGGTGACCTTGCCGGCGGCGTCGGTCACGGTGAGGGGGCGGCCGAGTTTGGCGGTGGCGCCGTCGTAGGTGACCTTGGTCAGCGTCTGCCAGCCGGTGGGGTGACGGTCGGCGGTGTTGCCGGTGACGGCGGCCGGGTAGCCCTTGGCGCGGCCGGTCCAGGTGGGCAGGCCGAGTGTGAGCGTCTGGTCGGCGGTCCAGCCGGTGGCTGTGGGGTCGTCGTAGACCACTGCCGTGTCGGACAGGATGTCGCCGCGTTGGTCCGGGGCCTCGGTACTCGTGTACTTGTGGGTGATGCTGGTGGGCATCTTCAGCAGGTCGTCGGTAACGGAGCAGGCTTGGCCGACGGTGCGTGTGCGGGAGACCAGGCTGGTCAGGCCCTTGGCGTCGTTACGGGTGTACCAGGTGCGGGTGCAGGTTTCGTCGCCGGCGGTCGACCAGTCGCCGTGGTTGTCCGACCGGATGGCCATGCCGTAGCCGTCGTAGGTAGTGCTGACAGCTGTGGTGCGCCACTTCTTTGCGGCGGTCAGGTAGGTGTTGGAGTAGGTCCCTGCGGTGCGGACGTAGCCGGCCGTGATGTGGGCGTAGGACTTCTGCTGGCTGGCGGTCTGCTTGTACCAGAGGTCGTTAACCTGGTTGCCGACCGCAAGGGTGCCGTTGTAGGCGATCTGCTGGCGCAGCTGGCCGGCGTACTGTTCGCTGTCGGTGACGTTGCCGACCGTCACTTCGTCGCCGGTGTTGCCGGCGATGTTGTCGATGTCGATGCCCGGAATGGTGACGCTCTTGGTCAGCGGGTTTCCGTTGGCGTCCTTGGCCAGGCGGCGGTCGCCGTGCATGCCCTGCATGTACAGGCTGACGGTCTTGGAGCGGGTGTTGCCGGCTGCTCCGGTGTGGGCGGTCACCTTCTGGTAGCCGCGCCAGGAGGACCAGGTGCGTTCCTTCTCCTTGGTGAAGGGGTCGTCGTTGTAGTGCCAGGCCGGTCCTTCGTAGGTGTAGGCGTTTTCTACGGGCACGTTGCGGCCGCCGGTGTCGGCTGTGGTGACCGCGATGACCCGGTACTTGTTGAACCAGTCGAGCTGCGGGTCGCCGCCGTTGACCGGCCAGTAGACCGGGTAGCAGGAGAGGGTGTTGTTGTCCTCGGCCACGGGCATCCGCGATCCGCGGAGGCAGTCCGGCTCGGAGAGGGCGACGGTGGTGATGGCGCCCGTCTCGGAGGTGATGGTGGAGATCCGCGGGCGGGTCAGCGGCACGACATTGTCTGGCTCCTCCGTGCTGGCCTGTTCGACGCGGTTGGCGCGCTGCTGGTAGGTGAAGCCGATGGTCGGCAGGGCAAGGGCGGTGCCGTTCTTGCCGGTCCGCTTCAGTCCGGTCAGGGTCCAGACCTGGTCGGAGCTGTTGCCGATGTCCTGGCCGTCGAAGATGTCCTGGGTGAGGGTGTAGGTGTCGACCGGCTGGTAGGCGTCGGGCTCGGCGGCCGTGGACCAGACGTGGGTGTTGATGCCGGTGAGGATCTTCCGGGTGAAGAACGCCGGGCCGATGGCCTTGCAGTCCGTCTCGCTCGCGGTGCAGATCGAGTCGAAGGGCACGTCCGGCCAGTTCTTGGCCGTGTCCTCGGTCAGGGCGTCGCAGCCCCCGCCGATGTCCTTGCAGCGTTCCTTGTGGTCGAACGTCACCTTGCCCGAGGCGGTGCCGGTGAACAGGGTGTCGGAGCGCTGGCCGTACCGGATCTCGTGCAGGTACCCGCCGCGGGTGTACTTGGCGAGGGCGGTCTTGTCGCCGTTCTTCGCGTAGTAGTTTGTGTCCGCTTCGTACCAGTAGGTGGAGGCGTTGCCGTGGATGTCCTCGACCAGGTCGAGGTTCCAGCGCCATGCCTGCTGCTTAGCACGGCCGGAAGGGGACGTTCCGGAGGAGTAGCCGGGTTCGCCGGCATCGTCGCCGAAGACCGGCACGGTCCATACCGAGTTGGTGCGCTCGGTGCCGGCGCCGGCGAGCTTGTTCAGGCCGAAGGTGTAGGTGGTGCCGTTGCCGGTGACGACCTTCCAGTACTCGCCGGCGCCGTCGATGCCGTCGTCGCCTTCGTCGGCGTTGTCGGCGCCGGTCGCATGGGTGACGATGGAGGCGTCGTCGTTCTTCAGCCGCCAATGGTTGCTGGTGTCGTCCTTGACGAGTTCGGTGGCCTTGCCGTTCAGGACGAGAGAGGCGTTCTCGTACTTCCAGCACTGGTCGTGCTTGCCGGTCTGACCGTCGTCGTCGCACGAGCCGTATTTGCGCTCAATGTACGACGACGTGAGGTCGAAGCCCTCACCGACCAGGGAGCCCTGGTTGTTGGTGTTCGCCGTGCGGCCGTCGACGCTGCCTGAGTCGTAGGAGAGTCCCAGAGACGGGGCGGGTCCGGCAGCTGCCGGAGGTACTGAGATCGGGTAGGACCAGGTGAACGAGCCCGAGGAGCCGCCGGCCTCCCAGGAGGAAGAGCTTGCCAGCGGGGTCGCCTTGTAGTCGCCCGCGCCCTTGTCCGAACCGCCCGTCGTCGTGGCCGTGAGGGCCAGCACCTGTGGTGCGGCGTTGACCTGTGCCAGGTTCGCGGTGACAGTCTGATCCTCGGCCTTGTTCTGCGAGCTGATCAGTGTCGTCTTGCGGCACTCGGCCTTCTGCGGAGTGGTCAGCGCACACACCGGAAACGACACGAGACCCAATCGGGTGGCCCACGCGCCACCGATCGCAGAACCGAAGGAGCTGTAGTCGACCTCGACCTGTGCGGCCCCCGCGCCCTGGGCCGCCACGGTGAACAGCACGCCGGTCACGCCGGCCGCTCGCGCTGCTTTCTGGTCGAGCACCTTCACTGTCGAAGTGCCGGACGCGGGGTGCTGGACGAACCGGGCCTCTCCCGCTCTCTCCACGCCGCGCAGGTGTACCAGCGCGGTGCCGTCGGAGGCGGGGGCCGGGGTCAGTCGGCCGCTCAGCGTCTGCGCTTTCGGCCAGACGTTCCGGGCGCGTTCCTGGTCGGCCAGGTCCGACAGGCGGCGGTTGGCCGCCCGGTCCTGCGCGACCTTGGCGCGTTCCTTCTTCGCGCCCGGTTCGGTGACGGCGTGCACCTTCACCGGTGCGGAGGCGGGGACCTCCGGGCGACCCGGAACCTGCGCGGCCTGAGCCAGGGGCACCAGCGGTGTGGGTATGGACAACGCCAACGCCAGGATGCCGATCACGGCACCTCGGCGTCTGCGCAGACGAGTACGTCTGGACACGACGAACTGACTCCTTCTGATCTTCGAACGAGACGAGGGAAGTGGCGGCCCGGATGGGCGCGCGGGCAAGCTGCGGTAACGGGGCGGGGCTAGATCGTGCGCCCCCGCCCCGTTGCCGTGGGTGGGAATATGAGCGTGCTTCGCCGGATCAGGGGCCGACGACGGCAAGCACCTGGTTTCCGTCGCTCAGCGCTCCTGCCCATAGGCGGATGTCGCTGATCTTGCCGGGCAGGTAGCTCCCCCAGGTGGTACCTGTCCACTCTTTTCCGATGCTGAAGCCCGACCCAAGCAGGGTTGTGTAAGCCTTCGGATCGCCCTGCCGGGTAGTACCGGTATAGAGGGTGATGGTCCCCGTCGTAGCGTCGTACACGCCTGTCAGCCGGACTTCGCCGTTAGGCGTGAGGAGTTCGTCGCTCTGTACCGACCCCGAACCATCCGAAGACCAGCGACCGAAGAACCAGCGGCCCACCGGAACGAGCTCCGTGGTCGGCAGGTCGCCCGGATCAGGCGATTCGACAGGCCGCACCTCCATTGCAGTCTTTTCGAACCAGATGCCCCACGAGGAACCTGTGCCCGTCTGCTGCCCCAGGACCTGCATCCGGGAACCGTCAGGCATCGTCCTCAGCTTCGCCGTGGTCACGTCTACTGCGGTGGACACGGTGAAGGAGCCGGTATCGTCCACGAGCGGCCGGACCGTTGAGCCGGAACCGTCCACGCCATCAAGGCTGACGCCCCCACTTCCCAGCACGGCGCCACCGGCCAGAGTCAGTGTGTTGCCATAGCCACTGCTGTCCTGCAGCGTGGAGCCGGATCCACCATCCGGGTTGTACTGGGCAACGAGCTCGACGTGTCCGCTGCCGTCCGCGGCCTTGGCCCCGGCTTCCTTCTGCACGTCTCCTTCCACCAGCGCCCGCTGCCAGAGGGCCACTTCGTCGATCTCGCCGGGGAAGTAGTCGCCGTAGGCACCGGCGTACTTGGCCCGTCCGACCTGCAGACCGCCTGTGGATGCCCAGGCACCGGTGACAAACGGCTTGCTTTTGTCCTGCAGGACACCATTGACGTAGAAGGAGATCGTCTTCTTCGTCGGGCTTGGATCCACCACGAGGCCAAGGTGGGTCCAGGCCCCGAGCTGCGGCGACTGCACTGCGTCGATTCGCTGGGTCGAGAGGGAGGCCGAGTCGGAGTCCGCCTCGGGCAGCCGGACGCACCAGGTCTTCACGTTCGCGCAGTAGCCCATGTAGAAGGCGCTGTGCCGGTTGCCGTTCTGCCCGAGGACGGTGGCGTTGAGAGAGCCGGCAGCATCAAGCCGGGCCCAAGCCGTGACGGTGTAAGGCGACAGTGTCTCGATCACCTGCTTGGCGGTCGATGCAGCTCCATGGCTCGTGCTCGACAGAGACAGCGCCCTGTCCTCCTTGGGCTCCGTACCGACTGGTGCCGCAAGCTCGCCGCGGCGGCCATGGTCGGTTCGGGTGGCTCCGGATGTGGTGAGCGTCAGGTTGTTCTGCAAGGCGGGATCCGTCGTCGAGCTGTCGTACGCGACACCGGACGACTCATTGAAGCTCCAGCGGCCGACGGGCCCGCTTCCCTCCTTCACCAGGAACTTGACGGCTCTCTCACCGACACGCGCCTGGGCGTCCCTGGCCGCAACGTTCAAAACGAAGGTGCCGGATATCGGAGGGGTGATGGTGGCGGTGTAGGAGCCGGAAACCGCAGGCTTCCACCCGCTCCAGGCCCCACCCGGGGACAGCCGATACTGATAGTCAGTGTTCACGTCGCCGGAGGCAGGGCTGAAGGTGACTGTGCCTGGCTTCCCCGGCTCGCCGGCAGGCACACAAGACCCTCCGGTCACGCACTCGGAGTAGGGGGTCCCGAACGTGACGACCGGTGGCTTGGGGGCGGTGGAGTCAACCTTGAAATAGCACCAGGGGGTGGGGCCACTGCTGAGTGTCCCGGTGTAGGAGGTGTTGGGGAAGGACTGGGTGAAGGCGCGGTAGCGGTAGCGGGTGCCCTCCTTGAGGGCGACGTTCCAGTCCTTCACCTGGTTGGGAAAATCCTTCAACGTGGTGCTGTAGGCGACGTGGCCCGCTGTCGGGGCCAACGATCCTGTTGTCGGTTCCGGTGCGTCGGACCAGGTGCCGTCAGCGTTCTTGGCGTCGACGTCGAAGTACACCCGCAGCATCGCGGCGCTCTCGCCGCCGGGAACCACCCGGGGGGTCGCCACGATGAGCGGCGTGGGGTCGGAGATAGTCGTCGGTGACCCCTCGGTCTTACTGCAGATCTGGGTGGAACCCGACGCGGATCCCGACAGCAGTCCGTACTCGGCCGGTGTCGCGGGCTTGCTCATGTAGGTGACGGTGAGGACGGCGTCGTCGTCGAAGCGCTTCCATGCGTCGGTGTCCGTCTCGTCCTGTGCCGACAGCCGCAGGGTCAGGACGCTGAGCTTGCCGTCGGCGAACGACTTGGCGGTGGCCGTCAGGTTCTCATCCGGCTCGTCCGGGTTGTCGTTGAACTCGATCGGGGCGCGCGGCTGCGAGGGCGAGCACAATGTTCCCCGGCCTGCTGAGACGTAGCGGTCGCCTATGTGGTCCAGTGCTGTGGGGCCCGGCCACCGGGAGGACTGGGAGATGGGTTCGGTGCGCTTCAGGTTCACCCAGCGCGGGTTGCAGGAGAACGACCACGTCTCGGTCACGCGGAAGGTGGCGTCCAGGACGTGCTTGCCCTGGAGGTTGGTGGGGACGAACTCGAAGTACATGCGGTTCACGTAGCCGGAGCCGCAGTAGTACGTCACGCCGTTGACCACCGCGCTGCCGCACTTGCCGACACTCATGCCGTTGTCGCCGCCGGAGAAGTTGTAGAAGACGTCGCCATCCGAGGACAGCACCGTCCGCTCCGCCTCGTTCATCTCCGCCGACGGGTCGATGTAGAGGGGGAAGTCCTCCGCGTCGGTACCCGTGACCAGGTCAGCGGCGGGTGTGACCGTCAACGAGCCCGGCTTCAGGTCGACATCCATCAGTGCGGCGGCGTCGCCGGCCCCCGGCCCTGCCAGCGGGTCGCCCTCCTGAAGGGGGGCTACCGGCTCGGGCGCCGGGTCGGCGGAGACGCCGGAGATCTCCCGGAAGCCCGCAGCCTGCGTGCCTGTCCCCGCAACCGGTGGCTCGACGCCGTCATCGCCGGCCGAGTTCCACATCCGGGCGGTCGGCGAACGGAACACCACCCGGCCGTTGCCGTCCAGAGCCTCGACACTGCCCACCGCACCCTCGCGCAGGCGCAGCCCGTCCGCCTTCAGCCCGTACTCGATCGACTTGAGCTCCGGCAGTACCGCAGCCGCGGGAGTCTCGACCTCCAGCACCTGGCGGAAGCCCTCGACCGTCGCGGTCAGGATCAGGTTCACATCCGGCAGGACGTTCTCATAGACGGCACGCTCGCCGTCGAGGCGCGGCTCAGGCAGGCGGCCGGGCCAGCCCATCGATACCGATCGGCCGTCCTGCCCCATCGTCACCAGGCTCTCGCCTGAACCGCCGCCGGAGAACGACAGGTCCACCACGGCGGCCTTCGGACCGATCGACCCGTCCTCCCGGCGTACGAGCGTCGCGTCCGGTCGCGTCCAGCCGCTCCCCGTGTCTACGCGGACTGGAGCGATCGACTTCTCCAGCGTGAACGTCGCACCATCGGGGTTCGCGAACACGGTCTCCCGCTCCGTCCGCTCCCCCACGACCTCCACCCGGGCACCTGCGGCTGCCGCTTCCTTCAGCGCCTGCTCCGACTCCGTCAGAGCAGTCACCGGAACGTCATCCGCCAGGGCAGGACTGACAGTCAGAGCTGGTGCGGCACCTACCAACAAGGCCCAGGCCGCTGTCAGAGCGAGTACTCGCCCTGTTCTTCGGGCGTGCCGAGCACGCCCCGATCTCACGTTCATTCCCCACCCGCAGCTCAACCGGACCCGAAATACGCACGGCCCGGCATGACATGTGACCTACATGCATGTGAAGTGAAGATCTAAAGTCCTTCATGTGATCTTCCTGTGTCAGGGGATCCAACGCCTCGAGCAGCACCTCGTCAAAGGACTTGACCAGCGGAAACACGCCGCAGCCGCCGACATAGATCAGACATCTCCGACCGACCACCCCAACCGAATCGGACACACGCCCTAATTCGGGGTGACGCACGCCACATAAATCATCGGGGTCGCGGGGAACTATCTGTCAGGTCTCCACGCACAGCAGGCACCGCAGCAGGCCGCCGCATCCCGCGCCGGGCGCATCATCTGCACCAAGGAACAGCTGGGACAGACTGAACTCAGGGCGCCCTCAAACTCGACAACCGCAGCATCTTCCCGGAGATGCTCACGAGTTGTCCGGTGAAGTCACTTCCGGCGACTTCGTCACGCCGAGGTGCTGGTGGTTCTGCGGGCCTTAACCCACCAACGTATCGACTCACCACCGGCTGTCGTAGCTTCAAGCCATCAAATGATGGCCCCAAGCGCCTACCAGCACAGAGTCTGCAAGGCCCCTCCGGCTCGCAGCTATCGCCCACCGGCTTCTCGGTGCTACGAGCGCCACCACAAGTCTCGACAGATGTTCCCTGCTCATCAGGCGGGCCGCGCAGGGTCGCTGAACACGGGTCCGATGATGGCTCCAGCCGCCCGCCTCGACTCGACAGGCAAGACGACCTCTCGAGCCCACGCAGGCCAGGCGGCGACCTGCACCGGCCCACTGTGCGCCTCCACGACATGGACCGGCTCATGGCCCAGAGCGTGACAGAAGGTCGCCGTGCCGAAAGGATCGGGATCAAGGGGATAGCACGAGAGCCGTCTGACAAGACCGCTGAGGCCGCACTCGCCGCCTGCGCGCCATCGAGTCCCATCAACTTGGCCGGACTGCCGAGCACCGGAGCAGATATCTGCGGGACGAGGAGACCGACACGAACGTGTTCATGGCGCCGCACCGCTGGTTCAGACTGTGAAGAGCCCCCTCCGTCACCGGGACGGCCTCAGCGGCAGTCGCGCTGAGGCTTGCTGTCAGAGGACATCGCTCCAGTCCCGGGCAAGCGAGGTCCCCCCACCCCCAGGCCGGTCGTAGGTGTTCCAGCCGCCAAGCCGACCGGCAAGCCATGAGTCGGGTAGTCCGGTTAGGCAGCCCCGTCAGTGGCCGGCAGCGGCCTGCATGCGGGTCAGCCTGACGACGAAGTACCCCGCCGCGCCTGCCGCAACGACGTTCAGCGCATCGCCCGTCATTCCCAGGGTCACCGCGTCCACCATCTCGGCGAGACCGTGAGCCCGGTCATGGAGGTACCCGGAACACCAACGGAGCAGAAGCGAACCGGCGAAAGTACCCCACCAGAGGTTTACCGGCCAGAAGGCGGCGCCGGCGCCCGCCCCGCGGCCGGGCCCCCGCAGGCAGGCGGCCCACATCTCGACAGCGATCCGGTACGGCATCCACAGAAATGCCACAGGAACGAACCAAGCTCCGATCGCCCAGCCGGTTCCCCGTCTGAAGCCGTCCGGCGCCAGCGCTCCGGCGGCCCGCCGCATCCGATGGAACCAGGTGACGAAGACCACGGCGCAGGCCAGAAACGCCGGAGCGTGGAACCGGTGCACCATTCTGAACAGGGCGTTTGCCGCCTCCAGTTCGTCCTGCTGGGCGAACACAAAGCCGCCGCTTCCCCGTACCGCAGAGTGAATCAGGAGACCGGTGTAAAGGGCGAACAGATCACATACAGCAACGGCCACGAGCAGCACACACACCGCAACGAGCAAGGCGCGTCTGGGACCTGACACCTGGGCGGGCAGGCCGGGGCGTGGGCGCAGAACACCGAGAGGGGAAGTGGACATGGCGGTGCGGCCCCCTACGGGTGTGGGACTGGAATGTGCCCGCAGACCTGCGTGCAGAGGGAAGCTACGCCACTGAGGACCCGCCCGTCCACGGCGAACCGTCACCAGGGTCACGACGGCGCGACGCATCATTGGAGGTTGGGCACGGTGGGAGGGCATTCAGGCAATGGCTTCTTGCAGCAGGCCGGAGCACGGTACACAGCGACCTCAAGGTGCACCTGAAGGACTTCTCAATGCCAGTGTCAAGCCGTTGCGGGTGCTGTCCGGCCGGGGTTATGCCGCTGGTTCAACGCTCACCGCGACGGATCGTCTCCGAAGGTGAACCGCCAGAATCTCCATCTCAACGAGCGTGCCGATGAGAGCGGTCTCGGCAAGTTGCGTGGCCTGCACCCGTGCTTCGCCCAGGGACAGTTCTCGCGCATTGCGGAGGGCCTGCAGCACGGGAGCAAGGCTCAGCAAGTCTCCGGACAGGCGAAGCCGTGCCGCCCCGGGTACTTGCAGCAGAACTTGTCGAATGTTCTCGGGTGTGACGGGTCCGCTGTCCTGCTCGCACCACCCGTTCAGGCAGTCTGAGCATCGTCCTTCGGTGCCCCAGCAGAGCATGCCGTTGTCGAAGAATGACCGACATCGCAGGTCGTGGTGCCTCCGCAGACACCGCACCGGCCTGTGACCTGTACTCCTTGCGTGATCACAGGGGCTCCTCAGCGTCATCGGTCCATGCTGATGGGATCCTCTCTGAGAAGTCGGCTATCGTCGATCAGGTTTGCGCGACGAGAAGCCCTGAGGGGCGGTTGCCGCCGGTGGCATGGGTTCGTAGTGCCGCTGGTCTCGGAGAAGTGCCCACAGCACGTTGACCCGTCGCCTGGCCAGCGCCAGGACTGCCTGGGAGTGCCTCTTGCCCTCGGCCCGTTTGCGGTCGTAGTACCGGCGTGATTCCGAGCAGCAGGTGATGCTGCTCATGGCGGCAAGGAACAGGGCCCGTTGCAGACGTCGGTGGTATCGCTTGGGGCGGTGACGGTCGCCGCTGCCATTGCCTGAGTCCCTGGGAGCCGGTGCCAGGCCAGCGTAGGTCGCCAGGCGATCAGGGCTGCCGAAGAGATCCATGTCGCCGCCGTGGCGGCACTTCGAGGCCAGGAGCAGGGCGCCACCTCTCAGCGCCTCCAGGAGATCGCCGCCGAAGTGCTCAAGGAGGCAGCGGATCGAGGCTTCCTTCCGCGCCCACGAGCAGGCCGCCATCATTGCCAGCATGCCGGGCATCGGCTCCCAGGGCTCAGCGAGGGGGACCATGTGGTCGATGTCGAGCTTCGCCGGGTCGGTAACCTCCTGCTCGTCGTAGCAGGAGAGCCACTCGCCCTCGCTCAGCTTGCAGCCGGCCTCGACCGACGGCGCGGCTTGCCCCGGTCGGGTTGGCGGCTGGGACTCGATGGCGCGCAGCCGGCGATGACCTGCAGCATGAGGCGGGCCGCACTTCTCGCGTACGTCCGGCATCGGATCGCGTTCGACGTCTCATCCCGGTGCCTCCGGCTGGGACGCGAAGCGACGCGAGGCGTACGCAGACGACCAGGACGCGGCCACCAGCCTCGTCGCCGTCACCGCGCGCACGAACCGACAGACGGCCGACCAGGACCCGGCCACATGGATGCCGCCGGCCCCGAACACCACCTGCCGCTACCTCGCCGATTGGACCGCGACCAAGCCCCGCTGGGGCCTTACCGCCGACCAGAACGAGATCGACACCATCAACGTCTACGCCGGCGGCCGTACGAGAAGACGGTCGTCCACTACACCCCGGCGCCGTAGCTACCGAAGCGCGTTGTGCCCCCGCGCCCGCGGTCACCGGGCACGTGGGAGGCGTACCAACGACCAGTCGGCGCGACCTCTTGAGCTTCACCGTGGCGTCCGCATTAGGGTGGTACAGACGCGGCGTCCCTTGCGGAGCGGCCTGCGGCCGACACACCACGCGGGCGAGATACAGCTTCACCCCGACGTTGACTCTCCGATCGACACGGTCGCGGGCGAGCCCTCAGTGGCCCGCCCTCGATCCTGAGGGAACCCGGACACAGATGCTTTCCGTCATATCAAGAGGCACGCTGCGGCTGGGGCTCTGCGTCGTCGCCGCTTGCTCGGTTGCCTCCTGCGCCACCGATGTCCCGCTCTTTGCGGTCTCAGACAGTGAAGCCGCCGGAGTATGGAAGGGGAGCGATGGGGGCGTCGTGGAGCTGAAGACGAACCGCAGTTTCACGACCTCCGGAGTCAACTGGCGGAACGTGTCCGAGGGCAGCGAGTGCCCGCAAGGAGGCACAAGGACGGGCAGGTGGGGCTTCTGGGGGTCCGAGCCGGGCCACGCCGATTCCTCCGCCGTGCTCGACAAGTACACGGCCGGAGACACGATCAACCTCTCCTTCGAGGGAGCTCCGCAAGGGCAGTGCCTGATCAATCTCAATGTCACGAAGGGTGGCAGCACCCTCTGCGTATCGGACGACATCGAAATCCCTTGCAGCCGGGAGATCACCTTCACCAAGGATGCGGGGAAGACTGCACCGTAGGCCCACAGCGCGCGGATTCGTGGGCCGCCCCGTAGTGAAGACCGACACTAGCCGCAGATCCACGCAGGTGTGCCCTACTGCGTCATCCCGCCAATGAACACGCACGTGGTCAGCGCATGACCTGGCCCCGCAGAATCACGCGCATTGGTCGTCCGAGAACCTCTGGCTCCGCAGCAGGGTCCCGGTCATACGCGACGAGATCGGCGGGCGCTCCATCTATCAGACCAGGTAGCCCCAGCCAGTCCCGTGCCGTCCATGAAGCAGCCCCGAGCGCTTCCTCCGCCGGCATCCCCGCCCGAAGCAGCCATTGAGACTCCGTGGCAACCGTGCCACACGGGAAGGTGTCCGTCCCGGCGAGGACTGTGACACCCGATTCGTGCGCCAGACGCACATTGTCGATCATGCCTTGCCAGCCGAGGAGCCAGCTCGAGCGCTTCGCGCTGGACTCGCGGCCCCTCCAGACCTCCGCACTCTCGGCGAACGCCGAGAGAGTGGGTATGTACGCGGTGCCCTGCCCGGCCATCAGGTCCAAGAGATCCGGATCGAGGTGCATCCCGTGTTCAAGGCTGTCGGCTCCGGCCAGGACAGCGTTTCGCGAGCCCTCACCGGTCTGGCAGTGCACGGCGACCCGCCCACCGACAGCATGAACCGCATCCACGGTCGCCTTCAGCACATCCAGAGGCACAGCAGGCTCGTCCCACCGCCAGTCACCGATGACCTTGCACCAGCCCGACGAGGCCGTGGCCTCCTCAACCGCTGCCCCCGCCAACTCGTGCTCACCAACATGCCGCCCTGCCCCAGGGAAGAAACGCCCCGGCGTCGCCAGCCACTGCCCCGCCGATCGGACGCGCGGCAAATCGGGTTCTGTGTCGACCCAGCCAGGCATCCGCTCCGCGGTCCCCGGTGTCCGCACCAACAGCACGCCCGCATCCCGGTGCTCCGACAAGTGCCGCCGCAACAACGCCTCGTCGAACCTGTCATCCGGACTCTCCGCTCCCGGATGCGTGTGGACGTCGACAAGTCCCGGCAGCAGCCATCCGCCGTCCACAACGGTCTCCACTTGCTTCGCTGCCGCCCCAGCAGGCGGCTCAGTCCGCAGCCGCTCTCCGTCGACCCAGAACGTGCGCTCCTCGCGCTCAGGCAGAACGACACCGCGTATACGCATGATCATGACTACGAACCTACGCGACCCAGCCGGAGCGCCCCTGGCCTTGGGGAATTTGCTGCCAAAGAGCATGCTGCGTATGGAAGGTCAACGGTCATCACCCCAATCTTGCTGCGGGACAGGGACACCGGGCTCTACGCCGACATCAAACTTGCAAGCGGCTTCCACCTTGAGCTTTCAAACAGACACTGAGCCACCTTGCATGTTCCGACGTCAGCCACCGAGACTTGCGGGACAAGCCTTACTGATCGTTTCAGAATGAGTTGAGCTGTGGGTCTTGTGTCCGACGATCTTGGTCGGCAGGGTGTCCGGGTGCGTGCTGATCTTGTTCCTGACGTCCTGTGGGAGCGGGTGGTTACGCTCCTGCCGCCCGCTCCCGAACGGCGCCGCCGGTATCCCGGACGGCTGCGTGTTCCCGACCGTGTGGCGCTCGCCGGAATCCTGTTCGTGCTGCGGACCGGTGTCGCGTGGCGCGATGTCCCGGCCGAGACCGTGGGCTGCTCCGGGGTGACCCTGGCGCCGGCCGCGGGACTGGACCGAGGCCGGTGTCTGGCCACGCCTGCACGCCGTGGACCTGGACGACTGCTCCGTGGACGGCTCTCATGTTCGGGCCCTCAAAGGGGGGATCATGTCGGCCCCTCGCCTGTCGACCGTGCCCGCCCGGGCTCCAAGCACCACCTGATCGTCGACCGCTACGGAACCCCGCTCGCCGTCACGCTGACCGGCGGCAATAGGAAGAATGGCTGATCACAGCCGTACTCGCTGAGCTCACCGACCAGGACGTCTCCATGCAAGAGCTGCCATCGCGGCATCTGGTGTCCCCATCCCCCACCACCCAGTCGGGTCCGCATCATCGCAGTGCGCAAATCTCTGGCCAAGCGTTTCATTCTGAAACGATCAGTTAGGCAATCTGGCCCCATGCAGCATCGATGACCTGGCAGGGCTGGTCCGCACGCGCCTAACGGATGCAGTACCGGCCCGACCTGCTCGACGGGTTCATTGCGAAGCCGGACTAATCCGGGTCCCACCATGACGTCAGCCCGAACCGAACACCTCAAATAGTTCCGGCAAAGCTGTCTCTGCCCTGCGTCTATCGGCGCGGGGCTGGCCGGCGGTCGACGCGGAACAGCAGCCCGCTGACGCAGTGTCACGACGAGTCCGGCGCCCTCTGGGCCGGCCGGCAACGATATTGTCGCCAAGTGCATCCTGGTAGACTTCCCGGCCTCGATCCGCAGCCGTGGCACTGCGGCCGTGGGGCACGGCCAGAGAGGCCGTCCGGTGCCCCGGGCCGGGCCCGGTGCAAGATCTCCGCTCACGCGTTGAAAGGTCTTGCCGTGGACAGGTTCGAGCAGAATGAGAAGACGCCGGTAACCGAAGGCATCTGCCTACTGACCGTCGTCAGCCCGCGCAGAGATGAAGGCAACAGCCCGACCGGGATCGTCGGCCGGTGGCTGGCCCGACGACTGCTCGCCATGGGTTGGCATGTGCGGGTGATGGCCGAGTCGGACCAGTGCGGTGGCTGGCCTGACACGGTCCACGTCGTGGAAGGGTCCATCACCCGGCCGCTGGAGTGTGCCCGAGCCTTCGACGGCGTCGAGGCCGTATTCCTCGCCGGTGCTCATCCGTCGACAATCCAGGACGCCCTCGCTCTGGCGCGAAACGCCTCCGCCCGTAAAGTCGTTCTGTTGTCGTCTCACGGGCCGGAGTACGAAGAGGCGAATCCGCCGGAGACCTGGTTCTGGCTGGCGATCGAGAAGGCGGTGGAGCACTCGGGCATCGCCTGGACGCACATCCGGCCGTCGGCTGTGATGGGTGCCGTCATCGAGGGCACCTACCCGGCGACAGGATCGGACTGGCCTGACACCGTCCGCGCCGACGGGGTGGTCCGGGAGGCTTTCCTGAACCAGGGCCACTACCCCTTCATCCACGAGCAGGACCTCGCCGCCGTCGTGGCCGCGGCACTGATCAGCGACGAGTACACCGGTACGGTCGTCGAGGCTGTGGGCCCGCCGCTGAGCACGCGTTCACGGATACAGAGCATCGCCACCGCTCTCGGCCGCGACATCGACACCGTCGATCTGGCGGCGGACGAAAGTCGGGCGATCTGGCGACGTCGTGGCTGGCCGGACGGTGCGATCGACGTGACGCTGTACGCACTTGAAGAGTACGGCGCCCGTTTCGCCGAACTCGTTCAGTGGACACTCGACCAGCGGCCGTCCGTGCAGGACATCATCGGCCGCCCACTGCGCACCTACGACGACTGGGTGAGCGAGAACATCGACTCATTTCGCTGACCTCGGCGTGCTGAGCACAATTTCCCGCCGGGGCCCTCCGCTGTTCAAGGTCGTCGACACATGACGTCACCCCGAACGCCGCGAGGAGGGGACGGACGGTGTAGCTGTGCTTGCCGTCGTGCAGATCGGTGCCGGTCTGCTTGTCCATGGTGTCCGCGTCGCCGAACAGGTCCGGGGAGTCGTCGCGCCCCGATCCCACAACCCACACCCAGCCGTCCGACCAAGCAGCCCGGGGCCAGCCCGGGGCTGGCGCACAGCCGGCTGTGGGTCAGCGGCGCAGGTCGGCATTGAGCCGTGCGGTCACACCCGGCTATCCGGGGACGCTCCGTACCCGCGTTGTCCCGGAGGTCGCCCAGTGCCGGCCGAGGAGGACGGTGATGAACACGGCGCCGACGGCGGCGGCCACCGTGAGAGGGCCTTGATAGTGGGGTGGCGCCAGACGAGGTAGCCAGGTACGACCGCCACGAGCAGGCCGGTGACGAGTAGGAGCAGTAGGACGAGGGGCGGGACAAGGCGACCGAGGGGCTGATGGACGCACGCCATGACAACACTGCTGCCCCGCACTATGCGAGCACTTGAGCAGTTCCATGCCAGCCACCCCTGGGACCACAACGCCCACTACCACCGGTGGATCCTGCGCCAGGGCTCTGGACGTCGGATCAGGCAGCGGTGACCTCGCCAGACTCCTGGTCTCACGGGCCGGAGCAGTGCACGGTATCGACATCGATCCCACGATCGTCGATCGCGCGCGGGGGCTCACAGACCCCGCCGCCCCGGTGACCTTCACTGTCGGAGACGCAATGAAGGAGGTGCCGCCCGGCCCCTACGACGTCATCACATGTGTCGCCACTGTCCACCACATACCGTTCAGCGACGCCCTCACCTGCTTCCGCCAACACCTGGCACCCGGCGGAACCCTGGTCGTCGTCGGCGTCTATCGCCCGCAGTCTCGGAGCGATTACCTGATCGATGCCGTGGCCATTCCGGCAAACGTCGCCATGGTTTGGATCAAGAACAAGGGCCGCAAGGCGCCGCGACCAGCCTCAATGACCGCCCCGACCCGACCGGCTACTATGACCTTCGCAGACACTGTTCGCGACACCTACCAGGCGCTACCCGGTGCACGGTTGCACCGACGACTGTTTTGGCGCTACACGCTGGTCTGGCACCGGCCCTAGTGCTCGCGGACGGCGAGGAAGATCGTTATCGCCTAATTAGGCTAGCGTCCCTTGGCCTGGTGCCGGTGCACGGCGAGCAGGGGTGGGGGCAGCCCGGCGACACTGATCCCAGAGCGCATCTGGGCGCCGGGCCTCGCCCGCGCACGCCATATCGGCGCGGGCTGGAGGCGAGACGACGGCGCTCGGCGGCCGTCATCGCCCGCGGGGCGTGGGCGCCCGGCTCGGGCAGGTCGGTACGGCCGGACCCCAGGGGACGGCGTGGTGCGGTACTCACCGCACCAGTCTCCGCGGGCTCATCGCACCCCTCACCGCACCTGGGCGACGCGGTCGGCGGCTTCTTCGTGGGCGGCGACGGCCTTCAGGGTGTCGATCTGTTCCGGGGAGAGCTGAGGGCTGGTGGCGAGCATCGTGTGTTCGGCGACGGCCGAGCCGAAGCCGGGCACGTGGACGGGGGCGAGCATCAGGCGCGGAGGTTGCCTGGTGTCGGCGTACGCCTGAACGTGCTCAACCCCGTACAGGTGAACGTGCTCAGTTGATGATGCGCTGACCAGGGGTTCTCGTCAGCTCCAAAAGGAACGTCGACGGCGTCAGGCAACTGGGCACTCTCATGCCACCTTGATCACGACCTTGCCCGAGGCATGACCGCTCTCGACGGCGGCGAGGGCGGCCGGGGCTTCGAAGAGCGGATGGACCGCCGTGATTACGGGTGCGAGGACTCCGTCGAGAGCCAGCTGGGCCGACCGCTCCAGGTTCTCGCGGTCGACGCGACGCTCGACGAAACGCCCACCGAGATCGGACACAGACGTATCACCCACAGCTATGACATTGCGGGGATCCCGGGCCAGCGGAGCGACCGTGCGCAGCGAGGTGCCTCCGACCAGGTCGACGATCCCGTCGAAGCCGCCCGGAACCAGCTCGCGTGCCGCGGCGGCGACGTCCTCGGCGGCGTAGTCGATGAACCGCACGCCAATGCCCTCGGCGCGCCCGCGTTTGGCTGCACCTCCGGTGCCGATCACACGCAGCTCGCGCCCGATCGCCAGTCGGGCGACGGCAAGTCCGACCCCTCCCCCGACCCCGTTGACCAGGACTGTGGCGCCGGCCGGGAGGCCGAGCTGGTCGAGCACGTCCACCGCGGTCGTCCCGGCCACTGGCAGCGTGGCCGCAACGGCCGCGGACAGACCCGCCGGGATGCGCGCGGTGTTCGGCGCGGACAGCACCGTCGTCTCGGCGTAGGTTCCGCCACCGGTCAGTGCGAAGCCGAAGACGGCGTCGCCCACCTCGAGCCCGTCGACGTCCTCGCCCCGGGCAAGAACGGTTCCGGCAGCCTCCATGCCCAGCACGCGGGGAAACGGACGCCCGCCGTCGAGCCCGTCGACCAGACCTGAGCGCAGAAGGTGATCCAGGGGATTTACGCCGGCGGCATCGACCCGAATCAGCACCTCACCGCGACCGGGTACGGGATCGGGACGATCGAAGAACTCCTGCACCTCGGGCCCGCCATACCTGTGAAAACCCCATGCCTGACCCATCTTCAGCCGCCTCTCGTATGACCAACCCGGTGACTCCGGGTGCCGTCGCCATCCTCACCCCTGACACTGGTGTCAGGGGCAACCGACTGAGATGCAGGTCACAACATCAGGTCGACTGCGCCCCCGATTGCGGAGCCGCGGAAAGCTCCGCCCGGTGCCTGCTGTTGGCCCTGATCAGCACGTCGAGTGCATCCCGGGTTTCGATCAGGTGCGCAATGTCGGCGTCGATCCGGTCGCGCTCCCGCAGCATCGCCGTGAACGTCTCCTCGGCGGCGTCCAAGTCACCCGGGATGTCCACACACGGCAGCACAGTCGCGATCACCCGGCTGGACATCCCCGCGTCGAACAGCTGCCGGATGAGCGACACGCGCTGGACCGCGGCATCGGAATAGTGACGCTGCCCCGCGTCGGAGCGCGAGCTGGTCAGCAGTCCCTGGTCCTCGTAGTACCGCAGTGAGCGCGGACTCACGCCCGTGCGCTGTGACAACTCGCCTATCCGCATCCTTGAGAGCCTACGTCCACGGCCGCCAGGTTCAGACCGCCGAGGAGTCACGCACGCTTACGGACACCCCTCCGCAGGGTTGCCGTCCCGGCCCCACGACTGAGCACGTTCGTCTGTACATACCCGAGCAATTTTCTCAGTACGCCGACACCCGCCTCCTGGTCGCGGTCCGACCCCGGTTCCGGTGGCGTGATGGCCTGGAGGCGGTCTGCTTCGGCGGCGGCTACTCGCGGGCGACGTCGTCGGCGTGGCAGTCGCCGCACACCAACAGGTCCCCGGCCTTCCAGGCCGTCCTCGCGGTGGTCTCCTCCCAGCGCTCGTCGGTGAACTTCCTTCTGCACCGCTTGCACACCGGCCACCGTGCCTCCCGCTCACCGCCACGGCGTCGCTCGTCCTCCGCTTCGGCGCGGGCGTACTGGCGGCGGCAGAGAGCGTCGCCGTCGGGATTGACGAGCGCGCGTTCGCGAAGACCTACGGGGCAGAGTTCCCGAAGGCCGTCGCGAAGATCACCGAGGACCGGGGACGAAGTGCTCGCCTTCCACGTTTTCCCCGCCGAACACTGGATTCACTTGAGGGCCACCAATCCCATCGAGTCGCCCTTCTCCGCGGTCAAGCTCCGCCGCGGACCAAGGTCACCCGCGGCGCGGGCAACCCGGCGGCCCCCTCGCGATGGTCTTCAAGCTGGTCGAGTCGCCTCAGGCGCGACGGCGTACGATCACCGGAGCTCACCTGGTGTCCCTGGTCCGCGCCGGTGCGCTATGCGAGAACGTCGTCCTGGTCAAGCGCGAGGAGCAGGTCGCATGAACGTCCACGACATCCTGCAGGAGCCAGACGAGCACGTCCGCTTCGCGGCCTACCTCGAAAAGCTGGGGCACGTTGCCGACGCGAGCGAGGTTAGCCTGGTCAACCGCGTGCTCACGGATCCAGACCTGACAATGGCGCAGTCTGCTGTGCTGCGGCACCTGGATCGTCGAGCAGCCGGCCTTCACCTCGGTCCCGCCTACGAGGGGTGGGCGCAGGCGATGACCCAGGCCACGATCGACCACCCCTTCCTGGCTCAGCGCCTGCGGGAGTGGTCACTGTTCCGCACCATCACGCTCAAGCTGCCCTGGCAGTCGGAGAACCTGCTCGCGTCATCCAACTGGCTCCAGCTCAGGACCGCCGCCGGGACGAACACCGAGGCCATCGAGATCCTCGCCGAAGCCGGCCGCACTAAACGGATCCGCAATACCGCCAGAATCAGCCTCAACCACCGCAGTGAGAGCTGAAGTCAGCTCACCCACAACTCTTGACTATTGCTCGAGTTTGCGCCGATCGGCGTGGCATCAATACGGCGGAGAGCGGGGTGTCGGTGGTGAGGCGGGTAACGTACTCGGGCAGCGGGTCGTCGGCGGAGTTCTGCTTCGCCAGCGGAGGCGAAGCTGTCGAGGATCCGGGTGGACTTGCCGGATCCGCTGTAGCCCAGCGCTTTCCCAGTGAGCCGAAGCTGATGGATCGGATCGGGTAAGGCGCCGTGGAGGCGAACTCGGGCGACATTGAGTGGCGGGGCAGGCGGAGGAAGAACGCTCCGCACGCGGCAACCATTCGCAGTTCGGCGGCCACTGACAGGGCGTAACCCCGTTCTTCTCCCTGTAAGGAAGCCCCGTGGCTGCTCGCCCCCATCGCCGGTCCCTCCGTTCCCGTCGTGCCGCCGTCATCTGCGCGGCTGTCGTGGCCGCAGGCGTCGGCGCTGGTGTTGTCGTGATGAACGCCAATGCCGGGACCGTCGACCTGTACCACCAGACGCTCACCCCCAAGGACGGCTGGGCATCCTCCGGTACGGGGACCACCGGTGGCACGAAGGCCGACGCCGCCCACACCTTCACCGTCTCCACCCGTGCGCAGCTCGTGAAAGCGCTGGGCTCGGTCTCCGACACCACGCCCCGCATCATCAAGATCAACGGCATGATCGACGCCAACACCGATGACAGCGGCAAGAAGCTGACCTGCGCGGACTACGCCCTCGGTACCGGCTACTCGCTGTCGGCCTACCTCAAGGCTTACGACCCGGCCACCTACGGCCGCTCGAAGCTGCCCTCCGGCACCCAGGAGACGGCACGCGCCGCCGCCCAGGCCAAGCAAGGTAAGAACATCGTCTTCAAGGTGCCCGCCAACACGACACTTGTGGGCGTCCCTGGCACGAACGCCGGCCTCACCGGGGCCATGCTCCAGATTCAGAACGTGGACAACGTCATCGTCCGCAACCTGACCTTCGCCGCCGCCGAGGACTGCTTCCCGCAGGCGGACCCGACCGACGGTGACGACGGCAACTGGAACTCAAACTACGACTCGGTGTCCCTGCGCGGCGCGACCCACGTGTGGGCGGACCACAACACGTTCACCGACGCGCCGCACTTCGACAGCGCCAACCCGAAGCACTTCGGCCGCGAGTACCAGATCCACGACGGTGCCCTCGACGGACGCGAGTCCTGAAGCCGACGACACACGAACGCACTCACCCTCACCGCGCCGATGAGGCCCAGCACCGCTTCAGCGGATCGTACGGAAGCGGCAGCTGGAACGCACTCCACCTCGACACCTCAAACCCCTCCTCCGACACGCTCTGGGCCCTGCGGCCGAACGACCAGCCCTGGCGTTACTGACGCCCGGCCGGCCGCTCTCCGCCCGGTCGGCGCCCCTCGTCTGCCCAGCGGATGACGCCAGCGCCCGCGAAAGCGGATGATCCCGTGCTCACGTGCGGCCGGGACGTCGTGGACGGCTCCGGGCAGAGCCAGTGAGCGCCCACAGCAGCCGGCGGACCGGCCAGGACCTGCACGTTCATCCCGTGCTTCTTGCTTTCCGGCTTCCATGGTCATGGGCACCGAAGAGGGACACACCGACTACTTCCGCGCCGACAAGGCATGGCTGTACATCGTGATCCTGACTACATGATCAGTCGCGGCTGGCCAGTCCGGCAGCCGCGACCCCTACGACGAGTCTCACTGACCCGGTGGGAAAGGCAGCGTCCGGTGTGCTGTACGCCGCGGTCCGATGTGTAGCGCCTGTCGGAGCGGATGCAGCGCCCCGATGTGTAGCGCCTGTAGGAACGGATTCAGCGCGCGCCGCGACCAGTACGTTGGTCGCGACGCGCGCTGTGCAGGCCCCCGTGCCCTGCGGGAGGAAACGGCGGGGCGTGCAGCGCCAGCCAGCTGTTGGTGCCGCCCCGGCGAGCGGAGAGGTCTCAGGCGGTGGTGTGGTTGCCTTGGCGTGCGGCAAGCGCGGCCTCGGCGCTGGGATAGGCGGGCAGGAAGGTGTCCATCCCGGTGACGCTGAGCAGACGGCTCAGCCGGGCGGGGATGGCCGCCAGGGTCAGGGAGCCGTCGGCGTCCTTGGCGCAGCGCCAGATGCCGACCAGGGCTCCCAGTCCTGAGGAGTCACAGAAGGTGACGTCTGAGAGGTCGGCGACCAGGTCGGGGTGGCCGACCGAGATGAGGTCCAGGGCGCGGGTCCGGACGGCGAGCGCGGTCGTGATGTCGAATTCACCGGACAGTGCGATCACGGCCAGGGTGCCGTCGGTGTGCGGGACGTCGATGTGGAATGCGGCGGTCATGGGCGTCGGTTCTCCTGCCCGACGGAGGCGTCGGCGGTCGGGGCGGCGGCGCTGTGAACGGTGGTGGTGATGCCCGCGGGAGCGGCATCGGGGGTGGGGACGGACAGGGCCAGCAGGGCCACGTCGTCGCGTTCGGTGTCGGGGAGGGTGTCCAGGAGCGCGACGGTGTCGTCGATCAGGCGGCCGGCACTGACCGGCGCCGGCCGCCGGGCGAGGAAGTCGGTCAGGCCCGTGTCGGCGAGCATGTGGCCATCGGCGGTGCGGGCCTCGGTCAGACCGTCGGTATAGAGGAGCAGGCCCTGGCCGGGTGCCAGGTGCAGGGTGCGTGAGGCGAAGGCGGCCTCGGCGAACGCACCGACCAGCATGCCTCCCTTGGCGCGGACCGCCTCCACCCGTACACCGTCACCCTCGGCAGGGATGAGGTGGTAGGCGGGCGGGTGGCCGCCGGTGGCCAGTGTGACTGTGAAACCGCCGTCCCGGGCGGGATCGAGCAGGCCGAAGATGGCGGTGCAGAAGCGCGTGCCGACCGCCGCGTCCAGCAGCAGCGCCGTGTTCAGGGCATTCAGCGCGGCCGTCGGATCCGCGTCGACGAGGGCTGCGGCCCGCAGCGTGTAGCGGGTCAGTGAGGTGACCGAGGCTGCTTCGGCGCCCTTGCCACACACATCACCCAGGAAGAACGCCCACCGGCCTCCGCCGACGGGGAAGACGTCGTAGAAGTCGCCGCCCACTTCCTGCGGGGAGGCGGTCTTGTAGTGGCAGGCGAGCTCCAGCCCGGGTACCGCGGGCAGTGCGGGAGGCACCAGGGTGCGCTGCAGGGTGGAGGCGAACGCGGCGATGGCCGCCTTGTCCCGCTCCGCACGCTTGCGGGCCTCTTCCTCAGCCTCGCGCCTTTCTTGCTCGACCTTGCGGCGCTCCTGCTCGGCGCGTACCACGTTCAGCGCCGACAGCCGCAGCTCCAGCTGGTCACACACGACGGCGGCCAGGTCCCCGAGGATGGAGGCGTCGGCCTCGCTGATCTCGCGGGGGCGGGTGTCAAGGATGTTGACCGTGCCCAGCCGGTACCCGTCGGCGGTGATGATCGGAGCGGCGGCGTAGAACCGCACCCCCATCGGGCCGGCGACCAGCGGATTGGAACAGGCGACCGGGTCGAGCAGGGTGTCGGGGATGACGGTGGTGTCATCGGTCAGGACCGCCGAGGCGCACAAGCCCGGATCTCGGCCGATCTCGGTGACGCCTTCCAGCCCGTGCGTGGCCTTGAACCAGATCCGGTCCTCGTCCACGATCGTCACCGTCGCCACCGGCACCTCGAACAGGCGCGCGGCCAGCGCCGCGACCCGGTCGTAGGCGCCGTCCGGAGGTGTATCGAGGATGTCGTAACGGCGCACCGCCGCCATCCGCGCTGCTTCGACCGACACGGCCGAAGGCTCGCTCGGTGCTATCGCAGGCAGGATCGCTTGTTCCGGCATGTCCCTCGTCTCGTCATCCCCCCAGGAAGGCACCGACCGGACAGCCAGCACCTCAGAACCCTACCGAACACCCCGCGCCACCCGATCCGGCGACGAGCGAGGAGCGTGTCTGTACTCGGCTGCCTTGAGGGGGGCGCCACGACCGCACTCGCCATACTCGCCGCCGCCTCCCGCCCGGTGTGAAGTCACGCTCATGGAGGGGACCACCGCACTGCGAGTTGCCCGGGTGCGGCCAGGTATGCGCCGAAGGAGCATGGGCGTCAGCCCGAGGGAGCCCGCAGGTGCTGAGCGGGCCCCCTCGCGTTCATGCGTACCGGCTTCGTCGGTGCCGACCGGCGGGGGAAGCCGTGCCGGTCCCGACGTCCCACCATGAGGGTGAAGGTCTGTCACGGCTGGTGGCCGACGACGTCCCCGCCGGGATCGTCGGCCAGCCTGATCGCCGTGGTGATCCGTTTGCCCACAGGCTCACGGTGCACCGCGAAGCTCTGGGAGACGGCCATGACGATCTCCAGCCCGTGCTGGCCGACGCGGGTCGGGTCGGGTGCCAGGATCGCCGGCGGTGTCGGATTGCTGTCCCAGACGCTCACCTCGACCTGCCCGCCCCCGGTGACCTCCAGGGTCAGCAGGCACGGTCCGGGTGCGTACTTGCGGGCGTTGGTCACCAACTCGCTCACCACGAGCTGCACGGTGCCCATGACGCGCCCGGACACCGGCAGGCCGTACACGGCCTGCACATCGGTGAGAAAGCCACGGGCCAGGTCACGGGCGCCGCCGATGTCCTCGCTGCCCTCAAACGCCCCGGACACCGAGAAGACATTCCCCCTCAGCAGCCGCATGCGCTCATCGCCCGCCAACTGTTCCATTCGCCCGCCCCGTCGTCGCTCCACCGGCCGGGCCGTCGGGTACCCCCGAATCCTCAGCACAAACTCCCCCGCCGGCTCCCCTACCGGCCCATCCGAGGTGCCTGCCAGAGAACATCCGGGAGTCCCCACCGGGGTCGGCCTCACCAGGTGGGCGGGAGGCGCGGGGGCTCGATACGACCCGGACCCGTCGACCCCCCTGCCCTGCGACTTCCGGGTTTGTTGCCGTGATGCCTGCCCAAGGAGCGTCGCCGGCTGAGCCCAAGAGCAGGGCGCGCCCAACGTCCGTAAGTCTCCGGCGCCGACGACGGCGACGGAGGCGCAGTCCGGGGCGGGTGAGGGCATCTGGCGGGCGGAAGAGCGGACCGGGGCGGGATGGGGACGGCGTCCGCCCCCGTTCACCGGGCCCGGGCCGTGCCCAGGAGGGGGTGGTCGAAGACAGTGGTGAACGCCGGGTCTCGAACAACGGCCGGTATGTCGAGATGAACACCGCGCTCGCCGGTGCGACCACCCGGCTCGGTATCCCGTTCCCCTTCGACATCGACCCCGCCGGGCTCCTGCTTGCTCTAGATCCTTCACGATGAGGGCGACGACGGGCGGGCGGGCGGTCGATGAGCAGGCTGGGCGGGTCGCCTGGCGTCGTGCGTGCCGGGCGACCCGCCGGGTGCTACTTGACGTTGATCGCCGTCCAGGCCTTGGCGACCGCGGTGTACTCGGCGCTGCCCGCACCGTAGAGGTCGGTGGCCGCGGAGAGGGTGGCCGTGCGGGCGCCGGCGTAGTTGGTGGAGGAGGTCATGTAGGTGGAGAGGGCCTTGTACCAGATCTTGTAGGCCTTGGCGCGGCCGATGCCCGTAAGGGTGGAGCCGTCGCTGGTGGGAGAGTTGTAGGAGACGCCGTTGATCGTCTTGGCGCCGCTGCCCTCGGCCAGCAGGAAGAAGAAGTGGTTGGCAGGGCCCGACGAGTAGTGGACGTCGAGGCGGCCGACGCTGCTGGACCAGTAGTCGGCGGAGTTGCCGTCGCGGCTCGGCTTGTCCATGTAGCGGAGCGGGGTGCCGTTGCCGCGGATGTCGATCTTCTCGCCGATGAGGTAGTCGCCGGCGTCTGAGGTGTTGGCCGCGTAGAACTCGACCGAGGTGCCGAGGATGTCGGAGGTGGCCTCGTTGAGGCCACCCGACTCCTTGCTGTAGCGCAGGCCGGCGGTGGAGGCGGTCAGGCCGTGGGACATCTCGTGGCCGGCGACGTCGAGGGAGGTCAGCGGCTTGAGGTTGCCTGTTCCGTCGCCGTACGTCATGCAGAAGCAGGAGTCGGACCAGAAGGCGTTGACGTACGCGTTGCCGTAGTGAACGCGCGAGTAGGCGGCGACACCGTCACCGCGGATGCCGTTGCGGCCGAGCTCGTTCTTGTAGAAGTCCCAGGTGACCGCCGCGCCGTAGTGGGCGTCCGCGGCGGCGGTCTCCCGGTTCGTCGCGAGGCCGTTGCCCCAGGTGTCCGTGCTGTTGGTGAAGAGGGAACCGGTGCCGTTGGTGCCACCGTTCAGGTCGTACGTCTTGTGGCCGCCGCGTGCGGTGTCCGTGAGGGTGTACGAGGGGGCCGTGCCGAGCGTGACCTGGCCGCTGTACTGGGTGTGGCCGGTGCCGGTCTCGATGGCCTCGTAGGAGTACAGCTCCTTGCCCGAGGTCGCGTCGGTGATGACGTGACGCTCGCTCGGGGTGCCGTCGGCCTGGACGCCCGTGACCGTCGTCTCCCAGGCGAGCGTCGGTTTGCCGGTGGCCGCCCAGATCACTTTGCGGGACGAGGCGGGGGTGGCGGACCGTGCGTCGGAGGAGGCCGCGGCGGACTTGCCCGCGGTCGTGGCCGTGACCGAGGCGGCCGTGCTGGCCACGGATATACGGGCGTTGGTCGCCTTTGTGGTGGTGCGGTTGCCGTTCCTCTTCTGGTGCACGACGAGGTCGCCGCCGAGGACGGGGAGGCCCTCGTAGGTGCGCTCGTACCGCGTGTGGACCGTGCCGTCGGTATCCTTGACGACATCCCGGACGACGAGCTTCTCCTGGCCGGAGAGGCCGATGGCCCTGGCCGTCGCGGCGGCTCCGCTCTGGGCTTCCTGGACGGCGGCGGCACGCTGGGGGCCGGAGAGCACGAGCGCGGTCGCGCCGGACTCACGCTGGGCATCGGCGCTGGCGGATCCGGTCTGGACTCCGACGACGACCATGGCGGCCGATGCGATCAGGGCGGCGGCGGCGGTACGGCGGTGCGAGGACTGCTGGCGGGTCACGCGGGCTCCTTCGCTGAAAAGCGTGGGGATCGTGGGGGGTGTGGTGCGGCTGCGAGCGTGTCAGCGAAAGAGCCCGTTTGACAGGTATGCAACAAGGATTTGACCATCTGTTGTCCGAAGAGCAGAGAACTGTGTCCGCTATGCGGCCAGTTGACTGTCCCTAGGGAGCGTCTTGTCGATCATGTGTCGAGCCAGTCGAGGGTGCTGGCAAGGTGACGGCGGCGAGGTAGCGGTCGGAACGCTTGCCGTAAGGGGGTGGCAATGCCGCGCAATTGCTCGAGGCGGCGGAAGCGGCGTTCGACGACGTTGCGGCGCCGGTAGGCGCTGCCGAAGGCGCAGGGCCGTTCGCGGCGCCGTTTCTATCCTGCGAGCCGGTCGACGCGCTCGGGGATCGTGGCCTTGGTCCCTCGACGGCGGAGGCAAGCCCGGAAAGTCCGGGCCGAGTAGCCCTTGACTGCGACTACGTGGCCAGGTCGGGTGCAGAGTCGGCCGGGCCCTGACCGCGAGACGCGGATGGGGCTGATGACGGCCTCGGCCTGAGACAGAGCCGGTGATGGTGAAGCTGGGCGTATGGATGGCGAACACACGTGCAAGACGCAAGAAGATCGCCGCTGCCCATCTCGCCGCAATGACGGCCCAATGACGGCGCTGGGCGTGGACTGGGCGTGACACCGGCTGAGGCTGGTCGGAGAAGAAAACGGTCAAGCGAAGTACACCGAGAGGCCCCGGGCGTCATTGCCCGGGGCCTCGTGCTGTCGGCGGCGGCCCCGCCCGGACATGGCGCGGGCCTGCAACGCGGCGCAACACCGATTCCACGCACCTCTTCCGATGCATCACCGCAGGTAAGAGCGCGATGCGCGACGGTGTCGCACTGAACGTGTCGCCCTGTACGCTTTCGATGCTGCGGTCACTCCGTGGCGTGAGGGCCTCGGGGACCAGGACGAAGACGTCCTCGCCGAGGCCGCCGCCGAAGCGCGGGCCTTCGACGCCGACCCGGCCGCCGCCGTCGACGAGCTGGTGCGCGACCTCCTCGGGCAGTTGGCCGACTGGCAGCAGTCGATCGGCGAGCTGGTCCGCGCGCCCACCACGGCAACTGAAGGCCGACCGCTACCCGGCTGCTCCACCGACGCCGGCCGCACCGAGGACATGGGTGGCGCCCGGCCCCGCACCACGCTGCTCGATGCTGTCGCACGCCACCACCACGCTCACCTGCTCGCCGCCATCGTCGAGCTCGGCGGGTAGCTGGGGCTCCCAGCTACCCGTAACCGTCGCTTCAGGGGCGCGGCCATCCCAAGGCCGCGCGGTCAGCGACGCCGGCCGCCGCCGATGCGGCGGTCGTCGGCCAGTCCGGTAAGCGGGCCGAACTCACAGGCCAGCTGGCTCCACGTCAGAACCTCGCCACAGCGGGCCGGGAACTCCTTCGGGTTGAACTCGGGCATGGTCCAGGTGCCAGTGCCCCGGTCCCGCAGCCACAGGTCCCCGTCACCGTCGACCACCGTCGGCGGGACCGGAACGGGCTCGGCCTGATCGGTGGGATCCCAGGTGACCCGGCCCGGGTGGGAAACGCGGCGCAGCTCGGTGGTGGCCAGCCGCGCGACCGAGTCACGGGTGGACTCTTCGGCGTCCTTGACCGACTCGAGTCGGAATGCGTCGTCAAGTACGGGCAGGGCTGGATTCTTGCTGCGCTTTGAACTCATACGCTGACTACCTCCGGTGGGGGGCGTCACATCCGTTATGGCACCCCGTAGAGCAACACGGTATCCGAGGCGGGAGCCGGGCCAGGCCTCCTGCGCCGGAACGGTCAGCAAGCCCGCCGGCGCCCAGGAAGATGCTCTGCGCCAGGTCAGCGTCTTGTTGGGTGAGGCGAGGAAGGCACTCGACACGCTGACGAAATAGCTGGAAGCAACCGTCCAGCCCACGGTTCAGCCCCCGCTAGGTACAACCCTCTCCGGGGCGAGCGCGGCCTCCAGGCGGACCAGCCGTCTGTAGAAAGTGCGAACGAGGCGGGCGCGGTTCTGGACGCAGCGCACGCTGCCCTCCAGCGTCGAGGACAGCCGGCCTTCCGCATCGCGCAGGACGACGGCGGCGAGCGCCCAGGGGCCGCTGCTCTTCGGCAGATGGTCGGCACGGCGCCGTACGTCGGTCGTCATCGCCGGAGGGAAGGGCGGGGAGGGTGATAGCCCCGCCACTACCGGTGCCGCCGGGCAGTACAGCACTACCACAAGGGGAAGCGGAAGCCGGGGCGGCGGCGGTGACGGCGCGGCACCCGGCCAGTCGCTCCCCAATAATCCCGGCAAGGGCAGCGAAGGCGCGAACGCCCATGCCGGCAGTTCCTATTACGCCGGCAGTGGCGGCGGCGGTGGAGGAGGCGCGACATCGGTCGACGGATACGTCATCGCCGGGGGCGGTGGTGGTGGAGGCGCCACTTCCTCGTATGCCATCGACGGTGGTGGCGGACACGGTGGTGGCGGATTGTGCCAGGAGGTCTCCGGCTGCGACTCCTCGTTGATCCAGCGCGGCGGCGACGGATCCCCTGGTGGGGGGCCGTCTTCAGCCTGGCAGGGGCGGCACCAGTGTGGCTGGCGGCACCGGCAACACCAACGCGCACCAGGTCATCAACCCCGACGAACGTGACCCGGCCAGCAACGGTCGAGTGAAGATCACCTGGAGCCCAGGCCTAGCAGCATGGCGACCGTGCTGGGCCGACGTCCTCACCTGGCGTGCCGGCTGGTTCGCCGGCGCCCTCGCCGTGGCCAACGGGCCACCGATTCACCGAACGCACTCGCGCCAAGGAAATCCGTTCCTGTTGTTCAGCTTGGTGTCAAGCAGGTGGGACTCTTGGAGTAGGCCTTCGGGAGCTGCCCCGTGGCAGACGGAATCAGGGCCTGCGCCCTTTCCGGACCCGCCGGGCGGCCCACGCGCCCTGCTCGGCGGTCTGTACGGCGGCCCGGTCAGCGTCGCCCGCCTTCTCGGCGCGGGCGATCAGCCCGGAGTAGGTGCCGACCACGTGGCTGATGCCTTCCAGGTCGACCACGTACGCCGTGCCGTCCTCGGCCGACCACGAGGCGTCCCCATATTTGTCAGTACCGAGTTCTGCTCCGTCACCATGTCCCCCCTGCCCTGTTGGTCACACACGGGCCGTGGCGTCGACCGCCACGGGACGAACATCCCGACTCTGTCAGAAAACCGACTCCTGGTTCGGGCTCACGGGTGACGGCTTCCGCTTCGACCACCTCTTCGTCTCCACACGCCACGCTGACCGCTTTCTGGCCTGCGGCTACCACCAGGAAGCCTGCCTAGCGGGGCTGAGCGACAACGCGGTCATGACGCTGCGCCTGGTCCTGCAGTCCACCCCGGGCGAACAGGGCCAAGCCCCAGCTGCGGGCGCTGGCTAACAGCCGACCGCCGCAGTGACCGACGTCGGCGTTTCGGCCAACCCGTGCTCGACCCGGTGCTCTTGCGCGGCAAGGGGCGGTGCACTCCGCACCCGCGGGAAACCGCTGAATTACGGGGCGCATAACACGTCCGAAATGAACAGGTGCTCGAAATCATGCGGCGTCGTTGCACATGGCGACACCTTCACCACGTCCACGAGGGGGAACACATCCACGCCAGTCGAACCAGGAAGCGACAAGATCGCGAGCGGCCCGAAGGCCGCAGCGACGGACAACGTCTCGATCGCCGAGCGGGAGCTGTACGGCAGCCGACTGCGCTACGACCAGTCCTACGTCCGGCACGAAGGCCCGCTGACTCGGCCGAAGTTCGGGCACATGGCGGGGGCGCTGCCGTAAAAGGTGGGCATGGTGCTGAGCGCCGATTGGAAGGCAGACCAGCGCGCGCCCGCGGCCGCCGCCATGCCGATCACCCCAATGCAGACGCCGACCGACAGCCGCAGCATGCTGCGTGCCGAGTCGGTGCCGAACTTCCCCCGCCTCCAGGACCCGCTGGACCTGCGGCCGTTCGGTCGCCGAAACCTCCACACCGGTGACGGCCGTGTAGTAGCGGGCGGAGACCCCGGCCCCCGCGGCGCCCAGCCGTCCGGCCACGAGACCGTGAGCTGATCCACCAGCTCGACCCCCCTTCCTCCAGCCTGCCCTCCCGCTCCGTTCTCACGACTTCGAAGGCGAGACGACGCCCATGTCACCCAGCTCTACCGCGATCCGCAGGACCGTCGAGGCGTACCTCGGCCGACACCCCGGCGAGCGTGACGCGCTGGCCGGGCTTCTCGCCGCGCTGGACCGGCCCGACGACGCGACGGCCCGGACGACACTGCCCGGGCACGTCACGTGCAGCCCTGTCATCATCGACCGGCAGGGCCGGGTCCTGCACATCCGGCATCGGGCCACCGGCGGCCTCTTGCTCGCCCGGGGCGGTCACATCGAGCCCGGTGACCGCACATTGCTCGCCGCGGCGCTGCGCGAGGTGTCGGAGGAGGCCGGGATCGGGCCGGGCGCCCTGTGCCTGACCCGGCAGTTGCTCGGCTCTCCGGTCGACATCGACGTGCACGACATCGACGCCAGCCCGTCCAAGGGCGAACCAGCCCACCGTCACTACGACGTCCGGTACGTCTTCTACCTCGCCGGCGAAGAGCCGCCGACGATCGCGTTGCATGACGAGGAGGCGTCCGGCGCTCAGTGGCTCCCGCAGGTAGAGGTCACCTCGCCGACGCTGCGGGCGAAACTCCTCTCGGCGCGGCTGCACGGCCGGCCTGAGCCGGTGAACGCGTCCGCGCTGATCCACGACGGGACCGGCCGGTACCTGCTCCATCTTCGCGACCACAAGCCGGGCGTCATCTGGCAGTCGGGGGCATTCGCCCTTCTCGGCGGCGGCCGTACCCACGAGGACCCGAGCCTTGAGGCCACGCTGCTGCGGGAGCTGTCCGAGGAGGTGCCCGACCTCCGCCTCGAGGACGTGAAGCCCTAGGCCGTGGAGTCCGCCACCAGCGTAGACGGCCTCAGCGTCCCGGTCCGGGTCTTCGCGAGCCGGTGGCGCGGCAACCCCGACCGACTCGCGCTGCACGAAGGTGTGCTTCTGCGCTGGTTCGCGGTCGACGAACTGGACCGGCTGCGCCTGAGCCCGGCCACCCGGAACCTGATTCGCGGGCACGCGGCCGAGAACCATCGGCTCGGGGACTGGGGTGGGCGGGTCGCCGAGTCGGAGTAGGACGTGCTGGCCGTCGTGGACAACGTCGTCGGTGGCCATGCGGACGATCCGGTTGACGGGCTGGGCGAACAGCAGGACCAAGCAGGCGGCGAGCCGGACTCTCGGCGAGCTACTGTCGTCGGCGAGGACCCGTTGCAGCGCGGTGATGCGCTGGTGTTAGCCCATCGGGTGGGGGTTGGTGGTCGGGCGGTTCGGGATGGTCAGCCGTGGCATCCGGCGGGTCTCCATGCACCAGCGCAGGAATGCCTGTGCGGGACGCCGGGTGGAGTACGTCTCCGCGTGCCAGGCATCAAGGTCGGTCTGGGTGCAGAACTCCAGCGTGACGTGCCGGGCGGCGAGCCAGACCAGGAAGGCGCCGGCCTGGGTGATCTGCTGATGGGATTCCTGCGTCGTGCTGGTGCCCAGCGGGCTCTTGGCCGCTTTTGGCGCGGAGCTTGCGGAGCTGGTGCCATGTGGCGAAGTGCTGGAGCGTGCGGGCGGGACGGGAACGGGCACGAAGTCGTTGCGCCGGAAGTACCCGACCTGGCCTTCCACTCCGCCCTTCTCATGGGCGTACGACAGGCGGAACGAGAAGAGGTAGCAGCGGGTGGGGACCCCTGCGAGCACGATGTGCACTTCCCCGAAGTCCACCTCGGCCTCCGCGCCGGGGACGTGGGACTGCGGGATGAACACAGGGCCGGCGCCGTGCCCTGATCGTTCATCCGGAGTGCCGTGTACTGCCGGTCTGGTAGATGTCGGGGATGCCGTCGGCGTCGTCGTCGCGTTCTTCCTCTTCCCACAGCTCCTTGTAGATCCGGTTGCGGCGGCGCAGGAGCAGCGCGGCGAGGACGGCGGCGATGAGGGAGCCGACCAGGACGGCGGCCTTGATGTGTTCGCCGGTGGCCGGGTCGGGGAAGGCGAGTTCGCCGATGAGGAGGGCGACGGTGAAGCCGATGCCGGCCAGGGTGGCGAGGCCGAGAACGTCGGCCCAGGCGAGGTCGGGGTTGAGTTCGGCGCGGGTGAAGCGTGCGGCGAGGTAGGTACCGAGGAAGATGCCGAGGACCTTGCCGACGACGAGGCCGATGACGACGCCGAGGGGCTCGGGGTCGGTGAAGACGTGGCCGAGGGCGCTGCCCGAGACGCTGACGCCGGCGGCGAAGAGGGCGAACAGCGGGACGGCTACGCCGGCGGAGAAGGGGTGCACGAGGTGGGAGACCCGGGCGGCGGGGGACCGTTCCTCGCCTTGGTCGCGGGTGGTGCGCAGGATCAGGCCGATGGCGACGCCGGCGACCGTGGCGTGGATCCCGGAGTTGTACATCAGCGCCCAGGTTGCGACGCCGAGCGGTACGTACCACCACCAGCCGCGAACCCGCAGGCGCTGGAGGGCGTAGAAGAGGACCAGGCCGGCGAATGCCCCGCCCAGGGCCCAGAAGTTGAGGTCGGAGGTGAAGAAGACGGCGATGATGAGGATGGCGCCGAGGTCGTCGACGACCGCGAGGGTCAGCAGGAAGGCGCGGAGCGCGGACGGCAGATGGGTGCTGATGACGGCGAGGACCGCGAGTGCGAAGGCGATGTCGGTGGCCATCGGTACGGCCCAGCCCTCAAGGCTTCCGTCGCCGAGGGTGACGGTGAGGGCGTACAGGGCGGCGGGTATGGCCATGCCGCAGAACGCGGCGACGACGGGCAGGGCGGCGGTGGCGGGGGTGCGCAGCTCGCCGACGACGAACTCGCGTTTCAGCTCGATGCCGGCGACGAGGAAGAAGACGGCGAGGAGGCCGTCGGCGGTCCAGTGGGCGACCGAGAGGTCCAGGCCGAGGGCGGGGATGCCGAAGTGGAAGTCGCGCACTGCCTCGTACGCCCCGCTCCACGGGCTGTTCGCCCAGGCGAGCGCGATGACGGCGGCGGCGAGCAGGACGAGTCCGCCGACGGTCTCGGTGCGCAGGGCCTCGGCGACGGCCTGGCGTTCGGGCCAGGGCAGCAGGCCGAGGATCACCTTGCGCGGGCGTGACTGCGTCATGAGGGGGTGGCCTCCGGGGTGGGTTGACGGTTGGGCACAGGGCCCCTCGACGCCGACCAGACTTCCCGGCACACCAGCGCATCGCATTGACGCGTTCTTCACACCCTATCGGGCGCTGCGGGGCCTCGCCAGGGCGTCTCTCAGTTGTCGAGACGGGGTGAAGGGCCCTGCTTCTCACCAAGGCGCGAGGTGAGAAGCAGGGCCCTTCGGGAGCCGGGCAGCCGGGGGGGCGGTCAGACGGTGGTCTTCACCGGCTCCTGGTGGGGGTCGGTCTCGCCGTCGGTGTCGAGGCCGGCGTCCCGCTTCTTGACGAAGGCGAGGAAGGTGTTCAGCTCGCGCTTGACAACGGGGGCGAGGAGGTAGAGGCCGATGATGTTGATGACGGCGAGCATGAAGAGCACCGCGTCGGCCATGTCGATCAGCGTCTGCAGGGTGAGCAGGGAGCCCGCGACCGCGAAGAGGGTGTAGAGGACCTTGAAGGTCAGCTCGCTGGTCCTGCTGCGGCCGAAGAGGTGGGTCCAGGCCTTCATGCAGTAGTAGCCCCAGGTCAGCACCGTGGAGATCGCGAACAGCATCACCGCGATCGTGAGGATGTAAGGGAACCAGGGCATGACCGTTCCGAAGGCGTCGGAGGTGATGGTGACGCCGCCGATGGACTCGCCGCCGTTGCGGAGCTCGACGTAGCTGGCGGGGTTGGCGATGACGATGGTCAGGGCGGTCATGGTGCAGATGACGACCGTGTCGATGAACGGCTCCAGGAGGGCGACCAGGCCCTCGCTCGCGGGGTGCTTGGTCTTCACCGCGGAGTGGGCGATCGGGGCGGAGCCCAGTCCGGCCTCATTGGAGAACGCGGCCCGCTTGAAGCCGATGATCAGCGCACCCAGGACACCGCCGGCGACGCCCTCGGGGTTGAAGGCGCCCTCGATGATCGTGGAGACCGCGGAGGGCACGGCGGAGGCGTTGACGGCGATGACGACGAGGCAGGCGGCGATGTAGATGCCGGCCATCGCGGGGACCAGCTTGCTGGTGACGGAGGCGATGGAGCGGATGCCGCCGAGGAGCACGATGCCGACGAGGGCGGCGATCAGGATGCCGAAGAACAGCGCGCCGGCGGAGGAGCCCAGGGCGCCGTCTTCGCCGCCGGTGACGGACACGAGCTGCGCGTAGGACTGGTTGACCTGGAAGAGGTTGCCGCCGAAGAGGCCGAAGAACAGGATCATGAAGGAGGCGAGGACGGCGAGGACCTTGCCGAGGGTCTTGCCGTTCTTGCCGAAGCGTTCGGCCAGGCCCTTGGGCAGGTAGTGCATGGGGCCGCCGGAGACGGTGCCGTCGGCGTGCACCTCGCGGTACTTCACACCGAGCGTGACCTCGACGAACTTGGTGGCCATGCCGAGCAGGCCACAGAGGATCATCCAGAACGTGGCGCCCGGGCCGCCGATGGAGACCGCGACGGCCACACCGGCGATGTTGCCGAGGCCGACCGTGCCGGAGACGGCGGCGGTCAGCGCCTGGAAGTGGTTGACCTCGCCGGCCGATCCCTTCTCGTCGTACTTGCCGCGCACCACGTCCACGGCGAGCCGGAACTTGCGCAGCTGGACGAAACCGAACCAGCCGGTGAAGACCAGACCGGCGACGACGAGCCAGGCCACGATCAGCGGAAGCTGGGTGCCGCCCACGGGCACGGCGTAGAAGACGATCTCGCCGAGCCACGTGGCTATCGGCTCGAAAAAGCCGCTGACGGCTTCGTCGACGGACTGGGTGAAGGAATCGAGTGACACGGTGGGGACCTCAGTGCGCAGGACCGGCGCGCGGGAGGCAGCGCCAGTGGGGGTGCGGTCTGTGAGCGAACGCCGTTGTCCGGTCGGCGAGCCGAGAGATCGACGTCCGTGGACTCGGAGCGTGATCACCTCGGTCGTACTGCCGGGATGTGCCCGGCATCCCGCAGGACGGGCGAGGGGTGGTGCCACCTGCGGAGTTGCGCATTCCTACACGCCGACCCGACCCCGCCACGTGACGCATGTCACTTCACTCACGGTGATCTGCGAAAAGCGCAGGAACCGTGATGTGACCGTTATTCGGACAGGCCCATCCGTTCACCGTGCACTTATTCCCCCTGGTCAGGAGCTCGCGTCAGGACACTCCTGTCGGTCGCTCAACGGGAGATGCCAGCGATGGCGGCAGCGACACCGGCTGTCTTAGCCGCCGTCCGGGCCCCGCGGTGCCTGACGGCCGGTGGTGAAGGGGCGCGTGTCGGCGTCGGCTTCGGCCGCGTCGGCGAGTGCCTCGGCGGCGGCTTCCGCCGCCTGCGCCGCGTCGTCGGCCGCCTGGGCGGCGGCCCTGTCCTCCGCGGACGTCTCCCGGGTGGCCGGGGATTTGGGCAGCACCTCGTTGAAGGCGCGGGACACCCCCTGGAGGGCGGAGGTGACCTCGCTGGGGATCACCCAGAAGGTGCTGCCCGCGCCCTGGGCGAGCTGCGGCAGCATCTGCATGTACTGGTAGGCGAGGAGCCCCGGGTCGGGGTCGTTGCGGTGCACGGCCTGGAAGACCTCGTCGACGGCCCGGGACTGCCCCTCGGCCTTGAGGATCTCGGCGGTGCGGTTACCTTCCGCCCGGAGCACGGCGGCCTGCTTGTCCCCTTCGGCGGTCAGGATCTGCGACTGGCGCTGCCCCTCCGCTCCCAGGATCGCCGCCCGCTTGTCGCGCTCGGCGCGCATCTGCTTCTCCATGGCGTCCTTGATGGACTGCGGAGGGTCGATGGCCTTGATCTCCACGCGGTTGACTCTCAGCCCCCACTTGCCCGTCGCCTCGTCGAGCACGCCGCGGAGCTGGTTGTTGATGGTGTCCCGGGAGGTCAGGGTCTTCTCCAGGTCCATGGAGCCCACGACGTTGCGCAGGGTGGTGACGGTGAGCTGTTCGACGCCCTGGAGGAAGTCGGCGATCTCGTAGGCGGCCGCTCGCGGGTCGGTGACCTGGAAGTACAGCACGGTGTCGATCTCGACGACCAGGTTGTCCTCGGTGATGACCGGCTGCGGCCTGAACGAGACGACCTGTTCGCGAAGGTCGATCACCGGATAGACGCGGTCGACGTAGGGGATGACCAGGTTGAGCCCTGGCCTCAGGGTGCGCCGGTAGCGGCCGAGGCGTTCGACGTTGCGGGCCCGAGCCTGCGGCACGATGCGTACCGCCCGCACGACGGTGAACACCGCGAGGGCCGCGAGGATCAGACCGGCTATGAGCAGTCCCGGCACGTCCATGACTCACTCCCGGGGGTAGACGACGGCGGTGGCGCCGTCGATCTCCATGACGTCGACGGTCACTCCCGGAGGTATTACCAGCGTGTCGTCGTAGGCGCGGGCCGTCCACTCCTCGCCACCGATGCGGACCCTGCCGCCCAGGCCCGTCACCTCTGACACGACATGGGCGGAGCGGCCCACCAGCGCGTCCGTGCCGAACCGCTCGGTCTGTGGCCCCCGCAGTTGGCGCACGGCGACGGGACGCACGAACAACAGGCTGACCACGGCCAGAGCGGTGAAGACGACGAGCTGCAAGGGTGGCGGGAGCCCCAGCGCGGCGGTTCCCGCCGTGACCGCCGCGGCGACGCCGAGGATCCCGAGTGCGGCGGTGAGGGTGAGGATCTCCGCCACCGCCAGCACCCCTGCGGCGATCAACCAGACCAGCCATAGATCCATGGCGCTCTCCCGGCAGGTGCGACTCCATGAAGGACCGAACAAAAAGTGCACCTTTTGTCGGTTATGCCCTTTTCTGTGAGGTAGCACGCCCAGGCGGGCGTGCCTCAGTGCTCCCGCTTCTGTCGGTACGTCCTGAGGGCGGGGTTGACGAACGGGTGCACATGACCACACGACCAGCAGATCAGGCCGGTCGCCGACTCGTTCGCCCACGCCATGTTGAAGAACTCCATTCCCGTGCTGTTCAGCAGCACCTCCCGCTTCCGGAACGTGTCGTTGCCGCACATCAGGCAGAGGATCGGGTGCTCTCCGATCGCCGCGTACAGGGGCTTGGCCATGCTGTCTCAGCCCTTCCTGCGTCAGTTGTGGCGGTGGGCGGAAGCGGTGACGTCGGCGGAGTGTGACGCGTGCCGTCCGGCGGGGCGCGCGAGGAGGTGGCGGGGGTCCGTCGCCCGGGTGATCGCGGCCTCGACGGCGGTGATGCGGTCGGCGAGCAGGCCGAGTGCGGCGACCGCCCGGGCCACGGGGTCGTCTGCGGATCCTCCGAGGGCTCGGGTACGGGCGTGGGTGGCGGTGATCTCGGTCCAGCGGGCGGTCTGTGCCGGGGTGAGGGTGCCGCGGATCGCGGCGAGCTTGAGGAGGTTGGCCTCGGCCTGGGTGGTGAGGGTCTGGGCCTCGGCGGTGTAGTGGTCGTCGATCACCGCGCTGAGCTCGGCGTCGTTCATCGCGGGTGAGATTCGGGCGGCGATCTTGTTCATGGTGCGGTACGAGCCCTGGAGCCGGAAGGGCGGCTCGGTGCGGGCCTCGTCGGTGGTGGCGGCCGAGGCGATGTACTCCTTGTTGACGGCGAGCACGGTCTCGCGGGCGTTGAGGAGGTGACGGAGGACGGTGATGACCTGGTCGAGCTCGGCGGGGGCGTAGGGGTGGGTGAGCCGGTCACGACGCGCTGTCGGGTCGCCGGCCGCCAACCGGGTCAGCAGCTCCAGGTCGGGGCGTTCACGGCCCGCTAGGGGCGCCAGGACCGGGTGGGACGTGAGGGCGTTCTCCACGAAGCTGAATGCGAAGGCCTTCTCCTTGCCGGTGAGGACGTCGCCGAGGTTCCACACGTCGGCCCGGTTGGCGAGCATGTCCGGGACACGAAAGGCCTGCCCGGACTCCGTGCAGGGGTTTCCGGCCATGCAGACGGCGAAGCGCTTGCCGCGGAGGTCGTGGCCGTTCAGGGTTCGGGTGGCGTCGCAGAGCGGGATGAACTTCTGCAGGAACTCGGGCGAGCAGTGCTGGATGTCGTCGACGTACAGCAGGACGTTGCTGCCCGCTGCCAGGGCGAAGGCGATCTTCTCCAGTTCCCGGCGGGCGGTCGCGTCGGGGGCCTCGGCGGGGTCGAGGGAGGTCGTCCGGTGTCCGAGGGCGGGTCCGTCGACCTTGACGAGGAGCAGGCCGAGGCGTTCGGCGACGTACTCGATCAGTGTGGTCTTGCCGTAGCCGGGCGGGGACAGGAGCAGCAGCAGGCCCTGGGAGTCGCTCCTCCTGGCATCTCCGGCCGCGCCAAGCTGTTTGGCAAGGTTGTCGCCGATGAGGGGGAGGTAGACCTCGTCGACGAGCCGGTTGCGGACGAAGGACGACATGACCCGGGGCCGGTACTCGTCAAGGCGGAGCCGGTCGCGCTCGGTGGCGACGAGCCGAGCCCTGCGCTCCTGGTACGCGCGGAAGGCCGGCACGTCGGTGGCGGCGAAGTACCGCGTCCTGGCCAGGAACTCGTCGAGTCGCACCTCCAGGGCGCGCCCCCGCAGGCGGGGGTGGTTGCCCAGGAGCCCGGGGACTGTCTCGGTGGTGGGGGCGGCGATCTCGTAGCGGTCGAGCTCCGGGCACAGTTCGACCGCTATGGCTTCGGCGAGGACGCCCTCGTCGAGCCGCTCCCCGGACGCTGCCGCGTAGGAGGTGAGCCAGGCCTCGACGAGCTGACGTCGCGCGTGCGGTCCGGTGAGGGAGGCGAGGGCGTCGTCGTAGGCGGAGGTGCCGACGGCGCGGCGGAACTTGTCGAGCAGGGTCCGTGCCGCGTCCGAGACGGCGAAGCCCGTTGGCGCGGTGGCGAGTTCCTCGACGAGGTAAGCGGCGGCCGCCGGGTCGCCGATCTCCTCGGCCAGCTCGTCCCGCAGGCCGTCGACGGCCGTCTCCGCGCCGAACAGGTCGCGGGCCCGGGTCAGGGCGTCGGCGCGGCGGGTCCACTGGTCGCGGGCCTCGGCGGTGGCGGTGTGGGCCCAGAAGATCTGGGCGGCCGCGCGTGCCGGAGCCGGGTACCTGAGCAGTCCGATGCTTGCGTGGAGCCGGAGGAGGGCCTGCAGGATCGCCGCCGCGTCGTGGTCGTGGACGCCGCGCTCGTACCCCTCGTCGTACGCGGCCTCGGCGGCCCGTCGCGCGAGCGCGGCCAGGTCCTCCCCCGCCAGTGTGCCGGCGCCGTGCTCGGCGAGGAGGCGCGCGGCGAGGTATTCGGACCGGTAGACGTCGGGCGACTCCGAGGGCAGGGTCCGGTCCCAGAACGGGCGGGTCTCGGCGAAGTCCGGGTCGGTGAGGGGCACGCGGTAGTCGGTTCCGGTCAGGCTGAGGGCGAGGGTGTCCTCGTGCGGTACGAGGGTCAGCTCGGGGGCCTGCCGGTTGCGGGCGAAGCGGTGCCGGCCGAGCCGGATCGTGGCGCCGCCGTCGGCGAAGAGCTCGCTGCGGTCCCGCAGCGAGCGACCTGCTTCCTGCCGGGCGGCGCCGAGGCGGCTCTCCAGTTCCTCCGCCCGTGCCTCCTCGCCGAGTTCCCGCAGCTCGGCGCCGGTGCGCCGGATCTTGGCGACCATGGGGTCGGAGGCGAAGTACGTGTTCACCTCGTCCAGGTCGGCCAGCGTTCCGGCTCGCCGGGCGACCGCTTCCAGGGCGCGGCCGGCCGATGCCGCGAGGCGCTCGGCGCGGCGGGCGCGGGCGTCCTGGAGGGACTGCCTGCGCGCGGCGAACGCGTCGTACAGCTCGGCGCGCTTGTCGGCGATCTCGCCGAGGAAGCCGTCGTGCTCGGCGAAGCGGGACTCCAGGTTCTCCAGCTGGAGCAGCAGCCGGCCGAGCTGGCCCTCGCAGCGGTCGGGGGTGTCCGCGGCGGCCAGCGCGCCGGTGGCGGTCTGGCCGAGCAGGGCGAACTCGGCGGCGAACTCCGCCCGCCCCTCCTGGTCGAGGAGTTCGGCGCGGCGGGCGGCGAGGAGGGCCCGGGCGCGGTTCAGCGCCCCCAGGACGTCGGCGATCCGTTCCAGGATCGAGGTGCGGACGGTGGCGTCGCCGATGTCGAGGCCGGCGATGATCTCGCTGAGCGTCCGCAGGCCGGCGGTGTGCGTGTCGAGCCGTTCGGCGACCGGGCCCGCGCCCGCCACGGTGGTGACGGCGCCGGCCTGGGTCGCGAGCCGTTCCGCCTCGGCGTGGTGGCTGGTGAAGGCGTCCTCCCGCCGGAGGAAGGCGAAGGCCCGCTGGGCAGCCGAGGCGATGTCGGCCTCGACGTCCCCGGCGAGGGTGTCGATGCCGTCCGTGTCGGCGTACCGCATGTCCTTCAGGGTCACCAAGTGGCCCTGCGCCCGGCGGAGCTCGGTGATCCGGGAGATCCACTCCTCGGCCGTGGCGGGCGCCTCGCCCCGGATGCGCCGGACCAGCCGGCCGACCTGCTGAGCGGAGTCCGCGAAAGCCTCCGCCGCCTGCCGGGTGAGCGTGGTCACCGTCTCGAACTCGTCGAGGACTTGCGCTGCGGTGGCCCGGAGTTCGGTCAGTGGGGTGCGCAGGTCGCCGGTCTCCGGGTCGCCCAGCCAGTGGTGGACGTCGCCCGCGCGCACGCAGGCGGCGACGAGGGCCTCGTAGACCTCGCCGGCGGGGGTCAGCTCGGTGGCCTGACGGGCGATCGTCAGGCAGTCGGCGATCCCCCGGACGAGATCCGCGTTGCCGATGCGGGCCAGCGGACCGTCCACGGCAGGGGTCGCATGCGTGTCGGAGACGTACGGGGTCCGCCAGATCTGCACGGGGTGGACCCGGCCGGGCTCTCCGGTCTCGTCGCGCAGCACGACCATCGTCCCGTCGTCGAGCAGCGCGTATCCGCGGCAGGACACCGGATGGGCGATCTCCTTGCGGATCAGGTTGTACGGCAGGAGGAGACCGCGGCGCTCCGGCCGGGTGTGGAAGGCGAAGAGGAGGTTCTCGCCGTCGGACGAACGGATCGCCCGGTCGAAGACCAGGTCCGAGGTGTCGGTGTCGAAGGTCTTCACCGCACCGGAGGCGAGGCAGTAGCCCCCGGGGAAGACGATTCCCTCGTCCTCGGGCAGCCGCATACACGACTGACCGATGCCGTCGAGCCTGACCACGCTCCCGGTGAGAGCGTTGAAGACGAGGTGGCGGACGACCTCCTCTTTGTACGGGCGGACACGCACCAGGGTCAGGGCCCCTACGACCGCGTACGCGACCTCGGCGTCAGCCAGTGCCTGGAGCGGCTCGTCGACCGGCTCGGCGTACACGCCCTCGGCCCTCTCGGCGTCGTTCTCCGTCTTGAGCGTCAGCGCCCCGCCGACCGTGGAGACGAAGAGGCGGCCGCCGAGTGAGATGTGCGGATGCCGGCCCTGGACGTGGTCGTCGCGGGTCGTGTCCACCCAGTCGACGTCGTGCGAGGGCGGGAAGACGTGGTCGCGTTCTCCCAGGGCGTCGAGGAACCGCGTCTCGCCGGACGGCCCGACGGACCAGCGCAGGACGCGGATGTCGTCGGCCTTCTGCCCGGTCCGGAAGACGGCGAGGAGCCGGCTCTCCACGCGTCGCAGGCGGAGCAGGCGCGCGCCCCGGAAGTACCGGTGCAGCGCCGAGAACTCCCGTACGAAGCCGGGGTCGTCGAGGAGGCCGGGCACCGCGTCCTCGGACAGCGGGTTCAGGTCCCGGTCGTGGAGGGTGAAGACGTCGGCGACCGACGGCTCGGCGCTCTGCGCGGAGGCCGGGTGGGAGCCGAACAAGAGGACGTCGTCCCCGACAGCGGCGACGTCCAGCAGTACCCCGGCGCCCTCGGTGCGGACGCTGGCGGTGCCGGTGAGAGACAGCCCACCGGAACCGAAGGCGGTGGTGCGGGCGGTGTTGAGCGCCTCGGCACGCCCGGCCAGCTCTGCCGCCTGCGCCGAGAGGCGGTCGCGCAGCACCGCGTACGTGTCCTGGTCGATTCCGGTGCTCATGTCGATCCGCTCCTTGTCCCGTGATGGATGCGGGTCCGGCGCCGACAACCCCCGTATGCCGGCACCGGACCCGCTATGACCGCTCCCCCCGGGGCGGTCAGTTCGTGGCCGCGCCGTTCAGCGCGGCGGTCTCGGCCAGGGCGGCGGTGGCCGGGCCGGGGGCGTGCGCGTCGAGCACGCCGGACTTCATGACCTTCGCGAGCAGAGCGGAGACGCTGAGGTTCTGCACGTCGGCGCTGGAGAGCGAGCCGAGCACCCGGGTGAGGTCCTCGGTGAAGGACCCCTCCCCCATAAGCCACGGGCCGGCCAGCGCCTGCGCGGTCTGCGAGTGATCCATGAAGCCGTCGACGGACTTGCCGAGCGCGACGGACTGCACGAGCCGGTCGAGGAAGACCGACTCCCCGCCGACGATGTTGATGTCGGCGTTCTCCAGGCCGGTGGCGAGCACGGTGGCCTGCGCCTCGGCGACCTGCCGCTGCACGTCGAGGCCGGCGAGCCGGATCTCCTTCTCCGCCTCCAGGCGCAGCCGGTACTCCTCGTGGGTGCGGGAGGCCTCGTCGAACGCGGCGACGGCGATCGCCTTCTGGTTCAGCCCCTCCGCCTCGGACTTGAGCTTCTCGCCGATCGCGGTGGCCTCCGCGAGCGCCTTGGCCCGCAGCCCCTCGGCCTCCGCACGCAGGCGTGCCTCGGTCGCCTCGGCCTCGGCGCGGCCGGTCTTCTGGATGGCGTCGGCCTCTTTCTCCCGTACCTGCGCGGCCGCGAGGCCTTCGGCGGCGGCTTCGGCCTGGATGCCCTCGGCGAGGCGGATCTTGGCGCGGGCGTCCATGTCGGCGGCCTTGTTGCGGGCCTCGGCGAGGGTGAGCTGTTCGGCGGCCCGGTGGACGGCGGCCTGCTCGGCGGCCTCGGCCGCCTTGATGTCCTTGACCAGCCTCTCCTGGGCCTCCGCCTCGGCGGCGATGACGACGGCCTGCCGGGTGCGCTCGGCCTCCTCGACCGTCCGCAGCCGCTTGATCGACTCCTCCTGCTCGGCGACCGTACGGTCCACCGCGATCCGCTCGCGGATCACCTCTGCGATGTCCCGGCGCTCCGACTCCACCTCCTTCTCAGCAGAGATGCGGGTCAGCTCGGTCTCCCGGTCGCGGGCGATGACTTCGAGGAGGCGGTCCTTCTCGATCCGCTCGTTCTCCACGGCGATGACCCGCTCGCGGTTCTTCTGCGCCACCGCCACCTCGCGGGCCTGGTTCTCCCGCTGGATGCCGAGCTGCTCCTCCGTCTTCAGGAAGGCGCTCTGGGCCCGCAGCCGCTCCTCCTCCACCACCCTCGCGGTCTCGGCCTCCTCCCGGGCCCGGACGGTGTCGATCTCGCGCTTCTGCTTGATCTCGGCGTCGGCCTGGCGCCGCTCCAGCTCCAGGATGGCTTCGCGGGCGTCGACGTTCTGCCGGGTGATCTCCTTCTGCTCGTGCTGGCGGAACTCGTTCGTCCGGACGTTCTCCACCGCGGTCAGTTCGGTGATCTTGCGGATGCCCTGGGCGTCGAGGATGTTGCCGGGGTCGAGCTGGGACAGCGGGGTCTGCTCCAGGTAGTCGATGGCCGCGTCCTCCAGGCTGTAGCCGTTGAGGTCGATGCCGATGATCTCGATGATCCGGAAGCGGAGCTCCTCGCGCTTGGTGTAGAGGTCGGTGAAGTCGAGCTGCTTGCCGACGGTCTTGAGCGCCTCGGAGAACTTGGCGTTGAACAGCTCCTGCAGCGTCTCCTTGTCGCTGGCGCGTGCCGTTCCGATGGCCTGGGCGACCTTGATGACGTCCTCCACGGTCTTGTTGACGCGGACGAAGAACGAGATCCGGATGTCGGCGCGGATGTTGTCCCGGCAGATCAGACCGTCGCGCCCGGTCCGGGAGATCTCGATGGTCTTCACCGAGATGTCCATGACCTCGGCCTTGTGCAGGACGGGCAGGACGACCTGCCCGGTGAAGGTGACGTCGACCTTCCGCATCTTCGAGACGATCAGCGCCTTGCCCTGCTCCACCTTGCGGAACAGCCGGCTGACCACGAGGAGCGAGGCGACGACGATGAACAGGACAACGGCGACGAGCACGCCGATGCCCGAGGTGATGGCATCCATGAGGAACCCCGTGTCGATGAAGGAAGAGGGAAGCCGCAGGCTCGGGCGGCGGGACAGGAGGGCGCGCACCGGATGACGGGTGCTACCCGAGGAACTGTTACCTGCGTCGCCGTGCGGGCGCGGGGAGATGGTGCCGCCCGGCGGCGGCGGTCCGGTCCCGTTCGGGAGACTCCGCCGGGTCCGCGGAGTCCTACCGGAGGGGCCCGGGTTCGTCGGGAAAGAGCTTCGCCAGCGGCCGCACGAGGCGCCGGGTCACCCACCACGAGGCGACGGGAGCGAGCACCAGCAAGGCGAGCGAGAGGAGAGCAGAGAAGGGTCGGGGCACATCGGCGAGGCCGAGGAGCACGGAGCCGGTGACGCTCAGGATCCAGCCGCCCACGATGAACAGGGAGGCCGCCACCGCGACGGGCACCCGGCCGAGACGCAGCGCTTCGGAATCCACGTCGCCGTCGAAGCCGTCGCGCTCCACGGCACCGCACACCACCAGCAGCCAGAACACCGCCACGGCGACCACGGCCGCACTGAACGACAACGAGGGGAAGCCGACGGCGGCGTTCAGGAACTCCCCCATGGCTCTCCCCCTGACGTGTCGCGGCTTCCGTCCTCCGGCATCAGACCAAGGCCCATGCCCTTCCGACAGCCATCCTGAAGCAGAGTCACCTTCCTTCGCATTGCCGTAACCCGGAAGTCTTTGACGTCTCCCTGATGCCGGTGGCGAGCCCTCCCGGGGGACGTGCCAGGCTTGGTCCCTTCGCGTCAAGAACTCGTCAGAGACGCGTCAGGAAGCCGGGAGGGGCCGTGACGGAGAGGGAACCGAGTGAGGAGTACCTGGACGGGTACGCAGCGATCCTGACGGACGTCTGCGCGACCGGCCGCGGCCTGTCTCGCGAGGAACGCGACGCCCTGCGCTCTCGCGGGGAGCGGGCGGCGGAGGCCGGTCTTGGGCTGCGGGCTCTCGTCCGGGCGCATCTCTCCGCCGCCGAACGGGTGCGGCCCGGGCTTCCGAGGGCCGCCGCCGACCACCTCCTGAGCGCCGTCGGACAGGCCGTCGACGCGTTCGCCGAGGGCCACGAACGCGCCCAGCGCCTGGCAGTGCGGCAGGAGGAGGCCGCACGGCGCGAGTTCATCGACGACCTGCTCTACGGCCGGAGCGATCTGGGCAGACTGGCGGAACGTGCCGAACGTTTCGGGCTGCTGCTGTCCCACGCGCACGCCGTGGCCGTCGCCCAGGGGCGGGAGCCGTACAGCGACGGCTACGAGGTCACCCGTACCGTCGAAGCCTCCCTCGCCACCCGCTTCGGCAACCGCCGCATCCTGCTCACCACCAAGGACGGCAGGCTGATCTGCGTCGCCCCTGCCGACCAGCCCGACGTGCTCGCCCACTTCGCCAAGCAGGCGTACGCCGCCACCGACGGCGGCCAGGTGGCCGTCGGCCGCGCGCACCCGGGTGCTGGCGGCGTCGTCCACTCCTACGAGGAGGCCCTCAACGCCCTCGACCTGGCCGACCGCATGGGCTTGGACGAGCCGGTCCTGTACGCCGCCGACCTCCTCGTCTACCCCGTTCTGACACGCGACCGACAGGCCATGGCAGATCTCGTCAGCACGGTGCTCGGACCGCTCAGGGAGGCTCGTGGCGGCGCGAAGCCACTTCTGGACACTCTTGCCGCGTACTTCGACACCGGCTGCGTCACCGCCCAGGCGGCCCGTCGCCTCAGCCTCAGCGTGCGGGCGATGACCTACCGGCTTGAGCGCATCCACCGCCTCACCGGAGCCGACCCCGGCGACCCGGTCCAGCGCTACACCCTCCAGACCGCTGTCGTCGGCGCCCGCCTCCTGAACTGGCCCGACCAGCCCCTGTGATCACGGGGCTGGTCGGGCAAACTGGGGGGTGGAAGGACCGTCTGTCCACCGTCTTCGCCCCTAGGCGGTCACCATGAGTCACTCCACCGATGCCCCACGGATCCTCGGCGAAATCGAGCGCAGTCTCACTCACGACGATCCCGCCTGGCCTCCCTGATCGACTCGCTGAACGCACAGTTCCCCGAGCGCCGGCATCACCCGCGATCGCCCCAGCCCAGGCCGTAGCCGCCGCGTCGTGGCAGCAGCCGTACTCGCCGTCATCGCCCTGCTGGCGCTGATCCTCCCCGTCATACCGAGCGATCGGTCCGCCCCGCCCGAGGGCAGCGACGGAGGGCCGACAGCGCTCTCCGCTCGTTCGGCGCCCGACGGCCACGGTCCTCCATAGCCCGAAGAGGTGGGACGTCACGCGGTTCCCCGCGCGCACAGGGCGGGGCTCGTATGCTCGTTGTCGATCTGAGGGGGCCGTCAAATGCCATGGACCGCTGGAACCGGACCGTCCGTCCCACTGCTGGCGAGCGGGTCCGTACTGACAGCCGCCGGAGCTTTCATGTACTTCGTCCCACAGCTGCAGACGCCTCTGTTCGGTGTCGGGTCGCTGGCGCTCGCGTTCGCTGCCGCCGTGGCCGTCTCGGTCCGGGCACAGCGATGAGATCACGCGTCTGCGCCGGGTTCCTCAGGCAGTGCCGCACGCCTGGTCATCGACGCCCCGACCGGGATCGCCCCGCCAGAACGTCGTACAGGATCACGAGGACGATCGAGCACCCGATCATTCCCAGGGCGCTGTAGGCGCATGCCCTCAGTACGCCGCCTGTCGCCCCGGCCAGGCGTGCCACCTCGTCGGTCAGCACGGCCGCGTACAGCGTGACGCCCGCGGCACCCAGCAGGCGGGTGGGCGCGCCTGTCCGGGCGAGGCGGCCCGGCCTCCAGCCCAGGAGAACGGCGGTGCTTGGCACCAGGAGCAGCGCCGCGCCGCCGATCAGCAGTGTCCAGCTCGCCCAGGTACTCACGTCAGAGCGCCCGAATCATCGGGGCGGGAGGAACGCACCCGGTGGCGGCGTAGCTCGAACAGGCCGATCGCCGCCGTGGCCACGAAGAGGGGGAAGGCGAGCGTCTCGGCGATGGCGGTGGCTCCGGTGGCCCGGCTGAGACTGGCCGCGAGACCGGCGCACAGCAGTAGCCCGGGAAGGGCCCGTCGCCGGCGCGGCAGCGTACTGATCCGCCAGACCCGGACGCTGACGACGGTGTTGAACGTGAGGAAGGCGATCGCCCATAGGGCGAGCACGACAAGAGTGAGGGGCATGGCCGGGGCTCCAAGGGCAGGCGGAAGTCTGTGCCGACCAGGCTTCCCGGCTCACCTATGGGTTGATCCTAGTGGTCAGGTCAGGTCGGTGAAGGTCTCCACGGCACCCGTCTTGCCGGTGACGACGATGATGTCGCCCTCCTCGACGACCGTGTCGGCGGTGGCGTGGGTGAAGTCCTCGCCGGGGCGCTTGATGCCGACGACGGTGACGCCGTACTCGCTGCGCACCCTGGACCGGCCGAGGGGCTGTCCGGTGGCGGCCTTGGGGGCGACGGTCTTGACGAGGGCGTAGTCGTCGTCGAACTCGATGAAGTCGAGCATGCGGCCGGTGACGAGGTGGGCGACGCGTTCGCCCATCTCGTGCTCGGGAAGCACGACGTGGTGCACGCCGAGGCGTTCGAGGATCTTGCCGTGCTGGCGGCTGATCGCCTTGGCCCAGATGTTGGGGACGCCGGCTTCGAGGAGGTTGGAGCTGACGAGGATGCTCGCCTCGATGTCGCTGCCGATGCCCACGACGGCGCTGGAGAAGTCGTGGACGCCGAGCTGGTTCAGGACTTCGGGGTCGGTGGAGTCGGCGACGGCGGCGTGGGTGAGGCTGTCGCTGTACTTCTGAACGAGGCGGGCGTCGGTGTCGATGCCCAGGACGTCCCAGCCCCGGCGCATCAGCTCGTTGGCCAGCGAACTGCCGAAGCGCCCGAGGCCGATGACGGCGACACGCTGGTCGCCGACGGGCCGGTGCTGCTCGGTGAGCCGCTTGCCGCGCCGCTTGCGCAGACTGTGGAGGTGGTTAGCCAATGACGGGTCGCTCCTCGGGTAGTTCGTAGCGTCGCGTGCGTTCACGCAGCGCGAGCGCGGAGACCAGGGTGATGGGGCCGATGCGTCCGATGAACATCAGGACGACGAGGATGAGCTGCCCGACGGCGGGCAGGTCGGCGGTGATGCCGGTGGACAGACCCACCGTCGCGAACGCGGACACGGCCTCGAACAGCACCGCCTCGAAGGACGCCTTGCTCACCGAGAGCAGGGCGAGGGTGGCGCTCATGACCAGCCCCACGCCGAGGAGCGCCACCGTCAGGGCCTGACGCAGCACGTGCGGGGCGAGGCGGCGTCCCAGGACGACGGAGTTCGGCTCGCCCCGCACTTCGGCGAGGATCGCGGCGGCCAGGACGGCGAAGGTGGTGACCTTGATGCCGCCCGCGGTGCCCGCGCTGCCACCGCCGATGAACATGAGCATGCACGTCAGCAGGAGGGTGGAGGCGTTCATGGCTCCGATGTCGAGGGAGTTGAAGCCCGCGGTGCGGCTCATCGCCGAGTGGAAGAAGCTGTTGAGGAACTTGCCCCAGATGTCATGCGCACCGAGCGTGTTCGGGTTGGTCCACTCCAGCAGCCCTGTGAGTACCGTGCCGACGAGCAGCAGCACCACGGTGGTGATGACGGTGAGCCTGGTGTGCAGGGTCCAGTTCTTCCGCCCGGTGGTGCGGGCGCGGTTGCGGTGGCGCAGCATCTCGAGCAGGACCGGGAAGCCGATGCCGCCCAGGATGACGGCGACGGCGATCGGCAGGGTGACCCACGGGTCCTGGGCGTAGCGGGTGAGGCTGTCCGCGTGGAGGCCGAAGCCGGCGTTGTTGAACGCGGACACCGAGTGGAAGAAGCCGAGATAGGCCGCTTCTCCGATCCCGTTTCCGTATCCGAAGCGGAACCGCAGCGCCAGGCAGGCGGCCACGGCCAGCTCGACCATCAGTGTGGTGCCGGCGACGCCGAGCAGGACGCGGCGCACGTCCCCGATGGCCAGGCTCTTCGTCTCGGCCTGCGCCGTCAGCTGCATCCGCAGCCGCAGCCGGCCCGAGACCAGCAGGGCGAGGAGTGAGGCCATGGCCATGATGCCGAAGCCGCCGACCTGGATCAGGGCCAGGATGACGCCCTCACCGAAGCCGCTCCAGTACGTGCCCGTGTCCACGACCGCGAGACCCGTCACACAGACGGCGGAGGTCGAGGTAAACAGCGCGGTCAGGACGCCGGGGGTGCCACCGTCCTCGGTGGCGAGCGGCAGCATCAACAGGACGGTGCCGATCACCACGACGCCGGCGAAGGCGAGGACCACGGTGCGGGCCGGATGCGCCGAGAAGAACGAGCGCGCACGGTGCCCTGCGACGGTGGCCACGGTTCGACGCCCTCTCTCCTGTGGATACGACACGTCTTGTGCCGGTGACGCGTCAGCGACACGCCAAGAACGGCCGCCACCCTACCCGCGCCTCTGCTGCCCGGGCGGCAGGGTGCCTACGATGCGACCACGCCGTCGTCGACCTACCGCAGCCAGGTCGCACGGGAACGGGTACGGAACTGGCGCGAGGCGCGCCTGGCCGCCTGGCCGGTCCATCACGACCGATGGCAGGTCGAGACGTCCGCCGGCCTGACGAGCGTGGTCCGGACCGGGCCCGGCCCGGAGCCGGCGCGGGGGGCGATCGTGCTGATACCCGGGACGAACGTGAACGCGGCCGTGTCCCTGGGCTTCGCGGAAGCGCTGTCGCGGAGCGGCCCGCTGATCGTCCTCGACGTCCCGGGCCAGCCCGGCCTCAGCGCCGGTGAACGCCCGCGCCGCCACCGCACGGACCGGTACGGGCGGTGGCTCACCGACATCCTGCCGCAGGTGACGTCCGAACCGGCCGTGGTCGTGGGGCATTCGCTCGGTGGCGCGATCGCCCTCGCCTCCGGCTCCGACCTGATCTCCGGCCGTCTGCTCGTGTCGACGGCCGGGCTGGTACGACTGCGGGTCGGCGCCTCCCTGCTGGGCGCGACGATGCCGGTTGCTCCGCCCCTCCGTACCGCGGGCCGAGCGGCTCGTGCGGCACAGTCGTCGCCCGGTGCGTCGGTATCGGACGAGCTCAGCCGGTGGATGGCGCTGGTGGGCAGTTCCTGCCGCAGCAGCCTCGCTCCCGCGCCCTTGCCGTCGACCGCCCTGGCGCGCGCCAGGAGCGTGCCGAACATGGTGGTGACGGGATCACACGACGTCTTCCTGCCCCCGGCCCGCCTGGGACCCGCAGCCGAGCAACGGCTCGGCACCCGTCTGCGCGTCTCGACGGCACCGGGCATCTCCTGCCGGAGGAGTCCCCCGAGCGACTCGGCGCCCTCGTGGCCGAGTTCACGGACGCGCGCAGGCGGCATTAAGAACGCGTAAAGACTGCCGGAACCAGGCAGTGAACAACGCCGCCGCCCCGTGGAACCATCCTGGAACAACGGGAGAAGCAAGGCACGGGGCAGGGGGCGCACATGGGCTGGTTTCTTGGTCTCGGCATCGCGGGTCTCGTGCTGCTCGTCCTCTCACTGGTCTTCGACGGGGTGCTGGAGGGGGCCCTCGACCCGGTCGGCGGGGGGCTTGACGGGCTTCTGTCGTTGCCGGTGATCGCCGGGTTCGTCTCGGCGCTCGGTTTCACCGGGGCGATCGTCCTCGGGACCACCGGCGCGGGGGCGGGGGTCGCCGCCGGTGCGGGCGCGGTCGCGGGGGGCGTCGTGGGGTGGGGGACCTGGCGGTTCAGCCGGGCGCTCCTCCAGGGCGGCTCCGCGCCCGCACCGCGGGAAGGGGACCTGGCCGGTACGAGTGGTTCGGTGGTGACGGCCATCCCCGTGGACGGTTACGGCGAGGTCCTGCTCCATCTCGCGGGCCAGCCGGTGAAGTACGCGGCGACGGCCGGCGTGCCCGTCGCGCGCGGCACCGAGGTGTGGGTCGACTCCGTGCTCTCCCCGACGTCCGTTTCCGTCCGGCCTGTAGAGCGCTGACCGGACGAAGGCTCACCGGTCGAAGGTCGGCCGGGCGTCGCTATCTGTCTTTTTCCTTCTGATCGAAGGGGGTTTCTTCATGAGCCCTGTCCTCACCGCTGTGGTGGGCATCGTCGTTCTTCTGGTGCTGCTCGGCCTCGTCGTCATCACCCGCTACAAGGTCGCCGGGCCCAGCGAGGCGTTCATCATCACCGGCCGTCGGGGCAAGCAGGCCACCGATCCCACCACCGGGCGGGTGTTCACCGACAACAGCGGCCAGAAGGTCGTAGTCGGCGGCGGTGTGTTCGTCGTCCCGTTCGTGCAGCAGAAGTTCACCCTCGACCTGTCCAGCCGGCACATCCCCGTCGCTGTCCGGGGCGCGGTGACGCTGCGCGGGGTTAAGGCGAACCTGGAAGGCGTCGCGATCGTCAAGGTCGGCGGCACCGAGGACTCCATCCGGGCCGCCGCCCAGCGGTTCCTGATGCAGCAGGACGGCATCGTCGGCTTCACCCAGGAGGTGCTGTCGGGCGCGCTGCGCTCCATCGTGGGCCGGATGTCGGTCGAGGACATCATCCGCGACCGCGCCGCGTTCGCGGGCCAGGTCGCGGAGGAGGCCGAGGCGAGCCTGTCGGGTCAGGGCCTGGTCCTGGACGCCTTCCAGATCCAGGACATCACCACCGAGGGCTCCTACCTGGAGGACCTCGGCCGCCCCGAGGCGGCCCGCGCCAAGCAGGAGGCCGACATCGCCGAGGCCGTGGCCCGCCGCGCCGCCGAGCAGGCCCGGCTGAAGGCGGAGGAGGAGATCGCCATCGCGCAGCGGACCCTCTACCTGAAGCAGGCCGAGATCAAGGCGCAGACCGACGAGGCCGCCGCCCAGGCCAACGCCGCAGGCCCGCTCGCCGAGGCCGACCGCCAGCAGCAGATTCTGACCGAGCAGGAGAAGGTCGCCGAGCGGCAGGCCGCCCTGACCGACCGTCAGCTGGACACCCAGGTCCGCAAGCCCGCCGACGCCGCCCGCTACCAGGCCGAGCAGGAGGCCGAGGCCCGCCGCATCGCCCTGGTCAAGCAGGCCGAGGCCGACGCCCAGCGCGCCAGGCTCACCGGTGAGGGCGAGAAGGCCCACCGCGCGGCCCTCGCCGACGCCGTACGCATCGAGGGCGAGGCCGAGGCCACCGCCATCGCCGCGCGGGGCTCCGCAGAGGCGGAGGCCATGCGGAAGAAGGCCGACGCCTACGCCCAGTACGGTGACGCCGCCGTCCTCCAGATGCTCGTCGAGGTCCTGCCGCAGATCGTCGCCAAGGCCGCCGAACCGCTGTCGGCCATCGACAAGATGACGGTCATCTCCACCGACGGGGCGAGCCAGCTGTCCCGGACGGTCGTCGACAACGTCGCCCAGGGCATGGAGCTCCTCAGCTCCACGACGGGGGTCGACCTCGCGTCCCTGCTCCAGGGCATCAGCCAGAAGAAGGCGGCCCCCGGTCCGGCGCAGCCTGTGCCGACCGGCGACGGCGCCATCGAGATCACCGACTAGGACGAGAGCAGGAGAACGCGGTGAGAACCAGCTTCACGATGCACGCAGGGGTGCAACTCGCCCTCTCCCTCGCGGGGCTTCTCGCCGCGGTCCTCGCCGCCGTCCCGTTCCTGCCCCCGTTCGCCGACGAGTGGCTCCTCCTCGGAATCGGCATCACTCTGCTGCTGCCCCTCCATCTGGCGACGCTCGCCCGCGCCATCGCCGTCGGACTCCGGGACATGCGCTTCGCGAGCAACAAGGCGAACCAGTGGCGCGCCCTGCGCGCCCTGCCTCGGCGAGTCCGTGCGGTGCTCGTGGGTGCGGGTCTCGCCGGTGCGTTCCTGGTCACCGGAGTGTTCTGGGACGACTCGGGGCTCCAACGCGTCGAGTCCGTCCGGGGGCACTACTCCGCGATCGACACCTCCGACCCCGACCGCGAGCGCGTCCCGATCAGCAGAAGCCAGTACGAGGAGCTACGCAAGAACGACCAGCGCATCGCGTTCGCGGCGTTCGGTCTCTTCGCGGCGGGCGGCGGCGGCCTGACGCTCCTCTTCGGAAAGCTGGACTCCCTGGCCGACCGGTCATGACCCCCCTCTCTCGCTGCGGCACGTCTTACAGCACCCGCCGACGCCTGTGTGGTGGCCGACCTGGGTGCCTATGTCTTCGTGCTGACGCTGCTCCCGCAGGGCGGAGACGCAAACCTCAGCACCTTCATCGCACTCTGGACTCCATTGACTGCGGCACTCGGCGCCTACCTGAGCCTGAGCCGCCGCTGTCCGCAGCAGCAGGCACCGGCGGTGAGCCCCACGCGTCCAGCAGACCTACAGGTGAGAAGCCCCGAGAAGGACAGATGCACACTGTGCCGACGCGCAACGCGAGAAGCGGCTTCCCGGAAAGCACAGGATGGTTGATCCTGTGCCTCCTGGCACAGGATGGACGGCTGCGAGCAGCGCCACCCCGTCGTGGACGCGCATCAGCGCGGGATTCGTCGCGTTCGTCTACCTCATCGCGCTGGTACGAACCCTGGCCTTCTGCACGCCGGTGGGACGCGCACCGAGGGAGAAGCGACTGACACTTGACCCGCCCGCCTGATCAGGCAGGTCCGCCTCGACACGGGGGAATCGTGAGCGCGCTACCGCACCAGGGATCCGGAGATCCACAGGACAGTGGCCACATGGTGGTCTGCGGTGACGATGCACTGGCGATCCGGCTCGCCGCCGAACTGCGCGAGGTCTACCGACAGCGGGTCGTCCTCGTCGCTCCCTCCGGTGACCACGCCGAGGAGACGGAGCCCATCGCCGTGGTGTCCCGCGCGGCGCGGCTTCTGCGCCGTCCCGACAGCCCCGGCGGCACACCCCCGCCCCCGCAGGACGTCACATCATCTTCTCCCTCGGAGGCGGCGCTGCTGCGGGCCGGGGTGGACCGGGCCGCGGCCCTGGCCCTGCTGTACGAGGACGACGAGACGAACCTGCGCGCCGCGCTCGCCGCCCGCCGCCTCAGCCCCGGCCTGCGTCTCGTGGTCCGGATGTACAACCGCAAGCTCGGGCAGCACCTGGAGGAACTCCTCGACCAGGCCGCCCTCCTGGCCGCGCCCGGGACCGACCGAGCCCTTCTCGACGCGTCCACCACGGTCCTGTCCGACGCCGACACCGCGGCCCCCGCGCTCGCCGCCACCGCCGTCGCCGGGACAAGCAAGGTCGTCCAGGCCGACGGAGTACTGCTGCGCGCCGCCGAACGCACACCGTCCGAACGCGGCGAGGCGGCGGATCCCGGCCTGTGCACCCTGGCGCTCCTGTCGTCCACCACGACCGACCCGGCGGGCGCCGAGGGCTCGGACACCAGCGGCCCCCAGGCACCCCTCCTGCTCCCCGACGACGAGGCCGTGGCGAGCGCCGCCGGACGCGGGAGCGTCGTCCTGGAGACCGTCCGGTACGCCGGCCACGCCCTCTCCTCCCGGCGCCTGGCCCGTCGGGGGGTGCCGTTGCGCGACCTCTTCTCCGCCCGCCTGCGGTGGGCACTCACCGGCATCGTCGGCTGCGTCCTCGCATTGACGCTCACCACGACACTGCTCACCGACGCCGACCCCGTGCACGCCGCGTACCTCACACTGCTCGACCTGTTCTCGATCAACGACCCCGCAGTCGAGGAGTCGACCACTCGCCAGATCCTCCAGCTCCTGACCGGCCTCGTCGGCCTCGCCCTGCTCCCCCTCCTCGTCGCCGGCGCGCTGGAGGCGCTCGGCACCTTCCGGGCCGCCGGTGCGCTGCGCCGACCGCCGCGCGGGCTGTCCGGCCATGTCGTGCTGCTGGGTCTCGGCAAGATCGGCACCCGTGTCCTGGCCCGGCTGCGGGAGCTGGACATCCCCGTCGTCTGCGTCGAGGAGGACCCCGACGCCCGTGGCATCCCGCTCGCCCGCGGCCTCGGCGTCCCCGTCGTCCTCGGCGACGTCACCGAAGAGGGCATCCTGGAGGCCGCCAAAACCCATCGGGCGCACGCCCTGCTCGCCCTGACCAGCTCCGGCACCACCAACCTGGAGGCCACGCTCTACGCCCGTACGGTCAAGCCCGACCTGCGCGTCGCGCTGCGCCTGTACGACGACGACTTCGCCACCGCCGTCCACCGCACCCTGCGCACCGCCCACCCCGACGCCCTCACCCGCAGCCGCAGCGTCACCCACCTCGCCGCACCCGCCTTCGCCGGAGCGATGATGGGCCGCCAGATCCTCGGCGCCATCCCCGTCGAACGCAAAGTGCTGCTCTTCGCCGCCCTCATCGTCGCCGGGAACCCCCAGTTCGAAGGCCGCACCGTCGCCGGCGCCTTCCGCCCCGGGGCATGGCGCGTCCTCGCCCTCGACACCGCCTCCCCCGGAGCACGCCGTCCCGACCTCGCCTCCTCACACCAGGAAGGCGACGAACCCCAGCTTCTGTGGGACCTGCACCCCGGCTACGTCCTACGCCCCGAGGACCGCGTCGTCATCGCCGCCACGCGCCGCGGCCTCGCCGAACTCCTGGACACCTCAACACAGTCTCGACCTGCAACACCGTGGCCTGGACCGCCTATCGTGCACCGGCGGGCGGACGACGGGAACGCGGCATGCTGATGCCCGGGCACAAACCGTGCTCCAGGGCATCAACTCGAAACGTCCGGCGGGTGTCAGACCCGCACCAGCGCCGCGGCGCCGAAGGAGACGTCGAACCGGTCGCACCAGATGCTCACGCTCGGGAACGTCGACCAGTCGATGTCCGGGGGCAACGGATAGTTCTGGTCCCCCTTGTTGCCCTTGAGCTTGGCGAGATTGACATACCGACCGTCGTCGAAGACGCCCCAGCCCGCCTTCCCCTCCTTCACCGGTGCATCGCTCAGCCAGACGCGGAGGTCGGGGCCGTTGCTCGTGTCGAGCCCTTCGAGACGCAGCGTGTGGCTGCCGTCGGCAAGGCGGACGACCTTCACGGAGCCGGCGGTCGAGTGCTCATGGCTGATAAAGGTGCCCCGCGCGAGGGTGACGGGATCCGCGGGCCCGCTGGGAGATCCCGCCGCGGACGAACTCGTGTCCGTCGTGGGTGACGCCACGGGCACGGTCGCGGGTGCGCCGGGCGCGGGCAGCGCTTCGTTGACTGTCTCGTCCACCCACAGGGCCCACGGTTTGAACCACACGAGTCCCGCCACCACGGCGATCGTGACGGCGATGCCCAGCCCAGCCCACAGTCTCTTCCGTCGGACGCGTTCCACAGGCTGCTCTCCTTCATGCTTCGTCGACCTCGTTTGGCGTCCAGCTAACGCGCCCCGGGGTATCCGTGGAAGACCCAGCAGGAAATAACGCCCACTTCGCCGCCACCCTGGACGCCCGCCTGGAGCAGAACGTCCCCGCGACCCGCCCCTGAGAGCGGGCGAATGCCAGGGCGCTGGGCGGCCGCTTCGCCGTGCGGTCCAGCTTTGCCGCAGCCCGTCATCGGCTTCTCCCAGCGCCACCGGGAGAGCTGCGGATCGGCGTACTGCGGGGGCTGCGCCGGTTGTCCAAGAGCCTGGCCCGCCAGCCCCGGTCCGACGATGAGGGCCGTCCACCAGGCAACGACGGAGCAGGCCGGAATCCATATGCCTCGAAGCAGCTCCTCTGCACCAGCTTGTCGGCCGGTCGAGTGCCGAGCGGCGAAGGTGCATCTGCGCCTTCGCCGCCGTGTGGTCAGGTGCGGAGGTCGCGATGTTGATAGCGGATGATGCCCGCGGCAGTGGCGAGCGTGGCGGCAGCCGTCATCAATATGACCGCAGGCCAGTTGACGGGATCGCCGGGTACTGCGGCCAGGTGCGCGAACGGAGATAGCTGACCGACCCATGCCGGCCATCCGGAACTGTCGGCAATGACTTTCAGCAGGAACCCGCCTGCTGCTGGGAGCGCTCCAACGATGGCGACTGCGCGCGGGGCCCAGCCCAGGGCGAAGACACCGGCGCCGAGGCAGAGGAGGGCGATGGGCACGACGTTCCATGCGCCGGACAGCGCGGCGGTGAGGCCCAGTTCGGCACCGACGGCTTGTGTCCCGCTCCAGGTGGCGAGGCCGGCGATGGTGGTGAGAACGATGACGCCGCCGAGGGCGGCGGTGATCTCGGCGGTGAGCACTCTCGTGCGGGTGAGGGGCTGGGCAAACAGGAGGGTGAGGCGTCGGCCGGTCTCGTCGGCGGCGAGCGTGGCGAGTCGGACCGCGGCGAAGGTACCCGCCGGGACGGCCAGCAGCGCGAACAGCGTGGCGGTGTAACCCTGGACGGTGCCGAGCCCGGCGAAACCGGCCTGCGCGGCGAGATCGGCGAAGTGCGGGTTGCCGGTGAGAAAGTCCGTCATGGACACGGCCAGCACCCCGATGAGGAGGTAGTAGGCGCCGACACCGGCCGACCAGGCGACCAGTGGCCGCGCGAGCCGCCGTACGGCGAACGCCTGGACCGAACCGAGCAGCCTCATGCGCGGGGCCCGGCCGGAGGGAGCGCGCAGATAGCCGTCGCGGATGTCGCGCCGCTCTGCCGCAACCGCGGCTGCTGTGGCGAGCACCAGGCAGGCGGCGAACAAGGCGAGCAGAGGCCAGATCCGGTTCCCGTCGTAGGGGCGGGCCAGTGCCGTCAGGCCGAACGGCGAGAGCCATCGCAGCCATCCCACGGCGGCGACACCGTCGCCGACCATCCGCAGCAGCATGCTGATGCCGAGCACAGCAACCGCCGCGCCGCTGGCCGAGGCCCGGGTCGCGAACACCTGGGCGGTCATCGCGCCCACCGCGGCGAAGAACGCTCCACACAAGGCCAGCCCGGCACTGTGCACGGCTGCGCCACCCGCGGCGACACCCGCTGCGGTCAGGCCGGCGAATGCTGCCGTGCCCGCGAGGAGCGACGCCGCGATCAGGACGGCGAGGTGGCGTGCCACCACGGTGGTGACCGGCAGTCGCCCTGCGAGCAGGACGTCCCACCGGCCGGCGTCCTCCTCGCCCCGGGTGATCCGCGTTGCGGCGAGCAGGGCCCACACGGCCAGCACGACCGCCAAGGCCGTCCCGGTGCGCCACACGGCGAACCCGCCGGCGTCGTGCAGAGCGATCGGTTCGCCGAACAGGGTGCGGATCGCCGGGTTCCCCGCCAGCGCCTCCAGGGCTGCGGCATCCGCAGGGTCCTTGACTGTGCTGCGGTGGGCGGCGACCGCCACCGCCGACATCCCGGCCACCACAGCGGTCACAACGAGCGCGCCGCGTCCAATCTGGCGCAGAGCCAGAGCTGTCACCGCCCGCCCCGCCGCTTGACCCGGGCCGGTCTGCTCGGGCGGCGCGTCGACGGCGGTCACCGCTGCGTCCCGCCGTAGTAGCCGAGGAAGATTTCCTCCAGCGAGGGTTCGCGCACCGCGAGGCTGACCACGTCCGCCTCCGCCAGCTTCTGCAGCGCGGGCCCCGGCGGGCCGGTGAACGTGAACCGCACCGACGCCGCGCCGGTCACCTCTACCTCCTCCACGCCGGGCACGCGGTCCAGGTCCGGTGGCATGCCGGTGAAGCTCACTGTCACTTCGGTGCGGTGCAGCCGTCGCAGTTCCGGTACGGCGGCGACGTCCACGAGCTGTCCGGCGCGCAGGATCGCCACCTTGTCGCAGACGGCCTCGACCTCGGCGAGCTGGTGGGAGCTGAGGAACACAGTCTGGCCGCTATCCCGGGCCTCGCGGACCGCGTGACGGAACTCGCGTTCCATCAGCGGATCCAGGCCGCTGGTCGGCTCGTCCAGTACGAGCAAGGGTGCCCGGGTAGCGAACGCGGCTACCAGTGCCACCTTCTGGCGGGTGCCCGTGGAGTACGCGCGGCCCGGCTTGGACAGGTCGAGGTCGAACCGCTCGACCAGCTCATCCCGGTAGAGCCGGTCAGTTCCCGGGCCCGTGCGGGCCAGCAGCTCCAGCATCTCTGCGCCGGTCAGCTGTGGCCACAGAGCCACGTCGGCCGGTACGTACGCCAGGCGCCGGTGCGTCATGGCGACGTTGGCCGCGTCGGCGCCGAAGATCGATGCCCGGCCGCTGGTAGGGCGGGCCAGTCCCAGCAGCAGCCGGATGGTGGTGGACTTGCCGGCGCCATTGGGGCCGAGGAAGCCGAACACCTCACCGGCCGGGACGCTCAAGTCCAGCCCGTCCAGTGCCAGGACACGGCCGTAGCGTTTGGTCAGGGATTGCGTACGGAGGACGGGCGAGACCATGAGGGCCTCCAAGATGGCGCGGCGGGCACAGGGCCCCTAATCGCCGACCAGACTTCCCGGCACACCGCTGGTGAACATACTCGCGCCGGACCACCCCGGACAAGGCGTAGAACTTAACGAGTCCGCTGACTCCCGCCGTGCGGGACGCGAGACCGCTCCTTGGCCGCTAGCACGCTGTCCGGCCGCCCGGCCGAGCCGTCCACCGTCTTCGTATCCAGTCACCGGTCTCGCCGACCGCGACCCGGACAGCGGCGGATGCGGCGCACCCGGCAAGTGGTACGCGGTGGCCGCGGCCGACCTCGTAGGACCTTTGGAAGGGGGAGGACGCCAGGGGGTGTTGCGTGTTGGAGGGCGTACGCGGGCGTCGGCGGCATCCGCTACTGGAATGTGCGACGGCCAGGTTCAAGGACGTGGTTCTGGTGCGGCCGCTGCTCGGAGTCCATCGCTGGCCGACTCTGCACGGCCGTGGCCTATGGCCGCGCGCTCCCCCGGCGAACACGGACATCGTGGTAGACGTACATGGCGATAGTCACCGCCGTCACCAGATAGAAGAGCCACAGGCCATAGACGACTTGATGGACTCTGCCGTCATAATAGGGCGGGTCGGTCACGGCCTGGTAGCCGAGGCACACCGCGATGAGCACCGCTGCGCCATAGCCCGCCAGCCTCGTCGGCACCCGAGAGCTCAGGACGAGCAGCATGACCGCTACCAGCAGCGCCGCTATCCCGACGCCGGCTCCGACGGTAGTCAGGGCTCCCCAGGCTCGTAAGTTCCACTCGAAGAAGTCCTCTTCCTCCGCATAGACGATCTGTTTGCCGAACGCCCTGACAACGGTGTCGTTCCAGCCTGTCCTGTAAGCGGGCTGGAACAGGACGATCGTGTGCAGCGCCAGCAGTACCGTCGGCGCAACCAGCCGTTGCCGCCACTCCTTTCTCGTGGACGGCACGTGCCGCGATGTCGTGGGCGTCTCGGACGCGCGCAGCAGCGGGGCGCACTCGGCGGCGGAGGGCCGCTGCTCGGGACGTGCAGCGGTCATCCGGGTAAGCAGGGACAGTACGGGCTCGCGAATGGAGGATTGGACCTGGGGCATGAGCTGCGTGACGGGCAGTCGGTGGCCGGTGAGCTTCTCGACTAGGACGATCCCTAGCGCGTAGACGTCCGAAGCCGGTGTGGCGGCACGGCCTTGGAGCTGTTCGGGGGCCATGTAGCCGCGGGTTCCGAAGTATTTTCCGGTGGTGGTGGCTGTGCGGGTGAGTGAGGCGTCGTCCCGGGCTATACCGAAGTCCATCAGCACGGTGCGCCCGTCGGCACAGATCATGATGTCGGCGGGCTTGATGTCCCGGTGTACAACCTTCGCCGCGTGAACGTGCGCGAGAACGTCCGCCAAGCGCGCCCCGGTCTCCACGATCGAGTCCACGTGCGAGAATTCCCAGGTGGCGCCGTCCAGTAACTCCATCACGAGGTAGGGCAGAGACTGACCGTCGTGGTCAGCCGTTCCGGCGTCGTGAACGGTCACGACGCTGCCGTGGCGGAGCGAGGCGAGCGTGCGAGCCTCACGCGCGAACCGCTGAGCCGTCTCTGGGTACTGCATGACGCCGGTGACGAACTTGATGGCGACCCGCCGGCCGAGGGTACGGTCCGTCGCTTCCCAGACCTCGCCCAAGCCGCCCCTGCCCAGGAGGCGTTCCACGCGGTAGCGGCTCCCGACGGCCATGCCCTTGCGCACCCAACCCCCTGGCGTCACCCGAGTCGATGAGGTGACCAATCTAGAGCAGTTCGCCACGACTGCGTAGGGACTCAAGGCCAGCAGTCCACTCACGACTAGATGCTCCGCCATAGAAGCCGAAACGGTTGGGTTCGCTGTCAAACGCCTCGATTGGATGAGAAAGGACAAAGGAGTCGGGGCCCGCGTCGTTGTGCGGCCACCGCCGCTCAGCGCGGGATCGTCCAGCCGGTGCGCGGGTCGAGCTCAAGCACCTTGTGGTGACAGTTCGCCCCGCAGATGCCTCGGCGATGCGGTGGTTGACGGGGGCGGGGAGAAGCCTCCCGAGGCGTGCAGGAGCGGCGTAGGAGGACTGCCTCGCGCTTCCAGGCCATGCAGATACCAGGACGGTCCGAGAGGACTCCGGCGGGCACTACGCTCAGGAACCACACGAACTGCCCCGGGAACGAACGGTCCTACTCCGCTGTTCCCCGCGCCCACCGAGGACAGTGATGGACACCCCGAACGAGCCCGAGCCCCAGACCGGCAACACGCACGATGCCGTCGTCGCCTACACCATCGTGGCGCTCCTCGTCGCCGGCGCCGCGACCGCACTGTGGGGGCCCGCGGAAAAGAGCGCCCGCGGCTTCCGGATGCTCGACTGGCTGGGCCCCTTCTTCAAGGCCGCGCCCGAGACCCCGGAGTCCGACCAGTAGGCACGGCCTCACGAGAAGCCGGACACCCCCGGGCCAGCCCGGGCAGCCGATGAGCACTACTTCTGGGGCGGGCTCTCTTGCTCCCGCTGGTCACTCGATCTGGGCGGGGCGGCTTCGTCCACGGCGGGCTGGCGTCGGTGGGAAACCCGAGAGGTGCGTTTACGCGTCTTCGCCCGGCCAACTGACCCTGCCGGATGGACGGCCGTCGTCAGGCGGCTCGCGCGGGTTGGGGCCGGTCCCGCGCACGTGCCTGGACGCGGGACCGGCTGGTGGCACCCGTCCTGTGGGGTCCGTGTAGACCGTATGGGGAGAGCGGGGGCGGACGCAGGTTTTGATGGCCCGCCAGGGGCGGCGGCGGGTCAGATGGAGCTGGGCTTGTTCAAGACTGCCGCCAGTTCGTGGAGGACTGCCCTGGAAGGTGCGCCAGTCGCAGGTGACGGCCTGGGCGAGGCGGTAGCGGCTGTCACCTGTGTCCTGGACCCGCGGGAAGAAGGCCTCGCCATCGGCGTTCTTGCCGAGCCAGGAGCGGGTCCTGGAGATGACGGCATTGCGCATCTGCTTGTTGACCAGGCGGCCAGGCCAGAGGGCGTCGTCGATGGCGTGGTGGTCGGCGTCGGGGTTGAGCGCGAGGTAGGAGACGAGTTCGACGGCTGCGCTCTGCCGGTTGGAGTCGATCCGGCCTGTGGCGCCTTCGATGACCACTCGTCCGAGCGGTAGCACCGTCGGCGCGGTCTCGAACGTGGCCTCGGTACCGTCGGCGTCATCAACGGCGCGGGCCGGGGCAGGCACCGGGAGGGGCGCCGGGATCGGATTCCCGGCCTCAGGGATCGCCTCAGAGGGGCCGGTCTCACGATTCGTCAGCGCGGGGGCGGCTTCGGCCGTCGGTGCAGGCGCGGCAGCTGGCGGAGCTGGGGCTCAAGGGGCGTAGTAGCGGTCAGAGGGGGTCCAGCCGCTGGTGCCGTACTCGGCCTGGTCGTCGGGGTCACGCTAGCCCTCAACCTTGCCGCCGCCGACCGCGACCTGCCGGTGGTCACCGCCGTCGTCCTGCACGAGCACAAGGTGTGGGGCGGGCGGTAAGGGCCGAGGCAAGACGTCGACGGGCGTCGCGCCGTCGGCACAGGCTGAACGCAAATGTCATACACGCCGTGGAAGGCAATGTGGCGGCCGTGCTTGTGTCTGTTCTGACCAGCCTCACTCTCCAGCGGTCACCCAACGACCGCTCCTCACGCACCAGCTCGTTATTCAGTCGGAGCCAGGAAGGTCGGTGTCGAGTCGAAACTGTGCTGCGTGTTCTCTGGCTCGCCGAGGGTTCCCGAGTGGATCTGCCCACAGAGGACCCCGGCGACGAACGCTACGGCAGAGACGGGATGGTGTTCCCACTCAGGTCCGCGGCCTTCATTAGCAAGGACGGTCCACTCGTCGGGCTTCGCCGTCTCCTCGGTGAGCCAGTAGAGGTAGGCGCCGGTGCCTTCGATGTAGGCGAAGGGGAGCACGTTGGTGCCGTCCGCTGCGAGTTCGGCCGGTTTCGGCTCGCCGCCTCTCCAGAGGTTACCGAGGACTTCGGCCTGCTCGTCGGCGACCGCTGCGAGGTCGTAGTCCTGGTCGGCGCAGTCCGGCTCTAGGATCCAGATCGTCTCGTCGAAGACGCCGCCGCCATAGGTGTCGACGAGGTCTTTGTAGTCCTGGGGCAGCGCTGTGCCCAGACGATGCTCCGTCTCGGTCCAGGTGCGGGGGCGGGCTGTGGCTGGCGGGGGGACAAGTCGGGTGAGCTCCTCGACGGCGGGGTGCATCGTGAGGTCTCTTTCTGGGCTGGTGTGGCGGGGTTGTAAGGGTGTCAGCGTTTGGGGACGTTCAGGATAGTGATGTGGTTGGTCGGCGCTCCGCCTTCGTAGGGGGTGAACTGGAATCCGCGGTTGCCCGTGGCATGGATGATCAGGCCTTAAGGGACGACATCGGTAGGGCCGTTGGTCGCATAGACCGGGCTGACGGAGCACTGGATGGTCTCGCCGTTGTCGACCGCTGCTCGGATCCGGTCCTCGATCTTGCGCATGACCGGTGAGTTGGCGAAGCGGTGCAAGGTAACGAAGTTCCTCGGATCCTTGTTGGATCCGCCGATCTGGGCACCGCGAAGATGAGTCTTGTTGAGCTTCTTGTACTTCTCGTACCTGGGGCCCCTGCGCTAGCCCGACCATTACGAGATGGTCACTCCGTGCCACCATCTGTGCACAATCAGGCAGGCTGGCCCGATGCGTACGAAACCCACCCTCAGCCTCATCGCTGCCGCCGCATTCACCTTCACCCTCACCGCGTGCGAGGGCGACAAGTCCGGCAGCGACAAGCCCCAAGCCGCCCAGCCCACGGCCGCCGCCCCCACCACGAAGGCGCCCGAAGCAGACCCAGATCCGGCCGCCCTCCCGGACATGACCGGCAAGGGACTCCAGTCCGCGCAGGACCAGGCGCAGGCGGCCGGCTTCTACAACCTGCACTCCCACGACGCTCTGGGCCGTGGCCGCGCCCAGGCCCTCGACCGGAACTGGAAGGTCTGCGGCCAGACCCCGGCAGCAGGTGAGCACCCGAGCGACGTCAAGATCGACTTCGCCACGGTCAAGCTCGAAGAGACCTGTCCGGCCGCCGACCATGGCGCCGACGAGCCGCAGGCGAGCAACATCATGCCCAACTTCGCTGGGAAGTCCGTCAAGGTCGCCCGCCAGTCCCTGGACGCCTCGACCAGCCTCACGGTCACCGACGCATCCCCGGAGGGCCGCATGGTCCTTATGGAGTCCAACTGGAAGGTGTGCACCCAGGAGCCCACTGCTGGCACCAAGCTCGACGGGCAGCCCGTCACCCTCACCGCCGTGAAGTTCGAGGAAAGCTGCTGAGTAGAAACAAGCCGGGGCCCTACCCCCAACGGGGTCCCGCTGCACCAAGGGCGCACGCCCTCCATCAGTACCTGACCGCCGAACCATCCTGCGGTCGCGTGTCGGCACCGTGTCCCGAAGACCGGGCTGCGCTGATCGAACAGCGAGTGCTCGTGCAGCGTCTCGATGCGGTCGTGGCCTACTCCAGGTAGAGAGCCGTCAGTCGCGGTAGGTGGCGAGCCAGGCAGGCCCGGGGTTCACCATCCAGTCGCCAATGGCAATCTGGCCTACACCTGAGCGCGTGTGCCTCACGACGCGATCGCCCGATAGCCCGATGCCTGATCGACCACCTCATCGGCAGAGAGCTCCCGCTCTGGTGGCCAGAAGATTAGGCCGCTGAAGTGCGATCCGGGAGCTCGAGGCCCAGCAGGAGCAGGAGCGCCGGCGCCGGGAGGTCGCCCGCCGGGAGATGTCCTGGAAGGTGCTGCCCTCCCGCGCGGTCGAAGGGCATCCGGTGCTGCACCGCAGGAGCTGCTCGATCGCCAAGAACATGCCCAGCCTCCTCAGCAAGGAGGACGTACGGATGACGTTCGAGGAGTTCCCCGGGCTGGAGATGTGCGACCTGTGCGCCCCCTGGGGAAGCCTCGGAATCGACAAGCCTCCGGCACATCAAGGGCGGCGGCCCTGAAGTGGAAACCATGGTTTCCCTTTCAGGGCTGGCCCGCGGGGGCGCTCGGGTGGGCTAGGACGCGCGCTTTCGGGTGGTCTTCTTGGCGGCCGTCTTCGTCGCGGGTGTCTTCTTGGCGGGCGTCTTCTTCTTCGGCGTGGGCATCTCGTGGACGGTCGCCTCGCCCCCGGACGTCTCGCCGCGGCGTTCGCGGGCGTCGGTCACCGGTGCCTCCAGCGCGGCCATCAGGTCGACCACCTGCCCGGCCGGCGCCGCCTCGGCCTCGACCGGCTTCGGCGCCCGGTGCTCGGCTTTCGCGGCGATCACCTCGTGGAACGCCTCGGTGTAGTGGTCAGTGACATCCAGCTCCGTGACCGAGTCCACGGTCATCGTGTCCATCAGCGCGAGCGCGCCCTCGATCTCCTCCTCGGTGAGTTCGGTCTCGGGCGGGGCGACCTCCCCGGAGGAGCGGATCTCGTCGCCCCAGTGCAGCCCGGACAGCAGCAGCGCGTCGCCCATGGGGCGGAGCAGGCCCAGGCGCTCACGGCCCCGCAACAAGCCTTGGCCGCACCCGAGGGCCCCTGCGGCGCATGAGGTCGGGGCTGCCGACCACGCGTCGCAGCGCTGATTCGTTCAGCACGCAGCTCCGCCAGATCGAGGAGGGCGATGCCGGGAATGCCGGGGAGGAGGTAGGCGGCGCCGGTCTGAACCGGCTGTGCAGGGCGGCCAGCAGGGCATCCCCTGTCCCAGCAACCGACGTCCCTGCTCACGCGTCGGACACCACATGGAACACGAATGGCTCTTCTTGCTCATACCCCTGGTGATCGGCGTGACCTTCCTCTGCATCGGCGCGCACGGCCTCCGCTTGGCCAGGGCGCTACGGCGCACCGGTACCACCGCAGCAGGGCGAGTCGTCGGTCATGACACCCGGCGAGACGACGACGGAGCCACGTACCACCACCCGGTCGTCGCCTGGACGGCCAGAGACGGCCGCGAGTACGCCTACCCCTCCAGGCTCGGCCGGAGCCCCGCACGCCGCCTTGGCGTCGGTACCTCGATCACGGTCCGATACGACGAGGAAAACCCCCGCCGCTTCGAGATCCAGGGCTGGGACTCCACCACGATCCCCGCCGTATTCACCGTGGTAGGGGCCGTGCTCACCACAGGCACCCTGTCGCTTCTCCTCCTGCTGATCACTGTGTGACCGTCACAGGCAGCCCGGCACCACGGTAACCGGGCGGGAACCCGCGCCATGGGGCCGTCCTGAGCCCGAGCACGACGCCACAGTGCGCCCCGCGTGCGCCGCGTACGGCGCGGGGCTCGCGCGCTGTGGGGTGCGGCGACGTGCGCCATGCCCTGGTGACCGCCAGCGGCAGGGCCCCGATCGAGGCCAGCTGGTCGACCGCGACGAGCACTGTTCCGTGCTTGGCCTGGAGTTTTGCGAACAGCTTGCGGAGCTTGGGTTCGGTGTTGGGATGCCGTTTGTCGAACGCTTTCCGGTCAGGCCGGTCCCGGACGGCAGGTTGGTCAGAAGACGGACAGCCCGGTGAGTGTGGTGAAGCGGTCGAGAGCCGCTACGCCTGCCACCGAGTTGCCTCGTCGGTCGAGTCCAGGACTCCACACGCACAGAGTGCACACGCCGGGCACGACCGCGATGATCCCTCCGCCCACGCCGCTTTTGCCCGGCAGGCCCACCCGGTAGGCGAATTCTCCCGCAGCGTCGTACGTGCCGCAGGTCAGCATGACGGCGTTGACCTGCTTGGCCTGGCTGCGTGTCAGCAGTGCCGAGCCATCGGCCCGGGCACCCTGCCGTGCCAGGAACCCCGCGGCCAGTGCCAGATCCGCGCAGGAGGCCTCGATGGAGCACTGCCGGAAGTAGGCGGCCAGCAGTTCGGGGACGGGATTGGCGATGTTGCCGTAGGAGGCCATGAAATGGGCGAGGGCGGCGTTGCGGTCACCGCGGGCAGCTTCCGAGGCGGCCATCGCCGGGATGAAGTCGATGGCCGGGTTCCCGCTTTCGGTACGGAGCAGTTCTCCTATGTGGCCGGCCGCGTCCCCGGTCAGTGTCTGCAACCGATCGGTGACCACCAGGGCGCCGGCGTTGATGAACGGGTTTCGGGGGATGCCGTTCTCGTACTCCAGCTGCACCAGGGAGTTGAAGGGGTTGCCGGAGGGCTCGCGGCCCACACCGTGCCAGATCTGTTCACCGTACAGGGAGAGCGCCAGGGCCAGGGCGAAGACCTTGGTGATGGACTGCGTCGAGAAGGGCTGCTGCCAGTCGCCGACACCGTAGACCGTTCCGTCCGGTTCGGCGACGGCCATGCCGAAGCGCCGGGGGTCGGCGTCCGCGAGCAGCGGAATGTAGTGGGCGGGGCTGCCGCGTTCGTCAAGCGCGGCAGTCTCTTCTTCGATGCGGTCCAATATGGCGCCGAATCGTCCTGTTCCGGTTGTGGTCATGGTGTCCGTCCGAAGGCAGTGGGGCTGTCAGGCATGGGGTACTCCTCAAGATTGTTACGGGTCAAGCGGTCACCGGAGGGTTGCTCACGTCACCATCGGAAGCACCGGTCCCGAACCGTGTCGATCAGCTCGCCGGACAGAAACGGCGCCGGGAACGGCCCTGCGGCTTCGACACGGCCGCCTATCGGCGTCGCAACGTCGCCGAACGCTGCTTCCACCGGCCCAAGCAATGGCGCGGCATCGCCACCCGCTACGACAAGCGTCCCGACCGCTACCTCGCCGGCACCACCCTCGCCAGCACCCTCATCTGGCCCGACACATGATCGACAAGACGGCCCCAAAGACGCGTGCTTTCGGGCGGTCTTCTTCGCCGTGGTCTTCTTGGCGGCCGTCTGCTTCGCGGGCGTCTTCTTGGCCGCCGCCTTCTTCTTCGGCTTGGGCATCTCGTCTCACCCGCAGACGTCTCGCCGCGGCGTTCTCGGGCGTCGGCCACCGACTGCTCCAGCGCGGCCGGTCAGGTCGACGACCTGACCGGCCGGCGCCGCCTCCTCCGTTACAGCCATTAGCGCCCGGTGCTCGGCTTTCGCCGCGACGACCTCGTGCAGCGCCTCGGTGTAGTGGTCGGCGACGTCCAGGTCAATGATCGAGCCAACCTCGGAGAAGCCGATCTCGTCGCCCGAGTGCAGACCCGCCCCGTGATCGCACGCCCCGTGCGTCCGCAGCGCCCTACGCAGGGTGGAGATGCGGGCACCGCCGTGCCCGGTCCGCACGAGATCAGCAGAGCTGGACGGCGGTCAAGGCCTGACGCTCGCGCGCGAGAGGGTGGGGCGGCCCGGCGGTACGGCCCCCAGACACTGGGCGCCGGGCCTCACCCGCGCGCGCCGTCTCGGCACGGGCCGGCGCGGACCCCATCCGCCGCCGGGCGGGAGTGTGGAGCCCGGGTCGGCCGGACCGCCGACGAGGCGCCGCCGGGCGGGCCGGGACGCCAAGGGCGCGGAGGCGGCGGGTTCCGCGGTCCAGTCGCCGGTCGCAGCGCGCTCGGCGGCGGTCATCGCCCGCGGGTCGCGGGCGGCCGGCTCGGGCAGATCGGTGCGGCCGGGGCCGAGGGTACGGCGTCGTGCTGTGCTCACCGCCCCAGTCTTCCTGGCGTCCGCGTCCCGGCCTTTCGCGGGTTCACCTCTTCGTACGGCTACGCGTACAAAGACACCTCATGCGGCTAACGGGTCAAGGTGTCCGTCAGAGACACTGGCCTATGGGCGCCGGACGCTTCATGATCACGTTGAGGTATCAGGCATGAAGGCATACGTCCGGAGCGGATCGAGGTGCAGCTCGTGCGGGCCCATGCAGTCCGCGGTAAGAGTGGCCACGCGTGTCCCGCACCTGCACGCCATGTTGCGGCCTCCCCACAGCGCATCATCGGTCTGCTCGTGGCCAAGCGCGGACGACCGAAGCGTTGTGAAGATGATCTCGGCTGGGCAGGTCCGGAGCCCAGAACGGGGCCAGTTCAGGAGAAGGACCGCGCCAGAGGAGACTGGCTCAGGAGGCGGGCGGCTCGATCTCCCCCGCGAAGACGATGACCTGGTCGATGAGGCTCCGCCGCAGATGGACGACGTCCGTTCCCGCCAGGCGGGGGCCTCCACCCGGCGTCGTGAAGACCCACTGGTACCGGGCCCACTCGTCCGGCATGTCCACCGCCGAACAGCGCACCATCGTGCCGGTCCCCGCGGGGTGGCGCCGGATGTCCAGCACGAACCGCTCGACCGCCTCGATCCCCTCACTGCGGCCCAACGGGCCCCAGAAGACCACGTCCGAGGTCAGGGCCTGGGAGAGCAAGACAGTCACATAGCTGTCGTCCGAGGCGTTGAACGCGGAGATGAACGTGTCGATTGCGGACCGCGCGGTCTCTTCCTGCATGCACCAGTAATACCAGTCGCCTCGCGGAACGCGCTCGTCCCCTGAGCCGTCCTCCGGCCACGGTGAACCATCCCGGTCACAGCACTAGGGAACGTAGTTGTGTCTGCGCGAGGAACAGACCGTCTCAGCGCTGCCGCGGCCACGTTCGCTCGCCGTTAACGGCCGGAGGGTGCCGAGGCGTCATGCGCCGGCCTACGTCCCCGCGCGCGGCCTGCTACGACGCGGGTACGCGGGTGCGGTGTGAGCGCTGCTGCCTCGGGTAGCCGGACCGGCATGTTCAGACACCGCCGTGTAAGGGTTGCGTGCGTCCTGCTGGTCAGCTGGGGGGGGTGCTGACCGCCGTGGGGCGCTGGGCGGAGCACGCCCCTTGGCCGAGGGCCACGTTGGACGGACTGCTGCTGGCGTGCGTGGTGGCGGGTACGTGGTAGTTCGCCGAGATGACACAAGGGCAGTCATCACGAAGGAGGGCTCCGCGCCCCGATCCCTCGGGGCGGGCCGGTACGAAACCGGAGCAGGAGTCAGCACCTGGGGGTTGGGCAGAGGAGGGGGGTCGGTGATCCCGCGTGGGCGAGGCACTGGGCGCGAGAGGGATAACAGCCCCTTGCCGAGTGCAGGGGCTTCGTACTGACGAACAGACGACACGCCACCTGCGACACGGATCGAAGCCGCTCTGGCAACCCGGCCGATGGCAAATGCCGAGTTCGCGGGCGGCAACTCGCGCCAGTCCCACAGCACCGCTGCAACCTCCTTTCGGGCTGTGCCGTGCCATGGGAGCTCGCAGCTCGTTCAGATGATCGCCGCTGGTCTGGCAGGGACAGGCTGGGAGGTCAGACCGCTGCAGGAGCGGTAGACCGTGAGGCGCCGGCTGACCAACACTGGGGGCACGCCGGAAGAGATGAGGCATTTGTCGCGCTGGCCACCCCCGACCGCTCGTATGTCGAGGACCGGTCGCCCGACCCCATCGTCGAACGGCACCACATCACTCAGGCACAGCTCCCACGGCATAACGTCCTGAGCCATCCGACCGGGAAGCTGCCGGCCGACTCCCACGGACGGGCCAATCGCTCAGTCAGTAGCGGAGGCGAGCTTCAGCCCCATAGATACGCACCATGCAGTCCTTGAAGAGCTGCAATGGAGTCTGCTGACCGTCCACCGGAGCTAGTGCGAGCCCCAAATCCTGCAACGACTTGGCCAGGGCAACGAATCTGAGCCCATCCGGGTCCGGCCCCCCGTAGGTCGCCCATGCCTCGAACAACTGCCTCACGCTCTCCCAGCCAGGTCCCGGGGTGAAGCGCGCCAGGAAGAACGGCTGATCACAGCCGTACTCACTGAGCTCACCGACCAAGACGTCTCCCTGCAAGAGCTGCCACCGCGTCATCTGGTGCCCCCGTCCCCCACCGCCCAGTCGAATCCGCATCATCGCAGCGCGTAACTCTCTGGCCAAGCACTTCATTCTGAAACGATCAGTGAGTCGTGGCTGACCAGTTCGTCAAGGCGGTCGCCGACCTACGTGACGAACGCTGAGCGCGCGATGGTGATGCTGCTCGAAGAAAAAGGCGATCCCGGCGAGCATGCCGTGGACCCCGGGGCTCAGGGGTCGAGCGGCGGGTTCGTCCTCTCCAACGGGCAGGACGACGAGTATCCGGATCAGGACACAGTCCCCATCCTTGAGGCGTTCAGGCTCGTGAAGCAGATCGTTGCCACGGGGTCCTGGCCACTGGATACGACCTGGTCATGATCATATCCAGTGGTGGACAAGGTCACTGCCGGGGGCTCAGGTCTCTTCGATGCGGTCACTGGCGAGAAGATCGCACGCGACCGTGATCCCGCCACCAGCACCCCCGACGGGCACCCGGACCTCACCTGTCCCGGGTCTCGGTCGTAGGCCACCCTGGTGGCGCTGCCGAGGATCACGGTCGGCGTGATGCGGTCGACCACGCGGACCTCCTCCGCCGGAGCCTCCGCGTACTCCCTTGCCGCCGCCCGGACCGATGTACGCCTCGGCGACGCGGACGGCCACCGCCCGGCCGGTGTCCCCGATAACGGTGGCCGTGCCGCGTATCTCGACGTACAGGTCGGGGCAGGCGGCGTCGAAGACCGTCAGGCCGACGAACGGGTCCCGGAGCATGTTCAGGGCCTTGCGTCGGCCCTGTGTGGTGGAGATCAGGAACTCTCCGCCGCCGCGGCTGACCCACACCACCGAACTCTGCGGGGCCCCGTCGGGGTTGAGCGTGGCGAGCACGGCCATGTGCGGGGCGTCGAGCAGGCCATGTACGGCGTCTTTCATCTCAAGGGGCATGCCGGGGACGCTATGCGGGCGCCCGGAGAGGCGCACCGAAATTCCGGCGCGCCTCGGCGGTCTCGCGCCGCGCGTGGGCTACGCGTCGCAGAGGGACCGGTCGTACAGGGCCTTCAGGGCCGTGTCGATGGGGTGGGGCTGCGTGATTCCCGCCGCGCTCCGGGGGTTCCAGCGCTGGATGTTGACCGCCATCGACATCTGGCGGCCGCCGTCCGCCCGGGTCAGGGAGATCGTGCCGGCTCCCCACACCGTGCCGTCGTGGCCCCAGAAGGTGCCGCAGTCGGGGATGACGACCTTGTGCAGCCCGAGGCCGTACTCGATCATCGTCCCGTCGAGTGCGCGGACCGGTACCGTGCGCTGCATCTGGGCCAGGGACGACCGGCTGACGATCCTGCCGTCGAGCAGCCGCGCGTAGAAGCGGTTGAGGTCGTCCATCGTGGAGATGAGGGCGGCCCCCGTGCCCGTCCACGACATGTTGTAGACGCTGTAGTCGCGCGGCGGTTCGAGCAGGCCCCACAGGGACTCGTACATGCGCGCGTGCGGCCCGTCGATCGTCGGCCCGTCCGGGAATCGGGTGTGCCGCAGCCCCGCGCGGTCGATGACGTGTCGGGTGATGTAGCGCTCGGCGGTGGTTCCGGTGACCCGTTCCAGGAGTTGGCCGAGCAGCAGCCAGTTGGTGTTGGAGTAGACGCCCGTGGGGTCGCCGGGCTCGCCTGCGGGCGGTGCCGCGAGTCCCAGCGCGATCAGCTCGGCCGGCCGGAACTCTCGGTAGCGGTTGTCGTCCAGGCTGGTGGGTGAGTTCCGCTGGAGGGAGGGGAAAGCGTACGGGATGTAGTCGGGGATGCCGCTCGTGTTGTTGAGGAGCATCCGGACGGTGATCCTCCTGCCCCGCTCCCCCGGCACGAGGTCGGGCAGGTAGTCGCCGACGGGCGCGTCGAGCCGGATCCGGCCCCGCTCGACCTGCTGCATGACGGCCGCGGCGGTGAAGGTCTTGGTGATGCTGCCGACGCGTTGGTGCATGTCGGGGCTCACGGGCCGTCCGGTGGCGAGGTCGGCGACCCCGGAAGCCCCGCGCCAGGTCCGGTCGGCGTCCCGCACCTCGCCGAAGACCCCGGGGACGCCCGCCCGGTGGACGGCGTCCAGGGCGGTGCGCAGCCGTGCGGGCTCGGCGCGGTTAGGCGTCGCCGCCGTGCCGGCCGTCGTCGGTTTCAGGGCGGGGGCTGCCGCGACCGTGCCCGCGCAGGCGGTGAGCGCGGCCACGCCGGCGATCAGGTAGAGGCGGATCTTCGATCGGAGTTTCACGGTGTACGTACTCCTTCGGTCGGGTGAGACGGGAGGGTGGGGGTGATGCGACGGCACGCGAGGGGGTGCGCGCTCGGAGCTCGTCCGGCCGGCCTCATCCGGCCAGGGCCCGGCGCAGGACGGCGCCGAGTTCGGCGTTCTGCCGCTGCGAGACCTCGGCGGAGAGGATCGCCTGTGAGCCGTGGAAGGTGCCGGGCCATTGGTGGATCTCGACCGACACTCCTGCCTGGAGCAGGCGCATCGCGTACGCGATGCCCTCGTCGCGGTTCGGGTCGAACTCGGCGGTGGCGAGGTAGGCCGGAGGCAGGCCTGTCAGGTCCTCGGCGCGGGCCGGGGCGGCGTACGGGGTCGCCTGGCCGCCGCCCAGGTAGTGCCGCCACGAGGCCGTGAGCTTCTCGCGGTAGAACCACGGCGTGTCCGTGAAGTTCACCGCCGACCACGAGTCCTGCCGATCGTCGAGACCGGGCTGGTTGAGCAGCTGGAAACGGATCGGCGGCCCCTGCCGGTCGCGGGCCCACAGGGTCACCGCGGCAGCGAGGTTGGCGCCCGCGCTGTGGCCGCCGATCGCGATGCGGTCGGGCTCGACGCCCAGTTCGGCCGCGTGCGCGACGGCCCACGCCAGTACGGCGTACGCGTCGTCCAGGGCGGCCGGGTAGGGGTGTTCGGGGGCGAGCCGGTAGCCCACCGAGATCACCACAGCGCCGGAGGAGGCCGCGATGCGGGCGGCCCAAGGGTGTTCGGTGTCCAGGTCGCCCATGAGGAATCCGCCGCCGTGCAGCCAGACGACGGCGCCTTGGGCCTGATGTGGGCGGTAGACCCGTACCGGCACGGGCGAGTCGGCGGGAACCGTGTGGTCCTCGACCTCCATGTCCGTGGTGTCGGGGATCGGTACGGCGGCGGCCAGTTGGCCGAAGTTCTTCCGCGCGACGACGGGGTCGGTGAGGTCGGTACGGGGGAAGAACGGTACGAAGGCTTCGAGTTCGGGGTCCATGACGATCATCCTCGGGGAACCGCCCGCGGCGGGTCGTCCGCCGTCCGTCGGGCATCCGAGGCCGATCGCGCGCCGATCGGCGCCCGCCCCCCGCCCGCCCGTCCTCCTATCCTGCTCCCATGGAGGCTTTGGCCGTACGGCTGTCCGGACTCGATCCGCACGTCGAGGGCGCGCTCCGCATCGTCGCGTTCTACGACACCCTGATGCGCAGGCGCGTGGACCTTCCCGCACTCGCCCGGGCCTCGGCCGGTCTCGCCGAGTGCGTCACCGGCGTGGGACTCCACGGCACCGGGCGGACGATCCGCGTCGCGCCGGACGGCCGCGAGGCCGCCGGCCCGGCGGGGCCCGCGTCCGGCAGTGCCCCGGTGGTACTCGACGAGGAGGAGATCGGCAGGGTGTGGCTGGAGCGGTCCGGCCCGGCCGGACCGCTCGACGAGGTGCTGCTCGACCGGCTGGCCCTCGCCGTGGCGGGGGCCGTCGAACGGTACGGTCCGGCCCGTACGACCATGGCAGACCCCGCGCTCGTCGAATTGGTCATCAGCGCCGAGACCGACGAGGCGGCCCGTGCGCGGGCGCTGCGGCTCCTCGGGTTCGCCGCCGGGCCGCCGGTCCGGGTGGCCGCCGTACGGTCGCCACGACTGCCGCTCGACCAGGTGAGCGGAGTCGTCTGCCCCGGCCGGCCCGTGAAGGCGGCGCGGATCGGCAGAGTCGGCGTGATCCTGGCCTCGGCCGTGGACCGGACCCTGTTCCCCGCGGGTGTGCGCGCGGGCATCGGCGCGGCGGACAAGCCGGACCTGGCGTGGCGGGAGGCCCGCACCGCCCTGCGTCTCACCACCGCGCGCGAACCGGTGCTCGACCACGCGGATTTGGGCGCCCTGGCGCTGCTCGCGGAGGTGCCGAGAGAGGTGCTGCGCGACAACCCCGACGTCGCGGCGCTCATCCGGGTGGCTGGAGCCCCGGGGCACCCCGAGGAAGAGACCAAGGAGACCCAGGAGGCCCTGGAGAGCCGGGAGACCCTGGACACGCTGGAGGCGTACTGCGCGGCGGGGTCTCTGCGCCGGGCCGCCGACGCCCTGCACCTGCACCACAGCAGCGTGGCCCGCCGCATCGGCCTGATCGGCAGAGCCCTGTCCGTGGACCTCACCACCCCAACAGGCCTGACCAGGGCGCGTGTGGCCCTGACGGCGTGGCGGTTGCTGGACGACTAGGCCGTGTATCAAAGTGGATCTTGAGCTGTGAATGATCGTGGTCCATGGCGCGGGGAGATATCACGGACGAGCAGTGGGCGGCGTTGGCCCGTTGTCGCCAACGGGCAGGAAGACGGGCCGGCCGCCGGTCTCGCCGCGACGGCAGCTGATCGATGGCATACGGTTCCGGGTCCGCTCCAGCCCACCGCCGAGCTCGACGATGGCGGCGAGAAGGTGAGCGTGGTGATGGCGTGCGACCGCCTCGAGCAGCGTGGCGCGGGCCTGGCGGCACCCGATGTCCTCGGTGCGGCCGGCGTCGGTGGACCAGCCGGGGAGCGGTCGGCGGTTTCAGCGCCGCCGCCCCGCCCGAGAGACCCGGACGAGGCAGAAGGCCAGGGAACAGCCATGCAGACGCCCAGAAGGACACCTGCGCCGCAGGCCGGCCCGAGGCGCACGGCGGGGCGCGTTCGGGGATGCGTTCCTTGGTGGGCTGCGTCGTGCACCGCATCAAAAAGATCAAGAGACAGCTCTACGGACGAGCCGGCTTCCACCTCCTTCGGAAGATGATCCTGCTGCCGTAGCCCGGAAGCAGGCTCTTGCCGATGGGGCTTCGGCGGGCTAAGACTTCGTGTGATCACTTTTGTGTGTGCCGCCTGCGCCCGCCCTCTGACCATGGTCGTGCAGCTGTCCGAGACCCTGGTCAGGCCAGAGTTCGACGGGCGAATCGGACCCGACGGGTATCGCCGGGCCCCGGCCACGATGCATGCGGGGCTCTATGCCTTGGAGCCCGAGCCTTGGGGAGCCCCGTTCCTACCGATTGACGAACCCGTCGCAGTGTTTCCCGGCGGGCCTTGTGTCGGCGATCCGGACGGAGCAGGACTCCTGACTTCCGCAGGTCCCCGAAACACGATCGTCCTCCATCCCGACGACGCACCTGACTTGCTGCCCGACCTTGAGGGAGACCACGCGGGCTGCTGCGGCTGGCATGGACAGAGCGGCCTGAACCGACTGTGCCCATGTGGCGCTGCGGTAGGAACAGAGATCAGCGAGTGTTACACCGCGTACGAACTCCACCTCGACCCAGCACAGGTCCACGCCCTGGGCGCCAACACCGTCAAAGTTCAGTGAAGCAGACAGTAGGTGTGGAGCCCATCATCGAACGCCACGATGGCTCTCCGCGACGGCTCCCCAAGATCTGTGCCAGAACCCCGCTCATCGACATTGATCAAGCGACCGGCCCACGCGGTGACTCCAGAAGCCGTCGACAAACGACTCCCTGAGCCGAAGCACGAGAGTTGTCACCTTCCGGACGGGGGTGAGCGGCGGTTTGGGCCTCGTGAAGCGAACTGCTTGTCACCAACTAAGGCATTCTGCTTGTCGCTATCGGCCATTTTGCAGCCTTGCTGTAACCGGTTTCTGCTTCGGGAACCTCGCAGGCGAACAGACCGTCCTGCCTGGCTCTGGCATGGGTCGCCCCAGCCGAAAACAGTTGATTCTGTCCGCGTGTCAGAGACGGCCGGGCTGTCTCGTCTCAGATTGCGAAGACAGGTTCAGAGAAGAGCCCACCTCGACAACAGGGAGCTGGTCATGAGCGAGCGGATGACACATCAGAAGGTCGCGCTGGTTACCGGGGCGAACAAGGGGATCGGTCGCGGGGTTGCCGAGCAACTCGCTGCGCTGGGCATGACGGTCCTCATCGGCGCCAGAGACCTGCGGCGTGGCGAGGAATCCGCGGCGGCGATGCGCGCGGCCGGCGGCGACGCGCACGCGGTCACCTTGGACGTCACCGACCAGGCCACCGTTCAGGAGGCGGCGAAGCAGGTTGAGGAGCGCTTCGGCTACCTCGACGTGCTGATCAACAACGCCGGCATCACCGGCTCCGGGCAGGTCTCGCCCGACGAGGCCCACGACCAAGTCCCCAGCTCTGTCGACTTGGACATGGTCCGGGCGGTGTTCGAGACCAACGTCTTCGGAGTGATCGCGGTGACCAACGCCATGTTGCCGCTGCTGCGGCGGTCACCGGCGCCACGCGTCGTCAACGTCAGCAGTCATGCCGCGTCGTTGAGTCTCACCAGCGATCCGGACGGCCCCTTCGCAGCACTGCTGCCGTCGGCTGCGTATTCGCCGTCCAAGAGCGCACTGACCGCGCTGACCGTGCAGTACGCCAATGAGCTGCGGAGGGACGGCATCCTCGTCAACGCAGTCGCCCCCGGCTTTGTCGACACGGACAGCAACAACCACACCGGATTCCTTACGGTCACGCAGGGCGCCGCAGTAGTGGTGCGCTTGGCCACGCTCGGCGCGGACGGCCCGACCGCCGGATTCTTCAGTGAGGAGGGCTCAGTGCCCTGGTGATGGCGGCCCAGGACAGCGGTGCGTTCTCCGGGCCGGGCGCCAAAGCCGGTCCGGAGGTGCCCGGCCCTGCAACCGGCCGCACAACAGGCAGTGGTCACTGATGGCCGCGGGGGTGGCGATTCGAGGAGGAATCAGCATGACCAAGACCGAAGAGTTCCAGGAGCAGCAGCCGCTGCTGTTCTCGATCGCCTACCGGATCCTGGGCAGTGTGAGCGAGGCTGAGGACGCGGTCCAGGAGACCTGGCTGCGCTACCAGGCCACCTCCACCCGGCCCGGGTCACCCAGGGCATTCTTGTCGACAGTGGTCACTCGGATCTCGATCGACGTGCTGCGTTCGGCCCGCGTCCGGCGGGAGGAGTATGCCGGGCCGTGGCTCCCCGAACCGCTGTTGACCGATCCGTACGAGGATCCGGCGCGGTCGGCGGAGCTGGCGGACTCGCTATCGATGGCAGCTCTGCTCCTGCTGGAGAGACTCACCCCGCTGGAGCGTGCCGTCTTCGTGTTACGGGAGGTGTTCGCCTTCGGCTTCCCGGATATCGCATCGATCGTGGGGCGATCGGAAGTGGCGTGCCACCAGCTCGCGGTGCGGGCGCGTCGTCACATGGAGGCGGGCCGGGCCCGGTTCGAGGTCGATCGGGAGGAGCGCGAGATACTCGCCGAACGCTTCTTTGATGCCTTTCGGGAAGGGGATGTCGACGGGCTGGCCGAGCTGCTGGCCGCGGACGTTCAGATGATCGGCGACAGTGGCGGCAAAGCCCCGCAATTCAAGCCGGTCGTCCTCGGTGCCGGGCACGTGGTCCGGGTGCTCGCGGCGTTGGTGCCGTTTATTATCAGGGGCGGTGGCGTCGTAGAGCCGCAGCAGGTGAACGGCCAGCCAGGTGCGATCTTCCGCGACCGGGACGGCCAGGTCCTCAGCACCTGGGCGCTCGCTGTACTCGACGGGCAGATCCAGACGATCCACACGGTGAACAACCCCGATAAGCTCGGGCACGTCGGTCCCGTAGCGGACGCCTGGGTGGCTCTTCGCGAGGCGAACCGGGCACACCAGCCCAAAGATTGATCGAAGAGCCGACAAACGCGCCTACATATTCCTCGGCACGGTCACCACCGCGGCTCTTGCGGTCTGGCTCCGCTCGTGATCGCCATGACAGAGCCTAGCGGCCTGGGAGCCTCATTGGGACGGGCAGGTGTCGCCTGTTCAGGTGCCGACGGCCGTGACACCGAACATCAGGGTCCGGCGACCGACGTCATAGTGCACGGTCGGTGTGCTGCGCAGGAGGTCCTGGAGCACGTCGGCGTCGTCGGCGTCGACGGTCAGCACCTCCTCCCAGGCACCTTCATCGAGTACGAGCTGCAGGGTGAGGGTGCCCCGGGCGGCGGGCTCACCGGCGACCCAGCTGAACTGGTAGTGGCTGAGCTGACGCACCTTGATGCTGTCGTCCGTGACGGGCTGGGTCACCTTGGTCGTAGCGGCTCTGGGCATGATGGCTCTCCTCGCGCGGGGGATGGGGGTACTCCAGCCGCGGCTGGAGTACAAGACATGGACGCCCTTGCGGCCGCGGCCAGTGGAATCAGGCTCAGCGTGAACGGCGGCTCCTGCCAGGCGAGGCGCCCACTTGGCCGAGTCCCGTTCCCACAGCTCTGCCTACGACGGCCCCGGACCCGTTCTCGAGCCCCTCGTCAGCCGCGCGACGCCACTCCCCCGGGCCGGAACCGATACCGGGGCAGGGGCAGCGGCAGCGGCAGCGGCAGTGGAGTGGCAGGGAGTACGTCGGAGCGCTCGGCGGTCCAAGTGGCGTATCCCCGGCGTGCGGGTAGAAGCGGGCGCTGGTTGAGTCTGCTGTGTCCCTGACCTCCACTTCCTGGAGATACATCATGCTGTCCTTCCGCAAGACCTTCGCGGCCGTTGCTCTTACTGCTGCCGCGGTGATGGCCGGTCCTGGCATCGCCTCAGCCAACGATCACTCCGAGCGGGGCGAGGAGCCGGCGGCCTACGGGCTGTGCAACGACTCCACCACGCAGTTCGGCGCGGTGAACGTCAACCAGGGTCCCGTCTGCGTCGACTTCGGCCCCCTTGGCGAAGCGGGAGAGAGCAAGGGCGGTGACGTGAACTTCAGCTGCAACTCCGCCGTCACCCAGGCCGGCCTCATCAACGTCAACCAGGGTCCGGTCTGTATCGACTTCTGACCCACGCGCTGATAAGCGGACTGCTCCCGCGCCACACCGTCGTCCACACGCCCTCGCGGCGGGCGGACGATGGCCGGGAGCAGTTGCGGGCGGCCGGGAAGAGCTCCTCTTACGCCCTCCGGCTCAGCGCCGCTCGCTTGCCCGGGGAGGAGACCTGGACCAGGCCGAAGGTCCGGGAGACAGTGACCCATGCGCCCGGAAGGGCATCTGCGCCGCAGGCGGCACGAGCCGCGGCGGGGCGCGTGTGGGGAGCTGACCCCGCGCCGGGTACCACCAGGACGTGGTCGATCAGTGGCTGTTCTCGATTCCTCCAGTCGGCGACTGACGCCTGTACCGCCGTGCGGCAAATGCCAATGTAACCGTCCGTTTCGGCTGCCCATGAGCCGACGGCATGGCGCTTGATCGGCAAGCCCCTCTTCGTGGCAATCTGCGGGCCGGAACAGTGACTTGTCGGAGGTACACCGGGCGTGGCGGCGAACAGCAATCCCACCGTCAAGAAGCGGCGTCTGGGGGCCGAGCTCCGTCGGCTGCGTCAGGCCAGCGGGCTGAAGGGCACCGAGGTGGCCGAGCGGCTGATGGTTTCCCAGGCCAAGATCAGTCACCTGGAGAACGGTAACCGGACCATCAGGCCCCGCGATGTACGCGATCTGTGCGCTCTCTACGGAGTGACGGACCAGCAGGTCGTCGACTCGCTCATGCGGATGGCCAGAGAATCCACACAGCCGGGCTGGTGGAACATCTACGGCGACATCCCCCAGAGCTTCTATGTCGCCCTGGAGACCGATGCCGCCACCCTCCACACCTACGAGCCCATGACGGTCCCGGCTCTGCTGCAGACCCCCGCATACGCCCAGGCCGTCATTGGGGAAACGATCCCTCAGCTCACTGCCGAACAGTCCGCCACGCGTCTCAAGGTGCGGCTACGCCGTCAGCACCGGATCTACGACACGGCCCGCCCGCTGCGTCTGTGGATCGTCCTGGACGAATCAGCACTGCGCCGCGTCATCGGCAGTCCCGACATCATGCGCGAACAACTGGAGCACCTGATCACGCTCGGCTCCGAACCGCACATCACCGTGCAGGTCCTCCCCTACACCACGGGTGCCCACCCGGGCCTGTCAGGACATTTCTCCATCCTGAGATCCGCCGACAGCCCAGGGGCCGTGGTGTACCTGGAACGGTTCACCAGCGATCTCTACCTGGAGAAGCCGTCCGACGTGCAGCACTACAGCATGATGTACGACCACCTCCAGGCCAAGGCCCTCGACCCTGACAGCAGCCGCCACTTCATCACCGACGCCATCAAGACATACATCACCGCAACGAACCAGCCCTGAAGGGCTGCCGGGTGCCCGAGGCGCGCGGTGAGGCCCGCTCGGCTTCCCTCCGCCGCGCCTACAGATGAGCCATGGCGAACGCCGACAGGAATCCGACCACGGTGACCAGTCCCGTCAGCAGATGCACCTTGCTGTATGCCTCGGGAATCATCGTGTCCGCGACCATCGCCAGGATCGCACCGCCGGCTACAGCCGTGATCATCGCCATCGCCGCTTCGGACGCTCCCCCCAACAAGGCGTACCCGGCCAGCGCGGCCAGCCCGCTGATCACGGCGATGCTTCCCCACAGGGTGAACACATACCGGCGGCTGCGCCCGGCGCCGCGCATTCCGGCAGCGCTCGCGAGACCCTCGGGGAGGTTGCTGATGAACACCGCCCCCACCGTCGCCACCCCCAGATGCCCGCCACCCAGCAGGCTGGTGCCGATGACCACGGACTCCGGGATACCGTCGAGCAGTGCCCCCAGGGCGATGGCATTGCCCGACCCCGGCGCCTCGGCCTCGGACGGCTGCTGCTCTCCGGAGCGCTTACGGTGCTTGGCGCCACGCCGGGCCAACAGGGCGTTAGCCCCCGAGTAGACGGCCGCCCCGCCGACTGCCCCGGCCACCACCGGCCACATGCCGGAGCGTTCGTACGCCTCAGCTATCAGCTCGAACGACACCGCCGCCATCAGCACACCACTGCCAAATGCCATGACCAGGGCGATCAACCGTGGCGGAACCCGCACCAACGAGCCGACAGCAGCCCCCACCAGCAAAGCCGCACCCGCGAACAGGCCCCACCCGCCCGCAACCCACGCGCCCGTCACCATCGCCCCTCTCGAAGACCGTCACCAGAGGTCCCCGCCTACCCGCCAAGCCTGAGACCAACAGGTTCGCTGCCTCGACCTCCCCATACCTCGGCGGGGAGTTGCCTGGGTCGCGTCGTCACCGGCAACAATCTCGGACGTCCTTCCTTCACCGACAGAACGCCGACATGGTCCACACCAGGGACGGCGCACTCGTCCTGCGCCAGAACACCGGCTCGGGCTTCGTAGTCATCGACCGACTGGATCTCACCCCACCGGCACCTCAGGCCTCCTGCGAGGCGTGCGCGGGACGGTGTGATCGCTGTTGCCTCGGGTAGCCGGGTCGACATGTTCAGACACCGACGTGTAAGGGTTGCGTGTGTCCTGCTGGTCAGCTGGGGGGCGCTGACCGCCATGCACCGCTGGGCGGAGCAAGCCACCTGGCCCAGGGCCATGTTGAACGGACTGCTGCTGGGGTGCGTGGTGGCAGGTACGTGGTGGTTCGCCGAGATGACACAGGGGCGATCGCCACGAAGGAAGGATTCCTGTCCCGTTCCCTCGGCGCGGGCCGCCACCGACCCGGAGCAGGAGTCAGCACCCGAGCGTTGTACGGGAAAGGGCCTCGGGCGTGCTCGGTGAGCGGCGGCCGCGCTGGTCCGGCCAGGACGTCCTGGCGTGCTCGCCCATGCTTCCATCGCCTTCCACCGAGCTGGGCGGGCCCGCAGCCGCCGCCCGGTCACCGGCCAGGACACGATGATCAATATGTCTGTGTGCAGACCCCTCATCGCCCGTCGGCACAGCTGGAGCCGCTGTTCCCGGCAGTGTGCGGGGGTCCTCTGCCGCAGGTCGCGGCGCGGCAGGCCCCGGCGTACGGCGCGGCGGGCGGCGTCGAGGTCGGGGAGTGGAGGGTCCTTTGGCCAGGCCGCGTTCGGAGAGCGTGGTGAAGCGGTCCCAGTCGCAGCGGACCTTGGGCGAAAGCCGGCAGATGCCGGTGCGGTCCCTGGGGAGGTAGAGCGCGCCGTCCAGGTCGGCGCCGAGTTGGTTACGCAGCTGCGAGATGCGGGTCTGCAGGTGGGCTTGGACCAGGGCGAGCATGGGCCCATGGCCTCGCGGACGGTGTCGGGCTCGCCGGGTTTGAAGTAAGGGTAGGTGACGATCTGGGCGAGTTTGGGGCCGTGGCCGGTGGAGGCGATCCCGGTGACGGTGATGGGCCCGAGGACTTGGACCTCGGGGGCGTGCAGGTCACCCGGTTCGGGCGGCTCTCGCGTGCCGAACTCGGGCTCGGTCTCGGGGCCGCGCGGGGTCGTGGCGGTGTCGGTGTCGGTGCTGCCTGGGTCCTCGGTCTTGGACGGCTCGCTCTCTCCCGCCGGAGCGTCGGCCGCGGTCTGCGCCACGTCCTCAATCGACGAGGGCGGGGCCGGGGGGGAACACTTCAAGCGTTTCGGGCGCGGGCAGGGACGGGACGGAGGCCAGGGGCCGGGTCTCGGTGAAGGCCGCGAACGGCGTGGAGGGCAGAGCGGTGGGGAAACGGCAAGGTGCGCTCCCGAAAGTACATGGGAGCAGCTCGTCGACGAGGAAGGCGTCTGGATCGGCTTCGACGACCTCGCCTACCAGCGGCTGGACCGGGCGACCGGGAAGGAACTGCGGCGCTACGACAGGCCTGACATGTCCGGAGGGGGCGGGAACCCCACCGCGTCGGGCGACGGCGCCCTGTGGTTGCGGAACAGCTTCGCCGACGACTCGAACGTCGTCGCCTACGACCGCCGGACGGGCGCCGTGGTGCGGAAGCTGCCCGCCGACGCCACCCCCGCGTTCGGCACGGGACGGGTGTACGTCGCCAACCGAGGGGGGTGGTAAAGGCCCTCGACACCACCGCCGGATACGCCACGCGCTGGACGTACACGAGCCCGCGCCAGGCGGCGACGGTACGCCTGGTCGCCGGGGGGCACGTGTACGTGGCCGACGGCTCCGGCGAGCTGGTGGTCCTGGAGGAGCAGACAGGGAAGAGGGTCTGGTCGTACCGGCTGTCCGCGGAGCCGCATCCGATGGAGAACGTCGTCGCGGAGAGCGACTGGCGGGGCTACCGTGTCGGGGCTCGGAACGGCGCAGGGGAGGGTGTTCGCGCCGGCGCAGGACGGATTTCTGATCGCGTTCGGCGACGCCTGACCTAGCGGTCGCGGCTGCGACGGGGTGCCCGGTGGCGGCCCGGCGCCCCGGCAGCATGTACGGGGGCTGGGCGTGCTCGGTCGACGGCAGGACAGGACTCCACTGAAGCTGGATAGCGCCCGACGCGGCGACGGAATCAGCACCGGGCGCCATGCCCGCTACCTGCGTCCCGACGCGGCGTTGTCTCATGCATGAGGTTGAAGGACGAGAATCCCAGCGCGGTCCGCCCAGAGGCAGCGTACGAGTTGCACGAGCAGGATCTGCCTTGTCCGCAGTGTGGAACGCCACTTCAGTCACACAGCGCCGGGCCCGGCGTCACAGGCCGGGGTATCAGAGAGCAGCTGTCCCGGCTTCGGGGCGTCATGCTCCCGGTGGCCGTACTCACCGCCATCGCCGCATCCGCGCTGAGGCTTGTTCACTGACACACCGGCCGTCCATCGCTCAGCCTCTGGGGACCGCGTCGGCTTCCGCCAGTCCTAACAGGCGGTGGCGTCTTTCAGTGTGTCCCTCATCTTCAGGACGGTGTCGAGCCCCGTGATCTCCAGGATCCGCTTCACCTGCGGTGTCGGGCCGGCCAGGCGCAGATCGGTTCTGCGATGGGTGGAGACCAACAGATTCAGGAAGGTCGAGTCCGCGAAGGTGACGCCGGAGACATCCAGAACCACCCTCTCGTACTTCTCGGCCGCGGTCTCCAGCGCTGCCGACAGCGGGGCGATGGTCTCCATGTCGTAGGCGCCGCTCGCGACGACCACCCATGTGCCGTGTGCTTCGTACTGCAGCACCGCGGGCCGGTCCAGGAACTCTCCAGCGGCCTGTTCGGCCGCCCCCTGCCCGCTTGTAGCGGCACCGGACTCGCGCCTGGTCATGACGGTCCCGTCCAGAGACATCGTCGGCCCCTTCCTGTGGTTCCCGCTCAGAATCATGCCACCTGTTGCACGAAAACTATGTCATGTATTGCTTCTCATGCAATGCCGGTCCCTAGAATGAGGTACATGACTGCAGTGCCCGAACCCCACAGAGGCTGGACGTTCCTCACCAACCACGCACGCGTACTCGCGGCCATCGCCGACGACCCCAGCGCCCGGGTCCGCGACATCGCCGCCCGCTGCCGGGTGACAGAGCGGGCCGTCCAACGGATCATCTCCGACCTCGAGCAGGGCGGATACCTCTCCCACACCCGCGACGGACGCAGCAACACGTACCGCATCGAGCCGGACAGGGTGCTGCGCCACCCGGCGGAGGCGGGCCTGCCCGTGGCCTCCCTCCTCTCCCTGCTCGTGCAGGACGAGGCACACCGCGCCCGCGGGACAGAAGCACAGCCACATCTGACCGGCGCCCCTCCCACCAGGTAGCGGAGTCCGGAAGCCGACGACGCTCCACCCCGCTCCAAGCGGACGCGCATCCTGCGACGCTCAAGCCCTTGGTGCCGCAGGATGCCAGCGCGGTGCGGGCAGTCGGCTCCCGGTGAGCCGTGCCCGGCTGCATTCTCATCGCCGACGGCTGCCGTCGGCGATGAGATCTGCGCATGCCCGCCAGTCCTACTCACGGAGCACAGCCCCTACGCCATTGATGCGGACGCGACCGACGACGTCCGTCGACTTCTGCGTTCAGGTGCACTCAGAGGGCAGGCCGAGGAGGGGATGGTGCGTACGCGCGCCATCCGCCGCGCGCTTCCAGCTGGGTAATCCGAACTGCGTTACAACGACTTCGAAAAGCACGACGTATCCACCTGAGGGCCACGGCCCACGGCCGTGACCCTCAGCGTTGCTTCCTCTTCTTGCGGACCGGGACCGCTCTGGTTGTTCAGTACGCCGACTACACGAGCGCGGGAGCCTTCGGTACGACCCAACCCGACGACCTACGCGGTCACAGCGCTAACTAAGGGACACGGACACATGTGCTGCCGCTCACCGGCTTGTGCTTGACGACCTTCCGAGTGAGCGGACCGTAGTCGCCATCCACGAGTGGTGCCGGCCTTCTGCTGTGCGCGTCTGAGCGCAGCTTCGGTCGCGCTTCCGAAGTCCTGGTCCACCACCAGCTTCTCTCCGTAACACATGGTGAGGGTTTCCTGCAGTGCGCCCACCGCAACGTTGTTCATGGCCCCCTGGGAGAGTGCGCAGTTGACGTTGCCGCTCGTCGTGCCGCAGTTGGGCACCCAGGCGCCGGCGTACGAAGCGCTCCAGTTGCATGTCGGGGTCGCCGCTGCGGCCGAGGTGGCGGAGGCGAGCGTTACCCGAGACCGCCGGTCACGGCCATGAGGGTCGTGAGCAGTGCGTTCACAGGCTTGCGCACAATGGACTCCCTTGTTGGGAATCTGCTGGCAGAACGTCATCGGTGCACATCACAGGACGTCCGCTCCGACGAGCGGTAACCCTGGTCTATACCTGGAGAGTTGGTCAATGCATATGACAAATTCGCGCCGCCGGGATTCAGCGTGCGGCGGGCTCGCCCTCCTCTACTGGCTGGACACCCATGGCGAGCTGGAAGAGCCCACTGACATCCTGTGCGGCGCTGGCAGCGAGGCCGGTGCGACGCCAGCTTGCGTCAGATGGATGAGCGGGACACGAATTCGGCTTTGACTTGCACCGCTCTGTGGACCTCACGGCCGTCCAGGCGTTCGGTGAGCAGTTTGGCGGCGGCTCGTGCGACCTCGGCCGCCGGGTAGCGGATCGTGGTCAGCCGGGGGCGCACCAAGGAGGCGAAGGATGCGTCGTCGTGACCGATCAGGGCAACATCTCGCGGGATATCGAAGCCCAGCTCGTGCGCCTTTTCCATGGCTCCGACTGCGATCACGTCATTGCCGCAGAAGACCGCGTCGGGCCGGTGGCGGCGGCTCATGAGTTCGGCGAATCCGGTAGCTCCGGCTTCTCTGGTGTGTTCGCCCCGGACGACCAATTCGTGGGGAAGCGCCATGCCCAGCTGGAGCGCCAGGCCTCTGAGCTGTTCCAGACGAGGATCGCCGCCCGTGGCGTCCCGGGGCCCCGCGATCATGGCTATGCGTCGCCTTTGCGCTGCCGCCACCTGTTCCAACGCGGAACGGGTGGCCGCGCGGGCATCGGGTGTCACTTGGTCGATCGGGCCGAAGGAGACATCGGCACTGACGACGACGGGCAGACCCGCTTCGACGAGGGGTTCGAAATCGCGTGGCTTGAGCCGGAAGGGGGTGATGATGACGCCCGCGAACCGCTGCTGCACGGCCTCCGCAAGGAGTGCCTGCTCCTCGTCCCGGCGTGCCCGCGTATTGCAGACGACTACGTGTAGTCCCCGCTCTCGCAGTTCCTCCTGCAGCGTGGCCGCGAGCTGCGCGTAGAAGGGGTTGGCGATGTCGGGAACGATTAGCGCCACCAGGCTGGACCTGCCCGTACGCAGGCTGCGTGCCGTGGTGTTGACGGTGAACGACAGCTCGGCGATGGCCGCCTCGACCGCGGCCCGGGTTTCGGGGGCGACCTGCCGTTTCCCGGAGAGCACGTAGGAGACCGTCGCGGACGACACTCCGGCCGCACGGGCGACATCCGCCATGGTGACCCGCTCGCGCACAGCACACGCTCCCTTCTGCGGTCACCCTATGCCACGGCTGGTGCCGCCGGGCAAGCGCTTGTACCTGAGCCTCGTGGGCGCCGGGTGCCAGTGCGGGTCCGCGTTTCTCGACGCCTATCGGGTGCCTCGTGCCCGAGCGTCGACCCGGCGCAGCCGTACCAGAGCGCTGGCGCAGTCGCCCGGAGGAAGACTTGGGAGCGGCAGACCGAACCCCGTCAGAGTCGCCCCAGACCACTCCCGCCCCGTGTCCTCGTCGCGGTACCGGCCTTCCTGCTCGAGTCCTCGCAACCGCAGCGGCGGGTGCGACGGTCCGAAGGCCGTGCGGGGCCGCCAGACCAGCACGACCGCGCGTTCGCCAGACGCGTCGAGGTACTGCACGGCTGTCAGCGGCCCGTCGCCTGGAGCCAGGAGGCGAAACTGCTTCCCCTGCTGCACTACGGGACGGATGTCCTTGTAGACCTGGACGAGTCGGCCGGCCTCGGTGAGATCGGCTTCGGTCCAGCAGCTCAGGTCCCCTCCGATGCCGAGCACGCCCGCCATCGCGCTGTGGAAGCGGAAGGACATCGGGACCACGCGGCCCGTCAGGGGGTTCGGGCTGTCGGTCACCCATGCGGACATGACACCGGCTGGATACATCTGGCTGAAGCCGTGCTGGATGGTGAGGCGATCGACCGCGTCGGTGTTGTCCGAGGTCCACACCTGGTCGGTGCGGGCGAGGATGGCGGGATCGACGCGTCCTCCGCCACCCGCGCAGGCTTCGATGCGCAGATGCGGGAAGTCCGCGCGCAGGCGGTCGAGGACGCGGTGGACGCCCCGGGCGTGTTCCACGTGGACGCGCCTGGCATCAGGGACGGGACCCGGCACGCCGGCTTCGCTGAAGGAGCGGTTGAAGTCCCATTTGAGGAAGTCGACCCCGTTCTCCGCGATGACCTGGCGCAGCCATGAGAGGGACCAACTGGTGACCTCAGGTCGGGAGAAGTCAAGTACCAGTTGGTTGCGTAGTTCGGTCGCAGTGCGATCGGGCAGGTGCAGGACCCAGTCGGGGTGCCGTCTGTAGAGGTCGCTGTCGGCGTTGACCATCTCCGGCTCCACCCACAGGCCGAAGGCCATGCCGAGGCGGTGCACCTCATCGGCGAGCGGGCGCAGTCCCTGGGGAAAGCGCCGGGGGTGGGGTGTCCAGTCGCCGAGGCCGGCCCGGTCGTCGTCGCGGCCGCGGAACCATCCGTCGTCGAGGACGAAGAGCTCGGCGCCGAGGGCGGCGGCACGTCCAGCGAGAGCGATCTGGTTCTCCTCGTCCACCGCGAACGTCGTCGCCTCCCAGGAGTTGTAGAGGACGGGCCGCAGTTCTTGCGGGTGGGACAGGATGTGGGTGCGCAGGTGGTGCTGGAAGGCGCGGGAGGCGCCCCCGAATCCGCGGTCGGTGTAGAGCGCCAGGCTGACCGCCGTGCAGTGGCTACTACCGGGGGCGAGGCGCAGTTCGGTGCCTTCGTGCCCCTCGCCGGCCACGATGCCGGTGCGGCCGGCCGCGGTGCGCTGGGCGGTGAGGCGCCAGCTGCCGCTCGCGGCGAGCGCGACGGTCCAGACCTCGCCGTGTTCCTCGCTCGCGTCGTCGGCGTCGAGGGTCGCCCAGGGGTTGGCGTGGTGGCCGGTGTGGCCGCGTCGGCTGCCCAGGACGGTCTCGCCCACCGGCAGCCCGGATCTGTCGAGGCGGCCTTCGCCGGACCAGCCTCCGTGGACGGAGCCGATCCGCCAGGTCGGGCGCTGCGGCATCGGCCAGTGCGCAGAGGCGTACCGCAGCAGCAGGATGTCTCCGTCGGCGGCGGTGCCGGTGTGGTGGAACTCAGTCCAGCGTTCCAGTACGTCACCGGCTACGGGAAGGCGGTAGTGGAGGTCCCAGGCCAGCGGCCGGGTGCGGTCCTGGAGGCGGACGATGACGTGGTCGTCCGCCTCCAGGACCACGTCCCGGACCATGGGTTCCACGGGGCTGGAGCCGTCGGCGAACCGTACTTCGAGGGCGGGTACTCCGAAGCGTGCTCCGCCGTCGACCGGGAACTCCTCCACCCCGTCCCAGCGCCCGGCGAAACTGTTGTCGTGCTCGGACCACACCGGCAGGGCGACCGCGTCGGCCTGGGGCAGGACGGCGCCCCAGTGAAGGTGCAACACGGATCCGGTGGCACGGTCCACCCGTAGGGCGTATGCACTGCGGGCGGTGCGCAGCAGGACGGTGCCGCTCGCCTCGTCGATCTGAGCCGACGGAGCGGGTGGGGTGTGCTTCGGCTTCATGGGGCGCTCCTCTCGCGTGTGTTCTCCGGCAGCGGCGGTCAGGCTGAGATGGTCGCGAGGTCCTCACGGACGACGACGCCGCCGGGCGGTACGGCCGCCCAGCCGTCGGTGATCGTGGCCCCGGCGAGCCCCGTCCCGGTGACGGCGACCTGCACCGTGTCCTGCGTGTGGTTGATCAGGAAGAGGTACGCGTGATCAGGCCCAGTGCGGCGCACCGCTTCGAGCCCGGGCGGGGCTTCGACGACGGGGGCGGCCCCGGCGTCTGCGCAGAGGGTACGAACCAGTTCGCGCAAGGCCGGTGCCGGCAGGCGGCAGGCCGTGTACCAGGCGGCGCCCTGGCCGTAGGTGTGCCGGGTGACGGCGGGGCCGTTGCGTGCCGGACCGCCGTCGGCGGTATCGGCGAAGCGCGTGACGGTGGTGCAGCCCCGGGGTTCGACGCGTTCCGTCCATTGGCGGACGTGGGAACCGTCGTCGAGCAGGGCGTGGTCCTCTGGGCGCAGCGGCAGGTACTCGTCGACGACGAGGCCGAGGAGCTCGCGCAGCGCCCCGGGGTGTCCGCCGAGGCGGACCCGGTCGTACACGTCGACGACGCCGCTGAAGCAGCCGACGGCAAGATGACCGCCTTGGTCGACGTAGCGGGTGAGGTTGTCGGCGTCGGAGTCGGAGAGCAGGTACAGGTTGGGGGCGACGACGGCGCGGTAACCGGTCAGGTCGGCGCCCGGCGGAACGAGGTCGCAGGTGACGTTCAGCGTCCACAGCGCTTCGTACCAGTCCCGGACCACGTCCAGGTAGCGCAGGTGTTCCGAGGGGCGGGCCTGGAGTTCCAGCGCCCACCAGGCGTGCCAGTCGAACAGCAGCGCCACGTCGCTGCGGACGCGGCTGTCGGTCACCTCGCTCAGGCGGGAGAGTTCGGCGCCGAGTGACTTGATCTCCTTCCAGACGCGGCCCTCGGTGCCGGCGTGCGGGAGCATCGCGGAGTGCCACTTCTCGGCGCCGGCGCGGGACTGACGCCACTGGAAGAACATCACTCCGTCCGCGCCGCGGGCGAGGTGGGTGAGGCTGTTGCGGCGGGCCTCGCCGGGCTGCTTGGCGACGTTGACCGGCTGCCAGTTGACGGCGGAGGTCGAGTGCTCCATGAGCATCCAGGGTTGGCCGCGGGCCATGCCGCGGGCGAGGTCGGCGTTGAGCGCGAGGTCGATGTGGCCGGCGGGGTCGTCGGCCGGAAGATAGTGGTCGACGGAGACCAGGTCGCACGCGGCGGCGAAGGCGTGCCCGTCGACCTTCTTCTCCAGGGTGCCCATCACGTTGGTCGTGAGCGGCAGATGGGGGGCGAGCCGGCGCAGGATGTCGGCCTCGGATTGGTGTCGGGCAAGCAGCGCGTCGGACGAGAAACGGCGGTAGTCGAGTTCCAGCCCGGGGTTGCGGAAGGCGGTGGTGTCCCGCGGCGGGTCGATCTCGGCCCAATCGCCGTAGCGCTGGCTCCAGAAATCGGTGCCCCACATGTCGTTGAGGGTGTCGAGTGTCTTGTACCGCTCCTGGAGCCAGGCGCGGAACGCCTCAGCGCTGGTCTCGCAGTAGCACAGGGCGTTGTGGTTGCCCCATTCGTTGTGGACGTGCCACATCACGAGGGCGGGGTGTCCTGCGTAGCGGGTCGCCATGGCCGTGACGAGGGCGTCGGCGGCTTCGGCGTAGGCGGGGCTGCTGGGGCAGAAGACCTGGCGGCTGCCGTGGGCGAGGCGTGTGCCGGAGGCGGTGACCGGGCGGGCTTCGGGGTGCTGCCGGGTGAACCACGGGGGCGGGGCGGCGGTGGCGGTGGCGAGGTCGACGGCGATGCCGTGCTCATACAGCAGGTCGAGCACCTCGTCCAGGAGGCTCCAGTCGTAGGTGCCGGAGCGCGGCTGGAGGCGGGACCAGGAGAAGACGCCGAGGGTGACAAGGTTGACACCCGCCTCCCGCATGAGACGTACGTCCTCCTGCCAGACCTCTCTGGGCCACTGTTCCGGGTTGTAGTCGCCGCCGTATGCGATTCCGCCCAGGGTGCGCGTCACGCCGGTGAGGTGGTGGCCCGGGGCGTCGGGGTGGTTCACGATTTCACGGCTCCAGCGGCGAGTCCCGCGCGCCAGTAGCGCTGCAGGAGGAGGAAGGTCAGCACGATGGGTACGACGGAGACCAGGGCGCCCACGATGGTCAGGGTCTGCAGTTCGGGCAGGCGGCTCGTCTGCGTCTGCCAGGTGAACAGGCCGAGGGTGACGGGGTAGAGGCGCTCGTCCTGGAGCATGATCAGGGGCAGCAGGAAGTTGTTCCAGATGACGACGAACTGGAACAGGAAGACAGTCACCAGAGCGGGTGCCATGAGGCGCAGGGCGATGGTGCGGAAGATGCGGAACTCGCCCGCGCCGTCCATACGAGCGGCTTCCATCACCTCGTCCGGGACGGAGGCGGCGGCGAAGACGCGGGAGAGGTACACGCCGAACGGGCTGACGACGCTCGGCAGGAACACCGCCCAGAAGGTGTTCGTGGCGTCGAGTTCGGCGAACATCAGGAACAGCGGCAGGGCCAGCGCGGTGGCCGGCATGAGGACGCCGCCCAGGACCACGGAGAAGACGGTGAAGGGCCCTACTACTACTCCTTCTCCAGCGGCACGAGCCCGAAGCTGCGCAGCAAGGCCAGCGCAGGCCAGGTCGAACAGCGTCTGGCCACGGACGAGAGCGCCTTCAACGCGGTCGTGTACGGAACCGTCGACAATGACGGGCCCGGATCGACCTCCCCGCCCCAGCGCACGGCATACACGGCTACTGCCCCCTCCTCCACCGATGTGCAGATCGCCCCGTTCGCCTCGATCTCCGCCAACGGCACCGCGCAATGGGCGCGGAACAACTGGAACGCCCGCCACGACTACCCCCAGGACTGCACCAACTACATCTCCAAGGCGCTGCACTTCGGCGGTGGCATGCGGATGAAGGGAGTGAACAAGGACAAGAAGAACGTCGACAACTGGTACCGGACGAAGCACATGTCCCCGCCTCACTCCGGTGGCGGCATGTACTACCTCTGGTCCCACACGTGGACCGTCGCCGACAACATGGAAAGGTTCCTGTCGAGGAACAGCAACGGGGCCGTGTACCAGGAATCGCACCAGCGGTACGCTGCGGTCGGTGACGTCGTCTTCTTCAACTGGGGCGGCAAGGGCGGCTGGGACCACGCTGGAGTCGTGACCAAGATGGCCGGAGGCAAGGCCTACGTCAGCGCCCACAACAACAACCGACTCAACCAGCGACTCGACGTCTATGTGCAGAGCCAGCGCGGCACGTGGGCCAACATCGTCCGAGTCAAGCCAAGGTGGTACTGATGCCGGAATCCACGCGCACCAAGTGGGTCGTCGCCGCGGCGCTCTCTGCCGCCCTCGCGGGAGCCGGGACCACCTGGTGGGTCCTGGGGGATGACGAGCCATACTCCCTGCTCGACTCGCCGAAGGTACAGGTGGACATCCAAGCGGCTCCGTCCTCCGACTCGAAAGCCCAGGAGGTCGCCGAAGAGGCCGAGCTCCTGATCAAGGCATACGTCCAGCGGCTGCGTATCGGCGACGACAAGGACCTGGCCGCCCTGGGCGCGCCGTGGTTCACGACCAAGCAGCAGGCGGCCAAGGCCCTCATCGACCAATACGGCGACAAGGCGGACAAGGCGGTCAAGGCGACAGTCGCCGACCCCGTCGTCCCCTACCTGGCGAGCGTCGAGCTCAAGTACGCCGACGGAACGACCCAGACCGTGCAGCTGTCCCACGCCGATGACGCGTGGTGGCTGCAACTGGGAAGCGGCGACCCGGTCCAGCCGTAGTCCTGCACGACCGAAACCGAGGCCCTTGCGGATCGACGAACGAGTCGACCGCAAGGGCCTCGGCCACATCCGACCTGATGGCGGACTATGCGAGCACGACCCGAGCCTGGTCGACTCCTTCCACCGGGCGGGCACCGCGCCGATCACCCCAACGCGCCAGGAGCGCATCGCCACCGATACACCTTCAGCAACGACCCCCAGCAGGGATGGGACCGTTGGGCCGTGCGGGACGACACCGGCAAGGTCATCGACATGTGCGACACCAAACGCTGACACGGCGCTGGGCGCACCTGGACCCTTCCTTCAACGGCCGAGGACCGGGAGCACGACCCCCGACTGCTCATCGGCGGGCGGGACCAGCTGCGCACCAAGTCGCCGGTGACGGCGCGCCGACGACGTCAGGGCACACCGACCGCGGACGATCAGACCGAGGAACGGCGGCACCTTAAGGCCAAGGCCCGACGTCGTGCAGACTCCCCCCGATACACGCAGCCGCCCGGCACACGCACGGCACCACGCGCCCCGACGCCGAACGGCCCGCACCGTCACCCGGTGCGGGCCGTTCATCCACCCAAGCGCCCGCCGGAAGGGGGGGTCGGCAGGCCCTGCATATCCAGAGCGGTCCCATGCGCTCACCACCCGCATGCCCCCGAAATCACGGCCCACACCCAGTAACGCGACCAGGCAGCCCGGACAGCCGGCCGGGGCTGGCGCAGCCGCCCGCAGAGGCGGGTTGTGGGTCAGCGGCGCATGTCGGCGTAGAGCCGTGCGGTCACACCCGGCTCTCCGGGGACGCGCCGTTCCCGCGATGTCCCGGAGGTCGCCCGGTACCGGCCGAGTTTCTCGACAGCTGCCTGCAAGGTCGCTTCGTCGGAGGCGGTGAGGTCCAGGACGATCAGGCCGGGCTCGCTCACGTGGGTCGGGTAAACCGGCTCCATGCCCGCAAGAACACCCTGGGGGTGAGTCGGGAGCATCACCCGGACCACCTCGAGCTCCGCGCGGCTTTGACCCGGCGGACGGTCCCGCGAGAGGACGATCGTGAGCGGTTGTACTCTGCCGGGTAGCCGAGCGGCCCGTGCTCGGCGAAGCGGTCCGCCGCGCGGCTGAAGTTGTGGGCCTCGGCCCCGTATTCGGGGGAGAAGGCGGGTTCGGCCAGGGCGAGCTCCCGGTAGATCTCGGCCAGGTTCCTGCACACGGCGACGACCCGTACGTTGACGGGATGCTCGACGCCGGCGTCATCGTCGTCGGCCAGCGCGTTGAATTCCACCCAGGCGCTGGCGTACTCCTGAACCGGCTTTGGCCGAGGCCGTGTGGAGATGCTCGGCGCGGGCCCGCTGATGCGCCTCGAACTGCGCCGAGCCGGGGAAGCGGGTCGCGTCCAGTCCCTCGGTGACCGGGCGAGGCGTGCCGGGGGTCTGTTCCGCGGCCCATGAGTCGAGGCTCTCGGTGAGCGCCGGGGCGGGCATGCCGCTGCGGTTGCGCCGGCCGTCGCGCGCCCAGTGCAGTACGGCCTCGTTCCAAGTCCGGCTGCCGGTGAATTCCTGGATCCGGGCCGGGGTCAGGCCCTGCTCCCCCTCTGCCACGACGGCTGCGCGAAGCCGGTCCTCCACCAGCGCCTGAAGTGTGGTCGCTTGTGTGATCAGGTCCCCGGGCCTGGGGGCGACCGCGACCCGGACCAGGGCGGCGGCCCGTTCGGCGAGCATCCGGGCCCGCGAGGAGAGTTCCAGCCGGGCTCGTCGCGCGGCGAGATGACATCGAGAATCTCGGTCGTACCGGAAACGCCAGGTCCGGGCCGGCGGAGCTGTCAGCCGATTCGGCACTCCTGCCGGCCTCGAGGCCGGGTACAGGCTCTCGGTCGCTCTGCTGTTCGAGGCGCTCCGGTCCCCGGCCGCTTCCATTTGCGCTCAAGGGATGACCGGGAACTGTCCTTTGATCGTTGCTCGCAGAAGGCATACCCGGTCACCGGGTACGCCTTCGGGGTGTGCGGGGTTCATCCGGGCTCAGGAGATGCTGTTGTACGGCCCGCCGTCGAAGGTGAGGGCTGCGAGCTGCGGGCCGCGCAGCGGGACCTTCCAATCGCCTGTGCCGCGGTAGAGGTACTCGCCCTGAGTGCCGACGCCGAGGACGTCGGGGCGGCCGTCCCGGTTGGCGTCGCCGAGGCCGACGAGGTGTTGGTACGCGTTCCAGCCGCCGCCCACCCTCGTGCGGGGCGCGAACGTCCCGTCCCCCTGGCCCAGGTGCTGCCACAGGACGCCGGCCCTGTCCCGGGCGAAGAGGTCGCCGGCCGCTCCGCGGGCGACGTTGCCCACGGCGACCAGCTGGTTGTAGACGCCCCAGCCTGGTCCGATCTTCTTGCGGGCGGCGAACGGGGTCGTGGCAGATCCCGTGCTCTTGTGCAGCCAGAGGTCGCCGGCCTTGTCGATGGCCACGAGGTCGGCGCGTCCGTCGCCGGTCACGTCGCTGCCGCCCGCGATCTGCTTGTACACCTGCCAGCCGCCGCCCACACGGACACGGGCGGTGTATCTCCCGCGTCCGTCGCCCTGGTGCAGTCAGAGGACACCGGCCTTGTGCCGGGAAACGAGGTCGGCGACCGCCGAGCCCGCGATGTTCCCGGTGACCTCGATCTGGTCGTAGACCTGCCAGCCCGGTCCGATCAGCCGATGCAGGCGAGCGTGGAGCTGCGTGTCGTACGCGGTGTCGGCACGCCACAACTGACCGGAGCCGTCCCGGAGGAAGACGTCGGGGGCGCCGTCGTCGTCGAAGTCACGCGGCGCGGTCTTGCGGACCACGGTGAACGATCCGGTCACGGTGAGCGCCGGACCGATGTAGTTGGACGGTACGACGGTCAGCTCCCAGGTGTAGTCGCCGTTGTGCCCGCCCTGCCAGTCGAACGTCGTCCGCGCGATGCCCGGGTCGTCGTAGAACTTGTAGTCCGCCCCGGTCCTGGTGTGCCGGATACGGAGCATCGTGTCGGCGGGCGGCCGGGACAGGTTCCAGGTGAACTTCGCCGTCCCGCCGTTCTTGTCGAGGTCGACAATGGCGGGGACATCGGTGCCCGTGACCTGTATCGCGGTGGGCTCGCCGGTGCTCGCCACCAGCGTGACGGCCGGGGCATCGTCGCCCGTCGCCGTGACCTTGTACATGCCCTCGCCCTGGGCGACGCTGCCACCCCGCAGGGTACAGGCTGCCGTCACCGGCCATGGCGGCCGAGGTCATGTGGTCAAGCAGCTTCTTCGTCGTCTTCGTCGCCGGGTTGTACGCGGCGACGTCGGCCAGCGTGGAGGCGACATTGGTGCTGTCGAAGACGCCCGTGGTGGCGTAGACGACCCAGCCGCCGACGAGACGGACCAGGAACTCGCCATGCACCGCCCCGCTGACAGGGACCTCTTGGACGGTGCCCGTGGCCCTGTCCAGGAGGAAGATCTCCGGGTGCGTGTCGGCGTCGCCCTTGGACCAGGCGACGTGGGTCTCGGAGACGGCGCTGATCGTGGCCCCCGCCGGGACGTCGTAGCTCTTCCCGATCGTGTCGGTGGCGAGATCGAGCAGAGCCCACTTCCGCACGTTGTCCACGGTGAACTGGACCAGGGCATCGTCAATCGACGGCGAAGAGCGACACCCAGAATGGGCCCTTGAATCGCCGAACTCGGCATGCCTGGTATGGATCGACCTGCGACCAGCCGGGAGGCCCGCACGTGGCCTCTCGTGGCCTTCTGAGCTCTTGGGCAGGTCGTCGGTTACGGAAAACGGGTGCCTTTCGCTCGGCTGTGACGGAGCGCTTTAGTTGGGCCCCGCTCGTTGTACTTGGCCCGGCTGAGCGGGACGGTCGGCCCGGGCCGACCGCGGGTGGGGCCCCGCCAATCTGTTCGGCTGCTGCGTCATGGGTTTCTCGTTACTCCACGGCGCGGCCGATGAGTTTGTGGCTCCCGGCCAGTCCAAGCTCGTGACACCACAGGAAAGGACACCGCCATGTCAGAGCTTCTCGTTGACTTCATCACCTCCCTCGACGGCTACGCATCGGGAGAGGGATGGCCCGGGTTCTGGGGCCTTGAGGGACCGGAGTACCTCGCATGGCTCGGCGAGCAGCCCGACGCCACCTACCTGATGGGAGCGAACACCTACCGCCTTATGTCGGGCTTCGCTGAAGGCCAGGTCCCCCATGGGCAAGACGAGTTCAGGCCCGAAGAAGAGGCCTCCGTCGACGAGCTCACGCAAGCGTCCAAAGTGGTCTTCTCCTCCTCGCTCGAGGAACCACTGACGTGGGCCAACTCCACGCTCGTCCGCGATGACGCCGTCGAGGCGGTCCGCGCCATGAAGTCGAATGGCTCGGGACTCCTCAGCACGATCGGCAGCCTCAGCCTGAGCCGGTCCCTGCTACGAGCCGGACTCGTCGACCGCTTCCGGGTCGTAATGTTCCCGGTGATCACCGGGAGCACGGGCGAAGAACGCATCTACGACGGCTATCCAGACGTTGCCCTCGAGATGATCGAGCACCGCACCTTCGACGGCCGTATCCAGCTGGTCGAATACAAGCCCCGCGTGCTCGATCATCCGCCACTCGGCGTCCCTGCGTGAAATCCCCCCGTCCGCCGGTCTGGACAGCCGCCAGGCCGACGCCGTCGGGTGCGGAGCAAGACCTAGTCGGGGGCCAGCCGACGTCAGGGCGCCGAGCCGTCGCTGGTCAGCCCACGTAGGCCTCCCAGACCGCAGCCTCCCCCAAGGTCAACCTTCCGGCTGAGGATTCGCCGCTCGACGCTTACCTGGGCAGAGCCTCGCGGCCTGAGCGCTCCACATGGCCGATGGGGCCAACTGAAGCGCTAAGGGTCCGGGCACGATGGCTGGAAGCGGGGAGACACCGTCGGCTGAAGCGAGCGTCGTGGTTCACGATGGCGCCACGAGCGAGGACTGGCGCCGCGTGATTGAGGCCCGCTGGGTTGGTGGCGGCGTGGCCGAGCTGGCCCGGCAGGACGCCAAAGGCGATCTGGTCCAGCCGGCCTGGACGGGCAGCGGCTCGATCGCCCGGACGGCCGGGCGGCTTTATACGTCGTCGGATGGGAGCGGCGGCTCGGGCGCTTGTACGGCAACCGTCGTCGGGTTCCGCACCGTGATCACTGCCGCGCATGAGGACACTGACCGAGGGAGCACCTGCACGGGCTGCTGCCTGGGATCAGAACCTCCTTTTTCCGTACCGGGGCATGCGGGTGGCGCGGGCCTCACGGTGCCTTCACCGTACGCCCAGTACGGATGGCTGAGGACTAGCAGGCGGATGGACGAGAGGACGTCTCCTTGCAGATCGCCCGCGCTGTAGAGGACAAGCGACGACCGGAGCGCGGCCGTTTCCGGTACTCCCTAGCGCTCGGCTCCTGATGGATGATCACATGGTCTTCACGCAGCTTCGGCGGCACAACCACCTACAACGAGAGTGAGTTCCCCCATGGCAGTGGGACGAAGAGTGTTCCTCGGCGCCTTCACCGCAGGCGCGGTCACCGTCGCCGCAGGCTCGGAAGCCGCGGCCGCAGACAGCGAGTACACCCTGTACACCTCGCCGGCCCAGTTCTATGGGGCGTCGACGACGGCGCACACCGTCACCATCAACCACAAGGCTCCCTCGGGGGACACCGCGGCGCTGAACGTCACATCCGACAACCCGGCCACCTCGGCCATGTACCTGACCGGCGTGGAGACCTCGCGCGGCACACTGAAGATCTCACACAAGGGATACGCCGACGGCTCGGACCCCGGGGCCTCCGGTCTCTCGATCGACCTCAAAACCGCCGGGACCGCCGCTCAGGGCATCTTCGTCACCGCGACCGACGGTCCGACCAAGGGTGCCCTGATCGTCCTGCGGAACAACCCGGGGGTCGAGGACTTCGTCGTCAAGGGCACCGGCCGGACCGGCATCGGCGTAGCCCGCGGCGCCACGCCCCAGTCCCAGCTCCACGTGGTCGCGGCGGCCGACGCTCCCTCCGCCATCTTCGCCGAGGGGTCGGTGCGGCTCGCCAACGTCCCCGCCGCACCGACCAACGCGCCCGCCGCAGCCGGCGGCGGTTCCCTCTTCGCTCAGGACGGCAAGCTGTTCTGGAAGGGCGGCAACGGCACCGTCACCGAAGTCGCGTCGGCGTAAAGGGAGGACCAGGGTGCAACTGACCCCGGAAGAGCTGATCTCGGAGTTCCACGATGCTGTCATGGAGCTGTACTTCGCCCGTAAGCGCATTGCGCGTCTGGAGGCGGAGAATGCCGAGTTGAAGGCCCGGTTGGAAGCGGCGGAGGCGAAGTCCGGCCCGGACCCCGCCGCCTGAGCGGGACGGCCGGGGAGCCGTACGCAACTGAGGAGGGCCTCCGCCGCTACGGCGGAGGCCCTCCTCAGTTGCGTACGGCCGTAATGCCGGAACCGACGCCGCTCGCCGAGCCAGGCCCCTCTTGCCGTCAACTCCGTTCCGGGCACGCCTACGGGGTCCAGAAGGGACGTGCTACCTGCCGCCCAGGTGAAGGGCCTGCTGGCGCCTCGCTCCTGCGCAAGCACGGTGTGGTTGCAGTAACCCTTCGGTAGCAGCGGCTGACCCAAAGATCCTGTTCCGCCGGTGGCAGCGGATCGGCGCCTGGCAGCGGATACTCACGCGGCTCCAGTCCCTGGCCGACGCGAAAGGTGTGCCGTCTGCGAGTTGAGCGTCGACTCCACGGTCTGTCGGGCCCACCAGCACGCGGCCGGATCCCGCAAGCAGGGCGCCCTGCAGAAGCGACTCGCCTCAGTTCCACGTCGTGCTGGACAAGGCTGGTGTGCGGTGGGAATGCCGGATCTCCCTCCCTTTGATGATCCCGACACCGCACTGGAACCGACCTGGGTCTGGGGTTCAGTGCGAGTCGTCCGCAGTGTGAGATGACCTTCCTGGCGGCAGCCGGGTTCTGCCAGCATGCCCGTATGCAGCAGCAGCTGATTATCAGCGGCAGCGTGCCGGCACCGAGCCCGCAGGAGTAACCCTCCCCGGTTCACCGCCCGCACGCAGACCTCTCGCGCCTCGCGAGAGGTCTTTCTGTTTTCCGGCCCCACGACGGCCCTCCGCAGACAGGACCCCCACCCCATGGAACACGCCCGGCTCACCGTCACACTTCGCCCCGGCCACGGCACGCTCGCGCGTCTTGCCGCCACCCTCAACAACCACCGCGTTCTCGACCTCGCTTACACGATCTCCTCACCGGGCTCGGCCTCGGCCGTCGTACGCGTGCCGCTGTCCGACGCCCCGCGCGCACGACACAAGCTGTGCAGGCTCGTCGACGTGATCGACGTGTCGCTGGATCCCGCTTCGGCCGGCCCCGTCGAGGGCCCGAGGCTTCCCACCAGCCGCCACACCGCCACTGGTGCAGCCAGGCCGTGAACGGTTCGGCCGCTACCTGAGCACCGTCGTCCCTCCCGCATTGACGCCACGGTGGCCCGATCCCTGGACCGCGCGCCCTACGCTCCAGGGGGGGGCGCGGCTGGGGAGTGCGAGAGCCTCCGCCCGGTGCCGAGCCGCTGCGACTGGTGAGCCGTCGGTTCATCTGTCGGCAGTGGCTGTGGTCGACCCCTCGACCCATGGCCAGCAGGTGCGGAGGTTTGGCGCTCCGCCCGTACTCGACGGTGAGCAGCTCCCTCAGTGGCTTGGGTCGCACCTCGGCCGTCGTCAGCCATCCGGCGCGCCCCGACTTCCCACTCTAGTCAAGTTTGACTAGAGTGGACGAATGAGCGAGAAGACCATTCCGATCCTGCCCTGCAGGACCATCCAGCCCGTTCTCGACTTCTACACCGCTCTCGGATTCGAAGTGACGTTCCAGCAGCGGAGCCCCAACCCCTATGCGGTTGTCGCACGAGGCGGCATCGAGCTCCACTTCTTCGGGACGAGGCAGTACGAGCCGGCCGAGTCGGTCAGCACGTGCTACGTCGTGACCGACGACGTGGACAGGCTGTACGACGCCTTCCGAGCCGGCCTCAAGGCCACCTTCGGAAGGATCCCCACGCGCGGCCTCCCCCGTATCGGGGCGCTCAAGGACACCTCGCACGGCATGCGGCAGTTCCTCATGACCGACCCCGGCGGCAACTGCATCCGAATCGGGCAGCAGACGAGCGAGGACCCACACCACCGCCCCGCCCCCAAGGAGACCTTCGCCAAGGCCCTTCACATGGCGAGCCTCTTCGCGGACTCGAAGGACGACCCGACAGGAGCCGCGAAGATCATCGACCGTGCGCTCCGCCTCGAGGACGAGCGGCCCACGCGCGTGGAACTGTTCCGCCTCCTGGTGCTGCGAGCGGACATCTCCGAGCGCCTCGGTGACAGGACAGCCGCGACCACGGCCCTCGACCGAGCCGCCGCGCTTCACCTCACTCGGGAGGAGCGGGAATCGGTGCACGACGACGCCGAGCGCCTCGAAGACCTCCGAGACCAGGGATTGTGAGGAATACGCGAGGTCGACGACCCTCGTTCCGCTAGGGGCGACTTCGGCACTCTCGGTGGGCGGTTGAGCGCCCCCCCTGGCCGCCTCGTCTCCATGCGGCGCGCGCCTGACGTCCGCGGTCATGGCGTGGCGGGCAGCCGCGAGACCGCCCGCTGCCGTAGCGGCACCGCACGGTTGCCGGTCAGGGAGTAGGACTGTCAGGGGCGGGGGCCGAGCGCGGTGCCACCGCATCCTGTTCGGTCAGATGGCTGCCCATGGTGCCGTTCAGGTCGGCCATGAACGCTTCGAACTGTTCCAGTAGCCGCAGCGGATAGTGCGACATCGTGGCATCGAGGCGGCTCGCGAGCGGACCGAAGAACTCGTCCGCCCGTTCCTGGATGTGCCCGCCACTGCGCAGCGTCACGATGCGCCGGTCGGAGTGCTCGCGGGCACGGGTGATGTGCCCTGCCGCTTCGAGGCGGTTCAGCAGCGCGGTCGTGGCGCCCGTGGACAGGGAGATCCGCTCGCTCAACCGCGCCGGCGACAAGGGGGTGCCACGCTCCTCGGCGGCAGCGATCTCCAGGACCGCGGTCGCGTCGGTGGAGTGCAGACCCAGCCAGGCGGCGAAGCGTCGGCTGAGCTCGGCGTAGTGGCCGCCATAGATCCGCAGCGACTCCATCAGCCGCTCACGCTGCTCCGCCACACCGTCGCGCACGACGTCGTCCATGCCGGCTCTTCACCCTTCTCTCCTGTTGTTTCAGAGCGGTCGACCCACTTTGACAACCTACCTGCAACGACTTTACCTTCATGATGGAATTACTTCACCATGGAGGTATCTGACGTGCGTGCCCCCTCCCCCACCGACGGGACGACCGAGCCGTACCGGTGGCGTTGGCTGATCCTGGCGGTGATGATCGTCGCGGAGATCATGGACCTCCTGGACGCCTCGATCGTCAACGTCGCCGGGCCGGACCTGGAGAAATCCCTGGGTGCCGGTTCCGTCGGACTGCAGTGGGTGATCGGCGGTTACTCACTCACCCTCGGCGCAGGACTCGTGCTCGGCGGACGGCTCGGCGACCGCTACGGGCGACGCCGGATGTTCCTGATCGGCCTTGCGGCCTTCACCGCCAGCTCGCTGCTGTGCGCGATCGCGCCCACCATCGGGGCGCTGATCGCCTTTCGCCTGCTGCAGGGCACCGCCGGAGCGATGCTGCTGCCCCAGGGCCTCGGCCTGCTGCGGGAGAACTTCTCCGGCCCCGAGCTCACCAGGGTCTTCGCGATCTTCGGGCCCGTCCTCGGCCTGGGCGGGATCGTCGGCCCGGTCCTGGGGGGCTTCCTCATCGAGGGCGACTTCTTCGGCCTGGGCTGGCGGTCGGTGTTCCTGATCAACCTGCCCATCGGCATCGGAGCACTGATCGTCGCCGCGAAATTCGTGCCCAAAAAGGCGGGCGACCGCACCCTACGGGTCGACCTGACCGGCGCCGCCCTGGTCGTGGTGGCCTGCGCCCTGTTGGTGCTGCCGCTCAACCAGGGACAGGAGGATGGCTGGCCGCTGTGGACGTGGCTCTGCATGGCCGCCTCGGTGATCGGTTTCGCCCTCTTCGCCGTCCAGCAGCGCCGCACCGCCGCCGCGGGCCACGAGCCGTTGGTGACGCCGGGCGTGTTGCGCAAGCGTGCCTTCACCGTCGGACTCGGCGGCATCGCCCTCTTCTTCGGCGGGCTGATCGGCACCCAGCTCGTACTGACCCTGTTCCTCCAGATCGGCCAGCGCTTCACCGCCGGTGACGCGGGACTGGGCAACCTGCCCCTCGCGGTGGGCACGGCGATCGGCGGCGCGGTCAGCGGTGCGTTCCTCGCCGACAGGATCGGCCGCAAGGTGCTGCAGATCGGGCCGCTGGTCCAGCTGGCCGGCGCGGCGGTGCTGTGGTTCGAGCTCGACGGCCTCGACCCCGCCTCGTTCTCGATCTGGGACATCGTTCCCGGAACTGCGGTGGCGGGCATGGGCGCCGGCATGGTGATCGCCGCCCTGTTCAGCTTCATCCTGGCTGCGGTCGACGACGACGAGATCGGATCCGCCTCCGGCGTCCTGACCGCGGTCCAGGCGGTCGGTGGATCCGTCGGCGTCGCGATCTTCGGCTCGGTGTTCTTCGCCCAGGCCAAGACCGGTGACTTCACCACCGCTTTCCACCACGCGCTGCTCGTCCAGGCATGCCTGCTGGTGGCCTTCCTCGCGATCACCTTCCTGCTGCCCAAGAAGGGCCGCCCCGAGGAAGAGCAGCACGGCGTCACCTCCGAGACCGCTGCCGACGGCTCCGAGACCAAGCAGCACCTCGCCGTGTGAGACCTGGCAAGGGACCGTGGGCTCCACGCGGCCGCCCTGCGGACTCGAAGGAAACGGACGCCGGGCCGGCACACGGCGCGCGACGCACGGACGCCGGACCTGCACACTGAGCGCGAGATCACGAGGAATCCTCGGGGCAGCACTTCCGGCCCCGAGGCCTTCCAGTCCTCCGGCTGCGCCTGCTGTTCCATCCGCGAGACCGCCGCCGGCCGGCTCACTGGGTCCAGTACTGGGCGAGGGCGCCCTCTCGGTACGGAGCGGGGCTCACGCTCAGTTCGCCGGCGAAGGGGCGGTCGAGGACGAGGACCAGGAGCAGGCTGAAGCCGATGAGGGCGGCGACCGAAGCGACGAAGAGAAGCTGTACGCGCAGTCTGCGCATGCCGTACAGGAAGGTGAGGGGGATCAGGACGACCGCTCCGCCGAAGGCCAGAACCTGGAGCAGCGGGGGGAGTTCCTGCTCGGCCATGGTCAGGCGAGCCCTGCGCTGGGCGGCCACGTCGTTGAGATGGCTGACCGCCTCCTCGTAGAAGACTTCTTCGCGCGGGGTTTTCGGGTCGTACGCCTGAAGGACGTCGAACGCGGCCCGGAGGTGGACTTCCGTGGCCCCGTAGTCCGGCTGCCCCGCGCGCATCCGTGGCCACTGGTCCTCGACGACGGCGTGGACGTAGCCGCTCAGCGCGGCGTCCAGGTCGGCGCGGACCGGCGGCGGGAAGGCGACGGCGTCACGGGCGATGAGCGCCATGTCGGTGGCCTCCGACGCGACGACGGTCTGCGTGTTGTCCAGCTGGGTCCAGAGGGTCACGATGACGAACGCGAGAATGATCCCGTAGATGGCGCCGAACATCCCCAGCGTCACCCCGACCATGTCGTTGTGCTCGCCCCGGGCCAGCGACGGATACCGGCGACGGAGCAGTACGCTGCCGGACACGGCGACGAGGACGGTGCCGCCGACGGTGACCACGGCCAGGGTGAAGGTGCTGAGATGGTTGAGCAGCCAGAGGGACATGGGAGAAGAGCCTAGGAGGGCGACGTAGGACAGCCCCGCCTCGGATGGTGTGGCGGTCGCGGCCTGTCTTGGCCGAACTGGCGGTGGATCAGGCCCTCATCGCGCATGTGGCACGAACGTTCCTCTCGTGGAAGTCCACACCATCGAGTGAGCGCCGCCGCGAGCCTGGAGAGAAGGGCTGTCGGTTCAGCTCACCACGTCGGCGTCCTCGGTGGGGTGACGAAGCGGGCCGGGCCACGGGCAGCGGAAGACGGGCGGCAGGAGGCGTCGCTCGAGGTCGGTGCGTGCCCGGCCGTCGGTGCGGCGGCTCTCTGACGGGCGTGGTCAGCGGTGATCAGTTCGGTGGGCCCCCTCACGTTCCGGCGGTGCGGGCCGTGCTCGGGCGCTGGAGTGTCCGGGGATGCGGACGGCGAGGCTGCGGCCGTCTCCGGCTACTTCGCGTAGTTGTGGACCCCTTCCAGACGAGGAAACAAGCTGCTCAAACGGGCCCTCATCCTCTTCGTGTTCGCGGCCCTGGGCGATCCGGCATCGCGGGCCTACTACGACAAGAAGATCGTCCAGGGCAAGCACCACACCCACGCCCTGCCCTGCCTCGCCAGACGACGAGCCGACGTCCTCTTCGCCGTGCTCCGTGACGGAACCTTCCAGCCTCGACCGGCTGATCCTCAGCGGCCTCGCCGCACACAGGGCAGTCCCGCTCATCGACCGAGTCCATCACGACTGGATGACCACAGAAGTCGCACAGCCGCATGCCCTCGCCCGCTGGCCTCGGACAGACACGTCACCACTTATGCCAACCACAGTGCCACCAGACCACCTTGACCAAAGGCATAGAGGGGCACCCCCCCATTGCCGGCGGCCCGTAGGCCGCCCATCAGCGGCGATCGGCACTAGCGCGCGATCCGGCATCGATGTTCCTCAATCTCCACTGCTCAGCCGTGAGCCCACGTGACAACCTTGCGTGGCGGTAGAGCGGTCGCACACCGGCGAGGTCGCGCGGAGCTGACCGATGCTCAGCGCTCGCGCTGTCGTCAGGAGCGCGCCAGCCGGGCCACGAGATAGGGCGCGGTGACGCTGCGCCGGGTCTTCGCGACCTTGGCCGGCGGGCCCGCCGCGACCACCCTTCCGCCCGCGTCGCCGCCGCCCGGGCCGAGGTCGATGACCCAGTCGGCGGTGGCGATCGTGTCCAGGTCGTGCTCGACAAGGACGACCGTGTTGCCGGCGTCGACGAGCCGGTGCAGCTGTCGCAGCAGTAGCGCGATGTCCGAGGGGTGCAGCCCCGCCGTCGGCTCGTCGAGCAGGTAGAGCGCGTGCCCGCGGCGGGCTCGTTGCAGTTCGGTGGCCAGTTTGATGCGTTGCGCCTCACCGCCGCTGAGTTCCGTCGCGGGCTGGCCCAGCCGCAGGTACCCCAGTCCTACCTCGCGCAACGTCTCCAGACTGCGGGAGGCGGCGGGGACGGCGGACAGAAACTCGGCGGCGGCGTCGACGGACAGCGCCAGTACGTCCGCGATGTTCTTGCCGCGGTAGGCGACTTCCAGCGTTTCGGCGTTGTACCGGGCGCCTTCGCAGGTCGGGCACGGCGCGTAGGTGCCGGGCAGGAACAGCAGTTCCACCGCGACGAATCCTTCTCCCTGGCAGGTCTCGCACCGCCCCTCGGGCACGTTGAAGGAGAAACGCCCGGCCGAGTAGCCACGCGCCCTGGCCTCGTCCGTCGCCGCGTACAGCTTGCGCACCGCGTCGAACATCCCGGTGTATGTGGCCAGGTTGGACCGGGGCGTTCGGCCGATGGGCCGTTGGTCGACCCGGACCAGCCGGTCGAACGACTCGACCCCCGACGCGTCCTCGACGTCAACCTCCAGCTGCGCCTCGTCGGGCTCCTCGGGTACGAGTCCGAGGTGGCCGCGGACGACCTCGGCGAGCACCTGCGTCACCAGTGTCGACTTCCCGGATCCGGACACGCCCGTCACCGCCGTCAGTACACGGAGCGGTACGTCGACGGACACGTCGTGCAGATTGTGTCGGGAGACGCCGCGCAGGTGCAGCCAGCCGTGCGGTGTGCGCGGGCGGTGACCGAGCGGCCGGGCGCGCCCGAAGAGGTACTGGCCCGTGGCCGACTCCCCGACCCGCTCAAGACCGGCGACCGGACCGCTGTACAGCACGCGTCCGCCGCCCTCGCCCGCACCGGGACCGATGTCGACCACCCAGTCCGCCCGCCGTACCACGTCCATGTCGTGTTCCACGACGAACAGCGAGTTGCCCGCAGCCTTGAGGCGGTCCAGCACCTCCAGCAGCGGTTCCGCGTCAGCCGGATGCAGGCCCGCGGAGGGTTCGTCGAGGACGTAGACGACACCGAACAGCCCCGAGCGCAGCTGGGTGGCGATCCGCAGGCGCTGCGCCTCGCCCGGCGACAGGGTCGTCGAGCGGCGCCCGAGGCTGAGATATCCCAGGCCCAGGTCGAGCAGTACCTCGACCCGCGCGACAAGATCGCCGCAGATCCGGACCGCGACCTCGGTCGTCTCCCCCGAGCGGGCGGTCGACGTGGTGGCGTCGGCCTCGGACCGCCCCGCGACGGGCCGCAGCAGCGCCACGACCTCGGCGAGCGGCATCGCGTTGATCTCGGCGATGGAACGTCCGGCGAAGGTCACGGCGAGCGCCTCGGGCCGCAGTCCGCTGCCGTGACACGCGGGGCAGGGCACACTCCTGACGAACCGCAGCGCCCGGTCGCGCGTCTTCTCGCTCTTGGAGTCGGCGAGGACGTGCATGACGTGCTTGCGGGCGCTCCAGAACTTCCCCTGGTAGCCGTAGTCGACGCGGCCCTCCTCCGGCTCGATGTACACGGAGGGCTGCTCGTCGGTGTACAGCAGCCAGTCCCGGTCCTTCTTCCTGAGCCTGCGCCACGGCCGGTCGATGTCGATCCCCAGGCCGTTCACGACACTGCGCAGGTTGGCGCCCTGCCAGGCGCCCGGCCACGCGGCGATCGCCCCCTCGCGGATGCTCAGCGAGGGATCCGGGACGAGCAGGTCCTCGGCGACGTCGTGCACGACGCCCAGTCCGTGGCACTCCGGGCAGGCGCCGGCCGCAGTGTTGGGGGAGAACGACTCGGCTTCCAGCCGTGCGGCCCGGGGCGGATAGGTGCCGGCGCGGGAGTACAGCATGCGCAGCAGATTCGACAGCGTGGTGAGGGTTCCGACCGTCGAGCGCGAGCTGGGCGACCCGCGTCGCTGCTGCAGGGCCACGGCCGGCGGCAGTCCCGTGATCTCCTGCACGTGCGGTGCGCCGACCTGTTGCAACAGCCTTCGGGCGTACGGTGCCACGGACTCGAAGTAGCGCCGCTGGGCCTCCGCGTAGAGCGTGCCGAACGCGAGCGAGGACTTGCCCGAACCGGAGACGCCGGTGAAGGCGACCAGCGCGTCCCGCGGAACGTCCACATCGATGTTCCGCAGGTTGTTCTCGCAGGCGCCCCGGACATGCACGAAAGGGTCGGTCGCATCCTCGTTCACCGTTCCTGATTACCTGATCGCACCGCGAACCGCGCGATGGGCGCCGTCACCGGGCCCCGCTCCCGGGGAACATTCGAGAGTGCTCGACCGTGGATGCGCCGACCGGGGGCGCCGAGCTCCCGCTCGTGATGGCGCACGCAACCGTGTGGCCCGGTGGCGGGACAGGCCGCTGCACGCGGAGATCCGGCCGGACCGCCTGTGCCTGCCGGCAGGAGCCAGCGTGTCACGTGGCGTCGGCGTTACCTCTGCGGGGCATCCTGTGGCCACGTGCGATCGCTGGGCAGCCGGCGGTAGGGAGTCATGCGGGTGTCGTCTCAGGACGTTACGGTCGTGACTCTTCTGGCGGATCCGGATGCGCCGACGGAGATCGCGCAGCGCATGGATCGGATACTTCCCGATCGGCTCGCCGCCAGGTCAGGCCGGCAACGGCGGTTCGACGTCGAGGTGGTCAGTGAGCCCTTCACCGCAGGGACCGAGGACCTGTCCACCGTGACGCGCCGGATCGTGGACCGCGCATGTACGGGGAACTGGGATCTCGTCGTAGCCCTCACCGACCTTCCGCTGCACGCACACGGGCGCAAGCTCGTGGTGGATCTGAGTCACGAACACGGCTTGGCGCTGCTGTCTCTTCCCACGCTGGGGGGGGCCTCCGGCTGCAGAGCAGGGCCCGGCGGGCCGTGGAAGAGGTCGTGCTCAGCTTGTCGGGTCCGCAGGTCACCGGGTCCGAGGGGCCTCCGAGCACCAAGCCGCTGCGGGGGCCCTTCTCCGGCCGTCTCATGCCCATCCGTCCAGGACAGGCGGTGAGGAGGAGATCGCGGATCTCCGGTACGTCGTCCGTGGGCCGTACGGATACCCGAGGGTGCGCTTCGGTACGGTCCGCGCCAACCGGCCGTGGCGGCTGGTGCCGGGTCTGTCGAAAGCCCTAGCGGCCGCACTCGCCACGGGAGCGGTCGCCACTGTGAACTCCACCTTCTGGAACCTGGCCACCTCCCTGAGCACGCCACGCCTGGTGATCGCCACGGTCGGGTCCGTCGCGCTCATGATCGGCTGGCTGATCGTGGACGCGAACCTTTGGCACCGAACCGGTGAGGTCTCGCCGGAAGCGAAGAACAGGGCGGCTCTCTACAACGTGTCCACGGTGGTGCAACCGGGTCGCCGTGCGGGCCAGCGGAGCCAGCTCGGGAAAGACCGTGGTCACGTCGAACGGCCGGGGCGGAGTGGTCGGGGTGCTGTTCATGAACTCGATCTTGCCAACTGGCTATGACAAGGGAACCCGCAGCCGCCTCGGGGCAGCCATCTCTTCCGGGCGGTACATCCTGGAACGCGCGGGTGCGAAACTGCTTTGACCTGCGCCAACGCTCAGCCCCGCACTGTCCCTCACTTCACCATGCAGGACGGCTGCTCGGGAGAGCCCGACCACCGCAGCAGGTTCCCGGCTGCGGTGCGTTCGATGTCGCCGGTCCAGACATCTGGATGGTGAGCACAGCCATGTCGCCAGAAGCGTTCTTCCGGCTGCTTCTGCGACCCGACCAGCCATCCGTAGTCGGGTCCAGACCAGACACACCGCGGCCCGGCCGCCGACGGGGGTCGGGGGCCGGGCCGATAGGGGCGCGAGGTCAGAAGGGCATGTGGCCTCGAATGCGGCGGCCGGCGGAGCCACTCTTGCCGACCGCCTTCGAGCTGCTGCGGAACGGCTTGCTGAAGAGGCGGCCCAGCGGGCCGGGGGCCTTGCCGCCCGCGCGGGAGCCCAGGCCGAGGGTCTTCTGGGTGCCGCGTTCGGGGTGCTTGGAGAGGCGGGGCAGGAAGAACGCCAGAACGGCGAGTACTACGCAGACGGCGATGATTCCAGCGATCATCATGGTTGGACCCCACTTCCTCGGTGGTGCGGTGACGCTTCGTCGTGTGTGACCGCGCCTACCCGGCGAACCTTCGTTCACGCCCCGGCTGTCACGTGCTGAACGGCGCAGACGGCGTTGCGTACGCACAAGGTCGACCGATCCACCTCGAACTGTGCCCGGCATGCGACGAAAGGCGACCTGAGGCGTGAACCAGATGCACCTGTGCCCGGTCCAGAGCCAAGCGCGGTCACCCCGACCGCGGCACTGGAGACCTGCGCGTGGCCCAGGGCGGAATGGTCACGCAGGACAAGAACCGCAGCTGCGGCAGCGTTGGCGGCCCTTCACGAAGTACCCGTCAGCGTGAGGGGGGGGCGGGTGGTCTGCGACCGGTGAGGGCTGCGGCTCGATCCATGAGGGGCTCCGCGATGTCGGCGTATTCGCCGCGGGCGACCGAATGACGCAGTTCACAGAGCGCGGCGAGCTCCCCCAGTAGTCCTGCCGGGGTGGCGAGAACGCCGGCGAATTCGTGCCGCACTCGCGCGGCGACCGCGGGGACGCGCAGGCTGTGGGCCAGCAGAAGGCCCGCGTCGAAGCCGACCGGCACGCTGCCCCACCGCTCCCGGTCCATCACCGTGCGCGGGGCATGGGTGAGGTTGGCGCGGTGCAGGTCTCCGTGCCCCGTCGCACGCTCGATGCGGCCGGGGGCGTCAATGCCGAGGAAGAGGGGAAAGGAGCGGCGCATCCGGAGCGTCCGTACCGTCTCCCGCTCCGTCTGCACCCCCGCCAGGTGGTCGAGGGCGCGGTGGAGGTCGGCCCACCATCCGTCGGTGAGGTGTGGGTCGGCGATGAGTTCTGGCGTGTGCGGGGGCACGACGGGGTGGGGATGTGGGTGAGGAAGCTGGCGTCGTGGGTCCAGCCGTCCTTGTTCAAGGGGACGATGGCGTGCAGGCGTGGGCGCGGTACGGCGTCCGGGACGTTCTCGGCACGGGTGATGCCCTGAAGTGGTGAGGGAGTGCCGGCCCGGTCGTCGGGGGTGGCTTCGACGCGGAGCCAGTGGTCGGTGCCGGCGCGGGAGCTGATGGTGCGGCCGTTCCATCCCTACACGCAGGGCAGGCTGGTCGTGACGGCGAGGCGGTGGGCCGCTTCGCCGTGCGCGGCCTCCATCCGCTGTTGGGTACCGTTATCGGGGGGTCGAGTGCATCGAGGACCCTCTAGAGTCCGTGTCGGTACCAAGGGCCGGCGCAGGCGACCGCAGAGAACGGCTCGTGGGTCAGCGGCGCAGGTCGGCGTAGAGCCGTGCAGTCACACCCAGGGCCCCCAGGATTCGCCGTATCCGCGGTGTCCCGGAGGTCGCCCAGTGCCGGCCGAGTTGCTCGACGGCTGCCTGGAGGGTCTATTCGTCGGTGTCGGTGATGTCGAGAATGATCAGGCCGGGCTCGCTGACGGGGATGGGGTCAACCGGTTCCATGCCCGCCCGAAACACCCCTGGGGGGGTGGCGCAGTCGGGAGCATCGCCCGGACCACCTGGACGGGTCGAGCTCCGCGCGGATTTGACCCGACGGACGGTCCAGGCGCCAAGCCAGGCTCTCTTCATGATCTGACGAGCCGTGTCGTGACCGACCATGCGAAAGGGTCTCCCGCCCTGGTCTGCCACTTTCACAGCAGGGAATCCGCGTTCACTCAGCTGGTCAGCGTCCAGCGCTGGTTGGCGGGGCCGTGGCAGCCCCAGACGAGCAGGCGGGTGCTGTCGGTCTCCGTCGCACCGGCTAGGTCGAGGCATCGGCCGGCCCGGAAGCCGGCGGAGGTGACAGCCCGGACGCCGCAGCAGGCCCGAGCGGGTGAGCCGGTCGCAGTGGTAGGTCGCGGTACTGACGGTGATGTGGGCGAGACTCGCGGCTTCCGACACGGACGGTCGCCGGCGCGCGTGGCGCAGGAGGGCGGCGCGGACCGGTCCCAGTACGAGGTCGAGGCGGTCCTGCGCGGGCGGGGGTGCGCCTCGGTGGACCGGTGCGCGAGCCGGCCCAGCCCCGGGAGCGGGTAACCGACCCAGAGCAGGTCCGGGTCCTCCGCGCTGTACGTGCAGGCGCCGAACCCGGACGCCAGCGGGACCAGGACGAACCGGCGCCGCCACGGTCCGGTGGCGTGCTGCGGGCACGGGTGCGGCAGGTGGAGCCGGCCGTCGGCGTACCGGACGGGGGCGCCGAGGTCGTTGATGAGAGTGTCGAGCGCACCGGTGACGGAGGCGACCCCGACGCGTTCGACTTCGCGGCCCAGCAGCGCGTCCGCCTGGTGCCACAGCGGGGCGAAGGCGTCCCAGACGGCGCGCGTGAGGGTCCGGTAGGTGTCGACGAACTCCCCCGGCCGTTCGGCCACGTGCTGCCACGGCGCGGGGACGGCGCTGCCGAACCGGTGCTCCACCTCACCGAGCAGGGTGTCCGGCTCTATGCGGTCCAGCTCGTCGGTGATCGAGGTCGCGGTGCCCGTTCCGCCCCCGGTGCCGACGCCCGACGTCAGGGCGAGCGAGTCGGGTGCCCAGGGATGGCTGGAGGCGAGCAGTGCCCGCAGGGTCGCCGCGGCCGCGGGAGGTGCCGTGTCGCGGATGACGCGCCGCCACTCCGGTGGCATCCCGTGGGAGGCGTGGCCGAAGGTGTCGGCGATGACGGAGAAGAGCGTCGTGCCCGGGAGCCTGCTGACCGACAGTCGCAGGTCTTCCGTGGGGCCGACGGGCACGGTCGGTTCCTTTGGCATGGCCATCCCCCGATGGTTCCCCTGGGTGACCGGTCGTCCCCGGTCGGCTGGGAGCCTAGGGGGACGGCGCCTCCCCGGACGGGCGTTGGCCGGATGGTGGGGGAGGACGACCGAAACCCCCGCCGCGCGGGCGGCGGGGGCAGGGGGCCGGCCGGTGAGCGGTCGGACCCGGTGTGCGGTGGGGGTGATCAGCAGGCGTTGACCCAGTCGTGCGACGAGATGTTGTCGTTCATCGGCTCGCCGCCGCCGTTTCCGTTGTACGGGAAGCGGTCGTAGCGCATGTCCATCAGGTAGCTGCCGTTGCCCAGGCAGTACCAGGCCCCGCTCTGGTCGGTGTGCCAGAAGAGCCGCACGTCTTCGTAGGCGCCGGCGAAGCCGTTGTTGTGCACCGACGTCGCCTGGTTGCGCATGTTCCGGTCGGCCCAGTTGTCGCTGTCGCCGGACCAGGTCGCCTGTCGCCCGCCCTTCCACGAGTGTTCCCAGGCGTACAGGTAGCCGTCGGCCGCCGCGGTGGTGGTGCCGGCCGCCACCGCGGAACCGGCCGTCGGCGCGGTCTCGGCGTGCGCCGCTGACGGGAACAGGCCGATCGTGGCCGCAGCCAGCGCGGTGGCCATGAGGTGGGTGATGCGGTTCTTGGACACGGACTCTCCTCGTGTGATCTCGACTGTCGGTGCAGGGGTGAGCGACCCGCGCCGGTGTGCACGGGGGCCATGGGGTGGCGGACCGCCGGTCAGCGGCCCAGTACGGCACGCGCCCGCGGCAGGGCGGCGGCCCGGAGCCGCTCCACCCGCTCCACGGCGGTGCGGTGCTCACGACGGAGTTCCCGGTCGTGATGGTGGTCGAGGCGCTGGGCGACGGCCGCCAGGGCGCTGTCATGTGCGCACCGCGCTTCCTGGACGGCCACGCGCACCTCGCGGGCCCTGTCGGGAGCGCCCTTCCCGCCGAGGAAGACGTCCCTGGCCTCGCGCGGGGTCCGGTACGGGAAGCCGTGTTCGCGCATGCACGCCGACCATTCCCGTACGGCTGCGGCGAACTCGGGTTCGGCGGCGACCCGCTGCCGCCTGATGCCGCCCAGGTTGCCGACGAGGGTGTTCGCCGCGTACCAGCCGGCAACGTCTCCGTACAGGGCGCGCCAGGCCGTCACGCGGCAGCCGTTGCCGCTGTGTCCCACGACCGCGCCGCCGGGCAGTTCGGCACGCAGCCCCTGCCCGTCGGTGGTGCCGTTGAGGGCGGTCATGGCGGCGTGGCGGCGTTCCGGGGACAGGCCGCCGAGGTGCTTCCGGTTCGGGTCCTGGCGGCGGAGCGCCTCGACCCGCGGTTCGAGGACGCTGCCGTAGCCGTACCTCCCGGCCCACTGCGCGTCGTCGACGACGTACGGGAAGTCACGCGCCTCGGGCAGTGGGTTCTCGGGCTTGGCCCAGTACCGGAACCCGGCCGTCGTCATGCACCGGCGCTGGAGCTCCTGTTCCGCGTCGTGCAGCAGGCTCCGCCCAGTGGCGGTGGTGGCGGCGACGGTCCCCGCTGGTGCCGGGGCTCCGCCCTCGCCTGCCGGTGCCCCGGCGCTTACGTAGGCGGTGACGGCGAGGAGGAGGGCCGTCCCCGCAAGCGCCGTGGCCGTCGGCCGGCGTAGGCCGATCGGGCCCGGCCGTCGAGAGAACGCTCTCCTCATCACTGGTGTGCTCCTGACATACGTGGGTCACAGGGCCCGATGCCTTGCGGTCGCGAACCCGTCGCGGCCTGCCCGGTACCGAGGAGTCTCGCGGGGCGGCCCGCCGGCCCGACAGCCTTTCGAAGGCTTTCGAAACGTGCCCGCAAACGGCACCGCCGCCGCCCACGCCCGGCTGTGGACCGGTGATGGCGTGCTCGAAGCGGATGTAGCCGGTGACGGGCTCGGAGACGATCCGGGCGCGGTGGACCTTCACCCCTCGGGCGACGGTCCGCTCCACCAACGGCAGTCGCCCACTCCAGAACTCCGAGTCGTCCGCGGGCACGCTCCCGTCGCACAGGAAGGTGCCGTAGACTTCCCGCTCCTCCCCCACCACGTAGACGCCGCGCATCTCCAAGTGCAGGGCGCGATGTCGTGCGGAGTCGAGCAGCTCCTCAAAGCTGGGGACCGGCGGCTTCTGCGGCATCACACGCCTCCTTTATCTGGGCCACCATCCGGGCCGGGATACGGATGACCGTCTCATCGTCCGCCGACGGACTGTCCGCACTGCAGGCGGCCCGGGTCACCTCGTCGCCGAACTTGCCCTGCAGGACCAGTTCCGGGCCCTCGTCGGAGTCGGTGTCCACCCACACCGCCGGGCAGTTACCCACGCCCGAGTTCGGATCCGTACCGAAGAAAAGTAGCGCCGTGAGCGCGCCTCCGAAGCCAACCGGTTGGGGACAGTTGCGCATCGACCGCCCCGCGCCGGGACACCGCCGTCAAAAGGCCCTCACACGACGGCATTCGGTCCCTGCTGGACTTGATCGACTACGCCTTGGCCGATGACGACATCGCAGAGGCCACAAACCTGAACTACTGGGCCTACTGGGCCTACTGGGTCGGCACTATGAGCATGCAGCAGCCGAATGACACCTCGATGGCAGACCGCGCGCTCGCAGCATGAAGACCTGGTGATCCTGCTGCGGGGCTTGCCCCGCTGGTTGTCTCACGGGCCAGGGATGCTGTCGGTGGCGGCCGGTACGTTGCGACCATGGGTATCTATCTGGTGAGTGTCACCGCGCAGGACTGGTCGCAGCCCGGGGAGGACGGGTACGGGGACGTCGCCGTCGCGTTGAACACCGAGCTGAAGCGGCGCGGCCTGCCCCCTTACGAGCTGGGGCAGGCCGTATGGGAGGCGCCGGGCTGGTTCGAGGAGAAGGTCAGCCCGTCCATGGACGGCTTCGTGACCCTGTGCAGGACGCGGCTGACCGATGTGGAGCTGTCGACCCTCCTCGACTGGAGCGTGCTAGTGCCCTTCGCACTGGAGGAGGCGATCGTGCTCCCTGTCGGCACCGCTTTCTCCGGCGAAGAGACAGTGGTCGCCGGGGCCCCGCAGGTGCTCGCCCTGGCCGAGCGGCTCGCCGGCGCCGTCGAACTGCCTGTGGACGCGATACCGGCGGGCGAGAACCTCGCGCTGAGCTTGTGGTTTCTGGAGGGCGGGGCGGGGCGGGCCGCCCGGGCGCGGCCGGGACCGTGGGCCGAGGACCGGGACGCGGCCTTCTACGTGGCTCTCTACCTGCGCGCCGCGCAGTACTCCATGCGGTACGGCTGCCCCATGACCTACTCCTGAGCCATCACGGCGGCCGAGGATCGAGGGTCAAGGGTCGTGCCCTGGATACCTGCTATCTGCGGACCGGTCTACTCAAGGTGGCCGACCCGAGGTTCTTCGCCCACCCGGGCCGGCTCACCGGGCCTTCATACGCCCCCACCGTCCGATCCTCCAAGCACACACGGCGCCCAGAGAACTGCATCATCCGCTCGCCAGGTGCTGCGCTGTGCCTCCGTCACGAGCCCCCGCGCAGCTCAGCGTGGATCGCCGTACGAAGCCTCTTCCATCGCCGTCAGAAGTAGCTGGAATTCGGCGTCAGCGAGCGCGTGGGTCACCCTGCCGAGTTGTACGGGGCACCGGCTCACGAGGGACGCGGCGAACTGCAGCACGGCCGCCTGGCTCCTGGACGCCTCCTGGGACCACGTTGGGGTCTGCAGGAGGTGGCCGACGCCGTCCCAGTCGACCGCCGGATACCGGGCGGAGAGGTCGATCAGCGGATGGTCGACCGCGGCCGCCAGTTCCTGGTCATGGGTGAGACGCCGCAGCCAGTAACCGTCGCTGTGAGCTCCCAGCAACTTCGTCGCGGCCCGCATCGGCTCATTCACCACCCCCTCCAGCAAACTCTCAGCAAGCTCCTCCCCCGTCGCGCTGTCACTGACCACGGTCATCGACATCTCCATTCGTCGTGAAGCGAAGCCACCAAAACGGCGGCCCACGACTTCACTGTGCGCGGCGACACCGGCCAGCCTGTGGCGAACACGCCGGACAAGGCAAAGTCATGGACCGGTGGTACCAACGGCATCTTTCCGGCCGTCGCCGAGTCGACGTCCTGCCGTGCCCATCACCACGACGCCGAGTGCAAGTCCTGGACGCTGCGATTGTCCGGCTCTCCCTCGACCACCGGATCGGGGTCCAGCGGCGAGGGCAAGCTGGAGGGGGAGCACCGAAACGAGCGCGTTCGGGTGGTGTGCATCCCGACCGTCATAGCGTCATCGGCACGACCGTCTTGATCGTCTATGTCGAGGTCGGCTGAGGGCCGTGCCTCGTTCCGGTTCGTAGACCGCTCCAAGTACGGCGGATTTTAGGCTGGCGTGGGCGACTCAGGCCTATCGGAGACGGCCTGACGGCGACTGACATGGCCTTGACTCACGCTCGGCCTCTTTCACTCGAACGGATGCGGGTCGCTGTCGGGTGCAACCACCCTGCCCGGAACTGCAGTCGCGAGGGGCATGCAGATCCATGAGCAGCACCTTGCCGAACCGGGCGCGGGCGTCCTGGACGTCACCGTCGTCGACCTGGAGACGGCCTGCGTGGCGCTGGACGGGCCACGGCAGCTGTGGACGGCCTCCGGGCGTCATGCCGGTCGGCGCATGGCAGGCGAGAGCGGGCGTGCGAACCGGGTGCACGCGGCAGTGCTTCGGTGTCCAGGTCGCCGCGAGGCCCTCGCGTTCCTCGGCACCGAACAGCACCAGCAGCCAGAACACCGCAACCACGACCAGGGCCCCACTGAACGACAGCGAGGGGAAGCCGAAGGCTACGTCAAGGAACTCCCCCCATGGCTTTCCCCTGCTCCATCTCGACTTTCCGTCTCCCGTCACCGGCGGCCCGTGCCCACGCTCTCCCCGTGGAGCCATCCCCAAGCACAACCACACCTCTTGGCATTGCCGTGACCAGGCAGTCTTCGACGCCTTCTTGATGCCGATCGCGAGCGCCCATGAACGGCGTCCCAGTCTTGGTCCCCGCGCGTCAGGAACTCGTCCGCGACGCGTCAGGAACCGGGGAGGAACCGTGACGGAAAGAGAGCCTGCTGGCCATCCCGCTGGTGGGTCCCGTAAGGGAACGGGCGCGGCCGCCGTTGATCATCGTCGGTGGGGACTGACGACGAGACGGTGGTCCCTCCACGGCAAGATCCTTCACGTTCACTGTCCGCCCGCATGCCGCCGGGCACCAGTGAGCGGTCCGGACGTGCCCTCGGACCGGACCGCTCACCGTGTGCTACTCCTCGCTAGGCCGCTTGGCCCGCCGGGTGGAAGTTGATGCGTTCACGGATGACGGGGAAGCCAGCCTTGGCGAAGTTCGCGGCCATGGGGAAGTTGGCCTGGTCCGTCGCTCCGCTGACGAACTCCGCGCCCTGCTCGACGAGGAGGTGGGTGCACTCCGCGAGGAGGTCGTAGGCGTAGCCGCGACCGCGCTGCTCCGGGACGACTCCGATGAAGCCGATCGTCGGGCCGGAGGGGTTGTGGGCCGGAATGTGGATGCCGGCCAGGTCGCCCTCCGGCGTGTGTGCGATCTGCCACCACTCCCGTGGGGAGGGGCACCAGTGGAAGAAGTCGAGTTCCTCCTGGGCGGCCTGGTCGAGGCCGCCCTCCTCGATGGCCCTGAGCGCGTGGGCGTCCAGGGTGGCGGAGTGGATGCGGCGCAACGCGTCGAAAAACACGGCGTCGTCGGGTTCGGCGCTGAAGCGCAGGCGTCCGGGCCGCTCGGGCAGACCTCGCTCGGCGGTCCAGCGGTACAGGAAGCGTTCCACCAGGAGTTCGTACCCTGCGGCTCGTGCGGCGGCGAAGCGCGCCTCGGCTCCGGCGCGCAGGTAGGTCTTTTCCCGCCAGCCGCCGGGCAGGTTGATCTCGAGTTCGACCTGCCAGGGAGCGGAGCGCAGGAGTTCGGCCCCGGCCGCCTCCTCGCCCTCGGCCACGTCGAACCAGTTGATGTTGACGGGCTCCGAGTCGTCGGGGCCGCCCCACCACGCGCCGCGTGCGACGACCTCGCCGTCGCGCAGGGCGACGCGCTTCCAGTCGGGGCGGAACCGGGTACGCCGGTGGCCTTCACCGGCGCCGAGGGGGTCGGGGTGTGCGTCGAAAAGATGTGCGTCGCTCGCGGAGAGCGTGCGGATGACCGTATCGGTCATGGATTCCTCCGGGATACAGGCTGCTTGGAGCGCTCCCGGTCAGAACTGACGAAACACGCCGGGACAGCGGAAAAGGGAGCGCTGGAAAGGTGTGAACCGCACGGCACTCGCCTCCTTCCATCCATCTCAGGGCGTGAAGCCACACCGTACGTGATCTTCCGCGGATCCGTCCACGGATTTTCGCGCCTCTTGAAGGAGGGGTTCGCGGGAAGATGCAGAGCTCTCTCAAAGGCCCGCAGTTGGCGGCAATCACCTGCGGTGTCGCACGAAAGCGCCGGCCACCGCCTCGGACCCGCGAGCAACCGACCCCGTTCCCCCGCTTCTTCGGGAACGGGGGAACGGGGTACGGGGTACGGGGTCGGTTGCTACAGGTCGAGCGCGAGGAGATCAGCCCGCACGACACGCCCACACACGCCCCGGCCAACCATCAGCGGGAACGACACCGGCCTTCAGCAGAAGAAGGACACGCCTCACCGACAGATCCCAGCTCAACGCCCGCGACCTGATTCGCGAGGCACTGAAGGATCCATGGCGCCCATCACACGCACGGACCGGGGCGCCCGACCCCGTTGCGGAGGACGTGCTTTCGGCCACGACTAGACACTGACCAGGCTGAATGATCGTACTAAGGCCGGATCGCACGCCATGCGACACACGATCAGTTCGATGCGCCTCCGACCACAGGCGTTCTTTCATCGGCGATCCCGGGCTTCAGTGCTCGCGGGTCGCCGCCGTGTGCCCGGCGGGCGACCACCCCTTGCCGAAAGTTCCGGCCCTTCACACTCGGGCTTCATGCCTCACGGCATTGGCGCGCGGGGAGCTGCGAGTGCTGGCTACGACCGCGACACCGATCTGTCCAGCCCCGTTGTCGTCGGATCAGCCGAAGTCGATCGTATCCGCGCGAAGTCGGTCGGAGCCGGGGCAGGGCGGAGCAGGGGGGGGTACCTCGTCCCGGCACGCGTTCTTCCATCGCTTGCAAGGTGCTCCGTCCCGCCCTCAGGCGGGGGCCATGACGCCCCGACCGGTTCCTCGACCGGCTTCCACCGGTCGTCGATGAGCATGAAGTCCCCGCCCTCAGCCCAAGCAGTTATGGCGGGGCGAAAGCGGGTGGGCGAGGCACGACGACGGCACGGCAGACCTAGGAAAGTCATTCACCATGACCGACGACGCCTACATGGGAATGTGAAGAGGGCACCCGCCCGGGAATACCCGGGCAACCCCCCCTGAACTCCCACCTCTGCGGACTACGCCGCCCGCCTGCCCCGCAACTCATCGCACTCGCCGCCAGGCTTCAGCACCGCTGTCCCGGCCCGATGACCGCAAGTCCCACCTGCCCGGCAAGCCAGTGTGCGTACGGCTCTCTCCTCTGACGGCCGTCGACATCGACGCTGCGAACGTGGACGAGGACGGTGTGGTAGCCGGCGGGGCCGTCGTACTGGCGGGTGCTGGTGTTGAGAAGGAGCGTCACCTCTGCGTGCTTGGACTCGCCGCGAAAACCCACCTCGGGCGCGTCCGGCCAGCACAGGTCCTGCCAGTTGATCTCGCCCACGCTCGGACCGATCGCCGAGGTGAAGGCGCCCTCGACGCTGTCGACCGCCTGGTTGAGCAACTCGTAGTCCACCGGCAGCCGCCCTTCGTACGCCGACGGTTCGGTCGGCAGGTCCGGCCCCCGGACACCTACGAGCCATGCAGGGCGGTCCTCGAGCAGCACCCGATCGTCGAACTCCCCGTACTGTTCCTGCCCCCGGAACCACCCCTCGGGCAGCTCCTTCGCCCGCCGCCGCACCTCGTCGACAGAGCGTAGCTCTGCGTAGAGGGAGACGTTTGTGTACTCGCAACGGCCGAGCTCCATGAGGCGGCGCGCGATGCTCAGGGCAAGGGCCGGGTCGGGGCCGTGGAAGACGGGGTAGGCGATGTCGTTGGACATGAAGGGACTGTGCCACGATCCGTCACCGCAGGTCATCGCATTTTCGGCCCAGTCCAGGGCACGCATCCGTCCGAGCCCGCCACGTACATCGGCAGCTAGGTCCTGGGCGAGTCACCGTTCGGATGGTGATGTCGTACGGGAGAGGAGCCTTCGGTGATGGTCGCCGGGCAAAGGTCGGCTCGACGCGCCATGCGGGATCGGCTGCGGACAGGCTCCGCCGCACACATGGGGATGCGGGCGATGCGGGGGCGGCGTTGGTGAGAGGGAACCGGAGTGATGTGGTGTGCGTCGTGTGATGTGTCGCGGTTCCTCGGCGCATGAAGAGGCAGGGAAGCAGTGCGAGACCTAGTAATCCGAGTGGCAGTGGGATGCGTGGTCCTTGCGATGGCATCCTGTGCAGCTCCGGAGGAGCCGGCCCGGACGCCACTGCCGACGGCCGAGCGCGGGAGCATGCCCGGGAAGGCAGGTTCGCAGCCCTCACCGGCGGAGTCGTCGAACACGGCCGAAGCCGTCGCCCAGGCGACAGGCCACATGCTCGCCGCCGCCACCGGCGCCAATGCGCCGGCCCACCCTGGTCTGCTGGTCGCCGCCGAAGCGGCTAGCGGGGCGCTCTTCGTCTGGGAGACGGCCGACGGCCGATCCTGTCATGGTGTCGCGAAGACGCAAGGGATGACGACCGTCGCGTGCGCTTCCCGCCCGAACACCCCCCCGGTGGGGGATAACCCGCGACTCGTGCCGTTGGTCCGCATGATGGCGACGGGATGGAACGTGGTCTTCGGCACGGAGCACGAGACAGTTGAGTCAGTCACCTGCAACGGTGAACCGGTCCGTGTGCGGAACGTCGGCGTGCTGGCGGACGGACGCCGCACGATCCACGCCATCGAATTCCCCGACCTCACTCTAGGCGCGGTGACAGTGAAGGTGAGGAGGGGAACGCGGGCGGTCACGGAGCGCCTCGAACTGCACCCGTCCTCGAAATCGGATGGCCAGGATCTGGCGTCGTGTGACCCCGCCAAGCCCTAGGGATCATCTCCAAAGGTCAGAGCCAGAGCAGAATTGAGACGATGGTGACGGCGGCTTGGTAAAACTCACGAGTCTTGTCGTAGCGAGTGGCCGGGCCGCGTCACTGCTTGAGCCTGTTGAAGCAGCGCTCAACAACGTTGCAGCGGGGCTAGATCGCTCGGTTGAAGCCGGGTGTCCGGCCGCCTCGTAAGTCTCGGTTCAACCGCCCGAGGATCTCGTCGAAGCGTTCGGGGATCGTGGGCGGAATGCCGCGTCGCCGCAGGTAGAAGCGCCACTTGCGAAAGCTGTAGCCCTTGTCTGCGACTATACGGTCGGGCCGGTCCGCGGACGCCCGGGGCCCACTCCGAGCACGCTGATCAAGCCCATCATCTGCCGTAGCGGGTACTTCTCCTCTGCCGGGGCAGATCGTGCAGGCGTGTGAGTATGGCGCGGCCGGAGTGCTGGAGTTCCAGGTCGAAGACGACGCCCCATCCCGAGGATTTCCCGCCGCGGCGGGGTGGTGCGAGTGTTTCCCGGATTCAGAGCGGGGCGTGCGGCCGGGCCCATGCGGTCGAGACAAGCGACGACATCTCGAGCGACGGAGTCGTTGTCTTCCCCGGCGCGCAGCAGGGCTCGAACGGCGGTGTCGGCCTCGGCTTGTCCGCCTAGGCGGTCCGGCGATACTGCTCCCAGAGCACGCCTGGGCTCCGAGCCTGGCCCGCGCACGCCATATCGGCCCGGGCTGGAGCCGACCCCAGACCCTGACGCTCAAGCGTCGCGCCCGAGTGACCCGCTTCGTAATGTCAGTCCGTGGCGTGGTGTGATGCTGGGGTCTGCCGGGCGAGCCGGGCTCCAGGGGCGCGGGGGGGGGGAGAGCCGGACACCTGCCGCCCGACCGAGTTGGCTCGTTGGCGCCACCCCTCATGGCCTCAATCAAGAATTTCGCGCTGCGCATCACCCGCGCCGCGAGAGGCGAGGGAGGGCTCACCTGGGCCCGGGGCCGTTGCCTTGGCTGGGGTCAGCGCCCGGGTCCGCCAGCTCCGGCCTTTCCTCTGTACAGGGCGACGGAATTCTGCTGTTCGTTCGTCATGACCCCAGCCTCCCCGGCACTAACCCGCCCGCATCAGAGCGCAGATACTCACCCGCACCCGAGTAGGAAGCACGCCCCCGCATACATGGCCGGATCGAGGACTCGGCCGGGCGCGTGCACGCGGCCATCACGCCGTCGTCACCGTCGTCACCGTCGTCCGCGAGATCTGCAGTGCCGCTCAGGTTGCGGGAGGGACGGGATGCGCGACCGTGATGGCTATGTGGGTCCGGGCGGGGAGAGGCAGACGCGACGGGTGCCCGCACTCCCCCAGGGCGCCGCCGTGGAGCACGGTTGTCGGCCACGTCGGCGGGAAGGGCCGACCCGGCTGCCGCATCCCTTCCCCTGCCGGCCCCGAGCCGGAGGGTGCCCTGGAACGTCCGTAGCCCGCCGCGAGCCCTGAGGTCGGGGCCGGTGAAAGATAAATGCGTCGACAGCGTCCCTCGGTACCCGGCAAAGTGGCCGCCCGTGACGAGCAGTGAGTTGTGGACCCGTGCGACCGCCGATCGCTACGACGCCGAGGAGAGCAAAATGTCCTCGGCTGCCGTTCTCGGACCGACTCTCGCCTTTCTCGCCGAGCTCGCTGGAGACGGACAGGCACTGGAGTTCGCCATCGGGACCGGACGAGTGGGAGTCCCGCTCCGTGAACGCGGCGTGCCGGTGATGGGCATCGAACTGTCCGAGCACATGGCAGCGGTGCTACGGCGCAAGATCGACGAGGACTTCCTCCCGGTGATCATCGGGGACATGGCCACCACCGTCGTTCCCGGCGAGTTCACCCTGGTCTATCTCGTCTACAACACCATCACGAACCTGCTCACGCAGGACGAGCAGGTCGAGTGCTTCCGCAACGCCGCACGTCATCTGGAGCCCGGCGGCCGATTCGTCATCGAGCTGGGCGTGCCGCCACTGCGGTTCCTTCCGCCCGGCCAGGTCGCGGTGCCGTTCGACGTCTCTGAGCAGCATCTCGGTTTCGACACCTTCGACCTGGTTGAGCAGATTCTCGTCTCGCACCACCTCACCCGCGACGGCGACGACGGCCGATACCGCCGCGAAAACTCCCGGCACCGGTATGCCTGGCCTACAGAGCTCGACCTGATGGCACGGATCGCCGGGCTCGAGCTGGAACGTCGCGTCGCGGACTGGGACGGGGCACCGTTCACCCGGGACTCAGCGAAGCACATCTCTGTGTGGCGCAAACCAACGTGAGATCGGGCCAGCGGGCTGTGAGCGTGAGCCGGAAGCTGGGCATCCGGTGGGCGCGTGTCCCCTGACTTCGGGTCCTGTCCGGTTGCGATGCGCCGCCTGCATCACCTCGGACCGCCTGGGGATGTAGCGCGCCCTGTCAGCCACCAGAACACAAGACACCGGCACCTCCTATTCGAGGTGGCGAAGGGGCGCGGCAGGAGCCCCTTCGCGGGTCCACAGGCCTGCCCCGCCGAGCCGGAAGACCGGACCCGGATGGCAAGCGGCAGCGCTGCCGGTCTACCTGCACCCGGCATCGCGGGCCCCACGCCGAACGGCCCGCACCGGCACCCCGTGCGGCCGTTCACCACCCAAGAACCCCCGGGAGGGGAGGTCCGGCAGACCCTGCATATCCAGAGCGCGGTCCCAAGTGCTCAGCACCCGCATGCCCCCGATCCCCCGACCCACACCCAGCCGTCCGACCGAGCAGCCCGGAAAGCCAGGCCGGGCCTGCCAGGGGTCGGCGCAGTGAACCGCAGATACGGCTTGCGGGTCAGCGGCGCGCGTCGACGGAGAGCCGTGCTGTCATACCCGGCTCTCCGGGGGCGCGTCGTACCTGCGGTGTCCCGGAGGTCGCCCGGTGCCGACCGAGTTGCTCGACGGCTGCCTGGAGTCTCGTCGTCGGTGGCGGTGATGTCCAGGACGATCAGGCCGCGATCGCTCCGGTGGATCGGGTCAATCGGTTCCATGCCCCCGCCAGAACGCCCCTCGGGGCGGTGGAGTCGGAAGCGTTGCCCGGGCCACCTAGACGGCGAGCCCCGCGGCTTTGACCCGGTGGACGGTCCAGGCGCCGAGGCAACACACACCGACGCCAAGGACGCTCACACGAACTGTCCATGACGTCGAGTTCAGAATGGGTTGGAGTCAAGGGTGGGGACAGCGCCGACGACAGCCCAGCGAGTTGTCGGGCGTCGGTAAGGTCGGCGCTCTCATTAGGGGTGCGATGCGAACATCACAGCGGGGCAGCGAGGGGCAGAAGTACGCACTGATCTCGGAGGAGGACGACGGCGACTTCTGGGGCTTTGCTCACGAGGCCCAGTGGCTCTTCACGCCTCTGCCAGATGAAGAGGGCGCACGCCGGGTGCACCTCGAGGGGTGCCTCCCGCAGGGCGGCCTACGGGAGAGCGTCGATCATGTCGGTGGTCGTCCCGCCATGGCGGGGAACGCCTGGCTCGCTCTTCTCGACGGCGACGGTGCCACCATGGGGTCCTACTCCGTCTACGAGGTCACCGTCGTCGACGTCAAGCCTTCCGCCCGCGGAACCGGCCTCGTCGACCTGACGGTGACGCTGTGGTGCGAGGACACCCTGCCCGGAGCGGAACGAGCGTGGGACCTGGTCCGCACGGGTCACCTGAATCGCACCGGCATGTGGCATGCACTCGCACCTCAAGAGAGGCGCGCGTGGCTATCGGTGGCGCTGTGGTCCCGGGCGTACCGACGCCAGGGAAAACCCGATGCCCCGGCAGGCCAGGTGTTCGCCTTCGACGGTCGGCACATCGTCGACGAAGACAGCTTCTACTGCGCGATCGGTGAGGCCGTCAATGGACCCGGCGGATACTTCGGCTGGAACCTGGACGCGCTGGACGACTGCCTTTGCGGGGGCTGGGGCGCCAATGCTCCATTCACCTTGCACTGGGAGTCCTCGGCCGAGTCTCGGGCACGGCTGGTAGAACGCGTCCCCGTCGGCGACCGCGAGGTTACAGTGTTCGACCTGATCCTGAAGATCTTCGAGGAACGGGGCGTGAGCGCCATCCTTGAGTGACGGCTGGTCGCTTCCTGGCATCGGTCCGGGGAAGATCGTTCGGACTCTTGCGGACGGCGGCGTGGGATGCCGAGGTGGACAGCTGGTCGCTGGGCTCGGCGTTGGGTTTCGGCGCGCTCCGCGCGAAGGAAGGTGAGGGTGGAGTCGAGAACCTCGATCTCACCGATCCAGCCTCCGGTCTCGGCCCGCGTCCTGCGTTGCAGGAGGTCGCCCGACTTGGAGAGCCGGGCGAGCATCTTGGGATTGACGTGGTCATCCGGGCAACGGATGCAAGCTTCTCGGAACCACTCACGCTGGTGGATTCTGGACCGGCTAAAGCAATCTCAAGAGATGACCTCCACGGAATCCGGCTTGGGGAACGGCATCATTGCCCAACCCAGGGGCCAGCCTTCTCCGCGTTGCTCCGACGCCTCGACCTCCAGACGCCGGGGAATCCGCCAGATCCACCATTCGGCGTCGTCCTCAGCACGCCCCGGCCACGGAATCGTGGCGCGGCGATACCGCTCGTCGACGCCGTCGAGCTCCGGCCGTCTGATCTCCCGGACGCGTGCTGGGAGCTTCGGCCAGATCTTCGCCAGGACGCCGCGGCACCAGATGTCGTCGCTCAACTCAGGAGCGCACCACGAGTAGCCCTCCTCCACCTCGCCGATCACGCTCTTCCAACGATCGAACAGCCCATGGAGGGTGACCCGTTGTCCGCCTGCCCAAGTGGGAGCGACCGCGGTGATGGCAGCCTGCACAGCGTCGGATTCCTCTGCGCTGAACGCGAGGCTGTCCCTGGGCCCGTCCGGTCGATGCATGCAGCGACTATCGCCTGGTGGTAACGCTGCCTGCCACCGGCTTTCCCCATGCCGCCCGACGGCGACCGATCAGGCCGTCGGGCCTCCGATCGATGACCCCACCGCTTGTCGATGCCAAAGTCCCGATCGTGGTAGTCGTTCGGCTGGCGATGCGGCTGGGGTCGGGCATGGCGGGGTAGACGGTCCGGTCGTCGATCCGGGTCAACTTAGCTTCGGAACCGGCGAGGCTGACGTGAAAACCTTCTCCATTGGGTTCGTTCCATCCCAAAGCCTCTGATCTGTAGCTCTCAGCGACCGAATTGGTGATGCTGTCACAGGGATCACAGCGAGTGTTCCGGAGAGCGAAAGTCGCTCCGCATGCGCCTCAGTACCGTAACTTCGCAACCGTGACTTCGAATGACCGACGCCGAGTTCGAGATCACCGCGGACCTGGTCCGCCACCTGCTGCACGAGCAACAGCCAGACCCTTGCAGGGCTGGCCATCCGGGGGGGCGAGCGGTGGGGCCATCAAATGTGGCGCCTCGGGGACGAGTTGGTTGTGCGCATGCAGCGCATGGATCCCACTCCGGAGCTCCAGCTAAAAGAGGGCGGTGGCTACCGGTGCTGGCCTCGCGCTTGCTGCTCCCGGTGCAGTGCGGTGCGGTGCGGCGAACCGTCCCAGCGCGCGCTTCTCCAAGCACTGGACCGTGATGACGTGGGTTCCCGGCGGACCATGGCTCGATCAGCCGCGGCGACCACGCGACCGACAAGCTGGCGGGGCTGTGGTCGCTGTCCTCACTGCCCCACCACCCGCTCACAGCGCGGGCATGTTGGCCTCTGGCCAAGCACCACCCGAAGGCGCGCCGCCGGCGAGGCCACGAAGCATCATCAGGACGTGCCGCGGCGGTCGTGTTCCCTGTGTCCCAGTTCGTCGGTGCAAAGGAGATCGACGCGGCCGTAGCGGGAGATGGTCTTGGCCAGCTGCTTCTCGTCGACGGCTTCGAAGAGCTCGTTGCCGAGCTCGGCCGCCGGGACGTACGCGACCCGGTGGCCGGCCATCACGGCCTCGATGCCGAGTGCGACCAGCAGGTGGGACTTGCCGGCGCCGGAATCCCCGATGAGAGGCAGAGGGGCAGTTGCGATGTGCCCCGCCTATACGACAGTGGACCGCCTGGGGATGTAACGCGCCCTGTCAGCCACCGCAACACAAGACACCACCTCGTGTCAGCGACCAACCATCGCCATCGGCCAGAGACCTGGAAGAACACGCCGCGCCTGGCCAGCCGGCACCGACATGACCTCACCACCGTGAAGCCGACACATCGCACCTGATCGCGCCCCAAGCGATCACGGACAGCGCGCCCCTCGAGAGATCCCGGGGCCACTGGTGCGGGGCGTGCCTGGTTCCGGTCGGCTCTGCAGCGCGTTGGTGGAGTCGATCTCGCTTGCACCTGTCCCGCGCACGACCGGCACTCGCCCCTCTTCCACCAGTCGTTGTGAGCAGGAAGTGCCGGCCGCCACGCCGAACAGCTATAGCGGGGCGAAATTGGGTAGGCGGCAGCGCAACGACGCCGCGACAGACCTTGGAAAGTGATCCGCCATGACCGATGACGCCTACCTCTTTCTCGCCGACACCACCCCCGGCTCGGATTTGCCAGGCACGCCCGTCTCCCTCACCGGAGAGCTGGAGTGCCTGCAGACACCGGCTGTGCAAGCGTGGCTCGATGCCCACGAGACCGACGCCACCTCTCCGGCGCTGTGCATCGTGCCGCCCGAACAGACCGGGATGATCCCCGATGGGGTCGAGCGGCTGCCGGTGCCGCTGACCGAGGAGGAGCTGGAGCGGGTGCGCCGGGCCGGCGCCACCGATCCGGTGGCGGTCGTCGAGGAGGAGTTGCTGTCCTACCGCGACAGCGAGGAGGGCCGCGACGCCCTGCTGCACAAGGCCCTGGCCGCCGGCGTACCGGCGCACCGCATCGTGGAACTGTCCGGGGTGGACCCCACGGCCCTGCCGACCGCACCTCGCGTCTGACCGATCCCGTTCCTGAACGGCCCCAGTCCCTGCCTTCCACCCGCACGGATGCAGGGACTGGGGCATGTCGTGAGGGCAATCGCCCGGGAGAGCGGTCCCGTTGCTCAGAGTGGCGCTACGGGTGGTCAGGACGTGCCCGTAGACCTTGGCGTCCAGCCCGATGAAGCAGCGCTTCCCAAGAATTCCTAAGACGTCGTTTCTTATGGCGTGATCATTCGATGAACCGTGCATGGCGGATCTGGTCGAACGGCTGGTGCCGGACGAGTTGTGGGTGCTGTTCCGGCGGGTGGTACCGCCGACGGTGGTGATACGTCCGCAGGGCGGTGGCCGGCGGCGGGCAGGTGACCGTGAGGCTCTGGCTGCCATCATCTTCGTGGCGACCTCAGGCTGCACATGGCGGCAGCTGCCGCCGGTGTTCGGCCCCGCCTGGCCCACGGTCTACCGGCGCTTCGCACAGTGGAGCCGGGACCGGGTCTGGGCAAAGCTCTACCGCTTGATCCTCGACGAACTCGGAGCGCGGGGCGAGCTGGACTGGTCGCGGTGCGCGATCGACTCGGTCAGTCTCCGGGCTGCAAATGGGGGCCACTGACGGGACCGAATCAGACCGACCGTGGCAAGCTGGGATCGAAGATCCACATGATCTGTGACCGGAACGGACTGCCGCTGTCGCTGGGCATCTCCGGCGCGAACATGCACGACAGCCAGGGCCTGGAGCCGCTCGTGCGCGGCATCCCGCCCATCCGGGCCCGCCGCGGCCCGCGCCGCCGGCGCCCGGCGAAACTGCACGCCGACAAGGGATACGACTACGACCACCTGCGCCGATGGCTTCGCAAGCGCGGCATCACCCACCGCATCGCCCGCAAGGGCATCGAGTCCTCACAGCGGCTGGGCAGACATCGGTGGGTGGTCGCAAGAACCGTGTCCTGGCTGGCCGGCTGCCGGCGCCTCCACCGCCGCTACGAACGCAAGGCCGAACACTTCCTCGCCTTCGTCGGCATAGCCGCGACCCTCATCGGCTACCGCCGACTAATCCGGTGAGCCAGTCGGCCAGCACCGGTGGTGTCAGTGACAGCTCATAGGGTGCGCTGGTATTCGACGAGGAGGTTCCATGGGCTTTTCCGGTCATCTGGTCTTTGCACGCAGCGAACGCCCGCTGCTGGAAGCACCCCTGTTCAGCAGTACCGGTCCAGAGCTGAGGGACGACGTGCACGGGTGGCAGCCGCGACCGGGCGGCTGGCAGACCCTGCAGTTGGAGCAGGGCATCTGGGAGGACGATTGCCTGTTCGCCTTGGTGGAATGGACCGGCGCGCCGGCCTGCGTGGCTGATGCCTCCGACAGCAGTGTCGCCCTCGTGACCGGCCTGCACACCAATGGGCGTCGCTGGCAGGCATGGCTCAACCTGGACAACGCCGCGGCCCTCCTCGTCGAGGAACCGGAGGACGTGGACGACCTGAGCCTGTGGATGGCCACCCCGGAGTTCGAAAAGGCCATCGGACACAAGCGTGCAGAGCTCGATGCGGAGGTTCCGGCCGACGCCGAAGGCGCTCATGTGGGCGTCAGCAGCTGGTGTCCAAGCCACGGCGGCGCAGCAGCCTCGAATCGAGGAACTGCTGCGCGCACAGGAGACCTTCGTGGAGGAGCTGTTCGACGCGCTGCTGGACGAGCTGGGCTTCCCTGAAGCGGTCCACTCCACACCGCAGCCATAAGAAACGATGTCCAAGCCGGCGTACATGAAGCCCCCGCGCCGAGGCAGACACCGTCGGTGACCAAAGCTTGGGCTCCGTCGTGACGGAAGCCCAACCGAGCGGATGACAGCGCCGACGGGGCCGGCCCGTTTCAGGGCTGCGACCTGCGTGCCTCGACCCTCCTCCGGTTTCAGGCAGCGGGAAGAAGTTGCCGGTCGTGGTGGTGAGCTGTCAACGGCCAACCAAGCGGAACATGCCGGCGTGCGGGCCGCGAGGACGGTGTCAGCCGCGGGCGGAGCAGGTGGAGTTACGGCCCTGATCCAGTCCTGGCACCGCTGTCATGTTCGTCGCAGCCGGCGCCTGGGCCAGCTCATCCCTCCTGTGATGTGTGCATGAGGGGTTTGAACGCCGCCGGAGCGCGTATACGCCGTATTGACGCAGACTTTATATCAGCAGGTAGGAGACGCATCATGGGCATCATCGCGTGGATTCTCATCGGTCTGATTGCCGGTTTCATCGCCAAGGCGATCATGCCGGGCAAGGACCCGGGCGGCGTCATCATCACAATCCTGATCGGCGTCGCGGGCGGTCTGCTGGGCGGCTTCCTGGGCAAGGTCATATTCGGCGTCGATTCCATCGACGGCTTCTTCGACCTGTCCACCTGGATCGCGGCCATCATCGGCTCCGTCATCCTGCTGGCCCTCTATCGTGTCGTCACGGGTAACCGACGACACGCCTGAGCGGCCTCTGTAGGACTGCACCACCGTGCAACGGCTCCCCCCTTTTCTTCCAGGGGCGGAGCCGTTCGCCGTATTCGAGTCGCCAACAGTACGCACGCGGACCGAATCGCCACCGCGCCCGGCATCCCGAACGCGGCGGACGAAGAAGCGGCGATCGCCTCGCTCGCCGCCTCGCCGAGCAGGGATTCCTTTTTTACCGACGCCCGCACCGGGTCTACGACCCCAGCCCGCCCGTTGAGTCTGTGGGTCGTACTGGACGAATTACCCCTGCGGCACGTCGTCTGCAGCCGGGAGAACGGCCTCTGCCTGGCCGGCCGCAATTCGGCAGTACCACGCAACGTACGGCCACATGCCCATGACCTGACCGCGGCCCGAAACCACCGCATCATCCGAATCTGTGAAAGCCAGGGCGTTCCGCCGGCCCTGGGTGACCACACCGACCAGCAGGCTCCCCACCCTGGAGGGGCAACGCTGACGAAGCTCATTGCCGTTCCAGGGTGACCGCCTCACGACCAGACGAGTCGGCCTTCGGCAACCGCGCAGACCGGGTGGGTCCCATTGGCGATCTTCGTCAGCATCTCCGCCACGGAGTCGAAGTACTGGGCCAGCGATTCATACTCGCCCGTGACCGTGATCTCACCCACGAACCAGCGTCCGACACGCCCGTCCCGCACATCGATGAACTTGCCCATCCAGCCGTCCTGGTCCGACAGGAACGGGATCCACTCATTACGCCAGAACGGATTGTCCGGCTGGTCCGGAGGGTCGAATCCACCGGGCATGGAGCGGTTCGCGTACAGCTTCTCCATCGCCCGAATGCCCAGAAAGAAGCTTCCCTCGTCCGGGAACCCGTCGAAGCCGCAACATGCCACTCCGTCGTCGACATCTTCCTCAGGCAGATCCAGACTGTTCTGCAACAGCCACGTTCGCAGATCCCCATGGAGGGAGATCCCCACGGACTGCACTCAGTTCGTGCCGGGGCTGGAGAAGATCCGCGTTCCCCGCCTCGGTCCGGGCAGGCCCCGCAAGAAACCCAACAGCATCGCGGCAGACAAGGGATACAGCAAAGCAGCGGCACCTGCCGCGAGTACGTGCAGCGACGAGGTATCCGGCACACCATTCCGGAGAAGATCGACAGTCATGCCGCCCGCCTCCGCAAAGGTTCACGAGGCGGTCGACCGCCGGGCTTCGACGAGGAGCGCTACAAGGAACGCAACACCGTCGAACGGGCCGTCAATCGACTGAAGAACTCCCGGGCCGCGGCAACGCGGTACGACAAGCGCGACTACGTCTTCCTTGGAACGGTCACCGCTGCGGCCCAGGTCATCTGGCTGCGTTTCATGACTCGCCGTGCTGGTCATCCGTCCCGGACGCAACCGGCTCGGCGCCGAGCGGCCAGCGATAGCCGGCGTCATGCAGCTTGCTCAGCGCCGAGTGATCATTGGACACCATCACCTGGGCCAACCGGGCTGCCGCGGCGACTACGGCAAACCAGCCTGGTGAGTCCAGATAGACCTTGTCGCAGGCAGCGGAGCCGATCGAGTCCTGCACCGCGTTGTAGGCGGTACCAAGACCTGCCATCAGTTCAACCTCCTCCTCGCTGCGAAGACACTGCCCCAGCCAGGGCCACGGATTGTCCGCATCGCAGAAGTCGTCGAAAAGCACATGCACCGTGTACTTGAGGTCCTCGAACTGACCCGGATCGAGCCACACCTCTCGCTGCCATGTCGGACTCGCCAGCGCCACGACGGCAGGCACCACATGGAGGCGGTAGTACGGCAGAGCAACACCGTGATCAATCACGAGCCAAGAATCGCATGATCGGCCGTTCAGCTCCTAGAAGGAACTGAACAAGACCATCGCCCGCTACGGTCGCGTCGACCTGCTCTGCGTCGATGAGCTCGGCCTCATGGAGCTCGACCGGCACGGCGCCGAGCTGCTGTTCCAGGTGCTGACCGAGCGGGAAGAGAAGAACAGCGTCGCCATCGCCTCGAACGAGTCGTTCGGCGGCTGGAGCAAGACCTTCACCGACCCCGGCTCTGCGCGGCCATCGTCGACCGTCTTACCTTCAACGGCACCATCATCGAGACCGGCACCGACTCCTACCGCCTCGCCTCCACCCGAGCCCGAGCGGAGGAATCGGCCAAGGCCGACTGACCGCGACAGACTCAGGGTCGACTACCCCGCCCCCATCCAGGCGACGGCCGTCGGCCCGACAAGCTCCAGTAGGCTGCGCCAGCCATGGATACGAACGCCGAACCCGAGCAGACCCGGCACACCACAAACGCTGCTGGTCCGCCGATCCGGCAGCTGTTCCGGGACGTCATCGCCGACCGCATGCAGGGTCCCCGGCCGCCCCAGGCCGCGATGCTGTTCGACGGCGAGGCCGACTCTTGCCGGTACGACCGGAGCTTCCTCGGCGACTTCTACAGCGAGATCCTTCACCAGGACACCTGCCAGCCGGCCACCGCTGACGGCCTCGCCCTGGTAACGGCCCTCGCAGTCGACGACCGCGCTCCCGCCCGGCACCGTTTCCAAGCCGTCGACTTGCTGTTCAGGGCTGCCACTGTCGCTGATCGCCATCTCGCCGAGACCTGGCCGGCCACCCCACAGCATGCCGATCCCGACAGCGAGGCCCGGGCCCGCAGCGCGGCTCAGGCTCACGTTCCAACTCTGCTGGCCCGCTGGTCGGACGAATGCCCAGCGGTACGCCTCGCCCTCGCCGGACTCGCCGTGGTCTTCCCGACGGACCGCACCCTCCCCGCCCTGACACCGCGCCTGCGGACCTTCACGCGTCAGCACACCCCAGGCACCGACATCGGCGACTACGTGCGATTCGTCCTCGTCCTGGCCGCCCAGAACGAGGACCAGATCCTCACGGCGACGGAGAAGCTCACTGACGCCTACTGGACGGGAACACCTCGCGGAGCGCCGGCCCGGCCACGAGCCCTCCACCTCCTCGGCCAGATGCTGACGACGGTCGGAATCGAACTCACCCGAGCACCCGCCAGGCAGTGACGCACCGCGTCGCTCGCGCTGCTATTTCTCGTGGACATTGACGGGCCCCAAGATCCCCGACTGCCGCCCACATTGGCGGACACACGCTGCCCCTAGAAGTGAAGGAAACCACCCGCCCAACGGCCGCATGTCGAGGCCGTCGAGTACACAGACCGAGCCGCCCTGCTCCTGCGCATCCTTGCCGGCTTCCTCTCGGGTCCTCCGAGCCAGTTGGCAGGAGCCCGCTCACCCCAACGTTGTGACGTCAGCCGTTCAGTGCCGCCTTCACCCGAAAGTCGCAACGCACTCGGTCAGCGCATGGAGGAGGAAGTCGGCGCCGTCCCGGTCGGGCCTTCGCTCAGAACTGCAACATGATGTGCAATGACGCGCCGTCCACGTCCAAACCAGCAACGCCGATCACTACCGAAGGTCGCAGATGCTGACCGATAGGGGTTCCATGGCAGCGTCGGTGCGGCGGCACGGCCTCACACCGCTCTGACCAGCTCGTTCTCAGTCGGTCGGCCGAGGAGCCTATACCGGCGACCGGCGTAAAATGGATGAAATGAACTCAGTCCGATACGAGCTGGTGTTCTCCGATGACACCGGCTCCACCCAGGATGTCGTGATCGTCGGACGCACCTCCTCCAAAGGGCCCGGCGGCCATCCGGTCTACGCCGACCCCACCGGCATCATCCGGGCGGAGATCAGCGACCGGAACGAGGTGCGCATTCTCGCCTCAGGCGGGCATCAGGCTCCTGCCCCGCACGTCCTGGCCCGCCGTCTCACCGATGGCGATCCGATGGATCCCGCCGACCCCTCCACCTCCGCAACCTGACCGGTACCCGACCCGGCTGACCACCTCGCCGGCGCGCGCGGCATTCAGGCAGAGACACCTCGCGAGCGCCCCCTCCCGGCGCCGAGGCCAGAGGCGGACAGGGCTGCCAGGGTGTCCAAGAAGTCCTAATTCGACGACAAGGCATCGTGTGAGGCCCTCTAGGCACAGAGCGGCTTTGAGGGACTCGTGCGCGGTTGGGCACGGAACTTCACCTCGTGCCCAGCGTCGTCGGTGAAGACGGCCTCCGTCTCGGACGCCAAGGTCATCGTGCCGCGCTGGAAGGGGTTGTCCCAGCCCTCAGGCGGGTTTCCCGAGCCGTCGGAGAGCTGGGCTTCCGCTTCGAAGTACGTCGAGCCGATCCACGCCTCCTTGATTCCGCAATGCGTATACAGGTCGAAGGGAATCGTTCGGCCGGTGTTCACGTCCCCAGCGGCTTGAGTGCATCCTGTGAGCACCCCCGCAGCCAGAGTGAGGGCGAGGATGATCTTTCCAGCTCTCCCAGTCATGGCCTTCCGACGCGTGTACGAAGCCGCCGGTTCCACCCTTCAGGAGGCTGTGCGCCGCGGGGCGCCGACTCGACGCCTCGTTCGGCACTGAGGTCGAGACTCTTACGGACAGCACCACCCTCGACTTCGCCGCCGGCCGCTACTGAGTGGACTCGGCAAGCGGTGAACCGAACCACCACGTCCTTTCGCGTCCATCGCTTTGTCGAGTGGACTGACCCGACATTGGTGAGGATCCTGGGGGGGCACTGCCGACCGTCGGCGGCCGTGGCGGTGCGGCGGACGGAGCTCCGCGCACGGTGGCGACGTGGGCGCGGACCATGCCGTAGGTGGCGGAATCTTGCTCGGCGACCAGCTCGCCCTGCAGCTGGGTGGCGCCGGTGCATCCCTCCGCGAATCGCCGTTCCAGGTAGGGCTTGTCAGGGTGAAGCCTGCTGGGCCGGGGCCGGTTTTTGCTTCCCCGCACGATCATCCGGCTCACGTTCGCCAACCCCGCCTCGCTGGTCTACCTCGGCCTCGTCGTCGCGGCGGCCCTTCCGCTGGTGTTCGCCTCAGCAGCCGCCGACCCCGGCTTCGCAGCCGTCTGGGTCCTCCTGATCACTGCACCCACCAGCATGCTCCTGCTCCTCCCCGACTTCGCGGACGGTGACTCGGCCCTGGCGACCGGTTACTTCCTCGCGGCGCTGGCCCTCTCCGCGCTGCTCCACTCCTTCCTCCTCGGCCTGGCATACCGAGGGCTCCGGGCAAACCCGGGCCGGCAGGTGCGCACCACCACGTGAAAACCCTCCCCCGACGCGCGCTGCTCGACCCCCCGGAAATGAAGCAGTGACGCCGCCTGGCCACCCCCGATGACAAGACCGCCGAGTCCTACCAGGCAGCCATCCTGGTGCCCGCCCCGCCGTCGTTCTCCAGTGACTGTGGCCGAAACGTGGGGCTGTCCGACGCTGCGGGCGCCCCTGGCCACTGGCGGCCAGCGAGCCTCTTCGTAACGGGCAGGTATGGCCCGTTCAGGTGCCGACGGCCGTGACACCGAACATCAGGGTCCGGCGACCGACGTCATAGTGCACGGTCGGTGTGCTGCGCAGGAGGCCCTGGAGCACGTCGGCGTCGTCGGCGTCGACGGTCAGCACCTCCTCCCAGGCACCTTCATCGAGTACGAGCTGCAGGGTGAGGGTGCCCCGGGCGGCGGGCTCACCGGCGACCCAGCTGAACTGGTAGTGGCTGAGCTGACGCACCTTGATGCTGTCGTCCGTGACGGGCTGGGTCACCTTGGTCATAGCGGCTCTGGGCATGATGGCTCTCCTCGCGCGGGGGATGGGGGTATGGGCAGCCGCGGCTGGAGTACACAACATGGACGTCCCTGCGGCCACGGCCAGTGGAATCAGGCTCAGCGTGCACGGCGGCTCCTGCCAGGCGAGGCGCCCACCTGGCCGAGTCCCGTCCCACAGCTCTGCCTACGACAGCCCCGGACCCGTTCCGGCCCCCATGAGCAGCGCGATGCCACGCCCCGGGCCGTCACCGCCACCGGAGCCGTCACCGCCACCGGGGCCGGGGGCGGGACCGGGGCCGGGGCGGACAGTGAGCAGATCAGGAGCAGTCGGTGCAAGTCGAGCCGGCTCTCCCTGCGGGATTCGACGCTGCCGGGCTGTGTGACACCGCCGCCGACGCGACCCGCTGAGACCGCCCACCGGGCCCAGGTCAGCTGCCTGCGGGCCTCGTCGAGGGTCGATGGGGTGCTTGGTGATCAGGGCCAGGGCCTCGATCATCTGGGCTCGCGGAGTCGCTACGGCGCGGACGTGCATCGGGCCCGCAGCTCCACCAGGTCCGGATGCCCTTCGATGGGCGCGCGATGAGCGGTCGCCATGATGACCTCCAGAGAGGAACAGGCGGGCTCGCCTTACCCGTAAAGTTGTATGAACAGATGAATCCCACAAAGAGCTGGACCGTTCTGCTGTGGAGCGGTCCCGACTCGATGCCCCAGGAGCGGGGCTTGTACTCGCCGGTTCGGCAGGATTCCAGGCGCGGTTTCCGCGTCGCAGCTCGTTGTCCGGCGCACTCATCGCGATGATTTCGGCTGCGCCGCACGTCCTGCGCGATGGCGGCCGAGCAGCTGTCGCGGCCCTGGTGCCGCAGGACGGCGACGACGCGGCTGGCCCACAAGTGCTCTCCGTGCTGGCTCACGCCTGGGACCGGGCGCCTCGGGCTCGGTGACGAGCGCGATGAGGCGGGCCGGTGTTCCGAGTACCGACGGACCGTGCACGTGCCGGCTGCCGGGCGTGGCGTCAGGCGGCGGTGCGCGGCATTCTCAAGGGGGCTCCCGCGGCGTGGAGGCTGGCGAGGGTCTGGCGGTACGAGTCGGCCAGGGTGGTCTCCAGGTAGCTGACCCCGATCTCCTGGCAGTACCTGCGGACGATGGTCTGGGCCCTGCGCAGATGCGGGCTGGGCATGCTCGGGAAGAGATGGTGCTCGATCTGGTAGTTGAGACCGCCGAGGACGATGTCGGTGAACCGGCCTCCGCGCACGTTGCGGGAGGTCAGGACCTGGCGCCTCAGGAAGTCGGGGCGGTCGGCGCCTCGCAGGATCGGCATGCCCTTGTGGTTCGGAGCGAAGATCGAGCCGAGGTAGACCCCGAAGAGGCATTGGTGGACGAGGAGGAACACGACCGCCTTGCCTGGCGGCAGCACCAGGAACAGCGCGCCGAGGTAGGCCGCGACATGCGTGGCGAGCAGAGCCCCCTCCCACATGCGGTGCTTGAGCGAGCGGTCGAACAGCGACCGCACCGCGGACACGTGCAGGTTGAACCCCTCCAGCGTGAGCAGGGGGAAGAACAGGAACGCCTGCGAGCGGCCGAGGAGCCGCGGCAGTCCCCTGGCCGCACGGGCCTGGTCCTGCGTCCAGACGAGGATGTCCGGGTCGAGATCAGGGTCGAGATCCTCGTGGTTGGGGTTGGCGTGGTGGCGGGTGTGCTTGTCCTGCCACCAGCCGTATCCCATGCCGATGCCGAGGTTTCCGGCGATGCGCCCGGACACCTCGCTGGCCTTGCGCAGCCGGAAGACCTGTCGGTGGGCGAGGTCGTGCGCGAGCAGTGCCACCTGTCCGAACACGAAGGCGAGGAAAACGGCTGTCAGCAACGTCCACCACGTGTCACCAATCAGGACGAAGGCCGTCCATCCGGCGGCGTACAGGGCCGTCACGAGCGTGATGCGCAAGGCGTAGTAGCCGGGGCGCCGGTCCATCAGGCCGGCCTCCTGGATCTTCCGGGAGAGCCGGGCGAAGTCGCTGGCCGGCCTCGCCCGCTCGGGAGGGGGACGCACCGTCTGTGAGGAGTTCATGATCAGTAATCGCTTTCCGTGATCGTCAGGCGGCACGGCATTGCGCATGCCCTGTCCGGGCTTCACTCGGCACGTGAACTCCCAGTACTGCCCCTACCCGGAATTCCGGATTGCACGTGCGCCAGGGTGTGTCTGCGCTCACCATGCCGACCCGGGTCCCGCTCGTCGACACATGCCGGTCGTCGACGACGTCGAGAGGACACGGCGTGTCTCAGACCAGTCCTGACCGAGGTCCGTGGCGCCGGTTCTGTGATTCCGGTACGTGGCGGGCATTCCGAGGGGCATTCCGAGTAAGCCGAGGTCTCGGTCAGGCTCCTGTTCACAGTGGCGGTTATTCCGAGGGGTAGCGGACGAGCGGAGACCTGGGTTGGTGAACAGGCGTGACGGCGGGGCCGGAATGCACTGCCGGCCCTGCCCGGGATCCCGGCACGGAGGTTCGGGCGCGGGGCGATGCGGGCAGGTACCGTTCGGGTAACGCCCCCTCCACTGGCGCCAACTCGACTAGGGGCGTGGGAGTTTGGGCGGGACGACGGGGAAACGGAGGATCCATGGAAGTGATCACGGCCGAGCTCCTCACGGCGCTGGCCAGTGGTACGGCGGGTGCGGCAGGGCAGCAGGCATGGATGTCGCTGCGCGACCTCGTGCGGCGCCGCACCGCAGCGGACAGGATGACCGGCGCACCCGAGGAGCTCCCGTCAGGGGAGGAAGAGCTCGTGGCCCTGGGCGAGCAGGCCGAGAGCACGGAGCGGGCGCGAGCGCTCGCCCGCGTGCTGGCGTTGCGGGCCACGTACGACGAGGCGTTCCGCGACGCTCTCGCGGCCTGGCGGAGTACCGCGGAAGACGCCGCGGCGCGAACCGGTGCGGGTGATGTCGACAATCGCGTCACAGGCGGCAGGCAGGGCACTGTGATCATGGGGCGGGATTTCCACAGCCCCATCACATTCAACCAGCCATGACGCGGAGCCGGTTCTGCCGTGATGGGGCGCTCTGACGTGCAGTCATCAGTACGCCTCCGTGCGTCCGCACGTCCGGAGGCGGGCCGCCCGGTGTCGGAACGGCAGGAGCGCGGCGTCGGGCGAGGCGGGGGTGTACACGATGGAGCTTTCCTACAGACCGCGGACCAGGACCGAGTGAGCGGGCATGTCGGAGCAGGCGCAGGGCGACGTGCACAACGTGTTCTCGGGCAATGCGACGTACGTGATCCAGGGTCGGGACTTCAGTGCCGTCCACCTGCATCTGCCGTTGCCGCAGACGTCGGAGGACCGCGCCGCCGCCGAGGTGGCGCGCGTGGTACTCGCCCAGTGGCGGGATGAGGCGGGGGCCCTCGGCCTGGCCGGAAGCGCCAGGCTCGCGGTGGGCTGGCGGGCCGACTGGACGGTCGCCGATCACCGTGAGCACATCGGGGCGGACGTGGCCGGCAGCACTGCCGGCCTCGCCGAACTAGCCGCCGCCTTCCAGGCTCTGCCCGCCCAGCGTCTGGTGATCATCGGTGGTCCCGGCACGGGCAAGACGTCCCTGGCAATCCTGCTCGCGCTGCAGTTGCTGAGCCTGCACGATGTGACGAGGCCCGTTCCCGTACCGCTGCTGGTTTCCTCCTGGGACGCGAGCAAGGAACACTTCGACACCTGGCTCGCGCGCCGCATCCATGAGGAGTACGCCGGCCTGAGCAAGGATCTCGACCGCGCCCGAATCCGCGAACTGGTACGCGACCGGCGGATACTTCCGGTTCTTGACGGCCTGGACGAATTACCGCGTCCGCTTCGGTCCGCGGCACTGGCCGGGCTCAACAGGACGGGCGCCGGCAGCGCGCCGCTCATTCTCACCTCCCGCACGACGGAGTACGCCGAACTCGTCGCAGAGGAGGCCGTGTTGCAGGCGGCGGCCGTGATCAAGGCGCAGCCGGTGGAAGGGGCCGCGGCGGCCGCGTACCTGCGCGGCTCTTCGCACCCCCAGCGCACCCGGCGCTGGCAGGAGCTCCTGGACCACATCACCCACCACCCCGAATCCGCGGCGGCCAGGGCCCTCTCGTCCCCCCTCATGCTCTGGCTGGCCCGCACGGTGTATGCCCGCGCGGACGCCGAGCCCGGCGAGCTCGCCGACGAGACCCGCTTTCCCGACGTCGTGGCCATCGAACGGCACCTGCTCGACTCGATCGTTCCAGCGGTCTTCCCCTCCGGACCGGCCTCGCCCCACCAGCCTCATCCGGTACGCGAGTGGGGGCACGCGCAGGCGCAGCGTGCCCTTGGCTTCCTGGCCGCCCATCTCACCGTGGCAAAGACCAAGGAGTTCGCCTGGTGGGAGCTCCACCGAGCGAAGGCGCCCACGCTACTCAAGGCACCGGCGCTGCTGGCCGGCTACGCGCTGCTGATGGTGGGTTCCTCGTGGTTCCAGGACTGGATCACACGAGGTGATGCGTTTCAAGCCTTCCAGGTAGCCGTGGGAGCCTGGGCCGCCACGATGTTCGGGATGATGGGAGGCATACTCCTCCTGCTCTCGCACGTGTTGAAGGGGGCTATGCCTCGTCGGCTCGCCGCGTTCGGCAAGCACCGCTCACGCATCCCAGGCCTGTTCTGGCTTCTTATGTTTCTGGCACCCATCGTCTTGCTCCTGCAACAGGACGAGCCGTTCATGGCGCTGGGCTTCATTGTCCCGCCGCTGCTCATGATGGTCGTCGGCGCGCCCGCCGACACCGCGCAGGCCGTCGGACCGCGGGCACTGCTCAGCGGCGAGCGGGCCAGTACCGTGCTCATGGTCCTCGGTGTCGCACCGGTGATCGGAGCCATCGGCACCCTCAGCATCGTCCAGGTCCCCGACCGCACCGTGCTGTTGGGCAGCTGGATCTCCGGAACCACAGGGGCGGCCGCGGTGATCGTGGCGCTCAGCCCCTGGACGCAGTGGCTGCTCGCGAAGGTGACTCTCGCGGTCCTGGGCAAGTTGCCGTGGTCGACCATGGCGTTCCTCGAGGACGCGCGTCGGGTGGGCCTGCTGCGGCAGGTCGGCGGCGTCTACCAGTTCCGGCACGCCCAGATCCAGGCGGGCCTCGCGGCACATCAGCGCGGCGGCGCGCCGGCGCGTCAGCGGCGTGCCCCCACCCGCGCGCCCTGGCCGGTCCGCCCACTACCCACAGCGAGCAGAACTGAACAGTCCGTACGTCTCCCCGGCTACGTCGGGCTGCGGAGCACCAGAGGTCAGCCAGCCCTGTACGTGGGGATGTGGACGATCGCGCTGGTGTGGATCGCCATCATCACCTACCAGGACGGCTGGCAGGATCCTGGCGCATGGCAGACCGTGGGCTTCTTCGTGGCGCTTCCCCCTGCCGTCGACCTGTTGGTTCCGCCCCTCACCTGGCGGCGCGCCGAATTAAGCCTGGACGAGGGAGGGATCGAGTTCGCCTCGGGTAAGCGAACGCTCCGCATCGAATGGCGGGAGGTCGCGGACATCGCACCGCGCCTCTTCGAACCGCCGCTCGGCAAGAATGACGACGGCACCGTGATGCTTCACCTGCGGTTCACCGCCGAGGCCACCCCGGGGCCACAGATCCGGGTCAACAGCACCGGCTGGGTGGCTCTGTGGCCACTCGACTGCCCTACCGGAGACCCCGACGACGCGACGATCAGCCCGGAATTGGATGACGCGCTCCAACGCTTCGCGGGCGAACGATGGCGGCAGGCCTCCGGCGGGGAGATGACGGGCCGACGGTGAAGTCGTTCGACCCGCACGTGGGGAGGCTTCGGTTGGCTTGGACGAGCAGGGCTCATTGATCGTCCCAGAAGGGGGCGAGCTGCAGGTCCTGTGCTCGTCGAGCTTGGTCGTCCCTTGGTCGTCATAGTGTCTCGGGTGCGTGCTGATCTTCTTCCTGACGACCTGGGAGCGGGTGCCTCGGCTGCTGCCGCCCGCTCCCGAACGGCGCCATCGCCACCTACGGGCGGTTACACGCTCCCAACCGAGTGCACCGGCTGGTGCGATGTAGGTGCTGCGGACCGGTGTCGCGTGACGTGATGCCCCGCGCGATACACGCGGGGCATGCGAAGCTGACGCTCGGCAGCATGGACTACGCCGAGTTCGCCGCAGCCGCTTCCGCGGAGCCTGATCGGGGCCTACGGCCCGTCTAACCGGGGACGGCGGTGAACGGGCCGTCACCCCTCGCGCGCTCCTCGCCGACGCGCTGCGCGTCGCCGGAGGACTCCTCGACGACCCGATGCAGCCTGTTGCGGCTCTGAAAGTCAGCGTCGACTGGCCGGTGATCTTGGTCGAGAACCCGTCTACCAGGAGCTTCGTTGCACAGCACTGTCCAACCCTCCTCGGTCAGTACAGCCTGCGCGGAAAGGGCTCATGTCAGCAGGCGTGGCCGGGTGCGCATTCCATGGCGAACTCCCAGAAGAGCAGAGCTAGGGTGCACACGGCGAGGGATAACGCACCCATGATCGTGAAGCGCCGACGCGCCGGCCGTTGCCGTAAGCGGAAGGCGATCAGGAGCCCGACGGCGGGGGCGACCACCACGCCGGCGAGGCCCGACCACAGCAGCACGACGGAGACAAGCTCCCAGAACGGATCGCGATCGCGCGAGCTGAGGCCGACGACGGTGGAAAGAGTGAAGGCGACGGGCGAGGCCAGCCACCACAGGGACAACCCCGCGATCACCCGCTTGACGGAGGCGGGCAGGGCGGAGGGGATGCCAGACGGGGCGCTGTGGACTGGAGCGGAACTGTTGGAGGGCATGGGCGAACCGTACGTCCTCCCCCCTTGCCGCGGGTCAAGGCCCGGCGGCCAATACGTCGGTGGCTTCGAATGTGTAGCGGTATATGGCCGCGGTGCCGATACCGAAACCCGCGGCGAGCTGGGCGCGCTTTTCACCACCCCACAGGTGGGCCAAGGCGAGGAGCGCCTGACGACCGGCGGTCAGACGCCGTCATCGGGTCCCGATCTCCCTTTGCCATACAACGAGTCGTCCGGTCAGGCACCGCAGCGGCCGGACAGATCAATCGAAGACGGGTTTGGTCGAGAACCCGTGCCTGCCGGGAGCTTCGTCGTTCCGCAAATCCGTCCAACACGCCTTCAAGACCAAGAGGTTGGAAGGCGCAGTGCTCCAGGGCCTGCGCAAGCCGGGGAGCGGCCTCTCGCGCGGCGCGCTCGTCAGCGACATCGTCAACACGGTCGCCATCACGGCGATCCGGTCCCAGGTCCCGCGCAGTGGGTTAAACGGGAATGCCAAACGTCCAGTGGTGGGCCCATCGCGCCAGTCAGACAATGGAACTACGAGCAGCGCGGACCAGGGCTTACGGCTATGCCGGTTGCCGGCCAGCCGTTTGCGTGATCAACCTTTCAGTCCCGGACAGTTTCCCCGCTTCCGCTCAACCCAAGAGCCCGGGATTTCTCCGCACGGAGGTACTTCCTTCATGTCCGAAAGTAAGTGGGATGTGCACTGCCCGGAGGAAGGGCATGCCGTCATGCAGCTGTTCGACAGCATAGATGAAGCCGATCAGGCCGCTGTCGAACACAACGCTGAGTTCACTCCGCCACACACGGCTGGGACGGTTCCGCATACGCCTACCGACCCTGACCCGCCCCACCTCACTGGAGCTCAGCGCGATGCATTCACACAGAATGAATCCGACTTCGCCGAACTGGAGGAGCACACCCTCTCGGTACGCGAGGCTGCCACCGCACGTCTGCGTGACGCAAACTACGATCCAGGCAGCAGCTTTCACTGCTTCAGATGCCCTTGCCCATCCTTCAAAGAAGAAGAATCTGTTCCCCCGTCACTCATCTGCACCCGCCCCTACTGCCGTCATCACAAGACATCCCACGACTTTCAGTAGCGCCGCGTCCGCATGCACGGCGATCTATGGCCTCGGCGGCGGACGCGATCGAGAGGGGCGCGGTCTTCATGGAGGCGCCGCCGGCGTGACGGCCCGCGCTCACAGCCCAACCGCGCCCGACCGTGCGCCACAGTAACTGCGGCTCTGCCGAAGGTTCGAACCGTCGGGCGGTGGTTATCGCCACGATCTCTCACACACATGGCCGTGTGGTCCCTCCCGAGAACTCACGCTGCCGTGCGGCAACACGCAGACTCCCGCTGTCTCTCAGTCCGCTGTGCCGATACCGAGAGATCTCAAACAGAGCACGGCCACCCTCGAGAGCAGGCGCCGCATGCGGAGGCTCCGCTGCGGTCGGTGAGGCGGCGAAGCCGGACATGAGTGCCGCGCACGGGGTCCTCGACCCCCATGTGGTGGCACGGGCCCCGAGACGAGCTTCCTGCTGGTGCGTACGGCGGAGAGGGAAGTGGACCTGTTGGCCGTCCTGCTGCGACGGCTGGATTCCGTACTCGAGGTCCCTGCGGGCCGACCATGATCAAGCGGGGGCGACACCCGCGTGCTTCTGCCCGCCCCTGAGGTTGAAAGGACCTCAGTCTCGTACAACCCGTCGCCATCCCTAGCATGCCTAACTGAATGACGTTCGTGCAGACGCTCGTGACGACCGGTCATTCGGCGGCGACGTGACTCCCCTCCGACTGCAGATACGGCCGTCAGTGCACTCTCACCGGCTACCGGACCTCCGGCTGCGGACTCGCCGCCGCAACCCTCGCCCCCACCATCGTCACCGGCGGCCTTGTCGCCGCCCCGGCGACGGGCTCTACCCCCTCGGCCGCAGGGAAGGGCCGGCCTTACGCGTCGCCGCTGCCGATCAGATCGACCCCACCCAGCCCCCTGCCTCATCGATACCGAGGCCGGAGCTCTTACGACCCTGCGAACCCCCGGCGAACAACCGACGCAACAACGACACCAGGACACGAACAAGACGTTATGACGCGTATCAGAACGAGGTGTGAGTTGCCTCCCCACGGACGCAACAGGCGCTGTACCGGTGCACGGGCGCGGAGGTCATGTCAGCCGTGAGCAGGGCTGGCGCTGCTGGCGGGATGGGGCCGCCGGTCCGGTCCGTGTGCGTCCGGGAACCCGCCGAGAACCGGGATGCGCTACCCACGAGTCTTTAGACTTTCTGTGTATACCTGGAAAGTTCATCTAGGATGGGGATGGCAGGGTGCCTGCCGGGTCGGAAGACGCAGCGACGGCACGTCGAGCGAGGGGAAGCCGGAACCGCCCATGCACACCGAACAGCACCCAGCCGATACCGCCCCCGACCTGTACGACCGGTCCGGAAAGCGCTACCCCCTTGACGCCCCTTGCTGGCGGGGCAAGGACGGCAGCCCCCTCGCCGTGAGTGCACTGCCGGGCCTGCGCCCCGAGCAGATCGACACCGCCGAGCGGTCCCTGTGGCGCTACCACGCGGCCCTGCCCGTCCCGGCCGCCCGCCGGGTCAGCCTGGGCGAAGGGTGCACGCCCATGGTCCCGCTCGACTGGGCCGGCCAGCGCGTGCACTTCAAGCTTGAGTGGTTCAACCCGACCTCCAGCTTCAAGGACCGGGGCGTATCGGTGATGATGTCCCACCTCGCGGCACTCGGCGCCGACCGCGTGCTTGAGGACAGTTCGGGCAACGGCGGTGCCGCAGTCGCCGCCTACGCCGCAGCTGCCGGCATCCGCGCCAAGATCATCGTCCCCGCCGCCACCTCAGCGGCCAAGATCCTCCAGGCCCGCGCCTATGGAGCCGAGGTCGAGCTCGTGGGCGGCACCCGCGACGAGGTCTCGGACGAGGCGATCCGCCAGTCGGAGCGCATCCCCTACGCCAGCCACAACTGGCACCCCATGTTCATCCAGGGCACCAAGACCATCGCCTACGAGATGTGGGAGTCCCTCGGATTCACCGCGCCCGACAACGTCGTCCTCGTGGCCGGCGCCGGGAGCAACGTCATCGGCTGCGACCTCGCCTTCGGTGAACTGCTCGCCGCCGGACAGATCGACAGGCGTCCGCGCTTGTTCGTCGGGCAGCCGGAGCACTGGGCGACCATCGCCGACACGTTCAACGGTGTCGAGCCGGGCCGCCGCGGCGAGCGGGTGCCGACGATCGCCGAGGGCGCGTCCATCGCCGCCCCGGTCCGGCTGCCTGAGGCGGTGGATGCCATCCGCCGCTCCGACGGCGCCGCGTACGCCGTCCCGGAGGCGCAGATCCACGCCGCGGTCCGCGCACTGAGCGCGCGAGGCCTGTACGCCGAGCCGACCAGCAGCGTCGCCGCGGCGGCCCTCGACCACTTCATGGCGACCGGGGAAATCACTCCGGATGAGACAACCGTGGTCGTGCTCACCGGTGCGGGGCTGAAGTCCGCCGAGAAGATGGCCTCGGTGTTCGCCGAGCCCGTCGACTGAGCCGCACCAGGAAAGGGAGGCGCGATGACACACCCCGCCGACAACGACCCCACCGACGAACATCTTGTCCAGGAGGACGAGGACGAGCACCTCGTACGGGAAGCCGAGCGCATCGCCGTCGCCATCGGGCGCATGTTCCCCGGTCTGTGCGAAGTCGTCCTCCATGACCTGCGCCGGCCCGACAGCGCCATCCGCGCCATCGAGAACAACCTGTCCGGGCGGCAGGTCGGCGACTCCGCAACCGAGCTGGGGCTGCGCCGCATCGCGGATCCCGACTACCCCAGCGTCATCCAGAACTACAGCAACCGGTTCCCCGACGGGCGCCCGGCCAAGAGCACCTCGATCGGCATCAAGAACGCCGAAGGACGCTATGTCGCGGCCCTCTGCCTGAACCTGGACGTCAGCACGCTGTCCCCACTGGCCCTGACCCTGGCCAACCTCGTCGCCACGGACGTCGAACACCGGGGTGAGTCTCTGGAGACGCTACGCGACCGTACAGGACGCGAACTCCGTTCGGTCATCGACTCCTTCGCCGCCAAGCGCTCCAGCACCCCCCGCAGCCTCAACCGCGACCAGAAGCGTGAACTGGTCCGGCATCTGCATCGCAAGGGGTTCTTCGAGACCCGCAGTTCCGCACAGCTCATCGCCGACCGGCTCGGCGTCTCCCGGGCGACCGTCTACAACTACACGAAGTAGCCGCTCCAAGTATCAGCCAGACAGCCTGCGGGATACCCGGCCGCCCACAGCCGGCGAACTGCCCCGCGCCCGAACCTGGCCCTCATCCACGCTTCCGTCCCACCGCGCGGTGACAGCCATGGTGACCGTCGGCATCACCGCACTGGTCGCCGTCGTCCTCCTCACCTTGACCGGCCACTCCCGAGCCACCGGACCGGCCGCCACCATCGATGCCGCCTCCACCGGCGGCGGCATCAGGGTCAACATCCGCCGCTAGCACCACAGGATGGGCGCCCTCCGGTATCTAACTGAGGGCACCATCCTGCCATCCTGTCGGGCTCCGTCGTCGGGTGGACAGAAGCCGGGCGGGCTTCTGTACGGACGGCTCACGGTGACGCGGGGCGGCGGTCCGGGCAGTTGGCCCGGAGCAGCGGTCCAGGGCGCCGGTACCGGCAGGACGTATCGGGGAGCCGACGGCTTCCGCGCGTCACCGCCGACCGACGCTGGCAGGCGCGACGGCCCCGGTGGGGCGTACGGCCGCTCCGGGCGCGGCCGGCCTCGTCCCGTCGGCCGCTCCGGTCTGGGTGCTCGGGCAGTTGACGCTGCCCTCTCTCCTGCCCGTCGAGGCATACCTCCGGCCGGTCCGATGCTGTGTCGTGGGGTCGAATCTGACCCTCTGCACGGAAGGCGCCACCTCCATGGCCCGCCAAACCGACCATCGGTCCCCGGATCCTGAACGCCCGCGTCAGCAGGCCGCGGCGCGAGCTCATCTCGCCCCGTCCGTCGCGCTGGACATCCAGCGCACCGCCGGGAACAGGGCCCTGATCCAGCTCCTGCGCCAGGCCGGGCACCCCTGGGCGCAGGAGCAGCATCAGCACTCGGCCGGCTGCGGCCATCAGGCGGTCGAGCGGCCCGCGGTGCAGCGGTCGGCCGTCCACGACGTGGTGCGCACCTCTGGCCGTCCGCTCGACGACGCCACCCGCACCGACATGGAGTCCAGGCTGGGCGCGGACTTCTCCGACGTCCGGGTCCACGACGACAGCGCGGCCAAGGCCTCCGCGGCCGAGGTCGGCGCCCGCGCCTATACCTCCGGCAACCATGTCGTCATCGGCGCCGGCGGCGACGACAGGCACACCCTCGCCCACGAGCTGACCCACGTCATCCAGCAGCGCCAGGGACCGGTCGCCGGTACCGACAACGGCGCCGGGCTCAAGGTCTCCGATCCCTCCGACCGCTACGAGCGTGAGGCGGAGGCCAACGCCGACCGCGTGATGAGCGGTCCTGCACCTACGGTGGTCGCCCGCGCGCCAGCCGACGACCGGGGGCGGCGAACCGGGTCCGGGGAGGTCGGGGTCCAGCGGGTGATCGGGCAGAACAACAGCACTGCCGGAGTCGATCACGCGCAGGGGGAACACGTTTTCAACGACGTCTCGACCCTGGCCACCGAGTTCAAAGCCGCTTGCAGGACGAATGGCGGGGCGCTCGCTCGACGGCTCCACCCGGTACAGGGCGACGGGATGAACCAGGACGACACGACGGTGGCGTTCATGCGCCTCCGGGTGCAGGCAGCGGCAACCGCGGCGAATCAGCTCACCCCTGACCTGATCGCCACTCTGAACACCCGCCGACGTCACGCGCTCTACGGGACCGTGCCCTCAGGAAACGGCGACGACGACAACGCCGAGCTCTTCGGCCGGTACAAGCAGGACATCCTGACTCTGGCGAACAGCTGTCACCCCGACAACATCTTCCAGGAGAACCTCGGTCTCAGGTCCGTGCCCGAGCTGCGCACCGCTCTCGCCAACACGATCGTCGACCGTGCCGCGCTCACGTACCTCAGGACGCGACACGGGGCGAGTGTCGTCGATGCCTGGTTCACTCCCGCGATGCAGGACATGAACACAGCTTTCGGACACATCTTCACCGCGCTCGACAATTTGCTCCAGATCAAGAACCGGCTCATCAACGGAGAGTAGCGACCGTCTTTGCAAGCCATCGTCGCTGGTCGGAGGAAGGAGCCCGGGACCGAATCCTCAGAGCCGTCCAGGCCCGAGCCGACGCGGAGGGCCGGTTGGGCTGGAGTGAGGTCGGCATCGACTCAACCACCTGCCGGCCCATCAGCACGCTGCAGGCTCAAGGAAGGCCGCCCGAACCACCGGCTCAAAGCGGGGCAGTCCCGGAGGCGTATCGGCTCCGCCTTCCTCGCCGCGCTCAACTCCGGCCGACGAGACGCCCGGATCCCCGCGGGACGCGACTTGGTGGTCACCCTGCGACACAGTGATCAACCCGGACGGCTCCGTGCCCTTGGCCGGTGCAGCCAATCCCAGAGCACACGCCTCGGCCACTCGGTCTGCTTTCCCATGCGGTGGTCCATGCCCCAACCCGGGACATGATCAACAGCTCAGTGGGGGCGTCATCCCCAGGGGGCGACATTCAGAGCCGGAGCGTGTCAGGGCGGGTGGCTTCGGAACGCTCTGGACGGTGCTGATCTTGACTATCGGCCTGGACCCAGTCTGGTTGCATTCCGCCGCATCTGGCTTCTCGAGTTCGCGAACCCGACCATTCCTAGAAGGCAGGAAGATACTCACCCTGCACCCCGTCAGCTTCAATTCTGGGACACGAAATGCAGTACCCTCTACCGAGGAGAACAACGGGCAGTACGAGAGCACGTTGCCCCAAAGGAAAAGACTGATGCGCACCATGAAATACACCGTCTCCATCGAGATCACCCTGCCGCGGGAGAAGGTGGCCCAGCTGCTCGCCGACCCGGCACACCTGCCGAAATGGCTGCGGGGCCTGGTGCTGCACGAGCCGCTGAGTGGGGAGCACGGGCACCTCGGCACCAAGTCACGGGTCGTGATGCAGATGGGCCGGCGCGAGATCGAGTGCACCGAGACCATCACACGCCGGCAACCGGAAGACCTGCGCGAGGTTCCGGGAACGAGCGTCGTTCACTTCGACCGCGAGATCGTCGGCGAGGGCATGTGGAGTGCCGTGCGCGACCGGCTTACCGAAGCCGGCCCGGAAACGACGCTCTGGGAGAGCGAGAACGAATACCGGTTCAGCGGCTTTCTGATGAAGCTGGTGGGGCTTCTGATGCCCGGCGCCTTCCGCAAGCAGTCGCTGCAGCACATGCAGGATTTCAAGGCGTTCGCGGAGCAGGGAAAGGACGTTCGCGAGGCGACGGACTGATCTGCCGTCACGAGTAGGGCGTCTGACGGCGTGGCGTGTGGATCCTCCCATCGGTGCGTAGATGACCTCTTTGCTCCGAAGCTGACCTGTGCTCCGAAGCCACCTCCTGTTGGATGTGGCACATCGCCCTGATGACGCCGCACCCCGCTTGAGCAACGGGCCAGCCGATGTCCACGCCGTCGGCAGGGGGTGACACCGGGATCCAGGCGCTTGGGTCGTGGCACTGCGGGAGGACGGGCCGGACGGGACAGCGGCCGGGGTGGATGCACGGCCGCCTGGTCCATCAGGTGTGCGGCACCACGGCCACCGGGCAGGAGGCGTGGTGGATGACGGCGTGGGTGACGGACCCGATGTGGGAACCCTTGGCCGCCCTGCGTCGGCCGACGATCACGAGACGGGCGTCCGTCGCCGCCTCGACGAGGTGCTCGGCCGGTCGGCCCTGAGCGGCCACCTCGGTCAACTCCACTGCCGGGAACCTGGCACGGAAGGGGCTTACCGCGCCGGAGAGCGCCGACTGCGTGTCCGGGTCTTCCGCTGCCGTGGAGTGATGCAGGAAGGAGCGGTGCCGGCTGTGCAGGATCTCCAGCGGGACACTGTGGCGCCCGGCGAAGTCGAACGCGAACTCGAGGAGCTCGTCGTGTACCTCGTTCACGTCGAGTCCGAGAACCACCTTCCCGGGGCCGTTGCCGCCTACGGCAGCCTTTCCGGCCTCTCCGTACCCGGGGCGCACCAGCACGACGGGGCGCTTCGCGTCCGCGACGACCTCTTGCCCCACCGAACCGACCACGAAGCCGCGAACGCTGCCGAGGCCGTGCGATCCGACCGCCAGCAGCTCAGCGTCCGAAGCACCTGCGAGGAGCACGTTCGCGGGGGCGTCCTCGATCTCGTCGGCGGTCACCTCCAGATCCGGGCGCCGAGCCCGGACACGCTGCTGGGTGAGGGCGAGCACGCCTTCCGCCTCATCGGCACGGTCCTGGTGCGACACCTTGACCGCCTGCAGCTGGTGCTGCTGCCATCGGGTGGCGTACACCAGCCGCAAGGTGGTGCCGCGCAGCGCCGCTTCGTCGGCGGCCCAGTCCAGTGCCGCCACACTTCCTTCGGAGCCGTCCACTCCCACGGTGATCGGTCGGGACATGCGACTCTCCTTGCTTCGGACGGTCATCGACGGGTCGGCGCGTGACCCATGGGCGTCCACGTGTGAGGGCACCTGGCCGAGAAGCTACCGAGTCGCTGAAACACTGCGGCGCGTCACGACCGGCGACGCCGCCGAAGTGCCCCGTCCGGGCCCACGCATCAGGGCGCGGGGCTCGTCCGGAGTCGTCAATCGCTCAGGCGAGGACGCCTACGGCGCCGGTGACCTCCAGCCCGAAGATCAGCAGGGAGACGTAGGACTGCACTCTCATGACGATCTTGGCCCGGGGGCCAGGGGCAGGGCGCCCGTAGGGCTGGAGGGTGAGACAGAGCCATCCGCAGCTCACTCGCGGTGCGTGACGATGACGTGTTCTTTTCCATCCCTTGCGTCCAGGTACATTCGCGGGCTCAGCTCTTTGGAATTACGGAATCCGGGTCGCATGGGGCTTGGCCTGGTTCAACTGCGACAGACTCCTGGACCCGGAGTCGAGCGAGGAAGCGTCGCGGTCGATCGGCAGGAGCACCGCCGCGCTCATCTCCGAAGTCCGCTCCCCCGGCGACTGGAAGCTGCGCGCCGTCGTGTGGATCCTGCGCAGGTGGATTCCCGACCGTCGTCGCTGGCCCCCGGCGAGTATGCCCGTGCGTAGAAGCCGACGCCTGTACGGAACGGGCCCGATGCCCAGCCGACCGGCGTCGTCCCTGGGGTGCTGACGGACGCGGTCCGGTACGCGGATCCTGCGCAGCACGGATCGCCGACGTGCCGGCTGGGGGCCGGGCCGGGCGCTGCGGCGGCTGATCGATCGGGCGCCGAGCTCCTCTCCCCAGCTCCGGCTCCGCCTGTGCCGCGTGTCAGTGCAGTTGCTGAGCCAGTCCGATGATGATGCCCTCCGGGCCACGGAGGTAGCAGAGCAGATAGCTGTCCTCGAACCGGGCGATCTCGCCGACGAGTTCGGCACCATGAGGGCGCAGACGGGCAACGGTGTCCTCGATGTCGTCGACGGCGAACATGACGCGGTGCGTGCCCAGAATGTTGTGCGGCCGCTTGCGCGGACCGGCACTGATCACAGCGGGGCTACGGTACTTCGCGAGCTCGAGCCGGCTGTGCCCGTCCGGGGTCTTGAGCATCGCGATGTCACATCGGACGCCGTCGAGTCCGGTGCACTGGTCGGCGAAGAGGCCCTCAACCTCCCCCCGGCCCTCGAGTTCCATACCGAGTTTCACGAAGAACGCGATGGCAGCATCCATATCCTCGACGACGATGCCGACGTTATCCATCCGCTGAATCGCCATGCTGAGTACTCCTTTTTCGTTTGCAGCCGGTGGTGGCCTCGGATGTTCCCAGTCCGGCAGTTCTGTCCGGCCCGCGCTCGCGACGGTGTGGGATGACGAGTCCGATGCCCGGGCAAGCGCCGTCGGCGATCACGAGGGTATTGCCGACGGCGGCCTTGGCCCCGGATTCCTCCCACGCCTTGTAGTCGTTTCGCTTCCCGGAGAGCGGTCGGCCCACCACGACGACGCGCTGGTGTCGGTGTCGATGACGACCTGGTGGTCGGTGGAGTACCGGTAGTTCTTCGACCGCTCGGCGATGGTGTGATCACACCAGCCACGCCGTGATCGTTCCACCCAAAGAGGCCGAGCAAGTGCTCTTCCGCCCAAGTACCAAGAGCCACCGGGGCTGCGCCTGCCGACCCGGGCAGTCCAGAATGCTGCCGTGGCCGAAGACGAGCAGCACGGCAAAGAACCGCGTTCATTCCTGACATGCGTGACAGAGGTGGCCCGGCTGCTGGGCGTCGTAGACGTCCCCGTGGAAAGACCGACATGCCCGCCACCTCGCCCACGTGGTGCGTAAGCCCCTGCTCGAACGTGCAAGTCTGCCCGAGAAGTGGTTCGCCCCGCTGATGGCGGCAGCCGTGTACGACCCGGATCCCAGCTTCTGCCGCTGGTTCGTCGAGCCGGCGGTCTATGCGTTCGGACGCCGCCGTGTGACGGCACTGGTCGACTACCTGCGGGTCGGCACGGATGCCGAGCGCGCTGGTGCCGTGCGGGCCTGGTACAGCGCCCACGTACCCTTGCGTGCAGACCGGTCTCCGGCGTACGCCCCCGGCGGGGTGCGTGATCCCGCACTGGACGAGTCACAGGACATCAAGGCCGCCTGGCTGGAGGCAGCCCTACGGGTCTTCGCCGCAGCCACCGACCTGTGGATGGGCCACTGTGTCCTGCTGGATCTGCCCACCTCCCGCACGGCCTACCCGCCACACCTGCACGAACTACTTGAAACCACACTCGCATCCGCCCGGCTCCATCCCGACCTACAGATCCGCCGCTGGGCCGCAGCAGCAGACCACGGGGGAGGCTGAGCCCGACTCGTTCCCCTCCCGGCATCACAGTGTGGGTGAATTCGGCCAACGCTTCCGAGGTCTTCGACAAGAACGGCAACCCGGCTCCGTGTGGGCGCCAGCGGCCCGCCGATACGGGGTTCTGAGAATCCACGTTGGCTCAGGTACGGAGCCAGATGACGAGGGCTGCTGCCGTGGCCCTGCCGAGGAAGACGTACCCGCGCGTGTCGTACCCGGTAGCGACCGCCCGATACCCCTGTGCGGTCGGACGGACAGTCTGGCCTCCTCGTTGTAGGTGTCGAACTGGAGGAACTCGCACGAGACACGCTGGCCTACCTGAACGACATCGGTGGGAGCGTCAAGGTGCCGCCAGGACAGTTCGGGGATCGATGATCCCGACGTCGGGAAAAGCGGCCGGTGCAACCCACTTACCCTTGCCGCCGCTCCGCGGATCCCGCGGATCACCCCGCTGTCCGTAAGGGCTGGCGGCGCCTTCTTGGTGATGACCGCCGACGGCATCGCCGCGGCCCTTCGGTGCACATCGGCGCTGCTCGTCCGAACCGCGCTCACCCTCATCCCGGTCGGCCTCCTGTGGTCCTCCCCCGCCCGCCGCCCGACCGCTATGCTCCATCCCGCTCGCACGAAGGAGAGCTCTCATGTCTCTTGACGTCCACGCAGACGCGACGAGCAACCTGCGCGCCGCCATGGTCGACCGCCTCACCTCGGCGGGCGTTCTGACCGACCCCCATCTGCGCGACGCGCTGCGCCACGTTCGCCGTGAAGTACTGCTGCCCCATGCCTACGTACGGGTCAGCGGGCCTGGTGCCGATCCGATCGACTGGATCCTCCTGGACGGCTCCCATGCCGGGGACCGTCAGGAGTGGCTCGACCTGATCCACAGCGACGAGTCGATCCTGCTCCAGCGCGACGGCGAGCCGCTCGACGCGCTCGCCCGCGGGCCGGTGACCGGCGGCCACATGACGTCCATGTCCACCTACACCCCCGCCACTGTCGAGGCCCTCCAAGCCCTGCAGATCCGGCCGGGCCAGCGCTACCTGGAGCTCGGGCCCGGCCCCGGCGTCTCCCTCGCGCTCGCCGCCACCATCACCGGTCCCGGGCTCGCCACGGGCGTGGAGCGGGACGGACACATGGCGGCCTTCGCGCAGCGGAACCTCGACCGGCTCGATCTGGAAGCCACGGTCGTCGAGGGCGATGCCCTGGCCGGACATCCGGAAGGCGGGCGGTTCGATCAGATCCACTCCGGCATCGGCGTGCCCCGTGTCCCGCCCGCGTGGGTGAAGCAGCTCGCACCGGATGGACGGCCGCTCACCACGCTCGCGACCCGTACGCCGAGCTGGCCCGGACAGCTCCTCGTCACCAGGACCGGTACGGGCCGGATCGAGGCTGTCCTGCGGGGTCGGCCGCGGGGGTACCGGCCGATGCTGGGCTACCAGTGGCTGAGTGCCCTGGACCACCGCGCCCGGATCAGTGCCGACCCCGGCACGGCGCGGCCCTCCCGGCTCGCGCCGCCACCGGACGACGCCTACGGCTTCTGGCTCGCCGCGGCGTACCTCGCTCCTGGCCTGGTGCGGGACTTCCAGGCCGAGACGATGACGATCGTCGCCCCCGAAGACGAATCCTGGGCCGTGGCCGGCCCTGGCGACGGCACCGTCCGTGTCCACGGGCCGCGCGAGGTCTGGGCGGAACTCGAGGACCTGCACGCCCGCTGGGAGCAGGCAGGCCGACCGGAGACGTACCGCGTCGAACTCGGCGACGGCACCGGAGAGCAGTGCGTCACCTCCGGCGCGGGTCCGAGGGACCTCGGCTGGGTGCTGCCGCCGCTGCCCACCGTCTCGCGCCCCGAGCTCCGATGACGGCAGACCGCATCACGGTCGCCGTTCATGCCCCCCAGTCCCCTACATCAGGCGAGGTGCTCAGTATCCTGCGCCCCGGCTGGAGATCGTATTCGTCAGCTCTGATGCCCGATCTCAGGCGCGCGTGAACTGGGTCGCATCGGGGCCGCCGATGAGTCGGGCAAGGGAGCACGGGAGCGTGCGAAGCCGGCCGTCGCATGACACACGTCTCCACATGGCACCGGCACGCGCCGAACGGCCCGCACTATTACCCAGTGCGGGCCGTTCAACCACCCACGGGCCCGCCGGAGGGGGAAGTCCGGCAGAGCCCTGCATATCCAGAGCGGTCCCATGCGCTCATCACCCGCATGCCCCCGATTCCGCCACCCACACTCCCCCATCACCATCAGACAGGGTGGACTCGGGGTCGTTGGCGCCCGCTCTCCCACATGCCTCTCTGTCAACGGGCGACGATCACCACGCCGATTGGCTCCGGCCGAGGGGGCGGGCTGGGGCGGCGAAGCCTTGTCGGGTGAGAGCGGCCCCCGGGCCCCTGCCGTGCGCGTGCACCCCGTTGCATCCCGGGAAGGGATTCGGGCGGAGGCAGGCGCATCTGAGTGCCAGGCAGCTTCCCGAGTGTCGATCACAAGGGAGGTGAATCCATGACCAAGTCGGTTGTTCCCACCGCTGGGCGGGTGACGAAGGAGTGGGCCGCGGAGTTTCCGGGGTTCGACACCTGGAAGTCCTTGCACCTGCTCCGTCGGATCGGCCCGGTCGTGCAAGGTATCTGTCTTGACCGGACGACCGGCGGCGACGGGTACATCCCGACAGCTCACGTCCATGCGCTGACGAGGGAGTTCCCGGTGGTGTCCCTGATGCTGGGGCAGCGTCTGGCTCGCCCGTCAGGGATGCCCGATCCGGTTCTCTTCGGCCGCCACGAGCGGGACTTCGCCCATGCGGTCGGCGCGCTGCGACAGCAGAGCCGACTTACGCTCGATGAGCCGCCGTCGATCGACGGGATCGTACGGGAGTACCACGCGGAGGCTCGGCGTCGTCTGGAGAAGGGGCACGGCGCTGCCGTTCTGGAGATGGAGGACAGTGTTCTCGTCGCAGCGGCGGCAGGCCGGGACGAACTGGCCGGAGAGGGACTGGCCCTCGCGCGGGAACTCGCCGCAGCCTGGCCCAAGGGGTCGATGCCGTTCGACTGGCCAGGCGCAGGGCCATGGTTCGACGGTCTCGCCGCCCGTGCCGGCGACCGCGAGTCGCTCCGGGCTGTGATCCGTGGCCAGGTGACTGAGCAGAGGCTCGGAAAGGTCCGGGATCATGTGTCCCCAGATCCCGCACCGGAGGGGTGAGGCTCGTCTTCTGCCCGGATACCGATCCGGTGGTCCGGGGACAGCCGGCCAATCGCGGCGTCCAGGACCTCCCGGTCGGCATCGGTTCCAGTCGATGGATCCCTCGGCATCTGCGAGGGCTACGGCACCTCGCGACGCACCAATGCGCGCGCGAACGGCTCACCGGTCTTTCGCGCGTATGCCATCCGCTCGCGCACCTCGCCGAGTGTGCGCGGACGATAGCCAGGGCCGCCACAACAACTCTTGTGGAAGCGGACACCGGCGTTCAGCAGTACCGACAGGGTCCGCCAGGCAGCAGTGTCGCGCCGCCGCGGCGTTGCGAAGGCGGAACCCACATGGATCAGCGGCTCGGCACAGCGTGGGCAGAGCCGGTCGCGGTCACCGACGTAAGGCTGCTTGTAGGAGGCCCGACAGGGCAGGCAGACGTAGGAGGTCTTCGCGTGGGCCATGTGGGGCAGAGTACGGCTCGTCCGGGATGAACTCGACCAGTTTTGCGTGACGTCCAGCAGGATCGACGAGACAGGCCCTGCCTCCGGGCGCGGGCATCGGGCGCGGGCGCGGGCATCGGGCGCGGGCATCGGGCATCGGGCATCGGGCATCGGGCATCGGGCATCGGGCATCGGCGACCGTTGTACGAGTTCGGAGGCGTGCACCACCGGCACAGGCGCAGGTTCCGGCAGGTGCCCCCACGCCTCCGCTTCGGTTTACGTCTGCTTCGTGGACCGCTGGGCGGCCTCGCGTGCGCCGACGCTGACCAGTCCCGTCTAGTAGGCGACGATGACGGCCTGGACGCGGTCACGGAGTCCGAGCTTGGCGAGTATGCGGGCGACGTGCGTCTTGACGGTCGCCTCGGCCAGGTGGAGGCGGGTGGCGAGTTCGGCGTTGCTCAGTCCTCGGGCCAGCAGGCCGAGGACCTCCAGTTCGCGCGGGGTGAGCGATGCGAGGTCGCGGTGGAGGGCGGCGGTGTCGCTGCCACGCTGGGCGAACCACTGCACGAGGCGGCGGGTGATGGCGGGCGCGAGGAGAGCGTCGCCGGTACGGACCGTGCGGACGGCCGCGGTCAGGTGTTCGGGGGTGACGTCCTTGAGGAGGAAGCCGCTGGCCCCGGCGGACAGTGCCGCGTAGACGTACCGGTCGAGGTCGAAGGTGGTCAGGATGATGACGCGGGGTTCGTCGGGGGCGCCCGTGAGGATGCGGCGGGTGGCTTCCAGGCCGTCCGTCTCGGGCATCCGGACATCCATCAGGATCACGTCGGGACGGGTGCGGCGGGCGGCTTCGACCGCCTCGGTTCCGTTGGTCGCCTCAGCGACGACGTCGATGCCGTCGGCGCCGAGGATCAACCGGAATCCGGTGCGGACCAGGGTCTGGTCATCGGCGAGGAGCACGCGCAGCGGCTCGGTCACGGTGCCTCCAAGGGGATCAGGGCCTCGACGCGGTAACCGCCGGTGTGGCGCCGGCCGGCGTTCAGGGTTCCGTCGTAGACGGCGAGGCGCTCGCGAAGGCCGATCAGGCCCCGGCCGTTGCCTGCGGCCGCGCCCGCGCCTGGGTGTCCGCCGGTGTCGGTGACTTCTATCCGGAGCCGTTCCGGGCTGTATTCGATGGTCACGGCGGCGGTGGCGCCGGAGGCGTGCTTCACGGTGTTGGTCAGGGTCTCCTGGACCACGCGGTAGGCGGTGAGTTCGACGCCGGGCGGCAGGGGGCGGGGCGGGCCGGTCACGGTCAGTTCGACCGGCAGTCCGGTGTTCCGGACCCTGCCGACCAGCGTGTCGAGCTCATCCAGGCCGGGCTGCGGGGCCAGCTCGGCCGCCGTGTCGGCCAGGTCTCCGCCTCCGTACGTCTCCTCGCCCTCGTCGGCCATGGTGAGCAGTCCCATGACGTGGCGCAGCTCGGTCATGGCCGCCCGCCCGCTCGCCTCGACGGCGAGCAGCGCCTCGCCGGCCTGCTCGGGGGCCGTTTGCATGATCTTGCGGGCGGCGCCCGCCTGGATGACCATCACGCTGACGTTGTGCGTGACGACGTCGTGCAGTTCGCGTGCGATCCTCGCGCGCTCGTGCTCGACCGCCCGGCGCAGTGCCTCGGCCTGTTGTCGTTCCAGGTCGGAGAGTCGGGTGCGGCCTTCGTCGGTCCGGAGTTTCCAGGTGCGCAGCCCGAGGGCGGCTCCTGCCATCGGGACCAGGATCAGCAGGGCGATGTACTCGTTGGGGATGATCGGTGTCACCGAGTTCCCCGAGGTGCCGACCATGAGGACCGATACCGGCAGTGCCGCAAGGGTCGCGACCCGGTAGGGGCTGTGGACCGCAGCGCTGTAGACGGCGATTACGAACGCGTAGAAGGTCAGCCGCATGACGCTCTGCGGTGTCGCCAGTACGGCGACCGTCACGACGCACAGCACGGTGAGCGGGAAGCGGCGGCGCAGCGCCAGGGCCCCCGAGGCAACGATCGCGAGGGTCACCATGAGGGCCATGCCGCCCGGGCCGGCCGGGCGCGGCACGACGTACCGCACGCCGGGGGCGATCTCTCGCACCACGACGTTGTTCGTGTTGTCGATGCCGTAATAGACCGTGGTGATGCCGAGCGCCAGCGCCACCAGTACGTCGAACCACCAGGCGCGACGGCTGAGGCGCGGCGGCGGACCGGTCGGGAGCCTGGCGTCGCGGACCGTCTCGCGGACCGAGGACGACAGCCGCTGCTCCAGCATCGTACGTACGTACATCACCGGTTCATTGTCGCCGCCACCGGAGCCCCGGGAGTCCGCCTCGACGGCTGTTCATGGCGCCCGTGTACATCGGGCGGCTACATCGCAGGGATGACGTTCCGGCAGGTGGTCCCGATGTGGTGCGGCGAAGGGTCCGGGCGGGTGACGCGCGGCGGCGCGGCGCGCTCTTAGCGTTCCGGGAGCCAGATGCCCTGCGTGCCGCCCGTATCGAAGGAGCCCGTTCATGACCAGGCCAGTGATCGAACTGCGTGAGGTGAGCCGTCGTTACGACGACGCCCTGCCCGCCCTGCAGGAGGCGTCGTTGATCGTGCGGCCCGGCGAGGCCGTCGCGGTCCTCGGCCCCTCCGGCAGCGGCAAGTCCACGCTGCTCAATCTGATCGCCGGCCTGGACCGGCCCGATGCGGGGTCCATCACCGTGGACGGCGTGCGCGTGGACCGCCTCGGCGAGGCAGGGGCGGCCCGCTACCGGCGGTCGAAGATCGGCATGGTCTTCCAGTTCTTCAACCTCCTCGACGACCTGACCGTCACCGACAACGTCATCCTGCCCGCGCGGCTCGCGGGCATGGCACGTGGCGATGCGGCCCGCCGGGCGGCACAGCTCCTGGAAACCCTCGGCATCGACCGGCACGCCCACGCCCATCCGGGGCGGCTGTCCGGCGGTGAACGGCAGCGCGTCGCGGTGGCACGGGCACTGATGAACCGGCCGCCGCTGCTTCTGGCAGATGAGCCCACCGGGGCCCTGGACACGGCCGCCGGACAGGACGTCAGCCGACTGCTCGCCGAACTCAACGCCGAGGGCCAGACCATCGTGGTGGTCACCCACGACCTGGCTCTGGCCCGGTCCTGCACGAACCGTACGGTCAGGATCGCCGACGGCCGGATCACCGAGGACCTCGTGTCGCCCGCCGTCGCCTCCGAGGCCGTCCGATGAGCGCCCTCGCCACGGTGGTGCGGTCGGGGGTGGGCCGGCGTCGGGTGCAGACGCTGGTGATCGGGCTCGCCACGATGATGGCGGTGGCCGCCTCCGTCCTCGGCGGAACGCTGCTCGTGGTCTCCGGCGCTCCCTTCGCCGACGCCTTCGCCGAGCAGCGTGGCGCGCACCTGTCCGTCGAGTTCGACGCGGACCAGGTGAGTGCTGCGCGACTGTCGGAGTCCGCGGACGCCGAAGGGGTGAGCAGTGCGGCAGGGCCGTTCCGTACGGCGACGGTCGCCCCGACGTCGGACGGGGCGGGCTCCGGGTGGCCGATGACCGTGGTCGGCCGAGGTGATCCCGGCGGGGACGTGGACGAGGTGGCGCTGCTCGACGGGCGGTGGCCCACGCGTTCCGGTGAGCTCGTGTTGTCCGCCGGCTCCTCGCTCCTCCCGATCCTGGGCATGAAGGTCACCTTCCCCGAGCTGTCCGTCAGCCCGACGCTGACGGTCGTCGGAGTGGCCCGGTCGGTGACGCAGACCGCAGACGCGTGGGTGATGCCGTCCCAGATGCCGGCGCTCACCGCACCCGGCAGCGGCGGCTACCAGATGCTGTACCGCTTCACCGACGCGGGCACCGCCGCCCAGGTCGATGCGGCTGGTAAGGCCGTGACCGAGGGGCTGCCGCCGAGGGCCGCCGTGGGCAAGCAGTCCTGGCTCACCGTCAAGAAGAACGCCGAGCGCGACACCGCCCTCTACGTCCCGTTCCTCATCGCGTTCGGCACCCTCGGCCTGGTGATGTCGGTGCTCATCGTGGGCAACATCGTCGCGGCGGCGGTCGGCGCGGGGACCCGCCGCATCGGCATTCTCAAGGCCATCGGCTTCACCCCGACCCAGGTCGTACGGGCCTACGTCGGGCAGGCACTGATCCCGGCCGCTGTCGGCACGGCGGTCGGTGTCCTCGCCGGCCACCTGCTGGCCGTACCGGTACTGGCCGAGACCGAGGAGGTCTACGGCTCCTCCTCTCTGGCGATCGCCCCCTGGGTCGACGCGTCAGTGATCGCCGGGGTGCTGGGTCTGGTCGCGGCGACCGCGTGGGCGAGTGCCTGGCGGGCCGGCCGGCTCCGTACGGTCGACGCGCTCGCCGTAGGGCGCAGCACGTCGACGCGGCGCGGCCGGTGGGCGGCCCGCCTGGCCGACCGGCTGCCGCTGCCGCAGCCGGTCGCGCTCGGCCTGGCCCGGCCCTTCGCACGGCCCGCCCGAGCGCTGGCCATGGGCACGGCGGTGCTGTTCGGCACCATCGCCGTCACGTTCACCGTCGGGATGGTGGCCTCGCTCGGCGAGGTGATGAAGGCCAAGGCCCACGACGTCGCCGATGTCACCGTGCCCGCGCCCATGCCGTTCGGCCCCCAGGGCCCTGGCTCCAAGAAGCAGCCCCGGGCCGACCCCGCCGCGGTGGCCGCGGCCATCGATGCCGACGCCGGAACCGGGAAGCACTACAGCGCCGCGCGGGTACGGGCGACGGTGTCCGGCGTGACCGGCATCGTCGATGTGATCGCCTTCACCGGCGACGCCTCCTGGGGCGGCTACACCATGGTCTCGGGCCGCTGGATCGACAAGCCCGGCGAGGCCGTGGTCCCGACGCCCTTCCTGGCCGCCACCGGCACCCGCGTCGGCGACACTGTCACCGTGAACGGCCTGGACCGGCCCGTCACGGTTCGGATCATCGGCGAGGTCCTCGACCCCCGGAACGACGGCATGCAGGTCTTCACCGACGCGGCCACTCTCGCGGCCGCGCACCCCGACCTGGCGGACACGAGCCATCACATCGCGGTCGCGTCAGGCACCGACGTCGCCGGCTACGTCGACGCGCTGAACAAGGGCCTCGCGCCGCTGGGCGCCACCGCCCGGGCCGGCGGGCTCGCCGACGGCAGCGACATGGTCGTCACGCTCAACTCTCTGTCCGCGCTCCTCACGCTGATGCTCGTCGCCGTCGCCGCGCTCGGTGTGCTCAACGGCGTACTGCTCGATACCCGCGAGCGCGTCCGGGAGACAGGTGTCTACAAGGCGCTCGGCATGACCCCCCGTCAGACCATCGCGATGGTCCTCACCTCGGTCGTCCTGACCGGTGTGGTCGCGGGCGCGCTGGGTGTGCCGCTCGGCGTGACCCTGCACGGCTGGGTCTTCCCCGCGATGGGCGACAGTGCGGGACTTCGTCTCCCCGACTCCGTCATCGCCGTCTACCACACGGCCGAACTGCTTCCACTCGCTTTGGGCGGCCTCCTCATCGCCGCCTTGGGCGCGCTCCTGCCCGCGGGCTGGGCCGCGAGGGCCCGCACCGCCACCGCTCTGCGCACCGAATGAAGGACAGGTACCGCACTCTTGCTTCCGCCCCCCACCGCACGCGGCGGTGGGGGCGGTTGATCCCAAGAGGTACGCGTCGCCTCGCCGTTGCTGCGGGAGTGCAGGGTCTGACCAGCAAACCGACACAGAGGTCGAACAGGCCGAACCTCCGCTATCGCAGCGGGCGCCGAATACCCATGCACAGCCGACGCCGTCACAGCCGCCTCCCCCGGCGCCGTGGCTCAGATGCGCGAAGAGAAACACCGTTTTAGGCTTCTGATGTGGGCCGCCTCAGCGTCAGGGGTTTCAGCCACAGTCACCCTCGGGCCTTGCCCGTACGGCGGTGAACGCCGTGCCATCTCCACCGACTTGGGGAGCCGGTCGAACGAGATGCGACTGCCGGAGGGAATCGGGGATTCGTCGGACCAGGCGTCGCCCTAGGGTCGCACCGCCCAGTCGCAAATTCGGGCAGTGAACGATACCACGGAAGCTGAAAGACCACCCGTTGGAAGGTCACCATGCGCAATCGAAAGGCAATCGTATCCACGGCGGCAATTCTGGCGCTAGTGGCGAGTGTGCCGACAGCATCAGCTGTCACAACGACGCCTGCCGCCGAAGGCGCAGCCTCTGTTGCGGCTGCGCCCAGCCTCGTCCTCCCCGCGGCCTCGGTCAGCGGTGTCACGATCACGCCGCGGCAGGCCGGCGACAGGTGGACCATCACCATCGAGTACACCTTGCGTTTCAGCTCATTCGAGACGCGAAACCAGTTCCCATTCGAGACGTGGGTCGACCTGTGGGAGCAGGACAGCGATGATGACGACCTCATCCTTCGCGGCAGACACGTCAATATCAGCCCCTCAGCACAAACCCGCACCGCGACGTTCACGACAAGCAGTGAAAGGCTCCACACCGAACTGGGCGCCGAGGAAATCTACGCGAGAGCCTTCGTCAAGAACAAGGAGACCGGCCAGCAATTCCAGACGAACAGCCTTCGCGTTCAGATCGGGGTCTGAACAGGGGCATGATGGTGCAGGGCCGGAGCGCAGCCAAGAGCCACGGCGCTGCACCACTTGCTGTCCTCTGACCGACTGATGGCGGGGGCCAACCGTCCTGCGCCCGGTGAGCCGACCGGTGCACTGATGTCCGGGCGGGACACATGGGACATGGCCCGGCACCCGGCTCAGGTTCCGGGGAGGATACGGCGCGTCTCGTAGGCCCACATCGCGATCTCGACCCGGTTGCGGGCGCCGAGCTTGGCCATCAGGCTGGCCAGATGCGTCTTCACCGTGCTGAGGCTGATGTGCAGTGCATCGGCGATCTCGGTGTTGGTCAGCCCACGAGCGACGGCGAGGAGCACCTGCTCCTCGCGGGCGGTGACGGGAGAGACCGGCTGGGCCACGGGCCGGCCGGCGGGCAGGTCCGCGAATGTCTGGAGCAGACGGACGGTGACGCTGGGCGCGATGAGCGCCTCACCGTGGGACGCCGACCGTACGGCCTGCGCCAGAAGGTCCGGTCCCGTGTCCTTGAGGAGGAATCCGCGGGCGCCGGCACGCAGTGAGCCGTAGACGTACTCGTCGAGGTCGAACGTGGTGATGACGACCACGACCAGCGGGTCGACGACGCCCGGGCCGGCGACAAGCCGGGTGGCCTCGAGCCCGTCGAGTACGGGCATGCGGATGTCGAACAGGCAGACGTCGGGGCGCAGTTCCCGGGCCAGACGCACCGCTTCCCGCCCGTCGGCGGCCTCGCCGACCACCTCGATGCCGGGCTGGGCGTTCAGCATGATCCGCAATCCGGTGCGGATGATCGTCTGGTCGTCAGCGACGAGGACGCGAATGGACACCGCTCTCGCTCCTCGCTCTCGGCAGTTCGGCTTCGACACACCAGCCCCGGTCGGTACCCGGGCCGGCTCGTAGTGTGCCGCCGAGCAGGGTCGCGCGCTCGCGCAGTCCGGTAAGTCCGTATCCGTCACGACCGCGACCGGTGCGCCGGCCGTTGTCGCGCACGCTCACCCGTACCGTGTGCGTTTCCGCTGCGACCCGAACGACGAGCTCGGTCGCGTCGACCGCATGACGCAGCGCGTTGGTCACCGACTCCTGCACGATCCGGTAGACGGCCGCGTCCACGGCCGGTGGCAGCGCGTCCAGTTCGCCGTCGAGCCCCAGGTCGACCCTGAGGCGACCCCCCGGAGTGCGCACCAGGCGCTCCAGATCCGCGACTCCGGCAGGGGGCGCCAGCTCGGCGCCGACCCCGCGGTCGCGGAGCCCGGCGACCATGGCGCGCATTTCCTCCAGCGTGCGCGCCCCTTCCTCCTCGACCCCCTCCAGCGCCTCGACGGCGGCGGACGAGTCGGTGCCCGCGAGCACCCGGCCCGCCTGGGCGATGATCACCATGGCCGACACGTGGTGGGCCACCGTGTCGTGCAGTTCCCGGGCGAGCTGCTCGCGCTCGCGGGAGCGCACCTGCTCCAACTGCCGCTCGCGAGCGGTCACCCGGAACCGCACGGCAGCCCCGACCACGCCGGGCAGCAGCAGGAAGACGAAGCCCACGACCTTTTCGACGACCGGGGTGTCGTCCGTGACGACACACAGCGCGCCGGTAGCGAGGATCACCGCGCCGCCCAGCACGATCTCGCGTCCCGATCCCCACCGGGGCAGCGCGTACACCAGCACGAGCACGACCGCGCCGGTGTTCAGGCCGACGGGTTCGGGCGGTGCGGCGACGAGCGAGGCCACCGGAAGCACGATCACCGAGCCGAAGGCCAGTGTCACCATCGCCAGCGGGCGGGTCCGGCGCCACAAGAGCAGCAGGCACAGCCATACGGCGAGCACCACCGCCACCGGCCGCCACACGACGTTCTCGCGCAGGGTGGCCTCCAGGGCCACACCGGCAAGGCCCGCTGCGAGCAGCGCCCAGTCCCGCCGCACGCGGGCGGGCGCGTCGGGCGGCCGGGGTTCGGTCCACAGGGTTCGCAGGTCGTCTCGGAGCACGGTTCTCAGCCTAGGGATTGCGGCGCGCAGCGCATCGGCCGAAAGGACGGGGCGTCACTCCGCCCCGAGGCCGATGGATCCGCGGCCTGCGGGCCGATGCCTCGGAGAGCCGTAGCGACGAGTCTCGGCATCGGCGGCCGTACAAGGACGGCCGACGAGGTGGTTGGAGGACCCGATGCTCTCGAAAGCCCTGTTGCGCCTGGGCGCAAGCGCCGCCCGCCATCCCTGGCGGGTGATCGCGGCATGGCTGGTCGCCGCCACGCTCGCCGTCCTCGCCGCCGTCGCCTTCGGCGGACGGAATGTGGATTCGATGACCGCTCCGGGACTGGACTCCCAGCGGGCCGCGGAACTGATCGAGCGGGCCGGCACCGGCCAGGAGGGGATGACCGCCCAAGTGGTCGTCACCCCCCTCGACGGCACTGCGACGTTTTTCGGCGACGACGGCGCGCGCGCCGCTCTCACGCGGCTGCAGACCGAGGTGAAGCGGCTGCCGCACGTCCTCGGCACGAGCGATCCGGCGGGGGCACTCGACGCGGGCGGGGACACGGCCGTGCGCGGCGGCCTCGTCTCGGCCGACGGGCGGATCGCCGTCGTCCGGGTGCAGTACCCCGACCAGAGCCGGCTGTCGGCCGAAGACCTCGACGCCCTCGTCGATCTCGGCGACCGGCTCCGCGCCGAGCTGCCGTTGCGCATCGAGATGGGCGGGAACCTCTTCTACGCCTTCTCCGATCCCAACGGCGGCACGAGCGAGCTGATCGGTCTCCTCGCCGCGGCCGCGATCCTGTTCCTGGCGTTCGGTTCGCTCGTCGCCGCCGCGCTGCCGATCGGTATGGCGGTCTTCGGGCTGACCGTCGGGGTCGCCACGATGACGGTACTGGCGGGGGTGACAGAGGTCCCCACCTTCGCGCCGGTCCTGGGCAGCATGGTCGGGCTCGGAGTGGGCATCGACTACGCGCTGTTCGTGCTCGCCAGGCACCGGGAGTACCTCGCGCGCGGGCTCGATCCACAGACGGCGGCCGGACGAGCGGTGGCAACGGCGGGGCGGCCGGTGGTCTTCGCCGGCGGCACCGTCGTCGTGTCGATCCTCGGCCTGGCGGTCGCGAACGTGCCGTTCATGACGGTGGGCGGGGTCGCCGTCTCGATCGTCGTCCTGACGATGGTGCTCGCGTCGGTGACGCTGCTTCCGGCCTTCCTCGGCGCGGCGGGCCCGCGGCTGGCCCGGGCCGGCCGGATCGGCCGGGCTCTGCAGACCAGGAAGCCGGGCCGACTCGCACGGCGGCGGGACCCGGCGGCAGGCGCCGCCCACGCCGCCGGGTGGCGTCGCTGGATCGGGCACGTCAGCCGGCACCCGGTGCCGTACGCGGTCGGCGCGGCGGGGCTGCTGCTGATCGCGACGCTGCCCGTGCTCGGCCTGCGCGTCGGCCTGCCCGACGACGGCTCACTGCCCCACAGCCGTACCGAGCGCCGGGCCTACGACCTCGTCGCCGAGGGGTTCGGCCCGGGCACCAACGGTCCCCTCGTCATCGTCGCGGACCCCACCGGTGATCCGGGAGTGCTGGACCGACTCGTCGCGACGGTCGCGGCGGATCCGGGCATCGCGTCCGTCGCGCCGACGCACATCGATCGGGCCACCGGCATCGCGACCGTCGTGGTGTTCCCGACCACCAGTCCTCAGGACAAGGCCACGGCCGACACCATCGCCCGGCTGCGCAGCGACGTGCTGCCCACGGCGATCGGGCACGGCCCGGCCAGGGCCCACGTCGGCGGCGCCGCCGCGAGCCTGTCCGATGTGGGCCGACGCACCAGCGACCGCCTGCCGCTGTTCGTCGCCGCCGTGCTGGCGCTCTCGTTCCTGCTGCTGATGCTGGTCTTCCGCTCGATACTCGTACCGCTCAAGGCGGTACTGCTGAATCTGCTGAGCATCGGCGCGGCCTACGGCGTCATGGTCGCGGTCTTCCAGTGGGGCTGGGGAGCCGCACTCATCGGGCTGGAAGCGACGGTTCCGATCGTGTCGTTCATCCCGATGTTCCTCTTCGCCATCCTGTTCGGCCTGTCGATGGACTACGAGGTGTTCCTCCTCTCCCGCGTACGCGAGGAGTACCTGCGCACCGGCGACAACGGCACGGCGATCGTCGAGGGCGTATCGCGCACCGCCCGGATCATCACCTCGGCCGCCCTCATCATGGTGGCGGTCTTCCTGTCCTTCGCCGTCGCCGAGGACCCCTCCACGAAGATGTTCGGGCTCGGCCTGGCCACCGCCATCTTCATCGACGCCACGGTCGTACGCATGGTGCTGGTACCGGCGACCATGACCCTCCTCGGCCGGACCAACTGGTGGCTGCCGAAGTGGCTGGACCGGATGCTGCCCCGCGGCCCGGTGGGCACCGACGACACCGAGGGCACCGAGGGCACCGACGGGGACTCCATGGGTGAGGCCCCGCGTCCACGCCCGGTTGCCCGTTGACTCAACTCCTGCCCGCCCTTGGCGTCCGGCACCTGCGCGTGTCGCCTGGGGCGCTTTCCCGCGACTCAGCCGCCGTGGCCGAGGTGGGCGTCCGGGTGCGGGCAGTACGGACTCGTGCGACGTTTCGTTGCGGCGCTCCTCGGCCCAGACGCCACAGCGCATCCCCTTGGCCGCGGGTCCGTCGGCACACACTCGGCGGTCGGACGTCCGACCTGGCACCGCCGGGCCGCCACCGCAACGCCGCCGCACCGTCTCTTACGGCGCAGTACACGAGGTAGACGGCGACCCGGACGTCCTCAATGCGGCCTGGCGTTCCCGTGTACGGGTGCTGGACGCCGCCCGTCGCGGTGTCCTCCCTCGGATCATGCGCCCAGGAAGCGTAGATCGTTCCCGCAGGAAAGCACATCGGGGGCGGGTGGCCACCCGGGCAGGGCGGTCACCCGCGCATGCTGCTACAGGCTGAGGTAGAAGCGCACGGTGGTGCCCTCATCGCTGGTGTGCACGCGCACCAGATCGGACACGTAATGGACCAGCATCAGCCCCCGCCCGCCGAGCTGCGCGTGCGTCCGCGGGCGGCGGCCGGCCAGAGGATCGGTCAGTCGGCCCGCGTCACGGACCTCGCACACCAGCTGTCGCTGCTCGGCCCAGATGGCCAGCGTCCCGCGGCCGCCGCCGTGCACCACGCTGTTGGTCGTCAGCTCCGCGACCGCCAGCTCCGCATCCATCAGCCGCTCTCCGCTCAGGCCCAGCCGCAAGGCCTCATCGACGGCGAACTTCCGGACCGCGGGAAGCTCCTTCTTCCCGAAGGAGAAGAGCGACGCATCTGGGGCGGGCGCCAGCGCCTGGTTGTACCGGCCGACGACCGCTTTCCAGTCGTAGGCGTCGCTGACCGCCTGGCGGCCGTCATGGCTGATGACCGTCGGGTGAGTGGCCTTCGCGTCGGCGATCACCGTCTCGTCCAGGCGCGTCTCGTCGTACGGGCACAGGATCGTCGCCGCCCTGCCCTCGAACGCGGCGTTGATCAGCGCCTCGTGCTGCGCGCACGCCGGGTACTCCACTGCGCTGCGTCCGGCCCAGATCGGCTCGCCGATGATCCGTACTCGATCCTTCGGGTGGGCGTCGGCGAATCCGCGCAGCACCTTGGGGATGATCCGTCCCGGGTTGCGGCCGGCTTCGGTCATGTCCAGGAACAGGATGCCCTCGGCGTCCGCGCCCAGCCCGGACTTGATCAGTTCCAGGTTGGGGCCGGGTACCGCGACGGCCATCGGCTCGCCATGGGCCAAGCCCTCGCGCAGGAACGAAACCGTCTGCTGAACGTAGTCCTGTTCGGTGCGGTAGAACAGGGCCGGGTGCACGAACCCCTCGGGGGTGGCCACCGTACTCATCGCGACGCCACCTCGATCCGGTCCAGGCCCGGCCAGAACATCTCCAGGACCCGCGGCAGCTGCGGCGGGGGATGCTCGACCACGACCCGCCCGTCGGGCAGGTTCATGGCGGTGACCGCCAACGCGCTCACGCCGGCCACGTCGACGAACGCCACATCCGACAACTCCACGTACGACACGTCCGCGTGCAGCCGGGTCAGCTCGGACAGAGCCTGTTCCCACGACGGACGAGTGAGGGCACTGATCTCACCGCGGACACGTATCCCGCAACGACCGGACAACGAGCTCACCTCCAACGCAGCTCTCCCGGGCAGCGCATGTGGGGCATCCACGCGCGGACTCCTTCACATCAAGCCACCTGCCGGCGTCCCCGTCACATCCCGGCCAGGAGGAGGGCTCTTCCCGACGGGGCAGTCTATCGGCTCGATCGGGCGGCACGGGACGGCCGATGTGTCGCACGGCACGTCGCGGGCCTGGGGGGCCGATGGGCCGCTCTACGTCACCACCCCCTGCTCTCCGTCACCACGCCCCGCCCTACGTCATCCCCCGCCGTCGTCGCACTCGTCACCGCGCTCGTCACCGCGCGTCCAGGGGAATGCGGGCCGTGATGCGCTTGCCGACCGGTTCCTGCTCGATGAAGAGTTCCTCGGTGACCGCCTTGATGATCTCCATGCCGTGCTGACCTACACGGCCCGGGTCCGCGGCCCGGGCCGCCGGAACGGCGGGGGCGCTGTCCCACACCACGACGTCCACACGGCTGGCGCTGATGCGCAGCTCCATCAGTACGGGGCCGGGGGCGTACTTGTGGGCGTTGGTGACCAGCTCACTGACGACCAGTTCGGTGAGGTCCTTCGCGCGTTCGGAGACCGGTAGCTGATGCTCGGTGCGGGCCGCCTCAAGGAAGGCTGTGGCATGGTGGCGGGCATGGGCGATGCAGGCGCCGTCGCCGTCCAGCGTGTAGCCGACGCGCATCAGGTGCCCGTCCGGACGGGGTTGGGCCCTGTCGTCACCGTCGGCATGAGATCGCACTGGACTCGCCCTCGTTTCCGTTCATAGGGGCCGATTACCCCCTTTGGGATCACTGAAGCGACGAGGGCTGAACCTGCCGCCGGCCGGGTGTGTCCTGCCCGGGCGGTGGGGCAGAATTGCCCTTGCACGCCTGACCCCCGGGGCGAGCCTGAGCGCAGTCGAGGAGACAATGACCGTCAACGATAGAGCGGACCTGCCGGACCGGCTGTCCGTTGTGCACCGTACGGTCGATGGTGTCCGTGTCGCCAGCCTGCGAGGCGAGATCGACCACACCACCAAGGACCTCCTGTATGACGCCCTGCTGCCTCAGGACGAGGCAGCGCCACCACGCGTCGTTGCGGACCTGGGCGGCGTGACCTTCCTGGACTCCAGCGGCATCAACGTCTTCATCACCGCCCACCAGCACGTGACAGCCGCACAGGGCTGGCTGCGCATCGCCGCAGCCCAGGAGTCCGTCCAGCGTGTCCTGGCACTGGTCGGAGTCGACACCGTCATCCCTTGCCACCCCGATACCGAACAGGCCCTGAGCGCCTGACGCGCACCTCCTCTACGCACCAAGCGGAGCGGCCACCTCACTTGGCTTGGACTCCAGATATGCCGACCGCGACGAGGCCCTGTCGAGCGGCAACCGCGCGTATCCTCGCCGACCTGCTCGGCTGAGCTAGAGGGGACCGGGCTCGTCGTGGACGGTCAGTGCTCCGGCGAGGTCGAGGTCGGCGACGGTGCCGTGTGCGCCGGCGCGGACGAGCAGCACTGCACCGAGCGCGGTGCTCCAGAACGTCCTGGCTTCCACGTTGAGCGGTCGACGGGCCTTCCAGCCGCGACTGTCGATGAGCCGGCTGACGAAGCGCTCGGATTGCCGGAACAGCAACTGGAGGTGCTGGTCGACCACGGGGGCGAGTTCGGGCTTGGAGATCCCGGCGGCGAGTGCTCGCGCGACTGACGGGAGCGAGGGCATGGCCAGAACGGCGCGGGCGATGTTGCGCCGAAAGGTCTCCGCATCGGGGGCTTGGCGACCGATGCGCTCAATTCGCCGGGCATCGTGCAGCAAGCCGAGAAAGGCGGCGTGCACGAGGAGCGCGTCCTTGGAGCCGAAGTGGTAGGTGACCTGGTTGGGGAAGACGCCTGCCGCGTTCGCGATCTCCGCGACGCTCACCTCGGCGCCGGGCCGTTCCATGCAGAGTCGTGCGGTCGCCTCGATCAGCCGGTGCCTCGTCGCGCGACCGCGATCACGCGACCTGGTCGTGGTCACTCGGGCTTCGGTTCGCTTCTTCTCCACCCCGAGATTGTATGTGATACAACAACGACATGCGCTTGTATCGCATACAAGAAAGGTGGAAGGGCATGGACCGGACTGAAGTCGTCGTGACCGGACTCGGCGCGATCACACCGTTGGGGCCAGACGTGCCGTCCACGTGGGACGCACTGCTTGCCGGCGAATCCGGCATTCGTGGCGGCATCAATGGCGGCATCCTGCGCGGCCACGAAGATGCCGGTCTTCCCGAGACGGTCGCGGGGACGATGGCGATCGACCCCGCCGAGTTGTTGCCGCGGGTGCAGGCAAGGCGGCTCGACCGCTCACAGCAGGCGGCCTTGGTCGCAGCAGCTGAAGCCTGGGCCGATGCCGGTGCCCCGGAGGTGGACCCGGACCGGCTCGCAGCGGCGGTCGGCACGGGGATCGGCGGCGTACAGACGCTCTTGAAAGAGGACGACGTGCTGGAGGCGACCGGGTCTCGGCGCGTCTCGCCACGCACGGTCCCGATGCTCATGCCCAATGCGGCGGCGGCGCTGATCAGCATCGAGTACGGTGCGCAGGCCGGTGTCTACACGCCCGTCTCGGCCTGCTCTTCCGGGGCCGAGGCGATCGCCCTCGGAGCCAGGCTCATCCGCGCGGGCGAGGCGGACGTGGTCATCGCGGGCGGGACCGAGGCCGCGATCACACCGATCACCGTTGCCGGCTTCGCCCAGGCACAGGCACTGTCGCGGCACACCGGCGAACCCGCCTCCGCGTCCCGGCCGTTCGCCGCGGACCGCAGCGGATTCGTGCTCAGCGAAGGCGCGGCCGTCGTGGTGCTGGAAAGCGCCGAGCATGCGCGCGCCCGGGGCGCGCGCGTCCACGCGGTGCTCGCCGGCGCCGGCATCGCCGCCGACGCTCACCACATCACAGCGCCCGCCGCAGACGGCTCCGGTCAGATCTCCGCGATGCGGAAGGCCCTCGCGCAAGCCGGTTCGACTCCCGAGCGGATCAGCCACATCAACGCGCATGCCACCGGCACTCCGGTCGGCGACATCGCCGAGGCGCGTGCGATCAGGCAGGTCTTCGGCCGCGCCACCGTGACAGCCCCCAAGGCGGCACTCGGCCACCTCTTCGGCGCCGCCGGCGCGATCGAAGCACTCATCGCCATTCTCAGCGTGGAGCACGGCGTCATCCCACCGACCCGGAACCTCACCTCGGCGGGTGTCGATCCCGACATCGATCTCGACATCGTCGCAGAGCGCCGAGACGACCCCCAGGAGGCGGTGCTCAGCAATTCCTTCGGCTTCGGTGGGCAGAACGTCTCTCTCATCGTCACCTGCGCACGACCCCATGCGTCCCGTCCCGCCTCGACGACCCCATGACTGAGGCGCACACGAACGCACCGTGCCCTGGTGCTCCACGGCCGCAGCCGCCGACGGTACGCAGTGACGGGACGGCCTGCTGCGCAGTTCACCCTCATGCAGGCCGCTCGAGCCGAGGCGGTGCTCCCAGCCCGCCGGGCCAGGCGACCGATGCGGGTGGCCCGAGCGGCCGTGATGGCGGTCGGAGAGGTCGGATGCCTCGAACCGGCTGACGTGACCGCCCTCGGGGAGTCCGGGGTGGGTGATGGGAAGCCTGCCGGATCTGGCCGGTGCGGGCCGATGGACTCCGCCGCTCGGACCGCGGACCATACTGGTCGAGCACTGATCACCCACCTGGACGGTTCCATGGCCAAGAGCAGCTCTTCATCGACCACTGTCCCCGACACCGTGTGGCTCGGGCGTGGGCGTCACCTCGGGCCCGAGGCCGAGCGGGACGTGCGGCGCAACCTGCTCGCCCTCAAGGCCGCGGGGGTGATCGATGACTTCCTGGACCTCGACCCGGTCGAGGCGGCCCGCTCGACCGATCTGTTCCCTCGGGACGAGTCCGCCGATGCGGGCCCGTCTGCCCGGCGCATCTTCGAGGCCCGCTGGCGCGTGGCCGACGGTGTCACCGTGCGCGCTCAACTGACCACGTACGAGCCGGAGTCCCGCCGCGTCCAGGCCGAGGGCGTCACCTGGGTGCTCGCCGCCGAGGCGGAGCGGGCATGGGAAGCGAACTGGCCCTCACCCGCCACCGTGTTCTGGCCCGACAGTGACCAGGTCGCCTGGGATCACGAGTGGGTGCCGGGCGTGCGTCTGCGGAGGACGAACCACCTTCCGAAGGAAGACGGCGAGTTGCGGCGGCTGCTGCGGGAATGCACCCGGCAGAGCTGGTCCATCCATGTCGTGGTGCACGAGGCGATGACGCCGGACGCGCGGGGGCGGCGGCCGATCACGGCGTTCCTGCCACCGAGCCTGCGGCACCAGGTGGTCGAGCACCGGGCCACGCCGGAGCAGGCGCTGATCGTCGACTTCGCGATGAAGCGTGAGCTGGGCGTGGGGCTACCGCGCGGAGGGGCCGTCGTTCTGCCCTCGATGCCGCAGGTCCCGGGCTACGACGCGGAGCGCTTCACCGTACGCGATGTCTTCCTGGACGGTACGGAGCCGACCGAACTCCTCCAGACGATCGTGCAGTTCGCCTCGCTGCCGCGACCGCTGTCGCCCGACGCCGAACAGGTCCTGACGCGACTGCGCCAAGGCTGGCACCTGCTCACCCCGGACGAGGAGCTCGTCCACGCACGGGCCATGGTCACCAGGTACGCCAAGGCGCTTGAGGCCATGACGGAATCCTGTGACCTGTACCGTGAAGCGGCCGAGTCGGCGCTCGCCGCGCTCGCCGAGACGACCAGCGGCAGCGACGCGGGCCGGACACCGACGCCGGCTGCGGCCGAGCAGGGGACCTCACCCCTGAAAGGCCTCACGAAGACGCTCGCCTTCTTCCGCAGTCCGAACCGATAAAGGACCGGACATCTCGCGGATGCCACCACCGGAGTAGAGGGCTAGAGAGGCTTCGTGCCGGTACGCGGCCAGGCCGCGCCGGGAACGCGCGACGCCGACCCGATCGCGTTGCCGTCGGCCTCCACCCACCCCGTCCGCACTCCTCGGCTTCTTCCTGATCCCGCCGACGCCGTCTCGCGCGTTCCGCGCCTTCCGGCGCCTTTCCGCGCCGACTCAGGGAAGGATCGGGGTATGGGCCGGCCTGGCAGGGCCCTCGTGGGGCTGGAGGGTTTCGGCCGTGGCGACGACGATCAGGGTGTCCTCGCACGACCAACGGCGCGCTCCGGTCTTCGGCGGGTTGAGGAGCGGGACCCGGGAATCGCCGGGGCGGTAGCCGAGGGCGGTGGCACCCTGCCGTCCGGCGGCCTCGATGAGCATGGCGAAGGGCGCCTCGGTCCCCTCGGGGACGTAGTCGGTGGCGGGGCGGAGGCGGACCGCGTTGCCCGCCGGGGAGAAGAGCTCGTCGAAGGCTGCCGCGAGTTCGGCGGTCTGGGAGACCTGCGCCATGAGCAGGCCGACGAGCCATCCGCCGACCACGAGGTCCGTGTGCGGGCCGGCCGGGGCGAGGGGGCGGTGGTGGGCGTCCGTCAGTTCGGCGACGGTGAGGGTCCGGCGGCCCGCCTCATGCTCGGCGGCGCGGAGCCGGAGAAGGGTGACCAGGGTGTACTCGTCGGGGTCGGGGTGGTCGTCGGGACCGCCGAGGACGAGGACGCGGTGGGCGGGATCAGGGGCGGGAAGGCTCTCCTCACGGACCGTCTCCCAGCCGTTGCGGGCGAGGCCGTCGACGATCTCCGGGCCGCGCCGGTTCCAGCCGAGGACGAGGACGCGGCGGGGGGCGGCGCGGATGTCGGCGGCGGTCGGGGCCTTCGCGGGCGAGGGCGGCGGGAGCGGTGGCGCCGGGGGTGCGTTCCAGGTCGGTGGGGTCTCGTCCTGGGTCGGAGGGGTCGCGTTCCAGGTCGGTGGGGTCTCGTGCCAGGTCGGTGGGGTCTCGTCCTCGGCCAGGACGATCACGGCGTCGCCGGGGCCGAGGACGGTTCGCGGCGGCGGGTTGAGGAGCGGCGAGCCGTCCGGGCGTACGAGGCCCACCACGCATGCGTCCGCGCAGGCCGCCCGCAGCTCCGCGAAGGTGCGGCCGCAGAGCCCGGGGACGCGGTGGACGTGCAGCTCGGCACCGGCGAAGTCGAGCAGATCCTCCAGGACGCGCGACAGTCCGGGTTCGAGGACGCACTGGACGAGAATCCGGGCCGCGATGCCGTCGACGTCGAGGACGACCGCGCCGGGCCCGGCCGCGAGCCGGGCGGTGGCGACGTGCCGGGTCTGCCGGACCGCCGCCACGACCCGTACCGGGCGCACGTCACCGACCACGGCCCGCAGCGCGAGCAGCGTCTTGACGACCTGGGTGTCGGCCTCGGGGGTGTCCGGCGGCAGCACCACGACGGCCCCGGCGGCGGCCGGGCTGACGCGGGCGAGAGCCGCCGGGTCGGCGGGGCGGCCCCGGCGGCAGAGCAGCCGGACGCGCCGGACGCCAGCGGCGGTGACGACCGCCCGCAGCTCCCGCTCCATGTCGAGCTTGTCGCGGTCGGCGAGGACCACGACCGCGCTGTTCCGCCGCTGGGCGTGAGCGGCGAGCAGCTCGGCGACGAGCGTCGGGGTCTGCTCGGACCAACCGAGGACCAGTGAGTGGCCGCGCTCCACGACCGTCGACTGGCCGCGCTGGAGCTCGGACAACCGGTCGGTGATCGCGGTGGTGACGAGGCCGACGAGGGTGGAGACGTAGAGGAGGGAGACGAGGGCCAGCAGGACGGAGAGGACGATCCGCAACGGCGGGCCGACCTCGCCACCGAGCCGGAGGGTCTGGCCGACGGTCCGCCAGACGGTCGCCATCTTGCCCTGGACGGTGTCGGGCGAGCGGCTGTCGGTCCAGACGAGGAGTGCGCTCGCCGGTGCCACCACAGCCAGGCAGACCAGTGCGAGCCAGCCCGCGACCGTGGTCATGCCCTTCACCACGGTCCGGTCGACCCAGTACCGCGTCCGGTCCCGCAGCGACGGCGCGGGCCGGTGCCGGGGCGGGCCGGGGGTAGGCGGGGCCGGGACGGCCACGGGATGGGACGGCCGCTGGGGCGGGACCCTGTATTCGAGCTCCTTGCGCACGTCAGCAGGGTGACGGCAGCACCGGGGCGAAACGCCGTCGACGGGCGCCGTTCATCCTTTCGGGCAGGCGGCCGGGAGTCAGGCGTTCGACCCACGGGCGCCGCCGCGCTCCCCCGTACGCCCGGCGGCGGGTCGGGCCGCGGTTCCTCAGGTGCCAGGGTACGAGGCCCCTCCGAGGCCGAGGACGATGCTGGGCTTGTTCGGCGGCGGGTGAGGCGAGCCGGACGCCAGGGCAGCCTCCTCGGGCTCGGCGACCAGGCGACAGCTGTCGTGCGTCGGCTCACTGGGCCGTCTCCCTGAAGACGTCTGGGCGTCGACTGCAGCTCGAACTCGACGTGCCTGCTCGATGTCGGTCAGCTCGGCCGTGAACGCGTCGGCCGCCTCGCTGGAAGGAGTCCCCTCCCAGGACGTCGGCCGCCGTCTGCTGGAGTTCGCGGTCGATGGCGCCGGTGTCCCGGGCGTCGAGGAGGCGGGCGTTGCGCTCGGGCGGGAGGGCGAGGGTGAGGTGGCGCGGGAGGGCGCCGGCGGTCGTGTCCGGCGCCACGGCAAATCCAACCGGACCCGGACGTCCGCCAGGAAGCCGGCCGTCGCGGCGGCGGCCTTTCGTGCCTTGGCCCGAATCTGCGGCTACCACCGCCGCCGTATCTCGGATGCCATCCGGTCGGCCCGCGACGCTCGGGCAGATTCAGCGTGTGCCGCTCAGGTCGGGCAGGTGCCCGAGCCGAGGAACTGGCGTGTACGGGTGTACTCGTCGTCGATGGCGAGCGGAGCGTGGCGCAGAACGGCCGCTCTCCTGTGACGCGAGCCCCTCGCCGAGCCGGCATCCGGCTTTCGGGGGCGTCTCCGGTTCGCCCTGCCTTTGCCCGCCCTAGGCTGTGGGGGTGATCATCGAACGCGGCTTCCACCCGGCCGTCATGGCTCGGCCCGCCCTCACCTCCCGCGATCCCGAGCGGGGCTGACCTGTGGAGCGCGCGCCGACCCCCGTACACGCCCTCGCTCACTGGCCGCTGACCGCGGCGGCTGTCGCCGAGCTTCTGGCTCTGCCTGCTGAGCCGCAGGTTCCCGACGACGTAGTCGAGGCGGTGGTCCGGCAGCGCGGGTGGAGCTGGGAGCACTATCTGGTCTGTGACTCCCTGCGCACCGGGCACGGGCATGTGCTGTGCACCGAGGGCTACATCCCGTTCGGCCACCCGGACGTCCGGCACTTCCTGGTCTTCGGCGAGGTCTACCCCGTCGATCCGGATGACGACGACGGGCACACGGGCAACGGGCCGTGGCTGTACGGCCTCATGGACGACTGGCAGAAGCTGCCCGGCTGGAGCGGCTGCCGGCCGGGCACCGACCTGGACTGCGAGGGCGTGCTCGCCCGAGCGGCTCAGGCCGTGACCGAGTGCCTCGGTTCAGGTCCGGAGCGCACGATCGTGTCCACCGCGGCCGTGGTCACCGGCCCCGCGCTGACACACCGTGTCTGGCGCACCCCTACCCACGCGCTGGTCCTCGGACCGGCGTCGGACAACGGCCCGTACGGCTACCTCACCCACCTCCAGCTGTCCTTGACCCCGCTCAGCTGCGGACCTGAGCTGCCGCCCGAGGAAGACGAAGACGGCCTCGCGAGATGGATCACCGCGCACGTCGACTGGTGATCCACGCGCGCCGGTACGCCTCGCAGGAGGGGGTCCTGCGAGGGCAGGACCGCGACCTGTTGACGCAACCCCCGGCGTCGAACTCCCCCGTATGCGACCTCCAGCCCGCCGACACCCGCGCAGTCGACCTCGGGAGCCTCGACTGCACGAGCCACGAAGGCCAAGGGTGACAACCGTCATGACGGAGCGTCGCATTCGCACCATGCCATGCCCACGGGCACCTGCCCCACAGCGTCCTCGCGCCGCGCGCCCACACCAGCAGTGGTGGGGGCGCGCGGGTCCCGGGCCGTACGGGAGGTCGTCAGCCGGCGATCCTGCCGAAGAGGTGATTGGCAGGAGCGTCCGGGTCGTTGCCGTAGAAGAACTCCGTCACGGCCTGGTGGAATTCGGCGCGGTCCAGCGCACCGGAGCCGTCCCGGTCCAGTGCGGCGAAGACCGCGGCGCAGTCCTCACCGGGAACGCCGGCGACCGAGTCGAACATCTGCTGGAACTCCGCCTGGTCGATCTTGCCGTCTTCGTTGAGATCGACGAGGTCGAAGAAGCAGTTGGTCACCGGTTCGATCTGTTCCGGGTACTGGGCGGGGTCGATCAGGACCCGCATGAACCCTTCGGTCATCTCCCGCAGATCGACCTTCCCATCCCCGTCCTGATCCATCGGGGCGATCACGTTCGTCCAGAACCCGTCCATCCCCTCGGTGAGCATGCGGGCGGTCGCGGAGTCCGGCGCGCTGCCTCGGGCGGCGATGTAACGCTCGCTCATCATGCGGACGTCCCGCTGGGTGATGAACCCGTCGCCGTCGACGTCGGCGCCCCTGAACCATTGGCCGTACTTGAGGTCTTGAAGTGCAGTCACGACTACGCACAGTATTCACGCCATTACGTGCGCGCAAACAGGCAAGTGAGAGCCTCTCGACGCCCGGGCCGGCCCGCTACGCGCTTGACGATTGGCGTCATACGGAGACGTGCCGGACGAGGGAGAGAACGTTCGCGTCACTGTTCGAGATTTGGTGGCGTGAAGGCGAGCACGTCAGGAAGCGGATCGCTGTACAACTCGACGTCGACCAGCGCACTGAGGGCACTCGGTCCTTGCGACAGGCGCGAGCACGGTCGATCGGCCGTGAGAACGTTCGGATTGCCGTGGCGGTCCAATGTTCCGCTCAAGCCCGGCTGGACCGGATCCCACCACGCGCCCGTGGACAGTTGTACGACGCCTGGCATGACGTCGTCCGACAGGACTGCGCCCGCGAGACAGCTGCCGCGGTCGTTGTGGACGCGTACGATCGTGCCGTTCTCGATGCCGCGCGACGCGGCGTCCAGCGGATTGATCGTCACGGGCTCACGGTCACGGATCTTCGAACTGAGGCTGTGGCCACCGTTGTCGTACTGGCTGTGCAGGCGCGAGGCGGGCTGATTCGAGATCAGGTGCAGCGGGAATCGGTCCGCCAGATCAGCGTGAAGCCACTCCACCGGTTCGAACCACTTCGGATGCCCGGCACAGTCGGCGTAGCCGAACGAGTCGATCTCCTCGGAGAAGATCTCGATCCCGCCCGACGGCGTCGGCAGGGGAAAACGCTGCGGATCCGAGCGGAGCGCCTCGAAGCTGCCGGGAAACGGTCCGGTCAACGCCGGCAGCTCAGCGGTGGAGCTTCGCCAGAAGTCGTCGAAACTCGGCAAGGCGGCGGCGTCGCCGAGCTCGCTCCTCGTCTGCTCGTAGAGGTGCCGGACCCATTCGAGTTCGGAACGCGCCTCCGTGAACTCCTGCTCGTATCCGAGGCGGGAGGCCAGGGCGGTGAAGATCTGGTGGTCGGTGCGCGACTCGCCCTCCGGCTCGCGGACCTTCGGCATCGCGACGAGGTGGGGATCCGAGAATCCGGCGGCGAAGTCGTCGCGCTCCAAGGTGGTGGCGACGGGGAGGACGATGTCCGCGAACTTGGCCGTGGTGTTCCACCAGGCTTCGTGCACCACCACCGTGTCAGGTGTCTGCCAGGCTCGGGTCAACCGATGCAGGTCTTGATGGTGGTGGAACGGGTTGCCGCCGCACCAGTAGACCAGGCGGAGTTCGGGCAACGTGAGGCGCCGGCCGTCGTAGTCGATGGTCCTGCCCGGATGCAGCAGGGCGTCGGCGATCCTGGCGACCGGGATGAAGTCCGGAACGGGGTTGTCGACCTTCGGTACTGTCGCCACGGAGGGGCGGCCCTTGGCGACGCCGGTCGCGTCCATCGTCGCGTAACCCGCGCCCCAGCCGCCGCCAGGCCGGCCCATCGAGCCCGCCATGGCGGCCAGCACGACGGACATCCAGATCGGTTGTTCGCCGTGGTCTGCCCGTTGCACCGCGTAGTTGACCATGATGAGCGAACGCTGGGTGGTGAGGCGGCGAGCGAGATCGGTGATCGCCTCGCGGCTGATGCCCGTGATCTCCGCTGCCCAGGCGGCGTCCTTCGTGACGCCGTCGAGCTCGCCGACCAGGTAGGAGGCGAAGCGGTCGAAACCGACGCAGCACCGGCGAAGGAAGTCCTCGTCGTGCCACCCGTTGACCAGCATCGTGTGGGCGATGCCGAGCATCGCGGCGGTGTCGGTGTTGGGGATGACGGGCAGCCACTCGGCGTCGAGGAAGCCGGCGACGTCGCTGCGGATGGGGCTGACGTTCACGAACCGCACCCCGGCCTCATGGCACTGGCGCTGCAGGTCCTGCGTCTGGTGCCTGGCCAGCCCGCCAGGGTTGATCTGGCTGTTCTTGAGGGCCAGCCCTCCGAACGCCACCACAAGCTCGCAGTTCGCGGCGATCTCGTCCCACATGGGCATCCGGGACTGGTAGCTCCACGGATGCCCACCGATCACATGCGGGAGGATGACCTCCAGAGCCGCGGTGCTGTACGTGTTGCGGGAGTCGGTGTATCCCCCGCCCAACGCCAGAAACCGCTGGAGTTGACTCTGCGCGTTGTGGAACCCGCCCGCACTCGCCCAGCCATAGGATCCGCCGAACACGGCGCTGTCCCCGTGCTGCGAACGCACTCGACGCAGTTCGTCACTCACCAGCGTGATCGCTTCGTCCCAGCTCACTTCCACGAAGGCGTCCGCGCCTCTGGCCGTGTCGTAGGCGCGCGGCAGGCCGTTCAGCCAGCCCTTGCGCACCGCGGGGCGTAACACGCGCGCGCTGTCGTCGGCGGCTGTCACCATTCCGGGGCCGATGGGCGAGGGTGCGGGATCGTCGGCACTCGGCTCGATGCGCACCAACCGACCGGAATCGACCACCGCGACATAGCTGCCCCAGTGCGTCGCGACGGACATGCGTCGTTCCACCATGCATCGGCTCCATCCCTGAGGTTTTCCCTGATCTCGGACGACGGCTGCTCACGTCACAGGGGCTTCCCTCCGGTCGACGGTCCGCGGGACGGAGACTTCCCCTGTGTCCTGCTGCCCAACCCCGTCGGTGCGCGCGACTGCCGACGCTTTGCCGCGCGGTCTACCTTGTCGACACCTCCAGACGCATCCTGGGCAAGTGGTTCCGACGCTGTTGCGTCGCCATCGGGGGTTGAGCGGCGCCCGCCCCGTCCGCCGTGACATCGTGGCGCCATGACCATCGTGGTTCGCCCGGCATCAGTCTTCGAGGACGTCCGTACCCTGGTCGGTCCGAAGTCACCCGAGGCCAATGTCTGCTGGTGTCTGAGCTACCGGATCCCGTCCAAGCTCAACAACGAACTCCGCGGGCCGGCCCGTGGTGAGTACGTCGCGGAGCTGTGCCGGACGGCACCCGCTCCCGGGGTGCTCGCCTACGACGGTGACGAGCCGGTCGGATGGGCCGCCGTGGCACCGCGTTCGGACACCTCCTTCGCGCGCAGCCGTACGATCCCGCACGTTGACGCACTGCCGGTCTGGTCGCTGTGGTGCATCCGTGTACGCCCCGGTCATCGCAAGAGGGGGATCTCGCACGCCCTCATCGCCGGCGCGGTCGAGTTCGCCCGCGCCCACGGCGCACCGGCGGTAGAGGCGTACCCGATCGACAACGGTGAGGCCAAGGTCGACGCGACGATGGCGTACGCCGGGATCCGTAAGAACTTCGAACGCGCCGGGTTCACCCACGCCGCCGACACCACATCGGTACTGGCCGGCCACCCCCGGGTCCTCATGCGGCTCGACCTGCGCTGACGGCTCCGCCCCGAGGGCACTGCAGATCGTGCTCGGCGATACGGACGCGCAACGGGTGATCGACAAGGCGCTTCCGTGGCGTGAACACGGCTCAGAAGCGCCGGATCGTGGTGTTCAGCGGCAGGTGCGCACCGGCCGGACGGCGAGGCCCGTCGGCGTGTTCAGGCCGGTGGCCGGGAGGGTGGTCTGGCCACCGCCTGTCTCCAGGACCCGCACCACGCGGTTGTTGAAGCCGTCGGCGATGTACAGGTCGCCGCAGCCGTCGACCGCGAGACCGAGCGGGTTGCTGAGACCGCTGGTGGGGAGGGTGGTCTGGCCGCCGCCACCCGCCGCGATCTTGACCACGCGGCTGTTGCCGCTGTCAGCGATGTACAGGTCCCCCGCCGCGTTGAGCGCCAGTCCGGTCGGCTGGGAGAGGCCGACGGTGGGGATCGTGGACTGGCCGCTCCCGTCACCGGCCACCTTGACGACGCGGTCGTTGACGAAGTCGGAGATGTACAGGTTCCTGGCGGCGTCCAGCGCCAGCCCCCAGGGGTGCAGCAGCCCTGTGGTCGGTACGGTCGTCTGGGTACCGCCGGCCAGGGACACCTTCACGACCCGGTCGTTGAAGCTGTCGGCGATGTAGAGGTTCCGCGCTCGGTCCAGGGCGAGCCCCAGGGGGCGCGACAGGCCGTCGGTGGGAACGGTGGACTGGCCGCTCCCGCGCGCTGCCATCACGACCACGCGATTGTTGCCGGTGTCCGACACATAGAGGCGCCCCGCCATGTCCGCGACCATGCCTGTCGGCCGTACGAGATCCTCGAATGGCACGGTCGTCTGATCGCCGCCCCTCGCGGGCAGAGCGACGACCCGGTTGTTGCCGTAGTCCGACACGTACAGGGGCGCACGCGCGGAGGGCCGGCCGTCCTGCGCCGGGGTCGCGCCCGCCGTCGTCGTGGGCAGCGTGCACAGCGCCACGAAACCCACCGCGGCGGCGAGCCGACGGGCCCATCGGCGCGAGGCACTCCCCTTCGAAGGCGCGAGCGTCACCGTTCCGGTCCCGGCCGTCGTACCAGGCATGGCTCCCCATCAGATCCGAGTGGCCGGCCCGCTGCCGCGCCTGCCCCGACCATAGGAAACAGCACCGGCCAACGCAGGAACCACGCCGCTCACCCGATCCCAAGCCACCCCAACGTCCCAGACACCGGCCTCAACGGGCTGCCGTCACCAGCGGCGCCGTTGGCGGTCCGGTGTCGTCCGTCCGGGTGTCCTCCGTCCGGACCGTCCGTGGGACGGGTGAGGCGGGTGGGGGAAGGGCTGATGGGGCATCCGAGCGCCGCCGCTGTAGAGGAGTCCGAGTATGGCCCGCACGCTCGCCCTGGTCCTGACCAGCGTCACCGCGATCGCCGTGACGCCCGCCGTCGCCGGATCCGAGCCCGGCAGGGCGGCAGCGGACAAGGCGGTCACCTATCGGGTGACCGCTCCGTACCAACAGCACGCGAACGGTGTGCGGGCCGGCTACAAGCCCGATCAGTACTGCGTCTTCGACCGGGCCGGTGGCACGGGCGCCCTCGGCTACCCGCACTTCAACCACGCCCACGACAACTCGACGGACCCCGCGAGGCCCACCGCCCTCCTCTACGAGGACGACGGCAAGGGCGGCAAGCGTCTCGTCGGCGTGGAGTGGCTGGTCTACGACCGCGACCAGAACCTCAAGACGGACGACGACCGGCCGAGCATGTTCGGGGTGCCCTTCAAGGGCCCCAACCGCGGCAACTACCCCGGCCAGCCCGTCCACTACGCCCTGCACCTCTGGCTGTGGAAGAAGAACCCCGAAGGCCAGTTCGCCACATACAACCCAGCGGTCACCTGCCTCCCCGGAACGACCCGCCCGCAACCCCGCCCGTCATCCTGACACCCGACCGGTCTCTCGTCCGAAGCCATAGCCAGGCCCCTCGACCACCCCTACGGGGTGACAGGACTGACCGCGGCCCGTACGTCGTCGTCGCGGTGCGGAGTCCTGCTGGCCTGCTGGCCTGCTGGGGCGGAACGGGAACCTCAGGGGCGCCCTCGGTGGGCGTCGGCGCAGGCGTACCGGTCCCCACGTCGCACCGGCCACACCAGCGCGATCAGGGCGCCCACGGCATTATCGAGCTTGTCGATGCAGGGACCGGGGCGTACGACGACCAGCACCTCGCGGGCCGCGGCTGCCCCCGGACACATATGCCAGTGGCCGGGTCGTGCACGACTCTGGCGTACCCGGCCGACCGGTGGCAGGGTGAACGGCACGCGGCCCTCCGCACCGCTCTCCTGCGGACCTGGCCGCCGGCCCGGCTCCGCGTCGCCCGCGGCAGTCATGGCCGCGCCAGCCTCCCGGCTCCCCACGGGAGGCCACAGGCGCGCGGGGAGACAAGCTCGCTACGCGGCCGGCTGAGAGGCGAACGTGCGGGCGCTGGGACGCTCTGGGCGCGGCTGCTCGCTGCGTTCTTGGCATACGACCGCCCGCTCAGGGAGCCGGTCGGGCCACGGCGTGATGCCCGTCCAGCGTGCAGGTGCGTACGCCACAGCGAGAACGCCGACACCGTCTGCGTGTCGAGCCTCGGCTCCAGCCGTGGCGAGGACCGTTGCCGTATCAGCCGTTCCGGCGGGCGGTGAGCAGCAGGTACTCCCACTCCATGGCCCCGTCCCGCAGCGCGCCGCCCGCCAGGTCGGCGAGGGCGGCGTCCAGGGCGGCGGTCCGCTCGGGGTCGTCGGCGATGCTTCGGTAGACGGTGATCGTCGGCCCGTAGGCGGCCTTGAAGAACTCGCGGAAGTCCTCTGGTTCGCTGAACATGTCCACGCGGACCGACTGCCGACGTGCCTCGACATCGGTGACGCGGTCGCCGAGCAGCTCCCGTACGTGTTCCTCTCGCCCCCACAACGGCGGCGGCTGCGCGCCGGGGGGAGGCGGCGGCGCGTACGGCTTCATGGTGGCGAACATCTGCCCGATGAAACCCTCGGGGGTCCAGCTCAGCAGCCCGATCGTGCCGCCTGGTCGGCAGACCCGCACCAGTTCGTCGGCGGCGGTCTGGTGGTGCGGAGCGAACATGACCCCGACGCAGGACATCACCACGTCGAAGGTTCCGTCGTCGAACGGCAGTGCCTCGGCGTCCGCCTCCTGCCAACTCAGTACCGCGCCGCGCTCCTCGGCCTCCTTCCGCCCCACGGCCAACAGCTCGGGAGTGAGGTCGGAAGCCACCACGTCGCCGCCGGCCAGCGCGGCCGGGATCGAGGCGTTCCCCGACCCGGCGGCCACGTCCAGCACCCGGTCTCCGGCCTTGACCGCGCAGGCCTCCACCAGAGCGGGGCCGAGAGCAGCCACGACCTGCCTGGCGACGGCCGGATAGTCGCCGAGCGCCCACATCGTCCGGTGCTTCGCCTTGAGCGCGCGGTCGGCCTCGCGTGCGTCCGCCGTTTCAGTCATGCCGTCCGCCTCCCTCTCTGTACGGTGCCGATGGCCGTCCTCCTTAAAGCGTAGGAGCCAGGCGGGCCCCCGGCCCGGCGAGCGCCGCCCGGTGCCGGATCGAGGCGAAGAGCTCCCGCCGGTCACCGGCTGGTGCCGGTGTCGTTCCGCGTCCACTCCAGGCAGGCCTCCAGCGGCCTCGGCCAGCCGGACGACGAACGGCTGCGGGACCTCGTGGGGTGCGGCACGTGCCGGGCTCGACACCATGCTCGGTGATCTCAGAAACACCCGGCACCGGCACAAGCCCGCTGACGGGATGCCGGGACGGCACCCCGCCGCCCGCCCCCGATGACGCCGCATGTGCGGTCGGTCGTCCGAGGCCGCGTGGCCGACGGGGCCTGCCGTCTTCGCGCGGAGCACCGCTCGGCAGGCGACCGGGCCCGCGGGTGGCCCCGTCCGCCCGACGGGCTGCGCCACGGCCGAGCAAGGACGACAACAGGACCGAGCTCAGGACCTGGCGCGGATTCCGGCAGCGGGCCTGGGTCGCGCGCGGCGTGGAGCCGGCGGCCTCCCCTCGAACGCCAGGTGGTGTACGTCGAAGAGGACCGCCGCCTCGACACCGAGCGCGGAGCCGCCCATCCGAGCCGCCCAGGTCAGGAACGGGCGGGGTTCGAAGCTCTGCTCCCCCAGCCCCCTGGTGTATTCGACGTGGGCGGACAGCGAGGCGATGCCGCGTTCCAGGGGTTCCCCGGTGACGTCCACCGCGTGGGTGGGGCGTTCGGGGCCGGCCATGCACACGAGGCGGACGTCGCCCCAGGGCTCGAGGCCTTCGTCGGCCAGTTCCGGGAAGATCCAGCGGTTGCCCGCGTCCCTCGCGGCGTCCAGGGCCGCGAGGCCGACCGCGCGGTGATCGGCCTGATGGGTGACACCGGCGACCATCCGAACGCTGAACGCGCCCGTCACCACCACCTCGGGCCGATGCCGGCGCATCGCGCGCACGATGTCGCGGCGCAGGTCAAGGCCGTACTCCACCACTCCGTCGCGATGGTCGAGGAACTCCACCGTGTCCACACCGACCTCGCGGGCTCCGGCCCGCTCCTCGGCCTCGCGCAGCGGTCCGGCCTCGGCGGGGTGCAGAGCGTCGATGCCCGCCTCACCACGGGTGGCGAGCAGATACGTCACGCGCTTGCCCTGAGCCGTCCAGCGGGCGACGGCCGAGGCCGCACCGTACTCGATGTCGTCCGGATGCGCCGCCACGACCAGACATCGCTCCCAGTCCTCCGGAAGCGGCGGCAGCGGGCTCTGCGGGCCGAACGCGCCCGTTTCCTCTCGCGTCGTCATGCCCCGATAGTGGCTGTCCGTATTCCCTGATCCGCAGAGGCGCGCGCGTCGTCGCCGATCCGCGGCGGCGCGCGTCTGCGCCGATCCTCCCGCGCGCACGGGCGCCGGTGCGCAGCCGCGATGGGGCGTTCCGGTCGAGGTCGATGGGAAGAGGAGCCATCTGCCCATTCAGCGTCGGGTTAGTTTCCCCCGCCACAGCATGCCGCGTCACGGCCGGGGAGGCGTCTTCGGGAGGGGACTCTCACGTACTGGCAATTGCTGATTCAAGAGCAGCCAAAGACGCGCTGCGCGTTCAGTAATCCAACGCTGTGTGCGGTCTTTGGCACGTACGTTCCCACTGTGACTTCCACTTCTGAACCGAACATAACCGACGCCGGACCCTCGGCCGCGGCATTCCCCATGCGTCGCACGCTGCTCCGCGCCGCGCTCACGGGAACTGCCGTCACGGCAGGGGCGTGGGCTTTCGACGTCCCGGCCGCATCGGCCAGGGAGTCGTCCTCGACGGAGCGGCCGCGGCCTGCCACGCCCGGAGCAGCTCTGAAAGAGCTCAACGCAGGGAATCGGCGCTGGCGCACCTTCCGCGAGAAGCACCCCCACGAGACGCATGCCGTCCGGCGTGAAGCGGTGTCCGGGCAGCATCCGTTCGCGGTCGTCCTCGGCTGTATCGACTCCCGAGTACCGCCTGAGCTGGTCTTCGATCAGGGACTGGGCGATCTGATGACGGTGCGCTCCGCCGGTGAGGTTCTGGACGAGGCGGTCCTGGGAAGCGTGGCGTACGGCGTCCTCGAACTGGGCATCCCACTGGTTCTGGTGCTCGGGCACCAGTCGTGCGGCGCGGTGTCCGCAGCCGTCCGCGCGGAAGAGTCGGGCGAAGAGCTGCCCGCACACATCCAGTACATCGCTGACCAGATCAAGCCCGCGATCGACCATTCGGTCGTGGGCGACGCCCGGATCGACGCGACGATCTCCGCGCAGGTACGGCTCGTGAGGGCCCGGCTCGCCGCAGAGCCCGACCTGGCCGCGAGGATCACGGCAGGGAGGCTGGCGATCGTCGGCGCGCGGTACGAACTGACCAACCAGCTCGTCCACCAGATCACCTGACCACGACCTCGTCCGCGGACGGGACGCGTCACTGGGAGCCTGCAAGGTGCCTCTTTCGGCCCAGTTCGCGGTCGTGTTCACGCTGTTTCGGCCGGTAGCAAGGGAGCGTGGGGAGCGGAGTTCGCCCGGGAGTCCTTCGCACGTCGACCGGGCGAACCTCTTCGTCGTCCCGGCTCGCCTCTCGACTGCCGGCGCACCGTGATCGCGGAGGTCGGTTCGTCGGGCTCCCTTTTCCCTCTGTCCCGGTCCTGCCCGGCCGCCCGTCTTGGAGCCGGTGAGCGAGGGCGCCAATCACAACCACTTCCATACGCGGTGGTCACCGGAGAGCGGTGAGGTCGCCGCCTGAGACGATCCGACGCCGAGGCGGCTGGCCGCTGTCGGCGAGGAATCCCTACGCCTCCGGCCGCGCCCCGGGGGCGACGCGGTCGTGCTCAGGTACGGCCCCTCACCCGACCGCAGCCGGTCGGAGGAGCCGCCGTTCAGGCACCCTCGTCGAAACGGCCCGCCTCCACCTGGAGGGCGAGGGTCTGCAGCACTTCGGCCGAGGTGACGTCGATCCGCCCCTCATCGTGCGCCATGGCGAGGCTCGTGAAGGCCAGGGTGAACCCGGAGACCATGGTGTAGAGCGCGGGTCCGAGGGCCGTGGCGAGCAGGTGGGCCACATCCTGCGGAGTGGCGTCTGCAGGGACCCTGATATGGGGCAGCATCTCGTTCAGCATCTGGGTGACCACCCGGGGTTCGATCTCCGACGCGGACTCCAGGGCTTCCTCGTCCTCGACCCCGTTCTCCACCGCCCGCCGAATCTCCTGAGCCTCCGTCAGAATGCCGATCACTCTCTTCAGAACCTCAGCTCGCTCCATCCGAGGAGCTTAGCCCCAGACCGACATGCGCATCTCGCCCAGCCGCCCACTCCACACCCACCAGGACCGCTCGGTTCCGGGAAGGGAGTAGCCCGTTGCGGCGTCGTCGCGCGTACCAGGCGAAACCACTCGTAACGGGGCTGCCTGCGGGTTGGGGGAGGAAGCCCTTCACGCTGGTGTCGATCGGCTGTGCCGCTTCGGGATCGGGATCGGAGCCGTAGGTTCAGACAGGGCGTGGCAGGTGCGGTCGACCTCGGTCACCGCTCACTCCGCAGCTGCTGCAGCACCCGCGCGGACTCGGCGGTGAGTTCGTTCACTCCGGACCGGTCCTCCGGGGTCAGGGTCTTGCGCCGGGCGGCCCAGATGCCCTGAGCGGTGGTCAGCTCGGCGGCCCGGTCAGCGTCACCCGCCTTAACCGCCCGGGCTATCAGCCCCGAGTAGGCGCCCACCACGTGCGGGAGCAGGCGGCCGCCTGTGCGTGCCAGTGAGGCGACGGTTCGAAGAAGCCGAAACGGGCCCATGAAGTGGGTGCAGGGCCGGGTTCAACCTATCGTGGCCCTATGCGGCTGCTGCTGATGTCCGACACCCATCTGCCGACCCGTGCCAAGCGGCTGCCCGAGGCACTTCTCGCCGATGTCGACACGGCCGATGTCGTCGTGCATGCCGGGGACTGGACCGACGAGGCCACCCTGGACCTGCTCGAATCCCGGGCCCGCCATCTGGTCGGGGTGTACGGCAACAATGACGGGCCAGGCCTACGGCAGAGGCTTCCAGAGGTCGCACGGGGTGAGTGGGGCGGGCTTCGGTTCGGGGTCGTGCACGAGACAGGAGCCGCCGCCGGACGCGAGCAGCGCTGCGCTCACCGCTTCCCGGACCTCGACGTTCTCGTGTTCGGACACAGCCACATCCCCTGGGACAGCGTCGCCCCCGGCGGACTGCGCCTGCTGAACCCCGGCTCCCCCACCGACCGCAGACGCCAGCCGTACTGCACGTACATGACCCTGACCGTGTCAGGCGGTGCACTCCACGACCTCACCCTGCACCGCCTCCCGCCGAGGTCTTGAGAGGTATTGCTCCCCACGCATCTTCGCCCGAGACCCCGCCCTTCGAGGACGGGCTACAGGGAGGATGCGTCAGCGCGCCGTGTTCTTCTCCCACTCCCGGCCGATCGACCGCATCAGGGCCGGGTAGACCCCCAGGTACCGGAAGGGTTTGATGCCGAGCATGTACAGCGAGCCGAGACGGCCGTTGGGCTTCACCAGGACGGCCATCTGGCCGCGGTAGCCGCCGTTCCCGTCGAGGACCCAGCCGATGTGCATCACCCCGTGCATGGTCTTGTTGGCGTACTCGGCGGCCCACTCGTCGTGTGTCTGGAAGACCGACGTGAAGGGCGCCTCGCTGAGGTCGGGCCCCTGCGGTCCCTCGCGCAGGTCGTCCGGCAGCCGGTCGCGCAGCGTCGGCACCCGGCCGCCGACACCCGAGTCCGGCTTGTCCCATCCGAGCAGCGCGCCGAGCTTCCAGCGCACCGCGAAGAGGAACCGCCCCACGGGGTTGCCGCCGTCCGGACCGTCCTTGCCGTCCGCCATCTGCTGGACCAGGAGATGCAGGTCGTCCGGGCCGCCCGGCGTCGGCAGTGCCCACAGATCCTCGAGCCGGAAGTCGCCGGCGATCTCGTGGATCCGCCAGGGGCGAGACGTGTGGTCGGTGGCGGGAAGGCGCAGATCGCTCATGGCAAATCCCTGTCTATACGGTGGCGTATAGATCGAGCATAGACCCATGCATACGGCTCCGTATACTTGACTGGGACATGTGAGGGGAGACACGCATGGGCACGATCCGCACACCGCGGGACAAGTGGATCGAGGAGGGGCTGCGCGCCCTTGCCGCAGGCGGCCCTGAAGCTGTCCGGGTCGAGGTCCTCGCCCAGTCTCTCGGCGTCAGCAAGGGCGGTTTCTACGGTTACTTCCGCAACCGTGCCAGCCTCCTGGAGGAAATGCTCGACACGTGGGAACGCGGGGTCACCGAGGACGTCATCAAGCGGATCGAACGCGACGGGGGCGACGCCCGCGAGCGGCTCGGGCGTCTCTTCGACTTCGTAGGGTCGGGCGGGACGCCCGTGACCAGTGCCGGGGTCGAGCTCGCGATCCGCGACTGGGCCCGGCGCGACGAAGCCGTCGCGCGCCGCCTCCGCCGGGCCGACAACCGGCGCATGGACTATCTGCGCGAGCTCTACGGAGCCTTCTGCCCCGATGAGGGCGATGTCGAGGCCCGCTGTCTGATCACCTTCTCCCTGCGCATCGGCGACCACCTCATCGCAGCCGACAACGGCCCGCGCAGCCGCACGGAAGTCCTCGCCACGGTGAGGAACCGGCTGTTGGCCACGAGTCCCTGACGGAAGCGGTTGACGGTGTGACCGTCGGCTTGGACGCTCGTCGGTCCCGCCGCCGCGAAGAGGAACTCCCGGCCACCGATCCCCAACCACCCCGCGCGCGGCCGGGACCGGCCGCGTCCCCGACCACCCGCGCCCGGCCGGCGGCCGGGCAGCGGGCATGTACCGGCGGGGCAGGACGGCACCACGTGACAGCCCGCCGCTCACGGTGCCCCGTCCGGCCCGGCCTGGTTGGCCGATTCCCCGAAGCAACGGCCCTAAAAGCCGCCACCGAAGCCACCGCTGAAGCCGCCGCCGCTGTGCCCGCCACCGAAGTCCCCGCCGGCGCCGCCGTAATCGCTGCCCGAGTGACCGCGACCGTCGGCCGGACCGGGTGAGGACGAGGAGGGCGGGGGAACCTCACCGGGCGACCGCCAGCGGCCGCCGACGACCTCGGTCCACCATTGCCCGAACCGCACCGGGTCCGCCGGCGTCGAGCATTCGCTGACCACCCTCTCGCGGGCAGCCGTCTCCCACCGGACGGAGACGAGCCCTTCCCCCTGTCCGAGTTCCTCCAGTTCCCTCGCCAGCGCGTGGCAGCGCCCCGAGCGCGCCAGGCATACCCGCTCTCGCTCCCTCCTCTGGGCTTCCCTCGCCGCCCAGCGGCGCTCGAGTTCCTCCCGTTCCCGGCGCGCCTCCTCCTTGGCGAGGGCAAGGCGGCGCCGGATCTCCGCTCGCACCGGGGCGTAGCGCCCCTCAGCCGAGGCCCATGACATCCCGGAAGCGTTCCGCAGCACGCTCCTTCCGCCGCAGGGCCCCGGCAGGTGACGGCCCATGCCCTGCCGGGTGGCGGCGTGATACACACCCTCCGCCTCTTACACCGAACGGCGGAACAGCTCGCCCGCCGCCCGCCACTCGTCGCGTTCGGCCGCCGTGCCCCAGACGGCGTCCCAGCCGAGCAAGCCGCCTCACCCGTCACCGACCGGATGGAACGAGCAGCCGGCCTGCCCGAGCGGCTCCGGGCAGAACGTCAGCTCCCCCACTCTGACCACGATCCGCTGTTCCATCTCACCAGCCATGGCGTGACCACCCCCGACGTCCAGCATCCGCCTGCCCGCGCGGTCAGGGAAGCGCGCGGGCCACACCGGTACCAGGACCCGGGCTCCGAGCCCCGACCCCTGCGCCGGCCCGGCACCGCCCGGTGCATCGCCCGTGTCACCCACCGCCGCAGCGGACAGAACTGGCGGCGAGCATCCCTGCGGCGGACACCCCGCGGTTCATTGGGTCGCCCCACGGGCACGAAGGTTTCCGCATCGAGACGGAGCAGGTCGCCGTCGCTCGCGATGGAACTCGTGGGCCGTCCGCGTACACATGAATGACAAGAAGCTGTCACGAACGAACCGGAATGCGGCACCGACGGACGGTGGTTTTCGCAGACATGACAGTAGGAGTAGCGCTCAACGCATCCGACGCGGAGAACCAGGTCGACGCCTCCGTCCGGCTGGCCCGGGAGGCCACGGAGGCCGGCCTGCGTTCCGCCTGGTTCGGGCAGACCTTCGGCGCCGACTCACCGCAACTTGCGGCCATCGTGGGGCGCGAGGTGCCCGGTCTCCAGGTCGGCACCTCCGCGATCCCCGTCTTCGGTCGACACCCCCTGCTCGTCTCCAGCCAGGCCCAGACCGCCCAGGCGGCCACCCATGGCCGCTACCACCTCGGGCTGGCGCTCGGGACCAAGCTCCTCACCGAAGGCGGCTTCGGCCTGCCCTTCGAGCGGCCGATTGCGCGGCTTCGCGAATTCCTCACGGCACTGCGGCAGTTGACCGAGTACGGCGCTGCCGACTTCCGCGGCGAGCTGCTCACGGCCGTGACCCCGCTCCCGGCACGCGTACCGGGCGCCGAGGGTGGCGTGCCCTTGCTGGTCGCCGCGATGGGACCGCAGGCGCTGCGTGTCAGCGGTGAACTGGCGGACGGGATCCTGCCCTACCTGGCGGGCCCGCGCGCACTCGCGGAACATATCGTTCCGGCTCTGGTCGCCTCGGCGGAAGCCGCAGGCCGTCCCGCACCCCGGGTCGTGGCGCTGGTGCACGGCGTCGTCACGGACGACGTCGAAAGGGTACGGCGCAAGGCCACCGAACAGCTCGCGTTCTACGAGCAGATCCCCTCCTACGCCAGGGTCGTCGAGCTCTCCGGGGCCCGGCGTGCCTCGGATGTCGCCGTGATCGGCGACGAGAAGACGGTCGCGGCCGAGATCCGGCGCTACCGGGACGCCGGGGCGACGGAGGTCGTCTTCTCCGGGACTGAGATCGCCGGCGAGGAGGACCGGCGGCGCACCTGGGCGCTCCTCGGCGAACTTGCCGGCTGAACTCCCGCGGCAGACCTGCCGCCGACTGCCCCCCCCCTGCGGCAGACCCGCCGCCCCATCCGCACACCGCAGCGAGGCCTGGACCTCGCGGGACGAAGGAGTATCCATGACCGCACAGGCCACGAACAAGGACCTGCAGGCCTTCACCGAGGAATGGTCGGCCTGGCACCGTGAGCAGGAGGAACGGCTCGCCGCCCCGCACGGCTTCCTCGCGATCACCGGTCTGCACTGGCTCGACGAGCGGCCGCAGCGCTTCCCCGACGCCCCCGGCACCTGGCGGACCGGCGCCGACGGCGTCACCGTGACCCTGGCCGACGGCGAGGAACTGGTGGTGGACGGAACGCCGGTGCGCGGCGAGCACCGCTTCGGGGTGCTGCCCGAACGCGGCGGCGTCGACGCGGTCTGGGGCGACGCCGTGATAGAGGTCGCCAGGCGCGGCGGGAACGACATCGTCCGGCCCCGGCATCCGGACGCCCCTCTGCGCACCGCCTTCACCGGCACGCCCGCCTACGCGCCGGACCCGCGGTGGGCCGTCGAGGGACGCTACCTCGCCTTCGACAAACCGCGCCCGACCACCGTGGGCGCCGCCGTCGAGGGCCTGGAGCACGTGTACGAGGCGCCGGGCCGCATCGAGTTCGCGCTCCAGGGGCGGACGTTCTCCCTCACCGCGTTCCCCGGATCCACCCCGGATCGGCTGATGGTGCTGTTCACCGACGCGACCTCAGGTGTCACGACCTACGCCGCCAACCGCGTCCTGACGGTGGAGAACGCCGCCGACGGCAGCGTCGTCGTGGACTTCAACCGGGCGGCGAACCTGCCGTGCGCCTACACGGACCTGGCCACCTGCCCCCTGCCGCCCGCGGAGAACCGGCTCCCGGTGGCCATCGAGGCGGGTCACCGCATCCCCCGCGAACGGGGCGGCGCCGCCTGAAGTCCCGCGGCCCGGCGGCGTTGCGCCGGTGGGGCCGCAGGACGGTGGGGAGTCAGGTGATGGTGATGGCGAGGGTGATCGTGATGGCCTGACCGAAGGTGGCGACGGTCAGGAAGCCGGCCCAGCCGCGCCAGATCGCCCCGCGCGGAGTGGCGTTGTCGGCGCGGTGGACGAGGGGGTTTCCGCCGTCGATCTGCCAGCAGTACAGATTCTTGTGCTCGGTGCCTGCCCAGACGAGTAGGCCGTCCTTCTTCCAGTCGGTCCACGGTTCCTGGTTCAGATGGACGTACGCATCGAAGGCGCCCTCTCCGAATGTCTCCACCATGCGCTTGTAGTCGCGGGGAAGAGGCACGCCCATGCGCTCTTCGATCTGCGCCCAGTCGACGTCCGGCCGCTGGGGAGGCAGGTTCCAGCCGGTGATGCCGATGTGCCGCTCGACCCGGTCTTCGTCCTGTTGGGCGATCCCCGCAGGAAGCGTCTGAGCCTGCCGCGGGACGGTCGCCAGCACCGGCACGATGTCGCCCTGCGCATCCAGTGCGGTCCCCGCGCCCAGCCACTGTCCTGCATGGGCCCAGGCCACTACCGTCTCGGCACGGCCTTCGAGGAGGTCGAGGAGACCCGTGCCATGACTCTCGCTCACGCCCGGGTTCGTGGTGCCGTCCAGGATCAGGGGCCGTGGTTCCCCGTGGCGGGCAGCCAGGTTCTCGACCAGCGCGTGGGGGTCCTGCGAGAGGCACAAGACCCCGCTCGGCCGGGGGATCCGGTCCAGCAGGTCGTTGAGCGTCGAGTGAGGGAACTCCATGAAGGACAGGAAAGCGCACTCCACTGACAAGAGCCGAGATTCGCCTTCGATGACCATCGGTCCACGTTCTCTGGCCGAGCGTTCTCTGGCCGAGGGCAGTTACCGTGCGACGGCATTCGGGCAGCGGACCACCCACGACTCGGCTCCCCTGCGTGATGGCGCCATCCGGTGAGGACGAGGTTGTGCAGGCGGGCGATGTCGTGCATCGCGTGCTGCACTCCATCACCTCTCGGGTGGCAGTCGTCCAGGATCTGCCAGGGCTTCATCCAGGCGAAGGTGTGCTCGACGCGGGCGCGAACCTGCTTGTGGGACCTGTTGTGTTCCTGTTCCGAAGTCGATCGTCGCGTCGCCGACGACGGCGGCCTCAGCCGACCACCCGGCCTTCTTCAGCCGCGTGCCGTCTCCGATCCGGTCGGGGATCAAGCTGAACGCCCGGGCGGGGAGCGCACGGACCTTCGGCGCCCAGCCGGTACCGAAGCCGGAGTCGATGACCTCCTGCGGCGAGGCGAAGTTGACCCGCGCGCCACCGATGATCGCGGCGACGGGCGAATTCCACAGCCGTCGGTACGCCGTTGGCGATGCCCTGGATGAGCGAGCCGTCCGGCGGGATGTCGGCATGGAACTCGTTGAAGACACGGCTGGGGATCGCGCGCACCTTCTCTCGCCAGTTCGCCCCGTACCCCGTCTCGACCACTTCCTCGGGCGAGGCGAAGTTGATGCGCGACCCGGCCACGAACATGGCCACCGGTGTCGAGGCGCCGCCGCCCGTGCCCTGGACGAGCGCGCCGTCCGCCGGGATCGTGCCGAGGTTGTTGAACGCGTAGTCCGACACGATGACGACCTAGGACTTGTCCGGCCGATCATGTGACTACTCCATGCCCGAGTCGTTCCTGTGGACATGGGGCGGGGCGATCTGAGCGATGCCGAGTGGGAACGGCTGCGGCCATTGCTGCCGGTCAGCAACGGGCGTTGTGGCAGGTGGCGGGATCACCGGCAGGTGCTCGACGGGATCCTGCACCGGGTGCGGACCGGAGTGCAGTGGCGCGATCTTCCCGAACGGTTCGGTCCGTGGAAGACCGTCTACGAACGCCACCGCCTGTGGTCGGCTGACGGAACCTAGGAACGCCTGCTCCAGCAGGTCCAGGCCGCGGCGGATGCCGCGGGCGAGATCGACTGGGACATCTCGGTCGACTCCACCATCGTCCGCGCGCACCAGCATGCGGCCGGCGCCCGCACCGACCCACCGCCGACCCCGGGATCAAAGGGGGCCGCAGGGATGGAACACCAGGACGAGACGCCGTGGCAGAGCCTTCTCGCCCACCTGGTGGAGGTGGTGCGGGAGGTGAGGGCCTGGGCCGCTCGCGGGGCGGGTTCACCAGCAAGCTCCACCTGAGTGCGGACGGCCGCTGCCGCCCGCTGTCCCTGATCGTCACGCCAGGACGACGGGCGGACTGCACCCAGTTCAAGCCGGTGCTGGAGAACATCCGCGTCCCCCGCGTCGGGCCGGGAAGGCCCCGCAGGAAGCCAGACAGCCTGGCGGCTGACAAGGCATACAGCAACAGGCCCTGCCGCGATTACCTGCGACGGCGGGGCATCCGGCACACCATCCCGGAGAAGACGGACAGCCAGGCCGCCCGTCTGCGCAAAGGCTCACGCGGCGGACGGTCACCCGGCTTCGACGAGAAGCGGTACAAGAAGCGCAACACCGTCGAGCGGGCGATCAACCGGCTGAAGCAGTGCCGGGCGGTCGCCAGCCGTTACGACAAGCGCGGGTACGTCTTTCTCGGCACGGCCACAGCAGCAGCTCTCGTCATCTGGCTCCGTGCCCGAGCCGGAATGGATCCTCAAAACCCCGGATCGGCGGGACGCTGGTGCCCACACGGAGCCGGGCTGCCGTTCTTGTCGAAGACCTCGGAATCGCTGGCCGAATTCACCCACACCGTGATGCCCTGGCTGTGAACGACGACATTGAACGGGGACTCCTCGGGCGCTGTCTGCGTCACGACGGTGAACTCCTCACCCGGACGCATCCAGTGATCGGTTCCCCACGGCTCCACCCACAGGCAGAGCATGCTGTCCGTCTCGTTACTCACGCTCGTCTTCGCCACGCCAGCACCCTAACGATCAGCATGATCGGCCGGACAGCTCCTAGGTTCAATGGCAAGGAAGCCGAAACGACTGGGTTCGCTGTCAAGCGCCCCGATTAGGTCCTGTCCGGGCGGTCATGGCGCTCTCGACGGAGTCGGATCGGGTCAAGCGAGCAGGTTGTCGCGGAACGGCCGGGGTCCGGCAGCGAACTGCGCTGCCGGACCCCGCCCGTGCTCGGTCTGCCGTCAGTAGCAGGTGACGTACAGGTCGACGCCGTGCGACGTGTTGTTGCCAGTCGCCTGGACCTGCCAGCCGTCTCGGCCGCCGCTCTCCGCAGCGGTCAGGGGCCTGCTGGTCACCAGTGTGTCGTCGTACCCGGTGACAGCCGCTCCGCCGCCGACGACCTTCTTGTCAGTGGCGCACTGCAAGACGCCGCCGGCGACGTCGTCGGAGGTCGTGTGGGTGTAGCGGGTCGTCGTCAGACCGGCGATGGGATCGGCGCAGATCGCGTAGCCGTCGACCCGCAACTGCTCCGCATGGACGTCGTAGCCGGAGACGATCCACTGGTTGGGACTGGCGCTCCCGGCCGGGCCGGGGTACGACTGGTTCAGGTTCCGGGTTCCGCCGTAGACCGTTCCGCCGCCGCCGAACGCAACCTTGCCGGTGGGGCAGGTGGTGACGAGCGGGGCGTTGCGGTCGATGGTGAAGTGGTACTGCTCGGCCACTTCGTAGCCGGCCGGGGCGTAGATGCACACCGCGTGGACCGTCACGGTCAGCGGCTTCGGCCCGCTGCGGGCCGCCGCGGTCCAGCCGTAGGCCCCCTGGGTGTTCTGGGCGGGCATGCTCTCGACGAGGGCCACCATGTTGGAGTACAGCGGCTGGCCGACCGTCGCATAGGCGCCACCGGAGATGGGGACCTGCCCCGGGGGGCAGCTGACTGTCACCGCCTGGTCGTCGCCCACCGAGGCGGTCTTCTTCACCATCACCATGCCACGGAAGGGACCCGACGCCGGCGGTGTACCGTCCGCCACCGTCATTGCGTGCGAGGCAGGGGCACCGGTGACCACCGCCGTTAGCGTGCCGGTCACGACCGCCATCGCCGTGATGGCCGACCTCAGCCTCTTCAAGGTGCGCATGGAACGTCCTTCGCGTGTACACAAATACATGACAGAGAGTGATTGTTCCATAGCGCGCTGTGCTCAGCTGACGTTTCACCGAAACCATGATCGGCCGGACAAGTCCTAGGAGGCCCAGTCCGTGCCGTGGCCCGTGTCGATGACCTTCTGCGGGCTGGAGAAGTTGAGCCGCGCCCCTCCGACGTTCTGCGCGACGGGAGTCGCTTTGCCCGCGTTCCAGCCCTGCACCAGGTTGCCGTCGGCCGGGGCGAGGTTCATGCGGTCACGGGCGTCGATCGACCAGTCCGAGATCTTCGGCGGCCGGCCGCAGTTGACGGGGGAGTTGCAGTGCGACTGGTGCAGCGGCGCACCGCCCACGTAGATGTAGATCGGCCGCGCTGGTCGATGGCGGACGAGCCGTTACGCGGTGTCTTCGGTCCCGCGTCGAAGACCGACTGGTACGTAGGACGGGGCTGGGAGTCGCAGATGCCGCTGTCGCAGGTGGCCTGCCAGACCGGTGCGCCACCGACCATCTTGTAGATGCGCTTGGTGTCCGTGGTGTTCAGGAACGTTCCGTCGGCGAGGCCGTGGACCGATGTCACCGGCTGCGGCTGCGGCGGACCCCGCGAGGACCGCCACGCGCAGCTGTACCAGGGCGAGATGAGGCCGGTGGCCGAGGCCCACAGCACGCTTTGGGGATGTCGTTGCGTAGGGCGTGGCCAAGGGCGGAATTGTTGCCCAACACAACACGTGCCACGCTCTCGCGCGTCACCAGACCCTGACGGGCCTGGGGGCCGGCTTCGCGTCGGTACCGCCGCCGCATCCGGTGGCCACCAGGCACACGGCACCGATCGCCGTGATGATCTTGATTCACATGGCCGTCACCCTACCGACCAGCAGAGTCCCTGCACCTGCCCGCCGTCGCCAGGGCTCCATCGTTGGTAACGGCGAGACTCCCCTCGTACCGCGCACGTGCTCGGACCGGTGGCGCGCCGTCGCCGGACAGCCGCGGCGGCCTGTGGACCTGTAGACGCCCGATTCCCGGGAAGACAGGTTGGTTCGGTGGGCCGACGGAAGCGGGTAACGTCTTTGTCATGTTCTTCCGGACACCCATTTCCGAGTGAGAGCGTGATGGGCGTCTGCTGACGTTCGTCGACGTCGCCGCCCGTCCCCCACCGATGACTCCGTAGACACCTCACCTCATGACCGGGAGAACCCGTGACCGACAGTAAGAACATCAACAACCCCGTGGGCCAGGGCGGCGGCCAGCGTAAGAAGCTGTCCCGCGCCGAACGGCAGAACAACGGTCCGCACCGCAACCTCGACCGCCAGAATGCAGCGGACAAGAAGGCGGAGCTGGTACGCAAGATGCGCGAGAAGGTAGGCGCAGACGAGGCCACGGGGCAGTCGGGCGACAGCACCGCATCTTGAGAGCTGGCTCGCGAAGGTTGCTGCACTGGCGCTGGCCATTTCGCGTCGGCACTCTCGCTAGCCTGATCGTCTGCTGCATGGAGGATCCATGCGCCCGGCTTTGCCCGTGCGAGGGCTTCCGAGAGAGAGCGATGAGGCTGCAATGAGTGAACTGACGAAGCCCGTGGTCGGCATTCCTGAGGGTGATGCTCCCAGCGAGCTGACCATCCGGGACCTGGTCGTCGGGGACGGAGCCGAGGCCAAGCCCGGCATGGTTGTCAGGGTTCACTATGTCGGGGTCACGTTCGAGTCCGGGCAGGAGTTCGATGCCTCCTGGGACCGGGGCCAGCCGTTCAAGTTCGCCCTGGGCGGTGGCAGGGTGATCAAGGGCTGGGACCGGGGGGTGCGGGGGATGAAAGTCGGTGGACGCCGCGAGATCATCGTTCCCCCGCGCCTCGGCTACGGCAAGCAGTCGCCCTCGCCGCTGATCCCGGCCGGTTCGACGCTGGTTTTCGTGGTGGACCTGCTCTCGGTCTGAGGCTTGCCTGCTCTTGACCGGACGGGCGATGGCGAGCGGTTGTCCTGCCGCCTGTGTGGCTCCCCGCCCTGCCGAGCCGGCTCAGGACGTCCTGGGCACGCTGGACAAGCCATTGCCCTAGTCCTGCCGAGGCTGCCGACCACCGGGCGGCCGACACGAAGTCCGCCCCGGCGTCCCAGCAGGTGGCGCCGCCGGGCACGAGCGGGAGGGTTCGTGGCCGGGCGGCACCCCTACTCCCGCCCGACGGGCCCGACAGGCCCGGCGCTGCACGGCCGGGCGGCGCAACGGCGCGGCACATCCGGGCGGCGCAGCCCACCGGCCGGCTCGGGAACGGCACCGATTGTCGCCGGCGTTCAGTACCGTACAGAGCGGCCGTTCCGTACCGTGCGGAGTGCCGGAAGGGGACTCACGATGGCCGGTCTGAGGCTGGGACCGCTCCTGCGACACGTGGACTGGGAGTCGGGCACGAGCGCGACGGTGTGGGTCGAGACCGATCGGGCGTGCACGGCGGAGGTCCGGTGTCCGGGCGGCGCCGGGGGGTCGGCTCCGACCTTCCGTGTCGCCGATCACCACTACGCACTGGTGGTCGTGACCGGACTCGCCCCCGGGTCCGCCACCGAGTACGAGGTGCTGCTCGACGGCGAGCGGGTGTGGCCGCTCGCGGACTCGTCCCAGCCTCCCAGCACCATCCACACACCGCCGATCCCTGCAACGGGCGCGGTGGTCGCCTTCGGGTCGTGCCGGTGGGCGGCGCCGGCTGTGGGCGAGTCCGATCCGGTGGGCCCCGACGTGCTCGACACCCTCTCCGCCCGGCTCGCCGCCGACCCGGAGGGCGAGCGCCCGGACGTTCTCCTCCTCCTCGGCGACCAGGTGTACGCGGACGAGACGTCCGCAGAGACCCGCGCCTGGATCGCCCGGCACCGGCGGTCCGCCGGCACCGGCTCCGCAGCCCCGCCGGACCAGGTCGCCGACTACGAGGAGTACACGCACCTCTACGACGAGTCCTGGGGCGACCCCGAGCTGCGCTGGCTGCTCTCGACCGTGCCCAGCTGCATGATCTTCGACGACCACGACGTCATCGACGACTGGAACACCAGCGCCGCCTGGGTGACCGACATGCGCGCGACGCCCTGGTGGCACGAGCGGATCACCGGCGGCCTGATGTCGTACTGGGTCTACCAGCACATCGGGAACCTCTCCCCCGCCGAGCTCGCCGAGGACAAGCTGTACGCGGCGGTGCTGGCGGCCGACGACGGCACGGAGGTGCTGCGCGCGTTCGCCGAGCGCGCCGACGCCGAGCCGGCGACGGTGCGCTGGAGCTATCGGAGGGACTTCGGTCGCACCCGGCTGCTGATGGTCGACACCCGGGCGGCGCGGGTACTGGAGGAGCAGCACCGCGCGATGCTGGACGCCGAGGAGGCGGCCTGGCTGCGGACACAGGCGTTCGACGACCCCGGTGGCGTCGACCACCTGCTCATCGGCACCTCGCTCCCGTGGCTGCTGCCTCCCATGCTCCACTTCGCGGAGGGCTGGCACGCGGCGCTGTGCCGGGGCGAGCGCGGGCCGCGCTGGGCGCGCTTCGGCGAGTGGCTGCGCCGGCGGGCGGACCTGGAGCACTGGGCGGCGTTCACCTCGTCGTTCGAGAGGCTGACGGATACGGTCGCCGAGGTGGGGAGTACCGACGCCGCCCCGGCCACGGTGTGCGTGCTCTCCGGGGACGTGCATCACGCGTACGTGGCGGAGCCCGTCTGGGCCACCGGGAAGCAGCCGCGCTCCCGCGTCTTCCAGTTCACCTGTTCACCGCTGCACAACTCGGTGCCCGCGGCCATACGAGCCGGATTCCGTTTCGGCTGGAGCCGGTTCGCCGCAGGGATCGGGCATCTGTTGGCCCGCCACGGACGGGTCGCGAGACCGGAGGTCCGGTGGGAGCGCACAGGCGGACCGTGGTTCGGCAACCAGTTGATGACGCTGACACTGCGCGGGCGTACGGCACGTCTGCGGCTGGAGAAGGCCTCTGCGGGTGCCGGGAAGCGTGGCCGCCGCGGGACGGACCGCGCGGGAGCTCGGCTCATCGGCGTCCTCGACCGGGACCTGACGGGTGGTAGGTGACACCCTCCGGACGATGGGCACCGACCCCTGCCTCTAGCTACCCGGGTGCGCTCCGTGCGGATCCTCGACCGTCGCGAACGGGTCTCCTCACGGACCCCTCCCTGGTCGTGTGGTGCGAGGTTGGTCGAGGTCGCCGTATCGGCGGGGGCAGCAGACCAGCTGCCCCCGCCGAAACGAGCGGCGCCCCCGTTACCGCCCGGCGTCAGCGGACGTATCCTCCGATGCGAGGCGGTACCGCTGCGCCACGGCGGGTACGCGGGCTGGGGCATCGGAACAGGCGGCGCTGGTACGGGTCGAACGAGGGGCCCGGGCAGCGCGCCCGCTTCGCACGACCACCCGCGCGCAACGGCACGGCGCAGCCCTCAACCCTCACCCACGCTCCGGGATCCCGGGTGCAGAGGTGGGGCGAGGGCGGGATCTCAGACCGAGTTCCGGGCGGCGGTGGCGCGCCGGCGCATCTTGATCAGGACGCCCGCGGCGGCGCCGCCGAGAAGCAGCGCGCCGAGGGCGTACGGGCTGCCGCCGTCTCCGCCATCCCCGCTGTCCGCAGCTGCTGCGGCGGCCCAGCCGAAGCCCGCTTCCACGGCACCCTTCGGCCGACCGGAGATCTGGTAGGTGACGGTCTGTTTGACGCGGGGCGGGCACTTGAGGGTCACGGTGTCCGTGCCGGAGGCGGCATCCAGCGGAAGCGTGAACTCACCCACGAGGACGCCCTTTCGGTCGCCCGGGAGGAGGTGGAACTTCCCGCCTGCCTCCGACTCGCCCTTGCCGTAGGTCTCCTCGCCGCAGGCGGTGGTGCTGACGGTGACGGTGGTGCCGGGGGCCGCCGTCCCCGGGCTGACCCGGGCATCACCGACCGGCGCCGCGACGGCGGAGGGCGCGGACAGGACGAGGGCGCCCAGGATGAGTGCGAGCTGGGAACCCGTACGTGCGAGACGCATGCTTCTTCTCTCCTTCGGCGGAGCTTTCCTGGCCGGCGGGTCCGCGCGGCGCCTGTGCTGTGCTCCGTGCACGAGAAGATCCCTGACCGGTGGTCACCGCAACGTGAATGCTGCGCGCAATGTCCCCCGGTCGGGCTCTTGATCGTCCTGTCCGGTGCACATCACCGCAGGTCACGGCGGACCGTGCGGTGTCCGGGAACGAACGGCGCCCTGAGCGCGAACGGGCTAGGCGTCTCCTTCGGACCATCCGATTGCCGGTCCGGTGTGTTCGGCGACTGACGCCCAGTGGGCACACATTGACCCATTGCTGACGGACCGGAGGCTGTAGCGGGGCGACGCTGCAGGCGGCGTCTGTTGGCTGTTCAAAGGCTTCGTGGCCGTGCTCGTGGCGGTACGTGGCTGCCCAGGTCACGCATCGCACGCGAAGGACCGCTCGGCGGGCTTCATGCGCGGTGGGTGGCCCACGATGACTCGGGCGGCCGGGACGCCTCAGTCCGAGCGAAACGCGACGCGCACGGAGCTGTCCGCCGGCACGACGAGCACGCCGCCGCCCGTTTCCGCCCAGTCCTCGGGGATGAGGAACATACGGCCTTTGACCTCCGCGAGGAGCCGCAGGCCCTCGTACCGGTACCGGAATCGCTGCTTGGCACCGGTGACCGGCAGGGCCGTTTCGCGTACCTGCCGAGGGGGGAAGTAGAGGCGCTCCGCCGTGTCGACGGTCACCGCGGGGCGCAGCCACAGATGCCGCGCCAGGTATCGGCCATCGTCGGCGCCGTGCCTCTTGGCGTACGCGTGCACCGCCCAGAAACAGGACAGGCCGACCAGCGCGGCCACCAGGGCGAGCGCCAGCCGCTCGCGTGCCACCGGGTAGTCGGCGCCGGTGAGCTTGAAGGACAGAGCCCTGCCGAACACGACGAGCGCCAGCCCCCCGCCGATCAGCAGCGGGGTGTCCATCGCTCCGGCACTCCACACGGCGAAACCGCCGAGCACACCGAGCACGAACATGACCAGGCCGCAGGCCGAGATCACATACGGCACCCACCGGCTCCCCGGCGGCAGGGGCGTGCCGCGGTGTCCCAGCGTGCGTGCCGCGTAGTAGACGAGTACGCAGGCCAGAGCGACGGTGAGCGCCACTCCCGCGGGGATGTAGAGCGCCCCGGCGCTGCGCATCGCGTACTCCTGCGTGGAGAAGCCGAGGGTCGCGGCGTCGACGCCGAAATACGCGTACAGGGCATCGGTGTAAGCGAAGCCGAAGTAGAGCAGGAGCGCGCCGATGAACGTGGTCGGGGCGGCCAGTGTGGCGAAGGTGACGACCCAGTCGCCCCAGGGGCGCCTTCCGTTGTCGGAGTCCGCTTCGTCCATGAGGCCCCCTTCGCTCGGGTGGGTTCAGCGGTTCCCGTCGGACCCGCCGGTTTCGGACGTGCCCCCGTCGGTGGTACCCCCGCCGGTGGTCTCGCCCGTCGTTTCCCCGGTTGTTTCCCCCGTGGTCTCGCCGGTCGTTTCACCCGTCGTTTCCCCGGTGGTCTCGCCGGTCGTTTCACCTGTGGTCTCGCCCGTCGTCTCTCCCGTGGTCTCGCCGGTCGTTTCCCCCGTGGTCTCGCCAGTGGTCTCGCCGGTCGTTTCACCCGTGGTGTCGCCGGTGGTCCCACCGGACGGCGACACGGGATCCGCGGAGATCGACTCGCTGACCTGGTCGGAGACCCCGGCCGCGTTTCGGAGCGTCGCGCAGACCTGGCGGGTGTGCTTCGTGTTCCCACCAGCCTGCGAGAACGCGAACTCCGGTGCGACCGAGCCCCCTGGGGGCACGTTCACGGTCTGGCTCGGCGGAATGGTGGGCCGGCTCGCCTCGCCAGGTGTGCAGTCCAGGACCTCGAGCGTGCCCCTGTAGGGCTGGGAAGACGGATTGGTGACTGTCTTCTTGTAGCTCTGCGGCCAGTGGCCCGAGAAACCGTCGGAGAGCCGGCCCGCCCGGCTGAAGCTCCCGTCGTCCTTCTCCTTCTGCCGGTTCTCCCGCTCCCGCTGTTCCCTGTCCTGCCTTTCCTGCTCTGTCTCCTGCTCCGTCTCCTGCCCGTCCCCCGCCGTTGCGGCGGTCACCTCGGTGTCCGAAGGCGGATTGGGGTCGTCGCCCGAGGTGCAGCCGGTCAACGGGGCTGCGGCGGCGCAGACGAGCATGAGCGTGAGGAGCGCTCGCCCCGGCCTGTTCCAGAGACGAGTCGTCCGGCCGCGCATGGAGCCTCCCGGTTCGAGTCCGATGGGCGAAGTGCTTCCGCTTCTCTTCCCGGGAGACTAAAACAGTGTCAGATCGGGATAAACCGCCGTTCGGGTAGCTGTCCGGCCTGACGCCGGGACATCCGGAGAGGGGCTCCGGTACGTCAGGATGGGCGGGTCCCTCACGCGCGCCGCGCGCGCCCGCCCGGCGGGACGGCGTCTCGCACACCTCGGTCCTCGCGCTGCATCCGGGCGGCCACCACTCCCCTGTCCCGAATCCATATGGGGCAGACCGAGGCGGGCATAGCGGATCTGATCCTCCCCCTGCGGCGCCGGTTGGCACTGGGACCGCCCGGCGCCGCACATGCTCTCGGAGGCGTCGGGGCTCAGACGCCGCTCGCGGTGGCGGGATCGCAGGTCCGCAGCCCCGTGGCGTAGTTGAACTGCGACCCGTATCCGGCGAAGGTCGCCCACGCGCCGGGCTCGATGACGCGGCAGGGGGCGGCCTGACCGTCGGTGTACTCGACCGTGACGGCGACGGTGAAGTCGCAGCCGTTCACGACATTGGTGTAGCGCCAGCCCGAGTGGTACTGCACGCACCCCGGAGCGGCGGCTTCGGCAGCCGCCCCGGCCGACGGGGCGGCGGTCAAGGCCATGAGGAGCGCGACCACAGCCGTGGCGGCGAGGGCGGCGGGGCGCATCGTGCGTGCCATGAGGTTTGTCATGGCACGCATCATTGGGACGCCTGCAGACTTGCGCAAGTTTCTGAATGGCTTTTCAGCCAGTCCGTGACGTTCAGCGGTAAAGTGCAGCTCAACTGCCCAACTCGGCACTGAAAGGCCTTGCACTACGCAAGATGGGTGGTGACTGTCAGCGAACTCACTCCTTTGGTTAGCAACGACCGCCTCACCGTCACGTCTCTCCTCTCGCACTGTTACGTAGAGGCACTCATTGAGCCAGGCCCTGGATCAAGGGGCCTCGTAGGACAGGTGACGGATATGCGAACTGAGGCCGCCAAGCGCGTCGAGCTGGTCTTCTCCCTCTTCGACGCCAACGACAACGGGGTCATCGACTCCGACGACTTCGACCTCATGACGGGCCGGGTTCTGGAGGCGGCGGCCGCGTCGGACGACGGTGCCAAGGCCGCCATCCGCGCCGCGTTCCGCCGCTACTGGACGACGCTGGCCACCGAACTGGACGCCAACGGCGACGGTGTGATCACCGTCGACGAATTTCGTCCGTTCGTGCTCGACCCCGAGCGCTTCGGTCCCACGATCACCGAGTTCGCCGAGGCGCTCGCCGCACTCGGTGACCCCGACGGGGACGGCTGGATCGAGCGCTCGCTCTTCGTGTCGCTGATGACGGCGATCGGCTTCGAGGAGTCGAACATCCACGCGCTGTTCGACGCCTTCGGCCCGGACGCCGAGGACCGCATCACCGTGGCCACGTGGGCCGCCGGCATCGAGGACTTCTACGCGCCGGACTTGGCCGGGATCCCGGGCGACCAGTTGGTGGCTGCCCGAGCGGTCTGACAAGTCCCGCCTGCGGCCGTCTCGTGGCGGGTGCGGCCCGTGACCGGGGCGGAGAACCGCGAGGGGTGAGCAGCGGGCGGCGGCCAGGGCCTGGCACGGAATGCCGGGCCCTGAGCGGGCGTCGTCGTGTGCGCGCTGCGGACGTCAGGCACGGGGCTTGTGCGCGAACACCCATCGGTTTCCCTCCAGCGCGTCGTTCGGCTCGGGGAGGGGGCCGCGTCGGTGCAGGCGGGTGAAGTCGAAGGGCGTGTGCATCGAGATCGACCATCCCCTGGCCGTCAGGTCGCCCGCGGAGTCGGGTCGTGGTCCCGTGTCGAAGAGACGGAGCAGGTCGATGCCGATCTGCTCTCTCGTCGCCGTGTAGATCGCGCTGTCGCGGTACGCCAGCAGGTCCTTCTCCAGTTTGGCCTCGAAGGCCAGAGCGCTGCCTCCCGTCGTCAGCCTGTCCACCGTGTCGATGAGGTACGTCTCGGCGGGACCCGGCAGGTAGAAGAGGAGTCCCTCGGCCAGCCAGACGCTCGGCGCGGCCGGGTCGAAACCGGCGGTGGTCAGCGCGCCGACCCAGTCCGCGCGCAGGTCGACCGGTACGAGGAGGCGCTGCACCCTCGGGGCAGCCGACAGGTCCGTCAGTACCTGCTCCTTGAAGGCCAGCACGCCCGCCCTGTCGATCTCGAAGACCGCCACGCCGGACGGCCAGTCCAGCCGGAAGGCGCGGGTGTCCAACCCCGCTCCCAGCAGCACCACTTGGCGCGCGTTCGTGCGGACCGACCGGAGGAGGAAGTCGTCGAGGACCCTGGTGCGCAGGCCGAAGTACCGGGCGAACCGGCCCCACAGCGGGTCGTCGTCCCCTGCCGGGACCTGCTCGATGCGTACCGGCCAGTCCGCGCATGCCGGAGCGGCGCGCACGAAGTGTTCCGCGTAGGTGTCCTGGGCCAGGCTGTCGTGGCGGTGGGTCTCGATCGCCCGTGCCGCGGCTACGAGGAGAGCGGTCAGTCCCACACCTCCGTCCACGCCTTCCATGTCTGTCTTCTGCGGCGTCGTGTGGGTCATGTCTCCTCCGTCGGCGGGAGTGGGGGGTGTGAGGTGTCCGCTGGTCGGACGTGGTGGGGCCGCGGTGCTGTGTGCCTCGCTCATCGGCTTGTCCCCTCCGGGAGGAGGACGGGTTTGACCACGCGGCCCGCGTCGCAGTCACGCTCGGCCTCGTTGACGTCGGCCAGCGGGTAGGTGCGGATGAGCTGGTCGAAGGGGAAGCGTCCTGCCTGCCACAGCCCGGTCAGCCTGGGTATCAGCAGTCCGGGTACGGCGTCCCCTTCGCAGATGTGGCGGATGCTGCGGCCTCGGTCGAGCGTGCCCGGTTCAAGTCGCAGCGCGGTGTGGAGGCGTGCCACCAGACCGAGGCTGCCGGTGGGGCGCAGCGACTGGAGGGCGTCGTTGATGAGCGGGGCCGAGGCCGTGGTGTCCAGGGCGTACTGTGCTCCGCCGTCGGTCAGCCGACGGATCAGTTCCGGCAGTCCGGCCGTTCCGGCGGGCAGGGGGATCGCGCCGAACCGTTCGGCCAGGGCGAGCCGTTGCGGATGCCGGTCGACGGCCACGGTCCGTACGCCGACGGCGGTGGCCGCCATCACCGCGGCCAGGCCCACGGCTCCGGCCCCGAGGACCGTCAGGGTATCGCCGGGGCCCGCCCCGAAGGTGTTCAGCACGGCTCCGGCGCCGGTGAGGAAGCCGCAGCCGAGGGGCCCGAGCAGTTCGAGCGGCAGCGTGGGGTCGACCCGGACGGCGTTGCGGGCCGGAACGAGCGCGTACGCGGCGAACGAGGACTGCCCGAACCAACGGGGGGCCAGTGCCTTACCGGTCGCGTCGGTGAACCGCGGCGGTTCCTCCTCGCGTCCTCCGAAGAGGTTGAGGGAGGCGAAGAGGTCGCAGTAGGCGGGGGCCGCGCCGAGACAGTTCCGGCAGCGCCCGCAGGAGTCGAAGCTCAGCACGACGTGGTCACCCACGTCGACCACGGCGTCGGGGCCCCCGCCCGTCCGCACCACGACCCCGGAGCCCTCGTGGCCGAGGACCGCGGGCAGGGGGCTGCGGCCGGCGGATCGCCGGACCGCGAGATCGGTCCTGCACATCCCGGAGCCTGCGATCTCGACCAGGATCTCGCCGGCGGCGGGTTCCGTCCGCAGGGTCACCTCCTCGACCGTGAACGGGTCCTCGTACGCGCGCAGTACAGCCGCCGGGAACTTCAAGGTCATGCCTCCTCCGGGCGGTGGACGACGAACGGCCGGAGGTTGCCGTAGAGCCCCCACGGGCCGCCCGCGACGCCGACTCCGCTGTCCTTGACACCTGCGAAGGGCTGGGCGAGGGACAGTTCGGCGTGGTGGTTGATCCAGGCCGTGCCGCATTCGAGCCGTTCGGCCACTGCCTCCGCCCGGTCGAGATCGGTGCCCCACACGGAGCCGCCCAGTCCGAAACGGGTGCCGTTGGCCGCGTCGACGGCATCGTCGAGGTTCCGGTACGGCAGCACCGGCAGCACCGGTCCGAACTGCTCCTCGGTGACCACCGCACTGTCGGGTCTGACGTCGGTGAGGATCGTGGGAGCGAAGAAGTACCCCGGCCCGTCCAGGCGGTGGCCGCCGGAAGCCGCCCGGGCGCCGTCCGCCAGTGCCTGTTCCGTGACCTGTACGACCCGGGCCAGCTGCGGGGCGTTGTTGACCGGTCCCAGGCGCGTCTCGGGGTCGAGGCCGGGTCCGACGGCGATGGTCTTCGCGCGCTGGGCGAGCGCTTCGACGACCTCGGCGTGCAGGCGGGCCGGTACGTAGACGCGTTTGACCGCCATGCAGACCTGCCCGCAGTTGCGGAACGCGGCCCGGAACAGCCGGTCCGCGATCCGGTCCACGTCGACGTCGTCCAGCAGGACGGCGGCGTCGTTGCCGCCGAGCTCCAGGGTGACCCGCGCGAGCGAGGCCGCCGCCGCTCCGGCGACGGCCCGCCCGGTGGGCGGCGAACCGGTGAAGGTGACATGGCGGATGCCCGGGTGGGACGCAAGGCGGGCACCGAGGGGTTCGCGCCCGGTGACGACCGTCAGTACGTCCTCCGGCAGGACGGTGGCGAGGACGGAGCCGAGCATGCGGGTGGCGAGCGGAGTGAACGGCGACGGTTTGAGGACCATGGTGTTGCCCGCGGCGAGCGCGGGCGCGAACTTCGCCGCCGCGAGCTGGAGGGGGAAGTTCCACGGCACGATCGCGGCGACGGGTCCGAGGGGGCGCCAGCGGATCTCGCTGCGGACGGGCCGGCCGTCGGCGATCCGGCGGGTCCGGGGCGTCAGGTCCGCGAAGTAGCGCAGGCGGGCCGCCGTACGGGTGACCTCCGCGTACGACTCGGCCAGCGGCTTTCCCTGTTCCCGGGTGAGCAACCGGGCCAGGTCGGCGCCGGCCGCCTCCACGGCGTCGGCCGCGCCACGCAACGCGGCGGTGCGGGCGTCGGGGTCGGCGCGCCAGCCGTGCCAGGCTCGCCGGGCGCGGGCGACCACGTCGTCCAACTCGCCCGGCTGCTGGTCGGGGGCCTCGTCGAAGGTCTCCCCGGTGGCCGGGTCGACGACGGGGAAACGTACGGCCCGGCGTCCGGGGACGCCGGCGGCCTCGGGCGTCGGCATGCCGGCGGTCAGTTCGCGGCGGGGACGCCGACGGCGTGCTGCCGGGCCTGCCGGTCCATCTCCGCCCGGAAGGCGGCCACCAGATGCGGCTGAATCCGCCCGGCGTTGCGGTCGCCGCCCTCGCATACCGCTCCCCGCACGCCCACGATGTCGGTGCCCATGCGTGTCAGCGGACCGAGGTCGGCCTGCGTGACACTGCCCGCGAGAGCCGCGAGCCGGTCGGAGGCGTGGGCCAGTCGTACGAACTCGGCACAGATCTCCGGAGGGACGTGGTCGAACAGGCGCGTCCCGTCCTTGATGGCGGTGTCGAGCATGGCCGCGTCGGCACCGGAGCGGGCCGCGATGTCGGGTACGGCGAGCGGGTTGACGCAGCCGATGCGGTGAGCGTCGGCGTAGCCCGAGGCGACGACGAGCGCGTCGGGGCGGTGGTCCTTCACCGCCCGGACGACGGCGCGCATGACCTCGATGCCCTGATCGGGCGTCGTGCACCCGTAGAGCCCGACCTTGATGTACGTGGCGCCGGAGACGACTGCGCCGAGCGCTGCCTGCGCGACCGTGCCCGGCTTGTACGGGACGTCGCCCACGGTGGCGGACACCGGCTTGTCCGCCGGTACCGCGTCGCGGATCGCCCTGATGACCCAGGGGAAGTTGGCGCCGAGCGAGCCCTCGTCGGGCTTCTTCACGTCGACGATGTCGAGGTGCTCGGCCGCCTTCGCACAGTCGAGTGCTTCCTCGACGCTGTCCGGGGAGATGAGAAGCAACACCATGAGCTCCTTCCGCCGCATGTCCACCTGCCCGAGGGACAGGGGTGCGGATCATCTGGTTCATGTGCGGTGCGGTCATCATTTCCGTCACCCGTGGGCACCGGTAGGGCGCGCAGAGTAGCGATGGGCGCTCATGACGGTGTGCGGTGCGCCGTGCGTTTCCGATCAGACCGGCCCGAACGGTGATGTTTCGTCCGGGCGAGCGGCGGGAGGCCGTGGTGGAATGCCGCGTACCACCAGGCGGTTGCCTGGATGAGCAAGTGCTCATCGCTGTGCTGTCGTCGAGAGGAAGACCGTGGCAGAAGCATTCTCGGTACCCGTCGTCGTACGCGGATACGAGACCGACACCCAGGGCCACCTGAACCAGGCCGTCTATCTCCAGTACGCGGAGCATGCCCGCTGGTCGCTCCTGCTGAAGAGCGGGATCCGGCAGGCGGATCTGCTGGAGCAGGGAGTGGGGCCGGTGGCCCTGGAGGTGACGGTCCGCTACCAGCGTGAGTTGCGGGCCGGCGACGAGGTCGAGGTGACATGCGCCTTCGTCTGGGGTGAGGGCAAGACCTTCCGTATCGAGCAGACGATCCGCACGACGGACGGCACCGTGGCCGCCGAGGTGACGGGCGTCGGCGGCCTGCTCGATCTGAAGGCACGCAAGCTGGTGCCCGACCCCCGAGCGGTTTTCCGTACGCTGGCCGACTCCCCCGAGGTGTTCGGCCTCTGACCGCCGGGTCGGCAGGTCGGCGGGGCCGGCGTCCGCTGTGGCGCGTGGCGGGGCTGCGGCCGATGTCGCTGTGACGTTGCCGTGGCGGCGGACTTCGGAGAGGGTCCGTGGATGGAATTCTTCTGCTACCACCGCGATCGCGCCGATTCGATGGCTCTGCGCCAGGAACTGATCGAAGAGCACTGGTCCTTCATGGACCAGTACGACAGGAACATGATCGCCCGGGGCCCGACCTTCGGCGAGGACGGCGAGACGCCCAGCGGCAGTGTGCACATCGTCGACCTGCCAAACCCCGCCGCGGCGCGCTCGTTCGCCTTCGACGAGCCCAACTACCAGGCCGGGGTGTACCGCGACGTACTGGTGCGCCGGTGGCAGAACACGCTGGGGCGCACCATGTGGGACTTCCCCGGCGGCCCGACGGGCGGTAACCGGTATCTGGTGCTCGGCCTCGGCGCGGGCGAGGCCGCCGACCTCCCGGTGCCGCCCTGCAAGGACATGCTCGTCGCGTACGGGCCGCTGCTCTCCGACGACGCCACCACCTGGCTGGGCACGGTGGCGCTGGTCCAGGCACCGGACGCGCCCACGGCACGCGCCGTACTGACCCCGGGGCGGTACGCGGACATCGAGGTCCACGAGTGGACGTTCGGCGGTCGGAGGTGAGCGCCTGAGGGGGCTTGCCCCGGGCGAGGGGCCGACGCGCGCTCGTCCCATGGCCGGGGTGGCTCGGGCAGGCGGGTGAGGCCCGAGGGGCGCCGGCCCGCCTGCCGTATGAGGAGGAGTCAGGGCTTGTTGGCAAGGGCTCCGAGGTACTGGTTCACCTGCTCCAGTCGCGCGTCCATGCTGCCCGTCCTCTCGGACACGGCCCGCAGTTCGTCGCAGACCGCGAGCAGCGCCAGCGCCACCGCCCTCGCGCCGGGGTCGGACACCTCGTCCAGGGCCGAACGGGCCGCGTCGACCGCCGAGACGGGTCCGGATACCTGTGCCATGGCTGCGCCTCCTGCCCGGCCGCCCATCGGCCGTTCCTGTACGTCTGCCCCGAAACGCTCCGTCCGTACAGCGGCGGACAAGACTTACCGCAACGGCCCCTGCCGCGAGCCCTCGCGGCACGCGATGGCTGACGCCCGTACCCGTCCTCAGTCACGCAGCGGGAGTCGGCAACGCGCCCTGGCCTCCACCGCCCCGGCAACACGGTCGGCGAAGTCCTCCCACGGTCGCGGAGCGACGACCGGCACGCCGGCCGCCCGCGCCTCGGCGGCGAGCCACCGGCCGTACAGCACGCTGACGCGCGCGCGATGGTGCTGTGGTCCGGCCTCCGGTTCCCGGCGCAGGTAGTTGGCCGTCACCTGTGCCTCGTCGTCCTCGTGGAGGAAGACGGCGCGGACCTGACCTCCGGGTGTCGCCGGTACGGGCAGGACGTAGTCCCCTTCCAGGATCACCGGGGTGTCGGTGCCCACGTGGTTGGCCACCACCGCCTCGATCGCCGGCGCCAGCGCCCGGGCGATCGCGATCTGCCGCTCGACCACCGACTCGGGCGCCTGGCGTGCGGCCTCGGGGTGCGTACGCCAGAAGTGGACCTCCGGCAGGTGTTCGGGCCGTGTCACCGCGAGGAGGGCCTCCACGATGTCGTCGGCCTCCACGACGGGGACGTCGTACCGTCGCGCCAACGCCCGGCAGACTCCGGTCTTGCCCATTCCCGACGCACCCCCGATGACGAGCACCCTCCAGTCGGCAGTCCTCCGCAGCACATCCGTATCGTCCACGCGGGCACTGTAACGAGGGCACGTTCCGGGTGCCGGTGCGGGGCGGCGCCTGTGCAGGAGCGCGCGGGTTCATCGTCGGCGGGGTTCCCGCCCGTCGTCCTGCCGGCCCGCCAGGGTGATGTCGGTCCTGGAGGCGGCGTTCAGCTTCCGCATGATGCGTGCCACGTGGTGCTCGACGGTCCGGGTGGAGAGCACCAGGCTTTCGGCGATGTCCCGGTTGGCGCGGCCCTGGACGACGAGACGGGCGACCTCCTGCTCGCGCGGGGAGAGCTGGTCGCCGTAGCCGAGGCGGCCCCGGCGGTGGGTGGTGACGATGTCGTGGCGGCGGAGCAGCCGTTGGCAGCGGGCCACGTCCCAGCGGGCGCCCAGCCGCCGGTAGACCTCGACCACCTCCTGGATGTCGGCGACGGCCGTCTTCCCGCGCGGGCCGAACAGGCAGCGTCCCCGTGCCTCCGCCGCGCGGGCCGCGTCGAGGGGGCGGCCGAGCAGCTGCCATCGCGCCTCCGCGTCCGTCAGCAGGTCGAGGGTCTCGTCCGGTCGGCCCGCCGCCTCCGCGAGCAGTGCCCGGCACACCGTCAGGGCGGTGCGGGCGGCGGGCGCGTCGCGGCCTTCGATGCCGGCCGCGAAGGTGGACACGAGCCGGTGGGCCCGCGCGGTCTGGTCGCGCCCGTGGAGGGCCTCGACCGCGACGGGCAGCACCTCGGCCGCCCACACCCAGCCGCCGGTCCGTTCCAGCCGGTGCAGGACCTCCTCCACGGCGTCGCAGGCCTGTCCGGGTCGTCCTGCCTCCAGGTGGACCCGGGCGAGGGCGGCGGCCGAGGCGGTGAGGATGAAGCCGGTGTCGTAGCGGGTGGTGCGGGCGGCCTCCGCGAGGTCGTGGCGGGCCCGGGGGACGTCGCCGAGCACGTGCAACGCGGTCAGACCGCGGACGAGAGTCGCCTCGGCGGTCAGGTCGGGTATCTCCTGGTAGAGCCGGGCGGTGCGGTCCGCGGCCGCGTGCAGCTCGTGCCAGCGGCCGCCGTGCCAGGCGAGTACGAGGCGGGCGGTCTGGCCGAGGCCCTCCAGGTAGGGGCTGCTGGTGTCGGCGAGTCCGTCGGCGGCCCGGTCGAGGAAGGCCACGGCCCGCGCACCGTATCCGAGGGCGCTGGACGCGTGCGCGAGGTTGGTCCAGCCCCGGGCGTGGTGAGCGGCCTCCATCGGGGACCCGGCCGGACCGCGCAGGGCTTCCGCGGCGGTCCAGGCCCGTGGGTCGCCGAGCAGCATCAGTGCGGTGGCGCGGTTGGCGGCGATCGCGGCCCGGGCGACCGGATCCGTGACCGTGGCGGCGAGCGCATCGCCGCGCTCCAGCCAGTCCTGGTGCCGTGCGACGGGCCATCCCTGGAGGGAGGGGATGGCGGCGACGGCCATCGCACGGGCGGCGGTCTGCGGGTCGGACGCCTCCAGGTCGGGGATGGCGCGGGCGACCTCGTCGAGGCTGTCCAGCGCCCCTCCGCTCTGGTTGCGCAGGACGACACTCAGGTGCAGGCGGATCTCGCCGCGCAGTTGCGGCGGGGGGTCGTCCTCGTCGAGGACCGTGCGTACCGCGGCCACCACCTGCTCTCCGGCGCGGGCCAGTTGCGCGGTCCGGGCCAGTTTCGCGGCGGTCCGGACTCGTCCCCCGGCCCGCGGGTCGTCGGCGACGGCCTGTGCGTAGAGGCGGGTTGCGGTGGCGTAGTCGCCGGTGGCGGCCGCCCGGTCGGCGGCTGCGACGAGGCAGCGGAGACCGTCGCGCACTTGTCCGGCGGCCGTGTACAGCCGGGCCAGGTCGGTCAACGGCAGCGGCCCTTCCCCGTCGCGGTGGAGAGCCCGCGCGGCACGGAGGCTCAGCCGGGCCAGCCTCGGCCCGGGTATCCGCGCCAGCGCGGCCTCGCGGTCCAGCGGATTCCGGAAGGCCGGGTACGGCCCCTCCGCCCGCAGCGCGGAGTGGCGCAGGCACGCGTCCACAGCCGCCCCGGCCCGTCCGGCCGCGACCTCCGCCACCTCGGCGAGGATCCGGAGAGGGACGGGTCGTTCGAGGACCGCAGCCGCCTCGACGATGCGCCGCCCGTCCTCGGTGAGCGGTGCGGACCGCGCGGCCGACTCCCGCCGCAGGCGGGCGGGCACCCCCGTGTCCCGTACGGCGGCGAGCACCGCACCGGGGCGCTCATCCTCCGCTGCGCCTGCCCGCAGCCGTTCGCCGACCTCTGCGAGGAGGGCCCCGGCCGCTCCGGGCAGTCCGGCGGACAGTTCGTGTACGAGCGCCGCGAGCTCCTGCCGCTCGTCCGTCCGCACCGACCGGTGGGTGGCGAGCCACGACCGGACGAACTGCGCGGTCTCCTCGGGCGTCCAGCATCGTACGCCGATCTCCTCGAACCGCGCCCCGCGCGGAAGGCGGAGGCCGAGGACCGGCAGCCCGGGTGCGGTGTCCTCGGTGAAGACCAGCCGCAGCCGGGCTGGCATCGTGGCCGCCAGGTGGCGGATCAGCTCCAGGGTCGCGGGGTCCGCGTGATGGACCTCCTCCAGGACCAGCACGGTGTCGCCGAGCGACGCGAGCAGAGCCCCGACCGCCCGCGGAAGCAGCCCGCGCCGTACCTCCGGGTCGGCGCTCGCCGCGGGCGGTCGCGGCAGCAGGTCGGCGAGCTCGGGTGCGAGGAGGCCGACGACCCCGGTCACCTGCGGCAGGCGGTCGGGGAAGTCGGGCCGGTACGGCAGCCGGGCCAGCGCGTCGGCGACGGACCCGAGCGGCACCGGGTCCACTCCGCCGGGGCACGCGCCGCGCACATGGGTCCACTCCGCGAACTCGGTCCCGCCGAGTACTTCGTCCACCAGCCGCGACTTCCCTGCCCCGGCCTCTCCCTGTACGACCGTCAGGCTCCGCCCCTGACGCAGGGCTTCCCGCAGTCGCCGCGCCTCTTGGTGCCGCCCGACGAAGGCGCCGGGGCGGACGAGCTCGTCCTGGGGCCGCGTGACGAAGGTGTCCGCGCCGACGGTTTCGTCCTCGTGCCGCGTGACGAAGCCGCGCCCGCTGACGGATTCGTCCTCGTGACGCCCGACGAAGCCGCGTCGGCCGACGGTCTCCTCGCCGCTTCGCGTATCGAAGGAACGTCTCTCCACGGCTCCGCCTCTCGCCGAACACTCACCCGGAGGGCCCGCCGTTCGTCTCGGGCGATCTTTCCGGCCGGGCCCCGCGGCCGGTCGCCCGGCACGAACAGGGCTGCCTGGTACGGACCGGGCCGCGGTACCCGCTGGGCAGGTGGTCTACCCGCAGGAGGGCCGAAGTCGCAATAGGGGACGACCACCTACGGAATTCCGCCGGTGCGCTCCCGGCATCGCCCGGCGATCGGCGCGCTCCACGAGCACCCCTGCCCCGTGCCCACTCTTTGGGTAGCGCTACGGATTGCTGGGTCGCTCCCCCGTGGCCGAAGCTCTGGGCGGTCCGGTGACGCCGTCCCCGTACGCCGCGGTCCCCCGAGGACGGACGTACGGGGTGGCCGTACCCCACGCGGTCGCCCGGCGTGACCGGACTTGTGTGGCACGGAGCCGACTCCGCGCGGCACACCGCTCCACCCCACCGCCGTCGGCGCCGGCACCCGAAGGCGACCGTCCGCACGTCCGCCCCGACCGGGCGGACAGACGGGCGATTGTCATGGTCTCGACATTCATCGATGTCCCGGCCGTCCGGCGGCCCTTCCGGACGCGCTCCTCCCCACCCCGGACGGAGCGCGTCCGGAGCTCAGCGCGCCACCCATGCCCGCCGACCGGACCCCGAGCCGGGTCCGGACACCCTCATGAGAGAAGAAGACATGGAGTTCGACGCTCGTCCCCTCCGGCGACTGCTCGCCGTAGGCGTCAGTGCCGCCCTGCTCGCCGGGGCCGTCTCGACCGCCGCGGTCGCGGCCCCACCCCCGCCGCCGGGCGGCGGCGAAGGCCGCATCGTCGGGGCCGACCGCCCCGGCGCGGTCGCAGGCTCCTACATCGTCACCTTCGAGGACTCGGTCGCCAGGGCCGACGTGCCCGCCTCCGCGAGGGCGCTCACCAAGCGGCACGCCGGCAGCCTGCGCTACACGTACACCGCCGCACTGCGCGGCTTCGCGGTACGGATGACCGAGAGCGAGGCGCGGGAACTGGCCGCCGACCCGTCGGTGGCCCGCGTGGAGGCCGACGCGGTGGCGTACGCGGTCGACACCCAGCCCACCCCGCCCTCCTGGGGCCTGGACCGCGTCGACCAGCGCGACCTCCCGGTGGACAAGAGCTACACCTACGCCACCACCGCCTCCAACGTGAACGCGTACATCGTGGACACCGGCATCCGGATGACCCACCGTGACTTCGGCAACCGCGCGGTCAGCGGCTACGACTTCATCGACAACGACTCCAACGCCTCCGACTGCCAGGGGCACGGCACCCACGTCGCCGGCACCGTCGGCGGCGGCTCGTACGGCGTCGCCAAGGGCGTCAAGCTGATCGGCGTCCGGGTGCTGAACTGCCAGGGCACCTCGGGCGACACCTGGGCTCCGGTCCTCGCGGGCATCGACTGGGTCACCAAGAACGCGGTCAAGCCGGCCGTGGCCAACATGAGTATCGGCGGCGGCAAGACCCAGTCGGTGAACGACGCGGTGGCGGCCTCCATATCCTCCGGAGTCACCTGGGTCGTGGCGGCCGGCAACAACAACGCCGACTCGTGTTCCTACTCCCCCTCCTCCACCCCGTCGGCCATCACGGTCGGCGCGACCAACAGCCAGGACGCCCGCGCCACCGGATGGTCCAACGGCCAGGGCTCCAACTACGGTTCCTGCCTGGACATCTTCGCGCCGGGCGACAGCATCATCTCCACGTCCAACGCCGGTGACACCGCCTCCCAGTCGATGAGCGGTACCTCCATGGCCGCCCCGCACGTCGCCGGCGCGGCGGCCCTGCTGCTCGCCGGCAACCCGACGTGGACCCCGGCCCAGGTCCGCGACAAGCTGGTCGCCGACGCCACCCCCGACAAGGTCGGCGACGCCCGCACCGGCTCCCCGAACAAGCTCCTGTACACGGGCACCGGCGACGTGACTCCGCCGCCGACCGGTAAGAAGTTCGAGAACACCGGCGACTACCAGATCCGCGACAACTCCACCGTGGAGTCGCCCGTCACGGTCACCGGCACCGCAGGCAACGCCCCCTCGAACCTGGCCGTCACCGTCGACATCCGCCACACGTTCCGCGGCGACGTGAAGGTCGAGCTGGTCGCCCCCGACGGAGGCGTGTTCCTCCTGAAGAACTACAACTCGTCCGACAGCGCCGACAACATCCAGGGCACGTTCACGGTCAACGCCTCCGGCAAGACCGCCAACGGCACCTGGAAGCTCCGCGCCACCGACAACTGGGTCAACGACACCGGCTACATCAACGCCTGGTCGCTCCAGTTCTGACCGTTCCGCTCAGGCGGGATCCGACCTTCGGGTGAGATCGGGCCCCGAGGAGGGATCGGGCAAAGACAACGACGCCGTTCCCGGAGAGGTTCGCCGGGAACGGCGCCTCTGCCGCCTCTGCCAAGGGACCAGAAGGCCTTGGGAGGTGTGCGAGCCCGGGGCGACGTGTGGACGGCGCGGAGTACCCGAGGCGGACGAGCCGGGACGGTGCGATGCGATGCGATGCGACGGCGTCATCGTCGAAACCGGCTGACAGGCGACCTTGGCCACCGGACCGTCAGCGGCAGATCCAGTAGCTGTCCCGGACCGGGTGCCTGCGCCGCTTCCCGGTCGGGCGAGTCACCACAACGGCGCGACTCTCGTATGCGACCCGGTCACCCACCTCGACGAGCAGCGGTCCATCCAGGTCGACCTGGAAGTCAGGGTGAAGCAGGAACTGACTGACCAGCAGCATTCGCGGCATGGGAGTGGCCCCGTCGAAGTTCACAAGCATGAGCCAAGTATCCCGGAGGATCCAGTGCGGCTGCGGGGATCTGGGGCTCGTTCGTACGCCTCCATGCGCGAAAGTGGACCGATCCTGGGCCGTCGCGAGTGGAGTGGTCTCGGGCGGTGCCTGAGTGGCGTACTGTTAGGTCTACCGACGCGGGGTGGAGCAGCTCGGTAGCTCGCTGGGCTCATAACCCAGAGGTCGCAGGTTCAAATCCTGTCCCCGCTACTGAAGTGACATGAGGCCCGGATCCTGTGGATCCGGGCCTCATGCGTGCACCTGCACTTCAGGCCGTCCGTCCGCGTCGCATTCGCCGCGCTGTGCCCCGCCTCTTCACTTGCCGGCGGGCGCGGCCGCCCGGACGGCTTCGGCCGGTGCTGTCCGAAGCATGATCCGCCGGACAGTAGTGCGAGACCGGGCTTTCCGGTCACGACCGGAGGGCGTGGCAGCGGTCGTGCGGCCGCGGTAGGGCAGCGGCAGGCGCGTCACGCCTCGGCCTTCTTCATCACCCCCACCAGGGTGGAGAAGCTCTCCGCGGCGTGGCCGGCGTCCATGCCACGCCGGAAGAGGTCGACGACCGCGGTCGGGAGCGTGGTGTCGACCCCCGCGTCGGCGTTGGTGTGCAGGACGTGCTCGACGCTGGCCATCCCCATGGCGAGGCGGTCCACGTCGCCGGTGTGCCGGTCGGCGTCGATGCGCTCGGCGTAGAAGGAGAAGAATCCCGGCAGCGAGTTCGCGGTCTCCACGGCGTGCGGCAGGACGTCCGCCGCCGTCAGGCCGTTGGCGTCGGCCAGGGAGATGGCCTGCCAGTAGCTCAGCATGGAGGTCCAGAACATGACCATGCCGATCTGGTACATGAGCGCGGCGAGCCCGGGGTCCTCACCCCGGTGGTCGGTCCTCCCCGTGATGACTTCGAGCGCGGGCCGGTGCTGTTCGAAGGCCTGGCGCGGGCCGCTGTAGAAGGTCGACGATTCGGCCTTGCCGATCCCGGAGGGCGGAACGGTGACGCCGCCGGTCAGCTGGACGGCGCCCCGCTCGGTTGCCCAACGGGCTGCGGCCCGGGCTTTCTCGGGCGTGTCCGAGCTGAGGTTCACCAGGGTCCGCCCGGCCAGTGCGGACGCCGCCGGGCCGAGCGTGGCGTACATGGCGTCGTAGTCCGTGAGGCTGAGGATCACCAGCTCGTTGGAGGCGAGGGCCCCCTCGGCGTTCGGGGCGAGCACCGCCCCGCGCGCGACCAGGGCGTCCGCGCGCGACGGGGTGCGGTTCCAGACGGTGACGTCGTATCCACGGTCGAGGAAGGCGCCGGCCATGGCCTGCCCCATGGGACCGAGGCCGATGACGGTGACCGACTGCTTGGTGCTGCTCATGCCGAGTTCCCCACCTTCACTAAAACGATCGCTCTATCTAGAGCATGACGGGAACGTAGCACAGGTCTAGAACGAACGCTCTACTCAATGGACCGATACGGTGGCTCCATGCAGACCAGCACACGGGACCGCATCGTCGTCGCCGCATCACGCCTCCTGCAGCGGCAGGGCTACGTCGGTACGGGAATCAAGCAGATCGCCCAGGAGGCGCAGGCCACTCTCGGCTCCGTCTACCACTTCTTCCCCGGTGGCAAGGAGGCCGTCGCCGTCGCCGCGATCAGGCACAGCACCGAGGAATTCGCGACGCTCCTGCGGGAGGCGCTGGACAGCGAGGACGACCCGGCGGAGGCCGTCATGGCCTGCACCCGCCGACTCGCCCATGACCTGCGCGAGTCGGGCTGGATCGATGGCTGCCCCGTCACGGCTGCGGCTCTGGAGACGCTCGGCACCGACTCGGAGATCCAGCAGGCGTGCGCCGACGCCTTGCGCGGCTGGGAGTCGTTGGTCCACGACAAGCTGCTGCGCCGCGGCTTCCCCCTCCAGATCGCCCAGGAACTGGCGACCACCGTCATCTCCGCCCTGGAAGGTGCCGAAGTCACCGCCCAGGTCAACCGCAGCGAGGAGCCTCTGCACGTGGCGGGCCGACAACTGGCGCGCCTCGTACGCTCATACGAGGTCTAGGGGGTGTCCTGTCGGTCATGTCCGGGCAGGCACCGGCTACCGCCGACAGTCGGCACCCCTGCCTGCCCGGCGAACCGGTCGGAACGTCTCACGCGTCCGCGAGGAGGGGGTCGTACGGGGTGCTCGTGCGGCGGCCTGCCATGAAGGAGAGGAAGTCGCCCACGAAGGCGCTTCGGCCGTAGGTGCCGTCGGTGTCGGCGAGGTCACGGTGGAAGCCGGTGCGGAAGAGGGACCGGTACTCGTCCGCGTCGATGGTCCCGCTGCCATCCTTGTCGGTGGCGTCGAAGAGCACCTCGGCCACGCGGATGAGCGCGGGCCCCGCGAGGGAGGGGACTGCGGCGGCGTACTCCTCCATGCTCACCCGGCCGTCGCCGTCCGTGTCCAGGGCGGCCTGGAGTTCGCGCCACCAGGCGGCGAAGGCGTCGTAGAGCCGGGTCTCCTCGGGTTCGTCCAGATCGAGGCGGGTGGAGAGTTCGCGGGCCATGGCAGCGAGGTCGGGCCAGTCGAGGTGGCCGTCGCCGGTCTGGTCGAGCACCTGGCGGAAGAACTCCTCTGCCGAGCGCCGGCCCTGGCCCGTGGCGGCAGGAGGTGCCGGGGTCGCGTCGGCCTCGTGACCCAGCGGTGTGAGGAGACGGAGCAGGGCGGAGGCCCGCTTCATCCGCGCGCGCAGAGCGGACACCGTCCGGGCGCGAGGGTCGTCGTTGCCGGGTGAGAGCGAGAGGACTTCGATGATGGTCTCGGCGTTGATCCAGCCTTCGGGCAGGAAGCGGGCCAGTCCGGCGGCGAGGTAGGCGCCCTGCATGAGGGTGGGGGCGCCCGGCATCTCCAGGAGGCCGGCTCGGCGCCGGTACGCCTCGGGGAGCGAGGCGACGGTGATCGCACCGAGAATCGGACCGGCGACGGCCCGGCCGGCCGCCCACAGCGTCGGCGCGCCGTCGAACAGCGCCGGGGCGGGCAGGTGGTCGAAAAGCCGGTAGAGGATGACACGGACCGCCTCGGTGTTCTCCAGCTCGTCCTCGACGACCCCGTCGAAGTACCGCCAGAAGTCGTGGAGGTCCTCGGGGAGTTCTCCCGCGTCGCCGTCGAGCGTGGCGAGGAACGCGCGGTACTCGGCGTACATGCGCTCCATGGTGTCCTGGTCGAGCGGCTGGCCGCTCAGTCGGCACATGGTGACGGCGCTCTCGAAGAGGGTGGCGACCACCCAGGCGCGGGTCGCGCGGTCCAGGGCGTCGTAGGCGCGGCCGCGGGAGTCGGTGCCGCTCATGCGGGCGTGCAGCCGGTTGAGCCGGGCGGCCTCCCGTTCGCGTACCGCCGGGTCGGTGTCGAACATGCGCCGCATGCTGAGGAAGGTGTTGCGGAGCCTGCGCCAGGGGTGGGCGACGAAGGTGGAGTTGTCGGCGAGGGCGGCGCCGATCTGGGGGTGAGCGGCCTCCAGTACGGTGGCGCGGATCATGGCCAGCGCCCAGCGTGGGTCGTCGAAGAAGGCGTGGAACTGCGATCCCGGGCCGAACAGGGGGGTCTCGTCGGCCGTCTGTGTGGTTGGGGTCGTCATGAAGGGTCTCCGTTGGTCCGAGGCGGCACGCCGCCGAAGCGGCGGTCGCGGCGCCGGTAGGTGTGCAGGCAGGCGAGGAAGTCGGGGGCCCGGAAGTCCGGCCAGAGGAGCTCGGGGAAGACCCACTCGGCGTACGCGACCTGCCAGAGCATGAAGTTGGAGATGCGCTGCTCGCCGGAGGTGCGGATGACGAGGTCCACGTCGGGGGTGTCGGGGAACGGCAGGTGGTCGGCGAAGAGCCGCTCGGTGACCTCGTCGGCGGGCGTCCCGCTGCGGATCAGCGACCTGGCGGCCTCGACGATGTCCCGGCGCCCGCCGTGGTCGAAGGCGACGGTCAGTGTCATTCCCCGGTTGTCGGCGGTCAGCGTCGTCAGGTCGTCGAAGTCCCGGGCGAGTTCCCGGGGGATGCGGGGGTCGCCGACCCCGAGGAAGCGGCACCGGATGCCGCGGGCGAGCAGGAGGGGCGCGTGTTTGCGCACGACCTTGCGGACCAGGCGCATCAGGTAGTCGACCTCGGCGCCGGGGCGGTTCCAGTTCTCGGTGGAGAAGGCGTACAGGCTGAGCCACTCGACGCCGGCTGCCCGGGCCGCCTCGATGATGTCGATGACGGTGGTCTCGGCTGCCCGGTGGCCTTCGGTTCGGGGTAGCGAACGTCGTTGTGCCCAGCGGCCGTTGCCGTCCATGACGCAGGCCACGTGTCGCGGCACCGCGCGCGCCGGCCTGTCGTCCCGCCGTCGCCCGCCTTGCCCGTCGACCGGCCGTTCTCGGCCCGGGGCGTCGCCCTGACGCTCCCGGTCGGGTTCGTCGCCGCTCTGTCGCCCGCCCGGCCGGTCCTCCGTCGCCGGGCGGGCGCGCGGAACACTGTGGTCCGTCAGGCCCGCGCCCGTCCCGTCCGGAGCGGCACGACCCGTCGTACCGCGCTCGGAAACGCCCACCCCGCCTCGCCGCCCCCGCCTCGCCCACGCCCCACCGGCCCGTTCCTTCCGGGAAGTCTGGCAGCGTGATAGGCCCTGACCGGCGGAAATGGGTGACTGTCACCCTTGGTGCGTACGTCCGATCCCTCCGGGCCCGCATCGGCCGGTGTTCTGCTGGATACCGCGACCGAGGCCGACGCGGCGGAGGCCCGGTCGCGATTCTTCGGCCGGGATCAGGGGAAGTACAGGGCTGCCTTCTCCAGTACGTGGTTCGTGAACATGCCGCCCCAGAGGGTCCGCCCCCGGTACATCGTGGTCCGCACGGCGCCCGGGGCGCACTCGACGGTGAGGGGGCGGCTGATCAGCGTCGTGTCGAGGATCCGGGCATCCTGGGCGGCCCACTGGGCCGCCTCGGGCCTGACACGCGCGCTCACCAGCGCGGGGAGCACCAGTGCCGCGTTGCGGGCACCGGGTATGCCGCCGCGCAGGCTCTTCGCGTGACGCATGGCCCAGGCGGTGAACTCCCCCAGCGTGGCAATGTCGATCTCGGGGACGGCGGCCGCGTAGACGAACAGCTCGGCCTTCGTCCCGAACCAGCGGATCTTGCGGTCCGAGCGTCCGGCGGCCACCACCGGATGGTCGTTCCAGTGCGGCAGGGTCACCGTGCAGCCGTCGCCAGTCAGCCGTTCGTGAAGGGCCGTGAGGTACGTGGCCGCCGTGTCGGCGGTCGGTCCGGTCGCATGCGGATTCATGTCTGGATCCTCCAACACCCTTGGTGGGCAAGGGAAGAGGAGCTGAGGAGATGCAGCCACACGTTCCCGGCGGGACAGGTCGGGGATGCGGTTCGGCGGCGCGCTCCTCAGCGGTCCACTGCGGGCAGGTGGGCCAGGCCGGTTTCGCGCATGATGCGGTCGATGGTCTCGTGCAGGTGGCTGTCGGCACCGATGACGGTCTCGATTCCGTCGGGCAGCAGGTCGCGTGGTCGGTACCAGTCGCGCAGCTGTGCCTCGTTCACGTCGTCGGCGATCGGTTTGGTGGCATGCCGAGCGAGGGTTTCGTCGAAGGGCACGTCCAGGTAGTAGCCGTGGGTCTGGCCGCGGTGGTCGGCGCGCAGCTGGGCGAGCATGCCGCCGTAGTGGTCGGCGTAGAGGATGCCCTCGACCACGACGTGGTACCCGGTGTCCAGGGCGTAGCGGGCCGTGAGGTCGATCAGGCCGATGTTCGCGGCACCGGGCCGGTCGCGTTCGCGGAGCACGATGCGGCGGAGGTTGTCCTGGCCGACCAGGGCGAGGCCGCGGCCGAACCTGGTGCGCAGGCCGGACGCGACGGACGATTTCCCGGCGGCGCTGTTGCCGCGCAGTACGACGAGCCGGGTCGCTTCGGTTCCCACCCTCACGATGGTCACCGTACCGACAGTGACACCGACGAGGACAGGAGCGGGGGCATCCCCGGGATCCCTCAGCCCTTCTTTCCCTTGCGCCTACGCGGCTCGGTGTCGTCGTCGGACTCGTGCAGGGCCTGGCAGAACCGGCACGGGGCGCCGTGCGGATCGGCCGGAGAGGAACAATCCGTCCGGAACGCGTCCCGAAGGCCGGGCCGGATTCCGGAGACGTACTCGTCGCGTTCGTGTGAGTGCTTCGCCATGATCAACCAACAGCCACTTCCGGCCAGGGAGAACGGCGGGTGCCGGGGTTGTTGCTCCGCTGCGGCATTGCCGTTCACCTGCGCCGTAATCGTCACGGCTCGGTTTCAGCGCGTGTCAGTCACCGTACCTGTTCAGGTCAGCGGCGAAGGGGGAGTCGGACGTGGCGTCGAGGCGGCCCCCGGGTCGTGGGGTCGGCGGGGACTCCTGCATCGGCCACGCGGGCCCTCCTCCCTTACTAGGGTGGGCACTTCGGGACGCGTGGGGGGCGGGTGGGACTGTGGCGAGACGGCCGGACGGCGCTGAGGTCGCGGTGGCGGTGCAGCGGGTCTTCCGCGGCGGTCTGCTGAGCGGGAAGTCCGCGTTCCGGCCAGACCTCGCAGCCTGGACCGCCGCGACCGCCTCCGATCTGCGCGCCCGCTTCGTCGACCGGCCCGACGAGTCGTCGGACACCTTCCTGGCCAAGCTGCGCCGGCAGCTCGCCGGCGCCCCCGACGAGACGATTAGCCTCGCCGCCGAACTGCTCTTCGTGAACATGGCCCCGCTGGTCCCCGAGCAGATCGGCATTCCGAAGAAGCTCCAGATCCTCCGCGAGGTGCTGTCCTGGGCCGGCAGTCCCCCGGAGGTCCACCCGGAGGTGCAGCCCGCTCTGAAGGGGTTCCTCCACGGCGGGCAGGGGTTCCTCAACTACCGCTGGGCGCAGTTCCAGATCCTCGTCCTCGTCGTGGAGCGGCTGGCCCGGACGGAGCGCGTGGAGCGGGAGGCGCTTCTCGCCGACCCCTGGCGGTTCCGGACGCTGTGCTTCGACATCCAGGAATCGGTCGGCCACAAGAAGGGCCGCGCCCAGATCCACGTACTGCTGTTCGCTCTCTTCCCGGACAGCTTCCAGCCCATCGCCAGCGCTCACCACAAGCACGAGATCCTCAAGGCGTTCGCGGACGACGTGCCCGACCCCACCGGCAACGACGACAAGGACCTGTTGACGCTCAGCAGGACGCTGGAGGTCCAGATCGGTCAGCCCGTCGACTTCTACGACGAACCCTGGGTCGGCCGGTGGCGGAAGGGCGCCGTTCGGCATGAGCAACGCGGCTGGCTCGTCCGCGGCAACAACGTGGACGGGCACGACTTCATCCCCGCCTGGCTCGACCGGGGCTATTGCTCGGTCTCCTTTCGGGAGGTCCCCGAGATCGCCGCCGGCGCCGGCAAGCAGCAGGTCCGGCAGGCGGTCGCCGAGGCCATGCCCGAGGCCTCCGTGCAGCAACGCGGGACAGCGGCGTACCAGCTCCATGTCTTCCTGACCGTCATACAGCCGGGCGACCTGGTGGTCACCGTCACCCCCGACGAGGTACACGTCGGCACCGTCCAGGGCCCACCCGTGTACGACGCCTCCGACGGCCTCGACAACGCCCGCCGCCGCCCGGTGCGCTGGGCCACCGCCGAACGCCCCCTCGTCCGGGCCGACCTTCCCGAGAAGGTCCAGGCACGGCTGCCGCTGCCCTCGACGGTGTACGAGATCAGCAGCGTGGCCGCCGAGTTGGCGGAACGCGCGGGTCTGGAGGCGGTGGTCGCCGAGGAACTCGCGGACGTCGACGTCACCAAGCCCCTCGAACTACCGCCGGTCACCCAGGAGCTGGCGGGGGACCTGCTCATGCCGCTGGAGTGGCTGCGGGAGACCGCCGAACAGCTCCAGGACCAGCGCCAGCTGGTGCTGGACGGCCCGCCCGGCACCGGAAAGACCCACGTCGCCCGGGCGCTCGCCCGGCATCTGGCGGGCCCGGACCGGGTGGAGCTGATCCAGTTCCACCCCTCCTACACCTACGAGGACTTCTTCGAGGGCTTCCGCCCCGTGCGCGGCGACGGCGGCTCGGTCGTGTTCGACGTGCTGCCCGGTCCGTTCAAGCTGCTGGCCGAGCGGGCGCGGAAGGACCCGGCGAATCCGTACGTCCTGATCATCGACGAGATCAACCGGGCCAACCTGGCGAAGGTGTTCGGCGAGCTGTACTTCCTGCTCGAGTACCGCGAGGAACCCGTCACCACCCAGTACAGCCCGCACGATCCGTTCCACCTGCCCGGCAACCTCTTCCTCATCGGCACGATGAACACCGCCGACCGTTCGATCGCGCTGGTCGACGCGGCGATGCGCCGCCGCTTCGCCTTCCGCCGGCTCTCGCCCGAGCTGCCGCCGGTGCGGGGCCTGCTGGCCCGCTGGCTGCACGCCCGAGGCCTCCCTGACACCGCGGCCCGTCTGCTGGACGAGCTCAACGCCCGCCTCGGCGACGCCGACCGCGCCATAGGCCCGTCGTACCTGATGAAGCCCGGTGCGGGCCGCCCCGAGGGGCTGGACCTCATCTGGCGCACCCAGATCCTGCCGCTCCTGGAGGACCAGCTCCACGGCACGGGCATCGACATCGAGGAGGAGTACGGTCTCGGCTCCCTGCTCGCGGCCGTCACCTCGCCGGACCGGTCGGCCGGCTCCCCGGCCCCGGCCGTCGAACCGTGAGCCCCGACCTCACCGTCACCGTCCAGGAGACCGGCCCCGGCACCCCGTACCAGCTGACCGGCGACCAGGTGGCGGCCCTGGTCGCAGTGCCGGACCTGGTGCGGCTGACCCCGGCACCGGGCGGACGCTGGAACGTGCGCGGCAATCAGAAGGTGGGCCTGGTCCGTCTGCGCACACGGTCCGGCGGGGCGATCCAGCTCCGCCTGCGCCCCAAGCTCGACGTCAGGGACCTTCTCTTCCTGCTCTCCTACTCCCCCGCCGACCCTTGGCACCCGGAGCCGGTGACCGCCGCGGCGGCGGACGACCTCCTGGCCGCCCTCGCCGACCTGCTGGCCCGCACGGCCCGCCGCGCCCTGGAGGCAGGCGTCCTCCACGGCTACCGCGAGGTGGAGGAGGAGCTTCCGCTGATCAGGGGCCGCATCCGCACCGCGGCCCAGCTCCGCCGCACCGGCCTGCCGCTGCCGATAGCGGTCCGTTACGACGACCACACCCCGGACATCGCCGAGAACCGCATCCTGCTGGCCGCCCTGCATCTGGCCGCCCAGCTGCCGGGCGTGCCCGTTCCGACCCGACTGACTCTCCGGCACCTCGCCGGGCGGCTGCACGGCGTCCACCGGCCGCATCCCGGCGAACCGCTTCCCGCCTGGACACCGACGCGCCTCAACGCCCGTTACGCTCCCGTCCTCCGGCTTGCCGAACTGCTGTTGTCCGGCGGGTCGATCCGCCTGGAGAGAGGCCTTCCGGCACCGGCGGACGGTTTTCTGCTGGATCTGCCGAGGGTCTTCGAGCGTTTCGTGTCGGTGACCCTGGGCGCCGCCCTGGCCCGGCACGGCGTCCGCTGCGCTCCCCAGGACGTCCATCGCCTGGACGAGGCGGGCCGGGCCGCGCTCCGCCCCGACCTGGTCCTGTACCGCGGCCGCCGTCCGGTCTCGGTGGTGGACGCGAAGTACGTGTTCCTGGCGGCCACGGCGCCGCCTGTGGACCACCTCTACCAGCTCCTGGCCTACTGCACGGCCCTGGGCATCACGCACGGCCACCTCGTGTACGCGGCCGGCGCCCCTGGCGCGGTCTCCACCGACCACGTGATCCGCCGCTCGCCCGTCACCGTCACCGCCCACGCCCTGAACCTGAGCGACTCCCCGGCCGCGCTCCTGGCACGGACGGCCGACGTGGCCGCCAGGGCGGCGACGGCCGGTTCCGCCTGACGCGCCGGGGCCTGGGTGCTGGGGATGTCGTCGCAGGTCGGGGCCGCTGTCAGTGGTGGCTCGTAACGTCGTTCGCAGAGGCCGGGAGCAGCCCGGCCAGCCGACGCGAGGAGCGGTCATGGGCGAGATCACCGTCAGCGCACAGGACATGGACCACCTCCTGTACGACCCGGCGAGCGCGTACGGCGCCCCGTATCAGCGGGCCTTCGCCGAGCTCGCACGTACGCACCGGGGCCGGCCGGCCGCCGAGATCGTGCCGCTGCTCCGCGAGGCGGCTGACCGCGCGCGGCTCGGGTTCACCGGCGCCGACCTGGCCGAGCAGGCGCAGGCGATCAGCTGCGGCGCACCGTACGAGCTCCGCGTCCACGTCACGAGATAGTCGCCCGTCCTCGGCGTGCGATCACCGTGCGCGCGGTGGGGCGTGGGGGCGCACGCTGCGGCTGGGCGCGGGAGGCGGCTCCGGGGCGTCGCGGGCGGCGAGCTCGCGCAGATGCTGGTGTTCCTGATCGTCCATGTGGAGCGCGCGGGCGAGCGAGTCGAGGACGGCGGGACCGGGGCGGGTCTCCTTGCCGCGTTCCAGGCGCACGTGGTGGTCGATGCTGATGCCGGCCAGGGTCGCCAGCTCCTCGCGGCGCAGGCCGGGGGTGCGGCGGACGCCGGCGCCGACGGTGAGGCCGTGCTCGGGACGGGTCTGCGTGCGGCGGGCGCGCAGGTAGCGGCCCAGCTCGGCGCTCTCGCTGTTCGCGCTCACGGATGCCATGCCTCCAGTCTCGCCCGGCGGCCGTCTCCCGTTCGCCCGGGAGAGGGGCCCTGTCGTTACCCCTGAAGAGCCCGCCCTGCCACACCGGGGGAATACGGGGGAAGGTGAAGGAGCAAGTCGCCGACACCACCGTGGCTGCCGCCCAGGCCACGACGGGCACCGTCGGACGGGTTGGGCGAGAGTGACGAAGGGGCTTGGCGGCGCCACGGACCGGAGAGGGTGAGATGCGGTACATCAAGCTGCGTGATCTGGAGGTTTCCCGGATCGGCCTGGGCGCGATGGGCATGTCCCACGGCTATACGGGCTCAGGCACCGACGACGCGGAGTCGATCAGGACCGTGCACCGGGCACTGGAGCTGGGCGTCACCCTCATCGACACCGCCGAGATCTACGGCCCGTACACCAACGAGGAGCTCCTCGGGCGGGCGCTGAAGGGCCGGCGGGATCAGGTGGTGCTGGCGACGAAGTTCGGTCTGGTCTCCCACGCGGGGGCGGGGGCGTGGAACCTGGATTCCCGCCCGGCCAACGTCCGCGCCGCGGTCGAGGGCTCGCTGAAGCGGCTGGGCACAGACCACATCGATCTGTACTACCAGCACCGCGTGGACCCGGGCACGCCGATCGAGGAGACGGCCGGCGCCGTCAGGGAGCTGATCGACGAGGGCAAGGTCCGCGCCTTCGGGCTCTCCGAGGCCGGGCCGGACACGATCCGCCGCGCGCACGCCGTGCAGCCGGTCACCGCGGTGCAGTCGGAGTACTCGCTGTGGACCCGCGGGATCGAGGAACGCGTCCTGCCCGTCCTGCGGGAGCTGACCATCGGCCTGGTGCCGTTCTCCCCGCTGGGCCGCGGGTTCCTGACCGGCACCGTCCGTTCCACCGACCAGTTCGACGCGGACGACTTCCGGCGCGACAATCCCTGCTTCACCGGCGAGAACTTCCGGCACAACCTGGCGCTCGCCGACGAGGTCAAGGCCCTGGCCACGGAGGTCGGTGCCACGCCCGCGCAGGTCGCGCTGGCCTGGCTGCTCGCCCAGGGCGACGACATCGCCCCGATTCCCGGCACCAAGCGCGTCGGCCGCGTCGAGGAGAACACCGCCGCCGACGCGGTCACGCTGACCGGCGAGCAGCTGCACACGCTCAGCAGCCTGCCGCCCGCCGCCGGTGACACCCACACCGAGGCCCAGGCACAGATGCTCGAACGCTGACTTCCCCATCCGGGGCGTGAGGCCCCCGTCGACCTGCCTCCCCCACCCCCACAGCGAAGGACATTCCGCTCATGCAGACCGTCACCCTCAACAACGGCGTCGAGATGCCGGTCCTCGGCTTCGGCGTCTACCAGATCCCCGCCGAGGACACCGAGCGCGCCGTCTCCGATGCGCTGGCCGCGGGCTACCGCCTTCTGGACACCGCCGCGGCCTACGGCAACGAGGAAGCCGTCGGCCGTGCCATCAGGTCCAGCGGCATCGTCCGCGGGGACCTGTTCGTCACGACCAAGCTGTGGGTCCAGGACGCCCCCGCCGAGGAGAACACCCGACGCGCGTTCGAGTCGTCCCTGAGCAAGCTGGGCCTGGACCACCTCGACCTGTACCTGATGCACCAGCCCTTCGGCGACGTCTACGGGCAGTGGCGGGCCATGGAGGCGCTCCACCGCACGGGGGCGACCCGGGCGATCGGTGTCGCCAACTTCTACCCCGACCGGCTGGTCGACCTGATCCTCCACAACGAGATCGCCCCGCAGGTCAATCAGATCGAGACCCACCCGTTCTTCCAGCGCACCGACTACCAGGACCTCATGCGCGAGCACGGGGTGCAGATCCAGTCCTGGGGCGGCTTCGCCGAGGGCAGGAACGACCTGTTCACCAACCCGCTGCTGGCCGAGATCGGCAAGGAACACGGCAAGTCGGTCGCACAGGTCGTCCTGCGCTGGCTGACCCAACGCGGTGTCATCGCCATCCCCAAGTCGGTACGGGCCGAGCGCATGGCCGAGAACATCGAGGTCTTCGACTTCCGGCTCACGGACGAGCAGATGGCCCGGATCGCCACCCTCGACACCGGCAGCTCCCTGTTCTTCGACCACCGCGATCCCAAGATGGTCGCCCTGCTCGGGGGACACCGCCTGGGCGCCTGACACGTACCCGCTCCCAGGGGCGCACGGCAGCCGCACCGCCGGTCGTCGCTCGCCCCTGTCCACGTCCGTACCCGAGCGAAGGGCCGGTCCATCAGCTCGTGGCTGCGCCGGATCGGTCTCCCGGCACCCGGCAGCCCCGGGGCCGGACACCGGAGGGAGCCCGGGCCGCCGGGGCGTCGCTGACGTGCCGGTCACGCGGACGTCGGTCAGGGGCGGTCCAGGATCTTCGTGAGGGTCTGGTGGAGTGTCGCCGCGGGGTCCGGTGACGTGCCTTCGGAGCGCCAGGCGACGAAACCGTCGGGGCGGATCAGTACCGCGCCGTCCGGGGTGACGCCGTGGGCCTCCGCCCAGTCCGTGTCGCTCGCCGGGGAGAGCTCCGCGTCGGGGCCGTCGCCGATGCGGTACGAGTCGAGCGGCACCGACAGTTCTCGGCCGACGCGCGCCGCCGCGTCGTGCCATCCGCCGGCGCCGTCCGCGGAACTCAGGAGCACCAGGGACCGCTCGTACAGGTCGAGGGTGGAAACGCGGGTGCCGGCGCGGTTGAGCCAGACGTGGGGCGCCCTGCTCCCGGGGTCGCCCGTCAACCGCAGTCCGTCGGAGACGATCGGCTGCGTCGGGTCGGCGCCCAGGACCGCGCCCCGCGGGTAGCGGTAGCCGAGGACCTCGTTGAGGATGCCGCCCTTCCTTCCCTTGGGGGCGCCGGATCCGGGGTCGGGGGTGTACCCGGGGTGGCTGTGCTCGACCGACCGCGCCGAAGCCCGGGCGCTCGTCGTCTCCGCCACCGGCCGGCGCTCGGCGTCGTAGGAGGCGAGCAGGCCGGGGCCGGCCCAGCCGCCCAGTACGGCGGCGAGCTTCCACGCGAGGTTGTGCGCGTCCTGGATACCGGTGTTGGAGCCGAACGCGCCGGTGGGCGGCATCTCGTGGGCGGAGTCCCCGACGAGGAACACCCTGCCGTCCCCGTACCGTTCGGCGATCCTCTCGGCAGCGTGCCAGGGGGCTTTGCCGGTGATCTCCACGTCGAGGTCCGGCACCCCCACGGCCCGCCTGATGTGATCCCTGCACCGCTCCTCGGTGAACTCCTCCAGCGTCTCGCCGTCCTCGGGGTGCCAGGGAGCGTGGAACACCCAGCGCTCGGCGTTGTCGACCGGCAGCAGGGCCCCGTCGGCCTCCGGGTTCGTCAGGTAGCAGACGATGAAGTGCCGGTCGCCGACGACGTCCGCGAGGCCGCGGGAGCGGAAGGTGACGCTCACGTTGTGGAACAGGTCGCCCGGCCCGTTCTGCCGGATGCCGAGCCGTTCGCGGACCGGGCTGCGCGGGCCGTCCGCCGCGACGAGGTAGTCCGCGCGGATGAGGGTGTGCTCACCGGTGTCGCGGCTCTTGACCTGCGCGGTCACCCCTTCCGCGTCGTGCTCGAAGGACATCAGCTCCGTCGAGAACCGCAGGTCTCCGCCGAGTTCCCCGGCGCGCTTCAGCAGCACCGGTTCGAGGTCGTTCTGGCTGCACAGGCACCAGCTGGCCGGGCTGAAGCGGGCGAGCCCGCCGCCGGGGTCGATCTCCCTGAACAGCCACTCGCCGTCCTCGCCCACCAGGCTCGGTGCCTGCAGGATGCCGTTGTTGCGCGCCAGGACCGTCGCGGCCTCCTGGATGGGCTCCGCGACCCCGGCGCTGCGGAACAGTTCCATCGTGCGCGCGTTGTTGCCGCGGCCGCGCGGGTGGATCGAGGTGCCCGCATGGCGCTCGACCAGGATGTGCGGCACTCCGAGACGTCCCAGGAACAGCGAGGTGGACAGGCCCACCAGCGAGCCGCCGACGATGAGGACGGGCGTGCGGTGACCAGCTGCTTCGCCGGCCAGTTCGAATCTGTTCATTCTTCGTCTCCGGCGTCACCTGCGACGCGAGTCGGGGATGGGATGCAGATTCATTCCCTTCGAGGGCGGGTCCGCGTGCCGGGGGCACCCGGTTGACGCGTGGTTCACTCGTCCGCCCCATGGGGCTCGCGCGCTGTCCGCGCTCCTGTCAACGATCAGCACATGACGACCCCGGCCTCCCGGTCACGCAGGTCGTCCCCGCCCCCCCACTTGAGAAGAGAAGAGGTGTGCCGGATGGCCCCCTCGGGACGCATCTCGCAGTCGGCGTTCGACGGCTCCAGGCTGCGGGTGATCCTCCTGCTCGACCTGTACGAAGGCGCTCAGCAGCAGTTCCTGGACGCGTACGAACTCATGCGCAAGCAGGTCGCCTCCGTACCCGGTCACATCAGTGACCAGCTCTGCCAGTCCATCGAGAACCCCTCGCAGTGGCTCATCACCAGCGAGTGGGAGAGCGCTCCGCCGTTCCTCGCCTGGGTGAACAGCGAGGAGCACGTGGAGACCGTCAAGCCGATGCACAGCTGTGTCCGGGACACCCGTTCGATGCGCTACAGCATCGTCCGGGAGACCAATCCCGGTCAGCCGGCCTCGCGGGCCTCGGCAGCGGCGGGCGTGCAGGTGGCCGCCCGCGTCGGCGAAGGTGTGGCACGCCACGCCCTCACTTTCACCGTCAAGCCGGGCTCGGAGTCGAAGGTCGCCGAGCTCCTGGCCGGGTACGAGTCGCCCCGGGCCCAGGTCGACGAGACCACACGGCTGCGCCGTACGTCCCTCTTCATGCACGGCAACCGCGTGGTGCGGGCCGTGGAGGTGGAGGGCGACCTCCTCGCGGCACTGCGGCACGTCGCCCGTCAGCCCGAGGTGCGAGCGGTCGAGGAGGCCATCAACCCGTACCTGGAGCAGGACCGGGACCTGACCGACCCCGAGTCGGCCCGCCTGTTCTTCACCCGCGCGGCGCTCCCGGCCGTCCAGCACGTGGTGTCCGATCGGCCGGCACCGGCCGACCTTCGGCGGCACGCGCTGTACTACCCGGCCAAGGAGGGCTGCGGGACGGAGCTCGCCCGGCTGCTCGCCCAGCAGGACCAGGCCGCGGCGGACGACCCGGACAGCCCGGTGTACGGCAGCACCGTGTTCCAGCGCGACGACATCGTGGTGCGCCTCGTCGACCTGACGGGCGAACCCGACCTCGACCCCGTCGCCTCCCTCGGGCTCAAGGGCGCCGGGAAGGCCGCGGAGCTCGAGCGTCTCCTCGACGGCGCGGCGATCGGCGTCGAGGGCTCCCTGGACACGGAGCGCAACATCAACCGGCTCCTGTCACACGCCGACATGCTGCCCGTCACCGACCGTACGGCGGCTTCCTGACGGACAGTCGCGGCCCCGCCGCGGTCGCTCCCCCCAGCACGTCACTGCCACATCCGGAGGTATGAACCATGCTCAAGCAGCGTCCACGCATCGTGAACCTGAGCGAGACGGAACCCAACCGCAGGCGGGGAGGTGACCTGCGGGCCATGCTCACGCCGGCCACCGTCGGTGCCACCAGCGGCTTCATGGGCCTGGCCATCGTCCAGCCGGGCGAGCGCATCGGCGAGCACTACCACCCGTACTCCGAGGAGTTCGTGTACGTCGTCTCGGGTGCGCTGGAGGTGGACCTGGACGGCGAGACGCACTCCCTCCGGCCCGATCAGGGGCTCCTGATCCCGATCGACGTGCGGCACCGCTTCCGCAACGTGGGCGACGTGGAGGCCCGGATGGTCTTCCACCTGGGTCCGCTCGCCCCCCGGCCGAGCCTCGGCCACGTCGACACGGAGGACACCGACGAGGCCGAGCTCGCCGCCGCGGGCCCGCACCTGACCGTGCACGATCCGGGACAGGCGCGCGAGCGAAGCGGGGCCGTCGAGTGACCCGGCGAGTGGCTGTCACCGGCATAGGTGTGGTCGCTCCGGGCGGCACCGGAGCGAAGGCGTTCTGGGACCTCCTCGCCGCCGGCCGCACCGCGACCCGTGGCATCACCCTGTTCGACCCGGTCGGGCTGCGGTCCCGCATCGCCGCCGAGTGCGACTTCGACCCGGCGGACCACGGACTGGACCCGGACCTGAGCCGCCACGCCGACCGGTACATCCAGTTCGCCGTCGTCGCCGCCGGGGAAGCCGTACGCGACTCCGGACTCGACACCGGTACGGAGGACCCCTGGCGCGTCGGCGTCTCCCTGGGCAGCGCCGTCGGCGGCACCACCCGTCTCGAACACGACTACGTCCTGGTCAGCGCGGGCGGGCAGCGGTGGGACGTGGACCACCGCGCGGCCGACCCCAAGCTGCACATGGCGTTCTCTCCGAGCACGCTCGCGTCCGTCGTGGCCGAGCAGTTCGGGGCCCGCGGCCCGGTGCAGACCGTCTCCACGGGATGCACCTCCGGTCTCGACGCGGTCGGCTACGCCTTCCACACCATCGAGGAGGGCCGGGCGGACGTCTGCATCGCGGGCGCGTCGGACTCGCCGATATCCCCGATCACCATGGCCTGCTTCGACGCCATCAAGGCCACCTCGCCCGACAACGACGACCCGGAGCACGCCTCCAGGCCCTTCGACAACAACCGCAACGGTTTCGTCATGGGCGAGGGCGCGGCCGTCCTGGTCCTGGAGGAGTACGAGCACGCAAGGGCCCGCGGTGCGCACATCTACTGCGAGATCGGCGGCTACGCCACCTTCGGGAACGCCTACCACATGACCGGTCTGACCGGCGAGGGACTGGAGATGTCCCGGGCGATCGACTCCACGCTCGACCAGGCCCGGCTCGACCCCACGCTGATCGACTACGTCAACGCGCACGGCTCGGGCACCCGGCAGAACGACCGGCACGAGACCGCCGCCGTGAAGCGGTCCCTGGGGGCGCACGCGTACGACACGCCCATGAGTTCCATCAAGTCCATGGTGGGGCACTCGCTGGGCGCGATCGGCGCCATCGAGGTCGCCGCCTGCGTGCTGGCGCTGAAGCACCAGGTGGTCCCGCCGACGGCGAACTACGAGACCCCCGACCCCGAGTGCGACCTGGACTACGTGCCGCGCACCGCCCGTCCCCGGAAGCTCAGGAACGTGCTCTCCGTGGGCAGCGGATTCGGCGGCTTCCAGTCCGCGGTCCTCCTGACGGGGCCGGGCGGGAGGAAACGATGAGCACTGAACGTCCCCGGCGCCCGGTCGTCACCGGCATCGGTGTGATCGCCCCCAACGGCTTGCGTGCCGACGCGTACTGGAAGTCCGTCCGGGAAGGGCTCGGCGTCCTGGACCGGATCACCCGTGAGGGCTGCCAGGACCTGCCGCTCAAGGTGGCGGGCGAGGTCCGGGGCTTCGACGCCTCCGCCCTGATCGAGGACAGGTTCCTCGTCCAGACCGACCGGTTCAGCCATTACGCGATGGCCGCGGCCCAGCTCGCCCTCGACGACGCCGGCCTCGCCGGTGACGCCCAGGAGGATCCCTTCTCCATCGGCGTGGTCACCGCCGCGGGGTCCGGCGGCGGTGAGTTCGGTCAGCGAGAGCTGCAGAAGCTGTGGGGACAGGGCTCCAAGTTCGTCGGCCCGTACCAGTCCATCGCCTGGTTCTACGCCGCGAGCACCGGCCAGATCTCCATCCGCAGCGGGTTCAAGGGACCGTGCGGTGTGGTCGCGAGCGACGAGGCGGGCGGCCTGGACGGCCTCGCCCACGCCGCCCGGGCCGTACGGCGCGGGACCGGCGCGGTGGTCGTCGGAGCCGCGGAGGCGCCCCTCGCCCCGTACTCGATGGTGTGCCAGCTCGGATACCCGGAGCTGAGCACCGTCGAGGACCCGGACCGCGCCTACCGGCCCTTCACCGCGGCGGCCTGCGGCTTCGTCCCCGCGGAGGGCGGCGCGATGCTCGTCGTGGAGGACGAGTCCCGTGCCCGCGACCGGGGAGCGGCCGTCCGGGCCGTCGTGGCCGGCCACGGCGCCACGTTCACCGGCGCCTCCCGGTGGGAGGAGTCCCGGGAGGGACTCGCCCGCGCGATCCGCGTCGCCCTCGACGAGGCCGACTGCGCGCCCGAGGAGATCGACGTCGTGTTCGCCGACGCCCTGGGCGTACCGGACGCGGACCGGGCCGAGGCGCTGGCCATCGCCGACGCCCTCGGGGCGCACGCCGCCCGCGTACCCGTCACGGCGCCCAAGACGGGCATCGGCCGGGCCTACTGCGGGGCGCCCGTCCTGGACACCGCCGCCGCGGTCTTCGCGATGGAACACGGCGTGGTCCCCCCCACCCCCAACGTGTTCGACATCTGCCACGACCTCGATCTGGTGATGTCCCGCGCTCGCCCCGCCGAGCTGCGCACGGCCCTCGTCCTCAGCCGGGGACTCATGGGATCCAACGCGGCGCTGGTCGTGCGCCGCGGCGACGACTCCGCCCGGTAGGACCGGGCGGGAAGGAGAAGAGACATGATCACCACCGCAGTGACCTTCGACGAACTCGCCACGCTGATGAAGCAGGCGGCAGGTGTCAACGTCGACGCCCGGGACCTGGAGAAGGCGCCGGACGCGCCGTTCACCACCCTCGGCCTCGACTCGCTCGGCCTGCTCGGGATCGTCGGCGAGCTGGAGAACCGGTACGGCGTGGCGCTGCCCACCGACGCCGAGCGCTGCAAGACGCCCGCCGAGTTCCTCGGGCTCGTCAACGGCGCCCTCAAGACGGGAGTCTGACGTGTCCGGCCACACCGACAACAGCATCGTCATCGACGCGCCGTTCGACCTCGTCTGGGACATCACCAACGACATCGAGAACTGGCCCGACCTCTTCAGCGAGTACGCCTCCCTCGAGGTGCTCTCGCGCGAGGGCGACTCCACCACCTTCCGTCTGACCATGCACCCGGACGAGTCCGGGAAGGTCTGGAGCTGGGTGTCGGAGCGCACCGTCGACCGCCCCGGCCGGACCGTCCGCGCCCACCGTGTCGAGACCGGCCCGTTCGACCACATGAACATCCGGTGGGAGTACGAGGAGACGCCGGCCGGCGTCCACATGCGCTGGGTGCAGGACTTCGCGATGAAGCCCGACGCTCCGGTCGACGACGACTGGATGACCGACAACATCAACCGCAACTCCCGCACGCAGATGGCTCTCATCCGGGACCGCATCGAGCAGGTCGCCCGCGACCGCCGGGGCGCCTCGGTCCTGCCCGGCTGACCGCGACCCGTCGCGCGCGGCCCCGCATCCGCACACCAGGAAGGACGCTCGATGCACCACGCTCTGATCGTCGCCCGCATGGCGCCCGATTCGGCGCCGGCGATCGCCGACGTGTTCGCCGCCTCCGATCGTGGCGAACTCCCGCACCTGGTCGGCGTCACCCGGCGTCGCCTGTTCCAGTTCGGCGACGTGTACCTGCACCTCATCGAGTCGGAGCAGGACCCGGCGCCGGCCATCGCGAAGCTGACCGGCCACCCCGAGTTCCGGGACGCCAGCGAGAAGCTGTCGGCGTACGTCAGCGCGTACGACCCGAAGACGTGGCGGAGCCCCAAGGACGCCATGGCGCAGTGCTTCTACCGCTGGGAGCGCGACGGGGGTTCCTGATCTCCCGGCAGTGAAACCCGAGGCCGCCCGCCCCGCGAACGACGCGGAGCGGGCGGCCTCGGGTTTCCCTCGTCCGTTCCCGTCAGACGGGAACGGTGCACTCGAAGGCGTGGAGGTACGCGTTGACCGGACGGATCTCGCCGATGACGAGGCCCGCGTCGGTCAGCCGGTCGACCATGCTCTGCCGGGTGTGCTTCGCACCGCCGACGTTGAGGAGCAGCAGCAGGTCCATGGCGGTCGTGAACCTCATCGAAGGCGTGTCGTCGACGAGGTTCTCGATCACGACGACCCGGGCGCCGGGGCGCGCGGCCTTGCGGACGTTGGCGAGCGCCCTGCGGGTGCTGTCGTCGTCCCACTCCAGGATGTTCTTGATGATGTACACATCCGCCTGGACCGGGATGTCCTCGCGGCAGTCGCCGGCCACGACACGGACCCGTGGGCCGAGCGCGCCGCCGTCCCGCAGGCGCGGGTCGGCGTTCTCCACCACGCCCGGCAGGTCCAGCAGCGTGCCGTGCAGCGAGGGGTGCTTCTCCAGCAGGCTCGCCAGAACGTGTCCCTGGCCGCCTCCGATGTCCGCGACGGAGGACACGTCCCCGAGGTCGAGGAGGTCCGCGACGTCCCGCGCCGACTGCTGACTCGACGTCGTCATGGCCCGGTTGAAGACGTGGGCGGACTCGGGTGCCTCTTCGTTGAGATAGGCGAAGAACTCCCGGTCGTACACGTCCTCGAAGACGTTGCGCCCGGAGCGCACGGCCTCGTCGAGCTTCGGCCAGACGTCCCATGTCCACGGCTCGGTGCACCAGAGCGCGATGTACCGCAGGCTGTGCGGATCGTCCTCGCGCAGCAGCCGGGACATCTCCGTGTGGGCGAAGGTGCCGTCGGGGCGTTCGGTGAAGACCCCTTGGCAGGCCAGCGCGCGCAGCAGTCGGCGCAGTGTCCGCGGCTGGGTCTTCACCGCCGCCGCCAGGTCCTCGACGGTCATGGGCGTGTCGTCGAGGGCGTCGGCCACGCCCAGGCGGGCGGCCGCGCGTACCGCGGCGGCGCACGCCGCTCCGAATACGAGCTCCCTCAGCCGCATGGGCGGCGGGGGAGCCGGATCTGCCGTTGTCACCGGGTCAACCGTTGTCACCGGATCTACCGTTGTCATCTGTTGCCTCGTCCTTGCTGGGGTGCCGTGGGCGGCGGCGGGAAGCCCGATGGGTCAGCACATTCCGGCAGGCTCCGAGAGCGTGCACCTGTTGCGGGTGAACGTGTTGCCCTGACCGGTGTCCCGGTTGGCCAGGTCGGCGCTGCCGTTGCGGAGCACCACATTGTCGCGGATCTCGTTCCGCTCGTTCAGGGCGCCCACGAAGCTCTTGAACAGCACGATGCCGCCCGAGAGCGGGGAGGTGCCCACGTTGTCGACGACCCTGTTCTGCTCCACGAGCGTGTCCTCAGTACCGGTGAGGACGATGCCCGAGCCCTGCAGGAAGGGCAGGCGGGGGGTCTTCGGGCAGTGCTTGTTGTTGGCGTGGATGTTGTTCCAGCGCAGGGTCATCGCCCCGGCGCGCGGCTTGGACTCGTCACCCACGACGAACACGGCGGCGCAGTTCCCGGTCGCCGCGTTGAGTTCGACGGTCACGTTCCGCAGGCGTCGCACCGTGATGCCGATCCGGTTGCCGGTCAGGAGGTTGTGCGAGATCCTCGTCCCCTTGGCGTCCGTGGCTCCGTTCTCCCTGTCGATGGTGTTGGCCACGAACAGTCCGGCGTCGCCGTTGTCCCGGGCGCTGTTGTGGCTGAACACACCGCGCACGGATCTCTCCTGGGCGATGCCCCACTTCCCGTTCTTCTCGGCGAGCACCTTCTGGACCTTGAGCCGGTCGGTCCAGGACGACCACAGGCCGTTGTTGGTGAAGCCCCTGAGCGTCAGCGAGCTCACGGTGACGCCCTCCACGGGGCGGCTCTCGGTGCCGATCACGCAGACGCCGTGACCGGCCTTGGCGCACGCGTCGGTGGCGGTGGCGTCACCGGGCACGAGGACGGTGGTTCCGAGGCCCGAGCCTCGCAGGGTCAGGTTCGATGTGGTGATGCGGACGCTCTGACGGTAGGTGCCGGGAGACAGGAGGATGGTGTCCCCCGGCTTCGCGGCGTCCACGGCTTTCTGGATCGATTCGCCGGGCTGCACCCGGTGCGCCGTCCGGTTCTCGGCCGCCGGGGCGGCTGCGCCCAGACCCGAGGTCACGAGCGCCACGGTGCATGCCAGGTAGGCGATCTGTCGTTTGGTCATGTGTCGAAGCTATGAGCGCGTCTTCCGGCCTGCCACCGCTGATCCTCCAGGCGGACCTAGACATACCTCCCTGCGGTCCACGCGATGGGCGTGGCGCGCGGGTCCTCAGTGGAAGCGGCGCTCGGCCGTGGATCATGGGGCCGCCGGGGGCGCCCCTTCGGTGCGGCGGGCAGGGAAGGGTCTCGGATGCGTAAGTGGTGGCCTCTGGCGGCGATCTGTCTGGGCACCTTCATGCTGCTGGTGGACGTCACGATCGTGACCGTGGCGCTGCCCGACATCGCGGCGGACCTCGGCACCACGCTCTCCGACGTGCAGTGGGTGGTCGACATCTACGCGCTGGCCCTGGCGTCGCTGCTGCTCGGTGTCGGCTCCCGCGCCGATCGGATCGGCCGCAGGAAGGTGTACCTCGCCGGGCTGATCGTCTTCACGGCGGCGTCGGTGGTGTGCGCGGTCGCACCGAGCGCGGGGGTGCTGATCGGCGCCCGGGCGGTGCAGGGCCTGGGCGCCGCCGGGATGTTCGGTACGACGATCGCCCTGCTCGGCATGCATTACAGCGGGCGCGAGCGGGGGGTGGCCTTCGCCGTGTGGGGCGCCACCAACTCGGTCGCCGCGGCGGCCGGGCCGCTGGTCGGCGGGCTGCTCACCCAGTACCTGGACTGGCGCTGGATCTTCTTCGTCAACCTGCCGGTCTGCCTGATCGCCGTCGTGATGACGCTGCGCTCGGTGCGCGAGGCGAAGGGCCTGGGCCGGCAGCGTGCGGACGTACTCGGCATGGTCACCTTCACAGTGGCCGGCGGGGCCCTCACGTTCGGCCTGATCCGGGCCCACTCCGACGGCTGGGCGGCGCCCTTCACGCTCGGCCTGTTCGCGGCGGCGGCCGTCGCGCTGGCCCTGTTCGTCGTGGTCGAGACCAGGCACGAGCATCCCATCCTCGACCTGTCGCTGTTCCGCAGGCCGTCGTTCACCGGCCTCATGGTCGGAGCCCTGTTCCTGCAGGGCGCCGCGTTCGCCTCTCTGCTGTACGAGTCGCTCTGGATGCAGTCCGTCCTGGGGTACGAGCCCGTCCAGGCGGGCCTGTACATCCTGCCGATGTGCGCGGCCGCGTTCGTCGCCTCGGCGCTCGCGGGCCGCTTCGGGCCCTGGCCGCCCCGGGTGTCCATCGCGGGAGGGCTGGCGCTCATCGCCCTGGGCGCCGGCATGCAGTCCACGCTCGACGCGGGCTCGTCGGGAAGCAGCCTCGTGGCGGGGCTCGTCGTCGCCGGACTGGGGGTCGGGCTCGTGACGCCGAGCCTGTCGGCGGCGGCTCTGGCCACGGTGCCGCCGGAGCGCGGCGGCATGGCGGGCGGTGCGGTCAACACCTTCCGCCAGTTGGGCTTCGCCTTGGGGATCGCCGTGTACGGCGTGATCTTCCAGTCGCGGATCGAGAGCGTGCTGCGGGCCGACGGCGGTGTCCCGGACCCGCACGGGACGGCCGTCTCTCTCAGCGGCGGACAGGCCCGGTCGGTCGTCGCCGCCTGGCCGGAAGGGGGACGCGCCGAGATGGCGCACCTGGTGCGGGAGGCGTTCGCGTCCGGGCTGAACGCCATGCTGATCGCGGCGGCGGCGCTGGGTGCTGTGGCCTCGCTGCTCGTCGTCGCGACGGTACGCGTCCCGACGGCCGGCGCCGAACGGCGGAAGCCGGAGTCGGGCCCGAGCCCCCACGGACGGGAGACGGCGGCGGACGCCGCCCGGTAGCGGGGCGGGGCCGGAAGCGGGGCGGGTGCCGGTAGCGGGGCGGGGGCCGGAGGCCGGGCGTGGGCCGGAAGCGGGGCGGGTGCCGGTAGCGGGGCGGGGGCCGGAAGCCGGGCAGGTGCCGACGGTACGGAAGCCGGGCGAGTGCCGGCGGTACGGAAGCCGGGCGAGTGCCGGAAGCCGGGCGGATGCCGGCGGCGCGGATGTCGGCAGCGGGGCGCGGGTCGGACGGGGGGACGCGGGCGGAGGAGGCGCGGGGCGGACGGGGCGCAGGTCAGACGGAGGCGGGTCAGACGGGACGCGGGTCAGACCTCGATATAGGCGACGACGACCACGGTCTTGAGGGCGGTGACGAAGTACAGGACCCGGACCCGTTCGACGTCGTCGGCGTACTGGAGGAGCTGGGGCCCCGTGGTGTCACCGGGGATCGGCTCGCCGATGCCCGGGTCGACGGAGATGACGACGAGGGCGCGGTCCAGTGCGTGGAACTCGGCCTCGTCGGTGATCGCCTCCAGCTGCTTGGCGGCGGCCTCGGAGAAGGCGATACGGGCGCGGCGGCGGTCGTGCTGCGGGGGCATCAGGCGACGGCCGAGCGCTGTGCCACGAGGCGGGCCAGGTGCGACTCGCGCAGGGTCTCCCACGGGGTGCACTCGTCGACGTCGGGCAGACCGTGGGTGGCGAGGTCCTCGAGGACGGCGGCGAACTGGTCGGCCTGGGCGCGCGTGCGGGCCGCGTAGGCGCGTACGGCGTCGGCGGCCGCCGGGTCCAGCTGTCGCCGGGAGGTGACCGGCTGCTCGCTCATGGAGGCCTCCGTGGGTGCGGGGACGGGTCTGCCGCACCCACGGTATCGCCAGGCCCGCGGGCCCGGAGCCACTCCGGGTGAACCCGTCCGTCGGCGGGGGGTGTCGACGGTGTGCGGGTTGCTTTCGCACACCGTCGCGAGGTCGCCCCGTACCGGCCCCGGGCTCGGCCGATGTGCGGTCAGGCCAGGAAGCGGATGCGGGCCGTGGTCGATCGGCCCGGCTGCAGTTTGATCGGGGCGTCGGTGTGGTTGCCCCATGCGAGGTCCGGGTAGTTGATGCGTGCGCTCACGATCAGGTCCAGTGGGAAAATTCTGAGGTCGGCGGGCCCGGCAGCATGAGGGGGCGGACCGCTACCCATGGCAGGCCCTCGCCCCCTCCCCCGCCCTGGCCGCGTCGCCACTCACCGGACGTAGGCAGGATCCCCACTGGCCTCGGCCGAGCGTGCTGGATCCTTTTGCCTTCCCGGCAAGGCTCGCATCCCGACGACACCCTCTCGGCAGGGCGAGCGAGGTGCGGCACGCCATGCCGAACGGCCCGCACCCCTGCCTGGTGCGGGCCGTTCGGTTGCTTACGGGCTCGCCGGAACGGGGGGATCGGCGAGCCCGCAAACAGGATGAGCGGTCCCATGCGCTCATCACCCGCCTGCCCGCGATTTCACCTTCCACACGGGGCGGGGTAACTGCTTTTCCGGCAGAGCACGCGACGGCTCTGCGCAGTACGGTGCGGGCCCCGGCGAAACGGGCAAGCTCACCATCGCCTACGCAGCCGGACCCGCCTCGCCGCCCGTCTTCATCTGCGCCCGCAGATGACCTGACTCAGCAGCCAGGCCCATCGGGACGGAAACACCTCGTCAGGTTTCTTCGGGATCGCAGCACGGCTGACAACACACCTACGCCGAGGTGGCCCACCGTTTCGGCGGCGAAGCCCTCCTCCACAGCCATCTACCGACTCTCGAACTGGTCGACATGCTGGCCGGGCAGTACGAGGCCATGGATCCAGCGGATGCACGCTACGCGGGTCTCGCGTACGCGTTCGAGGTGCTGGCGCAGCCGTACGCCGAGCACACTGCCTACCGGCAGGAGTGCTGTCGTTCTTCCTCACATACGAGAGTCCGATGAAAATGGGCACACCAGTCCGCTCGGTGAGCGGCAGTTGCTGCCAGGTGCAGCGCGACGTGGCTACCTAGACGTCCGCACCTCCCGGTCGCATGCGCTGCCGCGCGCTATTCGGCCAGGTTCGATGGCTTTGTGCCATTCGCCGGCAACCTGCCTCCAACATCACCAAGGTGCCGCTACACAAGAAGACTGGCGGCACCACCCAGCCGTCTGCGGTGTGAAAGCCGGTCGGCGGGAGGTCGGGGTGGTTGGTGACCATCAACGTGGCGGTGCTGCTCGCAGTCGTCGTGATCTGGCGGCTTCGGCGGCGCACGGAGGCTCGCAGCCGCTTCGACGAGAAGCTGACCGTCGTCATCGTCCTGGCACTGGGAGTCCTGCTCGCTCCCACCCCGGTCGGTCAGGGGATCTTGAACATTCTGGGGCAGTTCACGAGCGGCGTCACTCAGGCCAGCCGATGAGCCTCCGCCCACACGCCGTCCGTACCGCGGCCGCCGGCGCGCACTGTGGCTCACGGCCCCGGGGGGCGGCGGAGTGATGGCGGCACGTCGACGGCGCCGACGCTTGAAGAAGCAGACCCGCAGGCGGCTGCAGGTCTGGGGCGCGGTGGCGGCGCTGGCCGCAGCGGTGTGGGTCGCTGCGAACTGGTCGACGGTGTGGCCCGTCCTGGTGACGGTGCTCACCGCGGCGGCGCTGGGCGGGGCCGGCTGGGCGCTGCTGCGGGCGCACCGCCAGGCGGTCAGCCGGGATCACGTGTGGCGGGCCCAGGAAGAGGCCCGGGCGCGCGAGTTGTCCATGACTCAGGTCGACGCCCTGACCTGGCAGGAATTCGAGACGTACATCGCGGAGCTGTGCCGGCGGGACGGCTGCAGAAACGTCGTCGTCAGCGGCAAGAGCGGCGACCTGGGCGCGGACGTCGTCGGCTACCTGGCCGACGGCCGGAAGCTGGTCGTGCAGTGCAAGAAGTACGCGGCGCACCGGAGCGTGTCCTCCCAGGACATGCAGAAGTTCGTCGGCACCGCCCGTCTCGAGCACGGCGCAGACGTCGCCCTGTTCGTCACCACGTGCCGCGCGTTCACGAGAGGCGCGCTGGGCCTGGCACTGCGCCAGGACATTGTGGCCCTGCACCGCGACCTGCTGGGGTCCTGGGTCAAGGGCGCTCACCTGGAGAGCCTGATCCCGCTGAACGGCAGCGGCGGCGGCACCAGGCGGCGCCCCTCTGCCTGACCGCGACACGCTGCTGAAGGGTTCCGGTCTGCACCGGCGGACACCGAGCACGCCCTCCCCGAGCCTTCGGCCGTTGGCAAGCCGCCGCGACCGCTGCCGCCGTGCAGTTGCTGCGGCGTGTGAAGGGCCGGGGCGAAGGCCGGTGCCGGGGGCTTACGTGATGTCCCATACTCGGCGTCATGGGGAAAGCATCTCGACGGCCGCGAGGGTGTGGGTCAGCACAGGGCGGCGGCCACGCGTAGGTCCTGGAGCTGGTTGTCCCCACTGCGGGCCCCGGGGTGGCCCCCGCGGGTTGCTGCGCGGTCCGTCACGGAATCGGGGTGCGACAGGGCGGATCCGGCCGCATCTGGGGACGCAGACAGCCAGTACGGGCTGGTCGTGCTGCACGGCTGAAGTCCCGACGCCCAGGATTTGTCCGGCCGGTCGTGCTGTTCGTTAGGCTGACGTCCAGGGAGGCTGTGATGGGTGCCGTAGAGATGAGCCGGGCTGAAGCGGTCGCGCTCGTGCAGCGGGTCATGGATGCGGATTACGCGTCCGAGGACGAGGCGGACGCATGGCTGAGCAGGCTTGACAGAGCCCTGACCTGTCCATCCGGTCACGTCAGCGGCCTCATCTTCTGGCCACCAGAGCGAGAACTCTCTGCCGATGAGGTGGTCGATCAGGCATCGGCCTGTCGGGCGATCGCGTTGTGAGGCACCCACGCTCAGGCGGAAGCCAGATGGCCAGCAACGACTGGATGATGAACTCTCGCCCCGGGCCTGCCTGGCTCGCCGCCTACCGCGACTAACGGCTCTCTACCTGGAGTAGGCCACGACCGCATCGAGACGCTGCACGAGCACTCGCTGTTCGATGGCTCACCCGCGGTGCGGCGACGCCTACGGCCTTCGCCGCGGGCTCGACCCTGGTCCGTGATCACTGGCAGATCGAAGCCCTGCACCAGGTCAGACGCATCACGTTCGCCGAAGACTCCTCAACGCGGCGAACCGGCAACCCGTCCCGCGATGGCCACCTGGCGCAACCTCGCCATCGCCGCCCTGCGGCTGGCCGGCGCGCAACCACCATCACCGCCGCGCTGCGACACAACGCCCGCAACGCGAACCGTCCGCTCGCCCTGCTCAGCCTCGAGAGATGCCGAAACAGAAGTCCGCCGACTACACCGAAGCCCTGGCTGAGGCCGCCACGGTGCCTCCGGAACCATCCACTGGAACAGCTCCCACGGCTCGTCCGGCATCAGCCGCTTACCAACCCCACGATCTGCCCCGTGTCTACGACTTACTGGAGCAGCTGGTTTCAGTCCAGGTCGCCTCTAGGTCACGGTGGACGAGGCTGAGCGTCCCGTCCCAGCAGGCGATCTCGTGGCTGCAGCCGTCCCGGTGCGGCAGGATCTCGTCGAGAATCACAGCCCCGAGGTCCGTCCCTCGGTCGTCGTCGACAGGATCGATGACGAAGTCGGACACCCCTACGTAGCGGATCAGCAGGTCCTGGTCGTGCTTCCAGCAGTTGTGCTGGAACTCAACCTCCATCTCCTCACCGCCGGCCCCCCCGGACGGCCCGGAGCGTCAGGTCTTTCACGCATCGCCTGCTGCGGAAGTCGTAGTGGCCCGTGTCAGTGGCAAAAGCCCGAGCGCCTGGCGGCAGATCACCGGAGATGGAGAGTAGGTGGCTCAGGTAGCGAGCCGGGTCCAAGACCCCTGACACGTCGCCGATCCGCGCATCGAGATTGACGTACTTCATCGACCTTTGCTCCCGCTCAGGACTTCCCACTGGCCGACGAGTCGTCGCACGGACGCGCCAAATGAGATGACCTCTTTACGACCCGGTAGGCAGTGGTGGTACCGATACCGAAGCCCGCGGCGAAGGCCGTAGGTGTGGCCACACCGCGGGTGAGCCAGGGCCGGTAGGGCCCGTTCACATCCGGGATCTCAGTACGTCGACCTCACAGCCTGGTGCGAAGGGGTCGAAGCCGTGCTCGGTCAGCCATCGAACTGCCAGCAGGCTACGTAACGACCACCACGCATGGATCACGTCGAGGTCGATGTCGGTGCCATAGCCGGCGAGGACGTCATCGAGGTGCTCCTCGTGTCTGAGTGTGACGGTGGCGAGGTCGTACAGAGCGTCACCCTGGCCGGCCTCGGACCAGTCGATGATGCCGGTGACCTCGTCGCGGTCGACGAAGACGTGCGCGATCTGCAGGTCGCCGTGCGTGAACGCCGGAGTCCACGGCCGGAGCGCGGCCTGGGCGACCTGGCGGTTGCGGGTGACCAGGTCGGCGGGCAGGAGGCCGTTCGTCACGAGCAACTCGCACTCGTCGTCGAGTTCCGCCGCCAGCGCGACGATGCTCCGCCCGGCTCGGCCGGGGCGGGGTGGCAGCGGCGCGTCGTGCAGCTTCCGGATGGCGGCGCCCGCCGCAGCCCACGCCGCCGACGACCCGGTCGACGGCCCGCCGAGGCGCCCGAGCGTCGTCCCAGGGAGGGCGGCGATCGCGAGTACGGGCGGCTTGCGCCACAGGACCTCGGGGGTAGGGACCGGTGCGAGGGACATCGCCTCGACTTCGGCGTCGATGCGCGCCTGATCGGGGTCCACCTTCAGGAAAACGTCGCCGACGCGCAGGGTCGCGCGCTCGGAATGAGCGACGACGACTTCAACCTCATCCATGGGCGACCAGTATCCCGGAGGTGATCGTCGATGTCGCCGGACTTATCGCATGCGATGACGCAGCCGACCGCGTCCCGCTGCCCGGCGACCTCGTGCGCGACCCCGGTCCTCGACCAGGTCAAGCCCACTACTGCTGTCAGGATTGCTGAGCCACGTATCGGCAGTGGATCCCCCGCCTCAGCTCAACTGAGGTGCCGTCGGACGAAAGGCGCCGTTCCCAGGACGAGGGCGCTGAAGGCGACCAGTCGTTGGAGGCCGGGCTGAGCGGCGAGGGTGCTGTGCTGAATGCCGTAGATCGCGTACCAGTTGGCGGCGAGGTCGGTCGCCACGATGGCGCAAACCAGGTCCATCCCTCGACGCTTGCCGTTGATGAGAAGCACGGCTGCGAGCAGGTCGAAGAACGCCAGTGAGGCCCAGTAGAGGTTGAGCCACCTCGGAGCCCAGTCGTGAGCCAGCAGGCCATGACGAAGAAGGTCGGTGACATGCGCGACGGCGCCGACGAGAAGCAGGCCTGCTGCAATGGCACACACCACTATCACCGCCCAGAGTGGGGTGCGGTGCATCCAAGCGATCACGTCACGGATGGTCCCAGCTGCCGGCCTATCCCGTCAGGCACTTGACGGAGGATGACCTCCGTTAGTACAGCAGCTGATCAACGGCACCTGAGCCGCAGGCGCAGGCCGATGCGCAGCACCCGATCACGCTCGACATCAGGACGTCACGTGGTTTCTCATGGCGGTTCCTGGGAGCACTGGTGACTGAGTACGAAAGCCGGTTCCGGAGCATGTTTGTTGGAGCCTGAGTACAAGGCCTGGTCCACAGCGGAGCGGGCGGGCTTCTTTTCAAGGCACTATCAGACCTCGCCAGTAGACTCCGAGGCCATGATGGCCGCCACTCCCACATCGCCCGTCCCGGTCGCGCCGGCCGGTTTGACCCGCAGGGCCGAGAGCTTCGTCGCGTGTGAGGGCATCCGTGTTGCCCGGCAGGACATCGAGCGTCACCGCGAAGCTTGGATCGAGCACGGTGTCCCGGCCGCGGAGATCGATCGCGCCGTGGCCTACGAGGACCGTTGGGGCGGTCTCGCACTGCCACCGGCACCGTTCTACGAGAGTGGCCCGCGGATCCTGGGCGCGGACGTGCCCGAGGGCTCGGCCGCTGAGGGCTGGTGGATCCCGGCCGGCGACTGCCGATATTCCATGGCCTACGGGTTCATGATCGGCCCTGGTGGCGAGTTCGGGATCGACGGCTACCACTGGACACCGCTGCATGCCAGCACTGAAGGCTGGGTGGAGTCGTTGGCGCTGGCCAACCATGCGAGGCGCTGGGCCAAAACCATCACGAGGATCACCGGCGAAGCCGTCGACTCCATAGACCTCGAAGGGTATGAGCCAGTACCTGAAGTGCGGGGCCAGACCGACACCTGGTGGCGGGGCAAGGACTCGCTCATCGCCCTGTACCGGGGCGAGGCCGTCGGCATGGACGCTCCGGAGTGTCTTGAAGCCCATGTCTACGGTGGGCTCGACGAATGGGGTCTTCAAGGCGGTTGACCGCCGGCGGACCTCGCCGGACCTGAGTACCCGATCGGCCGGGCGTGCTGACGATCGCGGGGGTGTCCGGTTCTGCGCATCTGCACGAACGAGGAAACGGAGGCAGATGTGGGCCGCGGTCGTAGCCCAGGTGGATGGTCGCGGGTCTTCCCGTCGCGGGTGACGATGTCGCGCCGCTGCCTCAGCCGGTTGTGGCGCCGCTCTACCGTGTCGCGCGCTGCTTGCATGCGCCGCCTTGTCGGCTAGGACCGCATCCGGCCTGGTGCGAGGTCTGCCACGCCGTTGTGAGACACGTAGAAGGGCCATCGCGTCCGGAAGCGCGTGCGTCGTCTGTCTGCCCGGCCGGGCGTACGAGGGCCTGACGTCGTCCGGTTCAGACGTCTCCCATGAGCTTCGACCGACCGTCATCGATTTTCGGGCCGGCCGATCTCAGTTGGTCCAACTCGCTGCCGATCGCTTCCCGCAGCACGTCATGCTGCGGACCGATCCTGAACTGCTCGTCGCTCCATCGTTCAGGCGGGTAGAGCCACACAGGCTTGCCCGCCACATCAGCCGGCTCCCATGCGAACCGCGGCCAGACGTGCGCGTGCAAGAACGGGTCCGTGTTCCCCAGGATCTCCAGGTTGACTCGGCGGAAAGCCGGGTCCAGCCGCCGACAGGCCCGCTCGACCGCTTCGCCGAGCTGGTCCATGTCGGACAGGAACGACAGCCGCTTCGCCCTCGGCAGGTCCGACAACCGCTGCACGTCCGGCTCGTCGACGAGCAGAACCGAATAGCCGGGCAGGAACTGAACGTCCCCGATCACCGCGAACCCCGCCGCCAGCCGTCGCAGCACGGTCAGGTTCTCGCCCCTCAGCGCACTCCCGATGCGGTCCATCCGCCAGTCACCAGTCATGGCCAGAACCTACATTCTGGTGGTCAGGAACCGCTCGATTCGCCGTGTCCTGGGCTCGTCGTTCGCCGCGACTCCCCATCGCCCACGCGCAGTTCAGAACCAGTCCGACTGCGGTGACGAGCGGCCCCAGCGGATCGCTGAATCAATTCGCTACGCTGCGGTTCGGCCGAGAGACTCGCCCCATGACCTCAGAATTCACCGTTCGCCCCGCGCGTCCCGTCGATGCGCGCCGCCTGGCCGAACTCCGATGGATGTTCAAGCAAGAGGACCACGAAGAACGCCCACCGATTCCGACGCGGAACCTGGAAGAGGCAGAACACTGGATCCGCGACCGCCTCAGGGACGGCCACTGGTTGGCCTGGGTCACGGAGGCCGAACGCGAGATCTGCGGTCACGTCTTCCTCTGCCTGGTGGAACGGATGCCGGATCCCTTCGAGGACAACGACCCGGTCGGCTATGTCACGAACTACTTCGTCCTGCCGTCACAACGGAACAAAGGAGCCGGCTCCGCGCTCCTTGAGGCGCTGACACAGCATGCACGCGGCGCAGGCCTCGAAGGCTTGATCGTCTGGCCCTCGGAGCGCAGCATCCCGCTCTATCAGCGCTTCGGTCCAGCCCCCAGAGGAACTACTGGACCGTACTCGACACCTGACGGGATCCACTCCGCTACACAGCCACAGAGGCGTCCCGTGATCGATCCCCGAGTCGCGCAAAGCAGGGGCAGTTGCGGTGCGTGCGGTCGCTGCTATCCGGCCGAGGCGAGGTCGTACAGGCGGGCAATGCCGAGCATGGCGTGGTACCCCGTCGCCTTTGCGCCGAGAGTCGCGGAGCAGGCTCGGGCTGAACTCCATGAACGGGGCTACCCAAGGCGACTCTGACTGCCGTGATCGCACCAGTCACGCCACCGAGGTCAGGCGAACCTCTCCAGCCCAGCTCTCACAACGGACCTGACCCGTTGGGAATGTGAGCTCCAGGGTGACACGCCCGGTGTTCGGCGCGTGTTCCTCCCGCAGCGCCAAAACATCCTCCCCGATGTGGCGCGCGAACGGCGCTTCCTCACTGATCGCCCTCACCATGACGCGCCCCGAGTCGCCCATGTCGTAGTCGGCGTGCGGCTTTGACGACTCAACGATCAGACACCAATCCGATCCGGCCGTGAGGTGTACGGCGTCACCCCGGTCATCGATCAGCCACACGTCCATCGGGCCCGAGAGGCCATCCCCGCCGTACAAGTGCCATGAGCCGACGACCTCCGCAAGCCGGCGACCCACCAAGCCCCGCGCGCCCACCCCAGCACCATGCAGCAGGAACCCGTTCGGCCCCTCAGGCTCCATCGGTCGATATTACCGCCCACCGATTTCCCAGGTCACAGCGCTATATGGGATAGGCCTTGGCTTGAGCTTCAACCTTTGTGTGTCTGCCGTCTTGTGGCCACATGGACTGCGAGTTCCTCGGGGTACCTACGAAGGCGGGACCGCAGCCTGCCGGCAGATGCTGGACCACCATGGCAATGGCGTCCTGCCCTGTGGCTGCGGGGTCCACCATCTCGCTGCGGATAGGGCCGGAGACCACCTAGGTGCCGGCAGCGGCGGGCTGGATGTAGGGGATGCCCCAGGTCCATCGCTGTTCGCTGCACCGACTGAAGTGCAGTTCCCCCATCCCGGTCCAGGGGAACAGCTGACGCAGCCGAGGGTCGGCGTAGGCCGCTTCCAACAGGTCGGGCCGTACACGTCCGTCGTCGCGTACAGCCTGGCAGCCCGCTTCGACGACGGCATTGCTCGCTACATCTCTGTTCATGGCGTCACCATGCACGAGGAGCTGCCGCGGAGCGGGACCGTCTGATCGATCGAATATCCCCGGTTGCGGTCGGACCGTGTCCTGCCCAGGCCCCCGTCCTCGTGGCAGCCCATCACGGGCTGTCCACCCCTGCACGGCGGCGAATTCGTCTCGGCCCCGGCTCCATCCCACCTTGCCCACCGCTCGTCCTGGGCTGCGGCCGACGGCATCCTCCCCAGTCGTCGAGGGACTTTGATACGCCTGGACATGGAGCATGTCCCCGCTCCAACCACCCCGAAGCCGGTCTGACTGTAGCGATCGGGCACCGGCGCAGACGCCCCGGCCCCGGCCCCGGCCCCGGCCCCGGCCCCGGCCCCGGCAGATCGTTCGGCGCGGGCGGCGGGACGGCGCCTGGGCCCGGGGCGTCACCCGGCTCGAGGCCGGGGCGGAAGCGAGAGCCGGTATCGCGTCCCGATTGACGAGCAAGCCGGTCTCGCAAGAACCGGGTGCGCTACCCGGCGGAGCCCCCTGCCCGCAGGCACTGACGAGTGGCTGTGACGTACGGGCTGATGACCAGCAGCACCGGCGCGTCGGCTAGCCTCCGGCGCCATCCCCGCGCAGCGCAGCGCGGACCAGAGGAACGTCCGTGGCAGGGACGGCGAGTTCCCAGTAGCGGTCAGCGGCTTGCAGGGACAGCAGGCGGAACATGCGCTTGTCGACCACTCCGCTTCCCGGGCCGACGACCGGGCCCACCCCGTGGATGTGGAACGGAGCGACCAAGGCGACACCTTCGCCGGCTCTGCCGAGGATCCGAAACTGCCGCCACACCACCGGCGACGCTGCGGCAGGGTCCAGAATCAGGGACCCCTGCCGCAAGCGGCCGCCATCGCGGACGAACGCGGTGACCTCGCGAGCCTCTCCATCGTTCCACGCTGCGATGTCCGCCTCGGCGCGCTGTCGAGCGTCGCCCGTGAGCTGGTCGACGAGGCGACTCGGATGCCGGAGCAGGTCCGTGAAGGACTGTGTCCCTGCGGCCCGTTGTGCCCTTCGGCCCATCGCTTCCCCCTTTTATCGCGGTCGTACGGAGGGTAGCGACCGGGGCGGGCGGAATGGCCTCCTCCGGCGCATTCGCAACGAGCCCGGGTGGGTCGGGGTGCGATAGCCGCGTGCCCTCTCGTCATCAGCGGTCAGGCGGGGTTGCGCAGGCCCGTCAACAGTCGGTCCAGTGCCTGTTCCGCGGCCCGGGGGTCGCCGCCTCGGGCGATCCAGAGGGCGGCCTCGTTCATCGCTCCCGAGAGCAGTCGGGTCAGGGGTTCGATCGGCTGAGTGGCGATGATCCCGGCTGCGGCGAGTTCCGTCAGGGCCTCCGCGAGGTGTCGGGCGGAGGACTCCTCGTCCATGGTCCGCCACTCGTCCCAACCCAGCACGGTCGGTGCGTCGACCAGCAGGATCTGTCGCACCGCCGGGTCCGTGCCCGAGGCCAGGAAGGCCCGGCAGCCCGCCCTGAGCTGCTCCCAGAGGTCGCTGTGCCCGTCTGCCGCGGCCGCGACGCGCTGCCCCAGTTTCTGCTGGACCTCCGCCACGACGGCCCGGAAGAGTCCCGCTTTGCTGTCGAAGTGGTGGTAGGCGGCTCCCTTGGTGACCCCGGCGGCCCGCGCCACCTCCGCGAGCACCACCTGGTGGTATCCGTCGGCGGCGAACCGCCGCTCCCCCTCCGCGAGCAGTGCCCGCCGTGTGGCCGCCCTCTGTTCCGCCCGACTGACCGCCATCGCGCGCACCGCCCTTCCCATTTCGCGTACCGGGGGTATGCTAACGCTGGATTCACATACCCGAGGTATGTGAAATGGAGAGCGAAGGGCATGCCGCATGACGGAGACGGACACACGCGACAGCACCACCCCGACCGGACTGCGGGGTTTCTATCCCGTGCTCTCCACCCGGGACGTGGCGGCCTCCCGCGACTTCTACACCCGTCACCTCGGGTTCGAGGTGACCTTCGAGGCGGACTGGTACGTCAGCCTGCGGCGCCCCGACGCCCCGCAGTACGAGCTGGCCCTCCTCGCCCATGACCACCCGACCGTCCCGGCCCCCCACCGGGGCGCGCTCCAGGGCGGCCTGCTGCTGAACTTCGAGGTCGACGACGTGGACTCCGAGTACCAGCGGCTCGTGACGGAGGCCCGCCTGCCCGAGGTACTGCCGCTGCGTACCGAGGAGTTCGGCCAGCGCCACTTCATCGTCGCCGCCCCGGACGGCGTGCTGATCGACGTCATCACCGTCGTCCCGCCCAGCGCGGAGTACGCCGCCCACTACGCCGACGTCTGAACCACCCGATGCCGCACCCAGGCCCGGCCCTCGCGCGACGCGTCGTCTTCGCGTCGGCCGGGAGGTGCGCACCCCCTCGGGGCGGGTCATCCCAGCTCGTCGGGTTCTCCCTGCTCGAACGCGACGCGGCACCGTTCCACCTGGTCGGCCGCCTGCTCCATGAACCACCGCAGGATCCCGTACGGGACGACATGCCCTTCAGGGCTGAAGATCCGGACCGTCGGCTCCAGTTCCGGGTCCTCGTTCGGGACGAGCACCGCCAGGACAGGAGCGCCGGGTAGGTGGGTCACCGCGGCGTCGGGGTCCTCGGGCCTCCCGGTCGACGCGGGCCGGGCCTCGCTCAGCTCCACCGACCAGGCATCGTCGGGCAGGGCGTAGTGGAACAGGACGGCGTAGTGACGGCCTGCGTGTTCTCGCAGCTCCCAGGGCATGCACGCAGGCTGCCACGGTTGTCCGGTCGGAGTCCTGCGGGTTTCCGCTCGCACCTGGGCGCGGGTCGGTGAGCGTGTACCGGGCACCCCACCGACCACACCGGTGGGTCAGAGGTCGAACTCCAGGTGCTCGATGTCGGCGAAGCGGACTTCCTCCAGCTGGCCGGCGCGGCGGCCGTTGTCCTGGAAGTACACGTCCTTGAGTGCTTCGGCGGCGATCTGCTGAAGTTGCCGGTCGGTGGCTCCCTGTTCCTGGGCGTCGAAGAGACGGGCGGCGTAGTGGGGTGGCAGGGCGACCGTCAGGTGGCGGAGTCGGTCCTCGTCCGTCGAGCCGATCGGCGCGGTGTAGCCGATCCTGGCCCGGGTGTCGATGACGATGCCGTCGGTGGTCGCCGCCTTCTTCCGCGCCTTGGCCCGGATCTGGGGCTGCCACCGCTTCTTCACCTCGTGCTCCAGGCGGGCTGCGAGGCCGGGACGCGGCTTCTTGATCTCGTCCTTGACGTACCGCTCCACCGTGCGCTGCGAGATCCGCAGCATCTGGGCGACCGGCTTGGTGCCCTTGAGCTGCTTGACCAGGTAGCGCATCTGCGCGCCCGCGCTCTTGGGTGCCGGGCGGGTGAACGCCTTCTGCACCGCGGCGTCCAGGCCGTTGCCGAACAGGCTCATCGCCTTCTCCTACTCCCCCGTGTCCTGATCGGTGACGGTACCGTCCTTGATGTACCGGGCGAGGTTGAGCTCCGGCGCGTCGAACTGCTCGCGGACACCCTCGCCCCACAGGACGGACTGGGTGCCCTCCCACTTCACGAGGCCCGGGTTCACGCCGAGCTTGAAGCCTCCCGGCAGCGGCTTTCCGTCCCGGTAGGGCAGGAAGTCGAGCGGTGAGGGCCCGTCGGAGGCGTAGACGGCGCAGTCCGAGAGGACCGCCACCGGGTACTGGCCGGTGAAGGCGGCGTGCTTGACGATCTTGCGGTGCATGTTGATCCGGGTCCGGGAGATGACCGCGGCGCGGATGTCCGGGCGCCAGGTGGGCCGGGCAAGGGCCCGCCACGGCTGCCCGGGCTTCCAGCCCTCCCCGCGCGGGCGCTCGCGGAGCTTGCCGATGCCGCCCTTCACCGTCGCCTTGATCGCGGACACCACGACCGCAAGCTCGGGGTCACGCTGCCGGTAGCCGTCCATCGCCTTCAGGAAGTCCTCCGGCGGCAGGTCCGCGCCCACCCCGAGGTCCGCCATCGTGGCGAGGTAGGCATCGCGCAGCCGGTTGTACCAGGCGTCCAGATAGCGGCCGTTGTCGTGGCGGACGTACGCCTCGACCGGCTGTACGTCGTAGCCGAGCTCCACCGCGTACGCCACGGTCGGTGTGGCGTACCAGGCCGGTCCCGTCGGACGCTCACCCTTCGGTGTGAACGGGCTGGGCAGCAGATCCGCGTCCAGGACCGTCTCCTGCTTCCCGAGCCTCACGCGGGACAGGTCGACGTGGCTCAGGTCGACCAGCCAGGAACCGGGCAGTTTCGCGTCGAAGACCGGATTCCTCACGTGCGTCGGCGCGCCCAGGCCGACCGCGAGGCCGTTCGCGCCGGCGGCGAAGGCCATGTTGACGTCGATACCCACCAGATGGGGCCGGAGGCATTCCGCGTCGGTGAGCGGGCGCGCCCAGTCGTACGCCTCCTCCGCCAGGACCTCGGCCGGGGTACGGCGGTGGAAGCGCGGCAGGTCCTTCAGGAGCGGGTGTCCGTCGGGCGCCTCGCACGGGGCGCAGTCCACCGGATCCGCGCCCAGCGAGCCCGGGTTGTACTCGGAGTGCCGCCTGCCGGTCGCGTCCGGGGCGGAGGCGCGGGTCGGCGGGTGCAGGGCGGTCATCAGCTCCAGGCCGGTCACCGCGGTCGATCCGCGCGGCGTCATCACGCGGTCCGCGTACGTGCCCAGGAGCCGGGCGAGGTCCGCCGGCGGCAGCTGGCCGGTGTCGGCCCAGTGCCGGGGGTCGAGCGCGCCCCACGACGGGACGCACAGCTGGACGCACGCCCGCTCCGAGCCCCGGGCGGGGCGGTAGATCCGTGCCCACGGCCCGAACCCCCGCTTGGTCAGCTGCCAGTCGGCGCGCGTCAGCTGCTTGATGACCTTGTGGCCCTCCGGCAGCCGCCCGGTCAGGCGCTCCTCCTTGGTGAGCGTGACGGGCAGGCCGTAGTAGGCGCACGCCGCCTCGGTCAGGACGAGCAAAGGGTCGGCGTCCTTGCCCGGCCCGGACAGCTTCGGCTGCCCCAGCCGCCCCTCGCGCAGCGTCCACTCCACCAGGAGGGGCATCGACGTCGCCGGGACGTCCAGGACCAGGCCGCCGGTGCAGTACGCCAGGACCTGGCCGTCGGCGATGTCGACGACCGCGAGCGGGCCGTTCTCGAAGCGAGGATCGGCGGTGCCCCTCGCGGCGCCCGGGGGAGCGGCCTTCGGCCCGCCGGCCGGACGGCGCGCTGTCGATTTCGTCGTGGCCGGGGGGCGCGGTGCGGCGGCGGGACCGGAGGGGTGGGCAGGGTTCGCGGGAGTCGCAGGGGTTGCGGGGCTCGCGGGGGCTGCGGGGTTCACAGGGGTTGCGGGGCGCGCGGGGCTCGCGGGGTTCCCCGGGCTCTCGGCGCTCTCCGCGCTCTCCGCGCTCTCCGCGCTCGCGGGTACCTCGGCCCTCCCGGGGCTCGCGGGGCTCCCCGCCTGACCCGGAACTTCGGTGCGCGCCGAGGCCGGCGCTGCTGCCGCCGGTGCCGCAGGAACCGCGGAAGCCGTCGGCGCCACAGGAACCGACGGAGCCGCCGGAACCGCCGAAGCCGTCGGCGTCACAGGGACCGACGGAGCCGCCGGCGTCGCGGGAGCCGCCGTGTCCTCGGCCCGCGTCGGAGCGTCGGCGGGATAGAGCTGGGCGAGCTGCTTCAGCAGGCGGGCGTACGCGTCGCGCTCCGGGGGGCGCGGCTCGGTCTTGCCGGCCTCCCAGCCGCTGACCGTCGCGCGCCGCACCTGCAGTGCGGCGGCCACCTCGTCCAGCGTCAGGCCGTGCGCCTGGCGAAGCCGCTTGCGTTCCGCCGGGGGCGGCAACGGGGAGCGGGACGCGATCAGCGCGTCGACCGCGTCGAACAGCTCGGACATGCGGCACCTCCTGCCGCAACCCTAACCTGAAGCGTACGTTTCGCGTACCGAACACGTACGGATGCCGTAAACGGCGGTCGAAGGCACTCGGTCGGCGCATCGAGGAGCCTCCTGGTCGTGTCCGGACCCGCCAGGGTCCCCGGCGCGCGCCCTCCAGCGCCGCCTGCCGCTCCGGGTCAGGAGCCGGAAGGGCGACACTTTTGGCAAGAGGGACGTTTGTTCGGGCGTGATTGGTGCAGACGCTGACCTAACACAGCCTTTACACAACGAAGCGGAGACGCACCATGGGCATCATCGCGTGGATCATCATCGGCCTTCTCGCCGGCGCCATCGCCAAGGCCCTGATGCCGGGTAAGGACCCGGGCGGCATCATCGTCACCATGCTCATCGGCATCGTCGGCGGCCTGCTGGGCGGCTGGCTCGGCAAGGTGATCTTCGGCGTCGACTCCATCGACGGCTTCTTCGACCTCTCCACCTGGGTCGCCGCGATCATCGGTTCTGTCATCCTGCTGGCCCTCTACCGCCTCTTCACCGGCAACCGACACTCGCACCGCCACGCCTGAGCCACCGAAGGCTCTCGCCGGTAGGACACGCCGACGGCTCCCTCCCTGCTGCACGGGACGGGAGCCGTCGGCGTGTCCTAGGCGGCGCCGGCTCGTGTCCGTACCCGGATGCGGTCAGGCCGCGTTCCACTGGTGCGCGCGGCCGCCACGCCACTCGACCCACGCGGGGTCGTCGATCACCGTCTCGGGGTCGAGGATCCCGGCCGCCTCCAGGAACACGATCAGGTCGTAGTCGGAGTGGGCCAACCCGAGGATCTCGTCCGCCCCGTAACGGTGCACCGTGACCCGCCGGCCCCCGGAGGCGGAGGGTCGGTGCACGGTGATCGGCGCGGTGGTCACCCTTCCAGCCTCACCCGCCCACGCCGTGCGGACCAGTCGAGAGCGCCGACGAACGACGTCTCGGCTCGTGACCGCCCCCGCCCGCAGTCGTCTGCGCCGTTCGGCGGACAGGGGGACATAGGAAGCAGGAGGCGGGGAAGGGGATGTCGGGCAGACGCCCGAGTCACCGTCGGAGGAGCGAGCACCGTGGACCGTACCGCAGGGACCAGCCGGAGCGCGGCCGTACGCGAAGGCGGGGCGGAAGGGCATACGGACCTCACATCTTCCGTATCGCTCCAGGTCAACGGCGTCACGCACGCTCTACGCCTCGACAACCGCACCACCCTCCTGGACGCCCTGCGCGAGCACCTGGACCTGACCGGGGCCAAGAAGGGCTGCGATCACGGGCAGTGCGGTGCCTGCACGGTGCTCGTGGGCGGGCGGCGCGCGAACAGCTGTCTGCTGCTGGCCGTCGCGTGCGACGAGCCCGTGACCACGGTCGAGGGGCTCGGCGAGGACGGCCGGCTCCATCCGATGCAGGAGGCGTTCGTCTCCCGGGACGCCCTCCAGTGCGGGTACTGCACGCCCGGCCAGATCTGCTCGGCCGTGGCCATGCTGGACGAGGCGGCCGCCGGACACCCCTCACACGTGACACCACCGGACCAGCCGGACACCGGCGGACCTGCGGCCCTCACCCCGGAGGAGATCCGTGAGCGCATGAGCGGCAACATCTGCCGCTGCGGCGCCTACCCGAACATCGTGGACGCCATCGAGGAGGCCGCCTCGTGAAGGCCTTCGGATACCTGCGCGCCGAGCGGACCGAGCAGGCGCTCGACGCGTACGCGGCCCACCCCGGCGCCCAGTACCTCGCCGGGGGCACCAACCTCGTCGACCTGATGAAGCTCGGGGTGTCCGGCCCCTCGTTCCTCGTCGACATCAGCCGGCTGCCGCTGGACGGCGTCGAGGAGACTCCGGAGGGCGGCCTGCGCGTCGGGGCGACGGTGCGCAACAGCGACCTGGCCGTCCATCCCCTCGTGCGGACCCGGTACACGGCGCTGTCGCAGACGCTCCTCGCCGGCGCCTCCGCGCAACTGCGCAACGCCGCGACCACCGGCGGAAACCTGCTCCAGCGCACCCGCTGCCCGTACTTCCAGGACACCTCCAAGCCCTGCAACAAGCGCGAACCGGGCACGGGCTGCCCGGCCCGCGAGGGGGTCCACCGCGACCTCGCGGTGCTCGGCCACTCCGCGCAGTGCGTCGCCACGCACCCGTCGGACATGGCGGTCGCCCTCGCCTGCCTCGACGCGCAGGTGCACCTGCGGGGACCCGAAGGGGAGCGCACCGTGCCCGTCACCGACTTCCACCGGCTGCCCGGTGACCGGCCCGAGCAGGACACCGTCGTCCTCCCCGGGGAACTCGTCACCGCCGTGACGCTCCCACCGCCCTCCGGGTCCCGCAGCGCCTACCGCAAGGCCCGCGACCGCGCCTCGTACGCCTTCGCGCTCGCGTCCGTCGCCGCCGCCCTCACCGTGGAGGACGGCGTCGTCCGCCACGCCTCCCTCGCCTTCGGCGGGCTCGCCCACAAGCCCTGGCGTGCCCGCGCGGCCGAGGAGGTCCTGCACGGAGCACCCGCCACACGGGAGACGTTCACGCGGGCGGCCGACGCCGAACTCGCCGCGGCGCAGCCGCTGCGCGACAACGGCTTCAAGGTGCCGCTGGCCCGGAACCTCGCCGTCCGAGTGCTCACCGACCTCGCGTCCCGCGCCTGAGGAGGCCGTCATGACCCCGGCTCCCCCGCCCCTCGCCCCGTCCGCGTCCGCCGCCGACACCGGCGCCGTCCGCCGTGACGCCCGGCAGAAGGTGACCGGTGCGGCGCGCTATGCCGCCGAGCACACCCCGCCCGGCTGCCTCCACGCGGTCCCCGTGCCCGCCACCGTCGCGCGCGGCAGGGTCACCGCCGTCCACGCCGACGAGATCCTGGCGCGGCCGGGCGTGCACGCCGTCCTCACCCACGAGAACGCGCCGCGTCTCGGCGAGGCGGACGACCCGACGCTGGCGCTGCTCCAGGACGACCGTGTCCCGCACCGGGGCTGGTACGTCGCCCTCGTCGTCGCCGACACCCTGGAGAACGCGCGCGCGGCCGCCGACGCGCTGCGGATCGAGTACGCCGTCGAGGACCACGACCCCGGGCCGCCCGCCGGCCATCCCCGGCTGTACGCCCCCGAAGAGGCGAACGGCGGCCACCCGGCCCTGCGCGAGCGCGGCGACTTCGACGCGGCCTTCGCCGGCTCCGCGGTGCGCGTCGACGCCACGTACACGATGACCGCGCAGCACAACCACCCGATGGAACCGCACGCCTCCACCGCGTGGTGGCAGGACGGCGAGCTGACGGTGTACGACTCCAGCCAGGGAGCGACGACCGTACGCGACGTCCTCGCGCAGCTGCTCCGGGTGCCCGGGCAGAGCGTCACGGTCGTCTCCGCGTACGTCGGTGGCGGCTTCGGCTCCAAGGGCACCCCCCGGCCGCAGGTCGTGCTCGCCGCGATGGCCGCCCGGCACGTCGGGAGGCCCGTGAAGCTGGCCCTCCCCCGCCGCGAACTGGCCGCCGTCGTCGGCCATCGCGCCCCCACCGTCCAGCGCGTCCGCATCGGCGCGGACGCGGACGGTGTGATCGGGGCCCTCGCCCACGAGGTCGTCACCCAGACGTCCATGGTCAAGGAGTTCGTCGAGCAGGCCGCCGTACCGGCCCGGTCCATGTACACCTCGCCCCACAGCCGCACCAGCCACCGCGTGGTGGCCCTCGACGTCCCCACGCCCTCGTGGATGCGGGCCCCGGGCGAGGCGTCCGGGATGTACGCCCTCGAGACGGCCATGGACGAACTCGCCGTCGTGACGGGCATCGATCCGGTCGAACTCCGGCTGCGCAACGAGCCCGACACCGAGCCCGACAGCGGCAAGCCGTTCAGCAGCAGGAACCTCGCCGAGTGCCTCCGGCAGGGCGCCCGGCTCTTCGGCTGGACGGACCGCGACCCCCGGCCGGGGGTACGACGCACCGGCGACCTGCTGACGGGCACCGGAGTCGCGGCTTCCACGTACCCGTATCTCCTCAGCCCCTCGACCGCCTCCGCGCACGCGTCGCCGGACGGCAGCCACGTGGTACGGCTCAACGCCACCGACATCGGCACCGGCGCGCGGACAGTCCTCGCCCAGATCGCGGCCGAGGCGCTCGGTGTCCCCGCGGCTTCGGTACGCGTCGAGCTCGGCAGCAGCGCCCTGCCGGCCGCCCCGCTCGCGGGCGGTTCCTCGGGGACCTCGTCCTGGGGCTCGGCCGTCCACCAGGCCTGCACGGCGCTGGCCGGCATGCTGCGCGCCCACTCCGGGCCGCTCCCGCCCGAGGGCCTCACCGCGACGGCGGACACCACGGAGGAGGCCGAGCGGGAGTCCCCGTACGCGCGGCACGCGTTCGGCGCGCAGTTCGCCGAGGTCGAGGTGGACACCGTGACGGGAGAGGTACGGGTCCGCCGGCTGCTCGGGGTCTTCGCCGCGGGCCGGGTCCTGAGCCCGCGTACCGCGCGCTCACAGTTCATCGGCGGCATGACGATGGGGCTCGGCATGGCACTGACCGAGGGCAGCACCCTCGATCCGGCGTTCGGGGATTTCGCGGAACGCGACCTGGCCTCGTACCACGTCCCCGTCTGCGCCGACGTGCCCGCGATCGAAGCGCACTGGCTGGACGAGGAGGATCCGCACCTCAACCCCATGGGCAGCAAGGGCATCGGGGAGATCGGCATCGTCGGGACGGCCGCCGCGATCGCGAACGCGGTGCACCACGCGGTGGGTGTACGCCTGCGGGAGCTGCCGCTGACCCCGGACCGGATCCTGCCGCACCTCCCGCGGGACTGAGCCGTGCCGGATCAGGCGTAGGTGACGGTGATCTGTTCGAAGCCGAGGGCCCGCAGCAGCCCTTGGAGCATGCTGGTGGTGTTCCGCTCGGCGCGGGTGGTGAGGTCGCTCTCCTGGGCGGCCTCACCGACGTGCCGGGCGGCGAGGGTGTGGACGGCCTGCTCGCTGGCGGGGTTGTCGGAGAAGAGGTCGCCCAGCCGGTCGAGAAGGCCGCGCTGCTTGGAGACGGCGTAGGACCGTTCGGGATCGAGCGAGGGTTCGGCGAGCCGCGCGTGCGGCAGGCGGATCGTGGCGGTGGTGCGCTTCTCGTCGATGGTGACGGCGTCGCGGCCGAGGCCGGCGAGGTCGACGTACGCGCTGACGCTGCCGGTGGCCACGTACAGGGTGCGGGTGCCGCGGATCGCGTCGGGCAGGAACCGGGCGTCCTTCTCCAGGTCCACCACGACCTGGAAGGTGCCGACGGCGCCTTCGTGACGGTTCATGTCCTGGATGGACTTGAGGACGGCGGGGCCTGACCGGTCGCGGGTCTCGCTGCCGAAGAGGTCGCCCAGGCCAGGCAGTTGGAAGAACCGTCCGAGGAGGACCAGGGCCAGGGAGAGGGCGAGGAGTACGGCGACGACAGCGGGCCATCTTCGGGCGCGACGGCCGCGGGGCGGTACGCGGCGCGAGGGTCTGCTCGCGTCGGTCCGGTCGTCGTGGAGGTCGCGTTCGTCCGGCCCGTTCCGGCCATCTCGGTTCTCTCGGTCTTCTCGCATGAGGGTCTGCTGCCCGTGGCGTGCGTGGTCATTCGCCGGCGGACCCGAATCTCCCTTGTACCAGGCCCGGTTGGGGACGATGTGGCGACTGCGGGCGGTTTCGCGGCGACTCGCGCGCGCGGCATGGGAGTCGCCCCCACCTGATGCCCGGCCCTCAGGTTGCCGGGCGCCTTCCCGGGTAGTCGGACCGTTCCGGGAACACCGACGTTGGGGGACGGCCATGAGGGCGTGGAGAGGAAGCCTGGGCAGAGGGAAGACTGCCGCGGGCGAAGGACGTGGAGACGAGGCGGCCGGAGGCTGGGCTTCCGGCTGGAGAGGGGGCGGGAGCGGCGCTGCCGAGGGCAGGCTCGCGAAGCGGTCGGCGGCGAGAGGCGTGGTGGCGGAGGCCGGCGACGACAGGCGGGACACGCCTCCGCCGGCTGTGGCGCAGGCCCGGTCCGGGGAGGAGCCCCGGCGGCGCGGGCCTGGCCGGGTGGTCAGGGCGCTGGTCGCGCTCGTCGCCCTGGTGGGGATGGTGGCGTTCGCGATCGTCCTGGCCGGACTCACCCTGAACGAGTCGCCCGCTTCGGTGTCGCTCACCCACAGCAACCTCACGCCGGGCCGATCGATCCGGGCCTACCTGGAGCAGCCGGCCTTCGTGGAGACGGTCAAGCAGCTCGGCGGGAACGTGGCCCTCGGCGTGCCGTTCGGCATCCTCCTGCCGCTCCTGTCACGCAGGACCCGCGGGATGGTGCGCGTCGGCCTGCTCACGGTGGGCACGATGCTGATCGTCGAACTGATCCAGGGCGCCCTCATCACCGGACGCGCCTTCGACATCGACGACGTCCTCCTCAACACCTCCGGCGCGCTCCTCGGGTATCTGATCATCGGTCGGCGCATGGGCCGCGCGGTGCACCCCCGCACCCGCCCTCGGTGGTGGGCACGACGCGCCACCGGCCCGGCCCGGTAAGCCTGTTGCTCGCGGCAGCGACGCATGCCCTGGGCGTGCGTCGCTGCCGCCGTCGTTCAGCCGCCGGTGTCCACGCATTCGCTGTTGTCTCCGCCGCTGCGGCACCCGGCCTCCCCCGTGACCGCGGGAGCGGGGCGGGCGGGCCCGTCCTCGTGCCGCTGGGCCGTCGCCCCGGCGACGATCCCCACCGCCACCACGGCTGCCATGAAGCACTGGGAGTACGCCGACACCACCGCACGAGACCGGAACGCGATCACGGCGGCCATCGCGGCCAGGGCCCCGACCACGCCGGCCGCGACGAGATGGCCGCCCGGCGGGTCGGGCTTCACCGTCCTGCCCGGATCCAGGCTCACCCCGGACACCAGCCACAGGCCGAGAATCACCAGGACGGCGAGTACTTCGAGGAGCAGCAGCCCTACGGCGGTCCCGACGTCGGCGCCGCGGCCGGCACGGGGCCGCACGGAGGCGTCGAACGCCACAGGGGCGACGGGAAGGTCCATGCACCCATGCTGGCCGGGGAGCCCGGCCGGCACATGAGTACGCGTACCCAGAGGTTCGGTTCCTTTCCGGTCGTCAGCCGGTGCGGGCCGCGCCCGCGGCGGACCCGTCCCACGGCCCGCGACGTCGAGGTCAGCCTTCGAGCGGCTCCTCGTCGGGCGCCATGAAGCCGGCGAAGCCGCCCATGATCTCTTCCAGGTTGAGCTCGGTGGCTCCGGCCGGGGCCGTCGGCGTGGTGCCGGCGCCCATCTTCAGCACCAGGCCGAACTTCTTGACCTTGGCGCTCTCGGCGAGCTTGGCGAGGTCGACGTACACCTCCGTCAGCTCACCGTTCTTGAGGGTGAAGTCGGCCGAGACCTTGGTGTCGGGGGCCTCCTTCAGATCCTGGTCCGTCGGCAGCTCCACGCCGGGCGGCAGGTCCTTGGTGAGCGGACGGATCTCGCCGAGCAGCTCCGTGATCAGGGTGCGGAACGGGGCCGTCGCGGTGATGTGCTCGGTGCCGTCCTTGCCCCCGGCGGTCGTGAAGTCGACCTCGCGGGCCATGACCTCACGCAGGGCCTCCACGAGCTTCTTCTGCGTCTTGGCGTCCAGCGTGGGTTCCGGGGCCGGCTTCGCACCCGGCTCCTCGCCCATCTGCTCGCCGAACTTCTCCATCTCCTTGGTGCTGATCTTGACCCACTGGCCCTCCAGGGCCTTCTTGAGTCCCCCGGCCTCCGGCGGCAGCTCGTCGGCGGGCGGCATCGGGGAGTCCATGGCCTTGGTGAGGGCTTCGACGTCGGAGCGGAGGTAGATGTAGTCGCCGACGACCCGGTACTCGACGAGGTCACCGTCGGGGCTGCTGACCTTCATGGCCATCCCGACGAAGTCCTTCTCCTCCGACTCCTCGATCGGCTTCTTCGACTCCACCGTGACGCTGATCTTGGCGCCGCTGAGCAGATCGGCCGCCTCGGAGGGGATCTCCTCGCCGGGCTCCGGGTCCGACTCGGCGTCCATCTGCTTCAGGGTCGCGGCATCGACGTCCAGGTCCAGCTCGAAGGAGAGCGACTTCGCCTTGCCCAGCTTCTCGAAGGCCTGGTCCAGCTTCTTGCCGGCCGACATCTGCTCCACGGTGCCACAGGCGGCCGAGCCCGCCAGGACGGCGCCGACGACTGCGGTGGCGGTGAGGGTCTTGCGTATGGCGGTGATGATGGTCTCCTCGGTAGGTCCGATCACGACGTGATCGATCAGAAGACTCGCGCCTCCGCCATAAGGTTGCCCTGTTCCTCGAAAGTGGTGCCTCGCCCTTCCGCCCGTCGGTGAGCAGGCTCGTCCCGTACGCCCTCGACGAGCGCCGCCCGGGCTGCCGGACATCGTCCCCGTCGTCCCCCCGTCAACCGCCGGGCCCACGGATACGCCTACGAGTACAACTCCCCCTCGGCGCCTCCTCCCGCGCGGCTTCCGCCGTGGTTCGTCGGCCGGCCCGGCACGTGACCGGCCCTCGCGCGGCCGCTCGCCCCGTCGTGCCTCCGATGCCGGCCGATCCGGTGGGTCGGCGCAGGTCGGTCGGCGGGTGCGAGGGTCCGGGGACCCTCCCTCCGCCGCATACACTTCGCCGGCAAGACCACTCCGCCCCTGCGACCGTCGCCACCAGCGGAAGAGCCGCGGCCGGCGTCGCCGCTCAGGGGTGGTCCGCATCCGTACCGACGAAGGTCAGGAGACTTCCCGTGCACCACTTCGATGTCGAGACCCTGACGGCAGGCACGTGGCGCAACGGCGGTGGTGCGACCAGGGAGATCGTCTCCCGGCCGGCGCGGAGCGGGGAGTTCGGGTGGCGCGCGAGCATCGCGGACATCGACCGGGACGGACCGTTCTCGGCCTTCCCCGGAGTCGACCGGACGCTCACGCTCCTGACGGGCGACGGCTTATGGCTCAGCTGCCCGGGGGAGTTCGAACGCCTGCCGGTACAGGCGGCCGAGCCGTTCACGTTCTCCGGCGACCTCGCGCTCACCGCTGAACTCCCGCACGGCCCCTGCCGGGTACTCAACCTCATGGTGGGGCGCGGCCACTGGACGGCGCGGGTGGACCGGGTCACCAGTCCGGTCGCTCCCCCGTCCGCGCATGCAGGGGTGTTCCACGTCCTGCGCGGCCACTGGCAGGCGGGCGACGAGGGGCCCGTCCTGGCGTCCGGTCAGGGCGTGTGGTGGGACACGGACGACGACGCGTCGGGGCGCGGCCTCACACCGCTCTCGCCCGATGCCGAGGCCCTGTGGGCGGATGTCGCACCGGGACGGTGATGACGCCTCGTCGGCCGGCCCCGTCGGCCGCCGGCCCCACTCCGGGCATACGGGAGGGGCCCTCCCCCGACCCGGGGAGGGCCCCTCCGGTGCTTCAGGTGTGGCGCGTCAGCTCTCGGTGTCCACCGTGCGGCGGCGCCACCAAACGAGTGCGCCTCCCGCGGCGATCGCGGCCACGGCGATGCCGACGATCAGGCCGACCGGTGTGTCGCTGCCGGTGTCGGCGAGGTCTCCGTCGGGGTCCTGCGGACCGGGCGGCGCGGTGGGTGCGGGGGCCTGGCTGGTCGGCGGCGCGGAAGGCGTCGGGGTGGGGTCCGGCTTCCCCGTGCCGGTCGGCGTCGGGGTCGGGGCGGGGGCCGTGCTGGGCGGGGGCGTGGGGGCCGGCGTGCCGCCCTCGGAGTGTCCGGCGCTGTTGCCGCCGAACATCGGGTAGCCCGCCTTGTGCGGTTCGTCGGCGATCGTGTCGACCGCGTAGCCGACCGTGCGGGGCTTGTAGCGCTGCTCGGTCCGGAACCGCACCGGGTTCATGTTGCTCCTGGGCTGCTTGGAGAAGTCGACTCCGCCCACGGTGTAGACGTAGACGTCCTGGCCGTTGGACCACTCGTAGTCGGTGCCCGCGGCGTTCAGCTCGGCCTGTGTGGGGGCGAGGCCGTCGAACTGGAGGCCGGGATTGGTGTAGTCGTAGGTGTCCGGGCAGCCGCCCCGTGGGTACGTTCTTCACCCCGTACATCTCGTCGCAGCGCTTGCGTCGGCGAGGTCCACAACCGCACCCGCGGCACCCGGTGGCGCATGGACCCCGAGCCCGCGGGAAGTCACCCCTGGTCCGCACGCCCGTACGTCGTCCCGCCCTTCGCGCGCCTGCACGCGTACGTGGGCCCGGAGGGCATCGACTACGACGCCCGTCCCCGGCACCACCCGCTGAGCGGCTTCCTCGCCCTCCTCCAGGAGGAGCCCATGGCCCGTCCTGGTGCACCGCGCCGCGCACTGGACGACTACGAGTCGGGCGCCGAGGGCAAGGGCGGGGACGAGCGGGAGTGATGCCACGTCAGGGCCGTTGGGAAAAACCGTTCGACCGGCCCCGGTCCTCGTTCTAAGGTCTGCGACGTGGCAACGAAACTCAATCAGATCATCGCAGTGGAGAAGGGCGTCAAGTCCCGGGCGCACCAGGACCTGACGGCGGCCCATCACGGCCTGCAGAAGCCCGCGTTGCTCGCCGGCATCTCCCGTACGTACCAGCCGAAGGACGAGGAGGGCGAGCAGCTGCCGCCCGAGTCGACCCTCGTGCAGGTGAAGGCCGAGGACGTGCTGCGCGACACCGCGCGGGCGTTGACCCGTCTCTTCGATGTGACGGCCACCAAGGACTGGGCGAACTGCGAGGCCCGCGCCGACATCACGGTCGACGGACGCGTGCTGGTGGGGCAGGCGCCCGTCGCGTACCTGCTCTTCCTGGAGAAGCAGCTGACGGACATCAACACCTTCGTCCGGAAGCTTCCGGTGCTTGACGCCGCCGAGTCGTGGACGCAGGACCCGTCGACCGACGCGTGGAAGACGGAGGTCGTCCGCACGGTCCGCACGAAGAAGGTGCCGCGCAACCACGTCAAGGCGGAGGCGACGGACAAGCACCCGGCGCAGGTCGAGGTGTACTACGAGGACGTGCCGGTCGGTTACTGGACCACGGTGAAGTTCTCGGGCGCGCTGCCGGCCCGCCGGGTCAACGAGCTGCTGGAGCGGGTGGAGAAGCTCCAGCAGGCGGTGAAGTTCGCCCGTGAGGAGGCGAACAGCGCCGAGGTCACCGACCAGCGGGTCGGAGACGCCGTCTTCGGCTACCTCTTCGGGTAGCCGGGACACCACAGACTCCCCGGCCGCTGCTCGCGGCCGGGGTGCGCGAGGAGCGCAAAGCTGAAGCTGAGCCTTGTCGTGACATCCGCGGTTCCAGTGGAGGTTCGAGTCCTCCTCCCGGCACTTCCCGCCGGGATGGCCCAACCAGGCAGAGGCAGACCGCGGTCAATCTCAGACTATTGCTCCAGACTCAGCATGCGCCGCTCATCGCCGGATCGACCGGGCCCGGGCCCTGGTGCGTCGAAATGCCAGTTCGAATCTGGTCCGCCGAGCTCGATCGGCGGTGGTCCAAAGGCAGGACGCGACGCAATGACGAATGACCCGGGTCCTCAAGTGTGCCGGCGTGTGATGTGAGCGGCATCGACAGGGTCCGGGGGCAGGCTACGCCCTCGGACCCGCTCCCTTTCCCGGCCGGGCCGCACGCGGACCGGCTCCCCCGTTTGACCTTGACACGGTGACAAGGACTTCACTGCTCGTCGAGGAGGTGGTCCCGATGACCATGACGAGACAGACCGCCGATGTCCTAGGAGCCCTCCAGGGCCTGGAGGACGACCGTGCGTCCGTGCGCCTGCGGGCGGCGCTCGCGGTCGGTACGACGCCTGACCCGTGCTTCGTCGACAAGCTCGTCGAACGGAGCGCGTTCGAGCCGGAGTTCTTCGTCCGCGACATGCTGACGTGGGCGCTCACCCGCCACCCGGTGTCCCTGACGCTCCCCGCGCTGCTCGGCGAGCTTCGCTCGGACGGTACGCAGGCACGGAGCCAGGCGCTGCACACCCTGTCCAAGATCGGGGACCGGCGGGCGTGGCCCGCGATCACCCGGGCGCTGCTGTGCGACGGCGACGACGAGGTGGCGCGGAGCGCCTGGCGGACCGCGGTGGTGCTCGTGCCGGACGGCGAGGAGTCCGGGCTGGCCGAGGTGCTGGCGACCCAGCTCGGGCGCGGCGGGCGGGAGACGCAGCTGAGTCTCAGCCGGGCGCTCGTCGCCCTGGGGGATGTCGTCGGGCCGGCTCTGCGCGCGGCGACGGCGGCCTCCGACCCGCACGTGCGCGCGCACGCTCTGGCCACGGAACGACTGCTGCGGGACCCGGACACCGGGTTCGAGTTCGCGATCGAGGAGGCGAAGCGCGTCGTGGCTCTCGGCGGGTCGGGCCAGGAGGGATGATGGGGCGTGTTGATCGGTGAGGTGGCGCGGCGGTCCGGAGTCAGCGCCCGCATGCTCAGGCATTACGAGTCGCTCGGCCTGGTGCGGCCTTCGGGCCGTACGGGCTCCGGCTACCGGGAGTACTCCGGGGAGGACATCCGGCGGATCTTCCACATCGAGAGTCTGCGGTCGCTGGGCCTCTCGCTGCGTGAGATCGGGCGCGCGCTCGACGATCCCGGGTTCACGCCGTCGGCGCTCGTCGCCGATCTCGTCCGTCAGACGCGGGCCCGCATCGCGGCCGAGACCGAACTGCTCACGCGGCTCCGCCGCATCGACGCGGTGGAGCCGGCCGCCTGGGAGGACGTCCTCCAGGTCGTCGCGGTCCTCCAGGCACTGCGGTCGAAGAGCGCGGACGCGCGCCAGCGGGCGGCTCTGTCGTCGGGCGACGAGGTTCCGGTGCCGGTGGAGGCCCTCGTCGAGGCGGTGCTGAGAGAGGCGGATCCGATCGTCGCGGGCGCTCTGCGGTGGGCGCTGGCGCGATCGGGCGACGGCGGTACGGCGCTGCTGGCGGAGGGTCTCGGCTCACCGCTGGCCGACGTGCGGGTACGTGCCGTGCGGTCCCTCGCCGAGATGCCCGGGGGCGAGGCCACCGCGCGGCTGCGGGACGCCCTCGCGAACCCCGACCCCGTGGTCCGCGGGCATGCGGCCCTGGCGCTCGGGACGCGTGGAGTGGCCGAGGCGGTCCCGACCCTCTTCGACATGGTCGTGGAGGGAAGGAACGACACCGATGCGGCCGATGCGCTGAGCCTGCTGGCGAGCGACACCGCGGCGGCGGACCGGATCGCCGCGGGGCTCGTGGATCGCCTCGCGGCCGACGCCGTCGCGGCGCCCGCTCGCGTACGGCTGACCCAGGCGTTGGCGGACATCCCGGGCGCCACGGCGTCCGATGCCCTGGTGGAGCTGTCGGGTGACGGGGACCGAGCGGTGGCGCTGACCGCGACGTACCTCGTTCGGCTTCGCGACGGTCGGTGACCGGACGCTCGTACGAGGCTGCGGCCTCTTGCGGTCACCGCCGCCCTCACAGGGGGCCGTCCTCATGTGCCCCGTGGTCCTTCACCGGCTGCCGCCATCACGTCGGCCGTGTCCTCCACCTCCCAGCGCAGCAGGTCTCCCGGCTGGCACTCGAGCGCCTCGCAGAGGGCGGCGAGCGTCGTGAAGCGCACGGCCTTGGCGCGGCCGTTCTTCAGTACGGCGAGGTTGGCGGGGGTGATGTCCACGCGCTCCGCGAGCTGTCCCACGGACATCTTGCGCCTGGCCAGCATCACGTCGATGTCCACGACGATCGGCATCAGATCACCTCGGCGAGTTCGGCCTGCATCCGCGCCGCCTCGACGTCCCGCGCGACCGCCTGGGCGAGGAGCATCCGCAGCACGAGCACGATGAGCGCGACACCGAGGACCGCGAGGCTCGCCCCGCAGATCAGCAGGACGATGCCCGGGGCGACCGCCTCCCCCGGCGCCAGGACGACGGCGAACGCGAACACCAGGACCGCGCCCACCGCGAACGCGCCCGTGATGACGTCCACGTACCGGAAGGCCGCCGGGGAGAACACCGTGCCCCGCCGCACCATCGTCACGAGGCGCCATACGGAGACCAGAACGGTCTGCGCCGTCAGCAGGCCCAGAACCATGATCACGAGAAGCGGTGTCCGCAGGTACGCGTACTCCGGCTTCAGGCCTTCCAGGTCGATCGCCAGCAGCGGAACCATCACCGCCTCGACGAATACAGAACCGGCGAACAGCACCGCGAGTACCGCTCGCAGCGCCCGCACCATCCACGTGCCCATCACTTCCCCTTCGATCGAGCAACGATAAGAATCTATCGATATTCGATAGGCCAGGCAAGCGGAGGGCCCTCGCGTGTCACGGGCGGTTCCGTCCGGCGCCGACTGAGCCGTACGTCGGACGGGAGGTGCCCCCGGCCCTTCGGGGGGACGGCGGTGCACGTGGGCCGCGGCTCGTCGGCCGGCCACAGCAGCGGCCCCGCCACCGAGCTCTCCTCCGGCTTCGCCGTGCCCGGTCGGGGGTACAGCCTGGTCGCCGTCCTCCGATGCGCGGCCAGGGCCGGGAACGCCGCTTCGACGTCGAGGGGGCGCGGTGGCGTGGTGCGGGACATGTACGGATCCTCCGGTGGGGTCGGATGCGATGCCAGGGCGCCGCTACGACACCCCGGTTGCCGACCCCGCGCGACGCCTTCGCCCCTGCCGTCGGCCACCACCGGTTCGGCCGACCGCCGCCGGACACGGGTGTGTCAGGTGGTCACCCGGTCCTGGAGGGCCGACTGCCAGGCGGGGGCCGGTGTGGTGGGCTGGGTCTCGGGGCGGCGGCCTCCCTGGGCGAAGAAGTCGACCAGCGGCAGCAGCGCCGCGCCGACCGTGACCGCCTCCGGACCGAGGGTGCCCAGGCCCATCTCGGTGCGGCTGGCCGGGTACTTCAGGGCGTACTCCTTCGCGTAACCCGACACGGTCTCCAGGAAGCGGGTGCCGAGCTGGAGGCCGGCCCAGCCGCCGACGAGGATGCGTTCGGGCTGGAAGAGGTTGATCAGGTCGGCGAAGCCGGCGCCGAGGTACTCGGCCGTCTCCTCCAGGACCGTCAGCGCGGTCAGGTCGGAGTCCTCCGGGTCGGCCGGGTAGGCGGCCGCCAGCATCGCGGTCAGGGCCGTCTCCTCGTCCGCGCCCGACGGCAGCCGCCCGCCCGCCTCCCGCCACCGTTCGAGCAGCGCCTCCGCGCCCGCGTACGCCTCCAGGCAGCCCTGGGCACCGCAGCGGCAGCGCCGGCCCCGCACCCGTACCGTCAGATGACCCCACTCGATCGCCCGCCCCGGCCCCAGCGGATCGGTCACCACACAGGCACCCACACCCGAGCCGAACAGGACCACCACCGCACTGCGCGCACCCCGCCCGGCACCGAACCACATCTCCGCCTGGCCCAGCGTCTTGGCACCGTTGTCGATCCAGTACGGCACCGCCTCGGGCAGATCCACCGCCGCCCGCAACAGCCGCTCGAACGGCACCGCGTCCCAGCCGATCGTCTGACCGTGCACCACCGCACCGTCCTCCGCGTCACGCGCCACGATCCCCGGCACACCCACACCGACACCGAGCAGACGCTCGGCCGGCACGTCGGCGGTGTGGAGCACCTCCGCGATGCCCTCCCGGAGGTGGGCGACGACGAGGTCGACGTCGTAGCGGGCCGTGCGGGGTCCTGAGGTGGCCAACGGGCGTTCGGCGCGGGCGAGTTCGGTGAGGGTGAGGTCGAACAGCTCGATCCTGACGCGGGTCTCGCCGATGTCGACGCCGATCATGAAGCCGCTCGCGGGGGTGATCCGTACGAGGGTGCGGGGGCGGCCGCCGGCGGAGTCGACGCTGCCGGCTTCCTCGACCAGGCCCTCCGCGACGAGTTCGGAGACCACGTTGCTGACCGAACCGGAGCTGAGGCCGGTCGCGGGGCCGAGCATGAGGCGGCTCATCGGCCCGTCGAAGTACAGCCTGCGCAGAACGGCGGTGCGGTTCTCGCGCCGCAGGTCACGCACCGTACGACCAGTTCTCGCGTGCACTTGGGTCCCCGTCTCTGAAGTCGTTCGTTGCAACATACCCGCACTACAGGCCTTGACGCGACCTTCTCATGGGGTTTAACTCACATCCTAAATTAAGCCGATGTCACGGCGAGGCTTCCAGAAGCTCACCGGATCGGCCCCCCGCCGTCGTCCCCGAAAGGGCCCACGAGCCATGCGCAGAGTCAGAGCCGCTGTCACCGGTGCCGTCACCCTCTCCCTCGTCCTCACCGCCACCGCCTGTGGCGGCGGTGAGGGGAGCGAGTCGTCACCGAAGACCCTCACCTACTGGGCCACCAACCAGGGCTCGAGCCTCGAGGTCGACAAGAAGGTCCTGCAGCCGGAGCTGGACCGGTTCGAGAAGCAGACCGGGATCAAGGTCAAGCTGGAGGTGATCCCGTGGTCGGACCTGCTCAACCGGATCCTCGCCGCGACCACGTCCGGCCAGGGCCCCGACATCCTCAACATCGGCAACACCTGGAGCGCCTCCCTGCAGTCCACCGGCGCGCTGCTGCCCTGGGACGAGAAGAACTTCGAGGCCATCGGCGGCAAGGGCCGCTTCGTCGAGTCCGCGCTCGGCTCCACCGGAGCTCCGGGCAAGGACCCGGCCGCCGTTCCCCTCTACTCCATGTCGTACGCGCTCTACTACAACAAGAAGATGTTCAAGGACGCCGGCATAGCGAAGCCGCCGACCACCTGGGACGAGCTGATCGCCGCCGGCAAGAAGATCAGCAAGGACGGGAAGTGGGGCATCGGCGTCGAGGGCTCCAACCTCTCGAACAACATCCACCAGGTCTTCGTGCTCGGCAAGCAGCACGGTGCGGACTTCTTCACCGCCGACGGCAAGCCGGACTTCACCTCCGACGGAGCCGTCGCCGCCGTCAAGCAGTACGTCGACCTCATGGCCGCGCAGAAGATCGTCGCGCCCGGCAACGCCGAGTACGCCCAGAACCAGTCCCTCAGCGACTTCTCGAAGAACAAGACCGGCATGGTCCTGTGGCAGACCCCGTCGCAGACGTTCGAGTCCCAGGGCATGACCCCGGAGGAGTGGGGCGTCGCACCCGCCCCGGTCCCGTCGGGCAAGCCCGGCGCGGGCAAGCAGGTCAACTCCATGGTCGCCGGCATCAACATGGCGGTCTTCAAGAACACCAAGAACCTCGACGGCGCGCTGAAGTTCGTGAAGTTCATGACCAGCGACGACGAGCAGATCCTGCTCAACAAGGCCTACGGCTCCGTCACGCCGGTCAAGTCGGCCCAGGACGACCCGGTGTTCGCCGACCCGTGGCTCGCCGTCATCCGGGACACCCTCGCCACCAGCGCCGCGGCCCTGCCGCAGGTCCCCGAGGAGTCGCAGTTCGAGACGGTCGTCGGCACCGCCGTCAAGGAGCTGTTCGCCGACGCCGCCGCCGGCCGTCCGGTGACCACGGAGTCCGTGCGCGGCAAGCTCGAAAAGGCCCAGCAGCAGATGCCCAAGAAGTAGGCCGCCCCACCATGACCGAGACCGTCGTCACTCCCCCGAGTGAGCGGACGGTGCGCAAGGCCACACCCGGAGAGGCGCGCGCACCACGCCGCTCCGGGCGTCGCCGCATCGCACTGCCGTACCTCCTGCTGCTCCCCGCCCTGCTCCTCGAACTCCTCGTCCATCTCGTCCCGATGCTCATGGGCATCGCCATGAGCTTCAAGGAGCTCACCCAGTTCTACATCCGGAGCTGGTCCGACGCGCCCTGGTCGGGGCTCGACAACTACACCGTCGCGATCGACTTCGACGCCCCCGTCGGCCAGGCGCTCCTGAAGTCGTTCCTGACGACCTGCATGTTCACCGTGCTGTCCGTGGGACTCTGCTGGCTCCTCGGCACGGCCGCCGCGATCTTCCTCCAGGAGAACTTCCGGGGCCGCGGCATCCTCAGGACGCTGTTCCTCGTCCCGTACGCGCTGCCCGTCTACGCCGCCGTGATCACGTGGGCGTTCATGTTCCAGCGGGACAACGGCCTCGTCAACCACGTCCTGCACGACCAGCTGGGCATCGGCGACAGCCCCGCCTTCTGGCTCATCGGGGACAACAGCTTCTGGGCCCTGCTCGTCGTCTCCGTGTGGAAGGGCTGGCCGTTCGCCTTCCTGACCGTCATGGCGGGGCTGCAGAACATCCCCCGGGACATGTACGAGGCGGCCGCCCTCGACGGGGCCGGCGTGTGGAAGCAGATCCGGCACATCACGCTGCCGTCGCTGCGGTCCGTCAACCAGGTCCTCGTGCTCGTCCTCTTCCTCTGGACGTTCAACGACTTCAACACGCCGTTCGTGCTGTTCGGCAAGGCGGCCCCCGAAGCCGCCGACCTGATCTCCCTCCACATCTACCAGTCGTCCTTCCAGACGTGGAACTTCGGCACCGGCTCGGCCATGTCCGTGCTGCTCCTGCTCTTCCTCCTCGTCGTCACGGGCGTCTACCTCCTGCTCACCACCCGCGGAAGGAAGACCTCCGATGTCTGAGCACGCAGCGCGACGGGGGGCCCCGCGCTCCCCCATGGCCGCGCCCCGGTCGTTCCTCTGGACCCGGCGGATCTTCCTCACCCTGCTGACCGCCTTCGTGGTGCTGCCGGTGTACGTGATGATCTCCAGCTCGCTCAAACCCCTTGAGGACGTCTCGGGGAAGTTCGAGTGGATCCCCTCCGGGATCACGCTGCGGCCGTACGTCGACATCTGGGAGACCGTGCCGCTCGCCGACTACTTCGTGAACTCGATCCTCGTCGCCGGCGCGGCCACGGTGCTCTCGGTGGTCGTCGCGATCTTCGCCGCGTACGCCGTCAGCCGCTACACCTTCCGCGGCAAGCGGGTCTTCACGGTGACGGTCCTCTCCACGCAGATGTTCCCCGGCATCCTCTTCCTGCTGCCGCTCTTCCTCATCTACGTGAACATCGGCAACGCCACCGGCATCGCCCTCTTCGGCTCCCGCGAAGGGCTGATCCTCACCTATCTGACCTTCTCGCTGCCGTTCTCCATCTGGATGCTGACCGGCTACTTCGACTCGATCCCGCGCGAGCTCGACGAGGCGGCCAAGGTCGACGGCTGCGGTCCGATCAAGGCACTGTTCCGGGTCATCGTCCCGGCCGCGTCCCCCGGCATCATCGCCGTCGCCGTCTACGCCTTCATGACCGCGTGGGGCGAGGTGCTCTTCGCCTCCGTGATGACCAACGACTCCACGCGTACCCTCGCCGTCGGTCTCCAGGGGTACGCCACCCAGAACGACGTCTACTGGAACCAGGTGATGGCCGCCTCCCTCGTGGTGAGCGTCCCCGTCGTCGTCGGCTTCCTCCTCCTCCAGCGCTATCTCGTCGCCGGTCTCACCGCGGGTGCGGTCAAGTGACGCCCTCCCCCGGACCGACGACTCCCCTCTCCACACCGAACACGAAGAGGTTCCCCGTGCCCGAATCCACCGACGCCGACGCCCTCGCCTCGCTCGACCTGGAGGCCTTTCCTCCGGACTTCTCGTGGGGCACGGCGACCTCCGCCTATCAGATCGAGGGCGCCGTCGCCGAGGACGGCAGGGCCCCTTCCATCTGGGACACCTTCTCCCGCGTGCCCGGCGCGATCGACAACGGCGACCACGGTGACGTCGCCTGCGACCACTACCACCGCTGGCCCGAGGACATCGCCCTGATGAAGGGCCTCGGCACGGACGCCTACCGGCTGTCCATCGCCTGGCCGCGTGTCGTCCCCGGCGGCGACGGGCCCGTCAACAAGGCCGGCCTCGACTTCTACGACCGGCTCGTCGACGGCCTCCTCGACGCCGGCATCAGCCCGTCCGTCACCCTCTACCACTGGGACCTGCCGCAGGCCCTCCAGGACCGGGTCCGGGACAGCCACGGCGGCTGGACCGAGCGGGCCACCGCGGAGCACCTCGCCGCGTACGCCTCCGTCGTCGCGGAGCGGCTCGGTGACCGGGTCACCCGGTGGGCCACCCTCAACGAGCCGCTCTGCTCGGGGTGGATCGGGCATCTGGAGGGCCGTATGGCCCCGGGCCTGACCGACGTCACGGCCGCCGTGCGCGCCTCGTACCACCTGCTGCTCGGGCACGGCCTCGCCACCCAGGCGATCCGCGCCGCCGCCCCCGGTGCCCGGGTCGGCCTGGTCACCAACCACTCCACCGTGGAGGCCGCCTCCACCCGGCCCGAGGACGTCGCCGCCGCGGCCCGGATGGACGGCCACACCAACCGCTGGTGGCTCGACCCGGTCTACGGCCGCGGCTTCCCCGCCGACATGCGCGAGCTGTACGGGGTCGAACTCCCCGAGCGTGCGGGCGACCTGGAGACCATCGCCGCGCCGCTCGACTGGCACGGCCTGAACTACTACTTCCCGGTCACGGTCGCCGACGACCCGGCGGGCCCCGTGCCGCACGCCCGGGAGGTGCGCCTCCCCGAGGTCCCGCGCACCGGCATGGACTGGCAGATCGACGCGGGCGGCCTGGAGGCCTTCCTGCTGCGGCTCACCGAGGACTACGGCGTACGGAAGCTGTACGTCACCGAGAACGGCTCGGCCTTCCCCGACACGGTCGGCCCCGACGGCGAGGTCCACGACCCGGAGCGCACCCGCTACCTGGAGCAGCACCTCGCGGCCTGTGCCCGTGCCGTGCGCAAGGGCGCCCCGCTCGCCGGGTACTACGCCTGGTCCCTGCTCGACAACTTCGAGTGGGCCTACGGCTACGACAAGCGCTTCGGCCTCGTCCACGTCGACTACGCGACGCAGCGCCGGACGGTGAAGTCCAGCGGCCGCCGGTACGCGGACATCGTCCGTGCCCATCGGGAGGCGACCGCCGGCTGACCTCCGCCCCGTCGTGACCACCTGACCCGCCGTGAGCGCCGCCGCCCGGCGGGTCAGGTGGTGTCGCGTACGACGAGGAGCGGCTCGAAGATCTTCGACGCGGAGTCGGTGCGGCCGCCGTCGAGCTGCTCGATCAGGAGTTCCGCCATGGTCGCCGCCATGCGCTCCACCGGCTGGCGCACGGTGGTCAGCCGGGGCCGGGCGTCGCGCGCGGCCACCGAGTCGTCGAAGCCCACGACGGCCACGGTGCCGGGGACGGCGATGCCCTGTTCGCGCAGGTGCTCGCAGGCGCCCTGGGCCATCAGGTCGTTCGCGGCGAACACCGCGTCGATCACCGGGTGGTCCCTGAGCAGCCTCGCCATGGCGGCCCTGCCGCTGTCGACGGTGAACCGGCCCCGGACGACGGGGACCGACGTCACCCCGTGGGCGGCGAGTGCCTCCCGGAAGGCGTCCAGGCGTTCTCGCGCCGTGGGCGCGGTGACCGGTGCGGCGATGGTGGCGGGGCGTCGCCGGCCGGTGGCCCACAGGTGCTCGGCCGCGAGGCGGGCGCCCGCGGCGTTGTCGAGGTCGACGAATGCGCAGCGTTCGCCGTCACGGGGGCGGCCGAACAGCACGGTGGGGAGACCCGCTGCCACGAGCATCGCCGGCAGCGGGTCCTCGTCGTCGAGCGGCACCACCAGGGCGCCGTCGGCGCCTCCCTGCCGGAGGTACTCGACGAGCTGGGTCCTGGCCGGCTCCGACTCGGCGACGAGCATCACCGGCTGGATCGCGCGCTCGCGGAGGACGGGCAGGACGCCGTCCACGACCCGGCCGAAGAACGGGTCGGAGAACACCCGGGCGGCGAAGGCGCTGCCGGTCGCGGAGAGCACGAGGGCGACGGTTCCGGTGCGGCGTGTCACGAGGGAACGCGCGGCCTGGTTGGGCGTGTAGCCGGTGCGGGCGATGGCGTCGCGGACGGTGCGCTGGATGTCGGGGTCGACGTTGCGCACGCCGTTGACGACGCGGGACACGGTCGCGCGCGATACCCCCGCCTCGCGTGCGACGTCTTCCAGTGTCGGTCCTCGATTCCCCACCAGCGCACTTTAACGGTGCCGTGTGTCCGGTGTGAGGACAGTCCATGGATGGCCCGAAGCCGTTGGCGTCGACACTTAATGAAAGCCAAAAGAAAAGTCGTGTCATACGCCTTGACCGTCAACTCGCCCCAGGGGCAAGGTTTCCGGAGAGCGCTCTCCCACGTATCCCCCATGTATCCAGAGGAGACCCATGTCCTCCCTCGGGTCCCCGCCGGCCTTCCGGCGACCCGCCTCAGCCGTCCGACGGGCCACCGTCGGCGCACTCGTCTCGTCCCTGGCCGGCAGCCTGCTCGCCCTGGCCCCGGCGACGACGGCACAGGCCGCCCCCACCCTGCTCTCCCAGGGGAAGACGGCCACCGCCTCCTCCACCGAGGGACCCGCCTTCGCGGCGAGCGCCGCGGTCGACGGCAACCTCACCGGCACCCGCTGGGCCAGCTCCTGGCAGGACTCCCAGTGGCTTCAGGTCGACCTCGGCAAGAGCGCCACGCTCAGCCGCGCCGTCCTGACCTGGGAAGGCGCCTACGGCAAGAGCTACCAGATCCAGGCCTCCGAGAACGGCACCGACTGGCGGACCGTCACCGCCGTCGGCGCCGGCGACGGCGGCACGGACGAGGTCACCCTTTCCGGAACCGGCCGCTACATCCGTATGAACGGCCTCACCCGGGGCACCGGATACGGCTTCTCGCTCTGGGAGTTCCAGGTCTACGGCAGCACCGACGGCAGCGGCCCGACCCTCCCCGGCGGCGGCGACCTCGGCCCCAACGTCCACGTCTTCGACCCGTCCACGCCCGGTATACAGACCAAGCTGGACCAGGTCTTCCAGCAGCAGGAGTCGGCCCAGTTCGGCTCCGGGCGGCACGCCTTCCTCTTCAAGCCCGGTACGTACAACAACCTCAACGCGCAGATCGGCTTCTACACCCAGATCGCCGGTCTCGGGCTGCGCCCCGGCGACACCACCATCAACGGGGACGTGACCGTCGACGCGGGCTGGTTCAACGGCAACGCCACCCAGAACTTCTGGCGCGGCGCGGAGGGTCTGACCCTCAACCCGGTCAACGGCACCAACCGGTGGGCGGTCTCGCAGGCCTCCTCGTTCCGCCGCATGCACGTCAAGGGCGGGCTCAACCTCGCGCCGAACGGCTACGGCTGGGCCAGCGGCGGCTACATCGCCGACTCGAAGATCGACGGCCTGGTCGGCAACTACTCGCAGCAACAGTGGTACACCCGGGACAGCTCCATCGGCGGCTGGTCCAACAGCGTCTGGAACCAGACCTTCTCGGGCGTCCAGGGCGCACCGGCCAACGCGTTCCCCGAGCCCCGCTACACCACGCTCGACACGACGCCCATCTCCCGCGAGAAGCCGTACCTCTACCTCGACGGCAACGAGTACAAGGTGTTCGCGCCCGCCAAGCGGGTCAACGCCCGTGGCACCAGCTGGGCGAACGGCACCCCCCAGGGTGAGTCCATCCCGCTGAACCAGTTCTACGTGGTCAAGCCCGGCACCACCGCCGCCACCATCAACCAGGCACTCGACCAGGGCCTGCACCTGCTGTTCACGCCCGGCGTCTACCACGTCGACCAGACCATCAACGTGAACCGCGCCAACACCATCGTGCTCGGCCTCGGCCTCGCGACGATCATCCCGGACAACGGCGTCACCGCGATGAGGGTCGCCGACGTCGACGGCGTCCGGCTCGCCGGCTTCCTCATCGACGCCGGGCCGGTCAACTCCCCGACGCTGCTGGAGATCGGGCCCCAGGGCGCCGGCGCCGACCACGCCGCCAACCCCACCACCGTGCAGGACGTGTACATCCGCATCGGCGGCGCCGGCGCGGGCAAGGCCACCACCAGCATGGTCGTCAACAGCGACGACGCCATCGTCGACCACACCTGGGTGTGGCGCGCCGACCACGGCGAGGGCTGGGGCTGGGAGACCAACCGCGCCGACTACGGCGTCCGCGTCAACGGCGACGACGTCCTCGCAACCGGCCTGTTCGTCGAGCACTTCAACAAGTACGACGTCGAGTGGTACGGCGAGCGCGGCCGCACGATCTTCTACCAGAACGAGAAGGCGTACGACGCCCCCAACCAGGCCGCCATCCAGAACGGCACGACGAAGGGGTACGCCGCCTACCGCGTCGACGACTCGGTGAACACCCACGAGGCGTGGGGACTCGGCAGCTACTGCAACTACAACGTGGACCCGACCATCGTCCAGGACCACGGCTTCAAGGCACCCGTCAAGCCGGGCGTGAAGTTCCACAGCCTCCTGGTGGTGTCCCTCGGCGGGATGGGCCACTACAACCACGTCATCAACGACACCGGGGCGTCCACCATCCCCGCCGGCACCTCGACCGTGCCGTCCACCGTCGTCTCCTTCCCCTGACACGCGTCCGGGACGCGCCGCTGACCACGGCGCGTCCCGGCCCCCCACTCCTTCCGGGCGGCACTCGTGTCCCCGCTGCGCCGCCCGGAAGGCCATCCCCTCCCCGTTGTCCGTCCAGGAGCCGCAATGACCGCGATCACCGACCCGACGACACGAAGGCGCGTCCGCAAGCGCGCCCGCACCACGGGTTCCCTCATCTCTCTCGGTGCCCTGCTGGCCACCTCCGCCACCCTGCTGACCTCCGCCCCCGCCACCGCGGCGGAGACCCTCCTCTCCCAGGGGAAGCCCGCCACCGCCTCGTCGAGCGAGGGCGCCGCCTGGTCCCCGGCCGCCGCCGTCGACGGCGACCTCACCGGAACCCGCTGGGCGAGCCAGTGGACCGACGCCCAGTGGATCCAGGTCGACCTGGGCAGCAGCACGAACATCAGCCGCGTCGTCCTGAACTGGGAGGGCGCGTACGGCAAGGCGTACGACATCCAGCTCTCCGACAACGGCACCGACTGGCGCACCGTCAAGTCGGTGACGGCCGGCGACGGAGGGACCGACGAGCTCGCGGTCACCGGCACCGGCCGCTACGTGCGCCTCCAGGGCATCACCCGGGGCACCGGCTACGGCTACTCGCTTTGGGAGTTCCGGGTCTACGGCGGCGGCACCACGCAGCCCGGCCCCGGCGGCGCGGTCAAGGTGACCGGCTCGCAGGGCAACTGGCAGCTGACCGTCGGCGGGCAGCCGTACACCGTGAAGGGCCTCACCTGGGGCCCGGCGATGGCCGACGCCCCCCGCTACATGCCGGACCTGAAGTCCATGGGCGTCAACACCGTCCGGACCTGGGGGACGGACGCCTCCAGCAAGCCGCTGCTCGACGCCGCGGCCGCCAACGGCCTCAAGGTGATGAACGGCTTCTGGCTCCAGCCCGGCGGCGGCCCCGGCTCCGGCGGCTGCGTCAACTACGTCACCGACACGACGTACAAGAACACCATGCTCACCGAGTTCGCGAAGTGGGTCGACACCTACAAGTCCCACCCGGCGACGCTGATGTGGAACGTCGGCAACGAGTCCGTCCTCGGTCTGCAGAACTGCTACGGCGGGACCGAACTGGAGGCCCAGCGCAACGCGTACACGACCTTCGTCAACGACGTCGCCAAGAAGATCCACTCGATCGACCCCGACCACCCCGTGACCTCCACGGACGCGTGGACCGGTGCCTGGCCGTACTACAAGCGCAACGCCCCCGACCTCGACCTGTACTCGATGAACTCCTACGGCAACCTCTGCAAGGTGCGCCAGGACTGGATCGACGGCGGCTACGACAAGCCGTACGTCGTCACCGAGGGCGGCCCCGCCGGCGAGTGGGAGGTCCCCGACGACGTCAACGGCATCCCGGACGAGCCGACCGACGTCCAGAAGGCCGACGGCTACACCACGGGCTGGGGCTGCGTCACCGGCCACCGGGGCGTCGCCCTCGGCGCCACCCTCTTCCACTACGGCCTCGAGCACGACTTCGGCGGCGTCTGGTTCAACCTCGTGCCCGACGGGCTGAAGCGACTGTCGTACTACGCCGTCAAGAAGGCGTACACCGGCTCCACCGCCGGCGACAACACCCCTCCGGTCATCACGAACATGACCGTCAGCCCGGCCTCCGCGGCCCCGGCGGGACGTGAGTTCACGGTCCGCGCCGACATCCGTGACCCCGACGGCGACCCGATCACGCCCAAGATCTACCTCAGCGGAAACTACGCCAACGGCGACAAGCGCCTCGTCGACGCGCAGTACCGCTCCCTGGGCAACGGCACCTTCGCCGTCACCGCACCCGAGAAGCTCGGCGTGTGGAAGGTCTACATCCAGGCCGAGGACGGCCGCGGCAACGCCGGCATCGAGACGAAGTCCGTCAAGGTCGTCGCCCCGCCCGTCACCGGCACGAACATCGCGCTGAACAGGCCCACCACCGCCTCCTCCGCCCAGGCCTCCTACGGCGACTGCCCCTGCCCCGCCTCCAACGCCACCGACGGCAACACCTCCACCCGCTGGGCCAGCGACTGGAGCGACCCGCAGTGGATCCAGGTCGACCTCGGCGCGTCCAAGCCCATCCGCACCGTGCAGCTCGTCTGGGACCCGGCCTACGCCCGCGCCTACGAGGTCCAGGTCTCGGACAACGGCACGACCTGGCGGACCGTCCACACCACCACCACGGGCAACGGCGACATCGACACCATCGAGCCCGCCACCACCGCCCGGTACGTCAAGCTCCAGCTCACCGCGCGCGGCACCGGCTGGGGCTACTCGCTCCACGAGTTCGGCGTCTACAGCTGACGAGCCGGACCCCCAGGACGGGTGGCGGGGCCCGCCGCTCGGCCCCGCCACCCCGGCACCACCGCACGGGAACCCCTCACCTCAGTCGCGTGGCGCGTTCGCGTCCACGCGAAACCATCCCCATGGGCAGGAGATCCCCATGAGATCGAGTCCGAAACGGCTCCCCGCACTCCTCGTCGGCACAGCCCTCCTCGCGAGCGTCCTCGGCGTCGGCACGATGGCCTCCGCCGCGGACACGGACAACAGCGCCCCGCCCGCCGCCGTCGCCGCCGGCGCGCACAGCGGGCACGTCATGGCCGCGTCCACGCAGGCGTCGGGCGACGACCCCGACGGGGACGGCTACATCCCGGCCGTACCCCAGGTCACGGGGGTGACACCGTCCACGGCCACCCCGCCCCCGGCCTACCACCACGAGTTCCAGGCCGGCTGCTCCGTCACCCACACCGCGCCGGACGACCCGATCGTCTACCCGGGCCAGTTCGGCAAGTCCCACGACCACACGTTCATGGGCAACACCTCCACCAACGCCGCCAGCACCACCGGCTCGCTCTACGGAGGGAACACCACCTGCAAGGCGCCCGCCGACGCCTCCGCGTACTGGATGCCCTCGCTGTACAAGGGCGACCAGAAGATCCTGCCCGTGGGCCCGCAGGTCATCTACTACAAGGCGGGCGTGACCGACTACCGGAGCGTGCGGCCCTTCCCCAAGGGGCTGCGGTTCGTCGTCGGCAACCCGATGCAGAGCGCCCAGGAGTTCCGGGCCCACAAGGGGTTCGTCGAGGGCTGGGAATGCGGTGACAGCTTCTTCAACACCGACATCCCGGCGAGCTGTCCCAGCCGGCCCGACGTGCAGCTCAACCTGCGGATGCAGGCCCCCAGCTGCTGGAACGGCCTGTACCTCGACACCCCCGACCACAAGAGCCACATGGCCTACCCGGTCGTCAAGCCCGGCACCAACGACAACATGTGCCCGGCCTCCCACCCCGTCGCCCTGCCGATGATCGAGTTCAAGATGGCGTGGCCGGTGAACGGCGACATGAGCCAGGTCCGCCTGGCCAGCGGCCGCGGCTACTCCTTCCACTACGACTTCTTCAACGCGTGGGAGGAGCGCACCCTCAAGGCCCTGGTCGACCACTGCATCGTCGGCGGCCTGCAGTGCGACACACGGGGCTTCGACCTGTACCGCCCCGAACGCGGGACCGTGCTGAACGCGGACCACCGTCTCCCCTGACCCTTCGTCCCCGCACGGCCCGGACGCCCGCGACGGCGTCCGGGCCGTCCTCACGCCCGCGCCTCCCCCGACCTGTCTCCCTCCAGCCTCAGGAGCACCCGTGACCTCCAGCGCCCCGCCCGTCACCGCCCCGCACGACGAGCTGATCGACCTCCTGCCGGCGCACTTCCGTTTCGGCGCCGCCACCTCCGCCTTCCAGATCGAGGGAGCCGCCGCCGAGGACGGCCGCACGCCGTCCATCTGGGACACCTTCTGCCGTGTCCCGGGGGCCGTCGACAACGGCGACACCGGTGACGTGGCCTGCGACCACTACCACCGCATGCCCGAGGACGTCGCCCTGCTCGCCGCCCTCGGCCTGGACACGTACCGGTTCTCCGTCTCCTGGTCCCGCGTCCAGCCCCACGGGCGCGGCCCGGCCAACCCGGCCGGCATCGGCTTCTACGACCGACTGGTCGACGAGCTCCTCGCGCGCGGGATCACCCCCTGGCTCACCCTCTACCACTGGGACCTGCCACAGGAACTCCAGGACGCCGGCGGCTGGCCCGCCCGCGACACCGCCTTCCGCTTCGCCGACTACGCGGACCTCGTCCACGAGCGGCTCGGCGACCGCGTCGCCCACTGGACCACCCTGAACGAGCCCTTCTGCTCGGCCGTCCTCGGCCACGTCGAAGGTGTCCACGCCCCCGGAGGCCGCTCCCTCGCCGACGGCGTGAGGGCCGTGCACCATCTGCACCTGGCCCACGGGCTCGCGGTCCAGCGGCTGCGCTCCGCCGCCCGCCGTCCGCTCGACCTGGCCGTGACGCACCTCCTGGGCACCAGCCGGCCGGCCACCGACAGCGCGGCCGACCGCGAGGCGGCGCGCCGGGCCGACGCCCTGGGATTCCGCTTCTACCTCGACCCGGTCCTGCGCGGCCGGTACCCCGAGGACCTCGTGACCGACCTCGCCGTCCACGGCATCGGGATCCCGGTCGAGGACGGCGACCTGGAGATCATCAGCAGCCCCATCGACACCCTGGGCGTGAACTACTACCGCTCGATGCGCACCTCCGGGGTCGACGAGCACGGCGCCGGGACCGATGCCCGGGGCGTCCCCGTCACCCGCAACCTGCCGCACGGCGGTCTCCCGGTCACCGGCCTCGGCTGGGAGGTGATGCCGCACGACCTCACCGAGCTGCTGCTGCGCGTCTCCCGCGACTACCCCGGCATCCCGATGGTGGTGACCGAGAACGGCGCCGCGTACGAGGACCGGCCCGACGCCCACGGCTTCGTCGAGGACACCGACAGGACCGCCTACCTCGCGGCGCATCTGGCCGCCGTGGCCCGCGCCCGGACCGGCGGAGCCGACGTCCGCGGTTACTTCGCCTGGTCGCTCCTGGACAACTTCGAGTGGGCGTACGGCTACGACAAGCGCTTCGGGCTCGTCCGCGTCGACTACGCCACCCAGACCCGCACGCCCAAGCGCAGCGCCCTGTGGCTGCGGGACACCGCCCACCGCGTCCGCGGCACGACCGTGAGCGATTGACGTGCGGGGTGGCGGTGGCGGCCGTTTCCGTGGAGTGACGGTGTCGGCCCGTGGAGTGACGGTGTCGGCCGTTTAATCGCTGGTGCGCTTCCGGCGGTCCGCGTAGCTTTGGCGTCGCGACCGCGCCTCCGATGCGCCCTGCTGCGGCTACTTCCTTCTGACACCCAAGTGACGCCGCGGCTCCTTCTGTTCTCCGGAGGCGCGGTCGCGTCCGCCCCGTCGGATGCATGCCCGGGGCCGTCCGTTCCTATGGATCCGGGGGGATTCACTGCCTCGTCACTCCCAGCGCGTCTCCAAGATCTGGTCCGAGATGCTCGTGGCTCCGCATGTCGCGGCGGCCGCCGCCACCCCTACCGCGTCGAAGCCCACGAGCCACCACCGGCCGCCCGGCCGGGGCCTGCGCACCCACCCGGGCGGCCCGGCCTTCGTCCGGGAGCCCCGCGAGGAGCTCTTCCTGCTGGCCGTCGGCAACTTCGTCTCGCAGCAGACCTTCTACGAGAGCGGGCGGGACCGCGACGACCGGTACACCCGGCTCGTCCGCGCACTCGCCGTCGAGGACCCCGTGTGGACGGCCGGCCTGTTGCGCTGGCTCCGCGGCGAGGGCAACATGCGGACGGCGTCGCTGGTGGGCGCCGCCGCGTACGTGCGGGCCCGGCTGGAGGCCGGGGCGTCCGACGGGCCGTCCAACCGGTCCGTGATCAACTCGGTGCTGCAGCGCGCCGACGAGCCCGGCGAGATGCTCGCGTACTGGACCTCGACGTACGGACGGAAGGTGCCACAGCCCGTGAAGCGCGGCATCGCCGATGCCGTACGCCGGCTGTACTCCTCCCGGTCCCTGCTGAAGTACGACACCGTGTCCAAGGGCTTCCGTTTCGGTGACGTGCTCAACCTGGTGCACGCCCGCCCCGATCCGGACAAGCCGTGGCAGGACGCGCTCTTCCGGTACGCCCTGGACCGCCGCCACCACCCGGAGCTCGCGGTCCCGCCGGCCTCCGACCGTCTGCTGACCGCGCACCGGGCGCTGAGGGAGCTGCCGGTGGCCGAGCGGCGGGCCCTGGTGACCGGGCCGGACGGCGCCGCGCGGCTGACGGCCGCGGGGATGACCTGGGAGGCCGTCGCGGGCTGGCTCCAGGGCCCGATGGACGCCGCCGTATGGGAGGCGGTCATCCCGTCGATGGGGCCGATGGCTCTCCTGCGGAACCTGCGGAACTTCGACGAGGCGGGAATCTCGGACGAGGCGGCGGCCCGGGTCGCCGCGCGGGTCGCGGACGCCGACGAGGTCGCGCGGTCCCGTCAGTTCCCCTTCCGCTACCTGGCCGCGTACCGGCACGCGCCGTCGGAGCACTGGGCGGCCCCTCTGGAGCAGGCGCTCGGGCACTCCCTCTCCCACGTACCGGCCCTGCCCGGCCGGACGTTGATCCTGGTGGACCGGTCCGACTCCATGTTCTGGGACACCGTGTCCGAGCGGTCGAAGCTGACGCGGGCGGACGCGGCGGCCGTGTTCGGCGTCGCGCTGGCGATGCGGGCCGAGCAGGCGGACCTGGTGGAGTTCGGCTGGTCCAGCACCGTGGTGCCGTTCCGGACGGGGGAACCCGTGCTCGACGTGCTGAAACGGTTCCACAGCCTCGGCGGCACCTACACCGCGAAGGCGCTGCGCGCCCACTACCGGCAGCACGACCGGGTGCTGATCGTCACCGACGAGCAGGTCGCCGCCTACGATCCGGGCGGGCCGGCCGAAGCGGTTCCGGCCGAAGTCCCGGTCTACACCTGGAACCTGGCGGGCTACGAGCACGCCCACGGACCCACCGGTCCTCACCGGTACACGTTCGGCGGCCTCACGGACACGGCGTTCCGGATGGTCGGCCTCGTCGAAGCCGGCAGCGGGGCGACCTGGCCGTGGACCGTCGTGCACCGGTGCACCCCCTGAGCCGGCGCGGCGGCGTGCGAGGTCGCCCGGCAGTCGGGGTAGGAGAGGAACATGGACAGCTCACTCTGGCTCGTGGTCGCCGCGGTCGTCGCGCTCGTGATGGCGGGATACGCGGCCGTTCTGCTCGTACGCGTCTTCCGGGCGCGCAGGTTGCTGCTGGACGCGGGGGTGCCGTTGCGGTCCAAGGCCCTGTTCTGGGCGGCCGTGGTGTACACGGTGTCGCCGATCGACCTGATCCCGGACCCGGTCTACCTGGACGACATCGGGGTCCTGCTGGTGGCCCTGCGGGCCCTGCACACGGCGGCGGCCAGGAGCGGCGTGGGTCGCGAGGAGCTGCCCGGCTGACGTGCGGGACCCGGGAGTTCGACGGCGTGAGGCGGCCCCCGCACCTGGGTGCGGGGGCCGCCTCGGCGTAGGGGGCAGGGGTCAGAGGTGTGTACGGGTGAGAGGCGTATGAGCCGGGGTCAGACGACGGCCGGGCCGCCGCCGAAGGGGCCGCCCGTCCGGTAGTGCACGGCGATCTCCTCCCGGTACTGCTGGTCCGCGAGGTGCTTGTCGGAGTGGAACTCCGGCGCGTCCTTGATCTGCTCCTTGGTCAGGCCGATGTGCACCACATGACCCTCCAGGTCGATGCGGGTCACCGTGCTGGCGGGAAGGAGCACTTCCTTGCCGAAGATCCACACTCCCGTGTCGACGACCAGATAGGCGTCGCCGACCTCGTCGGAGTGCTTGTCGACCTTCCCGATGTGTCCGTCGGTGGCCTCCACCCTCCAGCCGGTCAGGTCCGTGCCCACCAGGTGGCCGAACGCCTGCCCGTAACTCCACACGTTCTCCGCCATGTCGATCACTCCTCCGTTCTCGGACGTTCTCCCGAGCCGCGTCACGCGGGCTCAGGAGGACCGCCTGCCCCGGGGAACGGAAGCCACACCCTCTAACGTGTCGTCGCGGTGGAGACCGCCGTGTCGACGGAGGCGAAGGTCACACCGTGGTCGGCGAGGGCCTCGGCGACGACGCCGCCGGTCGTGGTGAGGGCAAGGAGGATGTGCTCGTCGCCGATCTCCCGGTCCTTGCGGGCCAGCGCCACGCGGAGCGACTTCTCCAGGACGGCCTTGGCCTCCTGGGAGAAGGAGCGGCGGCCCGACCACCACCCGGCGTCCTTGCGATCGGCCGCCAGGGCGCCGGCGCCGTGCGTCTCCTCCACGCGTGCCACGATCGCGCCGACGTCGATGCCGAGTTCCGCCAGAGCGGTCGCGTCGGCCCGGGAGAGTCCCGCCCGGCGCCGGGCTTCGGCGAGCGCGGTCACCAGGGACGGGCGGCGGTCCGGCGGGCACAGCTGCCGCAGCGCGGCCGCCGCCCGGGTGTCCTCGCGGTCGAGCAGGGCCAGGAGCAGGTGTTCCTCGGTGACGACGGTCGCGCCGCCCCGCTCCGCGTGCTCGACCGCCCCCTTCACCACGGCACGTGCGGCCTTCGTGAACCGTTCGAACATCACTGCCTCCCGTATTTCTTGTGGACGGCCTGTCGGCTGACTCCCAGTTCGGTCGCGATCTCCTGCCACGACCAGCCCTGGTTGCGCGCACTGCGCACCTGGACGGCTTCCAGCTGTTCCAGCAGTCGCCGCAGCGCGGAGACGGCCCGCAGTCCGACCCGGGGGTCGCGGTCGCCCGCTCGCGCGGCGAGATCGGTCGCATCGGTCATGCAGTCAACCTACGTTGACAACCTCGTCCCGTCAACCTTGGTTGACGTGTTTGCCGGGTGGCACGGCGGTGAGGCGAACAGGAACCACCATCCACACATCGACTGGGGAGCCATGGAAAGCGTTGTTCGACTGGCGATCGTCCTCGGCGGCTCGGCACTGCTGGCCCTCGCCGCCGGCCGCGCGGCGGACCTCTTCGCGAGGTACGCGGACGCGCGTCGCCCTGACACCCCGCTCTGGGGGCTGCTGCGGCGCTGCCGCACCCCCCTCCATCTCGTCCTCCTGACCGCCGTGTTCCGGTGGTCCTACCGCGCAACGGAATGGCGGCCGCTCCTGGAGCACACGGCGGCGGTGGACCAGATCCTGCTGCTGTGCCTGATCGGCGGCGGCGCCTGGCTGACCGTGCGGTTCGCCTCGGCCGTCGTCGAGTCCTCGTACGCGCGGTACGCCACGCGCGCGCGGGACGCCGCACGGCTGCGCCGCGTCCGTACCCAGGTGACGCTGATCACACGCGTGGTGTCGGTCGCGATAGGTGTCGTCGCCGCGGCCTTCGCCCTCGTCACGTTCCCGACGTTCCGAGGGCTCGGCACCTCCCTGCTCGCCTCGGCCGGGATCATCGGCATCGTGGCCGGCGTGGCGGCGCAGTCGACGCTCGGCAATCTGTTCGCCGGCTTCCAGATCGCCTTCGGCGACATGGTCCGCATAGGCGACACGGTCGTCGTCGACGGGGAATGGGGCACCGTGGAGGAGGTCACCCTCACCTTCCTCACCGTACGGACCTGGGACGAGCGCCGGGTCACCCTGCCCGTCTCGTACTTCACCTCCCGCCCCTTCGAGAACTGGACCCGCGGCGGCAACGAGCTGACGGGCTCCGTCTTCGTGCACTGCGACCACTCCGCGCCCGTCGGCCTGATGCGCGCCCACCTGAAGGACTTCCTCGACACCTGTCCCACCTGGGACGGCCGCGCCTGGGACCTCGCGGTCACCGACACGTCCCCGACCGCCATCACCGTCCGCGCCATCGTCACGGCCAAGGACGCCGACGACCTCTGGACCACCCGCTGCGCCGTTCGGGAGGACCTCGTCGACTGGCTCACCCGGGAGCACCCGGGCGCGCTCCCCCGCATCATCACCGCCCCGGCGGCCGACGCCCCGGGCCACTGACAGGCCCCTGCGGAACCGCCCGTATATCCGGTCGCCCCGGCCCGGCGGGCCTGGCAGGGTGTCCGTCATGAGCTCCCGGCCCCGGTGGCACGCTCGCCCGACACCCCTCCTCGCCGACACGTGACAGGCACCACACGGGAATCGGTTGGTCCGGCGGGGGCGGGCGGGGTTCGAGCGGCGGCAGCGGAACGTTAGCGCCGCGCCAGTGGGACGTGAGTCGTGCGCGGGAAGCTGGACGGGACCAACTGCGGCCGGCGCGTCGGCCGCTGACCAGCAGACCTCGGGGGCTCACCATGTGCGCCGATCATCCGGCGGGAGACACCGGAGCGGCCTTCTCAGCGGTCGTTCCCGGAGGGGCCTCCCACTCGCCCGGACCGTCGAGGCGAGTGAGAAAGAGCAGGTAGGGGAAGTGCTCACCAAGCCGGTGACGGTGACCGTCCACGCGTCCGATCCTCTCAGTCGGGCCGGGCTCATCAGCCACCTGCGGCATCAGCCGACCATCGACGTCGTCCCTGACCAGGACGACGGGAACCGGAACGCCCCGGCGGTCGCCGTGCTGCTCGCGGAGCGGATCGACGAACCCACCACGGCCGAGCTGCGGCGCCTGCTGCGCGGGCGGGACCAGCGTGTCGTCCTCGTCGCGCGCGAGCTGCGCGAGCCCGACCTGCTGGCCGTCGTCGAGTACGGGGTACGGGCCATCATCTGGCGTCATCAGGCCACCGAACAGCGTCTGCTGAGCGCCGTGCACAGCGCGGCGCGCGGCGACGGCGAACTGCCGCCTGACCTGGTCAGCCGTCTGCTGAACCAGGTCGGGCGCTTGCAGCGGGCCACCTCGACGGGCGCGGCCACCGGCGGGGCGGTGCCGCTCTTCGGGATGGCTCCCCGCGAGGTGGACGTCCTGCGGCTCCTCGCCGAGGGCCTCGACACCCGCCAGATCAGCGAGAAGCTCGCGTACTCCGAACGCACCGTCAAGAACATCCTGCACGCGCTGATGACGCGTCTCCAGCTCACCAACCGGGCGCATGCCGTCGCGTACGCGCTCCGCGAAGGCTACATCTGATGATCCATGAGATAGACGAGGCCCTGCGCCGGCTGCTGGCACCCGCGGTGACCGGCGACGTCGCCTTCGACGCGCCGACCCGCGACTGGGCGGCCCGCCGCAATGCCCCGACCCTGAACGCCTATCTGTACGACATCAGGGAGGACGTGGCCCGGCGCGAGCGCGGCGCCTACGCCGAGCGGGACGCCGGTGGCGCCGTGACGCGCCGACGTCAGCCACCGCGCTGGTTCAGGCTCTCCTACCTGGTGACGGCCTGGACCTCCCGGCCCGAGGACGAGCACCGGCTGCTCGCCGCCGCGATGGCGCTGCTCCTCCCCCACGAGGTGCTGGCCGGCGACGCCGTACCGGAGTCGGTGCGGCCGATCGCCGCGTCCCTTCCGATCAGCGTCGCCGTGCCGCCCGCCGAGTCACGGTCGCTCGCGGACATCTGGTCGGCGCTCGGCGGCGAGCTCAAGCCGTCGCTGGACGTCGTGGTCACCACCCCCTTCCCGGTCACCCCGGTGTACGAGGTAGCGCCGCCGGTCACGGAGGCGGAGATCGTCGTGCGGGGGCTCGACGCCGCGGCGACGGAAGTCAGGCCCCGGATGATCCGGCGCGCGGGGAGCAGAGGCGGCGCCACCGGTGCCGGCTCCGACGCCGCGACGGGGGCGACGGGCGCATGAGCGGTCCTCATGAGGTGCTGGAGCTGATCGTCGCACTGCGGTCGCGGGTCGCCGCGCTCGTGGACGCCCGCAGCGCGGGCGATCCCACGGCGGGCGATCCGCTGCGCGGGCTGTACGTCAGCGAGGAGGCGGCCCGCCGGTCCGCCTCGGAGCCGCCCGTCCACGGGACGGACGACGCCGGACCGCCGCTGCCGGACATCGGCCGGACGGACCGGCTCGGCGGCCTGGCGCGGTCCTTCGCGCTGTCCCCGCTGGACGCGCACATCCTCCTCGCGGCACTCGCGCCCGAGGTGGACCGGAGCTTCGAGACGTCGTACGCGTACCTCAACGACGATGTCGGACGGCGTCGCGCCACCGTCGCCCTCGCCCTCGGCCTGGCGGGCACCGGCCCTTCCGACCCGGCCGCCCGCGACCGCTTCCACCCGGCGGCGCCGCTGCGCTCCGGCGGGCTGCTCGACGTCGAGGACGAGGACCGGCCGCTGCCCGGGCGGGCCCTGCGTGTCCCGGAGCGGGTGGTGGCGCATCTGCTGGGCGACGACACCCGGCTGGACGGCGCTCTGGAGGGCGCGGGAGTCGAGCTGCTGACCCGCGTCGACACGGAGCGGGCCGCCGCGGACACGGGCACGGCGCCCACCGCGCTCGGCGCTCGGGTCGCGGCGGCCGGGCCCGTCACCGTGCATCTGCGGGAGCGGGTTCCCGGGGCCGCCACCGACGCCGTGGTGGCCGCGCTGCTCGGCGCCGGTCGGCCCGTCCTGCGGTACCGGCCGGAGTCCGTCGACGTGGCGGCGGGGCGGGCGCTGCTGCGGGAGGCCCGGCTCCGCGGGGCCGCCGTGGTCGTCGAGCCGCTGCCGACCCGGCCCGGCCCGCTGGTGCGCGTCCTCGCCACGGCGGACACGACCGTGGTCCTCGCCGGCACCGACGCCCCCGACCCCGGGTGGGCCCCGGGCGCGGAGCTGCTGGCTCTCGACGCACCCGAGGACGCGGTGGGCGCAGGGGATCTGTGGCACCGCGAACTCGGGACGATGGAAAGCGACTTCGACCTGGACGAGGCCACCGCCCCGTACCGTCTCAGCGGGGACCAGGTCCGCCGGGCGGCCCGTGCCGCGCGGGCGCTCGCCGCGTTCGAGGGCACCGCGTTGACGGCGGCGCAGGTGCAGCGCAGTGCCCGGCTGGTCTCCGCACCGCTGCTGGACAGCCACGCCCGACGGATCCGGCCCGCGGTGGGCTTCGCCGACATCGTCCTGCCCGAGGAACCCCTGGGGTTGCTGCACGAACTCACCGCCAGAGCCCGTCATCGGGACCGGGTGCTCGGCGAGTGGCGGCTGCGCACCGGCGGCGGGCGGGGGCGGGGTGTCGTCGCGCTGTTCGCCGGGGAGTCCGGCACCGGCAAGACGCTCGGCGCGGAGGTGGTCGCCGGCGAACTGGGCCTCGACCTGTACGTGGTGGACCTCTCCTCGGTGGTCGACAAGTACGTCGGCGAGACCGAGAAGAACCTGGAGCGGATCTTCGTCGAGGTGGACCGTACGGACTGCGTCCTGCTCTTCGACGAGGCCGACGCGGTCTTCGGCAAGCGGTCGGAGGTGAAGAGCTCGCACGACCGGTACGCCAATCTGGAGAGCGCGTACCTGCTCCAGCGTCTTGAGGCGTTCGCGGGGATCGCGGTGCTCACGACCAACCTCAGGGCCAACATCGACGAGGCGTTCACGCGCCGGCTCGATCTTGTCGTGGACTTCCCGTTCCCGGACCCCCGGCAGCGGGTCGCGCTCTGGCACTCCTGTCTGGCGGGCACGCCGAAGGGCGAGGGCGTGGACGAGGAGATCGCGCGCTGCGCCGGGGAGTTCGAGCTGGCGGGAGGCGCCATCCGGTCGGCCGCGGTGACGGCCGGATACCTGGCCGCGGCGCGCGGTTCGGCGGTGACCGGCGAGGACGTGCGGGCGGGGGCGCGGCGCGAGTACCAGAAGGCGGGGCGGCTGGTCCTGGACGCGGGGGCGCCCTGGGCACCGTGAGGCGGTGTGCCGCACGGTGACGCCCGTGGCCCGCGTCCTCGCGAGCGCCGTACGGCGACGAGGGGGCCACCCGTGCGGGTGGCCCCCTCCTGTCGTCCGCGCCGTGGGGCGCTCACCTCACATGACGCTGCCGCCGAGCATCTTGCGGATCGTCGGCCAGTCGACGGTGCCGGTCGCGGAGAGACCCACGGCCGACTGGTAGGCGCGGATCTTCGCCTCGACCTGGGTGCTGTAGCGGCTGGTCGTGTCCTTGCCCGCGCGGAAGTGGTCGATGCCCCACTGGGCGTTGGTGCGCGCCCGCTGGAAGTCGGTGTCGCTGTACTCGCGGTTGTACGCAGCCCAGAACGCGGCCATCAGCTGGGTCGTCTCCCAACTGGTGGCGCCCGACCGTACCTTGTCCGGAGTGATGCCCTGCGCCCACAGGGACGTCAGCGTGGCCGGGCCGAGCGTGCCCTCACGGTCCGTGTCGAAGATGGCGGCGGAGTTCTTGCCGTTCTCGACCCCGTCCTTGACGACGGCGCGCTGGTAGCAGGCGAGGGACGCGCGGGTCGGCGCGTCGATGATTCCCGGCGTCCAGCCGGGCTGCAGCCGGCAGGCGTTGCCGGACGACATGTGCGCGAGGCGTTCCTGGGCGAACTCGACCACGAGGTCCTTCGGGGAGCCCGGGACCCAGGGCGGAACGGGCTGGGGGGCGACGGGCGGGGCCGCGGGCTGCTCGTCGCCGCCGGTGTCGGGCGCGGGTGCGGTCGGTGCGCCGCCGTCCTGGCCCCCGCCGTCCTGGCCTCCTCCGTCCTGTCCGCCGCCGTCCTGTCCGCCGTCGGTCGGGCCACCTCCCGGGTCGCCACCCTGCCCGCCGTCGCCTGCCGGCGGCGGCACCCCGTCCGTGAGGGGCGGAGGGCCGCCGGGCGCCTCCGACCCCGGCGTGGGGCCGCCGGCCCCGCCCGGGGGTGGCGGGGCCTCGGGAAGCTCGCTGCCGGTTCCCTGCGGGACGGGCCGGGGCACGCCGGTCGCGCGGATCTCCTTCGCCGCGCTGACGATCTTCGGCGAGAAGTTGAACCACAGCACCACGAAGGCGATCACGGCGGTCAGCAGGAGTCCGCCGACCACCATCAGCCAGTTGCCGAAGACGGGTCGCTGGTCGAAGGTGGCGTCGAGGTCGAGCGCGGTGTCGTCGCCCGCCCTCCGCACGGCCACGGTGAACCGGTGCGACTCCTCGGGGCCGGTCCACCGCACGGCCTGCGGCCGCACCACGAGATCGCCGAAGGCGGCGCGTCCCGGGGCGATCTGCACGGCGTTCGGCCGTACGTCGAAGGTCAGCCGGTTCGCCTCGTCCCGCGCCACGAGGGAGGCGGTCAGCGGGGTGTTGCCGAGGTTGTCCACGGCGATCCGGGCCCGCCCCCGGAGGCGGCCGGTCAGCGCGGGCGGCAGGAGTTCGGCCCGCGTCTCGGTGAAGGGCGTGACGGTCAGCCGTCCCTCCACCACGTCGCGGGCGGCGGCGTTCTCACGGGGGTCGACACGGATGCCGTATGCGAGGGGCCCGGCCTCCACGTCGGAGGAGCGGGGCGGGGCGAAGGAGATCTCGGCGGTCCCCTCGCTGCCCGGGTAGAGGCGGAGCACGTCCGGCTCGATCCGGGACCAGCCCGAGGGTTTCCCGACGAGGGAGAGGCGGTACTCCTCGACGGTGTCGCCGGTGTTCCGCACCCGCAGTCGGGCGCCGGCGCGTGCTCCGGGCTCGACGGTCACCTCGGCCGGGTCCAGAGAGGTCCACATGGTCATGGGCGAACGTTAGGGGCGCGGGGGTGGTGTCCGCCTGCCCGAACGTCCCTGTTCGGGGGCAGTGCGCCGTGCCCCCGCGGCCTCCCGGCCGGGCCACGCGGACGGTGTCCGTGAGGGCAACCCCCGCTGCCCTCACGAGCGCCCCTTCCTCCCTCGCCGGGGCGCCGGCGTCCGGGCGAGAGTCGGAAGCGTACGACCGCTGTCCACGGCCGAGGGCGGGGACGAGCGGGATGAAGTCGACGCCCCACAGCACCGCGGGGCGGGGCGGTCGGGGCCCGCGGGCCCCGAAGGCCTCCGGCCCGCCCCGGCACCGCACGACCACCGCGTTCCGCAGCACCACGCCCTCCGAGGAGAACACGCACCATGCCCACGTACCTGTCCCCCGGCGTCTACGTCGAGGAAGTCGCCAGCGGCTCCCGTCCCATCGAGGGCCTCGGGACCTCCGTCGCCGCCTTCGTCGGCCTCTCGCCCACGGGGCCGCTGAACGAGCCGGTGCTCGTCACCAACTGGTCGCAGTACGTCGCGGAGTTCGGTGACTTCACGGACGGGTACTACCTCGCCCACTCCGTGTACGGCTTCTTCAACAACGGCGGCACCGCCGCGTACGTCGTGCGCGTCGGCGGTGGGGACGCGCAGGGCGCCACCCGGGCCGTCGGTTCGGCCACCGCCGTCGCCATGCCGCAGGCCGTCGCCGGCGAGGCCGTCGCGCTCGGCACCTTCCGGGTCGCCGCGATCACCGCCGGTACCGAGGCCGGTGGGGCGCTCACCGTCGAGGTGCAGGACGTCGAGGGCGAGAGCGAGCGCTTCAAGCTGGTCGTCAAGGACGGCGAGAAGGTCGTCGAGAGCTTCGACGCCTCCGCCAAGAAGAGCGCCCGCAACTACGTGGTCGCGCAGGTGAAGCAGCGTTCCAAGACCATCGTCCTGGAGGAGGCGGTGGCCGGCGGGCAGCTCGCGAGGCCCGACGCACAGGCCGTGACGCTCGCGCCGCCCGCGCAGGCGCCGACGCAGGTCTCGGCGGGGGCCGACGTCGCCGCCGCACTGGAGTCCGGGCAGTTCATCGGTGACTCCGCCGACCGCACCGGCTTCGGAGGCCTGGAGGCCTTCGACGAGATCAACATGGTCGCCGTGCCCGACCTGATGGCCGCCTACCAGCAGGGGCTCATCGACCTGGAGCAGGTCAAGGCCGTCCAGCTGGGTCTCATCGCGCACTGCGAGCTGATGGGCGACCGGATGGCGATCCTCGACCCGCCGCCCTCGCTCAACGCCCGGGACGTCCGCAAGTGGCGTCAGGAGAACGCCGGTTACGACTCGCGGTACGCGGCCCTGTACTACCCGTGGATCAAGGCCTTCGACCCGGCGAGCGGCCAGACCCGCACGGTGCCGCCGTCCGGCCACATGGCCGGCGTCTGGGCCCGCAACGACTCCGAGCGCGGAGTCCACAAGGCCCCCGCCAACGAGATCGTGCGCGGCGCGGTCGACCTGGAGCTCCAGATCACGCGCGGCGAGCAGGACCTGCTCAACCCGATCGGCGTGAACTGCATCCGCGCCTTCCCGGGCCGTGGCATCCGGGTGTGGGGCGCGCGGACGCTGGCGTCCGACCCGGCGTGGCGCTACCTGAACGTCCGCCGCTACTTCAACTACCTCGAGGAGTCGATCCTCGTCGGCACGCAGTGGGTCGTCTTCGAGCCCAACGACCAGTCGCTGTGGGCCCGTATCCGCCGCAACATCTCGGCCTTCCTCGTCAACGAGTGGCGCCAGGGGGCCCTGTTCGGCCAGCGCGCCGAGGACGCCTTCTACGTGAAGTGCGACGCCGAGACCAACCCGCCGGAGTCCGTCGACCTGGGCCGGGTGGTGTGCGAGATCGGCATCGCCCCGGTCAAGCCCGCCGAGTTCGTGGTCTTCCGCCTCGCGCAGTTCCCGGGTGGCGGCGGCGAGCTGGAGGAGTAGTCCTCCGCGCGTCCGCCGCGACCGCCCCCGTATCCCCCGCCCTCTTCTCCCTTCCCTCTTCCCTCTTTCCTCATGAACAGGAGTGGCCCGTATGTCCCTCGACACCGGTGACGCCCTCACCACCCATAATTTCGGCCTGCAGATCGACGGCGTCATGGTCGAGACCCTGCAGGAGATCAGCGGCCTCTCGATGGAGCAGGACGTCATCGAGTTCCAGCAGGTCTCGGCGGACGGCAAGCCGATCATCAAGAAGCTCCCCGGTGTGAAGAAGGCCGGTGAGTGCACGGTGACCCGCGGCGCCACGCAGTCCGCCGCCTTCACCGAGTGGATCACGTCCTCCATCGCCGGCGACATGGGCTCGGCCCGCAAGGACGCGTCGATCATCTTCCTGGACTACCAGCTCACCGAGGTGAAGCGGTACAACCTGCGGAACGCCTGGTGCACCAAGGTGGAGCTCAGCGCCACCAAGGCCGGTGACGCCGCGGCCCTGACCGAGCAGGTCACCATCACCTTCGAAGAGCTGACGCTCGGCTGATGCGGCGCGAAGGAGGAGCGGCCGGCGGGCCGCAGGGCCTTGGACAGGAGCCGCTGCGGACGGAGTTCGAGTTCGAGCTGCCGCGCGGGTTCGTCGACGAGGCGGGCACGGTGCACCGCAACGGGGCGATGCGGCTGGCCACCGCCAGGGACGAGCTGCTCCCGCTGCGGGACATCCGGGTCCGTGAGAACCCGGCCTACCTGTCCGTGGTGCTGCTCGGCCGGGTGATCACCCGCCTCGGCACGCTGCCGTCGGTCCACGACGGGACGGTGGAGAACATGTTCGCCTCCGACCTGGCGTTCCTCCAGGACTTCTACCGGCAGATCAACGCGGAGGGCCACACCAGGGCCGCCGTCGCGTGCCCGCACTGCGAGGAGTCCTTCGAGGTCGAGCTGGCCGGGAGCCGCCTGGGGGAATCGTGACGTACGCGGCCGACCGGATCGAGGAGGAGACCGCGTACCTCGCCTTCCACTTCCACTGGGGCATGGACGACATCCTCGATCTGGAACACGCGGACCGGCGGCGGTACGTGGCACAGGTGGCGGCGCTGGTGGAGCGGTCGCAGGCATGACGGCAGGGCAGGGAGAGGAGGTCGGAGGAGACGGTGGGGATGTTCGAGAAGTGGCGGGCCGCGGCACGCGGTGCGCGGGCCGGGAGCGACACGGACGGTGTTGTCACTCCCGCCGCGCCGGCGGCGGCGCCCAGAGACGCGTGGCGGGGTCTGCCGCCCGTGCGGCGGGTGCTGGACGCCGAGCCGCGCACGATCGCGGAACACGGCTTCGCCGCGTCGCTCGCGACCCACTGGAACCCCTCCTTCCAGAGCGACTTGGGCCACGGGGCGGTACCTGACGCGCCCGGTGGCGTACTCCTCGACGCGGTACGCCCCGTGCAAAGGTCGGCCGCGGAACCCGGAGCGGCCGAACTGCCGGGGCTGCGACTGCCGGTGGCCGGGACCGTGAACGCGGAGCCGGTGGCGGGGCCTGTGTCAGGGCCTGAGTCGGGGACTGCGTCGGGGTCGGCTTCTCGGCCGGCGCCGGCTCGGGGGTCTTCCGACTCGGCACCGGTGTCGCGGCGGTCGCCGCGACCGGCGTCGGGGCCGACACCCGCGGCGCCCGCGAGCCTGCCTCCGGGCCGCGCGAGCGGCTCGGTGGACTCGGAGGACGGGCGTCGTGGCGCCACCACGTCAGCGGTCCAGCGGACGGCCACGGCTCCTACCGGACGGACCGCGGAGGCGGTTGCGGTACGGGGCGAGGTGGCGGCTCCAGCACGGGGCGAGACCGCGCCTTCGGGACCGAGCGGGACCACGGCTCCCGTACGGGATGGGGCCTCCCCTGCTCCGGTACGGGGTAAGGCTTCGGCCGCTCCGGTACGGGGCGGGGCCTCGGCGCCCGAACCGGCCGAGGTCGCGCCTGCCGTGGAGCGCCCGGCTTCCCCGACACCCGTACGGGACAAGGGTGCGGCACCGCGACCGACCGAGACCGCACCTCCCGTGCAGCGTGCGGCCGCGCCTACTCCCGTACGGGACAAGGCCACGGCACTACGACCGACCGAGACCGCACCTCCCGTGGAGCGGGCGGCCTCCCCCGCTCCCGTACGGGACCAGGCCGCGCCCGCCGTGCAGCGTGCGGCCGCGCCTACTCCCGTACGGGACGAGGCCGCCACGCCGCGACCGACCGGGACCGTCCCTCGCGTGCAGCGTGCGGCTTCCGTCGCTGCCGCGCCGGGTGGCGTGGTGCCGCGCGCCCCGAGGGCCCCCGGGGTGATCCGTCGTGCGGCCGGGGCGGAAGCGGCCCCGATCGCAGCAACGCGCGTGCTCGAGGCGGGGGCCGTGACATCGTCGCCCGCCCCGTCCGTGCGACCCCTGCCCGTGCGCCGTTCGCCGCTGGTCTCCGCCCGGCCCGTACAACCGATGCGCCGACTGGCTCCGGCCGGTGCCGCGTTGCCGAGTCGCACCATGGCGACGGCTACGGACGCGCCCGAGCACGGCGTGGCGCCGACGGCTCCGCCCCTCAGCGCCGCCCCGGAGCCCTCGGCTGCCGGGCGGCCCCAGAACGTCCCGGGCCCTGCTTCCCCCGCGGGGCCCGGGACTCCCGTCGGCACTCCTCCCGTCAGCACTCCTTCCGTCGGCACCCCGCCCGCTCCCGTACAGCGCCGTCCCGCCGTGCGCCGCTCGCGGCGCGCCCCCGGCGCCGACTGGAACACGACGGCGGCCCCCGTGGCACCGCAGCCTCAGGCGGACACGCCCTCGGCCCCGGTGCCGCCCAAGCCGCAAGCCCACATCCCGCCGGCCCCAGCGCAGGTGGACACGGCGACCCCCGCACCCGGGACGCGCCCGGCACCGCCGGACCGTCCGGTCTCCCCTGGGCGCCCCTCACCGGCGGCGGCCCCGGCGCCCATGAGCGCTCGGGCCACCGCCCCGACTCCCCCGGCTCGGCCGGGCCTCGGCGCCCCCGTGCAGCGATCGGCCGCCGACGGGCCCGCCCGGCGTGCGAACCCCGCTCCGCGCCGGTCCCCGATCGGGCCGCCCGTCACGCGCACCGCCGCGCCCCTGGAGACCTCCGTGCCGACGCCACCGACTGCCCCCGTCGCCGGCGGCACCGAGCCGGCACGGGTCCAGCAGGCCTCCACGCCCCCGGCGAGCCCCGTGTCGTCGTCGGCCGTGCCGCACCACCCCGCCCCGGCGTCCACCGGGCCCACAGCACCCGTACCGCTTCCCGTCGCGCAGCGGGCCACCACCGCACCGAATGGCGCCCAAGCGCCGGGCACGGCCACCCCGGGTGGCGCCCAAGCGCCGGGTACGGCCACCCCTGGTGGCACCCCAGCGCCCGTCACGCCCACACCTGGTGTCGCTCCGCCGTTGGTCACGGGCAAGCCCGGCCGAGCCGCGAGCGCATCAGCGCCCCCCTCGAACACGCCCGCCCCCGTCGTCGCCCTCACCGACCTGCCCCGCGCCACCGCTCCCTCCGTGCAGCGGCGCAGCACGTATCCGCTTGCCACGACGCGGCCGCTCACGCCGCGCCTGCCGGGCACCGCGAGCGCCCCCGCCCGCCCTCGTACCGCCGACGACACCGCCCCGCCCGCCGCACCCCTCTCCAGGCCGGTGCCCGACCCCGCCCCCGGCCCGCGCCCCGTCGTCCCCCTCGCCCCTACCTCCGCCGCACGGCCCGTCGCCCGGCCGGTCGCCGTCCAGCGTCAGGCCGCTCCCGAGGCGGTCCCGGCGCCCGCGCCCGTGGTCCCCGTCGTGGCCGCCCCGCTCCGGCGGAGCGCCGCCCCGCACGCCCCTCGCGCCGCCACCACGGTGACCCGGACCGCCGTACAACGCACGGCCGAACCGCGTACCACGGCCACCGGCTCCGACTCCGGTTCCGCATCACCCGGTCAGCTGGACGAGTTGGCCCGTCGGCTCGTCACCCCGCTCTCACGGCTGCTGCGCGCCGAGCTGCGCGCCGACCGTGAGCGGGTGGGCCGCCTGCGCGACCACGGCCGCTGACCGGCCGCACGCCGGCTCCGCGACCGACCCGCCCCACCCGACTATCCGAGAGACCCTTCACCATGCCCCAGCAGCCGGACCCCGCTTCGACCGTCTTCTTCAAGCTCAGCATCGACGGCCAGGACCTCGGCCTGTTCAACAGCTGTGACGGTCTCTCCTCCGAGGTGGAGGTGGAGCAGCGTCGGGAAGGCGGGAACAACGGCTTCGTCTGGCAGCTCCCCACCCGTGTCACCTTCTCCACGATCCGTCTCACCCGCCCCCTGACCCCGGACACCGCGAAGGTCGCCGCCTGGGTCTCGTCGCTGGCCACCGGCATCACCCGGCCGACGGCGCAGATCGCGGCGCTGCGCGCGGACGGGTCGGTCGTGGCGCAGTGGGGTCTGGTCGAGGTGCTGCCGGTCCGGTGGACGGGGCCGACTCTGGACCCGGCCAGTCCGGCCGTCGCGACCGAGACCCTGGAGATCGCGCACCACGGCTTCACCGACGCGGGGGGTTCCTGAGATGGCACCGTCGTTCGGCGGCCTGGTCGCCAGCGGGCTGTCCCGTGCGTCGCTCGCCATCCACCAGCCGCCCACGGACCTGTCGAGCAACTACGGCGGCAAGCTCGGCGAGGTGCGGTTCGAGTTCAACCCGGACCAGCTCCAGCTGAGTCGGTCCGCGAGCTGGTTCACCGAGCAGGCCGTGGCGTACGACCGGGGCGCGCCGCCGAAGTTCACCGGCAGCCAGCCGGCCCAGCTGCAGCTCGAGGTCTTCCTCGACCGGTCCGGCGATCCCTCGTCCAACGACGTGAAGCAGCAGGTGGAGCTGCTGCTCTCGTGTTGCGAGGTGACCCAGCAGAGCATCGGCGCGAAGGCGCCGTCGCCGCCGTGGGTGCAGTTCACCTGGGGTTCGTTCTCGACGGTGCAGTTCGTCGCGTACGTCACCTCGGTCTCGGCGACGTACACCCTGTTCAGTCCCAGTGGCATGCCGATCCGGGCCACCTGCTCGCTGGCGCTCACCGAGATCTCCAGCGCGACCAAGAAGCAGAACCCGACCTCCGGTGCGCTCTCCGCCCGCCGGGTGCACCGGACGGTCGCCGGGGACTCGCTCGCCTCCCTCGCCTGGCGGGAGTACGGCGACGCGACGCGCTGGCGCGTCATCGCCGAGGCCAACCGCATCGACGACCCGATGCGGCTGCGGCCGGGCACGGAACTGCTGCTCCCGTCCACCACCGAAACGCCGGAGACCGAGGGCGCCTCATGAGCGAGAAGACCTTCACCACCGTCCTCCACGTGCAGCTCGACGGCACGCCGCTACCGGACCCGCTCGCGGTCCGCCTGACCGAGGGCTGGGTGGACGCCAGCGTCAACGTGCCGTCCGCCTTCCAGCTGACCTTCAGCGACAAGGACGGCACCCTCACCGCTCTGTTCCCGTTCCTGAGGGTCGGCGCCATGGCGGTGCTGTCCCCGTTCACCGACGGCAAGCTCGGGGAGCCCATGCTCACCGGTGAGGTGACCGCCGTCGAGGTGGACGCGGCGCCGGGCCACGGCCGGTATCTGATCGTGCGCGGTTACGACCCGGGACATCGGCTGCTGCGCAGCCGGCGCGTCGAGGGTTATCCGAACATGACGGCCTCCGACATCGTGCGGAAGCTCGCCGCGCTCAACCGCATCCCGCTCGGCCGGGTCGACGCGACGCCCACCGTGTACGAGCTGGCCACCCAGCCCAACATCACGGACTGGGACTTCCTGTCCCGGCTCGCGAGGGAGAACGACGTCCGGCTCTCGCTCGACCCGGCGGGCAGGCTGGTGTTCGCGGCGCTGCCCGCGGCCTCCTCGGCGCCCGCCGACACCACGCCGGCGGCGGTCAGCCCGTACGTCCTGGACTTCGGCAGCAACACCCTGCAGAGCCGGGTGTCGGTGACGGCCGCCGGGCAGGTCGGCAAGGTCGACGTGCGGGGCTGGGATCCCCGTACCAAGCAGGCGCTGTCCTCTCCGACGCCCGCCGTCGCGAGCAAGGAGATCGTCTCCGACATCACGCCGGCGCAGTTGTCCGCTCCGTTCGGTCCGGCCGAGCTGGCGGCGACGGACACGCCGTTCACGACCCAGTCGGAGGTGACGCAGGCGGCCGCGGCGCTCGCTGACGACGTCACCGGGTCGTTCGCGGAGCTGGAGGTCGCCGTCACCGGCAATCCGGCACTGAAGCCGGGGCAGCCGGTGGCCGTGAAGGGTGCGGGTTTTCCGTTCGAGGGCCGGTACACCGCCACCGGGGTGCGTCATGTCTTCGCCTCGGGGCGGCAGTTCGCGACCTGGCTGACGGTGTCCGGCCGGCAGTTCCGTTCGCTGTACGGGACGGCTTCGGGCGGCGGCGAGGCGGCGCCGCCGATGCCCGGCGTCGCGGTCGCGCTCGTCACCAACACCAAGGACCCGCTCGCGATGGGCCGGGTCAGGCTGCGCTTCCCGTGGCTTTCGGCGACGTACGAGAGCGGTTGGTGCCGCGTCGCCCAGCTCGGTGGGCGCGGTGGTGGCGGGCTCGTCCTGCCGGAGGTGGACGACGAGGTGCTGTGCGCCTTCGACCGGGGTTCCCTGGAGCATCCGTACGTCCTCGCCGGTCTGTACAACGGCGTCGACCGGCACACGCCGGCGACCGACCGGGTCGCGCCCGTCGATCCCACCAGCGGGCGGGTCCAGTGGCGTGCGCTGACCTCGCGCACCGGTCACACCGTGGAGCTGCGGGAGGAAGGCGGCCGGACGCGTGCCTCGCACGGCATCCGGCTGCGTACCGCGAAGGGCGGGCTGAGCGTGGAGCTGAACGAGGCCCGTACGACGCTGACCATCGACAGCGACGGAACGGTCACGATCACGGGGGCCCGGGGGGTCACGGTGGAGTCGGGGACCGATCTGACGCTCTCCGCGAAGGGGCGGATCAAGCTGGACGCGGGGCTCGGCGTGGACATCAAGGCCGGGGCGAAGTTCAAGGTCTCGGCGCTGACCCAGGCCGTGGTCAACGCCCCGGTGTTCGTCACGTCGACCGTCCCGATGCCCAACCCCGTCGCGGCGAACCTGCCGTTCTGAGGACGCAGAGGACAAGGAGGAACCTCCGTTGAGTGAGCATTTCGTCGGCGCGGGCTGGGCCTTCCCGCTGCGGACCGGCCCGAGCGGTGCCATCGCGCTCGTCCGGCGCGACCGCGAGATCGAGGAGTCGATGCGGCTGGTGCTGGCCACGGCGCCGGGCGAGCGCCCGATGCGTCCCGAGTTCGGCTGCGCGGTGCACGAGTTGGTGTTCGCCCCGGTCAACGACGCGACGATGGGCCGGGTCCGGTACGAGGTGATGTCGTCGCTCGACCGCTGGGAGCCGCGCGTCGACGTGGAGGAGGTCACGGTCTCCCCCGCGCCGGGTGAGCCGACCACGCTGTACATCGACGTCCGTTACCGGGTGCGCGGCGCCAACAACCCCCGCAACCTCGTCTTCCCCTTCTACGTCATCCCCTCCGAGGACTGAAAGAGCCGCCATGGCCCTGCCCGCACCCCATCTCGACGACCGGCGCTTCCAGCAGTTCGTCGACGACGCCAAGCGCTACATCCAGCAGGCGTGCCCCGAGTGGACCGACCACAACGTCTCCGATCCGGGCGTCACCCTGGTCGAAGCGGTCGCGCACATGGCGGACCAGCTCGTCTACCGCCTCAACCGGGTCCCGGAGAAGAACCATCTGGCCTTCCTCGACCTGCTCGGCGTGACCCTGTTCCCGCCCGCCGCCGCCCGGGCCGAGATCACCTTCCGGCTGTCCGCGCCGCAGCCGGAGCCGGTGGTGCTGCCCACCGGGACGGAGGTGTCCACCGGGCGTACGGAGACGGAGGAGGCGGTGGTGTTCGCGACCACCGCCGATCTGACCGTCGTGCCCTGCACGTTGACGCACCTCGTCCGCCAGGAGGCCGGGGGCACGCCGGAGGACCGTTCCCAGGATCTGCTCGGCGGCGAGGACGTACCGGCCTTCTCGCCGTCGCCGCGCGTCGGTGATCTGCTGCTGTTCGGTCTCTCCGCCGCCGTGCCGGACTGCCTGCTCGTCCTCGACCTCGACAGCCGGGTGGACGGCGTCGGCGTGGACCCGCGCAGGCCGCCGCTGGTGTGGGAGGCGTGGACGGCGGCCGAGGGCTGGGTGGCGTGCGAGGTCGACGAGGACAGCACGGGCGGGCTGAACCGGCCGGGTGAGGTGGTGCTGCACCTGCCGTCCGGGCACGCGGTGTCGCGGCTCGGCGGGCATGAGGCGGGCTGGGTGCGGTGCCGGGTCGTGGAGCCCGCCGAGGGCCTGCCGTCGTACAGCGAGTCGCCGACGGTACGGGCCGCGGGTGCGTTCACCATCGGCGGCACGGTCCGCGCGGCGCACGCCGAGACGGTGCGCGACGAATCGCTCGGCGAGTCCGAGGGCGTGGCCGGGCAGCGGGTGCGGCTCGCGCACGCGCCGGTCGTGGACCGTCCGCCGCTGCTGCTCCAGGTCGCCGAGCGTGCGGACGGCGGCGCGGACGAGGACGACGAGGCCGGCTGGCAGGAGTGGAGCGTCGTCCGTGACTTCGCCTCGTCACGCCCCGGGGACCGGCATGTCACCCTGGACGCGACCACCGGGGAGATCGCCTTCGGTCCGTGCGTGCGCCAACCGGACGGCACCCTGCGGCAGTTCGGGGCGGTGCCGCCGAAGGGCGCGGCGATCCGCGCGGTGCGGTACGGCACGGGAGGCGGCCGGGCGGGCAATGTGGCCCGCTCCACGATCACCGTGCTGCGCAGTTCCATCCCGTACATCGCGCGGGTGGAGAACCGTGAGGCGGCGCGGGGCGGGGTCGACGGGGAGACCGTCGAGGAGGCGAAGTCCCGGGCGCCCGTCAGCCTGCGGGCCCAGGAGCGGGCGGTCACCGCCAGGGACTACGAGGAGCTGGCGCACCGGGCGGCGCCCGAGGCGGCGAGGATCTCCTGTCTCGCGGCGGACGCGGCCGAGGCGGGCGAGAACGCGGTCCGGGTCCTGGTGGTGCCGCAGGCGGTGCCGGACCGGGGCGGACGGCTGCGGTTCGAGCAACTCGTCCCGGGCGAGGAGCTGCTGTCCCGGGTGACCGGCTTCCTGGACGAGCGGCGTCCGCTGGGCACCCGGCTCGCGGTCGGGCCGCCGTTCTACCAGGGGGTGACGGTGGTGGCGACGCTGCACTCCTTCCGGGCCGCGGAGGCCGAGCGGGTGCGCGCCGAGGCGCTGGACGTGCTGTACGCGTACCTGGATCCGCTGAGGGGCGGGACGCACGGTGAGGGATGGCCGTTCGGGCGTCCGCTGCGGGCCGGGGAGGTCTTCGCCGCGCTCCAGCGGGTGCCGGGGGTGGAGCTGGTGGACGAGGTGCTGCTGCATCCGGCGGACCCCCTGACCGGGCGCAGGGGTGAGACGACGGACCGGATCGAGCTGTCGCCCTCGGCGCTGCTGTTCCCGTTCGACCACCGTGTCCGTGTGATCGAGGCGCGGTGAGCGGGTCGGCGCGGGGCACGGTCCCCGGGCTGGCGACGCCGTACCCGCTGGGGGCGGCGCTGCCCGCGGTCTACGCGGAGGACGACTTCGGGCAGCGGTTCGTGTCCGGTCTCGATGTCGTCCTCGCCCCTCTGTTCACCGTGCTGGACTCGTTGGAGGCGTACTTCTCGCCTGCGCTCGCCCCTGCCGACTTCGTGGACTACCTCGCGACCTGGGTCGGGGCCGAGCTCGACGGCGACGAGCCGCTTCCGCTGCGGCGGCACGCGGTCGCGTCGGCCGTGGCGCTGCACCGGGTCCGCGGCACCCGGCAGGGCCTCGCGGCGGCGGTCCGGCTGGCCTTCGGGGTCCCCCCGGAGATCACCGAGAGCGGGGGTGCGAGCTGGTCCGCCGGGCCGCTCGGTCCGTTCCCGGGGACGCCCGTGGCCGGGCTGCGTGTCGTTCTCCGGGTCGCCGACCCGTCCGCCGTGGATCCGCACCGACTGCGCGCGGTCGTGGCCGCGGCCCGCCCCGCGCACCTGCCGTTCACGGTGTCGGTGACCACTTCCCGTACATCCGAAGGAGCTTGACCCTGATGAGTGACGCGCCCCAGTTCCGTCCCTGCCCGGACTGCGCGAGCCCGGTGCGTACGTCGGACCAGTCGTTCTGTGACAGTTGCGGAGCGTTCCTGCGCTGGGACACGCCGGCCGGCGCTCCGGCCGGGGGGAACCCGCCCGAGGCGGACACGGCGGCCCCGGAGGCGCCGGCCGCCGCGCCCCGACCCGAGCCGTCGTCCGCCCCGGCGGAGGCGACCCCGGCGGCGGCCGGACCGGCGTCGGAAACAGCTCCACCGGCGGCATCGGACGACTCCGTAACCGATCCCGAGGAGGTGACCGCGCCGTTGCCCGCGGTGGACCCGTCCTCGGAGGCGCCCACCGCGGTGGACGGGCCCTCGGACACGCTCGTACGCTCGCTGCTCGTCCCGGTCCCGGGGAGCAGGGCCGGGGAGCCGGCCGTCGCCGCGCCCGTGCTGCCCGCGCGGCCCGAGTCGGCGCGTCCCGCGGTCCGGGCGGCCGAGGCGCCCGCACCGGTCGCGGGCGGCACCCCGTGCCCGGCGTGTGCGCTCGCCAACACCCCGGGCCGTCACTTCTGCCGCTTCTGCGCGACCCCCATGGTCCCGGAGCGGCTCTCCACGGTCGAGGGGCCGTACGCGGGCCGGCGTCCGGGCCTGGCCCGTGACCGGAGCCGCTGGGTCGTCCGCGCCCTGGTCGCCACGGCGGTCGTGGCGGTGGTGGTCGGCGGCGCCGTCGGCGGTCCGCCCGCCGTCCGCGCGGTCCAGGACCACTTCGCCACCCGTGTCCCGGTGCACCCGGTGGCCTGGGCTGCCTCTCACTCGGCGCCGAGGCAGGGTCCGAACATGGTGGGCGACGGGTACTCCAACACCTGGTGGGGCACGGGGTACGCGGGAGACTCGGCCGGACAGTACCTGGAGGCCCGCTTCGCCGAGCCGACCGATCTGCTGAGCGTCCTGATCACTCCCGGCAGTTCGAAGAACACCACCCAGGCGGACGGGCAGGCGACCCCGCGCACCTTCGACCTCGTGGTGAGGGACTCCTCGGGCGAGACGCGGGTCTCGCGGCACCGCATCAACGACGGCGGTACCCAGCGGGTCGACGTGCGGGTGCGTGACGCGCTGTCGGTGCAGCTGGTGCTGCGGACGGCGTGGCGGGCCGACCCGCGGAAGCAGGTGGCCGTCGCGGAACTGGAGTTCTTCGGCAGGTCCGTGTCCTGAGGTACCTGACGGGGAGCGGTGACGGCCGGGCCGGCACACCTGCGGAAGGTCACCGGGAGCCCGCCGCAGCGCGCTCGATGACGAGGAGATCCGGACTTCTTGAGCGTCCCCGTCAATCCTTTGCGCCGCCCGGGGCGCGCTGGTGCGGCGAGCGGGCGGCGCGGTGGAGCGTCGGAAGCGGTCAGGCGGTCTGCGGCGGCGCCGTCGACCCGCGCACCACGAGTTCGGGCTCGAAGAGGAGTTCGCCGGGGTCCGTCCGCGTGCCCTGGATCTGGGCGCAGAGCAGTTCGACGGCGGCCCGCCCCATCGCCTCGATGGGCTGGCGCACGGTGGAGAGCGGCGGCTCGGTGCAGTTCATGAAGGCGGAGTCGTCGAAGCCGACGACGGACACCTGCGCGGGGACCGCGAGTCCGCGGCGACGCGCGGCCCTGATGGCGCCGAGGGCGAGGGGGTCGCTGGCGCAGACGATCCCGGTGACGCCCCGCTCCAGGAGGCGGGTGGCCGCGGCCTGACCTCCTTCGAGCGAGAAGATCGACCGTACGACGTGCTCGTCCGGCAGCGTCCGGCCCGCGGCCTCGGCCACGGCGCGGGCCGCTTCGAGCTTGCGGCGCGAGGGGACGTGGTCCTCGGGGCCGAGGACGAGGCCGATCCGCTCGTGCCCGAGGGAGGCGAGGTGGCGCCAGGCCTGCTCGACGGCGACGGCGTCGTCGCAGGAGACGCAGGGGAAGTCGAGCCCCTTGATGGAGGCGTTGATCAGGACGACCGGGATGTTGCGCTCGGCCAGCTGGTGATAGTGGTCGTGCGGCGCGTCGGCCTGCGCGAACAGGCCGCCGGCGAAGACGACACCGGACACCTGCTGCTGGAGGAGGAGGTCCACGTAGTCCGCCTCGGAGACGCCGCCCTTGGTCTGGGTGCACAGCACCGGGGTGAGGCCCTGCTGCGCGAGGGCGCCGCCGATCACCTCGGCGAACGCGGGGAAGATGGGGTTCTGCAGCTCCGGCAGCACCAGACCGACCAGGCGCGCGCGCTCGCCGCGCAGTTGTGTGGGCCGCTCGTAGCCGAGCACGTCGAGGGCGGTGAGCACGGACTGCCGTGTCGCCTCGGAGACACCGGGTTTGCCGTTGAGCACACGGCTGACCGTCGCCTCGCTGACTCCCACCTTCTTGGCCACTTGAGCGAGTCGTCGCGTCATGAACGCAAGAGTATCGCAAGCCGTGCAAGCGATTTGCGTGGATTCTCCCTCCTTGTGAGTGGTGCGCGCACCTGTTGAGCGGTGGGCCCTTGCCTTCTCTTCCCGAAGGGTTGACGGCCTCAGGGGCACCTCATAACTTCAGGACTTGATAAAAGGCTTGCTGGTGTGGTCCGTGATCCGTGGCACCACGAAACGGCGAAAGGCTTGTCAGGTGCATTACACACTTAGGCGTGGGCTGACGTACCTCCGCGGCGGAGGGCGAAAGCCGCGAGGAGAAACCACCCCGCACACCCGGCCCCGCCGCCTGCGGCCCCTCACCGCACTCACGGCGGGCGCCCTCGTCGCCGGCAGCCTGGTCCTGACCGGGCCCGGCACCGCGCAGGCGGCCGGTGAGCGGGTCGACGTCTGGCTCACCACCACGTCCGACTCCGGCGGCCGTACCGTCACCCGTGGTCTGGCCCCGCAGGCGCCCCTCGCGTTCGGCCCGGCCGGCGGCGCCGCCACCCACACGATCACCGTCGACGAGGGCACCACCTACCAGCAGTTCGAGGGCGGCGGCGCGTCGATCACCGACACGACCGCCCATCTGCTGCGCGGGGGCGCCGTCAGCGCCGCGACCCGCGACGAGGTGATGCGCAAGCTCTTCTCGCCGACCGAGGGCATCGGCCTGTCCTTCGTCCGCAACCCCATCGGCGCCTCGGACCTCTCCCGCCCGGGGAACGTCTCCCTCGACGACACCTGTTGCGACCTGAACGACTTCGGAACCAACGGCTACGACACGAACGTCCGGCTGCTGACCGCACAGGCGAAGCAACTCAACCCGGCGCTGCGGGTGAAGGGCGTGCCCTGGAGCGCCCCCGGCTGGATGAAGGACAACGGCCGCATGGACCAGATGGGCTGGCTGAAGGCGGAGTACTACCCGCTGTACGCCCAGTACCTGGTCAAGTACGTGCAGAGCTACCAGGCGGCCGGGGTGAAGGTCGACTACGTCTCCGTGCAGAACGAGCCGAACTGCTGCCAGGCCGGCAACCCCACCGCCATGAACTACCCGGGCATGAGCTGGAACCCGGCCGGGCTCGTCGAGTTCACCAAGAACCACGTCTACCCGGCCTTCCGGGCCGCCGGCCTCACCACCAAGGTCCTCGTGCACGACTGGAACTACGGCGACTACGCGAACTTCGGCGCCGGGATCCTCGGCGACGCGGGCGTGCGCAACGACCCCCTGTTCGGCGGCATCGCCTGGCACGGCTACTTCGGCGACCCGGCCGTCGGCACCCAGGTCCACCAGCAGTACCCGGCGGTCAAGCAGTTCAGCACCGAGCACTCGGGCGGCACCTGGATCGCGAACCAGCACAACGAGGACCTCAAGGACATCGTCGACTACGCCCGCAACTGGAGCGGCAGCCTGGTCAAGTGGAGCCTCGGGCTCAACCAGAACATGGGCCCGCACAACGGCGGCTGCGGCACCTGCACCGGTCTCATCACCGTGCAGGAGGGCGGCGCCCGCGCCGGACAGGTCGACTACACGATCGAGTACTACACGACGGGCCACCTCACCAAGTTCGTCAGGCCCGGGGCGTACCGCATCGCCTCCACCGCCAACGGCACGGTCCAGAACGTGGCCTGGCGCAACCCCGACGGCTCCAAGGCGCTGATCGCCCACAACGGCGGCACGTCCGCCCAGTCCGTCCGGGTCGACTGGGGCGGCCAGTCCTTCACGTACACGCTGCCCGCCCGGACCACCGCGACCTTCACCTGGGCGGGGACGCCCGGCGGCGGGACCGGAGCCGGCCCGCTGACCGGTCTGGCCGGGAAGTGCCTCGACGTGGCCGGCGGCGCCACCGCCGACGGCACGCCCGTCCAGCTGTACGGCTGCAACGGCACCGCCGCGCAGCGCTGGACGCTCGCCGCCGACGGCAGCGTCCGGGCGCTCGGCAAGTGCCTGGACGTCACGGGTGGTGCGACGGCCGACGGCGCCCAGGTCCAGCTGTACAGCTGCAACGGCACCGCGGCGCAGCGCTGGACCTATGACGCCGCCACGCACGACGTCGTCAACACGGGCGCGAACAAGTGCCTGGACATCACCGGCAACTCCTCCGCCGACGGGACCCGCGCGCAGATCTGGACCTGCACCGGCGGGGCCAACCAGAAGTGGACCCACACCCCGGCCTGATCCGCGGCCCTCTCCGCACCCGTCCGTCCCCGACCCCACAGGCCCCGCCTGTCCTAGGAGCCCGTATGCCCCCCGCACGTCCCCGCAGGACGGTGAGCGCGGCGGTGATCGCCGCGACCGCCGTACTCACCGGTCTGCTCACCGGCGGTCTGCCGAGTGCCGCCGCCCAGGAACCCGCGCCCCGAGCCGTCGACCGGTTCGAGGGTGAGGTCCCGTTCGCCTCACCCCCCGCGGAAGGCCTCTTCACCTGGGGCAACGCCGCCGAGTCCCACCCGGAGCTGGCACTGAGGGAGCGTGCCGACGCGCCCGAGGGCGCCAAGGTCCTCGAAGGCCGCTACGACATCAGCGGCTGGGGCGGCTTCACCCATGACTTCGCCTTCGACCGGCCGGCCCACGACTGGACCGCGTACAAGGGCATCCGGCTGTGGTGGTACGGCCAGAACACCGCGCCGCTCCCTCCCGGCTCGGGCAAGCGGATCGCCCTGGAGATCAAGGACGGCGGGGCGAACGGCGAGGCGTCGGAGCTGTGGACGACGTCCTTCACCGACGACTGGGAGGGCTGGCACCTCGTCGAGATCCCGTTCTCCGAGTTCACCTACCGGACCGACTACCAGCCCGTCGGCGGCATCGACCAGGTCCTCGGGCTCGACCGGATGTGGGGGTACGCCGTCACCCTGCCGACCGGCGGGCCGGGAACCTTCGCCCTCGACGGCGTGGAGCTGTACGGCACGGCCGAACCGGCTCTCACCACCAAGGTGGTCACACGATCCGTCGTGCACCCCGTCGACGAGGGCGGCAGCGCCCGGGTCGACGTCTCGGTGGCCACCACCGGCTCCGGTCCGGTCGGTGAACCCGTCACCGTCACGTACGAGACGGACGCGGGCGGCAGCGCCGAGGCGGGGAAGGACTACCGTCCCGTCAGCGGCAGCGTCGTGTTCCCCGCCGGGACGCCCTCCGGCACGACCCGCTCGATCACCGTGCCGACGCTGAAGGACGGCGCCGCCGAGTCCGCCGAGACCGTCCCGCTCCGGCTGACCGTCGACGGCGCGAAGGCGCCCGCGGAGAACCCCCTGGTCGTGGTGAACGCGCACGGTCTGCCGTACCTCGACACAAGGCTGCCGGTACGCAAGCGGGTCGCCGACCTGCTCTCCCGGATGTCCCTCGCGGAGAAGGCCGGCCAGATGACGCAGGCCGAACGCAACGCGCTGCGTGCCCCCGGCGACATCGCCGGGTACGCGCTGGGGTCCCTGCTCTCCGGCGGCGGCTCGGTCCCGACCCCCAACACGCCCCAGTCCTGGGCCGCGATGGTCGACGCGTACCAGCTGCGCGCGCAGGCGACCCGATTCCAGATCCCCCTGATCTACGGCGTGGACGCGGTCCACGGGCACAACAACGTCATCGGGGCGACGATCATGCCGCACAACATCGGCATCGGCGCCGGCCGTGATCCGGAGTCGGCCGCGAGGACCGGCGCCGTGACGGCGAAGGAGGTACGGGCCACCGGGGTGCCCTGGGACTTCGCCCCCTGTGTCTGCGTGACCCGCGACGAGCGCTGGGGCCGCTCCTACGAGGCCTTCGGCGAGGACCCGGCGCTCGTCACCGCCATGGAGACCGTCATCAACGGCATGCAGGGCGCGCGCAACGGAAAGGACCTCGACCGGAACGACAAGGTGCTCACCAGCGCCAAGCACTTCGTGGGCGACGGCGGCACCACCTTCGGCTCCTCCACCACCGGTTCGTACACGATCGACCAGGGCGTCACCGAGGTCACCCGCGCCGAGCTGGAGGCGGTGCACCTCGCCCCGTTCGCCGAGGCGGTGAAGCGCGGCACCGGCACGGTCATGCCCTCGTACTCCTCGCTGGACGTCCTCGGTGACGACCAGGGGCCGGTGAAGATGCACGCGAACGCCGAGATGATCAACGGGGTGCTCAAGGACCGCATGGGCTTCGAGGGCTTCGTCATCAGCGACTGGCAGGCGATCGACCAGATCCCCGGCGACTACCCCAGCGACGTCCGTACCTCGGTCAACGCCGGACTCGACATGATCATGGTGCCGACGAACTACCAGGAGTTCACCCGGACCCTCACCGCCGAGGTCGAGGCGGCCCGGATCTCCACCGCGCGGATCGACGACGCCGTCGCCCGCATCCTCACCCAGAAGTTCCGCCTCGGCCTGTTCGAGAAGCCGTACGCGGACACGACGAACCTCCCCTCGATCGGATCGCCCGAGCACCGCGCCGTGGCGCGCGAGGCCGTGGCGAAGTCGCAGGTGCTCCTCAAGAACGAGGGCGGGGTCCTGCCGCTGAAGCCGTCCCAGAAGGTGTACGTGGCCGGGTCGAACGCCGACGACCTCGGCAACCAGGCCGGCGGCTGGACCATCAGCTGGCAGGGCTCCTCCGGCCGGACGACCACCGGCACCACCATCCTCGAAGGGATGCGCGCGGCCGCGCCGGACGCCGACATCGCCTGGTCGAAGGACGCCTCGGCGCCGACCGAAGGCTACGACGCCGGTGTGGTGGTGGTCGGCGAGACCCCGTACGCGGAGGGGTTCGGCGACGTCGGCAACGGCAACGACCTCGACCTCACCCCCGCCGACAAGGCGGCGGTCGACAAGGTCTGCGCGGCGATGCCGTGCGCGGTCCTGGTCGTCTCCGGGCGACCGCAGCTGATCGGCGACCGGCTGCCGGCCATCGACGCGCTCGTCGCGTCCTGGCTGCCCGGCACGGAGGGCGCCGGTGTCGCCGACGTGCTCTACGGCAGGCGGCCGTTCACCGGCCGGCTTCCGGTGACCTGGCCGAAGTCGGAGGCGCAGCTGCCGATCAACGTGGGTGACCGCCGCTACGACCCGCAGTACCCGTACGGCTGGGGCCTGACGACGCTCACCCCGGCTCCGTCCGGAGGCGAGCCCGCCCTGCGGGCGGCCGGTGTCGCCGCCAAGGTGCTCCAGGCGGCGGGACGCGGCGGCTCCCCCGAGGGACGGAAGCTCGTCGGGGTGGCGCGGCTGATCGTGCAGAAGAAGATCGGCCAGAACCTCTCGGAGGCGGTGGCGAAGCCGTTCGCCGAGGCGGACCATCTCCTGCTCACGGGCGACCTGGTGGGCGCGGTCGGGAAGCTGACGGAGGCCTACCGGGCGGCCGGCTGACGGAAGGCTGTCCGGAGGGACATCCGCACCCGGGGCGCTCGGCGCCCCGGGTGCGGATCCCGTACGAGGGGCTCCCTCCGGTCAGGTGTGGATCCCGTACGAGGGGCTCCCTCCGGTCCGTCAGCCCGTGGTGCCGGGGATCTGGAGCGCCCGGGAGTTGCGGTCCCAGCCGGACCACAGGGCGCCGTCGACGCAGGCTCCGCAGCCGGGGCCGAAGAACATCCCCCGTGCGTTCTCGTCGCCGAGGAGCCAGAAGCGCAGCCAGGCCGTGGTCGGGGCGCGGAAGTCCCCGCCGTCCCCGATGGAGTCCAGGTGCCCGGCGCCGCGGACCTCGCCGTACACGGCGGGGACGTGGTCCGAGTCCCGGTACAGGGCCTTCACCAGGGCCGGCCAGACGGTGAGGTCACGCTGGCCCGCCAGGTAGAAGACGGGTTCGTCCATCAGGTCCGGGTCGGTCAGCGGCCCCGGCTGGATGGGCAGAGCGGTGTCGACCCGCGGGTCGACGGCGGCGTTGACGGCGGCGGCACCGCCCTGCGAATGACCGGCGGAGGCGATGTGGTCCAGGTCCACCTTGCCGTGGAACGGGCTGGCGCCGTCCGCGTTCCGGTGCTCCAGGACGTCGATCCCGGCGCGCATGCTGAGCGCGAAGTTCGACGTGGGCGTGTTGGCGGCGGCGACGATGAAGCCGTGGCTCGCCCAGTGCCGCAGCAGCGAGCTGTAGAAACCGGGCACCGCGCCCGTACCGTTGCCCCAGATGATCACCGGGTGCCGCTCGCCCGACCGGCCCATGTCGCGCGGGTGGTAGAAGGTGTGGACCGCCTCGATGTCGACGCTCACCTCGTACGGTCCGGGCCGTCCCCAGTCGGTTCCGACGGACGGGACCGTCCCGGTCGTCCTCGGGTCGTCGACGGCGGCTCCGGCGGTCCCCGGCGCTGTTCCCACCGCCATCAGCGCGGCGAGCAGGAGGCCGCTGACGACGCGGCCCGTTCTCCCTGGCATACGAACTCCTTCACGGATCCGGCACGTTGCGCGTCCTCGCAAGCGTGACCAGAGCCATGATCGAGCGCACCGGGCCGGCTGTCTGTCCGCAGGAGCCCAGTCCTCGCGGGCGCCGCTTGGGCACCTGCCCACGGCACGCCGCCGCCCCCGCCGAATCCGTGGTTCGGCGGGGGCGGCGGGAGTGCGCGTCGGCTCAGCCGGCCAGCAGCTGGAGCGTGTCGATCACACGGTTGGAGAAGCCCCACTCGTTGTCGTACCAGGCGACGACCTTGATGTGGCGGCCCTCGACGCGGGTGAGCTCCGAGTCGAAGATCGACGAGGCCGGGTTGCCCGTGATGTCGGAGGAGACCAGCGCGTCCTCGGAGTACTCCAGGACACCGGCGAGCGGGCCCTCGGCGGCGGCGCGGTACGCGGCGAGGACGTCCTCGCGGGTCACGTCGCGGGCGACGGTGGTGTTGAGCTCGACGATCGAACCGACCGGGACGGGCACGCGGATCGAGTCGCCCGACAGCTTGCCGTCGAGGTTCGGCAGCACGTGGCCGATCGCCTTGGCGGCGCCCGTCGAGGTGGGCACGATGTTGACGCCGGCGGCGCGGGCGCGGCGCGGGTCGCGGTGCGGGCCGTCCTGCAGGTTCTGCTCCTGCGTGTAGGCGTGGACCGTCGTCATGAAGCCGTGCTCGATGCCGGCCAGGTCGTCGAGGACCTTGGCGAGGGGCGCGAGCGCGTTGGTCGTGCAGGAGGCGTTCGAGACGATCGTGTGCAGGTCCGCGTCGTAGGCGTCGGTGTTGACGCCGTAGGCGAGGGTGACATCGGCACCGTCGGCGGGGGCGCTGACCAGCACGCGCTTGGCACCGGCGTCGATGTGGCCGCGGGCGGCCTTGGCCGAGGTGAAGCGGCCGGTCGCCTCCAGGACGATCTCGACGCCGAGCTCGGCCCAGGGCAGCTGCGCCGGCTCGCGCTCGGCGAGCACCTTGATGCGGCGGCCGTCGACGACGAGGGTGTCCCCGTCGACGCTCACCGGGCGGCCGAGGCGGCCCGAGGTCGAGTCGAAGGCGAGCAGGCGGGCGAGGGCCTTCGGCTCCGTCAGGTCGTTGACGGCCACGACCTCGAGGTCCGTGTCGCGCTCCAGCAGTGCGCGCAGCACGTTGCGTCCGATGCGGCCGAATCCATTGATGGCGATGCGAGTCATGAGGTGTGTCCCTTTCTGCGTCGCCACCAGACTCGCTCGGCGGGACCCGTCTCGACAGAGGCGGGATCGCCACGGTCCGCAAGGATCGCGCCACGGGTCGGGATCGGCTATTCGCCCTTGGCGAAGGTCCGCCGGTACTCGCTCGGCGTGGTGCCGAGGATGCGCTGGAAGTGCAGACGCAGATTCGCTCCGGTGCCGAGCCCGACGTCGGCCGCGATCTGCTCGACGCTCCGCTCCGACCGCTCCAGGAGCTCACGGGCGAGGTCGACGCGGGCGCGCATCACCCACTGCATGGGGGTGTAGCCGGTGTCCTCCACGAAGCGCCGCGAGAACGTGCGGGGTGAGACGGCCGCGTGGTGGGCCAGGGCGTCGAGGGTGAGCGGCTCGCCGAGCCGGTGCAGTGCCCACTCGCGGGTCGCGGCGAACCGTTCACCGAGCGGCTCGGGCAGGCTGCGCGGCACGTACTGGGCCTGGCCGCCGCTGCGGTACGGGGCGGCGACCAGGCGGCGGGCCGCGTGGTTCGCGGCGGCCACGCCGAGGTCGCCGCGCAGGATGTGCAGGCACAGGTCGATGCCGGACGCGGCTCCGGCCGAGGTGAGCACACTGCCCTCGTCGACGAAGAGGACGTTCTCGTCGACCTGGACGAGGGGGCGTTTCGCGGCGAGCGCCTGGGTGTAGTGCCAGTGGGTGGTGGCGCGTCTGCCGTCGAGCAGGCCGGTCGCGGCGAGCGCGAAGGCGCCGGTGGAGATGGCCGCGAGCCGCGCGCCCCGGTCGTGGGCCGCGATCAGGGCCTCCACGACGGCCGGCGGCGGGTCCTCGCGGTCGGGGAAGCGGTAGCCGGGGACGAAGACGATGTCGGCCCACGCGAGCGCGTCGAGGCCGTGGGCGACGGCGTACGAGAGTCCGTCGCCCCCGGTCACCGGTCCGGGTTCCGCGCCGCACACCCGTACCTCGTACGGCATGCTCGCGCGGGTCGTGAAGACCTGGGCGGGGATGCCGACGTCGAGCGGCTTCGCCCCTTCGAGTACGAGGACGGCGACGCGGTGGAGGCGGGGGGCAGGTGGCACGGGTTCGAGCGTACGTGGCGGGCCGCCCGGTCCGGTCACCCGCTCACCTGTGCACGAGGTGGGCGGGACCGGGCCACCCGCCCCGGTGACCGCTCACCTCGTGCACGAGGTGGGCGGAAGGATCCGCCTCCGCCTCGTCACCTGATCATCGCGTCACCGTCCATTTCTGGTTCGCGGCGCCGGTGCAGGTCCAGATCTGGAGCCGGGTGCCGTTGGCGGAGCTGTTGCCGGTGGCGTCCAGGCACTTCCCGGACTGCGGGTTGACGATGTCCCTGGCCGCGTTGGCGGTCCAGCGCTGGGCGGCGGTGCCGTTGCAGTCCCACAGCTGGACGGGGGTGCCGTCGGCGGTCCCGGCGGAGGTGACGTCGAGGCACTTGCCGAGTGCCCGTACGGTTCCGTCGGTTCCCACGGTCCACTGCTGGGCGCCGGTGCCGTTGCAGCCGTAGAGCTGGACCGGGGTGCCGTTGGCGGTGTTCGCTCCGGCCACGTCGACGCAGGCGCCCCCGATGCCGGTGATCGGGCCCGCCGCGCCCGGACCGTCGCTGGTGGTGACGCGGACGTGGTCGACGACGAGTTGCTGCGGGAAGGCGGTCGAGCCGTCCGGGTCGCCGGGCCAGTAGCCGCCGACGGCGAGGTTGAGAATGAGGAAGAACGGCTTGTCGAAGACCCAGGCCCGGCCACCGAGATCGGCGGGCGTACGGGTCTGGTAGACGGTCCCGTCCACGGACCAGGTGATCCGGCCGGGCGACCAGTCCACGGCGAAGGTGTGGAAGGCGTCGGCGAACGCCTGGCCGCCGGGCAGGGTGTAGCCGGCGCCGATGCCTCCGGCGCCGGAGTAGCCGGGGCCGTGCAGGGTGCCGTGCACGGTGGACGGTTCGAAGCCGACGTTCTCCATGATGTCGATCTCGCCGGAGGCGGGCCAGCCGACCTGCCCGAGGTCCTCGCCGAGCATCCAGAACGCGGGCCACATACCCTGGCCGCGCGGCACCTTCATCCGGGCCTCGACATGGCCGTACCGGGTGGTGAACTTGCCGGCGGTGTTCAGCCGCGCCGAGGTGTACTCGCACCGGCCGTACCAGCACTGGTAGTTGCCGGGGTTCTCCTTGCGGGCGGTGATCACCAGGTGCCCCTGGCCGTCGAGGGCGGCGTTGTTGCTGCCGGCCGTGTAGTACTGCCGTTCGTGGTTGTTGACGTTGTCGCCGGTCTCGATCTGCCACCGCGAGCTGTCCACGGGGCGTCCGGCGGCCCCGTCGAAGTCGTCGGAGAAGGTGACGGCGGCGGCCCCGGCGGCGGGTTCGACGGCGGCGGCGGGACCGGTGGGGCCGAGGCCGAGCGCCGCGGCGGCGACGGCGAGGGCGAGGGCCGTCACGGCGGTGAACAGCGGCCGCCTCGGGGAGCGGGAGGAGTGCATGACTCTCTCTTCCGTGGATGTGGGGGGAGGGAGGAATGAGTGTCATGGGCATGACACTCATTCCTCCCGGGAGGGGCCGCGCGGGAGTGCGAACGGCCCTACTTCGTCACTCCATGATTTAAGGAGTGAGGTAAGGGGGCGTCAAGGGGTGGGAGCACCCTCGCGTCACCCTCAGCCGGGATTGCCCGCATGGGTGAGCGTCTCCCAGGCCGTGAAGAGGTTGTCGGTGCCCGCGGGCCGCTTGGACTCGGTGAGGTTCTGCGTGTTGGTCATCGCGTATCCCATGCGGTGGTGGAGCGCGTTGAAGCCCACTTCGGTCACCGGCCCGAGATGGTCCTTGAGCACCCCGCCGCAGAGCTGGCCCGGGACCGGCTGCCCCAGCTCGTACTTGCTGTGGAGCCCGAGGGCGTGGCGCAGCCGGTCTGCGACCTCCGGGTAGAGGTCCTGCCCCTGGATGCGGCTCGTCTCGGCGATGTGCGCGATGGCGGCGAGCCCGTAGCCGGTGTGGGTGAGGTCCCGGCACGTCTCCTGGGTGAGTCCGTCGACGAAGGTGGTCTGACCCTGCCAGTACCGGACGATCTCGTCGCGCGTGTCGAGGCCGCTGCCCGGCGCGGTCTTCGGCAGGGCGCCGTCGCTCGTCAGGTAGATGTACGCGGGGACCCGGCCGCGGAACGTGGCCACGGCCTTGTCATAGGCGGCGCGGTCCTCGAGGAAGACGGCGATGCCGATGGCGGCCTCCGTCATGCTCAGCTCCCAGTTGCCGTTGGAGTGGGAGCCGTTCGCGACCTCGGGGAGGTAGACCGTGCGCAGCATGGTCTTGAAGCGGTCGACCCGGGCCTGGGGCCAGCTCGTGGAGGTGTAGCGGATGATCTCGGCGGCACGCGGCCAGGAGGAGCCGGCCCAGCCTGTCTGGAGGGGCGCGTTGGAGTTGGTGTGATCCGTGATCACGCCGGACCAGGCGTCCATGATCTCGATCGCCTTCTGGGCGTAGCGGCTGTCCCGCGTGACGTACCAGGCGAGGGAGAGCGTGTACGCGGCGAGAGCGTCCTCGCGTTCGTCGGTGCAGCCGTTGTTCGGGTTCGAGTACGAGCCGCACTCCACGACCGAGCGGGGCTTCGGAACGCGGGACAGGGAGGCGTATCGGCTCGCCATCATGCGGTCGAAGGCGGCCTTCCAGGGCTGAGCCCCGGCGTTCACCTGCTGGCGGGTGAAGTCGAGTTGTCCCCGGGAGACCAGCACGCCGGGGTGGACGAACGTCGTGGGGGCCGCTTCGGCGCGGCCGCCTCCGGGGCCGGCGGTCAGGGCGGCCAGGAGTACGGCGACGAGCAGGGGGACGGCGAGCAGCACACTCCTTCCGGTGCGGTTCGTGGGGGAACCATCGCGCCATCTGGACATGGGGTTGCCCTCTCTTCAGATATGTGAACAGCTGACAGCTGTCGAGGCCGGAACCTAAAGGTCTGAACCAGAGGCGTCAAGGGGCCTGAACGGATGTCGGACGAACCGTTCGACCGGCTCGCGTCCGGTGCGCGGCTCAGCACGCCGTACGATTCCCCACGTTGTCATCTACACCGCCCGAAGGAGATTTCCCATGGCCCAGGTCACGCTGAAGGGCAACCCGGTACAGGTCAACGGCACCCTGCCCACCCCGGGCAGCCAGGCTCCTGACTTCGCGCTCGTCGCCGAGGGCCTCGCGGACAAGTCGCTGAAGGACTACGCCGGTCTGCGCAAGGTCCTCAACATCTTCCCGAGCATCGACACGCCGACGTGCGCCTCTTCCGTCCGCGCGTTCAACAAGAAGGCGAGCGAGGTCGAGAACACGGTGGTGCTCTGCATCTCCGCCGACCTGCCCTTCGCCCAGGCGCGCTTCTGCGGCGCCGAGGGTCTGGAGAACGTGAAGAACCTCTCGACGCTCCGCGGCCGTGAGTTCCACACCAACTACGGCGTGGAGATCGCGGACGGCCCGCTGGCCGGCCTCACCGCCCGCGCCGTCGTCGTCCTCGACGAGAACGACAAGGTGCTGCACGTCGAGCTCGTGAACGAGATCTCCGACGAGCCCACCTACGACGCCGCGCTCGCCGTCCTGAAGTAGGCGCCGGGCCCCAACCGGACCACGCCGCACCGAGAAGCCCCTCCGCCCACATGGCGGAGGGGCTTCTCGCGCGCGGCGTCCACGACAGGAGGCGGACGGCGCTCCCGGAAACCGGAGGCGGTCGGTCCGCACGGGAGCCGGAGGCCGTCGGCCCGTGGGTGCGACGGAAGCGCGGGCTCCGTAACCCGTTCCCCGTGTCAGGAACCGATTCCGGACGTTGGCACTCATGATCCATGGGTACCGGGGGCCAGGCCCGGCCGGCCCTCCCCCGCCCCGCGGTGCACCACAGCCGTGCACCGTGCCGAACGATCCCGAAGAAGTCGAGGAATCACCGTGCCCCTGCCGTCGCACCGACGTCTGGCCGTGAGCGCCACCCTGATCGCCGCGCTCGCCGCGAGCATCGCCCCCGCCACCAGCGCGTTCGCCGCCACCGCCCCCGTCTCCCCCACCGTCGCCGAGACGACCCCCGCCGTCCCCGCGCCCGACATGGACGGCGTCGTCGCCGCCCTGAACTCGGCGATGGACAACGGCGCACCGGGGGCGATGGCCCGGTTCACCGGCCCCGACGGGGTCCGCAGCCGGACCGTCGGCGTCCAGGACCGTGCCTCGGGCGCGTCGATGGACATCAAGGCGCGTTTCCGGATCGGCAGCGTCAGCAAGACGTTCTCCACGGTCGTGCTCCTGCAGCTGGTGCAGGAGGGCAAGCTGGAGCTGGACACGCCGGTCAACACCTACCTGCCCGGTCTGCTGCCCGACGACCGCATCACGGTCCGTCATCTGCTGACGCACCGCAGCGGGTTGGCCGACTACACGAACGCCATGTTCGCGAACACCGTGCCGGGCTTCGAAGCCGTACGGAACCGGGTCTTCAGCTACCAGGAGCTCGTCGACCTCTCCCTGAGCGAGCCGCGCACCACCGAGCCCGGCGTGTCCTACAAGTACTCGAACGCCAACTTCGTGGTGGTCGGCATGCTCATCGAGAAGGCCACGGGCCGACCCGTGTCCGACGCGTACGAGCGCCGTATCTTCAAGCCGCTCAAGCTGCGCAAGACCTCGTACGTCCACCCCGACACCCGGATCAAGGGCACGCACGTACGCGGCTACCTGCACCCCGACGAGGCCGGCGGCGCCCTCGTGGACTCCACGGAGCAGACCGTCTCCTGGGCCCAGTCGGCCGGGGCCGTGATCTCCAACCCCGCCGATCTGAACACGTTCACCAGCGCCCTGATGCGCGGCCGGCTGCTGTCCCCGGCGATGATGCAGGCGATGACCACCGTCACGCCGACCGACGCCACCAACACCCGTTTCTACGGGCTCGGTCTGCGGCGCTACGACCTGTCGTGCGGCACGCAGGTGTACGGGCACACGGGCACCGTGCAGGGCTTCTACACGTACGCCTTCTCGACCCGTGACGGCCGCCGCAGCCTCTCCGCGGTGGCGAACACCTCCAACCACGGCGCCGCCAACACGGCTCTCGGCGGAACGCTCGAGGCCGCGTTCTGCGGAAAGAAGCCCGCCGCCACGGCGTCCTCGCGCGCCGCCGCGTCCGCCGCCCGTGACCTCACGTCACTGCCGGCCGAGCGGGACCTGCCCGAGCGGCACTGACCCCTCTCCGACGGGCGCGCCGGAGGGGCTCAGGCCTCGTACTCGGTGAGGTCGATCGAGTAGACGCGCAGGGGGACGTCGAAGGCCGGGTGGTTCGTCTCGCGCTCCGCGGTCATGCCGAGCTTGCCGATGACGTTCTCGGAGGCCTGGTTGCTGATGTGCGTGATGGCGACGACCCGGTCGAGCCCGCGGTCCTGGAGAGCGAACTCCAGGACCGCGTGGGCGGCCTCGGAGGCGTACCCCTGGCCCCAGAACGGCCGGCCGAGACGCCAGCCGATCTCCACGTCCGGCATCACCTCCGGCAGGAACTCCGGGACGGACAGGCCGGCGAAGCCGATGAGCTCGCCCGAGGCGATCAGCTCGACGGCGAAGAGCCCGAAGCCCTCCTCGTCCCACTCCTCCTCGTACCGCTCGATGTCCTCGGCGGTCTGTTCCAGGTCGCGGACCGAGCCGTCGCCGATCCAGCGCATGACCTCGGGATCGGCGTTGATCTCGGCCAGCGGGACGAGGTCGTCGTCGCTCCAGCGTCGCAGGATGAGGCGGGGGGTACGAATTTCGGTCATGGCCCCATCCTGACGCACGGAGCGACCCCTCACTCCACCGGCTCCCCCGGGGCCCGCCGCCCCGCCCCCGACGCCCGGGCGGTGCCTACGCGGTGGTGCGCGCGAGGTCGGCGGGGTCGGTGTTGGCGCCGCAGAGGACGACGCAGATCTTCTCGCCCGGTGCGGGACGGTAGCCGTGGTCCCCGGAGCCGGACCGGTCCGGGGCGGTGAGGGCGGCCAGGGCGGTGGCGGCGGCGTGCTCCACGGCGAGGCGGCGGTCGTCCCACAGCTCCCCGCGGACGCGGACGATCTCCGCGTCCGGGACGAGGACGGCGCGGACGCCGTCCTGCCGGGCGGATTCCAGGGCGGTGGCGGAGACGCGGCGCGCGCCGAGCGAGTCGGCGGCGACGGAGTCGACCCCCACGTCGACGGGCCGCCCGGCCCGGAGGGCGGCGTCGAGGGCTCGGCAGTTCTCCGGTTCGACGGCGACGGTCCGGATGCCGTGGTGCCGGGCGGCGGTGGCGACGCCCGCGAAGAGGCCGCCCCCGCCGACCGAGACGACGACGGTGTCGAGATCCGGGATCCGCTCGTGGATCTCGTCGAGCAGGGTGCCGGCCCCGGCGGCGATCAGGGGGTGGTCGTAGGCGTGGGAGGCGAGCGCCCCGGTCTCGGCCGCGAACGCCTCGCAAGCGGTCAGCGCCTCCGCGTACTCCCTGCCGACGAGACGTACGTCGGCGCCGAGGCCGAGGAGCTTGTCGGCCTTCACCCTGGGGGCGGTGGTCGGCAGGAAGACCGTGGCGGGGACGCCCTGGCGGAGGGCGGCCCAGGCGCAGGCGAGGCCCGCGTTGCCGCCGGAGGCGATCGTGACCCCGGCGGCGGGGAGCGTGCCCGCCTCCCGATGGGCGAGGAGGAAGTTCTGCGCGCCCCGGGCCTTGAAGGAGCCGGTGTGCTGCATGAGTTCCAGCGCGAGGTGGAGCCTGTACGGCTCCGCGCCGGAGGCGGGGCCGTCGCCTCGTCCGGGCTCGGCCCGGGTGATCGTGACGGGGCGGACGTGGCCGGCGATCCGGTCGGTGGCGGTGGTGATGTCGGCGTACGTGAGGCTGGGCACCGGAAGCTCCTGGAAGGGGTGGGCGGGACGCGGGAAAGAGCGGCCGCCAACCCCGTGGTCCCACGGGTACGGACGGCCTCCGGCCCCGTCAGTCGCCGTCGTGGCCGGGGGACGGCGACGGGGTGGCCGACAGTGCGCGGGCGAGCGCCGTGGCGAATCCCTCCGCGTTGTCCAGCATCAGGTTGTGACCGGCGCCGGGGACCTCGATCACCGGGACACCCATCCCCTCCGCCTTCTCCGCGTCGGGGTCGGGCCGGCTGAACTCGCCCAGCAGGAAGGTCCGGGGCAGCGGCAGAGCAGCGAGGAGGTCACCCGGCGCGGGCACGCTGCCCTCGACGAGGGCGGTCGCGCTGCGGTGGACGGCGCGCGGGTCGGCGAGGCGCAGCCGGGCGGCGTAGTCGGCGCGGCGGGCCAGGGCCAGCATCCGGGCGAACCCCGACGCCACGAACGTGTCCTCGTCCTGGGCGGCCACCGGGGAGCTGAACGCGCCGCCGCCCGCGTACAGGTTCGGCTCCGCCACCACGAGCCGGGCCACGAGGTCCGGGCGCGCCGCCGCGAGATGGATCGTGACGGCGCCGCCCATGGAGTGTCCGACCAGGTCCACGCCCGTGAGACCGAGGTGGTCCAGGACGGCGGCCACCGCCCCCGCCTGGGACTCCATGCGGTAGTCGAAGCCCGCGGGCCGGTCGCTCAGCCCGTGGCCGAGCAGGTCCACGAGCAGCGCCCGGCCGCCACCGAGGGCGGGGTGTGCCGCGATGTGGGCGAAGTCGGATGCCGCCGTGCACCCGAGCCCGTGGACGAACACCCGGACGGGCCCGTCCCCGGGCAGGTCGATCCACCGGATGTACGCCTCGTGGTCGGTGAGGAACAACTCCCGCATCCCGATTGCTCTCCCTGTGTCGCCACTCGTTCGGTCAGGAGCCACCCTAGGAGTCGGCACTGACACCCGGGGCCCCGGCCCCTGGCGACACGTCCGATAGCGTCTCAGGGGAAACGGCAGTCGGCCGGTGTCCCCGCACATCCCCGGAAGGATCCCCATGCCCCTCGAAGGCGAGTACGAGCCCAGCCCCTCGACGTGGGTCCGTGACCAGGTCGAGCTGTACGAATCGTCCGGCGGCACCCAGGGCACGACGATGCGCGGCCTGCCCGTCGTCCTGGTCACCACGGTCGGGGCGAAGAGCGGCAAGCTCCGCAAGACCCCGCTCATGCGGGTCGAGCACGAGGGGGCGTACGCGCTCGTCGCGTCGAACGGCGGAGCGGTGAAGCACCCCGTCTGGTACCACAACCTCGTCGCCTCGCCGCTCGTGGAGCTCCGCGACGGCACGCGCGCGTGGGACATGAAGGCCCGCCTGGCCACCGGCGAGGAGCGCCAGGCCTGGTGGGAGCGGGCCGTGGCCGCGTTCCCCGACTACGCGGACTACCAGCGCAACACCGACCGGGAGATCCCCGTGTTCATCGTCGAGCGGACGGCCTAGGAGCGAGCGGATAGCGGCGGGCCTGAGGTGTCCGCCGCTCGGGGCTTCCGGGCCGGTCCTGTTCTCGCCCTGGTCAGGCCGACCCCCACCAGGACGACCGCCATGCCCGCCATCACGCGTGCCGTCAGCGGCTCGTCGAGGACCAGGGCGCCGAGGGTCACGGAGACCACCGGGAGCAGGTAGCCGACCGTGGCGGCGGCGGTCGGGCCCTCGTCCGCGATCATCCGGTAGTTCAGGTGGAACGTGAGCCCGGTGGCGAAGATCCCGAGGACGACGACCGCGAGGATCCCGGTCCAGGTCACCGTCGCCGGCCCGCCGACCGGCAGGACCGGCGTGCTCAGACCGGTCGCCGTGAGCAGTTGCGCGGCGGAGAGCGCCAGTGGGGCGGTGCCCCGGCCGGTGAGGTGCCGCGCCATGTACGCGAAGGCCACGGCGTAGCTGGCGGAGGCGCCGAGGAGCGCGAGGGCGCCCCAGCTCGTCAGGCCGGAGCCGTGGCTCCAGGGCGCGAAGATCAGCAGGACGCCGGCGAAGCCGAGCACGAGGCCGGCCGTACGGGCGGCGCGCAGGGGGCGTTCGGAGCCGAGGGCGAGCCCGATGAGCAGGGACCAGAGGGGGGTGGTCGCGTTGAGCACGCCCGCGACACCGCTGTCCACGGTCTGCTCGCCGAT
>NZ_LIVX01000005.1:0-272113 GCF_001905665.1 Streptomyces sp. CB02261 | reverse complement strand
CGAGAAGAGCAGGAACGGCAGAGCGTTGCAGAAGAAGGCGGCGACGACGAGCCGTCCCCAGGTCGCCCGGTCCCGGGGCAGCCGCTGCCCCGCCCCGTGGGCGAGCGCGACGAGCACCGCGGCGCCGAGCAGGCAGCGCACGAAGGTGATCCATCCCGGGGTGAGGCCCTGGTTGAGGGAGATCTTGATCCAGAGGAAGCCCGAGCCCCAGAGCAGGGCCAGGACGCCCATGCGTATCGCCGATGTCATGTCCTCACGGTCCCGTGCCCCATCCGACAGGACAAGCGATGAATCATGCATCCAGCGTTAAGCTGTGCTACATGCTGGATGTGAGACGTATGCAGGTGCTGCGGGCCGTCGTCAGCAGTGGCTCCGTCACCGCCGCGGCCGCGCACCTCGGTTACACGCCCTCCGCCGTGAGTCAGCAGATCGGCGTCCTGGAGAAGGAGGCCGGTATCGCGCTGCTCGAACGGTTCGGCCGAGGTGTGCGACCGACCGCCGCCGGACGGCTGCTCACCGAGCACGCCGCCGTGATCGGCCGTCAGGTCGCCGAGGCCGAGACCGCCCTGGCCGATCTGCGGGCGGGACGCACCGGACAGATCTCGATGCGCTACTTCGCCACGGCGGGCGCGGATCTGGTCGCTCCCGCCCTGGCCCGGTTCCGCGTCGAGCACCCCGGCGTACGCGTCGTGCTCACGATCGCCGACGGCACTCCGGACGAGGACGCGGACCTCACCCTCGTCGTACGCCCCCGGAGCGGTGCCACCGCCGCGTCGGGCGACGGACTGCGGCTGGTCCATCTGCTCGACGACCCCTACCGGGCCGTCCTGCCCAAGGGGCATCCGCTCGCGGCCCGCCGTACCGCCGTCGACCTGGCCGAGCTCGCCGCCGAACCCTGGGTCGGCAGCGAGCGCCCCGGGCCGTGCCTCGACGCGGTCATGGACGCGTGCGCGGCGGCCGGGTTCACCCCGGACATCGCGGTGGAGTGCGAGGAGTACGCCACGGCGCAGGGCTTCGTCGCGGCCGGCCTCGGCGTCAGCCTGGTCCCGTTGACGGGCCTGGGCAGCCGCCACCCGAACGTGGTCGTCCGCAAGGTCCGCGGCCCGGAGCCGGTCCGCGCGATCCACGCGGCGGTACGGGAGTCGTCCCTGAGCCTGCCCGCCGTGCGGGGTCTCGTCACGGCGCTCCAGGAGGTGTGAGCCGCCGGCGACGGCGCCTGCCGGTCAGCGGCCGGCGTGCGCGGCGCGGCGGATCGTGGCGTCGAGGAGGGCGACGGCGTCGGCTGCGGTGCGGCCGGGTGCCCGGTTCCACGGTCCGATCAGCTCGCGCCACCCGCGTGACCGCAGTTCGGCCATGATCCAGGCGGCCGCCTCGTTCATCGTCGCCGCACTGCCGTAGCCGAGGCGGTGAGCGGCGAGCAAGGCGCCGCAGACGCATCGGGCCCCTCGGGCGTCCCGCAGCTTGTACGGGGTGTTCTGCCAGCCCCACTCGGTCAGGACCAGGCGCGCGTAGCCGAGGTGGACCGAGGGGCGCAGTTCGGGCTGGCCGACCCGGCGCCAGGCGTGCAGCCGGTCGGGCAGGACGGCGCCGATCCGGCCCGGGAGCCGGCGCTCGACGGGAAGGGGCGGCGGCAGCGCGTCGAGCGCGTCGGCGACGAGCCGGTCCACCGGCAGGCTGAGCAGGGCCCGCCATCTCTCGGGGTCCGGCGCGGCGTCCGGGGTGATGCCGGGTACGGGGCCGGGCGTGGCCGGGTGCGGTGGGGCGGCCATCCAGTCCGTGACGATCCGCTGCCAGGTGGCGCTCTCGTAGAGGGCGGCGGCCTCGCGGTCGAGGGCGTCGGGGCTGATCAGGGCTGCGGAGGGGGACATCCGGGCGGCTCCTAGGTCGGGGTGCACCATCCTTCAACACAAATGTCGGCTTTGCGCTGTATGCCCTTGAGCGCCCCGAATCCCTTGACCCCTTACAGAACACTTCAGTATTAACAGAATTAAGGTGCATATTCGGACATTAGGCACCTGGTGACGCGACTCACTCCCCGGCGACGCAACCCCCTCCATGGACGGACGCGATCCGGGCCGCGCAAGGAAGTTCGGCACGCCGGAAGAACGGTCGATCTTGAATTCGGCGAATTCGGTGATCCTTCTTCCGGGGACGACCACCCATCCCTCTTGTCCTTTTCCGCATTGCTGGCCTACGGTCACCTCCATTCGAGCGGATCGCCGAATCCTGCCACCGCTCGAAATACCTCCCTTTTCACCCGACGGCAGGAGCGGGGGACCCACGAATACGCCGGCCCGGAATCCGGGACGGCTCGGGGTGAAGCCGCGTGCGCGCGGCCGGGCATCTCCAGTCCGAACCCGACAGCTCACCCCGCAGGCGCCGGAGAGGAATCCGTCATGCCTGCTCACGGTAAGCACCGCCGCCCCCGACGCCACACCGTCTCTCGTGGACTCGCCCTGTTCGGAACGGGTGGAGCCGCCCTGGCCCTCCCGCTGATCACCCCCGCCACCGCCGGTGCCGCGCCCGTCTCCGGAGCCCCGGAACTCGCCGCCCGGCCCGCCGCCGCCCTCGCCGCTCCCGCCTCCGCCGCGGCAGCCGTCAAGGCTCCCACCGCCCCGGCCGCCGCCCGCACCTACACGGTCGTGCGTGGCGACTCGCTTTCCCTGATCGCCCAGAAGAAGGGAATTCAGGGGGGTTGGAAGGCTCTTTATCAGGCCAACAAGAGCGCGGTGGGTGACAACCCGTCACTTATTCGCCCCGGGCTTGAACTGACGATCGGTCGGGTTTCGGCGAAGGCCGCCCCACAGCAGGCGAAGAAGACCGGTTCGGCCGATCGGGCGAGCCGCTCCGAGCGCCGCGCGGCCGCCCCGGCCGTCGCGAAGAAGACGGGCGCCTCCGCCGCGCAGGCCGCTCCCGCCGCCGCTCCCGTGAAGGCCGCTCCCGTCGCCGCCACCCAGTACGCGAACAACCTCGACGGCTGGATCCGGCAGTCGCTGGACATCATGGCCCAGCGCGGCATCCCCGGCTCCTACGACGGGATCCTCCGCAACATCATGCGCGAGTCGTCCGGCAACCCCCTCGCCATCAACAACTGGGACTCCAACGCGGTGGCCGGAACCCCCTCGAAGGGCCTCCTGCAGGTGATCCAGCCGACCTTCGACGCCTACCACGTGCCGGGCACGTCCACGGACCTGTTCGACCCGGTCGCCAACATCACCGCCGCCTGCAACTACGCGGCCGACCGCTACGGCTCCATCGACAACGTCAACGGACCCTACTGATCCCGGAAGTGCCGGGTGAACCAGGAGCCGGCGAGCTCCGCCACCTCCTCAAGGGCGCCCGGCTCCTCGAACAGGTGCGTGGCGCCCGCCACGACGGCCAGCCGGTTCTCGCAGCGCAGCCGGGAGCCGGCCCGTCGGTTGAGGTCGAGGACCAGCGGGTCCCCGCCGCCCACCACCAGGAGCGTCGGGGCCCTGACCTGGGCCAGGTGATCGGCCGCGAGGTCGGGCCGGCCGCCGCGTGAGACGACGGCGACCACGGAGGACGCGGGAGCGGCCGCCGCCCACAGGGCGGCGGCCGCTCCCGTGCTCGCCCCGAAGTAGCCCAGCGGCAGGGCACCGGTCTCCGGCCGTGCGGCGAGCCACTCCGTCGCCTCGGCGAGCCGGCCGGCGAGCAGCGGAGTGTCGAACACCCGGGCCCGGTCCCCCGCCTCGGCCTCGGTGAGCAGGTCGAAGAGGAGGGTCCCGAGGCCTGCCCGGTTGAGTGCCGCCGCCACCGCGCGGTTACGTGGGCTGTGCCGACTGCTGCCGCTGCCGTGGGCGAACAGGACGATCCCGAGGGCGCCCTCGGGCATCGCGAGCCGTCCGGTGAGGGTGGCTCCGGTGGCCGGGATCCGTACGTCCGTCTCGTGGACGACCGGGCCCCGCGTCGCCCGGTTCCGGTCCAGGCAGGCGATGACCTCGGCGTCCGGGGTCTGCGTGAAGTCCCCGTAGAACTGTCCGATCGCGTAGAAGGACTCCGGGGTGTGGACGCTCACGGTCTCGTCCGCCTCGCCGCCGAGCCGGGCCGTCCAGCCGGGCGGCGCGACCGGCACCGCGAGGACGATCCGGGCGGCGCCCCGGGCGCGTACCACCCGACAGGCCGCCAGGGCCGTGGCACCGGTCGCGAGACCGTCGTCGACGACGAGGACCGTCCGGCCTTCGAGCGGCATGGAGGGCCTGCTGCCCCGGTAGCGACGGGCGCGATGGTCGAGCTCGGCCTGCTCGCGCCGCTCCACGGCCGCGAGGTCGCGCGCGTCCGCGCCGGTCTCACGCATCACCCGCTCGTTGACCACCCGCACGCCGCCCTCGCCGAGCGCGCCCATCGCGAGCTCCGGCTGACGGGGCAGGCCGAGCTTCCGTACGAGACAGATGTCGAGCGGCGCGCCGAGGGCGTCGGCGACCTCGGCGGCCACCGGTACACCGCCACGAGGGAGACCGAGCACCACGACGTCCCGGCCCTTGAGGTGGCCGAGTCGGGCCGCGAGCTGCCGGCCCGCGTCGATCCGGTCGCTGAAGTACATGGCCGCCGCCCTTCCGCCTGCGCGGCCGGGCCGGGAGGAACGGTGTACCCGGCCCCCTGCCCGCATCTCCAGGGTAGACGCGTCCAGGGCGGCGCCAGGTCGGGGGCGGAGAAGTCCGGTCAGGCGGCGAGGAAGGCCTCGATGGCCTCCGCGAGGGCCTGCGGGGTCTCCTCGGGCGCGTAGTGGCCGGCGTCCTTCAGGACCGCGAGGCGCGCGTTCGGGTACCAGCGCAGCCAGGTCGCCTCCATCGCCTCGGTGCCGAGCGCGGGGTCATGGGCGCCGACGACGAGCAGGACGGGCGTGGGGTTGTCGCGGACGCGCTCATGGAAGTCGGTGCGGGACCAGGAGTCCAGGTAGGCGCGGAAGGCTGTCGGGGAGGAGCGCGCGAGGGACCGGTCGACGAGGGTGCTCAGCCAGGCGTCGTCGTATCGGCCGCCGGTGGTGTTGTCGATGATCGCGCGCCGGTTCGCCGGTTCCTCGGCGGCCCCGGCGAACAGCTCCCAGGTCTCGCCGTCGAGGGGGAAGCCGGCCGCCGAGACGGGCGAGATGCCGACGATCGAGCGGACGCGGTCGGGGGCGTCGAGCAGCATCAGCTGGGCCGCCTTGCCGCCCATCGAGTGACCGATGACGGAGAAGGAGTCCCAGCCGAGGTCGTCGGCGACCGCGAGGGCGTCGGCCGCGACCTCCTCCATCGTGTAGGCCCCGGCGCGGTCCAGCGCCTCGCCGTATCCGCGGCAGTCGACGAACGCGTAGGAGCCGTCGGCGTCCTGAAGGTGGGCGCGCAGCGGGGCGAAGCTGGTGCGGTCACCGAACCAGTTGTGCAGCACGAGGGCCCGCCGGGGGCCGTCGCCCTGTACGTCGTACGGAAGAACGCGGTCCGTCATCGTGCCCCCTGAGCGAGAGGTGGTGGTGGCGCCGCACGACTGCGGGCGCGATCGACTACCGAGTGTGACGGTATGGACGCGTGTGGTCAATACGACATCGGGCGACGCCCGTCCCGGGATGCAGGGCGTTTCCTCTCGGGGGCATGCTGGCTGTGTGACCTCGCACGGCACGTCCGGCCCCGGCCCGGCTGGCGGAACCGGGCGTCCGTCCGGAACGGGAGCCGCGGACGGGCCTGCTTCCGGTGCGCTGACCTGGGCGCTCGCGGAGGCGGCGCTCCGGACGATCGAGGCAGTCGGCGGCTACGCGGGCGGGGTGTACCTGCGCTCGGGCACGACGGGGCTGCTGAAGCTCGCGGTCCTGGTGGGACTGCCGGGGGAGTTGTTCCGTCCGTGGTGGCGGATGCATGAGAACCGGCCGTTCCCGGTGGCCGAGGCGCATCGATCAGGCCAGTCCGTCCACCTCGCCGACGTCGAGGAGGCGATGCGGCGGTTCCCCCAGCTGGTCGCGAGCCTGCCGTTCCCCTTCGCCTCGCTGTACACGCCCGTCGTCGCGGGGCGTGAGCGGTTCGGGGTGCTCGTGGTCCTGCGGGCGCCGACCCCCGGGGTTCCGGTGGAAGCCCGGGACCGCGACCGGATGACGCGGGGGGCGCTCCGCCTCGGCGAGGCCCTGGCCGATCTGGCCCGCCGGGGGACGGTGGTCGAGTGGCCCGGCGACCCGGTGTGCGTGCAGCTGTCCACGACGGGCGCGCCACCGGTCCGGTTCGGTTCCTTCGACTGGGACCTGCCCACGGGCACGGTCACGATGGACGCCGGGCTCCTGGAGATCCTCGGCACGGAGGTGACCTCGCCCTGTTCGATCGAGACGCTGACGTCCCTCCTCGATCCCGAGGACGGGTACGCGCTCTGGGCGGCGGCCCGGCAGGCCACGGGAGCGGACGGGCGGCCGGCGGTGCGCAGGATCCGGCTCAAGGGGCCGGACGGCGGACTGCACCTGCTGGAGGTCTCCACGCAGGCGCGTGTGGCCCCGCCGACGGCGGAGCGTGAGGCGGACCCGGACCGGCTGCCCGATCCGCCCGGAGAACGGGTGCGGCTCGTGTGCACCCTCGTCGACCTCGGCACGGGGCTGATCGGCTCGGACGCCACCGACCGGCTGCCCCGGGCCATCCTGGCGATCGACCGCCTGGGACGCGTCACCTACGTCAACGAGCGCACCGAGCGGCTGCTCGGGCGCCCCCGCGGCGCTCTGGCGGGACGACCGTTGTGGGAGGCGCTGCCCTGGTTCGGTCTTCCGTTCCACGAGGAGCAACTGCGCGCCGCTTTCATCTCCGGTGAGCCGGCGCGGTTCCTGGCCCGGCCCGAGGCGGGCCTGTGGCTGTCCGTCTCGCTGCATCCCGGACGGGACGGGGTGACGATGGTCCTGGTCCCGGAGGAGGACCCGTCGCACCTCACGCCGGGCAGCGGCGCCGGGGCCGCCATGGACGACACGCTCTCCTTGACCGAGGACCAGGCGGTGGCGTCGTACCGGCCGGTCGCGCTGGCGATCGCGCTCTCCGAGGCCGTGACCGCACGCCAGGTGTCGGCGGTGGTGACGGAGGAGCTGCTCCCTGCGTTCGGCGGGCGCCAGTTGGCCATCTACCTGCTGAGTGACCGGCGTCTGTACCTGGCGTGGGAGACGGGCTTCCCGCCGGGATTCCTGGAGTCCTTCGACGGTGTGGCCCTGGACGCCCGGTTGCCGGGGGTGGAGACGCTGACCACGGGCAGGCCGCTGTTCTTCGAGTCGATGGAGCGGCTGGGCCGGACGTATCCCGGTCTCCCGCTGGACGCGGACTCGGGAGCGCGGGCGTTTCTGCCGCTGATCGCCTCGGGCCGGCCGGTGGGCTCCTGCATCCTGGGCTTCGACCGGCCCCGCGGCTTCAGCCCGGAGGAGCGGACCGTGCTCACGGCACTCGCGGGCCTCATCGCGCAGGCCCTGGAGCGGGCACGGCGGTACGACTCGGAGTCGGCGGTGGCGCGGGGGCTCCAGGACGCGCTGCTCCCGAACCGGCTGCCGGTTCGGGAGGGGGTGGACACAGTGGGCCGCTATCTTCCGGGCACCGAGGGCATGGACGTCGGCGGCGACTGGTACGACGTGATCGAGGCGGGGCAGGGGTGCCTCGCCCTGGTCATCGGCGACGTGCAGGGGCACGGCGTGGCGGCGGCGGCCACGATGGGGCAGCTGCGCAGCGCGGTGCGGGCGTTCGCGCTGGGCGGTCATCGGCCGCAGGACGTGATGAGCGGGACGAACCGGCTGTTGATCGACCTGGACCCGGGGCAGTTCGCGAGCTGCTGCTACATGCTCCTCGACCCCGCCACGGGTGAGGTGACGGCGGTCCGGGCCGGGCATCCGCAGCCCCTGTTGCTCCGGCCGGACGGGACGACGGAGCTGCTGGACCTCGCGGGCGGTGTCGTGCTGGGGGTCGACGACCGTGCCTCGTATCCGGTGACGCGGCTGCGGCTGGCTCCCGGCGAGGTGCTCGCGCTGTTCACGGACGGCCTGGTGGAGCAGCCGGGGCGGGACATCGACGAGGGGATCGAGCGGCTGCGCCGGGCGCTCGCCGCGACCGCTTCGCTGCCGCTCACGGAAGCCGCCGACCGGGTGATCCGGGAGGCCCGGCAGGCGACGGCCCGCCCGGACGACATCGCGCTGCTGCTCGCCGCGCGCTGGGCCGAGCACGGCTGAGGTTCACCCGGTCGGACCCGTGGCGCTGGTCGGCGGCCGTCGGCCCGGGGACGCTGGGGATGCCCGTGCCGACGGAGGCCGGGATGTCAGGGCGGAAGCCCGAGGAGGACACGTGCAGCAGGACGAGCAGCCCGAGTACCGCCCGGTGGTCTTCCGTGACCGCTCGGCCGGATACGCCTTTCTGACCCGGTCCACCGCGACCAGCGACCGGACCATCGAATGGGACGACGGCGTCACGTACCCGGTCGTCGACGTCGAGATCTCCTCCGAGAGCCACCCGTTCTACACGGGCAAGGCGAGGACGGTGGACTCCGAGGGACGGATCGCCGCGTTCGAGCGGCGCTTCGGCGAGAAGGGCTGACCCCCGCGGCTCCGGCCGCTCGCGAGAACGCGCGGGGAAACTGGCCGGAAGATGGCCAGTTCGCCTTCCAGGATGAGGTCACGAAGACGGCGGAGCGCGGGCGCTCCGCCGGGGACTCCCTGGAGGGGAACTGCTGTGATCGTGGTGACCGGAGCGACCGGAAACGTCGGACGACCGCTGGTGGAGCTGCTGGCCGCGGCCGGTGAGAGGGTGACGGCGGTGAGCCGGGGGCCTGCGGCCGGGTTGCCGGCGGGGGTGACGCACCGGCAGGGCGACCTGGCCGATGTGGACGGCCTCAAGGGCCTGTTCGAGGGAGCGGAGGCGGTCCATCTGCTCGTCGCCGGCCTCGGGGACGAGCTGAGTCCCCGTGAGATCGTGGCGGCTACGGTGGCCGTCGGGGTGCGGCGGATCGTGTTCCAGTCCTCCCAGCTCGTGGGGACGCGGACCGGTTCCGTGTCCCACGAGATCCTGCGCGCCTTCGAGACGGCGGTACGGGAGTCGGGGCTCGACTGGACGGTCCTGCGGCCCGGCGGGTTCGCCTCGAACGCCTTCCTCTGGGCCGAACAGGTGCGTTCCGCCCGTACGGTGGCGGCGCCGTTCGCCGATGTGGCGCTGCCGGTGGTGGACCCGGCGGACATCGCGGAGGTGGCGGCGCGGGCGCTGCGCGATCCGGCGCACGCGGGGCGTACGTACGTGCTGACCGGGCCGGTGGCGGTGTCACCGCGCGAGCAGGTCGACGCGATCGCCAGGGCGGTGGGGGCCCCGGTGGGATTCGTGGCGCTGAGCGCGAGCGAGGCGCGGGCCCGGCTGGTGCGGTTCCTGCCGGAGGACGCCGTCGACGGGATGCTGGCCGTGATGGGCGAGCCCAAGGAGGAGGAGCGGCGGGTGAGCCCGGACGTGGAGCGCGTGCTCGGCCGGGCACCGCGTCCGTTCTCGGCGTGGGCGGAGCGCAACGCGCCAGCGTTCGGCTGAGGAACGTCCGGCGGCGGTGGAGGTGTGCGGCCCACGGGCGGGGGCGGGGTGCGCGTCGCGTGGACGGCGTTCCCCGCCCCGGCCGGGAAGGTCGAGCGAGGGCGCCAGGCGCCCTCCGCTCAGCTCGGAAAGGCGATCAGGCCTTCACGATGCCGGACTCGGCCACCTTGATGGAGGCGCTGGTGGCGCCGGAGCGGGAGCCGAGGCCCTCGATCTTCTTCACGAGGTCCTGGCCCTCGACGACCTCGCCGAAGACGACGTGCTTGCCGTCGAGCCAGTCGGTGACGATCGTGGTGATGAAGAACTGCGAGCCGTTGCTGTTCGGGCCGGCGTTGGCCATCGAGAGCAGGAACGGGCGGTCGTGCTTCAGCTTGAAGTTCTCGTCGGCGAACTTCTCGCCGTAGATGCTCTTGCCACCGGTGCCGTTGCCACGGGTGAAGTCACCGCCCTGCAGCATGAACTGCGGGATGACGCGGTGGAACGGGGAGCCGGCGTAGCCGAAGCCGTGCTGGCCGGTGCAGAGCTCGCGGAAGTTCTGCGCCGTCTTCGGGACGACGTCGTCGAACAGCTTGAAGGTGATGCGGCCCGCGGGCTCGTCGTTGATGGTGATGTCGAAGTAAACGTTCTCGCTCATGGGGACATCCTGTCATTACTCGCGCACCGCACGCGCACGGGCCGCCGCCTCTCGGGTCACGGCGCGCCGGTGCCCCGCGGCCCGTGGGGGCGCGGGGCACCGTGTCCGCGTGTCGCGGTGGGTCAGAGCAGCCCGCCGGATCCGGGTGCCGGGAGGGCGCCTTCGGCGCCCTGGACGGTGTCGTGGAGGACGGTGTCGACGCCCTGGTCCTCCTGGAGGAGGCCGGTGGCGCCGCCCAGGGGGCTCTCGGCCGCGCTGGCCTGCGGCGGAGGGGTGACGAGGGCGGTGACGACGCCTGCGGCGAGGGAGGCGATGGCGAGCATGCTGCGCTTCTTCATGACCGGGTCAACTACTGAGAGGCCGATGAGTTACGGTCGGTCGCCGCCGGATCCAGACCAGGAGCAGCAGCGAGGCGACGGCGGCGAGGGCGCACCAGGTGGAGAGGAACTCGGTGCTCCACAGCAGGGCGCAGACGGCCGCCCCGGCCCCGGTGACCAGGCCGAGGAGCCGGAGGAGCCGGTCGCGGGCGAGGAGCAACGCGCCGACGGTGGCGGCGAGATACCCGGCGAGGACGAGGGGCGCGTACGGCAGGTCGACGGCGTAGCCGAGGGTGTGCCCCCGGACCTCGGCCGTGACGGGGCGGGTGGCGAGGCGGTACGCGAGGAACGCGGCGGTGACGGTTCCCACGGCGAGCGGGGCGGACAGACGGGGCCGGTCGGCGGGGCGGGCGGCGGCGAGGGCGCCGGCGGGCACCCACAGGGGCAGCAGGGGGAGGGCGATCACCGCCCAGGCGAGGGTGGCGGTCCCGGCTCCGCCTCCGGCGCGCCAGACGGCGGCCTCGACGATCTGGTGGGCGCCGAGGAGCAGGGGCAGGGCGGCGAGCAACGCGTCTCCCGGACGGCGTACGGAGGCGAGGCAGGCCACGCCGACGGCGCCGATCCCGAGGCCGGCCCAGAGGTCGGCCGTCGCACTCCAGCACATAGCGCACTTTTACCCCATATCAGGTGGAACCGTACGGTTGTGGTGGATGTCTCTGCAAGTGACACCACTGTCCCCGAGCAGGAGAGATGGGGGACGTCATGCATCACCGTCACACCCTCGCGGCCGTCGCCGCGGGAATCCTCTCGATCGCCGGCATCGGCGCCACGATCCCGGCGGACGCCACGACCACCCCGCCCCGGAGCACGACGGCCCAGGGCACGGCCCTGGTCGTCAACGCCCGCTGGGGCGGCCACGCGACCTTCGACCGGCTCGTGATCGACACACGGGGTGCCGTGCCCTCGGTCACCGTGCGCCAGGTCTCGGCGCTCCATCAGGACGGCTCGGGGCAGAAGGTCCCGCTCGCGGGGAAGTACTTCCTGGAGATCAGACTCTCCCCCGCCGCCGCCCACGACGACGCCGGGCGGTCCGTCTACCAGGGCCCCCGGCTGCTGAAGATCCATCTGCCCGTGCTCAAGGGAGTCGCGCTCACCGGTGACTTCGAGGGCGTGGTCACCGTCGGTGCCGCCTTCGACACCAAGCCCGTCCACAAGGCCTTCCGGCTGCACGGCCCGGAGCGCTTCGTCGTCGACATCGCCCACCCCGTCGGCTGCCGTGCCTGACCCGTCCGGGCGGGGCCGCCCCACGGACGGTCCCGCCCCCTCGGCCGGCCCTTCAGGGACCGGTGTCCACGTACACCGGTACACCGGTCCTGCGGGCGCCGTCGACCCCGGCGAGGCGGCTGAACTCCCCCGGGTCCATCTCCCGCTCCCACTCGTCCAGAGTGCGCAGCCTGTACTCGCTGTGCTCCTCCGGGTCGAGGACGACGGCGGCGATCTGCTCGTCCGTCAACTCTCCGCCGTCGAAGATGAAGCCGATGTGGTTGGCGGGCCACTCCTGGCCCCGGTCGGTGACGAAGTGCGTGCCGAGCAGCCGTGGTTCGCCGGTGAAGACGAGACCGGTCTCCTCGTGGCACTCGCGGACCGCCGTCTCCCAGGGGGTCTCCCCCGGGTCCATGTTGCCGCCGGGCCACTGCCACTCGGCGCGGTAGGTGGCGCGCAGCTGGAAGGGGCGGCCTGCCGTGTCGGTGAAGTAGAGGCAGGCGTACGCCGTCGCTCTCGGCAGGGTCGCCACGTACTCGACGGGCGGCAGCCAGATGTTCGCCATGGGCGGCTCTCTCTCGACGGACCGATGGTTCGCCCTCATCCAAGCGGGCCCCGCGCGCCCGCCCGGCCGCTCGCCGGGCGATCACCGGATCGTGTGACCGCGACGGCCCGGTCAGGCCGCTGAGACCAGCCCCGCCTCGTACGCGATGATCACCAGCTGCACCCGGTCGCGGGCGTCCAGCTTGGCGAGCAGCCGCGTGACATAGGTCTTGGCGGTGGCGACGCTGATGTGCAGTTCGGCGGCGACCTCCGTGTTGGAGAGGCCTCGGCCGACCAGGGTGAGGACCTCGCGCTCGCGGTCCGTGATCCCCTCGGCCCGGCGTCCCGGCGCGGCGGGGGCGGGCTTGGGCCGGTCGGTGAACTCCTTGATGAGACGCCGGGTGACGCTGGGGGCGATGAGGGCGTCACCGGACGCCACCACCCGGACGGCGGCCAGGATGTCGTCCAGGGCCATGTCCTTCACCAGGAACCCGGACGCGCCCGCGTGCAGCGCCCCGTACACGTGGTCGTCGTCGTCGAAGGTGGTGAGGACGACGACCCGCGCGCCGGTGGGCCCTGTGGTGATGAGGCGGGTCGCCTCGATGCCGTCCGTCCCGGGCATGCGCAGGTCCATGACGACGACGTCGGCGCCGGTCTCCTCGACGAGGCGGACGGCTTCGGATCCGTTCGCCGCCTCGCCCGCGACGACGAGGTCCTCGGTGTCGGTGATGACCATGCGGAGCGCCGTGCGCACCAGAGGCTGGTCGTCGGCGAGGACGACCCGGACGGGCCGCTCGGTGGTGGTCTCGCTCATCGGGCGGTGACTCCTGAGGGAAGGGGGAGGCGGGCGGTGACGCGGAAGCCGCCGCCGGGGCGGGGGGCCGCGGCGAATTCTCCGTGCAGCAGGGCGACCCGCTCCCGCATCCCGGCGAGGCCGTACCCCGACCCGCCTCCGGTGCGCGCCGGGTCCCGGCCGGGGACGGGGCCGCGGTCCTCGACGGTGACGACGACGGTGTCGGGGTCGCGCTGGTCGACGGTGACCGTGCAGGCGTCGGCGCCCGAGTGCCGTACGACGTTGGTGACGGACTCCTGGACGACGCGGAAGGCGGAGAGGTCGATGTCCGGCGGCAGGGTGCGGGGCGCTCCGACGCGGTGGACGGCGACACGGACGCCGGCCGCCGCGGTGCTCTCCACGAGCCGGTCGAGCGCGGCGAGGCCGGGCATCTCGGGGAGGCCGGCGCCGGCGGGGCGCGCTAGGGGGGCGCCCGGCTCGTCGGTGCGCAGTGCCCCGAGCATCCGGCGCAGCCCGGCCAGGGTCTCGCGGCTCGCCGTCTCGATCTCGGTGAGGGCCTGTCGGACCTGTTCCGGCTGGGTCTCCATGACGCGCCGGGCCGCTCCCGCCTGGAGGGCGACGATGCCGATGCTGTGGGCCACCGTGTCGTGCATCTCGCGGGCGATGCGGAGCCGTTCGGCGATGACGGCCTGCTCGGCGGCCTGGGCGCGGGACCGCTCGGCGTACCTCCGGGTCTGCCCATCGGAGCGGCCGAGGAGCCAGGCGACGGCGGCGATGAGGCCGACGGCCAGGCCACTGGTGGTGCCGACGCTCCAGCCCGCGAGCAGCCGGATCGTCAGATAGCCGACGAGGACGCCGAGTGCGAGCAGCAGCGCCCGGAGGGCCTCGCGGGGCGGCCGGGCGGCGGCGACCACGTACAGGGCGACGTCGACGGCGAGGTACTGGGCGAAGGGGATGGCGGTGACGCTGAGCGGGGTGCTGGCGACGACCGCCGCGGCGAGGAGGTACCGGAGGGCGGCGGTCGGACGCCGGGTCAGGAGCACGCTGCCGCGCAGGGCGAGGGCGGTGGCGACGGCCAGCATCGTGAGGCCGTCCCAGCGGAGGAAGACCACGCCGGCCAGGACGTCCGCCGTCTCCTGTCCGGGCAGCCGGACGCGCAGGAGGGCGGTGAAGAGGAGGCCCGCGAGCCAGGCGAGCGCGGCCCAGCCGCCCGGGGTGGCCCTCTTGAGGAACGGCGCTGACGGCGTGGCGGACATGAGCGTGATCGTAGGGGGCGTTTCTCGTCCGGGTCATCGGACCAGGGGTGTACGACCTGGGGTGACCCTGGGTGCCGCCGATTGTCCGCGCTGGTCCGATGCCCGGGGCAGGGGCCGGACGGCACGGTTGTCCCCATGATCGAAGTGGACGAACTCACCAAGCGCTACGGCGCCACGACCGCCGTCGACTCACTCTGCTTCACGGTCCGGCCGGGGCTCGTGACCGGGTTCCTCGGTCCGAACGGGGCGGGCAAGAGCACCACGCTGCGGATGATCCTGGGGCTGCACAGGCCGACGAGCGGGTCGGTCACGGTCGACGGACGACCGTTCCAGGACCGGGCGCGCGGCCTGCGGCACGTCGGAGCGCTCCTCGACGCCGGTGACGTGCAGGGCGGCCGGACCGCTCGGGCGCATCTCGCGGTGCTGGCACGCGGCAACCGCATCCCGCTCTCACGGGTGGACGAGGTCCTGGAGGAGGTGGGCCTCGCCGCCGCGGCCCGGCGCCGGGTCGGCGGCTATTCGCTGGGGATGCGGCAGCGGCTCGGCATCGCGGGCGCGTTGCTCGGTGACCCGCCCGTGCTGCTGTTCGACGAGCCGCTCAACGGCCTCGACCCGGAGGGCGTGAAGTGGGTACGGGGGTTGTTCCGGCGCCTCGCGGCCGAGGGCCGCACCGTGTTCGTCTCCAGCCATCTGATGAGCGAGATGGAGCACACCGCCGACGCACTCGTCGTCGTCGGCCGGGGCTCGCTCATCGCGGCGGAGAGCCTGACGGACTTCGCCGCGCGCGGCATCCGCCCGACCGTGACCGTGGGGACGCCCGACCGGGCGGGTCTCTCGGCGCTGCTGCTCACGGAGGGCGCGGAGGTCCGGGAGGAGTCAGGTCTGCTGACGGTGACGGGGCTCCCGGCCGCCCGGATCGGAGCACTCGCCCTGGAGCACCGGGTGGCCCTGGAGCAGCTGACCACCCGCACCGCCTCGCTCGAGGAGGCCTTCATGGCACTGACCGCCGAAAGTGTCGAGTACCTGGCGGGAGAAGCCCGATGACGACTCTCACCCTGACGGAGCCCCGCGCACGCTTCCTGGACCTGATCGCGTCGGAGTGGCTGAAGCTGTGGTCGCTGCGGTCGACTGCCTGGTCGTTGCTCCTCGGAGCCCTGGCCGTGGTCGCCTTCAACGTCGGCACCGCGTGGGACCACTACCGCTACTGGTTCCAGTACGACGCGGAGGGCCGGGCCGGGTTCGTGCGGAACGAGATGGCGCTGATGGACGCGTTCACGGGGAACGCGTCGATGGTCCTGATCCTCTGCGCCGCCGCGATGGGGGCGGTCGCGGTGGTCGGCGAGTACAGCAGCGGTCTCGTCCGCACGACGTTCGCGGCGGTGCCGGCGCGGGGCTCGCTGATGGCGGCGAAGCTGCTGGTCGTGGCGGGTGTGCAGAGCGGGTTCGGGGCGGTCGTCGCCGGGGTGTCGTTCTGGTCGACGCAGGCGGTGCTCGCGGAGCGGGGCGCGGGGCTGCCGATCACGCACCCCGGGGCCCTGCGGATCGTCGTGGCGTCCGCGCTGCTCGCGCCGGTCTGCGCGCTGGCAGGAGCGGCGCTCGGCGCGCTCCTGCGGCACAGCGCGGTGTCGGTCGTCGGCTCGGTGGTGCTGCTTCTGCTGCTGCCCTCGGTCCTCGGCGACCGCCGGCACCTCACCGCGGTCCTCGCCCACGCGACGCCGCTGCACGCGTGGCAGCGCCTGGTGGGGGTGGGGCCGGCCGCCGTGGAGCCGTACCCGTGGACGGCCGGGGGCGCCTGGCTGGTCTACGCGCTGTGGGCTCTGGGCGCGGGGGCGGTCGCGGTGGTGGCGGTGCGGCACCGCGACCAGTGAGGTCAGGTGCGGTCGGGCCGGGCGAAGCGGCGCCGCAGGAGGTGTTCGTGGACGAGGCGGCCGACGAGGGCGCCTCCGTACACGACGAAGCCGACGCCGACGAGCCAGGACTGGAGGACGAGGACGGTGCCGAACTGGCCGTACGTCACCGCGTTCGAGGCGATCAGCGGGGAGAACACGAGCTGGGAGAAGACCCGCAGCCCGAGGAGGCCGAGCGCCGTGAGGGCGGCTCCGGGGACGAGGGCGCGCCAGCGGATGCGGCCGCAGAGCAGGAAGCGCTGGGACCACCAGAAGAAGACGAAGGTGCCGAGGAGGTCGGCGAGGGCGGTGAGCGTGGTGGTCACGGCCGAGGAGTCGGCGGGTGCCGCGCCGGCGACGAAGAGGAGGAGGGAGGCGACGAGGACGGCGAGCCAGACGACGTGCCGCCACATGGTGTGCCAGCGGGCGGTGGGGAGGTCCCAGACCCGTTCGTACCCGGTCTGTACGGCGGATCCGAAGGTGACGCCGAAGGCGGCGAGGGCGGTGAGGCCGAAGGCGGTGGTGCGTTGCAGGGCCTGTCCCGGCTGGCCGAAGAGCCGCTCGACCTCCTCCTGGGAGACCTCGGAGACGCCGAGGCCCTGGACGAGCCAGCGGGCGAAGCCCTGGCCGCTCGCGAGGTCGGCGGCGGCGACGACGATGAGGAGCGGGACGAGGGTGAGCAGGCTGAGCGCCGCGAAGCCCATGGCACGGTGCATGAGTTCCATGGCCCGGCCGCGGTTCCAGGCGAGTGCGATGGACGAGCCGATGAGCCGGGTGTGGAGTCGCCGGAACCAGTGGCCGTGTTCGTCGTCGCGCGGCGGACCGGGTGTGAGGGGCATGCCTCGTGAGGTACCCGGCCGGGCGGGGGGACCTCTCAGGGGTGCGGCCGAACGGGTGCCGGAGACCTCCGGCTCAGGGACGGAGGGGGCGGGCGCCCGGTCCGGGCCGGACGGTGACGTCGCGGGCCGCGAGGGTGGCCCGCTCGTCGCCCTCGCACTGGACGACGACCCGGACGGGGGCGCCGCAGCCGGTGTGCCGGATGTCGAGCACGGGCCCCTCGGGCTCCGCGGCGTGGAGGTCACCCCACTGCTTGAGGGCGAGGAGGACGGGCCAGAGGTCGACGCCCTTGCGGGTGAGCCGGTACTCGTACCGGGTGCGGGAGCCGGGGTCGCGATAGGGCTCCGCACGCAGGACGCCGGCGGTGACGAGCTTGCGGAGGCGGTCGGCGAGGACGGCCTCGGAGAGCCCGAGGTGCCGGCGGAACTCGTCGTAGCGGCGGACGCCGTTGAGGGCGTCCCGCAGGATCAGCAGGGTCCACTTCTCGCCGACCACGTCCAGGGTGCGGCGGACCGGGCAGTTCTCCGTGTCCGTCTCCAGCCACTTCATCGTCACACTCTAGCCACCTGACTACGTCGTTGACAGTCAGCTGCGGCGGAAGCTAGCTTCGCCGTACAGAGCCAGCTGGGAGCCAGCCGGCCTCGGCGGGCGGAGAGGGTCATGGGGCGGTCGCGAACGGTCGAGTGGGAGGACGCCGGGGCCACCGCGCGGGCCGCGGGGACGATGGCGGGGCTCGACTTCCTGCGGGAGATGGTCGCCGGACGACTGCCCGGCCCTCCGATCGCCGCGCTGATCGGCTTCTCCCTCGAAGAGGTCGAGGACGGGCGGGCGGTGTTCGTCCTCGAACCGGGCGAGGAGCACTACAACCCGATCGGCAGCGTGCACGGCGGCGTCTACGCCACGCTCCTCGACTCGGCGGCCGGCTGCGCGGTGCACTCGACGCTCCCGCAGGGCACGGCGTACACCTCGCTCGATCTGTCGACCCGCTTCCTCCGGCCGCTCACGACGGCGACCGGCAAGGTGCGCGCGATCGGCACGGTGCTGTCACGGGGCCGCAGGACCGCGCTCGCGGAGGCCGCCCTGTACGACGCCGAGGACAGACTCCTCGCCCACGCCACCAGCACGTGCATGCTGTTCCCCGTACCGGCGGAGGGCTCGGGCGCCACGCGCGCGTAGAACTGTCCGGCCGATCTCGGGTGCGGCCCGCGTGGATCGGGACCGGTCCTTCGATGCGCGATCGTGACGGTGCCGCGATGCGAACACGCATACGAAGACGACTACGATCCCGGCATGATCACGTTGTCCGTCGACCCCACTTCGCAGGGCTTCGCCGAGGGCCAGGCGCTGGGGACGCTCCTCGTCACCGCCGTGGCCATGGCCGTCGTCTGGTTCACCACCCGGGCCTGGCGCCGCGGCCCCGTGCCGACCAGTGCCGTGGGCGACGCCGAGCGAGCCGTGACCCTCGCCATACGCCGCGGCAACATCATCCGCGGCGTACTGCTGGCCGTTGCCGCCGCGGGTCTGGTGCGAGCGGTCACGTACGAGGGGGAGCCGCCTGCCGCCTCCGCGGCTCCCGTCGTCCAGGAGCCCACAGCCGTGGCTCCTTCGGTCGCCGCGGCGCCGTCGGCACCCGGGCGCGTCATCGACGCGGCCCCGCACGTCGGCGCGTACCGGCTGCTCACCGGCGCGGAGGCGGCCGAGTACGAGCAACTGATGTCCGGGAAGTCGGCATCGGGCAAGCGCTGGTTCTACGACGGTCCCGGTGCGGGCCCGATGGGCGCCGTGCTGCAGATCAACGCCGTCGAATGGGACGAGGAGCTGGCCGAGGCGAAGCGCTCGGACACCATGACGCAGGAGCTGCGCGACTTCTTCGCCGGAGCGCGGGCGACCGAGGTCACCGCCTTCGAGGCCGGCCCCTGGGGCGGCCGGTTGAGCTGCGGCTTCCTGGCGTCGAGCACCGGACGCCCTGTCGTGTGCGCGTGGACCGACTCCGGCACATGGGGCAACGTGCTGCTGGCGGACGAGAAGACTCTGCCCGAGGCCGCCGAGGCCGCCCTGCGGTTCCGCACCATCTCGGAGAAGCGCACCTGACCGGCGGCGACGGTCGAGGCCTGACCCCTTCCGTCAGCTCGTCCTCGCCGAACCCGAAGGAACAGGCCCGGAACTGGCAGTCCGCTACGTCTACCGGGTCGAGTCCGGTCCCGTGGAGGCATCCGAGGGCGGGTGGCGAATCGTCCGGGCCGAGGCAGAGCGGGACCCCGACCGGTATCCGAATTTCGGGGCGGAGTTCGACGCGGTGATGCTGGAACTCGTCCTGCGCACGTATGCCCTGTCCGATCCCGCAGCGGAACTGCGCACCCTGCCTACGGAGCCGCCTGGGTGATCGACCGGACGGGTCCGGGCGGCCGCTTCTGCGTGCCCCGGGTCAACGGCACCCCGGGATCGGCAGGGTGCGGGTGCAGCCGTCCGGAGTGGCGTCGGGGAGGCCGCTGGCCTGGAGGGCGGCGCTCACCAGCGTGGCGAGCAGGTCGATGTCCGAGCCCATGTCCAGCCGGACGGTCACCCATCCCGAGCCGGCCCGGAGACGGACGGCGCTCGACCCGAGGAGGGCCGGGCGCAGCTTCGCGATCATGGCGCGGGTGAGATGGACGTCCGCCTCGTGTTCGCCGTGGAAATGCACGATCTCCTGTGTCGCGGTGCCCAGTCCGACCTCGGCGCCGCAGTGGGCGCGGCCGGGGGTCAGCGAGGGCCAGCTCATCAGACGTTCACTGGCATGCCTGGCCGTGTTCATACGGAGGAGCGTGCCGGGCCCGGCGGCCGCGCACAAGCGTCCTGCCGGAAGAATCCGGCCCAGGTGCGAAACAGGGCCCTGACAGGCACGGGGTGACCCTGTGTCACGGCGCACCGTGGGGAGGAGGTGACTCCGTGTCACTGTGGTGCGCGAGCGCGGATGCGCGCCGCGAGGACGGCCACGTCGTCCTCCGCGCCGTGGGCGCCGAGGCGGCGGAGGACCTCGTCGACGACCTGGCGGGGGCCGGAGTCCGGGGGGAGCCGCACGGCCGCGAGGCGGGCCAGCGACACGTCGATGTCCTCACCGCGCCGTTCGACGAGTCCGTCGGTGAAGATCAGCAGGGTCTCGGCGGGGGTGAGGGGTCGGGTGGTCGGTTCGTAGCCTCCCACGCCGGTGCCCAGGGGCGGGCCGACCGGGAGGTCGACGAGTTCCGCCGAGCCGTCCGCGGCGAACACGGCGGGCGGCAGGTGCCCCGCGCTGGCGAAGGTCGCGGTGCCGCGGGCCGGGTCGACCCGGACGAGCAGGCAGGTGGCGGGGCGCCGGGCGTCGTTCTCGGCGACCACGGAGTCGAGGTGGCGCAGCACCCGGTGCGGGGGCAGGTCGGTCGCGGCGACCTCGCGGAGTGCGGTCCGGTAGGCGTTCATGTCGACGGCCGCGTCCAGGCCGTGGCCCATGACGTCGCCGACGACGAGCAGGCTGCGGCCGAAGTGGAGCCGTACGGTCTCGAACCAGTCGCCGCCCACCAGGGCGCGGGGCCCGGCGGGCAGGTAGCCGCCGGCGACCTCCAGGTTGGGGTGCGGCCGGCCGGGTTCGGCGACGAGCGCACGCTGGAGGTGGAGCGCGGTGTCCTCGGTGGCCGCGAGACGCCGGGCATGACCGAGGTGCCGCGCCGCGAGCCGGGCGACATGGCGGAGCAGCGCCTCCTCGTCGGCGGAGAAGGGCGCACCGCCGTCCCGGGTGACGGTGACAGCCCCGAGGGGCTCCTCGTCGTGAACGGCGAGGGGGGCGGAGAGGCGATGGGTGGGGGCGGCGGGGGTACGGCCTTCAGTGGCGGGCCGCGAATCCGCGTGAGCGGTGGCGGTACGACCCTCGGTGGCGGGCCGCGAATCCGCGTGGGCGGCAGCCGTACGGCCCTCGGCGGCGGGCAGCGGTTCCGCGTGGGCGACTTGGCTGCGTGGGGTGCCGGGTTCCCTCGTCAGGTCGACCGTCGTGGAGGCGTGCAGATGCCGGGCGGCGAAGGCCGCGAGTTCACGGCAGGTGGTCGTCTCGTCGAGCGTCGTGCCGATCTCACCGATCGCCCGCTCCATGGCCCGCACCCTGGCCACCAGGGCCTCGTCCCGCTCCGCCACGACACCTCCACCGCCGAGCGGTTCCCGGGCGGCGTACCCGGTCTCCCCCATTGCACCAGCGGGTGGCGCCCCGCGCGCGGCACGAACCTCGTGCGGGACGGTTGTGCGACGGTGCCCGATCTGATCAAGTACAGCAGAGGCTACTCGCCAGTAGACGCTTCGTTCCCGGGGGGACCGCCATGACGACCGGATTCTTCAGCTCCGTCGACGATGTCGCGGAAAAGCTCGCCGCGACCGGCTATCTGGCGTCGCCGGCCGTCGCCACCACCGTCTTCCTCGCCGACCGGCTCGGCAAGCCGCTGCTCGTCGAGGGCCCCGCCGGAGTCGGCAAGACGGAGCTCGCCAAGGCCGTGACCGAGGTGACGGGCGCCCGTCTGGTCCGGCTGCAGTGCTACGAGGGCGTCGACGAGTCCCGCGCGCTGTACGAGTGGAACCACGCCAAGCAGCTGCTGCGGATCACGGCCGGCCGGGGTGAGTCCTGGGACGAGACCCGGACGGACATCTTCGGCGAGGAGTTCCTGCTCCCCCGGCCCCTGCTCACCGCGATCCGCTCGGACCAGCCGACCGTGCTCCTGATCGACGAGACCGACAAGGCGGACGTCGAGGTGGAGGGCCTGCTCCTGGAGGTCCTCAGCGACTTCCAGATCACCGTGCCCGAACTCGGCACGATCAGGGCGAGCCGTCGGCCGTTCACCGTGCTCACCTCCAACGCGAGCCGCGAGCTGTCGGAGGCGCTGCGCCGGCGCTGTCTCTTCCTGCACATCGGCTTCCCCGAGGAGGAGCTGGAGCGCCGGATCGTCACGCTCAAGGTCCCCGGTCTCGACTCCGCGCTCGCCGCGTCCGTGGTACGGGTCGTGGGGGCGCTGCGGGCGATGGACCTGCGCAAGGCGCCGTCCGTCTCGGAGACGATCGACTGGGCCCGGACCCTGCTCGCGCTCGGCGCGGACCGCCTGGACGAGCGGATCGTACGGGAGACCCTGGGCGTCCTCCTCAAGCACCAGGAGGACATCACGCAGGCCGCGGCCAAGCTCGATCTGGACGCGGTGTGAGCCCGGCGGACCCGGCCGGGACAGCGACCGCCCCCGTCCCGGCGGACCCGGCCGGGACGGGGGCGGTCGCGCGGCTCACCGGTCTGGTGGCGGCGCTGCGCGCCCACGGGTTCGGGATCGGGACGGGCGAGACCGTGGACGCCGGGCAGGCCCTCGACGCGGTCGGGTTCACGGACCGCGAGCGGATACGGGAGGCACTCGCGGCGACCCTGCTGCACGGGGAGGCGCAGCGTCCCGTGTTCGACCGCGTCTTCGACCTGTACTTCCCGCTCGGCGGCGCCGGGACCGCGGAGGAGTACGACGGCACCCCGGCCGGTCTCGCCTCGCTCCGCGAGCGGCTCGCCGAGGCCCTCACCGCCGGTGACGGCGCCGCCCTCGACCGGCTGGCCGCCGAGGCGGTGGGCGGTTTCGGCGGCTACGGCACCGGCCCCGGATCGGACGGCTGGTCCTCGTACCAGACGCTCTCCCGGGTGCGCCCCGAGACACTGCTCGCCCGCGTACGGGAACGGCTGGGGACGGCCCCCGGCGCGGAGGATCCCGCGTTCACCGAGCGGCTGCTCGACGACGAGATCCGGCGGCGGATCGAGGCCTTCCGCGAGCGGGTGCGGACCGAGGCACGACGGCGGGTCGCCGAGCGGCAGGGGCGGGATTCGGTCGCGCGCCGAGCGGTCGCCGGGACGGCCGACACCGTCGACTTCCTCCTCGCCGGGCGGGCGCAGCTGGACGAGCTGCGGCGTACGGTACGGCCGCTGGCGCGGAAACTTGCCACCCGGCTCGCGGCCCGGCGGCGGGTGGCGGCACGCGGGGAGATCGACCTGCGGCGGACGCTGCGCCGGTCGCTGTCGACCGGGGGCGTGCCGGTGCGCCCGGTGTTTCGCCGGCGCCCTCCCCGGCGGCCGGAGCTGGTCCTGCTGTGCGACGTGTCGGGGTCGGTGGCCGGATTCGCGCAGTTCACGATGCTGCTCGTGCGGGCCCTGCACGACCAGTTCAGCCGGGTACGGGTGTTCGCCTTCGTCAACCGGGTGGACGAGGTGACGGAGCTCATCGCGCGGGGCCCGACGGACCCGGCGGGTCTCGGCGAGCGGATCCTCGCCGAGGCGGAGCTGACCGGCTGGCACGGGCAGAGCGACTACGGGACGGCGCTCGGCGAGTTCGCCGACCGGTACGCGGAGGCCGTCGGCCCGCGCACGGTGGTCTTCGTCCTCGGGGACGCCCGCACCAACGGCTCCGACCCCAACCTCGCGGCGCTGAAGCGCATCGCGGACCGGGCGCGGCGGGTCCACTGGCTCAACCCCGAGCAGCCCTCGCTGTGGGGCACGGGCGACTCGGTGGCCCCTGCCTACGCCGGCCTCGTCGAGATGCGTCCCTGCCGGAACGCCCGCCAGCTGGGGACGCTGATCGGCCGCCTGCTGCCGGTCTGAGGGCGGGGGCGTACGGGGGACGCGTACAGCCGGTGCGTGCGGCGAGCGGGACACCGGCGCGGTCGGGCGGGCGCTCCCCGAGCATGGGCTCACAGGCCGCGCCGCCTGGGCGCGCACTCCCAGGCCGCGCCTGCTCCGCCTGGGCACCCGGGCCGCGCTCCCGGTCCCGGCCACCGCCTCCCCCGGGCGTGGCACGATCGGTTCATGACGACCGGATCCGACCGTCCCGAGACGGAGTTCCCCCGCGCCATCGGCGCGCCCGCCACCCGCGCGCTCGCCGCGGCCGGGTACACGCGGCTCGACCAGCTCGCCGGGGTGCCCGCAGCCGAGCTCCTCGCGCTGCACGGCGTCGGACCGAAGGCGCTGCGCGTGCTCGGCGAGGCGCTCGCGGAGCGCGGTCTGTCGCTGCGGTGACCGCCCGCCGTCCCCGACTCCGGGGCCGGGTTGTACGGCGGGTGACCCTTCGAACTAGCGTGGCCCCCATGGAACTCTTGGGAGAGATCACGGCCGACCGTCCCCTGCTCGTCCTCGCGGTCAAGGAGGAGGCGCAGTTCCTGGACACGGAGCTGCCGGTGCTGCTGACCGGCATGGGCAAGGTGAACGCGGCGACCGCGCTCGCGAGCGTTCTCGGCCGGGGCACGCGGCCTTCCGGGATCGTGAACCTGGGGACGGCCGGGGCGCTGCGGCCCGGCATGACCGGGACGCACCTCATCGGCACCGTCGTGCAGCACGACTTCGACGGCCGGCTGCTCGCCACGCTCACGGGCGAGTCGTACGGGGCGCCGCTGACGCTGCCGGCCGGCGGTGACACGGTCCTGGCCACCGGCGACACGTTCATCTCGGACGAGGCCACCCGCGCCCGGCTCGCCGAGCAGGCGGCCCTCGTCGACATGGAGGGGTACGCCCTCGCGCACGCCGCCGCGCTCGCCGGGGTGCCGCTGCGCATCGTGAAGCACGTCAGCGACGAGGCCGGGGACGGTGCCGCGCGCACCTGGCGGGAATCGGTCGCGGAGTGCGCGCGGGCGCTTGCCGACTGGGCGGAGGCGAACACGCCGTACCGCTCCTGAGGCCCCCGGGGGTCAGCGGTGCTGGAAGTGGACCTCCGGGTTCGCCGGGGACGGGCCGTCGAGGAGGGGCCGCGGGAGTCCGCGCAGGTGCTGGTCGAAGAAGGCGGCGACGTACGTCCGGGTGACGGCGACGGCGCGTTCGGTGGGCAGCGCGGGCTGCGGCAGGCCGAAGTGACGCGTGATCACGGGGCCGTCGGAGAAGGTGAAGTGCTCCGAGCCGGCCACCGTGATCCAGCGCTTCCACCCGTCGAGCGCGGACCACGTCCGGTCCCAGGTGACGTCGGCCCCTCCGGGCAGGTGCGTGTCGTCGTGCGTCCCGAGCATCAGGAACGGGCGGCCCCGCAGTCCCTCCGCCGGCAGCTCCTCCCAGAAGGCCCCGTCCATGTTGATGCCGGCGCCGACGCGGGGATCCGCCACCATCGTGGCGGCCGCGCTCGCCCCGCCGATGGAGTGGCCCGCCATGCCGATCCGGCGGGCGTCGATGACGTCGGCGTGCCGCCAGGCGGGCCGGGGACCGGTGAGCCGGTCCAGGACGTAGCGCATGTCGGCGGCGCGGGTCGAGGTGACCACGCTGCCGTGGACACCGCCCTCGTCGAGGGCGGTGCAGGCGACGCAGGTGAGGGTGCGGCCGTCGGGGAGGCTGATCCCGTACGACTCGTAGGCGTGGTCGACGGAGGCGACGACATAGCCCCGTGAGGCGAGGTCCTCGGCGAGATGCGTGAGCGTCCAGCGGGAGACGCTGAAGCCCGGCGAGAGCAGCACCAGGGGGCGGCGGCCGGGCGCGGGCCGCGCGTCGGTCCTGCTGTGGGCGCGCGTCCGGGCGAGTACGTCGCCCGGCACTCCGGGCCCCAGCTGCTCGGCGAGCAGCCGCGCCTCCTCCTGGGTGGCGTACGCGGCGGGGCGGCCGCCCCCGGGCCGGGCGGCCGGATAGTGGAGCGTGACCATGAGCGCGCGTCCGTCGGCGGTGGGGACCCACGGGTCGGTACGGGACCGGTCGACGAGCGGCAGGATCGTGCTGCCGACGGAGTACGGCCCGGTGGGCGCGGGAAGCACGGCGCGCGTGACGGCAGGCGCGAGGGGCGTCGCGGGCCCGGCCGCGCCCGCGGTCGGCGTGGCGTCGGCCGCCTGGACGACGGCCGCGGCGGGGCCCGTCGCGGCGAGGGCCACCGGTAAGGCGAGGGAACAGGCGAGGAGGGCGGCCGCTGCCGCCCTGGTGCGTCGGGTCATGGCAGCACGCTAGGGACCGCGGACCTGTCGGCGCGTCCTGCTGCGGGCTCATGTGCCGTCAGACCGTGGGCTGACGCGGGGCGGTGTGCGCCATGGGGAACGGGCGCACGGACACGGGGGGCGCGAGGACGTCGTGCGGATCGGCGGCGATCCGGGCGAGGACGTCGTGCGCGGCTCGCGGGCGATCCGGGTAAGGACGTCGTGCGGCTCGCCGGCGATCCGGGCCCGCTCGGCAGCGACCGCGACCTGGGCCCGGGCCTCGCGCGCCTTCTCCAGGCGCGAGCACCCGGGCCGACGAGGGTGCGCGCGCCCGGCCAGACGCGCGCACCGTCCGCCGTCCGGCTCCGGAGGTCGGCCGAGCGGCAGTCCGAGGAGGACGGTTCGCGCCTCTCCGCGGTGCGAACGGTCGCAAGCCTCACGCATCCGGGGCCGGGGCAACAGAGCGCACGAACAGCGCACGCGTCACACGACCCGTCAGGAACGACACAAGCCGCCCCGAGGTCGATGTTTGGTGACGACCGGGACAGGTCCGACAGGCTTCGGCCCGCCCCCGGGGGACGGTCCGCTCAGCGGACTCCGGGCGGATAGACCACGAGGAGGGCGGCGACATCGTCGTCGAGACCGTCGGCGCCGTAGTCGGCGAGGTCCTTGTGCAGGAGTTCCGGCAGCTTCCCGGCCGGTTCCGCCGCCCACCGGCGCATACGCGGTTCGAGCGGGTAGAAGGTGCCGGCCCGGTCGCGGGTCTCGCTGACGCCGTCGGTGTAGAGGAGGAGCCGGTCGCCCGGACCGAAGGGGACCTGCTCGATCCGGTGCCGCGAGTCGGCGAGGCCCGCGAGGTTGACGGGTAGCGAGGGGTCGGCGAAGTTCACGGGCCGGACGCCGGCCCCGTGCTGGAGCAGCGGGGCGGGGTGTCCGCAGCTGAGGAGCCGTGCGGTGTCCTCGCCGTCGGGGAATTCGACGAGGACGACGGTGGCGAAGCGTTCGGCGGCGTCGGAGTCCGGGTCCCAGGCCCCGTAGCGGGCGAGGCCCTCGTCGAGCTGGTCGGCGAGGGTGGCCAGGTCGGGGGCCTCGTAGACGGCGGCGCGGAAGGATCCGAGCAGGACGGAAGCGGTCTCGACGGCGCCGAGTCCCTTGCCCTGGACGTCACCGAGCATGATCCGCACCGCACCGGGGACCCGTACGGCCTCGTAGAAGTCGCCGCCGATCCTGGCCTTCGCGGCGGCCGCCACGTACAGCAGGTGCAGGTCGAAGCGGCCCAGGCGGGCGGGGAGCGGGCGCAGCACGACCCGCTGCACCACCTCCGCGACGGCGGTGAGCTCCCGCAGGTCCCGCTCGTAGCGGGTCCTGACGTGGCTGGCCCAGGCCGCGCCCGCGGTCACCAGCGCGAGCACGGTCTCACTGGCGATGAGTTCGGGGACGAGCTCCTCACCCCGGGTCAGGCTGAGCACCATGCGGGCGACCATGGCGAGCAGACCGATGCCGAGCGTCCCGGCCACGCTCCAGGTGACGGCGGCGAGCGCGGGCGCGGCGACGAGAAGGCGGTCGAAACGCTCCCGGTCGGGGGTGATCAGATCCAGGAGGATGGTCAGGGCCAAGACCAGGAAGGGCAGTGCGCGACCGAGGTGGAACTGGGTGCGGGCCGCTGTGCCGGGACGGCCCCGGTGACCGTCGGGCATTTCATGATCGTACGCAGGATCGCCGTCCGGGCCGGGGTGACGTGGGCCCCGGGCGTGTCCTCCGCCGGTCCGCGCCGCCACCGGGCAGGGCGAGCGCGGCCGGGACGGCGAGCGCGGCGATCACGACGAGGGCGGGGAGGGCGGCGCCCGCGGCCGGGACGAATCCGCCGAGCGGGACCCGGGCGAGCAGCAGCGTCGCGACGGCGACGCCGAGCGCGGGTCCGACGTTCATGGCGGTCTGCTGGAGGCCGCCGGCGACTCCGGCATGGGCCTCGGGTGCCCGGTGCACGACGACCGAGGTCGCCGTGACGAGCAGGCTGACGAACCCGGCGCCGAGCAGGGCGGCGGCGGTGCCGACGGAGGCCGCGCCGGCCGTCGCGTCGAGCCGGGAGAGGAGCAGCACCCCGAGCGTGAGCAGGGCGGCGCCCGCCGTCGCCGTACGCCGGGGGCCGAACCGGCGCTGGAGCGGCGGGCAGAGGGGCGCGCCGAGGACCATGAGGACGGCGAGCGGCAGCACGCGCAGCGCGCAGTCGAGGGGGTCGAGGCCCTGGACGTCCTGGAGGAAGTACGTCGCCACGAAGAGCGAGCCGAAGAGGGCGGCCGAGGCCGCGAGAAGGACGGCGAGGCCCGCGACGACGGGGGCGCTCCGGAGCAGCTCCGGCGGCAGGAGGGGGCGCGCGGCGCGGCGTTCGTGCCGGGCGAGCGTGACCGCTGCCGCGACGGCCCCGGCACAGACGAGGGCGCCGGTGATCGCGCCTCCGGGACGCGCCGCTTCGACGAGGCCGTGGACGAGCAGTCCGAGCGCGACAGCGAGCAGCAGCGCACCGAGCGGATCGAGTGCGTGACGCTCGACCTGAGGTCGAGGCTTCCGTTCGGCGGTGACGAGGGCCAGCAGGCCGATCGCGAGGGTCGGGGGCACGCCCAGGAGGAAGACCGAGCGCCAGCCGTACGCGGAGACCAGCGCGCCACCGACGAGCGGTCCGGCGGCGGCCGCGAGCCCGATGGCCGCGGTGCGCACGGCGATCGGGGTCCCGAGCCGCTCGGGCGGGAAGGCGGTGCGGAGCATACCGAGGGTGGCGGGCTGGAGGAGCGCCCCGCACACCCCCTGGAGCACGCGCAGCACGATCACCGCGCCGATGCCGGGAGCGAGGGCGATGCCGGTGGAGGTGGCGGCGAAGCCGAGGGCGCCGAGGGCGAAGACCCGGTGGTGGCCGTAGCGGTCGCCGAGCCGGCCGGCGCATACGAGGAGGCTCGCGACGGCGATCAGATAGCCGGTGCTGGTCCACTGGACCTGGTCGAGGCCGGCGTGCAGGTCGCGCTGGAGGGCGGGCTGGGCGACGGTGAGGACGGTGCCGTCGAGCGCGACGACTGCGGCGCCGACGACGCTGCACGCGAGGACCGGACCTCGGCGGGTGGTCATGGGGCGGGCTCCGCGGGTCCGAGGTGGGCGTCGAGTGCGGCGGCGAGGAGCGGGGCGGGGTCGTCGTTTCCGGTCGCGAGCCGGAGGCTGCCCCAGTGCCAGAGCTGGGCGATGCCGTGGAGGTTGGCCCAGAGCGCGCCCGCCACGAGGACCGGGTCGGCGCCGGGGCGGACGCGGGCGACGAGCCCGCTGAGGTGGGCGAAGAGCGGCAGGCTCGTCTCCCGCAGGCCCAGTCGGCCGCTCTCCAGGAGGTCGTGCCGGAACATCAGCTCGTACATGCCGCGCCGGGTGCCCGCGTAGTCGAGGTACACCCGGGCGAGGAGCACGATCCGTTCGCGCGGCGCGGCGGCCTCGTGGTCGTCGGCGGCGACACGGGCGGCCAGTTCGGCGAAGCCCTGGCGGGCGATGGCCGACAGGAGGTCGAGGTGGGTGGGGAAGTGGCGCCGGGGCGCTCCGTGGGAGACGCCGGCGCGGCGGGCGATCTCGCGCAGCGAGAGGGCCTGGGCGCCTTCGGCGTCCACGAGCTTGACGCCGGCCTCGACGAGCCGGGCCCGCAGCCCGCCTCCACGGCTCTCACCCTCACCCTGCTGTTCACCGTGAGGGTCGGCCTCGCCCTGCTGGGGTCCTGTACGCATAGACACTGTCTACCAAAGCCTTGTAGACAGTGTCTACTCACCCGTGCGCCCCGGTCGGTTACACTGAGGGACAGCGAAGGGGAGTAGCCCTGCGAACCGGTCGTCGACACACTGGAACCCCCGGGTTCCCGGTGGCCGGGTCCGCGTCCGACGCGGGCGGGCGAGACCTTCGGCCAGGCATCAACCGCGTCCGCGCTCGTGCGGGCGTGGTCCGTCATGCCGGGCCGAGTGGTCCTCCCGTCGCCCACCGAGGCGCCGTGCCGAGCCCACGGGCCCGGACCGAGCAGAGAGCCCCGGTATGCACCTCGACCCCTTGGCGATCCTCACCGCCTTCGGGCTGATCTTCCTCGCGGAACTTCCCGACAAGACGATGTTCGCGTCCCTCGCCATGGGCACGCGGATGCGTCCTCTGTACGTGTGGATCGGCACCTCCACGGCCTTCCTCGCCCATGTCGCCATCGCCGTGGGAGCCGGCAGCCTGCTCGGACTGCTCCCCGGCTGGACCGTGAAGCTGGTCTCGGCCCTGCTGTTCGGCTTCGGCGCGTTCATGCTGCTGCGCGGCGGGGGTGACGACGACGAGGCCGACGCGGGCGGCCGGACGGTGACCGGCTTCCTGCCCGTCTTCTCGACCGCCTTCATGGCCGTCTTCATCAGCGAGTGGGGTGACCTCACCCAGATCACGACCGCCAACCTGGCCGCCACCAACGGCACCTGGTCGACGGCGATCGGCTCCCTCGCGGCCCTGATGAGCGTCTCCGCGCTCGCGCTGGTGGCGGGCCGGTTCATCGCCAAGCGCGTGCCGCTCAAGACCGTGCAGCGCATCGGTGGCGTCTGCATGGCGGGCCTCGCCGTCTGGTCGCTGACCGAGGTCTTCACCGGCTGACGCCGATCGATCCTCTCCTCCCGCACGCCCCCGCCCCTCTCCGGGCGGGGGCGTGCGCGCTGTGCGGGGAAACCCTCGATCCGATGCCGTCGACCAGGAGCCCCAGGCGCCTCAGGCCAGGAACCCTCGATGGGGCAGCGGCCTTGATGAAGCAATGAATCACTGCTTCACTTCTTCCATGCCCTACCGCCGCACCCCCGCCGTCCAGGCCCGGCTCGACGCCCAGCGCGCCGCCGTCGTCGACGCGGCCCGAGACCTGCTCGCCGAGCAGGGCTACGCGGGCTGCACCGTCGCGGCCGTCGCCGCCCGCGCCGGAATCGCCACGGGCAGCGTCTACCGCCACTTCCCCAGCAAGGCCGCGCTCTCCGTGGAGCTCTTCCGGACGGTCGTGGGCCGGGAGGTCGCGGCCGTCTCCGCGGCGGCCGCGCACCCGGGCCACGGTTCGGCGGCCGAGCGGGTGGTCGCCGTGATCGAGACCTTCGCCCTGCGCGCCCTGAAGTCGCCCCGCCTCGCGTACGCGCTGCTCGCCGAGCCCGTCGACCCGGCCGTGGACGCCGAGCGGCTCGTCTTCCGGCGCGCGTTCCGGGACGTGTTCGCCGCGCGCGTCGAGGAGGGGGTGCGCTCCGGCGAGCTGCCGCCGCAGGACCCGGTCCTGACGGCGTCGGCGCTCGTCGGCGCGGGCGCGGAGGCTCTCGTCGGGCCGCTGGCGGAGGGATCCGTCGGGCCCGGCACCGTACCCGCACTCGTCACCTTCACCCTGCGAGCACTGGGAGTTCCCGATGCCGACCACGCATGAGGTCACCAACCAGGTACCACCCCTGACGGGCTACGACGTCTCCGCCGATCCCGCACTCCTGGAGGCGCTGCACCGGGAGGGCGCGGGGTGGGCCGAGGCCGAGGTCCGCGAGCTCGGGGTGCGGGCCGGCGGCGAGCAGGCCCAGGAGTGGGGGCGGCTCGCCGAGCGCCACTCCCCCGTCCTGCACACCCACGACCGGTACGGGCACCGGATCGACGAGGTCGAGTTCCACCCGTACTGGCACGAGCTGATGGGCGTGGCCGTGCGGCACGGGCTGCACGGCGCTCCCTGGCGCGACGAACGGCCCGGCGCGCACGTGGCCCGCGCGGCGAAGGTGTTCGTGTGGGGGCAGGCCGACGCGGGCCATCTGTGCCCGGTCTCCATGACGTACGCGGCGGTTCCGGCGCTTCGGGCCCGGCCGGAGCTCGCCGAGGTGTACGAGCCGCTGCTGACGTCTCCGTCGTACGACTTCGGGCTGCGGGTGCCGACGGAGAAGCGCGGGATCATCGCCGGGATGTCGATGACGGAGAAGCAGGGCGGTTCGGACGTCCGGGCGAACACGACGCGGGCCGTCCCGGCGGGCGAGCCCGGCCTGTACGCGCTGACCGGCCACAAGTGGTTCACCTCGGCGCCGATGTCGGACGTCTTCCTCACCCTGGCGCAGGCGCCGGGCGGCCTGTCCTGCTTCCTGGTGCCCCGGGTGCTGCCGGACGGCAGCCGCAACGCGATCCGCCTCCAGCGCCTCAAGGACAAGCTGGGCAACCGGTCCAACGCCTCGTCCGAGATCGAGTACGAGGGGGCCGTCGGCCATCTCGTGGGCGAGGAGGGGCGCGGGGTGGCGACCATCATCCGGATGGTCAACATGACGCGGCTCGACTGCGCCATCAGCTCGGCGTCCGGGATGCGTCTCGGGCTCGTCCACGCGGTCCACCACGCCTCGCGCCGGGAGGCGTTCGGGGCGCGACTGGTGGACCAGCCCCTGATGCGGAACGTCCTGGCCGATCTGGCGGTGGAGGCGGAGGCCGCCACGGTCGCGGCGCTGCGCCTCGCCGGGGCGGTGGACCGGGCGGCGCGTGGCGACGCGGAGGAGGAGCAGCTGCGGCGGCTCGGGCTCGCGGTCACCAAGTACTGGGTGTGCAAGCGGGCGCCCGCGCACGCGGCGGAGGCCCTCGAATGCCTGGGCGGCAACGGCTACGTCGAGGACTCGGGCCTCCCGAGGCTCTATCGCGAGGCGCCGCTGCCCTCCATCTGGGAGGGCAGCGGGAACGTCGCCGCGCTCGACGTGCTGCGGGCGATGGCCCGTCAGCCGCAGGCGGTGGAGGCGTACTTCGCGGAGGTCGACCGGGGCGCGGGCGGCGACCGGCGCCTGGACACGGCGATGGCGGCCCTGCGCAAGGATCTGGCGGGGCTCGGCGACCCGGACGCGGTGGCGTACGGGGCCCGGCGGCTCGTCGAGCGGCTCGCCCTCGTGCTGCAGGGCTCGCTGCTCGTCCGGCACGGGCACCCGGCGGTGGCGGACGCGTTCTGCGCCTCGCGGCTCGACGGCGACCGGGGCCTGGCCTTCGGCACGCTGCCGGCCGGGGTGGACACCGCGGCGATCATCGCGCGGAGCGGCCCCGACGCGGCCTGAGAGCCCGGGAGCGCGGGCTCGGCGGGGACGCCGGGCCCGCGGGCTCGGATGCGACGGCGCGCGGGCGCGGCGGGGCGCACCGAGCCGCGGGCGCGGGCTCAGTGCGGCGTCGCGTCCCGCCAGGGCCGGCGCCCCGGGCCGGTCGGATGGGTGCCCGTGGCGCCCATGACCACCGAGTAGAGGCTCGTCCCGGCGGCGATGAAGAGCCGGCTGCGCTTGGCGCCGCCCCACGAGATGTTGGCGACCGCCTCGGCCACGCGGAGCCGCCCGATCAGAGTGCCGTCGGGGTCGTAGCAGTGGACGCCGTCGTTCATCGCGGCGGCCCACAGCCGGCCGGCGTCGTCGAAGCGGAGGTTGTCGAAGCGGGCCTTCTCGCGGGCCGCGGCGTCGGCGAAGACCGGCGCACGAGCGTGTCCGGAAGCTGCGGGAGCGGGGCGTGATCCGGCGTACCACCGTCGAGGTGGATCCGGCCGCGGTGGGCAGCGCCGTCCTCGCCTATGTGATGGTGGACTCGACCTCCTGGATGGGCGATTCGGCGGAGGGCTTCGCCGCCCTGCCGGAGATCCTGGAGGCGCACGTCATCGCCGGGAGCGCCTCCGTGCTCGTGAAGGTCAGGACCACGAGCACCGAGCAGCTCCAGGACGTCCTGCGCCGCATCTGCGCCATCGACGGGGGCAGCGGCACGCAGGCCACGGTGGTGCTCGACACCTTCTTCGAGCGGCCGCTCTCCCCGGAGACCTCCGACCGGACGTAGGGTCCGCGCCCGGCGTAGCCGGTGCCGGGGAGCGCTCCGGGTGGCAGCCTGGTGGGGCACGTGTCCCGTGACCACGGCCCCGGCCGGAGCGAGAGGGAGTTCCCGTTGGACAGCGAGGCGATGCACGACGAACTCGACCGGCGGTCGGCCGGGGTGGCGGATCAGGTGGTGGCGTGGCGACGTCATCTCCACCGGCACCCGGAGCTCTCCAACCGCGAGGTGAACACGGCCCGTCTGGTGGCGGACCAGCTGCGCGCGCTCGGTCTCGACGAGGTCCGCACGGGCATCGCGGGGCACGGGGTGGTGGGCGTCCTGCGCGGCGGGGTGCCGGGTGAGCGGGTCGTGGCGCTGCGGGCGGACATGGACGCGTTGCCGGTGCGGGACCTGTGCGGGACGGACTTCGCGGCCGAGGTGGTGGACGCCGACTATCCGGGAGGTCCGTTCCCCGTCTCGCACGCCTGTGGGCACGACTGCCACACGGCGGCGCTGCTCGGTGCGGCGACGGTGCTGGCCGGGGTGCGCGACCGGCTGCCGGGCACCGTGCTCCTCGTCTTCCAGCCGGCCGAGGAGGGGCCGCCGGTGACCGAGGAGGGCGGGGCGCGGGCGATGGTCGCGGCGGGGGCGTTCGCCGACCCGGTGCCGACGATGGCCTTCGGACTGCATGTGACGCCCCACCCGAAGGGCTACGTGGGGTATCGCGTCGGCAACCAGTACGGCGCCTCCACCCTCGTCCGTATCGTCGTCACCGGCGAGCAGACCCACGGCTCCACCCCCTGGCAGGGCATCGATCCGATGCCGGCGGTCGGCGCGGTCCTGACGGGCATCGGCCAGCTGTACCGGCAGGTCTCCGCCTTCGACCCGGTCACGGTCTCCATCGGGCACGTCGAGGACGTCGGCCGCTTCAACATCGTGGGGCAGACCGTGACGCTCTGGGGCACCGTCCGCTGCGTGGAGGAGTCCGACATGGCGAGCGTGCAGCGACGGCTCACGACGCTGGCGGAGCACTCGGCGGCGGCGTACGGGGCGACGGCCTCGGTGGAGTACCTGCAGTCCGTGCCGCCCGTGCACAACAGCGGTCCGTGGGTCGAGGCGGGGCTGCCGACCTTCCGCCGCGTGGTCGGCGAGGAGCGGGTGGTGGAGACGGGCGGGACGCTCGGGTACGACGACGTGTCCGAGTTCGTGAGCCGGTTCGGCGGGCTGTACGTGATGCTCGGCGTCCAGGACGCGGCCCTCGACGCGACGGGCCGGCCCGTGCCCGTACCGGGTGGCCGTGGACTGGTGACCAACCACAACCCCCGCTTCTACGCGGACGACGACACCCTCGTCACCGGCGTCCGGCTCCACGCGCACGTGGCGTACGACCATCTGGCGGGGACGCTCGTCCCCCGGGGCGCCGGCTGACTCACGGGGTCTGGCCGTACGCGGCACACGGCCGACCGGCCGCCCTCCTCGCCGCGGGGGCGTTCGTCACCGCCGGCGGGGCGGTGGGGATGCGCTCGGTGCGGCCGGCGGCCCCGACTTGCGTACCGGACGTCACACGAGAAGGTGGGGGTATCCGCCCGCGCACCCCGCAGGGAGAGTCATGAAGCTGGACCTCACCGCCCTCGCCGACGAGCATCTCGCCGCGGCCCGCACCGCGCCGCACGGGCGCAGCGCCCATCTGGTGATGCACGACGGGGTGCTGCGGCAGACCGTCATCGCCCTCACGTCGGGCACGTCCCTGGACGAGCACAACGCGCCGCCGGCCGCGAGTCTGCAGGTGCTGCGGGGCCGGGTGAGCCTGACGACGGCCGGGCGCGGCGAGGAACTCTCGGCGGGAACGCTGCGGATGATCCCGAAGGAGCGGCACGGACTCACCGCCCTGGAGGACGCGGTGGTGCTCCTGACGGCGGTGAACGACTGACGACGGCGGGGGCCCTCTCGGCGTGGTTCCCCGCTGCCAGGTGACGGGCCGCCATACCCGGCGGGCCCGATTGTGGCGTCCTCGCCCATGGAGGACGGCGCCGGACCGCCCGTAACCTCCCGGCCGACCCCCCGTCAGGATCGAGCCGTCCGGGAGTACACATGCGTTCGTCCCGCCCCACCCGCCCGAGCCGGCCACGCCGGCTCGCGGCGCTGCTGCTGTGTGCCGCAGCCGCCCTGTTCCCCACCGCGGTCCCCGCCGGGGCCGCCGCTCCCCCGCCCGTGCCCGGCACGCTGCAGGCATACGACATCGGGTCGGTCTTCAGCGCCGGCGTGTCGTCCGGCGGCTACATGGCCACCCAGCTGCACGTGGCGTACTCGGGGACGTTCCAGGGCTCCGCGGTGTTCGCGTCGGGGCCGTACGACTGCGCCCGCGGGCAGCTCGGCACGGCGCTCAACGCCTGTATGGACACGACCCAGAACCTCCAGCTCGCCACCCTGGAGCAGGCCACCCGTGACCGGTCGGCCCAGGGGCAGGTCGACCCGGTGGCCAACCTGGCCGGTGACCCGGTGTACGTCTTCAGCGGCTCGGGCGACTCCACGGTGAAGCGGCCGGTGGTGGACGCGCTCGCCGACTACTACGGGCGCTTCGGCGCCCGGGTGCGCTACGACCGCTCGACGGCGGCGGGACACGCCTGGATCACCCCGCTCGGACCCAACTCCTGCACCGTGACGCAGAGTCCGTATCTGAACAACTGCGGGATCGACGCGGAGGGGACGCTCCTCGGGCACCTCCTCGGCTCGGTCGCGGCGCCCGGGACCGGCACGGGCGGCTCCCTGATCCGCTTCGACCAGAACGCGTACGCGCCGGGCGGTTCGGCGGCCGCGCTCTCGATGGGCGGAGAGGGCTTCGCGTACGTGCCGGCTTCATGCGCCGGAGGGGCGCGCTGCCGGTTGCTCGTGGCACTGCACGGCTGCAAGCAGGGGTACACGTACCAGGGGTTCGGAACGCGGTTCGTCGAGGGCGCGTACCTGAACGAGTACGCCGACACCAACGACATGATCGTGCTGTATCCGCAGGCTGCGGCCACCGCGACCCTGGAGAACCCGAACGGCTGCTGGAACTGGTGGGGCTACCTCGGTGACACCGCCTACGCGCGGCACGGCGGGAAGCAGATCGAGGCGGTCATGGGGATGGTCCGGGCCCTGCGCGGCGCGGGGACCCCGCCCCCGGAGACCGGGCGGACGGTCCTGTCCAGCACGGACGCCGAGGACGGGTACGTGAAGGCGGCGGCTGACGGCTCCGGCGCGGCGGTCGGCACCCTGGAGGACGTGTCGGGGCTCGCGCTCGGCCGGGGCACGGACGGCAAAGTGAACCGGTCGCTCGTCTCCTTCGACACCTCGCGGATTCCGGCCGGCAAGGAGGTCACCCGGGCCTGGCTGACCGTCACGCGGTCCGGTGGCTCCGGTGATCCCTGGGCCTCACCGGCGGGCAACCGGCTCCAGGTGGACCTGCGTACGGGCTGCTTCGGCGGTTGCGCGGTGGAAGCGGCGGACTGGTCCGCGGCGGCCACGGTGGCGGGTGCGGCCCGGATCGACGCGTTCTCCGCCGGAAGCGCGGTGTCGACGGATCTGTCGACGCCGGCGCTCGCGGCGCTGAACCGGGGTGGGGTCACGCAGTTCCGGCTGGGGTTCGCGTCGGCTCCGGCCGGGACGGCGTACCTGTTCGTGAACCGGGACGCGCCGGTGACCCTGACGGTCGAGTACAGGTAGACGGAGCGTCGAGGGAGTCGAGCCGTTCCCGGGTCTCTTCCGGGTCGAAATCCGGGACCGGTCGGACCGGGGCGGCCGTCCCGCTCGCTCAGCGGGGCGGCCTCTCCCATTCGAGGGTGACGCGCAGGCTCGCGTTGGCAGTGCCCTGGACGAGCAGCGCGGTGAGCTTGCCGGCGTCCAGACCGAGCTGGCAGCCGAACTCGACGGTCGCTCGGTCCGGCGCCGCCCGGTGGAGGGCGTCCCCGATCTGCACGGCGAAGGAGGAGAGGGCTTCGGTGACCCCGGACAGATCGGGCAGGCGGTCGCCGAACCCCTCCCGCTCCGAGTCCGGGCCGAGGCGCCGCGCCTCGACGAAAAGGGTCGCGTCCCCGACCTCGACCCGCGTGATGTCCGTCATCGAAGCTCCCTGCGGTGGTGGGGTACGGGCGGGCCGTCACCGGGGTTCGGCGGCTCAGCGGGCCGGCTCGGGGAGTTCCTCCCCCGTCTCCAGAAGGGACTTGAGGCTGGAGATCAGGGCGGGCCAGCCCTCGGCGATCAGCTCCCTCATCAGGCCGTCGGCTTCCAGCTCACCATGGGTGACCGTGAGTTTGACCGTGTCGCCGGAGGGTTCGATCGCGAAGGTGACCTGGGACCTGCGCTCCCGGGCGAGACGCTCGTACACGTCCTGTCCGAGGTGCACGGCCTCCGCCCAGGCCGGCGTGAAGGTGTGCCAGGTGTACGAGAGGAGGCGCCCCGGCTCGGCCGCGAGGACGACCTGCTCGGGGTCGGCCGTCCTGCGTCCGCCCTCGTCCCAGATCATGGCCGCGCCGGGGGTCCACTCCGTGTCGAAGGCGACGCCCCAGTACCGGCGGGTGAACTCCGGGTCGGTGAGCGCAGTCCAGAGTTCGTCGGGGGTGGTCCGCATGTAGCTGGTGTAGACGAACGTGCCGCTGTCCATCGCGCTGCCCCTCGGGTCTGCCGTCCCCTCTCTCCAGCGTAGGCAGGCGCCGGACGGACGTGCCAGCGAAGAGCCCCCGTACGGCATGGCCGCGTCGGTTGAATAGGTGCGGATGAAACTATTCAACGTGCTGCTAGCGTGTCCGGATGTCGCTCAAGCACGCCGTCCTCGCGGCCCTCCTGGAGGGCGAGGCATCCGGATACGACCTGGCCAAGATCTTCGACGTGTCCGTGGCCAACTTCTGGGCCGCCACCCCGCAGCAGCTCTACCGCGAGCTGGACCGGCTCGCGGAGGCGGGGCTGATCGCGGCGCGTGTGGTGGAGCAGGAACGGCGCCCCAACAAGAGGATGTTCAGCCTCACGGAGTCGGGGCTGCGGGATCTGGCCACGTACACGGCGACGCCCCCGCGCCCCAGTGCCGTCCGCGACGAGTTGATGGTCCAGGTGCAGGCCTGCGACGAGGGGGACACGGAGGCCGTCCGAGGGTTCGTGGCGCAGCGGATGGAGGCCGCGCGGACGAAGCTGGCGCGCTACGACCGGCTGCGGGAGTGGATGCTCGCCGGCCGGGACGAGGAGCGGTACCTGGGTGAGGCCGAGCGGGTCGGCCCGTACCTCACGCTGATGCGCGGCAGGTTCTTCGAGGAGGAGAACCTGCGGTGGGGTGAGCGCGTCCTGGCCGTCCTCGACCGGCGCGCGGCCGCGCGGAGCGGGCAGCCCGAGGGGGCGCACCAGGGGTGACGCGCCTCCGGACGGGCGCCGGGGTCTGGGTGACGGTGGTGCGGTGACGTGGTCGGGGCGCCGGTGGTGCAGTGACGCGGCCGGGGGTGACGGCCGAGCTACTCTGCGGTAACGTCACCGGCCGCGAGCACCGGAAGCGCCGGCCGCTCACAGGGACGGATCGGGACGGGCCTGAGATGAACGTCGGTGACCTGGTCGAGGACTTCAGCCTGCCGGACGAGACGGGCACCCCTCGGTCCCTGACCGGCCTGCTGACCGAGGGGCCGGTCGTCCTCTTCTTCTACCCGGCGGCGATGACCCCGGGCTGCACCGCCGAGGCCTGCCACTTCCGTGACCTGGCGGCCGAGTTCCGGGCCGTGGGCGCGCTGCCCGTGGGGATAAGTTCCGACGAGGTGGAGCGGCAGCAGGAGTTCGCCGAGCGGCACTCCCTCGGCTACCCGCTGCTGTCCGACCCGGACGGCGCCGTACGGGAACGGTTCGGGGTGAAGCGCGGGTTCTCGCTCGCGCCGACGAAGCGGGTCACGTTCGTGATCGGCCAGGACCGACGGGTGCGCGAGGTGGTGCGCAGCGAGCTGCGGATGAGCGCCCACGCGGACCGCGCCCTCGCGGCCCTGCGCGACGCCTGACAGGAGAGCCGGGGCCGGTGCCGATCCGACCGGAGCCCCTGTTCGCGCCTCAGTCGTCACCGCACTCCTTAATACGTAGTCCGAATACCACTTTGATACGGTCACGGCGTGAGGCTGACGAAGTTCACCGATCTTGCGCTCCGTGCCGTGATGCGCCTGGCGGTCACCGCTCCCGAGGAATCCGTCACCACCCGTGAGGTGGCGGAGTCGATGGACGTGCCCTACGCGCACATGGCGAAGGTCGTCACCCGGCTCCAGCACCTCGGCGTCGTGGAGGCGCGGCGGGGGCGCGGCGGTGGCCTGGCCCTGACGGAGCGGGGCCGGCGCTCCTCGGTGGGCCGGCTGGCCCGCATCCTGGAGGGCGAGGAGGAGGTCGTCGCCTGCGAGGGCGATCCGCCGTGCCCGCTGCGCTCCGCCTGTCGCCTGCGAGGCGCGCTGCGCGAGGCCCAGGAGGCGTTCTACCGCGTACTCGACCCGCTCACCGTGGACGAGCTCGTGGCATCGCCGACCGGGCCCCTCCTGCTCTCGCTCACCCCCCGCCCCGCCGTCTGAGCCGCGCGCTCCCGTCGGCCGCGCATCCACGCCTTCAAATACGTAGATGATCTACCAGATTGCGAGTTCTCATGCTGTCCGAGCAGGCCGTCCCGGTCGTCCGCGCCACGCTGCCCGCCGTCGTGGGCGCCCTCGACGAGATCACCGAGCGTTTCTACGGGCGCCTCTTCGCCGCCCGTCCCGAACTCCTGCGCGATCTGTTCAACCGGGGCAACCAGGCCAACGGCGAGCAGCGGAGGGCGCTCGCGGGCTCCCTCACCGCCTTCGCCGTCGCCCTGCTCGACCACCCTGACGTCCGCCCCGACGTGATGCTCTCCCGGATCGCGCACAAACACGCCTCGCTCGGTGTCACCTCCGCGCAGTACAAGACCGTGCACGAGCACCTCTTCGCCGCGATCGTCGAAGTGCTCGGAGACGCGGTGACCCCCGAGGTCGCACAGGCCTGGGACGAGGTGTACTGGCTGATGGCCAACGCGCTGATCGCAAGGGAAGCCGTGCTCTACCAGGAAGCCGGCGTCGCCGAGGGGCAGGTCTGGCGGCCGATGGAGGTGACCGAGCACAGGGAGGAGACGGCCGACACGACCTCTTTCGTGCTGCGCCACGCCGATGGCACCCCCACGCCCGCGTTCCGGCCGGGCCAGTACGTGAGCGTCCGCGTCACCCTGCCCGACGGCGCCCGGCAGATCCGCCAGTACAGCCTCTCCGCCGCTCCCGGACGGCGTCAGTGGCGGATCACCGTGAAGCGGGTCGACGGCGACCCCGCCGGCGAGGTCTCCTCCTGGCTCCACGCCCACGCGCGCGCGGGAGACACGGTGGAGGTCTCCGCGCCGTTCGGTGACCTGGTCCTGCCCGCGGGAGACGGCCCCCTGCTGCTCGCCTCCGCCGGGATCGGCAGCACCCCGATGCTGGCGATGCTCCACCACCTCGGGGAGACCGGCTCGACCCGTCCGGTCGTGGTCGTGCACGCCGACCGCTCCCCCGCGTCGCACGCGCACGCCGCCGAACTCCGGCGCCTCGTGGACGCCCTGCCGCAGGGGACGCTCCACCTCTGGTACGAGGAGCCGGGCGACTCCGGGGCCCGGCCGGGCCGCGCGGACGTCACCGCGCTCGATCTGCCGGCCGGCGCGTCCGCGTACCTGTGCGGGCCCCTGCCGTTCCTCCGCGCCGTCCGCGGCGACCTCATCGGCCGGGGCACGGCCGCCGCGGACATCCACTACGAGGTGTTCGGACCCGACCTGTGGCTGGGCCACGAGAGCTGACCCGCGCTCACGCTCGCCGGAGCCCGCGGGCCGGACGCGGCGAAGCTCCGCCCCGGCCGCGCGACGGTCGGCGCCGGGGGGGCGGTGCCGGGGGTGGTCGGCGCCGGGGGGTGGTCAGCAGCCCGTCGACCAGATGTGGGAGTCGCCGCGGTCGTTGGCCGCGCCGCTGTACCCCACCTCCTGGCCCGGGGCGAGACAGATGGTCACGCCGCCGCCCTGCCAGGCGCTCTCGTAGACCTTGACGTGGTCCTTGATGCCGGGTCCGGAGATGCCGTGGTTGGCCCAGGAGGAATCGGTGTCGGAGATCCAGCTCTCCCACCAGCCGTCGTCTCCGCTCCAGTTGGCGCGCTGACCGCCGAAGTCGGAGTTCTGCCAGACACAGAACTCACCGCTGGGGCATTCGGCGGCGCTCGCGGAGGTGGCGAGGGCGAGACCGGCGGTGACGGCGAACAGCGCCGCGGCGGTGGTGACGAGAAGTCGCTTCACGAGAGGGTGGTGCCTTTCTGAGGAGGGGTGGGCGCGGACAGGTCGGCTGCCCGCCGCAGCGCGCGGTCGCGCAACTGCTGGTACGTGGCGAGCTCGTCACGGCGCAGGGCGCGCACCGTGACAAGCTCGGCGGACTCCAGCCGCGCGCGGACCTCGGCGAGTCCGCTCTCGCGGGCGCAGCGGGCGGCGGCGGCCGGGTCGGGGCGGTCGGGGCGGGGCGCGCCGGGTGGGGCCACGCACCGGGTCCAGCGGGCGAGCGCCGCGCGGTGGTCGGGGTCGGCGCCCATGCGGGCCTGGGCCTCGACACGGAGGTTGTCGACGATGACCTGGGCCCGGAACCAGCGACGCTGATCGCCGTAGAGCCGGTGCCGGGCCGCTGCCAGGCAGCCGTCCGCGTGGGCCGTGACCCTGGCGCCCGTGGCGAGGGTGACGGAGAGTTCCCTCGGGCCGGCGCCGAAGAGCGCCGCCCGGTAGGTCCGGTCCGCGTCGGGGGCCCGGGGCCTGGACGTCAGGGACAGTCCCTGCTCGCGCAGGCAGTCGGCGACGAGCCGCCGCTCGGCGGCCTTGAGCAGAGTGTCCTGGGCCGCCGTACCGGAGGGCACTCCGGTGGGACCGGCAGGCGCTTCAGGACCGACGACGGTGCAGGCGGAGATCAGGAGCGCCGACGCCGCGGACAGGAGCGCGCGGCGGGTGCGCGAGGTGGTGTGCAGCACGGTGGTCCCCCTTGGATCGTCCCTGGTCAGACGGGCCGGCGAGTGATCGACTCGACGGCTCGGGAAGATCACTTCCCGGCGGTGGAGCTGCCATGCCGGGCCTCACTCGAACGAGTCGAACGCGCCGGGGCGCGCGCCGCTCGGGCGCCGTCGGCGTGCCGTGCGGGAGGCGCCCGTGGGCCGGTGCGGAGGCGCCGGCGGGTCGTGCGGGAGGCACCGGTGGGCCGGGCGGGAGGCACCGGTGGGCCGGGCGGGAGGCGCCGGTGGGTCGTGCGGGAGGCACCGGTGGGCCGGGCGGGAGGCGCCGGGAACGACAGAGCCCCGGTTGGACGGGGGGTTCCAACCGGGGCCGATCGCCGTGACGCGAAGGGCGGTCACCTCTGGGGGGGACCTTGGGGACCGGGCCCCTTCGCAGTCACATACATATGAACGGTAAACGTTTCCCGAATGTTCCGAGCTTTCCCTCATGAGGGATGTGAGGCACCTCACCCGTTTTCGGGGGACTTGTCAGTCCTTCTCGGGGCGGTAGACGGCGCCCGGCTCCGCCGCGCCGGGGGCGAGGAGCTCGGGCACCGTCACGAAGGTGTAGCCCCGCCGCTTGAGCTCGTCGATGATCGACGGGACGGCCGGGACCGTGCCGTCGTATATGTCGTGGAGCAGGATGATCCCGTCGCCGTGCGCCTGCTCGAGGACGCGCTGCCGTATGAGAGCCGAGTCGGTGGTCGAGTAGTCCTTGGCGGTGATGCTCCAGAGGACCTGCGCGAGCCCGAGTTCCCGGCTGACCTCGGACACGGTGTCGTCGGTGCGGCCCTGCGGCGGGCGCATGAGGGTGGGCTTCCGGCCGGTGATCTTCTCGACGGCGTCCTGAGTGCGGGCCAGCTCGTCGCGTACGTCCGCCTCGTCGAGGTCGGTCAGGATCCGGTGGGTCCAGGTGTGGTTGGCGACCTCGTGCCCCTCGTCGGCGATGCGTCTGACCACCTGGGGGTAGCGGTCGACGTGCTTGTGGCCGAGGAGGAAGAAGGTCGCGGGGACCTGCTTCTCCTTGAGTATGTCGAGGAGCCGGGGGGTGTCCCTGCCCGGTCCGGCGTCGAAGGTCAGCGCGATGCACTTGACCTCGGCGCAGTCGACGCGGCGGGCCGCGGAACCGGGCTTGTCGTCGGTTCCGCCGCCCTCCCGGGCGTCCTGCGGCGTGACGGTGTCGACTCCGCATCCGCCGAGCGTCAGCATCAGCGACGCGGCGGCGAGCAGGACAGCGGCCGTCCCCCGACGTCGGCCCGGCCTGGATCGGAACATGGTGGAACCCGCTTCCCCTCGGTGTCTTCGATACGGCCGGAAACCGCCTGGTCAGGGCGTGACTCACGGCCGACGAAGCACTCTACACACGGTGTATACCGGGGAGATCGCCGGGGTCCTGGGCGCACGGGCACACGTCGACCCCGGACGGCGCCCGTCCGCTCCGTCCGGGGGGTTCGTGCCGTGCGCTCAGCGGGAGGCGAGCAGCAGCCGTGCCTCGGTCTCCTGGTCACCGGAGACGGATTGCAGGGACTGGATGTCGAAGCCTGCGGCGAGCACCTTCTCGACCTCGTCGACGGCGTGGTAGCCACCGGTGAGCGTGGTGGCGACCGGGGAGGTCAGCGGAGTGGGACGCACTTCCTGGTGCCGGCCCCCGGCCGTGTCGAAGGTGGCCGTCCATACGGTGGGAGAGGGCCCCGTGGCCGCCTTCGGGCCGGGGGCCGTCATGTCCTCCAGCTGGTAGACGCCGTCGAGGACGTCGAAGACGGCCTGGGCGTCCTCCCGGCTGCAGTCGCACAGTTGCACGGTGACGTCGGTGTCGATGTGCAGGTCGTACACGTCGCTCATCTCCTCGCGGCCCGCCGGGCGCCCGCGGCACCCCGCGCTCGTCGTACCGGCGCTCGTCGTACCACGACTCCAGCATCCCTCGCGGGACGGCGACGCGCGAGGTCCGGCGGACCCTCAGCGACGCCCGATGATCTCCTCGACCGTGTTCGCCTCCGAGGCCGGCTTGTCGGGTCGGTGGCGCACGACGCGGGCGAAGCGGAGGGTGACCCCGCCCGGGTAGCGCGTCGAGGTCTGGAGTCCGTCGTAGGCGATCTCCACGACGAGTTCGGGCCGTACCCGCACGGTGAATCCGTCGTCCTCCACGGCGAGATCACCGAGCCGCTCGGTCTGCCAGCGGAGCATCTCGTCGGTCAGTCCCTTGAAGGTCTTGCCGAGCATGACGAAGCCGCCGTCGGTGGCGCGGGCTCCGAGATGGAGGTTGGAGAGGAGACCGGTCCTGCGTCCATGGCCGCGCTCGACGGCGAGGACGACGAGGTCGACGGTGTGGACGGGTTTCACCTTCAGCCAGGTGCGGCCCCTGCGGCCGGCGACGTACTGCGCGTCCAGCGCCTTGACCAGGACGCCTTCGTGTCCTCGCGCCAGCGTGTCGGCGAAGAACCGCTCGGCCTCCGCGGTCTGCGTGGGGTCGGCCGGGTCGGTGACGAGGACGCGGCGGACCCGCTGCGACGCGGGGAGCAGCCCGGCGAGGACCTCGTGCCGCTCGCGGCCCGGACGGTCGATCAGCCCCGTCCCGTCGGCCGCGAGGACGTCGAAGAAGACCGGCGTGAGGGGCAGGACGGCCCGCGCGCCGGCCACGTCGGTGCGGGAGCCGACCCGGGCCGCGATGGACTGGAAGGACACGGGGCGTCCGGTGGCGGGATCGAGGGCGATCACCTCGCCGTCCAGGATGAAACCGTCGGCGGGCACGGCGCGGGCGGCCGCGACCACCTCGGGGAGCCGGTCGGTGATGTCGTCGAGCGAACGCGTGTGGACCCGGACCGCGTCCCCGCGCCGGTGGACCTGGATCCGGATGCCGTCGAGTTTCTCCTCCACGACACAGGCGCCGAGGGAGGCGATGGCGTCGGCGACGGATCCGGCGGTGTGCGCGAGCATGGGCTGCACGGGATTGCCGACCCGCAGGGTGAACCGGTCGAGGGCGACGGCCCCCTCCGCGAGCACCGCCTGGGCGACGGGGGGCAGCGCGCCTTCGAGCATCACGGCGCGCCGCAGTTCACCGGCCGGCACCCTGGCGGCCAGCGCGACGCCCTCCAGCGCGATGGCGTCCAGGGCACCCTGACGCACCTCCCCGGTGAGCAGTCGCACCAGGAGTTCCTGCTCGTCGTGGGTGGCGGCGGCGAACAGGGCGTGGACGAGCCGGATCCGCTCCGCGCGGGCGCCGGCACCGGAGACCGCGGCAAGCTCCGTCATCACCTCGTCGACCCTGCCGAGCGTGAGCCCCGGCTCCTGGGCGGGCGGTACGGCGGGAGGGACCACACCCTTGAGCACGCTCCACCCGACGCCGATCCGCCCCTGCGGGAGCCGCCCCGACAGATACGCGATGACGAGAGGGCTCTCCTCCGGTGCCGCCTCCGCGAACAACTCGGCCAGCAGGCCGATCTTGCGCGAACGAGCGGAGGCGGCGGTGACCTCCCGGGACACCTCGGCGACACGGGCGAGCAGCATGGCCCCATCCTCCCCATACCTTCCGGGCGCCGCACGCCGACACCACCGCGCGTCGGGCGCGGACCTCACCACGCCGCCGGCGCGCCGACGTCAGGGCCAGGACACCGGGCGCCTCCGACCCCTGGGCCGCCCGGCGTCCGGCCTCCCGCGGCGGAACCGGTCGAGGAACCCGGTGCGGCCCGGCCGGGCGGGCGGACGGTCCGTCACCGTGACGGGCGAGGCCGATGCCCCCGAGGCAGGAGGTCCGGCCTGTAGCGGTACCGACACCGGCACCGCCCCCGAGGCAGGAGGTCCGGCCTGTAGCGGTACCGACACCGGCACCTGCGCTGGCACCGACGTCGGCACCTGCGGGGCCCCACGCCCCGCCCGGACCCGTACCGGCGGGGCCGCGTCTCCCGCCGGGGCCGGCACCACGGGTGCCCGCGACGGCGAGAAGGACTCCGGTGCCCCCGTCGGTACCCGCGGCGGCGGTGGCGGCGGTACGAGGACCCGGCCCCTCGGCCATGCCCCCGCCACACCGGGCACCGCGGCGCCGGCCTCGCCGGGATACGGGGCCGGTCCCTCGGCTCGCGCCTCGTCCAGGGCCATCGCCAGACTCAACCGCTGCCAGAGGATCTCGTCCGGGTCGTCGGCCCGGGTGAGCCGCTCGGCGATCTCCCGCGCCGCCGTCGCCCCCGGCATCCCCGGCGGCGGCGGTGGACGCAGCCGGTCGAGGTGGGCGCGCTCGTACGGGTCGTCGACGACCTCGGCCACCTGGACCGGGTCGAGCTGGGAGGCGATGGCCGCGGCGCGCGCCCAAGGCTCGTCCGCGGTGCGGAGCAGTACGGCGAGCCGCCGCGCCCGCCAGTTCCGGGGCCTCAGATCCTCGTGCGCCGCCAGGCGTTCACGGAGGTCGAGGGGTAGCCGTCCGGTGAGCAGCGCCGGGCATGCGAGGCCGAAATCGGCGACCTCCTCCGCGAGGTACGTCCACACCACCGCCCTGTAGCGGTTCAGGGAGAACCGCACCGGGCTGACGTGTCCCGTCCGGGCCAGCCTGGTGAAGCGGTCCGGGGCGATCTCCAGGAGTGCGGCGGCCTCCGCCGTGCCGACCGCGCGCACCCGTTCCCGCAGGTTGGTGGGAAAGTCCGGCGCGGCCCTGAGCCGGTCGAGCTCGCGCCGCTCGATCCGGCGCGTCCCGCCGGCCTCTCCCGTCGGCACCGTCCTGACCAGGCCCAACTGGACCGCGAGCCGGAACTCCTCGCGCCTCAGCTCCAGTTCCTGCGCGGCCCGCCCCGGTGTCACCGTGCGCGCCCCTTCGTCCACCGTCATCCCGTCGCCCTCCCCCGTACGTCCGTCCCTGTCTCCTCGGGTCGCGGATCCCTCCGCACCCACACCAGAAACGTAACGCAGAGTGACGACACTCGCACGGCCTGTGGACAACTGCCTGTGGACAGACGGGCAGGGTCAGAGCAGGCCGCCGTCCGGCAGGCCCGGCTGGCGTGCCGCCACGCCGAGGTGTTCGCCGACGCGGTTGACGAGGAGCGTCATCTCGTACGCCACCTGGCCGACGTCCGCCTCCGCCGCGCTCAGGACGCACAGGCAGCTGCCCTCCCCCGCCGCCGTCACGAAGAGCAGGGCCTCGTCGAACTCCACCATCGTCTGCCGCGCCCTGCCTGCCCGGAAGTGCCGGCCCGAGCCTCGGGCGAGACTGTGCAGACCGGACGAGACGGCCGCGAGGTGCTCCGCGTCCTCACGGGCGAGCCCGCTGCTCGCGCCCGTGACCAGCCCGTCGTTCGACAGCACCAGCGCGTGCCGTATGAATCCGACCCGCTGGGTCAGGTCGTCGAGCAGCCAGTCAAGTTCCTTGTCCAGCGCCATCAGTGGTCCTCCCCCTAGGTGGTGCGTCCCCCGTCGGCCGGTCTTCCTCGGTCCTGTGGTCCCGTGCCGGCGTGGTCCGCCGTGTAGCCGTATCCCCGCAAGCCTTACGCACTGTCGTGGACAGGGCAAGCACTGCACCACGGCCGCGCGTGCCGGACGATCCCGATAGCGCGCGGTGACGGCCCGGGGCGGCGTCGCCGACGTGGGCGCGGCCCGCCCCTCGCGGCTCAGCCCACGGTGTCGAGGAGTCGGGCGGTGTGCATCCGCCCGGCGTATTCGACGACGCGGATGAGCACCTCCTTCCCGGAGTCGCGGTCGCGCGCGTCGCACAGCACGACGGGCGTGCCGCGGTCCAGGTCGAGGGCGCGGGAGACCTCTGCCGCGCCGTACGCACGCGCGCCCGTGAAGCAGTTGACCGCGACCACGAAGGGGATCTTGCGGTGCTCGAAGTAGTCGACCGCGGGGAAGCAGTCCTCCAGGCGCCGTGTGTCGGCGAGGACGACCGCTCCCAGGGCGCCCTGGGACAGTTCGTCCCACAGGAACCAGAACCGGTCCTGGCCGGGCGTCCCGAAGAGGTAGAGGGAGAGGCCGGAGCGGATCGTGATGCGGCCGAAGTCCATGGCGACGGTCGTGGTGGTCTTCTGGTCCACTCCGCCGGTGTCGTCGACGAGTTCTCCGGCGCGGCTGAGCGTCTCCTCGGTGCGCAGGGGCCGGATCTCGCTGACCGCGCCGACGAGGGTGGTCTTGCCCACGCCGAATCCGCCGGCGATGAGGATCTTCAGGGCGAGGGCGGTGGTGTCCGCGCCGTCGTCCGTGCCGGTGCTCTCAGAGCGCTCGTAGGCCATCGATTACTTCCCTCAGGATTCTTTCGTCAGGGAGCTGTGCGGGCGGGACGGGCCGGCTCACGCGCACGAAGCCCGATTCGAGGAGGTCGCCGAGGAGGACCCGGACGACGCCGACGGGCAGGTCGGCGTCGGCGGAGAGTTCGGCCACCGACTGGGTCTCGGCCCGGCACAGGGCGAGCAGGGACCGGTGCTCGGGGCCGAGGAGCGACTCCTCGGCCGGTCCGGGCGGATCGTCGTCGACGACGACGAGGGCGATGAGGTCGAACCGCACGTTGCTGGGGCCCGGTTTGGTCCGACCGCCGGTCATCGCGTACGGGCGTACGAGAGGTCCGGCTTCGGCGTCGTACCACTGACTGCCCGGCACGGACGGGCCGCCGCCGGTGCTGTCCTCGTTCATGGCTCTCTCCGGGTCAGCCGACGGCGGGCGGGGTCACCGTGAGCCGGGGCGGGGTGTGGAGGTGCTCGCCGACGCGCTTGACGAGGCGGGCCATCTCGTAGGCGATGAGGCCGATGTCGGCGCTCACGGAGCTGAGGACGGCGAGGCAGGAGCCGTCGCCGGCGGCGGCGACGAAGAGGAAGCCGTCGTCCATCTCGACCATGGTCTGACGGACGCCGCCGGTGTGGAACTGGCGCCCGGCACCCTTGGCGAGGCTGTGGAAGCCGGAGGCGATGGCGGCCAGGTGCTCGGCGTCCTCACGGCTGAGTCCGCTGTCCGCCCCGACGGCGAGTCCGTCGTTGGAGAGCACCACGGTGTGGCGGACCTCCCTGACCCGCATGACGAGGTCGTCGAGGAGCCAGTCGAGCTCGCCGGACCGGTGGTGGGAGATCCTCTCGTGGTCGATCATGCGTGGTCTCCTTCGGTACGGGGGTCGTCGAGGGGTGTCGTGCCGTGGCCGGTGCCGTAGTCCGTACGGGGCCGGTGGGCGGGGCTGCCGGCGGGGTCGCCGTCGACGCCGGTGCCGAGCGGACGTCTGCTGCCGGGGGCGGCGCCTCCGCCGCGCTGCCAGCCGTCCCGGTACGCCGTCATGCGGTCCCGTACCTGCTCCGGCGTGCGGGGGTCCGTGTCCGGCGCGGGCGGCACGAACGGCGGTGCGGGCGCGGGTGCCTCGCGCAACTGCGGCACGAGGCTCGCCTGCCGTACGCGACGGGGTAGCTCGGCTCCGGGGTCGCCGTCCTCCCCGGGGGGCGGGGCGGGTCGCTCCCGCGTCGGCGGCGGTACGGCGGGACCGCGGCGGCGGAGCTCGGTGACGCCGGCGGGCGGAGGCCCGGTCTCCGGTGGGGGCGCGAGCGCGGGGACGACGGTCGGACGCGGCAACTGCTGCGGCCGCGGACGGGCGGGCGGCGGGGCCTGGGGCGGGACGGGAGGCGGGGAGCCGCCCGTCTCCCGGGGCGGGTCGACTGGCCTCGGGCCCGCGGCCCGCCGGGGGTCGGTCCTGCGGGGTTCCGGGACGGATGCCCGGCCGGTGGCTCCCGCGCCCGGGGGAACCGTGGGCGGAGGCGGGCCCGCCTGTCCCGGGGGGCGGGTCATCCGGGGGTGGCCGAATCGGCGCGCCTCGGCGCGGTGCTCCTCCTCGCGCTCGCGTGCGGCACGTGACTCGTCCGCACGCCTGTCGGCGCCCGGCCGGTCGACGTCGAGCCGCTCGCCGCCGGAACGGCCGGCGTTCCCGTGCGCGTCGGGGCTTTCGTGGTCGGTGGCGCTGGCGTGTGCACGGTGGCTCCTGTGATCGGTGGCGCTGCCGCGGTCGTCGACGTCCGGGGCTCCCCCGTCGGAGGGCGTCCGGGGGTCGCGCGCGTGCGGGGGTCCGGCGTGGGCCGGGCCCGGTCCTCGGCCGGTCGTCCGGGTGCCGCGGCCCGGGGGCAGCGCGCCCTGGAGCAGGTCCGTCGGGAGCAGCACGACGGCGGTCGTGCCTCCGTACGGGGAGGTCCGCAGCTGGACCCTGATGTCGTGGCGGGAGGAGAGCCGACTGACCACGAAGAGGCCGAGCCGGTCGCTGTCGAAGAGGTCGAGGGCCTCGGACTGGGCGATGCGGGCGTTGGCCTCGGCGAGGGTCTCCTTGCCCATGCCGAGTCCCCGGTCCTCGATCTCCAGGGCGTATCCGTTGCCGACGGGTTCGCCGCTGACGCGCACCTTGGTGTGGGGCGGGGAGAACTGGGCGGCGTTCTCGATGAGTTCGGCCAGGAGGTGGGTGAGGTCGGCGACGGCGCCGCCGACGACGGCCGTCTCGGGGAGTCGGCGGACCTCCACGCGCGCGTAGTCCTCGATCTCCGAGACGGCGGCACGGACGACGTTGGTGAGCGGGACGGGCATGCGCCAGGCGCGGCCGGGTGCGGCGCCCGACAGGATGATGAGGCTCTCGGCGTGGCGTCGCATCCGGGTGGTGAGGTGGTCGAGCCGGAACAGGTCGCCGAGCTCGTTGGGGCCGTCGGCCCGTCGCTCCATGCTGTCCAGGAGGTTGAGCTGGCGGTGGACGAGGACCTGGCTGCGCCGGGCGAGGTTGACGAAGACGCCGGAGATGCCGCTGGCGAGTTCGGCGCGTTCGACGGCGGCGGAGAGGGCCGCGCGATGGACGGTGGTGAGGGCTTCGCCCACCTGGCCGATCTCGTCCTGGGGGGCGGGTCCCGGCGGCGCCTCGGCCTGGACGTCGATCTCCTCTCCGGCGCGCAGCCGGCGCATGGCGGCGGGGAGTTTGCCGCGCGCGATGCCGAGGGCGGTGTTGCGGAGGCTGACGAGTTCGACGACGAGCCCGCGTCCGATCCGTACGGAGATGACGAGGGAGGCGGCGACGGCCGCCAGGCCGAGGAGCACGGCCGCGCCGCCCGCGCTGAGGGCTCCGCCGGCGAAGGGGTCGGCCCGGTCGGCCGCCGCGGTGCGCGCGTCGGTCTCGATGGCCGTGAGCGCGCTCCGTACGGCGGCGAGGGTGCCGTCCCATTCGGCGGAGGTGACCGCTTGGGCGGCGTCACGGCCCGGGGCCGCGGTGCGGATCCGGTCCTCGGCCCGGATGAGCCCGGTGTGGTCTCCGCTCGCGCTGAGGCGGGCCCACGCGGCGCGGGCGGCGGCGGACAGGTCGGCGGTGGCCGAGGCGGTGAGGGTCCGTCGGGTCTCGACCGCGCCGGAGAAGGCGCGGAGCCGGTCCTCGGTGAAGCGCCCGCCGAGGTGGGCGGAGGTGAGGAGGGCGTCCTCGCGGGACAGCATCTCTCCGGCCCTGCCGAATTCCAGGAGTACGCGCGCGTCGGATCCCTGCTGGGTGTCCTGGATGCCGGTGAGGGCGCCGCCGACGGCGAAGGCGGCGGAGACCGCCGTCGTGTACTCCTCGTACACCTGGTCCCAGTCGGCCCGTCCGTCGGTGGCGGCGGTACGGAGCCGGGCGAGCCCCTCGACCTTCCCGACGAACACGTCCACCCGGGCGCCGACGTCGCCGGGCAGGTCCCCGGTGTCGCCGACGGTGTGCGTGTCGTCCAGACGGAGCCGGTCGACGGCCTCGTCCGTGCGGCGGATGCGGTCCTTGAGCTCGGCGGCTCGGGTGGCGCCGGGGGCGGCGACCTGCCGTACGGCGGCGCGTCGTTCGGCCTGGAGGGCCGTGATCGCCGCCGTCACGGGCTCGCGGATCTCCGCGTCGGCGCGCTGGAGCTGGCGGAGCCGGGCCACGTCCTGGGCGGTGGTGACGGTGGCGAATCCCCACAGGGCGAGGAGCGAGACGACCGGGACCATGAGGAGCGAGACGATCTTGGCGCGGACGGTACGGGGCCTGAGGCCGTGGCGCGGGGGGTGGGTCCCGCGCGGGGCGCCGGGAGGTGCCGGGGGTGCCTCTGCGGCGGCGGTGCGGCCGGCGGGCGGGAAGGCCTCGGGAGTGGGGTCCCCCGGCTCGTCGGCGGGCGGCCCGGCGTGTGCGCGCCGACCGCGCGTGGCTCCCGTCGGCGGCGCCGTCGCCTCGGCGCCCTTGGTCTTGCGGGGAGTTCGCATGGCCTCCTCGTTCCGGCTGCGGCTGTCTCTGGTGCGGTGGGGCCCCTCGGGAGGGGCGGGGGGCGGAGGGGGGTGAGGGTCAGTGCAGAGGCGTTCGGGCGGGCTGGGCGGTGCGGAAGCCGGGCGGTGCGACGTCGACGGCGCGCTCGTCCGGCTCGGTGAGGCGCCCCGCGGAGGCGTACGCGGCCCGTTCCCCGGCCGTCGGGGAGAGGGCGACGAAGGCGGAGGTGATGAAGAGGTACGAGCCGAGGCCGACCGCGAGCGGGAAGATGAACTGCATGACCGTGGCCCCGGGGAGGGTGGCGGCGGAGGGGGCCACGTCCACGCCCACGGCGAGCATGCCCGTGTAGTGCATGCTGCTGACGGCCGCGCCCATCACGAGCGAGGCGACGGCCACGGCGGCGGGCGAGTGGATGTGGAGGGCCGCCCACAGGGCCGCGGTGGCGGCGACGACGGCGATGAGGACCGAGAGGCCGACGAGGAGGGGGTCGTACCGGACCTCGCCATGGAGACGGAGGGCGGCCATGCCCATGTAGTGCATGCTCGCCACGCCGACGCCCGTGGTCAGCCCGCCGATCAGGAGCGATCGGACCCGGTCGCGGCCGTATCCCACGGCGAACACGCCGACGCCGACGACGGCCATCGCGATGACGAGGCTGAGGATGGTGAGCGGAACGTCGTAGCGGATGTCGGTGCCGGTCACGCCGAAGCCGAGCATCGCCACGAAGTGCATCGTCCAGATGCCGGTGCCGAGGGCGGAAGCGGCGGTGAGCAGCCAGTTCCGCCGCGAGCGACCGGTCGCTTCGAGCGCTCGTACCGTGCAGCGCAGCCCGAGGGCGGCGCCGACGCAGGCCATCGCGTACGACAGTGCAGGTGTCAGCCAGCCGAAGGTGGCGTGGTCCAGGTGTCCCATGGCTCAGGGACGCTAGTGCGCATCAGGGGGCGCATCAGGGGCGCATTTCGAAAGCTGATGGAATATGACAGAGAGATGGTCCCGAACGATCGCGCCCGGGTCGAACGTGCACACAGAACGTCCACACCTTCGGGTACGGGATCATGAGCGCATGAGCGATGACCCCACACACGTCCGAGAGTTCTTCGGCGCCCGCGCAGCGGACTGGGACAGCCGGTTCCCCGACGACGGCCCCGCGTACGCGGCGGCCGTGGCCGAGATCGGTCTGCGTCCCGGCGACGCGGTGCTCGACGCCGGCTGCGGGACCGGACGGGCCCTCCCGCCGCTCCGTGCCGCCGTCGGCCCCTCCGGCACCGTCCTCGGCGCCGACCTCACCCCCGAGATGCTCGACGAGGCCGTCCGCGCGGGCCGGGGCGGGACGTCGGGCATCGCGACGCTGCTGCTCGCGGACGTCGGCCGGCTGCCCCTGCGCGACGACGCGCTCGACGCCGTCTTCGGGGCGGGGCTCATCTCCCACCTCGCGGAACCCGTCGCCGACCTGCGGGAGCTCGCCCGTGTCGTACGGCCGGGCGGCCGCCTCGCGCTCTTCCACCCGATCGGCAGGGCCGCCCTCGCGGCCCGCCACGGCCGCCGCATCACGCCGGACGACCTGCGGGCCGAACCCCGGCTGCGCGCCGTGCTCGCCGAAGCGGGCTGGCGCCTCGTCAGCTACGTCGACGAGGACGCACGCTATCTGGCGATGGCCGTCCGCGAGAGCTGAGACCACGGGCTCCCCGTGCCCGCGTCGCCCCTGGCACCGGGGGCCCCGGCACCGGTGTGCCTCCGGGACCTCTACTCGTCAACGCCCCCTTCTGTCACGGCACTTCACTGTCTACCGTGGACGTACCGGGCAGTCGTGCCCGGGAGAGGCGGTGCGTTGTGGCACGGATTCCGGAAAGACTGCGCAGGTTCCTGCCCTCCGCCCGACGGGCACCCGAGTCCACCGCGCCGACGCCGCCACGCCCCCGGCAGGGCCACAACCTGTTCGAGGCCGCGGCGGACTACGTGGCCGCCTGTGCGGAGGACGACGCGGCCCGCGCGGAGGAGGCGGCGGGCCGGGTGTCGCCGGGGATGCTGTCGTTCGGCGTGAACGAGCTCGCCTGCCGGGCCCTGCTCACCCTCGCCCGGGAGCGGAACACGACGCCGACCGCGGTGGCGCGGTCGCTGCTCGGCCTCCGGGACGAGCAGCCGCGACGGCCCGCGGCCGACGCCCCTGACACGCCCTGACCTGCGCCCCGCCGTCCGTGCGGACAGTTGCGGCGTCGCCCCGTCACGGGCGCCCTTCGCGTGAAGCCCCGGTGAAAACCCGGTGGAAGCGGTGTCGGTGGCCCCGCTTATGCTGCACCGGACTCATACACGGGGCCTGGGGAGGGCGCGGCGATGTTCGGCAAGTTGTTCGGCAGGGATGCGGAGAGATCGGCGGCGGATCCGCACGCCCTCTCCGTCCCGCGCAGGAGGAACGGGATGTACACCCTGCGCGCACTCGGCGACACGCGGGTGCTCGCGCTGGTGGAGGCGGCCGACGCAGGTGACTGGGAGGCGGTCAAGGCGGCGCTCGCCCCCTTCGATCTCGGCCGTGACCACCAGGTCCTGGGCGAACTGGCCGACATGGACGGCGTGCAGGACTGGATCGGCCGGGCCGTCGAGGGGGACAAGGAGCACCGGGCGACCGCGCTGCTGATCTCCGGGGCGCGCCACATCACCTGGGGCTGGGAGGCCCGTACCGCCGCGCGTGCCGTGGACGTCACGCAGGAGCAGTGGCGGGTCTTCCACGAGCGGCTCGAGATCGCCGAGGACCAGCTGTTCGAGGCCGCCGAGCTGCGGCCCGAGTGGGTCACGCCGTGGCGCCGTCTCCTCACCTCCGGCCGCGGCATGTCGCTGGGCTCCGCCGTCAACGAGACCCGGCTCGACGCCGCCCTGCGCCGCGACCCGCTGGACCTGGAGACCCACCTCGAGTGGCTGTCGCAGTTGCAGCCCCGGTGGGGCGGTGAGCCCGGCGAGGCCATGGCGTTCGCCCGTGACGCGTTCGCCCGTGCCCCGCAGGGGCACCGGCTCGGCTGCGTGATCGCCATGGCGCACATCGAGAACTGGGTCGAGTCGGACCGGAGCGACTGCCTCGACGACCCGGCGATCCGGACCGAGCTGCGGAAGGCGGCCGACCACAGCATCCTCCATCCCGACCATCAGCGGGCCCCCGGCTGGCAGCACGACTTCAACACCTTCGCCATGGCCCTGTCCCTGGCGGACGAGCGGCACACGGTACGCCGCGTCTTCCAGGCGCTCGACGGTGCCTACACCAGTTGGCCCTGGACCTACTTCGCGGAGCCGGAGAAGCAGTTCGCGAAGGCGCAGCGTCGCGCCTGAGCGCGACACCGGCCCCGCGCCCGAGCCGCCCCGTACCCGCACAGCACGCACCCCGCCGCTCCTCGCACCCCGGACTGCCCCATGACTCTGCCCGACACCGCCCCGAACCCGGACGGCGCCGACCGCACCTTCCAGGTGGATCTGCGCGGCCTCGTCGACCTCCTCTCCCACCACCTCTACTCCAGCCCCCGCGTCTACCTGCGCGAACTCCTGCAGAACGCGGTGGACGCGCTGACCGCACGCCACGCCCTCGAACCGGGAGCCTCCGCCGACGACTTCGGCATCCGCCTGCACGCCGACGGCTCGGTGGTGCGCGTCGAGGACGACGGCGTCGGCCTCACCGAGGCCGATGTGCACACCTTCCTCGCCACGATCGGCCGCAGCAGCAAGCGCGCCGCCGGCGGCTCCCCGGACGAGCCCGTCCGGGGCTGGGGAAGGATCGAGGAGCAGCGCGGCGACTTCATCGGCCAGTTCGGCATCGGACTGCTCTCCTGCTTCCTGGTCGCGGACGAGATCCACGTCCTGAGCCGCTCCGCCCGGACCCCCGACGCACCCGCGGTCGAGTGGCGCGGACGAGGTGACGGCAGCTACACCGTGCGCACGCTGCCCGCTTCCGCCCGCCCCCGACCCGGCACGACCGTCACCCTGACGCCGCGCGCCGACGCGGACGAGTGGACCCGCCCGGTGAAGGTGCACGCGCTCGCCCGGCACTTCGGCTCCCTGCTGCGCCACCCGGTGACCTTCGACGACGGCTCGGGCGGCCCGGGCGTGCCCGTCAACCCCGAGCCTGCGCCCTGGGCCCGTACGTTTCCCACCCCGGGCTCCCGCTCGCGCGCGCTGGCCGCGTACGGCGAGAAGGTCTTCGGCTTCACGCCCCTGGACACCATCGAGCTGGATCTGCCCGCCGTCGGTCTGAAGGGCATCGCGTGCGTGCTGCCCGAAGCGGTGCCCGCCGGGCGCCGCCACGGGCACCGCGTGCACGTCAAGGGCATGCTGCTGTCCGAGCAGGCCGAGGAGATCCTGCCCGAGTGGGCGTTCTTCGTCCGCTGCGTCATCGACGCCGAGAGCCTGCGCCCGACGGCGTCCCGCGAGTCCCTGTACGAGGACGCCACCCTCGCCGCCGTGCGCGACGCCCTCGCCGAGCGGCTGCGCGCGTGGATCTCGCGGGCCGCCGCCAGCGACCCCGACCTGCTCGCCCGCTTCCTCCAGACCCACCACCTGGCCGTGAAGTCGCTCGCGGTGCACGACGACGAGATCCTGCGGATGCTGCTGCCGTGGCTGCCGTTCGAGACCACCGACGGGCACACCACCCTCGACGAGTTCGCGCGCACCCACCGCACGGTGCTCGTGACGTCGAGCGTGGAGGAGTTCCGGCAGGTCGCCGCGATCGCCTCGGCGGCGGGGCTCGGCGTCGTCAACGGCGGCTACACCTACGACCGCGAGCTGGTCCACCGGCTGCCCGAGGTCCGGCCGGAGGTCAACGTCGCCGACCTCGACCCCGCGACCCTCACCGCCCATCTGGACCCCGTCGACCGGGAGACGGAACTGGCGGCCGCGGCCTACCTCGCCCGGGCTCGCGACGCCCTCGCCGTCTTCGACTGCGACGTCGCGCTGCGCACCTTCCAGCCCGCCTCCGCCCCCGCCCTCCTCGTCGACAGCCGGGAGGCACGGCACGAGCGCACCCGCTCCCAGCTCGCCCGTGAGCAGGAGGGCGGCCTGTGGGGCGACATCCTCGGCGCCCTCCGCCAGGAGGCCCCCCGGGCCCAGCTGATCCTCAACCAGCTCAACCCCCTGGTCCGCACCGCTGTCGCCATCGACGAGCCCGAACTGGCCCGCACCAGCGCCGAAGCCCTGTACGGGCAGGCCGCGCTGCTGTCCCGGCGTCCGCTCAGGCCCGCCGAGTCGAGCCTCATCAACCGCTCCTTCCTCGACCTCCTCGCCCACGCCCTCCGCAAGGACAGCTGACGATGCCCAGCGCACCCCATCCCCAGAACACGGACGAGCTGTACCAGGCGCTCCAGGAGAACCACGAGCGCCCCTACGGCCGTACCCGCACCGTCACCGCCGAGGAACTGGTCGACGCCGCCGAGCAGTTCGCGGAGCCCGTCCCGCTCGCGCGGGCGCTGTTCGAGCTCCAGGAGGCGTACACCTACGGCTCCGAGCCCCGGAAGTCTCCCGTCGTCTTCGCCCGGCTGCTCACCCTCTTCGACGAGCAGCCCGACGTCTTCGACGAGCGGATGCGCCACCAGTTGTTCTGGCGGTTCAAGTGGGTGGCCAACGCCCTGCGCGCGCTGCCCGAGATCCCGCTGGCGAGCCTGCGTCAGTGGCTCACCGAGATGCGTGAGCGGTACGAGAAGGCCGGTCTCGGCCTCCAGCCGTACTACGGTCAGGCGTACCAGCTCGCCGCCCACCGCGGTGAGGACACGACCGTCGCCTACGAGCTGTGGGCGGGCCGCACCCGCACCCGGCTGAGCGACTGCGAGGCCTGCGAGATCTGCGAGCGCGCCCTCCACCACCTCGCGGCGGGCGACGAGGCGCGGGCGCTGCGCACCTGGGAGCCCGTACTGGCCGGGAAGGAGTCCTGCCAGGAGGAGCCGGCCCGTTCCGTCTCGTACGCGCTGCTGCCCCTGCTGCGCGCCGGAGGCGCCGACCGGGCCCGGGAGCTGCACCTCGCCGGGTACCGGGCCTGCCGGCGCAACCCCTCGATGTCCGGGGAGGTCGGCCGGCACCTGGAGTTCTGCGCCCTGACCGGCAACGAGGCGCGCGGTCTGGAGCTGCTCGCGGAGAACCGGAACCTGTTCGACGAGGTCGACTCCCCGCTGGACCAGCTCGACTTCCTCACCGGCGTCGGCGTCCTGCTGCGGCGCGTCGAGGCCCTCGGCCACGGCGAGCTTCCCACCGCCGGGTTCGCGGGCCGCGCCTGGACGGTGGCCGGCCTGCGCGCCGAGGCGGGGGCCCGCGCCGACGACCTCGCCGCCCGCTTCGACGCGCGGAACGGGACCACGGCCCACACCGACCGCCGCAGGGCCCGCCTCGACCGTGCCCCGCTCCTGGACGCCCTGGAACTGACCCTGCGCAGCCGCGGTCTCGACGACGTGGCGTCGGCCGCCCCGGTCGCCGCGCCCGCGCCGCGCCCGGCCGCGGCCGAGCCCGAGCCGCTGCCCGAACTCATCGTCCGGGCACGAGCCCTGGACGCGCAGGGGCACCCGGACGCGCAGGCCTGCTGGGCCCGGCTGCGCGCCCTGGTGACCAGCCGCGACTACGTCCACCCCGACGACCCGGCCGTCGGCCCGCTGGTACGGCTGCGTGCCGATCTGCTGGCCGACGAGTCGAGCCGGCTGGGCGACGACGAGCGCGAGCTCGCCGCCGCCCTGTACGAGGAGGCCGCGGGCCTGTACGAGGACGCCGGGGAGCTGGGGGACGCGGCCGTCGAGCGCGCCGCCGCCCTGCTCGCCGCCGCCGAGACGGCCGCCGAGACCGCCGCGGAGAAGGGTGCCGAGGAGCGCCCGGAAGAGGGCGCGGAGTGCACCCACGGACCGGGGGCGAAGGCGGACGTGTTCACCGCGGCCCACGAGGCCCTGGTCCGTCTGCACGAGGAGACGCCCGGCCTCGCCCCGCACCAGGAGGCCCGTCTGCTGCGCATGCGGGTCACCGCGCTCGGCCTGCGCCTGCAGACGTCGGGGAGCGACGAGCACGTCGCTCCGGTCTTCGCCGAGGCGGAGCTGCTCCACGCCTTCGCCACCCGGCACGACATCGTGGGGCAGGTGTCGAACGCCCTGCTGCTGCGCGCCAGCACGCACGCGATGTCCGGGGACCTGGCCGGCGCGGTCACCGAGACCGACGCCCTGCTCGACCGGCTGAGGACGCACGGCCCCGCCTGGCACCTGCCGCGCACGCTCGGGCTGCGCGGCCGGCTCCAGCTCGGTCTGCGGGACGCCGAGGCCGCGTACGCGGATCTGTCCGAGGCCCTGCGGCTGGCCGCCGGCTGGCCGGCCGACTCGGTCGACTCCGCCCGCCTCCACAGTGACCTTGCCGAGGCCTGCATGCGCCTCGGCCGCACGGACGAGGCACTGCGGCATCTGACGCGCTCCGCCGAGCTGGGCCTGCGCCGCGGCGACCGGACGGACGCGTTCTGCTCGTACAGCGGCGCGGCCCAGCTCAGCCTGGACCTGGGCCGGATCGAGGACTGCATCGCCCTGCTCGACTCGCTCCTGGCCGAACCGGACGTGGCCTCGGGGGAGCTGAACGACCGGCTCGTCGCCCAGCTGCGTCTGACCCGCGCCCGCGCGCTGTACGCCGGGGAGGACCTCAAGGCCGCCACGGCGGAGTTCGTCGCGCTCGCGGCCGAGTCGGCCGGCTGGGACGACGACCCGGGGAGCCACGCCATGATCGCCGCCGAGACGGCCACGCTCCTGGGCGAGTCCGGCGACTTCGACCGGGCCCGAAGTGCCGTGGACCAGGCACTCGCCGCCCACGCCCTGGCCCCGCGCTACGGGCAGCTCAGCAGCTGCCTGCGCGAACTGGCCCGCCTCCAGACCCAGCAGCAGGGCCCCGACGGCCTGCCGGGCGCCCTCGGCTTCCTCGCCGACGCCTCCAGGGTCGCCGACGAGGCCCGTGCCGCCGCGTACGAGGGCGAGGACCGTTCCCTGGACACCGCCCTCGCCTACGAGTTCGGACGGGTGAACGCCCTCGGCGGTGAGCACGAGGACGCCCTCGCCGCCCTGGAGAAGGCGCTCGGGCTGCTCGGCGAGCCGGGGCCGGAGGACGAGCGCGTCGGCGAGTGGGCCGAGTGCGTCCGGTTCGCGGGTGCCGTGGAGGGCATCTTCCTGGAACGCGTCGCGCCCGCCCTGAGGCGCCTCGGCTCGGCGATCTCCCGCCTGACCGCCATGGACCGCACCGAGGAGGCGGAGCCGCTGATCGCCCTGGCGGCCAGGCTGCGCGACGAGTGAGGCCGCTCCCTCGGCGTCACGGGTCCCGGTGACACCGCCGTGCCCGCTCCCCTGTCGACGGCAGGGGGGGCGGGCACGGGGGCGTCCGTCCGGTGACGCGGATCATGGTGCCGGGGTGGGGAGCCCGCACCGGGACGTCCGCACGGCGACGCAGGTCACGGCGCCGAGCTATGGACAGGTGTCCCTCCTGACTGGTTATGGTGCGCCGACAACCGGATGGGGAGGCAAGCGTGGCTGGGACGGACCCGATCGCCGAGGCCGAGGCCGTCGGCGACGCCGACGCCGACGCGCTGTTCGTGCTGACGGCGGCGCTGCTCACGCCCGCGCGCTTCCCGAGCGTGCTCGGTGACGACTACCCGGCGGCCTGCGCGGCGCTCGGGCTCGAACCGTACGAGGAGGGATACGGGCTGGTCTTCGGCCAGGACGGGCTCGGGGCACGCTGGACGGTCGTGGTCGACGACGTGTCGCTGGTCGCGGTGGCCATCTCCTCCTGGGACTGCGGCATGGCCTACGACCTCTCGCCCGCCGAGCACACGGTGGTGACCGGGCTGCCGGGCTGGCCGCTGGCCGTGGCGACCCGTGCCCCGGGAGTACCGGCTCCGCACGATCCCGAACCGGAGGAGGGCGATCCCGCCCCGCTGGTGCCGCCCGCCGAGGACGAGTGGGGTCCGGCCCAGCGCCGCCTCGGCGCCGACGAGGTGGCCCTCCAGTGGGCGACGTGGCGGGCCCAGGTGTCCGACGGTCCCCCGCCCGGGGAGCAGCCCGCGGGTCCGGCCGCCGGCACGGTCCCCGGCCGCGCCGAGGGTGCGACCGCGGCTCCGGGTGCGGCCGTGACGCCGAGTGCGGCCACGGCTCCGAGTGCGGCCACGGCCCCGGACAGGGCCGTCCCTGACCCGTACGACGGCGTCCGGGAGGCGCTCGACGCGCTCCGGGGGTATCTGGTGGAACCGCCGCCGGTCGGGCGGGTGCGGTCCGTCGCCGGTGCGGAGGGGGGCGTGCGGACGCTGCGCGCGGACGGCCCCGGATGGTCGCTCGTGGCCCGGGCCGACGACATGGCCTTCGTACTGCTCGACGAACTGCCGGGCGAGGTGCTCCCGGTGGCTCGGGGCGCACGGCTGCCCGCGCTCCTCGAAGGGCTCGACGCGATGGCGATACGCCCTTCCTGACCGCTCCTCCGACGGCTGGAGTCCGCGGAACGACTCCGCACGACGACTCCCCATAGGACGACGGCCCGAGGTGTGGTCCCGGACCATGGCCCGGTGGTGGGCGCTCGCCGCAGGATGTGGCGCCGCACCCCATTCCGTCGTCCCTTCGGAGGCCCACCATGCGCCTGTTCCCAGGCGTCTCCCTGTTCGCCGCGCTCCTGACCGGGGTCACCGTCCTCGCGCCCGCGAGCCCCGCCGGGGCCGAGGAGCGGGCGGCCGGGCACTGCGCCCGGCAGGATCGATTGCGCGTACCCGGCGCCGAGCACCAGCGGTCCGCCTGCCTGGACGACCTGACGACCGCCGGGCTCGCCGGCACGCGGTACACCGACCTGGCGGACCAGGCCGGCCTGGCCGCCAAGGGGACCCGCAACCCCTCGGGGGTGCCGGGAGTCCAGATCGACGGGTACTTCCCCGACGACTCGCGCCTCAACGCCACCCACGGCTGGGCCCACGACGCGCAGTTCGTCATCCGCCTGCCCGACCGCTGGAACGGCGGGCTGGTCGTCACCGGCGCGCCGGGAACCAGGCGCCAGTACTCCACGGACGCGCTCATCTCCGACCAGGTCCTGGCCCAGGGGTTCGCCTACGCCGCCACCGACAAGGGCAACACCGGGCCGGACTTCTTCACCGACGGCCGGGGCCCGGGCGACGCGGTCGCCGAGTGGAACCGCCGGGTGACGGAGCTGACGCGGGGGGCCAAGCGGGCCGTGCGCCAGCGCTACGGCCACGCCCCGGAGCGCACGTACATGACCGGGATCTCCAACGGCGGCTATCTGACGCGCTGGCAGCTGGAGAACCGGCCCGAGCTGTACGACGGCGGCGTGGACTGGGAGGGCGCGCTGTGGACGGCGCGCGACCCCCAGCTCCTGACGAGCCTGCCCGTGACGGTGGCCAGGTCACTCGGGCAGGCCTCCGACGCGGACATGATCGGGGCGGGCTTCGCGCCGGGGTCGCGCTTCCTGTGGCCCTACCACGAGAAGGCGTACTGGGGACTGACCCAGAAGATCTTCCGGGCGGAGTTCGACCCCTCCTACGACCCGGCCTGCCCCGGCTCCGGCGCCGGCGGGACCGTGGAGCAGATCTTCGCGCCCTGCGCCTCGGACGCCTCGTACGACTACGCCTCCCGTCCGGCGTCCGTGCACCGCGCGGTGGCGAAGGTCGCGCTGACCGGACGGATCGGCAAGCCGCTCGTCACCCTCCACGGCGACCTGGACACCCTGCTGCCCGTCTCCACCGGGTCCGACCGCTACGCGCGCATGATCGACGGACGGGGCCGGGGCGGGCTGCACCGGTACTACCGGGTGCAGGACGGGACGCACACCGACGGTCTGTACGACACGTATCCGGACCGGCTGCGTCCGATCCTGCCCTGCTACCGCTCCGCGTTCGACGCGCTGACGCGCTGGGTCGAGGACGGCACGGCACCGCCCGCCGACCGTACGATCGTCCGGCCCACGAGCGGTGACCTGGTCAACTCCTGCCCTCTGGCGGAGTGAGCCGGCGCCCGTGTCCGGGGCTCAGACCTTTTCCAGCGGGCGGTGCGGCCCCTCGGGCAACTCGGCGCGGACGGTGTCGCCGGGCCGCACCTCGCCGCCGGTCAGGACGACCCCCATGATCCCGGCCTTGCGCACGATCTCGCCGTTCTCGTCACGGCCGAGGACCTGCTTGAGCAGTCCGTGCCGGAAGGAGTCGATCTGAGCGCAGGGGTTGCGCAGTCCCGTGACCTCGACGACGGCCTCGGCCCCGAGGTGCAGCAGGGTGCCGGTGGGCAGGCCGAGGAGGTCGATCCCCCGGGTGGTGACGTTCTCGCCGAGATCGCCGGGGGCGACGTCGAAGCCTGCGCCGGCCACCTCGTCGAAGAGCTCGGCGTGGATGAGATGCACCTGGCGCAGGTTGGGCCGGGTCGGGTCCTGGGCGACGCGGGACCGGTGCTTCACCGTCACGCCCGCGTGGACGTCGCCCTCCACTCCGAGCCCGGCGAGGAGGGTGATGCCGTCCCTGTTGGGCTTGGTGAAGGAGTAGGTGCCGTTGCTGCTGACCGTGGTGACCGTGCCGTCGTTCATGACGAGGAGCTCCCCTTCTCCGCTCTCCGGCGAGCGGAGTCCCGTCCGCCGGACCGTTGATCACCTCGCGGGTGACCGCTTCCGACCCTACTCGGCCCACTCGGAGCGCAGCGGTGCGCCCACCTCGTGCAGATGGCCGAGGGCCTGTCGGTACGAGTCGACGAAGCCGGTCTCCGTGTACGGCACGCCCAGGGCGGCGCAGTGGGCCCGGACGGCGGGCTGGGCGAGACGCAGATGGGGGCGCGGCATGCTCGGGAAGAGGTGGTGTTCGACCTGGTAGTTGAGCCCGCCGAGGAACCAGTCGGTGAGGGCGCCGCCCCGGATGTTGCGCGAGGTCAGCACCTGGCGCCGCAGATGCCCCCAGCTGTCGCCGTCGGCGTGCTCGTCGGGCCGCTCCATGCCCTTGTGGTTCGGGGCGAAGGCCATGCCCAGGTGGACGCCGAACAGCATCTGGTGGACGAGGGCGAAGACCAGGGCCTGGGCGGGGGCGAGGAGGGTGAGGAGCAGGGCCGCGTAGCCGGCGAAGTGGGCGAGGAGCAGCGCGCCTTCGACGATCCGCTCGCGCCGGGTGCGGCACGGGCCGTCCGCCGCCAGCAGGGCCTGCACCCCGTACACCTTGAGCGCGATGCCCTCCAGGGTCGTCAGCGGGAAGAACAGCCATGCCTGGTGACGGGTGAGGAACCCGCGCAGCCCCGTGCGGCCCGCCGTCTGGTGGTCGGCGAAGACGAGGATGTCGGCCGCGACGTCGGGGTCCTTGTCGAGGTGGTTGGGATGGGCGTGGTGGCGGTTGTGCTTGTCGTTCCACCACTCCCGGCTCATGCCGAGGAGGAGGTTGGCGTGGACGAGCTGGACGATCCGGCTGATCCTCCGGTTCGCGGTGATCTGGGCATGGCCGGCGTCGTGGCCGACGAAGGCGACGCGGGCCGAGAGCAGCGCGAGGGGTACGGCGAGCGGGAGTGCCCACCAGGAGGGTCCGATCAGGGCGAGGCCCGTCACCACGGCGGCGATGCCGAGGAGGTTGACGGCGATGCCGCGGGCGTACCAGCCGGGGCGGTGTTCGAGGAGGCCCTGTTCCCTCACCATCCGCAGGAGCGGGGTGAACTCACTGCCGCCCCTGGCTCGGGCGGGCGCCGCGGCGGGGGCGGCGGCCGGGGGCAGGACGGTGGCCTGGGGCATGGGCGGGCTCCGGTTTCTGTGGGTCGGGATCCGGTGACGTTCGGGTCGGTCGGCGCCTGTGTCGAACGTACGGATCCGCGATCGTCCGGGGCCATGGCGGCACCACCCGAGGCGGGCGGGGGGCGGGCCGGGGGCCGGGGGTAGGGGGAGCCCCACCCCCGCGGACCTGTGGTGCGGATCACGTGGCGGGGGTGCACGTCAAGTCCACTCGGCGAGGTATCCTCGGCCGCTCGGTCTTCAGGTAGTCAAATTTGAGGAATGCGTTGTCGCTGTCGCACGGACCCGATGATTCCGCCCGCGGAACCACCGTCGAACCCACTCGGGACACCCTCTTCGGACTCGCCCACCACTCCCCCGTCTTCCTCCCCGCCGATCCGCCGCGCACCGGCCGGATCGCCTTCTGGTCACCGGTCGGCGAGACGCTGCCGGCAGCGGGGAGCGCCGTGGACGACCCGTCGGCGGGCGCGCCGGGGCTCGCATCGGCCGGAGACGAGATCACGGTCGTGGACGGCGTCGGCCGCCGCCCCGTGAGCGTCCCCGCCGTCACCCTTCCCGTACGGGACGCCCTGCCGCTGCTCGCCCGCGCGCGGTTCTCCGCCACCGCGTCTGCCGCGACCGCTTTCTGGGGTGCCGCCTCGCTCCTCGCCCTCGATCTCGTCTCTCGCGGTCTGCTCCTGCCCGGCCTCGGCTCCGACGACGTCGACGCCTGGCGAGCCGGTCCGCTCGGCCCGGAGGAGCTGGCGGAACTGCGTACGCTCGCCGCGTCGATGCCGCCCACGGCCCACGCCGTACCGCTGTCACCGGACGAGCCGTCGCTGCTGCCGGAACCCGAGGCGCTGCTCCGCGCCTTCACGGACGCCGTCGCGGACACCCTGCCCCGTACACCGGCGGCTCAACTCGCCGCCGGCGGGCCCGCCTTCGCGGCCGACGAGCCACAGCGGATCCCGGGGCAGCGGACCTGGGCGGCCGACGTGGCGGCCGTGCACGACGCGGGCATCCGGCTGTCGCTCCGGCTCGAACTCCCCGGCTTCACCGCCGATGCGGAGGAGGCGCCGGGGTTCCGCGCGGTCCTGCAACTGCACGCCGTCGCCGACCCGACGCTCGTCGCGGACGCGGCCGAGGTGTGGGCGGGCTCCGGTCGGAACGCAGAGGCGTTCGGACCCCGGGCCCGGATGGACGCCCTGCTCGCGCTGCGGCGCGCCGCGCGCGCGTGGGCCCCGCTGACGCCGCTCCTGACCGCGGCGGTGCCCGACACCGTCGAACTCGCCGACGAGGAGGTCGCGGAACTCCTGGGCGCCGCGGGCCAGGCCCTCGCCGCGGCGGGCGTCCAGGTGCACTGGCCGCGCGAACTCGCCGACCGGCTGACCGCCGACGCGGTGATCGGCCCGATGGACGCGGACACCCGTGGAGCGCAGGGTGCCGTCGGCGTGTCGCGGTCCGCCGGGCAGACCGGGGGTGCCGGGTCCGCCGAGGACCCTGACGGCGCCGGGGGCGGGTCGCCCACCGGGGAGTTCGACGGCTTCCGCGCCTCCGGGCTGCCCTCCTTCCTCTCCGCCGACGCCCTGCTCGGCTTCAACTGGCGCTTCGCCGTGGGAGACCGGGAGTTGACCAGGGCCGAGCTCGACCGGCTCGCCGAAGCCGGGCGGCCCCTCGTGCGCCTGCGGGACCGCTGGGTGCTCGTCGACCCGGCCGAGGTACGCCGGGCCCGCGCCCAGCAGGACCGCGAGCTCACGCCGGTGGACGCCCTCTCGGCCGTCCTCACCGGCACCACCGAGGTCGAAGGACAGCTCGTCGAGGTCGCCGCGACCGGCTGGCTGGAGCGGCTGCGGGAGCGGCTCGCCGACCCCGAGGGCGGCCGGCCCGAGGTGGCTCAGCCGCCCGCGCTGGCCGCGAACCTCCGGGACTACCAGCTGCGCGGCCTCGACTGGCTGCACCGGATGACCTCCCTGGGTCTCGGCGGCTGCCTCGCCGACGACATGGGGCTCGGCAAGACGATCACGGTGATCGCGCTGCATCTGCACCGGCAGTCCGACCCGGCGGCCGCGGGACCCACTCTCGTCGTCTGCCCCACGTCCCTCATGGGCAACTGGCAGCGGGAGATCGAGAAGTTCGCGCCCGGCACGCCGGTGCGCCGCTTCCACGGCGCCACCCGTGACCTGGAGGACCTCGACGAGAACGGTTTCGTCCTCACCACGTACGGCACCATGCGGCTCGACGCCGCGCGACTCGCCGCGCGGAGCTGGGGACTCGTCGTCGCGGACGAGGCGCAGCACGTCAAGAACCCGTACTCGGCGACGGCCAGGCAGCTGCGGACCATCGGCGCACGCGCGCGCGTGGCGCTGTCCGGGACGCCGGTGGAGAACAACCTCTCCGAGCTGTGGGCGATCCTCGACTGGACGACGCCGGGGCTGCTCGGCAGCCTGGGAGCGTTCCGGACCCGGTTCGCCGCCGCCGTGGAGGGCGGCAGGGACCCGGCCGCGGCCGCGCGACTCGCCGCGCTCGTCCGTCCGTTCCTGTTGCGGCGCCGCAAGTCGGACCCCGGTATCGCGCCCGAGCTGCCGCCGAAGACGGAGACGGACCGGGCCGTGTCCCTGACACCGGAACAGGCCGGTCTCTACGAGGCGGTGGTGCGGGAGACGCTGACGGCGATCGCCGAGGCCGACGGCATGGAGCGCCGCGGTCTGGTCGTGAAGCTGCTGACCGGCCTCAAGCAGATCTGCAACCACCCGGCGCAGTACCTGAAGGAGGAGGGGCCGAGGATCGAGGGCCGTTCGGGCAAGCTGGAGCTGCTCGACGAGCTGCTCGACACGATCCTCGCCGAGGGCGCGTGCACCCTGGTGTTCACCCAGTACGTGGGCATGGCCAGGCTCCTGGAGACGCACCTCGCCGCGCGGGGCGTGCGGACGCAGTTCCTGCACGGCGGTACGCCGGTCGCCGAGCGCGAGGCGATGGTCGCCCGGTTCCAGAACGGGGAGGTCCCGGTCTTCCTCCTCTCCCTGAAGGCCGCCGGCACGGGGCTCAACCTCACCCGCGCGGAACACGTCGTGCACTACGACCGCTGGTGGAACCCGGCCGTGGAGGCCCAGGCCACCGACCGCGCGTACCGGATCGGGCAGGACCGCCCGGTGCAGGTCCACCGGCTGATCGCCGAGGGGACGATCGAGGACCGGATCGCGACCATGCTCGACCGCAAGCGGGAGCTGGCGGACAGTGTCCTCGGCACGGGCGGGGACGCACCGCCGGAACTGACCGAACTGACCGATGCCGAACTGGCGGAGCTGGTGCGACTGCGAGGGGACGGACGATGAGCGGGTACGGACACGGGGACGAGGAGCGGACGTTCGCGGCGCTGCCGCCCGCGCGGGGTGCGGCCTTCACCCGGACCTGGTGGGGCCGTGCCTGGCTCAAGGCCCTCGAGGACACGGCGCTCGACGGCCAGCAGCTCAAGGCGGGGCGACGGCACGCGCGCGCGGGGGCGGTGGGCGCCGTGTCGGTACGGCCCGGCCGCATCACGGCGGTGGTCAAGGACCGCGACGGCACGTCGTACCGCAGTGACGTCCTGGTGCGGGAGTTCTCGGAGGAGGAGTGGGAACGGCTCCTCGACCTCGCCGTGGACAGCGCCGGCCACATCGCGGCGCTCCTCGAACGGGAGATGCCGCCGCACCTGGTGGAGGACGCGGCGGCGGCCGGGCTCGATCTGCTGCCGGGGATCGGTGACCTCGACCCGGAGTGCGGATGCGAGGCCTGGGACCACTGCGGGCACACGGCGGCACTCTGCTACCAGGTGGCCCGTCTGATCGACGAGGATCCGTTCGTCCTGCTGCTGATGCGGGGGCGGGGCGAGCGCACGCTCCTCGACCAGTTGCAGACGCGCAGCGCTTCACGGGCCGCGCGCGGCGGCCCGTTGACGGACGACACGCCCGGAGAGGAGCCCTCGGGGACCGCGGGTGGGATGCCCGGCGTGTCGGCCGACGAGGCGTACGCCGCGGAGTTCCTGCTGCCGCCGCTGCCCGCGCCTCCGGTCGCCGCCGACGCGCCCGGCCGGTCGCCGTCCCTGGACACGGAGACGGATCCGGAGCCCGGGATCGACCCGGCGGCGCTGGAGTTCCTCGCGTCGGACGCGGCGGCCCGCGCGCACCGGATGCTCCTCGACGCCCTCGGGTCGGAGCCGTCGGCGCCGCCACTGACCGCCGCTCAGGATGCCGTGCGGCTCGCGGTCGGCTCCCCCGCGCCCTGGATCGCGGCCCGGCTGGCCACCGGTTCGGGCAGGACGCGGGCGGAGCTGGACCTCGCCACGCGCGCGTGGCGGTGCGGCGGCGCCGCCGCCCTCGCCGTACTGGAGGAGGAGTGGACGCCGGACGAGGAGGCGCTCGTCCGGGCCGGTGCGCGGCTGGCGGAGGCCTGGGAGGACGACGAGCGGCCGGTGCTGCGGCGGGCGGGCGGACGGTGGACGGCCGTGGGCGCGGAGGCGCAGCTGCGACTCGGCGAGGACGGGCGCTGGTGGCCGTACCTCAAGTCCGGTGCCCGCTGGACCCCCGCGGGCCCGGCGGACCGTGACCCGGCGACGGCCCTTGCGACGGCCCTCGCCGCCGGTGCCACGGGGGCGGCCGGCTGAGAGCGAGCGGCCGGCCGAGGTCGATGCCGGGGCCGGGGCCGAGGTCGACGCCGGGGCCGGAAGCGCCGTCGGCCGCGCTCGGCGCCGGTGCTACAGGAGCGGCCGGCTGAGCTTGCCGCCGGTGGCGGAGGGAGCGGCCAGGCTGCAGGCGACGGTGGCCGAGCCTAGGAGGTAGCTGGTGCGGTACGGGTACTGGACGAAGGTGGTCCAGCGCGTGCCGAGCGGCTGCAGCGCGGCCTTGCGGCGCAGGGGTTCACGGCACAGCAGGGTGGCCGCTTCCCGGATCGCCGCGTCGGTGGCGAGGACGCCGGTGAGCCGGAGCCGGGCGACGAGTTCGGCGTTGTGCGGCGTGTCGCAGGAGCGCCGGAGGGCGGTGCCCGGCGCGTCGCGGTCGATGTCGAAGCAGTCCCCGACGCGCAGCGCCTCGAAGGAGACGGGCCGGGCCGGTGTGCCGGTGTGCGTCGCGGTGGCTGTCGGTCGAGGTGTGGGGGCGGCGCTTCGGGTACGGGAGGGGGTCGGGGACACGCCCGTCACGGTGCTGTCGGGGCGGGCCGAGGGATCGGCGGGCGCGGTGCGGGTCGGTGTGCCGTCGACGGTCGCGTCGGCCGTCGCGGTGTCGTCCGACGGTGTGTCGTCCCCACGGGTGCCGGGCCCGCCTCCGCCCGGCGCGCCGCTGTCCCGGCCGTGCGTGTCGCCCGTCTCCTGGCCGGCCGTGGGGGTGGTGGCGGCTCCGCCGTCGCCCGCGGGCGACGGCGCGCCGACCTGGTCGCCGCCCGGCCGCCCGCCGGTGGCGAGGCCCTGCTCGGTCCCGCCCCGGGCGGCCAGGAACGCGCCGGCGACCAGCGCGGCCACGAGCAGCGGGACGAGCGGCACGCCGAACCACTGCGCGCGTCCCGCGGCCGGCACGGGCCGGGCCGCACCGAGCCGGCCGAGGCGCGGCGACCACCCGGACTCGGAACCGGCGCGCCCTACCGGAGCGTCGGAGTCGGCCGACGCCTCGGGGACGCAGAAGCCGACCGGCTCCGCGGACACGCCGGATCGCGCAGGCGCCACCGGAGCGCCGGAGTCGGTCGAAGCGGCGGGTGCGCCGGAGCCGGCCGACGCGGTGGGGGTGTCGGGGCCGGCGGGCGCGTCCGGGGCCGCGGGCTCGACCGGGCCGGGCGCGTCGGGTCGGTGGTCCGGCGGCGGGGTGGCGGGTGACGGGTGGGACACGGGGTCAAGATTCGCCCGTCGGCGGGCCCGCGGCCACCTTTTTTCGGGGGTCGGGCGAGGCCCGTACAGAACCGTGACAATCGAGGTCCCCCGCCCCCGCCCGCCACCACCCGTGCCGCCGCCCCGTCATGACACCCTTACAGGCCGAGCTGACGCTCCGCGCCCTCGACCGTCTGGGCGAGGAGCACGGCGATCGTCATGGGGCCGACACCGCCGGGTACCGGGGTGATGAGCGAGGCGCGCCCGGCGGCCGACGCGAAGTCGACGTCGCCGATGTTGCCCGGGTTGTAGCCGGCGTCGACGACGACGGCACCGGGCTTGATGTCGGCGCCCTTGATGAAGTTCGGCTTGCCGACGGCGGCTACGAGGATGTCGGCCTCGCGGATGACGGAGCCGAGGTCCTCGGTGCGGGAGTGGCAGTAGGTGACGGTGGCGTCGCGGCCGAGGAGGAGCAGGCCGGCCGGCTTGCCGAGGATCGCGCTGCGGCCGACGACGACGGCGCGCCTGCCGCGGAGTTCGACGTCGTACGCGTCGAGGAGGCGCATGATTCCGCCGGGCGTGCAGGAGACGAACCCGGGCAGCCCGAAGCCCATGGCGGCGAACGAGGCCATGGTGACGCCGTCGACGTCCTTCGCGGGGGCTATGGCCTCGAAGGCGGCGCGCTCGTCGATGTGGGGGCCGACCGGGTGCTGGAGCAGGATGCCGTGCACCTCGGGGTCCTCGGAGAGGGCGGTGATCGCGGCGACGAGCTCCTCGGTGGTCGTGGCGGCGGGCAGCTCCACGTGCCGGGAGCGGATGCCGGCCTTGGCGCAACGGTTCTGCTTCATCTTCACGTACGTCACGGAGGCGGGGTCCGCGCCGACCAGGACGGTCGCGAGACACGGCGTGACACCGGTGCGGCGGGTTATCTCGGCGGCGCGGGCCGCGGTCTCCTCGACCGTGCGGCGGGCGAGGGCCGTGCCGTCCATGAGGGTGGCGGTACCGGTGGACATGGCGACTCCTGGGCTTCGTCTCTGACGGGTGGTTCGCCCAGGCGCACGGCATCGGTACGGGCCCGCCGATGGGCGCTCCCGCCGGGCCGCTCCCCGGGGGGCCCCTCTCTGACGGGTGCGCCTGCCGGGCAGCCGGGCGGGCCGGCCGTCGACCACGGCCGCGTACGCCGTCCGCGCTGTACCCCGACCACGTGTGGGCGTTACCTCCGGCGCCACCTGGTGCCACAGTGGCTTGCCTTGGCGCCATTGTGGTGCCACTATCTCTCCAAGGGCCGATTCACCGGTGCCGCGCTGGTCCCGTCAGGGCGCTTCCGCGCGCACCTCCACGACTCTGCCCGTCATGGCGTCACCTGTGGCACCTATGGCACCACCTTCGTTCCGGGCCGGGAAGAACCCACCAGGCTCCTTTCCTCGCCCCGCACGCTCACCACCCGCCGCACCGCACGGAGGACACATGCAGCACGACACGCAGCACGACCCGTCGGCCCGACCCGAGAGCGCGGAGCCCGTCTCGCTCCCCACCCGGCGCACCGCCGGCTGCCCCTTCGACCCGCCCGCCGGACTCGGCGCTGTGCGTGAGCGGCGCCCGCTGGCCCGGATGACGTACCCCGACGGGCACGTCGGCTGGCTGGCCACCGGATACTCCACGGTCCGCGCCGTCATGGGCGACCCCCGGTTCAGCTCGCGCTACGAGCTGATGCACTATCCGTTCGCGGGCGGGCCCGAAGGCCCGCTGCCGCCCGCGCCCGTCGGTGACATGACCGGGATGGACGCGCCCGAGCACACCCGCTTCCGTAGGCTCCTGACGGGCAAATTCACCGTCCGCCGGATGCGGCAGCTCTCCGACCGGATGGAGGAGATCACCGCCGAGCACCTGGACGCGATGGAGCGGCGCGGTCCCGGAGCGGACCTCGTCGAGGCCTTCGCCCGTCCTCTCCCCGCCCTCATGATCTGCGAGCTGCTCGGGGTGCCCTACGCCGACCGCGAGCGCTTCCAGACCCATGCCCACACGATCATGTCCATGGACGCGACGCCCGAGGACCGGTACGCCGCCCACACCGGACTCCACGACTACATGGCCGAGTTGGTGGCGGCCAAGCGCGCCGCGCCCTCCGACGACCTGCTCGGTGACCTCGCACGGGACTCCGACCTCACCGACGAGGAACTGGTCGGCGTCGGGGGCTTCCTGCTCGCCGCCGGGCTCGACACCACCGCCAACATGATCGCCCACGGGACGTTCGCGCTCCTCACCCACCCGGAGCAGGCCGAGGCCCTGCGCGCGGACCCGGACCTCGCCCCGCAGGCCGTCGAGGAGCTGATGCGCTATCTGACCATCGCCCACACCGGCATCAAGTCCGCGCTCGAGGACGTCGAGCTGGAGGGCGAGGTCATCCGGGCGGGCGAGAGCGTCACCCTGTCCCTGGAAGCCGCCAACCGGGACCCGGAGCGGTTCCCCGACCCGGACGTCCTCGACCTGCGCCGCAGGGCCACGGGGCATCTGGGCTTCGGACACGGCATCCACCAGTGCCTCGGCCAGCAGCTGGCCCGGGTGGAGATGACGGTCGCGCTGCCGGCACTGCTGAGGCGGTTCCCGACGCTGCGGCTCGCCGTGGCCGCCGAGGAGGTCCCGCTCCGGACGAACATGAACATCTACGGCGTGCACCGGCTGCCGGTCGCCTGGGACGAGGCCTGACCCCCGTGGAGATCAGCGTCGACCGCGACCGCTGCCTCGGCGCCGGAATGTGCGCTCTGACCGCCCCCGAGGTCTTCGACCAGGACGAGCAGGAGGGGCGGGTCCTCCTGCTGGACGCCCGGCCGCCGCGGGAACGGCACGCGGCGGTCCGCATCGCGGCCGGTGTCTGCCCGGCCTCGGTCATCACCGTCGCACCGCGGGGCTCGTCCCGCGCCGATTAGGCGCGGCGGCCGATCCCGGGCACGACGAGGCCCGCCCGCCTCACGGACGGCCGCCACGGCCCGCACCATGGTTCGCCCCCGCGACGACCACCGTCCCGCAAGCGCGCCCACACCCGCACCCGCACAAGACCCCGCACAGACCCCCGGTCGTGTCGCCGACCGTGCCTCCGGCATGCCTCGGCGACACGGCCGCCTCACCGACAGGACTCCTCCACCGTGGCCGTGTTCCTCTCCCGACTGGGCCGCCTCGCCTTCCGCAGGCGCGGCCTCGTCGTCCTCCTCTGGCTCCTGACCCTCTTCGGCGCGGGCTTCGCCGCCTCCACCGCCGCCGCCCCGCCCGCCGACACCTTCTCGATGCCGGGCACGGAGTCGCAGCGGGCCTTCGACCTCCTCCAGGAGAAGTTCCCGGACGCCCGCGCGGACGGTGCCGCCGCCCGCGTCGTCATCCGCGCCCCCGGCGCCGAGGCGCTCACCTCCCCCGCCCGCAAGGCACAGGTCGAACGGCTGGTCGCCGACCTGGCGACGGCCCCTCAGGTGGCGCGCGTTGCGGACCCGTTCGAGGCGGGTGCCCTGAGCGGGGACCGTACGACCGCGTACGCCTACGTCACGTACCGGGTGCAGGCCACCGAGCTCACCGACGCGGCGCACGACGGGCTCACCGAGGCGATGGAGCGGGCCAGGGACGCGGGCCTCACCGTCGAGGCGGGTGGGGACGCCGTCGCGGTCGAACAGGCGATGAGCGGTACGGGCGAGAAGCTCGGCATCCTCGTCTCCGCCGTCGTCCTCCTCCTCACCTTCGGGTCCCTCGTCGCCGCCGGGATGCCCCTGCTCACGGCCATGGTCGGCGTCGGCATCGGCATCAGCGCCATCACCGCGCTCGGCAGCACCCTCGGCCTGTCGTCGACCACGTCGACGCTCGCGATGATGATCGGCCTCGCCGTCGGCATCGACTACGCCCTGTTCATCGTCTCCCGCTACCGCTCCGAGATCGCCGAGGGGCGTGAGCGCGCGGAAGCCGCCTCGCGGGCCGTGGGAACCGCGGGCTCGGCCGTCGTCTTCGCCGGCCTCACCGTGATCATCGCCCTGGCGGGGCTCGCGGTGGTGAACGTCCCGATGCTCACCACGATGGGCCTCACCGCGGCCGGCACGGTCGCCGTCGCCGTCCTCGTGGCCCTCACCCTCGTGCCCGCGCTGCTCGCCTTCGCTCCCGTCCGGGTCCTGGCACGGAGGGAGCGCGGGCAGCACACCGGCAAGCCCCTGTCGAAGCGTCAGCAGCGGAGGGAGGCCCGGCGCGCGGCCCGCCGCAAGCCGAACCTGGGTGCCCGCTGGGCCGGCTTCGTGCTCCGGCACCCCGTGGCCGTGCTGCTCCTCGGCGTGGCCGCGCTGGGTACGGTCGCCGTGCCCGCCGCGAGCCTCGAACTCGGCCTGCCGGGCGAGGGGTCGATGGCCCCGCACACCACACAGCGTCAGGCGTACGACCTGCTGTCGGACTCCTTCGGCCCCGGCTTCAACGGCCCGCTGACGGTCACCGTCGAGGCGAAGGACGCCAGGACGGCGGCCGGGCAGGTCCGCGCGGCGTGGGAGGGTGTCCCCGGTGTCGCGGCCGTCTCCCCCGCGACGGTCAACCCGTCGGGTGACACCGCCGTCGTCACCGTCGTCCCGGAGACCGGACCCACCGACGTCAGGACCGAGGACCTCGTGCGCTCCCTGCGCGCCACGGCGGACGGTCTCGAGTCCCGGACCGGGGCGTCGGCGATCCTGGTCGCGGGCCAGACCGCGATGTTCATCGACTTCTCCCGGACCCTGGACGACGCCCTGCTGCCCTATCTCGGCCTGGTGGTCGGGCTGGCCTTCCTCCTGCTGATGCTCGTCTTCCGCTCCGTGCTCGTCCCCCTCAAGGCGGCCCTCGGCTTCCTGCTGTCGGTGAGCGCGGCGCTGGGCGCCGTCGTCGCCGTGTTCCAGTGGGGCTGGCTCGCGGACGTCGTCGGCGTCGACCAGCCGGGCCCGGTCATGAGCACCCTGCCGATCTTCATGATCGGCGTGGTCTTCGGTCTGGCGATGGACTACGAGGTCTTCCTGGTGTCCCGGATGCGTGAGGCGTACGTGCACGGGGCCCGCCCCGGCGAGGCGGTCGTCACCGGCTTCCGGTACGGCGGCCGGGTCGTGAGCGCGGCCGCGATCATCATGACCAGCGTCTTCTCCGGCTTCATCGCGGAGGACAACGACTTCGTGAAGATGATCGGCTTCGGCCTCGCCGCCGCCGTCCTCTTCGACGCCTTCGTCGTACGCATGGCCCTGGTGCCCGCCCTGTTCGCCCTGCTCGGCAGGTCCGCCTGGTGGCTGCCGAAGTGGCTCGACCGGCTCCTGCCGGACATCGACGTCGAGGGCGAGCGACTGAACCACCGGCGAGACGCGCTCCCGGGCGGATCCGCACGACAGGACCACCTCGTGGGCTGACCCCCCCCCGTCACGCGGGCGGAAGGGCGACGGGCTCCTCGGCGGCCGCCGGGGCCCGTCGTCCCGCGTCGGGCTTCGGCGCGGCTCCTCCTCCGCGCTCGATCATGCCGAGGGCCACCCCGGCGACGATGATCACGCCGCCCGTCAGCTGGGCGAGGCGGACCGACTCGCCGTTGATCACGACGGCGCCGATGACGCCGAAGACCGGCACCAGGTTGAGGATGTTGACCGCGACGCTCGACGCCATCCTGCGCAGGCCGTAGTTGTAGAGCAGGAAGCCTCCGACCGAGCACCCCACGGCCAGATACACCAGCAGGGCCGAGGCGGTCGCGTCGGGCATCCGCCAGTCGTCGGCCTCGAGGAGGGAGGCGAGGAGGAAGCCGGCCGCGCCGGCCAGGGTCTGGTGGTAGGTGACGCTCACGGCGTCCAGACCGGCGCTCGCTCGCTTGCCGAGCACGTTGTATCCGGCCCAGGCCAACCCGCCGAGCAGCAGCAGGACGTCGCCGAGCCAGCGCGAACCGCCGCCGACCCGGGCGCCGTTGTGGACGACGAGGAGGACGCCGAGGGTGGCGAGCAGGACGCCCGCCACCCTCGGCAGCGGCAGTCGGGCACGGAAGACGACCAGTTCCAGCAGCATCGTCATCAGCGGGTAGGTGGCGACGATCAGCGACGCGTCGGACGCCGTGGACAGGTCGACGCCGACGTTCTCCAGGACGAAGTAGACGGTGATGCCGAGAAGACCGCTCAGATGGAGCTGTCGCCGCTGCCTCGGGTCCGGACGGGCCGTGCGGCGGCGCGGCATCCGCACCATCAGGCCCAGGAGCAGCGCCGCGAGGGTGAACCTCACGGCGCCGACGGCGAGCGGGCCGACGTCCTCCAGGAGCCGTTCGGTCACCGCGTACGAACTGCTCCAGAACAGCGCGGCCGCCGTGACCGCGCACACCGCCCCCGCCGTGGGTCCTCGTCCCCGCATCACGCCGCCTCTCTCCCCTGTGCCGCACGCAGTGCCGTCCGATCACACCGTGACCGAACGAACAGCGGCTGATCGGGCTGGACGCTAGCAACATCGTCGTTGGCTATGCTCGGAGTCCGAATTACCTTCGGCATCCGATGGAGCGAGGCAGGCGTGGACGAACTTGATTCGGCGTTGGTGCGGATGTTGCAGGAGGACGGTCGGCGCACCAATCGGGACATGGCCCAGGAGCTGGGGATCGCCCCGTCGACCTGCCTGGAGCGGATCCGGGCGCTGCGCAGGAGCGGTGTCCTGACGGGATTCCACGCGGAGGCGGACCTCGCGGCGATCGGCCGCGGGTTGCAGGCGGTGATCGCCGTACGGGTCCGCCCGCCGACGCGTGCGGTGATCGAGGCGTTCCAGGCCTTCCTGGAGGGGATGCCCGAGGTCGTCTCGATCTTCGTCCTCACCGGGAACGACGACTTCCTGGTGCATGTCGCCGTCCGGGACACCGACCATCTGCACGCCGTCGTCCTGGACAAGATGACGAAGCGCCCGGAACTCGCCGACGTACGCACGTCGGTGGTCTACGGGCACATGCGGAAGAAGGTCGTCGGTCCGATGTGACACCGGGAGCCGGGGCCGGCCTCTCTCAGGCGACGCCCCGCGGGCGGAACTGGACGCTGATCCGCGGTCCGACCGCGCGGCTCGTCTTCGGGATCGCGTGGTCCCAGGTGCGCTGGCAGGAGCCGCCCATCACCACGAGGTCGCCGTGGCCCAGCGGCAGCCGGATTGCCGCGGGGCCGCCGCCGCGCGGGCGGAGCGCCAGGTCGCGCGGGTCGCCGAGGGAGAGGATGGCGACCATGGTGTTCCGCGTGGAGGAGCGGCCGGTCCGGTCGCCGTGCCAGGCGACGCTGTCACGTCCGTCGCGGTAGAGGCAGAGGCCGGCGGTGACGAAGGCTTCGCCGAGTTCCGGCCCGAAGTGGTCGTCGAGGGCGGACCGGGCCTCGACGAGGGCGGGGTGCGGGAGGGGCTCGCCCTCCCGGTAGTACGCGAGGAGACGCGGTACGGCGACCACGTCGTCGTACATGGTGCGCTCCTCGGCCCGCCACGGCACCCGTTCGACCAGCTCGTCGAAGAGCGCGTCGGCGCCCTCGAACCATCCCGGCAGATGGTCGATCCAGGCCCCGTCGGCGAGCTCCGTCCGCCGGATCCCGTCCAGCGGTCCGGGCCGGGGGTCGTCGCCCTGGTCGAACAGGGAGCCCTGGAGGCCGGGGATCGGTCGTGGTGCGGTCATGGTCCCAGCGTAACCGCAAACCGAACATACGATCGAACGACGTGAGGTTTGATCCCCGGGGCTACGGCAGGGGCGTGCCCCCGGTCGCGTTGACGATCTCCCCGGTGATGTAGCTCGCCTGGGGCGAGGCCAGGAAGACGTACGCGGGAGCCATCTCGGCCGGCTGGGCGGCCCGGCCCAGGGGCGACTGGGCTCCGAACTCCTTCGTGTCCGGCATCGTCGCCGGGATCAGCGGGGTCCACACGGGGCCGGGCGCGACCGCGTTCACGCGGACCCCGCGCTCGGCGAGCATCTGCGCCAGACCGTGCGTGAAGGAGATGATCGCCGACTTCGTCATCGCGTAGTCGAGGAGGTGCGGGCTGGGCTGGTAGCCCTGCACGGAGGTGGTGTTGATGATCGAGCCGCCGCGCGGGATGTGGGGCAGGGCTTTACGGGAGAGCCAGAACATCCCGTAGAGGTTGGTCTTCATCACCCGGTCGAACTGCTCCGTGGTGATGGCCTCGATCCCGTCCGGCTGCGACATCTGGTAGGCGGCGTTGTTGACGAGGACGTCGATGCGCCCGTGTTCGCTCACCGCACGGTCGATCAGGGCCGCGCACTGGCTCTCGTCACGGATGTCGCACGCGACGGGCAGGGCCTTGCGCCCCGCCTCCCGGACCAGACGGGCGGTCTCGGCGGCCTCCCGCTCCTCCTCCGGCAGGTGGGTGAAGACGATGTCCGCGCCTTCCCGTGCGAAGGCCAGGCAGACGGCCCTGCCGATGCCGGAATCGCCGCCGGTGACCACCGCCACCCGGTCGACGAGCACGTCGTGACCGCGGTAGGAGTCCTCGCCGTGGTCCGGTCGGGGCGTCATCTCCTCGGTCGAGCCGGGGTGGTCCTGCTCCTGGTCGGGGAAAGGGGGGCGGGGGTGGACGGTCGCCGGGTCGGGGACGTGGGCTCGTTCCTCAGGGGGCATCGGGATCTCCGTGGTGCTGTGGCTGCTGTGCGGTGCTGTGCCTGCTGTGCTGTGCCGGCCCGTGCGGTGCGGTGCCGGCTGTTCCGTGCCGTGCCGGCTGTTCTGTGCCGTGCCCGCCGTGCTGTCGGCGGGTGACCGCCTCAGGACGAGGCCGGGTACGGCGCCGACTTCAGACGGCGGGCCAGGTGGGCGGTGTTGGCGGCCAGGGTCGCGGTCGTGGCCGCGGTCTTCTCCGGGGTCTTCTCGAGGTCCTGGTAGTCCGTTCCCTGCATGGCCTCGCCGACCCAGTAGGTGACGGCGTTCGGGGCGAGGGAGAACCCGACGTCGTTGAGCCCCTGGAAGAGGTCGGCGCTCACCTTGTGCGCCCCGTCCTCGTTGCCCACGACGCAGACCGCGGCCACCTTGCCGTAGGTCAGCATCCGGCCTTCCTCGTCGGTCTCGGAGATCTCCGCGTCCAGCCGCTCCATGACCCGCTGGGCGATGCTCGACGGATGCCCGAGCCAGATCGGGGTCGAGAGGACGAGGATGTCGCAGCCGAGGATCGTGTCCCGGATCTCGGGCCAGGCGTCCCCCTCGCCCATGTCGGTCTTCACCCCGGGGCGGACGTCGTGGTCGGCGATCCGGATGACCTTGCCGGTCACGCCGTGCTCGGCCAGGGCGGCCATGGTCTGCTCGGCCAGCAGCTGTGAGCTGGAGGGAGAGGGGCTGGGGGACAGGGTGCAGACCAGGGCGACGGCGCGCAGCGGGGTGGTTTCGTTGGTGTCCATGGCCACCCCCCTACCCCCGACCCTCGCCCCTATCTCACCTTTCGCCCGACTCCGGCCCGGATGGCGATGAGGGGGTGGGCCAGGCGGGGGTCTCCCGGGCGCGCGCCGGGCGCGGCCGCCGAATAGTGCCGTACAGAGGGGGTAGGCGCGTCCATGCTCGCCAGCCAGCCGGCCGGGCGGGGAAAGGTTTCCGCTCGCTCACGCGGACGGGCCGCCCGCCCTTGCCGTCGCCCCGAGGACAGGAGCCCCCCGATGACCCCGCTCAGCACGAGCACCCCGGAAGCAGCCACCGCGGGCCCCCGCCTCGTCGCGGGGCGCGGTGACCTCTCGGGGGCCGTGGAGAGGGCCCTGAGGACCGGTCGGCCGCCGGCGTACACCGAGGGAAGCATCCGGCGGCTGGACCCCTGGGGCGAGGATCTGCAGCTCGCGCTCTATCTGCTGTACGAACTGCACTACCGGGGCTTCGAGGGGGTCGACGACGCCCGCGAGTGGGATCCGGACCTGCTGCGTCTGCGGCGGGAACTGGAGGAGTGCTTCCTCCACGCGCTGCGCTCCGCGCTCGCCGACGCGCCGCGGTCCGTCGAGGAGGCCTTCGCGCCACTGCTCGTCGAACCGGTCGATCCGGCCGACAGCGTGAGCCGCCTCCTGGAGACGGAGGGCGAGCTCTGGCAGCTGCGCGAGTACGCGGCACTGCGCTCCCTCTACCACCTCAAGGAGGCGGACCCGCACGCCTGGGCCATCCCCCGGCTGACCGGCCGGGCCAAGGCCGCCATGGTGGCCGTCGAGTACGACGAGTTCGGCGCCGGGCACGCCGACCGCATCCACGCGCGGCTCTTCGCGGACCTGATGACCGACCTCGGCCTGGACACGACCTACGGCCACTATCTGGACCACGCCGACGCCCCGCTCCTGGCGACGGTCAACCTCATGTCCCTCTTCGGCCTGCACCGGGCCCTGCGGGGAGCGCTGGTCGGCCACTTCGCCTGTGTCGAGGTCACCTCCTCCCCCGGCTCCCGCAGGCTCGCCAAGGCGATGCGGCGCTGCGACGCGGGGCCGGCCGCCGAGCGCTTCTACCTCGAGCACGTCGAAGCCGACGCCGTCCACGAGCAGATCGTGCGGCGCGAGGTGATCGGCGGACTCCTCGCCGACGAGCCCGCGCTGGAGCCGGACATCGCCTTCGGCTGCGCGGCGACCGTGCTGCTGGAGGACAGGCTCGACGCGCACATCCGCGGCGCCTGGGCGGCGGGCCGCTCGGCGCTGCGCAGCCCGCTGCCGGACGCGGACCCTCGGGTGTGACCGTGGCGGGCGCCGGTGGGTTCGCGGACGTGCTCGACTACCCGATGTACGTGGTGACGACGGCGGCCGGGGACGAGCGGGCGGGCTGCCTGGTGGGGTTCGCCTCGCAGTGTTCGATGGACCCGCCCCGCTTCATGGTGTGGCTCTCCAAGGCCAACCACACGTACCGCGTCGCACGCGATGCCTCCCACCTGGCGGTCCACACCCTGCGGCGCGACCAGCGGGGGACGGCGGAGCTGTTCGGGGGACGGACCGGTGACGACATCGACAAGTTCGGGCGGGTGGAGTGGTCGCCGGGGGTAGGAGCCGTCCCCGTCCTCACCGACTGCTGCGCCTGGCTCGTCGGCCGGATCCTCGAACGTGTCGACGCCGGCGACCACGTCGGTCACCTGCTGGCGCCCGTCGCGGAGAGTCCGCCGGGCCCCGTACGGCCGCCGCTCGTCCGATTCAGCGACGTCATGGACCTCTCCCCCGGCCACCCGGCCTGAGCCGGGCCGGGTCGGTGACCCGGGGAGACCGGGTGGTCCGGGACCGCTCGGCCTCGCCGGGCGGTCCCGGACCGCCGTCACCGGTTACGCGGATGGTCTCCGGGGTGCTCCCCCGGGCCGTCCCGCAGCGGGGCCAGCGGGGTGGGCGACAGGTCCGTCGTCTCCTCACCCGGTTCGAGCAGGGTGTCCGCCGCGCCGACGATGAGGGGATCGGGCGTACCGACCGCCTCCGGGTCCTTGTTCGCGTAGTCGATACGGGCCAGGAGGCTGCGCATGGCCTCCAGCCGGCCCCGCCGCTTGTCGTTGCTCTTGACCACGGTCCACGGTGCGTGCTCGGTGTCCGTCTCCCTGAACATGGCGATCTTGGCCGTCGTGTAGTCGTCCCAGCGGTCCAGCGAGGCGAGGTCGGTGGGTGAGAGTTTCCACTGCCGTACGGGGTCGACCTGGCGGATGGCGAAGCGGGTGCGCTGCTCGGCGCGGGAGACGGAGAACCAGAACTTCACGAGGTGGATGCCGTCCTCGACCAGCATGCGTTCGAACAGGGGGCACTGGTGGAGGAACAGCTCGTACTCCTCGTCCGTGCAGAAGCCCATCACCCGTTCGACCCCCGCCCGGTTGTACCAGGAGCGGTCGAAGAACACGATCTCGCCGGGGCCCGGCAGGGGCGCCACATAGCGCTGGAAGAACCACTGTCCGGCTTCTCGCTCGGTCGGCTTGTCGAGGGCGACGATGCGGGCGCTGCGCGGATTGAGCCGCTCGGTGAAGCGCTGGATGGTGCCGCCCTTGCCGGCCGCGTCCCGGCCCTCGCACAGCACCACGATCCTGGCGCCGGTGTCCCTCGCCCAGCGCTGTAGCTTGAGCAGCTCGATCTGCAGGATCCGCTTCTGCCGCTCGTACTCGGCGCGGCGGACCTTCCGGGTGTACGGATAGTTCTCCCGCCACGTGCGGATGGGGTCGCCCGTGGCGCTGAGCAGCACGGGCTGCTCGGGCCGGCTGGCGTCCACGCTGAGCCCATCGAGCAGATCCTGCTCCCGGGCCAGGGCCTGGTGGTCCTCGACCTCGTCCTCGGCGTCGACCTCGTCCTCGACCTCACCCCCGACCCCGACCCCGACCTCGTCCTCGTTCACTCCGTCGGCACCGTTCATGTCTGTCATCCGTCGCCCCCGCTCCACTCGCTCGCTCGGTCCGACTCCTCGTACCCGTCGACACCGTCGTACTCACCGATCCCGGCTTCATCGCCCCCGGGCTTGGCCGCCGGGGCTCGGGGCAGACGGGACCCATGACTGTGCCCAAAGCTCTCGTCCTCGTCCTCGACTCCACCGACCCGGAATCCCTGGCGCGGTTCTACGCGGCCCTCCTCGGCGCCACCGTGGAGCCCCACGCGGGCGACCCCGACCTGCTGCTCATCTCCGGCGACGCCGGGGCGGTGCTCGGGATCCGCCGTGACCCCGGACAGGCGCCGCCGAGCTGGCCCCGTCCCGAGGACGCCCAGCAGGCCCACCTGGAGATCCTCGTGGCGCCCGACGCCCTCGACGAAGCCGAACGCGAGGCGGTCTCTCTCGGCGCGCGGCCCGTGGCGGCCGTGCGCGACGGCACCCGGACCGACCGGCGGACGGACCTGCGCCGCTACATGGACCCGGCCGGTCACTCGTTCGTGCTGGTCACGGCGGCGGCCCCGGTGCAGGCCGCCCCGCGTCTGCCCCGCCCGCGACAGCCCTGAGCGCGGGCGGGAGCGCGGCACCCCCGCCTCCCGCCGGGGAGGCCGGGGCAGCCGGCGCGGGGGTCGCGACACGCGTCGGGCCTGCCTACTTGTCGCGGTCCAGGGAGTCGCGGACGCCTTCGGCGCGCTCGCGGGCCGAGTCGGCCGCCTCGCGGGCCTTGCCCTTCATCTGGTCCGTCTTGCCCTCCGACTCCATGCGCTTGTTGCCCATGGCCTTTCCAGCGGCCTCCTTGAGCTTGCCCTTCGCCTTCTCCGTGCCCTTGCCTGCCATGATGTGATGCCCCTTTCATGTGGAAATGTTCCAGGTGCCACGCTAGGCAGACTCCACGGATCCCGCCCGTCGACCGGCCTGCCCTCGGTGGGCGTTTGAGGTGGCCGGGACGGGACAGACGCTGAGCGCGTCACAGCGCCCCGTCGGCCGAGCCGCCGGGTGCGTCCCGATCCGCGAGAAAGGCGATCATGATCACTTCCCCCCTGGCGGCCGCGCCCGTCCTCACGCCCGGCCCCGCTCTCGCGTCGGCCGGGTCGAACGCCGTGTGGTTCGCCATCGCCATCGGCGCGGTGGTCGTCCTCCTGCTGCTCGGCGCGTTCTGGTGGGGCAGTCGCCGGGTCGCGCGTCGACGCCGCCCGGTGGGTGACCCGACCCAGGCGGCAGGCCGGGCGGGCCGCGACTCGTGGACCACACCGGACGACGACCCGGACCTGGGCGACTCGCACCGCTGACCTCAGGCACGAAGCGGGTCGGGGGCGGCACGGTGGCGGTTGGTCAGGTCGTGCGCATCGCGGCGCGGAGGCGAGCGCACTCCACCGCCGACCAGAGGACGCCGGTGAGGCCGTCCACCAGCCGGTCGTCCGTGACCTCCGGCAGGAACCGCCGCACCACGTCACCGAGTTCGCCCCAGATCCGCGCCGTGGCGTCCTGCACGCCCCTGACCCCGCTCGGGCTCCGGGCCAGGAAGTCGAGGGCGGTGTGCGTCCCGGGGTCGAGGGCCTTCAGCATCCGCGCGGCCGTGGCCGTGTCCATGGCCCGCAGCCGTACCGAACCTGCCACGTCGCGCGGGTGCAGCACGTGCCACCAGCCCGGCGGCGGGGTGAACGGGGAACCGGCGGCCCACCTCGACCGGCGCAGGCCGAACGCCGTGCGCCCCATGAGCGGCCATGCCGCCACGACGGCGCCGTCCGGGCCGCGCAGCTCGCCGTGCTCCCCGGTGGCGCCGACGACGCGGTGCACCGTACGGGGTGCGTCGTCGCCCGGGACGAGCACCGGCTCCCGCTCGGCCGACCCGGTTGCGGACCGGAGGCGCCGGCTTCCGTCGTAGGGCACCGTCTCGAAGGCGCCGCCCCGCCAGCACAGGCCCGTCGACCAGGGCTTCCGGTGGTCGTACGCCTCGTCCGCCCAGCGGGTGACGAGCCCTGCCGGTCCCACGGCGACCGCTCGGCCACCTCCCGCGAGGAGCAGGGCGTCGCCACCGTCGCGGATCTCCGCCCACTCGCCCCGCTGCCAGGCCGCCCCGTCATCGGGCAGCCCCAGTTCGTCGGGGAGGCCGGCGCGCAGGGTGCGCGCCAGGGCCATGGCCGGGTCGACGGCGAGGATGCGCTCGGCCTCCCCCGCGAAGTGCCGGCCCACCGCCGGGGCGGCGAACGGCTCAAGATCCCGCAGCGCCGCGTGCAGCGGCAGCACTCCGCCGTCCGTGGCCCGGCGGCCGTGCTCACCGAGGAACCCGGCGACGAACGCACGCAGGCCCGGCCGGGTGGCGAGCGTCTTGAGGCGTCCCGGGTCCCCCGTCAGCGGGTGGGGCGGCCGGTGGCCGACCGCCAGGGCGTCCGTCGGGTCGGACAGACCCGCCAGCAGTCGGGGGGCGAACCGCTCGTCCCTGGTGACGTGCGGCAGGTCGTCACCCTTCGCCCGGCCGAGCCAGCCCAGGAAGCCGAGCGGCGTGGTCTCGTCGGCGTCGACCGGAACGCCCGCCGCCAACAGGGCGTCGAGCAGACCCAGATCGACGCACCGGTCCCGTGCCGACGCGTGGGAGTCCGGCATCCGCAGCGACGGGAGCGCGCGGTGGGTGACACCTGCGGCACGCAGCCGGGCGGCGGCCCCGGCGAGCAGCTGGTCGAGCCCCTCGACCGGCGCCCGCAGCCCTCGGTAGCGCTGCGCGAAGCGGTTCAGCCAGTCCCGGACGTCTTCCACGCCGACGGCGGGTTCCGCGGCGGTGGCAGGTCGCGACGCGACGCAAAGGACTTCTGCGGTCTCTCCGGTCGCTCCCAGCTCTCCCGTGGCTCCGGACTCTCCCGCCGCTCCGAGCTCTCCCGCCGCTCCGGACTCTCCCGTGACTCCGGACTCTCCTGCCTCTCCAGGCTCTCCCGCCGCCCCGGTGAGCAGCGTGTCCGCTCCTGTCAGCCTCAGCAGCCTCACCCAGCCGGCCGCGGTCTCGGTGAGCGCGGCCCGGCCGGTGCCGACGGGTGCGGCCGTCAGTCCGAGCAGGGCCTTCCGCGTGACCCGGCCCTCGGCGAGGAGCGCCAGCAGGACGGGAGTCCATCCGTCCCAGACGTGCGTCGGGGCGTCGTCCATGCCGCCGTGGGCGAGGAGGCCCACGAGGAGCCGCCGGTGCTCCTCGTCCACGGGCGCAGTGCCCTGCGTGAAGTCGAGGAGAACGCCCGCGAACTCGGGCCGGGACGGCAGTGCGGCACGGTGCCAGGCCAGGACCAGGCGCCGGTGGTGGGCGGCGGCGAGCGGGGCCGGAGCGCGGGCGATCAGGGCGTCGCGGTGGGCGGCGAGGGCACGGTTGGAGACGGCGCCCACCGCCGCGCTCGCGACGAACGACTCGATCACGGCGTCCTCGTCGACGGCGTGGCCGCTGGTGTTCTCGACCTCGCGGGCTCGCGCGAACAGCGGTTGCGCCATGGCGGGGCTGCCCGCGCCGGCGACGATCCGGGCGCCTTCGTCCAGTACGGCCGTCATCAGCCGCGGCGCCTGCTTCTCCAGCGGGGCGACGGCCGTCTCCAGCGCCTTGGCCGCGCGGCCCGGCTTGGTGGCCGCGGTCGTGGCGCAGGCGCGGAGGACCCCCAGCAGGCCGATCGCACGGTGGACGGCGGAGGGTTCGGCGCGGGACACACGGGCGAGGAAGCCCAGCGGGGTGGGCCTGACCCGGCCCACGACCTCGCGTCCCTCCCCGTGGTCGGGGACGGGGGTGAGGCCGAGCGCGCGGGCCACGGTGTCCTCGGCGTCGGCGGCATGCCCGGGCACCAGCCGGACGAGACAGGCCTCGTCGTCCAGCGCGGCCCACGTGTACCGGCACACGGTGAGGACGTCCTCGTCGTCGGCGCCGGGCGAGGTGCCGGGGGCCACGGCGCCCGCGTCGAGCAGCTCCCTCTCTCCCCAGACCTCCGGCGTCGCCCCGGGCGCGGCGTCCGGCTCCTCGGCTCCGCCGGTGTTCTCGGCGCAGCGGATGAGGAACCGCTGGTAGGCGGCGGACGCGTCGGGGCGTTCCTCCTGGCGGTAGCCGCCGTCGCGGGAGTCGTAGAGGTGTGCGGCGGCCCGCGTCCCCTCGGACCAGGCGACGGGCGGGATGTCGTCGTACGCTCCCGGCCCTTCGCGGCGCCGGTCGTGGTGGCCCCAGCGGACGTCGTTCATGAGCGTGCCCGACAGGGGGCCCTGCCAGCGCAGGTCGATGCGCATGGCGTGCCGCACGGGACCGGCATGCAGGTCGAAGTGGGCGGTCTCCCCCCGGATGCGGCCGCCGAACCGGGACACGGCCCGCTCGAAGCGGGCCCCGCTGTCGAACTCGGCGCCGTCGAAGGCGTCCACCCCGCGCCACGGGTGCCGTGCCACGGGTGCCGCCCGGGGCCGCCACCACACGGTCCGGTGCAGCTGCTCCACTCCCTGCTCGCCGCCGTACGTGTCGAGGAGTCGGCGCCAGCGTTCCAACCTCCCTCGCCCGTTCGGATCGAGCAGGACGGGATGCGGGACCGTCACCAGGGGTACGTGGAGGATCAGTTCGCCCTCGGGGGAGACGACGCGCAGTCCGTCGGGCGTACCGGGTCCGGCGTCGACGAGCAGTCCGGCGCGGGTCACGTCGGCCGAGCCGTCCGGCTCGTAGGGCGCGACGACCAGGTGGCGCAGCGCGCGCTGCCAGTAGGGGTCGGGCCAGACGGCGCGCAGCAGGCGGGTGGGGACGGGCAGGGAGCGGGTCATCCACCGTTCGGCCTCGGCGGCGGCGCGTGCGGTGTGGTCGGCCAGCCAGTCGGCGAGGGCGAGCAGCGGCTCGGCCCGCTCGTCCTTGCGCGCCTGCGCGGGGACCTTCTTGAGGACCTTGCCCGACGCGTTCCTGCAGATCAGCGCAGGACGTGGTTCCGCGTACGCGTCGAGTGCCAGCTCGTAGGCCGGGCCTCCCGCGCCGTCCTGCCCGGTGCCGTCGATCGCGACCCAGTCCATCCTGTCCCCCGTGCCCTGCGTGTCGTTCCGTCGAGCGTGCGACGGCGTGTCACACCGTCGTGATCACTCTAGGCGGGCCCACCGACAGGGCCCGCGTGTCCGTGGTGCGGTGCGGCCGGTGGGGGCGACGCGCTCGCCACATGGTTGTCACACACGGTTCGGAATGCCGCCCGTGTGCGCGCCCGTTGACGCCGACATGACTATCGGTGTGACGCTGAGTACGACCTCCCGCCGGCTACCGATCGACGCGACCGTGCGGCTGGCACGGGAGGCCCGGGACGCCGGACTGACCTCCGGATGGTTCGGGCAGAGCTTCGCGTACGACTCCCCCCAGCTGGCCGCGATCGTCGGACGGGAGGTCCCCGGGCTTCAGGTGGGCACGTCCGCGATCCCCGTCTTCGGCCGCCATCCGCTGGTGGTCTCCGGCCAGGCACAGACGGCCCAGGCGGCGACCGGCGGCCGCTTCCACCTGGGGATCGCGCTCGGGACACGGCACCTCACCGAGAACGGCTTCGGGATCCCGTACGAGCGTCCCGTCGCGCTGCTCCGGGAGTTCCTCAGCGCGCTGCGGCCCCTGCTCGCGACGGGGCAGGCCGACTTCCAGGGCGAGCTGCTGACCGCGCGGACCCCGCTGCCGGCGGCGGTGCCCGGCGGCGCGGAACCGCCCGTACCGCTGCTCGTCGCCGCCATGGGACCGCAGACCCTCCGGGTCAGCGGTGAACTCGCCGACGGGATCCTTCCGTTCCTGGCGGGTCCGCGGGCTCTCGCCGAGCACATCGTCCCGGCCGTCACGGCCGCTGCGGAGGCGGCGGGCCGGCCGGCACCGAGGATCGTGGCGCTGGTCCCGGCTGTCGTGACCGCCGAGGCCGAGAAAATCCGGGAGGCCGCCGCCGCGGCGCTGGCGCTGTACGACGACATCCCCTCGTACCGGCGGGTGGTCGGTCTGTCCGGCGGCGCACGGGCCGCCGACCTGGCCGTGATCGGCGACGAGGAGCTCGTGGCCGCGGAGATACGGCGCTACCGCGAGGCGGGGGCGACGGAGGTGGTGGTCACGGCGACCGACCTCGGCGGTGAGGCCGACCGGCGCCGGACCTGGGCGCTGCTCGGCGGGCTGGCCGGCGCCTAGGTGTATCGACCCGCAGCGTTGTTGACGCGGGTCAACACACCTGGGCCGTGGTCGGAAAGGAGCGCCGTCCGCCCGGAGGCCGCCCCCGTCAGGGTGCCCGTACGGCGCCCGGTCGGCGGAGCAGATAGACGGCGGCGGCGGCCACCAGCGTCAGCATGCAGGCGATGAAGACGAGCCCCGCCCCTTCGAGTCCGAGCGGATCGGCCAGGAGTCCGACGCCGATGACGGGGATCGAGATGCCGGTGTACGCGACCACGAACAGCGTCGAGATCACCGCCGCGCGCCGGTCGCCGGGGGCCGCCGCGGCGACGGAGGAGAGCGCCGCGCGGAAGGCGAGGCCCTGTCCGACGCCGCCGACGACGGCGGCGAGGACGATGAGGACCAGGAGGTCGGTGTAGAGGGCCGACCCGAGGAGGACGAGCCCGGCGAAGAGCACGGCGCAGCCCAGGGAGAGGGAGCGCGCCACGCCGACGCGGTCGACGGCCAGTTGTCCTGCGGTGGAGGCGAAGAAGGCCAGTGCGACGACCAGTCCGCTCACGGCGTGGTTGTCCACGTTCAGGTAGCGGGCGAGGAACGCGGGGCTGACCGAGGTGAACACGCCGAACAGCGCGAATCCCACGAAGCAGGCGATCGCCGCGGGGACGAACGCCGCTCTCACCTGGGGCGGCAGGGCGGGCCGCCGCGGCCGTACGGCCGAGAGGGGCCGGCGTTCCCGCACCGTCTCGGGGAGCCACAGCAGCACGACGGCGGACAGGACCACCAGGGCGAGGTGGACGGCGAACGGCAGCAGCAGCGGTTCGGGGGCGTACTCCGCGAGCAGGCCGGCGAGCAGGGGTCCGCACCCCAGGCCGCCCATGTTGGCGGCCGTGGCCACGAAGGTCGCCCGGGACCGGCCGCCGGACGGGGCAAGCTCCATCACGTAGGCGGTGGCGGCCCCGGTGAACAGGCCGGCCGAGAGGCCCGACAGCAGCCGGCCCGCGTACAGCCAGGCCAGACCGTCGGCGCACAGGAAGCAGACGGCGCTCGCCGCCGCGAACCCCAGGCCCCAGGCGAGCGCGGGCCGCCTGCCGACGGTGTCCGAGGCGTTGCCGGCGAGGAGGAGGACGCCGATGACCCCGAAGGCGTAGACGGCGTACACGACGGTCACGGTCAGCTCGGAGAACCCGAACTTCTCCTGGTAGAGGGGGTAGAGCGGCGTCGGCAGCGTGGTGCCGGCCATACAGACGACGAACACCGCGCCGGCGAGCAGACACCGGAGCCAACCCTGACGGTCATCTTCCATGCCGCCGACCGTAAGCCCGCGGACCGCCGATCGGCCGTCACGAACTGCGGCAGCGGGAGGACGTCACCCCGTCTGCCGGGCCGGACGGGCGTCGAACTGAGTACCGGTCAGAGACCGTATGAATTGTGACTTTCCTCTGCGCAAGCCTGGCAGATTCCTTCACCTTGTACATACCAATCCGCTCAAGGGCGTTCCGAACTGATCAAGATCGCCTCTATAGTTCCGTCGTTCAACCTTCTTCCCCCGTGACTGCTCCCGAGAGTCTGGTTGATGTCGGCCTCCCCCACCCCGTTCCGTCCCGCCCTGATCGCCGCGCTGCTGACCGCCGCGGCGAGTGGCGCACTCGCCGCGGCGGCCACGACCGCGGCTCCGGCCGGGGTACGCCCCGCGCTCGGCTGGTTCGCCGTCTGCGGCGCCCTGCTGCTGTCCGCGGCGGCCTTCTCCGTCACCTGGTACGCGCGCGTCGCCCGGGCCCTCGGACGGCGTGCCGAGGTCCTCTCCGCCGAACTCGCCTCCCGTGACGCCTACGTCAGCCGGTTCAAGGCCACCGCGGAGCGGGAGGCGGCAGAGCTGAAGGAGCGTCACGAAGCCGAGGCCGCCGACCACGCGGCGAGAGCGGAGGAGCTCGTCCGGGCCCACCGGGCCGAGGCGGAGGAGCTCGTCCGGGCCCACCGGGCCGAGGCGGCCCGGCTCGCCGAGGAGCGGACCGCCGACCTCGAACGGCTCGAAGGCCGGCTGCGCCGTGCGGAGTCGGCCCGCTCCGCCGCCATGGCCGCCGCCGCCAACGCGGCCGGACGCATGCAGGCACTGGCCACGAGCATGATGGCCGACCTGCGGGAGATGGAGCACCGGCACGCCGACGAGGACGTGCTCACCGACCTGCTCCACCTCGACCACCGCACCGCCCAGGCGGGCCGGCTCGCCGACTCCGTCGCGGTGCTGACCGGAGCCCGCTCCGGCCGGCGCTGGGCGCGCCCGATCGTCATGGAGTCGATCCTGCGCGGCGCCATGGGCCGGATCGGCGGCTACCAGCGGGTGCGGCTGCACTCCGGCAGCGACGCGGCGGTCGCCGGACACGCCGCCGAGGGCGTCATGCACGCGTTGGCCGAACTCCTCGACAACGCCGCGAACTTCTCCCCGCCGAGCGCCGAGGTGCACGTCTACGTGGAGGAGGTGCCGGCCGGCATCGTCATCACCGTCGAGGACAGCGGTCTGGCCATGAGCGACGTGCAGCTGAGGCGCGCCGAGGCCGCCGTCGGTTCGGCGGCCCATGACCTCGCCGGCCTCTCCGGGACCCGCCTCGGCCTCCATGTGGTGGGCCGCCTTGCGCGCAAGCACGGCATGACCGTGTCCTTCCGCCCGTCCGCGCGCGGAGGCACCGGGGCCCTGCTGATGCTGCCTCAGGAGCTGATCAGCCATGTCACCGCGGAGCCGGCCGGGACGTCCGGCGAGCCGCCGCTTCCCGTGTCGGGCCGCGGCGTGACCTCGCCCGCCCCGGACCGCATGCCCGCCGCACCGCCCGCCGTCACCCCGGCCGCTCCGGCCGTCCCCCGCCCACCCGAGCCCGAGACCGTGCACGAGTCGGCCGGAGGCGCGGCGGAGGCGGAGGCCGACGGGATCGTCCTGCCGCGCCGTCGCCGGGGTGAGACCCTGGCCTCGCAGCTCAAGAACGCCGAGGCACCCTCGCCCTCCCGCCCGGCGGCCCCGCGCACCGGTACCTCGTCCGGGACCACGCCGCGCTTCGGCAGCTTCCAGCGGGCCGTACGCGCGGCCGGCGCCGCGCCGGCGGGCGGCCCCGGGACGGCCGGCGCCCGTTCCGACGGAGCCGCACCCGACCCCTCCGGCTCCCCCGGGCCGGCGACCGACGACCTCCCGGCCGGCACACCCGTACCGGCCGACCCCCAGGACCCGACGAGCGCGCCGCGTCCGTCGCAGTCCTCGAACCCCCTGTATTCGGAAGGCAATCCGCGATGACCGGCACCACCACCGACGAGAAGCTCAGCTGGCTCCTGGAGGGCCTGCTGGAACGCACCCCGGCCACCCGTCACGCGCTGGTGCTCTCCCGTGACGGCCTCAAGCTCTGCCGTACCTCCGGGCTCACCGTGGACCAGGCCGACCAGCTCGCCGCCATCGCCGCGGGCATCCAGAGCCTGTCGCACGGCGCCTCCGTCGAGTTCGGCGACGGCAGCGGCGGGGTCCGTTCCGCGATGACCGAGTTCTACGGCGGCATCCTGTTCATCGTGGAGGCCGGGGACGGGGCCCACCTCGCCCTGGTCGCCGACGAGGACGCCGACGCCGGACTCGTCGGCCACAACATGGCGGAGCTGGTCGAGCAGCTGGGCGAGCACCTCGTCGCCAGGCCCCGGGGATGAGCCGGGTCAGGCCGGGTCGGGACGACTCCCCCGACCGCCTCTACACGGTGACCGGCGGTCGCAGCCGTGCCGGATCCGACGCCTTCGACGTGGTGACGCTGGTGGTCGCCGAGAGCGACCCCGTCCCCGGCATGCAGTCCGAGCACGCCGCGATCCTGCGCATGTGCCGCTTCCCCACGGCCGTGGTGGAAGTGGCGTCCGGGCTCGGCCTGCCCGTGTCGATCACACGGATCCTGCTGGCCGACCTGCACGCCACCGGCCGGATCAGCGCGCGTCATCCCCGCCCCGCGTACCGCCTTCCCGATCACGACATCCTGGAGCAGGTGCTCGTTGGACTCCGTAGCCTCTGAACAGCGCCAGACCCTGCACAGCACCGCCGACAACGGTCTGAAGATCGTCGTCGTCGGCGGGTTCGGAGTCGGCAAGACCACCCTGGTCCGCTCGGTCAGCGAGATCCGTCCGCTGAACACCGAGGAGACGATGACGCAGGCGGGCGAGCACGTCGACGACACCGACGGCGTCGCCGCGAAGACGGCCACCACCGTCGCGTTCGACTTCGGCCGGATCTCGCTCGACGCCCACAACGTCCTCTACCTGTTCGGCGCCCCCGGCCAGGAGAGGTTCTGGTTCCTGTGGGACCGGCTCTTCTCGGGGACGCTCGGTGCCGTCGTGCTCGTCGACACCCGGCGGCTCGCCGACTCCTGGTACGCCGTCGACCGGCTCGAACACCACGGCACCCCGTTCGTCGTCGCCTGCAACGACTTCGGCGGACCCGCCCACACCCCCGCCCAGATCCGCGAGGCCCTCGACCTCGCCGACGGGGTTCCGCTGGTCTTCTGCGACGCACGGTCGCGCGAGTCCAGCAAGCAGGTCCTCATCACGCTCGTCGAGCACCTGCAGACCCTCGTCGCCCCGGACCCGCAGCCGATACCGGAGCCCACCCCGTGACCCACCCCGAGCCCCAGCCCGTCCCGCTGAGCGGCCCCCGGTTCCAGACCGACCCCGTCGAGCTGTACCGGCGGATACGGCGCGAGCACGGCGCCGTCGCCCCCGTCCTCCTCGACGGGGACGTGCCCGCCTGGCTGGTCCTGGGCTATCGCGAACTGCACCAGGTCACCAGCGATCCGGTCCTCTTCTCGCGCGACTCCGAGCTGTGGAACCAGTGGGACGCCATCCCGGCGGACTGGCCGCTGCTGCCCATGATCGGCCGCAGGCAGCCGTCCATCCTCTACACCGTCGGCGAGCGGCACCGCGAGCGCGCCGGGGTCATCTCCGACGCCCTGGAGGCCGTCGACCCCTTCGTCCTCAAGGAACGCGCCGAACGCTTCGCCGACGAACTCATCGACGCCCTCTGCGGCAAGGGCTCCTGCGACATCATCGCCGAGTACGCGATGCTGCTGCCGGTACGGGTCCTCGCCAGCGTCTACGGCTTCGCCGACGAGCAGGGGCCCGGCCTGGTCACCGCACTCAACGACATGATCAACGGTCAGGAGGGCGCGCTCGAGGGCCAGCGCCATCTGGCCGAGTCCATGTTCGCACTGCTCACGGCCAAGGCGGAGGCGCCGGGCGACGACGTCGCCTCGCGGATGATCGCCAACACGGCCGGGTTCACCGTCGAGGAGGTCGCCCAGGACCTCATGGTGATGATGGCGGCCGGGCACCAGCCCACCGCCGACTGGATCGGCAACTCGCTGCGCCTGATGCTCACCGACGACCGGTTCGCCGCCTCCCTCTCCGGCGGCCGGCACAGCGTCGGCGAGGCGATGAACGAGGTCCTGTGGGAGGACACCCCCACCCAGAACGTCGCCGGACGGTGGGCCTCGCGCGACACCCGCCTCGGCGGCCGCCGGATCGACCGCGGTGACCTGCTCCTGCTCGGTCTCGCCGCCGCCAACTCCGACCCGCACGTCCGGGCCGACTCCGGCGCCTTCACCGGCGGCAACAACGCCCACCTCTCCTTCGGACACGGCGAGCACCGCTGCCCCTTCCCGGCCCAGGAGGTCGCCGAGACCATCGCCCGGACGGGGATCGAGGTGCTGCTCGACCGGCTGCCGGACGTGGACCTCGCGGTGGCGGAGGACGCCCTCAGCCGCCGCCCGTCCCCCTGGCTGCGGGGCCTCACCGCGCTCCCCGTGACCTACACCCCGACCCCCGCCCTTGGAGCCTTCGCATGAGCTGCCCGTACGACCACACCGCCGCACCCGCCTCCGATGTGATCACCCTCGACCCGTTCGTCGGTGACCTCGACGGCGAGAGCGCCCGACTGCGCGAGGCCGGTCCGCTGGCCCGTGTCGTCCTGCCCGGCGGGGTGCCCTGCTGGGCCGTCACCCGGCACGCCGAGGCGCGCAAGCTGCTCACCGACTCCCGCCTGGTCAAGGACATCGACGTGTGGGGGGCCTGGCAGCGCGGCGAGATACCGCTCGACTGGCCGCTGATCGGCCTCGCCAACCCCGGGAAGTCCATGCTGACCGTGGACGGCGACGAGCACCGGCGGCTGCGCGCGCTGGTCGCGCAGGCGCTCACGGCACGCCGGGTGGAACGGCTCCGCGCGGGCATCGAGGCGCTCACCGAGGGCATGCTGGACCGGCTGGCGGAGCGCCCGGCCGGCGAGGTCGTGGACCTGAAGGCGGAGTTCGCGTACCCGCTGCCGATGAACGTGGTCAGCGAGCTGATGGGGGTCGACGCGGCCGACCACCCGCGGATGAAGACGCTGTTCGACAAGTTCTTCTCGACGCAGACTCCGCCCGAGGAGGTGCCGCAGATGATGGCGGACCTGGGCGCCCTGTTCGCCGGGATCGTCGCGGGCAAGAAGGAGCGGCCCGGTGACGACCTCACGAGCGCGCTGATCGAGGCGTCGGAGGACGGCGACCGGCTCTCCACGGAGGAGATCACCAACACCCTGCAGCTGATGGTGGCGGCCGGGCACGAGACGACCATCAGCCTGATCGTGAACGCCGTCGTCGCCCTGGAGAGCCACCCCGAGCAGCGCGCCCTCGTGCTCAAGGGCGAGGTGCCGTGGGAGAACGTCATCGAGGAGACGCTGCGCTGGTCGACGCCGACCTCGCACGTGCTGATCCGGTTCGCGGCCGAGGACATCGAGGTCGGCGACCGGGTGCTGCCCAAGGGCGAGGCCCTGATCGTGTCGTTCGGAGCGATCGGGCGGGACGAGGCGCAGCACGGTCCGACGGCCGGAGACTTCGACGTGACCCGTACGCCGAACCGCCACATCTCCTTCGGTCACGGTCCGCACGTGTGCCCGGGAGCGGCACTGTCCCGGCTGGAGGCGTCGGTGGCGCTGCCCGCCCTCTACAAGCGTTTCCCCGAACTCCGTCTGGCCGTGCCGCGCGAGGAGCTGCGGAACAAGCCGGTCGTCACCCAGAACGACCTCTTCGACCTGCCGGTCCTCCTGGCCTGAACAGCCTGCCGCCCTGGCCGACCCGCCGCGGGCGGCCAGGGCGTTGCCCGGCGCCGCCCGGTCAGCCGACCCTGTCCGACGCGGTCACGCGGTGGACCTCCAGGCCGGGAGCGGTGAGCAGGTCGGCGACGAGTTCCTCGGAGCCGCCGACGTACGTGCTCACCAGGTCGACGTCACCGCCCACGCACCAGGCGCGGTCCTGCGGCCACCACAGGTCGGGGAGTTCGGCGAACTCGTCCAGGCCCACGGGGGAGACGGCGTCGGCCAGCGGTCCCGACAGCAGGATCTCGTCCCGTTCCGGGGTCGGGAAGGTGGGGACGCCCTCCCATTCCCAGCGGCCGTACCCCTCCCACAGGCCGAACCAGCACCGCTCCGGCGTCCGCGTGTGCCGCGCCAGGACGGGAAGCACGGCCCGCGCCACCCCGACGGGGGTGGGGCCTTCGGCCGGATGCTCGTCCCAGACGCCGGGCAGGCCGTACTCCCCCTGGTTCTGGTAGAACCGCTCCGCGCCGATCACCTCGTGCCAGTCCGTCAGCGCGCGCACCTGCCGCCCGTAGGCCGCGGCGACGGCGTCCCAGCGGACCGGTCGGTCGTCGAGAGCCGCGGGATGCAGCACGCGCGCGTACGCGGGGAATCCGGGCGCCGCGACGCCGGACACGGTGCCGAAGTCACCGAAACCGGGACGGCGTTCGTTCAGCCAGCGTGCCGGTCCGAGGTCCGCGCTCTCGACGCGCAGCCGCCCGTACGGGTCGGGGCCGGCTTCCCGGTACGACCGGGTCCATGTGTCCATCCGCCCAGTCTCCCCGACGGTCGGCGTCGGTGCCCCGGCCCCCCAGGGTGGGTCCCGCGGGTCGTAGGGTGGCCGCGATCACCCGCCGGGACGAGGACCCGGCACGAGAACACACGGGGGACACATGACCATTCACCGGCCGGGACTGCCGGAGGACCTGCCGTCGGGCGAGACGCTGTGGGCCCGCTGGGCGCTGCTCGCCGCCGTCGGGGCGACCACCGCGGAGGAGAACCGCGGGAGCGGCTACCGCACGGGCCGCTGGATCGACGCGGAGGGGCTCCACTGGGACGACTCCGGCTGCACCTGGTGGATCATGTCCCGGATGGGCGAGGGCCGGTTCGTGCTCTACGGCGAGGACGAGTCGAGCGGAGTGAAGTGGCACGAGCCGCCGATCGACATGCTGGCCGGCGGCCCGGACTGGCTCCCGTACGGCGAGCTGCGCGACCGGCTGGAGGGGTACGAGCTGGGGTGCGTCTACTGGTACGAGAACGGGACGTGGGCCCGCGCGCCGTACCCGGACGGTCTGCGCGACGACGGCCTGGACTGCGGCATGAGCGGCTTCGTGGAGCGGCGCGAGGTCCTGGCGGAGTTGTCGGAGTACGTCGACGACACCACGGGCGGGCCGGGCGCGGAGCGTCTCCTCGCCGACGCGGAGGCCCACCGGCTGGAGCCGGGGCTGCTCCTGGAGCGGCTGCGCCCGAACGACCCCGACGGCGAGCCGCTGGACCCGCCGGCCGTCGCCAGGGCCCTCGCGCTCGCGGGCCTCGCCTGAGCGGAGGCATGCGGGTCCGTCCCGTGGGTAGCCGGGGGCATGAGTCCGAGGGAAGGTGACAGTGTCATGCGACGATCACGTCTCGTGTTCAAGCCGGTCGCGCTCGTCCTGGGTACGGCGGGCGGCCTGCTCGCGGGGGCCGCGTTCAAGAAGACCTGGCAGATCCTGGGGCACGACGACGACGCACCGGACGCGACCGACGAGGACCGGCGGTGGCGCGAGATCCTGCTCGCCGCGGCGATCCAGGGTGCGATCTTCGCCGTGGTGAAGGCGGCGGTCGGCCGCGGTGGCGCGACGGCGGTGCGACGCGTCACGGGCGTCTGGCCGGCCTGACCGCGTCCGCGCGGGCCGTCCGGGCCCGCACCGTCCGGCCGTCCCCGCGGGGTCGGCCGGTACCCCCGCAGTCCCCGCCTCCCCGCCCGGCGCCCGCGAAGGCCCCCGCCTCCCCGGCGGGGGCCTTCGCACGGGGCCTCACGCGGAGGCGGTCGTGATGTCGGCGCAGGCCCGTACGACGGCGTCGAGCTCCAGGCCCTCGTCGCGAAGGGCGCGCTGGCGGGCGGCGCCGCCGCCGTCCTTCAGGTGCGCGGCGATTCCCTGGCGCGCCGCGTCGAGGTCCCCGGTGTCCCGCAGGGCCGCCTCGACGTACTGGAGGAGGGCTTCGAAGGCCGCTTCGGGGCTGGTCTCCCTCATGGTCACCGGGTGGATGAGCGGTCCCTGGAGCCCGGACCGGGCCGCGCGCCAGGAGGCCAGCCGCAGCAGGCCGGTGGGGATGCGGGGTGCGGGCTCGCCGTCCCGCCAGGCGCGGGCCGCGGTCTCCACGAGGCCGCGGGCGAGGGTGGCGATGAGCGTGGTCGTGCCGGGTTCCAGGCAGACGTCGGCGACCCTGAGCTCGACGGTCGGGTAGTTCTTGGAGAGCCGCGCGTCGAAGTAGATCATGCCGGGGTCGCGCAGGACGCCGGTCTCCAGCATGTCCCGCACCTGCTCGTGGTACCGCTCCGCGCTGCCGAACAGTTCGTACGGCCCGGCGGACGGCCACCTGTTCCACACCAGGCTGCGGTAGCTGCTGTAGCCGCTGTCCTGGCCCTGCCAGAACGGCGAGTTGCCGCTGAGCGCGTTCAGGAGGTAGAGCCAGGGTCGGATCCGGTCGAGGACGGCGACCCCCTCCTCGTCGGAGTCCACGGCCACGTGCACGTGGCACCCGCACGTCAGCTGTTCCCGGGTGGTGAGCGCGAACTGCTCGGCCATCCACCGGTACCGCAGGCCCAGCTGGCGGGAGGGCTCCACGGGGAGCGGGGAGGTCGCGAGGGCGGCGACGAGCGCGCCCTGCTCCCGGGCGTAGCGCAGGGCCTCGCCACGCAGCCGGACGATCTCGTCCCGCAGCTCGCCCATGTCCTTCATCGGCCGGGTGGAGAACTCCAGCTGCTCCTGGTGCAGCTCCTTCTCGAAGCTCTCGCCCGCCGCGTCCCCGGTCAGGGCGACGGACGCGAGCACCGCCGACGACACGGCGAAGGGCTCGCCCGTCTTCGCGTTGACGAGCATCAGCTCTTCCTCGACACCTACTGTGCGCATGGACGCTCCTGTACGGAAAAACGGGATGTCCCGCCCCGCCGGCCGCCCCTGGTGGGACCGTCAGCGGTTGCGAGACCGGGATGTCACGCGTATGCCCACTTCGGCGAGGGCGAAGCGTCCGTTCGTTGGCGGGCCCGGACCGGACCGCCGCGGCGGGTGGCGAATAATCCCTGGTCCGGTGGGCATCGCGCGGGCAGACTCGCCCCATGGTGACCATGGGGGCGTTCCGGGACGCGATCGGTCGGTGGGCGGCGGGCGGGCCCGGTGAGCCGGCGCGTGCCCTGGCGGCGCGGCTGGAGCTGCGGGCGGCGGTCCTCCTGGAGGGGCCGAGCGATCTGGCGGCGGTCGAGGCGCTGGCCGCGCTGCGCGGCAGGGACCTGGGCGCCGAAGGGGTGGCCGTGGTGTCGATGGGCGGGGCGATGAGCGTGGGGCGCTATGCCGACCTGCTCGGGCCGGAGGGCCTGGGCCTGCGTCTGACCGGTCTGTGCGACGAGCGCGAGCAGCGCTACTACGACCGTGCCCTGCGGCGGGCCGGGGAGCTGTCCGGGGGCTTCCTCGTGTGCGCGGCGGACCTGGAGGACGAGCTCATCCGCGCGCTGGGGACGGCGAGGGTCGAGGAGATCATCGGGGCGGAGGGCGACATGCGGGCCTGGCAGACGTTCCTGCACCAGCCCGCGCAGCACGGGCGGCCCCGGCAGCAGCAGCTGCGTCGCTTCCTCGGCACGAAGAAGGGCCGCAAGATCCGGTACGGCCTCCTCCTGGTGGAGTCCCTCGGCTCCGCGCGCGTGCCGACGCCGCTCGAGGAGCTCTTCGCGCGCCTGTGACCGGTGTCCCGGACGGATCGGCAGCGCACTCCCTTCCCTCCGATCCGACCAGTCGGTATGTTGCTCGCGACCGTCGAGATCCGGAGGACGACATGCCCGAACCCGAGCCGGCCCCATCGCCCGCTCCCGCATCCCCGCCCGTGGCCGAGCCCACGGTCGAAGGGCTCTGCGAGCCTCGCTTCCACGCCGTGCGCGAGGCCTTCGAGGCCAACTTCCGCACGCGGGAGGAGCTCGGCGCCGCCGTGACCGTCCAGGTCCACGGCGAGACCGTGGTCGACCTGTGGGGAGGCTGGGCGGACGCCGCCCGCACACGTCCCTGGGAGCGCGACACCGTGGTCAACGTCTGGTCCACGACCAAGGGCGTGACGGCCCTCTGCGCCCACGTCCTCGTGGACCGCGGGCTGCTCGACCTGGACGCGCCGGTGGCCTCGTACTGGCCGGAGTTCGCCGCCGCGGGCAAGGAGAAGCTCCCCGTACGCCACCTCCTGTCCCACCGGGCGGGTCTCGCCGGTCTGCGCGAGCCGCTGTCGCTCGCGGAGTTCTACGACTGGGAGGTGACGACCGCCCGGCTCGCGGCGACGGAACCGTGGTGGGAGCCCGGCACCCGTTCCGGCTACCACGCCATGACGTACGGGTTCCTGGTGGGCGAGGTGATCCGGCGCGTCACGGGGAAGCTGCCCGGCGCCTTCCTCCGCGACGAGGTCACCGGGCCCCTCGGCATCGACTTCACCATCGGCCTCCCGGAGGAGGATGCGGCCCGGGCGGCCGAGCTCGTCCACCCCCGCGCCTCGACCGCGGGCGAGCAGGCCGCGGTCTTCGCCCAGTTGGAGCCCGCGGCGCGGGCCGCTCTGGCCAATCCCCTCGTGGGCGCCGCCCAGGCCAACAGCCCCGAGTGGCGCGCGGCCGAAGTGCCGGCGGCCAACGGTCACGGGACGGCCCGCGCGGTCGCCCAGCTGTACGGGATCTTCGCCGGACGCGGCCGGTCCGGTGAGCGCCGGATCCTCTCCGAGGCGGCCGCCGAACGGGCCCGCGAGGGCCAGGGGCCTGGCCGGGACCTGGTCCTGGGCGCGGGCTTCGCCCACGACACGGAGTGCGCCCTCGGCCTCTGGCTCAGCGGCGCCAACGCCTCCTACGGGCCCAATCCGCGCGCGTTCGGGCACGACGGCTTCGGGGGCTCCTGCGGCCTTGCGGATCCGGAGTCCGGCGTCTCCGTCGGCTACGTGATGAACCGCATGGGGCCCCGGATCGCGGACGATCCCCGCAAGATGGCCCTCGTCGAGGCCGTGTACGCGGCGCTCTGACCCCGGCCACGACGGAATCCGGACACCCGTTCGCCCGGACGGAGGGAACGATCGCGACATTGGGGGGCGCCCTTGACGACCCCTCGGGGCCGGAGGGACGGCCTCTCCTCGACTCGACGAGGCGCTCCGGTCGCGCTCAGGTCCGAGCGGAGGCGACGGCCGGAACTGTGCACCCGCTATGCCCGCGGCGGACGACCGCGGGCAGCCGCCCGCCGGGTCCGGTGGCAGTCGCCGCGCCGGACCCGGCAGGGTGCGCGGCCGGCGGTTGAACTGGCGAAACGGTATGGATTCTTCCACTTCCTCGGAGTCCTCGTGGCGCCGCATCAGCGGCGGAAAACGCTTACTGAGAGGCCGTCAGCAAATTCCAGCAAGCGTTTGCACCACGCCGGGGCATCGAGCCGCCCCCGGGCCGACGGCCCCGCCGCCGCGCACTCGCGCGGCCCGGCAGGGCGGGAACGCGCGTAGATCGGCCGAAAGGCGTCCTTGCCGCCGAGGTCGCCGGCTTCCAGGATTCCACCTGTCGAGCTTGACAGGTTCATGCCTCACAGGGCGGGACCTGGCTCCCTCGGCGCCAAGGGGTCGCCCACCCAGCGATTCCCCCACTCCCCCACCGGAGGATCCAGTGAACCTCAAGCGTCTGTCCCCCCTCGGCGGCGCCGCCAAGGGCGCACGGCTGATCGCCGTCGCCTCCGCGCTGCTCGCCGCGTCGGCGCTTGCCGTCCCCAGCTCGTCCGCGGCCCCGGCCGTCGACGGCCGGGCCACCGCCACCCAGCTCGCCGCCGCCGACCAGGCGGTCCGCGGAGCCGACGTGCCCGGCACCGCGTGGTACACCGACCAGGCGACCGGGAAGATCGTCCTCACCGCCGACTCCACCGTCTCCGCCGCCGAGATCGCCAAGATCAAGCAGGCGGCCGGCGACCGCGCCTCCTCCCTGGAGATCAAGCGCACACCCGGCACGTTCAGCAAGCTCATCGCTGGCGGCCAGGCCATCTACGCGGGCGGCGGGCGCTGCTCGCTCGGCTTCAACGTCCGCAGCGGCTCGACCTACTACGCCCTGACGGCCGGTCACTGCACCAACATCGGCAGCACCTGGTACACCAACTCGGCCAACACCACGGTGCTCGGCACCCGCGCCGGTTCCAGCTTCCCGACGAACGACTACGGCATCATCCGCCACTCCAACGCCTCCGCGGCGGACGGCCGGGTCTACCTCTACAACGGGAGCTACCGCGACATCACCGGCGCGGCCAACGCCACCGTGGGCCAGTCGGTGCAGCGCAGCGGCAGCACCACCGGTCTGCGCGGCGGGACCGTCACCGGTCTCAACGCCACCGTCAACTACGGCGGCGGCGACATCGTCTACGGCCTGATCCAGACCAACGTCTGCGCCGAGCCGGGCGACAGCGGCGGCGCGCTCTTCTCCGGCACCACCGCCCTCGGCCTCACGTCCGGCGGCAGCGGCAACTGCTCCAGCGGCGGCACCACGTTCTTCCAGCCGGTGACGGAGGCGCTGAGCGCGTACGGCGTGAGCGTCTTCTAGTCCGGACACCGGCCGAGGAAGCTCCACAGACAGGCCGGCGGGCCCCTCGGGGGTCCGCCGGCCTCCTCAGTCCACGGCCGGACGGCCGGCGCCCGCGCCCACCCCCACGAGCGAGTCCGTCAGCGCCATCAGCCGCCTGCGGGCGTCCGGGTCGTAGGCCTGCTCATGAGCGCGGGCATCCGTGAACCGGTCGAAGTACCGCCCGGTGGTGTGCGCCAGGTCGGGATCCATGACGAGCCGTACGGTGGGCCGCACCCCCTCGTCGATCCCGACGGCCGGGGTCAGCCCGTACTCGCGCACGCCCCGGGTGTCCATCAGGTGGGCGGGGTGCAGGGTGTTGACGGTGACTCCGGTGCCGCGGAGTTCGGCCGCGAGCTCGAAGGTCGCCATGATCATCGCCAGCTTGCTGCGGCAGTAGGCCCGCAGCCCCTCGTACCCCTCCTCCAGCATGACGTCGTCGAAGTCGATGCGCTCCTGCCCGAGGGAGGCGACGTTGACGACCCGGGCGGGCGCCGAGGCCGTGAGGAGGGGCAGCAGGGCGCGGGTGAGGAGGTAGGGCGCCGCGTGGTTGACGGCGAACCGCAGCTCGTGTCCCTGGACGCTCAGTTCACGCCGGAGCGGTTCGGCCCCGCCTCCGGCGACCGCGTTGTTGACGAGCGCGTCGAGCCTGGGCTCGGTGGCGCGTACGCGGTCGGCCATCGCCCGGACCTGGTCCAGGTCCGCGAGGTCGGCGAGGAAGGTCCTGACCGTGGTGGGCCCGGCCGTGGCCGTCCGGATCTCCTCGGCGACCGCTTCGAGCCGGCCGGGGTCACGGCCGTGGAGGAGGACGGGGCAGCCCCGGGCGGCGAGGTCGAGGGCGATACCGCGCCCGAGCCCCTGGGTCGCGCCGGTGACGAGGACGGTGGGTGCGTGACGTGGGTTCATACGGCCAGCGTGGACGGGGCGCCACGCGCGTGGGGAGCGGGAGGTGATCCTGGTGTCGCCACCACCAGGATGACGCGTGGCGCCCCCTCGCGTCACGTCACTCGACCGGCCAGGTGTGCGCCGGCACGTTCAGATGCATGTACTCGATGTACTGCTGCGTCATCCGCCGCAGCGCCTGGTGCCGGTCCACGTGGACGATGTCGTGGAGGTGGTGGAACATCTCCGACTGCCACACCGCGCCGTTGCGGCCACTGACGCACCGCTGCTCGATGATCCCCAGCAACGGCTCCCGCCGGGCCGCGTCCATGCCCAGCCGTTCCAGGCCGCGGTCCGCCAACGGCAGCAGGCGCCGGAGCACCAGCTCGGTGACCGGGACCTCGCCCATGCCGGGCCAGTACAACTGCGCGTCGATGCCGTGCCGGGCGGCGGTGTGCAGGTTCTCCTCCGCCGCGGCGAAGGACATCCGTGACCAGACGGGCCGGTCCTCGTCGACGAGGGCGCGGACGAGGCCGTAGTAGAAGGCGCCGTTCGCCAGCACGTCGGCCACCGTGGGTCCCGCCGGCAGCACCCTGTTCTCCACGCGCAGATGCGGTACGCCGTCGACGACGGCGTAGACGGGCCGGTTCCAGCGGTAGACGGTCCCGTTGTGAAGGGTGAGTTCGGCGAGACCCGGGGTTCCGCCGCGGGCGAGGGTCTCCTCGGGGTCCTCGTCGTCGCACAGGGGCAGCAGCGCGGGGAAGTACCGCGCGTTCTCCTCGAAGAGGTCGAAGACGGACGTGATCCACCGCTCCCCGAACCAGACCCGCGGCCGCACGCCCTGCACCCTGATCTCGTCCGGCCGGGTGTCGGTGGCCTGTTCGAACAGCGGGATGCGCGTCTCGCGCCACAGCTCCTTCGCGAACAGGAACGGCGAGTTCGCCGCCAGGGCCACCTGCACCCCCGCGACGGCCTGCGCGGCGTTCCAGTAGTCCGCGAACTCGTCGGGCGCGACCTGCAGATGGAACTGGGTGCTGGTGCAGGCCGCCTCCGGCGTGATGGTCTCGGCGTAGGTCCGCAGTCGCTCGACGCCGTCCACCGAGATCAGGAGGTCTTCGCCCCGCGCGGCGAAGATCTGCTCGTTCAGCAGGTGGTAGCGCGGGTTCTCGGAGAGGGACTCCGGGCCCACGTCCGCCAGTTCCAGCGTCGGCAGGATGCCGACCATGACGAGATGCGCGCCGATCGCCGCGGCCTTCTCCTCGGCGTGGTTGAGGGCCCCGCGGATCTCCTGCTCCCAGGAGTCGGGGCCGCCCTCCGTGAGCCGCCGCGGCTCGATGTTGATCTCCAGGTTGAACCGGCCCAACTCGGTCGCCCAGGACGGATCCGCGATCGCCTCCAGGACGTCCGTGCTGCGCATGGCGGGCTCGGCGTCGGCGTCCACCAGGTTCAGTTCGATCTCCAGACCGACCTGGGGGCGCTCGAAGTCGAACCGCGACTCCCGCAGCATCCGCGCGAACACGTCGAGGCAGGTGTGCACCTTGTTGCGGAAGCGGCGACGGTCGTCGCGGGTGAACTCCGCCGCCGGGACGTCACGGCCCATCGGTCCCTCCCGAGTCTCGTCGGCACGGACCCCCACCACTCAGCGTCCCACTCCCCGGGCCGCCCAACCACCGAGGCCGTCGGCGCCGGACCCCTCACAGCCCTTCGAACACGGCGGTGACCTGCGGGTTTCCGGCCGCGGCGAACCGGTTCCCGGTCCCGCCCGACGCACGGCCCGTCCGGGCGTAGGCTTCGCTCTGCATGGACACGACGGGGGGCGGGGCATATGACTGCTGAGACGGCACCGAGGTGGGGATCGACCCTCGATTCGGTCGTGGTGTACGCGCAGGGCGCGCTCTGCCGCCGGCTGGCCCGGGGCAGCGTGCCCCCGGAGGGCCGGGTACGGGTGACGGGGCTGCCGCGCTCGCTGGACCCCGGCTCCCTGCGCGCCCGGGTCCTGGGCCCGTCCGGGGTCCGGGTCACCGAGGCCCGGGTGGAGGTCGAGGCGCCCGGCACCGACGCCGGAGGACCGCCCGACGCGCTGCGGCACGAGTTCGAGCGGCTGCGCGACGCGTACGCGGCGGCGGAAGCACGCCGGGACCGGCACCTGGGCCTGATCGCGGAGGTCACCGGGCTGCGCCCGGTGCCGCCCGCCCGCAGGCGCGACGATCCGCAGCACCGCCGCACCCCGGTCGACGCGTGGCTGGAACTCGGCGACTTCGTCGACGAGCGGCTGACCGGACTGCACACGCGTCTGACCGAGCTGGAGCAGGCGCTCCGCGACGCGGAACACGAGTTCACCGTCGCCGCCGACAGGCTCGACCGTGCCTCCACGGACGCGCCGTCGGCGCACGTCGACACCACGGTCTCGGCGCTGCTGACCCTCACGGGCGCCGCCGACGACGAGGTGGAGCTCGACCTCGAGTACGGCGTGCCGGGCGCCGTGTGGGTCCCGGCCTACCGGCTCACCCATCGTCAGGGCGACGACACCGGACGCCTGGTGCTGCGCGCCTCGGTCGCCCAGCGCACCGGCGAGGACTGGACCGGGGTACGGATCGCCCTGGCCACCGCCGACCTCCGCCGCCGCACCGACCTGCCGAGGCTCCGCTCGGTCCGGATCGGACGTCGCCAGTCCGCCCCGGAGCCCTCCGGCTGGCGCGAGCCTCCGGCCGGGCTCTCCGACCTCTTCACCGGGTACGGGGCCGCGGGCCCCCGCCCCGCCTCGGGCGCCGCCGCCCCCGGCAGCGCCGCCGGGGGCGTACCGGAAATCGACCGGTACGGCGAGGTCCCGCCTCCGCCGTCGGTGGGTCCCGGCGGGCCGGTCATGCCGCCCCCGCCGGCGTCCCAGGGCTTCGGTGCGCCGCCGCCGGCGCCGGGCGGCGCGTACGGCGCCGCCCCCGCGCCCCCGGGCGCACGTCCCCGCGCCGCTCGTCCGTCCTTCGCCGCGCCGGCCCCCGCCGCCATGGTTCCCGCGGCTCCCGGCGCCCCTGCCGGGGCCGCTCCGGCCCCGCCTCCGCCGCCGGTGACCGGTCCGCCGCAGCCGAGCGGCGCCGAGCTCGACTACGCGGCCCTGGTCCTCAGCGGCCCCGACGAGCCGGGCGGTCGCCGGGGAAGGCTGTTCCCCGCGTCGCCGTTCGACGGGGTGACGGCCGAGTACCGCCGCCGCGCCGAAGCGGTGGCCTCGCTTCCGCTGCCCGGGCACGCCGTACGGCCGCGCGCGTCGGCGGGCTCGTTCGACCACCGGTTCGACGCCGCCGCCCGTGCCGACGTCCCTTCGGACGGCACCTGGCACACCGTCACGGTCGCCGAGATCCCGGTCGGACTGCGCACCGAGTACCTGTGCGTACCGTCGGTGGAACCGACCGTGTACGCGACGCTCGTGCTCTCCAACGCCACCGATCAGGCGCTGCTCGCCGGGCCGGTGGAGGTGACCGTCGACGACGACTTCCTGCTGACCGCCGCGCTGCCCACGCTCGCCCCCGGCGGCGTCCGCCGGGTCGGGCTCGGGCCCGCCGAGGGCATCCGGGTCACCCGCCGCACGAACCTGCGCGAGTCGACAGCGGGCCTGCGCAACAACGTCACCGTGCTCGACCACGACGTCCATGTGGAGCTGGCCAACCGGCTCGCGCGCCCCGTCACGGTCGAGGTGCGCGAGCGCGTGCCCGTCGCCTCGGAGCCGGACGTCCGGATCGAGGAGCGGGCCGGCTGGACGGCGCCCGCGGACGGCGGGCCCGAGCAGCACGCCCCCGGCACCCGCCTCTGGCGCGTGGAGCTTCCCGCCGGTGGCACCACCGCCCTCGACGGCGGCTACGAGATCCGCATCCCGGCCGGCAAAGCCCTGGTCGGCGGCAACCGCAGGAGCTGAGACACCCCATGTCCACGGTCTCGAAGACGATCGCCGTCCCCGTCACCGCCGTCACCCTCCTGGAGGACCGCGCCCACGTCGAGCGCGCCGTCGCACTCGACCTGGAGTCCGGGGTCCAGCGGCTGCGCCTCGGCCCGGTCAGCGCGCTGGCCGTCGACCGTACCCTCCATGCCGAGGTGACCTCCGGGCACCCGGCCACCGTGCTCGACGTGCGTGTCGTCCGCGCCTGGACACCGCGCGGCCCCCGGCCGCCCGCCGACGGGGACTCCGCCCTGCGCCACCGCGCGCACGCCCTGAAGGAGGAGCGGCTCGGCCTGCGGCAGAGGAGCGAGCGGCTGCGGGCCCGCCTCGACCTCCTCGGCCGTGTCGCCACCGACGTGCTGCGCGAGATCGGCGAGGGAGCCGGCTCCGGGGAGACCGAGAGCCCGCGCTGGGCCCGCGAACTGGACCGGGTGGACGCCGAGCGCGACACCTACGGCGAGCAGCTCCGTGCCGTGGACGCCCGGCTGACCGCGCTCGCCACCGAGCTGCGCGAGGTCCAGCACGCCACGGAGCTCACGGAGGAGGAGCCCGCGGAGCTGCTCGCCCACGTCGAGCTGACCGTGGACGCCTCGGTCGCGGGGCCGGTCGGGCTGCGCCTGACCCATCTCACGCCGTGCGCGCTGTGGCGGCCGGCCTACCGGGCCGTGCTCGACGGTGACGCGCTGACGCTGGAGACCGAGGCGGTGGTCTGGCAGCGCACCGGTGAGGACTGGTCCGACGCCCGGCTGACGCTGTCGACGGCCCGTTCGGCGCTGGCGACCGACCCGCCCCGCCTCTCGGAGGACCGGCTGACGCTCAAGGACCGCACGGCCGCGGAGCGCCGCACGGTCGACGTCGAGATCCGCGAGGAGGAGATCGGGGACCTGGGGCCGGCGCCGGTGCTCGGCCTGCCCGGGGTCGACGACGGCGGCGAGGCGCGGGTGCTGCACGCCCCCGCGCCGGTCTCGGTGCCCTCGGACGGCCGCGCCCACCGGGTGCCGCTCTCCGCGTTCACCACGGCCGCGCGCAGCGAGTACTCCTGCTCGCCCGAGCTGTCCCCGCTGGTCACCCAGGTGGTGCGGTTCGACAACCTGTCCGGACACGTCCTGCTGGCCGGGCCCGTGGACCTCATCCGGGGCAGCGGCTTCACCGGTCGCGGCACACTGGACTTCGCCACCCCCGGCGCCCCGGTCGAGCTGGCCTTCGGCAGCCGTGACGACCACCGGGTCGTGCGGGTGGCCGAGGAGTCCCGCGACACCACCGGGATCACGCAGCGGACCGTGGTCACGCGCACGGTCCGGCTGCATCTGTCGCGGTTCTCCGCGCCCGGGGAGCTCGGTGAGCGGGTGGTCGTCCTCCGGGAGCGCGTCCCCGTCTCCGAGGTCTCGGCCGTGGAGGTACGGCTGCGCAAGGAGGCCTGCTCGCCCGCGCCCGACACGGTCGACGCCGAGGGCATCGCGCGCTGGGACGTGGCTCTCGCGCCCGGCGGGCGCCGTACGGTCACCCTGGTCTACGAGCTGTCGGCGAGCGCCAAGGTCGCCGGACTCTAGGCCCGCGGGGACCGGCGGAGCCGGCCGGTCCCTCGCCGGCTCGCGGAATTCGACCGCGTGTTATGCGGCGGTGCCCTGCGTGTTCTCTCAGCGGGGCGGTATGCGGTGCGCGACCATACGAACGCCACGTCGCAGTCTTGACCCGGCGAAGCGGGCGGCGTCAAGAGCAGGCGGCCGGCAGACGGAAACACCGCGACAGGAAGAAGGACGGACGTGTCCGGCAGCGAAAGCGAGAACCCGGCAATCCCCTCCCCGGCTCCCACGGCGACCCGCCCCAGGACGAATCGGGACTGGTGGCCGAATCAGCTCGACCTCCAGGTGCTCCACCAGAATTCACCCCAGTCCGATCCCATGGACGAGGACTTCGACTACGCGAAGGAATTCGCGACGCTGGACGTCGACGCGCTGAAGCGGGACGTCTTCGAGGTGATGACGGCGTCGCAGGACTGGTGGCCCGCCGACTACGGCCACTACGGACCGCTGTTCATCCGGATGAGCTGGCACGCGGCGGGGACGTACCGCATCGAGGACGGCCGGGGCGGTGGCGGCGACGGCGCCCAGCGTTTCGCCCCGTTGAACAGCTGGCCCGACAACGCGAGCCTCGACAAGGCGCGCCGGCTCCTCTGGCCGGTCAAGCAGAAGTACGGCCGGAAGATCTCCTGGGCCGACCTGCTGGTGTTCGCCGGCAACTGCGCCATGGAATCCATGGGGTTCAAGACGTTCGGTTTTGGATTCGGCCGGGAGGACATCTGGGAGCCGGAGGAGGTCTTCTGGGGGCCGGAGGACACCTGGCTGGGAGATGAGCGGTACAGCGGCGAGCGGGAACTCACCGGTCCCTTCGGCGCCGTCCAGATGGGGCTGATCTACGTCAATCCGGAGGGCCCCAACGGGAATCCGGATCCGATCGCCTCCGCCCGGGACATTCGCGAGACGTTCCGGCGCATGGCGATGAACGACGAGGAGACGGCCGCTCTCATCATCGGCGGCCACACGTTCGGCAAGTGTCACGGTGCGGTCGATCCGGAGTGCATCGGTCCGGAGCCGGAGGCCGCGCCCGTCGAGCAGCAGGGCATCGGCTGGCGGAACACGTGCGGCAGCGGCGTCGGCGTGGACGCGCTCACCAGCGGACTCGAGGGGGCCTGGACCACCGAACCGACGAAGTGGGACAACGGCTACCTGGACAACCTGTTCGGGTACGACTGGGAACTGACGACGAGTCCGGCGGGCGCCAAGCAGTGGACGCCCACGGACCCCTCGGCCCGGGGCACGGTGCCGGACGCCCACGATCCGTCGAAGCGGCACGCGCCGATGATGCTGACGACGGACCTCGCGCTGAAGCTGGACCCGGTCTACGGCCCGATCGCGAAGCGCTTCCACGAGAACCCGGACCAGCTCGCGGAGGCGTTCGCCAAGGCCTGGTACAAGCTGCTCCACCGTGACATGGGGCCCCTCTCGCGCTACCTCGGCCCGTGGATCCCCGAGCCGCAGCTGTGGCAGGACCCGGTTCCCGCGGTCGATCACCCGCTCGTCGGCGACGCGGACGTCGCGGCCCTCAAGGAGCGGATCCTCGCCGCGGTACCGACCCTCGCCCACCTGGTCACCACGGCGTGGGCGTCGGCGGCGAGCTTCCGCGGCACCGACATGCGCGGCGGCGCCAACGGCGCCCGGATCCGGCTCGCGCCGCAGCGGGACTGGGAGGTGAACGACCTCCCCGAGGTGGCCGGCACGGTGCAGGCCCTCGATCAGATCCGGCAGGAGTTCGACGCCTCCCGGTCCGACGGCGTACGGGTGTCGCTCGCCGACCTGATCGTCCTCGGCGGCTGCGCGGCCGTCGAGCAGGCCGCGCGGAAGGCCGGGTACGCCATCACGGTCCCCTTCGCACCGGGGCGTACGGACGCCTCGCAGGAGCAGACGGACGTGGAGGCGTTCGCCGTGCTCGAACCGAGGGCGGACGGGTTCCGCAACTACCTCCCGGCGGGAGAGAAGCTGTCGCCGGAGACGCTGCTGCTCGACCGGGCCAACCTGTTGACGCTGACCGCCCCCGAGATGACGGTCCTGGTCGGTGGCATGCGGGTCCTGGACGCCGGCTTCCGGGGGGCCCGCCACGGGGTGTTCACGGACCGGCCGGGGACGTTGACCACGGACTTCTTCGTGAACCTGCTGGACATGGGCACGGAGTGGAAGCCGTCGACCGCGACGGAGAACGTGTTCGAGGGCCGCGACCGCGCGACGGGCGAGGTCCGGTGGACCGCCACCGCGGTCGACCTCGTCTTCGGCTCGCACTCCCAGCTCCGGGCCCTGGCGGAGGTCTACGCGTCCCAGGACGCCGGGGAGAAGTTCGTGCGTGACTTCGTGGCGGCGTGGGACAAGGTGATGAACCTCGACCGGTTCGACCTGTCCTGACCCCGTGGCCCTGGCCCGGCGGCGACCGGCGCGCCCACCGCGTCGCCGCCGCCGGGCCGAGGAGCGGGCCCAGGGGCGTCCGGCGTCCAGGGGTCTTCCGGGTGCCCCGGCGCTCCCGGCCGTGCGGCGGGACCCCCGGTAGAATTCGTACGCGTATCACATCTTCTGTCCCTTTTCGTACACGTATCTGCTCCACCTCTCTGTACGTCGCCGTGCGGGCGGATCGGAGGTCGCCGTGACGGGTTCCGGAGGTTCGTCGGAGGCGTCCGCCCTCCAGCCGGTGTCGGGCTTCGCCGGGCTCGCCGCGGAGAACCGGCGGCTGCGGGAGCGGGCGGCGCGCCGTCGTCTGATCGATCTCGCCACCGGGATGCTCGCCGTCCAGCTGGGGCAGTCCACGGCCGGCGCCGCCGACCATCTGGAGGACCTCGCCCGAGCGACGGGGGTGTCGCCGGAGGACCTCGCCGCCGACATCGTGAACTCCGTCGCCGCCCCCGGTGACCCGCGCGCCGATCCCGGACCGGAACCGCCCCTCCCGGCCCGCCGGCTCCGTCGCACGGCCTCCGCCGCCGAGACGGCGGACAGCGTCGGCGACGCTGCCCTGACCCTCCTGGAAGGCGGGCTGACCCTGCTCGGCGCGGACAGCCTGTGGCTGTGGCGGTGCGCCGACGCCGGGCATCTGCGGCTCGCCGGATGCGCCGGTGTCTCCGCGACGGAGGCGGCTGCCTGGCGAGGGATCCCCCCTGCGGCGCCCGCGCCCATGCGGACCGCCCTCGTCGAGAACGCGCCGCTGTGGCTGGGGGGCGGCCCGGCGGACGCCGCCGCGCTCCCGGGTGCGTCGGCGGTCGCGGCCCGCGCGCTCGTGCCGCTGCGGCGGCGGGGTGCCACGATCGGCCTGGCGCTGGTCGGCTGGCCGGAGCCCCGGGTGTTCGACCCCCGGACCCGGCGGGCGGTCACCCAGCTGATGACCGTCGCGAGCACGGTCCTCGGCCTTCCCGACTCACCCGGGCCCGGCGCCCCGGTGCTGGTGGACGTCCTCGACGCGCTGACCCACCCCGGGGTGCTCCTGCGGACGCACGGCACGTCCGGCGCCCCCACGGTGGAACACGCCAACGAGGAGGCGGCGGCCTCGTTCGGCGGTCCGCTCCCCGCCGACGACAGGTCCCTGATCCGTCTCTTCCCCCTGGCGCACCGGGAGCTCGCCCGGCTGGTGCGGCGGGTCCGGCGGACCCGGCGCGCCCAGCACGCCGCCCGGCTCCCGGTCGCGGCCCGCGCCGGGCGGGAGGGGGATCCCGCACCGCTCCTGGACGTACGGGTCCTGCCGGCCGGCGAGGAGCTGGCCGTCGTCCTCTGGCACACCGCGGGCGACCGTCGGCTCGCGGTGGGCCGGGCCGTCGCGAGGCTCCAGACGGTCGCCACCTTCCAGGACAGCCTGGACGGCGGCGAGACGGTGTGGTCCGAGCAGGCGTACGGCATCTTCGGGATGTCCCGGCACGAGGCCCCGGTGCCGCTCCTCGCGCTCCGGGGGCGGATCCACAGGGACGACGGCGAGGCGCTGACCGGGCTGCTGACGACCCTGACGGAGCGCGGCGCGGGCGGCCAGACGGTGCTCAGGGCCCTGCTCCCGGACGGCTCGGTGCGCCATGTCCGGGTGGCGGCGGAGCCGCTCCTCGACGGCGAGACGGTCACCGGCTGCGTGGGGGTCTACCAGGACGTGTCGGCGAGCAGACGCACCGAGCTCGCCCTGACGGCGACCTTCGACCACCTCAACGCCGTCCGCGACCAGGCGGACATCCGTCATCAGCTGGCGCTCCAGCTCCAGCGGGCGATCGTCCCCGAGGTGACGGCGCTGCAGGGGCTGCCGGGCGGCCTCGTGGTGGCCGCCCGGTACCGGCCGGCGGCCGAGGAGTACCAGGTGGGCGGTGACTGGTACGACGTGCTGCCGCTGCCGAGCGGCAAGGTCCTGGTGGCCGTAGGGGACATCGCCGGGCACGGGATCGACTCCGTCACCGGCATGGTCGCCCTGCGCAACGCGCAGCGGGCGCTCGCCTTCACCGGCCGTGGTCCGGGGCAGCTGCTCGGCTGGCTCAACGAGGTGACGCTGCGGACGGGCGGCGGGAGCACGGCGACGGCGGTGTGCGCGCTGTACGACCCCGACGACGGCGAACTCGTCTGGTCGAGCGCCGGGCACCTGCCCCTGCTGCTGCTCAGGGGCGGCCGGGCGACGCTGCTCGACCCGCCCCGGGACATCCTGCTGGGTGCGACGGTCTCCCCCAGGTACCAGCAGCGCCGTACGGCGCTGCGGCCCGGGGACACGCTGCTGCTGTACACGGACGGTCTGGTGGAGCGGCGCCACGACGGTCTGGACACCGGACTCGGCGGGCTGGTCGCCGCCGCGGAGGAACTCGCGTCCGTGGAGGACCTGGAGCAGCTGGTGGACGGGCTGCTCGGCATGGTGACGGGGGACACCGACGACGACACCAGCGTGGTGGCGGTCCGGCTGCGGGATCGGGACTGAGAGGCACGGCGCCTGGTGGTGCGGTCACCCGGTCGGCCGGTTCGCCAGCCGGCGTCTGATCGTGACCAGGAGTTCCGCCTGGTCGACCGGTTTGGCGAGGTAGTCGTCGGCGCCCGCCTCCAAGGCGCTCGCGCGGTCACCGGGCATCGCCTTCGCGGTGACGACGATGATCGGGAGCGCGGCGCGGCCGGGCAGCCGTCTGATCTCCTCGATGGCCCGGTAGCCGTCCGTCCCGGCCATCATGACGTCCATGAGGACCAGCCGGATCTCCTCGTGCGCGGCCACCAGGTCGATGCCGTGGCGGCCGCCGTCGGCCGTCAGCACCCGCAGGCCCTGCGCCTCCAGGACCTCGGTGAGCGCGTACACGTTCCGGGTGTCGTCGTCGACGACGAGGACCGTGCTCCCGGCCCAGCCGGGGCGGTCGCCGCCGGCGGCCGCGTCGGCGGCGCCGCTGTCGCGGTTCGGCGGATCGTCCTCCGACGCGGCGGTGACCGGATCCCGGGGCACCGCGCGCTCCGGGAGGTGGAAGGTGAAGGTGCTGCCCCGGCCGGGTGTGCTCTCGACGGTGATGGTGCCGCCGAGCAGTCGGGCGACCTCGCGGCTGATGGAGAGGCCGAGGCCCGTCCCGCCGTACTGGCGGGCGGTGGTGCCGTCGCCCTGCTGGAAGGCGTCGAAGATGTGCCGGAGGCGATCGGCGGGGATGCCGACGCCGGTGTCGGTGACCCGGAAGGCGAGGACGGGACGGCCGTCGCGCAGGGCGGCCGGGGCCTCGTCGGGGGGTGTGTGCGCGACGGTCAGCTCGACGCGGCCCGTGTCGGTGAACTTCAGCGCGTTGGAGAGCAGGTTGCGCAGCACCTGGCGCAGTCGTCCCTCGTCGGTGGTGAGGTGGCCGGGCACGTCGGGTGACACGGTGACGGCGAAGTCGAGGCCGCGCTCGTCCGCGACGGGGCCGAACGTCGACTCCAGGTACTCCAGGAGCTGGGACATGGCGAACGGTTCGTGCCGGACCTCCATCTTGCCCGCTTCCACCTTGGAGAGGTCCAGGATGTCGTCGATCAGCTGGAGCAGGTCGGATCCGGCGGAGTGGATGACCTCGGCGTAGTCGACCTGCTTCTGCGTCAGGTTGCCCTCGGGGTTCTGGGTGAGCAGCCGGGCCAGGATGAGGAGGCTGTTGAGCGGGGTCCGGAGTTCGTGGCTCATGTTGGCGAGGAACTCGGACTTGTACATGGAGGTGCGGGAGAGCTGCTGGGCCCTGGTCTCCAGCTCCTGCCGCGCCTGTTCGATGACCCGGTTCTTCGATTCGATGTCCTTGTTGCGTTCGGCGAGGAGCGCGGCCTGCTCCTTGAGTTCGGCGTTGGAGCGCTGGAGCTCCTGCTGCCGGGCCTGCAACTCGTCCGTACGGGTGCGCAGTTCGTCGGCGAGGGTGCGCGACTGGCCGAGCAGCGCGTCGGTGCGCAGGTTGGCGACCAGGGAGCTGAGGACGGCGCCCGCGCTGTCCACGAACCGGTCGAGGAAGTCACGGCGCAGACCGGTGAAGGGGTGCAGGGAGGCGAGTTCGACCGCGCCGAGCACCTGGTCCTCGACCACGACGGGGAGCACGATCAGGGCGCGGGGTTCCGCGGAGCCCACGCCGGAGGAGATCGTGACGTACCCCTGCGGCACCGGGTCGACGACGAGGGGGCGGCGGCCGTGGGCCGCCTGGCCGACGAGTCCCTCGCCGGGCCGGAAGCGGCGCGGTGCGTCGCCCTCCGCCGGCTCGGGGAGCCCGTACGAGGCGGCCATGACGAGGCCGGGGCCGCGCTCGTCCTCCTCGGCGACGAAGAAGGCGCCGTACTGGGCGGAGACCAGCGGCGGCACCTCGGCCATGGTCAGCTCGGCCATCTCGGCGAGGCCGCGGGTGCCCTGGAGGAGTCCGGTGATGCGGGCGAGGTTGGTCTGCAGCCAGTCCTGCTCCTGGTTGGCCTGGGTGGTGACGCGCAGGGACTCGACCATGGCGTTGATGTTGTCGCGGAGTTCGCCGACCTCGCCGGGCGCCTCGACGGTGATGGAGCGGGTGAGGTCGCCCTCGGCGACGGCGCTGGTGACCTCGGCGATGGCCCGGACCTGGCGGGTGAGGTTCCCGGCGAGTTCGTTGACGTTCTCGGTGAGGCGCATCCAGGTGCCGGAGACGCCTTCGACCTCGGCCTGGCCGCCGAGCTTGCCCTCCGTGCCCACCTCCCGGGCCACGCGGGTCACCTCGGCGGCGAACGAGGAGAGTTGGTCGACCATGGTGTTGATGGTGGTCTTGAGTTCCAGGATCTCGCCGCGCGCGGACACGTCGATCCGGGTGGTCAGGTCGCCCTGTGCGACGGCGGTGGTGACCTGGGCGATGTTGCGCACCTGGTTGGTGAGGTTGTCGGCCATCGAGTTGACGTTGTCGGTGAGGTCCTTCCAGGTGCCCGACACCCCGCCCACGGTGGCCTGGCCGCCCAGTTTTCCCTCCGTGCCGACCTCGCGGGCCACCCGGGTGACCTCTTCCGCGAAGGAGGAGAGCCGGTCGACCATCGTGTTGATGGTCTCCTTCAGCTCCAGGACCTCGCCGCGTGCGTCGACCCGGATCTTCTGCGTGAGGTCGCCGCGTGCGACGGCGGTGGCGACCTGGGCGATGGACCGCACCTGCGAGGTGAGGTTGTCCGCCATCGTGTTGACGCCGGTGGTGACCTCCTGCCACACCCCGCGTGCCCGCGCTTCGCGCACCCGACTGCCGAGCAGACCCTGTCCTCCGACCTCTCCGGCGACGCGGGTGACTTCCGAGGTGAGCAGGGAGAGCCGTTCGACCATGTCGTTGTACACGCCGGCGATCTCGCCGAGGACGCCGTCCGAGCCCTCGGCCAGGCGTACGGAGAGCTCGCCGTCCCGCACGGCGGTCAGTCCGACGAGCAGGCGTCGCAGCCCGTCGTCACCGTTCCCGCCGTTCTCGTCGCTCCCGCCGTTCCCGGCGGCCCGGACGCGCGGCTTCTCGCCGCCTGGGGGCACCATTCTGCGCTCTACCATGAAGGACCTCGCGTACGGGGTTCTGCACGCCAGGGGCGGGAGAACCGGGATGCCGTCCGCTCCCGGCCGGTGCCCCACCACTCCACCTTAGGGCCGGGCACGTGGGTGGACCTCCGGAGAGCGTCCGCCCCGTGTCCTGGGGTGATGGAGCTAGGCCGACGGGGTGTCCGCCAGTGCCGCGGCCGTGTCCTCGTACACGCGGAAGACGGTCCGCGCCCCCGTGACCTCGAACATGCGGGCGACCGGAGCGCGCAGTCCCGCGAGGTCCAGCCTCCCGCCGTCGCCCTGCATCACCGACCGGGCCTTGAGCAGTAGATTGAGTCCGGTCGAGTCGCAGAACCGCAGTCCCGAGCAGTCGACGACGACGCGACCGGGTCCCGTGTTCTCCTCCAGGGCCTCGCGCAGGGGCGCGGACGTGCCGTACTCGAGTTCCCCGCGCACCGCGATGACGACCGTCCCCGAGGGCCTGCCGGGCCGGACGAGGACGGCGACGGGCGCCGCCGTCTCGTCGTCGCCCGCGCCGTGGGGGGTTCCGAAGTGTTCCGTTCCGACCTCTGCCTCCGCACGGTTGTCACCCTGCATGGGTCGCGAGCCTCCTTCCCGTCACTGGTGTCACCTCGGCGCCGCGGGGTCCTGCGCCTACGGCCGTTCCGGGTCCCCGGGCGCTCCGGGTGCGTCCCGGCCCTCCATGGGTTCCGGTGCTCCGGCGGGCCGCAGCCGGCCGCGCCAGCCACCGGTCGCCCTGTCGTGCTCCTCCATGAACTCCTTGAATCGGAGCAGATCGCCGCCGACGCGGCTGTCGACCATGCCGACGGCGGCCGCCGCCTTCTCGGCGACGCCCTCCGGTTCGAGTCCCATCGCCAGCGTCACTTCCGTGTGGGCGTCGTCGAGGCGCTGGAACGTCACGACGCCCCGCTGCTTCACGTCCCCGCCGACGGTCCTCCAGGCGATCCGCTCGTCGGGGAGCTGGTCGACGATCTCGGTGTCGAACTCACGGGTCACCCCGGCGACACGCGTCCGCCAGTGGCAGTGCCGGTCGTCGAGCTGCCGGACCTCCTCCACCCCGTCCATGAACCGGGGGAACTCCTCGAACTGCGTCCACTGGTCGTAGACCTCGCGCACGGGGGCGTCCACCCTGATCGTGTCGTGCACCATCACGGTCATCTCCCTCGGTCGTGGCGTACCGGGACGGCTGCGCGGCTACCCGGCCGGGACCCCCGTAACCCCTGGCGCGGAGCGCGCCTCACCTCTCGGGTGTGCGCGGCGCCGCTGTCCTGCGCCGCGCCCAACGGACCACCAGGCGCAGCAGGAGGACCAGGGTCAGGACCCAGCTGGCGGCGAAGCCCCAGATCAGGAGCGGGGCCTCGGTGGCGACGGCCAGGACCAACAGGGCCAGCGTCACCGCGCCGAGGACGCCGAGCACGAGGCCGGCCGGTCTTCGGCGCGCTCCGTCGGCCCCGCCCGGCGGCCCGTGCCGCCTCGGGCGCAGCCTGCGGGCGAGCGGCCGGTCCTGCTCCAGCCTCTGCTCGATCTCCGCCAGGATGCGTCGCTCACGTTCCGAGAGACGAGCCTCGTCCATCACGGGCACCTCCCGCCGTCCGCCGGCGTCCTGTCCTGCCGCTGCCCACACGGACCGGGATCAACCCCGTACCGGCGCATCTCCCGCGGCGCGTCCGCCCGCCGGGGCCGCGCGCTCGACCGCGCGCGACGCGGCCAGCGCTCCGGCTCGCGTGATCCCGCGGATCCGGGGCACAGGTACGGCGTGCGACTGAGGACCAGTGACGCCGGCGGCCCGGGATGGCGACGTGTGCGCCACGGCCGAGGATTCAGCTATCGCGACGCTCGGGGCCGGCCTCTTCGGGAGGCCGACCGGGATCGCGTCCAGGCCCTGGCGATTCCCCCCGCCTGGCGGGACGTGTGGATCTGCCCCTGGCCCAACGGCCACGTCCAGGCCGTCGGCACGGACGAATCGGGCCGCAGGCAGTACCTGTACCACGAGGAGTTCCGCGCCCGGCAGGAGCGCGCCAAGCACGAGCACGTCCACGAGGTCGCCGCCGCGCTGCCCCGGCTGCGGGCGGCCGTCGAGCGCGACCTCGGGCGCCGCGGGCTTTGCGAGGCGCGGGTCCTGGGCTGCGCGGCCCGCCTGCTCGACCTGGGTTTCTTCCGCGTCGGCGGGGACCGCTACCGGCTCGACAACGGCTCGTACGGCCTGACGACCCTCCTGCGGTCCCAGGTCAGCTGCTCCGGCGGGCGGATCGAGTTCGACTACCCCGGAAAGTCGGGCAAGCAGGTGACGGCCGCCCTCGTCGACGAGCCGGCCCACCGGGTGGTCCGTGCCCTCGTGCGCCGCGGCGGCGACAGCCCGCGGCTCTTCGCGTACTGGAGCGGCCGGGCGTGGTACGAGGTGCACGCGGACGCCCTCAACGCCTATCTGCGGGACCGGTCCGGCGTGGACATGAGCGCCAAGGACTTCCGTACCTGGCACGCGACCGTCCTCGCCGCCGTCGCGCTCGCGGTGTCGGAGGAGGCGGGGGCCGAGTCGGTGACGGCACGCCGGAAGGCGGTGCGGCGGGCCGTGTGCGAGGTGAGCGACTATCTTGGCAACACCCCGGCGGTCTGTCGCAGCTCGTACATCGCTCCACGCGTCATCGAACGGTTCACCGAGGGGGTCACGGTCGCCGCCGTGCTCGAACGCCTCGGTGAGCACGGGGTGTTCGGCCATCCGGCGACACAGGGCGCCGTCGAACGGGCCGTGCTCGACCTCCTGGAGGAGCGGAGTCGCCCCCGGACGCGTTCTCCGCGGCGTTCGGGGTAGCCGCAGATTCCCGCCCCTCGACGAGCAGGCGGCACCCGTGAGGAGGAACCTTCATGAACCTGGCCGAAGGCCGCGCGGCGGACGCCCCCGTGCCCCCGGGCGACCCGGATCCCGCCCGGATCCCGGATCCCGCGGCACACGCGGCGGGCGTCACGCCGGAGCAGGCTCTCCCGCTGGACCACACCCAGGCCATTCTCGAGGTGACCAAGGAGATCGCCGGTGTCCTCAAGGCATCGGACTGCCCGTTCGCCCTGGTCGGGAGTGTCGCCGCGTACGCCTACGGCATCCCGGTGCGGCTGCAGCACGACACGGACTTCGCCGTGCGGCGCGAGGACGCCGACACCGTGACGGGTCTGCTGCGCGACCACGGGATCGAGATCGTCGACCCGCCGGAGGACTGGCTGGTGAAGGCCCGCAGGGGCGGGGAGCACATCGACCTGATCTTCTCCCTCGCCGGCCGGCCGGTCACCTCGGAGCTGCTGGAGCGGGCGTGGACGCTGCCCGTGGACTCGGTGCACATGCCGGTCATCGACCCGACCGACCTCATGGTGGGCCGACTGGCCGCACTGTCCGAGCACCACTGCGACTACGGAAAGCTCCTGCCGGTCGCGCGGGGCGTGCGTGAGCGGGTCGACTGGGACCGCGTACGCGAGGAGACCGGGGACAGGCCGATGGCCGCCGCCTTCCTGTACCTCCTGGAGCTGCTCGACGTCATCCCGCCACGCGGCGACGCCGAGAAGGGCGAGCCGGGCTGATCACCGGCACGGAGACCGAGGTGCGGCGGTGACGACCACGCCGACCCTGAGGACGGGCCGCCGGCCACCTTCCCTCGATGTCGCCTGGCTCCTCGCCGAGGGCTTCCGGTCCGGCTCACCACGGCGGCACGCGAGCCGGTCCGTGGCCGCGGCCCCTCGCGGGCTCGTGAAGCTGCCCTGACGGCGCCTCGAGGGGCGTCGGCACCGCGGCCCCGGGCCGGTGGTCGCGTGTTCGCGACCACCGGCCCGGGGCACGCACGCCGTGGCGCGGACCGTCAGGCCGTGTGGAGCGTCAGGCCGTAGCGGCCGAGGATCTCGTTGACCGGCTGGAACCAGGTCTCGCCGCCGGTGGAGCAGTTGCCCCAACCGCCGGAGGTGACGCCCTGGGCCTGGTCGCCGCTGATGAACGCGCCCCCGGAGTCACCGCCCTCCGCGCACACACTGGTCTTCGTCATCTGGTACACGGCCCCCTGGCTGTAGTTGACCGTCTCGTTCTTGGCCAGGACGGTGCCGCAGTGCCAGCGGGTCGTGGAGCCGGAGCGGCAGATGGACGCCCCCACGGGCGCCTCGGCCGAGCCGCGGACGAGCCGGTCCGGCACCGTCCCCCAGCCGAGGACCACCGGTACCGTCCACCAGCCGCTGTGGATGCTCACGTACGCGTAGTCGTCGCCGGGGAACGAGGAGCCCTGGAAGGTGCCCATCGCGGAGCCGTCCCAGCCTCGGACGGCGGCCCCCGCCCGGCCGCAGTGCCCGGCGGTGACGAAGCCGCCGTGCACGGAGAACCCTATGGAGCAGCGGACGTTGCCGGTGTAGTACGGGTCGCCGCCGACCGTTCCCGCCGCGTACGTACGGGGCGCGGCCGCCGTCTCGGCGACGGTGACGGGACCGGTCGCGCGGGCCCGGTCGACGAAGGCGCGCACGGCCGGCAGGTCCCGGTCGGCGCGGACGACGGTGACGACGACGCTGTTGGACCGGGGGTCCACGTGCCAGCCGGCGACTCCGGCGGGCGCGGGGCGGGTGTCGAGCCGGGCCTTGGCCCGGTCGAGCGCGCCGGCGCTGTGCCGGACGAGCCGGGTGTCGGCGCCGAGCGCCCGGACCTCCGCCTCGTCGCCGCGGTCGGTGAGCCCGACCACGAGCCGTCCGCTGCGCGCGTCGAACCACGCGCCGCCGAAGGAGTCGCCGGCCGCCCGCCGCGCCTCGGCCTCCACGCGGGCCGCGTCCCTTTCGGCCCGCAGCCGTTCGGCGGCCTGGTGGTCCGTCAGCCCGAGGTCGCGGCGCATGGCTTCGAGGAGTCCGGCGGAGGCGGTGGGCGTGGCGCTGGGAGGTTCCGCCGCGGCGGGGACGGTGTGGGCGGCGCCGAGTCCGACGGTGAGCAAGAGGGCCACGACGGTGGTGCGCAGGGCGGATGTTCGTCTCACAGGAGCCTCCTGGTGGGGGAAAGAGGACGTTGAGAGCGCTCTCAGACGAGCACCGCGTACGTTAGCGACCCGGACTTGTCAGGTCCATACCATCCACACGGATCACGCCCGGGCGATCCGCGCCCACCGGCCGCGAACACCTCTCGATCGCTTGCTGAAATTTCCTGCAAGCACTTGCCGGGATCGGTGCCGGCTGCTTGACTCCCCGAGCGAGCAGGCGGGCCCGCGAGAGGAGCCACGATGACCGGCCGGTACGACGTCCTCGTTCTCGGAGGGGCGGGCGTCGACACGATCGTGTACGTGCCCGAGCTCCCCCTGCCGTACGCGGACAGCTACATGATCCGGCCGGGCATCGAGACCCGCGCCGGGCAGACGGGCGATTTCGTGGCCCTGGGCCTGAGCGCTCTCGGCCTGCGGACCCATCACCTCGACATGATCGGCGACGACTCCGCCGGCGACCTCGTCCGCGCCTTCCACCGCGACCGGGACATCGAGTTCACCGAGGTCCCGCTGCCCGGCGGTACGAAGCGGGCGGTCAACCTCGTCGGCCCCGACGGCCGCCGGCTCTCGCTCTACGACGACAGCCGGTCCCGGGAGTCCGACCGGCTGCCCGGGGAGCTGGTCCGCTCCCTCGCCTCGGCGAGCCGCCACGCCCACGTCTCGATCACGTACCCGTGTGCCCACGCCCTCCCGCACCTGCGCGAGGCGGGCCTCGGCATCTCCACGGACCTGCACAACTGGGACGGCGAGAACCCCTATCACGAGCCCTTCGCCTACGGCGCGGACGTCGTCTTCGTCTCGACGACCGCCCTGGCCGAGCCGGAGCGCACCATGCGCCGGATCCTGGAGCGGGGCCGGGCCGAGGTCGTGGTCGCCACCGCGGGAGCCGAGGGCGCGTACGTCCTGACGGCCGGCGGACTCGTCCACGTCCCGGCCGTCACGCCCCGCGCGCCGGTCGTCGACACCAACGGAGCGGGCGACGCCTTCGCCTCCGGGTTCCTCTTCGGCCGGCTGACGGGCGAGGACGTCGACCGGTGCGCTCTCTACGGCGCGGTGGCGGGCGCCTACGCCTGCACCGTCCCGGCGACCGCCACCGACGCCATCGACCGCGCCGGACTCCTCGCGGAGGTCGCCGAGCTGACGGACCGTGCGGGATCCGGCGCCGCCAGGACGGACGAAAGGGCCGGGTCCGTCGGCTGACGGACCCGGCCCGCGCGCGGTCAGACCCGGTCGGCCGCGATCAGGACGTACTGGAAGGAGCCGTCCTTGTAGGAGTTGATGAACGCCTCCTCGATGCCGGTGACGAGGGACGAGGTGGCACGCAGCTCCCAGTACGGCAGGGTGTCGGGCGTGAGGTCGATGACGGCCTGCGGGACGAGACGGTTGTCGGCCATCGCGCGCAGGTACTCGCGGCGGGAGTGGATGTTGCACTCGAAGTGCGCGTTGATCTGGGACACCCACTTCGACGGCTGGCCGTACCGCGGGTTCCAGCACCCGGTGATGGTCACGTAACGGCCGCCGACCGCGAGGACGCGGGAGTGCTCGGCGAAGAGGTCGTGGAGGTCGACGTACATGCTCGACTCGTTGTTCCACGAGCCCGCGGCCTGCCCGGTCTCGAAGGGCATGTCGAGCATGTTGCAGACGCGGGCGCGCACATGGTCGTCGATGCCGAGTTCCTTGGCGCGCCGGTTGCCGAACTCGGCCTGCTTGGCGGAGAGGGTGACGCCCTCGACCGTGCAGCCGAACCGCTGGTGGGCCATGACCATCGAACCGCCACGGCCGCAGCCGGCGTCCACGAGCGTGTCGTCACGCCCGATCGAGCCGAGGTGGTCCAGGAGCACCTCGGCCTGCGCGGACTCGAGCCGGTGCAGCTCGGCGATCAGCTTCTTCTCGTACGCGCTGTCCTCGGTGTCCCCGAGGGCGGCGTGGTCGATGTCGCCGATCCCGTAGTGGTGGTGGTAAAGACCGTCGACGTCACCCAGGCGCAGGTTCACGGGCCTGGCCTCGTCGTTCCAGTAGCGGGCGATGTCGCCCTGGTAGGGCGTCGCCGGCGAGGGGACGAACGCGGAGGTGCCGGTGGCGGTGGTGAACTCGGTGCTGGTCACAGATAATTCCATTTCTTACCAGAAATCGGGCAGGCTGTAGCGATAGGTGTTGGTCTGGTGCCAGTAGTGGTTGCCGTCGACCCACACGGCCACGCCCCGCAGGAAGCGCACCACGCTCGGGACGGGACATGCGGCGGCGAGTTCGGCGGCCGCGGCTTCGAACTCGCGCATGAGGTCGTTGTGGACCTCGACGGCCTTCAGATACCCCTCCTTGTCGGAGAGGCCTTCCCGTTCGGCGATCACCACGGGCAGGTTCAGGTGCTTGCCGGGACTGGCGAGTTCCTTCGTGTACGAGTACAGGTCGTTCACGATGGTGGTGGCGTTCCCGGCGAGGGCGAGGACGCGCTGCATGGCCGGCTGGGCATGCAGGTCCGCGGGCAGTTCGTAGCCGCCGACGGAGTCCGTGATGGTGGGGCAGGGGCGGAAGTTGTTGAACTGGCGCATCGCCAGGTACTCCCACACCTCCGGGACGTGGTCCGTCTCGGACCAGGCCGCCTCCGCGAGGTACCCGAGGTGGAGTCGGGCCATGTCGTGACGGAAGCGGTCGGCCTGGGAGGGGGTGGCCTGGCCGACGAAGTACTCCATGGCGGAGCGGTAGGCGCGCCGCGGGGCGTCCGCGTGGAGCGACTCGGCCCACGCCGGCTGGTACTCCTTCGTCGTGTGCAGCGGGTCGAGGGCGGTGTGCGCGAGGAGGAGACGCCCGCCGAGACCGATGGGCGAGCCGCCGTGGTCCTCGCAGTAACAGTCGTCGACGGCGTTCTCGGCGACCATCAGGCGGGTGGCGAGCATCAGGTGCTCGACGGTGGGGGCGTCCGGGTGGCAGGCGACCATGTAGCGCCCGACGGAGAAGCCGTCGAACTCGCCCTCCCAGTCGTCGGGGAACAGCTGGACCTCGTCCAGGGCCCAGGCCTTGATCCGGCGGCTGACCTCGTCCACCCGTGCCGGGTCCGGTTCCGGTACGGGATGGAAGTAGAGGCCCGGGATCGGGCGCCCCGCCACCGGTGCCGGGGCCGACGGCTCCGGCGGCGCGGACACCGCCGCGCGCCGGGCCAGGGACAGGCCCGCCGTGCCGAGCCCGGTGGGGCCGGGCGGGATCCACCCCGGCGCGGGGTGGGGCGGCGCGGCCGCCGAGGCCGCGACGGGCGCCGCGGCCTCGGCGCTCGCGAGGGGCTCGCCGGGCGGAGCGGCGAGCCCGAGGACGTGGGCCGCGAAGTGGCCGGCGGCGGTGGGCAGGCTCGACTGCAGAGGGGAAAGCCCGGGTTCGGGCATCCGTGACTCCTTGGTGACGGGGTGGACTGTCCGGTCTCCCGGGCGCCGTCCGCCACGGTCAGGGAGGGCCCGGGCCGCGGCGGACGGACGGGGGGCGGCCCGCGAGCACCGGTGCCGGGCGCCGCGAGCCGGGCGTCCGGGATGAGGATCGGGGAGTGTCCTGGCGAGCCCGGCCTGATCGACAGGACTCCCCCTAGTCGCGCCTGCGGGCGATCTGCACGTTCTCCAGGACGCCGAGCGCGTTGGGCACGAGGATCGCGGCGGAGTAGTACGTGGTGACGAGGTACGACATGATCGCCTGCTCGCTGATGCCCATGAAGCGCACCGAGAGGCCCGGTTCGTACTCCTCCGGCAGTCCGGTCTGGCGCAGGCCGATGACGCCCTGGTTGTCCTCGCCGAGGCGCATCGCGAGGATGGAGCTGGTGTTCTCCTTGCTGATGGGGATCTTGTTGCAGGGCAGGATCGGGACCCCGCGCCAGCCCAGGACCCGCTGTCCGTCGAGCTCGACGGTGTCCGGGTAGAGCCCGTGGGCGTTCCACTCGCGGCCGATCGCGGCGATGGTCCTCGGGTGGGCGAGGAAGAGTTTGGTGCCGCGCCGGCGGCAGAGCAGCTCGTCGAGGTCGTCCGGGGTGGGCGGGCCGGAGTGGGTCTGGATCCGCTGCTTGAAGTCGGCGTTGTGGAGGAGACCGAACTCCCGGTTGTTGATGAGCTCGTGCTCCTGGCGCTCGCGCAGCGCCTCGACGGTGAGCCTGAGCTGCTCCTCGGTCTGGTTCATCGGCCCGTTGTAGAGGTCGGCGACCCTCGTGTGGACCCGCAGCACGGTCTGCGCCACGGAGAGTTCGTACTCGCGCGGATTGAGCTCGTAGTCGACGAAGGCGCCGGGCAGTTCGACCTCGCCGGTGTGGCCGGCCGACATGGCGATCTCCGCCTCGCCGTGGCGGTTCTGCCGCTGGAGCGGGAGTGAGCTGAACTCCTGGATGTGGGCCTGGAGCGCCGGCGCGGAGGAGAGTACGGCGGCGAACTCGGCGCGGGAGAGGGTGAGGAGCGTGCCGGAGGTCTCCGCGGTGGCGGTGTAGTCCCAGCGGGCGTCGGCGTCCAGCAGGGCGTTCTCACCGAAGCGGTCACCGTCGGCGAGGACGGCCACGGCCACCTCGTCGCCGTACTTGCCGAGGGAGGTCTGGCCGATCCGGCCGTGGGCGATCAGATGGATCTGCTCGGCGGGCGCGCCGCGTACGACCAGTACCTCGCCGGCGCCGAAGTCGCGCTGCACACACCGGTTGGCGAGCTCGTTCAGCACCTCCTCGTCCTCGAAGCCGCGCAGCAGGGCGAGTTCGCCGAGTTCGCGGGGGATCACCCGCACCCGGGCACCGTCCTGGACGAACTCGATGCGGCCGTCCCCGACCGTGTAGCTCAGCCGACGGTTGACCCGGTAGGCGCCGCCCTTGGTCTCCACCCAGGGGAGCATCCGCAGCAGCCAGCGGGAGCTGATCTCCTGCATCTGCGGGGCGGATTTGGTCGTGGTGGCGAGGTTCCGGGCGGCCGCGGTGCTGAGGCTGGACTGCTTCGGGGCGTCCAGCTGTGCGTCCGGGCTGGTGTCGACGGTCATGGGGCGGGCTCTCCTTCGGAGGGGGGTGGTGGCCGGCGCACGGGGGCGCCGACCGGCGACAGAAGAGAAGGGGGAGGAAAGGGAGGAACAGGAGTGAAGCCCTGGCAATCCGTCCAGATCCGGGGGAACAGTAACGGCCGGTGACTACGGTCCGCCCCATCGGACGGAGGGCATTACCTCGAAACGGCGATCTTGGTGCGCGCGAGGTTTAGGTGAGGGAACGTCAGTTTTCGGACGTGTCGGCCGAGATCGCCGGGCGCCCGGCGAGACGCAGACCCTTCTCCGTCGACGCGACGCGCGGGAACCACACCCCCGAGAGATACATAGGCCACTATTGCGACAAATTACTCTTATCGAGCTTTCAGTAGAGGGAGAGGCAGACCATGCCGAACGCCGACACCGGTAAGGGCGACGTCACCACCGGCTCCCCGCCCACGGCCAAGCTGACGCTCGTCACGCTGACCGCGATGGTCGTCGGGTCCATGGTGGGAGCCGGCGTGTTCTCGCTGCCGCGGAGGTTCGCGCAGGAGACCGGTGTCGCGGGCGCGCTGATCGCCTGGGCCGTCGCCGGCTGCGGCATGCTGATGCTCGCGTTCGTGTTCCAGACGCTCGCCGTGCGCCGGCCGGACCTGGACGCCGGTGTCTACGCGTACGCGAAGGCCGGTTTCGGCGAGTACCTGGGCTTCTTCTCGGCCTTCGGCTACTGGGCGAGCGCCTGCGTCGGCAACGTGACGTACTGGGTGCTCATCATGTCGACGATCGGCGCGATCGCGCCGGCGCTGGGCGACGGCGACACCGCCCTCTCCATCATCCTGTCCTCGGCCGGACTGTGGGCGTTCTTCCTGCTCATCCGGCGAGGGGTGAAGGAGGCCGCGGCGATCAACCGGATCGTGACCGTGGCCAAGATCGTGCCCATCGTCGTCTTCGTCATCCTGGCCCTGTTCTACTTCGACCCGTCCGTCTTCGCCGACAACTGGGGCGGCGCCGACTACGCCGGCTCCCTGTTCAACCAGGTCCGCGGCACCATGCTCGCCACCGTCTTCGTCTTCCTCGGCGTCGAGGGCGCCAGCGTGTACTCACGGCACGCCAAGCGCCGCGAGGACGTGGGACGGGCGACGGTCCTGGGCTTCCTCAGCGTCTTCGCCGTCTTCGCCTCGGTGACCATCGTGTCGTACGGGATCCTGCCCATGGGCGAGATCGCGGAGCTGCGCCAGCCGTCCATGGCGGGCGTCCTGGAGGCCGCGGTCGGCACCTGGGGCCAGGTCTTCGTCAGCGTCGGCCTCATCGTCTCCGTCCTCGGCGCCTACCTCGCCTGGACCCTCATGGCCGCGGAGGTGCTCTTCGTGGCGGCCAAGGACGAGGACATGCCGCGCTTCCTCGGGCGCTCCAGCGGTGACGACGTCCCCGTCCCCGCCCTCCTCATGACGACGTCCCTCAGCCAGGTCGTCCTGGTCGTGACGGCCTTCTCCGACGACGCCTTCAACTTCGCCCTCGATCTGACGAGCGCGCTCAGCCTGATCCCGTTCCTGCTGGCCGCCGGGTTCGCGGTGAAGATCGCCCTGAGACCCGAGCGGGAGAAGGTGGCGGGCGACAGCACCCGTCGGGAGCTGGTCGTGGGCGTCCTCGCCACGGTGTACACGGCGTTCCTGCTGTACGCGGCCGGGCTCAAGTTCGTCCTGGTGTCCTTCATCATCTACGCGCCCGCGACCTTCCTGTTCGTCAAGGCCAGGCGTGAGCAGGGCAGACGGCTCTTCTCCGGGCGGGAGCTCGTGATCCTGGCCGTCTCCGTCGCCGGCGCCGTCCTCGGGGTCGTGGCCCTCGCGGCCGGCTGGATCAGCCTCTAGGCCGTGTCCGGAAAGTCCCCACCTCCCCACTCCCCCACTCCCCGCTCCCCCACCCGGAAAGGCCCCCGTATGACCGGCAACGACGCTTCCGCCGAGCCCGCGCTCGGCGTGCACTCCGAGGTCGGACGGCTCCGCAAGGTCCTCGTCTGCTCTCCCGGGCTCGCCCACCGCCGCCTGACCCCGACCAACTCGGACGACCTCCTCTTCGACGACGTGATGTGGGTGGAGAACGCGCAGCGCGACCACGCCGACTTCGTCAACAAGCTGACCCAGCGGGGCGTCGAGGTCGTCGAGCTGCACAACCTGCTCACCGAGACCATGGCGATCCCCGAGGCGCGGGCCTGGCTCCTCGACCGGAAGATCGTCGCGAACGAGGTCGGCCTCGGTCTCATCGACGACACGCGCGCCTTCCTCGACTCCCTCGCGCCGCGCGATCTGGCCGAGTACCTCATCGGCGGCCTGTCGACGGCCGACCTGCCGGACGCGTTCCGTTCCGGGTACGTCTCGCTGGCCCGGGAGGCCACCGGGGCGCGCGAGTACCTGATGCCGCCGCTGCCGAACACCCTCTACACCCGGGACACCACCTGCTGGCTGTACGGCGGGGTCACCCTGAACCCGCTGTACTGGCCCGCCCGGCACGGCGAGACCCTCCTCATGAAGGCGGTCTACTCGTTCCACCCCGACTACCGGGACGCCACCGTCTGGTGGGGGGACCCGGAGGAGGACTGGGGCCAGGCCACCTTCGAGGGCGGCGACATCATGCCCGTCGGCAACGGCGTCGTCCTCATGGGCATGAGCGAACGCACCTCGCGGCAGGCCATCACCCAGGTCGCGGCCTCCCTGTTCCGCAACGGCGCCGCCGAGCACGTCATCGTCGCCGGCATGCCGAGGCTGCGCTCCGCGATGCACCTGGACACCGTCTTCACCTTCGCCGACCGTGACATCGTCACGCTCTACCCGAAGATCATGGACGCGGTCCACACCTTCTCGCTGCGCCCCGGCGACGGGGCGCCCGGGGTCGACATCACCGACGAGGGCAGCACTCCCTTCGTCGACGTGGTCGCCAAAGGCCTCGGCCTGCCGGAGCTCCGGGTGATCGAGACCGGCGGCGACGAGTACGCCTCCGAGCGGCAGCAGTGGGACAGCGGCAACAACGCCGTCGCCCTCGAACCCGGCGTCGTCTTCACGTACGACCGCAACACCCAGACCAACACGCTGCTGAGGAAGGCCGGCGTCGAGGTCATCACCATCGTCGGCGCCGAGCTCGGCCGGGGGCGCGGCGGCGGCCACTGCATGACCTGCCCCCTCATCCGGGACGCGGTCGAGTTCTGACGTCGCGGAGGACCGGCCGCCCCTCGCGGGGGCGGCCGGTCCTCCCGGTGTTCCGCTCCGGGGCCGGGTCAGTCCTCGCTCGCGTCCGGGCCGGCCAGCTGTGCGGCGAGTTCCCGTTCGCTCTGCTCCGGGAGCGAGGTCTTGAGCACGGTCCCGCCGAACTGCTCCATGGCGGCGGCGAACGCGTCCTCGGTGACCTTCGAGGCCATGATCACGACAGCGGCGTGCCCGGGTTCGAGCAGTGTCCGGACCTTGTCGCGGAACGCGTTGTCGACGCCCATCTGGTTCAGCTTGCCGATGATCCCTCCGACGGCGGCGCCCACGACGCCGATGCCGGGGGTCAGGATCAGCATGCCGAGGACCATGCCCCACAGGGCGCCGGCTGTGGCCGAGAGGGCGACCTTGCCCTCCCTCCTGGCGGGGGTGTCCACATGGGTCTCGCCGTCCGCGTCCACGGAGACGACCGCGAGGCCCTTCAGCTCGACCACGCCGCCGGTCTCGAGCTCCTGGACCGCGGCGAAGGCCCGGTTCGCGACGGCCCGGTCGTCGTAACCGAGGACGATCAGTTCGGACATGGGGCTCTCCTCCTGTGTCGGTACCGCTTCTGTCAGTACCGCTGTGCCTTGGCGAGCTTCGGGGTGAGCACCGGCTCGGCCGGCTGCCGGCTGATGACCACCGGCTGTTCGCGACCGCCGGGTTCGAGGTCCTCGACGCCGACGAACTGCGTCTCGACGACCTTCCCCGAGGGGTCGAGGAAGTCGACCTGGACGGCGTAGGAGGCTTCCTCGGCCGTCTTGTTGGTGATGTTCAGGACGACGGCGAGGCGGCCACCGGTCTCGGATCGGGGCTTGCCCGTCATGCCGACCTCGCCCAGGGCGTTGCCCTGGCCCTGTACGTCCTCCAGCTCGTCCTGGGCTTGTCGGCGCGACCGTTCGATCTCGGATCCGATGGACGCCTTGCGCGACGCCTCGCGCTCGGACGCCGAGGCGGCCGCCGAGGAGGCGGACGCGCGGGCGGACTCGATCGCCTCCTGCGCCTCCGAGGCGACGGCGGACGGCGGCTCGCCCGTGAAGCCGGCCGTGTCGGGGGCCGAGGGGCGTTCGCTGAACGTGGGGCTGCCGGTGTCGTCGCCTCCGCTGTCGCAGGCCACCAGGCCGGTCGCGCCGAGAGCGGCGACGACGACGGCGACCGCCGCGCCGGCCGCGCGTGCGCGCACCGACCGGTCCGCCCGCGTCGTTGAGGGGTTCACAGGATGCGTCCTCTTCTCGTGTCCGGGCCGCGATCGTGGCCGTGGGGGTGAGGGGGGTGGTCAGTAGCGGAGCACGCCGGCGATGCGGTCCATGTCGAGCAGGGTGTCGTCACGGACGAACTGGACCTCGGCTCCGGTGTCGAGGGCCCGCTCGACGATCTCGTCGACCATGTCGTCCCGCGCCCCGGCCTCGGAGGGCTCGGCGGGTTCCAGGTGGCCGCCGTCGTCCCGGACGACGGTCCGGTAGTGGTCCTCGACGGCGAGCAGCCGGACCCGGCCCTCCTTCACGGCCTGCCAGACCTCGTCGATCCCGCCGGCGAACTCCCGCCGTCCCCTGGCGGCGTCGAGTTCGGCGACGACCGTGGTCGACGCGGCGGCCTCGCGGGCGGCGCGGGCGGGCTCGACGGCCTCCCGGACGGCCGTGGCGGGCCCCCGGGCGAGCCCGCCGTGGTGGACGGGCGTGGTGCCCGGCTGGAGCGCTCCGGTCTCCTCGAAGAGGGCGAGGGCCGCGGGCTCGCCGAGCACGTACAGCGGGCGCGGGCGGGAGGCGAGGAGCGCGCGCAGGGCCTGGTGCGCCTCGCGGAGGAACTGCCGCGTGGCCTCGTCGCGGAAGGTGCTGGGCACGTCTCCGACGCGTTCCTCCCGCTCCACGTCCTGGGGGTCGAGGTCGCGGGTGAACGGGAAGCCGTCTCCGGTGTGCTCGGTGACCCGCTCGTGGTCGCCGCTCCACAGCGAGACCCGGTCGGCCGCCACGGCGATCGTCCAGGAGGGTTGTTCGGCGGCCCGGGCGGCGACGAGGTTCCGGGTGAGGAAGGTGTCGGCGAGGACGACGCGCTCCGGGACCGTCCGGGCGACCGTCCACACGTGCCGCTCCCCCGGGGCGACGAAGATCACCAGTCCGTCCTCGGCGTGGGCGAGGTCGATCTCGGCCACCGCCCGCCGCAGCTGGTCCAGGACGTCGGAGCGCCGCTCCCGGGTGACCGCCGGATCGTCCTGGATCGCCTTCTCCGCCGCCGCCACGAGGTTGCGGAGGCGTACGGGGTCCTGGAGGTTCTCCGGTTCACGGCGGTGCGTCGGCATCACGAGGGACACGGCCGGGTACGGGCGGGGCTGTCGCAGTCTCGCGAGTACATCGCTGCTGAGCGCGGGTTCCATGAGGAAGCCTTCCTGGCGGATTCCGGCGGTTCTGCGGGGCGGGTGCGGGTGTCTACTGCGGCCCGGCCAGCTGGTCGGCCAGCTCCTTCTCGTCCTGGTCGCTGAGCGAGGTCTTGAGGACGGTGCCGCCGTGCGGCTGCATGGCCACCGTGAACTTGTCGTCGGTGACCTTCGACGCCATGATCACGACGGCCGCCGCACCGGGTGTGAGGAGGTCCCCCACCTGCCGGCGGAACCGGTCGTCGACTCCGGACTTGCTGAGCCTGCCGACGAGGCCGCCGAGGGCCGCTCCGGTCAGGAGCCCGAGACCGGGCAGCAGGAAGAGAATGCCGAAGATCGCTCCCCAGAGGGCTCCGGACGCGGCGGAGACGCCGACGATGCGGCTGGTGGTGTCGACATGGGTCCTGCCGTCGGCGTCCACCGAGACCACGGCGAGACCGTTCAGGTGCACCACGTAGTCCCGCTGCAGGTCCTGCACCGTGTCGAACGCCCGCCGGGCCACTTCCGGGTCGTCGTATCCGATGACGATGAGCTCAGACATTCCCGCCTCCTGTCGCGGCGGCAGCGCGCCGGACGTCCGCGTCGCCCTCCTGCGGAGAGGGCGGAGCGGCCTCTCCAGGGGCCACAAGATGTCATCTTGTCCCGATATGTACATCATCGCGACTCGATGCCGCCCTCAGCGGCTGTACGGGCGACACCGCGCGCGCGGAGGTGCGCCGCCTCTGCCCCACACGGGCGGGAGCGCCGCCGTCCCCGGAGTGTTCGGCCGGGGGCGGGCCGGCGCCCCGGACATAGTGCGGGCATGGCACACACCCCCCTCCCCTCACGCCCGCGCCCGCGTGCGCGGTCCCGCCGGGCCCTTCTCTGCGCCGCGCTTCTCGCCCTCACCGTCCAGACGACCGCCGTCGCGGCCCCGCTCACCGTCCAGACGACCGCCGTCGCACCCGCGCTCGCCGGGCCTCCCGGTGGCCACGGCGGGTCCGCCTGCGTGCGGACCCAGGGCTCCCCGGGGGTCGAGGCACGCCGGATCCTCGACATCGCCCGCACGGCCCAGAAGGACCTGGACCTCAAGGCCGTACAGCTGCGGGTCACCGTCGACGGCCGCGAGATCGTCACCGACGCGCTCGGTGAGTCCATGACCGGCGTCCCCGCCCAGCCGGACATGCACTTCCGCGCCGGCTCCGTGGCCTTCGCGCACATCGGTACGGCCCTGCTCCGGCTGGTGGAGGAGCGGCGGGTCCGGCTCGACGACACCGTGGAGCGCTGGCTGCCCCACCTGCCGCAGGCCGACCGGATCACCCTGCGGATGCTGGCGACCAACACGACCGGCCTCCACGACTACGTGACCGACCCGGCGTTCGGGAAGGAACTCCTGGCGGACCCGTTCCGCGCGTGGACGCCGCGGGAGCTGCTCGCCTTCCCGCTCCGCCACTCCTTCTGGTACGAGCCGGGCACGAACTGGAGCTACTCCCACGCCAACTACCTGCTGCTGGTCGCCGCGCTCGAGAAGATCACCGGCACCCGGATCGACAGGCTGGTGAAGGAGCTGGTCACCGGCCCGCTGGAGTTGCGCGACACCCGGAACTCGTTCACCCCCGACATCCCGAGCCCGGTGCTGCACGCCTTCAGCACCGAGCGCGGCCTCTACGAGGAGTCCACCTTCTGGAACCCGTCGTGGACCACCGCGCCCGGCGCGGTCATCACCACCCACATCTGTGACCTCTCCCGGTCCGCGGAGGCCATCGGGAGCGGCGAGCTCCTCTCCCCCCGCTCGTACCGCACCCTTCTCGACCCGGGTACGGTCGGTCTCGGGTCCCCGACCGCGACGTGCCCGGCCACCGTGTGCCTGCGGCAGACCGAGGCCAAGCACTTCGGCCTCGGGGTCATCGTGATCAACGGCTGGGTCCTGCAGAACCCGTCGTTCTCCGGTTACGCGGCGATCCAGGCGTACCTCCCGTCCAGGCGTCTGGCCGTTGCCGTCTCCACGACGAAGACCGCGACCACGCCCGAGGGCAACACGGCGGAGGTGCTCGCCGGGCGCATCGCCGCCGCGCTCGCTCCGGAGGCCCCGCTGCTCGGCTGACCCTCCGCGTGGGGGCGTCCGCCGCACGGGCGGCGGCGCCCCCTGTGACACCCGCGGGTCCGGCGGCTCACACAGCGCCCCGGTGCGCTGTGTGGCCGGTGTTACGGACCATGATCGACCCGGGTGACACGGGTGTAACGGCCGTTGCGTACGGTCGGGGCTCGAACGGTTCCACAGAGAGGCGCCCCGGTGACCCCACAGGACTCGGCGGACCCCCGGGGCGGTACGGCCGAACAGGTACGGACCGCCTGCTCGTACTGCGGTGTGGGGTGCGGCCTGCTCCTCGACATCGGGCCGGGCCCCGACGGACGCCGTACGGTCCTCAGGGCGACGGGCGACAAGGACCACCCGGCCAACCGCGGGCGGCTCTGCACCAAGGGCGCCACCACCGCCGACCTGCTCGTCGCCCCCGGCCGTCTGACCACCGCCCTCGTCCGGGCGGAGCGCGGCGCCGAACCCGTGCCCACGGACACCGACCGCGCCGTCACCGAGACCGCCCGCCGGCTGCGCGCGATCGTCGACGAGCACGGTCCCGACGCGGTGGCGCTCTACGTCTCCGGCCAGATGAGCCTGGAGGCCCAGTACCTCGCCAACAAGCTCGCCAAGGGCTTCATCGGCACCAACCAGATCGAGTCGAACTCACGGCTCTGCATGGCGAGCGCCGGCACCGGCTACAAGCTCTCCCTGGGCGCCGACGGACCGCCCGGCTCCTACGACGACCTCGACCGGGCCGACGCCTTCCTCGTCATCGGCTCCAACATGGCCGACTGCCACCCCATCCTGTTCCTCCGCATGATGGAGCGGGTCAAGGCGGGGGCGAAGCTGATCGTCGTCGACCCCCGGCGCACCGCCACCGCCGAGAAGGCCGACCTGTTCCTGCGGATCAGGCCGGGCACGGACCTCGCGCTCCTCAACGGCCTGCTGCACCTGCTGCACCGGAACGGGCACACCGACGCGGCCTTCGTCGCCGCGCACACCGAGGGCTGGGAGGCGATGCCGCCGTTCCTCGCCGACTACCCGCCCGACGCGGTCGCCCGGATCACCGGCATACCCGAGGACGACATCCGTACCGCCGCCGAGTGGATCGGCACGGCGGCCGAATGGACCAGCTGCTGGACCATGGGCCTCAACCAGTCCACCCACGGCACGTGGAACACCAACGCCCTGGTCAACCTGCACCTGGCGACCGGCGCGATCTGCCGCCCCGGCTCGGGTCCCTTCTCCCTGACCGGCCAGCCCAACGCCATGGGCGGGCGCGAGATGGGCTACATGGGTCCCGGCCTACCCGGACAGCGCTCGGTCATGGTCGCCGAGGACCGGGCGTTCACCGAGGAGCTCTGGGACCTGCCGCCCGGCACGATCCGCGAGGACGGCTCGGGACAGGGCACCGTCGACCTCTTCCGGCGCATGGCGGACGGCGGGGTCAAGGCGTGCTGGATCATCTGCACCAACCCGGTCGCCTCCGTCGGCAACCGCGCCACCGTCGTCGAGGGCCTGCGGGCGGCCGAACTCGTCATCACCCAGGACGCGTTCGCCGAGACCGAGACCAACGCGTACGCGGACGTCGTCCTGCCCGCCGCCCTCTGGACCGAGACCGAGGGCGTCCTGATCAACAGCGAGCGCAGCCTCACCCTCACCCAGCCGGCCGTCGACCCGCCGGGCGAGGCCCTCGCCGACTGGCGGATCATCGCCCGCGTCGCCTGCGAGATGGGGTACGAGGAGGCGTTCTCGTACGACAGCGCCGAGGAGATCTTCGAGGAGATCCGACGGGCCGCGAACCCCAAGACCGGGTACGACCTGAGCGGGGTGTCGTACGAGCGGCTGTGCGCCACGCCCGTGCAGTGGCCGGCCGCCGCCGGCGGGCCCGCGCGCAACCCGATCCGGTACGTGGCAGGGGACGGCTCCGGACCCGTCTTCCCGACGGCGAGCGGCCGGGCCGTCTTCCACGCCCGGCCGCACATCGACCCGGCCGAGATGCCCGACGACACGTACCCGTTCGTCCTCAACACCGGCCGTCTCCAGCACCAGTGGCACACCCTCACCAAGACCGGGAGGGTGGCCAGGCTCAACCGGCTCAACCCGGCGCCGTTCGTCGAAGTGCATCCCGAGGACGCCCGGCGGCTCGGCGTCGTGGAGGGCGACCCCGTCGAGATCGCCTCGCGGCGCGGCAGGGCCGTGCTCCCGGCCGTGGTCACCGACCGGGTCGGTCCGGGCAACTGCTTCGCCCCGTTCCACTGGAACGACCTCTTCGGCGAGGACCTGTGCGTCAACGCGGTCACCCAGGACGCCGTCGATCCCCTCTCCTTCCAGCCCGAGCTGAAGGTGTGCGCGGTGGCGCTGGCGAAGGCGGAGGCTCCGGCGGCCGTGGTCCCGGCGGCCTCGGCTCCTTCCGTGGTTCCCGCCGCCGTCAATCCCTCGGCCGTGATCCCCTCGCCCCTGGTGATACCGAACGGCGGTCCGCCGGCCGGGTCGGCCGCCGCCTTCGGTCTCGAACCGACGCCGCCGCCCGTCCTGACCGCCGAGGAGCGGCAGTACCTCGTCGGCTTCCTCGCCGGCCTCGGGACGGGCGCGCCGGGGGTGCCCGTGCTGCCGTCCGGCGCTCCCTTCCGCGAGGACCACGCGCGCTGGGTCAACGGGGTCCTGGCCGGGCTCTACTCCCGCGCCCCGCAGGCCCCGGCCCCCGCCGAAGCGGACACGGCGGGCCGCGAGGTGGTCGTGCTGTGGGCCTCCCAGACCGGGAACGCCGAGGACTTCGCCGCCGCCACCGCCGAGCGGCTGCTCTCGGCCGGTCACCGGGCCGCGCTCGCGGGCATGGACGAGACCGACCTCGGCGCGCTGCCGCCCGCCGCCGACCTCCTCCTGATCACCAGCACGTTCGGGGACGGGGACGCGCCCGACAACGGCTCCGGTTTCTGGGACGCGCTCGCCGCGCCCGACACCCCGCGCCTGGACGGCCGCCGCTATGCCGTGCTCGCCTTCGGGGACTCCTCGTACGGCGACTTCTGCGGGCACGGGCGGCGGCTCGACCGGCGTCTCGACGAGCTCGGGGGCGTCCGCATCGCCCCCCGTACCGACTGCGAACCCGACTACGAGCCGTCCGCCCTCGCCTGGCTCGACCAGGTGCTCGCCGGTCTGTCCGACGCGAGCGCGGCTCCGGCGGCCGCCCCTCCCGCCCCCGCGCGGCGCTCCGGGCCGGCGACCACGACCGCCCGGCTCGTCGGGAACCGGCTCCTCAGCCTGCCGGGGGCGGGCAAGGAGGTCCGCAGGTTCACCTTCGACACGAGCGAGACGGGGGCACCCCTCGGCTACGAGAGCGGAGACGCCCTCGGCGTCCAGCCCGTGAACTGCCCCGAGCTCGTGGCCGAATGGCTGGCGGTCACCGGACTCGACGCCGACGTCCCGGTGGAGCTTCCCGGCGCCGGCGCCGTGCCCTTCGGCGAGGCGCTGCACCGGCATCTCGACATCACCGGCGTCTCCGCCGCCCTCCTCGGCTTCGTCACCGAGAGGACCGGCGACCGGGACCTGAAGCGGCTCCTGCGGCCCGACAACAAGGACGGGCTCGCCCAGTGGACCTGGGGCCGGCAGGCCGTGGACGTCCTGGCCGAGTACGCCGTCCGCGCCGCCGCGCAGGAGTGGGTGGACGCCCTCGGCCGCCTGAGGCCCCGGCTGTACTCGATCTCCTCCAGTCCGCTCACCGATCCCCACCGGGTGTCGCTGACCGTCTCCGTCGTCCGCTACGAGAACCGTCACGGCCGCCCTCGCAAGGGCGTCTGCTCGCCGTTCCTCGCGGACGCCGAACCCGGCGCGCTGGTCCCGGTCTTCGTCCAGCGCGCTGCGCGTTTCCGGCCCCCGGCAGACCCCACGACCCCGATGGTGATGGTCGGCCCGGGAACGGGCGTGGCGCCCTTCCTCGGCTTCCTCGACGAGCGCAGGGCCCTCGGCCACCGGGCTCCGAACTGGCTCTTCTTCGGCGAGCAGCACCGCGCCACCGACTTCTACTACGAGGAGGAGCTGACCGCCCTCCTCGCCGACGGAACCCTGGACCGGCTCGACACCGCCTTCTCCCGTGACCAGCGCGCCAAGGTCTACGTGCAGGACCGGATGCGGGAGCACGGACCGCAGCTGTGGTCCTGGCTCCAGTCCGGCGCGCACTTCTACGTGTGCGGCGACGCCGCCCGGATGGCGAAGGACGTCGACCGTGCTCTCCGCGACATCGCCGTCACCCACGGCGGCCTCGACGAGGAGGCGGCGGGCGTGTACGTCAAGCAGCTGGCGGCCGACAAGCGGTACGTCCGGGACGTGTACTGACGGCGGTGCGGCCCCGGGGACCACGGGCCGGGGGGTCACCCGCTTGCCGGTCCCCAGGTTGAGGCTAATGTCGATATATGGCCACATACGCACCTTCGGCCCCCCGCTCCAGCGGCGGCGGCACGCGGGCGTACGGAAGGAGCCTGCCATGACCCGTACATTGCGTGGCGCGATAGCCCTGGCCGGAGCGACGGCCCTGTGTCTCGGAGCGGTGGCGACCAGCGGGGCGAGCCAGCAGGGCTCGGCATCGGCGGCTCAGGGCGACGTGAAGATCGGCCTGCTGCTGCCGGAGAGCAAGACCACGCGGTACGAGAAGTTCGACCGGCCGTACATCGAGGCCAAGATCAAGGAGCTGGCGCCGGACGCCCAGATCGACTACTACAACGCCGCCGAGAGCGCCACCACCCAGCAGCAGCAGGTGAACACGGCACTCGCCAAGGGCGACCAGGTCCTCATCCTGGACGCCGTGGACGCGAAGTCGATCCAGTCCTCCGTGCAGAAGGCCCGTGACGCGGGCGTGAAGGTCGTCGCGTACGACCGCCTCGCCCAGGGCCCGGTCGACGCATATGTCTCGTACGACAACCGCAAGGTCGGTGAGCTGCAGGGCAAGGCACTCCTCGACGCGCTCGGCGACAAGGCCGAGACCGGCGAGATCGTGATGCACAACGGGTCGCCCACCGACCCGAACGCGGCGGAGTTCAAGGCCGGGGCGCACTCGGTCCTGGACGGCAAGGTGAAGATCGGCAAGGAGTACGACACGCCGAACTGGGACCCGAACAACGCCAACCAGCAGATGTCCGGTGCGATCAGCTCCCTCGGCAAGGACAAGATCGTCGGGGTCTACTCGGCCAACGACGGACTGGCCGCCGGCATCGCCACCGCTCTCAAGGCGGCGGGCATGAACGTGCCGCTGACCGGCCAGGACGCCCAGCTCGACGCGATCCAGCGGATCCTGCTCGGCACCCAGACGATCACCGTCGAGAAGCCGTACAAGCCGGAGGCCGACATCGCGGCCACGATGGCCGTCAACCTCGCCGAGGGCAAGCCGCTCCCGGCCGACCTGACGCCCACCACCGTCACCAGCGGCAGCGGCCAGAAGGTCCCGGCCAACCTGCTGACGCCGATCGTGGTCGACAAGGACAACATCAAGGACACCGTCGTGAAGGACGGCCTGTACACGGTCCAGGAGATCTGCACCCCGACCTATGCCGCGGCCTGCAAGGAGGCCGGTCTCCAGTAGCCGCGCGGACATCCAACCCGGTGGGGCGGAGCGGCCCGCGCGAGCGGGCGAGCGGAGGAGGCGGTTCCTTTGCCGGAGTCAGCCGTGCTCACACTGCGGGGGATCTCGAAACGGTTCGGCGCCGTCCAGGCACTGAAGGACTTCGACCTGGACGTGCACCCCGGTGAGGTGGTCGCGCTCGTCGGCGACAACGGCGCCGGCAAGTCCACCGCCGTGAAGGCGATCGCCGGGGTGAACCCGCCCGACGAGGGCGTCATCACCTGGCAGGGCCGGCCGGTCTCCATCGACCGGCCGCACGACGCGCAGAACCTCGGGATCGCCACCGTCTACCAGGACCTCGCCCTGTGCGACAACCTCGACGTGGTCGCCAACCTCTTCCTCGGCCGGGAACTGCGCCGCTTCGGCGTCCTCGACGAGGTCCGCATGGACCAGCGTGCCCGCGAGCTGCTCGACACCCTGTCCATCCGCATCCCGAGCGTGCGCATCCCCGTCGCCTCCCTGTCCGGCGGTCAGCGTCAGACGGTGGCGATCGCCCGCTCGCTGATCGGCGCGCCCAAGGTCGTCATCCTGGACGAGCCCACCGCCGCTCTGGGCGTGGAGCAGACGGCCGAGGTGCTCGACCTGGTCGAGCGGCTGCGCGTCCAGGGCCTCGGCACCATCCTGATCAGCCACAACATGGTGGACGTGATGGCGGTCGCCGACCGCATCGCCGTGATGCGCCTCGGCCGGAACAACGGGTTCTTCGACACACGCTCCACGTCCACCGAGGAGATCATCTCCGCCATCACGGGCGCCTCCGACAGCGCCGTCACCCGCCGCCAGGCCCGCAAGCTGGAGGAGGAGCGATGAGCCGCGACCGAGGCCGCGCCGACCCTCCGGACGGCCGTTCCGACACCAACACCCAGGAACCGGCGTCCGGCGCCATGCCCGCCGTCGACTCGCGTCTCCTCGTCCGCGAGGAGGGGCTCAAGGGGTACGTGGGTGAGTTCCGGCGCAAGTTGCGCAGCGGTGAGCTGGGCTCGCTGCCCGTCGTGCTCGCCGTGATCATCATCTGGACGGTGTTCGGGAGTCTGAACAGCACGTTCCTCTCGGCCCAGAACCTCTCCGACCTCAGTCAGCAGATCGTCGGCACCGGCATGATCGCCGTCGGCATCGTCTTCGTCCTGCTGCTCGGCGAGATCGACCTCTCGGTCGGCTCGGTCAGCGGTCTGTGTGCCGCGATCTTCGCCGTCCTCAACGTCCTGAACGGCATGAACGAGTGGCTGGCGCTCCTGGTCGCCATCGTGGGCGGAGCGGCCGTCGGTCTCATCCAGGGGTTCTTCTTCGCGAAGGTCGGCGTACCGGCCTTCGTGGTCACCCTCGCGGGCAATCTCGCCTGGAACGGGCTGATGCTCCAGATACTCGGCTCCAGCGGCACCGTCAACATCCCGAGCGAGAGCGTCGTCTCCAAGCTCTACTCGACGATCTACCACAGCCCCGTCGCCGCCTATGCGACGGCGGCCGTCGGGGTCGGCCTGTTCCTTGCGGCCTCACTCCTGGACGCCAGGCGCCGCCGGGCCGCCCGGGTGCCGTTCCGGCCGATCGCCGAGATCGTGCTGCGGACGGTCGTCATCGCCGCGCTCGCCTTCGCCACGGCGTACATCCTCAACCAGTACCAGGGGCTGCCGCTCGCGCTCCTGATCTTCCTGATCCTGCTGGTGGTGCTGGACTTCGTGCTGCGGCGCACCACGTACGGCCGGCGGATCTTCGCGGTGGGCGGCAACATCGAGGGGGCGCGCAGGGCCGGTATCAGCGTGCCCTTCGTCCGGATGTCCGTCTTCTCGATCGCCGGGACCATGGCGGCGATCGGCGGCATCTTCCTGGCCGGTCAGATCCAGTCCGCGAGCCAGACCTCCGGCGGCGGCAATCTCCTGATGAACGTCATCGCCGCCGCCGTCATCGGCGGGACGAGCCTCTTCGGCGGCCGTGGCTCGGTCTGGTCCGCGCTGCTCGGCGCGCTGGTGATCGGCTCCATCCAGTCCGGGATGAACATCATGGGCGTCAGCAACGCCGTGCAGTTCATGATCACGGGTTCGGTCCTGCTGGCCGCCGTGGTCGTCGACTCGCTGTCCCGCCGGAGCCAGAAGGCGGCCGGCCGGGCGTGAGCCGCGGAGGCGGGTCGGGGGGGCGGGGGCTACCGTCCACCCGGCCGCGGCCTCCTCGCCCGACGTGCCGCCGCCGCCCGGCGACGAATGTGTAGGTCGCGTAACAGCCGTCGATGAGTGGTTGCAACACGACCGACGAACCGCCGAGAACCACCCCTCGTAGCTTCTCTCACACCAGCCGACGACCGACGGCAGCAATGGAGCGAGGAAGCCATGAACCGCAACGCGCACGTCCCCACCGGCAAGGCCGGCACGATCTCCCGCGGGAAGGCCGCCCTCGCGGCCGGCCTCGCCGGTGCCGCCGTTCTCGGGCTGTTCGCCGCGCAGTCGGCGAACAGCGCGCCGCCGCGGAAGCCGGTCGCCTCCGTCACCACCGTGTCCCCGTACGTCGTCAACCACTTCGGCGAGGAGAACGTCGACACCGGTCGCGCCGAGCGCCGGCCGAAGGACCTGGTGCTGTCCGAGTTCACCGGCATCCACCGGGTGACGTGGAAGGTGTGGGGTGCCACGAAGGCCGTCGGCACCGGCGAGGTGACGGGCACCTGGTGCCTCGACACCTGCCTCGACAAGCCGCTGAAGGCGACCGTCGTGCTCTCCGACCCCCGGACCGTCGACGGCAGGGTGGTGTACTCCGCCTTCACGCTGGCACCGGCCGGGCGGTCGGACGCGTACGATTCCGAGGACCTCCAGGGCAAGCGCCCGCTCGCCACGCGCTGACCCCCAGGGCCCCCTGACACGAAGGGTCACCGATGCCCAAGCCCACGGCCGCGGGGACAGCCGCCGCACTGGCCCTGCTGCTGGCCGTGGGCTCCACCGGGTGCGGTGGCCCGCAGCAGCCGAAGGTCCAGGGCCCCGCGCCCACCCGGAGCCCGGCCGCCGGTCCCGTGTACGTCTCGGACGCCATGGGGCACCCGCTGAGCCGTCCCGCGACCTTCCCCCTGACCGAGTTCACCGTGCTCTCCGACCTGAAGTGGCGCGACTGGGGGCAGCCGAAGGCCGTGGCCACCGGCACGGTGAGCGGGCTGTGGTGCACGGACTGCGGCCCGACCGGTCACCCCGCCACCGTCGAGGTCTCCGGCCTGCGGCGCCAGGAGAACGTCTCCTACTACACCCGGGCCACCGTACGGTCTTCGCACCTCCCCTCCGAAGAGACGGACGACCTGACCGGGGTGCCCCTGCCCGTCCCGGAACCCTGAGCAGGAGACCGCACGCCATGACCGATGTACTTCTCGTCGAGGACGACGCGCTGCTCCGGGAGGCGACCCAGTTGTCGCTGGAGCGCCACGGCTACGAGGTACGCACGGCCTGCGACGGGCTCGACGGGCTGGCCCGGTTCCGGGAGAGGACCCCGGACGTCGCCGTCCTGGACGTCATGCTGCCCCACCTCGACGGGGTCAGTCTGGTGCGCCGCATCCGGGAGGAGAGCGGCGTCCCGGTGCTGATGATCTCCGCCCGCACCGACCCGGTGGACGTCGTCCTCGGCCTGGAGGCCGGGGCCGACGACTACCTCACCAAGCCCTACGACATCCCCGTGCTCGTCGCCCGCATCCGCGCGGCGCTACGCCGGTCCACCGGCGTCGCGGGGACCGCGCCGCAGGTCGTGGAGAAACCGCTGCTGCGCTTCGGCGACCTGACGGTGGACGCGGCCTCCACGGACGTCCGCCGGGACGGGCGGCTCCTCGACCTCACCCCCACCGAACGCAAACTGGTGCTCGAGTTCGCGCACCAGCCCGGAGTGGTGCTGTCCAGGACCGCCCTGCTGGAGCGGGTCTGGGACTACGCGTGGGGCGGCGACAGCCGGGTGGTCGACGTCCATGTGCAGCGGCTGCGGGGGAAGATCGGCCGCGACCGCATCGAGACCGTCCGCGGCTTCGGATACAAGCTGGTCTCCGGACCGCTGCCGGACCGTGGCTGAGCGCCATGGGACTGCGTACGAAGGCCGCCCTGGTCATCGCCGCGACCGCTGCCGTGGTCGCGGCGCTCATCGGGATCCTGGTGCACCAGCGCACCGCCGACCATCAGAGCGGGGAGGCGGAGCGCGCGGTGGACGCCCAGCTCGTCGCGGCCCTGGAGGCCCGTAGCTACGGCGTCGACGGCGGCGCGCTCGTCGATCCGCCGGAACTGCCCGCCGCCCTGCGCGAGATGGTGACCCGTCGACCGGTGCGGGCCACCTACCTCACGGAGTCAGGGGACCGCCACGGCCCGGTGATGTGGGCCGCGGCGCGCAGTGGCGCCGAGATCGTCGCCGTCCGGCGTTCCTACGCGCCGCAGGCACGGGCGCTGGAGGCGCTGGACAGGGAACTGCTCGCCTCGGGCGTGGCAGCCGTGGTGCTGGGCTCCGCGCTGGGCATCGCCGTGGCCGGCACCGCCGGTCGGCGCATCGGCGCGTCGGCACGCACCGCCCAGCGGATCGCGGGCGGCGATCTCACGGCGCGGGTCGAGCCCCGAGGCAAGGACGAGATCGCCCGCCTCGGCGAGGCGGTCAACACCATGGCCGATGCCCTGAGTGCCCGGCTGGAGGCCGAGCGGAGGGTCACGGCCGACATCGCCCACGAACTGCGCACACCCGTGGCCGGTCTGGTGGCGGCCGTCGGCCTGCTGCCGCCCGGCCGGCCGGCCGAGCTGGTGGGCGGAGGCGTGGACCAGCTGCGCCGCCTCGTCGAGGACGTCCTGGAGGTGGCGCGCCTCGACGTGCCGGGCGTCGAGCTGGCCCAGCGGGACGCCGTGCGCGTGGGCGAGCTGGCGCGCCGCGCCGCGGCCGCCGCGGGCGGGGAGGTCGAGGTACGGATCCGCGAGGACGAGGTGGTGGAGACCGACCCGCGCCGGGTCGAAAGAATCCTGGCCAACCTGGTCACCAACGCCCGCCGGCACGGTGCCCCGCCGGTCCTCCTGGAGGTCGACGGAACCGCCGTCCGCGTGTCCGACCACGGGCCCGGCTTCCCCGACGGCCTCCTGGCGGAGGGCCCGCGGCGCTTCCGCACCGGGGCGCGCGAGCGGGGCACGGGACTGGGCCTCGGCCTGACGATCGTCATGGGCCAGGCCGCGGTCCTGGGCGCCCGGGTGAGCTACGAGAACCCGCCGGAGGGCGGGGCCCGGGCGACGCTGGACCTGGCACCCGGCGGGGAGCCCACGCCTCGATTCGCACCCTAGACGTGTGCCGTCCGGCCCTACTTCTTCCGGGCCGGCCCTACCTTTGCCGGACCGGCCCCGCTTTCCGGGCCGGCTCTATTTTCCGGGCCGGTCCGGCTCGGGCGCGTCCGTGGAGCCCGGGCCGATGCGCAGTTCGAAGTCGCCGTCGTACTGCTCGTGCCCCGCGATCACGGCGAGTTCGACGACCTCGAGGCCGACCTCGCCCCGGACGATGAGCGGGTCCTTGCGCAGGTCCCGCATCAGGGCCACACACATGCCGATCATGACCAGGACGAACGGCGCGGCCACCAGGATCGTGAGGTTCTGCAGGCCGGCCAGCGCGTCGCCCTGGCCGTCGCCGATGAGGAGCATGATGGCGGCGACCGCTCCGGTCACCACGCCCCAGAACACGACGACGAGGCGGGCGGGCTCGAACGCGCCGCGCTGGGAGAGCGTGCCCATGACGATCGACGCGGCGTCCGCGCCCGAGACGAAGAAGATGCCGACGAGGACCATGACGAGGAGGCTCATCGCGCCGGAGATCGGGAACTCCTGCAGCACACCGAAGAGCTGACCCTCCGGCGTGGTCTCCCCGGCGAGCTCGCCCTGCTCGCTGAGCTTCATGGCCGTGCCGCCGAAGATGGCGAACCACACCAGGCTCACGGTGCTGGGCACCAGGATGACTCCGCCGACGAACTGGCGGATGGTCCGGCCCCGGCTGATCCGCGCGATGAACATCCCCACGAAGGGCGTCCAGGAGATCCACCAGGCCCAGTAGAAGACCGTCCAGCTGCCGAGCCAGTCGTGGATGTTCGCGCCGCTGGTCGCCTCGGTGCGGCCGGCCAGCTGCGGCAGGTCGCCCAGGTACGCGGCGATCGAGGTGGGCAGCAGGTCCAGCACGATGATGGTGGGCCCGGCCACGAACACGAAGAGGGCGAGCACGCCCGCGAGGACCATGTTGATGTTGGAGAGCCACTGGATGCCCTTCTCCACACCGGACACGGCGGAGAGGACGAAGGCCGCGGTCAGGACCGCGATGATGGCGACGAGCAGTCCAGTGCCGGTCTTCTCCATCCAGTCCAGCTCCTGGAAGCCGCTGCCGATCTGGAGCGCGCCGAGGCCCAGCGAGGCCGCGGAGCCGAAGAGCGTGGCGAAGATGGCGAGGATGTCGATGAACCGGCCGGGCCCGCCGTACGCCCGCCGCTCGCCCATCAGGGGGACGAAGACGGCGCTGATGGTCTGACGGCGGCGGCGCCGGAACGTGGAGTACGCGATGGCGAGCCCCACGACGGCGTAGATGGCCCACGGGTGGAGCGTCCAGTGGAAGAGCGTGGTGGCCATGGCGGTCTGCATCCGCTCGGCCGAGTCGGCGGGCTGGGTGCCGGGCGGCGGGGTGCCGTAGTGGGCGAGGGGCTCGCTCACGCCGTAGAACATCAGGCCGATGCCCATACCGGCGCTGAACATCATGGCGATCCACGACACCGTGCGGAACTCCGGGCCCTCGTCCTCCTGGCCGAGCGTGATCCGCCCGTAGCGGCTGATGGCCAGCCAGAGCGCGAACACGACGAACCCGGAGGCGGCCAGCATGAAGGCCCAGCCGCCGTTGGTGATCAGCCCTTCGAGGAGGCTGCTCGACGTGCTCTCCAGGCTGTCGGTGGCCGTGGCGCCCCAGACGACGAAGGCCACCGTGAGGACGGCGCTGACGCCGAACACGATCCGGTCGGTCCGGGCGCGATGGTGGTGGTCGGGGCGGCCGGGCAGGTCCGCCGTCACCGACAGCCCTTCCCTGCCGCTCCGCTCGGCGCCGCCCTTGCGGCCGTCCGGCTGCTGATCCTCCTGCAACAGATGCCACCTTTCACGGCTGTACGACAGTACGGAACGACGCGATCTCGGCATGACGCCGCAAATGTGACGATGTCCTGGTAAGGCAGTACCACAGTCCGGGCCCGACTCCAGGGACCAACAGACCTTCACGGCCCCACCGGTGACCGTCGGTGGACCGACGTATCCTCGGCCCCCGGGGCACGCCCGGAAGTGGGGCGGTAGAGGACGGAAGAGGACGGCACAGGTGGCGGACAGACACGGGACCGGCTCGACGACCGGGGACGACTCCCGCAAGGCCGGCGGGGGGAAGCCGGCCGACTCCCGCAAGGCCGGCGGGGGAAAGCCGGCCACGGGGGCGACACCCGCGCCCACCCCTCCCGCCGCCTCCGCCGTCCCGCTCAGTACGCGCGCGCGTGAGGCCGTCCTGCAACGGATCGTCGACCGCCGGTACGCGCAGGGGGCGCGGCTCGTGGAGCGGGAGGTCGCCGAGGAGCTCGGCATGTCCCGCGTCCCGGTGCGCGAGGCGCTGCGGGCGCTGGTCACCGAGGGTCTCCTCGAACTGCTCCCGCACAGCGGCGTCCGCGTCCGCCGGCTGGAACGCGCCGACGTGGAGCACCTCTACGAGGTGTGGGAACCGCTGGCGGTGCAGGCCTCCCGGCTCGCGGCGCGGGCGCGGGCGGCGGGCGACTCCCAGGGCCTCGGCGCACTTCGGGCCGCGCTCCGGCAGGCCGAGTCGGCCGCCGCGGCGGACGAGGGGTCGCGCGAGGTGGCCGCCCACACGGCGTTCCACGAGTGCGTCGTCGCCATGTCGGGCAACCCCCTGCTCGCCCGCACCCTGGAGCAGCTGAGCTGGCAGCTGCGGCTGGTGTTCGGGCTGCGCGAGGAGCCCGACCACATGCGTGCCCAGCACGCCGAGATGTACCGGCACATCGAGGCGGGGGACGCGGAGGCGGCGGCGGCCTGCACGCTGTTGCACGTACGGGACAGCCGGGCGGTCGCCCTGCGGTCCATGTTCGGCGACGGCTGACCTCTCCCTCGTCTTCGTATACCAGCAGCGCCTCTCACGCCCATCCCTTGACGCCCTTACGGAACATATGCAGCATTCCGCCATGAAGCGATGCCGGACCTTGTCGCCCGGCCTGGGCTTGGTATACAAAACGGGAAGCCCTCGGCCCCACTCCCCCAAGGAGCATCCATGCGCGTCGACGCCACCACTCCGCCGTCCAGCACGCTCAGTCGCCGCAGCGTCCTCGCCGGTGCCGCCGCTCTCGCCGGTACGACGGCCACGACCGCCGCCATGGCCGCGCCCGCGCAGGCGGCGGCCGCGGCCGGTCCTGGTTCCGGCGCCTCCGCCGCCTCCTCCGCCGAACCGGCCGCTTCCGCCCTGTCCGGACGGCCGGGGCGGGCCGTGGTCTTCCGTGACGTGCGCCTGTTCGGCGCGGCGCGGGCCACGGACCTCGTGGTCGTCGACGGGCGCGTCTCGGGCGGCCCGGCGCCGCGCGGCGCCCGGGTCGTCGACGGGGGCGGCCGGATCGCGCTGCCGTCGCTCGTGGACGCCCACATCCACCCCGACAAGACGACCTGGGGCGGTTCCTGGGTGTCGCGCCGGCCGGCGAGCGGCATCGCCGACTACGTCGCCCAGGACGTGGAGCTCTTCCGCAGTCAGCGGCGCCCCGTAGCGGAGCGGGCGTACGGGCTGATGTCCCACGCCGTCTCCCGGGGCACCCGGGCGATGCGTGCCCACGCCGACGTGGCCCCGGCCTACGGTCTGGCCGGCGTGGAGGGAGTCGCGGAGGCCCGTGAGCGTCTGCGCCACGCACTCGACGTCCAGATCGTCGCCTTCCCCCAGCACGGCGTCATCCGCACGCCGGGCACCACGGCGCTGCTGGAGAAGGCAGCGCGTGAGGGGCTGATCGACATGATCGGCGGCATCGACCCGGCCGGGTTCGACGGGGCTCTCGACGAGCAGCTCGACGCGGTCTTCGGCATCGCGGACCGCCACGGCGTCGGCGTGGACATCCATCTGCACGACCGCGGCGAGAAGGGCATGGCGGCCATGCGCGGCATCGTCGACCGCACACGCGCCCTCTCCCTCGCCGGAAAGGTCACCGTCAGCCATGTGTTCTGTCTGCCGGGCCTGACGGATCGCGAACTGGGCTCCGTCGCGGCGGACCTGGGCGACCAGGACATCGCACTCACGACGGTCGCGCCGTCCGACTCCCTGGTGCTGCCGATCGCCCGGCTGCGGGAGCACGGGGTACGGGTCGGGCTCGGTTCCGACGGGGTCCGCGACTCCTGGAGCCCGTTCGGCAACGCCGACATGATGCACCGCGCGCACATCCTCGGCTGGGTGACGGACGTGCGTCTCGACGAGGAGCTGACGGACTGCTACGGCGTCGCGGCGCACGGGGGCGCGGACGTCATGGGTCTCGCGCACGCCGACTTCACGGCGGGCGCACCGGCCGACTTCGTCCTGGTCCGGGGCGAGTGCCTGCCGCAGGTCGTCGTGGACATGCCCCGCCGGGACATGGTCGTGCACGGCGGTGTCGTCGTGGCCCGTGACGGGGAGTTCACCGGCTGAGTGTCCCGCCGGGCCGGCGGCCCGGCCGGGCGCCTCGTCACGGGGTGCCCGGCCGGCCGCCTTCGCGTGCGGCGCCTACAGGTACGGCCGTGTGATCAGCTCGAAGGCGTGACCTGCGGGGTCCTTGAAGTAGACGCCCCTGCCGCCGTGTTCGGTGTTGGTCTCGCCGGGGCGCCGCATCTGCGGATCGGCCCAGTGCTCGATCCCCTGGTCGCACAGCCGCTGGTACGCGCGGTCGAACAGTTCGTCGTCGACGAGGAAGGCGTAGTGCTGCATCTGGATCTCGAACGGGGGCTCGGCGAACTGGATGAGGACGCCGTCGGCGAGCTGGACGTTGAGGAAGGGACCCCAGGACGGCGCTTCGGGGAGTTCCAGCAACTCCCGGAAGAACGTCGCCGATTCGTGGCGGTCCTTGGCGGCGATGATGGTGTGGTTGAACGTGACTGCCATGTGGATGACCTCGCTGTTGATTCGACACGGAAACGGACTTGTCGTGCTTGCGCATCGAGGAGGTCCACGTGCCGAACCGAGGGGGTGCCTGCCGGGCACCCACTGAGCGGTCAGTCGTCCACCGGATGGCCCGTCTGTGTGTGGCGTCGAGTCGCCGGTCCGGTGTTCACGTCGAGCGACGGTACGTGATCAAGGCCCGGGTGGCAAGAGCGGGGTCGACGGCGGTGTCCGTGGGGGCACCGTGAGGCCTGGGCGGCTCTCCGTACGACGTCCCCTCCCAAGGTGTCCGCCGGAGCGCGACGCCCTTGCGGTGCCTCGGGTTTCGCTCCCTCGACCGAAAGGCCGATCTCTCCGAGATGCCGAGGAGGCCACCCGGGGCTTTACTGAGGGAGGCGTCGCTCGCCGGAAGGCGTCACGCGACAGCCCGTGGCGGCGATCGAAGGGGGCTCGATCCTCCTCTCGCCGCGAAACCCACATCCACGTCCGGAGGTTCCTCATGGACGGAAAATCCTTCAGTCGCCGCACGCCTCGCCGCGGCCTGCTCCTCTCGGGGGGACTGGCGCTCACCGTGGCGGCAGCGACCCTCACCGCGGCCTCTCCCGCTCAGGCGCAGTACGGCCCCTACACGTGCGCCTCCGGCCTCGTATGGCGTGAGGCGGTGAGCGGCGACCGCGTCTGCGTAAGTCCGCAATGGCGCACCAAGACGTGGGAGGAGAACCGGCTCGGCCCCTCGAACGTGCAGCCGGGAGGCGGGGCGTACGGTCCGGACACCTGCAAGCAGGGGTTCGTCTGGCGGGAGACCCGCCCCTCGGACCACGTCTGCGTCGACCCGCGAAGTCGTGCCGACAACCGCCTCGCCAACGCGCACGCGGCCACGGGGTACGCGAACCCCGGCCAACTGCCCGCGAACGGCACCCACGCCTCGTGGACGCAGTACGGCAGCCGGTTGGCCGTCAGCCCCGCGCACCTCACCTTCCAGGGATACGAACCCGGAAGGGGCTACCACTCGCAGATGGGCAACTACGGCAGCTCCTACGGCTCCAGGCTGGTGACCCCGCAGAACTGCCGGCAGAGCTCAAGCCGGACCATGTACGTGCTCGCGGTCGACGTCACCACGGGCACCGTGAGCAACGCGGGCCGGGTGGCGGTCCCGCTCTGCCTCTACCCCTGACACCGCAGAACCCCGCACGTCCGAGGGCCGGGTGCCGCACGGCACCCGGCCCTCGGACGCGTATCCGGACAGCTGTCCCGTACGGGACGGGACGCCGGGGGCAGCGTCTGCGCGAAGCCTTGCCACGCCTCAGGGGGCGCCCTATCGTCCCGTGAAGAAAGCGCTTTCCATGCGGTCGTGGACGCCTCCCCCAAGGCTGCCCGCGACCGGATCCCTCTGCACCGAACGGCTTTTCACCCCCTGACGTTCACAGACGAGTAGGACGGCGAGCATGAGACGACGAGTCACATTCCGACTGCACGCGGCGGCGGCCGCGATGGCCCTGGCGGCCGCCACCGGTGTGGTGCTGTCGATGCCTCAGGCATCGGCGGCGACCGGCGGCGCCACCGGGTACGCCACGCAGAACGGCGGAACCACCGGCGGCGCGGGCGGGCAGACGGTACGGGCCACCACGGGCACCCAGATCCACGCGGCCCTGTGCGGCCGGGCCAGCAGCAGCACCCCGATCACCATCGAGGTCGAGGGCACCGTCAACCACGCCAACACCGCCAAGGTGTCGGGCACCAGCTGCAACACGGCGGCCGGTGTCATCGAGCTGAAGCAGATCAGCAACGTCACCATCGTCGGAGTCGGAGCGGGCGCCGTCTTCGACCAACTCGGCATCCACATACGCGAGTCCAGCAACATCATCATCCAGAACGTGACCGTGAGGAACGTCAAGAAGTCGGGCTCGCCCATCTCCAACGGCGGTGACGCCATCGGCATGGAGAGCGGCGTCCGCAACGTCTGGGTCGATCACGTCACCCTGGAGGCGTCGGGCGGCGAGTCGGAGGGCTTCGACGGCCTCTTCGACATGAAGGACAACACCCAGTACGTCACCCTCTCGTACAGCATCCTGCGCAACTCCGGTCGCGGCGGCCTCGTCGGTTCCAGCGAGACGGAGCTCTCGAACGGTTTCGTCACGTACCACCACAACCTCTACGAGAACATCGACTCGCGGGCGCCCCTGCTCCGCGGCGGCATCGGCCACATGTACAACAACCACTACCTGCGGATCAACGAGTCCGGCATCAACTCCCGTGCGGGCGCCCGCGCCAAGGTGGACAACAACTACTTCGAGGACTCCAAGGACGTCCTGGGCACGTTCTACACGGACGCCGCCGGATACTGGCAGGTCGCCGGCAACGTCTTCGACAACGTGACCTGGTCCGCCCGCGGCACCGACAACAACCCCGCCGGGCCGAACCCGCAGTCCAACACCACGGTCGCCATCCCGTACCCCTTCGCCCTGGACGCGGCCGGCTGCGTGCCGGACGTCGTGAGCCGGACGGCCGGTGCGAACAAGGGACTTCAGGTGTCGAACGGCAGCTGCTCGCCGCAGACGCCGAGCCCCACACCGACCCCGACGACCACCACCCCCGCGCCCACGCCGACCGCCACCACCCCGGTTCCCACCACGCCCACCCCCGGGCCGACCCAGCCGAGCGGGACCAACCTCAGCATCGGGGCCGGCTCCGACGGTTCGAGCAAGGCGGACGGCACCAGCTACGGCAACGTACGGGACGGCAACCTCGGCACGTACTGGTCGCCGGCCGGCTCCACCGGCTCCGTGTCCATCAAGTGGGGCTCCGCCACGACCGTCTCCTCCCTCGCCATCCGTGAGGCGGCGGGCGCGACGGGCGCCATCGGGTCCTGGCGGGTCCTCAACGGCGACACCGGAGCCGTGCTGACGTCGGGCACCGGAGCGGGCGTCATCACCGTCCCCCGGACCTCCCTCACCAAGATCACCTTCGAGATCGTCAGCGCGACCGGCACCCCCCGGATCGCCGAGTTCGAGACGTACGGCGGATAACCACCGCGCGTGTCGGTCCGGGTCCGGCGACGCCCCGGCCCGGACCGACTGCCGACACCTCCGTGACGACTTGTCGCCAACGGGTGGCCGGTCGCGTACGGGGGATCCGCGGTGGGCAGCATCCCTCCCATGCCGGGCCATACCCCCGCGAAAGGAGCGTGCCGTGCTGTCCAACCTCTTCGACCGGCTGCTGAGGCGCCGCAGGAGCGATCCGGGCGGGCCCGCCCGGACGCCGGGAACCCTCGTGCTCGACGCGGACTTCTCCTCCACCGAGCAGTGGGGCGCCGGCCGGTCCTGGGCCTATCCCGGCGGCGGGCCGACCAACCCGGGTGACAACAAGCTCGACCACCTCGTGGAGGACCCCTCGTACAGCAGGACGGGCGTCTTCCGGGCGACCCGGCGGTCCGACGGCAACTGGGACGCGGGGCTGCTCACCACCGAGGGAAGCTCCGAGGGCTTCCTGGTGCGGGCGGGTGACGTCCTGGAGGCGCGGGTGCGGCTGCCGGAGGAGACCGGCGCCTGGCCGGCGATCTGGACCTGGCTCGACGGCGGGCAGGAGATCGACGTCTTCGAGTACCACCCCGACAACCCGGACCTGCTGGAGCTGTCGAACCGGGTCCGCGGGCGCCACCTCTACTTCCGGGACCCCGCGATCCGGCCGGGGGCATGGGTGGACTTCCGGGTCGAGCTCGGCGCGCGCAACGTGGTGTGGTGGATCAACGGCGCGCGGGTCTTCGACGACCGGCGCGGGGTGGGGCGCTCCTGGCGGGCGCACCTCATCGTGAACCTGTCGGTGTGCGCGGGCCGCTACCATCCGGCGCCTGACGCCGGGACGTCGGAGATGTCGTACGAGGTGGCGGAGCTGCGCGTGTACCGGGGCTGACGGCAGCGGTGCGCACGGGCGGTACTCGACCCCGATCAGGAACACGAGGGGGGAGGCGGGCCCTCGGGGTACGGGCGTTGCGTAGGCTCCGACGGAGCGTTCCGCGCGCCCGCACCGGGCCGTCCGTACGACGAGGAGGACTCCCCATGAACACCGCCGACGAGGGACGTCAGCAGCTCGACGCGGCCAGTGTGCTCAACGCCAAGAGCACGCTGCTCCAGCTTCTCGCCCGTGCGGGGGTCTACACGGGCGACGCCGAGGAGCTGATCGGACTGGTCGAGGCGGGTGCGCTCGCGCTCGCGTACGAGGAGCTCGACGACAACGTGAGGAGCGCGCCGGAGGAGAAGGGCGCACTGTACGCGTCGGGCTGGTCCGACGGTGCCCGGGCGGTGACCGAGGAGCTGGGGGCGGTCGCCGAGCGGGCGCTGGTGCGGGCCGTCACCTCCGGTCCCACGGCCTCCTCGCCCGACGAGCGTTCCCCCGTGGGGCGGGCCGAGATGGAGCGGGCCAAGGTCGCGGTCACGCCGCTCTACCTGTCGTTCGCCGAGGTCTCGGACCTCGATCCCGAGGTGACCGAGCAGGTGCTCGGCGCGGTCCTGCGCACGATGAGCCCCCGGCAGCGGGCCGGGTATCCGGGGCGGCTCACGCAGTTCGCCTCGGCGCACCGCGGGCACCTGGAGCGGCTGTACGCGGAGTACGGGCCGGGCAGCCCGATCGCGATCCACGGCCGCTACTCCCTGGTGCACTCGGCCACGAGCGTCGCCGTGCTGGAACGTCTCGCGGTGACCCCGTCGGCCCTGCACGAGGAGTGGGACGCGGCCGAACTGCCACCCGCGTGGCTCGACGGCCTGACGACGGCCTGGGGCTCCGCCGACTGAACGTCGGCGTTCAACTCCGTTGTCCTGATGCGCAGTTGCAGGTGTCCGCCCCCAAGGGCGGGCGCCGGTGCGGCCGTTCCACCCCATGGGAACTTAGGTTAGGCTAAGTTAAGTTCCTGTGCGCCGAGTTGGGACCCCCACCGGGTGCTCCCCCGCTCGTGCGCCGCGTCCCCATTCATCAGGAGAGACGGAAGAACATGACCTTACGGGTCGCGGTGGCCGGAGCCAGTCGGTACGCCGGCGGGGAGATCCTGCGCCTGCTCCACTCCCACCCCGGTGTCGACATCGGTGCGCTCACCGCGCACAGCAGCGCGGGGACCGGGCTCGGCCGCGTACAGCCCCACCTGACCTCACTCGCCGACCGTGTGCTGACGGAGACGTCGGCGGCGACGCTCGCCGGGCACGACGTGGTGTTCCTCGCCCTGCCGCACGGACAGTCGGGGGCGCTGGCCCGGCAGCTGGGCGGCGCCACGCTGGTCGTGGACTGCGGGGCGGACTTCCGGCTGCGGGACCCGGCCGAGTGGCGGCGCTTCTACGGCACCGACCACGCCGGCACCTGGCCCTACGGACTGCCCGAGCTGCCCGGCGCCCGGGACGAGCTGAAGGGCACCACCCGGATCGCCGTGCCGGGCTGCTACCCGACCGCGGTCACCCTGGCCCTATGGCCCGCGCACACCGCCCGCCTGGTGGAGCCCGACGTCGTGGTCGTGGCGGCCGGCGGCTCCTCGGGCGCGGGTCGGACCGCCGCACCACGGCTGCTCGGCTCCGAGGTGATGGGCTCCATGAGCCCGTACGGCGTCGGCGGCGGGCACCGGCACACCCCCGAGCTGACCCAGACCCTGTCCCTGGCGGCGGGCGAGCCCGTGACGGTCTCCTTCACACCGACCCTCGCCCCCATGCCCCGCGGCATCCTCGCCACCTGCTCGGCCCGTCTCCGCCCGCACGTGGCCGCCACCGGCGAGGTGGACGAGGTGCGGGAGGTGTTCGAGGCCGCCTACGCCGACGAACCGTTCGTCCAGCTGCTACCGCGAGGTCAGTGGCCGTCCACGGCCGCGGTGCTCGGATCCAACACGGTGCAGGTGCAGGTGGCCGTGGATCCGGCCGCCCGCCGCCTCATCTGCGTGAGCGCGATCGACAACCTGACGAAGGGCACCGCAGGTGGCGCGGTGCAGAGCATGAACGTCGCCCTCGGCCTGCCCGAAGAGCTCGGCCTGCCCAAGAACGGAGTGGCTCCGTGACCGTGACCGCCGCCAGGGGTTTCCTCGCCGTCGGGGTGGCCGCCGGCATCAAGTCGTCCGGCGATCCCGACCTCGCACTCGTCGTGAACCGGGGGCCCGCGCCGGCCGCCGCGGGAGTCTTCACCTCCAACCGGATCCAGGCCGCGCCCGTCCACTGGTCGCGGCGCGCCCTGGCCGCCGGCCGGGTCTCCGCGGTGGTCCTCAACTCCGGTGGTGCCAACGCGTGCACGGGCCGGGCCGGGGCCGACGACGCGCGGACGATGGCCGAGCACACCGCCCGCGCCGTCGGGCTCGCCCCGGAGGAGGTGGCCGTCTGCTCGACCGGGCTCATCGGAGTACCGCTGCCCATGGATCGCGTCACGTCCGGCATCGCCCTCGCGGCGCGGCGGCTCTCGACCGACGGCGGCCGGGACGCGGCCGTCGCGATCAGGACCACCGACTCCGTGCACAAGACGGCGGTCGTGTCCCGGTCCGGGTGGACCGTCGGCGGCATGGCGAAGGGCGCCGGGATGCTCGCGCCCGGGCTCGCCACCATGCTCGTGGTCCTCACCACCGACGCCGTGGCCGGCGGACCGCTGCTCGACTCCGCGCTGCGCGCGGCCGTGCGCACCACGTTCGACCGGGTCGACTCCGACGGCTGCATGTCCACCAACGACACCGTTCTGCTGCTCGCCTCGGGCTCCTCCGGCGTGACCCCGCCGGACGGGGAGTTCACCGAGGCGGTGCACGCCGTCTGTCTCGACCTGGCGCGCCAGCTGATCGCGGACGCCGAGGGCGCGTCGAAGGAGATCGAGGTGGCCGTCGTCGGCGCCGCGTCCGAGGACGACGCCGTGACCGTGGGCCGCTCGGTGGCCAGGAACAACCTCCTCAAGTGCGCCCTGCACGGTGAGGACCCGAACTGGGGCCGGGTCCTCTCGGCCATCGGCACCACCGACGCCGCCTTCGACCCCGACCGCCTGGACGTGGCCGTCAACGGCGTCTGGGTCTGCCGGGACGGCGCGGCCGGGGAGGCCCGCGAGAAGGTCGACCTGACGGGCCGCCGGATCACGGTGACGATCGACCTGCGCGCCGGAGAGGCGTCGGCGGAGATCTGGACCAACGACCTGACGGCCGCGTACGTGCACGAGAACAGCGCCTACAGCTCATGAGCGGAGGAGGAACGGTGATGAGAACGCTCGACGGGCAGCGCGCCGCCGATGCCGTGGAGACGGCGGCGGGCGAAGCGGTGGAGGGCGCGGTGCGGCCGTCCGGGGACGTGCCGTGGTCCGAGGAGTTGCAGGGCCGGACCGTCGTCGTCAAGTGCGGCGGAAGCACCCTGGTGGACGCCGCGCTCCGGCAGTCGTTCGCTCAGGACGTCGTCGAGCTGTGGCACGCGGGCCTGCACCCGGTCGTGGTGCACGGCGGCGGTCCCCAGATCAGCGCGATGCTCGACCGTCTCGCCCTGGAGGTCCGGTTCGAGGCGGGGATGCGGGTGACCACGCCGGAGGCCATGGACGTGGTCCGTATGGTGCTGACCGGGCAGGTGCAGCGCGACCTCGTCGGCGCCATCAACGCCCACGGGCCCTTCGCCGTCGGCATGTCGGGCGAGGACGCGCACACTCTGACCGCGCAGCGGCGCCCGGCCTGGGTGGACGGCCGGCCCGTGGACATCGGTCTCGTCGGCGACATCGTGACCGTGGCCCCGGAGACGGTACGGAACCTCGTCACCGGAGGCCGCATCCCGGTCGTCTCCCCCGTCGCGCGCGGCACCGACGGGCAGGTCTACAACGTGAACGCCGATCTCGCGGCCTCGGCCCTCGCCGTCGCCCTCGGCGCCGACCGGCTCGTCATGCTCACGGACGTCCCCGGGCTCTACGCGGACTGGCCGCGGAGCACCGAGGTGATCCCCCGTCTGCACGCCGCCGAACTGGCCGCTCTGCTGCCCGGGCTCGCGGGCGGGATGCTGCCCAAGATGGAGGGCTGTCTGCGGGCCGTCCGGTCGGGGGTCGGCCGGGTCCACGTCCTCGACGGGCGTACGCCACACGCGGTCCTCCGGGGCGTCCTCACCGAGGAGAACCCCGGCACCACGGTGCTGCCCGACGACGCGCCGGACGACGGGGAGGTCCGCGCGTGAACGCCCTCCCCACACCCGCTTCCCCCCTGACGGAGCGCTGGCGGGCGGTGATGATGGACACGTACGGCGCTCCCCCGCTGGCCCTGGTCCGCGGCGAGGGCCGCACGGTCTGGGACGAGACGGGCCGGGCGTACACGGACTTCACCGGTGGGATCGCCGTCAACACCCTGGGCCACGCCCATCCGGCCGTGGTCGCGGCCGTCACCGACCAGATCGCGCGGCTCGGTCATGTCTCGAACCTCTTCGTCTCCGGCCCGCCGGTCGCCCTCGCCGAGCGGCTCCTCCGGCTCCTCGGCAGGCCGGGGCGGGTGTTCTTCTGCAACTCCGGTACGGAGGCGGTCGAAGCGGCCTTCAAGGCGGCCCGCCGGACCGGGCGGCCCCGGATGGTCGCGATGGAGGGCGGCTTCCACGGCCGCACCATGGGCGCCCTGGCGCTCACGGGGCAACCCGCGAAGCGCGAGCCGTTCCTGCCGCTGCCGGGAGAGGTGACGCACGTGCCGTTCGGGGACGTGGAGGCCCTGCGCGCGGCCGTGTCGGAAGACACCGCGGCGGTGTTCGTGGAACCCGTACAGGGCGAGGCGGGGGTGGTCCCCGCGCCCGAGGGCTATCTGCGGGCCGCCCGCGCGATCACCCGCGCGGCGGGAAGCCTGCTCGTCGTCGACGAGGTGCAGACCGGGATCGGACGCACCGGGCACTGGTTCGCGCACCAGGCCGAGGAGGGCGTGGACCCGGACCTGGTGACCCTGGCCAAGGGACTGGGCGGCGGCCTGCCGATCGGCGCCACGGTGGCGTTCGGCGCCGCGGCCGAGCTGCTCGGCCCCGGGCAGCACGGCTCCACCTTCGGCGGCAACCCGGTTGCCTGCGCGGCGGGTTCGGCCGTCCTCGACACCCTCGCGTCGGAGGACCTCCTCGGGCACGTCGCACGCATGGGCGCGCTGCTGCGAGCCGGGGTGGAGGAGCTGGAGCACCCCCTGGTGGCGGAGGTGCGGGGGGCGGGGCTGCTGCTCGGCATCGCCCTGACGGAGCCGGTCGCGGCCCGGGTGCAGGCGGCGGCGCAGGAGGCCGGCCAGCTCGTGACCGTCGCCGGTCCCGCGACCGTACGGCTGGCACCGGCGCTCACGGTGTCCGCGCGCGAGGTCGCCCGCCTCCTGGACGCGCTGCCGGCGGCCCTCGACGCGGGGCTCGACTGAAGGAGCGGCGAAAGGGCGCCCCGACCCGGCCTCGGGCCGGGCGGTCGCCCTTCCGCCTCGGGTCGGGGCGGTCGCCCTTCAGCCGCACGCCCTTCCCGGGTAGTCGGTGCTCTCCGGTGCGCCGGCCTCGCGCATGCGGCGGAGGACCTCGGCCAGGGACGCGTCGTCGATGGGCACCGGGAGGTTGAGCCGCCGGTCGAAGACCATCGTGTCGGCGTCCGGGTGCCAGATGACCCAGCGGGGCGGTGAGGCGGGTGCGCCCCACAGGGGCGCGAACCGTTCGAGGTCGTTCTCCGCGGTGCGTTCTCCCGTGCTCACGGGGTTCCCTTCTCCGTGCGGCCGTCCACGTACGTCGCCACGACGTCGATGGCGCCGATGCGTGAGGTCTCGACGCGCCGGGGGTCGTCCCCGAGGACGACGAGGTCGGCCCGCTTGCCCGGGGCCAGGGTGCCGGCGGTGTCGTCCCAGTGGCAGGCGTACGCGCCCGCGGTGGTGTAGGCGTGCAGGGCCTCGTCGACGGTGATGCCCTCGTCCGGGCCGATCGTGCGGCCGGAGGTGGAGGCGCGTTCGACCATGAACTGGATCGCCCGGAGTGGCGAGCCGTCCGTGACCGGCCGGTCGGAACTGCCGACCAGCGTGACGCCGTGGTCGAGGAAGCCCCGTCCCCGGTACATCCAGGGCGCCCGCCGCTCGCCCATGACGTCCGCGTAGTCGTCGCCGAAGTGGCGGAGGAAGTTGGGCTGGACGACGGCGCTGACGCCGAGCCGGGCGAAGCGCGACAGCTGGTCCGGGCGGATCAGGCCGGCGTGCTCGACACGGTGCCGGGCGGCCGGGCGGGGCCGCCGCTCCTGGGCCCGCTCCAGGGCGTCGAGGGCGAGGTCGGCGGCGCGGTCGCCGATGGCGTGCACGGCGAGCTGCCAGCCGGCGAGGTGGCCGTCGACGATGAGGTCCGCGATGCGCTCGGGGTCGTCCTGGAACTGCCCGGTGTGCGCCATGCCCTCGTACGGCTCGGTGAGCGCCGCCGTACGGGCCATCATGCCGCCGTCGGTGTAGATCTTGAGGGCGCCCAGGGAGAGCCAGTCGTCGCCGAAGCCGGTGCGCAGGCCGAGGTCGAGGGCGCGCGGGATGCCGTCGTCACGGTGGGCCGCGCGGGGGCGCAGGGTGTCGCCCGCGGCCATGAGCTGGACCCGGAGGGGCAGCCGGCCCTGGTCCCTGAGGAGTTGGTAGGCGCCGAGTTCGACGGGGCTGTGCCCGAGGAGGCCGCCGCCGATGCCCGCTTCGGCGCAGGCGGTGATCCCTTCGGCGAGGCAGGTGCGCCCGGCGCGCTCGATCGCGTCGGCGAGTTCCTCCTGGGAGTACGGCAGTCGGAGCTGCCGTACGGCGGTCATGGCGCTCTCCGCGAGGAACCCGTCCTGGTGCGGCACCTCGGCCGGGAGCAGGTCGAGCACGGCGCTGTTGACGACGCAGGCGTGGCCGGAGTCGTGCATGAGGAAGATCTTGCGGTTCTGGCCGACCCGGTCGAGTTCCGCGGCGGTGAGGTGCCGTCCGAGCGCCCGCTGGTCGTAGCCGGCGATGTCGACCCAGGCGCCGGGAGCCGCGCGGGCGGCGGCGCGGGCGACCACGGCGAGGACGTCATCGACGCGCTGGCAGGGCGCGATGCTCGGGGTGTTCGCCTTGAGTCCCGCCCAGGCCAGGTGGACATGGCTGTCGACGAAGCCGGGGAGCACGGTGGCGCCCTGGAGGTCGACGACCTCGCGGGCGGGCAGCGAGGTCACCTCCTCGTCGAGGCCCACGATCCGTCCCCGCCAGATGCCGAGGTCGTGGGCGACCGGGCGGTCCGGGTCCATGGTGAGAAAGCGCGCGTTCGTCAGCCTCGTACAGAGCATGTCCGTCCGTTCCCGGTCGCTGTCGCTGTGGTCAGGAGGTCTTGGCCATCACCGTGCCGGGGAGGTCGCCCGCGACGGCCTCCTCGGCCGTGTCGCCGTCGGTCGGCTCGTATCGTCTGGGGGCCGCCGGCACCATGAGCGGGGTTCCCGTCTCCGGGTCGTCGATGATCCGGCAGGGCAGGCCGAAGACGTCCTCGACCAGTTCGGCGGTCATGACGGTCGAGGGGTCGCCCTCGGCCGCGATCACTCCGCCGGGGCGCATGACGATCAGGTGCGTGGCGTAGCGGCAGGCCTGGTTGAGGTCGTGCAGGACGGCCACGATCGTGTGGCCCCGGCGGGCGTGGAGGTCGGCGCACAGGTCGAGGACCTCGACCTGGTGCGCGATGTCCAGGAAGGTGGTCGGCTCGTCGAGGAGCAGGATCGAGGTCTGCTGGGCCAGGACCATGGAGAGCCAGACGCGCTGGCGCTGGCCGCCGGACAGGTCGTCGACGGGCCGGTCGGCGAGTTCGAGCACGCCGGTCTGCCGCATGGCCTCGACGACGGCCGCCTCGTCGTCGGCGGACCACTGCTTCAGCAGGCCCTGGTGCGGATACCGGCCGCGGGCCACCAGGTCGCCCACGGTGATGCCACCGGGGGCGGTCGAGGACTGCGGGAGCAGGCCGAGGCGGCGGGCGACCTCGCGGGAGCGGTACGAGGCGATGGCCGCGCCGTCCAGGTAGACCTGTCCGGTCCGCGGCTTGAGCATCCGGGCGAGGGCGGTGAGCAGGGTGGACTTGCCGCAGGCGTTCGGTCCGATGATGACCGTGAAGGAGCGGTCGGGGATCTCGACGGCCAGGTCGGTCGCCACGGTCCGCTGGTCGTAGGAGAGGGTCAGGTTCTCGGCGCGCAGGCGGGAGGCGGGATGGTTCGTTGCTGTCATGCGCGGCTCTTTCGCGACTCGGAGACCAGTAGCCAGATGAGGTAGAGCCCGCCGACGCAGCCGGTGGCGGTGCCGACCGGGAGCAGCGCGGGGGCGAAGAGGCGCTGTACGGCGAGGTCGCTGACGGCGAGCATGACCGCGCCCATGAGGGCGGACGGCAGCAGCGCGGGCCCGGAGGACCGGGTGAGTCCGCGGGCGACCTGGGGCGCGGCCAGGGCGACGAACCAGATGGGTCCGGTGACGGCGGTGGCGAAGGCGGCGAGGGCGACGCTGATGACGAGCAGCAGGGTGCGGGTGCGCGTCACGTCGACGCCGAGGGCCATGGCGGTGGTGTCGCCCATCTCGACCATGGCGAGGCGGCGGGAGAGGAAGAAGGCGAGGGGCAGCAGGACGGCGACGGCGAGGCCGATGGCGTGGGCGTGGGTCCAGAGCCGATTGCCCAGGCTGCCGATCAGCCAGGCCTGCGCCTCCAGGGCCTCCTGGAAGGTGGCGCGGGTGATCAGGTACGAGTTGACGGCGAGGAGCAGGGCGCTGACGCCGATGCCGATGACGACGAGCCGGAAGCCCTGGACGCCCCGGCCGAGCATGAGGAGGTGGACGGCGAGGGCGGTGGCGAGGCCGCCGGTCAGCGCGCCGAGCGCGATCTGCGCCATGTTGCCGTGCACGACGACGATGACGAACAGGGCGCCGACGGCGGAGCCGTTGGTGAAGCCGATGATGTCGGGGCTGCCCAGGGGGTTGCCCGTGATGCTCTGCAGGATGGCGCCGCTCACGGCGAGGGCCGCGCCGACGCACAGCGCGGTGACGAGGCGCGGCATGCGCAGGGTGTTGACGACGAAGTCGGCGGCCCCGCCGCCGTCGCCGGTGAGTGCCGCGAGGACCTCTCCGACGGACAGGTCGAAGTCGCCGGTGGTCAGGGTGACGCCCATGACGGCGACGAGCGCGACGAGGAGGGCCGCGGTGACGGCGACGGTACGGCCCTGGACGAGGACGGAGAGGCCCCCGGCCCTGGTGCGTACGACCCGGCCGCTGACGACGCGGGGCCGGTCGGGGGCCTTGATCACAGCATGACCAGCTTTCGGCGACGGCACAGGGCGATGAACAGCGGGGCGCCGATGAACGCGGTGACGATGCCGACCTGCACCTCGCCGGGCGCGCCGAGGACCCGGCCGACGATGTCGGAGCCGATGAGGAGGACGGGCGCGATGAGCATCGAGTACGCGAAGACCCAGCGCTGGTCGGGGCCGACGACGAAGCGGGCGATGTGCGGAACGGCGAGGCCCACGAAGCCGATCGGTCCGGCGGCGGCGGTGGCGGCCCCGCACAGCAGCATCACGGCGACGACGCCCAGGGCGCGGGTCCTGCCGACGTTCACGCCGAGGGCGCGGCCCATCTGGTCGCCCATGGCGAGGGCGTTGAGCGAGGGGGCGAGGACGAGGGCGATGACGAGGCCGACGCCGATGAACGGCAGGGCCATCAGGACGATGTCGTGGTAGCGGCCCGCCAGGGATCCCACGGTCCAGAAGCGGAACTGGTCGAAGGCCCTCGGATCGAGCAGCAGGATCGCCCAGTTGAAGGCGTAGAGGACGGCGGTGACGGCGGCGCCCGCGACGACGAGCCGTTCGGGGGAGGCGATCTTCCGGCCGGAGGAGCCGAGGAGGAAGACACCGACGGACGCGGCGGCGGCGCCCGCGAGGGCGAACCAGACGTAGCCGAGCGGGGCCGCGACGCCGAAGAAGGCGATGGCCACCACCACGCCGGCGGAGGCGCCCAGGTTGACGCCGAGCATGCCGGGGTCGGCGAGCGGGTTGCGCGTCAGGCCCTGCATCAGGGCACCGGCGAGGCCGAGGGCCATGCCGACGAGCAGGCCCAGGAGGGTCCGGGGGATGCGGTAGTCGTGGATGATCACCGAGGTCTCCGAACCGTCCGGGTTCCACAGGACGTTCCAGGTGGCGGTGAAGGGGATGCCCCGGGTGCCCACCCAGACGCTCAGCAGTCCCGTGAGGACGAGCGCGGCGAGGCCCAGGGCCAGTCCTAACCCCCGGTACGCCGCTCCGGCGCGGCCCGTCCGCGGCGGCGCGGCCGGGTCGGGGGCCTTCTCCGCGGGGTGTTCGGTCGGCTGTCCCGACACCACCCGGGATTCGACGGACAACGACAACTCCCCCTGGCGGCGGCTCAGATGTTCGGCGAGAGTCCCTTGGCCCACGGGCCGACGGATCGCGACTTAGGTGAGGCTAACCGAACCGTATCCCGTGGTCAACGTGCCGGACAGGACCCCTGCCGGGCGTCCCCGCGCGCACACCTTCCGGCCCGTCGGTCAGAGTAGGCTTACCTAACCATTCGCTCACCTCCGTGAAGGAGTCACATGCCAACGGGCGGACCGACGGGGGGACTTGTCCTCCGCCAAGCGATCAGAGGACAACGCCGCCGTGTGATCGCGGCATCCCTGCTCGGCATGACCCACCAGGGCTGCGAGGCCCTGGTGCCGGTGGTCATCGGCGCCACCATCGACACGGCGGTGGCGACCGGGTCGTCCGACGCGCTGCTGCGCCTGCTGCTCGTCCTCGCGGTGCTCTTCCTGGTCCTGTCGACCTGCTACCGCACCAGCGCCCGGATCACCGAGGGCGGCGGCGAACTCGCCGCTCACCGGCTCCGGCTCGACCTGGCCGCCCGCGTGCTCCACCCCCGGGGCGGCGCCGACGCCAACCGGCTCCCCGGCGCGCTGACCAGCATCGCCACCAACGACGCCCGCCGTGTCGGCTCGGTGGCCACCGTCATCTCGTACGGCGTTTCGGCCGTCGCCGCGCTCGTGATCAGCGCCGTCGCCCTCCTCCGGATCTCCGTCCCGCTCGGCCTGCTCGTCCTGCTCGGCATCCCGCCGCTCCTCTGGCTCGGACACCGCATCAGCCGGCCGCTCGAACGGCGCAGCGAGACCGAGCAGGAACGCGCCGCCCACGCCTCGGGCGTCGCCGCCGACCTCGTCGCGGGACTGCGGGTCCTCAAGGGCATGGGCGCGGAGTCGGCCGCCGTCACCCGCTATCGCGCCACGAGCCAGGACTCGCTCTCCGCCGCGCTGCGGGCGGCCCGCAGCCGAGCCGGCCACGAGGGCGCGGTCCTCGCGCTGACCGGCGTCTTCATCGCCGTGATCGGTGTCGTCGGCGCGTACCTCGCCATGGACGGCACCATCAGCGTCGGCGACCTGGTGGCCGCCGTGGGCCTCGCGCAGTTCCTGCTCGGCCCGTTCCAGCTGCTCACCTACGTCAACGCCGAACTCGCCCAGGGCCGGGCGTCGGCCCGGCGGATCGCCGAGGTGCTCGCCTCGCCCGTCACCGTCGAGAAGGGCCACGACGTACCCGACGGCCGAACCGCCGGACATCTGGCCCTGCGCGGGGTGACGCTCGGCGCGCTCCGGGGCGTGGACCTCGAACTCCCGGCCGGCAGCCTGACCGGAGTCGTCGCCCGGGACCCGGCCGCCGCCCACGACCTCCTCGTCTGTCTGGCCCGTGAGGCGGACCCCGCCGAAGGAGCGGTGGAGCTCGACGGCGCGCCCCTGACCTCGCTCGATCCCGACGCGCTGCGCCGGGTGGTCCTGGTCGCCCACCACGACGCCGACCTGTTCGAGAGCACGCTGCTCGACAACGTCAGGGCCGGGGCCGACGGCGGCACGGCGGCGGTCGAGCGTGCCCTCAGGGCCTCGGCCGCCGACGATGTCGCCCGGCTCCTCCCGGACGGCGGCGACACCCTGCTCGCCGAGCGCGGACGGTCCCTCTCCGGCGGGCAGCGTCAGCGCGTGGCGCTCGCCCGCGCGCTCGCCGCCGACCGGCCCGTGCTCGTCCTGCACGACCCGACGACCGCCGTCGACACCGTGACCGAGTCGCGGATCGCCGCCCGGCTGCGCGAGGTCCGGCGGGACCGCACCACGGTCCTGGTCACCACGAGCCCCGCGCTCCTCGCGGTCACCGACCGGGTGGTGGTCCTGGAGGACGGCGCCGTACGGGCCTCCGGCCACCACACCGAACTCCTCGCCGCCGACGCCACGTACCGAGCGGCGGTGCTGGCATGACACCCGCCGACGTGACGAAGTCCGAGGGCCGGGGGCAGGATCCCGAAGGACGTAGGAGAGGGACGGAAGAGACCATGAGCGGAACCCGCGAGGACCGCGTGCTCCTGCCGACCGCGACCGGCGCCGAGTCCCTCGCGGCGCTCCGCGGCATGCTGCGCGGCCACCGGCTCCTCGCGGCGGCAGCGATCACCGTCCTGGTCGCCGGAACGGCCATCGGGCTGCTGACCGCTCCCCTGCTCGGGCACATCGTCGACCTCGTGGTGGACCGGAAGGGCGCCTCCGCCCTGACGCTGCCGCTGGTGCTGCTCGTCGTCGTCGCGATCGCGCGGGGCGCCGCCGCCGCCGTCGGCGGCACCCTCGTGGCCCGGCTCGGCGAGACCGTACTCGCGGCCCTGCGGGAGCAGTTCATCGAGCGGGCGCTCCGGCTGCCGCTCGACCGCGTGGAGGCGGCCGGCTCGGGCGACCTGGTGTCCCGGGTCACCAGCGACGTGTCGATGATCGGGAAGTCGGTGCGGCAGGCGCTGCCCGAGTTCAGCCGCTCCGCCCTGACCATCCTGCTGACCTTCGTCGGACTCGCCGTCCTCGACTGGCGCTTCCTCCTCGCGGCGCTGCTCGCGGCGCCGGTCCAGGCGCTGTCGGTGCGCTGGTACCTGCGCCGTGCCGCTCCCGTGTACGGCGAGCACCGGATCGCGACCGGCGCGCTGCAGCACCAGCTGCTCGACAGCGTCGGCGGGGTCCGTACCGTACGGGCGTTCCGGCTCAACCACACGCACGCGGAGCTGCTGGAACGACGCTCCGAAGCGGCGCGCGACCTGGGGCTGCGGGGCATCCACATCGTCACCGGGTTCTTCTCCCGGCTCAACCTCGCCGAGTTCATCGGCCTCGCCGCGATGCTCGGCACCGGGTTCGTCCTGGTCGACGCGGGCTCCGTCAGCATCGGTACGGCGACGGCCGCGGCGCTGTACTTCCACAGCCTCTTCAACCCGATCAACGCGACCCTGTTCCTCCTGGACGACGCCCAGTCGGCGGGGGCGAGCTTCGCCCGGCTCGTCGGGGTGTCCGGCCTCCCGGCGGAGCGGGCGCCCAGCGGGCACCACACCCTGGCGGACGGTTCCGTCGAGGTGTCCGCGCTCAGCCACGCGTACGGCTCCGGGGCGCCCGTGCTCCACGAGGTCGACCTCCGGGTGCGCAGCGGGGAGCGGGTGGCCCTGGTGGGCGCGAGCGGGGCCGGCAAGACGACCCTGGCCAAGCTCGTCGCGGGCGTCCACGCCCCGACCGGGGGCTCGGTCCGGCTCGGCGGGGTGGACGCCGGGGAGCTGGGCCCGGCCGGGGTCCGCCGCGCGGTGGCGCTCATCAGCCAGGAGGTGCACGTCTTCGCCGGCACCCTCGCGGACGACCTGCGGCTCGCCCGGCCCGACGCCGACGACGAGGCACTGCACGCGGCGCTCGACCGGGTCGGAGCGCTCGAGTGGGCACGGGCGCTGCCCGAGGGTCTGGACACGGTCGTGGGCGAGGGCGGCCACCGGCTGACGGTGACCCAGGCGCAGCATCTCGCGCTGGCCCGGCTCGTGCTCGCGGACCCGCCCATCGCGATCCTGGACGAGGCCACCGCCGACGCCGGAAGCGCCGGCGCCCGGATCCTGGAGGAGGCGGCCGCACGCGCCCTCGAAGGCCGTACGGGACTGCTCGTCGCGCACCGGCTGCCGCAGGCCGCGGCGGCCGACCGGGTGGTCGTCCTCGACCAGGGCCGGGTCGTGGAGACCGGCACCCATGAGGAGCTGGTCGCGGCGGGCGGCAGGTACGCCGACCTGTGGGCCGCCTGGTCCGACAGTCGTCGGGAGCCCGGGGAGAAGGTGCCCCGTCCGGCGGCCGACGCGGACGTCCCGGTCTCGCCGGCCCGCTGACGGAGCCCGCACGCGGCGGGGGGCGGCACGACGTCACGTCGTGCCGCCCCCTTTCGCCGCCCCGCGGGCGGCGGGTGGTGCGGGCCGGTCAGTCCTGCAGGGCGATGAGGCTCGCCGGGCGCAGGTCGGTCCAGTGGGACTCCACGTAGGCGAGGCAGCCCTCCCGGGTGTCCTCGCCGAACACGGTCCGCCACCCGGCGGGGACCTCGGCGAAGGAGGGCCACAGCGAGTGCTGGTTCTCGTCGTTGACCAGAACCAGGAAGCGGCCCTGCGGGTCCTCGAACGGGTTGGTGCTCATGCGTTCTCACTCCTCTTGCGTGTCACGCCGAACAGCTCGGACAGGGGCTGTTCGGAGTCGGCTGTCACGGTGCGCAGCAGGGTCTGGAGTTCCTCGGCGAGCCGGCGGGCCTTCGCCTCGCCGAGCCGGTCCTTCGCGTGGATCAGCCCGCAGTGCACGGGGCCTTCGCCGAGGGGTTCGTGGAAGCTGAGGGTCAGTTCCGCACGCGTCGCGCCGGTCGGGACGGTTCGGAGCGCGCCCATACCGCCTTCGAGCAGTTCCAGGTCCGCCTGCTCGTGGTGGACCACCATCACCTGCGGGCCCTCCGGTCGCAGCCCGGCCGCCCTTACCACCTCGTCGAAGGGCACGTCCTGCCGGTCGAGGGCGCTCAGGGCGGTCTCCCGGACGCGGGTCAGGAGCTCCGTGAAGGTCGGGTCGCCGGCGGTGTCGGTGCGCAGCAGGACCGTGTTGAGGAAGCAGCCGACGAGGTCGCCGAGCTGGTCGTCGTCGCGGCCCGCGACCATCGTGCCGATGGGCAGGTCGGTGCCGGCGCCGTGGGCGGTGAGCAGCGCGGCGAGGGCCGCGTGCAGCACCATGAACATGCTGGTGCCGGTGGCCCGCGCCAGTCGGTCCACGTCGGCGTGCAGCCGTTCGTCGAGGACGAACTCGACGATTCCGGCGGCCCGGTGGCCGCCCCGGTCGGCGGCGGCTCCCGGCTCCGCCGGCAGGGCGAGCTCGCGCGGCGCGTCCTTGAGCGTCCGCCGCCAGTAGGCGAGTTGGCGGCCGCCCCGGCTGTCGGGGTCGGCGAGGTCGCCGAGGACCTCGCGCGCCCAGCGGGCGTAGTCGGTGTACGTGACCGGGAGCGGTCGCCAGTCGGGCGCCCGGCCGGCCGTGCGCGCGGCGTACGCCGTGGTGAGGTCGCGGAACAGCGGGACCACCGACCACTCGTCGGCCGCCAGGTAGTGCAGGGCGAGCAGGACCGCCTGGGCGCCGTCGGGGCCGGTGAGCAGCCGGGCCCGCAGCGGGGCCTCGGCCTCCAGGTCCGGTACGGCGGCGGCCAGTTCGGCGAGACGGGCGTCCAGGTCCGCGCAGTCCTCCACGGCCAGGGCCGGGGCCTCGACGGCCCGGCGGAGCAGGTGTCCTTCGGGTGCGGCGAAGGCGGTGCGGAGCGGTTCGTGGCGGGTGGTCACGTCGTCGAGCGCGGCGGCGAGCGCGGCGGCGTCCAGGCCGCCGGGCGAGCGCAGGACGAGGGCGTGGTCGAAGCCGGGGCCACGCAGGTAGGCCTGCCACTGCCCGTACTGGACGGGTGCGGCGGGCAGGTCGGCGCCGGGCGCAGGGCCGTCCGTGGCGCGCAGCGCAGGCCGTGCGGCGGAGGCGCCGTCCAGCTTGCCCGCGATGCCGGCGACGGTCAGCGCGTCGAAGACGTCGCGGATGCTCAGCTCGACGCCGAACTCGGCGCGGATGCGGCCCAGGAGCCGCATGGAGGCCATGGAGTGGCCGCCGAGGGCGAAGAAGCTGTCGTGCACGCCGACGCCGTCGAGCTTGAGGATCTCGCAGAACAGCTCGGCGATCCGTGCCTGCGTCTCCGTCGCGGGACGGGCGTCGCCGGTCATGGCGGACCAGTCGGGCGCGGGCAGGGCCTTGTGGTCGAGCTTGCCGTTCGGGGTGAGCGGCAGGGGGCCGTCGAGCGGGACGACGAGGGCCGGGACCATGTACTCGGGGAGCAGCGCGGCCACGTGGGCGCGCAGTTCCTGCGGGTCGAGTCCCGGGCGCGGGGCGGCGCCCGCAGTACCCGGGTCCGTACCCGCGCCCGGTTCCGGGACCGCGTAGCCGACGAGGCGGACGATGTCGCCGTCGCGGTCGGGCAGGACGGCGGCCTGGGCGACCGACGGGTGCCCCGCCAGGGCGGCCTCGATCTCGCCCAGCTCGATGCGGAAGCCGCGGATCTTCACCTGGGTGTCGACCCGGCCGAGGAAGTCGAGGTTCCCGTCGGCGCGCCAGCGTGCGCGGTCGCCGGTGCGGTACATGCGGCTGCCGGGTGCGCCGTACGGGTCGGCGACGAACCGTTCCGCGCTGAGGCCGGCCTGCCCGAGGTAGCCGCGGGCGAGGCCGCGCCCGGCCACGTACAGCTCGCCGACCACGCCGGGCGGGACGGGGCGCAGGTGCTCGTCGAGGACGTAGCAGCGGGTGTTGGGGTCGGGGCGGCCGATCGGCACCCTGCCGGTGGCGCGGCCGCCGTGTTCGCGGGCCGGCCACAGGGTGGAGTTGACGGTCGCCTCGGTGAGCCCGTACGCGCAGATCAGGTTCGCGGTGGCGCCGAAGCGTTCGAAGAGGTCCGGCGGGACGGTCTCGGTGCCGACCAGGACGGTCGACCCCTCGGGCAGCCGGCAGTCGGCGGGCAGCGCCGACACCAGGGACGGCGGCAGGATCATGTGGGTGATCCGCTGGTCGGCCAGGAAGTCGGTGAGGGCCGGCCCGGCGACCCTGGCCTCGTCGGTGATGAGGACGAGCCGTCCGCCGTGGCAGAGCGCCATGGCGAGTTCGAAGACGAAGACGTCGAAGCCGATGGACGCGAACTGCAGGACGCGGCTGTCGTGTTCCAGGCCCATCCGGTCGACGGCGGTCGCGACGAGGCTGGCGATGCCCTCGTGCGGGACGACGACACCCTTGGGGCGGCCGGTCGAGCCGGAGGTGTAGATCACGTACGCGGCCTGGTGGAGCCCGGCGGGGCCGCCGGGCGGAGGCGTCGCGGGCAGGGCGTCGAGGGCGGCGGCGGTGTCGGGGGCGTCGAGCAGGAGCACGGGGACGCCGGGCACGTCCGGGATCTTGCCGGCGACGGGTTCGGTCCCGACGACGACGGCCGCGCCCGAGTTCTCGATCATGTAGCTGAGGCGGTCGCCCGGGTGGACGAGGTCGAGCGGCAGGAACGCGGCGCCGAGCTTCAGGGCGGCGACGACCGTGGCGACCATGTCCACCGAGCGCGCTACGGCCACGCCCACGACGCTCTCGGCGCCGACACCACGGGCGGCGAGCAGCCCGGCGATGCGGTCGGCGCGGGCGTCGAGCTGGGCGTACGTCACCGAGCGGGAGCGGTCGACGACGGCGACCGCGTCGGGGCGCTCGGCGGCCCAGCGGGTGAAGAGCGCCGGCAGGGTCTCCTCGTCGACGTCACGGGGCAGACCGTTGAAGCCTTCGAGGACGAGTCGGTGCTCCTCGTCGGTGAGGATCCCGGCCCGGGACAGCGGCTCGTCGGGGGCGGCGACGAGGGCTCCGACGAGCCTGCGGAGGCGGTCGCCGACGCGCTCGGCGGTCTCCTGGTCGAAGAGTTCGGTGGAGTACTCGATTCGGCAGCCGAGCGAGTCGCCGGAGCCGTCGGCCGTGGTGTGCTCGGTGAAGCTGAACACGAGGTCGAACTTGGCGGTGCCGATCCGGTGCGGCAGGAAGCCGGCCCGCAGTCCGGGCAGGCGCAGAGTGTCGTCGGTGCGGGCGTGGTGGCCGACCATCACCTGGAACAGCGGGTTCCGGGAGAGGGAGCGGGTCGGGTTGAGCTTCTCCACGACGGCCTCGAACGGCACGTCCGCGTGGGAGAAGGCGGCGAGGTCGGTCGCGCGGACCCGGGCGAGGAGCTCGGTGAAGCTGGGGTCGCCGCCGAGGTCGGTGCGGAGCACCAGGGTGTTGACGAAGAAGCCCACGAGGTCGTCGAGGGCCTCGTCGCCGCGTCCGGCGATGGGGGCGCCGAGGGGGATGTCGGTGCCCGCGCCGAGGCGGTGGAGGAGGGCGGCCACGGCCGCGTGGACCACCATGAACATGCTGGCGCCGGTGTCCCGCGCGAGCCTCCGAAGGCCCTCGTGGACGGTGGCGTCGAAGGGGACGTCGATCTCGGCGCCGGTGAACGCCGGGCGGGCGGGCCGGGGCCGGTCGGTGGGCAGGTCGAGTTCCTCGGGGGCGCCGGCCAGGGCGGTCCGCCAGTGCTCCAGCTGCCGGGCGGCGAGGCTGTCCGGGTCGGCGGGGTCGCCGAGGAGCCGCCGCTGCCAGAGTGCGTAGTCGGCGTACTGGACGGGCAGCGGCTCCCAGTCGGGGGCGGTGCCGCCGAGGCGGGCCGTGTAGGCGGTGGTGAGGTCCCGCAGGAAGGGCCGGTCGGACCACTCGTCGGTGGTGATGTGGTGGAGCAGCAGCACGACGACGTGGTCGTCGGGAGCCAGCTCCATCACGGTGGCCCGGAGGGGCGGTTCGGCGGCGAGGTCGAACGGCCGCCGGACGGCGGCGTCCACGAGGGCGGACACCTCGTCCTCGGTGGCGCGCAGGTGTTCCACGGCGGGGGCGGCCGAGCCGGCGGGCAGGATCCGCTGGTACGCCTGCCCGCCGCGCTCGGTGAACAGCGTCCGCAGTGCCTCGTGGCGGTCGGTCACGTCGGCGAGGGCGGCCCGCCACGCCTCCCGGTCGAAGGTGCCGCGCAGCCGCATGACCAGGGGGAAGTTGTACGCGGCGGAGGTGCACTCGATCTGCTGGATGACCCAGAGCCGCTGCTGGGCGTGCGAGAGCGGCAGTTCGGCGGGGCGCTCGGTCGCGACGAGCGCCGGGCGGGCGGCGCCGTCGGAGGCGGTCGCGCGTTCCACGAGTTCGGCGACGGTGGGCGCCTCGAAGAGGTCGCGGATCGCCAGCTCGGCCTGGAGCGCGGTACGGGCGCGGCTGACGAGCCGGGTGGCGAGGAGCGAGTGCCCGCCGAGGTCGAAGAAGTCGCTGTCGATGCCGACGCTGCCCTCGGGGAGGCCGAGGACCTCAGCGAAGAGGCCGCACAGGGTCTCCTCGCGCGGGGTGCGGGGGGCGCGGCCCGTGCCCGTGCCGGTGAGGTCGGGGGCGGGCAGGGCCCTGACGTCGAGCTTGCCGTTGACGGTCAGCGGCAGGGTCGGGACGGTGACCAGGGCGGAGGGGACCATGTAGTCGGGGAGCAGGGACTTGAGGTGGTCGCGGAGCCGCTGGGCCGGGTCGTCGTCGGGCCGGGCGCCCGGCGCCTCCGGGGGCGTGGTCTCCTCCCGTACGACGTAACCGACCAGGCGCTTGGTACCGGCGGTCTCGTGGACGACCACGGCGGCGTGGGCGACCTCGGGGTGCGCGGACAGGGCCGTGGAGATCTCGCCGAGTTCGACGCGGTAGCCGCGGATCTTGACCTGGTCGTCGGTGCGTCCGAGGAAGTCGAGGAGGCCGTCGGGTCGCTGGCGTACGAGGTCGCCGGTGCGGTACATGCGCTCGCCGGGCTCGCCGTACGGGTCGGCCACGAAGCGTTCCGCGGTCAGCGCGGCCCGGTCGTGGTAGCCGCGGGCGAGACCGGTGCCGGCGATGTACAGCTCGCCGGGGCAGCCCGGCGGGACGGGCCGCAGCATCGCGTCGAGGACGTGGGCGCGGGTGTTGCGGATGGGCCTGCCGACGGTGGGTGCGGCGCTCTCGGTGGTGGAGCCGCCGAGTGTGTTGATCGTGTACTCGGTCGGGCCGTAGAGGTTGTAGCCGTACGTGCCCTCGGTGTCGCGCAGCTGGTTCCAGACCGGGTCGGACACGGCCTCGCCGCCGAGCAGGACCAGGGCGGGCCGGTGCTTCCCCGCGGACTCGTCCTGGTCGAGGAGGCCCTGTTCGATGAGGAGCTGGGCATAGGTCGGCGTGACGTTGACGACGTCGACGCGGTGCTCGTCGCAGTAGGCGACCAGGGCCTCGGCGTCGCGGCGGAGCTCCTCGTCGCAGACGTGGACCTCGTGGCCCTCGACGAGCCAGAGCAGTTCCTCCCACGACATGTCGAAGGCGAAGGACACGGTGTGCGCGATGCGCAGACGTCGTCCGCCGGCGGAGGCGATGGCCGGGTCGAAGATCTCCTTCTGGTGGTTGAGCTGCATGTTCGTCAGTCCCCGGTAGGGGGTGACGACGCCCTTGGGGCGGCCGGTGGAGCCGGAGGTGTAGATGACGTACGCCGGGAACTCCAGGCGGTCCGGCACTCCGTGGGCGAACGCCGGCCGTTCGGCGTCGGTGATCCCGTCGCCGGACAGCGCGGCCAGTTCCCCGGTCACGGCCGGGTCGTCGAGGAGGACCTCCGGGGCGACGGGGCCGTCCTCGCGCCGCAGGGTGGGGGCGACGGCCGTCGTGGAGACGAGGCAGAGCGGCCCCGTGTCCTCGGCCATGAGCCGCAGCCGGTCGGCGGGGTGGTCGAGGTCGAGCGGCAGGTAGGCGGCGCCGGTGCGCAGGACGGCGAAGAGCGCGGCGACCATGTCGATGGAGCGGGGCAGCGCGAGCGCCACGACCTTCTCGGGCCCCGCGCCCCGGGCGAGCAGCAGCCGGGCGAGCCGGTTCACGTGCGCGTCGAGCTCGGCGTAGGTGAGGGCCCGGTCGCCGAAGACCAGCGCGACGGCGTCGGGGGTGCGGGCGACCTGGGCGGTGAGCATGTCGGCGACGGTCTCGTCCGGCACCGGCTCGCGGGTGGCCTCCCGGCCGGTGGCCAGGGCGGCGCGCTCCGCGGGGAGCAGCAGGTCGACGCCGACGGTCCGCGCGGTGTCGGCGGCCGGGCCGGAGAGCGCCTCGCCGAGGCGGTCGAGGACCGTGGTGAAGCGGCTGAGGATCGTGGTGGCGGTCTCGGCGTCGAAGAGGTCGGGCCTGGCCGCCAGGGTGACCCGGAGGCGGGTGCCGGGCGTGACGATGAGCGTGAGCGGGAAGTGGGTGCCGTCCACGTTGGAGACGCCGGTGATGCCGTGCCGCTCGCGGAGCGCCGCGGCCCGGTCCTCGCCGTCGGCCGAGCGGAGCACGAACAGGGTGTCGAAGAGCCTGCGGTGTCCGGTCTCCTGCTGGAGGGTGCCGAGGCCGACGTACTCGTACGGCATGACGGCGGCGCGCTCGGACTGCATCCGGCGCAACAGGTCGAGCAGGGGCTCGTCGGGGGCGAAGGAGACCCGGGCGGGGATCGTGTTCAGGAACATGCCGATGATGCCGGCGACGTTCGGGACGTCGGCCGGGCGGCCGGCGACCGCCGTGCCGAAGGCGACGTCGCCGCGGCCGGTCATCGCCGAGAGCACCAGCGCCCAGGCCGCGTTGAGGACGGTGTTCACCGTGAGCCCGTGCCGGCGTGCGGCGGCCCGCAGTCGGTCTCCGGCTTCCTGGGTGAGGAGCGCGTCGAAGTCCACCGGGATGACCGGGCCGGTGTCGCGCCCGGTCGGTGCGAGGAGCGTCGGCTCGTCGAAGCCGGCGAGTGCCCGGCGCCAGGCGCCGAGGGCGACGGTGGTGTCCTGCGCGTCCAGCCAGGCGAGGTGGTCGCGGTACGAGCCGGGCAGCGGAAGGCCCGTCGGGTCACCGGCCCGCTCGTACAGGGTGAAGAGTTCCTCCAGGAACAGCCAGGCGGACCAGCCGTCCCAGAGGATGAGGTGGTGGGTGACGACGAGCCGGTCCCGGCCGTCACCGAGCCGGATGAGGAGCAGCCGGCAGAGCGGCGCGGCGGACAGGTCGAAGCGCTGCCTGCGGTCGGCGGCGAGCAGTTCCTCGGTCCGGGTCCGCTGTGCGTCGGCGGGGAGCGCGGAGAGGTCGGCCTCCACGAGCGGGATCTCGGCGCCGTCCACGATGAACTGCACGGGGCGGGGCAGTCCGTCGCTGGTGAAGCCGGCACGCAGCCCGGTGTTGCGGTCGAGGAGGGTCCGGCAGGCGGCCCGCAGCCGGTCGGCGTCGATCCGGCGGTCGAGGTCCAGGGTCTCCTGGGACTGGTAGACGTCGAGGGCGTCACCGGCGTCGTAGGTGGCGTGGAAGTACATGCCCTCCTGGAGCGGGGAGAGCGGCCAGATGTCCGCGACGGGGAGACCGGCGGCGGCGTGGACGCGCGCGGTCTCCTCCGGGGTGAGGTCGGGTCCGCCGGGCGGGGCGGGCTCGGGCGCCGGGGGCGCCGCTGCGGTCAGCTGGTCGAGCAGGGCCTTCAGGGCGGGGTCGACGGCGGCTCCGGACTGCTGCTGGAGCGCGAGGACGGCCTGGAGGGCGGCGGCGGCCTGACCGGCGTCGGAGGCGGAGACGGTCACGCCGTCTGGGTGCACGGGTACCTCGGGGGTGTCGGACGTTGAGGACGTCGGGGGCGTGGAGGGCGTCGTGTCCGTGTCGGACGCGGTGCTCGCGGCGGCGAGGGCTGCGGGGGTGCGGCACTCGAACACGTCACGGGGGCTGAGCGTCAGTCCCCGCTCACGCGCGCGCGTGGCGACGGTGATCGAGCTGAGGCTGTCGCCGCCGAGCACGAAGAAGTCGTCGTCGGCGCCCGTCCCCGGCACGCCGAGGACGTCGTCGAAGATCTCGCACAGGGCGCGCTCGCGCGCGTCCCGGGGTGCGCGGCCGCCCGTACGGGGTGCGGCCTCGGGGGCGGGCAGGGCGTTCTGGTCGAGCTTGCCGCTGGGGGTCAGCGGCAGTTCGGCGAGGACGACGACGGCGCTCGGCACCATCGCGGCGGGCAGCGCCTCCGTGAGCGCGCTGTGCAGCGCCTCGGTCGTGGGCGCGGCCCCCTGGGCGGGGACGGCGTAGCCGACGAGTGCGCCTTCACGGACGACGACGGCGGCCCTCGCCACGCCGGGCAGTGCGGCGAGGGCGGTCTCGATCTCGCCGAGTTCGACGCGGTTGCCGCGGATCTTGACCTGTCGGTCGGTGCGGCCGAGGTACTCGACGGCCCCGTCGGCGCGGCGGCGCACGAGGTCGCCGGTGCGGTACATCCTCTCCCCCGGCGCGCCGGACGGATCGGCCACGAACCGCTCGGCGGTCAGTCCCGGCCGGTCGTGGTAGGCGCGGGCCAGCTGGACGCCGGCGAGGTACAGCTCGCCGGGCACGCCGTCCGGCACGGGGCGGAGGAACGGGTCGAGCACGTGCAGCCGGGTGTTCCACACGGGCCGGCCGATCGGGACGGCCGGCTCGGCGCCGCCCTCGTAGGGGAAGAACGTGACGTCGACGGCGGCCTCGGTGGGGCCGTACAGGTTGTGCAGCGGTACGGGGGTGCTGCGGGTGCGGGACGTCAGCTCCCACCAGCGCCGGGCGTCGGCGCCGGTGAGCGCCTCGCCGCTGCAGAAGACCCGGCTCAGGTGTTCCGCCCAGTCCGGGGCGTCGGGTCCCGTGGCGGGCACGGCCTCCATGACCTGGACGAACGCGGCCAGCATCGACGGGACGAAGTGGGCGGTGGTGATGCGCCGGTCGGCCATCAGGCGGGCCAGGTAGGCGGGGTCGCGGTGGCCGTCGGGGCGGGCGAGGACGACGGTGGCGCCCTCGGTCAGCGCCCAGAAGAACTCCCACACGGACACGTCGAAGCTGGACGGGGTCTTCTGGAGGACGCGGTCGTCGGCGGTGAGACCGTACGCGCCCTGCATCCAGGCGAGCCGGTTCACGACGGCCCGGTGGGTGACGGCGACGCCCTTGGGGCGCCCGGTGGAGCCCGAGGTGTAGATCAGGTACGCGGGGTGGTCGGGGCCCGCGGCCTGGACCGGGGTGGCGGGCGTGGGGGTCGCGTCCTCCTGCGCGTCCTCCTGCGCGTCCTCCTCCGTGTACTCCTCCGGACGCGCCTCCGCGCCGACGAGCAGGCGTTCCGGGCCGGGTGCGTCGGGCAGTCTCCCGGCGGCTTCGGCCGTCGTCACGACGAGCCGCGCGCCGGAGTCGGCGAGCATGAACGCGACCCGGTCGGCGGGGTAGTCGAGGTCGACGGGCAGGTAGGCCGCGCCCGTCTTCAGGACGCCGAGCAGCGCGACCATCAGTTCGGCCGAGCGCGGGACCGCGACGGCGACGTACCGCTCCGGGCCGGCGCCGCGTGCCCGGAGGCGTCGGGCCAGGGCCTCGGCCCGGCGGTCGAGTGCGGCGTAGCTGAGGGTGGTGTCCTCGAAGACGACGGCGGGGGCGTGCGGGGTGCGGGCCGCGCACGCGGCGAAGAGCGAGGCGAGGGTCGCCTCGGGCACGGGGTGCGCGGTGGCGTTGAGCTCGGCGAGGTGCTCGCGCTCCCGGGCGGAGAGCAGGTCGGTGCGGGCGACGGTGCGGCCGGGCTCGGCCACCAGGGTCCGCAGCAGGGCCGGGAACCGGTTGGCGAGGACGGCCACCGCCACCTGGTCCAGGCGGGCCGCGTCGTGCTTGAACCGCAGCAGCAGCCCGGTGTCGGCGGGCTCGACGACGAGCGCGAGCGGGTAGTGCACGGCGTCGAGGACCTCGGTGCCGGTGACGCGCAGATCGCCGGGTTCCTGGTCGGCCGACGGCTCGCCGGCCGGGTAGTTCTCGAAGACCACGAGCGTGTCGAAGAGCTCGCCGCCGCCGGCGATCCGCTGGATGTCGGCGAGTCCGAGGTGCTGGTGGTCGAGGAGGGCGGAGTGTTCGTCCTGGACGCGGCGGAGGAGTGCGGTGAGCGTCTCCTCGGGCCGGAGGGTCACGCGGGCGGGGACGGTGTTGATGAACAGGCCGACGGCGGAGTCCAGTCCGGGGACCTCGGTCGTCCGTCCGGACACGGTGGTGCCGAAGACGACGTCCCGGCCGCCGGTGAGACCGCCGAGCAGCACGCCCCACAAGCCGTGGAAGACGGTGCTCAGGGTCAGACCGTGGGTCCTGGCGTAGCCGGTCAGGGCGTCGGTGAGGTCGTGCGGGAGCCGTGTGTCGACGTGCTCGGGGCGGGCGTGCGCCGGGGGCGTGCCGTCCGGGGTCGAGAGCGCGGGGAGCCGGGTGGGGCCCGCGAGACCGTCGAGCGCCCGGCGCCAGGCCTCGCGGGCGGTGTCCCGGTCGCGGCCCGCGAGCCAGGAGAGGTACGGCTCCGGGGCCGTCGGCTCGGGCAGCGCGTCGCCCCGGTGGGCGGCGGCCAGCTCCCTCAGCAGGAGGGACACCGACCAGCCGTCGGCGATGATGTGGTGCAGGGTCAGCAGGAGCCGGTGGCGCTGCCCGTCCCGGATGAGGGTGGCGCGCAGCAGGGGCGGCCGGTCGAGGTCGAACGTCTCGGCACGGTCGGCGCGGAGGATGTCCTCCAAGGCGGTCGCGGCGGTGTCGGCCTCCCGCCACGGGAGGTCGACGCGGGCGGCGAGCCGCTGGACGACCTCGCCGCCGGGCAGCTGGCGGAACGAGGCGCGCAGCAGGGGGTGCCGGTCGAGGAGCAGCTGGAGGGCGTCGCGGACGCGGTCCGGTTCGACGGTTCCGGTCAGGTCGAGCAGTTCCTGGACGAGGTAGAGGTCCGTGGCCCCGCCGTCGTACTCCGCGTGGAAGAAGAAACCTTCCTGGAGCGGTGAGACGGGCAGCGCGTCCGGGTCGAGGTCCACCGGTCGCGCCGGTGCGGCGACGGACTCGCGGGCGGTCCTGGCGAGGGCCGCCACCGTACGGTTCCGGAACACGTCGCGCGGGGTGATCGCCAGTCCGGCCTCGCGGGCCCGGTTGACGAGCTGGATGGCGACGATGCTGTCGCCGCCCAGTTCGAAGAAGCTGTCGTGGACGCCCACCGTCGGCAGGCCGAGGAGGTCGGCGAACAGCGCGGCGAGCGCGGTCTCGGCGGGGGTGCTCGGGGTGTCGGTGCCGGTCATCGACGTCCATCGGGGCTCGGGCAGCGCCTTGGCGTCGAGCTTGCCGTTGGGGGTCAGCGGCAGCGGGCCGTCGAGGACGACGACGGCCGAGGGCACCATGTGGTCGGGCAGCGTGTCCGTCACGCGCGCGCGTGCGGCGGCCACCGCCGATCCGGTGGTCACGCCGGTGGCCGGGTCCGCGCCGGTGGCCGGGTCCGCGCCTGTGGCCCGGTCCGCGCCCGTGCCCGCTCCCGTCGGCGCGTCGGCACCCGTGGCGGAGAGGGGCCCGGTCTCCGGGACGAGGTACGCGACGAGCCGCTTGACGCCCCGGTGGTCCTCCCGGGCGAGGACGGCCGCCTGGGCGATGCCCGGGCAGGACATGAAGGCGCTCTCGATCTCGCCCGGCTCGACGCGGTGGCCCCGGATCTTGATCTGGCCGTCGGCGCGCCCGAGGAACTCCAGGTTGCCGTCGGCGGCCCAGCGGACACGGTCGCCGGTGCGGTACATCCGGGAGCCGGGAGCTCCGAACGGGTCGGCGACGAACCGTTCCGACGTCAGCGCCTCGCGGCCCAGGTAGCCGCGCGCGAGGCCGCGCCCGGCGACGTACAGCTCGCCCTCCGTTCCGACGGGGACGGGCCGCAGCGCGGTGTCGAGCACGTAGGCGCGGGTGTTGGGGTCGGGACGTCCGATGGGGGCGGGGCCGGGACGGTCGGGGTCGGCGATCCACAGCGTGGAGTTGACGGTGGCCTCGGTGAGGCCGTACGCGACGACGACCCGGAGCCGCCCGTCCCAGCGGGCGATCAGCTCGCTCGGGACCGCCTCGGTGCCGACGACGAGCACCGCGCCCTGCGGGAGTTCGCACTCCTGGGGCAGCGCGGAGACGAGCGACGGCGGCAGGATCATGTGGGTGGCGCGGTGGCGCGCGATGTACTCGGTGAGCGCGGGCCCCGCGACGCGGCGCTCGGCGGGGACGACGATGATCCGCCCGCCGACGCAGAGCGACATGATCAGGTCCCACACGGTCACGTCGAACCCGACGGAGGCGAACTGCACGACCCGGCTCTCGGCGGTGATGCCGATCCGCTCGGTCGCGGTGGCGATGAGGCTGCCGACGCCGTCGTGCGGGACGACGACGCCCTTGGGGCGGCCCGTCGAGCCGGAGGTGTAGATGACGTACGCGGCCTGGTCGAGGACGACCGGGGGCAGCGGCTCGGGGTCGGCCGGGGCGGCGAGGGCGTCCACAGTGGCCGGGGCGTCGAGCGGCAGGAGGGTGACGTCTGCGGTCTCCGGGAGGTCGCCGGCGAGCGCGCCCACGGTGACGACGGTGCGCGCCCCGGCGTCGGCCAGCATGTAGGCGATGCGGTCCTGGGGGTGGTCCGCGTCCAGCGGCAGGTAGGCGGCGCCGGCCTTCATCACGGCGAGCAGCGCGACGACGAGTTCCGGTGAGCGGGGCAGGGCCACGCCCACCACGTCCTCGGCTCCGACGCCTCGGGAGCGGAGGAGGCGGGCGAGCCGGTCGGCGGCGTCGTCGAGCGCGGCGTACGTCAGTTCCCGGTCCTCGCAGACCAGCGCGACGGCGTCCGGGGTGCGGCGGACCTGCCGTTCGAAGGCGGCGGGCCAGGACAGCTCCGGCGCCTCGCGGGGGGCGGTGCCGAACTGGTGGAGGAGGAGGTCGCGTTCCGCCTCGGAGGTGAGCTCGATGCGGCCCACGGGACGGTCGAGGTCCTCGGTGAAGGTGTGCAGCAGACCGAGGAAGCGGCGCTCGTGGTCCGCGAGCGTGGTCGCGTCGCAGACGGCGGCGTCGGCGTCGAGGTGGACGGTGAGGCCCTGCCCGCCCGGGCCCTCGGCGAAGCTGAACGCCAGGTCGCTGACGGGTCCGAGCCACTCGGGGCGCAGTTCGGCCTCGTGGTCGTCGAAGCGCAGGTCGGCGGTGCGGGGCAGGATGTTGACGGTGGGGCCGACGAGTTCCGGTACGCCGTCGGCGAGGCCGAGGTCCCGGGCGAGTTCCTCGGCGCGGTACCGCCCGTGGGCGACGGCGTCGGCGACGGCGTCGCGCACCTGGGCGACGAGGGCGGCGCCGGTGGTGCCGGGGCGGACGGTGAGGCGCAGCGGGACGATGTTGGAGACCATGCCGGGGACGTGCGCGGAGACCTCGTCGTCGCGGGCGGCGACCGGCAGGCCGAGGACGAGGTCCTGTTCGCCGCGGGCGCGGTGCAGATGGGCGGCGACGGCTGCCAGGAGGACGCGGGAGGGGCGTACGCCCGCGCGTCCAGCGGCGGCGTCCAGCCGCCGGAGGGTCTCGGAGGTCAGTTCGGCGGTGCGCCGGAGCCGGCGGGTCATGGGGGACGCGGCCCGCTCGACGAGCCGGACGGGCTCGGTGCGGTCGGCCATGCGTTCCAGCCACCAGGCACGGTCGGCGGCGTGCCGCTCGGAGGCGCGGTACGCGCGGTCGGCGGCGACGAGACGGGAGAGGGAGCGGTCGAGGGGTGCGGGGTGAGCGTCCTGGGCTCCCGCGGCGGTGTAGAGCTCGCCCGCGCGCCGGGTGATCAGGGCGGCGCCCGCGCCGTCCGTCACGATGTGGTGGTAGCGCTGGCACCAGAGGACCCGGTCGTCCGCGAGCCGCAGCAGGGCGTGGGCGAAGAGCGGGTCGCAGGCCAGGTCGACGGGCCGGTCGCGGTCGGCGGCGATCCACGCGGCGGCGGCCTCGTCGGGGTCGGCGGCGGCGCGGAGGTCGACGACGGGGAGGTCGAAGGGGACGGTACGGGGGGTCTGGCGCGGCCCGTCGTCGCCGGGGGTGACGGCCACGTGGAGGCACTCGGCCTCGTCCAGGGCGCGCCGGACGCCGGCGGCGAGGCGGTCGAGGTCGACGGCGCCGCGCAGGTGGAGCGCGAACACGATGTTGTAGGCGGAGCTGTCCGGTTCGATCTGCTGGGCCAGCCAGATGCCGGATTGCCCGCCGGTGACGGGGAGGCCGGAGAGGGGCTTCCGGTCCGACTCGACGTCAAACATCGTACGAAGTGGCCTTTCCCTGGGGGTGCGTGGCGGAGACGGCCCGCATGACGCCGACGGCGTGGCGAGGTTCCGCCACGCCGTCGGTCGGGTCAGCTCGGGGCTGGTGGCGCGTCAGCTGGTGGGCGGCGTCACTTGACGGCGGCCAGCAGCGGCTCGATCTCGTCGATGGCGTACGGGATCGACAGAACGGTGTTGAAGGAGAACGCGGCGCCGATGTCCGGGTCCTGGTAGGGCACGAACAGGTCGCGCTTCTCCTGGTTGACCTTCAGCTTCTTGTAGAGCGGCTCGGCCTTGATGCGGTCGTTGGCCTCGGTGCTGGAGGTCACCCAGACGAGCCGGTCGACGTCGAGGACGTTCAGCTTCTCGGCGCTGAGTTCGGCGACGTTCCAGCCGGGCTTGGCCAGGGTGTCGATCTCCGGCTTGAGCTTGAAGCCGAGCTCGGAGAAGAAGATCGCCTTGGGGTCCGTCTTGGTGAACGCCGAGTACTTGCCGGCCTCGAAGCTGTCGGCGACGGCGAGGGTCTTGCCGGCGAACTCGGGGTGCTTGGCGCGGACGGCCTCGAAGCGGGCGTCGATGTCCGTGATCAGCTTGGCGGCCTCGGCGTCCTTGCCGAGCGCCTTGCCGATCCGCTGGGTCATCAGCTGCCACGGGGCCCCGTAGTCGGGGTGCTCCTTGGGCTGGGCGACGACCTTGGTGAACTTGGAGAGCGTGTCGTACTGCTCCTTCTTCATCCCCGAGTACTGGGCGATGACGAGGTCGGGCTTGAGGGCCGCGATCTTCTCGATGTTGTACTCGTCGCGCTCGCCGACGATCTGGGGCTGGGTGGAGCCCCACTTGTCCTTGGCCCAGGGCCACTTGCCGTACGGCTTCTCCTTGAACCAGTCGACGGCGCCGGCCGGCTTGAAGCCGAGCGCGAGCACCGCGTCCTGGTCGGAGAGGCCCAGGGTGACGATCGTCTTCGGCTCCTTGTCGATCGTCGTGGAGCCGTACTTGTGCTCTACGGTGACGGGGAAGGCGGCGGGCTTGGCTCCCCCGTCGGCCGGTGCCGAGGTGGTGGCGGAGGGCGACTCGGTCTTCTCGGCCCCACCGCCGCAGGCGGCGAGGGCGAGTGCCGCCACCGCGAGGACAGCCACACGGGGGGCGGATCTGGCGAACCGCGCCAGAGCGGGACGTGCACCAGCGGACACGGACGTTCCTTTCGGGGATTCACAGTGCGTGCCACGCCGCCGGGTGCGAGGTGCCGCTGCCCGCCGGAAGTGGCGTTCTTGCGTGGGGGGTGGAGCGGGGGGCCAGGGGGTGTCCTGTCGATCGGGCCGGATCAGGCCGCGAGCCCTGATCGGGAAGACACCCCTAGCGAGCCGTGCCGACGCCGTCGGCCATCGGCCGGGCCTCGTCGGCGGTGGAGAGCTCCGCGGCGGTCGCGGCCGGGTTCCGGTCGAGGACCGAGGCGAGGATCTCGCCCACCCTGATCGCGGTGTTGGAGAGCAGCGACGACGTGATGCCGTGGGTGTGCTCCGTACCGCCCTGGAGGTAGATGCCGCAGCGCACCTCGGGGTCGGTGGCGAGCCGGTAGTCCCGCTCGACCCGGACCCGGCCCTGGTCGTCGCGGTGGCAGCGGTCGGCGACCGGCCCGAGCAGACCGAGGGGTTCCGCGGGGCTGTATCCGGTGGCGTAGACGACGACGTCGGCGTCGAGCGCGGTCTCCTCGCCGGTGACGAGCGAGGTGACGAAGGCGCGGACCTTGTCCGGGCCGTCCTCGACGCCGGTGAGCCGGGAGATGTTGAGGAAGCGCAGCCGCTCGGTGCCGAGGACCTTCTCCTGGTACGCCTGCCGGTACAGGTCGTCGATGAGGTCGATGTCCACCACGGAGTAGTTGGTGTTCCCGTGGTAGTCCATCAGCTTGCGCTTGATGTCGTCGGGGGCCGTGAAGTACTCGTCGACGGCGTCCGGGTCGAAGATCCGGTTGGCGAAGGCGCTGTCGTCTGCGGGGCTGTACCCGTAGCGGGAGAAGACGGCGCAGATCTCGGCCTCGGGGAAGCGGCGGTGCAGATAGGCCACGTTCTCGGCGGCGCTCTGTCCGGCGCCGACGACGACGAACCGCTCGGGGGCGGTGCCGTCCAGGCCCTCCACCTTGGCGAGGAGGTCGGAGTTGTGCCAGACGCGGTCGCTGCGCTCGACGCCTTCCGGCATCCGCGGGCGAAGTCCGGTGCCGAGCACCAGGTTTCGGGCGCGGTGGACGACCAGCTCGGAGCCGGAGCGGGCCGTCACGTCGAGGTACTCCACGACGCCGTCGCGTTCGACCGGCTCGACGGAGATGATCTCGTGTCCGTAGGAGACCATGTCGTCGACCTTGGACGCGGCCCACTCGAAGTAGTCGTGGAACTCGACGCGGAGCGGGAAGAGGTTCTTGTGGTTGACGAAGTCGATCAGCCGGCCCTTGCTCTGCAGGTAGCAGAGGAAGCTGTATTCGCTGGTCGGGTTGCGCAGTGTCACCAGGTCCTTGAGGAAGGACACCTGCATGGTCGCGTCGTCGATCAGCATGCCGCGGTGCCAGCCGAATCGGGGCTGGCGCTCGAAGAAGTGGGCGGTGACCGCTTCCTGCCTTCCGACGCGTGCGTTGTGCTCGCTGAGCGCTATCGCCATCGCCACATTGGACGGCCCGAAGCCGATGCCTATGAGGTCGTGGACCAGAGGTGCGTCACCAGGCGGAACCTGCGACATGTCACTCCCATCGTGCGGGAAAGAGGCTGAGGGGGACGGGCGTCGAGCATGCCGGTGCGTCGGCACGCCGAGCGGAACTTAGGTAAAGCTAACCTGATCTGACGGCACTGTCGACGGTTCAAAACGGACATGACGAAGATCAGCCGTTTCAACGACCGTATAAATCAAGCCAGTTGCACCCTTAGGTAAGCCTTGCTTTACTTCTGACGGTCAATCGCTCTTCCGAGGAGGAACCCGATGCGGGTCGTCATGTTCGGTTATCAGACCTGGGGCCATCGCACCCTCCAAGCGCTCCTGGACTCCGAACACGACGTGGTGCTCGTCGTGACGCACCCCAAGAGCGAGCACGCGTACGAGAAGATCTGGAGCGACTCCGTCGCCGACCTCGCGGCGGAGCACGGCGTCCCCGTCGTCATCCGCAACAGGCCTGACGACGAGGAGCTGTTCGCGCGGCTCAAGGAGGCCGACCCGGACATCATCGTCGCGAACAACTGGCGTACGTGGATCCCGCCGCACATCTACAACCTGCCGCGCCACGGGACCCTGAACATCCACGACTCGCTGCTGCCCAAGTACGCCGGCTTCTCCCCGCTGATCTGGGCCCTCATCAACGGCGAGCCCGAAGTCGGCGTCACGGCCCACATGATGGACGAGGTGCTCGACGCCGGCGACATCGTCCAGCAGCGGTCGGTCCCCGTCGGCCCGAAGGACACGGCAACCGACCTCTTCCACAAGACGGTCGACCTCATCGCCCCGGTGACGGTCGAGGCCCTCGACCAGATCGCCTCCGGCCAGGCCGAGTTCACCCCGCAGGACCGCTCGCAGGCCAGCTTCTTCCACAAGCGGGCCGAGGAGGACATCCGCATCGACTGGAACTGGCCCGCCGAGGTGCTGGAGCGCCTGGTCCGCGCCCAGTCCGCGCCGTACCCCAGCGCCTTCACCTTCCACCAGGGCAAGCGCCTCGAAGTGCTCAACGCCGTCGTCTCCGAGGGCCGTTACGGCGGCACCCCCGGCCGGATCTTCTACCGCGAGGGCGAGGGCGTCGTGATCGTCGCCGGGGCCGACGCGCGCACGGGCCGCAACCACGGCCTGGCCATCACCCGCGTCCGGACGGAGGACGGCCGCGAGCTGCCCGCGACCGAGTACTTCACCTCCATGGGCGGCTACCTCACCAGCCGCCCCTGAGGACCGGGTGAGTCAGGAGCAGCCGATGGACCAGCCGGTCGTCTCCGGTGTCGCGCACGACCTCTCGGGGGCGACGTTCGCCGTCGTCGGCATCTCCAGCGTGCCGACGGACTGGGCGAAGGTCTTCCGGTCCCTCGCGAACACCGAGCTGACACTCGACCCGCTCCCGGGTGCGGGCCCGACCGCCCCCGCCCTCACACCGCCCTCGCGGACCATGACGCCACCCAGCGTCCTGGAACTGAACGCGTATCTGATGTACACCGTCGGGCGCGCCGCCCGCCGGAGGCTGGCGGAGCGCCTGGAGGCGCGGGGGTTACGCCTGTGGCACCTCACCGTCATGGCGCTGCTCGCCGATCTCGGCCCGCAGATGAAGACGGTCATCGCCACACGGCTCGCCATGAACGCCAGCGACCTGGGGAAAATCGTCAACGATCTCGTCCGGGTCGGGCAGGCGGACTGCGTCCGGGATCCGGCGGACCGGCGCCGTGTCGTCGTACGGCTCACGCCGGAGGGCGAGGAGTCCCTCCGCACCCTCAGCGCGGAGATCGCGTCGGTGGACGACGAGATCCTGGCGCCGCTCGACACCGGGGAGCGCGAGCAACTGGCCTCCCTGCTGCGCCGCGTCCACGGCCATCTGGAACCGGCGGCTCCCGCCCCGGGCCGGGAGCGCAAGGGACCGCCTGCCTGATCAGGGTGGGCGACCCCGGTCGCCCGCCCTCGCGCGCGCCTTCGTCCTTGCCGTCGCCCTCGCCCTCGCCCTCGCGCCGGAGATCGCCCCAGGGACCCCCTGGCACGCACGCCCGTTCACTAATAGGTTAGGCTCACCTAACAAGAGCCGCGATGGCCGCTGCCCCGCAGGGGGCCGGTCTGTCGGCGGCTCCGCACATCCCTGCCCGGAGACAAGGATCCACCATGCCTTCTGTGTTCACCCCCCTTCACCGTCGCGTCCTCGCGGCGGGCGCCGCCGCGGTCTCGCTCGGCCTCATGGTGACCGGGTGCGGCTCGGACGAGAAGAAAGACGACGCGGCAGGGACGGCGGACAAGGCAGCGGCGGGCGCCTTCCCCGTCACCATCAAGAGCGCCCTCGGCGAGGCCGTCATCAAGGACAAGCCGAAGCGCGTGGTGACCCTCGGTCAGGGCTCCGCGGAGACCGCCATCGCCCTCGGCAACGTCCCGGTCGGCATAGAGAGCTACCCCTGGGGCAGCGACAAGACCGGCTACCTGCCCTGGATCCACGACGCGGTGAAGAAGTCCGGCGCCACGCTGCCGAAGCAGTTCAACGGTGGTGAGGAGCTCGACATCGAGGCCATCACCGAGCTGGAGCCCGACGTCATCCTCGCCCCGTGGTCCGGCATCACGCAGAAGCAGTACGACATCCTCAAGGACATCGCGCCGACCGTCGCCTACCCCGACAAGGCGTGGAGCACGAACTGGGACCAGCAGATCGAGATCGTCGCCAAGGCGCTCGGTCAGCCGGAGAAGGCCAAGGAGCTGACGTCGAAGATCGACAAGCAGCTGGCCGACGCCGCGGCCACCCGCCCGAACTACAAGAACGTCACGTTCTCGTACATCTACAACACCGGCCCCGGCACCCTCGGCGTCTTCAAGCCCGAGGAGCAGCGCGTCTCCATGGTGTCCAAGCTGGGTCTCAAGGTCGACCCGGTCGTGAACACCTTCAAGGAGACCGACGGCACCGACTCCGCCCTCATCGGCCTGGAGAACGCCAACAAGCTCTCCAAGAGCGACATCGCCTTCACCTTCTACATGGACGACAAGTCCCGCAAGGAGATCGAGGCCCAGCCGCTGTACGCGGCCATCCCCGCGGTCAAGAAGGGCGCGCTCGTCTACAGCCACGACACGCCGTTCGTCACCGCCTCGTCGATGATCAACCCGCTGACGGTGCCGTACAGCATCGAGCGCTACCTCCCGCTGATCGACAAGGCCGTCGCCAAGGCCGGGAAGTAACAGCGGATCCAGCGTGACCACTCTCTCCCGGATCGGCCAGGGCCCCGCCGTCGTACGGCGGGGCCCTGCCCGGCATGTCATGGCCGCCGCCCTGTGCCTGGTCCTGCTCGCCCTGGCGCTCCTCGCCAGCGTCATGTTCGGCAGCAGGCCGACGTCCGCGGGCGACGTCCTGCGGGTGCTCACCGGTGACGTCGACGGCTACACCCGTACCGTCGTCGAGAGCCGCTACCCGCGCACGGCCCTCGGCGTGCTCGCGGGCCTCAGCCTCGGTGTCGCCGGCACCCTGATGCAGGGCATCACACGCAACCCGCTCGCCGAGCCGGGACTTCTCGGCATCAACGCGGGCGCGTCCGCGAGCATCGTCGCCGCGACCGCGTTCCTCGGCGCCGGCGGGCAGCGGGAGACCATCTGGTGGGCGCTCCTCGGCGCCCTCCTCACCGGTGTCGTCGTCCATGTCGTCGGCACCGCGGGCGGTGGCGGCGGACCCGTCCGCCTGGTCCTCGCCGGCGCGGTGCTCTCCGCGGTCCTCGCCGCGTTCATCCAGGCCGTCGCCCTGTCCAACCCGCGGGTCTTCGACACGTACCGCTACTGGGTGGTGGGCGCGCTCGGCGGACGCGGGTTCGACGCCTTCTGGGCCGTCCTGCCGTTCGCCGCGGCGGGTCTGCTCCTCGCCCTGCTGCTCGCGCCGGGGCTGAACGCCATGGCGATGGGCGACGACAAGGCCGCCTCCCTCGGCATCAGTCCCGCCCGCGTCAAGGGGGCCGGGCTCCTCGCCGCGACCCTGCTCGCCGCCGCCGCGACGGCGGCCGTCGGGCCCATCGCCTTCGTCGGCCTCGCCGTCCCGCACGTGGTGCGGGTCCTCGTGGGCGCCGACTTCCGGGCCCAGATCCTGCTCACCTGCCTCGCGGGGCCCACGCTGCTGCTCTTCGCCGACGTCATCGGCCGGGTCCTGCTGCGCCCGCAGGAGCTGATGGTCGGCGTGGTCACCGCCTTCGTCGGTGCCCCCGCCCTGCTCTTCGCCGTCCGACGTATGAGGGGAGCGGCATGACGACCGCCGACCGGACCGCCGTCCAGGACCGCTCCGTGCCGGCGAAGCGGGAGGTACGCCCCGCCGGCCGCGGTGTGCTGCGGATCGGCCCCTGGGTCTCCGTCCCCGTGCGCCGCTCCTCCGTGATCGCCGCCGTGGTGACGCTGCTCCTGCTCTGCGGAGCGGCCGTCGCCACCCTGTCGATGGGCAGGCTCGGCATCGACCTGCCCGACCTGCCGTCGGCCCTCGCCGGTGACGCCACCGGCAAGAACGCCTTCGTCCTCAACAGGCTGCGCGGCCCCCGGCTCACCGTGGCCATCGCCACCGGCGCGGCCTTCGGCCTGTCCGGGGCCCTCTTCCAGTCCGTCACCCGCAACCCGCTGGGCAGCCCGGACGTGATCGGGCTCGGCGCCGGAGCCGGGGCGGGCGCCGCGGCCGCGGCCCTGTTCCTGCCCGACGTCATGCCGGTGGCCGTCGGGGCCCTGATCGGCGCCGTCGTCGCCATGGCGGTCGTGTTCGTCGCCACCGGCACCGGCTTCCGCAGCCCGGGACGGCTCGTGGTGGCCGGCATCGGCGTGGCCGCGATGGCGACGGCGCTGACCCAGTACGTGGTGTACGCCGTGGAGCGCGACAAGGCCAGCGCGCTGACCGCCTACATCAACGGCAGCCTCTCCGCCCGCTCCTGGGACGACGCGGCGACCATCTGGACGGTGCTGCTCGTCACCCTGCCGTTCGCGGCCCTCCTGGCACGGCCCCTGAGCGTCGGCGAGATGGGGGACGACCTCTCCACCGGCCTGGGCGCCCGCCCCGGCCGTACCGCGACCCTGGCGGTCGTGCTGTCGATCGTCCTATCGGCGGGGGCGGTGAGCGTGGCCGGCCCCATCGCGTTCGTCTCCCTGACCGCGCCGCAGATCGCCAAGCGCGTCACCCGCAGCGGCGGCCCGCACCTGGTCATGTCCACCCTGCTCGGGGCCCTGCTGCTGGTGCTCGCCGACCTGACGGCTCAGCAGCTGCCGCTCTTCGACGACCTGCCGGTCGGCCTGTACACGATGGCCGTGGGCGGGGCGTACCTGGGATATCTGCTGCTCCGCGAGTGGAAGCGCCCCGTCTGACCCGCCAACCGGAGCCCGTCCGGAGCCCGTTGGACGATCGAGGACCGCCCGCCTCCGTATACTGAACGCGCTCGTTCCATCACGTTCCGCGTACGGAGGGTCTCCTCTTGGGTGGTCGTCCTCAGCTCGCCGACGACGTCCGGCACTCCGGCGCCTCCACTGCGGCCGACGTGCGGCCCCCGTGGCACGAGCGGGCCAGGGGGGCCGTCCTCGAAGGCCGGTTCGATGCCGGGATCGTGTCCGAGGCCGAGCGCCTGGCCCGCGCGGGGCAGCTGACGCGAGCGGACCTGCGGATGCTCCTGCTGGTCACGGACGACCACCCCGGGTGGCTGCCGGCCCGCCGTCTCGCCGTCGAGGGTCTCGAAGGCACGCCGGAGGTGCCGCAGCAGGTGCTCACGGCGCACGCGCAGATCGAGTCCTGGCCGCCCCCGACGTACGACGAGTCGGCGGAGCACCAGGCGAACGGGCACGTGCTGCACACGGCCGCGGTACGGATCGGCCCGGTCGGCGCGCAGGTGACCGGCCCGGCGCGGAGCGCTCCGACGGCGGCGCTGGCCCGCCGCTCCGCCGCCGACGCGTTGCTGCGCCGACTCGCCGGGACCGAGGGCCCGGCGGGGCGGGCGGGAGGCGCTCGCCTCACCGTGCCGGGCATGGGCACGGAGGCCTTCGAGTCGCTGCTGCACGCGCGGGTCGCCACCGCGGAACCCGGCGAGGCCCTCACGGCCGAGGTCGCCCGCCGGGCGGCCGCCGCCCGGCTGAGGCACCGGGACGTCCAGCTCCTCCTGTTCGGCGCGCGAGGCCCCGCCTGGCGCCAACCACGCCTGTGCGCCCTGCGGGTCGCCGCCCGCATGCAGTCCGCGGCGGCCACCCTGCTGCGGCGGCACGCGGAGGAACGGGGGGCGCAGGCCCTGCACACGGTCGTCCCGTCCGAGGAAGGCTTCACCTGCCGCTGGACGTGGGAGGGCGGAGCCGGGGCGGAACCGGTGGACGGCCGCGCGGCGGTCGACGGCGCGGGGTTACGGGTCGACGGCCGGGTGATCGACGGCGGGGGCGGTTCGGTCCACGGCCGGACGGGCGACGGTCGGGCGGTCGACGAAGCGGGCGCAGTGGGCCGCGGGCCGGCGGTCGACGGTGTGGGCGCTTCGGGTCGCGGCCGGACGGGCGACGGCGAGGGCGGTTCGGTCCACGGCCGGACGGGCGACGGTCGGGCGGTCGACGAAGCGGGCGCAGTGGGCCGCGGCCGGACGGTCCCCAACGCGGATGCAGCGGTCCACAGTCGGGCAGTCGGCGACGCGGCCGTCCCGGTTCACCGTCGGACGGTGCGGGGTGCCGAGCGGTGGGCGCGCGATCGTCGGCAGGCCGTGCACCTCGGCGCGGTCGCTCTCCTCGCGGAACTGACGGGGTTGCCCGAGCCCGAGACGGAGCGGGCACCGGACGACGCGGGGGCGCGACCGGCGGCGCGGATCCAGCCGGTGCCGGAGGGCCAGGATCCGGTGAAGTACCTGAACAAGTACACCCAGTTGGACCTGATCTCCAAGCCGGAGTCGACGTTCGCGGCCGCCCCGAAGAGCGTCTTCTGCTCCTACACGTGCACGCATGTGCGTACGGGAGCCGAGGTGCGGGTCTCCTGCCGTGCGAGGACGAGGGGGGACGCCCGCCGCGCGGCGGCGTCGGCGCTGATGGCGGAGCTGGTCGCCGTGGACGCCGCGCACACTCCCCCGGCGCGGCCGGCGGACACGGCTCACGATCCGGCCGCCGTACAACTCCCGACGGCGGGAGACACCGCGCGCGTCCCGGCCACCGCGCCACCCCCGCGGGCCGCCCACCCGTCGCGCGATCCGGCCGCCGTCCCCCTTCCGTCGGCCGCCACCCTGCCCCGGCCACGGCCCGTCCCCTCCCCGGTGCCCGGTGCCGCGGGCAGCGGCGGTGGCGGCGCCGGTCGCCCCTCCCCCGCACCCGTCTCGCGGGTTCCGGTCGCCGACGTCGTCCGGGAGGCCCTCGCCGCCGGATGCGCCGTCACGTTCCTCCCCGCCGAGGGCGGCGGCGAGCCGGCCGGGCTGCTGCTCCACCGGGCCGACGGAGGTCCGATGCCGGACGCCGAGCTTCCGGCGCCGCTGTCCGTCGCGCGCCGCCGGCTCCTGCCCGCGCCGGGGTCCGCGCCCGTGCCGGTGGTGGGGTGGCGTGTCCCGCTGGACCGGGCCGTTCCGGTCCTGCTGCGGCGCGACCGGGCCGCCGGATGGCATCCGACGGCGACGGGGTGGGAGGAGGCGGCCCGGCTGGGGCTCCGGGCCGTCGCGGCGGGGCTCGTCCGTCCGGCGCTCTCCGTCGACGGCGTGGACCGGTGGCGGGTGGGACCGCTGCCGGTCGCCCTCGCCCGGGAGGTGGAGGAGCTGTCCCGTCGTACCGCTCCCCACCCCGTGGCGGAGACGTCGCCGGGTACGCGGGAGACCGTGCCGGCGTTCCTCGACGCCGTCGCCGACATGATGCTCCGGCCCCCGGCCGCGGCCCTCTTCGGCGCCGGCCCGTTCCTCGGGCCGACCGGCCGACCGCTCCCCGAGGCCGACGTCGAGCGGGTCCGGCCGTGGCTGGACATGGTGGAGGACCGGCTGGACAGCGGTCCGCCGCCCGGACTCGTCGTCGAGTTCGCCGCCCCGTCCGAGGAGGACGCCGTCGCGGGCCGCCTGACCGGCCGTCTCCTCGTGGCCGTCGACCCGTCCCGGCCGGACCACGAGGTGGCCGCGGCCCTCCTCGGTACGGGGCGGGGCGTGGAGGCGGGCGTCGAGCCGTACCACCTGCGGGAGCGGGTGCGGCGGCGCCTCGAACGCTCGGTGCGCCGCTGCGCGGTCCTGTCCGGGCTGCTCGCCGCGCCCGGAAAGCTGGTGGCGGACGCGGCGGGGATCGCCCGGCTCCTGGAGGCGGAGACGGACCTGGCCACCGAGGGTCTGGTGCTCCGCTGGCCGCCCGGACTGCGCGACCTGCTCTCCGCGCACACGGTCGTCGGCGCGGAGACCGGCACGGGCACGGAAGGCACCGACCGGGCGGACGCCGTGCCCGGCAGCGGGGCCGCCGACGGGGCGCCGAGGTTCAGCCTCCAGGCGCTGCTCGACTTCCGCTGGCAGTTGGCGCTCGGCGGGGACGTGCTGAGCGAGGCCGAGATGGACGAACTCGCCGAGGCGGCCCGCCCCCTGGTCCGGGTGCGGGGCCGCTGGGTGCTGCTCGACCCGCTCACGGTCGCGCGGGTCCGGCGTCGGGAGATCGGCCGGCTCGCCGGGATCGACGCGCTCACCGCCGCCCTCACCGGCACGGTGGACGTCGACGGCCGGACGGTGCCGTGCCGGGCGGGCGGAGACCTCGCCGGGGTGGTCGACGTCCTGCGCCGGGGTGAGCACGCGGTGCCTGTTCCCGCACCGGCCGGGCTCGCGGCCGTACTCCGTGGTTACCAGGGGCGGGCGCTCTCCTGGCTGTCGCACACCGGCGGGACCGGGTTCGGCGCGGTCCTCGCCGACGACATGGGCCTCGGCAAGACCCTCACCGCCATCGCGTACACCCTGCACCGGTACGAGAACGGGCGTCGCGGTCCGGTGCTCGTGGTGTGTCCCTCGTCGCTGGTGACGAACTGGGAGCGGGAGTACCGCCGGTTCGCGCCCGGGCTCGACGTGACCGTCTACCACGGCAGCCGGCGCAGCCTGGACGCCGCCGGGGACCGGACCGTCGTCCTCACCACGTACGGCGTCCTGCGCCGCGACACCGCACTGGCGGAGCGCCGTTGGGACCTGGTGATCGCGGACGAGGCCCAGCACGCGAAGAACCACGCCTCCTCCACCGCCCGCCGTCTGCACGCGCTCACCTCGACGACACGGCTCGCGCTGACGGGGACCCCGGTGGAGAACAACCTCTCCGAGCTGTGGACCCTGCTCGACTGGGTCAACCCGGGCCTCTTCGGCTCCCTGAAGGCCTTCCGGTCGCGGTACGCGGCCGCCGCCGAGCGTGACCCGGACGGTCCGGCCGCGCGCGCCCTCGCCCGGCTGATCGCACCGTTCCTGCTGCGCCGCAGGAAGACCGACCCCGGCGTCGCCCCCGAGCTGCCCGCGAAGGTCGAGACCCGGCGGATCGTCGAACTGACCCCCGAACAGGTCGCCCTGTACGAGGCCGTCGTCCGCGAGACGATGGAACAGCTCGCCGACGCCCCGTCCCTCGCCCGGTCCGGCCTGGTGTTCAAGCTGATCACCGCGCTGAAGCAGATCACCAACCACCCCGCCCACTACTGGGGCGAGGAGCACCCGGGCCGGGCCCGCGCGGGGGAGTTCACCGCCCGGTCGGCCAAACTGGAGGCGCTCGCCGAACTCGTCGGGACGATCACCGGGCGCGGCGAGGCGGCGCTCGTCTTCACGAGTTACGTCACCATGGGGCGGCTGCTCACCGAGCACCTCACGCATCTCGGCCATCGCCCGTTGTTCCTGCACGGCGGCCTGGACGCCCGGCGGCGGCAGGAGCTCGTCGACGCCTTCCAGGCGGGCCGCTCGCCGCTGTTCGTGCTCTCGGTCAAGGCGGGTGGTACGGGCCTCACCCTGACCAGGGCCAGCCATGTCGTCCACTTCGACCGCAGCTGGAACGCCGCGGTCGAGGACCAGGCCTCCGACCGTGCGCACCGGATCGGGCAGCGGCAGACCGTCACCGTGCACCGCCTGATCACTCGCGGCACGATCGAGGACCGGATCGATCAACTCCTGACCCACAAGCGGTCCTTGCAGGACACGGTCCTCGGCAGCGGCGACACCGGCCTCGCCCGACTCAGCGACCGCGACCTCGCCGACCTCGTCCGCCTCGGAGGCTCGCGGTGACCGCCACGGCGCCGCTCCGGCTCCTACGGCCGCTGCCGGACGCGGCGCCCCCTCCGGCCTCCGGACGCGGACTAGCCGATGGAGAGGACCCGGTCGGGGCGACCGCCCGGGGTGATGTCGACGTAGTGGGACACGCCTCCCGCGGTGGTCATGCGGATCCGGTCCGGAGCCGTCCACGCGGTCTCGCGGAGTGCGTTGTCCTCGGAATCGCCGTTGAAGCAGCCGACGCGCCAGCGGCGCTCCCGAAGGCGGCTCCCTTCATGGACGTAGACGCACCGGACGGGGTCGATGGAGGCGCTGCCCGACATCACGACCAGCCGGCGGTCGCCCGGGCCGGGGGCCGACGCCGTCGCCACCTCCTCGTCCGAGTCGCCGGACAACGCGGAGGCCACGCCGCCCAGAAACAGTGTCGGGACGCCGACGACGAGCAGCATCGTGACCAGGGGTACGCGCAGCGAGGACTTCGTCAGCCCCAGCAGGACCGCCCCGGTCAGCGCGGCCAGGGCGAGTCCTCCCGACAGGAGGACGTACTCCCGGAGCGTGAGCAGCAGGACCAGAGCGCCCTCGCCTCCCGCCTCGAGTCCGGCCACGGCCAAGGCCCCGAAGGCGACCGCCAGGGTCAGCAGCAGGAAGGCCGACGGCTTGCGCCAACGCGTGAAGTTCATGATCCCCCGAACGATGTGGATCACGCAGCCTAAGGGAGAGGGACCGCATTGGACCAGGACCGGGGACACGGGATGACCGACGGGGCCGCGCCGCTGCCCCGGGGTGCGGGTGACGGCGCCATGTCCGTACTGGACGGGCTCGGCGACGCGCCGCCGTCGCCGCTTCCCGGTCTGGAGGTGCTGCGGGCGCTGGTGGCCGACGCCGCTCATCGCGCGGCCGTCCTCCTCGACGGTCCCGGCGACGCCCCGACGGGGGCGGACGAGGGGGTCGACGACGTCACCGCCGACGTCGCCCGCTTCGTCGCCCGCGGCGGAGACGCCCACCTGGAGGCCGCCGCCGAGCGGCTCGGCGTGACACCGGGGCGGATGCGGCTCCTGGCCCTGGCACACCGGTACGGCGGGCGGGCCGCCGTCGCCACCTTCCTGGCGCCGCGGCCGGCCGACCCCGACGTCCTCGCCTCGGCCGAGCACGCCGTCCAGCCGCTCCGTCCCTCCCCCACCGCCCCCGTGGAACGGCACCACAACCACCTCACCGACGCGCCCGCCCGGGTCCAGCTGCGGTACGGCCCCGACCTCCGCTGGCACCCCTACGTCGAGCGCTACGGCACCTGGCAGCCGGCCGGCGAGCCGTGCTCCGATCCCGCCGCGGCGTACCGCGCGGCCCGCGCCGCGCTCCGGGCGTCGCCCGGGAGGTAGGCGCGGGGCCCGCAGGGGCCCCGTCCCGCGGGCCGGGTGTCACCGGCCCCGCTCCCACGCCTCGGCGAACATCTCGTGCAGGGGCGCCGTCGGCAGCACCCGTCCGAACGGTGCCCGGATCTCGTTGCCCCACAGCGGGCGCACCAGGTGGCTCGCCAGCTTCACGGTCTCCAGCGGCAGGTGCGGGGCCTTCAGCTCGGTCCACCCGCCGGGCAGGAAGAGGGTCCGGCCGGCCCGTGCCCGCTTGGCCTCGATCACCGCGCCCGTGGTGAGGAGTTCCGCCCTCACCTCCGCGTGCCGCTTGGTCGTCCAGCCGTTCCACCGGCGCACGTCCCGGTCGGTGGGGGCCGCGAGCGTGGCCAGCTGGAGGTACAGCGCGGCCGCGTCCGGACCCACGCCGAGTTCCTCCGCCGCACGCGCGACCAGTTCCGGGCAGGAACGACGCGGGTCCGCCTCGTACGCGCCGTCCGGGACCGCTCCCGAACGCGCCCGGTGCCGCATCCGGTCGAGGCCGCCGCCGCTAAGGAGCGGCGCGACCCGGTCGAGCGCCTCCGCGAGGTCGGTGATCTCGCGGACGCGTCGCCACGCCTCGGGGTCCGCGACCTCGGCGGGCCGCAGGAAGGCGGCGCCGCCGGGAGCGCACACCACCAGGGGGCCGGAGTCGTACGCGAGGGCGGGAGGCTTCTCGTCCTCGCGGCGGTCCGTCGCCACGGGCATCCGCGCCGGCCCGAACCGCTCGGGGATCGGCACCGTGGTGTCCTGGATGTGGCCGTCCGGCAGCTCCAGGAGCAGGTCCGGGCGGGCCAGTTCGGCCCGCAGCCGGTCGTGCAGGACGGCCGCGCCGGCCGTCGCGGGGTCGCCGACGGGCCGGTCGGTCCACGCCCACACCAGCGCGCTCGCGATCCGCAGGAGCGGAAGGCCCACGGGGGTGCCGTAGCGCACCTCGGTTCCCTCCGGAGGGAGTGCCCGCACGTCCACGCCGGGGCCGTACCGGCTCGCCACGAGCTCCCAGCCGGCCGCCTGCACCGTGGTGTCCTCGGCGGCGTCGTAGCCGCCCGCGAGGCGTCGGGCCCACACCTCGGAGAGTCCCAGCGATGCCTCCAGCGCGTCGGCCGCCTCGTCGTGGACGACGGGCAGCACACCGAGCAGCTCCCGCCACACCCCGGCCATCCGCTCCACGGCCGCCTCGACCCCGCCTGCCTGCCACAGCACGGCCGGGTCGTCGGGCAGGGCCGCGGCCAGGACGGCCCTGCGGCCGGCGGCCCCGAGGCGCTCGCGCAGTTTCTCGTAGGCCTCGACCGTCAGTGGGGTCGCCCTGTACGGCGCCTTGCGGGCGAGGGCACGGTCCGCGTCCCGCTCCGACCTGCCGACGAGACCCGCGACCACCAGCCTGGCCACCGCTCGCCGTACGCCCGTCAGTTCGGAGAAGCGCAGGGCGGCCGACTCCGGCACGGGGACGGGGCCATGGGCGTCGATCGCCGCGAGCAGCGCCCGCAGCCGGGTGGCGTCGTCCCGCTCCACCCGTACGAGCCGGGCCTCCGGGGCGGCCTTCGCGACGGGGTCGGCGTCGCCCGGTGCCGGGGCGGCGGGGGCGACGAACCAGCAGGCCGCCCCGCCGTCCCACACCCCGGCGGAGGCCACGGCCGTCCCGCCCTCCCGCAGGGCGTCCAGGGGCGCGGAATCGGGCGTGCGGCCCACCCACCAGCGGCTGCCCTCGCGGGCGAACGGCTGGTCGGCCCAGGTGTCGAGGAGCGCGATCAGCGCGGTCCGCTCCGCGTCCGGTGTCGGCGCCACCGCCGCCCGCCAGGCGACGGCGTCGATCGAGCCGAGGAGCTGGGACCAGTCGTGCGGCGGCGCGGGCGGGGAGAGCCGCCGCACCTCCTCCACGATCGTCCCGGTGAGGCAGGCGCCGTCGGCGGCCAGGGCGCTCAGGGTCGCCGGCAGGGCGACGTCCGCGGTCCGGCGCCAGGTGTCGTGCCCCTCGGACGTGAGACCGAACAGGGCGGGCACCAGCTCGGTGTCCGGAGCGGTCCGGCGCGGCGGCGCGGGCGGCGCCTCGGCGAGCAGGGTGACCCGGCGGTGCAGGGCGCGCCGCCGCTCCTCCACCCGGGCGGCGCGCACGGCCACCGCCACGACCGCCTCGCGGAGGACCGGGTCGGTGACTCCCGGCAGCTCCCGCGCCACGGCGGCGCGCAGCACCTCGGCGTCACCGTCGAGGGCGGCGGTCAGGAGCGCGTCGGCGGTCGCGCTCCCCACGGTCCGCAGCGCACGCGAGCCGGCCTCGTCACGGGTCCGCAGCAGGTACCAGTAGGCCGGGGGCAGGGCCATACCCTGGGACACGGTCACCCGGCGGTTCACCCTCCCCCAGCGGTTCCGGGGCGTCCGGTGCCCGTCCAGTTCCCACAGCAGGTCCCCGTCGGCGGTGTACGCGCGGACGCCCGTGCGGGTCTGCGCCTCGGCGAGGACCACGTCCTCGACCGCGCCCTCCGGGGGCGCCCAGAGCCCCCAGGGCTTCTGGCCGGGCCGGTCGATGTCGAAGCGTGCCGTGCGCCCGTCGACGCTCTCCACCAGGAAGTGGTCGGGCGCGTGGTCACGGTGCCGGGTGCGGTACAGGATCCGGGTCCCTACGAGTCCGTCCCGGCTGCCGAGCGGGGAGTCGTCGAGTCCCGCGGGCAGCGGCGCCAGGTGCAGGGCCTCGTGGGCGAGGGACATGCCGGTCTCGGACGGCTCCGCCGCCGGATCGGGGTTCGGGGCCCGGCCGGGGAAGTCCGGCAGGGGCGTCGCGCCGCGCCGCTCGCCGGTGACCGGGTCGACGACCTCCCACGGCTGCCGTCCGTAGACGGCGTTGGTCCAGATCCGGGAGCCGTCACCGAGCTGCAGCTCGTCCCCGTCGATCCCGTCCGTGTCGCCCGGGCGCGTCACCCGGAGGCCCCCGTGCCGGCCGCCTCCGTCGGCGGTCTCGAACTGGAAGCCGTACGCCCCGTCCAGGCTGCCGCCGAAGGGCACCATGCCGCCCAGCTCGACGGGGGTGAACGGCGCCTCCGGGCGGTCGGCCCAGAAGGCCGTGTCGCAGTAGTGCGGGTCCGGCTTGAGGCTCCAGCTCACCAGGAAGGAACCGCCCACGTGGTGCACGGCGATCATGGTCGCCTCCACGGGCACCGTGAACCGGCAGGAGCCCCGCACCCCATGGGGGTCGACGGCGACGGCCCGGTCGCGCCCGAACACCGTGAGCACCGGCCAGGTGCAGGTCACGCCCTCGACACCGGGCGGCCCGTCCACGCCGAGCGGCCCGGCGTCCCCGGCCGCCGAAGCACCGTCACCCGCCCCTTCCCGCGCGTCCGCTCCCGCACGGACGCCGTCCGCCCCGTCGCGCCCCGCCTCCGCACCCTCGCGAACCGCCTCCGCCGCGAACTCCGCGTACACCGACTCCAGGGCCGGCCAGGCCAGTTCCTCCGGCAGTCCGGCCGCCAGCGAGCGACGCAGCGCGCCCGCGGCCGAGGCGTCCGCGAGGGCGTCGCCGATCCCGTCGAGCGCCGTCACCGTCGGCCGGTCGAGGAGGGTCTCCAGCTCGGCCACGGCCTCCTCGGCCCCCGCCATGCCGCCGGCTCCGACGGTGTCGAGGAGCTTGCCGACGCGGGCGGCCACCTCCTGGGCGATGCCCTCGTTCCCCGGGAGCAGCGTCACCGCGCTGCCGGGCTTGCGCACAGGGATCATGAACCCGTCGGGCAGCAGCCCGGCGTGCACGGCCCCTTCGAGGCGGGTGCCGAACACGGGGTCGGCGGCGAGCGCGGCCAGGTCCCGCCGCGACCGCTCGCCCCAGAAGTGCATCCGCGTCTCGGGGCCGGGGTCGACGACCGTGGCCCCGGCGGCCAGGCAGGCGTCGAGGACGTCCGCGTCGAAGCCCTTGTAGTGGTGCCGGGTGGTGTGGAGGGTCACCGGCTGCCCCGCCGCCCGCAGACGTGGTCCCAGTCGGTCCACCAGGTCGAGGAACTCGGGCGGGAGCGCCTGCCGTCCGACGCCTCCGCGGGGCTGCTGCGCGTACTGGTACATGTGGACGAAGTGCCCGACCCAGTGGTGCAGTCCGCCCTCCGGCACGATCCGCCCGGACTCCATCGCCCCGGTCGCCCCACAGCCGATCAGCGTCCGCAGCCACGCACCGCCGTCGGTGACGCCCTCCGGGAAGACCTCGACGAGCCCAGCGGCGACCTCGTCCGTCGGCGGATGGGCCGTCAGGACCGGCTCGGCGGCGGTGAGGAGCGCGTCCGGTACGGACTTCTTCCGGGCCACCGACACGATCGCGCCGACGACTCGGGCCACCTCGTCCTCCCCGTGCCCGGCGGCCTTGGCGGAGGCCCGCACCCGGCGCACGAGGTCCGCCGGCAGGTCCGCCTTCGAGCCCGCCCACGCGGTCAGGAACGCGCCCAGGGCCGCGTGCGCCTCGGCGGGCTCCAGGGTCTCGGCGAGGAACCTCTGGTGCGCGCCGAACTCCTTGGCCGGCATGGCGCCGCCCCGGGCGAACAGCAGTCCGTTGCCCCGGCGGTAGGCGGGGTCGACCGGGAGCGCGTGCTCGGCCTCGGCCGTCCGGGCCGCCACGTACGCCCGGCCGCCCGGACGACTCCCGTAACCGATCAGCCGGTGGCCCACGGTGTCCCAGAACCAGGGCAGGTGCGCCGGCGGGAGCCGCCGCGCCCGCCGGGCCATGGCGTCGACGAACGCGCCCGGCTTGGTCCAGGACCGGTTGAGCTCGGACGCCATGTCCCGGATCAGGTCGCGCGCCGCCGCGGTCGCTTCCGGGTCATGGGCGGCGACCCAGTCGGCGTACGTCGTCGAGGTGTGCGTACCGTCGGAGGGCAACAGGGCTTCGAGCGAGACGATCATGCTCCGGATCGTCGCACGACGCACTGACAACGCCGCCCGCGAGAGGAGGGTCGTACCCTCCGCCCAAGACTCTTGGGAGCGCTCTCAGAACGGCCGGGGCTACGGATATCCTGATCGACGACACGGACCCACGAACCGACAGGATCCGACAGTCCGCAGACCGTGCCACGCAGCCGAGGAGCGCCCGCCTTGCCCGAGCAGACCACGGGGCCCCGCCCCACGCTGGAAGCCGTCGCCGCTCGCGCCGGCGTGTCCCGCGCCACGGCCTCCCGGGTCGTCAACGGGGGCGCGGGCGTGCGTCCTCCGCTGGTCGAGAAGGTGCGCAGGGCCGTCGACGAGCTCGGTTACGTGCCCAACCACGCCGCGCGCACGCTGGTCACCCGGCGCAACGGGGCCGTGGCGGTGATCATCGCGGAGCCCGAGTTCCGCATCTTCTCCGATCCGTTCTTCGAGCAGCAGGTGCGCGGCATCAGCCGGGAGCTGGCCGCGCACGACACCCAGCTGGTGCTGCTGTGGCTGGAGGGGCCGGGGGACCACGAGCGGATCGCCCGCTACCTGGGCGGCGGGCACGTCGACGGCGCGCTGGCCTTCTCGGTGCACAACGACGACGCGTTGCCGGCCGTGATCGACCGGACCCGCATCCCGGTGGTCTTCGGCGGACGGCCGGACCCCGGCACGCATCCCTCGGTGCCCTTCGTCGACTGCGACAACCGCGGCGGCGCCCGCGAGGCGGTCCGGCACCTGGTGGGTCTCGGCCGGCGGACCATCGCCCACATCTCCGGGCCCGACGACCAGACGTCCGCGCTCGACCGGCTCCACGGCTACCGGGACGTCCTGATCGACGCCGATCCCGCCCTGCTGTGCCGGGGCGACTTCACCGAGGAGAGCGGCGCCCGCGCCATGGCGGAGCTGCTCGACCGCAGGCCGGACGTCGACGGGGTGTTCGTCGCCAACGACCTGATGGCGTCGGGCGCTTTGCTGACGCTGCGGGAGCGGGGCGTGCGGGTGCCGGAGGACGTGGCGGTCGTCGGCTTCGACGACATGGACTCGGTGGTCCGCAGGACCTCGCCCGCCCTGACCACCGTGCACCAGGACATCGAGGGCATGGGCCGGCTCATGGTGAAGCTGTTGATGCGGCTGCTCGACGGGACCGGCCCCGCCGTCCCGGAGTCCGTGATCACTCCGACGTCCCTGGTCCGCCGCGACTCGGCCTGACGCCGGGCCGGCCACGCCGGGCCGGCCACCGCCGGACCGGGCCGGGAGCACGGCGCCGGGAGCACGTGGCCGGGAGCGCGTGGAGCGGCGGGCCCCGGTGTGACACCGGGGCCCGCCGCCTTACCGCCGATTCCGCCGAATCGACGGGTTCCTCCTGGTCCGGTGGTCAGTCGTAGGGGATGACGACCACGGACCGGTCCGTGCCTGTCTGGAGCCGCGCGTCCCCGTTGCCGATCGCGCTCCAGACCTCCAGGCGGACCGTGCCGCGGTTCAGGTTCCCGAGCGTCCCCGTGGCGGACTTGAGACCGCGCCCCTGGGCGTACTCCTCCCAGCCCGTGACCGGGTCGGTGGCGAAGTAGTGGTACGTCTCCGTCCGCTCGAAGGTGCCGTCACCGGTGAGGTCGTAGCTGATCCGGGCCTGCTGGCCGAGTCCGACGGAGGTCCCGGCGTCGACCTGGAGGCGGAACGCGGTGGCACCGCCCGCCCTGAGCGTGCCGTTGACGCCCCTGGCCTCGTAGACGAGCGGCCGGTTCGGCGTGCCGTCGTGGTTGCCGCCCTGGGCCGAGGCGATGGTGTCGCTGCCCGCCGTGGCGCCGGTGGCCGTGGTGAGCGCGCCGCCGGTGCGCAGCTGGAAGGTGTTGCCGGTGCCCGGCTCCGGCTCGGGGTCGGGTCCGGGGCCGCCCGTCCCGCTGCCGGTGGCGGTGGAACGCGCCGGAACGGAGAGGGACTTGCCGTCGGAGAAGGTGACGGTGCGGGCGGTGGAGCCGTGGTTGTGGGCCACGTACGTCCGGGTCGTGCCCTTGGCGAAGACGGCGGAGGTGGGGATGGATCCGGTGACCGTCGCGTCGGGCGCGCCGAGGGTGTCGAGCGCGGTGAGCCAGTGGTAGGTGTGGGCCTTGGACTCGCCCGCCTCCGGGGTGTAGCCGGCGTGCCCGGCGTCCCACTTGGCCTTGGCGGCGGCGGGGTCGGCGAAGGACTGGAACTCCCAGAGGATGTCGCGCCATTCGACGGCGGGGCCGCCGTTCTCGCGTTCCAGCTCGGCGATGTTGCGCCGGACGGCCTCCTTGTGTCCGCCGAGGTGCAGCGAACCGCCGGTCACGGGCAGGACGTTGATGCCGTGGATCTCCTCGGGGTTGGCGGTCCACCAGGTGGAGTAGGCGGCGCCGCTGCCCCACACCATGCCGGCGGTGTCGTGCTGGAAGGAGCCGGGGAAGACCTGCTGGTCGGCGTCGAACCAGTACTGGGCGATCGCCTCGCCCTCGGTGGTCAGCAGATAGGTGCCGAGGTCACGGAGCTGGGTGTTGCCGGTGGCCGAGCCCCAGAGGACGAGGGCGGCGCTGAGGTTGGTCGACTCGGAGGAGGACTCCTGGTTGTTGCCGGCCGCGAAGCCCTGGTGGCCGCTGGCCCAGCTGTGTCCGGCGTAGACGTCGAAGCCGCGGAGGAAGGGGTAGGCGGTGTCGGTGCGGCTGGGGTTGGCGGTGTCGCGGACCAGCGTCTTGACCATGGCGCCCCAGGCGGAGTCGGCGGCCCAGCCCGCGTCGTACTGGGCGACGATCGCCGCGGCGTACACGTAGTAGCCGTAGTGGAAGTGGTGGTCGTTGAGCTCGGTGTCGCTGCCGTAGGACGCCGGGTAGCCGGTGAGGGTCTTCCAGGTCCCGTCGTACGAGAACTCGCTCGCCCCTCCGGCCGTGAACCAGTCCTGGAGGCGGCCCTTGATCTGGCCCAGCAGCTTGTCGCGGAGCGCCGTCTCACCGATCTGGTCCGCGAGCGGCACCAGCTGGGCGAGCTTGCCGAGCGCCTTTCCGGTCCAGTAGGTGTCGACGGCTCCGGAGAAGGGGTCGGCGGAGTTCGCGACCTCGTTCAGGTAGCCGCGCAGCCGGGCGGTGTCGACGCCGGTGCCGCCCGGCAGTCCGGGCAGGGTGGCGGCGGCCCGCTGGGTGGTGGTGAAGGTGGCGGACTCCCTGACCTTCATGGTGCCCCGGGGCGAGACGTACGTGTACGGGGTGAGCGGGTCGGTGGTGTGCAGCCACTGGTGGCGGTAGAGGGCCTGGAGCGCGCCGCGCTCGGTGCCCTCCTTCGCCTCGGTGGTGAGGGTGTAGGCGGCCCGTACGGTGCCCGCGTCGTAGCTCCAGTTCACGGTGGATCCGGTGACGAAGCTGAACGCGTACTTGCGGTAGGTGGCGAGCGCGTCGGTGGAGGGCAGGACGGCGACGGAGAAGTAGTCCTTGCCGCCGAGGCCCGCGGTGATGGTGGAGCCGGAGACGGTCCAGTCGGTGCCGCCGGGCGCGAAGAGGGCGTAGTGGTGGCCGGCGACGGTGATGCCGAGGACGTTGCCCTGGTCGGCGAAGACGGCGGGCGCGGTGGCGGTGGTGATGCGGGCGTCGCCGCCGGTGCCCTTGGCGTACACGAAGGGCATGCCGTGGCCGATGGTGGTGCGCAGGGTGCGGGCGCCGTCGGACCAGTAGGGCGTGACGGTCCAGTCGGACCAGGCGTCGGCCTTGGTGTCGGGTGAGTTGAGGCCGGTGAGGCCGAGGGTGAGGTCGCGCTTGTGGGCGAACTCGTACTGGCGCCCGTCGCCGACGACGGCGGGGGTGGTCGGGTAGCCGATCTCCAGTCCGCCGGCGACGGCCTGGTAGGTGAGCGGGTGCCCGTACATCGGGGTGGAGTACGGGTTGTCCCCGTACCGCTGGAAGGCGAGGGACGACCACCAGTCGTTGGTGGGGACCGGCTTGCCCTGGGCCGCGGCGGTGACCTTGGGGGTGACCGGCGCGCCGGTGTTGGTGGTGGGGCCGGAGGTTCCGGCGGGGCGGGTGTCGGAGTAGCTTCCGGCGCCCGTGGGGACGGGGGCCGCGGCCGCGGGGGCGGCGGCGGGGCCGAGTCCCAGGGCGGCGAGGGCGGAGACCAGGACCAGCGCTGCGGCCGGTTTTCTGCGGGGGGCTGGCATGAACGGCACCTCATGTCGTCAGAGAGCGCTCTCAAGTCGCCGGAAACGTAGAACCGCCGAAACGCGTGTGTCAAGAGATTGAACACAGCGAGGAGTTGAGGCCTCTTCTCGTCCGTTACGCCTTCGAGCCTTGACGGATGGACCCCTCCCCAGGCACGCTCCCCCCGCACGCTTGAGAGCGCTCTCAGAGCCTCTCGCTCGTTCCGGAGCCAAGGGAGGCTTCCCATGCCCATCGCCCGAGCCGCCAGCACCACGAGGAGAGCCGTCGTCCGACTGGGGGCCCTCGCGCTCACCGGCGCCCTGCTCGCCGCCTGCGGAGGGACGTCGGACGGCACGTCCGCCGACGGCGCGGGGGGCGAGGTCACCCTCACCGTCGACCTGTTCGGCTCCTTCGGGTACAAGGAGGCCGGGCTGTACGCCGAGTACGAGAAGCTCCACCCGGGCATCACCATCAAGCAGACGGACACGGAGGACGAGGCCGACTACTGGAAGTCCCTCCAGACCCGCCTCGCGGGCGGCGGCGGACTCGCCGACATCCAGGCCGTCGAGGTGGGCCGGATCGCCTCCGTCGCCCAGCAGCAGGCGGACAAGTTCGAGGACCTGCGGAAGTACGGCGCGGACAAGCTCAAGGACCAGTTCGCCCCGGCCAAGTGGGCCGCCGCGACCGGCAAGGGCGGCGAGGTGCTCGGCCTCGGCACGGACGTCGGCCCCGAGGCCATGTGCTACCGCACCGACCTCTTCAAGCAGGCCGGACTCCCCACCGACCGGGAGGTGCTCGCCGAGAAGTGGTCCACCTGGGACGGCTACCTGGCGCTCGGGAAGCAGTACAAGGCGAAGGCCCCCGGCAGGAGCGCCTGGCTCGACAGCGTCGGCAGCCTCTACTCGATCATGATCGGGCAGGAGAAGGAGCGGTACTACGACGCCTCAGGGAAGCTGATCTGGGAGGACAACCCCGCCCTGCGCACCGCCTGGGACCACTCCGTCAAGGCGGCCCAGGACGGGCTGAGCGCCAAGCTCGACCAGTGGTCCCCGCAGTGGAACCAGGCGTTCTCGGCCGGCTCCTTCGCCACCATCCCGTGCCCCGCGTGGATGCTCGGCTACATCAAGGGCCAGGCCGGTGAGGCCGGCAAGGGCAAGTGGGACGTCGCCACGCTCCCCGGCGGGGCCGGCAACTGGGGCGGTTCCTACCTGGCGGTGCCGAAGGCCGCGAAGCACAAGAAGGAGGCGTACGAGCTGGTGCAGTGGCTGACCGCGCCCGAGCAGCAGACCAGGCTCTTCGAGAAGCAGGGCAACTTCCCCTCCGCCACCGGCGCGATCGCGAAGGTCGCCGGCGCGAAGGACCCGTTCTTCTCGAACGCCCCGATCGGGCAGATCTTCGGTGACGCGGCGAAGGCGGCCCCGGTCCAGGTGCTCGGGGTGCACGACCAGAACATCGCGCAGCAGATCACGAACGCGCTGAGCGAGGTCGAGCGGAAGGGGACCTCGCCGGAGAAGGCCTGGTCGAACGCCAGGAAGGGCGTGGAGAACACGATCGGCTGACCGGACCCGCCTCCCACGGGGCGCCCGCACGAGCCGGGCTCAGGGCGCCCCCCGACCCCTCCCCCGCACCCCTCCGAAGGGCCGCACCGTGACCCTCACCGCATCCGAGACCCCGGCCCCGCCGAGGCCGGTCCCGCCGCCCGCGCGGCGGGGATCCCTCCGGCGGGCCTGGCAGACGTTCTCGCCGTACGCCTACCTCGCCCCGTTCTTCACCCTGTTCGCCGCCTTCGGCCTCTTCCCCCTGATCTACACGGCCTTCGTCTCGCTCTACCGGGTGGAGCTCCAGACGCCCGGCACGATGGAGTGGCGCGGCCTCGGCAACTACACCGCGCTCCTCGGCGACGAGTACTTCTGGACCTCGCTGCGCAACACGTTCACCATCGGTGTGCTCTCCACCGTGCCGCAGCTGGTGATGGCCCTCGGACTCGCGCACCTGCTGAACTACCGGATGCGCGGCCGCACCTTCCTGCGGACCGCGGTCCTCCTGCCGTACGCGACCTCGGTGGCCGCCGCCACCCTCGTCTTCGCCCAGCTCTTCGGGCGCGACTTCGGCCTGATCAACTACGCCCTCGGGCTGGTCGGCGTCGACCCCGTCGACTGGCAGAACGGCACGGTCGCCTCGCAGATCGCCGTGTCCACGGTCGTGATCTGGCGCTGGACCGGCTACAACGCGCTGATCTACCTGGCCGGCATGCAGTCGATCCCGGACGAGCTGTACGAGGCCGCCGCGATGGACGGCGCCTCGCGGTGGCGCCAGTTCTTCCACGTCACGCTGCCGGGGCTGCGGCCCACGATCCTGTTCACCGTGATCGTCTCGACGATCGGCGCGACCCAGCTGTTCGGGGAGCCGCTGCTCCTCGAAGGGTCCATCTCGGGCGGCATCTCGCACCAGTACCAGACGCTCGGCCTGTACATGTACGAGCAGGGCTGGGGCTTCTTCCACCTGGGCCGGGCCGCCGCCATCGCCTGGGTGATGTTCCTGCTCATCGTGGTGCTCGTCGGGGTCAACGCCCTGTTCGCGCGCCGCCGTTCCCGCAAGGAGGCCGGCCGATGACCGCGCCGATCGCCCCGGCACCGGCCCCCGCGCCGCAGGGGCCCTCCGACCCGCCCGCCGCTCCCCGGGCCTCCGTACGCGCGCGCGTACCCCGGCGCGGTGCGTCCCGGGCGGGCCGCACCCTGCACGCCGGTCCGCTCGCCTACGCGATCCTGATCGTCGCCGTGCTCTTCTCGGCCTTCCCGTTCTACTGGACGATCGTCGCCGCGAGCCGCTCCAACGCCGACCTGGCGAAGGTGCCGCCGACCCTCCTCCCCGGGCCCAATCTGATACGGAACTTCGAGGCCGTCCTGGAGGAGGCGGACATCGGCAAGGCCCTCCTCAACTCCCTCATCGTGTCCGGCTCGATCACCCTCGGCACGGTGCTGTGCTGCACGCTCGCCGGGTTCGCCTTCGCCAAGCTCCGCTTCCGGGGCCGCGGGGCGCTCCTCGCGATCACCGTCGGCACCATGATGATCCCGCCGCAGCTGGGCGTGATCCCGCTGTTCATGCTGATCGCCGAGCTCGGCTGGGTGAACCAGCTCCAGGCGGTGATCCTGCCCGGCCTGGTGTCGGCCTTCGGGGTGTTCTTCATGCGCCAGTACCTGGTGCAGGCCCTGCCGGACGAACTGATCGAGGCCGCCCGGGTCGACGGCGCCTCCACCGCCCGGATCTTCTGGTCGATCGTGGTGCCGATCGCACGGCCCGGCATGGCCGTGCTCGGCCTGCTGACCTTCATGGCCGCGTGGAACGACTTCTTCTGGCCCGTCGTCGCCCTCACCTCCTCCGAGCCCACCGTCCAGGTCGCCCTGCGCCAGCTGGGCGGCGGATACGTCCACGACCAGTCCGTGATCATGGCGGGCACCCTGCTCGGCACCCTGCCGGTGCTGCTGGTCTTCGGCCTGCTCGGCCGGCAGATCGTCGGCGGCATCATGCAGGGCGCGGTGAAGGGCTGACCGGCGCGCCGCCCACCGAATCCCCCTCAGACGTCTCACCCCAGGGAGCTCCCACCCCATGACCGCGCTCGACGCCCGCACCGACACGACGACCGCTCTCCGGTTCCCCGAGGGGTTCCGCTGGGGCACCGCCACGGCCGCCTACCAGATCGAGGGGGCCGCGGCCGAGGACGGCCGCACCCCGTCCATCTGGGACACGTTCAGCCGTACGCCCGGCAAGGTGCGCAACGGCGACACCGGTGACATCGCCGCGGACCACTACCACCGGGTCGACGAGGACGTCGCGCTGATGAAGCGGCTCGGCGTGACCGACTACCGCTTCTCCGTCTCCTGGCCCCGGGTCCAGCCCACCGGCCGCGGCCCCGCCGTGCGCAAGGGACTGGACTTCTACCGGCGCCTGGCCGACCGTCTCCTCGACGCCGGGATCCGGCCCGTGGCGACGCTGTACCACTGGGACCTGCCGCAGGAGCTGGAGGACGCGGGCGGCTGGCCGCACCGGGAGACCGCGTTCCGGTTCGCGGAGTACGCGGCCGTCATGGCGGACGCCCTGGGCGACCGGGTCGCGACCTGGACGACCCTCAACGAACCCTGGTGCGCCGCGTTCCTCGGCTACGGCAACGGCGTGCACGCCCCGGGCCGCACCAGCGCCCTCGCCTCCCTGCGCGCGGCCCACCACCTCAATCTGGCGCACGGGCTCGCGGCGCGGGCGCTGCGTGGTGCCCTTCCGGGCTCGTCGGAGGTGTCCCTGACCCTCAACCTCCATGCCGTGCGGGCCCTTTCCGGCGCTCCGGAGGACGTGGACGCGGCCCGCCGCATCGACGCCGTCGCCAACCGGATCTTCCTCGACCCCGTCTTCCACGGGCGGCTCCCGGAGGACCTGGTCCGCGACACCGCGTCGGTGACGGACTGGTCGTTCGTCCAGGACGGGGACCTGGCGACGGCGGCGGCGCCGCTCGACTCGCTCGGCATCAACTACTACTCCCCGTCCGTCGTCGCGGCCGGCACCTCCGAGTCGCCCTCGCCGTGGGCGGGCGCGGAGCGGCACGTACGGTTCGAGCCCGCGCCCGGGCCGCGCACCGCGATGGACTGGCCGGTGGACGCCACCGGGCTGCACGAGCTCCTGATCCGGCTGCGGGACGAGCTGCCGGACGTACCGCTGGTGATCACCGAGAACGGCGCGGCGTACGAGGACTACGCCGACCCGTCGGGCCGGGTGAAGGACCCGGAGCGGGTGGCGTACCTGCACGCGCATCTGGCGGCGGTGCACCGCGCCCTCGCGGACGGCGCGGACGTGCGGGGGTACTTCGTGTGGTCGCTCCTGGACAACTTCGAGTGGGCGTACGGCTACAGCAAGCGGTTCGGCATCGTGCACGTGGACTTCGCGACCCAGCGCCGCACGCTGAAGGACAGCGCCCGCTGGTACGCGGAGGTCATCGCGCGGGGAGGTCTCGCGGAGGCCTGAGGTCCGCGTCGAGCGGGGGTGCCAGGAAGGGGGGCGCCGCGAAACCCCCCACGGGTTCGCGGCGCCCCCGGTCACCGACCGTCCGGGCTCACAGCCGCTGCCAGAGCGCCGGCACGTTCGACGGCTCCCAGCCGGTCTGGGCCTGGTGGCCCTGGAGGCAGCGGTAGCTCGCCCCGCCGTACGTGACGACGTCGCCGGCGGCGTAGACCTTGCCGGCCGCCCAGGTGCCGCCCGGTTCCGGTTCGCCGGGGCCGGGGCCGGGGTCGACACCGGTGGTCCGGAGGGTCAGGCCGTAGTTCTGCAGCAGGGGGTTCAGCGGCTGGAAGTAGGTCGTGCCGCCGCTGGAGCAGTTGCCCGAGCCGCCCGAGGTGACGCCCTGAGCCTGGCTGCCGGAGATGTACGAGCCGCCCGAGTCGCCGGGCTCGGCGCAGACCGTCGTACGGGTCACCCCGGAGATGGTGCCCTCGGGGTAGGTGACGCTCGTGTTGTGCTGCTGCACGGTGCCGCAGTGCCAGCCGGTGGTCGAGCCCGAGCGGCAGACGGAAGCGCCGACGGGCTGCAGCACCGAGCCGGTCACCTGGATGTTCGCGCCGCCTGCGCCCTTGACGTACGGGGTCGAGGTCCAGCTGGAGTTGGCGGCCACCCAGGCCATGTCCTTGCCGGGGAAGACCGAGCCCTGGAAGCTGCCCTGGGCCACCTGGTTGAACCCGCTGGTGGTGGTGCCCGCACGGCCGCAGTGGCCGGCGGTGGCGAAGCCCTGGGTGGTGCCGCGCGTCACGGCGAAGCCGACCGAGCAGCGGCCGCCGCCGCCCATGTAGTACGCGTCGCCGCCCCGGATGTCGTGGAGCGGGAGGGGGGCCTCGCCGGTGCGGACGACGCGGACGAGGCCTCGGGGGATCCCGGCGGTCTCCACGAGCCGCTCGCCGGCCCCCGCCCGGGTCTCCTCGACGACGAGGACGTTGGTGCGTACGTCGACGTAGCGGACGGGCGCGTCGGTGGTGGCGGACCGGTCCAGGGCCTCCTTGGCCCGCTCCAGGGCGGTCAGACCGTGCGTCACGAGTCGGGCGCGGGCGCCCGATGCGCGTATCGCGGCCGTGTCGGCGGCCCGGGTGGTGGCCACGGTGAGGGTGCCGGCCTCGGCGCCGTCCAGCCACGCGCCCGCGTAGGCGGTGCCCAGGTCCTGGCGGAGCCTGGCAGCGGTGGCACCGGCCTCCGCCTCGTTGGCGAGGCGGGTCAGCGCCTGGGAGTGGGTGAGTCCCAGGTCGCGCCGCATGGCGGCGAGCAGTTCGGGCCGCGCGGAGTCCGCGCCGAGGGCCTGGGCGGCGGTCCTGACGGTCGCGGTGCGGTGCGGGCCCTGGTCGTCCGGGGCAGCGGCGGCGGAGCCGGCCTGGAGTCCGGTCAGCGCCATTCCGGCGGCGACGAGGGCGGTACACGCCGTGCGGGCGTGTCGTCGGAGCATGGGGTGTCTCCTCGGTTCTCGGTGGGGGATCTGCTGGAACCGTAGGGATCCCGCACCGCCGAGCGGCAGTTACCGGTCGGCCCCTGCCATCGCGTTATGCCGGGGCGGCGGACGGCGCCGGGGGTACGCCTCAGCGTGGGCTGCCCTCCCGGGGTGTGGGAGCGGGCGCGCGGCCGGCGCTGGTGGCCAGTGCCTCGGCGTGGGCGGCGCGGGTGTGGGCGAGGACGGCGGCGGCCCGGCCGGCCGCGCGGCCCTCGGGATGCCAGCCCAGCAGGTGCCGCCAGACGAGCGGGGTGCCGGCGAGGGGGCGGGTGACGAGTCCGGGGGTGACGGGGAAGGTGGCCCGGCACAGGCCGACGGCCCGGCCGACCTGCACCAGGTGCACACAGGAGGCGGTGTCCGTCTCGTACACGCAGGCCGGGGTGAACCCTGCCCGTACGCACGCCGCCGCGAAGCAGTCACCGAAGCAGCCGTCGCCCGGTACGTCGGTCCAGGCCTCCGCCGCCAGTTCGGCCAGGTCGATCTCGGCGCGCCGTGCCAGCGGATGGTCGGCTGCCAGCATCACGTACACGGGATCGCGGGCGACCTCCGTCCACGCCAGCCGTCCCGCCTCGGGCGGCCCGCTCTCCCCGCAGACCCCGACGAGCGCGAAGTCGAGGCGCCCGTCGGCGACCCCGCCCGCGATCTCCCGCTCCGACCACGAGGTGTACGTGGTCAGCGGCGCCCCGGGGTCGGTGCGGGCGATCCGGTCGACGAGGCCTCCGAGCAGCGGCCCGTGGGTGCCGCCGAGCCGGTAGCCCTCGGCCCCGTCGCGCGCGAAGCGCACCGCCTCCTCCTGCAGCTCGCAGACGGCGGGCAGCACCACCCGGGCCCGGTCGAGGACCAGGTCCCCGAGCGCCGTGGTCCGGACGCCCTCCCGCCCCCGTTCGAACAGGGCGCCGCCGAGGGCGCGTTCGATGCGTTTGAGCTGAGCACTGAGCGCGGGCTGCGCGAGTCCCAGCGCGGTCGCGGCCCGTGTGAGGCTGCCCGCGTCCGCGATGGCCCGGATCGTCTTGAGGTGCCGCAACTCCAAGTCCATGACGAGAGCTTGACGCCCGCACCCGCTGCGGTCCAGACCAAAGCGGTCACGCCTCGGGGGGTCCCGCCCGGTCGGCGGGCGTCGGCGCAGGTCGGAGGGGGCTGCGGTCCCGTCCGGGGAACCGAGGGCGGGTCCCGGTCGTCCTCAGGGGCGAAAGGGTGCCGGGCGGGCGGATGGCCGTCCCGGCGCCGGAGACGGCCGGATGTGGAAGGCAAGGGGTGTCGGGTGGCGGTCACGCTCGCGGAGGAGATCATGCTGCTGTCGCTGGACGACGAGTCCGGGGCGGCGAAGGAACGGCAGTCCGCCGCGTGGGCCGTCGCGGGGGGCATCCTGCTCGATCTCGTGCTGGCGGGGCGCGTGTCGGTCGACGACGGGCGGGTGCGGGTGACGGACGCGACGCCCACCGAGGTCCCGCTCCTCGACGAGCGGCTGCGGCAGCTCACCGTCTGGTGCGGAAAGAAGAGCAGGGCTCCGAAGGTCACGGAGTGGCTGACGAAGGACCACGGCAAGGCCGTGAAGGCGACGGTGGAGAGCCTGCGCGAGCGGGGCCTGGTGCGCGAGGAGCAGCACCGGGTGCTGGGCCTCTTCCCCGTCACCCGCTACCCGGAGGCGGACGGCTCCGTCGAGCGCGAGCTGCGGGCCAGGCTGAGTGCGGTGGTCCTGGAAGGCCCCACGCATCACGCCCGCACCACCGGCCTCCTCGCCCTGATCCATGGCGCGAAGCTGCACCGTCTCGCCTTCCCCGACGTGCCGCGCAAGGAGATCGCGCCGCGTCTGGAGGAGCTGACGGCCGGCGAGTGGGCGGCGGAGGGCGTGCGCCGGGCGATCCGTGACATGCAGGCCGCGATGGTCGCGGTCACGGCCGCCACGGTGATGACGGTCACCAGCTGAGGGCGCCGGGGCCGCGTCTCGCGGCCGGGTCCGGGGCGCTCACCGCCGGGCGGAGAGGGCTCGGGCTCCGCGGTCCGGGGATGACTTCCCGGTCGCTCCCGGCACGACGGGGGGGCCGGGCGCGGCGTGGTCCCGGGGTGTTCCCGGGGCACTCCTGGCACGACGGGGAAGGCCGGGCGTGGCGTGGTCCCGGTATGTTCCCGGGCGCTCCCGGTCCGACGGGAAAGGCCCGGCGCCGCCTGGTCCGGGGCCAGGGTGCGGGTCTTCGCGTTCGCCCGGTGCGCCGTTGGGGCGCGCGGTAATCTGCTCGCCGTTCCGGACGCGCACCCGATCTCCCCAGTGAAGCGAGCGACGCCGATGACCGAGCTGAGCCGGACCTACGTGGACGCGTGCCTGCGCGGGGACGGCGGGCTCGCCCGGGCCGTTTCCCGGGCCGAACTGCCCCCGGCCTTCGAGGAGGCCTGGCGCTCGCGACTGCTGCCCCGGCCGTGGTTCGTGGCGGCCTCGGAGACGGCCGCCTTCGCGCGGGACCTGGAGGGCCTCTTCGACCTCCTGGTGTCGCTGCCGGCGCGGCTCTTCGACGGCGACCGCGACCGGTACGCGGCGGAGATCGGGATCGGGCCCGAGCTCGCGGCGGTGCTCCGCAGGGGCGGTTCCGGTGTCCCCACCGCGTTCGGGCGCGCCGACGCGTACCACGACGGCTCCTCGTACAAGGTCCTGGAGTTCAACCTCGGCAGCGAGGTCGGCGGCGTCGACATGGCCGTGTTCAACCAGGGCCTGCTCCGGGTCCCCGAGTTCGCCGCCTTCGCGCGCGAGCACCGGCTCGACCACGTGGACATCGCCGCGCGCATGGCGGCCGTCCTGCGGGCACGGGCCGCACCTGCGCTGTCCGGTGCGGCGGAGCCGGTGATCGGGCTCATCGAGGGGCGCGGCGGGATCGGCCCGTACGGGCGGCTGATGCGGGCCACCGTGGAGGCCATGGCCGAGCAGGGGCTCGACCTGCGGATCGGCGAGATCGGCGACGTACGCGCCCGGCCCGACGGCAAGCTCACCCTGGACGGCACGCCGCTCGACCTGGTGCTGCGGAACTTCGGGGCGAGTCAGCTGCTCGACGACCCCGGGGGACCTGACGTGGCGGAACCTTTCCTCCGCGCGCACGACGCCGGCAGGACCGTGCTGTTCACCTCTCTGGAGAGCGGCCTCTACGCGAACAAGAGCGCCCTCGCGCTGCTCACCGACCCACGGTGGAGCGGCGCCTTCGACGCCGGGGAACGGGCCCTGGTCGACCGGGTCCTGCCGTGGAGCCGGACGCTCCACCCCTCGGGTCCCGCCGGCCTCGTCGACCTCTGCCGGGAGCGCAGGGAACGGCTGATCCTCAAGCCCGGCGCCGGGTACGGCGGTCTCGACACGTTCGTCGGCTGGGAGTGCACGGACGCGCGGTGGAGCGAGGCGCTGGGCGTCGCCGCAGAGCGCGGCGGCTACGTGGCCCAGGAGCGGGTGGTGCCCCGGCCCGAGCCGGTGTACGACCCGGCGACCGGTTCGGTCGACGACTGGATCGCGGCCGTGGGGATCTTCCTCACGGACGACGGGTACGCGGGCGCGCACGCGCGTGCCAACCGCGCCGACGGGGGCGCGATCGTCGGGATGAGCAGCAATCCGGACACCCGGATGGTGGGTGTGTTCGCGCATCCCTGAGGTCAAGGGTGTGTTCGCGCGCCGAGGTCGGAGGTCCGGCGGCCCGAGGTATCCGCATGGTGGGCGGCTGATGTCCACCTGGTGGGCGGCGGGGTGGCGTATCTCGGCTCCGTCGCCACATCGTTGCAGTTCAGAGAGGTGCGTACACCGTGTCAGGTGGCGCAATACTGCCGCAACACCATCGAGGGCGGCCCGCCGCTACGTTCCTTCCCATGCCCGCCGAACCCGCTTCCGCCGCCCGCCCCGTCGCCGCCGCCCGCCGTCGGCGGCTGCGCGCGGACCGGGCGCGGCAGCTCGCCGACCTGCTGCGCCACCAGATCCTGGCGGGCGGCTTCCCGGGCGGGGTGCTGCCGCTGGAGGACGTGATCGCGGCCGACTACCGGGCCAGCCGGAACACCGTCCGGCAGGCCCTGGACCTGCTGCGCGGCGAGCGGCTCGTCGAGCGGCAGCCGGGCGTCGGCACGGTGGTGGTGTGCGAGAAGTACCCGCACGGCCTGGACCGGCTGCAGGGGCTCGCCGAGACCCTGCGCGAACACGGGCGGGTCACCAACGAGGTCCGGACCGTCGGTCCGGTCTCCGCCCCCGGGCCGGTGGCCCACCGGCTCGGGGTTCCGGCGCACGCCGACGTGCTGTGCGTGGAGCGGCTGCGGCGGCTCGACGGGCTGCCGCTCTCCCTCGACCTGTCGTACCTCCCGATGGACATCGGGGCTGAACTCCTCGGCTGCGACCTGGAGAACACCGATGTGTTCCGCCTCCTCGAAGAGCTGACCGGCGGTCCGCTCGGACACGCCGAGATCACCCTGGAGGCCGTCAACGCCGACGCGCACTCCGCCGCCGTCCTCCAGGCGCCCCGCGGGGCCGCCGTCCTGATGCTGGAGCGGCTGACCTGTCTGCCCGACGGGCGCCCGGTGGACCTGGAGTTCATCCGGTTCCGCGGCGACCGCATCACCATGAGCGGCATCCTGCACCGCTCCCTCTGACACCTCCCTACACCGACACACCCCCTCTTCCGCCCCTTCCTGGAGACAGCCATGCCTCTGGTCCCCCAGCGCACCGACGTGCCCGTGACCATCGACGAGTCCAAGTGCATCGACGGATGCACGCTCTGCGTCGACATGTGCCCGCTGGACTCGCTCGCGATCCGGCAGGAGGACGGCAAGGCGTACATGCACGTCGACGAGTGCTGGTACTGCGGCCCGTGCGCCGCCCGCTGCCCGACCGGCGCGGTCACCGTCAACATGCCCTACCTGCTCCGGTGAAAGGCCGAACTCCCATGTTCCGAGCAAGACGTCCGCTGTTCCTCCCGCTCGCCCTGCTGCTGCCCCTCACCACCGCATGCGGCGGCGGTTCCGACGCGGGGGACGCGTCCGACGGGAAGACGGTCACCGTGACCGTCGGCTACCAGTCGAAGACCATCAACACCGTCACCGCCGGCACCCTGCTGCGCTCCCTCGGCTACTTCGAGGAGGAGCTCACGGCCCAGGGACGGAAGGACGGTCTCACCTACCGGGTGGCCTGGCAGGACTACGCCACCGGGGCACCGATCACCGCGCAGATGACGGCCGGGAAGATCGACATCGGCTCGATGGGCGACTTCCCGCTCCTGATCAACGCGGCACGCGGGAAGCAGCTCAAGGAGCCCACCCGGCTCGTCGCCGTCACCGGCTACAACCTCCGCGGCGGCCTCAACACCGTCGTCACCGCACCCGGTTCGCCGCTGCGGTCGCTCGCGGACCTGAAGGGCCGCAAGGTGTCCAGCAGTGTCGGCTCGGCCGCCGACGGCACGCTCGTGCGGGCCCTCAGGCGCGCCGGGATCGACCCGGCGAAGGAGGTCCGCAAGCTCAACCAGCAGCCGAGCGTGGGGGCTTCGGCCCTGGCGGCGGGCAGTGTCGACGCGCTGTCCCAGTTCGTCGCCTGGCCCGGTCTCCTCGCCTACCAGGGCAAGGCCACGGCCCTGTACGACGGCGCCGAGCTGAACCTTCCGACCTTCCACGGGGTCACCGTCCGGGAGAAGTTCGCCGAGCGGCGGCCCGCCGTCCTCGACGCCTTCCTGCGTGCCCAGCGCCGGGCGACGGACCATCTGCGGACCCGGCCGATCGCCGCGGCCGAGACGGTCGCGAAGGAGACCGGGCTGCCCGCCGAGGTGGTCCACCTCTACAACGGGGCGCAGGGCATCGCCACCTTCGACCCTGCGCTCCGCCCGGAGCTGATCGCCGCGCTCAAGGAGGACGTACCGGTCCTCAAGGAGGCCGGTCTGGTGAAGGACGTCGATGTGGACGCCTTCGTCGACGCGGAGCCGCTGCGGCGGGCGCTGCCGGACCTCACGTACCCGAAGGCGAGCCTCCCGAAGCCCGAGCTCTGGCTGAAGGGACAGGCCTCGACCCGTACCTTCGACAGCCCCGCCCAGCTCCTCAAGGCCGTCAAGGGCGCCCCGGTGCGGGCGGCCTACGTGCCGGACGCGGTGACCGGGACGCCGTGGTTCGCGGACCGGGCCGTGTGGGTCGCGGACGGTTCCCGCTGGCTCGCCTTCATGACCCGGTCCGGGGCCGAACGGTACGTCGCCGGGCACGCCGGCTCCCGGACCTTCCCGTACGCGGACGCGGTGAGGCTCGCCTCATGACGGCCGTGCGCCGGCTGGTCCGGGTCGCCTCCCCGCTCGCGGCCCTCGGCCTCTGGCAGCTGGTGACCTCGCTCGACGTCAACCTGTGGCTGCGGTTCGAGCAGTTCCCCACGGTCGTCGAGGTCGCCTCCGCCCTCGCCGACCGGGTCGGCACCGAGGCATACTGGCAGGACCTCGGACACAGTCTGCGGCGGATCGCGGTCGGCTTCCTCCTCGCCGCCGTCCTCGGGGTGGCGGCCGGGACGGCCGTCGCCCGGTCCCGGTGGGCCTCCGACCTCCTGGACCCGCTGGTGGAGGTGGTGCGCCCGATCCCCGCCATCGCCCTGGTGCCGGTCGCGATCCTGCTGCTGCCCACCAACGAGCAGGGCATCGTCTTCATCACCTGCGCCGCGGCCCTCTTCCCGGTGCTCGTGTCCACCCGGCACGCCGTGCGCGCCCTGGACCCGGTGTGGGAGGAGGCCGTCCTCACCCTCGGCGGGGGCCGGGCGCGGGTCCTGTTCTCGGTGGTGCTGCCGGGCGCGCTGCCGGGGATCTTCGGCGGTCTCTCGGTGGGCATCGGCGTCGCGTGGATCTGTGTGATCTCGGCCGAGATGATCTCCGGCGAGTACGGGGTGGGCTACCGCACCTGGCAGGACTACACGGTGGTCGACTACCCGGGGGTCTTCGTCGGCATGGCCACCATCGGCGTCCTGGGGCGGCTCACCTCCACGGCGGTCGAGTCGCTCGGCCGCCGGGTCACCGCCTGGCTGCCGAGCCCGGTCGACCGGGGGACGCCCGGTCCCGACCGCGCCACCGGCGGCACCACGGCCCCGCCGCCGGTCCCCTCCCCCGCCCCCGTACCCCTGCCCGAGAAGGAGCCGGTGCCATGAGGACCGTGAACCGATCCGCCCCGTCCGGTGAACCGTCCGCCGTGTCCTCGGCCCCGGTCGGCTCCGCGGACCCGGCCGCCGTGTCGGGGGCTCCGGCGTCCGGCGTGCCGGACGAGCCGGCCGCCCCCGCGGGCGCCGAACTCGCTCTGGACGGCGTGCGGCTCGGGCACCACGGCGGGGTCGCCGTGCCCGGCCCCGTCGGGCTGCGGATCGCGCCCGGCGAGCTGCTGACCGTCGTCGGCCCCTCCGGCTGCGGCAAGACCACTCTGCTGCGCACCCTCGCCGGGCTGCTGCCCCCGCTGGAGGGCCGGGTCACCCAGGACGGGCGGCCGGTCCGCCGCCCCGGCGCCGACCGGGCCGTGGTCTTCCAGCACGACGCCCTTCTCCCCTGGCGCATGGTCCGCGCCAATGTGGAACTGCCGCTGGCGATCCGCCGGGTGCCCCGGGCCGAGCGGCGCCGCACCGCCCAGGAGTGGCTGGAGCGGGTGGGTCTCGGCGACCACGCCCACAAGCTGCCGCACCGCTTGTCCGGCGGGCAGCGGCAGCGGGTGCAGCTGGCCCGAGCCCTCGCCGGGCGGCCCCGCGCGGTCCTGATGGACGAGCCGTTCGGCGCGCTCGACGCCCACACCCGCGCCGGGATGCAGGACCTGCTCGTGGAGATACTGCGCGGCACCGGCGCGACCGTCGTCTTCGTCACGCACGACGTCGACGAGGCGCTCCATCTCGGCGACCGGATCGTCCTGTTCGCGTCCGGGGAGGTCCTGGACGTGCCGCACCCGCGCTCACGGGACGCCCGCGACGCGCCGGCCACGGCCGCGCTGCGCCGCCGCGTCCTCGACTCCCTCTGACTCCCTCCGCGAGTCCGCCGGAACACCCGACACACCCGAACGCTCCGAAAGGTTCCCCCGTGGACACCCCCCTGACCGTGCCCGATCCCGCCGACGCGACCGAACTCTCCTGCGACGTCCTCGTCATCGGCGGCGGCACCGCCGGCACCATGGCCGCGCTGACCGCGGCCGAGCGCGGGGCGAGCGTCCTGCTCCTGGAGAAGGCGCACGTCAGGCACTCCGGTGCCCTCGCCATGGGCATGGACGGCGTCAACAACGCGGTCGTGCCGGGCCGCGCCGAACCCGACGACTACGTCGCCGAGATCACCCGCGCCAACGACGGACTCGTGGACCAGTCGACGGTCCGGCAGACGGCGACCCGCGGCTTCGGCATGGTCCAGCGCCTGGAGTCGTACGGGGTGAAGTTCGAGAAGGACGAGCACGGGGAGTACGCCGTCCGCCAGGTCCACCGGTCCGGCTCGTACGTGCTGCCCATGCCCGAGGGCAAGGACGTGAAGAAGGTCCTGTACCGGCAGCTGCGACGGCGCGAGATGCGGGAGCGGATCCGGATCGAGAACCGGGTCATGCCGGTCCGGATCCTCACCCACCCGGAGGACGGGCGGGCGGTCGGCGCGGCCGGCTTCCACACCCGTACCGGAAAATTCGTCGTGGTCAGGGCGGGCGCCGTGATCCTGGCCACCGGCCCCTGCGGGCGCCTGGGCCTGCCCGCCTCCGGCTATCTGTACGGCACGTACGAGAACCCGACGAACGCGGGCGACGGGTACGCGATGGCGTACCACGCGGGGGCGGCGCTCACCGGCATCGAGTGCTTCCAGATCAACCCGCTGATCAAGGACTACAACGGTCCCGCCTGCGCCTACGTCGCCAACCCGTTCGGCGGCTACCAGGTGAACCGGCACGGTGAGCGGTTCGTCGAGTCCGACTACTGGTCGGGGCAGATGATGGCCGAGTTCGCGGCCGAACTCGCCTCGGACCGGGCCCCGGTCTATCTGAAGCTGAGCCACCTCCCCGAGGAGACCATCGGCGCCGTCGAGTCGATCCTGCACACGACGGAGCGCCCGACCCGGGGCACCTTCCACGAGGGCCGGGGGCACGACTACCGGACCCATGACATCGAGATGCACATCTCCGAGATCGGCCTGTGCGGCGGGCACTCCGCCTCGGGGGTACGGGTGGACGCCCACGCCCGGACGACGGTGCCCCGGCTGTACGCGGCCGGCGACCTGGCCTCCGTACCGCACAACTACATGATCGGCGCGTTCGTCTTCGGTGACCTGGCGGGTGAGGACGCCGCACAGTACCGGGCCTACGAAGGGGAGTTGGATCCCGGGCAGATCGCGGCCGCCCATGAGCTCGTCTACCGTCCGCTCCGGCACCCCGACGGTCCCCCGCAGCCTCAGGTCGAGTACAAGCTGCGCCGGTTCGTGAACGACTACGTGGCGCCGCCGAAGACGGGCGCGAAGCTCTCCCTGGCGGTCGAGGCGTTCACGCGGATGTCGGAGGAGATCGCCGGGATGGGGGCGCGCACGGCGCACGAGCTGATGCGCTGCGCGGAGGTGTCGTTCATCCGGGACTGCGCCGAGATGGCGGCGCGGGCCTCGCTCGCCCGCACCGAGTCGCGCTGGGGCCTCTACCACGAGCGCCTCGATCACCCCGAGCGGGACGACACGGACTGGCTGCACCACCTCGATCTGCGCAAGTCCCCCTCCGGGGCGATGGAGTTCACGGCGCGTCCGGTCGAGCCGTACGTGGTTCCGGTGCCGGAGTTCGCACCGCCGGGCGGTCCGGAGCGCCACCTCGGGGAGGTGGCTTTGGTGCCGGTCGCCACGGCCGGTCCACGGGAGTCGGTCCCCGCGGCGCGTCCGGGCACGGAGCAGCGGGGCCCGGTCGAGTACCCGGCGGTCGCGGCGCCGCATCCGCGGCTGCTGCGGCTGCTCTCGCTCGTCGAGGACTCCCCCGACGTCGACGCGCTCGCGCCCTACCTGGACGACGCCGATCCCGCCGTGCGGGCTGCCGCCGTCACCGCCGTCGGTGAGACCGCGCCCGCCGGTGCGGGCCCGGTGCTCGCGGCGCGGCTGCGGGACGACGCCCCCGGGGTCAGGGCCGCCGCGTCGGCCGCGCTGCGCGAGCTGGTGGAGGTGCTGCCCGCCGAGCCCGCGCTCGGGGAGGGTCTGCGGGCGGCGCTCGCCGTGCCGGACGCGACCGTGCGGTCCGCCGCCCTCGACGTCCTGCGGGCGCTGCGGCTCGGGGACGCCTCCCTCTACGCGGAAGCGCTCGGGGACGCCGTCGTGGAGGTGCGGGTGCAGGCGGTGCGGGCGCTGGTGTCGGTGGACGCGGTCGCGGAGCTGTCGGCGGCCGCCACCGACCCGGCCCGCGAGGTAAGGGTCGCGGTGGCCCGGGGCCTCGCCGCCGTGCGGGACCCCGAGCCGGAGCCGCTCGGCCGGCTGCTCGACGACCCGGACCCGCTGGTGCGGGGCGCGGCCCTGGGCGCCCTGGCCGGCACCGGCTGCCCGCCCGGGTACGCGGCGAGGGCCGGGGCGGCGCTGCGCGATCCCGCCTGGCAGGTCAGGGCGGGCGCCGCGACGGCGCTCCGAGCGGCCGCCGCGGCCGTCGCCGTCCCCGGCCTCGCGGGCGCCCTCGCCGACCCGAACGCGGACGTCCGCAAGGCGGCCGTGCTCTCGCTCCTGGACCACCGCGCCGAGCCCTCGGCCCGTACGGCGCTCGCGGGGGCGGCCGACGACCCGGACGCGGACGTCCGCGCCTACGCCGCTCGCGCCGCGCGCTGAGCACGCGCCGGACATCCGGGTTCCGGGGCCGGACGAAGGTCCCGGCGCCGGCCCGCCCCCGGGCGGGTGGTGATCGGCGGCACCTGGGTGAACGCGCGCATGGGCGGTGGCGTATCGGGGAAGGGGCGCACGGCGCACGCAGCGCGGGAGGACGACGAGGAGGTGGTGCCGGTGTCGGGGCCGACGACCGGAGAGGAGGTGGGAGCACCGTGCTGGCTGAGTCTGAACGCGCACGATCTGGACGCGGCGGAGCGCTTCTACGGGGCCGTGCTGGGCTGGACGTTCCGGCGGGGCGGCGGGGAGCGGGAGTACGCGATCGGTCAGCTGGGCGAGGTGCCCGTGGCCGGGATCGCGGCCGTGGCCGCCGAGCTCTCCGTACCGGTGTCCTGGACGGCGTTCTTCGCCGTGGACGACGCCGACACGGCCGTGGCGCGGATCCGGGAGCGCGGCGGCACCGTCGGGGTGGGCCCGGTGGCCTATCCGCCCCAGGGGCGTGCGGCGCTCGCGACCGACCGGGAGGGCGCGGCGTTCGGCGTGTGGCAGGGGCGGACGGAGTCCCGCTGGCACATCGGGGAGCACTCGGCTCCGGCCTGGCTGGAACTGCACACGCGGGACGCCTTCGAGGCGGCCGTGTTCTACGGCGAGGTGCTCCGCTGGGCGGACGAGGGCCCCGGCCGGTACGAGGTGTCGTACGAGCAGGACAAGGTGGTGCTGCGGCGTGAGGGCGAGGCGGTCGCCCGGCTGAACAGCGGCCCGGTCGAGTCGGGCTCGCCCCGGCCGCAGCTGCGGCCGCGCTGGCTGGTGCGGTTCCGGGTTCCCGATCCCGACGCGGCGACGGCCGCGGTCCTGGCGCACGGCGGTTCGGTGGTGCCGGGCGACGACTGGGGCGGGGTGCGCGGCCCCGAGGACGAGGCACGCCGGTCGGTGGTGGTGCGGGACCCGGACGGGGCACTCTTCACACTTGAGGCGATGGAGGACGGCAAGGGCTGAACGCGGGCGGGTCCGGGCCGCGGCCCCGGCGGCGAGGTCCGGAGCGGCCGAGTCCGGCCCGGCCATCGGTCCGGGCTCGGGCCGAGGGCAGCCGGCGAGGCCGGCGCGGGCCCGCGGGCCTGGGCCTGCTGTCCCAGACGGCCCGCTCCTGGAACACAGCGGGTCTGTCGCCAGGGGCGGTGCCCGCGCCGGGCCGTGCTCCCGCACCGGCGCCAGTTTGTCGCCAGGGCGAGTGCCGGCGCCGGCCCGTTCTCCCGCGACCTCACCGGCGCCGCGGCCCGTCGCCAGGGCCGGTGCCGGCGCCGAACCGTTCTCCCGCGACCTCACCGGCCCTGGCCCGAACCGGCCACCATGGTGGGCCAGTGTCCGCTCAGGCCGTGGCCGCCGAGGGCGCCTGCGGTGCGGTGTCCGGTTCCGTGCCCGCCGGGGCGTCCGCGCGTGTGGCCGGGGTCCTGGTGGGGATGAGGGCGGCGACGACCGCGGCCAGCAGGCCGACCCCGCAGCCGATGAGCATGGCGACGCGGAAGCCGTCCTCGGACGGCAGCGCGTGCCCGCCGAGCGTGGTGGTCATCTGGGCGAGGACGACTCCGATGACGGCGGCGGAGACGGAGGTGCCGATGGAGCGCATCAGAGTGTTGAAGCTGTTGGCCGACGCGGTCTCCTGCTGCGGGACGGCGCCCATGATGAGGGCCGGCATGGCCCCGTAGGCGAGTCCGACGCCGGTGTTGCAGATGAGCGTGACGACGAGCAGGCCCCCGGTGGAGCCCATCAGGGCGAGCGAGGAGCCGTATCCGGCGGCGATGACCAGGGCACCGAGGGAGAGGGTGACCTTCGGGCCGCGGGCGGCCGACAGCTTGGCGCCGAGTGGCGCGAGGACCATCATCATCAGGCCGGCGGGGGCCATCCACAGGCCCATGGCCATCATCGACTGGCCGAGTCCGTAGCCGGTGGCCTCGGGCAGCTGGAACAGCTGGGGGACGACCAGGGACTGCGCGTACATGGCGAATCCGACCAGGATCGACGCCGTGTTGGTCAGCAGGACGACCGGGCGGGCGGTGACCCGCAGGTCGACGAGCGGCTCGCGGGTGCGCAGCTCCCACCGTCCCCAGGCGAGCAGGACGACGACGGCGACGGCGAACAGGCCGAGGGTGGTGCCGCTGTCCCAGCCCCAGGTCGCGCCCTTGGAGACGGCGAGCAGCAGCGCCACGAGTCCGACGCCGAGGCCGAGCGCGCCCGGCATGTCGAAGCGGCCGGCGGCGGAGGTGCGGTGACCGGCGGGGACGACGCGCCAGATCAGTGCGCCCACGACGACGCTCAGGCCGCCGGCGACCCAGAAGAGGACGCGCCAGCTGGCGTTCTCGGCGACGGCGGCGGAGAAGGGCAGGCCGAGGGCGCCGCCGACCCCCATGGAGGCGCTCATGAGGGCGATGGAGCCGCCCAGCTTCTCGGGCGGGAGGATGTCGCGGAGCAGGCTGATGCCGAGCGGGACGACGCCCATGCCGAGGCCCTGGAGCCCGCGTCCGACGATCATCGGGACGACGGAGGAGGCGAGGCCGCAGACCACCGAGCCGGCGATCAGGGGGATCACGGAGACGAGCAGGACGCGTCGCTTGCCGAGGGTGTCGCCGAGCCGGCCGGCCACGGGCGTGGCGACGGCGCCCGCGAGGAGGGTGGCGGTGATCACCCAGGAGGCGTCGGACGCGGTGGTCCCGAGGAGCTTCGGCAGGTCGCCGATGAGCGGCACCACGAGTGTCTGCATGAGTGCGGCCACGATGCCCGCGAGCGCGAGGACGCCGACGACGCCTCCGGGTCGGGCGTCGGGCTTGGAGCCGTCCACGTGTTCTCCCTAGGTCTTCACAACCGATCCGCGAGTCTTGTGCATCATGCACATTGATGGCCCCATACACAAGTCGTGCATGATGCACATCGACCGCCCGCGAGAGAGAATGTCCGCATGGACAAGCCCGTGGACAAGCCCCTTCGCCAGCTCGAGTTCGAGACCATGCTGCTCGGACGGCACGCTCACCTGTACGCGCCCCGATCCCGGGCCGCCGGCGGCACCCTCGACCGGAGCGCGTACGTCCTGCTGAGCCGCATCCGGATGCACGGGCCGATGTCCATCGGGCAGCTCAGCGAGGCCTTCGGGCTCGACGCCTCCACCCTCAACCGGCAGACCGCGGCGATGCTGCGGGCCGGGGTCGTGGAGCGCATCCCCGATCCGGACGGCGGGATCGCCCGCAAGTTCCGCATCACACAGGAGGGCGAGCGGCGCCTCGACGCCGACCGCGACGCGAACGTCGCGGGTCTGGACCGGGTCATGGAGCACTGGTCACCGGAGGACGTGACCCGCTTCGCGGACTACCTCGAACGCTTCAACCGGGACATCGAGCGCCTGGAGGGGCGCCCCTGGCCGCGCCCCTGACCCCTGGCGGCGCACCCGCTCCCCCGCCCCCGCGCCCACCTGCGAGGCCTCTCTCCCCACCACCTGCCGTACCCACTCGCGTACTTCGGTCAGAACTCTTTACGCGGCGGGCGGGCGGCGATACGTTCCCGCCCGACGCAAGATGTTTCAGCAAGTTTCCGACAGCGTTTCCAAAGGACTTCGACACCCGTCCGGGGCAGAGGTCTGCCCGGCGACGCTCGGTCCTGCCTGGAGTTCTGATGACACGCACCCACGGGCCGATACGCCCGCGAGGACTGACACCCGCTCAGAGACGTGCGCCACGAGGGTCGTTGGCCGTCCTGACCGTCGCCGCCGGCGTCCTCGGCCTGGTGGCCCCGCCGTCCGGCGAGCCCGCCCCGCGCACCGCCCCGGTCGCGGCCGTCGCCGAGAACACGGCCACGGTCTACTACTGGACCAAGACCCGGAACTGGGCCCGGTACAACCTCCATTACGCGCCGGACGGCGGTGCGTGGACCACCACCCCCGGCGTGGCCATGGAGGCCGCCTGTACCGACTGGGTCAAGAAGACCGTCACCCTGGGCGCGGCCACCGGCCTCCAGGCCACCTTCAACAACGGCGGCGGCACCTGGGACAACAACGGCGGCAAGAACTACGCCCTGGGCACCGGCTCCATCACCGTCAAGGACGGGGTCGTCGCCCACTCGGACCCCTGCGCGGGCACCACGCCGATCCCCTCCGCCAAGGCCACGGTGTACTACTCCACCGAGTCGCTCGGCTGGTCCACCGTCAACATCCACTACCAGCCCACCGGTGGGGCCTGGACGGCCGTGCCCGGGACGGGCATGCAGGCGGCCTGCGCAGGCTGGTGGAAGCGCGAGATCGATCTCGGGGCGGCCTCCTCCCTCAAGGCCGCCTTCAACAACGGCAACGGTGTCTGGGACAACAACGGCGGCGCCGACTACGCCCTGGGCACGGGCGTCAGCACCGTGCGGAACAACGCGGTGACGGCGAACGCGACCGACCCGTGCGCCGCCGCGACCCCCGACACCCAGGCGCCCACGGCCCCCGGCCGGGTGACCGCCGCCGCCGACGGCGTCTCGGTGCTGCTCACCTGGGACCCCGCCACCGACGACAGGGGCGTGACGAGGTACCAGGTCACGCGGGTCGGCGGCAGCGGCGGCACGGTCGTCACCGACGTCGGCTCGACCGTCTTCTCCGACACCGGTCTCGCCGGACGGACCGCCTACACCTACACGGTGAAGGCCGTGGACGCCGCGGGCAACGTCTCCCCCGCCTCGGCCCCCGCGACCGCCACCACCGGCGACAAGCCGGCGACGCCGGCCACCGGGAAGCCGCTCGGCACCGACCCGCGCAAGGACCCGATCTACTTCGTCCTCACCGCCCGCTTCAACGACGGCGACCCGTCGAACAACCGGGGCGGCAGCCAGCACACCAAGTCGGGCAACGCGGCCAACGACGACCCCATGTTCCGCGGTGACTTCAAGGGCCTCGTCCAGAAGCTCGACTACGTCAAGGGCCTCGGCTTCTCGGCGATCTGGGTGACCCCGGTGGTCCTCAACCGGTCCGACTACGACTACCACGGCTACCACGGCTGGGACTTCTACCGGGTCGACCCCCGCCTGGAGTCGGCCGGCGCCTCCTACCAGGACCTGATCGACGCCGCCCACGCCAAGGGCATGAAGATCTACCAGGACGTCGTCTACAACCACTCCTCTCGCTGGGGCGCCAAGGGCCTGTTCACACCCACCGTGTACGGCGTGCGGGACACCCAGTGGAGCTGGTACTACGACGAGCGGCAGCCCGGCTTCGAGTACGACGGCCTGACGATCGACGCGAAGTCCGGGAAGTCGTACTACAACGGCGACCTGTGGTCGACGGCCGAGCCGACCGGCAACACCTGCCTCAACTGGGGGAAGCCGACCGGCGGCAAGAGCGCCGAGGGCTACACCGTCTACAACTGCCAGTGGCCGAGCCCGACGTCCGGGATGTTCCCCAGGTCGCTGTTCCACCAGTGCTGGATCGGCAACTGGGAGGGCGAGGACTCGCGTTCGTGCTGGCTGCACGAGGACCTGGCGGACTTCAACACCGAGAACCCGGCCGTGCAGAACTATCTGATCGGCGCGTACGACAAGTACATCGACATGGGAGTCGACGGCTTCCGCGTCGACACGGCGGTGCACATCCCGCGCACCACCTGGAACCGCCGCTTCCTGCCCGCCATCCAGGAGCGGGTGACGCAGCGCCACGGCGCCGGGGCCGCGAAGAACTTCTTCGTCTTCGGCGAGGTCGCGGCCTTCGTCAACGACAAGTGGAACCGCGGCTCGGTGAACCACTCGGCGCAGTTCTTCACCTGGAAGGAGCGCAAAGAGTACGACGCCGACGACGCCAAGGCCGCCCTGGAGATGTACGACTACGAGCAGCAGCAGGGCACGGGCGCCCAGCCCACCTCCACCAACGCCTTCCTGAACGGGAACAGCTACCACACCCCCGACCACAGCCGCTTCTCCGGCATGCACGTCATCGACATGCGCATGCACATGAACTTCGGGGACGCGTCCAACGCCTTCTTCAACGGCAAGGACTCGGACGACAGTTACAACGACGCCACGTACAACGTCGTCTACGTCGACAGCCACGACTACGGTCCCAACAAGTCGAGCGAGCGGTACGCCGGGGGCACGGACGCCTGGGCCGAGAACATGTCCCTGATGTGGACCTTCCGCGGCATCCCGACGCTGTACTACGGCTCCGAGATCGAGTTCCAGAAGGGTCAGAAGATCGACTGCGGGCCGTCCTGCCCCCTCGCCACCACCGGTCGCGCGTACTTCGGCCAGCACGTCGCCGGCTCGGTCACGGCCTCCGACTTCTCCCAGGTCTCCTCGGCCTCCGGGGCGGTCGCCATCACGCTCCAGCAGCCCCTGGTGAAGCACGTCCAGCGGCTCAACCAGATCCGCCGGGCGATCCCGGCGCTGCAGACGGGCCAGTACTCCACCGAGGGCATCTCGGGCGGCATGGCCTTCAAGCGCCGCTACACCAGCGGCTCGACGGACAGCTTCGCCCTCGTCACCGTGTCGGGCGGCGCCACCTACACGGGCATCCCGAACGGCACGTACACCGACGCCGTCACCGGCGACGTGCGGACCGTCACCGGCGGGACCCTCACGGTCGCCGCGCCCGGAAAGGGCAACCTGCGGGTGTACGTCCTGAACGGCCCCGGAAAGATCGGCGCCGCTGGTCCGTACCTGAAGTAGTCCTACGAAAAGGGGCAGGGAGCGCCAAACCCTGCCCCTCCGGGCATCGTTCGGTCAACAGTGCGTAACACGAACGGGCTTCTCGGGCAGAAGCCTTCCCTCCGCTCCCCGAGTCTGGGATCTTGCGTCCACCCCACACATCACAGGGCCCGGCAGGCGCCACCCGCGCCACCGGGTCATCGGAGGACGCAATGTTTTCCCTCATATCCAGCCGCTTGAGAGCGTCGGCCATCGCCGTCGCCGCCCTCGGCACGACGGCGGCGCTCGCCGCCCCCGCCGGATTCGCCCAGGCAGCACCGTCGGACACCGCGCCCGTCGCGGCCCGTTCGGCGGGGGCGACGACGGCCACCACGACCGCGGCGGCACCCGCGGCCTGGGCCGCGGGCACGCGCGCGTACCTGGTGATCACGGCGCCCGGCGGCACGTCGGCCGTGAGCGGCTCCGTGGCGAGCAAGGGCGGTTCGGTCTTCGCGACCTACGACGCGATCGGCGTGATCGTGGCGCACTCGACCTCCACGTCGTTCGCCTCGGCGATGCGCACGGTCAGCGGCGTCCAGCAGGTCGGCGCGACCCGCACCTCCGACGTCCCCGCCGACGCCTACAACCCGGCGCTCCCGGCGAACCCGGCGCAGTCGACGACCACGCTGACCGAGTCGAACCGCTGGGACATGACCCAGATCAAGGCCGACCAGGCCTGGGCGGTCACCACGGGTTCGGCCTCGGTGAAGGTCGGCGTCCTCGACACCGGCGTGGACGACCGGCACCAGGACATCGCGCCCAACTTCAACGCCGCCGACTCGGCCTCCTGCGCCTACGGCAAGGCGGACACGCGCGCGGGTGCCTGGCGTGACGTCGGCACCCACGGCACGCACGTCGCGGGCACGATCGCGGCCGCCAAGAACGGGAAGGGCGTCATCGGCGTCGCGCCGGGCGTGAAGATATCCTCGGTCCGCATCGCGGAGCCCACCAGCAGCCTGTTCTTCGCGGAGAACACCATCTGCGGCTTCATGTGGGCCGGTGACCACGGCTTCAAGGTCACCAACAACAGCTACTACACGGACCCGTGGCAGTTCAACTGCCCGGACAACGTGGACCAGGCCGCCATCATCGAGGGTGTCCGCCGGGCCCAGGAGTACGCCGAGGGCAAGGGCTCGCTCCAGGTGGCCGCCGCCGGCAACTCCAACTACGACCTGGCGAACAAGACGACCGACTCCGAGAGCCCCAACGACTCGACGCCGGTCACCCGCACGATCACCAACGCCTGCATCGACATCCCGACGGAGCTCCCGGGCGTCGTGACGGTCGCGGCGCAGGGCAACGGCGGCGCCAAGGCCTCGTACTCGAACTTCGGCAACGGCGTCATCGACATCGCGGCCCCCGGCGGCGACGGCGCCTCCGGTGTCTACTCGACGCTCCCGGGCGGCAAGTACGGCAACATGAACGGCACGTCGATGGCCTCCCCGCACGTGGCCGGCGTCGCGGCGCTGATCGCGAGCGTGAACCCGACGTTCACCCCGGCGCAGATCCGCGACCAGCTGGGCGTCCAGGCCACCGACCGCGCGTGCCCCTCGGACACCCGCTGCAAGGGCACCACGACCAAGAACGGCTTCTTCGGTGAGGGCGCGGTCGACGCCCTGAAGGCCGTCGGCGGCACCACCCCGCCGCCCGGCGCGTACTTCGAGAACCTGACCGACGTGGCGATCGCGGACAACGCGACGGTCGAGAGCCCCATCACGGTCAGCGGGGTGACGGGCAACGCCCCCGCCACGCTCGAGGTGGGTGTGGACATCCGACACACCTACATCGGTGACCTGAAGGTCGATCTGGTGGCCCCGGACGGCAGCGTGTACACGATCCACAACCGCGCCGGCAGCGGCACGGACGACATCGTGCAGACGTTCACCGTCAACGCGTCCACGGAGGTCGCGAACGGCGTGTGGAAGCTCCGCGTGAACGACAACGCGAGCCAGGACACGGGCACGATCGCCGCCTGGAACCTGACCTTCTAGCACCACGCGTCCCCCTGACGGGGCCGGAGCCGCCCAGGCTCCGGCCCCGTCTCGCGTGCGCGGGAAAGAAATTCCGTACCGAGGGGTAGGCCCGCACGGCCCCCTTGCTATACGTTCCGTCTAACAAGCTTGCTAGACGCGACGTCTAACAAGCGCCCGAGCCGATCGCGCGATCCAAGGAGCCGCACCATGGCAAGCAGCACCGTTCGCCCGGACCATGAGGACGAGGACGTCGCCGAGCGGCTGCTCCGGTCGGCCGCGAAGCTGTCGTACGACCCCGCCGTCGAGGTCGACTGGGACACCCCCCTCGACAAGGACTTCCACGGCCAGAGCCCCGAGTGGAACTCCCTCTACGGCACGGCGTACTGGAACGAGATGACCGACGAGCAGCGCAAGGAGCTGACCCGGCAGGAGTCCGCATCGGTCGCCAGCACCGGCATCTGGTTCGAGATGATCCTGCAGCAGATGGTGCTCCGCGACATCTACCGCATGGACCACACCGACCCCCGGTTCCAGTGGGCGCTGACCGAGATCGCCGACGAGTGCCGGCACTCCATCATGTTCGCCCGCGGCTCCCAGAAGCTCGGCGCGCCCGCCTACCGGCCCAAGCGGGCCGTCATGGAACTCGGCCGCTTCATGAAGACCGTCGGCTTCGGCGAGGCCGCGTACGCCGGCATCCTCGTCGCCGAGGAGGTCCTCGACGTCATGCAGCGCGACTGGATGCGCGACGAACGCGTCGTCCCCTTCGTCCGCACCATCAACAACATCCATGTCGTCGAGGAATCCCGGCACATGAAGTTCGCCCGGGACGAGACCCGCCGCCACCTCGCCCGCGCGAGCAGGGCACGCCGCCACTTCCAGGCCCTCGTGGTCGCCATCGCCGCGTACTACATCATCACCAGCCTGGTGAACCCCGAGGTGTACGTGCGGGCCGGCCTCGACCCCGAGCGCGCCCGCCGCGAGGCGGCCGCCAACGAGCACTACAAGGCGCAGCTGCGCGCCAGTTGCTCCGGACTCATGGAGTTCCTCTCCGACGTCGGGATGCTGACCCGGCCCGCGCTCTTCTTCTACCAGCGCGCCCACCTCGTCTGACCCCTCCGAGCCGAGCAGAGCAGAGCCGACGACATGACCTACGCGATCACCCAGACCTGCTGCAACGACGCCACCTGCGTCGCCGTCTGTCCGGTCAACTGCATCCATCCGGCGCCCGGGGAAGCCGACTTCGGGACCACGGAGATGCTGTACATCGACCCCACGTCCTGCATCGACTGCGGCGCCTGCGCCGACGCCTGCCCCGTCGACGCGATCTTCCCGGCGGACCGCCTCACCGGACGGCTGCGGGAGTACGAGGCGATCAACGCGGAGTACTACGCGGACCGCGCGCCCGCACCCGCCCCCGCCTCGCCCACCTTCCACCCCTGGGGCGCGCCCTCGTTCCACCGCTCGCTGCCCGCCGACTTCGCGCCGCTGCGGGTCGCGGTCGTCGGCACCGGACCCGCGGGCATGTACGCGGCCGAGGACCTGCTCCTGCACACCAACGCCGAGGTGACGCTCATCGACCGGCTGCCGGTGGCCGGCGGGCTCGTCCGGTACGGGGTGGCGCCGGACCACCCGGCGACGAAGGGCGCGGGCGACACCTTCGCCCGATTCCACTCCCACCCCCGGGTCCGGATGCGCCTCGGCGTGGAGATCGGCACGGACGTCACCGCCGAGGAACTCGCCGCGCACCACGACGCGGTGATCTACGCGGTGGGCGCGCCCTCCGACCGGCGGCTCGGCATCCCCGGCGAGGAGCTGCCCGGCAGCGCCTCGGCGACCTCCGTCGTCTCCTGGTACAACGCGCATCCGGAGACCGGCGCGGACGCCGTCCGGCTGTCCACCGAGCGGGTCGTCGTCGTCGGCAACGGCAACGTGGCCCTCGACGTCGCCCGCGTCCTCGTCACCGACCCGGCCGACCTCGCCGGCACGGACATCGCGGACCACGCCCTCGCGGCCCTGCGCGGCACCCGGGTGCGCGAGGTGGTGCTGCTCGGCCGCCGGGGCCCCGAGCACGCGGCGTACACCACGTCCGAACTGCTCGCCCTGAAGCACCTGCCGGGCGTGGACCTGGTCGTCGACGACCACGACCCGCGCACCGGCGCGGCCGTCGACGCGGCGGCGGCCGGGGAGAAGGCCGCGCTGCTGCGGGGGGTGGCCCGGGAGGCGGTGGACTGGGCGCGGCCGCCGGCGCCGGACCGCCGCCGGATCGTGCTCCGCTTCCACTCCGCCCCGGTCGAGGCGCTCGGCACCGACGGAGTGCGGGCGGTACGGGTGACGGCGGAGGGCTCCGCGTCGGGTACGGAGATCGGGACGGGGCTCCTCGTCCGGGCGATCGGCTACCGGGGCGTGCCGCTGGCGGGGCTGCCCTTCGACGAGGCGACCGGGACGGTGCCGCACGAGGCCGGGCGCGTGACGGGGCTGCCCGGCGGGTACGTCGTCGGCTGGATCAAACGCGGGCCCTCCGGCGGCATCGGCGCCAACCGGGCCTGCGCGGAGGAGACGGTGGGGACCCTGCTCGCGGACGCGGTCGCCGGGTCGCTGCCGACGCCGACGGGTACGGAGCGGGAGTTCCGGCGGCTGGTGCGGAGCCGCAGCCGGCATCTGATCGACGCGCGCGGTCTCGCGGCGATCGACCGGACCGAGCGGGCCAGGGGCCAGGCTTCGGGGCGTCCCCGGGTCAAGCTGGCCACGGTGCCGGAGCTCGTCGCGGCCGCGCGGGGCGGGCGGCTGCGGCCGAAGGTCTGAGCGGGTCCGGCCCGGGACGGCGGGCCGGCGGTGCGGCGACGTGGGCGTCAGGCCGCGAGGCCCAGCGGCTGGCGGACCACGATGGCGTTCAGGCGCACCGCGAACGGCACGACGTCCGTCAGCTCCAGGGCGACGGTCTCGGCCTTCGGCAGCTCGACGGTCACGTCGACGCAGAAGGCCAGGGCGTACATGTGCTCCCCGGTCTCCTCGTCCTGGAGGGCGAAGAACAGGTCCCGGTAGAAACGGGTCCGCTCCGCCGACTCCTCGTAGAAGGAGAGCCCTGGCCGGCCCTCCTGCGCGGCGAGGCCGGTGAAGGCCCGGACGAGCTCCCGCTCGACGGTGGCCCAGAAACCGGCCTCCGCGCACTCCGGTGGGAGCGCCTGCCGGACGGCCTCCTTGAGGGAGAGCACCATGACGAGGACGGGGGCGTACTCCTGGAGCCCCCAGCCCCGGACCATCCGCACCACGGTGCTGTCCGGGACGGCCGCAGCGGCCTCCCGGATCGCCTCGAAGTCGAAGTTGACGGTCGCCGGCGCGATCGCCTCCTGGAACACCCGGTCGATGGACCGGGCCTGGGCGAGATGGTCCGGTCCCACCTCGACGACGGTCCTGAAACTGGCGGCCAAAGCTCCTCCTGTGTGTCTCGATGATCAGGAGGGGTCAGTATGCCGAGCGGCCGCCCGCCCCGGTGGGCGGCGTCCGCCGTACGGACGGGAGGCGGTCAGGACCTCTTGCGGGGCTTGCCGCCGGTGCGGCCCCGGCCGGAGCCGGCGCCGCCGCCGGACTTGCGGGCCGCGGGCTTGCCCGCCGTACGGGCACCGGCGCCCGGCTTCCCCGACCGGGCCGGCTTGGCGGACTTCCGGTCCTTCTGGTCCTTCGGCTGCTTCTGGCCCTTCTGGGCCTCGGCGCGGCGGCCCCGCGTGCTGTTCACCGTGCGGCCGCGCACGATGCCGATGAACTCCTCCACCAGGTCGGGGGCCTCGTCCGCGGCCGGCCACGAGAGGGCCACCCGCGACTGCGGGACCTCGGTCAGGGTCCGGTAGGTGAGGTCCTTGCGGTGGTGCAGCCGGGCCAGGGACTGGGGGACGGCGAGCACGCCGACGCCCGCCGCGACCAGCTCGATCGCGTCGGCGGTCGTCTCGGGACGCTCGTTCGCCGGGCGGCCCGGCGGCCGCTCCCAGCCGAGGGTGTCGTCGAGCGGGTGCAGGACGAGCTCGTCGGCGAGGTCCTCGGCCGACACCTCCTCGGCCGCCGCGAGCAGGTGGTCCTTGGGGACGACGACGACGGTCGTCTCCGTGTAGAGGGGAATGGCGCTGAGGTCGTCGCGGTCGACGGGCAGCCGGACCAGGCCCGCGTCGGCCGCGCCCTCCCGGAGCGCGCCGAAGGCCTCGGCGGGCGTCACGGCGAGCAGGGCCAGGGGCACGTCGGGCAGGCGCTCGTTCCAGACCCGCACCCACTTCGAGGGCGTCACTCCGGGCACGTACGCGAGCCGGAACGCCGCGGAGCCGGAGGGGGGGTCGGTGGGGGAAACCGCGGGGAAAACCGCCGGGGAGTCCGAGGGGGAAGCGTCCGAGCCTGTCACTCCGCCAGGTTACCGGTAGCTGCCGTGGTCGGAACTCGCCCGCACGCTCGATACCCTGGACCCCATGACGTCGCACCAGAACACCCAGACGATGAAGCCCGCCACCGCGGCGAAGAAGCTGGGTGTGTACCTCGAGGCCACCCCCGCCGAGTTCCAGGAGGGTGTCGTCTCTCGCTCCGAGCTGAACGAGCTCCAGGCGAACCCGCCCGCCTGGCTCCAGGAGCTCCGGAAGAACGGCCCGCACCCCCGCCCGGTGGTCGCGCAGAAGCTCGGCGTCTCCATCGCCGGTCTCGCGCGCGGCGGCATCACCGACCCGCTCACCACCGAGCAGATCGACGCGCTCAAGCAGGAGCTGCCCGAGTGGCTCCAGAAGGAGCGGGCCACCCAGGCGGAGGTCCGCAAGGAGACCGTCCGCATCAAGGAGCGCGACGCGGAGCGGGCCCGCAACCAGAACGCCTGATCGTCTCCCCGCGCCGCGGCACGCCCTGACGGGTGTGGCGCGGCGCCGGACGCGGGAGTGATTCCCGCATGAGTGCTTCCCCCCTGGGAGACGTGAGTACCGCGTCCGAGCCGCCGGTCGTCGTCGGCGTGGACGGATCCGACCACAGTCTCCGGGCCCTGGAGTGGGCCCTCAGCGCCGCCGAGCATCTGGAATCGCCGCTGGTCGTGGCCCATGTGCGGTCCGACGCCCTGCAGCTCGGCGCCGCCCGTATCGCCTCCCTGGGCCCCTCGCCGGAGCTCCCCGACACGGTCGTGGGGGCCGTACAGGCCGTGGTCGAGAAGCGGGGGCACACCCTTCCCGTGGTGTACGAGTCGCTCGACGGCTCCGTGACCGACGCCCTGCCCACGGCGGCGCGGGACGCGCGGCTCCTGGTGACCGGTTCCCGGGGGCGCGGCGGCTTCGCGAGCCTGCTGCTCGGCTCGACCAGCAGGACGCTGGCCGCGACGGCGCCCTGTCCGCTCGTCGTCGTCCCGCACGAGGCCCGCACGGCCGCTCTGGAGGACGCGGCGGGAGCGGGACGGGTGCTGCTGGGCCTGCACACGGAGGAGACTCCGGACGAGGTGGTGGCCTTCGCCTTCGAGGCGGCGCACCACCGGGGCGTGCCACTGGAGGTCCTGACGGCGTTCCGGCTGCCTCCGCAGCCGAGTGCCCTGGTCGTCGCCCCCTCCCCCGCGCTGCAGGTCCCTCCGCCGCTGCCCTTCACGGACGACATGGAGGAGCAGCTCGTCCAGGGTGTGAGGCGGGAGCAGGAGGAGCGGCTGCGGCCCTTCGCGGCGCGTCGGCCGGAGGTCTCCGTGGTGCCGGTGGTGTCACCGGGGGACGCGGCGGGGCTCCTGGTCGACGGCTCGCGGGAGGCCGGACTCCTCGTCGTGGGCCGGCATCACCGGCACCGCTTCGGGTCGCTGCTCGTCGGCTCCGTCGCCCACGCGGTCCTTCACCACGCGCACTGCCCGGTCGCGGTGGTCCCCCCGGCTGCTCCGTGACGCCGTGGCGGCCCGGGGAACGCTGCTGGTAGAAGAGGATCATGAACACCGCAGACCGGGCGGCCGCCGCCCAGCGCAACGTCCAGCCGCCCCGCGCCCAGGCCTCTCTCGGCGCGGGGGTGGTGGTCACCGACGAGGAGGGGCGGGTGCTCCTCGGCCTGCACCGCTCCGGGGTGTGGGAGCTGCCGGGCGGCCAGGTCGAGCCCGGGGAGTCCGTCGAGGACGCGGTGGCCCGTGAGCTGGCCGAGGAGACGACCTTGCTCGCGACCGCCGCCGACGTGGAGGTGATCGGGCTGATCCTGGACTCGGTCACCTCGGCACAGGTGACCCGGATGACCGCCGCCACCGTCCTGCGCGCCTTCCGTGGCGTTCCCGCCGTGGCCGAGCCGGACAAGATCGAGCGCTGGGAGTGGACGGATCCGGACCGCCTGCCGGAGGCGCTGTTCCTGCCCTCCGCCCAGGTGCTGCGGATGTGGCGCCCGGAGCTGCCGCTGCCCGGTGGGCCGTACCACCGCTATGCCCTGGGCCGGCTGCCCGCGTCACCGAGCGGGCCGGGGACCGCGTGACTAGCGTGGCTCACAGGAGTACGTCATCGAAGCGGAAGTGGGAGTCACCGTCATGGCCGCACGACCTGAAGGCACGCCGGTCTGGACCGACGCGATGTTCACCGACGTCGAAAGCGCGAAGACGTTCTACGGCGACGTGCTCGGCTGGACCTTCGGCGAGTCGTCCTCCGAGTTCGGCAATTACACGCAGGCGTACAAGAACGGCAAGGCGGTCGCTGCCGTGGTCCCGCCGATGCCGGGGCAGGACGGTGAGCCGCAGTCGGCCTGGTGTCTGTACTTCGCCTCGCCCGACGTCTCCGCGACGGCGGAGAGGATCCGCGGCGCGGGCGGCACCGTCCTGATGGAGCCGATGCGGGTCGGCGAGTTCGGTTCGATGTGCCTCGCGCAGGAGCCTTCGGGTGCCGTGTTCGGCATCTGGCAGGGGGGTACGCACGAGGGCTTCGAGCTGGAGGGGGAGACCGGCTCGTACGTCTGGGCCGAGGTCTTCACCCGGGAGCCGGGGAAGGCGGACGACTTCTTCGGCGGCGTCTTCGGCTACCGCTCCAAGACGATGCAGGACGGGGAGATGGACTACCGGACCTTCGACCTCGGTGGCGATCCGCTGCTCGGGCGGATGGTGATGACGGAGGAGTTCCCGGCGGAGGCCCCCTCGTACATCCAGGTCTACTTCGCGGTGGACAACTGCGACAAGGCCGTCGAGGCGGCCCGACGCCTTGGCGGGCAGGCGATCTTCGGTCCGATGGACAGCCCCTTCGGGCGGTACGCGGCGATCCAGGACCCGCAGGGCGCCGTGTTCGCCGTGATCGACGTCAGGACCAGGGTCGGCGAGGAACCCGAGTGGGCGTGATGGGCGGTGGAAGCCGTCCCGCGGCCCGGCCCCGGGACGGCTTCCGTGGGTGCGGCCCCGGGGCGCTCAGGGTTTGAGGCTGGAGACGACGTTGGCGGTGGCGGCGACGCCGTTGTGGATGGTGGGCGCCATGCTGGTGCCGGCGAGGAAGAAGCCGAGCAGGGCGCAGACGAGGGCGTGCGTGATCTTGAGACCCCCGTTCCGCAGGAAGATCACGGCCAGGATCAGCAGCAGCACCACGACAGAAATGGAAACGGCCATCGCTCTCACGTCCTTCTTGCGCCGCACCGGAATTGCGGCGTTCGGCGGACAGTGTGGCGGAATGGGCGGTCCGTCCGGGCGTATGGCGGGGCGGCCATACGGGTGAGGTTCGGACGGCCTCAGTCGCCGGGGGGCGCGGGCAGGCAGTCCCTCCACTCCACCGTGCGGTCGCACCAGCGGTTCAGGAGCACGCGGTCGTGGCCGACGGCGAGGAGACCGGCGCCCGTGTCGGCACGGTAGGTCTCGACGGCGGCGACCAGGGCTGCCGTGGTGGAGGCGTCGAGCATCGCGGTCATCTCGTCGCAGATCAGCCAGCGGGGGCGCAGGGTCAACGCGCGGGCGAGGCAGGCGCGTTGGAGCTGGCCGTCGCTGACCTCGTGAGGCCGGCGGCCGAGCAGGTCGCCGGTGAGCCCGACGGCCGGGACGAGTGCGGCGACCCGCTCGGCGGCCTCGGTGCGGCGGCCGGTGGCGCGCAGGGGTTCGGCGATCAGGTCGGCCAGGGTGAGCCGCGGGTCGGCGGCGGTGCGGGGCTGCTGGAAGACGACGCCGACCGCGGTGCGCAGGGCGCGCGGGGCGCGGTGGCGCCAGGCGCGGACCTCGGTGCCGTCGAGGACGAGGCGGCCCGCGTCGGGGCGGTGGAGGAGGGCGGCGACGCGGGCGAGGGTGGACTTGCCGCAGCCGCTGGGGCCGAGGAGTCCGACGGACTCGCCGGGGGCGACGGTGAGGGAGGCGCCCCGGAAGACGGAAGCACGTCGGTCGTATCCGGCGGTGACGGTGTCGAGTTCAAGCACGGGGGTGCTCCAGGTGGTGGCAGGCCACACCGGCGGTGACGGCGGGCGGGGTGGCGCAGAGTGCGGTGGCGCGGGGGCAGCGCGGGGCGAAGGCGCAGCCGTCGGGCAGCGCGGAGAGTTCCGGCGGCATGCCGGGGATCGGGGTGAACGCCCGGTCGGGCAGGGCGTCGAGGAGTCCGCGGGCGTAGGGGTGGCGGGGGCCCGTGGGGCCGAAGAAGCGGTGGGCGGGGGCGATCTCCACGATGCGGCCCGCGTACATGACGGCGACGCGGTCGGCGATGCGTTCGGCGGCTGCGAGGTCGTGGGTGATGAGGAGCAGGCCGCGGCCGTCGTCGGCGTGGCGCCGCAGTTCGTCGACGGTGCGCTCGACGAGGTCGCGGTCGAGGCCCGTGGTGGGTTCGTCGGCGAGCAGCAGGGGGGCTCCGCCGATGAGGGCGAGGGCGGTGGCGGCGCGCTGGGCGAGGCCGCCGGAGAGTTCATGGGGGTGGCGGTCGAGGTGACCGGCGGGGAAGGCGGCCCGTCCGGCGGCGTCCTCGGCGGCCTTCCGCCGTGCGCGGCGGGGGGTGCCGGTGAGGGCGCGGACGGTCTCCTCCAGGTGCGCCCGTACGGTGCGGACCGGGGTGAGGTGGGCGGCGGGGCTCTGCGGGACGAGGCCGACGCGGCGGCCCCGTACGGTCCTGGCGAGGGTCTTCTCGTCGGCGGCCAGCAGGTCGGTGCCGTCCAGCCACGCCGTGCCGGAGGTCTCGGCGTTGCCGGGGAGGAGCCCGAGGAGGGCGGAGGCGAGGACGGACTTGCCGCAGCCGCTCTCGCCGACGAGGGCGAGGCACTCCCCCGCCGCGAGGTCGAAGTCGGCGCCGGTGACGGCGGCGACGGACCGGCCGCCGCTGAGCCGGAAGCGGACGGTGAGGTCGCGGACGCTGAGGACGGCGTCCTCGGCCCGTTCGGCGGTGACCGCGTCGAGGGCGCGCAGGACCTTGTTCCGCGGAGCGTGGGGGGCGTTCACAGCATCAGCTCCGATCGGCGGCGGGGGTTGAGCCGGTCCCGCCACACGCCGGCGAGGCCCGCGATGGCGAGGGTGGGGACGATGAGGAGGAGGCCGGGGAAGAGGGTGGGCCACCAGTCCCCGGCGAGCAGGGAGGAGCGCGCGTTCTGCACGAGGTTGCCGAGGCTGGCCTGATGGCTGGGGAGTCCGAGGCCGAGGAAGGAGAGCGCGGACTCGTGCCACATGGCGTGCGGGACCATCAGGACGGCGGCGAGCCCGGCCTGCGGCAGGACGGCGGGCAGCAGATGGCGGACGGTGACGCGCCATCGCGAGGCGCCTCCGGAGACGGCGGCTTCGACGAAGGGCCGGGTGCGCAGGGAGAGGACCTCGGAGCGCACGATCCGGGCGGTGGAGAGCCAGTGGGTGACGGCGACGGAGGCGATCACGGGCCAGACGCCGGGCCGGAAGAGGGCGACGACGAAGATGCCGAGGAGCAGGTGCGGTACCGAGGAGAAGGCGTCGACGAGCCGCATGAGGCAGCGGTCGGCCCAGCCTCCGAGCGCGCCGGCGGCCGCTCCGACGGCGGTGCCGACGACGGTGGCGACCAGCGCGGCGACGAGTCCGACGAGGAGCGAGATCCGCAGGCCGTAGACGCAGCGCAGAAGGAGGTCGCGGCCGAGGTCGTCGGTGCCGAAGGGGTGGTCGGCGGAGGGCGGCAGGAGCTTGCGGGAGAGGTCCACGGCCTGTTCGTCGAGCTGGACGAGCGGGGGCACGAGCAGCACCGCGAGGAGGACGGCGCCGACGATCAGGGCGGAGCTCCAGAGCCGCAGGCGGTGGGTGCGCGGGTCAGCCATCGAAGCCCACCCGGGGGTCGGCGAGTCCGTACAGCAGGTCCGAGAGGAGGTTGCCGAGGAGGACGGCCGCGGTGGCGAGGACGGTGAGCGCGGCGAGCAGCGGGAAGTCCACCGAGGTGGCGGCCTGGACGGTGGCGGCGGCGATGCCGGGCCAGCTGAAGACGGTCTCCACGAGCAGCGCGCCGGTGATGAGTTCGGGGACGCGGGATCCGACGAGGGTGAGCATGGGGAGCATTCCGGAGCGGAGGGCGTGGCCGGTGAGGACGGTGCGTTCGCTGAGGCCGCGGGCGCGGGCGCCGCGCACGGGGTCCTCGTCGAGGGCGTCGCCGACGCCCTGGCGGACGTACAGGAAGAACCAGGGCAGCTGGGAGGCGCCGAGGACGAGGGCGGGCAGGACGAGGTGGCGGGCGACCTGGTCGAAGGTGACGGTGTCGCTCGCGGTGTCGGTGAGGCCGCCGGCCGGCAGGGCGCCGAGCTTCAGGGCGAAGAACCAGATGGTGAGGAGGCCCAGCCAGAAGGCGGGGGCGGCTTCCAGGGTGTACGCGACGGAGCTGACGGCCCGGTCGAGGAGGCCGCCGCGGCGGCGGCCGGCGAGGACGCCGAGGAGGGTGCCGAGGGCGATGGCGACGAGGAAGGCGGTGACGGCGAGGAGGACGGACCAGCCGAGGCGTTCCCCGATGACCTCGGCGACGGGCCGGCGCATGACGGAGGAGTCGCCGAGGTCGCCGCCGAGGGCGGCGGTGAGCCACTCCCACCAGCGGGTGAGGAGGGGCCGGTCGACGCCGAGGTTGGCCCGGAGCTGGTCGAGGTTCTCCTGCGAGGCGGTGAGGCCCGCGGTGCCCGCGTAGGCCTTGACGGGGTCGAAGGGGGAGGCTTCGGCGACGGCGAACACCGCGAAGGTGACCGCGAGGAGGACGGGGACGGCGGCGAGGAGCCGCCGTCCCGTCATCCGGGCCATGGCCCCCCAGGGGAGGCGGCGCTTCACTTCTGCGCCGCTCCGGTGACCTTGGGCTTCCAGCTCTCGACGTTCCACCAGGGGCCGGCGGCGAGGCCGTGGTCGTGCGGCTCGACCTGGGTGCTCGGTCCGTCCCAGGCGTCGGCGAGGACGTAGAGGTGGTCGATGTGGGTGAGGAAGGTGTAGCCGGGGTTCTTGACCAGTTCGCGCTGGACGGTGTCGTACGCGGCGCGGCGCTCGGCCGGGTCGTTCGTGCGGCGGCCTTCCTCCAGGGCGCGGTCGACGGTCTTGTTGGCGTACCAGGCCATGTTGTTGAAGCCGTCGCCGCCGAGGGAGGACTTCAGGAGCAGGTACTGGTCGAAGTCGGGGTCGCCGGGCGAGCCGCCGCCCGCGAGGACGGCGTCGGTCTTCATCCGGGGCTCGATGACCTCCCAGGTGCCGGCCTGGGCCGTGATGTCGATACCGGCCTTCTTGGCGTCGGAGACATAGGCGAGGGCGTGGTCCTGGCGGAGCTTGTCGCCGGAGAGGTACCAGAGCGGGAAGGCGGCGCGGACGCCGTTCCTGACGCGGATGCCGTCGGGGCCGGTCTTCCAGCCGGCCTCGTCGAGGATCCTGCGCGCGCCCGCGAGGTCGTGGCGGCGCTCGGTGCCCTCGGCGAACCAGGGGCTGTCGGTGGGGACGGGTCCGTAGGCGGGCTTCCCGGCCCCTTCGAGGATCTTGTCGACCATGGCCCGGCGGTCGACGGCGATGTCGAGGGCGCGGCGGACGGCCGTGTCGCCGGTGACCGCGTGGTGGGTGGGGAGGGTGACCGTGCGGTAGTCGTAGGTCGTGGCCGTCCAGGTCCTCTTCGCCTTGTCGCCCTTGAAACCGGCGGCGAGGTTGGGCGGCAGGATCGCGCCGTCGAGGTCGCCGGCGCGCAGCCGGGTGGCGCGGACGTCGTCGTCCTTGATGATCGCCATGGTGAACTTCTTCACCGCGGGCGCGCCGTTCCAGTAGCGCGGGTTGGCCGCGAAGCTGAGCTTCTCGCCCTTGGACCAGCCGGTGAGCACGTACGGGCCGGTACCGATCGGCTTGGTGGTGAAGGCGCCGGTGTTCACGTCCTGTCCGGCCGCGGCGTGTTCGGGGGCGATGGCGTGGACGGTGCGCTCGGCGAAGGGCGCGTAGGGGTACTTGAGCCGGAAGACGACGGTGTCGGCGCCGACCGCCTCGACGCTCTTGAGGGCGTCGAGCTCGGTGCGGGAGGGGTTGTTCGTCTTCGGGTCGAGGATCGTCCGGTAGGTGAAGACGACGTCCTTCGCCGTGAAGGGGGCACCGTCGCTGAAGGTGACCCCCTTGCGGAGGGTGTACGTGTAGGTGAGGCCGTGGTCGCCGACGCGGGGCAGCCGGGCGGCGAGGGCCGGCTTCAGCTTCATGTGGGCGTCGAAGGCGAGGAGCCCGTCGAAGATCTTGGAGTTGCCGTCCTTGCCGTAGCCGAGGAGGGGGCTGAGGGTCTCGGGTTCGTAGGCGATGCCGACGACCGCGGAATCCTTGGGTCCGCCGGAGCCCCCGGCGGTGGAGCCGGGGTTCGTGCAGGCCGCCGCGGTGAGGGCCACGGCCCCCGCGAGTATCGCGGCGGCCGTGCCGCGGAGGGATCGGGCGGTCATCGTGTCCACACCTCTTTGAAGATCAACTGTTATTGCGAACAGCTTGCAATTAAACAGTATGTAAAGGGGTGCGGACACAGGGGCCCCTTACAGAGGTGGCTCCAGGCCGACCAGGGCGGCGATCGCGTCCTGGTGCCGACCCGCCGACCCGAGGGCGATCTGGTCGGACTTGGCCCGCTTCAGCACCAGGTGGGCGGGGTGCTCCCAGGTCATCCCGATCCCGCCGTGCAGCTGGACGCACTCCTCCGCGGCCCGGACGGCCGCCTTGGAGCAGTACGCCTGGGCGACGGCCACGGTCAGCGGGGCGTCCGCGCTGCCGGTGGCCAGGGCGTCCGCGGCCGCCCTCGCCGCCGCCCTGGCCCCGACGAGGTCCAGCCAGAGCTGCGCCATGCGGTGCTTGAGGGCCTGGAAGGAGCCGACCGGCCGGTTGAACTGGTGCCGCTCGCGGGTGTGGCGGACGGTCTCCTCCAGGCACCACTCGGCGAGACCGAGCTGCTCGGAGGCGAGGAGGCCGGCCCCCGCGAGGAGGCCGCGCCGGACCGCCGCGCGGGTCGCCTCGGTGCCCGCGAGCAGGGTGCCGCTCCCGGCGGTGGGGGTGACCCTGGCCAGCGGCCGGGTGAGGTCGAGCGGGGTCTGCGCCTCGACCGAGGCCTCGGCCGCGGGGACGGCGTACAGCCCGTCGGCGCGGGGGACGAGGAACACGTCGGCCGCGACGGCGTCGGCGACCCCCGCCACGGAGTCGCCGACCGGCGGCTCGGCGTCCGGCGCCGTGGAGAGCGGTACGGCGAGGACCGCGACCGTCCGGCCGCTCGCGAGGTCCGCGAGCAGCCCGACCGCCTCCTCGCTCTCTCCCACGAGGGCGAGCAGCGTCTCGGTGGCCACCACCCCGCTGGTGAGGTACGGCAGCGGGGTCACCGCGCGGCCGAGCTCCTCGAGCACCACGGCGGCCTCGCGGTGGCTCGCGCCCTGCCCGCCGAGCTTCTCGGGGACGAGCAGCCCGGCGGCGCCGATGTCGGCGGCCAGGGACTTCCACAGGCCGGGGACGTACGGGCTGTCGGTCTCGATCCGGCCGAGGAGGGTCTGGTGGCCGGCCCGGTCGGTGAGCAGGGCGCGGACGGCGGCCCGCAGGTCGTCCTCAGTCTCGGAGTAGAGGAGGTCGAGCGGCTGTTCCGTCGGTTCCGTCAGGTCGGTCATCGGGCGAGGTCCTTCCAGGCGACGTCCTTGTCGTTGCGGGGTTCGGGCGGCAGACCGAGGACCCGTTCGGCGACGATGTTGAGCAGTACCTCGCTGGTGCCGCCCTCGATCGAGTTGCCCTTGGACCGCAGATAGCGGTAGCCGGCGTCCCGTCCGGTGAAGTCCACGAGCTCGGGGCGGCGCATCTCCCACTCCCCGTACAACAGGCCCTCGTCGCGGAGGAGTTCGACCTCAAGCCCGCTGATGGCCTGGTTGAGGCGGGCGAAGGCCAGCTTCATCGCGCTGCCCTCGGGGCCGGGCCGGCCCGCGACGAGCTGCTGACGGAGCCGCTCCCCGGCGAGCCTGGCCACCTCGGCGTCGACCCAGTGGTCGAGGAGGCGGCGGTGCAGGTCGTGGGTGCGCAGTTCCGGGCGCTCGCGCCAGGTCGTGGCGAGCTTCCCGATCATGCCGCCCTCGCGGGGGATGCGGGAGCCGCCGATGGAGACGCGCTCGTTCATGAGGGTGGTCTGGGCGACCCGCCAGCCGTCGCCGACCTCGCCGAGGCGGTGGGCGTCGGGGATGCGGACCCCGGTGAGGAAGACCTCGTTGAACTCGGCCTCGCCGGTGATCTGGCGCAGCGGCCTGACCTCCACGCCGGGATCGGTCATGTCGCAGACGAAGTAGGTGATGCCCCGGTGCTTGGGCGCGTCCGGGTCGGTGCGGGCGATGAGGATGGCCCAGCGGGCGGTGTGCGCGCTGGAGGTCCACACCTTCTGCCCGTCCACGATCCAGTCCCCCGCGTCGTCCCGGACGGCCCGGGTGGCGAGCGCGGCGAGGTCGGAGCCCGCGCCGGGCTCGCTGAAGAGCTGGCACCACACCTCCTCCCCCACCCAGAGGGGCCGCAGGAAGCGCTCCTTGACCTCCTCCGAGCCGTGCGCGAGGACGGTGGGAGCGGCCATGCCGAGGCCGATGCCGATCTTGCGCGGGTCGTTGTCGGGGGCGCCCGCGGCGGCGAGTTCGGCGTCGACGACGGCCTGGAGCGCGCGGGGCGCGTCGAGACCGCCGAGGCCGACCGGGTAGTGCACCCAGGCGAGCCCGGCGTCGAACCGGGCGCGCAGGAAGTCGGTGCGGTCGGTGGTGGCGGGCGGGTGCTCCTCGAGCAGCTTCCGGGTGAGCGCTCGGAGTTCGTCGGCTCGGGTCATGCGCGGACTCCTTCCGGGAGGACGACGAGGCGGCCCGTGGTGGTGCCGTCGGCGACGCGCTGGACGGCGTCGGCCGCGCCGGCGAAGGGGACGCGTTCACCGATGAGCGGCTTGATCAGGCCCTTGGCCGCGTAGGCCGTGAGGGTCTCGTGGCAGCGCCCGATCGAGGCGGGGTCCTTCACGGCGTACAGGCCCCAGTGGAGGCCGAGGACCGAGTAGTTCTTCACCAGGGCGTGGTTGAGGGCGGGTGCGGGGACGGTGCCGCTCGCGAAGCCGACGACGACGATCCGCCCCTCGAAGGCGACGCACTTCGCGGACTGCTGGTAGGCCTCGCCGCCCACCGGGTCGTAGATCACGTCGGCGCCGCGGCCGCCGGTGGCGGCCTTGACGGCGGCGACGACGTCCTCGGAACGCCGGTCGACGACGACGTCGCAGCCGAGCGCGCGGGCGACGGCGGCCTTCTCCGGCCCGCCGACGACGCCGATGACGGTGGCGCCGGCCGCCTTGCCGAGCTGGACGGCCGCGCTGCCGACGCCGCCGGCCGCCGCGTGGACGAGGAGGGTCTCGCCCTCCTGGAGGGCTGCACGGCGGTGCAGACCGAACCAGCCGGTCTGGTAGCCGATGTGGAGCGCGGCGGCCTCGGCGTCGTCGAGCGAGTCGGGGGCCGGGAGCAGTCCGGCGGCGTCGGCGAGCACGTACTCGGCGAAGCCGCCGTGCGGGAGGGCGGCGGTGGTGAGGACCCTGCGGCCGTCCTCGGTCTCGGCGCAGACCTCCACACCCGGGGTGAAGGGCAGCGGGGGGCGCACCTGGTAGTGGCCGCGGCAGAGCAGCGCGTCGGGGAAGTTGACGTTCGCGGCGCGGACCCTGAGCAGGACCTGGCCGTCGCCGGGCGTGGGCGGTGTCACCTCCTCGCGGCGCATCACCGCGCCCGGTTCCCCGTTCTCGTACACACGCCATGCCTGCATCCGGAAGCCTCCTCCGTACCGAGCGGTCGGTGGCATACTAAGCGGTCGCTTGTCCTCGGGGGAACGGGGTCAGCCGGACTTCTTCGGACGGGCCCTCACGTGCATCCGCTCCCCCTGCGGCCCGAAGAGGCTCAGGAACTCCACCGGACCGTCGTCCGTCGGCCCGAACCAGTGCGGGACGCGGGTGTCGAACTCGGCCGCCTCGCCCGCCCCGAGGACGACGTCGTGCTCGCCGAGGACGAGCCGGAGCCTGCCCGAGAGCACGTACAGCCACTCGTACCCCTCGTGGACGCGCGGCTCCGGTGGCTCCGTCGTCCTGTCCTGGATCACCTTGTACGCCTGGAGGCCGCCCGGCTGGCGGGTCAGCGGGAACATGGTCCGGCCGTGGCGCACGATCGGCTTGGCGCGGACCCGCGGGTCGCCCGTCGCCGGGGCGCCGACCAGTTCGTCCAGCGGGACCTGATGGGCGCGGGCGAGCGGCAGGAGCAGTTCGAGGCTGGGTCTGCGCCGCCCGGACTCCAGGCGGGACAGGGTGCTCACGGAGATGCCGGTGGCGGCGGAGAGCTCGGCCAGGGTCACCCCCCGGTCGCGGCGGACGCGGCGGAGGCGGGGGCCGACCTCGTTCAGGACTTCGTCGATGCGCTCGTCTTCGGTCATGCGTCCAGTGTTGCAGAAACGGCAAGTCCGCTTGCCGCTTCCGCCGGGGCCGGGCGACGCTCGTCCCATGAACGCACACCTGGACCTGGACAGCACCTACGACTACGAGGCCGTGGTGGTCGGCGGGGGCGCGGCCGGCCTCAGCGCCGCCCTGATCCTCGGCCGCTCGCTGCGGCGGACCCTGGTCGTCGACGCAGGGCAGCCGCGCAACGCCCCCGCCGCGCACATGCAGGGCGTCCTGTCGCGGGACGGCATGAGCCCGGCGGACTTCCTCGCGGCCGGACGGGCCGAGATCGCCGCCTACGGGGTCGAGTGGCGGGCCGGTGAGGTGACGGGGGCCGCGCCGGACGGGCGCGGCGGCTTCACCCTCACCCTGGCGGACGGGGACACCGTCGGGGCGCGGCGGCTCGTCGTCACCACCGGGCTCGTCGACGAGCTCCCCCGGATCGACGGACTCGCCGGGCGGTGGGGTCGGGACGTGCTGCACTGCCCGTACTGCCACGGCTGGGAGGTCCGCGGCGAGGCCTTCGGGGTGATCGCCCACCCGGCGATGCCGGCGCACCAGGCGCTGATGGTGGCGCACTGGTCGGAGGACGTGACGCTCTTCCTGCACACCGCCGGTGAGCTGTCGGAGCACGACGCCGCCCTCCTGGACGCGGCGGGCGTCCGCGTCGAGCGGGGCGAGGTGACGGGGCTCGCGGTGGAGGACGACCGGCTGACCGGGGTGCGGCTCGCCGACGGCCGGACCGTGGCCCGCTCGGTCCTCTTCGCCGGGGCGTCGCGACTCGCGGCCCGCGACGGGGTGCTGCGGCGGCTCGGCGCGGAGCTGCGCGCCACCCCCTTCGGGGAGTTCGTGGTGGTGGACGAGACGGGCCGCACCAGCGTGCCCGGCGTGTGGGCGGCCGGGAACGTGACGGGGCCGCAGGAGCAGGTGGTCAACGCGGTGAGCCGGGGATACCGGGCCGGCGCCGCTCTCAACGCCGAGCTGGTCTTCGCCGACCTGGAGGCGAAGGCGGCCGGTCGGCCGGTCGGATGAACCCCCTCGGCTGAGGCTGCGCCCGAGGGGCCGAAGGGCGAGGATCGGTCAGGGTGGCCGACCTGCCGGTGGGACCGGCGGCCCGGCTCCGACGGCTCCGACGACTCAGGACAGGACACCTCCCATGCTCGGTACGCGGTTCACCAAGGGCTCTCCCAACTGGCTCGATCTCGGCAACCCCGACACGGAGGCGGCGGCCGCGTTCTACGGCGCCGTCCTCGGCTGGGAGTTCCTCTCGGCCGGACCCGATGCCGGGGGCTACGGCTTCTTCCAGCAGGACGGGCTCACGGTCGCCGCGCTCGGCCCGCTCACCGAGGAGGGCGCGCGGAGCGCCTGGACCGTGTACTTCCAGACCCCGGACGCGGACGCCACCCAGAAGGCCGCGGAGGCGGCGGGCGGCACCGTGCGCCTCGCGGCCTTCGACGTCATGGACGCGGGGCGCATGGCCGCCCTCACCGACCCGGCCGGCGCGCGGTTCGCGATCTGGCAGCCCGGCACCGTCAAGGGTCTGGAGCGGACCTCGTCGGCCAACACCCTGGTCTGGGCGGAGCTGCACGTCCCCGACCCGGAGACCGTCCTCGGCTTCTACCGGACCCTGTTCGGCTGGCGGTGGACGGAGATGGAGGCGCCCGGCATGACGTACCGCGTCGTCTCCACCGCCGACGGGGACCAGCAGGACGCCTCCTTCGGCGGGGCCGCGGAACTCCAGGACGTGAGCGAGACCCCGCGCTGGATCCCGTACTTCGCCGTCACGGACCCCGACGCGATCACCGCCTCCACCCGGGGCAGCGGCGGCGCGGTCCTGATGCCCCCGGCCGACATCCCCGACGTCGGCCGCATCGCCTGGCTGGCCGACCCCTTCGGCGCCCTCTTCGCGGTACTGAAGCCGGCCCCGATGGGCTGAACCGCCCGCCCGGCCCGTCCGCGAACAGGGGCCGGGCGGCGGGACCCTAGCGGGCGAAGAGTTCGAACGTCACCGCCGGGCGGCCGCCGAAGCGGGAGGAGGCGCCGGCGGTCGTCGTCGTGAGGAAGTCGCGGACGTACGACTCCGGATCCTCGTCCGTCAGGGCCTCGATGTAGGCACGGTGGCAGAGGAGGGAGCGGATGGCGCGGTCCAGGCCCGGCGTCGCGTCGACGGCGTGGGTGGGGGTGCTGGAGGCCGCGACCGCCACCCAGCGGACGCCGTTCCAGGGCTCCAGGCCCTGCTCGGTGAGCTCGGGGAAGATCCAGCGGTTGCCCGCGTCGCCCGCCGCGTCGAGCGTGGCACGGCCGACGGCCAGATGGTCCGGGGTGTTCCAGGGCGCGCCGGGTCCGCCGCCCCAGGTGTCGCGGTGGTTGAGGGTGACGACGAGCTCCGGGCGGTGGCGGCGGATCGCGGCGGCGATGTCGCGGCGCAGTCCCAGGCCGTACTCGATCACCCCGTCGCGGTGGTCGAGGAACTCGACCGCGTCCACACCGACGACGGCGGCGCTGTCCCGCTGCTCCCGCTCGCGCAACGGCCCGCAGACGTCCGGCGCGAGCGTGTCGATCCCGGCCTCGCCCCGGGTGGCGAGGACGTAGACGACCTCCTTGCCGGCGTCCGTCCAGGCGGCGACGGCGGCCGCGCAGCCGTACTCGAGATCGTCGGGATGGGCGACGACGGCGAGGGCCCGCTGCCAGTCGTCGGGCATCTGGGCGAGGTCCGTGACATCGGTTCCGGTCATGATCGCAGGATACGGGCCGCCTCCGCCGCCGACGGGCGGAACGCCCCGGAGAGGATCACCGAACGTGAGACGTTCCGGGGCCGGTCGGGGTTGAGGCCGCGCCGGCCGGCGAGGGCGACCGCGAGCCGCTGGGCGCGGACGAGCGCGGCGACGGGGTCGATCGCGTCGGCGGCGAACAGGGCCCCGGTGGACTCCACTTCGTCCCTCAGGCCCGACGGCGCCGGGCCGAGGCACCAGACGAGGCTGGACCGGTCGCTGATGCTGATGGGACCGTGCCGGTACTCCATCGCCGCGTACGACTCCGTCCAGGCGCGGGCGACCTCCCGCAGTTTCAGTGCGGCCTCGTCGGCGAGGCCCACGGTCCAGCCGGCGCCGAGGAAGGTGAACTGGCCGCGTCGCTCCCAGGCGGTGGGCAGCCGTTCGTACAGGACGAGTTCGGCGTCGGCGATGGCCGGTTCCAGGTCCACGCCGAGCCCCGCGCGCAGGAGTTGGAGGGCCGTGGTCGCGAACCGGGTCTGGACGACGGAGCGCTCGTCGGCGAAGCCGAGGTCGACGGTCTCGTCGGCGAGCCGCCCCGCCGGACTTCCGGGTGCGCCGGTGACGACGAGCGTCCGGATGCCGCCCGCCGCACGGGCGAGCAGGTGCACGACCTCCGTCGTGGCACCGGAGCGGGTGAGGGCCACGATCCGGTCGTAACCGCGGCCGAGCGGTGTGGCGTCGGACGCGGGGAAGGCGTCGGTCTCCCCCGCGCCGAGGGATTCCCGCAGCGCCGCGTAGGCGCGGGCGATGAAGTACGAGGTGCCGCAGCCGACCACCGCCACGCGCTCCCCCGGCGCCGGCAGCCGGCCGGCCTGACGGGCGGCGGCCTCGGCCGCGCGGCGCCAGCAGTCGGGCTGGCCGGCGATCTCCGCGCTGACGTAGGTGCTCATGTCGGGGTCCTCTCCTCGCAGGGCCCCCTCGCGGGGTCCGCACCGAGTTCTACCGGGGCCGGCCCGGAGCACTCCATGAGCAAGGAGGGCTCAGCCCTTGGACTTTTGCGTGCTTCCCGCTCCGCGTCCGCCGCCGCAGGACGCCCGGACGACGAGCCGGGGACGCAGCTGGACCTGGTGCAGCGGGGCCGCCTCCCCCTCGGCCAGACGGCGGAGCAGGATCTGCGCGGCGAGCCGACCGAGCGGGTACTTGGGCGGGGACACGGCCGTCAGCGGGATCTCCGCGACATCGGCGAACTCGTTGTCGTAGCTGATCAGGGCGAGGTCGTCCGGGATCCGCAGCCCGGCCCGACGGGCCGCCCCGAGCATCAGCGCGGCCTCCCGGTCGCCGAAGCAGAGCGCGGCCGTCACGCCGGCGCCACGCAGCGCGGCCAGGGCGCGGTCGGCGCGCTCCGGGTCCCAGCGGGCCATCACGTCCCTCTCGTACGCCGGGTCCCCGGACAGTCCGAGATCGGTGACGGCCCTGGCGAAGCCGGACTCGACGGGCGCGGTGGTGGGGGCGTCGGTGCGGGCGACGAGCCCGAGGCGTTCGTGGCCGAGGGCGCGCAGATGGCGGACCGCGTCGTAGGCACCGCCCTCGTGGTCGGTGCAGACGTGCTCGGTGGGGTCGCCGGGGCCGTGGGCGGTGAGCCTGCGTTCGACGAGGACGGCGGGGACGGGCAGGGCGAGGAGTTCCTCGGCGCGCCGGCCCGGGTCGGTGAGGGTGTGGAGGCTGGGAACGAGGAGGAGGCCGTGGACGCCCGCCGAGAGGAGGCGTTCGACGGCGGCGTCCTCCTCGTCGGGGTCGTAGTGGGAGCAGGCGAGGACGAGCCGGGCGCCGGCCGCCGCGAGTTCCCTCTCGATGCCCTGCAGGACGCGCGGGTAGTAGAACGTGGTGTCCGGGACGAGGACGCCGACGATCCGCTGCCCGGTGGTGTCCCGTTCGGCGCGGTGGGCGGCGAAGGTGCCCGCGCCCTGGCGGCGTTCGACGAGGCCGAGGGCGACGAGGTCCTCGTAGGCACGGCGGACGGTCGTCACCGACAGGCCCGTCTCCGTGGCGAGGGCCCGCTCGGTGGGCAGCTTGCTGCCCGGCGGCCAGGTGCCGTCGAGGATGCCGCGCCGCAGCTCGGCCGTGAGGGCCCGGAACTTCAGCTCCCGGCCTGACGCCGGTGTCTCGTGTGCCGTCATCCGGGCCCCCTTCGCGCTCGCGGCGCTCCCCGGCCGGTCGAGGGCGCGCCGCATCCTATGCGGGAGTGCTCAGATCTCGCCCCGGCTGAGGGCGAGCAGCCGGTCGAGGACGCGCGGCCCGCCGGCCCGCACCCCGTCGTGCTCGAACTCGTCGGTCACCCAGGTCCGCAGGCCGCGGATCGTGCGCGCGGTCTCCAGGGAGTGGGCGGTGTCCACGTACATGTCGTCGTGGTAGACGGCCGCGGCGACCGGGACCCGGTTGCCGGCCAGGCGCTCGGGGTCGTAGAGCGGGGTCCAGTCGGTGCGGGCGGCGAGGAGTTCGGCGGTCTCGCGGAGCGGGCGCAGGGCGGGGTCGGTGGTGAAGTGCCAGGGGTGGACGGTCTCGCCGGTGAAGAGGATCGGCTCGCCCTCGGCGAGCGCGGCGCGGGCGTCGAACTCGGGGTGCTCGGCGCGGACGCGTTCCGCGGCCCAGTCGGTCGGACCCTGCCCCTGGGCGTAGATGGCCTCGTGGAGCACGGCGTACAGCGGGTGTCCGGCGTACGACAGGTGTGCCTGGACCTGCTCCAGGAAGGCGTCGGCGAGCGCGGGCCCGGCGGGGGTGGCGACGAAGGCTCCTTCGAGGAGGAGGTGGAGCTGATGGGTGCCGTCGCCGGAGCCGAGGAGAATGCCGAGGGACTGGAACGCCTCGGGGGTGAGGACGCCTCCGCCGGGGAGGGTGACCTCGTGGTCGAGGAGGTGGGCGGCGATGGCGCGGGCCCGTTCGGCGTCCTGCGGGTAGCGGGCGAAGTGGGCCTCGTTCTTGCGCCGGATGCGGGGGTAGGCGGCGCGGTAGACCTCGTCGGCGGTGGCGTACAGGGAGGGCAGTCCGCCGGTGACGAGGACCCGTTCCAGGCCTTCGGGGGCGGTGGAGAGGTAGTGGGTGGCGCAGAATCCGCCGAAGCTCTGGCCGAGGACGGTCCAGGGGGCGCCGCCGGTGAGCCGGCGCCTGATCAGTTCGCAGTCGGCGACGATGGAGTCGGCGCGGAAGTGGGTGAGGTACGCGGCCTGCTCGGCGGGGGTGCCCCGGAGCGGCAGGGTCTGGCGGTTGGCGGGGGTGGAGCGGCCGGTGCCCCGCTGGTCGAGGAGGAGGACCCGGAACTCCTTGACGGCCCGGCCGAGCCAGGCCTGCGGGCCGATGAAGCGGCGGGCGCCGAAGCCGGGCCCGCCCTCCAGGTAGACCAGCCAGGGGAGCCGCTCCCCGTTCGTGCCGGCGTTCCCGCTCGCGACGACCTCACGGCCGAAGACCTCGATGCGCTCGCCGTCGGGGCGCGAGTGGTCGAGGGGGACGGGGAAGCGGTGGTCGGTGAGGACGAGTCCCGGCTGCCGGTAGGTGGTCACGCTGTTCCTGCTCCTGTTCGGTACGCCCCCGCGAGGACAGTGGATCACACGGCGGGGGCGTACCGGGGGCGGGGCGCCTCCGGGGACCGGGAGTGTCCGGGTCCCGGGAGGGCCGGGTGCGTCAGGAGGTGGGGAAGTCGTCCGCGGTCCTGACGCGGTCCCGGATCCAGACGCCGGCGGGCTTCAGGGTGCCGGTGCCGGTCCAGGGTCCGCCCGCGGCGCAGGTGCCCGTCTTGAACACGGCGCCGCTGCGGTGGTCGTCGGAGTAGTTCCAGTTGACCCAGCTGATCTTCTTGGCGGCCATGAGGTCGAGGTACCGCTGGGTCATGGTGAAGTCGTTCGTGCCCTCACCGGCGTAGTTCTGGGTGCCGAACTCGGTGACGAAGACGGGCAGCCTGTCGGCGGCGCGGGAGAGGGTGTCCAGGTACTCGTCCCGGTGCGAGTAGGCGTAGAAGTGGAAGGTGTACATGATGTTGGCGGCGTTCACGGGGTTGGACACCACCTCGGACTCGTCCGAGCCCTCCGAGACGCCGAACGAGGACCACGCGCGCGTGCCGACGAGGACCGGGGTCTCGGCGTCCTTGGCGCGGATGACGGGGATGAGCTCCTCGGCGTAGCTCTTGATGCGGGACCAGGCGACGCCGCTGGGCTCGTTGGCGATCTCGTAGAGCAGGTTGGTCTTGGCGCCGTGGCGCTGGGCGATCTCGGTGAAGAAGGTCTTGGCGCGGGCGAGGTTGTAGTGGGGGTCGCCCGGGTCGAGCATGTGCCAGTCGACGATCACGTACATCCCGCGCGCGGTGGCCTGCTCGATGAGGGAGTGGGCGAGGTCGGTGTACTTGCGGGGGTCGGTCTCGTATCCCTCCTCCTGGACGTACGTGGAGACGCGCAGGACGTCGGCGTTCCAGTCCTTGGCCAGGGCGTCGAGCGAGCCGCCGGTCAGACACTGGCCGTACCACTGGGTGCCGTGGCTGGACATGCCGCGCAGCTGGATCGGCTTGCCGTAGCGGTTGCAGAGCTTGGTGCCGCAGACCTTCAGCTGGCCGTTGATCGCGGCGGGGGTGGTGGCGGTGGGCGGCGGGGTGGTGGCGGTGTCGACGGTGAGGTGGTCGACGTTGGGGCCGCCGTTGGCGGTGGTGGCGGTGGCGCGGACGGTGTTGGCGCCTGCCTTGAGGGTGGTGGTGACGGTGGTGGTGGCCCAGTTGCTCCAGGCGCCGGTGCCGGCGAACGCCTTGCCGGAGGCGGCGACCGCTCCGTTGACGGCGATGTCCATGGGGCGGTTGGTGGTGGTGCCGTTGGCGTAGCGCAGGGTGAGGGTCGCGGCGCCGGCCTGGGCGGCGTTGACGTTCCACTGGACGTAACCGCCGCTGACATTGTCGTAGTTGACGAAGCCGGAGCCGGTGAATCCGGTGTGGTTGGACTCGACGAGCCCGCGGGAGACGGTGGCCGTCTCGGCCTCGTGGGTGACGGGGGCGGCGCTGGCGGTGTGCGGTGTGGTGGCGAGGCCGAGCAGCAGGGCGCCGAGGGCGGTTCCGGCGACGCCGAGGCGTCGGAGGCGGGGTCGTGCGGATCGTGCCGAAGTCATGGGGGTCTCCACGGAACGACGAACGGGGGACGGAGAGTTCGGAGGTGGGACGCGGGACTGGAAGGAAACTTTCCTAACGGATGAATAGCAGGGCCGGGAACCGTCTCGCAAGGGTCATGACAAGAGACGCAGTTCAGCGGGCTGACGGCCCGCGCGCCCCGATCAGCCCGCGACCAGGCCCCGGTCGACGAGGTAGTTCCGCGCGACGTCCTCGGGGAGACGGCGCCAGCTGTCGACCTGTTCGTTGAGGTGCGCCAGATCGGCCGTGGTCAGCACCGTGTTGAGGCGGGCGAGCGCCCGCGTGACGCTCGCGTTCCCGGCGCGGGCGCGATTCACGACGGGGACGATGTGGTCGGCGTTCTGCAGGCGCTTGTCGTCGGCGAGGAGGACGAGTCCGAAGTCGTCGAGCGTGGCGTCGGTGGTCGTGGTGAGCACCAGCTGGTCCTGGCCGTTCTGGACGGCCTGCTTGGCCGGGGTGGTGCCGACGCCCTTGGGATCGACGGCCGTCACGTCGATGCCGTAGACCTTCCGCAGACCGGGCGCGCAGTACGGCCGCCGGACGCATTCGTCCCCGGCCGCGAGCCGGACGGGCAGTCCGGTGGCCCCGAGGTCGCTGAGGGTCTTCAGCCGGTGCTCGGCGGCGAACGCGGCGGTCACCGCGAAGGCGTTCTGGTCGACGGCGCGGCCCGCGTCGAGGACGGTGAGCCCGCGCGGGCCGGCGAGCCCGCGGAGGGCCGTCATCGTCGCGACCGGGTCGGGCGAGCCGACGGTCGGCGCATCCGCCCCGTTGACCTTGGCGTTCAGCCAGTCGGCGAAGGTCGCCGCGTACTCCGCCACGACGTCGATCTGACCCCGCTCCAGGGCGGGTTCGTACAGCTCACGGTTGGTGACGGAGAGGATCTTGGTGCGGTACCCGGCCTCCTGGAGCAGCAGGGCGTACATCTGGGCCAGCAGGTCGCTCTCGGTGAACCCGGCCGAGCCGACGGTCAGCCGGCGGCTGTCGCCGGGCGGTGCCGTCACCGCGTCCCGGTCCTCCAGGGACGGGCCCGCCGCGCAGCCGGTGGCGCACAGGAGGAGGCAGACGGCCGGCAGGAGGCCGCGCGGCCGGCTCACGCGCCGCTCTCCGGCGCCCCGCCGGACGCGAGGCGCCGGACGGCCTCGAAGACGCCCTCCACGAGGAGCGCGAGCACGGCGACGAGGCAGGCGCCGGCGACGACCTGCGGGGTGGAGGCGAGATTGAACCCGGCGGTGATGATCCGGCCGAGCCCGCCTCCGCCCGCGAGGGCGGCCACGGTGGCGGTGGCGACGAGCTGGACGGCGGCGATCCGTACGCCGGTGAGGATCAGCGGCAGGGCGAGCGGCAGTTCGACCCGCGCGAGGGTCTGACCGCCCGTCATGCCCATTCCCCGGGCGGCCCGTACGACATCGGCGTCGACGCCCCGGATCCCCACGTACGCGTTGGTCAGGAGTGGGGGCACGGCGAACAGCACGAGGGCGATGATCGTCGGCCAGTCGCCGTACGAGCCGATCGGGCTGAGCAGCAGCAGGACGAGGACCGCGAAGGTGGGGACGGCCCGGCCCGCGTTGGAGACGTTCACGGCGAGCGCGCCGCCCTTGCCGAGGTGGCCGAGGAGGAGGGCGACCGGCAGGGCGACGGCGCAGCTGATGACCAGGGAGACGACGGTGAGGAAGAGGTGCTCGCCGAGCCGGTGCCAGACGCCGTTCTCGCCGGACCAGTGGGCGGCGGTGGTCAGCCAGGACCAGGTGTCGGAGAGGGTGGTGGTCACGCGGCCCGCCCCCGGGTCCAGGGGGTGAGGAGGCGCTGTGCGCCGAGGAGGAGCAGGTCGGCGGCGACGGCGATGAGGACGCAGAGCACGGAGGCGGTGAGGACCTGCGCCTTGAAGTAGGTGTTCATCCCGGCGTAGATGAGGTTCCCGAGGCCGCCGTGGCCGACGATCGCGCCGATCGTGACGAGGGAGACGGCGGAGACGACGGCGATGCGCAGCCCGGCCATGGCGGCGGGCAGGGCGAGCGGCAGCTCGACGGCGAGGAGGAGCCGGATCGGCCCGTACCCGAGGCCGCGGGCCGCCTGCCGGGTCTCCTCGGGGACCGCGCGGAGCCCGGCGAGGATGTTCCGGACGAGGAGGGTCAGGGAGTACAGGACGAGCCCGGCCACGACCAGGGCGGCGGACAGGCCGTACACGGGGAGGAGCAGCGAGAACATCGCGAGCGCCGGAACCGTGTACAGCAGCGTGGTGACGCCGAGGACCGGGCCCGCCGCCCAGCGCCAGCGGCGGGCGGCGACCGCCAGGGGCAGGGCGATGAGCAGACCGAGGGCAACGGAGGCGCCGGTCAGCTGGAGGTGCTGGACGACGGCGTCGGTGAGGATGTCGCGCCGGGTGGACAGGTAGTCCCCGCAGATCCACTCGTTGCGGGCGAGGCAGTCGTCGGGCGGCGCGATCACCCTCCCATTCGAGGCCGTACGGGGCTGCCGCGCACCCGGACCGGTCCGTTCGGGGGCGGGCCGGAGCCCGATCCGGTGGGGCTCAGCCCTCCTTGAGCACCGACAGGACGTTGCCCGCCGGGTCCGTGAACCAGGCGATGGCCGGTCCGCCCTCGGCCCGCATGATGCCCTTGTCGTCGGCCTCGAAGCCGGGGTAGCGCTCCATGGTCACTCCGCGCCCGGTCAGCTCGTCGACGGCCCGGTCGATGTCGTCGACCTCGAAGTTGAGGATCGTGAAGCTCGCGGCGGTGTGGTCTTCCTTGGGATAGACGAAGATCCGGGTGCCGCCGGCCAGGGTGAGGAAGAGCATCCGCATGTCTCCCTCACCCTGTTCCTCCACCTTCAGGCCGAGGGTCTCGCCGTAGAAGCGCCGGGCGGCGTCGAGGTCGTCGACCGAGAAGCCGCTGAAAGCCGGGGTTTCGCCGAACATGACGTGCTCCTTTCCGGGGGCCTGCTCCGAGGCACCCCTTCCAGGATCCGCCGACGGGCCGCCCTCCGCCGCCCGTCGCGTCCGGGTCCCCGCCCGCCCGGCGGTCGCTCACGGGGCGATCGGCAGCTGACGCTTGTGCTCGGTGAGCTCGTATCGGCGCACGATCGCCGCGAAGGCCTCAGCGGCGACCGGCTTGCCCTCCAGGAAGTCGTCGATGTCGTCGTACGTGACCCCGAGGGCGTCCTCGTCGGGCTTGCCCGGGTCCAGGGTCTCCAGGTCTGCCGTGGGGACCTTCCACACCAGCTCGGCCGGGGCGCCGAGCTCGGCGGCGACCGCGCGGACGCGCCGCTTGGTGAGGCCGGTGAGCGGGACGACGTCGGCGGCGCCGTCGCCGAACTTGGTGAAGAAGCCGGAGACGGCCTCGGCGGCGTGGTCGGTGCCGACGACGAGACCGTCGTGGGCTCCGGCCACCGCGTACTGGGCGATCATCCGCTGGCGTGCCTTGATGTTGCCCTGCACGAAGTCCTGGTGGCCGGCGTCGCGGAAGATCGCCCCGCCGGCGAGGCAGGCCTCCAGGGCCGCGTCGCTGGCCGCCTTGACGTCCACGGTGAGGACCTGGTCGGCCTGGATGAAGCCGAGGGCGGTCTGCGCGTCCTTCTCGTCGGCCTGGACGCCGTACGGCAGGCGCATCGCGTAGAAGGTGGCGTCGTGACCGGCGGCGCGGGCCCGCTCCACGGCGAGCTGGCAGAGCCGCCCCGCGGTCGTGGAGTCGACGCCGCCGCTGATGCCGAGCACGAGGCACCTGAGACCGGTGGAGGTGAGGCGCTCGGCGAGGAAGGCCACCCGGCGCTCGATCTCCGCCCGCGGGTCGAAGGTCTCGGACACCTGGAGGTCCCGGGCGATCTGCTGCTGGAGGGCGGTGGACGCCGGGTCGGTCACGGAGGTCTCCTCGTCAGGTCGGTCGGCGGCGGCTCGGCGGTCCACGGTGCTCCGCCCGTGGATGCCGGGGCCGCGCGCCGTCGGGTCTACGGGGTCGACTCTACGCACCGACCACCGGCACCGTCGCCCTGACCTGGTGGTCCCGGGGGGGGCCGTGGGCCGGGGCGGGCCGGGCCGGGGGCGCGGGTGCGTCAGGACGGCTGGGGGGTGGTGCGGCCCGGGGGGTGCCGGCGCTTGGGGCCTTCCGTGGGCGCCGGGGCGGGCCGGGGGGCGGGCCCGTCAGGGCGGCTGGGGGGCCGTGCGGCCCGGGGGGCCGTCGCTTCACGCGCCGGTGCGGCCCGGGGGGGGTGGCGGCGCAGCAGGGCTTCAGTGGGCCGTCCGGCCCGGCGGTGCCGGCGCTTCGGGGCTGCCGTGGGCCCGTCCGGGCCGGCGGTGTGGGTGCTCAGTGCTGCCGGGGGGCGCGGAGTGCGCGGTCGAGGCCGTCCTGGGGCGGGCCGGTGAGGGCGCGGACGAAGATCTCCTCGTACGCGGGCTCGCCGATGGTGGCGCGGACGGTGTCCGTGTACTTCTCGCGCAGGGCCCGCAGGCCCGGCAGGCCGCGCCGGGGCTGGCCGGTGGAGCGCCAGTAGGCCTCCCCGGTACCGGAGACGTCGGCGGCGCGCTCGCCGTCGCCGGCCGCCGCGAGGGCCGTGGCGAGCACGTCGAGGCCGAGCGCCACGCCGAGGCTCGCGCCGAGCCGGCGGGTGCCCTCCAGCATGGCGCGGGCGTGACCCGCGGCGGTGGCCGGGTCGCCCTCCAGGAGGCCGGTGAGGGCGAGCTGGTATTCGAGGGCGGTCCGGGTCCAGTGCTCGTCGAGTTCCTCGCACAGGGCGCGCAGGGCGAGCGCACGCTCGCGGGCCTCGGCGAGCCGGCCGAGACCGGTGAGGGCGAAGACCCGCACGAGGTGGCAGCGGAGCCGGGCGGCCGAGTCCGCGGGACCGCCCTGGGCCGCGTCGAGGACGTGCCCCACGACGACGTACGCGGCCATCGGCCGACCGGTGGTCAGGGCGAGGAGCCCGGCGAGCGCCGCCGCGTCGAGGGTCAGGTCGCCGGGGCGGCCGGGACCTCCGTCCCCCGGCCGGTCGCCCTCGTCGAACCCGGGCCCCTGGGGGTGCTCCGCGTGCAGGACATCGCCTTCGGTGTCCCTCCCGTGCCGGGCCTCTCGCTCCGCGCTCTCGGTGTACTCCGCGTACCGGGCCTCGCGGGCGCAGCGCTCGCTGACCTCCTGGGCGGCGCCGAACTCGCCCTGGAGGACGAGGGTGACCCCGAGCGCCCACAGGGCGCGGGCCCGGACGCGGCCGCGGGCCTCGCTGAGGACGAGGGCCGGTTCGAGGCCGTCGCGGGCTTCGCGGAGGCGGCCGCGGCAGGACCAGGCGAAGGCGACGGAGCCGACGAGGTCGAGGGCGGCGTCGGGGTCGGTGCGCAGCAGCCGGTCCAGGGCGGTGCGCAGGTCGGTGTGGTGTGCGTCGACGGTCCGGTACCAGCGCAGCTGGCGGGCGCCGTGCCATTCGCTCTCCGCCCGGCGGGCCAGATCGCGGAAGTGGGCGGCGTGCCGGTCGGCGACGGTGCCGGTCTCCCCGGTCCGGTCCAGCCAGGTCGCCCCGTACGCGCGGATCGTGTCGAGCATCCGGTGTCTGCCGCCGGTGTCCCGGGCGCGGACGACGGAGGCGCGGACGAGTCCGGCGAGGGCGTCCGGCAGGGTCTCCCGGTCCAGCGGGCCGCCGCTGCAGACGGCGGTCGCCGACGCGAGGTCGAAGGGGCCCCGGAAGACGGAGAGACGCGCCCAGAGGAGGCGTTCGAGCGGTGCGCTGAGCTCGTGGCTCCAGCCGATGGCGGCGCGCAGGGTCTGGTGGCGGCTCGGCCACACCCGCTCGGGGTGGACGAGCAGGTCGAAGCGGGCGCCGGGCGGGGCGTCGAAGCGGGTGCCGAGCTGGTCCCGGACGGCTTCGGCGCCCTGGAGGCGGATCTGCGCGGCGGCCAGTTCGAGGGCGAGCGGGATGCCTTCGAGGCGTACGCAGATCTCACCGGCGGGGCCGACGGCGGGGAACTCCTCCCCGGCGGCCCGGCGGAGCAGGTCCAGGGCGTCCGGTCCTGTGGGGGGCAGCGGGTCGAGGTCGACGACCCGCTCCCCCTCGACTCCGAGGGGGAGCCGGCTCGTGGCGAGGACGGTGAGTCCGGGGGCGGCGGCGAGGAGTTCGGTGACCAGCCGGGCGCACGGGGCGGCCAGGTGCTCGCAGGAGTCGAGGACGAGCAGCGCACGGTCGTCGGCGAGGCGGCGGCAGAGACCGGTGGTCGCCATGCCGGGGGTGTGGTCCGAGAGGTCGACGGAGTCGGCGACGAGGGCGACGAGGAGCCGGTCGCCGTCGAGCTGGGCGAGGTCGGTCCACCAGGCGCCGTCGGGGTGGCGGTCGGCGGCGCGGTGCGCGGCGCGCAGGGCGAGCCGGGTCTTCCCGACCCCCCCGACGCCGGTCACGGTGACGAGGCGGTGCTCCGCCAACGCGGCGGAGATCCGCTCCAGTTCCGTGTGGCGTCCCACGAAACCGGGGTTCTCGTCCGGCAGATGTCCTCGCACGGGAGCAGTGTCTCTCATGAGAGCCGTGAACGGACCTCCCGGGCCGCTTCGTTACGCACCTTCGACCGTCACGACCACCGAGTGCCACCCCTGCGCCCCGTCGGGCATCGTGGCGGTGCGCCGTTCGGGCTGGGTGGCGCCGGTGCCGTCGGTGGCGCGGACGGTGAGGGTGTGCCGGCCGGGGTCGGCCGTCCAGGGGTAGGTCCACTGGCGCCAGGTGTCGCGGCTGTCCTCCGCGGCGAGCCGGGCGTCCTGCCAGGGTCCTTCGTCGACGCGTACCTCGACGCGCCGGATGCCCCGGTGCTGGGCCCAGGCGACGCCGGCGACCATGACGGTGCCGGCGGCCGGGCGGCCGAAGGGGCGGGGGGTGTCGATGCGGGCCTGGGTCTTCACGGGTGCCTGGGCGGCCCAGCCGCGCGGGACCCAGTAGGCGTCGTAGGCGTCGAAGGTGGTGAGCTCGATGGACTCGATCCACTTGCAGGCGGAGACGTAGCCGTAGAGGCCGGGGACGATCATGCGGACGGGGAAGCCGTGGGTGAAGGGCAGGGGTTCGCCGTTCATGCCGAAGGCGAGGAGGGCGTCGCGGCCGTCCATGATCTCCTCGACGGGCGTGCCGATGGTCATGCCGTCGACGGAGCGGGCGACGAGCTGGTCGGCGGGTCCGCCTTCGGACGGGGGGCGCACCCCGGCCTCGCGGAGCAGTTCGGCGAGGGGGACGCCGAGCCAACGGGCGTTTCCGACGTAGGGTCCGCCGACCTCGTTGGAGACGCAGGCGAGGGTGATGTCCCGTTCCACGGTCCTGCGGGCCATGAGCTCCGGGAGGGTGAGGGTGAGGTCCCGGCGTACGCCGTCGCCGTGGAGGCGCAGCCGCCACCGGTCGGCGTCGATCTTGGGGACGACGAGCGCGGTGTCGACGCGGTAGAAGTCGCGGTTGGGGGTGATGAAGGGGCTGATGCCGGGGACGCGCAGCTGCGCTCCGGCGGGGACCGCCGGTGCCGGGGACGCGGGGCGGGGCAGTCGTACGGCCGCGCGGGAGGCGACGGCGTCCTCCTCCGCGGGTGAGCCGACCGCTCTGCCGAGGGCGGCTGCGCCGGTCGCGGCGAGTCCGGTGGAGGCGGCGACGATCAGGAAGCGCCGCCGGTCGGGGCGGGTGGCTCCGGCCTTCGGCGGCGCGGTGACCAGGCCGGTCAGGACGTACAGCAGCACCGCGCCGGCGGCGGCGCCGACCAGGGACGGCACGGCGTCGAGGGCGGAGTCGGAGTCGGGGCGGGTGACGGCGGCGAGGGCCCCGAGGAGGCCGAAGGCGGCGACGGCGACGGCCCCGAGCAGCCGGTGGCGGAGCGCGAGCAGCCCGATCGCGAGGGCGAGGAGTGCCAGGAGGACCAGGATGCCGAGCTGGAGGACGGCCTTGTCGCTCTCGCCGAAGGTGCGGATCGCCCAGTCCTTGAGGGGCGCCGGGGTCCGGTCGACGACGGCGTCGCCGATGGCGAGGACGGGGCCCGCCTCGGGACGTACCCGGGAGGCGACGAGGTCCGCGACGGCCAGCGAGACGTACGCGGCGACGAGGCCGCCGAGCGCGGCGAGGAGGCGGTCGGTGCGGGTGGGCTCGCGGTCCGTGTCCCGTGCGGTCCCGGTGGTCCTGATGGCTTTCATGGTGGGTACTTCGGCACGCGGGGGCCGCCGGATGGGTGTGTTCACCCGCGCGGCGCAGTTTCAGCGGGTGTCGCGCGGGGTGCCGGGGGCGTCCATGTGCTCGCCGGGGGTCGCGAGTTCCTCGACGGCGCCGGCTCCGACGACCGCGCCGGTGGACTTCTTGCCGCGCCGCAGCCGTCCTTCGAGCCAGGAGGCGAAGGTGGTGAGCGCGAAGTTGAGGGCGACGAAGACGACCGCGACGACCGTGAAGCAGGCGATCGTGTTGGCGCCGTAGTTGGCGCTCAGCGGGCGGACGGAGGCGAGGAGTTCGGAGAAGCCGAGCATCGCGCCGCCGAGCGCGGTGTCCTTGACGATGACCACGAGCTGGCTGACGAGTGCGGGCAGCATGGCGGTGACGGACTGCGGGAGGAGCACGTACGCCATGGTCTGGCTCTTGCGCATGCCGATGGCCTTCGCCGCGTCGGTCTGGCCGGCGGGCAGGGCGAGGATGCCGGCCCGGACCACCTCGGCGAGGACGGAGGCGTTGTAGAGGACGAGGCCGGTGACGACGGCGTACAGCGGGCGGGTCGCGGGGCTGATGGCGGAGACCTCGGAGTAGGCGGCGTTGGCGAACAGCATGAGGATCAGCACGGGAATGGCGCGGAAGAACTCGACCACGGTGCCCGCGGCGCCCCGGACGGCACGGTGCTCGGAGAGGCGGAATATGCCGAGGAGCGCGCCGAGGGGCAGGGCGATGACCATGGCGAGCGCGGCGGCGATCACGGTGTTCTTCAGGGCGGGCAGGATGTACGTCTCCCAGACGCGCGCGTCCGTGAAGAAGGGGGCCCACTTGGACCATTCGAGCTGGTTCTTGTCGGCGAGGCTCGCGAGGACCCACCACGCCACGGCGGCGAAGGCGGCCAGGAAGAGCAGCGTCCAGAGGAGGTTGCGCCGCCGGGCGCGGGGGCCGGGGACGTCGTAGAGGACGGTGGGCCGGTCCTTCATCGTTTCACCGCCACCTTCTTGGCGACCCAGCCGAGGAAGAGTCCGGTAGGCAGGGTGAGGCAGATGAAGCCGGCCGCGAAGATCGCGGAGATCAGGATGAGCTGGGCTTCGTTCTCGATCATCTCCCGCATGAGCAGGGCGGCTTCGGCGACGCCGATGGCGGCGGCCACGGTGGTGTTCTTGGTGAGGGCGATGAGGACGTTGGCCAGGGGGCCGACGACGGAGCGGAAGGCCTGTGGGAGCACGATCTCGCGCAGGACCTGGGGGAAGCTGAGCCCGATGGCGCGGGCGGCCTCGACCTGGCCGAGGGGGACGGTGTTGATGCCGGAGCGGACCGCCTCGCAGACGAAGGCGCTGGTGTAGGCGATGAAGCCGAGAACGGCGAGCCGGAAGTTGATGGTGGTGAAGCGGTCGGCGCCCATGCTGACGCCGAGGGTCTGGAAGAGGCCGAGTGAGGTGAAGACGATGATGACGGTGAGGGGGATGTTGCGGACGATGTTGACGTAGACGGTGCCGAAGCCCCGCATGAGGGGGACGGGGCTGACGCGCATGGCGGCCAGCAGCGTCCCCCAGATCAGGGAGCCGATCGCGGAGTAGACGGTGAGCTGTACCGTCACCCAGAAGGCTCCGAGCAGGTCGTACCCCTGGAGGAAGTCGAACACGGCGACCCACTCACTTCACGACGACGCCGATCTCCGGAGCGGGCTCGTTCTGGTATCCGGCGGGGCCGAAGTTCTTCTTGACCGCCGCGTCCCAGGAGCCGTCGGCGACCATCTTCTCCAGGGCCGTGTTGATCTTGGCCTTGAGGTCGCTGCCCTTCTGCACGCCGATGCCGTAGTTCTCGTTGCTCATCTTGAAGCCGCCGAGCTTGAACTTGTCCTTGAACTGGCTCTGCGAGGCGTACCCCGCGAGGATCGAGTCGTCCGTGGTGACGGCGTCGATGACACCGTTCTCCAGGCCGGTCAGGCACTCGGAGTAGCCGCCGTACTCCTGGAGCTGGGCGTCGGGGGCGATCTTGTCCTTGACGTTCTGCGCGGACGTCGATCCGGTGACCGAGCAGAGCTTCTTGTTGTTGAGGTCGGACGGCTGCTTGATGGAGTCGTCGTCCGCGCGGACCAGGACGTCCTGGTGGGCGAGGAGGTAGGGGCCGGCGAAGTCGACCTTCTCGGCCCGTTCGTCGTTGATCGAGTACGAGGCCGCGATGAAGTCCACGTCACCGCGCTGGAGCAGCGTCTCCCGGTCCGCGCTCTTGGCCTCCTTCCACACGATGTCGGACGGGTCGTGGCCCAGTTGCTTGGCGACGTACGTGGCCACGTCCACGTCGAAGCCGGTGTACGTGCCGTCGGGGGTCTTCAGGCCGATACCGGGCTGGTCGAACTTGATGCCGACGGTGATCTCGTCGCCTCCGTGGTCGCGGGGCACGGCACCGGCCGCTCCGCTCGCGAATCCCGCCGAGGTGACGGAGAGGACCACGGCCGCGGCGACGGCCACGGCGGCCCTGCCGGTCCTGTTCGGGTTCATGATCATGAGGATCACCCCTGGGGGCTGCTGGTCGGGGGACGGCCGTGGCTCACGGCCGGCCGCGGCTAGTGATGGAGGATCTTGGACAGGAAGTCCTTGGCACGGTCGCTGCGCGGGTTGCCGAAGAACTCGTCCGGGGTCGCCTCCTCGACGATCCGTCCGTCGGACATGAAGACGACCCGGTTGGCGGCGGAGCGGGCGAAGCCCATCTCATGGGTGACGACCACCATCGTCATGCCGTCCCGGGCGAGCTGCTGCATCACCTCGAGGACCTCGTTGATCATCTCGGGGTCGAGCGCGGACGTCGGCTCGTCGAAGAGCATCACCTTCGGATCCATGGCGAGGGCGCGGGCGATCGCCACCCGCTGCTGCTGGCCACCGGAGAGCTGCGCCGGATACTTGTCCGCCTGCGAGGCGACGCCGACCCGGTCGAGCAGGGCACGGGCGCGCTGCTCGGCCTCCTTCCGGTCCTTCTTGCGGACCTTGATCATGCCCAGGGTGACGTTGTCGAGCACCGTCTTGTGCGCGAACAGGTTGAAGGACTGGAAGACCATCCCCACGTCGGCGCGCAGGGCGGCGAGCGCACGGCCCTCGGCGGGCAGGGGGCGTCCGTCGACGACGATCTCGCCGTTGTCGATGGTCTCCAGCCGGTTGATCGCACGGCACAGCGTCGACTTCCCCGAGCCCGACGGCCCGATGACGACGACGACCTCGCCGCGGTGGATCGTCAGGTCGATGGACTGGAGGACGTGCAGGGTGCCGAAGTGCTTGTCGACGGCGCGCAGCACGACGAGCGCGTCGCCGCCCTCCGGGACGGGCCCTTCCGGGACGGGCATGGCACCCTCCTGGCTCGCGCCCCCCGTCTGCCGCTCCCTCCTCACGTTCATGCTCCGCCCTCCGTCCGGACGCCGCACTCCGGAGGGGGTCCGGCCGCGGCGGGGCCCCGGGTGCCGGGCGGTCGGATGAGGCGCGTACGGGCACGGCTGGGCGGACACTGGGGGGAGGAGCCGAGTGCGCGAGGAGGGTCCGCCATGAGCAGTGCCGCACCCAAGGTCAGCACGTTGCCGCCGGAGCACCGGGAGCGGCTGATGGCCTTCGCCGAGGACGTGTACTTCGACTCCGGTCACCGGTTGTTCGAGGAGCAGCAGCACGCCGACCGGTTCTGGATCGTGAAGACGGGCGCGGTGACCCTCGACGCGAAGGTGCCGGGCCGGGGGTCGCCGGTGATCGAGACCCTGCGTCACGGGGAGCTGGTCGGCCTGTCGTGGCTCTTCCCGCCGTATCTGTGCCAGTCGGGGGCCGAGGCGATGACGCCGGTACGGGCGCACGAGTTCAACGCCCCGGCCGTCCGGTCCATGTGCCGCTCGGACCCGGAGTTCGGCGCCTCGGTCATGTTCTGGGTGGGTTCGATCATGGCTCATCGCCTCCAGGTGACCCGGGTACGGCTCCTCGACCTGTACGCCCCGCACGGCAGCGGCATCCTGACCTGAGGCGGGCCGGTACGGTGGGAGGGGCCGCCCGACGCCCCGGGGGGGGACGCCCGCCCCCTCCCCCACGCTCCGGCGACGAGCTGCGAGGCCAGGCATGAGCGCACCGACGACGGCACGCGAGGCGATCTCCCTCGTCGCCGGCGACGACTTCACGGAACTTCCTTTCTCCGAAGGCCCTTTGACGGACGACGGGCCGCTCGGCTGGCCGGGGTACTCGGCGGCCCACGCCCGCGCGTCGGCCCGTACGGGCGAGACCGAGTCGGTGGTCTGCGGGACGGGTGTGGTCGGCGGGGTGAGGGTGGTCCTGATCTCGTTCGAGTTCGGGTTCCTCGGCGGTTCCCTCGGGGAGCGGACGGGCGCGCGTGCCGCCGCGGCCCACGCGCTGGCCCGCGCCCGGCGCCTGCCCGTGGTCGTCCTGCCCGCTACCGGCGGCAGCCGGATGCACGAGGGCATGCGCGCGCTCCTCCAGCTCCAGTTCCTGGCGGGCGAGTCGGCCCTCACCCGGGCCGCGGGGCTGCCGCAGCTCGCCGTCCTGCGGGATCCGACGACGGGCGGGGGCTGGGCCACGCTGGGCGCCGGATCGGATGTCGTCCTCGCCCTGCCGGGCGCGCAGGTCGCCTTCGCCGGTTCCCGGGTGCGGCCCCCTGGCGCGGACCCCGCCGCGTACACCGCCGAGGCGCAGCTCGCCCATGGTCACATCGACGCGATCGTGACCCCCTCCGCGCTGCGCGACACCCTCGGCCGCTGGCTCTCCCTGCTCACCCGCCCCGCCGAGGGCCCCGTCCCGCCGCCGCGCGCGCTCGGAGACCCGGGTGCGCCGCCGTCCGCGAGCGGTCGGGAGGCCGTGGCACGGGCCCGGCACCCCGGGCGGCCCCGGGCCGACGCGTACCTCGACGCGGGGTTCACCGTGCGCGAGGAGATCTCGGGCGACCGCTGCGGGGGCGTCGACCCCGGGATGCGGTGCGGGTTCGGACGACTCCCCGACGGCCGCACCGTCGCCTACGCCGCCCAGTGCGGTACGGCGACCACGCCGGCCGGCTTCCGTACGGCGGCCCGGCTGATACGGCTCGCGGATCGGCTGGGCATCCCCGTCCTCACGCTGATCGACACCCCGGGGGCCGCCAACGACCCGGCGGCGGAACGCTCGGGCGCGGGCCCGGCCATCGCCGATCTCTTCGCCGCCGTGGCCTCCGCGCGCGTCCCGCTGACCTCCCTCCTCATCGGCGAGGGCGGCTCGGGAGGCGCGCTCGCGCTCGCCGCGCCGGGCAACCTCTGGGCCACACCGGACAGCTACTTCTCCGTGATCGCTCCGGAGGCGGCCTCGTCCATCCTGAAACGCCCGCCGGAGGAGGCCGCCGCGACGGCCGACCACCTACGCCTGCGCCCACGGGACCTCCTCGCCCTGGGTGTCGTCCGAGGCGTCGTCTCGTCCTAGCCGGCACCTGCGAGTCACGACCTGAGGCGCACCCCTAGGTGCGCGAAAGTGATCGCAACTTTTCATGCTTGCGTAAACATGCACTCTTTCGACAGGGCTAATGGCCAGAATTCGCCTACTGCCCACCGAACCTGCACTCGCGTCGAGCACGCAACGAAGCTACGTCCGGGTAGGGCTTGACGCTCTTACCCGGGCACTGCCACGGTTCGTTCGAAAGTGATCAGCAACGCTTTCAACTCCGCAGAATCGCGCACTGTCAGTGTCCTCGACTGCACTCCCTCATGCCGTTACCGCACCCTGACGTGATGCGGCGTGCCCGGTCGCGCCCCTGGCCGTGCGTCCCCTCCTCCAAGGAGTCATCCATGCGCTCATCGCGCCGACGAGGCAGAAATCTCGCCGCTCTCACCGCTCTCGCTCTCGCTTTCGCCGCGCTCGTGCCGGTGACGGCTTCGGCCGCCCCGGCGGCGGCGGTCGAGGCGGCCGCCGTTCCGTCCGTGGTGCCCCAGCCCGTGTCGCAGACGAACCTGACCGGCAGCGGTTTCACACTGACCGCGCAGACACCGGTGAACGTCATC
>NZ_LIVX01000004.1:337018-930772 GCF_001905665.1 Streptomyces sp. CB02261 | reverse complement strand
CCCACCGGTGCGAGCAACGGCGCCCAGCTCACCACGACGGCGCTGACCGGCTCCAACAGCCAGAAGTGGACCTTCACCGAGCAGTCGGACGGCTCCTACACGCTGGCCAACGTCAGCACGGGTCTGTGCGTCGACGTCAACGCCGGGTCCATGTCGGCGGGCGCGGCCATCATCCAGTGGACCTGCACCGGGACCACGAACCAGCGGTGGAACGTCACCGCGGCCACCGGCGGCGGCCACACGCTGACCTCCGTCAAGAGCGGCCTGGTCATCACCACCGCCTCCACCGGCAACAACGCCCTCGTCACCCAGCAGCCCAGCAGCGGATCGGCGCTCCAGCGCTGGACCATCGGATGACCCACCGGGCCTGACGACAGCAGGTGCGGTCACCGGTTCCGACCGGTGACCGCACCCGTTGCCCCGCCTGTCCGTCACGGCCGGTGCGGACGCCCATGCGCTGGGCGCCCGCACCGGCCGTCTCCGGTCGGGGTCAGGACGCGGGAGCGCCGTAGACGGCGATCTCGTAGAGGGAGTACCCCCACGAGGTGGCACGCGTGACGCCCTGCATGCGGACGTGGGTGACGGCACGGTCGGCCGGAAGCCGGACCACGTCGTTGCCACAGGCCGTCGGGCGCCGGGTGGCGACGGGAGTCCAGTTCACGCCGTCGTCGGAGGTCTCGACGCGGTACTCGGCCGCGCACGCCGCCTCCCAGGCGAGGGTCACCGCGGCGACCCGGGCCGGAGCCGCGAGCTTGATCTCCACCCATTCGCCGTCGCCGTAGCCGGAGGCCCAACGGGTCCCGGTGGAACCGTCGTTGACGTGACGGGCCGCGAGCCGGTCGAGGTTGCCCTCCACGCTGGAGGCCTTCGCCGTCCCCTTCAGCGCGAGGTTCTCGCCGCCGCCGGCCACGTCCCACAGTTCCAGCATGACGTCGGACCGGACGAGGAAGGCGTCGAGGACGCCGTCGCCGACCTTCGGCTGGACCCGCCCCCAGGTGTTGCGGGCCGGCTCGACGCGTACCGCCCCCGCCCGCTCCTGGAGGTCACGGGACTCGGCGCGCAGCACCTGCGACCGCTCCTTGCCCCCCGCCTGGCGCGCGGCGACGGCGTCCACCATGGCGACCGCGGCCCGGCCCCACAGCTCCGTGGCGTCGAGCCACGAGTCCGCGTCGGTCACGAAGCCCGCCTGCGTGGAGCCGCCGCGGATCCGCTCCGGTGCCCGCGCGATCGCGTCGGCGTAGGACCGCAGCTCCGCCAGGGCCCCGTCCCTCCGTCCCGCGTTCCAGTCGGTCCAGAACCGTGCGACGCGGCGGCTCAGTTCGGGGGCCTGCTGCTGCCACGGCGTCGCCCCGAAGGTGGGCGCGAGGTGCTCCAGGTCCGCGAAGACCCGCAGGGCCGCGGCCGTCTCGCCGTCTCCTCCCGCCAGGTACGACAGGGCCCGCGTCCAGCTCGTGGCCGCGTCGTACCCGCGGTCGTTCCAGGCGAAGTCGGCCGCGCCGAACACGGCGACCTCGCTGGCGTAGGGCTGGTTCATCGGGTTGGCGACGATGCCGCTCAGATGCGCCGAGAGCCCGGCCTCGCGCTTGTCGTACGGGGCGAGGAGCAGTCGGCCGCTGGTGGCGCCGAAGTCGTTGACCGGGTAGTTGTCCCAGACGAAGACCTCGCGGCCGAACAGCGCGGAGGCCGCTTCCGCCTGAGCGTTGGTGATCGAGGGCGGGACGACGTCGGTGCCGGTCCACATGACCTCGACAGCGGGGTCGAGGGTGGCCCGCAGGGTCCGCTTGTACGAGGTGTCGCTGAGGTCCCCGTACTCCGTGGGCACCATCTGGAGGGGCTGCGTCCCCGGCCTGGCGGCGACGAAGGTGCGCTGGACGTCGTTGAGCAGGTCCACCTGCGCCTTGGCCGCCGCCGCGCGCCCGGGCGCCCCGTAGGCCCGCCTGTCGCCTTCGCAGTTCCACGAGGTGTAGTTGATGTCGTCCAGGGGGACGGAGAACGCCCGCGCCCCCAGGTCGTGGATGGCCTGCAGTTTCGTCTTCAGGGCGGCACGGTCGGCGGGGTCGGAGTAACAGATGGAAGCGCCCGGGGAGACGGCGAAGGTGAACCGGACGTGGTTGGCGTTCGCCCGCTCGATCAGTCCGCCGAGCTCGGCGAGCTTGTCGGACGGGTACGGATCACGCCACTTGTCCCGGTGGTACGGGTCGTCCTTCGGCGCGTACACGTAGGTGTTGGCCTTGACGTCGCCGTAGAAGTCCATCTGGTCCAGGCGTTCGGCCGGAGTCCAGGGCTGCCCGTAGAAGCCCTCGATCGTGCCGCGCAACGGCATCGAGGGACGGTCGCTGACCTGGGCTCCCGCGATGCTCCAGCCGTCCTCGGCGGTACGGACGAAGAGCTGGCGCAGCGTCTGGACCGCGTAGTACTGGCCGGAGGCGTCCGTGCCTCCCAGCGCGACCTCCCGTGTCGCGCCGCCGGCGGTCACCCGGAGCGCGTAGCCCTCGGCCTGGCTCGGGGCGCTCGTACCGGAGAGGGCCGCGGCGATGTCGGGCCTCGACGCGGGCCCGAGCCGGACGGTGAGCAGGCCCCGCGGGGAGTGGCCACCGGGGGCCACCACGTCCACGCGGTCGGCACCGTGGGCCCGCAGCTCGCGGACGAGGCGGTCACGGGCGGCCTGGTCGGTGCGGTCGTCGGCGACGACGACGACCCGGCCCGTGACCACGGCGTCCCGTCCGGCCCTGCCGATCGACTGCGGGGTGGGAGAGACGGGCGGAAGGGGCGCGGAGGTCCGGTGGGCGGAGCCGGCCGGAGCGGGTTCGGCATGGGCGGGCTGCCCGGAACCCACCGGGCCGAGACCCAGCTGTCCGGCGGACAGTCCGAGGACGAGAAGCGAGGTGCTGAGCAGAGAGCGGGCTCTTTTCACGGCTGCTGCCTCCAGCGAAGGGAGAGAAGTGGGCCGGCACACGAGCGACCCACGGGCCAACTGCATGCAGTGGTACGGGAGATGGGATGTGCGGGCGGTTCAAGCTCGCACACCGCATTCATGTGGTCTAGACCACTTGGAGGGCGGGCGGCGTGACAGCGGGACGACGGCCGGGCCGACGCGCGCACGGCGGGCGCCGGCATGACGACCACGTCAGGACACGCACCCACTCGTCCGGGTGAGGTCCGAGGAGCATGTCGACGACCCCGTGGACGGCGGGGCGGAAGGCGTGGCGCGGCGTGGGCGAGCGGAGGCACCGGCGGCGCGCACACCGGCCCCGCCCCGCGACCGTCCGCGTCGGCCGTCAGGCGGCCAGACGTCGCTCGGTCAGGACGGGCGCGTCGGCCGCGACACTGGCCGCGGCTGGTGGTCCCGGTCGCCGGCGGCGACCGCGGACCGACGGTGACGGCCGTCCAGTCGCTGCTGACCGGGACCGGTCACCCCACGGCGGTCACGGGCCCCTTCACGTCGGAGACGGAGAACGTCCTGCGCATCTTCCAGGCCGAGCACGGCATCTCCGTCACCGGCGCCGCCAGGACCCGCGACCGGCTCGCCCTCGTGAGCGCCCAGGGCCCCCGCGCGCACGGCTGAGGCGCGGAGACCCGAGGTCGGGCGCGGGGCTCGGGACGGGGTCGGCGCCCGGGGTGGCGTCGGTGCCCGGGGGGCCGGTGCCCGGGGTGGCGTCGGTGCCCGGGGCGGGGTCGGCGCCCGGGAGGCGGGGTCGGCGCCCGGGGCGGGGTCGGTGCCTGGGGCGGGGTCGGCGCCCGGGGGGGCCGGTGCCTCCCCGGGTGGGGTGCCTGGGTGGGGGCCCGGGGTCCGGAGCGTCGACGTGCCGTCAGATGCCCGGGCCATAGCCCGGATCGGGGTCCTGCCGCGGATGCCACACGGCCGCGACGCCCCAGAGGCCGAGCGCCGCGACGGCGGCGCAGACGAGCAGAGCCGCCCACGGCCGCAGCCACCGCGTCGCCGCCGCCCAGGTCATGGGCGGTACGAGGATGCCCGCCAGGAGGATCAGCGGGACGTCGACGAGGATGACGCTCCAGTCCCGGGCGTGCGCCTCGAATCCGCCGTCGATGCTGAACGCGGCTCGGGGCAGCGCGAAGCCCCCGGCGACGACGGCTCCGACGACGGCGAGCAGACAGCCGACCGCGCTCTCCGTCCGGCCGTCGTCGTCGACGGGGTCGGAGCCGCCTTCGTCCGTGGGGAGTGACCGGTTCTCGCTCATGCCCGGGAGGGACGCCGGTCGCCTGCGGGCGGTTCCTTCCCCGCCCGAACACGACCGTCACCGCCCCGGTCTCGGCGCGTGCCGCCGCAGTTCCTCCGCCGCGCCGGTCACGTCCTGGTGAAGCGGTTCGGCGGCAGGCGCGTACCGGGCCTGGCTGGCCGAACGGGCGGTGGCGGGTGACCATGGAGGACGGGACCGACCGGACGCCGGCCAGGACTGGGAGGCACCCGTGCCGCAGACCGGAACCACCACCGACGTACTGATCGTGGGCGCGGGCCCGGTCGGCCTGAGCGCCGCGGGCGAGCTCCGCCGCCACGGCGTGCGCTGCCGGCTCGTCGACCGGCTCCAGGCCCGGCTGCCGTTCGCCAAGGCGGTCGGGATCCAGCCGCGCACCCTGGAACTCTGGGACCGGATGGGCCTGGCCCGAGCCGTGCTCGAGGCCGCGGTCCCGATGCGGGGCCAACTGGTCCACATCAACGGCAGGGAGGCGGCGCGGATCGACCTGGAGCTGCCTCCGGAGGTGCCGTACGGGTTCGCCGCGCTGCCGCAGTACGAGACCGAGCGCCTCCTCGAGGAGTACGTCGCCGCGCGGGGCACGGCCGTCGAACGCGGCACCGAACTGGTCTCGTTCGAGCAGGACCCGGACGGTGTCACCGCGCGCCTGCGCACCGCCTCGGGGGCCGACGAGGAGCTGCGGGTCCGCTACCTGATCGGCTGCGACGGCGCGCACAGCGTCGTACGCAAGACGCTGGGCCTGTCGTACGAGGGCGGCGCGTTCCCGGAGGCGTACATGCTGGGCGATGTCGTGGCCGAGAGCGACTGGGACGTGCCCCCCGGGTACGCCCTCCGCTCCGAGCATCGCGCCGCCGACGGTTCGACCGATGACGTGCTGGTCTGCATCCCGCTGCCGGGAGCCGGGCGCTACCGCATGTCGATGCGGGTGCCGCCGGACCTGGCGGGGCCGGGCGGGGGGACGGCGTCGTCCGACCGGGTCGAACACGGTCTCGCGGGCGGGGACGGACCGGATCTGGCCCATCTCCAGGCGGTCGTCGACCGGCTCGCTCCCCGCCCGACCCGGCTCTCGGGCCTGCGCTGGTCCTCGGTGTTCCGCATCAGCCACCGCATCGTCGACCGCTACGGCGCGGGGCGGGTCTTCGTCGCGGGCGACGCCGCCCACATCCATCCGCCCACCGGCGCGCAGGGCATGAACACCGGGGTCCAGGACGCCGTCAACCTGGCCTGGAAGCTCGCCCTCGTGGTCCGCGGCGAGGCCGGGCCCGCGCTGCTCGCGAGTTACGACGCCGAGCGCCGCCCGGTGGGCGAGGAGGTCGTGGGCCGTACCGTCCGGCATTCCACCCGGGGCATCGAGAACGACCCCGACGACCGGCGGACCGTGCTCCTGCGGGAGGCGCAACTCCTCGTCGGCTACCGGGACGGACCGCTCTCCGGTGTGCCGTACGGCCCGGTCGACGCGCCGCAGCCGGGCGACCGGGCCCCGGACTGCGCCGGCCTGACCACGCCCATCGCCGTCTTCCCGCTGCGTCTGCTCGACGTCCTGCGCGGGCGCCCCGGGCACGTCGTCCTTCTGTACGGGGCGGATGCCGGCGACCTGGCCGGGGCGGCGGAGGACACGAGGCGGGCCGGCGGCGACGCCTCCGGTGCCTTCACCGTCCTGGCCGTCCTGCCCAAGGGGACGTCGGAGCACGCGTCGCTCGGTGTGCCGGCGTACCGGGACGACGCCGGCGAGTTCGCACAGCTCTACCTCCCCGACGGCGGCACCGGTTTCGTCGTACGCCCAGACGGGCAGCTCGCCGCCCGGTTCCCGCTCGGCGGCACCACGGCGGCCCTGTCCGACTACCTCAGGGCCCTCTCCGCCTGACGTGCCGGGCCCCGCTCATGGGAAGAGCGAGGCGCCCCGGCCGTCTCACTCCTCGCGCGGCGGGACGTCGGCCGTCGTCCCGCGGGCGTTCCGCAGCGCCGTGTGGACCGACCAGACCACCGAGACCAGCGGCACCGCGACCACGGCTCCCACGATGCCGGCGGCGATCGAGCCGGCGACGACCGAGATCGCCACCACCAGCGGATGGAGCCGTACGGCCCAACTCATGACGAGCGGGTGCAGGAGGTGTCCCTCGATCTGGCCGATCACGACGATCAGGGCGATCACGATCGCCGCCACCAGCGGGCCCTTCGACGCCAGGGCCACGACGGCGGCGACGGCGAGGGCGATCGGTGAGCCGATCAGCGGGACGAAGGCGGCCAGGAACTCGAGCAGGGCGAGCGGCACCGCGAGCGGGACGCCGAGGAGCCAGAGCGCGACGCCGACGAGTACCGCGTTCACCGCCGCCACCAGCACGATGCCGTGGGTGTAGCCGGTGAAGGTGCGCCAGGCCGCGCGTCCGCCGACCACCACCCGGTCACGGGCCGAGCGGGGCAGCTGATCCTGGAACCACGCCCACTGCCGGTCCCCTGAGTGGATGAAGAAAGCCGAGCAGAACAGGGCGAGGGCCAGCGTCGTCAGGACGGCCACCACATGGCCGGCTCCGCTGAGCGCCTCGCTGACCAGGGCCGAACGGTGGCTGGAGAGGAAACCACCGATCTTGGACTGGAGGTCGGTCAGCGCGCCCGGGTCGAGGCGGAACGGCGGCCGCTCCAGCCAGTCCTCGATCCGTCCGACGCCGTCCCGGAACTCGCGCACCAGCGTGGTCCGCTGACCCGCGACCGCCTCGCCGACCAGGGCGAGCGCGCCGAGGACGAGCGCGATGCTCCCGAGCAGGGTGAGGGCGACCGCCAGGGGGCGGGGCAGCCCCCGGGCCACGATGTCGGCGACGGGCCGCAACAGCGCGGTGATCACCAGGCCGAGGAACACGGCCACGCCGACCTCGTGGAAGCGCCCGAGGACCGCGAACAGGCTGTAGACGAGCACGCCGACGACAAGGAGCCGCCAGGCGTAGGCGGCGGCCGTACGAAGGAAGGGGGTCACCGTCGGTGGTGTGCCGGGCTGCATGGCGATCGACCTACCACCGTGGAACCGCCGCACCACGCCCGTGACCCCATATTCGCCCGACACGCGCGCGGTATTCGGCCGACCGGGGCCCAGGGGCGACGGCGCCGGTCCCGCGCGGGGCGGCCCGGTCAGCTCGGGGCGGGTGCCGGGACCGGCCTGCTCGTGGCCGGCGACGGCGACGACATCGGCATCGGCATCGGCATCGGCATGATCGTGGTGGGCGCGGTGGCGGCCACCGCTGCCACCGCTGACCGGTCGTGGTCCGTCCATTCGAGGAGGGGCAGGTCGTTCCGGCCGGCCTTGAGACGGGCCTCGGCTCGGATCCACAGCCGGAGCAGCGCCGGTCCGGGGTCCGGCTGGGCGGTGGCCTCGCGGATCTCGGCTTCGGGCAGGAGACGGCGAAGGACCCGCAGGGGGCCGGGTCGGCGTGTCGCGGGCTCCACGTCGATGCCGACGGCGCCCGGGCCGACGGCCGCCGCGACCAGGCCGTCGGCGTGGCTCAGGCTGATGCCCACGCCGGGGTGACCGCGCAGGTACGGGCGTCCGTGCCCGCGACGCCCGCACGCGGGGCACAGCTGGGCCGGTGCCGACTCGTCCCACGGCAGGCCGGTGTGGCGGGCCACGCACAGCCGGACCAGGAGCCGGGCCGCGGTCACGTCGTCGCGGCGGCCCGGCAGCCGTATCGCCGCGAGCCGGCGGCGTTCGTACGGCGCGAGCAGACCCTCGTGCAGCTCCGGATGGTCGAGGACCTCCCGGGTGGTCGCCACGACGGCCAGGCCTGTGCGGTCGCGGCCGTCCCGGGCAACCGCCGGGCGGACGCTCACCCGACGGCGTCGCTCAGGAAGCGTGTCCGGACGCGGGAGAGCGTGCGGAAGTCGTCGATGGTGACGTCCTGGAGGTCGATGCTGGCTCCGGAGAGGTCCTCCAGGAGGTCGATGAACTCGAGGAAGTCCATCGAGTCGATGAGACGGGCCTCGATGAGGTCCTCGTCGGCGTCGATCGGGCCGTCGAGGCCGGGGTTCTTCTCGTGCAGCCACGCGGCGATGCGTTCCATGGGACGGGGTCGCTCCTTACTGCTGATGCGGGGTGGGTGCGGGGTTCAGAGGCGGGTGTCGCGGAGGCGGTCCAGGGCCTGTTCGGGGGTGCCGTGGGTGAGGATCATGGCGTGGACCCAGCGCTCCAGGCCGAAGGCGACGCAGGCGCTGTACGCCGGTCCTTCCGCGCCGGCGCGGATGTCCAGCCGCTCGCCGAAGAAGTTGCGGTGGCGGTTCACGGAGGCGATGGCCGTTCCGTCGGGGGCGCAGAACTCGTGCTTGACGGGGTCGAGGGCCATCAGCCGGGCCCGGGAACCGCCCTTGTCGTAGAACGGGTCGTCGGCCACGGCCCGGTTCAGTTCGAGGCCGAGGAGTGCGGCCGCCTCCAGGATGAACTCGGCACCGCGTTCCAGGTGTTCGAGGGCGCCCTGCTGGGTGCCGAGGTACAGGACCTCGCGCATGTGGAAGCCCCAGAGCCGGCGCAGGCCGTCGTAGTGGGTCTCGTTGCGGAAGCAGCGGCCGGCGGCGGAGAGGCGCAGGCCGTCCTCGCCGACGTCCCGGCCCTCCAGGGAGAGCAGCAGTCCGTAGCAGGTGGCGGACGGCAGGAGGTAGCCGGTCGGCCGGAGCGGCAGCTCCCCCGGCGCCTCTCCGGCCGCGAGCCCGTCGAGGACGTCCGGGGCGAAACGCCCCGCGGAGACGCCGAGATGGGGGAAGTTGCGGAAGAAGTCCAGCCGCGCCAGGCCCTCCACGGACAGCAGCGGCGGGCCGACGACCTCGGGCGCGGAGAGCTGTGCGGCCAGTCCGGTGAGCAGCGCGTCCAGGCCGTGCAGGAGCGCGGTGCGGACCGGATCGAGGGTGATCAGACCCGCGCCGGGACTCCGCAGACCGCCGTCCGGCAGGGCTGTGGTGCTGGGTGTGCTCATGGGTTCCGCTCCCTGTGGGCGTGGCCGAGCAGTCGAGGGTGTCGGTCGGATGGGGGCGGCACACATGCCGACTGATGCGCCATCAGAAACCGGACTGCGCACAGGGACACTAAGCGAGCCCCCCGGATATTGTCTAGACCAAAGTTGCCCGCCTGGCGGACCTCGCCGAGCGACGCCGAAACGATCCGGCCACCCAACTCCGCATATTGAGATGACACTTGACAGCGGCTATGGTCTAAACCAATTCTTCTGAACGGCGAGGCCCCCGCACCCCGTGCCACGTCGTTGCCGTCCGTCCATGCCGTCAACCGCCGGCCCCGCCGGGGGTCGCCCCGTGCTGTCCACCGGCCGGACAGCTCCCCGACTCCCGCTTCGAAAGGGACCGCATGGACTCCCGCTCTGGAGGGACCACATGACGACACCCGCTCCCGACCGCCCCCGCCCCCGTCCCCGGCTCCACCGGGCGGCCACGGACCGGCCGTACTTCAGCGCGGACGGCGAGTCCTACCTCGCCCAGACCACCCTGCGGGAGCTGACGAAGTCACGGCCGCTGCGGGTGCTCTCCGAGGAGGACTTCACCCACTGGCAGACGTACGGCTACGTCATCGTCCGTGAGGCGGTGCCGGCGGAGGCCGCGCGACGTCTGCTCGACTTCACCTGGGAGTTCCAGGGCCTCGACCCCGACCGGCCGGACAGCTGGTACGAGGACCGGCCCTTCCGTTCCGAGCTGGACCGGCAGCTGCACGTGTACGGCTTCGTGGAGGCGTACCACCACCAGCTGCTCTGGGACAACCGGCAGGCCCAGCGGGTCTACGACGCCTTCGTGGACGTCTGGGACTGCGAGGAGCTGTGGGTCACCCAGGACCGGCTCAACCTCAACCCGCCCAACATCAGGAACCGGGACCGCGCCCTGATCGAGCCCACGGACCGGGGCTTCGACATCGAGCTGCACTGGGACATCGACACCACTCTCGGCGTCCCCCCACAGCGCGTCCAGGGCATCATCGCGCTCAACGACACCCGGCCCGAGTCGGGCGGGTTCCAGTGCTGCCCCGAGCTGTTCCGGCGCTTCGAGGAGTGGAAGGTCGGCGCGCCGGCGGACCGGGACCCGCTCCGCCCCGCCGTGGACCGGACGGAGTACCCCGTCGTACGGCCCGATCTGCACCCCGGCGACCTGCTGATCTGGAACGGTCTGCTCGCGCACGGCGTGGCGCGCAACACGTCCCGGGACCAGGTGCGGGCCGTCCAGTACCTGTCGATGATGCCCGCCCTTGAGGAGCACGAGCGGCTGAAGCGGTCCCGCGTCGACGCGTGGCGGCACCTGCGCACCCCGCGCTGGAACCGGACGCTCGTCGGCGATCCCGTCCTGCACGAGTCCAAGCGGTACCCCACCGCCACCCTGACCGAACTCGGCAGCCGTCTCCTCGGACTCACCTCCTGGAGCGACACACCGACGGCTGCGCCCGAGCTGCCCGCCCCGACGGCTTCGCACACGCCGACGGCACCCCCCGCGCAGCCCACGCCGACGGCACCGCCCGTCCCGCCCGCCGCCGGCCAGAGCGGGGAGCCGGCATGCGCCGCATCTGCCTGACCCTGCCCACCGACCGGGCCTGCGCCGCGACCCTCAGGGCCGTCGCCGAGGAGGCGGCCTACGGCGCCCGTCACTTCGGCGCCGAGGTGCGTCTGCTCGTCCTGGACAGCTCGGACGCCCCGGTGCTCGCCGAGCACCGGAAGGCGGTGGCCTCGCTCCCGCCGACGCCCGGCGTGATCGTGCACCACCTCGACGAGGACGAGCAGCGGGCCTTCCTGCGGGAGGTGATCGCCCGGTCCGGAGTCGGACCCCCGGACCGGGTGCTCGACCTGATGCTGCCGGCGGGTGTCTCCTACGGGGCCTGCGCCAACCGCGCCTTCCTCGTCGCGGAAGCGCTCGGGTGCACGTCGGTGCACCGCAGGGACTCGGACAGCCGCTACCAGTACCTGGACGGCGAGCCGGTCTTCCCCCTCCACCACGAGCTCACGGCGCTGGGGCGGCGCGCCGCCGACGTCGCCGGTCTGGTGTCCCGGAGCAGGCTCGACCCGGCGCACACGGACCGGCCGGTGTCCCTGGTCGGCGGCTCCTTCGTCGGCGAGATGTCCGTGGACGTGGCGGAGATCCGGCGGCTCGACCCCGCCGTCTACGAGGACGTCGTGGGCCTGTCGATCCCCGCCGGATATCCGGAGATCTGGCGCGGGAACCTCATCGACGAAGCCTTCCGGGGCGCCGGCACCGGCGCGTTCACCGGCGACCGCACCACCCTCACCCACGTCAGCCCGACACGCGTGGACATGTGCAACATCGCCCTCGACCGCGAGGTCTACGGCCGCGTCCCGCTGCCGCCCGCCACCGACACCATCGGCAGCGACTACTTCCTGATCCACCTGGTCCACGACGCGGGACTGCCCGGAGTCCTCCACAACCGGCACATCGTCAACTTCCATACTGCGGAACGCCGTTCCGACGCGGGTTTCCTCGCGTACCAGGAGCGGTTCGCCAAGTTCCTCCTCGCCTCCCCGCACCTCCACGCCGTGTACGCCCGGCTGAAGGAGGCCGGTGACTCCCTGCTCGACGCCGAGGGCCATGTCCGCCCGTCCGCCGTCGCCGGGTTCGCGCGGGACAGCACCCGGGTGGACCGGGCGGAGAACGCCGGACGGCTCGACGTCCTCGACCGCTCGTACCGCGCCCTGGGCGGCCGCTACGCCACGGCGGCGGACCTCCTCGCCGCCCGCCGCGACCACCTGATCGACGAGGCGCGGCAGGACATGGAGGACTTCGCCCTCCTCACCGACGCCTGGGAGGCGCTGACCCGCGCGAGCCGCGCGTCCTCGCGCTTCACGTACCCGACGTCCGAACGCACCGTCACCGTCGCGTACACGGGCGGTACGGAGCGCCGGGGCCCGGTCACGATGGGGCAGGCCAACATGATCCGCTGCATGCTGCGGGACGAGCCCGAGCACATCAACATCCACGATGTGTGGCCGGTCCCCGCGGGCACCCGGACGGAGTCGGTGATCGACGCCCTGCGCGCCCTGGTGGTACGCCACGAGGCCCTGCGTACGACGTTCCCGCACGCGCCGGGACGCGCGCACGTGCCGGGCGGCGCACCGGGCGAGCAGGCGGCAGACGGCGCGCCCGGCGAACAGGCGGCGGGCGGCCCGCCGAGCGAGCCCGTGTCGGGCGGCGCGCCCCGCGAGCAGGTCGTCGCTTCGGCGGGCGAGTTCACCGTCACCGTCCTCGACCACCAGGAACTCCCCCGGGACGCCGCCGGATACGCCGAGTCGCTGGCCCGCGAGGCCCGCGTCGAGCGGTTCCGGCTCGACCGGGACTTCCCCCTGCGTCTCCTGCTCGTCGCCCGGTCCGGCGCGCCCGTGTTCGTGGCCCTCGCCGCGAGCCACGCCGTGACCGACGTCAGCGCGCTCGCCGTACTGAAGGAGGAGTGGCCGGCCCTGCTCGCCGGTGACGCGCTGCCGCCGCTGACGTCCCTCAGCCCGATCGACCTGGCCCTTGAGGAGGCGTCCCCGGCCGGGCTCCGGAAGTCCGAGGCGTCGCTGCGGTACTGGGAGCGGATCATCCGCGGCGGCCCCCAGGCCATGTTCGCGGAGCCGGGCGCCGAGGGCACCGAGGTGCGGGCGCCGCAGCTCACCCTCCGGTCCCGGCGGGGCGGGCGGGCCCTGGCGCTCGTGGCGCGGCGCACCGGCGCGCTGCCGTCCACCGTGCTGCTGACCGCGTGGTGCGCGCTCGTGGCGCACCGGACGGACCAGACGGTCTGCGTCGCCGCCGTCCCCACCTCCAACCGTTACCACCCCCGGCTCGCCCGGTCGGTGAACACCGTGTCCCAGGACGCCCTGCTCGCGCTCGACGTCCGGGTCCCGACCTTCGACGCACTGCTCCGCAAGGCGTGGGGAGCGGCGCTCAACGCCTATCGGCACAGCCAGTTCGACGCGGTCGCCCTGTGGGAGATGATCGGGCGGGTCACCCACGAGCGGGGCAGCGTGTTCGCGCGCGACGTGGTGTACAACGACGTCAGCGCCCTTCCCACCACGGTCGGCGAGCCGGCGTCCGCGACGGCCGGGGGAACACCGGATCCGGGCGGCCCGGCAGCCCCGGAGCTGGAGTTCGGCCGCGGCCCCGAGCAGGTGCTGCCGACCCGGATCCTGACCTTCGTCCACGAGATCGAACCCGCGATCCGCCTCGGGATGTGGTCCGACCCCGCCCTGTTCGGGCCGGGCGAGGCGGAGGGTTTCCTCACCGGCCTCGTACGGCTTCTGGAGGCGGCCGCCACCGAGGACGTACCGCTCGCTTCGCTGACCGAGGTGACGGGGGTCCGGCAGGTCGAGCGCGGCCCGGACTGGTGCCTGGTGGACGGCTCCTGGACGTCGCCGCCCCTCGTGGCGGAGACGCTCGGCAAGGCCCTGGGCGGGCTCCCCGTCCACGTCACCGTGGAGGGCGACCCCCGCACCGACGAGGGATCGGACGGCGGACCGTACGCGGGCCCGGACAGCACGGCCCATGGTCCGGCCCTGACCGCGTACATCGCCGCCGGCGGCACCCCGCTGACGCCGGAGGACGCGCATACCGCGCTGATGGACGCGCTCCCCGGCCACCCCGGCGTACTGGCCCCGCGCCGGTACGTGATCGTGCAGGACCCGCCGGTGGAGGCGGACCGGAGCAGCGCGTGGCTCCGGCAGCGGATTCTCAGGGAAGGGACCGGCCGGAACCGGCGGATGTGACATGACGATGGATGAGGTGACCGCGCGGCGGGAGAAGGGCGCTCCTCCCAGCCCCTGGCGGTCGAGTCGCTTCCGGCTGTTCTTCACCGCCCGCAGCACGTCGCTCCTCGCCGACGGCATGCTGATGGTGTCGCTCACGACGGCCGTGCTCGGTGCGGGCTACGGCGCGGCGGGCGTCGGGTACGCGCTGGCCGCGTGGATGGCGCCGATCGTGCTGCTCGTCCTGTTCGGCGGAGTCCTCGCCGACCGGTTCACGCCGCAGGTCATGATGGTCGGCGCCGACGTGGTGCGGATGGCGGCCATGCTCGCGCTGGCGGTGCTCCTGATCGCCACGGACGTCCGGCTGTGGCAGATCATGGCGTTGCTGGCGCTCAGCGGCGCGGCGACCGCGATGTTCCAGCCGGGTCTGGCGAGCCTGGTCCCCCAGGTCGCCGAGGACATCCAGCGGGCCAACGCGCTCCTGCGTGTCTCCGAGGCGATCTGCACGCTGCTGGGCCCCGGGCTGGCCGGTCTCCTCGTGGCCTACTGGGACGTGGCGGGCTCCTTCGTGGTCATCGCGGCGGCGTACGCGCTCAGCGCGCTCGGCCTGGCGCCCCTGCGCAGCCTCGGCACCGCCCGGGACGAGAGCGACGACCCGATGTGGCACCGGCTGGCGACGGGGTGGCACGAGTTCCGGTCGCGCGGCTGGCTGTGGGGAGTCATCGCCGTCTGGGCGGTGTACGGCCTCTTCGTCTTCGGCCCGGCCCTCCCGCTGGGCGCCGCGCTGCTCACCGAACAGCACGGGGCCACCGGATACGGCTGGATCGCGTCGGCCGACGGCGCCGGTACGGTCATCGGCGGCCTGCTCGGCATGCGGGTCCGACCGCGGCGCCCCCTCGTCGCGGGGGCCTGCGCGATGTTCTTCTTCACGCTCAACCCCCTTGCTCCCGCCCTCGGTTGGTCCTTCACCGTCACGGCACTGACCGGGGTCGTGGCAGGGTGCGGGTTCGCCTTCTGGGGGGTGATGTGGGCGACGAGCGTGCAGTCCCACATCCCGCTCGCCGTCCTGAGCCGCGTCTCGGCGTACGACGTGGCCGGCTCCATCATGGTCATCCCGCTGGGGCGGGCCCTGGCCGGCCCGGCGGCCGACTCCTTCGGGGCGGACCGGGTGCTGCTGTTCTCGTCGGTCGTAGGCATCGTGTGCATGGGCGTGATGCTCAGCGTCCCCGCCATCCGCGCACTGGGCCGGACCCCGGAGGAACCGACGGGCCGGACGGGGGCGGCGGCGTAGCGGAGGGCTGCGGCGGCGTCAGGGCGGCGCCACGGAGAGCCGCGGGCCGGGCGCGCGGCGTCGGGCATCGGGGGACGTCACACGCCCGGCGTCGTGAGGGCCGCGTCCTCAGGCCGCCGCCGTCAGCGCCGCGAGGGCGTCCACGACCTCGGTGCACCGTCCGTTCCTGCGGTACACGGCCCGCTGCCGGGCCGCTCCGCCCCCGTGGGCGCGGATGCGGCGCCACTGGCGGAGGACCTGCTCGGTGTCGCCGGCGAGGTCCAGGGCCGGGCGCGCCCGCTCGACCAGTCGGTCGACGAGCTCGACGACGGGACGCTCCCGGGCGGTGCACGGGTCGATGCCGTATCCGGAGAGGCCGTTCCGGGCGGCGAGGTCGTGCGCCAGGAGGAGGCGCCGGACGGGGACGCGCGGCGTGGGCCTGCCCTCGTCCATGTCGGTCAGAAAGGTCGTGGCGAGGCCACGCACGAGGGCCGCGACCATGACGACCGTGTCCACGTCGGCGTTGGCGTCGGCGACGCGGATCTCCAGGGTGGGCACGTGCTCGGACGGCCGGGCGTGCCAGTACACCATGCGCCGGTCGAGGAGGGTTCCGGTCCGCACCAGCTCGGCCACATGGGCGAGGTACGCGGCCTCGTCCAGGTCCGGAGCGGGTCCGACGGTGGGCCACCGCGCGTACTCGACCGACCGCCAGCTGTCGAAGCCCGTGTCGCACCGCCGGGCGAAGGGGGAGTTCGTCGTGATCGCCTGGAGGACGGGCAGCCAGGGCGCCATCCGGCGGGAGACGGCCAGGGCGAGTTCACGGTCGAGGGTCCCCACATGGACGTGGCAGCCGCAGACGAGCCCGTCGACGGGGCTGAAGCTGGAGGCGAAACGGTACGCCATCCGTTGGTAGCGCTCGGTGTCGGTGACGGTCAGCGGCTGGTCGGGCGGCACCACGGTCGTACCGCTGGCGACCGGCATACAGCGCTCGGCGTCGGCGGCCGCGCCGATCGCCGCACGCAGCCGGACCAGCTCGTCGCGCAGGTCCGGGGACGAGGCCGTGGGGCGGGAGATGGTCTCGATCTGAGCGTTGAAGAACTCGGGCTGCACCTGATCGCCGACGACTCGGGCGGCCGAGGCGATCACGTCCGGGGCACGGCCTACGGGTGCGCGGCCGACCTGGTCGACGAGGACGAATTCCTCTTCGACTCCCATGGTCAGGAGCTTCATGGTCTCCTCCTCTCGTCCGGCCCCCGCGGCGGGCGACTACCCCGGTCGGGGCGGTTCCACCCCTCCGGGAGGACGTCGGGCATGTTCCGCGGCCGCTGGGGCAGTGGCACGGCGGAGAGGTGTGGGGGAAGGCGTACGGACCGAGGTGGAGAAGCGCCGGAGCGGTCGGCGGTACGCCGGCGCTCCCGGCGCAGGCCCTCCTGACACGGTCGGGTCCGGCACGCCGGTCCCGTACCGAAAGGCGGTGACCGGTCGTGACCGACACGGACTTCACATTGCTGGACATCTCCCTGTACACGGAGGAGCCGGATCGTCGCGTGGTGACCCTGCGAGGTCTCGACGCGCCGGTGATGCCCGAGATCCCCGAGGGCGCGGTGATCAGCGTCGGCCTCACCTTCCGGCTCGGCCGCGAGATCGAGGGTGTGGCGTTCGAGGACAGCCGTATCCGCGAGGGGCACGTGCTCGCGACCGTACGGACGGTGCTCGGCGGTTTCCGGGCCGGCGGTCCGTACGAGGTCAGGCTGCCGCCGGAACGGCTTCCGGTGGGCAGGGCCCACCGCGGGGTCTACGAGCTGACGGGGCGCTTCACCGACGGCGACGGACGTGAACTTGCGGTGGTCCGGCACCGGATCCGCGTGGTCTGCCAGCCGGAGGCGCACAAGCGCTGGGCCGCGAAGATGGCCCCCGGCCCCGCGCAGCGCCTGTCCGGAGCGGCCGGCGAGAGCCTGGCGTCCTGACGTGCGCGGTACGGGGGCGGTGTCGGGTGACATGTCCGTGCCGGTGGCGTCGGCGGCCCGTCAGGCCGCGCCGGATGTGGGCGCGTGGTCGAGGGTGAAGAGCCCGCCGTCGGGGTCGCGGAGCGTCGTCTGCCGGCCGGCTGTCACCGCCCAGTCCGGACCGGTGACCGTGCTGCCCCCGTGCGCCAGGGCCAGGGAGACCGCCGCGTCGAGGTCGGGGACCCTGAAATGGACGAGCCAGCGCGGCCGGAACTGCGGTTTCGGCGCGGCCTGCTCGATCGGACCGCTGTTGAGGCGGGCCACGGGGCGCCCTCGTCGTCGCAGTACGACCTGGTCCTCCTCGTACGAGGTGTCGCAGGCGCCGTCGCTCTCGCCCCGGCCCCACCCGAGCACCTCGCCGTAGAAGAGCGCGGCGTCGAACGCGTCGGCCGTGTGGAGTTCGATCCAGGCGGGCGACCGGTCCGCACCGACGCTCCATTCGGCCAGTACGTCCCCGTCCCAGACACCGAAGACGGCGCCCTCTCGATCGGCCACGAGGGCGGCTCTGCCACCGGCCGGGAACGAGACGGGTCCCACCCCGACCGTGCCCCCTCGCTCCCGTACGCGTCCGACCGCTCCGTCGGCCTCGTCGACGGCGAAGTACGGCGTCCAGGCCACGGGCACGGCGAACTCCCCGGCGATCGCCCCGATCCCCGCCACCGGTACGCCGCCGACCTCCGCCACCGAGTAGGCCCTGCCGAAGCTGCCCTCCCGGAAGGACCAGCCGAGAACCGCCCCGTAGAAGCGCTCCGCCGCCTCCCGGTCACGCGCCGCGAGACTCAGCCAGCAGGGCGCACCGATCACATCCGCTGCCACCAGAACCACCGCACTCCTCCGATCTCACGTCGGGCCGGCCGCGCTACAGGGCGCGGGGGCCGAGGTGGCGTTCCGCCGCCAGGACGGCTTCATAGGTCGTCGGCCGGCCCATCAGGACGCACAGCGTGTAGGCGGCGTCGTCCATGGCACGGGCGGCCGCCGGGTCCCCCGGTGCTGCCGCGAGCCGGGCCCGGCAGCCACGCAGCCGCGTCAGGACCTCCTCGGTCCGCTCCCGGTTCGGTGCGAGCCCGACCGACGGATCCGCCGGAGCCGCCGAACTCCGGGCCGCCTCGACCGCACGGCGCAGGGCCCGCTCGATGCGCCCGGGCGGGGGCGTGCCCTCGGTCCCCGCGACCACGACGACCGCCAGATCGTGCACGCTGATCTGGGCCAGGTCGGCCGCGGCCGCCAGGATCCGCTTGGCGTCGCGTGCCGTGCACGGGGTGGCCGCCATCAGCACACCGATCGCTCGCGCGGCCGTCGTCGGCGCGAGGGGCGGCAGCCCCACGGGCTCGACGGTCATCGGGGGGTCCTGAGGCAAATTCGCGGGCATCGCCATGCGGATTCCCTTCGTTCCAAGACCGCCGGAGCGGCCATGGTGGCGTAGGGGAGGTGTTCCCACCCTACTGACGCCGGTACGCGGCTCACGAGGGCCGTTCCACGGTCCCGGACGCCGGACCGGCTCCCTGCCGACGGCCGACGGGCTCCCCACCGCCACAGGCGCGGCGAGCCGCACTGCCACTGCCCCGGACCGGCGGCTCGCACACCTCTCCCGGCTCCGACCCGCGCGGGACGCGGTGGAAGCCGACGACGCCGAGCAGTAGCGTGACGAGCAGGAGACGTCCACTCGCCGACGGTCGTGCCGCGGCGCGGATCCGGTGCCCTCACCGCGCCGTCCGGTCGCCGGCGTTCCGCCGGAGGGCGGCATGCCGGGTGAGGAGGTGGATCGGCCATGGCCCGTATCGCGGTCACGGCGGAGGAGTTGATCGTCCGCCTGTCGTGGTGGGAGAAGTCGGCCGCGCGCCGAGGCAACATCCACCTGCCCCTCCGGGCCGTGGAGAGGGTGGAGGCCGACCCCTCCTGGTGGCGGGCGCTGCGCGGGTCGCCGGGCCGGGGGCTGTGGATTCCGGATGTGCTCTGCCTCGGCGTACGGAACGTGCCCGGCGCGGAGGACTTCGTCGCGCTGCGCCCCCGGACGGGAGGGGTCGTCTGGGTCGACCTCCGACCGGGGGCCGCTCCGTACGCCCGGGTCGCCGTGTCCGACCGTATCCCCGACGGGACGGCGGCCACCGTACGAGCGGCCCTCATCCACGTGCGGGACACCTGATCGACCCGAGCGGCGACTGTCACGGCGGCTCCTTGGGCTGGTACGGCGGCTGGGCGGCTGATACGGCGACTCCCCTGGGCCGGTACGGCGGCTGATGCGACGGCCCGACCACGAGTCGGCAGACGGGAGACCACCGGCGGAGGCGGGAAGCGGCCGGGACAGCAGGAGACGCACCCGCCGGCAGCCGTCGGGTGCGCCTCCTCAAGCGAACTGTGGACGTGATCAGCCTTCGCTGTAGGTCGTCCGCGTCTCGCGCTCTGCCGCCTGGTGCTCGGGGGCGCGGGCCGGGCGCGCCTCGTCGGCGCCGCCGACGCGCTTGTTGCCCTTCGGCGCCATCTTGGCCTGACGGCTGGCCCGGTCCTTCGGCGAAGTCTTCTTAGCCACAGCTGCTCACTCCTCGTGAGTAAGGGGGGGTTGGACATGACCACCGTGGCACCTGTGACTACGACGCGCATGTCGATCAGTCACCCAGCGTGATGCCGGGGGCTTCCCTTGCCGCGGCGGGTGCCCTCGGAGATCAGGACGAGACGCGAGCGGGAACCCGGTTCCTTCGCCCGAAGGTGGGCCTGCGCCGTAGCTGCCGACGACCTCCACGCGCGAGGATGCCCGCCATGACCAGCGAACAGAACCTCGCCGCTCCGCCCCCGACAGCGCCGCCGCGTCCGGCGCCCGCGACGCGCTCGACGCCTCTGGTGTTCGGCGCGGGGGCGGTCATCGGCGTGCTGGGCGGGATGATCGGTCTGGGCGGCGCGGAGTTCCGACTGCCGCTGCTGATCGGCCTGTTCGGGTTCGCCGCGCTCTCCGCGGTGATCCTGAACAAGGCGGTGAGCCTGGTCGTGGTGATGGTCGCGCTGCCCGCCCGACTGCCGTCGATCTCCGCCTCCGAGGTGGTGGCGCACTGGCCCGTCGTGGTCAACCTTCTCGCCGGGAGCCTTCTCGGGGCCTGGGCGGGGGCGACGTGGGCGGTACGGATGCGCGGCTCCACCCTGCACAAGGTGCTGGCCGGACTGATGGTGCTGATGGCCGCGGCCCTCGTCGTCACGCATCTGTCCACCCAGGACGGGCTGTCGCTGCCGCCGTGGGCCGAGGTGCCCGGTGGGGTGGTGGCCGGCTTCGGGATCGGGGTGGTCGCGGCGATCATGGGGGTCGCCGGGGGCGAACTGCTGATCCCGACGATCGTGTTGCTGTACGGCCTGGACATCAAGACGGCGGGCAGCCTCTCGCTGGTGGTGTCCCTGCCGACGATGCTGGTCGCCTTCGCCCGCTACAGCCGCGACGGCAGCTTCTCGGTGCTGCGCGCCCACCGCCGCTTCGTCCTGGTCATGATCGCGGGCTCGGTGGCGGGGGCGGTGCTGGGCGGACTGCTGCTCGGCGTGTTCCCGGACCGGGTGCTCATCCCCGCCCTCGCCGCGATCCTGCTGGCTTCCGCGGTCAAGCTCGCGCGCCATGCGAGAACGTCGGCGCCGCAGGCCTGACAGCACCCCACTCAAGACGTGGTCGACCGGCACCGGCCGGGTCGCGCGACGACGCCCCCGCCGTGCCGCTCAGGTGGCGTGGAGGACGCGGAAGCGGCCGGGTGCGGCCGGGTCCCGATCCGCGACCTGGATCGGCGTCCGAGCCGCCTGCCACACGCTGATCCCCGGCACGCGGGTGAACTGGATCCGCCCGCGGGTGCCTTCGACGGTCACCTGCGACCAGGACGCGGCGATACCCGCCCGATCCGTGCCGTGGCGGCGCAGCATGTCGGCGAGGACGGTGACGGTGTCGTACCCCTCGAACGCGACGAACGAGGGCGGGGCGGCCAGCCGCTCGCGGAGGGCCTGGTCGACGCGTACGCCGAGGGGGCTGAGGTGGCCGGGCAGGTAGCGGAGGAACGGGACCGCGGCACCGTCGTCGCCCAGAGAGCCCGACCACGCGGCGAACTCCGGTTGCCCGGCGGGAGCACCGATCAGGATCCCGGTCGCGCCCCCGGTCGCGGGCCCCGAGTTCTCGGCCCCGCCCCCGGTCCCGGCCCCCGTGCCCTCGGCCCCGGTCCCGATCTCGGCCCCGGTCCCGGTCTCCCTCCCGGTCAGGCGCCGGTCGGCGCGGACGGCCTTGACGATCGACACGGCCGGCTCGGGAAACCCCGTCAACAGGAGGAGGGCGGTCGCGCGGTGGGTGACGAGTGCGTCGCACACGTCCGTCGGCGTGAGTGCCCGGGCGTCGAGTTCGATGACGGTGCCGCCACGGGTGGCGAGGCGGTCCCGGAGGACGCGGGTCCCTGACGCCCAGTACACGCTCGGCTCGGCCGCCACGGCGATACGGCGGTGTCCCGCGCCGAGGAGGAAGTCCGCGTAGAGCCGCCAGCCGTGCGACTGCGGCGGCGCGAGGCGCGCGACCCAGTCCGTCGGCTCCTCGGTGAGAGCGTCGAGGACGGCCGACGAACAGAGGAACGGCAGCCTCAGCGCGTCCGCCTCGGCGGCCGCGGCACGGGCGACGACGCTGTGGTACTCGCCGGCGACGGCTGCCACGCCGAGCTCGGCCAGCTCCTCCATCGCGGCGGCAGCCCGCCGGGGATCGGCCGCGGTGTCTCGGACCATCAGGTCGAGCGGCCTGCCGCCGATGCCGCCGCTGTCGTTGACGTCACCGACGGCGGCCTCGAGCCCGGCGAGCAGGTGCCGGCCCGCCTCGACCCAGCCGGGCGGAGACAGCGGGACGAGGGCACCGATCCGGACGGCGGATGTGTCGGAGCGCTCCGCCGCGGTTCGCACGGATGGCACGTTCATACGTGGACGTCTCCCTGTGTCGCCGGTGGGGAACCAGTGTTGCAGGGCGAGGCACACGGCTCACCGCTCGGGTACGGGCGGGGCGCGGCTCCTCGGATACGCGACCGATCCCGCGCGGCGGAAGGGAATTCGGTGCGCGCGCCGGAGTGGCCGGTTAGCCTCCCCGGCATGCCCATCGAGATGAACCACGCCGTACGTGCCCTGCTCGACGCCCCGCACCCTGCCGTCCTGGCCACCCTCAACCCCGACGGCAGCCCGCAGAGTTCGGTGGTCTGGGTCAGCCGTGACGGCGGCGAGGTGCTGATCTCCACGGAGCGGGGGCGCCGAAAGGAACGGAACATACTCCGCGACCCCCGGGTCGGCCTGACCGTGTTCGACCTCGCGGACCCGGAGCTGTACGTCGAGATCCGCGGCACGGCCACCGTCACCGAGGACATCGGCCGCGCGGTGGCCGTCCGCATCGCGGAGGAGTACGTGGGCCCCGGCGGCGGCGCGGAGTACCTGGCGGCTCCGCCGGAAGAGGTCCGCGTGGTCGTCCGCGTCACCCCCACCAAACTCCTCGGCAACGCCACGAGGGCTGCCTGAGAACGGTCCGGTGGGTGTGATCTCGTCACAACCGGCCGCGGAGGCCGCCGTCGACGGGTCGGCCCTCGTCACAGCCCGGGGATCCCGTTTCGCCCCATGCGCAGTTCGGAGCGGACGAGTTCGAGGAGACGGCCGGTCCAGTTGCGGCCGCGGCCGGAGTTGTCGCCCCAGAAGGCCGAGTCCACGTCGTCGTAGACGAGTGTGGCGTCGTCCGTCGCCAGCAGGATCTCGGCCAGCTCGGGATGCTGGTCGTACTTGGCGCGGAGCAGACCGGTCATGACGGCGGCGCGTACGTGCTCCCAGTCCTCACGGCGTTCTGTACCGGCCGCGAGCTTGCGGGCCGCGGAAACGGTGTCCGCTGCCGTGATCGCGCTACGGACCTCCGGCTGAGTGACCGACAGGGCCCAGTAGGCGTGCGCGACGGAGGGGTGGACGACGTCCCCGACGGTGATGGGGGCGGGGTAGTCGTTGCGCAGTCCGAGGTGGCCGGGATCGGCCACCGGCTCGTTCTGGTACGCGTGGCCGAGCCGGACAGCCGGGGCGTACGGGGCGGGTGGTCCGTCCGCGGAGACGAGCGCGGCGTGCTCCTCGCGCAGGCGGGCGCGCTCCTCGAAGTACGTGAGGGCCCTGTCGTAGGCCTCCTGCGAGACCGGGGGCTCGGTCGGCCGGTAGGTCCGGCCTCCTGGCCCGGCCACCAGAAACCGCAGCGGCCCGTCCTTCGCGTCCATGTCGCCCAGCGCGTAGCGGCGCTTCGAGGCCGGTATGGCGAGGAACGCGGTGCGCGCCGCGGCCCGGTTCTCCTCGGTGCGATCCGCGAGGAACGCGTCGACGGCGGCGAGGCAGCGGCCGGTCGAGTCCGGCCGCTCGTTCAGCCGGTCGATGGTGTCGCGGACTTCGGCGACCAGCAGCTCAGGGGTGAGCCGGCTCTGCGGCTCGCTGAACTTCCAGCGCGCGACACCGTGCACGGCCGCCTGGGCGCCGTCCGGAAGGGTGGTGGCCACCCTCCCCGTCCGGAGCTTCTCCTCGAACTCCTCGACGGTGACCAGGCCCCAGCAGTCGATGAGTCCGTCGGCATAGATGAAGAGCTCGGTGAGGAAGTACCTGCCGTTGTGGATGAAGGCGGGCCGCCAGGTCCCGGGTATGCGGACACCGTCCACGGTGCGATAGGTGATTCGTCTGCCGATCATCCCGCGATTGTGTCGCAGCGACGGCCGAGTAGACCGTGATCTCCCGGGAGATCCCCGACCGGCATCACGTCGCACGAACATCAGGTCGCGTGAGACGGCCTCCAGGCCTTGCTCGGTGCGGCCGACCTGGCGGCCTGCTCGATCTTCGCGCAGTGGGCCGCACGGGCTTCCGCGTCGATCCGCCTCTCGAATTCGGGGCGCAACCCGGTCCGGCCGTCCAGACCTTCGCGCAGGATGTCGGCGTGCCCGGCATGCCGGATGGACTCACCGAGCACATGGACCAGGATGGCGAACAGGTTCGTGGCGGCATGGGGCTCCGGCCACCACGGCACGTGGCCGGGGGCATCGAGGGGAAGCCCGTCGATCGTCGCGTCCGAGTGTTCCCACGTGCGCCGATAGAACCCGATGACCTGCTCGCGGGTCTCGTCCTCGGCCGCCCACAGATCGCTGCCGTCGGAGTCCTGCCACCGGGGCACGGGTTCCGGGGAAGGGCGGTCGAAGACCTCGCCGAAGTACCTGGCCTCAACGGTGGCCACGTGTTTGACGAGGCCGAGGAGGTTGGTCCCGGTCGCTGTCAGGGGCCGGCGGACGTCGTATTCGGACAGGCCGTCGAGTTTCCAGAGCAGCGCCTCGCGGTCCCGCCGCAGTCTCCCGTGCAGGTTGTCCTTCGCGAAGTCATCGATCATGCGGTGTAAGCCTGCCATGGGGTGCTCGTGGTCACGCATGCCGGTCCCTACCGGCGGTTCACCTCGTAGCCCCGTGGGGGTACAGAACGAGCAAGCGGCAACCGGTCTGGGACTGCGGCCAGTGCGTGCTGCCCTCCTGCGCCGTGATCAGCGTCCCGGCCGGGTGCACGCGTTCACCGTCGTGGAACTCTCCTTCGAGAACGAAGAGGATTTCCTGCCTCTCGTGGATCTCCTTGCCGAAGACGGCACCGGGGGCGAACTCGATGAGCATCGCGGACAGGGCGCTGTTGTCGTCTCCCTCCCGCAGCATCGTGACGGCGATGCCGTCAGTGACCTGCTGCTGCGGCGCCTGGTCGACGTGGGATACCTCGAATCCTGCGAGCATGAGGCGGATTCCTTTCTGGCTGTGATCGAAGTCGGCTAGGGGGTTCAGGGGACGCTGTCGTCCGGTCCGACCCGGTGCCGGCCGCCGCGCTCCTCATGGGTCGGACCGCGTCACCGGAGCCGGGAAGGCTGAGAGGTACGACACGGGGGAAGCTCGGAGACGAGCCGGGAGGGCCGTTCGCGCAGCGACCGCCGTGGCGGTGAGGGACGGGGAGAGGTCCCGCGTCATCAACGAGGAAGGCTTGCGGAGGGTGACGGCTCCGTGGACGACGTCACCCCATATGGCGGGTGTCCGTTTCGCCCAGCCGGTGGACGCGATCCCGTCCGGGGCCGCCGCCGTCACGGCTGATCCGAACGAGGGGTCCGCGGCGGCGCGTCCGTATGCGTCTCTTCGTCGGCGAGTGGCCAGGAGACGATGCTTTCGTGGTGCAATGTGAAGCGTCAGGCGTCGGCCTGTTACGGATCTTCGTACTCCGGACGCGGCCCCGGGCCGGCATCGAGCAGTAAGGGATCACTGTGGGCTCGGAAAGGCCGGACGACGGGCAGGTTCCACGTCTCACCGCGGGCGGCAGCCGTCGGGGCGGAGTGATGACGCTGGCCGGGGCGTTGGAGGCGGCGGAGGCGGCAGCCCCCGTGGAGTCGCTCGACGTGGTCGCGCGCATGCTCAGGGAGCGTCTCGGGGCAGCGTCGGTGTCGTTCCTGATCACTGACTTCACCGGCAGTTCGGTCGTGCGGCTGGGGGCCGCGGGCAGTGTCGAGACCGATGAGCCGGCCCGGCGTATCTCGCTGCGCGGAACTCTGTACGACGACGTGATCCGCAGCCAGCGGCCGAGCGTGGAGGACGGTGGCGGGGGCCGGCTGGTGCGGGTCGTCGCCCCGGTGACCAACCGCGGCGATGCCATCGGGCTCCTCGAACTGTTCCTGCCCGCGCCGCCGGGTGCGGAGGTGATGCGGGAGATCAGCGAGACCGCGCACGCGCTGGGGTACATCGTCATCGCGAACCGGTCGCACACCGATGTGTACCAGTGGGGGCGCCGCACCACCCCGCTGAGCCTGGCCGCGGAGATCCAGCACCGGCTGCTCCCGGCATCGCTGGCGTGCGAGGCGGCGCAGTTCACGATTGCCGGGGCACTGGAGCCCGCCGAACACGTGGGGGGCGACACCTTCGACTACGTGATCGACCGGGACACGGTCCAGCTCTCCGTCACCGACGCCATGGGCCACGATGTCGACGCCGCGCTGCTGGCCACCCTCGTGGTGGGTGCTCTGCGCAGGGCGCGGAGGGCGGGCGCCGGACTCGCGGAACAGGCGCACCAGGCCGACCAGGCCATGCGGGATCACGGACGCATGGGTTACGTCACCGGGCAGCTGCTGCGCATCAGCCTGCTCGACGGCCGGGCCGAGCTTGTCAACGCCGGGCACCCCTGGCCGCTGCGGATGCGAGACGGGGAGGTGCAGGAACTCGCTCCCCGGGTGGACCTGCCGTTCGGTCTCAGCATCCACACCGCACACGCGCACCACTACCGGGTGCAGTCGCTGGACCTGCGGCCGGGCGACCGGCTGGTGATGCTGACGGACGGCATGCTGGAACGCAACGCCGAGGACCTCGACCTGCCGGAGCTGATCGTTCGCACCCGCGCGCTCCATCCCCGCGAGGCCGCCCGCACCCTCATCGGGGCTGTCGTCGACGCCGGCCGTGGTCAGCTGGACGACGACGCCACGATCATGTGCCTGGACTGGCACGGCGTCGCCAACTCCCGGCGGGACGCCGCGACCGGCGCCGACCTCACCGACGCCTCGCGACCGTCGACGGCGGAACGGCCCGATGCCGGATGCTGATCCCGAGGGGACGCCGCCCCGGAGCCGGGCCGGTTCGTACGGCGCCCGCCCACGGCTCCGTACGACCTGTGAGGCCTGACGGCGCCTCGTCCGCTCCGGTCCCGCCCCTCACGTCCCCGACGGCCGCGGCTGCTCCGGCGGAACCGAGCTCTCGGCGGCCTCCATCCACTGGTCCAGGTCGGCCTGGGTGAACTCCGTCCACGGTGGGACCTCGGGGAGCCGGCGGAGGAGGTCGTAGGCCTCGGGGATCTGGGGGCCGCGGAGAACAGGGCAGTGGCACCCGGCGATGACCTCGGCGTTCAGGTGCTGGAAGTCGGTGACGACCGTCCCGAACTTCCGGGCGTCCAGCAGGGCGACCCAGGGGGAGACCAGCCGTCCGCCGAAGAGCTGGCCGTCGCGGAACTCGTCCGGCGACAGCGCTGCCGTCTCGGGCATGGGGGTCGGCACGTTCGTGGCGAAGGTGTCGACCGCCCACAGGACGCCGGCCTTCGGGTCGAAGAGGGCGCGGGTCGTCGGGTTGTCGTAGAGGGGCGGTCGCTTGGCGACCAGGGTGCGGTCGCCCGCGTCGATCGTGTCGCCGTCGATCAGGAACCGGCACCGGTTGATGGGGGTCTCCCACTCCTCGGCCATGCGGCCGAGGGAGAACCAGGTCGTCAGCAGGGTCGCGTTCGGGCATTCCGCGAGGACCGCCATGAGGTTGCCGGCGTGGTCGCGGTCGTCGTGGGTGAGGAAGATCCACCGTACGTCCAGGGGATCCACGACGGACCAGGCCGCCTCCAGCCACTGGGCGCGCACCGCGGGCGCGCCGGTGTCCACGAGGACCGGTTCGGCTCCCCGGATCACCATCGAGTTCATCGGGAAGTGGCCGACCGGAGGGGCCTCGAGGGCCCACGGGATGACGAACGTCTCCTCGGCGATCTTGTACGGCTGCAGAAGGCTGAAACTGTCCGTGGTCGTCATCGCTGCTCTCCTTAGGGCGGAGTCGCCGCAGCGGCCATGATTCCAGTGCAGCCCCGCGCCGGGCCGTCGTCAAGCGCAGGACGCGTGGCGGCCGGCTCCGGCCTGCGACGACGGGTGCACGATCTGCACAGGCAGGTCTCGCTCCCGACTGCCGAGGCGTTCGACGCTCATGGGTCATCCGGGCCGGCGGCCGCTGGGCCGAGTCAGGATCCGTTCCCAGAACACCTCGTCGCGCCAGGCGCCGTCCGCGTGGAAGTGCTCGTGGGCGATGCCCCAGGAGCGGAATCCGTGTCTGCGGAGAATCGCCTGGGACGCGAGGTTCTCCAGTTGCGTGTGGGCCTCCAGCCGATGCAGTTTCAGCTCGTCCTCGGCGATCCGCAGTGCGAGGCCCACGGCGCGGCTCGTGTGTCCGCGTCCCTGGTGGAGGGAGGAGACCCAGTAGCCGAGGAAACCCTTCTGGAACGGGCCGCGCAGGATCGAGCTGATGCCGACCTGCCCGATCACGGTGTCGTCGGAGACCACGACGCCGGGCCACGCGAGCCCCTGGTCATGCGAGGCCAGCAGGGATGTGATGACCGCGGCCTGCCCGTCGGGCGTGTAGAACTCGGCCGGCCGCTCGGGCAGCCAGCGCGCGTACGCCTGCCGGTCCCGGGACAGCAGGCCGGCGAGCGCGGCGCCGTCGGCGGGCTCGATCAAGCGAATCGTCGTGGGACTCACGGTGTCACTCCTGGCCGTACTCGGTCCACGGCCTCAGCTTCTCCGGGTTGCGGATCGCCCAGATGCGGGAGATCCGGTCGTCGGCGAGGCTGAAGGCCGCCACGGTCATGGTGATGCCTGCCTGCTGGGCGACGAGGCCGGGCAGGCCGTTGACCGTGCGCTCCAGGAGCGTCAGGCCGGGGGCCTTGTCGGCGATGTTGATCAGGTACTGGGCGATCCGCTCGCTGCCGTCCACCGGGCGGAGGACGGTGCCGACCAGGCCGCCGCCGTCGGCCGTCATCGTGGCGCCCGGGTCGAGGAGGTCGACGAGAGCCCCGATGTCCTTGGCCTCCCACGCCTCCTTGAAGCGCCGTACCAGGACGGCCTGCCCAGGCCCGGCCGCAGACGTCGTCGGAATCGTAGCTGTCGCAGCGGCAGTTGGGCCTCCTGGCCGCACGGCAGCGCGTCCCACCGCCCCCACCTCACCCCGTGCCGCGCGTACGCGTCGGCGGGCCGAGGAGGCCAGTTGCCGGCAGGCCGCAGGCGTCCGGCCGACCATGTCGGCGACCTCCGGGAAGGGGTACCGGAAGACGTCGTGCAGGACGAACGCCACGCGTTCGGCCGGCGTCATCGACTCCAGTACGACGAGGAAGGCCATGCTCACCGACTCGTCCAAGGTGACCTGATCGGCGGGATCGGCCGAGTCGGCCCCGGCCCCGCCCGACGGACCGCCGGTCCACTCCGTCCGGTCGGGCAGCGGCTCGGGAATCCAGGCGCCGACGTAACGCTCGCGCCGGGCCCGTGCCGAGCCGAGCAGGTCCAGGCAGACCCGGGTGGCCACCGTCGTCAGCCAGGCGCCGGGCGACTCGATGGCTTCCTGCCGTGGGCGCGGCATCGCGTACCAGCGGGTGTACGTCTCCTGCACGGCGTCCTCGGCCTCGGTCACGGAACCGAGCAGCCGGTAGGCGAGGTTGAGCAGATGGCGCCGCTCGCCGGCGATCTCGCTCGGGCCCGGCTCGGATGGGGTGCTCATGGTCGTGACCGTCCCTACGTCCTTCTCGTCCGCCGCCGCTCTCAGCTCGTCGACGAGACGCCGCGCCGAAGTGAGGCCGGCGTGCGCCTCACACTTCACGGACCCACATCGTCGGTTCATCGAGACACTATCGATCCACTGCCGCGAGGCTGACGAGGGGACCACATCATGGCCGTACAGACGACGGCGGTTCGGGGCGGATTCACGTTCCCGCAGATCGCGATCGCCCTGCAGACCCTGGCCCTGGCCTTCCAGGCGGCCACCGCCGGGCTGCTGCTGTCCTCGGCCGCCGGCGCGGTCCTGCACGACGTCGGATCGCGCGTGATGTACGGGGCGTCGATGCTGTACGTGCTCGCCGCGGTCCTGGCGTGGCGGCCGGGCGGCGGGTCACCCCGGCCCATCCTGTACGCGTCGGGCTTCCTCGTGCTCGCTTCGGCGCAGGTGGTGCTGGGCGTCGCGCACATTCCGTCGCTCCATGTCCCGCTGGGCGTCCTGATGTTCACCCTGAGCGTCCTGGCGCTCGTCCGGGCCGTGCCCTTCCGCCCGTCGAAGCGCTCCGGCGCCTCGGCCTGACCACCGCACCCGCCGTTCCGCCGCTCCACACTCTGATCGAAATTCGATCAATCGACGGAACTTCATTGACTCGATGATCGACCGCACATAGCTTCTGGCGGCACCAGCCCCCAGAAAGGTGTCGCGCCATGACCATCGGAGTCCTTCCCGGGCGGCAGGCGATGGCCCGCGGGCTCATCGCCGCCGCCCTCGCGCTGACCGGCACCGTCGCCGTCACCGACGCGCCCGCCTCGGCCGCGGGGACCACCGTCCACGTCGACTGCTCCCGGCCGACAGCGGGTGACGGCAGCCTCGCCGCGCCGCTCAACAGCATCAGCCAGGCCAACGCGCGGACCTACTCCCCCGGTGACACCCTCGCGTTCGCTGCGGGCACGACCTGCACCGGCTCCCTCGCCCCCAAGGGCAGCGGCACCGCCTCCGCCCCGATCAGCCTCACGCGTTACGGGGTCGGCGCCCTGCCCGTGATCGACGGCGGCGGAGCCCCGAGCGCCGTCTCCCTCACCGATCAGGACCACTGGCGCATCAGCGACCTCAAGGTGACCAACCCCGCCGCGTCCTTGGCCCGGCGCGCGGGGCTGCGGATCTCGGCCACCGACGGGACGGCGCACCGCGGTTTCGACATCGGACATCTCGTCATCGACCGCGTCGCCGGTCAGACGAACAAGAACAGCCCGACCACCGAGGACTTCGTCCAGTCCGCCGGCATCGTGACGGGTGCGAGCGGGGCGAACTCCACCCTCAACGACGTCCACGTCCACCACAACCAGATCAGCAACACGGGTGGCGGCGGTCTGAAGATCCGTGTGGGCGCCATGGCGGTCAAGGGTTCCGGGGTGCTGATCGAGCACAACGTCATCAAGGACGTGGGAGGCGACGGCATCATCGCGAGCTACGCCGACGCCCCCATGATCCAGTACAACAACGCCTCCGGTGTCGGCAACGGCACGTACCCCTTCTCCGGGGGCAACTTCGCCGGCATCTGGGTGCTCGGCGACCACGATCCGACGATCCAGAAGAACGCCGTGTACGGGATCACCCGGATGTCCGTGGCCGACAGCCAGGCGTTCGACTGCGACTGGGGGAACACGGGCACCTGCACGATCCAGTACAACTTCAGCCGCGACAACATCGGCGGCTTCTTCCTCGACTGCGACGGGTGCGGCACCATCGGCGGCGCCAAGCAGGTCGTCCGCTACAACATCTCCGAGAACGACTGCCGGATGAGCAGTGTCAGCGCCGGCCGTTCCGCGCTGCACATGTACAACAACGTCTTCTACTGCACGGACCGGAAGTTCGACGTCACGCTGCCCGACGAGAGCGTCGTCGAGAACAACATCTGGGTGGGCACCAGCGACTCCCGGCTGCCCGTGGGACCCGGGATCTCCTGGCTGTGGAACGTCTTCCAGGGGGTGCCCCGGCCCACCGCGAACGGCATCGTCGGCGACCCGCGCTTCGTGAACCCCGGCGCCGGCGGCGACACGATCCACTCCGTCGACGGCTACCGTCTGCGGTCCACCTCCCCCGCCCTGAACAACGGCTCCGTCATCGGCGGCAACGGAGGCCGCGACTACTGGGCGAACCCCGTGTCCGCGACGACGAAGCCCCACCGCGGCGCGTACAACGGCCCGGGACTGTAGGGACGGGGGGTGCGCGGCCGGCCGCGCGGGGGACCGCACGGCCGGCCGGGCCGGTTCAGTCCCACTGCTCGTCGCCGAGGGAGGTCACCGGCTGCGGCTTGCCGATGACGGCGAGGGCGATGAAGAAGCTGATCTGACCGATCGCGACGGTGAGGGTGGCCAGCGCCTTGTCGTCGTAGTGCTCGGCCACCTCGGCGTACAGCTCGTCGGTGACCCGCTCCCGGCCGTGCGGGGCCGGCTGGAGCGTGGCCTCCACCAGGGCGAGGGCGGCGCGCTCGGCGTCGGTGAAGTACGGGGCGTCCTGCCAGGAGGAGACGGCGGTGATGCGCTCCTCGGACTCGCCGGCCTTGCGCAGGAACGCGGTGTTCAGGATGGTCAGGTAGGTGTTGTGGACGATCTGACCCGCGCGCAGGTGGACGAGGTTCATCGTGGTGCGCGGCACCGAGCGGTTGCCGGTGGCCCGGAAGAGGGCGGCGCTGATGTCGGCCAGCTCGGGGACGAACACGCCGGGGTCGGGCATGCGGGAGATCGAGGGGTTCGTCATGACTGCTCTCCTGGGGTGATGCCGCGTCGGCTTGTCCCGCCGCGCGGTTCCGGGTCGCCGTGGCCGGCGTCTTCACAGCACTGACGGAGGGACACCCGACGGTGTGACAGCATCCGCGAACATTTCTTCACGGCCTACGCCCGAACCGGTTGATATGCCCCCTACTCGCACTTAACCGCACCTTGTGCGCCTCCCGTTGCCGACCAGGCGATCAGGTTTGCTTTTCGCTCTGGCGTTCTGGAACCCTCCGTTCGACTTATCTGACACCTCAGCAACGGAGACCACCCCACATGCCCCCAAGGCGCACCCACCGCGCTTGGCTCACGGCGGCTGCCGCGGCCTCGCTCGCGTTCACCGGCCTCACGGCGCCGGCCCAGGCGGAGGACGTCACCCCGAGCGTTCCGGAGACCTGGATCCAGGAGCCCCGTACCGCCGAGAGCACCACCTCGCCGCTCACCACCCGAGCCTGGACCGCGCCCGGCGGCGCCGCCTCGCCCGGCGACTTCACGATGGCGCCCGGCGCGCTGAACGCCGAGACCACCACCCGGGTCGCCCGACTGGACTCGGTGCTGCCCAAGTCCGGCGTGCAGAACCTGCTGGCCGGCGCGAACCGCACCGTCGAGCCGTGGTGCTCCCGTGACTCGTTCGGCACCGCCCCGAACCCCGACATCAAGTACTGCCTGCAGAGCGACGACTCCGTCTCGCGCGAGTGGGTCCCGCAGGGCATCACCGGCGTCTCCGACGCCAAGGACAACGAGCTGTGGGGCGACGCCGGGAACATCCAGCTGTTCGCCTCGTACGACGGCTGGGACCCGGGCCGGGAGACGGACCCGAACCCGGCGACCGGCGACTGCACCACCGCCGAGCTGGAGGCGAACGACGCCTGCAACCAGAAGGGCGTCCGCATCACCTTCGTCCAGAGCCGGACCAACCCGGCCACCGGCAGCCCCGAGGTCAAGTACCGGCACGTGCTGCTGGGCTGGACGTACGTGAACTCCGCCGACCACGTCTCCTTCGACGGACTGCACGCCGCCGAGTACCCGATCCAGAAGGGCGTCCACGCCGGCGGGATCGTCTGGTACGGGAACTACCTCTACGTCGCGGACACCCGCAACGGCCTGCGCGTCTTCGACATGCGCTACATCATGGACCTGGACCCGGACGGCGACCCCACCACGCACGACGTGATGGGGACCGACACCGACGGCGTGAAGACCACCTCCAACGTCGAGGTCAAGACGAAGGTCGGCCGGCACGACAACGTCTGGTACAGCTTCGGCTACCGCTATGTGATGCCGCAGGTCGCCGCGTGGAAGTTCAAGGCGACCCAGAGCAACCCCAAGGGTTCGTACGCCTGTGTCTCCACCGGCGCCCCGAAGGCCTCCTACATCTCGCTGGACCGCAGCACCACCCCCGACCGCCTGCTCATGGGCGAGTACTGCCGGCCGGAGAGTGGCTACCCGTCGACCGGCCGCATCGCGTCGTTCCCGGTCGCGGCCCTGGAGGGTCGCTCGGCCGACGTGACCGCGGAGGGCTGGGCCAACTACCTGCCCCTGGCCAACGGTGGCGCCCAGGGCGCGGCGTCGCACGAGGGCACGCTGTACGTGAACGAGTCGAAGGGCACGGACGAGCCGGGCAACCTCTGGCGCTACACGTGGAACAACGGCTCGCTGGTCCAGGACGGCCAGGTCGTCAAGACCGCCCGCGGGCCCGAGGACCTCTACATCGAGCGCGGTACGGGCCGCCTCTGGTCGCTCTCCGAGCATCGCCCGGGGGCGGCCGCCGACTGCACGGCGAACCGGGACACCGCCGATCCGGTGGGCACGGACTACTGCCAGCGGGTGCTCTACGGGCACAAGCTGAGCTGGCTCGACGGCCAGCCGTAGCCGGGGAGGGGCGCTCCCTTCCGCCGGCCGGTCGACTTACGGCGGCCGGCCGGGGAGCCGCCCCGCCCTCAAGCACCCTCTCGCCTACGCTGCCCGGACCTGACACTCCGTCACGATGGGAAGCCTCATGCCCTCTCGCCTCAATCCGTACATCAGCTACGACGGGGACGCCCGGCGCGCCATGGAGTTCTACAAGGACGTCTTCGGCGGCACCCTGGCGCTGCACACCTTCGGCGAGTCCGGCGGCGTGGAGGCCGGTGACGCCGCCGCCGACAAGATCATGCACGCCATGCTCGAGACCGACAGCGGCTTCACGCTCATGGCCGGCGACGTCCCGCCCGGGATGGAGCACCGCCCCGGCAACGACATCGCCGTGAGCCTGAGCGGCGAGGACGCCGCCGAACTGCGTGGCTACTGGGACAGGCTCTCCGCCGACGGCACGGTCTCGGTGCCGCTGGAGAAGCAGATGTGGGGCGACATCTTCGGCATGTGCACGGACCGCTTCGGCATCACCTGGATGGTCAACATCAGCGAGCGGGACGCCTGACCGGAGGGGCGCCTCAGGCACGGCGGGACTCGGCCCCGGACCTCGGAGAAGGTCCGGGGCCGAGTGCTGCCACGCCGAGCTTCAACACCCACACATGTTCAGTCATCTGAACAAAAGTCAGCTGCATGACCATTGACGCCTCCACGAGGGCACCCCTAGCGTCCCTGGAAAGCGCTTTCTAATCCAGTCCCCGGAACGACATCCCTCCCCCTCCTGGAGACCCCAGATGCACCTGCGATCCGTCACAGCCTGCGTCACCCTGGTGGCGGGCACGCTCGCCGCCCTGTCCCTGAGTCCGGCGCACGCCGCCTCCTCCCTGTACGAGGCCGAGGCCTCCCCCGCCGTCTGCACCGGCACCATCGACTCCGACTGGGCCGGGTACACCGGCAGCGGCTTCTGCAACGGCACCAACGCCACCGGCGCCTACGCGCAGTTCACCGTGAACGCCCCCGCCGCCGGGACGGCGACGCTGGCCGTCCGGTTCGCCAACGGCACCACCACCGCACGTCCGACCGGTCTCGTCGTCAACGGGACCACCGTGCAGACACCCACCTTCGAAGCCACGGGCGCCTGGTCGACCTGGGTCACCAAGACCCTCACCGTGACCCTGAACGCCGGCAGCAACACCATCCGGCTCAACCCCACCGCGTCCGGGGGCCTGCCCAACATCGACTCCCTGAACGTCACGACGGCCGACGGCACGCCGCCGCCGGCGGGCGGCGCGCTGTACGTCGCCCCCAACGGCACGGACAGCGCGTCCGGTACGCAGTCCGACCCCACGACGCTCACCTCCGCGATCAGCCGCGTCGCGGCCGGCGGGACGATCTACCTCCGGGGCGGCACGTACCGCCACTCCACGACGATCACGGTGCCGCCCGGCAACAACGGCACGGCGAGCGCGCGGAAGAAGCTCTACGCCTACCCGGGCGAGACCCCGGTGCTGAACTTCTCGGCCATGACCGAGGACCCGGCCAACCGCGGCCTGGCCCTCAACGGCTCGTACTGGCACGTCAACGGCGTCGTCGTCGAACGGGCCGGTGACAACGGGATCTTCGTCGGCGGCAGCGACAACGTCATCGAGCGCACGGTGACCCGCTTCAACCGCGACACCGGGCTCCAGCTCTCCCGCATCGCCTCCACCACGCCCCGCGAGCAGTGGCCCTCGAACAACCTCGTCCTGAGCGCGGAGTCGCACGACAACGCCGACTCGGACGGAGAGGACGCCGACGGCTTCGCCGCGAAGCTCACCGTCGGCGGCGGCAACGTCTTCCGCTACGCCGTGGCCCACCACAACATCGACGACGGCTGGGACCTGTACACCAAGACCGACACCGGCCCGATCGGGGTGGTGACGATCGAGGACTCCCTCGCCTACGACAACGGCACCCTCAGCGACGGATCCCAGGCCGGCGCCGGCGACCGCAACGGCTTCAAGCTCGGCGGCGAGGACATCGGCGTCGACCACGTGGTCCGGCGCACGATCGCCTTCCACAACGGCAAGCACGGGTTCACGTACAACAGCAACCCGGGCAGGATGACGATCACCGGCAACATCAGCGTCGACAACGCCCAGCGGAACTTCTCGTTCGACGCGGGTACGTCGGTGTTCCGGAGCAACACCTCCTGCCGCTCCGGCAGCGGGACGAACGACCGGACCATCGGTGACGTCGACACCTCGAACCAGTTCTGGTCCGGTGCGAACGGCAGCCGCTGCTCCTCGTACGCCGGAGCCCTGAGCTGGTCCTACGCCTCGGACGGCCGCCTCGTCACGGCCTTCGGCGGGCGGCCGGTCACCTGGTGAGCCGATAGCGACAGTCACCTCGCCGGCCTCGGCTCTTCTCGCCGGGGCCGGCCTCGTCGTTCCCGGGCGCGGCTCAGCCGGGGGCCACCTCCGGGTCGCGGTCGGACGGGGGCCAGACGTAGGGCAGGTCGTCCGGCACCCCGGGGAAACGGTCCCGGTAGAACTCCGGGTCCTTCCGCACCAGAGCCGACTGGTGGCTCCGGTGAAACGCGGGGTCGCCGATCCAGGGCGGTACCTCACCGCCTCGGGCGAGCTGCCGCTGGGAGCGCACGACCGCCTCGGGACGCAGGGCCCGGAAGTCGTCGACCAGGGTCACCGCACACGTGTCGGCGCGGCCCTCGCTCGTCCAGACCCGGCACATGTCCAACCCGTACCGCACGAGCGCCTCCTCGTAGCCGGTCCACATCCGGACCGCCGGGTGTCTGCGCCAGCCGTATCCGGGGACGGTCAGCCCACGGAACACCTGCAACGCCTCGACCCGCTGTTTGCCGAGCCGTCGGGGGTCCAGCGCCCTGGCCGACTCCGTGAAGTCCGGAAACGGAAGAAAAGTCTGCATACGGCCTCCCTACCCGCACTCCGCGCCGACGTCCCCGTCCCGACCGCGCGCATACACGGTCGACGTCGCCCCTTCAAGAGCCGATGCGCGTCAACATAACGCAGATTTTCGGGCTCGCTCCCACCCGTAACGTTCGGTTAACCCTGCAAACGCCTTTGCCGAGTTATGGTCGTTCTTGACTGACCGTTGACCAGCCGTTGGTTTCCCTTAGACATTGCGAACTCCCCTGGACGGAGGCATATGCGGCGAGCCGTGACAGCCTGGACCGCGGTGGCGATCCTCGCCCCGGTCCTGGCCGCCCTCCAGCTCCTCACCTCCCTCCCCTCCTTCGCATCTGCACACACAGCTCGTCATGTCGTGGCCAAGGCTCCCTTCGGAACGAAGCCCTCCGGGGCGGTGGCGTACGACGAGACCGTCGTCTGCCGCGACGCCGAGGCACCGGGCGACCCGACCGGCCCCCTGCGCACCCGCGACCGGCAGCGCACCACCGACAACCCTCCGGCGTCCGAGCGGCCGATACCGCCCCGCCGCGCCGCGGCCGCGCCCCGACCGGGCACACCCGGTTCCGCGGAGCGCCACCCGGCGAGATCGTCGGGAGCCCGCTCCCTCACCGCACTTCAGGTGTTCCGCTGCTGACCGGCGGAGCCGCCCCCGCCCCACCCCACACACCTGACCCGAAGACCCGACGCGTCCCCCATGACGCGCCAGGAGGAGCCACCACGCCATGCAACCCCTCATCGACAACGCCCGGACGTTCGGACAGCGCCCTGAGGAGTTCGCCCGGCTGGCCGAAGGCCAGTCCCCCGAGGTCCTGTTCATCACCTGCGCCGACTCGCGGGTCGTACCCGCCCTGATCACAGGCGCCCGGCCCGGCCAGCTGTTCGAGCTGCGTACGGCGGGCAACATCGTCCCGCCCTACGCCTCCGGCACCCCCACCGGCGAGGCCGCCACCATCGAGTACGCCGTCGAGGTACTCGGCGTCGAGCACATCGTGGTCTGCGGCCACTCGCACTGCGGCGCCGTGGGTGCGGTGGTGCGCGGCGACGACCTGGACGCCGTCCCCGCGGTGCGTGACTGGCTCGCGCACGCCGCCGAGGAGCCCAAGTGCGCGGACCCGGCCGACCCGACCGTGTCCGAGGCCGTGCAGCACCACGTCCTGACGCAGCTGCTGCGGCTGCGTTCCTACCCCTGCGTCGGCACGCGGCTGGCGTCGGGGCGGCTCAGCCTCCACGGCTGGTACTACGAGGTGCACACCGGAGCCGTACGCGAGCACCGCGCGGACACCGACTCCTTCGAAGCGCTGTGAGGGCGGAGCCATGAACCGCTTCCCCTTCTTACGACAGGACTTCACCGCCTCGCTCGTGGTGTTCCTCGTCGCTCTCCCCCTGTGCGTGGGCGTCGCCGTCGCCTCCGGCGTCCCGGCCGAACTGGGACTGGTCACCGGCATCGTGGGCGGCATCGTCACCGGTCTGATGCGCGGCAGCAGCCTGCAGGTGTCCGGGCCGGCCGCCGGCCTGACCGTGCTGGTGTTCGAGGCCGTCAGCGAGTTCGGGCTATCCGTGCTCGGTGTGATCGTGCTGGCCACGGGGCTGATCCAGCTCGCCATGGGCGCCCTGCGGCTGGGGCGCTGGTTCCGGGCGATCTCCGTCTCCGTCGTCGAGGGCATGCTGGCCGGTATCGGACTGGTGATCATCGCCGGTCAGCTGTACGCAGCGGCCGGCCTGAAGGCCCCCGCCTCCGGCACCGACAAGATCCTGGGGCTGCCCGGAGCCGCCGCCGACGCGTTCGGCAGCACCGGGGCCCTGGCCTCGCTCGCTGTCGGCGCGGGCACCATAGCCGTACTGGTGCTGTGGAAGAAGCTGCCGAAGAAGGCCCGGACGGTGCCGGGCGCACTGGCCGCGGTGCTCCTGGCCACGGTGGTCACCCAGGCGTTCGGCCTGCCGGTGGCCAGTGTCGAGGTCAACGGTCTGCTCGGCTCCGTCCAGCTGCCCGGCGCCGAGGCCTTCGGCGCCCTGGCCGACCCGGCGGTGATCGGCACGATCATCGCCTTCGCCCTGATCGCCTCCGCCGAGAGCCTGTTCAGCGCCGCCGCGGTGGACCGGCTGCACGACGGTCCGCGCACCCGGTACGACCAGGAGCTCATGGCGCAGGGCGCGGGCAACACGGTCTGCGGTGTGCTCGGGGCCCTGCCGATGACCGCGGTCATCGTGCGGAGCTCCGCCAACGTGGCCGCGGGCGCCAGGACCAAGGCGTCCCGGGTGCTGCACGGCGTGTGGCTGCTGCTGTTCGCGGCGCTGCTGCCGGGGGCGCTGGCGCTGATCCCGCTGCCCGCGCTCGCCGGCGTCCTGGTCCACGCGGGCTGGAAGCTGATCCCCTTCCGCGGTGTCGTGTCGCTGTGGCGGGGGCACCGGGGCGAGGCGCTGATCCTGGTGGTCACCGCGGCGGCGATCGTCACGGTGAACATGTTCGAGGGCGTGCTGATCGGACTGGCCCTGTCCGTGGTCAAGACCGCCTGGGAGACGTCGCACATCAAGCTGGAGGTCATAGACAAGGGAGCGGGCCCGATCCAGGCGTACCTGTCGGGCAACGCGACCTTCCTGCGGCTGCCGAAGATACTCGACAGCCTGGAGGCGCTCCCCCAGGATCGGCCGGTCGTGGTCGACCTGTCCGGTCTGCACCACCTCGACCACGCCTGCCGCACGGCCCTGGAGGCCTGGGCCGAGCGGCACAGCGTCGCCGGGACGGAACCCGTGAAGGTCACCGACCCCACGAAGGCCGCCGGTTCCGGGGAGGCCGCCGGGGCCGGGAAGGAGCAGGAGCCCGTGAAGGCCGCCTCCAACGAGTCGGCCTGACGGTCCACCGGAAGCCCTGAGGATCACCGGACCGTCATGGCCCGCCCGGAGGCGCGGCCCACGCGCCTCCGGCCGGGTCGGACGCCGTGACCCGCCCTTCGGCGGTCACGGCTCAGGCGAGGGTGACGACACGTGCCCAGGCGGGCGGTGTGTCGGGGACGTGGTCGGGGTCCTCCTCGTCCATCCCACCGACCGGGCGGGGGAACAGCCCGACGACGGTGCGGCAGGGCGGCTGCGCGGAGGGCCAGGGCGTCTGACCGTCCGTGAGGACGACGATGACATCCGGGCGCGGCCGGGTGCGGAGCGCCCGCGTGAAGCCCGAGCGCAGGTCCGTCCCGCCACCGCCGACCAGCGGGATGTTCTCCGCGCGGCAGAGCGGCACCGCGACACCGGCCGCCGCGTCGCAGGAGATCACCGAGACCAGGTCGCGCCGCCCGCCCACCGCCCGTGAGATCGCCGCCACCTCCAGGAGCGCGCTGCCCAGTTCGGCGTCACTGACCGAGCCGGAGGTGTCGATGACCACGCACACCCTCGGAGGCATGCGGCGCAGGCTCGGCAGCACCACCCGCGGGACACTGGCGGAGCGGCGGGAGGGGCGCCGGTAGCTGTGGTTCTCCCCCACTCCCGGCGCTCCCGCCGCCGAGCGGATCGCGGCCCCCAGCAGGCGTCGCCACGGCTGCGGCGGGTGGAACGCCTCCTCCGCCCAGCGGCGCCACCCGTCCGGCGCGTCGCCGGGCCGGCCCTTGATGCCCTCCGCGACCCGGAAGCGCACCGCGTCCCGCTGCTGTCGGCTCAGCGCGTGCGCTCCGTCGGGACCCAGCTCCCACGGCCGCTCGTGGCCGTCCGCGCCGCTGCCGCAGTCCAGCCAGGCCAGGTCGGTGGCGAGCCCGGACATCGACGCCCGCCGAAGGTACTCCTCCATCAGCAGCCCGTCGGGCAGCCGCAGCATGGAGGGCAGGACCGCCCCGGCCGGCCGGGGCAGACCGTCGCCGTAGATGTCGTCGTTGATCTCGAAGTCGGCGGCGATGTTCCGTCGCAGCCGTTCCCCCGGCCCGTGCTCGCCGTGCTCCTTCGCGTACCGCTCGCCCCGGCCGTGGTGGTCCCGGAGCAGGTGGGAGACCTCGTGCACCCAGACGCCCGCCAGCTCCTCCACCGGAGTGGACGCGACGAAGCCCGGGGAGACGTAGCAGCGCCAGTACGCGTCCACCGCCATCGTCGGCACCGACCGGTCCTCCACCACGTGCAGTGCGAAGAGGGCGCCCGCGAGATAGGGGCGTACCTTCACCGCGTGCAGGCGCGCCGCCAGCAACTTGTCCATGTCCAGCGGGAGTCTGGGCCGGCCGGACGAGCCGACGGAGCCGGGCGGCGGAGGGACGGTGGCCCGCACCGGGCGGGGCGGCGGGGGCGGGGCCATCGGGCGGGGCAGCGGGAGCGGGCCTTTCCGGTACGGCGCCGAGGGCCGCGCGGCGGCGGTCATCGGCGCGCTCCCGTCCGCCGCGCGGCGTCGGCCGCGGCGGCGACACGTTCCACCGACCGGTCCGCGCGCCGGGCGAGTCCGACCACCCCGGCCAGCCGTTCCACGGTCTCCGGGATCTCCCAGTCGTCGCGGCGCACCGCGGCGAGCGCGGTCGCCGGGACCACGAGCAGGTCCGGGGTGCCGGTCTCCAGGGCCCGGACCAGTACGGCCCAGGCCGCCTCCCACCGCGCTCGCTCCGGGCGCGCGCCGACGGCGGCCACCACCGCCTCCAGCGCCGCCTGGCGCAGATCGCCGCGCTCGGGCAGTTCGGCGGCGGCGGGATCGGCCAGCAGCGCCTCGGGGTCGGGCAGGTCCATGCGGTCGAGATGGGCGAGGAGTTCGAGTCCCGGGCCGTCCCCCACCGCTCCTCGCACCAGCAGCGCCAGCACCTCCCGAGAGACGGAGGCCGCCGTCCCGAAGGCCAGCAGGGTCAACGCGGCCTCCCAGCTCCGGGGCGAGGGCCAGGCGCTCCCGCGGCGTGTCTCGGTGGTCGGCAGTCGGTGGATCAGCGTCGGCCGGGCCCGCAGGAAGCCGCAGACCGCGCGACGGGCGAAGGCCACCGCTTCCGGCAGCCGTTCCGGGGCCAGCCGGGGCAGCTCCGCCCGCGGCCAGACCCCGCCCAGTCCGCGCACCACCACCTCGCGGTCGTGCACCCAGTGCAGATGCACGAACCGGTTGGCCAGCGGGGGGCTCAGCTCCCATCCGTCCGCCGCCGACCGGGGCGGGTTGGCGGCGGCCACGATCCTCACACCGGGCGGAAGTTGCAGCGCGCCGACCCTGCGCTCCAGGACGACCCGGAGGAGCGCGGCCTGCACGGCGGGGGTGGCGGTGGAGAGCTCGTCCAGGAAGAGCAGGCCCCGCCCGGCGCGTACGAGTTCCACGGCCCACTGCGGCGGCGCCATCGGTACCCCCTGGACCGCGGGGTCCTCGCCCACGATCGGCAGTCCGGAGAAGTCGGACGGCTCGTGGACGCTGGCGATGACGGTCGTCAGCGGCAGGTCGAGGGAGGTGGCGAGCTGGGTCAGGGCGGCGGTCTTGCCGATGCCCGGTTCGCCCCAGAGCAGGACGGGCAGGTCGGCGGCGACGGCCAGGGTGAGCGCTTCGAGCTGTTCGTCGGGGCGCGGTTCGGTCGTCGTCGTGCGCAGGAGCCCGAGGAGGTCGTCGGCCAGGGCGAGGCGGGCGCCGGTGCCGGCGTCGGCGTCGGCGTCGGGCGCGTCGGCCGCGGTGGCTGATGCGGGAGCGGCGGCCGCCGGGACGGGAACACGGGCGGGGGTGGGCATGAGGGTGCTGGACGTCATGAGGCATCACCTGAGGGGAGGAAGGGAACGGGGCGGTCGCCCGTCCCGGAGGTCGTGGAGTGGGAAGCGGGGTGACGAGAGCGCTCGACACGCCGCGCTACGCGCAAGGGTGTTCAGGGGGCGGAGCAGGTCACCGGTACACGCCCGTACGGGGACGGAATCGGCTGGTGCGTTTGCTGCGGATCACGGACGGGGTCCGGCGGTCGAGGCGGGGACGACGGCTCCCCGCGGACGCCGCTCGTGACGCGCCGCTGCCACCTGCCGCGTCCGCCCGCGCACCGGCGGCGGGGTGCTCGGCGACCAGTCCCGCGCGGAAGAGGCCGTGGTCGATGCGCCGGGCCGCGGCGGCCACCAGTTCCTCCCGGAGGGGACCGTCGCGCAGGACGGCGGCGGGGCCGAGGAGCCCCTCGACGACGGCCAGGGCCCCGGCGACGTCACCGTGGCGGAGCCGCTCCCGGACGGCGGGCAGGGCCTCCGGGGCGCGGTGCACCGCGTCGATCGCCCGCAGGCAGGGGAGCGCCGGCCCGCCGAGGGCCACGAGCAGCTCCTCACGGCGCAGGGTGACCTGGTCGTGGTCGACCGCCGACAGCATTCCGTCCCTCAGGGCGATCCGGTGGACCTCGCCCCTGCACTCCACCCGGTGCGGGTCACCGGTCACGGAGAGGGGGCCGCCCGTCGGTGCCGGGCTGGAGGCGCCCTCCCCGCCGGACGCCCCCGCGGAGGCGGGCGCCGCCAGAGCCCTGGCGACGAGAGGGTGCAGCCGCTCGGCCGTGATCAGCCCCGCGCGCAGCAGCTCCAGGTCGGGCAGGGTCCGGGCCGCCGCGTCCGGCAGCACCGGGAGCGCGGCCACCTGCTGCGGCGGCAACGTCGTCCGCAGCGGCCTGAGGGTCGGGGCGTGGCTGTCGTCGGGAGCGACGAGTTCGAGCACGGCACGGCGTCCCGCCCCGAGCCGTACGGTGAAGGCCCCGCGCCCGCCGCGAGGAGGGACGCCCTCGGCCCGCAGCAGCGCCTCGGCCTCGGCCGCCCACCGGTCGACCGCCCACGGGCCGTCCTGGAGGCGTGGCTCGCCGAGCGCGGCGCACGCTCCGGGCGGGTTGAGTGCGGTGGACGCGCCGGTGACGTCGGGTCGGTCGGCTCCGGAACGCCGCGCCAGGTCGTCGCTCCGCGTCGCGTCCCAGAGGTGCCGGTGCAGGTCGAACCGGAAACGCGGTTCGGGACAGGGGTGGGGATGGCTGTGGGCAGGGCGCCCGCGCGCAGGGTTTCCACGTCCCTCCCAGACCGCGAGCGACATCCGTTGTCCGGCGTCGGCCCAGGCCGGTGGGGTCCGCACGACCAGACTCAGCGGCGCTGCGCCGGAATGCCCGTATCGGGCCAGAGTCAGGGTGAGGCCGGGCCGGAGCCGCCCGTCGGGGGCGATCCGTGGCATGTGCCAGCGGAGCAGGTCCGGCGCCAGGCGGCGCAGGTCGGCACGGAGCCGGGCGGTGAGATCGGTGCCGTGGCGGTCGGCCACGGCGCGCAGATCGAAGTCGACGTCGGTCCGGGCGGCGGCGCAGGCCCCCGCCCAGTCACCGACCGCACGTCGTGCGGTCGCGGTCTCGATCATGGACGGTGGCACGGCGTACGCACGCACGCGCTGCCACATCAGAAGGCGGGTCGGAATCTCGTTCGCGAAGTGATGTGCCATCAGCACTCACCTTGTGCGAACGAGTCCCCCCATCGGTTCGAGGAGAAGTTCTTCATCTCCGCCAGCGTAGATCACGGTCGTTCGATGCCGCAGCGGGTTTTTCGGGAGGCGCCGCGACGGTCGGCGGCGGGCGGGTGCCCACCCCGGCCACGAGGAGATTCGCGTACACGGAGGCGTCAGGGGTACCGGGAACCCATGCAGGCATTGTCACGCGAGGTGATCGATATCGTCCGTGAGGACATCGACGACGTGAAGGCGGAGCTGGCGGCCGCCGCGTCCGAGGGGCGGCGGGGCACGGCTGCTCTCGGTGCGGGCGGGGTGCTCGGACTGCTCGCCGTCCTGGCCGCGCACGAGGCGGCGGTTCGGGCGATGGAGCGAGTGTGGCCCGCGCAGCGGGTCTCCGGGGCGCTGGCTGCCGCATACGGCATCGGCGCCGTGAGCTTCGCCGGATACGGATACGAGCGGCTGCGCCGCGCCCGCGCCGCGTCGCGGGAGGCGCTGGCGGGATCGCTGGACGCGGTGAAGGAGGTGGCCGACGAGCTGGCGAACTGAACGTGCGACGAGGAGAGCGGCCCGGTGACCTTCGCCGGGCCGCTACGGCGTGCTCGGGCGCGCCACGCGGTGGCGGAGGTAGACGAAGCGCGAACTGAAGGTGCGGGTCTCGACGAGTTCCAGGTCCACCCGCCGCTCCTGCCGGGGAAAGAACGGGATGCCACCGCCGACCAGCACCGGGTAGACCATGGCGCGGTACTCGTCGATCAGGCCCGCCTCCGCCGCCTCGGCGGCGAGCGTCGCGCCGCCGATCGCGATGTCGCCCTCCCCCGGCTCGGCCCGCAGGCGCTCGATCTCCTCCGTCAGACCGCCGGAGGCGAGGCGGGCATGGCCCTGCACCGTCGACAGCGTGGTGGAGAAGACCACCTTCGGAAGCGGGTTCCAGAGCGCGATCCACTCGCGCGTGGAGTCGTCGAGCGAGGCATCCTGGTCGACGTTCTCCCAGTACAGCATCGTCTCGTACAGCCGCCGACCGAGCAGGTGCACGCCGACGTCCCGGATCTCGTCGATCCAGAAGCGGAAGACCTCCTCGTCCGGTTCCGACCAGTCGAAGCCGCCGTCCGGCCCGACGATGTAACCGTCGAGTGAGACGTTCATCGCATAGGTCACTCTGCGCATCGGAGGTCCTCCTCGGGAAGTGCTCCCGACCCTACGACCGCCGGCGCCGCGAGCCTCGTCACGGCTCGCGGGATCCCCCGGTCGAGGAGACGCGCCGTCGGTCAGCTGCTGAGCGTGTCGAGCAGCGGCTGCCAGTCGATGTGCCGGCTTTCGGTGCCCGGCGGGACCACGAGGAACGACCGGCGTACGAAGCCGGTGAGTTGGTCGCGGTCGCCCCGCAGGGTGGCGCAGCGTCCGGGAGCTCCCAGGCGGAGCAGGAGCCCGTCGCCGACGGCGGGCCACAGCTGGAGTTCGCCCGCGCCGGTGGGGGCGTACGAGCCCGTGAGCACCATCTCCCTGTCGAGGTGCCAGACGACGGGGTCGGCCTCCAGGAGCCGCAGGGCGAGGCACAGGGTGTAGGGGGCGCGGGAGGTGTAGGTGAGGGTGGCGTCGATCTCGACCGGGAGGTCCGCGGTGAGAAGTTCCATGGTCATGCTGTGGCTGAGGGTCTGCGCAGGAGGCAGCGGCGCTGAGCGGGGCTGGGGCACTGGTCTCTCCGGCTTCCGGCGTCGAGAAAGGGTCGTCGCTCCGCTTCTCACCCCTGAATCGCCTTCTACGCGGCGCGGGCGTGAAGTGACGGAAACGACGGCGTCAAGATTCCGCGATGATCGTCAACTCCATCTTGACCGGCGTGACTTCGATATCACTATCCGCTGCCCACCGGCCGTACGTTCCGATCGTCGGTCCGTCCTGTCGTCGGACCGCTGCCGCCCGCAGCCTCAACCGTGCGCGGCGCGGGAGGCGGCGTCCTCCGTTCGGGGTTCCGTCCCGTTTCGCCGGGCAGACGAGCGGAGGAACGTGGTGGTCGGCCGGAGGAGGGCACATGACGCAGGACCCGTCCATGAGGGCTGTCGGGTGGGCGCGCTCGCTGCCCGTCAACAGCGGCGTGAAGGCGGCGAGGGATTGGACGCGCGAGCATCTGGTGGCACTCGGCTGGGCGCGTACGGCGCCGGATCTGGTGGACTCGGTGGTGCTGGCCGTTTCCGAGCTGGTCACCAACGCCCATCTCCACGCGCACAGCGCCGCCCAGCTCATCCTGACCTGGGACGAGGAATGTCTGCACGTCACCGTGCACGACAACTCGGCCCAGTTGCCGAAGCCGCGGCACGCGGACGAGGGAGCACTCGGGGGACGCGGGCTGCTCCTGCTCGACGCCCTCGCCGACGACTGGCAGACCCGCCGCTGCCCCCGGGGGAAGGACGTCACCGCCTGCTTCCAGCCGCCGGCCTCCCGCCAGCCGGCCTGATCGACAAGACCCCCCCCCGGGGTGATCTTGCCGCCACATGCCTGTGGGCCCGGCCGAGGCCGGGCCCACAGGCATGTGGCGGGGTCCGTCGTCAGCGGTGGCCGCCGCGCAGTCTGCCGAGGAGGCGACGCGCCTGGGACCGCTTCCTGGGGTCGGCGGCGGCGCGGCGCACCGACGCCATGGCCCGGCGGCCCTGGGGGCTGCGGCTGAATCGCTTGATGCGGGTCAACAGTGCGGACATGAAACCCTCCTGTGGTCGAACGGTGCCTGCGGCGTCTACCGGAAGAACGCCAGGTAGTAGTCGGCGAACTTCATCTTGTGCGGGCCGGACGCGTCCGAACCGTCGGACGCTTCGGGCACGTACTCCGGCGCGTTCTCGATCTGCTCCTTGGTGCAGCCCACGAACACGGTCTCCGTCGGCCGGTCGACGGCGGTGACGACGCCGGCCGGGATCACGACCTGCCTGCCGAGGATCCACGGCCCGGTGTCCACGACCAGGTGGCAGCGGCCCACGTCGGCCGAGTGCTTGTCGACCTTGCCGATGCCTCCGTCCGTCGCTTCGACCTTGTATCCCGTCAGATCGCCGTCGGCCGCGTGGACCGCGGTCTCCGAAAAGGTCCAGATGTCAGGGGACATGTCCTCTTCTCCCTTCGGGCACGTCCGGGGCCCATGGCTTCGAGCTGACCCAGCTTGTTGCCCGGCGGGGACGGTTCACACCGCTGCACTCGACTTTTCCCAGCCCTGTTCGGGGAGGTCCGTCAGCCGCCCTCGCGCATGCCCCACGGCGAGCCGTACGCGGTGAGCAGGTCGAGGAAGGGGCGGGGCGGCAGGGCCTCGGGACCGAGGACGCCGCTCGCCGACCAGGCCCCGCCCGCGACGAGTTCGAGGGCGACGACCGGGTTGACGGCGGTCTGCCACACCACCGCCTGGGACCCGTACTCCCGCATGGACCACTGGTTGTCGACGACGTGGTACAGGTAGACCTCGCGCGGCGAGCCGTCCTTGGTGCCCTTGACCCAGGTGCCCGCACAGGTCTTGCCGGTCATACGGTCGCCCAGGGTGGCCGGGTCGGGCAGGCAGGCGGCGACCACGTCACGCGGGGAGACCTCGACGGGACCGTGTTCCGAGGGGACGGTCACCTTCTCGGTGGAGTCCAGGCCGAGCTCGTGGAGCGTCTTGAGCTTGGCGATGAAGTCGTCGCCGAGGCCGTACTTGAACGTCACCCGGCGGGCGTCGACCCAGCGCGGGACGAGCAGGACCTCCTCATGCTCGACGTTGACGCACTCGACCGGGCCGATGCCCTCGGGGAAGTCGAAGACCTCCGGTTCGCTGAACGGGGCGGTGGTGAACCAGCCGCGGTCCTTCTCGTACACCACCGGGGGGTTGAGGCACTCCTCGATGGTCGTCCAGATGTTGAAGGACGGGGCGAAGTCGTAGCCCTCGACGGTCAGGTCGGCTCCGTCGCGGATGCCGATCTCCTCGATCTCGTCGAAGAGCTCGTCCGCCGCGTACCGGGCGAACACGTCCGAGAGACCGGGCTCCACGCCCATGCCGACCAGGGCGAGCCGTCCGGACTCCTGCCACAGGCCGGCCTGCTCGAACTGCGCGTCGCCGAGCTTGACCCCGCACCGCTCGTACGGATGGGTGGCGTGCGGCGCGGACAGGGACATCGCCATGTCGAGATAGTGGGTGCCCGCCGCTCGGGCCGCGTGGAACAGCGGCATCACGAAGCGCGGATCGGTCGCGTTGAGCAGGGCGTCGCACCGCTCCTCGGCGAGCACCTTGCGTACCGCGTCCTCGTCGGAGGCGTCCAGGCGCCTGGCGCTGAACCGGTGCCCGTGGTCGCCGACCGCCGCGACCGCCGCCTCGGCGCGCGCCAGGTCGTAGTCCGCGACGACCATGTGGGTCAGGAAGTCGCGGCGGGCCGCGATCCGGGTGACGGCCGTGCCCACGCCGCCCGCGCCCACGAGAAGTACTCGCATGTCACACACCTTTCGTCACCGGAAACGGGCGTCTCCGGGCCTGGACCGATGCAACGGGACGCCGGAGGTTAAGGTCAATGGCGTTGGCATAAGGTCCACTGGACGGAGCTGGGAGGCGAGCGCCATGGGAAAGCCGGTGGTGCCGGAGAGCGAGCGCCGCAGGCGCCGGCCGACGCGGCAGGGCACGGTGCTGTCCGAGAAGCTGATCGTGCGGACCGCGCTGAGGATGCTCCGGGAGCACGGGAGCAGCGGCCTGACGGCCCGCAGGCTGGGCGCGGCCCTCGGCGCCGATCCCAGCACCCTCTACCGGTACTTCGCCGGACTGGACGACCTGACCAGGGCCATCGGTGAGGAGCTGATGGGGCGGGCGCTGGACACCTGGACGGCCACCGGGGAGTGGCGGACCGACCTGCGGGCCCTGGGCCTGGCCGTCCACGCGTCCTACCTGACCCATCCCGAGGCGGCCGTCCTGACCGCGAGCCGGGTCACCGGCCGGCCGCGGGAGATCGCGGTCGACGAGACGATCCTCGGCATCCTGCGCGGCGCGGGCTTCCCGGACGCGGACGCGGTCGTCGTCTACCACGCCTTCATCGACCTCAGTCTGGCCTTCGCCGCCCTGGACGCCGGATCGCTGGCCCTGACGGACGAGGCGAGGGCGGCGGACGAGGAGATGTGGAGCTCCACCTACGCCCGGCTGCCGGCCGACACCCACCCGAACATCGCGGCCACCGCGGGCCTGCTCGCGGGGCGGATGACCCACAGCGCGTACCCCGTCGTCCTCGACATGCTCCTGAACAGCGCCGCGGAGCAGCTCACCTGGGCGCGTGCCCGACGGTCTCCGTAGGACGCGTGCGGGTGCCGGGCGTCGGCCCGGGACGCTTATGCCAACACCCCGCGCGGGGTCTCGCGGGCCACTACCCGGAGCGTCGGCGCGGGAGTCGGGAAGCGGCGCGTCCTCGTCCCCCTCAGGAAGGCGTGAGCTCCCGCAGGTCCGAGGTCGCGATGGCCCGGTCGACCGCCGCCGGGCTGAGGGTGTGCTCGATGACCATGACGGCGGCCCCGATCACGCCGGCGCGGTCGCCGAGTTCCCGTCCCCGGATGGAGAGGTGCTGGGTGGCCAGCGGGAGGGAGCGGCTGTAGATGACCTCGCGCACCCCGGCGAGCAGATGCTCTCCGGCTTCCGAGATGTCGCCGCCGATGATGATCACTCCGGGGTTGAAGAAGTTCACCAGCGCGGCCAGGACGTCACCGATGTCGCGGCCCGCCTGGCGGATCATCTGGATCGCGGCCGGGTTGCCGGCGCGGACGAGGGCGACCACGTCCCGGCCGTCCGCGGCGTCGAGGCCCGAGTCCCGGAGGTGAGCGGCGAGGGCGCCGCCGCCGGCGACCGCTTCGAGGCAGCCGGTGTTCCCGCAGCGGCAGGGCTCGTTCCCGGCCCCGGCCACCCGGATGTGCCCGATGTCGCCGGCGGCACCCTGGGCGCCCCGATGGAGGCGGTGTTCCGTGATGATGCCGCACCCGATCCCGGTGCCGACCTTCACGAAGAGGAGGTGCTCGACCTCGGGACTGGCGGCCCAGTGTTCGCCGAGGGCCATGATGTTGACGTCGTTGTCCACCAGGACGGGTGCGCCGAGGCGGGGGGCGAGCCAGCCGGGCACGTCGAAGCCGTCCCAGCCCGGCATGATCGGCGGATTCACGGGCCGGCCCGATGTGTGCTCGACGGGTCCGGGGAGGCCGATACCGACGCCGCACACATCCGTGAGGGCACGCCCCGCCTCGGTCAGCAGTTCCGTGAACTCGTCGACGAGCCGGCCAAGGACCCGCTCCGGGCCTTCCGTGATCTTGATGTCGCGGCCGCGTTCGGCGAGCACCCGTCCGGCGAGGTCCGTGACGGCGATCCGCGCGTGCGTGACCCCGAGGTCGGCGGCGAGGACCGTCCGCGCCTCGGAGTTGAAGGAGAAGGCCACCGCCGGCCTGCCGCCCGAGAAGATCGCGTCGTCCGTCGGCCGGATCCACTGCTGGTCCGCCAGGGCGTCGAGCCGCTGGGTCACGGTCGACCTGGCGAGGCCGGTGAGCTGCACGAGTTCGGTGCGCGTGCGGGCGCGGCCGTCCCTCAGGATCGCCAGAAGGGCGCCGGCGCCTGCCGGTTCGTTGGTCAACTCCCTGTCTCCATCCCCGTCGGTGTGACGACTGGTCGGTATCCACTAATCATAACTCTCGGCGTACTTATGCTTGACGCCCGTCATAAGTCATCCCTACGCTCCGAAACATGCTCGCTATACGACGACAGTCGGCGGAAGTGAGGGTAGGGATCGTTGGAACTGGCTTCATCGGCCGGATCCACGCCCGCGCCGCGCGACAGGCCGGCGCCCGCTTAGTGGGCGTCGCGGGAGCGGACCTGGCGAACGCCACGGAGGGCCGGCGGGTGGATCCCGAGCAGGGCGGTCCCGGACGCACCATCGGTGACATCGGCTCGCACGGGTTCGACCTCGTCGAGTTCGTGACCGGGGATCGGATCACCAGGCTCTGCGCCCAGACCTCGGTGGTCGTGCCGCGGCGCATGGGCGGCGGGCCGGTCCTCACCGAGGACCTCGCCACCGTGCAGTTCGCCACCGCCTCCGGGGCGCTCGGTTCGGTCGCCGTCAGCCAGGTCGCACCGGGCCGCAAGAACCGCCTCTTCCTGGAGGTGTCCGCCGCCGCCGGAAGTCTCGCCTTCGACCAGGAGAACCCCGAGCAGCTGTGGCTGGGTGGACGGAGCGGCTCCCAGGCGCTCGTACGCGACCCGCTGAGCCTGTCGAAGGCCGGGTCACCCGGTTCACCGTGAAAAGCGACGACACCGACCCGTTCCACTCGAGCGGCTACTCGCCCATCGACGAGCGGCCGGGCCGCGAGAGGTTCGACGCCCAGCGCTCGTCCGGCAACACCAACGACCTGCGCGGCAAGCTCCTGCGCGTCCACACCGAGGCCGCCGGCGGCTCCACGATCCCCGCGGGCAACCTGCTCGCGCCCGGCACCGCCAAGACCCGGCCCGAGATCTACGCCATGGGCTTCCGCAACAGCTTCCGCTTCGCGGCCGACCCGAAGACGGGCTGGATCTCCACCGCCGGCTACGGGCCCGACGCGAACCAGGAGAACGCGAACCGCGGTCCCGAGGGCACCGTCGAGTGGAACCTGATCAAGCAGCCGGGATTCCACGGCCGGCGATGGAGGTTCGGCCAGGTCGGCTGAGTCCTCTCCCCCCACCCGGTGTCCGCCCGCACCCGACCGCGGGTGGGGACCGGGCCCCGCATCCGCACGACACCCGCACCCGCTCTCGACGTCAGAGGTGGACACGCCATGACACGACCGATCACCCTCTTCACCGGGCAGTGGGCCGACCTGCCGTTCGGCGAGGTCTGCCGACTGGCCGCCGGATGGGGCTACGACGGCCTGGAGATCGCCTGTTGGGGCGACCACTTCGAGGTCGACCGCGCCCTCGCCGATCCCTCCTACGTACGCCGCCGACGAGAGGTCCTCGACCGGCACGGGCTGTCGGTGTGGGCGATCTCCAACCACCTCGTCGGCCAGGCCGTCTGTGACGACCCGATCGACGAGCGGCACCGCGCCATCCTCCCGGCGCGCCTGTGGTCCGACGACCCGGAGACGGTACGCCGCAACGCGGCGCGCGAGATGGCGGACACCGCAAGGGCCGCGGCGCTGCTCGGCGTCGACACCGTCGTCGGCTTCACCGGCTCCTCGATCTGGCACACCGTCGCGATGTTCCCGCCGGCCACTCCGGGCATGATCGACGCCGGCTACCGCGACTTCGCCGACCGGTGGAACCCCGTCCTCGACGTCTTCGAGGAGCAGGGCGTCCGCTTCGCCCTCGAGGTCCACCCGAGCGAGATCGCCTACGACTACTGGACCACACGGCGAACCCTCGACGCCATCGGCCACCGGCCCTCCTTCGGCCTGAACTGGGACCCGTCGCACATGGTCTGGCAGGACCTCGACCCGGCGAGCTTCATCCTGGAGTTCGCGGACCGGATCTACCACGTCGACTGCAAGGACGCCCGCGTGCGGGTCGGCGACGGCCGCCGCGGCCGGCTCTCCTCCCACCTGCCCTGGGGCGACCTCCGCCGCGGCTGGGACTTCGTCTCCACCGGCCGGGGCGACGTGCCCTGGGAGGACTGTTTCCGGGCGCTGAACTCCATCGGCTACGAGGGGCCGGTGTCCATCGAGTGGGAGGACGCCGGGATGGACCGCCTGGACGGCGCCGCCGAGGCGGTCGGGTTCATCCGGCGCCTCGCCGGGACCCGGCCCCCCGCCGCGTCCTTCGACGCCGCTTTCGCCACCCCCGTATCGAAGGAAGGAACCGGTCATGAGTGAGGCCCCCGCCGGCGGACCCGGACGGACCGGCGTGTGGTTCGTCGGCGCCCGAGGCTCCGTGGCGACCACGGCCGTCGTCGGCGCCGCCGCGGTCGGAGCGGCGGTCGTCCCTCCCGTCGGGATGGTGTCCGAGCTGGACGTCTTCGCGGCCGCCGGGCTGCCCGCGCTCGACCGGCTGGTCTTCGGCGGCCACGACGTGACCGACACCCCGCTGCCCAAGCGGGCCGAGCAGCTCGCCGCCTGCGGCGTGTTCCCGCGATCCCTCCTCGCCGTCGTCGAGCCGGCGCTCCGGGCGGCCGACCCAGAGATCCGGCCGGGAGCCCGTACGGACTCGGACCGGCCCCAGCGGGAGGCGGCCGCGGCCCTCGCCGAGGACATCGCCGCGTTCCGCGAGCGGCACGATCTCGATCAGGTCGTGGTCGTCGACGTCTCCTCCACCGAACCGCCGGTCGCCCCGCACCCCGCGCACGAGAGCCTCTCCGCCCTGGAGGAGGCCCTGGCCCACTCCCGCGATGTCCTCCCCGCCAGTTCGCTGTACGCCTACGCGGCCCTGCGGGCCGACTGCGGATTCGTGGAGTTCACGCCCTCCCCCGGCGTCCGCCTCCCCGCGCTGCGCGAACTCGCCGAGCTGCGGGGACTGCCGTACGCGGGCAGCGACGGGAAGACCGGCGAGACCCTGGTCCGCACGGCCCTGGGACCGATGTTCGCCCATCGCGCGCTGCGGGTGCGGTCCTGGTCCGGCACGAACCTGCTCGGCGGAGGGGACGGCGCGACCCTCGCCGACCCCGAGGCGGCCCTCAGCAAGAACACCTCCAAGCGCAGCGGCCTGACCGCCCTCCTCGGTGACCAGGTGGAGGGCCTCACCCACATCGACTACGTGCCGAGCATGGGCGAGCGGAAGACGGCCTGGGACCACATCGCGTTCGAAGGGTTCCTCGGCACCGCCATGACCCTCCAGTTCACCTGGCAAGGCGTCGACTCGGCGCTCGCCGCGCCCCTCGTCCTCGACCTGGCCCGCTTCCTGGCCCGGGCCCGCGAGCGCGGGGCCGTCGGGCCGCAGGAACAACTCGCCTTCTTCTTCAAGGACCCCCTCCACGCGGACGGCTCACCGGCTGAGCACCGTCTGGTCACCCAGTTCGAGGCCCTGCGGGCCTGGTACGCCGGAGACGGAAGGTGACCGGGGCCGCGGCCGGCGCCCGGGCCGTGCTGGAGCTCGTACGGGCCCCGGCCGCGCTGACCGTCCTGGGGGACACGCTCGCCGGTGCCGCCGCGAGCGGCCGGCCGGTCACGGCGGGGCGGACGGCGCGGCTCGCGCTCGCCTCCACCTGCCTGTACTGGGCGGGCATGGCGCTCAACGACTACGCGGACCGGGAGGTGGACGCCGAGGAACGCCCCGGCCGGCCCCTGCCGTCCGGTCGGATCAGTCCCCGCGCCGCCCTCGCCACCGCCGCCGCGCTCACCGGCGCGGGCCTGGTGTCGGCGGCGGCCGCGGGCCGGGACACCCTGGCGGTGGCCGTGCCGCTCGCGGCCACCGTCTGGGCCTACGACCTGGCCCTGAAGAACACCCCGTACGGGCCCGCCGCGATGGCGGCGGCCCGGGGCCTCGACGTCCTCATGGGCGCGGGGGCCAGGCGGTCCCGGCACGCCCTCGCTCCGGCGGCCCTCCTCGCCGCGCACACCTACGCGATCACGTCGGTGAGCCGCGAGGAGACCCTCGGCGCGAGCGCCTCGCTGCCGGCCGGCGCGCTGGCGGCCACCGGTGCGGTGGGCCTGGTCGGCGCCGCGCTGACCCCGCCGACCGCCGCCCGTGCCCACCGGACCGCCTCGACCGCGCTGCTCGGCGGTTACGTCCTGGCGGCGGGCTCCGCCCAGTTGGCCGCCACCGTCCGCCCCGACGCCCCCCGGCTGCGGCACGCGGTGGGTGCCGGGATCCACGCCATGATCCCGCTGCAGGCGGCGCTGACCGCACGCGGCGGCTCCCTCCGCGCCGCGTTCTCCCTCCTGGCCGTCTACCCCGTGGCCAGGAGCCTGTCACGGAAGGTGTCCCCGACATGACCGCACTGCGCTTCGGCTACGGCACCAACGGCCTCGGCGACCACCGTCTCGACGAGGCGCTGGAGGTGATCGCCGGCCTGGGCTACACCGGGGTGGCCCTCACCCTCGACCGCGGCCACCTGGACCCGTACACCCCGGGCATGAGCCGCCGACTCGCCAGGACCCGTCGCAGGCTCACCGCCCTGGGCCTGGGGGTCGTGGTGGAGACCGGCGGCCGCTACGTGCTCGACCCCTGGCGCAAGCACTCCCCCACCCTCGTCGCCTGCGAGCCGGAGGGACGCGCGCGCAGGCTCGGCTTCCTGCGCAGGGCCATCGGGATCGCCGCCGACCTGGAGGCCGAGGCGGTCTCCTTCTGGAGCGGCGTCCCCGAGCCCGGCATGGGCCACGACGAGGCGTTCCGCCACCTGGAGGAGGGGTGCGCGGCGGTCGTGGAGACCGCCGGCCTCGCCGGTGTCCGGCTCGGTTTCGAACCGGAGCCGGGGATGCTGGTGGCGGACCTCGACGGCTACGAGCGCTTGCGCGGAGCCCTCGGGAACCCGGAGGCCTTCGGCCTGACCCTGGACATCGGGCACTGCCAGTGCCTGGAGCCCCTGCCGCCGGCCGAGTGCGTCCGGCGGGCGGCGCCCTGGCTGGTCAACGTACAGATCGAGGACATGCGCCGGGGCGTCCACGAGCATCTGGAGTTCGGACAGGGGGAGATCGACTTCCCACCGGTCCTGGCCGCGCTGACCGACATCGGATACCGGGGGCTGGTCTCCGTCGAGCTGCCCCGCCACGGGCACAGCGGCCCGCTGACCGCCGGACGCTCGCTGAAGGCCCTGCGCGCCGCCTCGGCGCACCCCTGGACGGCCGACGCGGTCCGGCGGGTCCGCGCCGATCCCCGCGCCCTGACCACGCTGTTCCCCGTCGCGGCCCGCCGGACGGGCGCGGAGGCCGGGGAGGCGGTGCGCGCGCAACTCCTCGGGGCCCTGCCCGGTTCCGCGCCGGAGCGGGCGGCGGCACTGGAGGGGCTGTACCGGCAGGGGGACACGGCCGAGCGGCTCGCGGTGCTGCGTGCGCTTCCGCTCCTCGACCAGGAAGGGGGCGTCGGCCCCGCGGCGCTGCCGCTGATCGCAGACGCCCTGCGCACCCACGACGCCCGCCTCGTGACGGCCGCCGTCGGGCCCTACGCGGCCCGGTACCTCGACCAGCCCGGGTGGCGCCAGGCCGTCCTGAAGTGCGTCTTCATGGACATCCCGCTGGACGCGGTCGCGGGTCTCGCGCGGCGTACGGACCCCGAACTCGTCCGTATGTTCCGGGCCTTCGCCACCGAGCGCACCGCCGCCGGCCGACCGGTCCCCGACGACCTGCTGACCCGGATCGACCCCCAGGACACGGGAGAGCACCATGCGCATCTTTGACCCCCACATCCACATGACCTCGCGCACCACCGACGACTACCGGGCCATGCGCGCCGCCGGAGTCCGCGCCCTCGTCGAGCCCGCGTTCTGGCTCGGTCAGCCGCGCACCTCTCCCGGCAGCTTCCACGACTACTTCGACACGCTCCTGGGGTGGGAGCCGTACCGCGCCGCCCAGTACGGCGTCCGGCACTTCTGCGCGATCGCGCTCAACCCCAAGGAGGCCAACGACCCGCGCTGCCTGCCCGTCCTCGACGACCTGCCCCGGTACCTGGTGAAGGACAACGTCGTCGCCGTCGGCGAGATCGGCTTCGACTCGATGACCGACGCCGAGGAGCACGCCTTCACCGTGCAACTGGCGCTGGCCCGCGAGCACGGCCTTCCCGCGCTGGTGCACACCCCGCACCGCGACAAGGCCGTCGGCACCGTCCGTACGCTGGAGATCGTCCGTGCCGACGGCATCGATCCGGCCCTGGTCGCGGTCGACCACCTCAACGAGGTCACCGCTCCCGTCGTCGCCGAGTCCGGGTGCTGGATGGGCTTCTCCATCTACCCGGACACCAAGATGGACCCGGACCGGATGGTCGCCATCCTGAAGGAGCACGGCACCCGTCGCGTCCTGGTGAACTCGGCCGCCGACTGGGGCCACAGCGACCCGCTGCGCACCCACGCGACCGCGCTCGCCATGCTCGGCGCCGGGTTCACCGAGGACGACGTGGACCAGGTGCTGTGGCGCAACCCGGTGGAGTTCTACGGCCAGAGCGGCAGGCTCGTCCTGGACGACGGCGACCGCCCGTCGGACGAGGCCCTGTTCGCCGGGAACTCGATCCGCAGGGGAGGCAGCTGATGCGCCTGCGGCATCCCGGCGGGGAACTCGTCCACGTCGGCTACTGCACCAACGTGCACCCGGCCGAGGACCTCGACGGCATCCTGGACCAGCTCGACAGCTACGCCCTGCCCGTCCGGGAGCGCCTGGAGGAACCGGTCCTGGGCATCGGGCTGTGGCTCGCCCACCCGGTGGCCGCCGCGCTGGCGGCCGACGTCGGCCTGACGCTGAGGCTGCGGGCCGAACTCACCGCGCGGGGCCTGGAGGTCGTCACCCTCAACGGATTCCCGTACGAGGGTTTCCACCGGCCCGTCGTCAAGCACGCCGTGTACCGGCCGGACTGGACCTCGCCGGACCGGCGCCGGTACACCGCGCACCTGGCCCATGTCCTCGCCCGGCTCCTGCCCGACGACGTCGCGGAGGGCAGCATCTCGACGCTCCCGTTCGGATGGGGGACCGACTGGCGACCGCACCACTCCGACCTCGCGGCACGTCAGATCCGGCTCCTCGGAGCCGAGCTCGGGGAGATCGGCCGCCGGACCGGCCGGACCGTCCGGGTGGCGTTCGAGCCGGAACCGGGGTGCCTCGTGGAGACGACCTCGGACGCGGTACGGCACCTGTCGGACCTCGACCCGCGCCACTTCGGCCTCTGCCTGGACATCTGCCATCTCGCCGTGGCCTTCGAGACTCCGGCGGAGGCCCTGCGGCGGCTGGCCGGAGCCGGCGTCCCCGTGGTGAAGGCACAGATCTCCTGCGCCCTGCACGCGGAGGACCCGGCCGATCCCGCCACACGCGCGGCGCTCGCGGCCTTCGACGAACCCCGCTTCCTCCACCAGACACGCCGGGCGGGACGACCCGCCACCGGAACGGACGACCTGCCGGAGGCGTGCGCGGGACCGGCGGCCCTCGGTGACGGCAGCCCGTGGCGCACCCACTTCCACATCCCGGTGCACGCCGACCCGGTACCCCCGCTGACATCGACCCGGTCCGTCCTGCGCGGCGCGCTGGCCGCGCTGCTGCGCGCCGACCACCCCGTCACCCGGCACTTCGAGACGGAGACCTACACCTGGTCGGTGCTGCCGGAGCCGCCGCGCGACAGCGCCGGTCTCGCCGAGGGGATCGCCGCCGAGCTCGCCTGGACGCGCCGCGAGCTGCTCGGACTCGGCCTGTCCGGCGCGGAATCCGACTCCGAGCGGGACCGCTCGCCCGAACCGAACGGAAGTGCCTGATGAGTGTCGTCGTCCTGGATGTCGTGGGGCTCACCCCGCGGACCCTCGCCCACATGCCCCGGCTGCGGTCCGTCGCCGCGTCGGGTTTCGCCGCCGGACTGGACACCGTCCTGCCCGCGGTGACCTGCTCGGTCCAGTCCACCTTCCTGACCGGGCGGATGCCCGCCGAGCACGGGGTCGTCGGCAACGGCTGGTACGACCGCGACATGGGCGAGGTCGCGTTCTGGCGCCAGCACAACGCCCTCGTCCAGGGCGAGAAGGTGTGGCAGACCGCCCGGCGCTCCCGGCCCGGCCTCACGGTCGCCAACATCTGCTGGTGGTACGCCATGGGGGCGGACGTGGACATCACCGTCACCCCGCGTCCCGTCTACCACTACGACGGACGCAAGTCCCCCGACTGCTACACGGTCCCGGCCGGGTTGCGCGACAGCCTCACCGCCGAGTTCGGCCCGTTCCCGCTGTTCGACTACTGGGGCCCGAAGGCCGGCATCGCGTCCTCCCGGTGGATCGTCGACGCGACCCGGCGCGTCCTCGCGGACCACGACCCGGACCTCACCTTCGTCTACCTCCCCCACCTCGACTACGACCTCCAGCGGCACGGCCCGAACTCCCCCCGGGCGCGGGCCGCCGCCGGTGAACTCGACACCGTCCTCGCCCCACTCCTGGAATCCCTCTCGGTGCGGGGAAGCACGGTCGTGGTGCTGAGCGAGTACGGCATCACGGAGGTGCGGCGTCCCGTCGACATCAACCGGGCCCTGCGCCGTGAGGGCCTGCTGAACGTGTACACGCAGCAGGGCATGGAGTACCTCGATCCCTGGACCTCCCGCGCGTTCGCGACGCCCGACCACCAGGTGTCCCACGTGTACGTCGCCGACCCCGAGGACCTGCCGCACGTACGGGAGGTGCTGCTGAGGACCGAGGGAGTCGACCAGGTCCTGGACCGCGACGAGCAGGAGAAGGCCGGGCTGCGGCACGCGCGGGCCGGTGAACTCGTCGCCGTCGCCTCCTCGGACAGCTGGTTCACCTACTACTACTGGCTGGACGACGAGCGGGCCCCGGACTTCGCCCGCGGGGTGGAGATCCACCGCAAGCCGGGCTACGACCCGGCCGAGCTGTTCTTCGATCCGGCCGATCCGCTGGTCATGGCGAGGGCGGCCATGACCGTGGCCAAGTTCAAGCTGGGCGTACGGACCGCCATGTCCGTCGTGCCCACCGACCCGTCCTGCGTCCGGGGGAGCCACGGCCGCCTGCCGGACGACCCCGACGACAGCCCCGTCCTGCTGTGCTCCAGCCCCGCGGGCGCCCGGGAGCGCATCCACGCCACCGAGGTGAGGGAGTTCCTGCTCTCCTGCCTGGAGGACGCCGCGACGGGGTGACGCGGCTGCCGGCCGCCGAGCGGGACCAGCGTGTGCCCTCGCGGGCGGGCGCCGTGGATTACCCGAGTGGCCCACGCGGTCCCGGTGCTACCGTCCGATCACGCTTCGGGTGGAGGACTGATGGAGAGCATCACCAAGAACCGGCAGCCCGTCGAGGCGCTTCGCGCGATGGTCGCCCGCGCCTACGGCCCGGACCAGGTGTGCGACGCGGGCGACGACTGGCTCGGCGAACTGGGTGACGGCTGCTTCAACGTGGCCTATCGGATCCGGCTGCGCTCGGGCGCGCAGGCCGTTCTCAAGATCGCGCCGCCGCCGGACGTCGAGGTCATGACCTACGAGCGCGACGCGATGGCCACCGAGCTGGAGGCGCTGCGGCTGATCCAGGAGCACACGAGCATCCCGGTGCCGGCCGTCGACTTCGCCGATCGGAGCCGTGAGCTGTGCGACGCCGACTACTTCTTCATGACGTACGTCGACGCGGACAACCTCCACAGCCTCCACGACACCCTGGCCCCGTCGGAGACCGACGCGTACGGCGAGGCGCTCGGCGCGGTCACCCGCGAGCTGAACGGCATCCCGGGCTCCGCGTTCGGCCCGCTGGCCGGACCGGGCGACAGCACCTGGCGCGCTGCCTTCCTGCGGATGGTCGAGGAGCTGCTGGCCGACGGCGAGCGACGGGGCGTCGACCTGCGCCACGACTACGCCTCGATCCGCGCGCTCGTGACGTCCCACGCCGACACCCTGGACGAGGTGACCGAAGCCCGTTTCGTCGAGTGGGACCTGTGGCCCGGCAACTGCATGGTCCGCAACGGCCGGATCGTCGCGATCCTCGACCACGAGCGTGCGTTCTACGGCGACCCGCTGATGGAGTTCGGCTTCGCCGGGAGCGAGTCGAGCGCGTACGGGGACTCCACGGCGTTCGTCCGCGGCTACGGCCACCGCCCGTTCACGCCCGCCGAGCGGACCCGCCGCCGGCTCTACAACCTCCATCTCGCCCTGATCCAGATCATCGAGACGACCTACCGGGGGCACACCGACAGCGGTCAGTACGACTGGGCGTGCGAGCGACTGCGGGAGACCGTGGCCCTGCTCGACGGGTGAACACCGGCCGGCGCGGCGGACACGCGGCGGCACGGACCTGCCTTCGCGGCCCCGTATGGACGATCGCCCGCCTCGTGTCCCGCACGGTCGCCCGTGGGGCGGGGTGGAAGAGTTGAACCCGACGACCGGTCGGCCGGGTCGCGACCGGGGCGGCCGGACCTCCTCGACGTCCTGACCCGAACGGGAGCCCTCCGTTGCGCCTCTACGCCCAGACGCCCGCCCGCCGGACCCGCCAGGTGCTGGTGGACGTGATCGCCGTGGCCCTGATCGCCGCCGCGGTGTGGGCGGCCCTCGCCGTCCGCGAGGTGGTCATGCTACTGGCCGAGCCGGGGCGCACGGTGGAGAGTTCCGGCGACAGCCTCGCCGAGGAGCTCGGCAACGCGGGAGACGCGGCGTCGGACGTACCGCTCATCGGCGACGTCCTGCAGAGGCCGCTGCGGTCCGCGGCCGACGCGAGCTCCGGCCTCGCCGACGCGGGCGCGTCGCTGCAGGACACCGTCGGTCAGGTCGCCGACGTGGTCACCGCGGTCCTCATCGTCGGTCCGGTGCTCGTCGTCCTGCTGCTGTGGCTTCCGCCGCGCCTGCTCTGGATCCGGCGCAGCAGCACCCTGCGCCGGCTCACCGCGGCTCCCGGAGGCGCAGACCTGCTCGCCCTGCGCGCCCTCACCGGACCTCCGGGCGCGCTGGCCGGGCTCCCGGCCCCGCCGGGTGGGTGGGCCGACGCCTGGCGTCACGGGGACCGGCAGGCCATCGGCGACCTCAGCAGGCTCGCGCTCGAGCACGTCGGGCTCCGGCCCTGAGGATCGTCGGGGCCCCGCCCGGTGCGGGCGGGGGCACGGGGGATGATGGGCGCGGAACGACGGAACACGAGGTCAGGAGCTTCCATGGCGAAGCGCGTTCACCAGCCCCGTGAGGACGCGGAGTTCGATTTCATCCTCGGGATGAGCCGAGTCCCGGTCCTCGCGTACTTCATCGGGACATGGCCCAAGGCGATCGAGCCGTGCCGGGCGATGGACCTCGTCGTGGGCGGCATCGCCGAGGAGTACGCGGACCGGCTGACGACCGTCCGCGCCGACATCACCCGCTGCCCGGCCGCGACCGAGCGGTACGGGGTCACCGGGGCCCCGTCCTGCGTCCTGCTGAAGGAGGGAGAGGCGGTGGCGGCGCACGGCCCGGGGACCATGACGAGCGCCGAGGTCCGGGAGTTCCTGGACGGGCACCTCTGAGAGCGCCCCGGTACGGCAGGGCCCCCGACGCGGTGCGTCGGGGGTCCCGTCGGGTGGCGCTCCGGGTCAGCCCTGATCGGCCACGAAGGAGGCCATCCAGGTGAGGGCGGAGTTCCAGTTGATCGTGAGCTCGTTGGTCGACCAGGACTGGATGTCGTCGATGTAGCAGAACTGCCCGGTGCATCCCTGGAGTCTGCTCTGCGCGAGCGGGTCCTGGATGCTCGAGTTGGGTCCGCCGGACAGCGAGCCGACGGGCGGGCGCGGCAGCTTCGGGTCGAGCTGGTGGGCGTACCAGCGGCTGTGCTGGTTCTGGGCGCTGACCTCGCCGTAGCCCGTGACGTACGAGATGTTGAGGGCGTTGCGGCCCAGGACGGAGTCCATGGCCTGGACGGCGCCGTCGCGGTACTTCGCGCCGCCGGTGATGTCGTGGGCGGTGGCCAGGACGACGGCGTTGTTGAGGATCTGGTGCGTGGAGCCCCAGTCGTACCGGTGGCCCTCCGGGGCGTACGGCATGCCGTAGGGGTGGGCTTCCAGCGTGGCCAGGTAGCGGTCGGCTCCCTCGCGTACGGACCGACGGACCTGGTCGCGGCCGGGCAGCCGGTTCGGGACGGTGGCCAGGTCGAGGCGGGCGGGGACGGCCGTGCGCGCCCAGTCGAAGCTGATCGGCCCGAAGATGTCGGCGGTGTGGACCGGGGAGCGCAGGATGTGGTCCTGGAACTCCTTGCCGCCCGTGGTCAGGTACAGCTCGGCGGCCGCCCAGTAGAACTCGTCGCTGACGTCACGGTCGGCGTAGGTGCCGCCGCCGACGCCGTCGCTCTCGGAGGCGAGGACGGCGGGGTGGGCGAGGGCCGCGGCCCAGGCCTTGCGGGCCGCCGCGAGCGCTTCGGCGGCGAACCGGGGGTCGTACGGCCGGTACAGGCGGGCCGCCTGGGCGGCGGTCGCCGCGAGGTTCAGCGTGGCCGCGGTCGTCGGTGGGTGCAGTTCGCGCTTCTGCGGGTCGTCGGAGGGCATCAGGGGCAGGCCCGTCCACTGCTCGTCGTGGATCTTGTGATGCGCCATGCCGGCGAGCGGCTCGCCGTCCGGCACCTGCATCCTCAGCAGGAACTCCATCTCCCAGCGGGCCTCGTCGAGGATGTCCGGGACCTTGTTGCCGCTCTCCGGGATGTTCAGGGTGCCGTCGCCCAGCCGCGCGGCCTGCCCGGTGCGGGCGTGCCGGGCGCGCTCGTAGGTGCTGAGGAGCTGCCAGACGGAGATGCCGCCGTTGACGACGTACTTGCCGTGGTCGCCGGCGTCGTACCAGCCGCCGGTGACATCGAGCGTGTAGTCGCACCCACCCGGCTGGCACGGCACGTTCCCGTCGCCCTGGTTGGGGGCGATGTCGACGTGACCGGCGTCGCGGCCGTACCCGGGGCGCAGGTCGTCGCGGATGGCGACCCCGCTGCGCTGGGTGTAGTAGAACTTCGCCGCGTCCAGGCGGAGCTTCTCGTACGCGGCGGTGCCGATGTCGAAGGGGCGGCTGGTCTCGCCGTCCGCGACCAGGGTGAACCCCTCCCCTGCGCCGCGGTGGTCACCGAAGCGGATCGAGTGGACGTTCTGCCCGGATGAGGGGTCGACACCGCGCGGCACGGTCCAGCCGTGCGCGACGACGGCGCCGGAGGCGTTCTTCAGTTTCCAGGGCAGCCGCTCGGTCGCGTCGGTGACGAGGGTGGCGTTCTTCGGCCCGCGGGGCAGGTAGGCGACCTGGTTGACCCGGACCCGGGGGCCGGTGTCGGGCTCGTACCGCTCCGGCGGTACGCCGCCCAGGAGGGACACGTCGTCCAGGCAGAACCGCCAGGGATCGGCGCCGCCGCCGAGCTGGAAGGCGACCTGGCCCTGCGCGGTGTCCACCGGCGAGGCGAAGGTGTAGGTGTACGTGTCGCCGGAGACGCTCAGTTGCGGAGTGACCTCGTGGTACGTGTCGTACGGCGGCACCTGGAGGCCCACGACCGCACGGACGGCGTTGCCCTGGGGGGCGCCCGTCGCGCGGAAACTGAGCCGGTACGACTCGCCCTTGACGAGCGCGATGTCGTTCTGGCCGACGGCCGCGTCCCAGCGGTTCGTCGTGCCGCCCGGCACCTCGGCGCAGAGTTCGCCGTCGGACGGCGCGACGGTGACGTTGTTCGTCCACCACTCGTCGGTGGCCGAGTCGAAGGTGCCGTTCCTGATCTGCTCGACCTCGTCCGCCCCCGCCGGGCCGGCGGGCACCGCGGTGAGAGCGGTCGCCAGCAGGGCCGTCAGGGACAGCAGGGCGGTTCTGCGTCTGTTCACGTCTGAGCTCCTCGGAGGGGGCGGAGCGACGTGCGGGGGACGAAGCGGCCCGCACGGATGGGAGCGCTCCCATATCGCAGGAGACATAGTCACGCCCGACCGAGGACGCGTCAACGGCCCGGACGGAACGCGCCCGATCCCGGCCCCGACTCGCGCCCGACGCGGCGGAGCGCGTTCGGTTCCGACGGGTTGTCAGGGACACCTCGTGCTCCTACAGTGCCCTGCAAAGCGGCATGGGAGCGCTCCCAGAGACAGCTGTCGAGGACCGCTCCCCTGACCCAGCCCCTCGATCCCCCTCCCGGAGAGGCCCCCCGGATGCGAGCGTCACCGCACCGCCCCAGCACCGCCCGCGCCGTCCTCGGCGCGCTGCTCACCGCCCTCGCCACCGTCGCGGCTCTCGTGGCCGCCGCGCCGGCGGCCCAGGCCGACACCCTGATCTGCGACCAGTACGGCTCGACCACGATCCAGGGCCGCTACGTGGTCCAGAACAACCGCTGGGGCACCGGCGCCGCCCAGTGCGTGACCGCCACGGACACCGGCTTCCGGGTGACCCGTGCCGACGGCGCCGTGCCCACCGACGGCGCCCCCAAGTCGTACCCCTCGGTCTTCAACGGCTGCCACTACACCAACTGTTCGCCGGGGACCGCCCTCCCGGCGCGGCTCAGCGGCATCGCCGGCGCCCCCAGCAGCATCTCGTACGGCTTCGTCGGCGACGCCGTGTACAACGCCTCGTACGACATCTGGCTGGACCCCACCCCCCGGACCGACGGGGTCAACCGGACCGAGATCATGATCTGGTTCCACAAGGTCGGCCCGGTCCAGCCGATCGGCTCACCGGTGGGCAGCACGACCGTGGGCGGGCGCACCTGGCAGGTGTGGACGGGCAGCAACGGTTCCAACGACGTCATCTCGTTCGTCGCGCCGTCGGCCGTCCCCAGCTGGAGCTTCGACGTCATGGACTTCGTCCGGGAGACCGTCTCCCGTGGCATGGCCCAGAACACCTGGTACCTGACCAGTGTCCAGGCCGGCTTCGAGCCGTGGCAGGGCGGCGCCGGGCTCACCGTGAACTCCTTCTCCTCGGCCGTGAACCTCGGCGACCCCGGTCCCGGAGAGCCCGGCCCCGGCGAACCCGGCCCGTCGACCGCCTGCAAGGTGACGTACGCGACGAACGTCTGGACCGGCGGCTTCACCGCCGACGTCACCGTCACCAACACCGGGTCGGCCCCCGTCGACCCGTGGACGCTGTCCTTCACCCTGCCCTCGGGCCAGCGCGTCACCCACGCGTGGAACGCCGCCGTCACCGCGAGCTCCGGGGCCGTGACGGCGACGGGCCTCGCGCACAACGCGCGGATCGCGGCCGGAGCCGGCCAGACCTTCGGCTTCCAGGGCACGTACAGCGGCACGTTCGCGCCGGCGTCGGGGTTCCGCCTCAACGGCGCCACCTGCACCTGATCCGATCCGCGAGCGATACGGATCACCGCCGCGAGCTCCGCCCCCTCCCCTCCCCCGCCCGTACCGGGCACGGGGGCGGGGCTCGCCACGGACCGCCACCGCACGAGGAGAACACCGACCGGAGAACAGTTCCCCCCCCCACGTACAGGAGACACGATGGCTGGACGGAAGAAACGACTCGCCTCCCTGGCAGCGGTCCTCGCGACGCTCCTCGCCGGCATCGGCCTGACCCTCCTGGGCCAGGGCAGTGCGCAGGCGCACGGTGTCACCATGATGCCGGGGTCGCGCACCTACCTCTGCTGGCTGGACGCCAAGACCGGCACCGGCGCCCTGGACCCGACCAACCCCGCGTGCAGGGCGGCGCTCGACGAGAGCGGTGCGAACGCCCTCTACAACTGGTTCGCCGTGCTCGACTCCCAGGCGGGCGGACGCGGAGCCGGGTACGTCCCGGACGGAAAGCTGTGCAGCGCCGGTGACCGGTCGCCGTACGACTTCACCGGGTACAACGCGGCCCGCACCGACTGGCCCCGCACGCATCTGACGTCGGGCAGGACGATCCAGGTCAGGCACAGCAACTGGGCGGCGCACCCGGGCTCCTTCCGGGTGTACCTGTCCAAGCCCGGCTACTCGCCCGCCTCCGAGCTGGGCTGGGACGACCTGGAACTGATCCAGACCGTCACCGATCCCCCGCAGACGGGCTCCCCGGGCACGGACGGCGGCCACTACCACTGGGATCTGAGCCTGCCCGCGGGCCGCTCGGGTGACGCGGTGCTGTTCATCCAGTGGGTGCGCTCGGACAGTCAGGAGAACTTCTTCTCCTGCTCCGACGTCGTCTTCGACGGCGGAAACGGCGAAGTGACCGGCATCCGCGGCTCGGGCGGCACACCCACCCCGACGCCCACACCGACCCCGACGCCGACCCCCACGCCCACTCCCACTCCGACGCCCACCCCCACCGACCCGCACACGGGGTGCATGGCCGTCTACCACGTGACCAACGCCTGGAACGGCGGCTTCCAGGGTTCCGTCGAGGTCATGAACCACGGCACGACTCCACGTGACGGATGGGCCGTGCGATGGACGCCCGGCGCGGGCACCCGGGTCAACAGCCTGTGGAACGGCGCACTGAGCACCGGATCCGACGGCACGCTCACGGTCGGGAACCTCGACTACAACCGGACCGTGCCCCCGAACGGCAGCGTCACCTTCGGGTTCACGGCGACGTCGACCGGCAACGACTTCCCGGTCGGCTCGGTCGTCTGCGTCACCCCGTAGCCGCTGGAGGCAGCGCCGGTTCCCGCCGTCCGGGGGGAACCGGCGCTGTCCGGCCTCCGCGCCGTCGCGGGAGCTCAGCCGGTCGGCAGGCCCAGCCCGTAGAACGTGAGGCTGTAGCCGTCCACGTAGCACGCCTCCCCACCGACGATGAGGTCGGTGGGCTCGCTCACCCCGGCCGCCCTGGCCGTCGCCACGAGCATCTCCGCGAGTGCGCGGCCCTTCGGCTCGCCGGGGCCGCCCGCGTCCACCCGCCACTTCGGGTCGTCGTCGGCGAACACCGCGGCCGTGCGCGGGTGTTCCGCGACCGTGCCCCAGCCGAGGGCGGCCGCGTCGACGTCGTCCGGGACGAAGCAGCCGATCGAGAGCCGGTCGCCGCACACCACCTCGAACAGGAGGGGCGCGCTGCGGCTGTTGCGTCCGTAGAACGGCATCGCGAACCGGACGCCCAGGGCGGTGGCCTCGGCGGGCAGCGCTCCCAGGAAGTCCCCCAGCGACCGGGTGACGGTCTCCCAGCTCCGGGCGGTCCAGCCGCCGGGGAAGCCGAGGCCGATGTTGGCCTCGTCCCGGTTGCTGCCGAAGAAGCCGCTGATCGAGTGTTCCTCACCGACCCCCTGACGCCAGAACCAGTTCTCCGCCGGGTCGGTGGGCTGCAGGACCAGCTCCGGGCCCGCCTTGCCGGCGCGCAGTTCGAGCGTGTTCGCCCTGCCGCGCCAGCGCAGGAAGGGGGCGCCCCAGTCCGGTTCGCTGTCGTAGAAGGGACCCATGTCGCCGTGCGAGCCCATGACGGACGGATCGCCCAGCACCGCGGTCACCTCGTCCTTGGCGGCGCGGAAGGCGGCGGCCTGCGCCGCGGCGTCCGGCGCGGGCGTGGCCAGCGGGACCGCGATCTCCACGTACGACTCGCCGTGGACGTACCGCTTCTCGTACTCGCCGACCGGGCGCGGGCGGGCGTCGCCCGCGGCCCGACCGGTCACCAGGACCGGCCCGTGGGCCCCTTCCTTCCAGACCCATCCCATCTCGGCCCCGGCGGCCTTGACCCCTTCCGGCGTCCAGCCGTCGGTGTCCGCCGCGACGAGCCGCAGGGCGAGCTCCCCGATCGATGCCTGTGCACTGTTTCCCCGTTGCGTGTTCATCCCGCCATCGTCCCCCAGCCGGTGTCGGGCGGTCGCGGCGGGGCGGGGCGTTCCGGGGCGGGGCGAGTGGCACGGGGCTCGTGGGCCGGGGCGCTGGGCTCGCGGTTCCGATGGCCGGGTGCGGGGGCCGTCATGACGGAAGCCCCCGGCTGTCGCGGGGGCTTCCGTCCTGTGCGGTGGTGCTGCCGGTCACGCCCGGAGCAGCCGTTCCGTCACCTCGCGGTAGGTCCGCAGGGTGAGTCGGAGCTGCTCGGTGTCGGGACGCGAGCCACCCGCGTCGCCGTTCACCTGCCAGCCCTTCTGCAACTTCGCCCGACGGTCCTTCAGCGAGGCGATGAGCTGCCGTTCCGCCTCGGCGAGGACCTCGGCCGCCTCGGCGACCGACTCCTGGGGCGAGTCGACGAACCCGGCGAGCGCCTCGTGCAGACGCTGTCCGAGACGGTCGCGTTCGCCGTCGCCGAGCAGCTGCGCGGCCGGGCCGTGGCCGTCGGTGCCGGGCCCGTGTCCCGTACCGGCCGCGGGGCCGGTGGGCCGGTCGGCACCGCCGGGGCCGTGCTCGCCGCCAGGTCGCTCGGCATCGCGGAGGCCGTGTCCGCCGTCGTGGACGCGCCCCGGGCCGTGGCCGTCGCCGGGGACGTGGCCGCCCGGCCGGTCCGTCGTGTCCCGTCCGCGGGGCGCGGCGGGGGTCGCGGTGGGAGCGCTCGTACGGCTCCCGCCGTTCCGGCCCGTGGCGCCGGGGTCTTCGGACGGTACGGCGGACTGGGGCGCCTGCGACAGCGCCACCGGCGGCGACGTGGGCGGGGCGGGCGGCGGCGAGGCGGCCACCGGCGGTGCGGGCGGCGGTGTCGCGAGAGGGCCGGTGCTCCGGGCGGCCGGGGAGGGGACCTCCCCGCATCCGGCGGGCGCCGGGTCGCCGGCGGGCCCCGTCGTTCTTCTGGGGGTCGGCGCGGACGAGCTCTGGGCGATCCCTTCCGCCGCGGCCTCCTGGTCCCGGTTCTCGCGTGCCATCACGCGCCACTTCCCTTCGGCTTGAGGAGGTGCCCGCGGTCATGCCCGGTGATCGGGCGGGTGCGGGCAGGGTCGGTACCGGCCGGGGTCCCGGTCGCTGTCAGGTCCTCGAACAGGGCACGCGCGTGCACCAGCGCCTCGCGCAGCTCCTCGGTGGAGACGGAGGGCGAGTGCGCCGCACGGCGTACCGTGCGCAGGCCCTCGACGTGGTGCGGATGGTGCACCGACAGGGCGGCGAGCTGTTCCTCGGCGCGGTCGGGCTCGGGGAAGCCCCGGGTCGCGGCGATGCGCGTGAGGAGCTCGTCGGCGTCGGCGACGGCCTGCCGCGGGCTGTCGACGAAGCGCTCCTGGAGCACGGTCCAGCGAGCGACGTAGTGCTCGCGGGTCGCCGCCTCCAGCGGCAGGTGCCGGATGCGGCCGTACCGTTCGACCCGCTCGTGCAGGTCGCGGTGGGCGGACTCCTGGTCGTCGCCGTGTCGTGCGAGGGTGCGGCCGTACTCGGGGCCGAAGCGGCGCTTCAGGGCGCGCGCCTCACCGCCCGGGCCCCTGCGGGCCCGCAGCAGCAGGCCCGCCCCGACGAGCGCGGCGACCAGCACCACGATGATGAGAACTACGGTCAGGGTCGACATGGCTGCCTTCCTGGAAGGTGACTCCTGGCTGGCTGTACGTCACTGCTTGCTGGGCGCCCAGGGATTCGCCTTGCCGCTTGTCGTGCGGCCAAACCCGACGCACGTCAGGTCGGTGCCCGACGCGCGTCGGATCGGTCAGGAGGCAGGTCTGTTCCGTTCTCGGGGGCGGGTCCGTCCGGCCTTCAGGAGGGCAGGTTCTGTTCCGCCCAGACGACTTTGCCGGTGACGGTGCGGCAGGAGCCCCAGCGGCGGCACAGCATGTTGATGAGCTGCAGGCCGCGGCCGCCCTCGTCGCTGAGGTCCGCGTGCTGGATCTGGGGCAGGTCGGGGCCCGTGTCCGAGACCTCCACGACGAGGCGCTCGCCGCGCAGCAGCCGGAGCCGGCCGGGGCCGTTGCCGTACCGCAGGGCGTTGCCCACGAGTTCCGACACGACGAGCTCGCACACGTCGGCGAGTTCCGTGAGTTCCCACGCGGCGAGCTGGTCCGTGACCAGGCCCCGGGCGACGGACGCGGCGCGCCCCTCCTGGGGCAGCTGCCACTCGCGCAGGTCGGCCGGGGCGTCCGGCGCGTCGGCGCCCGAGACGTGGGTGGCCACGAGGAGCACGGCCTCGTCGAACCGGGACGCGTCGGCGGGGGCGCACGCGATCAGGCCGCCGTCTGCGAGGGCCCCGGGTGCCAGCCCGCGCGCCGCCGTGCGCAGGCAGTCCAGCTGGTGGTCCAGGTCGGCGTGGCGGGACTTGATGAGGCCGTCGGTGTACATGACGAGGTTGCCGCCGGCCGGGACCTTGAGACGGATCGGGTCGTACGGGATGACTCCCGCGCCGAGCGGCGCGCCGACGGGTACGTCCGCGAACTCGGCGGAGCCCTGCCCGTCGAGGAGCAGCGGGGGCAGGTGCCCCGCGCTGGCCAGCGTGTAGGTGGAGTCGGCCGGGTCGAAAACGGCGCAGAGGAAGGTGGCGACCTGCTCGTCCTCCAGGTCACGTGTGGCGAGGTCGAGCCGGGCCAGGACGCGTTCCGGTGCCATGTCCAGGGTCATCAGGGTGCGGGCCACCGTCCTCAGGCGTCCCATGGTGGCGGCGGCGGGCAGTCCGTGGCCCATGACGTCGCCGACCATGAGGGCCGTCCGTCCGCCGGGCAGGGCCATGACGTCGTACCAGTCGCCGCCCACTCCGTGGTGGGCCGTCGAGGGCGCGTACTCGGCCTGGACGCGCAGCCCGGGGGTCACCGGCGTGGCGCGTGGCAGCAGGGTGCGCTGCAGTGAGACGACGTGCTCGCGCTCGCGCCCGTACAGCCGGGCGTTGTCGATGTAGACGGCGGCCTGGGAGGCGAGCTGTTCGGCCAGGGCGAGGTCGGTGGCCGAGAACGGCGGTCGTCCCCGGCCGCGGACGAAGTCCACGCTGCCGAGCAGCAGCCCGCGGGCGATCAGCGGCACCGCGAGATAGCTGTGCACCCCGGCGGCCCGCATCTTCTTCGCGGCGCTCTCGGTGGGCGCGACCCTGATGAAGTCCTCGTTCCGCATGCGGCTCACGAGGACCGGCTTGCCCTGGCGCAGGCAGTAGCGGTGGAGCAGCGTCTCGTGTGCCTCTTCGGCGCGGGCGGAGGTCTCGCCCACCGGGGTGGGCTCCAGTGAGGACAGTTCCTCGACGGCGCACAGGGCGGTGGCCCGCATGAGGGGGACGCCCGTACCCGTCCAGCGTGAGCCCTCGTCGCCCCGCAGGACGCTCTCCAGGATGTCGACGGCGGCGCCGTCGGCGAGGCCTGGCACGGTGAACTCTGCCAGCTCCTGGGCCGTGCGTTCCAGGTCGAGGGTGGTGCCGATCCGGGAGCCCGCGGAGTTCAGCCAGGCCAGCCGACCGCGGGTGGTGATCCGGTCGAGGGGGACCTCGCCGCCGCTCGGTCCGAGCCGCCTGCGGGCACCGGCCGAGCGGCGCGCCGCCGCGCCTCTCCCGGCCGTGGCACGGCCCGCCAGGCGCCGTCTCCCCTTGCCGCCGTTCACTCTTCCGGCCTCCAGACAGGAACTCGACCGATGTTGGTGCCCAGCATGCACCTGTTCCCGGCCGATCGGGCCGATTCCGGCCGGTCGGCCCGCCAGGATTCGGGCCGGTACGGGCGGGCGGACCGAGGCCGCGGGCCCGATCCCGTACGCGTGCCGTTCGCAGGGGTGGCGCGGCAGGTGGCTCGCGTATCACCAGCATACGGAGGACCGGCCGGTGTCCGGCAACCTCCGGTTGTCAGCCGCGGTCGGTCGCCGCTCATGTGCGGACGGGCTCCGCCCAGCCGTTGCGCACCGCGTGGGCGCCGAGCTGCATGCGGGTCCGTACGCCGGCCAGGTCCATGAGGTGGCGCAGGCGTCGGTGCAGCGTGCGCGCCGACAGACCGAGTTGGGTCGCGGCCGCCAGGTCCGTCAGACCGGCCAGGAGCAGGGCCAGGATCCTGCGGTCGAGGTCGGTGGGGCCGGTCGCCCCGATCTCGACGGTGGGGCCGGTCTCTCCACCGGTGCCCGACAGTTCGAGGGGGAGGGCGTTGCGCCACACCGTCTCGAAGAGCGCGTCCAGCGCGTCCAGCAGGCCGCTGCGGTGCAGCAGCGCGGCGCCGGGCTCGCCCGCCGGGGTGACCGCGAGCGGGACGAGGCCGAGGTCGGCGTCGGCGAGGACGAGTTTCATCGGCAGCTCGTCGGCGACCCGCAGGTGTACGCCCCTGCCCAGGGAGGCGATCGCGTCCTCGATGATGCCCGGTTCGCTGAGCACGGCCCGGTCGAGGACCGCGCGGAAGTGCACGCCCCGGCCGATGGCCACCGGTTCGGCGGTGTTCTCGTCGGGCGGCAGGGCGACGAACGGGGCGGTGATGAAGGAGCGGACCTGGGTGCGGGCCGCCTGCTGCACCTGGAGGAAGCGGTGCCTTATGGCGTCGACGCCCGTGACGACCTCGATCAGGTCGCTGATGCTGCTTCCCGTCATCGCCGCCCGGTGTTCCTCCGCGAAGGTCACCAGGGCGTGCTCGGCCATGCGCAGCCCGTCCCGGCGCTGGCTGATGAGGGCGCCGAGTGCCATGGCGGGCGGCGCGGCGGTGAACCGCTCGTCCGCCGACCTGCTCACCAGGCCCCACTCGACCAGGCGGGTCAGCGCTCTGGCGACGGGGGCGTGCGCGAGGTCGTCGAGGTGGCCGGAGAGCAGGGCGGCGGTGGAACCGGGCCGTCCGAGCAGCGCCCGGTAGACGCGCTCCTCGTCGGGTTCGAGGCCCAGGACATCCAGCATCGGCGACCGACTCCCCTCCACTTGCCGCAGCGGGGAGAGTATGCGCCATGGCGGCAGATCCTGAATAGTCCCTGATGGGAGCAGGTGTGAGGGGAAGGGCCCCGGGGAGTCGCCGCCCCGGGGCCCGACGGCACGGCTCATCGCAGGCCGTACGCCCTGATGATCTCGTTCTTGACGCCGAAGCCGCCGTCCGTCGCGGCGCTCGCGCGGAGCGAGACGAAGCCGCCGGGCTTCCGGGCCGTCCTGAACTCACCGGTCCAGGTGTTGTCGGCGCCCTTGGCCAGGGTCACCTTCTGCCAGCTCGCGCCGTCGTCGTACGAGACGTCCAGCGCCACCGTGGTGACGTGACCCGGCACGGTCCCCAGGTCCGCGGACACCGGTTCGAGGGCGATCCGCTGGGTCGCGCCGGCCTTGATGTCGCCGTGCAGGTCCGACTCCAGGCGGTAGTTCAGGTTCAGCACCGAGAACGGTTCGAAGAAGTCCGAGTCGACGGTGTCGGACACGAAGGTCCACTCGGTGTGGGTGCGGGTCGACAGCCGGAAGAGGTCGGCGGGCCGCTCGGCGTCGAGGACGGTGCGGTAGGGCAGGCGACCGGCCGGCACCTCCACCCACTGCATGTCTCCACTGACGGGGTTGTCGTGGATCAGCGTGTCGCCCTGGAAGACCTGGAGGTGGGACGGTGTCTCCCCCCACGGCAGGTAGCCGCCGAGCCGCATGGAGTCGCTGGCGGAGGCCCATGCCTGCACGTTCCAGGTCATGTGGTTCTGCCAGCGGGAGTTGTAGACCCCGAAGGACTCGCTCTGGCCGGGGCGGGTCGCCGGCGCGAACCAGTCGAGCCGGGTGGTGCTGCCGGGGGCGTAGGTGTTGTCGCCCGAGACCATCGTCCACGGCAGCGGTCCGTCGACGCCCTGGGTGTGGAACTCCCGCCAGACCTGGCCGGGGGTCACCCACTCGGTGCGGGTGCCCGGGTGCCACTCGGTGTCGGGGAAGTTCAGGGACGGGCTGAGGGTGAAGTCGGAGCGGTAGCCCTCCGCGAGGCGGCCGCCGGCGGCCGCGTAGTAGCGGGCGTCGACACGGGCGAGGTCCTTCTGGGACGGCTTGTAGACGAGGGCCCGGCCCGGCACCCGGCCGGGGTAGTCCCGGGTCAGGTCGTAGACGAACGGCGTGTGCTCGGTCTGCTTCACGGTCAGCCTGGTCCTGCCGCTCCGGGCCAGCGCGAGGAGGGCCTTGCCCGCGTCGCGGTGCACGGTGGCGACCGGGAGGGGTGACTCGCCGACGTACTCCATCAGGGGGCCGACACCGTCGTTGACGACGATCAGGGCCTTCGCGCCGGCCGCGGCGGCGGCGTCCGTGCGCTCCTGCGGTGAGACCTCGTCGCTGCGTTCGACGACGGCGATCTTGCCCTTGGCGTCGATCTTCTCGTACGCGGCCGCCGCGCCGTCACCGGCGTGGACGGCCCCCCAGGTGTCCGTGGCGGTGCCGAGGGCGCTGCCCGCCTGCACGGTGGTCTCGAACCGGAGCCGGCCGCCCGGTGTGCTCAGGGCGAGTTGCGGTTCGCCCTTGCGCCAGCGGGTGATCAGGACGAACTCGCCCTGCTTCATGGTCTCCGTGGGCGCGACGTAGACGTCGTCGTAGGTCGGCGGCAGCACGTAGGCGCTGCGGAAGTCCGTGTACGGGTCGTGGCCCGCGTAGTGGACGTTGAAGTCGACCTTGCGCTGGCGGTCCTCGGTGAGCTGCGGCGCCTCCGTCTGCAGCAGGCGCGCCTTGCTCGCGTCGAGCACCACGTCGGCCGAGCCCTTGTCGAGCAGCGTCTCGGGATCGACGAGCACGGCCACTCCCGAGCGGTCCGCCTTCTCACCGGGCACGTCGAGGTAGGCCGCGACGGTGTAGAGGCCGGGGGGCATGCGCAGGGTGGTCCGGCCGTCGACACGGACCGACCAGGGCCAGACGTCTCCGGCCAGGTTGACGGCGACGAGGCCCGAGGCGGGCTTGCCGTCCTTGCCGACCAGCTTGACGGTCAGGTCGTAGCGCTCGTCCTCCTTCAGCAGCGCGACGGAGGTGCGGGTCACCGGCTTCCCGGTCGCCGCGTCGGTGGCGGTCACGTGCCCGACGTGCCGGCCGGGCGCGGCGGCCCTCGGGTCGCCGGTGACCGGGACGGCGGCGGTGCCGCCCGCGGGGACCTTCACCGCGGTGGCTCCCAGGGTGAACGGTCCGCCTTCGGTGGTCAGGGCCAGGTCGAGTGTGACGGCGGTGGTGCCGGTGTTGGTGAAGGTCAGGTCCTTCGTGACGGCGGCGTCGCTCGGCTCGTGGGGCCAGCTGTGGTTGCCGAAGAAGAGCGACCCGGTGGCGCGCACCGCGGTGCGCAGGGCGGCGGCCACGTCGAGACGGCCGGTGCCGACCTCGTACGGCGAGTACCCGCCGTCGAGGCCCCGCGCGGTGCTCGTCAGGTGTTCCTTGAGCTGCGCGCCGGTCCAGTCCGGGTGCCGCTGGGCCAGGATCGCCGCGGCGCCGGCCACGTGCGGGGTGGCCATGGAGGTGCCGCTGATGGTGCGGTAGAGGCCCTCGCCGCCGTCGGTCATCTCCTGCGACCGGGCCGCGGTGATGTCCACTCCGGGGGCCGCGATGTCCGGCTTCATGCCTCCGGAGGTGGCCAGCGGGCCGGTGCTGGAGAAGGACGCGAGCCGGTCCTGCTTGTCCGTGGCGGCCACGGTCAGCGCCGACGTGGCCGCGCCCGGGGCGGAGATGCTCTCCGGACCCGAGTTGCCGGCGGCTATGACGAACAGCGTGCCGTACTGCGCGGACAGGGCGTCGACCGTCTGCGACATCGGGTCGCTGCCGTCGGTGGGATACGAGTTGCCGAGGCTCATGTTGACGACGTCGGCACCGGACTCGGCGGCCCACTGCATGCCCGCCATGACCCAGGAGTCCTGGCCGGAGCCCTCCGCGCCGCCGAGCACCTTGCCGACGAACAGGTCGGCGTCGGGGGCGACGCCCTTGTGGTCGCCGCCGGAGGCGGCGCCGGAGCCGACGATCGTGCCGGCCACGTGCGTGCCGTGCCCGTTGACGTCGGTGACGCCCTCACCGGGCACGAAGCTGGCCGTGCCGTCGATGAGGCCGGCGAAGTCGGGGTGGCCGACGTCGATGCCGGTGTCGAGCACCGCGACCTTGACGCCCTTGCCGGTGTATCCGGCCGCCCAGGCCTCGGGCGCGCCGATGAGCGGCACGCTGTCCTTCAGGCTGGCCTTGACCCGGCCGTCGAGCCACAGTTTGGCCACGCCCGCGCCCAGCGCCGCGCGGCCGGGGGAGCCGCCGCTCCGCGTCGTGCCGGTCCGCGCCTCGCCGGTCTGCGTCGTGTCGCCCTGTGTCCTGCCGTGGGGCGCGACGGTGGTCCAGAAAGTGCGGGACCGGCTCTTCTCGGTGCTGAGCGCGGCGCCGTTGATGCCCTTGAGTGTGCGGGTCAGCCTGCTGCCCCGGGGGGCGGTCGGCTCGACGGCCGCGCGTGACGCCGGCCGGGTGTACGTCGCGATGAGCGGCACCGACGCCGAGTGCGCGTCGTCGTAGCCCATCTCGATGAGGTCGGTGACGTTGAACAGCCTGCGGTCCAGGGCGTCCGCGGCGAGCAGCGCCGCCGCCTCGTCCGGGATGACGAACAGGTCGCCCTGGCTCTCCTGGAGCTTCACACCGCCGACCGCGTCGCGCGGCCGGTCGACGTCGGCGGTCTGCTTGCCGTCGGCCATCGTGGTGACGGTGACGACGTCCCCCGTGACCAGGGTGACCTTGTGGGTCGCCGAGGGCTTCGCGGTGACGGTGGGCTTGCTCGGGGCGGCTTGTGCGGGTGCCTGAAGGACGACGAGCCCCGCTGTCAGGAGGGGCACCGCGGTGGCCGCCGCGATCAGCTGCCGGCGCCTGCGCCGGAGGGAGGCGGCATGAGGGAGGGAGTGCATGCGACGGGTCTATCGACCGGTGAACGGCGTCGTGAAGGCCTCGTGGCGGCAAGTCGTCGCCATGGCAAGCACTTGCCAGCCGGAACCACTCGATTCCGGACGTGAGGGGCACGTGTGCCACGGCCGCACGGGGTGCGCCCCGGCGTGGCGGGAGGGCCGCCGGAAGGTCGGGAGGAGTCGCCGGAAGGTCCGGTGCGCGCGGGCCCGCCCCGCAGGCCGAGGCCCGCCGACATGCGCCGGGTGGCGCCGGGGGTCAGATTGGAGGTATCCGACCCACCGGACGGCGACGCCCGGGCGGGCAGCCGGACGACATGGAGGAACCTGTCATGACGACCCACGCGAGTGCGCCCGGTCGGCGCGACGACACCCACACCAGCGGCTGGCTGGTGTTCGCCGCCGTCATCATGATCTTCAGCGGCATCATGACGCTGCTCGGCGGCATCTCGGCCATCGCCAAGGACGATGTCTTCCTGGCCACTCGTAACTACGTCTACGAGCTCGACCTCACCGGCTGGGGCTGGATCCACCTCATCCTGGGCATCCTGATCACGCTCGTCGGCGTCGCCCTGCTCACGGGCGCCACCTGGGCCAGGGTCGTCGGCGTGGCCCTCGCCGGTATCAGCATGATCGCCAACTTCCTGTGGCTCCCCTACACCCCCTGGTGGGCGCTGGTGATCATCGCCATCGACGCCCTCGTGATCTGGGGGCTGTGCGTCGCGCCCAAGCCGGTGCGCGACTGAGGTCCGGGGCCGGCGCGCGTGGCACCCGCGAACGCGACCGGGGACCTGCCGCGGCTGGTGCTCGTGGTCGGCGTCGCCGGCTCGGGCAAGACGACGGTGGGGCGTCTCCTCGCCGGCCGGCTGGGCTGGGAGTACCGGGACGCCGACACGTTCCACTCCGAAGCCGCCCGCGCCAGGATGGCCGCCGGTCATGCCCTCACGGACAGCGACCGGCGGCCGTGGCTCGCGGCGATCGGGGTGTGGATGGACGAGGCGATCGCCGACGGCCGCAGGGCCGTCGTGACCTGCTCGGCGCTCAAGCGCGCGTACCGGGACACGCTCCTCGCCGGACGCCCGGAGGTCGCCCTGGTGTACCTGCGCGGCTCCCGCGAGCTGTTGAGCGCACGGCTGGCCGGACGGCAGGGCCACTTCTTCCCGGCTGACCTGCTGGAGAGCCAGCTCGCGGACCTCCAGGAGCCGGAGCCCGACGAGCACCCGTTGGTGGCGGAGATCGACCGGCCGCCGGAATCCATCGTCGCGACGCTGCTCGCGCGGCTACCCCGGGCGTCCCCCGGCCCCACGGGCGCGTCGTGGCGACTGGTCCACGGAGCGCAGAGCGCGGTGGTGGTCCAGCTGGGCGGCGCCCTGAGCGCGTACGCGGTGGACGGCCGGCCGCTCCTGGACGGGTCCTCGCCCGGGTCCGCCGTCACGGGCGGCAGGGGCCAGTTGCTCGTCCCCTGGCCCAACCGGGTGCGCGACGGGCGTTACGACTTCGGCGGCAGGAGCCTGCAACTGCCCCTGACGGAGGTGGAGAAGAGCACCGCGATCCACGGTCTGCTCCGCTGGACGCTGTGGGAGCCGCTCGCCCGCGCCGACGACGCGGTGACGCTCGGCACGACGCTCTGTCCTCAGCCCGGATACCCGTTCCTCCTCGATGTCCGGGTCGCGTACCGGCTGGGACCCGAGGGGCTCGGCGTCGCCGTCCACACCACTTGCACCGGTACGGAGCCCGCCCCCTACGGGGTGGGCCAGCACCCCTATCTGACCGTCGGGACCGATCTCGTCGACAGCGCCGTGCTGACCGTCCCCGCCCGGTATGTGCTGCGGACGGACGAGCGGGGGCTGCCGACCGGCCGGGAGCCCGTCGACGGCGGTCCGTACGACTTCCGTGCCGCCCGGCCCATCGGAGATCGGCGCCTGGACACCGCGTTCACCGGGCTCGACCGCGGGCCCGACGGCCGGGCGGTCGTACGGCTGGCGCATCCCTCCGGGCTGCGGGGCGTCGACCTGTGGCTGGGCGAGGGCACCCGCTGCGTACAGGTGTACACCGGGGACACCCTCGCCGAGCCCGAACGGCGGCGGCGCGGTGTCGCCGTGGAGCCGATGTCCTGTCCGCCGGACGCCTTTCGGAGCGGCACGGACCTCGTCGTCCTGGAGCCGGGAGAGACGCATGTGCTCCGGTGGGGCCTGAGCCCCTGGGGGCACGCGTGACGCCGGCCTCGGAGCCCTCGGTGGCGCCCGGCATGACCGCGCGCGAGTTCCGGACGCTCTACGACCGGCTGCGGCTCCGGGGCGCGGCGCGGCCGGCGGTGGACGGCCGGTGCGGCGCGCTGCGCCATCTGACGCCGCAGCGGGTGGCGGCGGCCGTCGCCGAGGTCCGCCTGGGACGCACGGTGTCGCTGGCGGCCCCGATCGAGACCGTTCCGGGTCCCGACGACCCCGAGCCCGCCGTGCACCGGATGACGGGCCCGGGGCCGGCCGATCTCGGCGCGGACGGGCTGCACTTCGCCACGGACCGGTTCGCGATGAACGTGCACGGCGACGCGGACAGCCATCTCGACGCGCTGTGTCATGTGGTGTTCGACGGGGAGCTGTACGGCGGAGTGCCCGCGAGCGGCACCGTGACGGCGGAGGGGGCCCGTGCCCTGTCCGTGGACGTGGTCGGGAACGGGATCGTCGGCCGGGGCGTGCTGCTCGACGTACCCCGGCTGCGTGGCGTGCCGTGGCTGGAGCCGGGTGACCAGGTGACGTCGGCCGATCTGACGGCCGCCGAGGCCGCGCAGGGGGTCCGCGTCGGTCCGGGAGACCTGCTCCTCGTCAGGACGGGGCATCGGCTGCGCCGTACGGAACGGGGGCCCTGGAACGCCGCCACGGCGCGGGCCGGTCTGCACCCGTCGGCCGTGGAGTTCCTGGCCGAGCGCGAGGTGGCGGTGCTCGGCGGGGACGGCAACAACGACACCGCGCCCAGCGCGGTCGCGGACGTCGCCTTTCCCGTGCACGTCCTGGCCATCCAGGCCCTGGGCCTCCACCTCATGGACTACCTGTGCTTCGAGGACCTCGCCCCGGTCTGCGCGCGGGAGGGCCGCTGGAGCTTCCTGTGCGTGGTCGCCCCGCTGCGGCTGTCCGGCGCCACGGGGTCGCCCGTCAACCCGGTAGCGGTGCTGTGACGGGAGTGCGTGACCGCCGCTCCGGTCGCCGTCGGCGGGGAGGGGGGATACGTTCGGTCCGCAGGAGGTGGGGCCGCTGGACCCTGACCCAGCGGGGTGCCAGGTGCCTGACACCAGGTCGGGTCCGTGATCCCAAGGACGGTGGTCGCCGTGGGCGACGCCCCTCACTACGACGTCATCATCATCGGCACCGGTGCCGGCGGCGGCACGCTCGCCCATCGGCTCGCCCCCTCGGGCAAGCGCGTCCTGCTCGTCGAACGCGGCGGCCGGCTGCCGCGCGAGCGGGACAACTGGGACTCGAAGGCCGTCTTCGTCAAGGCCAAGTACCGGGCCCCGGAGTTCTGGCTGGACAAGCACGGCGCCGAGTTCCCGCCCGAGGTCAACTACTACGTCGGCGGGAACACCAAGTTCTACGGCGCGGCGCTGTTCCGGCTGCGCCCCGAGGACTTCGGCGAGATCCGGCACCACGGCGGACTCTCGCCCGCCTGGCCGATCCGGTACGAGGACCTGGAGCCGTACTACACGCAGGCCGAGCACCTCTACCGTGTGCACGGGCGGCACGGCGAGGACCCCGGCGAGGGGCCGGTGAGCGCCCAGTACGCCCATCCGCCGGTGGAGCACGAGCCGCGCATCCAGCGGCTGAGCGACGACCTGGAGAAGCGCGGTCTGCGTCCGTTCCATCTGCCGATCGGTGTCGACCTCACGCAGGAGGACGGCGGGCGGGCCACCCATTCCAGTGTCTGCATCCGGTGCGACCGGGTGGACGGCTTTCCGTGTCTGGTGCGTGCCAAGTCCGACGCCGAGGTGATCTGTGTCGAGCCGGCCCTGGAACACCCGAACGTCGAGATGGTCACCCACACGCGGGTGGTCCGGCTGGAGACCGACGCCGGGGGCCGGAGCGTCAGCGCGGTGGTCGGCCGGCTGCCGGACGGTTCGGAGGTCCGGTACACCGCGGACGTGGTGGTCGTCTCCTGCGGGGCGGTCAACTCGGCGGCCCTGCTGCTGGCCTCGGCGAACGAGCACCATCCACGTGGTCTCGCGAACAGCTCCGACGTCGTCGGCCGCTTCTACATGCGGCACAACAACCAGGCGCTGATGGCGGTGTCGAAGGAACCCAACGACACGAAGTTCCAGAAGACCCTCGCCCTCCACGACTGGTACCTCGGCGCGGACGACTGGGACTTCCCACTGGGCGGCATCCAGATGCTGGGCAAGTCGGACGCCGAGCAGATCCACGGCGAGGCCCCGCGGTGGGCCGGTGCGGTGGCGCCGGACATGCCGTTCGAGGTGATGGCGCATCACGCCGTCGACTTCTGGCTGTGCGGTGAGGACCTGCCCCTGGCGGACAACCGGGTCACCCTCGACGGCGACGGCCGCATCCGGCTCGCCCTGGACGAGGACAACAACGTCGAGGGTCTGAAGCGCCTGCGGCACAAGCTCCAGGGCATGCTCGGCCACCTGGGCATGCACGAGCACCATCTGCTGTCCCGCAGCATCTACCTCCACAAGGGCATGCCGATCGGTGCGACGGCGCACCAGGCGGGCACGGTGCGTTTCGGCACCGATCCGGCCGACTCCGCGCTGGACGTGCACTGCAAGGCCCACGACCTCGACAACCTGTACGTCGTCGACACGAGCTTCTTCCCGAGCATCGGTGCGGTCAATCCGTCGTTGACGGCCATCGCCAACGCCCTGCGGGTCGGCGACCACCTCCTGGCCCGCCTCGGCTGAGACGCGGCCGTCCGCTGGGCCGTCGGGGGGAAGCTGCTCGACCCGATGGACCAGTGGTGACGCACGGGAGATGCCGACCGCCGTGTCCGGTGGTTGCGTGACCGTGCCCGGCATCGCTGACGCCGGGCAGGGCTCAGCCGCGCGGCGAGGAGGCAGGACGGCATGGAACCCAGCACGGGAGCAGCACCGCGAGAGGTGATCCCGGCACGTCTGCTGCACGGTCAGAAGGCTCTGGTCACCGGTGCCAACTCCGGCATCGGCAAGGCCACGGCCATCGCTCTGGGCCGGGCCGGAGCCGACGTGGTCGTGAACTACGTGGCGGGACGCGAGGCGGCCGAGGAGGTGGCCGCGGAGATCGCGTCGTTCGGGGTGCGCTCAGCGGCGTACGAGGCCGACGTGTCCCAGGAGGACCAGGTCGTCGCCATGACGCAGCGGATGGTCGAGGAGTTCGGGACCGTCGACGTGCTGGTGGCCAACGCGGGCCTGCAGCGGGACGCCCGGTTCACCGACATGACGCTCGCCCAGTGGCAGAAGGTCATCGACGTCAACCTCACCGGTCAGTTCCTGTGCGCGCGGGAGGCGACCAAGGAGTTCCGGCGCCGGGGCGTGGTCCCCGAGGTGTCCCGCTCCGCCGGGAAGATCATCTGCATGAGTTCGGTGCACCAGCTCATCCCCTGGGCGGGTCACGTGAACTACGCCTCGTCCAAGGGCGGTGTGCAGATGATGATGCAGACCCTGGCCCAGGAGCTCGCGCCGGAGAAGATCCGTGTGAACGCGGTGGCGCCCGGGGCCGTCAAGACGCCGATCAACCGAGCGGCCTGGGAGACGGCCGAGGCGCGGGAGGACCTCCTGCGGCTGATCCCGTACGACCGGATCGGGGAGCCCGAGGACATCGCCCACGCCGTGGTGGCGCTCGCCTCCGACCTCATGGACTACGTGGTCGGCACCACCCTGTACGTCGACGGCGGCATGACCCTCTTCCCGGGCTTCGCCACCGGCGGCTGACCCTCCCCCGGCCTTTCCCCTCCACGAACGGCGAAGGCGCGTATGCCCACCTCGCTCCACCTGCTGGCGGACGCCCCCTCCCAGCTCCTGCCGGCGCGGGAACTGATGGCCTTCACGCTGGCCTCCCACATCATCCTGGTGCCCCTCGGCGTGGCCTTCCCCTTCATCACCCTGGTCATGCACCACCGCGGGCTGCGCCGGAAGGACCCCGCGGCGCTGCTCCTGGCACGGCGGTGGTCGGCCGTCATGGCGGTGCAGTTCGCGCTCGGCATCGTCACCGGCACGGTGCTGTCGTTCGAGTTCGGTCTGCTCTGGCCCGGTCTGATGGGGCGCTGGGGTGATGTCTTCGGCATCGGCTTCGGTGTCGAGGCCTGGGCCTTCTTCCTCGAGGCCGTGCTCATCGCCATCTACCTGTACGGATGGCGGCGCCTGAAGCCCCGGACGCACTTCCTGCTCGGGCTGCCGCTGCCGTTCGCGGCGCTGCTCGGGGCGTTCGGCATCCTGGCCGCCAACTCCTGGATGAACACACCGCAGGGCTTCTCCCTGGATTCCGAGGGCGACCCCGTCGACGTGGACGTGTGGAAGGCGATCTTCACCCCGATGTTCGGGCCGCAGTACTGGCACTTCGTCGTGGCGATGATCATCACCGCGGGCTTCATGGTGGCGGGGGTCTACGCCGTGGGCTGGCTGCGCGGCCGCAGGGACCACTACCACCGGCTCGGCTTCGCCGTTCCGTTCACGATCGCCGCCGTCGCCACTCCGGTGCAGTTCGTCCTCGGCGACTCGATCGCCCGGTCGGTGTTCCACAAGCAGCCGGTGAAGTTCGCCGCGATGGAGATCGTCTGGAAGACCGACACCCGGGTGCCGGAGTACCTCTTCGGGCGCCTGCAGGAGGACGGGAGCGTCAAGGGCGGCATCAAGATCCCCCTGCTCGACTCGATCCTGGCCGGATTCAGTCCGGACACCGAGGTGGTGGGGCTGACCTCCGTGCCGGCGGACCAGCGGCCCACCGCCCTCCAGGCGACCATCGCCCACTGGGCCTTCGACCTCATGGTCCTGATCGGATCCGCGCTGGTGCTGCTCGCCCTCTGGTACGGGTTCGTCTGGCTGCGGCACCGCCGGCTGCCCGCCTCGCGCTGGTTCTACCGGTCGGCGGCCTGCGCCGGCGTCGCCTCCGTCGTGGCCGTCGAGTGCGGCTGGATCGCCACCGAGGTGGGACGTCAGCCCTGGATCGTCTACCAGAACATGCGGGTCGCCGAGGCCGTGACGTCGACCCGCTCCACCACCCTGTGGATCATGCTGGCCGTGGTGATCGTGGTGTACGTGTTCCTCTTCGGCTCGTTCCTCGTCATCCTGCTGAAGATGCGCACCCGGTGGCGGCTCGCCGACGAGCAGCGGGCCGCGGGCGGAACGGGGCATCCCCCGGAGGGCGACATCCCGTACGGGCCGCGGGCGCCCCTTCCCGCGGGTGACGTCCCGTCCTCGGGCGGGGCCGGGGGTGACCGCCCGTGACCGCCGATCTCATCGGCGTGGTGCTGCTCCTCGCCGTCACCGCGTACACCTGCGCGGGGGGCACGGACTACGGGGCCGGCTTCTGGGATCTGACGGCCGGGGGGACGGAACGCGGGCGCCGCCCCCGATGGCTCATCGACCACGCGATGGCGCCCGTGTGGGAGGTGAACAACGTCTGGCTGATCTTCGTCCTCGTCATCATGTGGACCGGTTTCCCCGTCCTGTTCCAGACCGTGTTCTCCGCCCTGTGGCTCCCGCTGGCGCTGGCCGTCGTCGGCATGGTCCTGCGCGGCGCCGGCTTCGCGTTCCGCAAGCCCTCCCGGCGGCTGGCGGGCCGGCGGCTGTACGGCGCCGTGTTCGCCATCGCCTCGGTCGTCACCCCGTTCTTCCTCGGCGCCGCCGTCGGCGGGGTCGCGTCGGGGCGGGTGACGCCCGGCACCGACGCGTCGGCGGACGCCTGGGCCAACCCGACCTCGCTCGTGTTCGGGCTGGTCGCCCTCGCCACCACGGCCTTCCTCGGCGCGGTGTTCCTCACCGGCGACGCCCGCCGGTTCGACGCGCCGGACCTGGTCGGCCACTTCCGGCGGCGGGCGCTCGGCAGTCTCGCCGTCCTCACGGTCCTCGCGGTGGTCACCGGCTTCGTCACCCATGAGGACTCCCCCTACGTGTGGCACGGCCTCACCCACGGTCTGGGGCTGTTCTTCGCCGTCGTGGCCGGAGCGGCCGCTGTCGCGACCGCGTGGCTGCTCCTGCGGAGACCGGGCGCGTGGATGCGCGTCACGGCGGTCGCGGTCGTCGGGTCCGCCGTCCTCGCCTGGGGTATGGCCCAGCGCCCCTATCTGCTGCCCACCTCGCTCACCGTGGCCGACGCCGCGGGCGCGCCCGCCACGCTGACGTGGCTGGCGATCGTCACGCTGGTCGCCCTGGTATTCGTCGTCCCCGCCGTCGTCCTCCTCTACTGGCTCGACACCCACGGCGAGCTGGAGGAGCTGACCGACTCCGAGCTGCGCGGCGGGGAGGGCCCGGCGGGTGACGGCACGGCACCCGGGAGCTGACCGCCCGCCCGTACCCGTCCTGGACATCATCGCGCACCCGGGCTCCGAGGAAGGAAGCCGCAGTGACCGACGACGAGATCCTGCTCGGACTCGCCCTGACGGTGGTGCTCGCCACCGGTTCGCAGATCCTGGCGCACAAGCTGCGCGTCCCGGCCCTGATCATCCTGCTTCCCGTCGGGTTCGCGGCCGGTGCGATGACGGACGTCATCCACCCGGACGAACTGCTCGGGCCGGACTTCTCGGCCCTGGTGTCGCTGTCCGTCGCGGTGATCCTCTACGACGCCGGTCTGGGCCTCGACCTGCGCAAGCTCGCCGGCCACACCCGGGGGATCGTCGGCAGGCTGCTCGTGTACGGGCTGGTGCTGACGTTCCTCGTCGTCGGGACGGTGGCACCCGCGATGTTCGCCATGCCGCTGCGTGTGGCCGCGATGCTCGGCATGATCCTCGTCGTCTCGGGGCCCACGGTGGTGGGGCCGATCCTCGACTTCGTGCGTCCGAGCGACAAGGTGCGGCGCATCCTCATCTGGGAGGGGACGCTCACCGACCCGATCGGCGCCATCCTCGGCGCGCTCACCTTCCACGCGGTGGTCTCGTCGCACCAGATCGACATCGGCCGGGGCTACCAGCTGGGGCAGTTCGCCCTCAGCCTCGCCTTCGGGCTGGCGGGCGGGGTCGTGGGAACCGCGCTGCTGTGGTTCACCCTGCGCACCCTGCGGCTCGGCGACACCCTCGGCACCCTGGCGCAACTCGCCATCGTGATCGGTGTGTCGGCGGGCTGCGACATCGTGCGGGACGACACCGGGCTCATCGCCGCGATCGTGGCGGGACTCGCCGTCTCCAACATCCGCGGCTTCGACATGCCGTCGCGCCGGCCCTTCCTGGAGACGCTGGTCCAGCTGATCATCGGGTTGCTGTTCATCTCCATCTCCTCCACCGTCACTCCGGCGTCCCTGGTGCCGGTGCTCCTTCCCGCGCTCGGCCTGATCGCGATCCTCGTCCTGGTGGTCCGGCCGCTCGTGGCCTTCGCCGCATCGGCGCGCACGGACCTCTCCCGTGGGGAGCGCGCCTTCGTCGGATGGATGGACCCGCGCGGCATCGTCGCGGCGGCGACGGCATCGGCCTTCTCCGCAGGGCTGGTCGAGCGCGGGGTGCCCGGGGCGGCGAAGATCCTCCCCGTCACCTTCCTGGTGATCGTGGGGACCGTTCTGCTGTACGCGCTGACCGCGGCGCCGATGGCCCGCCGGCTGGGTGTCGTCAAGGAGGAGGGCCGGCGCGTCCTCCTGGTGGGGGGCGAGCCGTGGGTGGTCGACCTGGGCAGGGCCCTGCGGACCGCCGGCCTCGACGTGCTCATGTGGGCGGGACGCGAGGAGGAACGGGAGGAGATCAGGCGGGCCGGTCTCGATCTGGCCCAGGGCGACCTGCTGGCCACGGCCATCAACCCCGGGGCCCGGCTGGAGGGGGTGACGGCCGTCTACCTGGCCACCGACGACGACGACTTCAACGCGCTCGCCTCGATCGTGATGGAGGACAACGTCGAGGGGCCCGTCTACCGGGTGGGGCCGCCGCACGACAGCCACGGCGTGGTCGCTCCGTACACCGGCGGCGACATCCTCTTCGGCCGCTCCCTGGTCCGGCACGTCCTCGCGGAGCGCTACGGCCGGGGAGCCCGGTTCGTGGTGCGGCCGGCCACCGCTCCCCCGCCGCCGGAGTACGACACGCTGTTCGTGGTGCGGGCGGACCGCCGGCTGGATCCCGTCACGGAGAGGCGGGAGCCCGCGGCGAAGGCCGGTGACACCGTCGTCCTCCTCGGGCCCGCGCCCGCCACCGCACCCCGCTGACACCCCGCAGGGGGGGAGGTACTACGGCGTGCGCCTCCGCGGGTCCTGGAGCATCGAATCCAGGGTGATCGCCGCGTCGATGAGCGCCAGGTGCGTGAACGCCTGCGGGAAGTTGCCCAGCTGGCGCCCCGTCAGGTCGATCTCCTCGGAGTACAGGCCCAGGTGGTTGGCGTACGTGAGCATCTTCTCCAGCACCAGTCGGGCCATGTCGGTCCGTCCGGCCCGTGCCAGGGCGTCGACGTACATGAACGTGCACAGGGAGAAGGTTCCCTCGGAGCCGCGCAGCCCGTCGGGGGACGCCTCGGGGTTGTAGCGGTAGACCAGGCTGTCGCTGACCAGCTCGTTCTCCATGGCGTCCAGGGTGGTCTTCCACATCGGGTCGTCCGGAGTGATGAAGCCGACGGTCGGCATCCTCAGCAGCGACGAGTCGAGCACGTCGTCGCCGTAGTGCTGGACGAACGCCTGCTTCTTGGGGTCCCATCCCTGGTCGAGCACCTGCGCGAAGATGGCGTCCCGCGCCTCCACCCAGCGGCTTCCGCCCGCGGGGCGGCCGTCGTCGTAGGCGATGCGCAGGGCACGGTCGAAGGCGACCCAGGACATCACGCGCCCGTAGGTGAAGTCCTTGCGCCCGCCGCGGGTCTCCCAGAGCCCCTCGCCGGGCTGGTCCCAGTGGTCGGCCAGCCAGTCGAGCAGGGTGTGGAGGGCTTTCCAGCCGCCGTTGTCGAGGTGCATGCCGTGCTGGTGCGCGAAGTAGATGCTGTCGAGCGCCTCGCCGTAGATGTCCAGCTGGAGCTGGGTCGCGGCCCCGTTGCCGATGCGGACCGGGGCGGAGCCGCGGTACCCCTCCCAGTGGTCGAGGGTCTCCTCGACCAGGTCGGCGGAGCCGTCGACCCGGTACATGATGTTCAGCGGCCCGGAGCCGTTCCCCTGGCCGGCCTCCTGCTTCACCCGGTCGTGCAGCCAGTTGATGAACGCGGACGCCTCTTCCGTGAACCCCATGCCCAGCAGGGCGTACACCGAGAACGAGGCGTCGCGGATCCAGGTGAACCGGTAGTCCCAGTTGCGCTCGCCGCCCAGCTGCTCCGGGAGTCCCGTCGTGGGCGCGGCGACGAGGGCGCCGGTCGGCGCGTACGTCATGAGCTTCAGCGTCACGGCGGAACGTTCCACCGCCTCCCGCCAGCGGCCGGAGTAGGTGGACTGCCCCAGCCAGGAACGCCAGAAGCGGACCGTCTCGTCGAAGAGCTGCTCGAACTCCTCCACGCGGACCTCGTGCGGGTGTCCGTCGGGGGACGATTCGATGACCAGGCCGCGCTGCTGCCCGGCCCGCAGGTTCAGCGAGAAGCGCAGGTCGTTCCGGTCGACCGAGAGGATGTTCAGCAGGCGCTCGTCCTGCGGCTCACGGACGGGGTTGACGGCGAGGTTCAGGTCCTCCGAGGCGAACATGGCCCCGTGTTCGGTGAGGCGCAGTTCGTGGGGCTTGCGGCCGTAGTCGAAGCGGGGAGCGATCTCGCCCTCGAAGGTCATGCTGCCGCGGACGCAGCGCAGCATGCGGACCAGACGGTGCCGGTCGGTCGCGGTCTTCCCGGTGACCGGCATGAAGTCGACGACCTCCCCCGCGCCCTCCTCGGTCATGAAGCGCGTCACCAGGACGGCGGTGTCCGGGTGGTAGAGCTGTTTGGTCGTGTACGTCTCCGCGGCGGGCCGCACGGTGAAGTGGCCACCCTTGCGCCGGTCGAGCAGGGCGCCGAAGACGCTCGGGGAGTCGAACCGGGGACAACAGAACCAGTCGATCGTCGCGTCGGTCGTCACGAGGGCCGCGGTCTGCAGGTCACCGATCAGGCCGTGGTCCTCGATCAGGGGATAGTCGTCCATCCTGGACCCCTTTCAGCCCCGGTCGACCACACCCGGGGCGCCGTCACGCCGCAGACGGGGTGGACCGGGCGGCACCCGATCAGCTTAGGCCGCGGGCGTCGGTCCGTCCTGGCGAGGAGGCCGCGACCGGCGGCGGCCGTGCCGCTGCGCGGGCGGGGGAACCGCCCTACCGTGAGGTCAGGCGGTCCCGTCGCGGGAGCCGCGGTCCTGTGTGCCTCGACAGCACCTGAGTCCTCCGGCGAAGGGGGCGTGGCATGGGCGTGACGACCTCCTGGGCGGCCAGATTCCGCTTGCGGCAGTACGTCAAGGCCAGCCTGTGGATCGTGCCGATGCTCGGTCTCGTCCTCGGCGCCCTTCTCGCCGAGCTCGCCCTGGCCGCCGACGGCGCGGACCGGCCGCCGAGCGGCTGGCACTACTCCGCCACGACGGCGAGCGGCGTGCTCACCGCCATCGTGGGCGCGATGGTCGCGCTGCTCGGGTTCGTCGTCACCATCGGCGTGCTGGTGGTGCAGCAGGCCACGGGCACCCTCTCCCCCCGGTACATGCGCCTCTGGTACAGGGACCGGCTGCAGAAGGCGGTGCTGGCGACCTTCACCGGGACGTTCGCGTTCGCCTTCTCCCTGCTGCGCAGCGTCGAGTCCGATTCGGTCCCCGACCTGGGGGTCACCGTGGCCGGCGCCGCGGTGGCGGTCAGTCTGGTGCTGCTGCTCATCTACCTCAACCGGTTCACCCACAGCCTCCGGCCGGTGGCCATCGCGGAGTTGGTCGCGCGACTGGGGGAGACCGTCTTCTCCGAGGGAGCCGCGGCGATCCGGGGGGCCGCGCCCCGCGGGCCGGGAGCGGTGCCGTCCGGCGCTCCGGTGACGCGCGTCCGTGCCGTACGGGGCGGCGCCGTCCAGGCCTTCGACGTCCGCGGTCTGATCGCGGAGGCGGCGCGCCACGACTGCGTCTTCGTCGTGACGCGGCTGGTCGGGGACTTCGTACCGCCCGGCACCGTCCTCGTCGAGGTCCACGGGGGCAGGTCCGCGCCGGATCCGGCGCGGGTGAACGGGCTGGTCGCCCTGGGAGCCGAGCGCACCATCGAGCAGGATCCCGCCTTCGCGCTGCGGATCCTGGTCGACATCGCCATCCGGGCGCTGTCCCCCGCGGTGAACGACCCGACGACCGCCGTGCAGGTGATCAACTACATCGAGTGGTTCCTGCACACGGTGGGCCGGACGCGCCTGCCCGGGCGTTACGTCCTGGCCGACGGGCACGGGGAGCCCCGGCTCGTGCTTCCGGGGCGTGGCTGGGACCAGTTCCTGGAGCTGGCCGTCTGCGAGATCCGCGAGTACGGAGGCTCGTCCGTGCAGGTCTGTCGCCGGCTCCGGGCCCTGCTCGACGGTCTGCTCGACGCCCTGCCGCCGGAGCAGCACCCGTCCGTGCGGGCGCAGTCGGACCTGCTGCGGGGGGCGGTCGAGCGGGAGTTCACGGATCCGGCGCGCCGGGCCGTCGCGCAGCAGGCCGATCTCCAGGGCATCGGCGGGCGGGACGCCTCCTGACTCCGCCGTGGCGGTCGAGCGGTCCCTGCCACACTGACCCGGCGCCCGCAGCCCCGCCCTCCGTGCCCCGGGACTCCCGGCCGTAAGCTCGGGCCATGGGTACGCAGTCGGACGGGGCCGCGCGGGGGCCGGGTCGCCCGCGGGAGGAGCGGGTCACCGGAGCCGTTCTCGGCGCGGTCGTGGCGATGGTCCACGAGCAGGGGATCGGGGCGGTCACGATGGACGCCGTCGCGGCACGGGCCGGGGTGAGCAAGCCCGCGATCTACCGGCGGTGGCCCACCAAGCAGGATCTGATCATCGCCGCGGCGGAGACCCGCATCGGCACCCTGTCGGTGCCCGAACTGGGCGACTTCCGGGCGGAGCTCCGCTTCGTCCTCACGGCCCGGCTGGAGGCCTACCGGCTGCCGGGCACGGACCGGCTGATCGCGGGCCTCATCGGGGCGGCGGCCGAGACGGGGGCGGTGCGCGGCCAGTACGCGGAGTACACGGAGCGGATCACGAGCGAGACGAGACGCATCCTCGAACGCGGGATCGTCCGGGGTGACGTGGATCCGGGCACCGACGTCCGCGCCGCCGCCACGTTGGTCGCCGCGCCGCTGATCTTCCGGCTGATCGGCGAGCAGGAGATGCCCGACGCCCGCTTCGTGGACACCCTGGTCGACCTCGTCGCCCGCGCCGTCGGCCCGCGCGGCTGACGGTTCCGCGGCGCGGTCGGCGGCTTCGTTTTTTCGTGCCGTCAAGCCCTTGCCTCCCCCTGCCCCAATAACGATACTCCGAGTAACGAATTCCGCCTCGGTCCCGGAGGACCCATGGACAGCGCCGTCCCCGCCCCCGCCCCCGCGCTCGACAAGCCGCTGATGCACTACGGGAAGCGCACGCTCGACCGCATCGCACCGGACGCACCCCAGCCCGACTACCGGCTTCTGGACCTCTCCCCCCTCACCCCGCACATCGGCGCCGAGATCGACGGCGTGGACCTCTCGCGCCCCATCGGCGACGACCTCGCGGAGGAGATCCGGCAGGCCCTGCTGGAGTGGAAGGTGATCTTCTTCCGCGACCAGCACGACCTCGCCCCCCGGTCGCAGCTCGCCCTCTCCGCCCTGTGGGGCCGGCCGGAGGCGAACCCCTTCTTCCCCCGGGGCGACACCGTCGGGGTGTCCCGTCTGGCCAAGGACGCCATGGTCGTCGGCACCGAGAACATCTGGCACAGCGACCACTCGTTCATGGCGGCGCCGGCCCTCGGCTCCGTACTGCGCGCCGTCGAGGTGCCGTCCGCCGGCGGCGACACGGTGTGGGCGGACATGGCGGCCGCGTACGACAACCTCACCGACGCGATGAAGGCGCGGATCGCGGGACTCACCGCCGTGCACGACTGGGTGCCGAGCTGGGGCGCGCTGATGACCGAGAGCCAGGTGGCGGCGCACCGGGAGAACCTGCCGGCCGTCGAGCACCCCGTCGTCGTCCGCCACCCGCGCACCGGCCGCGAGCTGCTGTACGTCAACGAGCCCTTCACCACCCGGATCGTCGGTCTGTCGGACGCGGAGAGCCGCGAACTCCTCGACGAGCTCGTGCTCCAGGCCCGTATCCCCGAGTACCAGGTCCGCTTCCGCTGGCAGCCCGGCTCCGTCGCGGTGTGGGACAACATCGCCACGCAGCACTACGCGATCAGCGACTACTTCCCGCAGCGCCGGGTCATGGAGCGCATCGCCATCGCCGGCGTCCCGCTCTCCTGAACCGGCTCCCCCTCCCCCGCCCCCCTCTCCCCACCACCAGTCTCCGCGGAGCCCTCGTGACCGACACCGATGTCGCACCCGCCGTGCCCACCGGCACGCCGAAGGTGCCGAGCAGCACGCGCCGCCGTGCCTGGACCGTCACCGCGCTGCTCGTCGTCTTCATGATGATCAATTTCGCCGACAAGTCGGTGCTCGGTCTGGCCGCGGAGGAGATCCGGGAGGACCTCGGCCTGTCCGCGTCGGCCTTCGGGCTCGCCAGCAGCGCCTTCTTCCTGCTCTTCTCGGTCTCCGGCGCCGCCGTCGGACTTCTCGCGGACCGCGTGCGGCCCACGTGGCTGATCCTCGCGATGGCCGTCCTGTGGTCCGTGTCCCAGGCGCCGCTGGCGGTGGGCGGCGGGGTCGCGGTGCTCATCGCCTCCCGCGTCCTCCTCGGCGCCGCCGAGGGGCCCGCCTTCCCCGTCGCCCAGCAGGCCACCCTGTCCTGGTTCCCCAACCACCGGCGCAACCTGCCCGGGGCGCTGATCGTCCTCGGCATCACCCTGGGGGTCCTGGTCGCCGCCCCCGTCCTGACGTGGCTGATCCAGGACCACGGCTGGCGCTCGGCCGTCGCCGCCGTGGCGCTCGTCGGGGTCGTCTGGGCGCTGCTGTGGATCCGCCTCGGCGGGGAGGGCCCGTACGCCGCCGGGTCGGACGCCACGGCTGCGGCCGGGGGCGCGGGGAGCGAGGAGGCGCCGGCGGGCGCCGCGACGGGGCCGGCGCCGCGGACGCCGTACCGGCGGATCCTCGCCACCCGCACCTGGATCGGTGCCACGGCCGCCTACTTCGGCACGTACTGGGTCATCGCCTTCGCCCTGGTCTGGCTCCCCTCGTACCTCCAGGACGCGCTGGGTTACACCTCGTCCGAGTCCACCCAGGTGGTGATGACGGTCTGGGGTCTGGGCGGCCTCGCGGTCCTCGGACAGGCCGGCCTGACCGGATGGCTCCTGCGCCGCGGTACCCCCAGCCGGTGGGCCCGCGGCGGGGTGGGCGGTGTCCTGCTGCTCGTCGCCGCCGCGGCCTGCCTCGCCCTGCCGTCGGCTCCGGCCGGAGCGGTGACCGTCGTCCTCCTGGTCGCGGGATTCGGGCTGGCGGGAGCGATGAGCAGCGTCGCCGTCACCACCGTCACCGAACTGGCTCCGGCCGACCGCCGCGGCGGCGCCCTCGGCATCATGAACAGCGTGGTGACCACCGCCGGCCTGATCGCCCCGACGCTGATCGGGCGCCTCGTGGACACGCACGGCCCGGACGGCTACCGGTACGCGGTCCTCGTCACCGGGGCCGTCCTCCTGCTGAGCGGAGCCGCCGCCCTCGCGTGGATCGACCCCGACCGCGACCGCCGTCGGCTGTACGCGTGACCCGGGAGGTCCCGCTCCTCCCCCGGCCGCGGGCCGGCCCCCCTTTCCACCCCGACCACCGCTAGGACCCACGTGAGCACCAGCGCCCTGGACACCTCCCTTCTCGACCGCACCGTGGCCGACGTACGCGCCGGAGCCTCGTCCTGGTCCGTCACCCCGCTCCCCGAACGCATCGCCCTCCTGGAACGGCTGCGGCCGCGCCTCGTCGCGCGTGCGGCCGAGACGGCGGACGCGGGCAGCCGGGCCAAGGGCTACGGCCCCGACTCCCCCTGGGCCGCCGAGGACTGGATCGGCGGTCCCTGGGCCCTCGCCCAGAACGCCGCGGCCCTGCTGCACGTCCTGCGGCGGATCGCCGCGGGGAAGGACCCGCTGGACGCCAGGAGGGTCCACGAGGAGAACGGCGGCACCCGCGTCGACGTCTTCCCCGCCACCCGCTGGGACTCCGTGCTGCTCAACGGATACAAGGCCCAGGTGTGGATGCGCCCCGGCGTCACCCCGGAGCAGGTACGCGCGGACGCCGCGGGCGAGTACCGGGGCAGGCGGGGAGAGCCTGCCGTGGCCCTGGTGCTCGGCGCCGGCAACGTCGCCGCCATCACCGCGCTGGACATCCTGCACAAGCTCTACGTCGAGGGCCAGGTCGTCATCGCGAAGATGAACCCGGTCAACGCCTATCTGCGACCCCACTTCGAGTACGTGTTCGCGGAGTTCGTCGAGCGGGGCTGGCTGCGGTTCGTCGACGGCGGCGCGGCCGAAGGCGCGTACCTCTGCCGCCACGACGGCGTCGACGCCCTGCACGTCACCGGCAGCGACCGCACCCACGACGCCATCGTGTGGGGCACCGACGAGGAGGCCGGACGCCGCCGCCGTGAGGACCTCCCGCTCGTCGCCAAGCCCTTCAGCAGCGAACTGGGCGGCGTCACCCCCTGCGTCGTGGTGCCGGGACCGTGGAGCGCCGCGGATCTCCGCTACCAGGCCGAGCACATCGTCACCAGCAAGATGAACAACTCCGGCCACAACTGCGTCGCCAGCCAGGTCCTGGTCCTGCCACGGGACTGGGACGGGACCGAGCGGCTGCTCGACGAGATCCGCACGGTGCTGCGCGAACTGCCCGAGCGCGCCGACTACTACCCCGGCAGCGCCGACCGGCTCGCGTCCGTACGCGCGGCCCATCCCACCGCGGAGACCCACGGCGACGGCTGCCGGCTGCTCGTGCCCGACATCGCCGACCACGACGACCGCCTCGTCACCGAAGAGGTCTTCGGCAGTGTCCTGGGCGTCGTCCGCCTTCCCGGCGCGACTCCGGACGCCTTCCTGCGCCACGCCGTCGACTTCGCCAACGACACCCTTCCCGGCACCCTCGGCGCGACGCTCATCGTCCACCCGCGGACGGAGAAGGCGCACCGGGTCGCCGTCCGCTCCGCCGTCGCCGACCTGCGCTATGGCACGGTGGGCGTCAACTGCTGGTCGGGCGTGGGCTTCCTGCTCGGCTTCACCCCCTGGGGCGCCTTCCCCGGCCACACCCGCCAGGACATCGGCAGCGGCACCGGTTTCGTGCACAACGCGTTCATGCTCGAAGACATCGAGAAGACCGTGCTGCGCGCCCCGTTCGCGCCGGCCCCGCGCGGTCTGGTCACGGGCGCCCCGTCCCTGTCCCCGCGCCCCCCGTACTTCGTCACCCACCGCACCGCCCGGACCACGGTCGAGCGCCTCACCCGCTTCACGGCAGCCCCGAGCCCGGTGAAGCTGCCCGCCCTGTTCGCCGCCGCGCTGCGGGGCTGACGCCGCCGCCGGCCAACGGCTCCCCTCGCATCCACCCCTTCCCCCACGGAGACCCCATGCTCAACCTCGCCGCCCTGCTGGAGAACAGCGCCCGCGCCGTGCCCGACCGCACCGCCGTCGTCCTCGGTGTCCAGCGCATGACCTACGCGGAGCTGGACACGGCCGCCCGACGTGTGGCCGGCCTGCTGCACGCGCGGGGCATCGGACCGGGCGACAAGGTCGCCCTGTCGTGCCCGAACGTCCCCTGGTTCCCGATCGTCTACTACGGCATCCTCAAGGCGGGCGCGGTGGCCGTCCCGCTCAACGTCCTGCTGAAGGACCGCGAGATCGCCTACCACCTGGCCGACTCCCAGGCCAAGGCGTACTTCTGCTTCGAGGGCGGCACCGAACTCCCGCTCGGACAGGAAGGGTGGTCTGGCTTCGGCGCGACTCCGGGATGCGAGCACTTCTTCCTGCTGCCGGCCGGCACCACCGCGAACTCCCCGATCGAGGGCGCCGAGACCCTGACGGCGGCCCTCGCCGGCCGGAGCGCGGACTTCACGACGGTCGTCACGGAGCCCGGCGACACCGCGGTGATCCTGTACACCTCCGGCACCACCGGCCGGCCGAAGGGCGCCGAGCTCACCCACTCCAACCTGATGATGAACGTCCTCACCTGCCACAAGCTGTTCGGCGAGGTCGAGCACGACGTGCACCTGATCGCACTACCGTTGTTCCACTCCTTCGGCCAGGTCGTGCAGATGAACGCCGGCATCGCGTCGGGCGCGACCCTGGTGCTGCTGCCCCGCTTCGACGCCCAGGCGGTGCTCGCCCTCATGCAACGCCATGCCGTCACCTTCTTCGCGGGCGTCCCCACCATGTTCTGGGCCCTGCTCGAAGCGGACGCCACCGACGTGGACCTGCCCCGCATCGCGGGGAACCTGCGGATGGCCGGGTCGGGAGGCTCCGCCCTCCCGGTGGAGATCCACCGCCGCTTCGCCGAGCGGTTCGGCGTGACGATCCTGGAGGGGTACGGCCTCTCGGAGACCAGCCCGGCCGCCACCTTCGCGCCGCGGGGCGAGCCGGTGCGCCCCGGCTCCATCGGACGTCCGGTCTGGGGCGTGGAGGTGGACCTCGTCGACGAGGACTGGACACCGGTCCGGGGCGCCGACGCGATCGGCGAGATCGTCGTCCGCGGGCACAACGTGATGAAGGGCTACCTCGGCCGCCCCGAGGCGACGGCCGAGGTGATCCGTGACGGCTGGTTCCGCACCGGCGACCTGGCCCGCCGTGACGCCGACGGCTGGTACTACATCGTCGACCGCGCCAAGGACATGATCATCCGCGGCGGGTTCAACGTGTACCCGCGCGAGGTCGAGGAGGTCCTGCTCACGCATCCGGCCGTGAGCATGGCGGCCGTGATCGGCGTGCCGGACGCGCGCCACGGCGAGGAGATCAAGGCCTGCGTGGTCCGTGTCCCGGGTGCGACGCTCTCCGAGGACGAGCTGATCGGTTGGTGCAAGGAGCGGATGGCGAGCTACAAGTACCCCCGTCTGGCGGAGTTCCTCGACGTCCTGCCCACCAACGCCACGGGCAAGATCCTCAAGCGCGAACTCAGGGAGGCGGATAGGGCGGACACCCCCGCCGTCGCCACGGAGAGCCGGGCGGAGCTGCTGGAGGCGCACTGACGCGGGGGCCCGGTCGGCGGTACGCGTCGACCGGGCCCGGCTCGTAGCCCCCGCGGTGCCGCCACGACGGTGCGGCCGCTCGGCGACATACGGCGCGGCTCCGGTCGCGGGACCCGGAGGGAGCGTCTTTGCTGGACTGACGGCGGGTGCTCCGCCGCTCGCGGACAGCCGCGGAGTGCCCCGCAGGAGAGCCGAATGGAAGCCCAGCAGCCGGAGGGTGACCGGGGCCGGTCGCCGGAGGGTGACCGGGGCCGGCGGGTCGAGCCGCGCCACGTGCGCCTGCTCCTGCCGCTCCTTCGCTCGGCCGCCGTGGTGACGGCGGCCACCGTGGGCTACTTCCTGCTCCCCCTCGACGGGAACCTCGATCAGCAGCGCACCGTCACGGTGCTCGTCCTGGGCCTCCTGGGGATCGGCGTGCTGCTGGCCCTCCAGGCGATCAGCATCGCCCGTTCGCCGCATCCCCGGCTCCGCGCCGTCGAGGCCCTGACCACCGCGGTGCCCCTGTTCCTCCTGCTGTTCTCGGCCACCTACTTCCTGTACGCGCAGGAGCAGGGAGGGCACTCCTTCTCCGAACCGCTCAGCAGGAACGACTCCCTGTACTTCACGGTGACCGTGTTCGCCACCGTCGGCTTCGGCGACATCGTGCCCGTGTCGCAGACGGCCCGCGTGCTGACCACCTGCCAGATGGTGGCCGACCTCGTGCTCGTGGGCCTGATCGCGAAGGTCATGGTCGGCGCGGTCCGGATCGGGCTGCAGCGACGTCAGCCGCCCTCGGCCCCCCAGCCCCCCGATCTCCCCGAACGAGGCCCCGGTCCGGAAGGACGGAATCGATGACCGCGTCACCGAAAGCCCACCCGGCCCCCGAGGGGCAGCCCGAGGAGCCCACGGAGGCCGACCGCCTGCGGGACCTCCTGCGGACACCGGCGTACCGCAAGGTCCTGGTCTTCAGTGCTCTCATCGGCGTCCCCATCTCCCTCGCCGCCTTCTGGTTCCTGGTCGGACTGCACGAGCTGGAGCACGTGCTCTGGACCGACGTGCCGGAGGCACTCGGCTGGGACACCCCGCCCGCCTGGTGGCCGCTGCCCCTGCTGGCCGTCGCCGGCACGATCGTGGGCCTCGTGGTGGCCCGTCTGCCGGGCGCGGGCGGCCACGTCCCGGCGTCCGGCCTGCACGCCGGCGGGGCCTCGGCGGCCGCCCTGCCCGGCGTGATCATCGCGGCGGCGGCGAGCCTGCCGCTCGGCGCCGTCCTCGGCCCCGAGGCACCCCTGATCGCGCTCGGCGGCGGCCTGGCCCTGCTCTTCCGGCGTCTCGTGCGCGCCCCCGCCACACCGCAGAGCACCGCGCTGCTGGGCGCGGCGGGCGCGGCGGCCGCCATCTCCGCCATCTTCGGCAATCCGCTCATCGCCGCCGTGCTGCTGATCGAGGTGGCGGGCGTGGGCGGTCCGCAGCTGTTCGTCATCATGCTGCCCGCCCTGCTGTCGAGCGGGGTCGGCGCCGTGGTGTTCACGGGGTTCGGGCGCTGGACCGGCCTCGAGACGGGCAGTCTCAGCATCCGCTTCCCCACCGCTGCCCCGCGCCTGGACACCGGCGACGTGGTGTGGTCGATCGCGCTGGCGGCGGGGATCGGCGCGCTGGTGCACCTGGTGATCATCGGGGGCCGGCTCACGGCCGCCTTCGTGGCGTCCTCGCCGGTCGTCAGGACGGTGGTCTGCGCGGTCGGCGCCGGAGGCTGCGCGGCCCTCTACGCGGTCTCCACGGGCCGTGACCCCGTCGAGGTCGCCTCGTCCGGCCAGGCCACGCTGGCCGGGCTCGCCGCCGACCCCCACGCCTGGAGCGTCGGGGCGCTGCTGGCCGTCCTGCTGTTCAAGGGCGTCGCGTACGCCCTGTGCCTGGGCAGCCTCCGCGGTGGACTGGTGTTTCCCGCGCTGTTCCTCGGCGCGGCGACGGGTGTGCTGCTCTCGCCGCTGCCCGGGCTCGGGGTGATCCCCGGCGCCGCCGCGGGGATGGCGGCGGCGGTGGCGGCCGCTCTACGGCTTCCGGTCAGCAGCGTGGCCCTGGTGGTCCTGGTGCTCGGGAACGCCGAGACGATCCCCGTGGTGATCCTGGCGGCCGTGACGGCCTTCGCCGTCGCGGAGCTGCTGCCGCGGGGCCCCGTCGCCGGTCACGCCGCGCCGCCCTCGCGCACGGCGTGAGGGCGGCGGGGGTGCCCGAGCGGGCCCGCGGGCGGTGCGAGGCGTTCAGGCCTCCAGGAGGCGGCTCTTCTGCGCCGCGAACTCCGTCTCGGAGAGCACCCCTTGCTCCTTGAGCTCGGCGAGCTCCTTCAACTGCGCGATCTTGGTGTCCATCGACACCACGGGCTCGGGTGCGGGTGCCGGTGGCGGTGGCGGTGCGCTGTAGGCCTGAGGAGCCGGCGCCGCGGCCTGCTCCTGCTGCGCCCACCGGCCGGCCTGACGCCGTGACACCCGGTTGGAGACGGCGGTGGCGGTACCGGAGATGACTGCGGTGCGGGCGACCCCGCGAAGTAGACCAGGCATGACAGATGTCCTTGTCGTCGGGCGGACGCGGTACGTCAGGAGACGGATCCCGCCTCGGCGGCATCCAGGGACGCCAGGAGGTCCTCGACCGGGATCCTCCCGGCGGCCACCATCCGTGCTCCGCTGCGGCGCAGGGCCGCCGCCAGCGGCGCGGCCCACACGTTCTCGTACACGAGGACGCCCGCGGAGTTGCCGGGATCGAGGACGGCGGCGGCCTCCTGGAGGTCGTCCTCGCCCAGCAGACCCGAGGAGGCGCCGTCGAAGACGGCCAGGTCGAGCTCCCCGTCGCCGTCCATGTCGCTGAGCTGGAGCGCTCTGACCGATCCGTCCTCGTCCTTGCGGACGAAGGACAGGTCGAGGATCCGGATGACGTGCCGCTCGACGAGGTCGAGCAGCAGGGCCAGCCCCTCTCCGGTCATGCGATTACCGGGGAACTCCAGAACCAGGTAATCGACAGGTCCCATCTCGGAAAGTTCGTCGACGCTCATACCGACTCCTCGTCCGGCGGCTCCGTGCCTCCGCTGGTGCGGCAGCCACGCCCTCGCCCGCGCTCGTTGCCGCCTTCAATTCCAACACCGCGGGACCTCGCACGCACCTCCGGGCGTGGTGAGAGCCCCGCCGGGACGGGCGGGGCTCCTCTGCGCCGTGCGCGGCTCGGGGCTGGTGCGCCGTGCGCGGCTCAGGGCTGGTTGCGCGCCTGCTCGGCCGCGCGGTCCGCCGCCGCTCGTTCCGTCCGGGCGCCGGCGGTGCTGAGGCTCCCGCCGCTGCTCTCCAGGTGGGCGCGGACGAACCACTGGAACAGTTCGAGACCGCGCAGCTGCTCGATGAGCATGTCCTGCGTGACGGGGTCGGAGGACTCCGTGGCCTCCATGGCGGCGCGGTGGTCCTCGATGAGCTGGGTGTAGACGACGTCGAGGGCGCCCAGGTGCGCGATGGCCTCGGCCCGCCCGATGGAGTAGTCGTCCCACGTCCGGTCGGCGACCAGCGCTCCCGGCGTCCCCCGGGGCACGCCGCCGAGGGTGGAGATGCGCTCGGCGAGGTCGTCGGTCATGGACCGCACCTGGTCGACCTGCGGGTCGATCATCTCGTGGACCGCGATGAAGTGCGGGCCGACGACGTTCCAGTGGACGTGCTTGAGGGTCAGGTGCAGGTCGTTCAGCGCGTGCAGCCGCCCCTGGAGCAGCTCGACGATGTCGGTGCTGTCCTCGGGCGACATCCCCGGGACGGTGTATCTGAGTGCGGGCTCGGAGGCCACGGCCTTACCTTCTTCCTTCCGGCGTACAACACGTCTCTGCGGGCAGGAAATCACCGCCGCCGCATGGTCGCCGTCCGGGACGGCCGTACGGATGAGGGATCAGCGGTCGGTGCCGGGGCTGTCGGGGCGGGCGGTGTGGTCGGGGTGGCCGTCGGTGCGGCGGGCTTCCTTCATCTCCGCCTCGTAGAGGTGGTCCCGTCCCTCGGCCAGCTCCGCCACGGCCTGGCGTTCCACCGAACGGAACGGCTCGTAGTAGGTGCGGTCGTACTCCTCGACGATCTGGAAGGTCCAGTGCCCGGGGATGACGTTGCGCCCCATGATCTCCCGCTGCACGCGGTCGGCCCAGTCGGCGTGGCCCGCCTCGCGCAGCAGCTCCACCGCCCGGTCCAGCTCCAGGTCGGCGCTTCCCGTGAGCTGGTGGAAGGAGTAGAGGTGGCCGCGGGCCCGCTCGATCGTCTCCCAGGCCTTCGACAGGGATCCGAGCGCTTCCACGGTGGCGTCGCTGACGCCGTCCGGACGCCGGTGGCCGCTGTCGGGGCCGTCGCCGCTCTCGTACATGGAGAACCGTCCTTCCAGAGAACCGCACGGGCCGGCGGATCGGGCATGTCTCAGGGCCATCCCAGCCGAGCCGTGGCGCGGCGGCTATCGCCGTACCTCCATTCGGAGCACGCGCGTCGACGGCGGCCTCGGGCAGCGGGTGCGCCGTGCGGAGAGCTGCACGAGTCTGGGACCGGGCGCGCGTGCGCGTGCCCCGAGACCGGAGGAGCACGGGCGGCATCGCGCCCCGCGAGAGGAGCACGTCGTGGCGGAGAAGGACGACCTGAAGAAGGGTGACGAGGTGGCGTGGAAGAGCCACGGCCAGAACGTCACGGGCAAGGTCAAGAAGAAGATCACGGACCGGGGCCGGGCGGCCGGACGGACCGTGGACGCCTCCGAGGACGAACCGCAGTACGAGGTGGAGAGCGACAAGACCGGTCGCAACGCCGTGCACAAGCCCGGCGCCCTGCGGAAGAAGGGCAAGCGCTCGTGACGGCCGCCGATCGGCGGGACGACGACCGGGACGGCGTTCCGAAGGAGTTCCGCGAGGCGGTCAACATGACCGCCGGGGAACTCGAGAAGTGGCTGGACACCGACGAGTCGAAGAGTGTCGGCCAGAGCGACGGCGGCGAGAGCGTCGGCCATGCCTCCGGCCGGCGCATCGTCGACCTCCTGTCGACGAAGAAGGACGATCTGAGCGACGACGACATCGCGCACATGCGCAAGGTCGTCGGCTACGTCCACCGGCACCTCGCCCAGCGGCCCGGCGGGGACGTGACCGACACCCCCCGGCGCCACTCCCTCATGAACTGGGGCCACGACCCCCTGAAGTGACCACGGCGTCGAGCCACTTCGGCTCCGGTCGGCGCTCGGCGCCGGGTCGGTCGCCAGGTGGACGCCTGTCGAACGTCAGATCGGACCCCGCGCTCCTTGTGAGGGAGCGCCCGGGGGCGCATTCCAGCCCTTCCGAGGGCGCGGCGCTTGGACCGGCGGGCAGCAGGGCACCGATGCCCGCGTGCCCCCTACAGACGAGACACGTCGTTTCACCGCCCTGTCGGCGGTCCTGACCGGCTTCGACCCGGCGACCCTGGAGGCCACGGGCCTGACCGAGGTGTACCGGGCGGTCGCCGCGGAACGGCTCGGCGCCGACCGGTACGCGCGGCTGGTGCACGCGCGGGAACCCGACGGCACCATGGGCGGGGAGCTGAGGGAGACGGCCCGCGCGGTGACGTACCTCTGGTACACGGGCAGCTGGCCGGGGACCCCGCCGGTCACGGTGTCCCCCCGCGGCTACGCCGAGGGGCTGGTGTGGAAGGCGGCCGGGCTGCGGGCTCCCGCCACGGATCCCCAGGGTTACGGGAGTTGGGCCGGGGCCCCCGCCCGGTCCGGTCCGGGCGACCAGGTCGAGGGGAGCGGCCGGTGACGGGGTACGACGTGGTCGTCGTCGGCGCCGGTGTCGCGGGATCGCTCGTCGCGGAACGGCTCGGCCGACAGGGCCGGCGGGTCCTGGTCCTGGAGGCGGGCGCGGCGGAGCCCGGAGCCCCGGGGCCGGGCGCCGTGGTCCTGGAGGCAGGCGCGGCGGGGCCTGGAGCACCGGGGCCGGCCGTGGATCCGCCCACCGCTGGTCTGACGCCCACCGCCGGCAGGACGCCCGTCGCCGAGGTGCCGGCCTTCCCCCGTCGGGCCCATCCGGCGGCCGACTGGCCCGAGGTGGCGGACCTCGTCGGCACGGACGGCGCCACCGGCTTCCGGGCGTCCGGTCATCTCCGGCAGGACGGCCCCCTCCCGTACGCCAGCGGATACGTCCGCGTCAACGGCGGCACCGGCACCGTGTGGACCGGCCTCGCGCCGCGCATGCTCCCGGAGGACTTCGACACCGAAGCCCTCGGGTACGGCCGACGGTGGCCGCTGACCTACGACGAGCTTGAGCCCCATTACCGTGCGGCTGAAGGGGAGTTGGGGGTGGCCGCCGACGTCGACGAACAGCGCGAGCACGTCGGGCTGCCCTTTCCCGACGACTACGTGTTCCCCATGCGGCCCCTGCCCGCCGCCCGCCTGGACAGCGTGCTCGCCGCCCGCCTCGACGGCCGGCGCGTCAAGGACCCCGTCGCCCTGACCGAGGTGGAGCTGCGGGTGGTCGGCACACCGCACGCCCGCAACGGCGTGCCCGACCCCCGGTACGACGGCGGCCGCGGCTACCTGCCGCTCGGACGGCACGGGCGGCCCGACCCCGACAGCCGGTGCGTGGGCAACGCGAGCTGCATCCCGCACTGCCCGTCGTACGCGAAGTACACCCCGCTCAAGACCCAGGGCCGCTGGAGCGCGAGCGTCACGCTGCGGGACCGGTCGGTGGTGAGCCGCGTCCTCGTCGACGGTCGGGGGCGCGCCTCCGGCGTGGAGTACCGCTCCTACGACGGAGAGGTGTCCGTGGCGCACGCCGATGTCGTCGTCCTCGCCGCGCACGCCGTGGAGAACGCCCGGCTGCTGCTCCTCTCCGGACTCGCCGACCGCAGCGGCCAGGTGGGCCGCAACCTGATGGACCATCCGGTACTTCTGACCTGGGGCCTGTTGCCCGAGGACGCCGGTCCGTACCGCGGCCCGGGCTCGGTCTCCGGCTTCGAGGGCTTCCGCACGGGCGCGGCGCGCCGGCTGCGGGCACCCTTCCGTGTCGAGTTCGGAGCGTGGGGCTGGGTCTGGGCCAGGGGTCCCGTCGACACGGACGTGCAGCACTTCCTCAACGAACGGGGCCTCTTCGGAGCGGAGTTGAGGCAGGCCGTCGGGGACCGGATCCGGCGCCAGTTCACCCTGCAGTTCGAGATGGAACAGGGCGCCGACGCCGCGAACCGGGTCACCCTCCACCCGAGCGCACGCGACGCGTCGGGCCTGCCCCTCCCCCTGGTCACCTACGACCTCGACGAGCACGTGCGGAAGGGGATGGTGGCGGCCCGCGCGGTCTCGGACCAGATCTTCGCCCTGCTCGGCGCCGAGGACCACACGGACTACACACCGGCGGCGGCCTGGCCGGGCCGCTTCGAGCACCACGGCCGCACGTACGGATACCGGGGCGCCGGTCACGCCGCGGGCACCCACATCATGGGCGACTCCCCCACCACGTCCGTGGTGGACGCCTGGCAGCGCTGCTGGGACCACCCGGGGCTGTACGCCGTCGGCTGCGGCAGCATGCCCTCGGTGGCCACCTCCAACCCGACCCTGACGATGGCCGCGCTCGCCCTGCGCAGCGCCGAGCGGATCGAGGCGGACCTGGCGGCGCGCGACCGGCCGCGGTCCCTGGCCGCGCCCCCGGCGTCCCCCGCGACCGCATGACCCCCACCGCCCCCAGGAGGCCCGACGTGAGCGCACACCTGCCCCTGCCCCCCGTACCCGATCCGTTCCGGCTCCCCTTCCACTACGGCGCCCTGCACCAGATCGGCGTCGACTGGCTGGTGGACCCCGAGCCGGTCCGGGACCTGCTCGCCAAGCACCACCCCGATCTGACGGCGGCCACGTTCGAGGACGGACGGGCGCTGGTCTCGCTCAACTACCAGCTGTACTTCGCGCAGTACGCGTTCGGCGGGGGCGTCACCCAGGAGATCGAGGTCAACGTCATCGCCTTCCCCACGACCGAGGCCGGACGTCTGCCGCGACTGACCTACGCGCAGTACGCGCGGGGCTGGGACCAGACGAAGCTGCTCGGCATCGCCCGCGTCCATGTCGTGTGCGACAACCCCTTCGCGATCAGGGCCGGGCGTGAGCTCTACGCGGAGCCCAAGTACCCGGGCTGGTTCGAGGTCGGCCTGCCGTCCCTCAACGGGCCGGAGGGCACGACCTGGACCGTACGGTGCAGGGCGGCGGCGATCGGGCCGGACGGCACCCTGGAGAGGAACCCCAGCCCGCTGCTCGACCTCACGGCCGAGCTGGACGGCCTCACCGGCGTCGCCGCCAGCTCGGCCCCGATCACGGGCTACGGCACCGACCCCGAGGGGCGCCTGCTCGCCGGCCCGATGAACGTCTACCAGCCGTACCGCTGGTACGACCTGGCATCCCCCGAACACGCCGACCGCACACGGCTGACGCTCCCGTCCCAGGACGGCGGACTCGGCCGCGACCTCCGCACCCTCCTCGCCGACGAGCCACCGGCCGCCGGCGCCTGGACGTTCCAGTCACCCCCCGTGGCCGCCCACAACCGCCCCTACTACCTGCCGACGGGGCCGCGCCCCTGAACACCCGGCCTCGCCCCGAACCGGACGACCGGCCGGGTGGCGGACGACCATAGGGTGAGCCCCATGTCTGACACGTTGAGTTCACCGAAGACGGCTGCCGCACTGCGCAGAGCAGCACGCGTCTCCGCCGAGTCGCTGCTAGTCCTGCTGATGGCGGCAGTGGCCCTGTGGATCCTGGGCCGCATGTGGTCGGTCGTCTGGCCGCTCATAGTGGCCCTCTTCCTCACCACCATGACCTGGCCCCTCACCCGCTTCCTGCGGCGGCTCGGGTGGGCACCCGCCCTGGCCGCGGCCGTGGTCACCGTCCTCTTCCTCCTGGTGGTCGCCGGCATCGTGGCGCTGATCGCGGTGCCCGTCGCGTCCCAGTCCGGCGAACTCGCCGACGGCGTGGTCGAGGGCATCCAGAAGGTGCGCGAATGGGCCGCCGGGCCGCCGCTCAACATCGGGGACGACCAGATCTCCGGTGCCTTCGACGCCGCGATCGCCCGGATCCAGGACAGTGTCGGCAGCATGGTCGGCACCGTCGTCGCGGGCGTGGGCACCGTGGTCGACGGTCTCGTCACGGCCGTCCTCGCGCTCTTCCTGATGTTCTTCTTCCTCAAGGACGGGCCGCGGTTCCTGCCGTGGCTGACCCGCCAGCTGCCGGGCCGCCTGGCCACCGACGTCCCCGTCGTGGCCGCGCGCGGTTGGGAGACCCTGGGCGCGTTCGTGCGGTCGCAGGCGTTCGTCGGCCTGCTCGACGCCGTCTTCATCGGCCTGGGACTGTGGTTCCTCGACGTCCCCCTGGTGCTTCCCCTGGCCGTGCTGACCTTCGTCTCCGCGTTCGTGCCCATCATCGGCGCCCTCTTCGCCGGCCTGGTCGCGGTCCTCATCGCGCTGGTGTCGAACGGCCTGACCGACGCTCTGCTCGTCCTGCTGATCATCGTCGTGGTGCAGCAGCTGGAGGGCAACGTCTTCCAGCCCATGATCCAGAGCCGCGGCCTCGGCCTGCACGCCGCGGTCGTCCTCCTTGCCGTGACACTGGGCGGCAGCCTCGCCGGCATCGTCGGCAGCCTCCTCGCGGTCCCCGCGGCAGCGCTGATCTCGGTGATCTGGAACTACCTCCGCGAGCAGCTCTCGGCCCCGTCCCCCGAACCGGAAGCCGGGGAGCCGCAGACGGCGCCCGCCGTTTCCTAGGGTCAGGAGGTGCGCGGGGCCACCAGGCCGGACTCGTAGGCGAGGACGACGAGTTGGGCGCGGTCGCGTGCGTGGAGCTTGGTCATCGCCCGGTTGACATGGGTCTTCGCGGTCGACGGGGTGATGACCATGCGGGCGGCGATCTCGTCGTTGGTCAGGCCGTGGGCGACGAGGACGACCGCCTCGCGTTCCCGGCCGGTCAGTTCCGCCAGGCGGCTGCCGACGCGGGCGGGCGGCGGCTGGGTGACGTAGCGGTCGATCAGCTTCCGGGTGATCGAGGGCGCGAGCAGTGCGTCGCCGCGGGCGGCCACACGGACGGCGTGCAGGAAGTCCTCCGGGAGGATGTCCTTGACGAGGAACCCGGCCGCCCCGGCGCGCAGCGCGTCGAAGACGTACTCGTCCATGCCGTAGTTGGTCAGCATGACGACGTGCACGCCGGCCAGGGCCGGATCCGCTGCGATGCGCCGAGTCGCCTCGATGCCGTTCATGACGGGCATCTGGATGTCGACGAGTGCGACGTCGGGCACCTGCTTCCGGACGAGAGCCACGCCCTCCTCGCCGTCGGCGGCCTCGCCCACGACCTCGATGTCGTCCTCGAGGTCGAGCAGCGCGCGGAAACCGCTGCGGATGAGCGGCTGGTCGTCGGCGAGCACCACCCGGATCACGACGCTCCCCCGGTGGGGAGTTCGGCCTGGACGGTGAAGCCGCCACCGGCGCGCGGTTCGGTGCGCAGTCGGCCGCCCAGGGCGGTGACGCGTTCCCGCATGCCCAGGAGCCCGAGGCCGGGCGTCGGCGCGGTGTCCCGCGTCGCCGTCCCGTCGTCGTCGACGCGGATGGCGAGGACGTCCGGCCGGTAGTCGATCAGCACCGAGGCGACGGTGGCGGCGGCGTGCCGGGAGACGTTGGTGAGCGACTCCTGCACGATCCGGTACGCGGTACGCCCCACCGCGGACGGCACGGTGTGTGGGTCCCCCTCGATCGTCAGCGTCGTCTCCAGACCGGACGTCCGGAACCGTGTCACCAGGTGGGGGATGTGGTCGACTCCGCGCGGCGGGGTGGTGTCGTCGTCCCGCAGAGCCTCCAGGGTCGCACGCAGTTCCCGGCTCGCCTCCCGGCCCGCCTCCCGGATCGCCAGCAGGGCCTCCGGCACCTGCTCGCCCCGGCGCCCGGCCACATGGACGGCGACCTCGGACTGCACGGTGATGACCGAGATCTGGTGGGTCAGCGAGTCATGGAGCTCGCGCGCGATGCGCAGCCGCTCCTCGTCGGCCCGGCGTCGCGCGGTCTCCTCGCGGGTGTGCTCGGCTTCCTCCGCCCGCCGTTCGGCCTGCCGCACCGCCTCCCCGGCGGCGAAGGCGGCGATCAGCCAGGCGATCTCCAGGGTGCTCCGCGCCTGCGCCGCGACCTCGCGCACGGAACCGTCCTGGAGGACCAGGGCGGTGAGGAAGAGCACGGCCGGCAGACCGACGGACGCGGCCAGGGTGACGGTGCGACGCCCGGCGCGTACGGCGCCGAAGACCGCGACCAGGTAGGAGACGGCGAGCACCTCGAACCCCGCCGCCTGGTGGCCCACGGCGCACAGGCCGGTGACGGCCAGGACGGCGAGCGGTGCCCGGCGGCGCGCGGCCAGCGCGAGCCCGCCGAGCGCCAGCAGCGAGGCGCCGATCACCTCCCGGCCCCCGGCCGGGTGCGGCCCGGACAGGCCGGTGCCCAGCAGCAGCGCCGCCACGCCCACGGCGATCGCCCAGTCGGTGACCCCGGCCGGGACAGCGAACCGTCCTTTGTCCATGGGCGCACCGTAGCCGGGTGCGGCGGCGGGCGGATCCGGCTCATGGAGGAGCGGCCGGCTACCGCGCGTGCGATATGCGCGGGCCGCCTGACGCGTCCGCGGTATCCGGATGCCGCGGCGGCGGCAGGGGAAAGTGTCCGCGCCTGCCGGACGACCGCCGGGCGGGAGGGGGCTGATGCTCGGAACACATCGGAGAGCGCGACGGAGAAGTCCGCCACGGAGACGAAGGAGAGCGGCATGAGTGCGGTATGGACGCTGAGGGAGGGGAGCGCTGTGGGTGCGGTACCGGCGCTGAGGGACGAGAGCGGCGTGAGTGCTTCGGCAGCGCTGAGGGTGGCCGCCGAGGGCGGCATCATCGGCGACGGGCGTACCGGGGCCAATCTGGCTCTCGGGGTGGGGCTGCTCGCCGTCGTCGTCGGATGGCTGGCCCTGTCCCGCGCCCGCGGCCGGATCGGCCCCGGCAGCGCGCGCACCGGCGGGATGTCTGCCGTCGCCGTGGGGGCGGTCGGCACGGTCCTCGCGGTCCTGCACCTGGCGACCTCGAGCGGCGGTCCCGGTACCGGCAACGGGCTCGTCGGCGCCGTCGTGGCCGTCCCGCTGGGGCTGGGCGGCGTGCTCCTCGGCCGCCGGGCGCTGACCCGCTCCCGCGCCGCCGACCGGTCGGCGGGCCGGGCGACCGTCTGAGGGCCTGCGGGACATGGTGCGCGCGGGCCACACCGTACGGCGCGGCCCGTCGGCGGCGGCACCGCGCACCGTGGGTTCCGGCGGACCTGCGAGGAGAGGGCGTGGCCCTCGCGACTCGGGGTATCGGGTTCTGGCACGCGGTGCCGGAACTGCCGTCGGAGTCCTCGGCACCGTCGGATAAGGTCCTGAGCCCCCATGGCCGACGGAGGAGTGTACCGGTATGTCTGACAGAGAGCCGCCGCTCGACGGCGCGACGGTGGTGACCGCCGACAGTCCGGCGGACGAGCGGATCGAGACGGTTGTGACCGCCGACGGTACGGCGGACGAGCGGATCCACCGCATACGCCGGCGCCTCGAGCGGCTCATCGGCGTCGCGGCGACCGAGGGCAACGCCCTCCGCCCCCTGCGCAACGGGGACGAGATCTTCACCGCCATGCTGGACGCGATCGACGGCGCCCGCCACACCGTCGACATGATGACCTTCGTCTACTGGCGGGGCGACATCGCGCGGCGTTTCGCCGAGGCCCTGTCCGACCGGGCGCGGGCGGGTGTACGGGTGAGGCTGCTGCTCGACGGTTTCGGCAGTCGGCTGATAGAGCGGGACCTGCTGGACCGCATGAGCGGGGCCGGGGTCGAGATCGCCTGGTTCCGCAAGCCGCTCTACCTCTCGCCGCTCAAGCAGAACCACCGCTGCCACCGCAAGGTCCTCGTGGTCGACGAGCAGACCGCTTTCACCGGAGGCGTCGGCATCGCCGAGGAGTGGTGCGGTGACGCGCGCAACCCCGGCGAGTGGCGGGACACGCACGTGGAGGTCCGAGGGCCCGCCGTCGACGGCATCGCCGCCGCCTTCGCCCAGAACTGGGCGGAATGCCACGCGGAACTCTTCGACGAGCGCGACCGGTTCGTGAGCCACGAACCGAGCGGGAACGCCATCGTGCAGGTGGTGCGCGGCTCGGCCAGTTTCGGCTGGCAGGACATGCAGACCCTGATGCGCGTGATCCTCGAGTCGGCCGAGGAGCGCGTCCGTCTGGCGACCGCGTACTTCGCGCCCGACTCGTACTTCATCGACCTGCTCTGTGCCACGGCCCGGCGCGGTGTGGACGTCGAGATCCTGCTGCCCGGCCCCCACACGGACAAGCGGGTGTGCCAGCTGGCGGGACAGCACCGGTACGAGGAGCTGACCGCCTGCGGCGTACGCATCCACCACTACCAGCCGACCATGATGCACGCGAAGGTCATGACCATGGACGGCGTCGTCTCCCTGATCGGCTCCACGAACTTCAACCGCCGCTCCCTCGACCACGACGAGGAGGTCATGCTCGCCGTCATGGACGCCGAGTTCACCGCCACCCTCGACGCGCACTACGACGAGGACCTCGCGGTGAGCGAACCGATCAGCCCGGCCCGCTGGAAGCGGCGGTCGCTGCTGCAGCGCGCCCGGGAGACCGCGGTGCTCCCCATCCGCCGCTACCTGTAGCGGGAGCGGGGCCCGGAACTCCGGCGCCCCGCCCGGTTCATCTCCCGGCCCGGGCGAGGACCGCGTTGAACTGCGCGCCGGCGAGCAGGGCCAGGTTGCTGAACCACAGCCACACGAGGAAGACGACGACCCCCGCCAGCGAACCGTAGAGGCGGCTGTAGGTCCCGAACTGCGTGTAGAGGGTGAAGAGCGCGGACGCGCCGAGCCACAGGACCGCCGCCAGGGCGCCGCCCGGGAACCCCCGGCGCGTTCCGCGGACCTGGGCGGGTCCGGTCCGGTACAGGATGAGGATCAGCGCCGTGACGATCAGCAAGAGCACCGGCCATCGCAGGACGGCCATGACGTCCGTGCCCGAGTGGCCGGCGGCCGCCGCGAGCCGCCTGGCCACGGGGCCGGTCGCGACGAGGCTGGCGGCGCCCGCGACGAGCAGGGCCAGGAGCACGCCGGCGGTGAGGACGAGGACGTGCGCCGCGCGGAGCGGCGGCCGTGTGTCGGGCAGCCGGTGCATCGTGTGCAGGGCGCGGCGGAAGACGGCCAGATAGCTGGAGGCCGACCACAACGCGCTGAGGACGCCGCTGACGAGCAGGACCCACAGGGAGGACGGTTCCGAGGTGAGGCCGTCCAGAGCCTCGCGCAGCACCTGGGCCGACTGGGGAGGGGCGTAGGAGGTCATGTCGAGGATCAGGCGCTCGCGGGTGCCGGACCCGGCGAGCCCCACCAGGGAGACCGAGACGAGGAGGGCGGGCACGAGCGCGAGCACGGCGTAGTAGGTGAGCGCGGCCGCGAAGTCGGCGATGTTGTCGTCCCAGAGGCGTACGGCGGTGTCGCGCAGCGAGGAACGCGTGCGCCTCAGGAGCTCGGCGGCGCGGCTTCCCGGAGTGCTCCGGTGCGTGCGGAGAGTGTTCGATGTCACGAGGCCCTCCTGCCCGGCCTCACCGCTCTCATCCTCCGGCGACCTCGGTGCCCCTTCGGGCCGGGACCAGGCGGCGAGGCCAGGGTCGCTTCGGAGGAATGACGGCGGCGGACAGGGGCAGCCGGGGTGTGAGACCCGTGTGGAATCGAACGAGGAGACCCTGATGCAGAGCACGCCCGAGCCGGAACTTCCCGACCCCGTTCCGGCGAGCGACGACGCCGTCACGCCGGACCTGCCCGCGCCGGGACCGGAGGCACCGGACATCCGGATCACCGGAGGCAAGCGGTCCGGGACGGATGAGGCCGACGAGGACGGCGGGCAGCGGAAGGACACGGAGGAGCCGGGTGAGGACGGCGGGCAGCGGAAGGACACGGAGGGGCCCGGCGAGGACCGCCCGGCTGCCGGCCCCGGTACTCCGGCGCCGCAGGAGCAGACCGACTAGGGCCCGTGCGGCCGCTCGCGTGGCGGGGCGGGGTCGGGGCGTGGAGGGCACCGGCCCCGCCCCGGGATGTCATCCGACGGTCGTGCTCCCGCTGAACCAGCCCCGGAACTTCCGCGCCCCCGCCGCGCCCTCGGCATGCGCACCCGTGTCGGCTGCGGCGGCGGGCCGCTCGGCCCTCGCCAGCAGCTTCTCGGCCTCGGCCCGCCAAGCCGTCGCGTCCGCGCGGGGCGGCGGCAGGAACGGCCCCCGTTCCGGCGCTTCGGCGGCGGCACCGAAGAAGTCACCGCCCTTGCGTCGGAAGTCGTCCGTGCCCCAGGGGCGTCCGGAGCCGTTCCGGGGGACCTTCTGCAGGTGCGGGATGTGCTTGGCGCAGTGGATGTACGCCTCCTCGACGGCGACCTCCACCCAGACCAGGGCCCGGCGGCCGGGCACCGGGTCGACCGCGAGCCCGGGGTGGGCGCGGCGCATCTCGTCGTCGTCCACGACCCTGGCCCGGCCGTTGACGTGCAGGCCGATGCGGTCGCGGAGGAAGTCGACCATGAGGAGGCCGACGTGCGGGTTCTCCTCGATGTTGCCGAGGCTGGCGTGGACGCCGTTGCCCCGGTACTCGGGGTAGGCGAGCGTCGCGTCGTCCAGGACGTGGAGAAAGCCGGGCGGGCCGGCGCGGAAGGTGTTGTCGCACTCGCCGTGCCGGTCGGCGGTGGCCAGGAAGAACATCTCCTGACGCGCGACGAACTCCGCCATGCGCGGGTTGAGCCGGTCGAGGACCTGGTCGGCGTAGAAGCGGTCGGCGCGCTCCGCGGTGCCCATACGCTGCTGCACCTGGTGCTCGCCGTCGCTGCCCGGGCGATGGGTGCGCGGGGAGGCCTCCCGCTGCTGTGCGGCCGTCTGTTCGTAAGTGCTCACGTCTTTGCGCCGACCAGTTCCTCGATGGAGTCGTGACGTATGCGGTGGGTGGGGATTCCCATGCCCACCAGGGAGTCGACGCTGCGGCGGATCATGCCGGGCGGACCCGACAGGTAGGCGTCGTAGGTGTCCCAGGGGCCGAACTCCCGCACGACCGCCGGGATGCCGCCGGACAGCAGGCCGACGGGACCGTCGTCCACGACCGGGCGGACCGAGAGCCATGGGTGCGACTGCTGGAGCCGCAGCATGGTGTCGATGTCGTACAGGTCGTCGTTCCGGCGGGCGCCGTAGAACACGTCGACGGTACGGCGCCGGCCGTGCTGGGCCACGTCCTCCACCAGGGCCTTGATGGGCGCGATGCCGGTGCCGCCCCCGAGGCAGAGCAGCCCGCTGTGGGTGGTGTGGTCCACCGTCATGGAGCCGGCGGGTGGACCGAGACGGATGACGTCTCCGGGGCGGGCGCGGTGGACGAGGGCGTTGGAGACCCAGCCCGCCGGCACGGCCTTGACGTGGAAGGAGAGCAGTCCGTCGGAGCGGGGGGCCGAGGCGAACGAGTAGTGCCGCCAGACACGTGGCCACCACGGCGTCTCCAGGGTGGTGTACTGCCCGGCGAGGAAGGGGTACGGCTGGTCGGGCCGGACCGTGACGACGGCGATGTCCCGGGTGCGCATCTCGTGGCCGACCACCTCCGCCTGCCACCAGGCGGGGGCGCGCAGCTCGTCCTCCGTCGCCGCGTCGATCATGATCTGGGAGATCGTGGTGTACGCGCCGACCCACGCCGCCTCGGTCCTCGGTCCCCAGGTGGACGGGGCGTAGCGGGTGAGGGCGCCGATCAGCGCCTCGCCGACGGCCGGGTAGTGCTCGGGAAGGGTGCCGTACTTCCGGTGGCCACGGCCGAGTTGGGTGAGGTACGTGGTCAGGGTGGCGGTGTCGTCGGCGTGGGTCGCCGCGGTGAGCAGCGCCTTGAACAGACGGTCGCGCTGGGTGTCCATCGCCGCGGGGAAGAGCGCCCGCAGGTCGGGGTGGCGCATGAAGAGAAGGGCGTAGAAATACGAGGTCACCTTGTCGGCGATGGGCTCGATCTCGGCCATGGTGCGGCGCAGGAGCGCGGCGTCGGACGTGTCCTCGGGCGCCGCGGGAACCTGAGGGTCCTCGGTGGGCCGTACGGCCCTGGGGCCGAAGGCGCGGAACTCCGGGCTCGCCGGCTGCCGTACCTCGGTCGCCTCCGCCGGACTCTGCCCGAACCAGGCTCCGCCGCCGGCTCCGACACCGGATCTGTCACCACCGACCGACGGGTTAGTCGGAACTTCCATCGGTCTGCCTCGCCTCGAACGTCTTCGATCGGTCTGCACACGCGGGATCCGCGCGGGCCCCGCCTCCGTCTGTCCGCGGAACTCGCGCCCATTCACCCCTGGCCCTGCGAACCCTGGTGGCATACGTCACCCGCGAGGCAGAGCGTTCACCTGAACGACTGAACGGGCCCGACCATACATCGCCTACGTGACTCCCCGGGGGACACCGCCTCCCCACCCGAGACGACCATGAACGGCCTGGTCAGGCGAGGGTTACCGGTGAGTTGAACCCCCGTGAGAGCCGCTCCTTCCGGGCCGGGGGGAAATTAACCGACCGAAAACTCACGCACTGATCAAGACTCCTCCACATCTCCCGTATGGAGTTCTCCCACTCACCCGTGCTACGCACGCCCCGAGTTCAGCGACGCCCCTCCCCCGGCGGAGGCCGGTGCCCCGCGTGGGGGCACCGGCCCGGGTTCATGTGATGGGGTGTTCCTTCGGGTGTCGGGACGCCGCATCCGTCGTCAGCGGCTCTTGACCATCGACACGGTGAAGCTGACCTTCTTGCCGTCGTGGTAGTCGGTGCTGTCCCATACCGACATGTGGGTCCTGTCCTGCAGTCTCAGGTGGAGCACCTCGTTCGCATTGTTCCAGTTGTAGTAGAAGAACCGGAAGTTCTTCGAGTCACCGGATCTCAGCGTCTTGGTTCCCCACGGGCAGTCGCGACTCGAGTCGTGTTCGCAGGTGGACCAGGCTTTGGCGTACTGGGTGCAGTCCTCCCCGTACCAGACGTCGATGCGGCTCAGTCTGTCGTCGGACGAACGCCACGTCCCTGAGAACCCGCTTGCTACGCAGAGGGCGGACGCCTGGTTGGCCGAGGTGAGCGTGACGAGGGCCGAGAGGGAGAGGGTCAAGGCGGCCGTCAGGAACATGGCCAGCAGTTGGCGGAGCGGACGGCGGACCGTAGAGGCGTGTGTCATCGTGAACCTCCGGTGGTGGGTAACAGCGCGGGGCGATCCCGTGGTCACACGACACGTGCAGCTCGTCTTGCTGATGGGCTCCCTTACCGGTGCGGTCAGGGTGTCGAAGAGCATCCGCACGGACGGCAGCGCAGGCGGTCGCTTCGACCGGCAGTCCCGTGCAGCCGGACGACATCGGAGTCCCTCACGGTCTCGACGACGTCTTGATCCGCCGTGTACTGCATACTCGGGCCTGCACTCTTACCATGTGCCCCCTACCTCTTCCAGCCCAGCACTCCTGGATCCGGCTCGCAAGTCGAGGTGCCGACGGGTCACCAGGTGGACGGCGCCGGGGGTGCGGGTCCCCTCACTAGGGGTCCCGCACCGGGCCTCCGCCGTGGGGCGGTGTCGTCAGGTACGCAGCCAGACGGCGGTGTCCGGGGGGAGCGTGCCGTCCGCCGGCAGCTCGTCGCTGGCCAACAGGACCTCGCGGTGCGGCGCGAGGGGCACGGAGCCGCCGGAGAGGTTGACGGCGCAGAGGAGATGCTCCGTGCGGGCGAAGGTCAGGACGCCCTCCGGCGACGGCAGCCATCGCAGGGGGCCGTCGCCGAATCCGGTCTCGCCGCGGCGCAGGTCCAGCGCCGTGCGGTAGAGGCTGAGCATCGAGCGGGGATCGGTGGCCTGCCGGTCGACGGCGTAGCGTGCCCAGTCGGCGGGCTGGGGCAGCCACGGGTCCGTCCCGGTGCCGAAGCCGTACGAGGGGGCGTCGGCCTCCCAGGGCAGGGGTACGCGGCAGCCGTCGCGGCCGGGGTCCGTGCCGCCGGAGCGGGCGTGCATGGGGTCCTGGATCCGGTGCGGGGGGATGTCGGCCTCGGGCAGGCCGAGTTCCTCGCCCTGGTACAGGTAGACCGAGCCGGGCAGGGCCAGGGTGAGCAGGGCGGCCGCGCGGGCCCGGCGTGTGCCGAGCTCCAGGTCGGTGGGGGTGCCGAAGCGCTTCTTGGCGAAGTCGAAGCCGGTGTCCTCGCGGCCGTAGCGGGTCGCGGTGCGCGTCACGTCGTGGTTGCACAGGACCCAGGTGGCGGGGGCGCCGACGGGGGCGTGTTCGGCGAGGGTGTCGTCGATGGTGCGGCGCAGCCGGTCCGGCTCCCAGGGGCAGGCGAGGAAGTTGAAGTTGAACGCGGTGTGCAGCTCGTCGGGGCGCAGGTAGCGGGCGAAGCGCTCGGCGTCGGGCAGCCAGACCTCCCCGACGAAGACACCGCCGTACTCGTCCGCGATGGCCCGCCAGGAGCGGTAGATGTCGTGGATCTCGTCGAGGTCGATGTACGGGTGCGGGTCGACGCCCTCGACGAAGTCGCGGAGGTCGGAGTCCTTGGTGAGCAGGGCCGCGGAGTCGATCCGTACGCCGGCGACTCCTCGTTCGAACCAGAAGCGCAGGACGTCCTCGTGTTCGCGGCGGACGTCGGGGTGGGACCAGTTGAGGTCGGGCTGCTCGGGGGTGAAGAGGTGGAGGTACCACTCGCCGTCGGGGACGCGGGTCCAGGTGTTCCCGGAGAACTGCGACGGCCAGTCGTTGGGCGGGAGTTCGCCGTTCTCACCGCGGCCTGGCCGGAAGTGGAAGCGGGCGCGTTCCGGGCTGCCGGGGCCGGCGGCGAGCGCGGCCCGGAACCAGGCGTGCTGGTCGGAGACGTGGTTGGGGACGATGTCGACGATGGCCCGGATGCCGAGTGCGCGGGCCTCGGCGATCAGCTTCTCGGCCTCGGCGAGGGTGCCGAAGGCGGGGTCGATGGTGCGGTAGTCGGCGACGTCGTAGCCGCCGTCCACCAGCGGCGAGAGGTACCAGGGGGTGAACCAGACGGCGTCGACGCCGAGTTCGGCGAGGTAGAGCAGTCTCGCCCGGACGCCCGCGAGGTCCCCGGTGCCGTCGCCGTCGCCGTCGGCGAAACTGCGCGGATACACCTGGTAGATGACGGCGTCGCGCCACCAGTCGTCGGTGCGGGGCGGATGAGGGGCTGCCACGGGACGGTCCTTTCGGGCAGGGCGGTTCTTCGCCGCCGGCCCCTGATGGCGGGGCGGCGGTGGGGCCGGCGGCGAAGGCTTCGGGAGGTGCGGGCTCGTGGGCGGGCGGGGTTCGGGCGTGTTCAGCCCTTGAGCCCGCCGGCGGTGAGACCGCTCATGATGTTCCGCTGGAAGATCAGGAAGATCAGCAGCGTGGGAACGGAGGCGATGGTGAGGGCGGCGATCAGCACGTTCACCGGGACGCCGTTGGAGAGCGAGTAGATGCCCACGTTGAGGGTCTGCTTCGACGGGTCGGGCAGCGTGAGCATGGGCCAGAGGAAGTCCTTCCACACCCCGACGACCGCGAAGATCGACACGACGCCGAGGACGGGGCGGGAGATGGGCAGCACGATCGACCACAGGACCCGCACGGACGAGGCGCCGTCCATCGAGGCGGCGTCGAGCAGTTCCTTCGGGATGGAGTCGAAGAAGCGCTTCAGGAGGAAGATGTTGAAGGCGTTCGTGACGGCCGGCAGCCAGATCGCCCACGGCGTGTTGAGCAGGTTGCGCTCCACGACGGGCACGTCGAGGACGGTCAGGTACTGGGGGACGACGAGCACCGTCGCCGGGATCATCAGCGTGGCGAGCATCATGCCGAGGATCGCCTTGCCGAACAGGGGCCGCAGCTTCGAGAGCGAGTAGGCGGCCGCCACGTCGAGCACGAGCTGGAAGGCGAGGGCGCCGAAGGCGTAGTAGAGGGTGTTGAAGAGGAGGCCGGCGAGGTCCATGACCTCCCAGGCCCGGGTGTAGTTCGCGGGCTCGAACGATGCGGGCACCAGGGTCGGCGGGGTCTGGATGACCTCCTGGGCGTCCTTGAAGCCGCTGGACACGAGCCAGTAGAGGGGGCCGAGGAAGACGAGGGTGAACAGGACGACGACAGCGGCGAAGACGATCCGGTAGAGGACCTTGCCGCGGGGCCTCGCGAGGACGGCCGGCGAGATGAGCGTACGTGTGGACATGGCTGGTCTCCGGTCCTACTCGTCCTCGGCACGGCTGAGCTTGACGTACACCGCCGAGAATCCGGCGAGGAGTACGAGCAGGAGCAGGCCGAGCGCCGCCGCGGCACCGTAGTTGTTGAAGTTGAAGGCGTACTGGTAGATGAGGTAGACGACCGTGGTGGTCGACCCCTCGGGGCCGGCGCCGCCGGTGAGCAGGAACGGCTCGACGAAGACCTGCATCGTGGCGATGACCTGCATGAGTGCCATCAGCGAGAGGATGAGGCGGGTCTGCGGGATGGTGACGTGCCAGATCTTGCGCAGCAGTCCGGCGCCGTCGAGCTCGGCGGCCTCGTACAGTTCGCCGGGGATGGACTGGAGCGAGGCCAGGTAGATCAGGGTCGCACCGCCCATGTTCATCCAGGTCGACGCGATGACGACGGCGGGCATGGAGAGGTCCGGGTCCTGGAGCCACTGCTGTTCGGGCAGTCCGAGCGAGGTGAACAGCTCGTTGAGGAGGCCGTATCCGGGGTCGTACAGGTACTTGAAGAGGAGGACCGAGGCGACCGGCGGCAGCATGACGGGCAGGTAGACGAGCAGCCGCAGGTAGCCCTGGCCGTGGTGGAACTCGTTGATGACGATCGCGACGAGGAAGGGCACCGCGAAGCCGAGGACGAGGGCGAGCACCGTGAACAGGGCGGTGTTGCCCCAGGCCTGCCAGAAGGCGGGGTCGTCGACGACCGTGTCGAAGTTGTCGAGACCGACCCAGGTCGTGCGGCCGTCCTCGGTCTTCTGGAAGGCGAGGAGGAACTCCCGCAGCATGGGGTACCAGGAGAAGACGCCGAAGCACAGCACCGCGCCGATCAGGAAGCCGTGGGCGGTGAGGTTGCGCCGCAGGCTCCTGGCGAAGCGGCCGTCGGCCGGCGCGGGGACCGCCTCTGGTGGCGGGGAGGGGCGGGGGGCGTCCGCCTTGCTCGGGGTCAGACTGGGGGCCGACATCGTCTCTCCTCGGTACTGTCTGCCGGTTCTGGTGCCCGAGGATCTCGGGCGGTACGGGCGGGGCCGGTCGACGTGGACCGGTTCGCGGGTGGAGCGGGCACGCCCGCCCCACCCGCACCCGCTCACTGACTGGCGAGGACCTGGTCGACCTGCGCCTCGGCCGTGGAGAGGAGCTTGTCGATGTCGGCGTCCTCGTTGGTGAGGAGGCCTGACATGACGTTGTCGAGGACCTTGTAGACCTCCTGCGCCTTCGGCGGCTCCGCCTTGCCGGCGACCGGGTTGTCCATGAAGGCCTTGAAGTTGGCGACCGGCATGGTGGCGTGCTCGACGCGGGCGGCGTCGTCCTTGGTCTTGGACTCGTTCAGCCAGAAGTTCGGCTGCGGAATGCCCACCGGGAGCCCGTCGGCCTTGGTGCGGGCCCAGTCGAACTGACCCTTGCCGACGGTGAGGTTCTTGAACGTGAGCCAGGCGACGGCGGCCTTGATCTTGTCGCCGGAGATGCCCTTCTTGATCATGTAGTTGTTGCCGCCGGCCAGCGTGTTCTTGCCGCCGGGGATCGGGCCCATGCCGAAGTTCTCGTACCTGGCGCCGAGCTGCTGCACCATGTACGCGATGTCGTCGGGGGCGGCGAGGAACATGCCGAGCTTGTCGGTGGCTATCTGCTTCTGCAGGTCGCCCCACTTGAGCAGCTGGGTCTTGCCCATGGAGTCGTCCTCCCAGCGCATGGCGTGGAGGTTCCGCGCGACCTGCTTGCCGAGCTCGTTGTTGAACGCGGCCTTCGTACCGGACGCGTCCACGACGTCACCGCCGACGCTGTACATCTGCGCGGTGAAGTGCCAGCCGCCCGTGTTGCCGGCGCTGTACTCGCCGAAGCCGGAGACACCCTTGCCGAGACCGGCGATCTTCTTGGCGGCGGCACGCACCTCTTCCCAGGTGCGCGGCGGGGCGTCCGGGTTCAGGCCGGCGTCCTTGAAGAGCTTGCGGTTGATCAGCAGGCCCATCGTGTAGTTGCTGGTGGGCAGCCCGTAGAGCTTGCCGTCCTGCTTGAGGGAGCCGAGGACGTTCGGGTCGATGTCCTTGAGCGCGGGCACGGTCCTGTCGTTGACGTACGCGGTGATGTCCGCGGCCCCGTCGTTGTCGAGCACCTGCGGCAGGTCGGTGAAGTACGTGTAGAACACGTCCGGCTGCGACTTGGCCTTGAGCATCGCGGTGAAGCGCGGCGGCTCCAGGCACTGGCCCGGGGTGGAGCGGCCCTCGATGGTGACGTTCGGGTACGTCTTGTTGAACGCGGCGACGTCCTCCTTCCACTCCTTCAGCTCGGCCGCCTTCGCCGCGGGCGGCATGCAGTCGATCGTGAGCGTCACCTTGGTCTTCGGGTCAAGCGGGGCCGACGGGTCGGAGGAGCCGCTCTGCGGGGCCCCGTCCTTGCCGTCGTCGCTGCTGCTGCTCGTGCCGCACGCGGCGAGCGCGGTCAGCGAGAGTGCGGAGACGAGGGTGACTGCGGCGGCACGGCGGCTGCGGCGGAACCGGGCGCTTCTCATGGGTGGTCCCCTTCGGGCATGAACGTGGAGCGGCGTGAAGTGGAGGTCGCCCCATCGCCGTTGTGCGTGGTGGGGCGCGGCACACTCAATCACCGCAGGCAGGTGAACGCAAGATCTCGCGCTGATTTCGTAATTGCACGACAGTTGGACGTAACGCGTCCGTGATCGGCCGCACCGGATCGACAGACGCTGCGGTCGCCCTGGCAGCCCTCAAGGCCGGCGCGGGCCTCCGTGAGGCCCGCGCCGGCTGGTCGGCTCTTCCCGTGCTACGGGTTGATGTTGATCTTGAAGGTGGAGGTGTTGTTGCGGATGTCGACGGCGTTGCCGCTCATGCGCAGACCGTTGAAGGTGACCTCGCCGACGGCGGGGCCCTGGTTGTCCTCGGGCTTCTCGTTCGCCCAGAGGCCGAAGCCGGACTTGGCGTCCCAGGCGTCGCCGCTCTTGCGGGCTCCGGTGATGGAGATGTCGGTGAGGATGGTGTCCTTGATCGGGAACTGCGGTTGTCCGCCGACGTAGTTCGTCTGGAACATGATGCCGCTGTAGGTGGGTTCGACGATGTCGACGTGGTTCACCCTGATGCCCTGGAACACCTTGGAGGCGGAGAAGAGCCAGATGCCGGGGAAGGTCTGGTTGCCCCAGAAGTGGCCGCCGGCCCTGACGATCGAGATGTTCTCCAGGGTCGTCGGCTCGGTCCCGAAGCCGTTCATCGCGTAGCCGAAGTCCAGCGAGGAGATGGTGACGCCGGAGTAGACCAGGGTGTCGGCGATGTGGATGTTGCGGAAGGTGTTGTTGTAGCCGCCGTACACGGCCACGCCCGCCGCCCGCCAGGTCAGCGTCGACGTGAGGTTCTCGTAGACGTTGTTCTTCATGTCGGCGCCACCGGCGTCGATCGCGGAGAACAACGCGAAGCTGTCGTCACCGGTCGCCCGGGCGTCGTTGTTGACGACGTGGTTGTCCGTGGATCCGTTGGTCATGTTGATGCCGTCGGCGAACATGTTCCGGATGCGCGAGTTCTTGATCGTGATCCGGTCGGTGTTGGCTCCCCAGTAGAGGCACACCATGTGCTCGGTCCAGATGTCGTCGATCTGCATGTCGGTCACGTTGGCGAAGTCGAAGACCTTGCCGGGACCGTCGATGCGTGAGGTGTAGTTGCCGAAGAAGGCGAAGTTCCGGAAGGACGAGCCCTTGGCCGCCGCCTCGGCCCGGAAGCCGACGTCGGTGTTGTCCTGCGAGGCGGGCGCGTGGAACCTGGTGTACCAGGGCCCGGCCCCGAGGACCTGTACGGGCTTGCCGTAGACCTGGAACTTGCTCGACGTCTGGTAGTCGCCGGGCGGCAGGTAGACACCGGTCAGCCTGCCGGTGGAGTCCATCCGCACCCGGTCGAGCGCGTTCTGGACGTCCTGCTGGCCGAAGCCGGCCGGGACGGCGTAGGCGGCCGGGTCGGGGTTGGCGACCGGGGCGACCTGCTCCAGGTTGACGAAGTCGATCGCGTAGTTCGCGGCGGTGTTGGCGGCGTCCTTCTGGAGGCGGATCCTGCTGCCCGCCGGGACGGTCTCGCCGAGGAGCAGATGCGCCTCGTCGTAGATGTGGCGCGGCCCGCCGGCCGACGGGGAGTTCCCGGGACCGGTCTCGGCGCCGTACAGCCAGGCGTACTTCGACGTCAGCGGCATCGCCTTCTTCAGGACGCCGTCGACGTAGACGTTGAGGGTGGAGTCGGTGCCGCCGCCGCCCGGGGCGTCCGGGATGGAGAAGCGGGTGACCAGGGTGTTGGTCGAGGCGCGGGTGGTGAACTCGACGTACTCGCCGGTCGCGTCGAGGTTCACGGCCCTGCGGCCGGAGGCCTCGCCCGCGATGTCGCCGACGGTCCTGTTCGGGCCGAGAACCTGGGCGCCGCCACCGGCCGTGCCGTCCTCCGCCTCGTACATGGTGTACGGCATGTTCGCGCCGCGGCCGACGAAGAGCGGCTGGCTGGAGGTGTTGTTGGCCCGCTTGACCGGCAGTTCGGCGGCGTCGTCCGCGATCACGGTCCTGACGGTGTAGGAGCCGTTGACCGCGGCCCACGGGCCCAGGTTCACCTCGGCCGCCGATCCGGCCGCGATGCTCCCGCTGTGCGCACCGGTGAGTGTCTTGACGACTGCCCCCTTGGAGTCGACCAGGGTGAGGGTGACGTCGTGGCTGCCCGCCGCGCTCGCCTGGGTGCCCTGGTTCTTCACCGCGACCTTGAAGGTGACGGTGTCCCCGGCGGCGGGGCTGGACGGCGAGGTCGTCACCGACGCCGCCACCAGGTCGGAGCTGGAGACCGGCTTGACGACGAGGGCGCTCGGGCTGGTGTAGGTGTTGTTGGTCTCGTTCTGTTCGACGACGGCGTTCGTGTCGTCCGCGCCAGCGCTGAGCTGGTACGAGCCCGCGTCCCGCGCGCCGAGGGAGGCGGTGACCACGGTCTGCGCACCGGCGGCCAGGGCACCGACCTGGGCGGTGGCCACCTTGGAGCCGCCGAGGCGCAGCGCGACGACGCTGGCCGGCGCGGCGGCCGGGCCGCTGTTGCGGACGGTGGCGCCCACCGTGATCTGGTCCGACTCGACCGGGGCGGCCGGCGTCGTGGTCAGGCCGGTCACTTCCAGGTCCGGGTTGGGCGCGGGCACGCCGATGACCTGGAACTCCGCCAGCTGTCCGGCCGAGGAACCGGAGTTGGCGGTGAACCTCAGCTGTACGTCGGCGACGCGAGCGGTGACCGGCACGGTCACGGTGTTTCCGCCGGACGGGTCGAAGGTGTAGCTCCTGGCGGCGAGGAGGCTCGTGAATCCCGACGCGCTCTGCTCGCGCCCCAGGACCTCGATGGTCTGGTTCCGGGCGGCCCAGACGGTGGCCGGGTCGAGCTTGAGGACGAGCCGCTGGAGGTCGGCGTTGGAGCCGAGCCTGACGGTGAGGGTCTGGGGGTAGCTGCCGCCCGCGCCCTCCCAGTACGTGCTCGTGCTGTTGTCGTTGGCGTTCTCGGCGACGAAGCCGTGGACCGTGGAGGAGGCGCTGATCGCCTTGCCGACGGCCAGGTTGGAACCCGTGGAGCCGCTGCCGTTGCGGGTGACCGTGTTGCTGTTGCCCGACCGGTTGCCGGCCGCGTCCTTGGCGCGCACGTGGTACGTGACGGTGGCGGAGGCCGGCTGGGTGTCGGTGTAGGTGGTGACGTTGCCCGCGACGCTGCCCCGCAGCGCGTTGTCGGCGTAGATGTCGTAGCCGGTGACACCGGTGTCGTCCGTGGAGGCGGTCCAGGTCAGCCTCACCTGCCCGGAGGTCGGTTCGGTGAACGCCAGGTTCGCCGGCGCCGTCGGCGCCTGCGTGTCACCGGTGTCACCGCGCCGCGTCACGGTGTTGCTGTCGGCGGACCGGTTGCCGGCGGCGTCCTTGGCGCGGACGTGGTAGGTGACCGTCTGGTTCGCGGGGCGGTGGTCCGTGTACGTGGTGACGTCGCCCGCCACGCTGGTCAGCAGCGCGTTGTCGGCGTAGATGTCGTACCCGGTGACGGCGGTGTCGTCCGTCGAGGCGGTCCAGGTCAGCCTCACCTGCCCGGAGGTCGGCTCGGTGAACGCCAGGTTCGCCGGCGCCGTCGGCGCCTGGGTGTCGCCGGTGCCCGGTCCGTAGACCTCCAGTTCCGCTATCTGAGCGGCCGGCTGGACGCTGTTCACCGTGACCAGGACCCGGAGGTACCGGACGGTGGTCGCTCCGAACGGGATCGTCACCGTGTTCTGGGCGGACGGGAGGAAGTCGTACGCCTTCGAGGCGGTGAGGTCGGTGAAGTCCGTGCCGTTGTCGCTGCTCTGGATCTTCAGGGTCTGGCTGCGGGCGCCCCAGCCGTCGGGGAGCCGCAGGACGACCCGGTCGGCGCGGACGGAGGAGCCGAGGTCGGCCCGGAGCCACTGGGGCAGTTCGTTGTTCCGGCTCTCCCAGTAGCTCGCCTTGTTCCCGTCGTTGGCGTTGCCCGCCGCGTACACCTCGGTGTGGCTGCTCGCGGTCAGCGTCCTGCCGGCGGCGAGGTTGGCGGAGGTCCCGTCGGCGCCGTGCACTTCGAGTTCGGAGAGCTGGGCGGCCTGCCAGCCGGTGTTGGCGGTGATGTGGACGCGGACGAAGCGCGCCTGAGCGGCCGGGAAGCCGACGGTGACGGTGTTGCCGGCGCCGGGACTGAAGGAGTACGTGGCCGAGTTCTTGAGGGTGGTGAAGCTGGTGCCGTCGGCGCTGCCCTGGACCGAGAGCGTCTGGTTGCGGCTCTCCCAGCCCGCCGGGAGCTTCAGGACGACCTCGTCGATGCGGGTGCTCGTCCCGAGATCGGTCTGCACCCACTGCGGCAGGTTCGACCCGGAGCTCTGCCAGTACGTGCCCTGGTTGCCGTCGGTGATGTTCCCGGCGCCGTACTCCGGCAGCGCGCTGCCGGCCGCGGCGGGATCGCCCAGGGCGATGTTGGGGCCGCCCGCTGCCTGCGCGGTCATGAGGGGACCGCCCAGCGCCAGCAGACTCGTCGCGATCACGGCGCTCATGCTCCGCGATCTCCAGTTGTGCGTTCTCATGTCTCCTCGATCTGGCCAGGCGCCCAGGGGCTGCCCGGCGCGGCTCGTCGGGGTCCGGGAGGGGTCCGGCCACCGCCGTGGCCGGACCCCGTCGTCAGGGCGCCTGGGGCGCGGGTGACGGTGTCAGGGGTTGCTGATGACGAACTGCGAGCCGGGCTCCACCAGGATGTTTCCCTCGGCAGAGTTGGTGATCGTCACGTTCGACAGGGTGGCGCTGCCGCGGGCGCCGCTCATCGCGAGGATGCCGGAGCCGTTGTTCGACCTGTCGATCCGGACGTTGGCGATCCTGACGTTCGGCATCTCGCCGCCACCGGTCTTGAACTGGATTCCGTCGTACGTCGAGTCGACGATGTCCGTGTCCCTGATGGTGACGCCCGGGATCGGCTGGCCCTGGGCGAACAGGGTGATGGCACCGAACTCCTGGTCCTCGTTCCAGAACGCTCCGCCCGTGCGGTACAGGGCGTTGTTGGAGATGAGCGTCTGTCCGGAGAAGGGCAGCGGGTCGTGGTCGGTCGCCAGCATGATGCCGGGGTAGTTCATGGTGTCGGCGATGATGTTGTTCTCGATCGTGTTGCCGAAGCCGCCGTAGACCGCGATGCCGTTGGCACGCCACGGAAGCTGGATCGTGTTGTTGCGGAAGTGGTTGTTCGAGCCGATGTCCACCGAGGTGTCCTTGACGTACTTGCTGGCCCAGACGGCCAGCGCGTCGTCACCGTTGTTGCGGAAGGACGAGTTGTAGACGGTGGAGTTGCGGGTGCCGTTGGCGAAGTTGATTCCGTCGGCGTAGGTGTTCCGGACGCGCATGCCGCTGAACTCGACGCCGTCGCCCGGTCCCCACAGCTCGGGGATGTTGGTGTAGTCCCGCCCGGCCCAGACGCCGACGTTGGCGTGCTCGATCCAGACGTTGCTGATCTTGGTGTTCTTGCCGAAGCGTCCGTTGAGGCCGACGCCTCCCTCTTCGGTGCCGTTGTTGCCGCGGATGGTGCCGGAGCCGAAGATCGCGAGGTCGGAGATCTGGGTGTTGTGGTCGATGTCGAAGCCGAAGTTGCCCTCGTGCGGGTGGTTGATGCCGCCCGCCTGGTGCGGCGGGGTGAGGGTGTAGAGCTGCGAGTGCCACATGCCGGCGCCGCGGATCGTCACGTCACGGATGCCGACCGTGTTGTAGATGCCGCGGTTCAGCGGGTCGTCGGTGAGGATCTTCTGCTCCTGGCGCCACTGGCCCGCAGGGATCCACACGCAGGAGATCTCGCCCTTCTGGTCCGCGGTCACCGCACGCTGGATCGCGTCGGTGTCGTCCAGGCCGTCGTTGGGCACCGCGCCGTAGTTCGTGATCGAGACGCAGCCGGCCGGCTGGGCCGTCGGGGGCGCGACCTGCTCCAGGTCGATCAGGTCGATGATGTAGAAGGAGGCCGTGTCGCCGGCGTCCCGCTGGAGCCGGAACCTGGTGCCCGCCGGGTAGCTCTGCGACAGCAGGGCGTGGGACTCGTCGAACAGCCGGCGCGCGTCGCCTCCGGGCGTGTTCGTCAGGCCCTCCGGGTCGTCGGTCGTCCCGTAGAGCCAGCTGTGCTTCGACGACAGGTTCAGCTTCCGCACGAAGACGTCGTTCGCGTAGAGGCTGATCGTGGCCTGGGCACCGCCGCCGGACGGGGCGTCCGGGATGGAGTTGCGTACGACGATGGAGTTGGACGCGTTGACGGAGGTGAACTCGACGAACTCACCGGTGGAGTTCAGGCGGACCGACTTGCGGCCCGAGGACTCGGTGGCGAAGTTGGTGTGACCGAAGGTCCGCTTCTGGTCGGCGGTGAGGAGGGTCCCCTGGTAGCGGCCGTCCTCCGCCTCGTACTCCGTGTACGGCACGGCGGCGCCCCGGCCCACGACGAGCGAACGGCTGAGGACGTTGTTGTTCTCGTTGGTCTCGGCCACGGTCCCGGTGGCGTCGGCCGTCGCGGTGAGGGTGACCCCTCCGCTCGCGGCGGTCCAGGTGCCGGAGAGCGGCACGGTGACCGACTGGCCCGCGGCGACCGCGGGCGTGGTCCCGTTCAGGGTGGTGGTGCCCGCGGTCAGACGCGTGACGCTGCCCGCGGCGACGCCGGTGGTGCCCCGGTTCTGGACCGTGGCGGTGAAGGAGACCGCTGCCCCGACGGCCGGAGCCGAGGGGTTCGGTGTGATGGCGGTGACCGTGAGGTCGGGGCCGGGCGCCTGGCCGACGACCAGCTTGGCGGAACCGGTCCGGCTGTTGTTGGTGTCGTCCTGTTCCACGACCGTGTTCGCCGGGTCGACGACCGCCGACACGGTGTAGGAGCCCATCGCCTTCCGGCCGACGGGGATCTTGACGGTGGTGGAGGCACCGGCGGCGAGCGCGCCGACCTGTGCGGTGCCCGCCGCGGCACCTTCGAGGCTGACGTTCACCGATGTGGCCGGTGAGGCGGCGGTGCCGGCGTTGCGGACGGTCGCGCTCACCTCGACGGGGTCCGTCTCCGAGGGGGAGGAGGGGGTCCACACGAGGTCGGTGACGGTGAGGTCGGGGTTCGGGGCGGCGGCGCCCACGACCTCGAACTCGGCGACCTGAGCACCGGGTGCGCCGCTGTTGGCGGAGAACCTCAGCTGCACGTCGGCGTACCGTCCGGTCACCGGGATGGTGAGGGTGTTGCCGCTCGACGGGCTGAACTGGTGGTCGGCGCGGGCCTTGAGGGAGGTGAATCCGGACGCCGACTGTTCACGGCCGAGTACCTCGACGGCCTGGGTACGCGGCCCCCACGCCTGGTCCGGGTTGAGCTTGATCCGGACCGCCTCGATGTCGGCGTTCGCACCGAGCTTCGCCGTCAGGGTCGCGGGGAAACCCGCCGACTCCCAGTAGGTGGCGGTGTTGCCGTCGTTGGCGTTGGCCGCCACGTACGACTGGGTGACCGACGAGGCTTCGATCGGCTTGTTGCGCGCCAGGTTCGTGCCGGTCGGCGGCGGGTCGACCGGGCCGCCGTCGTCCTCGCCGAAGACCTCCAGCTCGGACAACTGGGCCGCGTTCCAGCCCGTGTTGGCCGCCACCTGGACGCGGATGAAGCGGGCCGTGGTCGCCGTGAGGGGGATGCTGACGGTGTTGGCGTTCGCCGGGTCGAAGGTACGCGCCCCCGAGCCGGAGAGCGTGGCGAACGACGATCCGTCCGTGCTGCCCAGCACGCTCAGCGTCTGGACACGGGAGCCCCAGGCGGCGGGCAGCTTCAGCGCGACCCGGTCGACGTCGGTGCCGGCCCCCAGGTCGACCTGCACCCACTGGGGGAACGCCCCGTTGGGGCCCTCCCAGTAGGACGCCTGGCTGCCGTCCGTCACGTTGCCGGCGACGTAGGTGCCGTTCGTGCCGCCCGCGGTCGCGGGCCTGCCCAGGGCGAGGTTGGGGCCCTCGGCGGCGTGGGCGGGGGCGGGAAGCGTCCCCACTCCTATCAGCCCCGCCATCACCGAGCCGACGATCACTCGCCGCCCGTGGTTTCTCAATCGCATGGAAGTCCTCTTGATTCCTCACCCGCGCGTCCCGCCCCGGCTCGCCCGGGCCGACGGCGTGAGCAGCGCCGGGAGGCCGGACGAGCGTGGGGCGGATGCGCGGGTGAACGCCGACAAAGAGTCCTCGCACGACACCTTCCGATGTTCACTACGGAACATTTGAGTGCCAGCAAGATTTTTTGAGCTGTTCAGTCAATCTTTTGCGATGACCGGGTGACAGGTTTCCGCCAGGTCACCGCTTTGTCAACGGGACGGACACAACTGCCTGTTGGAGGGGTGCGCCCACCGCTCAGGAGGTCAGGAGGAAGCGGCACACTCGCGCCAGAGCACAGGAAAAAGGGCCAGACCGTCAGGTCTGGCCCTCAGCTGTCGTCCGGGCCGGGCGTCGTGGATCAGGCGCTGGGCGGAGGCGCGGTCGAGCCCCGCACCACGAGCTCCGGCTCGAACAGCAGCTCACCGGGGTGCGCCTGCGTCCCCTGGATCTGGGCGCACAGGAGGTCGACGGCCGCCCGCCCCATCGCCTCGATCGGCTGCCGCACCGTCGACAGCGGCGGCTCGGTGCAGTTCATGAAGGCCGAGTCGTCGAATCCGAGCACGGACACGTCCGTGGGGACGGCGAGCCCACGGCGGCGAGCCGCTCTGATGGCGCCCAGGGCCAGCGGGTCACTCGCGCAGATGACTCCGGTCACCCCCCGGTCCCACAGCCGGCCGGCGGCCGCCTGCCCGCCCTCGAGCGAGAACATCGAGCGCTCGACGAACTCCTCGGTCAGCGCCGCCCCCGCCGCGGCCGCCGCCGTCCGGGCCGCGGTCAGCTTCCGGCGCGAGGGGATGTGGTCCTCGGGGCCGAGGACCAGGCCGATGTTCTCGTGTCCCAGCGAGGAGAGGTGCCGCCACGCCTGCTCCACCGCGGCGATGTCGTCGCAGGACACGCACGGGAAGTCGAGCCCCTCGATGGGGGCGTTGACGAGGACGACCGGGATGTTGCGCTCCGCCAGCCGCCGGTAGTGCTCGTGCGGCGCGTCGGCCTGCGCGAAGAGTCCTCCGGCGAAGATCACCCCGGACACGTGCTGCTGCAGCAGCAGGTCCACGTAGTCGGCCTCCGACACCCCGCCCCTGGTCTGCGTGCAGAGCACCGGCGTGAGGCCCTGCTGCGCCAGGGAACCACCGATGACCTCGGCGAAGGCCGGGAAGATGGGGTTCTGCAGCTCCGGCAGGACGAGACCCACGAGTCTGGCCCGCTCCCCGCGCAGCTGTGTGGGGCGCTCGTAGCCGAGGACGTCCAGAGCGCTGAGCACGGACTGGCGGGTGGTCTCGGAGACCCCCGGCTTACCGTTGAGAACTCGGCTGACCGTGGCCTCGCTGACCCCCACCTTTTTCGCCACCAGAGCAAGTCGTCGCGTCACGAACGCAACTCTAGCGCAAAGAGAGTCGGGAAGTTACATGGTTCTTGCCAGAATTGCGGCACGACGCGACGTGCTCCGGTGGCCTCCCGCGACCACCGGAGCACGTCGTGTCCTCGGGTCCGTCAGGGAAGGACCCACTTCTGGTTGGGACCGGTGTGGCAGGTCCACAGGTGGACGGCGGTGCCGTCGTTCCACGTGCCTCCCGAGGCGTCGAGGCACTTGCCGGACTGCGGGTTGCGGACCGTGCCGTCAGCCTGCGGCGCCCACTTCTGGGCCCCGGTGCCGTTGCACGTCCACAGCTGGATCCTCGTACCGTCGGCGCTCCCGCCACCCGAGACGTCCAGGCACTTCCCCAACGCCTTCAGCGCCCCGTCCCCGGAGACGGTCCACTTCTGGGCCGCGCTCCCGTTGCAGGTCCACAGCTGGATCTTCGTACCGTCGGCGGTCTGGGCGTTGTCCACGTCCAGGCACTTCCCGCCGACCCCCTTCACCTCGCCGATCCGGGGGCCCGGTTGCTGCCCGCCGTCCTGCTTGATCCGGACGTCGCGGAACGCCACGTCGTCGCCGTCGCCGTGGTTCTGGAGGCCGATGTGGCCCTGGCGCAGGCTCCGGGCCGGGTCGGTGTTGGTGAAGTCGTTGATCTTGCGCCCGTTGAGGAAGATCTCCAACCGCTCTCCCGTGACGCGGAGTTCGTACGTGTTCCACTCCCCCGGCGGATTCAGCGCGGCGTCCCGTGCGCCGATGTCGGCCGACCGGAAGCCGTAGACGGCGCCGGTGGTGCGGTCGGCGGCGTCGGTCGCGTCGATCTGGATCTCGTAGCCGTTGTTCACCGCCGACCACGGGTCGTCGGAGGCGGGGAAGCCGATGAAGATCCCCGAGTTGTCGTCCCCGGCCGCCCTCCAGTCGAGCTTGAGGGAGTAGTCACCGGTGAACTCCTTGCCGGAGTACCAGAGCATGCCCAGACCGCCGTGCGAGGTGAGGGTGCCGTCCGCCAGGGTGAACCCACCCGGACCGGCCTGCTTCCAGCCCGCGGTGGACGAGCCGTCGAACAGGGAGGTGTATCCGGTCTCCGGCCGGCAGTCCGCATCGGTCAGACCGGCCGCCCAGCGGATCCCGCCGAGGAGGTGACGCCGGAAGACGGAGTCGCCGTACGACTCGTCGGTGTGGCCGCCTCCCGTGTAGAAGGCGCGGCCGCCCTGGTAGTCCTTGCACCACGCGATCGGGTGGTCTCCGGCCATGTTCCCGCCCGAGTAGCTGGACTCGTCGAGCGAGGCCAGGACGCGGGCGGTGGTGCGCGGGTTGGTGCGGTAGTTGTACCACTCGTCGGTGCGCTGCCAAGTGCGGCCCAGGTGGGCGGTGGCGTCGTGCGCCCGGTTCTCGACCTTGACGGTGGCGGGCTGGATGGCCGGGTGCGAGTGGAAGAGCGCCCCGGCCAGACCCTCGTAGAAGGGCCAGTCGTACTCGGTGTCGGCGGCGGCGTGGATGCCGACGTATCCGCCGCCACCCTGGATGTACTGCTCGAACGCGGTCTGCCTGCCGCTGTCGAGGACGTCGCCGGTCGTCGACAGGAAGACGACCGCCCTGTACTGGGCGAGGTTGCCGGTCGTGAACGCCTGGGCGTCCTCGGTGGCGTCGACGGTGAAGTTGTTCGCCGTGCCGAGTTCGCGCAGGGCCGCTATGCCGTCGTCGATCGAGGAGTGCCGGAAGCCGGCGGTCTTGGAGAAGACGAGGATCTTGTACGCGGGGTCGGCCGCCGCCCGCGCTTCGGCGGTGACGGACGTGGTCACCGCGGCGGGCAGGGGGGCCAGGGCGAGAGTGGCGCCGGCGAACAGACCCAGGAGCGCTTTCAGAGGGGTACGCATGGAGGTGCCTCCTTTCTACGGCTTTCTGCGGCTACGGAAGGGTCCACTTCTGGTTGGCTCCGGTGTGGCAGGTCCACAGGTGGACGGCGGTACCGTCGTTCCACGTGCCTCCCGAGGCGTCGAGGCACTTGCCGGACTGCGGGTTGCGGACCGTGCCGTCAGCCTGCGGCGCCCACTTCTGGGCCCCGGTGCCGTTGCACGTCCACAGCTGGATCCTCGTACCGTCGGCGCTCCCACCACCCGAGACGTCCAGGCACTTGCCCAACGCCTTCAGCGCCCCGTCCGCGGCGGCGGTCCACTTCTGGGCGGCGCTGCCGTTGCAGGTCCACAGCTGGATCTTCGTACCGTCGGCGGTCTGGGCGTTGTCCACGTCCAGGCACTTCCCGCCGACCCCCTTCACCTCGCCGGTGCGCGGGCCGCCGCCGGCGGTGGTGAGGGTGAACTCGTCGACGTCGAAGAGGGAGCCGGCTCCCCCCTTGAAGACGAGGTGGAGCGTGGTCGATCCGGACGGGCCGCCGGCGATCGGTGCGGTCACGTCCTGGAAGGTCTCCCAGCCGCCGGTGACCGGTACGGTCGCCGTGCCGAGCAGGGTGCCGGCCGGGGAGCCGGCGCGCACCTCGATCGTGCCGCCCGTGCCCGCCGAGGAGACCCGGGCGGTGAAGCGGGTGACGTTGTCGAGCGCGTAGGGCGTGAAGGAGATCCAGTCGCCGTTCTCGATGTGGCCGACGGTCCTGCCGCCGTGCGCGGGTGTGTGGGTGACCACCTGGACGCCGGAGGAGGCCCCGTAGTGCTCGGCCTGACGGTGGGTGGGCTGTGCGATGTGCTGGTCGTGGGTGGTCAGCGCGGGCTGACCGTTCGCACCCTTGTCGGTGTACTCGGCGTCGATGACGCCGAAGATGTTCGCGTTGGGGTCGTGCTCACCGTCGGCCAGGGTCTGCAGCGTGCCCGTGCATCCGTTGGTCGAGGTCTGCGGATGGCCGTGGCTGTCGTGCCCGACGATGAAGGTGATCTTGACCTTGGAGCAGTCGACGGTGCCGTCCTCCGGGTCGGTCACCGTCACCTTGAACGGGATGGCGGCGCCGAAGTCGTAGACGCGCCCGTCCACGGGCAGGTCGAGCGTGACCCTGGGCGCGGTGTTGCCCACCGTGATCTGCGTGGAGGCCGTCGCCGACTTCCCCGTCGTGTCCGTGACCTTGAGGGTGGCGGTGTACTGGCCGTTGGCCGCGTACGTGTGGGAGGGGTTGGCGGCGGTGGAGGTCCCACCGTCGCCGAAGGTCCAGGCGTAGGTGAGGGCGTCGCCGTCGGCGTCCGAGCTGCCCGCCGAGGAGAACGAGACGGCCAGGGGCGCCTTTCCGGAGGTGACGTCCGCCTTGGCCTGCGCCACCGGGGCGTGCCCGCCCGTGACGTGCTCGATGCGGTACAGGGCGGAGTTGGCGTCGCCGCTGAAGTAGCCGGTGCCGTAGTCGAGGACGTACAGGGCTCCGTCGGGGCCGAAGGCCATGTCCATCACCTGGGTGCCGCTCCAGGGCACGGGGCTGATGGACTGCACGGAGCCGTCGGTGCCGCTCTCGATCCGTCGGATCCAGCGGCGCCCGAACTCGCCGGCGAAGTAGTCGCCGTCGTACTCCTGCGGGAACTTCACCTCGGAGGTGGAAGCGGCGTCGTAGCGGTAGACCGGGCCGCCCATCGGGGACTCGGATCCGGTGCCGAACTCCGGCACGGAACCGCCGTCGTACGGGATCCAGGCGGGTTGCGCGGGAGGGAGGTCGACCAGGCCGGTGTTGTGCGGTGAGGTGTTCCGGGGAGCGGCGCAGTCGAACGCGGCGCCCGAGGCGCCGGTGGCGAAGTTGTAGTCGACGTAGGCGTCGTTGTCGCCGGTGCAGTAGGGCCAGCCGTAGTTGCCGGCTCTGGTGATCCGGTTGAACTCGACCTGGCCGGCGGGGCCGCGGGAGGGGCTGGCGCTGCCGGCGTCGGGGCCGTAGTCGCCGAGGTGGACGATGCCGGTGGCCTTGTCGACGCTCATCCGGAAGGGGTTGCGGAAGCCCATCGCGTAGATCTCGGGGCGGGTCTTCGCGGTGCCGGGTGCGAAGAGGTTGCCGGACGGGATGGTGTACGACCCGTCGGCGGCGACCTTGATGCGCAGGACCTTGCCGCGCAGGTCATTGGTGTTGCCCGCGGAACGCTGGGCGTCGTAGGCGGGGTTGCGGGTGGGGCGCTCGTCGATGGGGGTGTAGCTGTCCGAGGCGAACGGATTGGTGTCGTCGCCCGTGGACAGGTACAGGTTGCCGGCGGCGTCGAAGTCGATGTCGCCTCCGACGTGGCAGCAGAGGCCGCGCGAGGCGGGCACGTCGAGGATCTTCTTCTCGCTGGCGAGGTCGAGGACGCCGTTCGTCCCGAGGACGAACCGGGACAGCCGGTTGACCCCGTCGAACGGGGTGAAGTCGGCGGCGGTGCCGTCTCCCGGGGCGTCCCCGCCCGGCGTACCGAGCTTCGGCGCGTAGTAGAGGTAGACGTACCGGTTGGAGGAGAAGCCCGGGTCCACGGCGATGCCCTGGAGGCCCTCCTCGTCGTGGCTGTACACGTCGACCTTGCCCGCCACCGACGTCGTACCCGCGGCATCGGTCAGCCGGAGCGTGCCGTCGCGCGAGGTGTGCAGCACGGAGCGGTTCGGCAGTACGGCGAGCGTCATGGGCTCGCCCGTCTCGGCCACGCCCTTGGCGAGCGTGACCTGTTGGAACTCCGGAGCGGCCGCCGCTCGCGGGGCCGGCTCGTCGTGATGACCGGGCGATGCGGCGGCCGGTGACACAGGAAGGAGACAGCCGACGGTGCACGCCACCGCGGTGAGGAGGAAACGGACGCGCTTCTGTCTGAGCGTTCTCATGCGCAGAGTTCTCCCGAAGTGAGAGGAAGAACGGCAGCCGTGTCGGACTGCCGAGCGTGTCTACGGGCGCGCGCCGTCACGCCGTAGGACCGGTCCGCCTATTCATGACCGGTTCATTTCAAGGAAGCTAGCGGGCTTTGTCGGAGCCCGTAACCCGGTGCGCGCAAGTTCTCGCCACTTCTTCCTTCGACGGGACGAAGCATGGACGGTCACGGAGGAAGTCCCTACTGTGTCCGACGCGGCGGTGCGGGCCCCTTGGCGTCCCGCCCGCCGGTGCCTCCGTGACCGGAGCGACGGCGCGCCCCGGCAGCGGCTGACCCCCCACCCCATCCGAGCCCCTCATGTGTGAGGGGCCGTCAGGAGGTCACGTGTATCAGCGGTTCCCTCGGCGCCGACTGCGCAGAAGACTGATCGGCACGTTCATCGCCTCGCTCGCGATCGTCGGGCTGTCCGCGCCACCGGCCCCGGCCGCGCCCACCGCCACCGCCGAACTCCCCCCGCAGCAGCCCGGGGTCACCCTCCGCGTCTTCGACGTGCAGGTGCCCCTCGACGACCTCTGCACGCTGAAGGCAGGGCAGACACCCAACATCGACAAGCTCATGCCGGTGATCGACTGGTCCTCGCCGACCGACTTCGGCCTGGAGAGCAACTTCGTCACCCATGTCGTCGGCAATCTGAAAGCTCCCCAGGCGGGCAGCTACACCTTCCGCCTCACCAGCGACGACGGATCCCGCCTCTGGATCGACGATCAGGTGGTGATCGACCACGACGGGCTGCACGGTCCGGAACCCAAGGACGCCACGGTCAATCTGACAGCCGGTCATCACGCGCTGCGGATCGAGCACTTCGAGCGCGGCGGGGGTGAGCAGCTGACGCTGGCCTGGAAGCCGCCGGGTGCCGCCGGACTCACCGTCGTACCGAACTCGGCCCTCAGCACAGACGCGGACGTCGTCCGCGTGACCGCCCCCGGCCGCAAGGAGTGCGAGGCCGGTACGGACTCTCCCGGCGACGGTCTGCCGCTCGCCGGTGTGCATCCGAACTACACCCTCACCGACCTGCGTCCCGCGGGCTTCGAGCCGCAGGTCTCCGCCATGGACTGGCTCCCGGACGGCCGCCTGGCCGTGACCACCTGGGGCGGCAGCAACACCACCGCGGGGGAGGTCTACCTGCTGGGGAACGTCACGGGAGCCACCGGGCCGGGCCGGGTGACGGTGAAGAAGATCGCCTCGGGCCTGAAGGAGCCCATGGGCATCAAGCATGTCGAGGGCAAGCTCTACGTGTCGCAGAAACACGAGCTGACCGAGCTGAACGACACGAACGGGGACGAGGTCACCGACCAGTACCGGAGAGTCGCGACCTGGCCCTTCGGCGGCAACTTCCACGAGTTCGCCTTCGGCCTGCTCCACCAGGACGGGTTCTTCTACCTGAACCTCTCCGTCTCCATCAACTACGGCGGGGCGACCACGGATCCGCAGCCGGCGCCGAACCGCGGGACCACGATCAAGGTGAACAGGCTGACCGGCGAGGTCTCGTACGTCGCCGGTGGCCTGCGTACCCCCAACGGCATCGGCTGGGGCCCCGAGGGCGGCATCTTCGTCACCGACAACCAGGGTGGCTGGCTCCCCTCCTCGAAGCTCGTGCACATCAAGCAGGGCCGGTTCTTCAACCACCACACCAATCCGGACGGGCCCTTCGACGCCCAGCCGGTGACCAGGCCGGTGCTGTGGCTCCCGCAGAACGAGATAGCCAACTCGCCCAGCACACCCGTCCAGTTGACCACCGGACCGTTCGCCGGGCAGATGCTGTTCGGCGACGTGACCTACGGCGGGATCCAGCGCGGCTTCCTGGAGAAGGTCGGCGGCGAGTACCAGGGAGCGGTCTTCCGGCTCACCCAGGGCCTGGAGGCCGGAGTGACCCGGATCAGCGTCGGCCCCGACGGCGCGCTGTACGCCGGCGGCCTCGGCGCGGGCGGCAACTGGGGTCAGGAGGGAAAGCTCGCGCACGGCCTCCAGAAGCTGACGCCGAACGGCGCCGACGCATTCGACATCCGGGCCATGCGTGCCGTACCCGGTGGTTTCGCCCTGGAGTACACCCAGCCGCTGTCGGCCGGGACGGCCGCGGACCTCGCCGCGCACTACACGATCAAGCAGTGGCGGTACGTCCCGACCGCGGCCTACGGCGGCCCGAAGGTCGACGAGGAGACCCTCACCGCGCAGTCGGCCACGCTCTCCGGCGACGGTAGGACGGTCACCCTGACGATCCCGGGACTCAAGACGGACCGCGTGGTCCACGTCCGCTCGCCCCGCCCCTTCAGTTCGGCCTCCGGGGAGTCCCTCTGGAGCACCGAGGCGTGGTACACGCTCAACCAGGTGCCCGGCGGCGGCCCGCGCACCGGCGAGGTGAAGGGGGTCGGCGGGAAGTGCCTGGACGTGGACAACGCCCAGACCGCCGACGGCACGAAGATCCAGCTCTGGACCTGCAACGGCACCGTCGCCCAGCGCTGGACGGTCCCGGGTGACGGCACCCTCCGGGTTCTCGGCAAGTGCCTGGACGTCTCGGACGGAGGCAGCGCGGACGGTACGAGGGTCCAGCTGTGGACCTGCAACGGCACGGCCGCCCAGACGTGGTCGCCGCAGTCCGACGGCACGGTCCGCAACCCGCAGTCCGGCAAGTGCCTCGACGCCTCGGGAGGCACATGGAACGACGGCACCGCCGTCCACCTGTGGACCTGCCACACCGGAGCCAACCAGAAGTGGACCCTGCCGTGATCTGACGGAGGGAACGACCGTACGCGGGACGTGCGGTGAGTGACCGTGAGGGCCGGGACTCCCGGCCCTCACGCATGGGTGCGCCCCGCCGCAGCCCCGCTTTGTCCTCGCAATGGAAAAAGTCGGGTGCGATGCGTGCGCAAGTTCTTCCCCACCGCACGGACGGCTGCTACGTTCCCCTCGAAAGCAGACGGCCACGGGGACGTTCCCGGAACGACCGGACGAGCACCGCAACCGTGGCCCGGCGCAGGGAGAGGAGGACACGTGCGGCGCATGACGGCTCGGCCGGGCAACGCACACCAGGCACGGCTGCTGCGGCTGCTGCGCGACGGCGGCTCCTCCTCGCGTGCTCAGCTCGGTGAACTGGTCGACCTCTCCCGGTCCAAGCTCGCGGTCGAGGTGGACCGGCTCCTGGAGACAGGACTCGTCGTCGCCGACGGTCTCGCCGCCTCACGCGGCGGGCGTCGCTCGCACAACGTCCGGCTCGCGCCCACCCTGCGCTTCCTCGGCATCGACATCGGCGCCACGTCGATCGACGTGGCGGTGACCAACGCGGAACTGGAGGTCCTGGGACACCTCAACCACCCGATGGACGTCCGCGAGGGGCCCGTCGCGGTCTTCGAGCAGGCGCTGTCGATCGTCGGCAAGCTCAAGTCGCTGGGCCTGGCGGACGAACTGGCCGGCGCCGGCATCGGTGTCCCGGGTCCCGTCCGCTTCCCCGACGGCGTGCCGGTGGCGCCGCCGATCATGCCGGGGTGGGACGGCTTCCCCGTCCGGGAGGCGCTCAGCCAGGACCTGGGCTGCCCGGTGATGGTCGACAACGACGCGAACCTGATGGCCATGGGGGAACAGCACGCGGGAGTGGCCCGGTCCGTGGGCGACTTCCTGTACGTCAAGATCGGGACCGGCATCGGCTGCGGCATCGTCCTCGGAGGAGAGGTCCACCGCGGGACGACGGGCAGCGCCGGCGACATCGGGCACATCCAGGTCGAGCCGGAGGGCCGGGCCTGCGGCTGCGGCAACAGGGGCTGCCTGGAAGCCCACTTCAGCGGTTCCGCGCTCGCCCGTGACGCCGAGGAGGCGGCACGCGGCGGACGCTCGGTCGAACTCGCCGCCCGGCTGGAGACCCTCGGCACGCTGACCGCCGAGGACGTCGCCGCCGCGGCCGCCGCGGGGGACGCCCTGTCCCTCGACCTGATCCGTGCGGGTGGCGACCGGGTCGGTCAGGTCATCGCCGGCCTCGTCAGCTCCTTCAACCCGGGTCTTGTCGTCATCGGCGGCGGGGTGACGGGACTCGGGCACACGCTGCTGGCCAGTGTGCGCACCCAGGTGTACCGGCGCTCCCTCCCGCTGGCGACCAGGAACCTTCCCATCGTCCTGGGCGAGCTCGGCTCCACCGCCGGCGTGATCGGCGCGGCCCGGCTCATCAGCGACCACCTGTTCTCCCCGGCCTGACCAGCACCGGCCGGCGCCACGGGCCGTACGACGTCCGCCCCACGGCGCCGTAGTACCCGCATCGCCGCGCCACCCGCGTACCGCCCTTAGGACGCACCGCCTGTACCGCCCGTAGGTCGCACCACCCGTACCGCCCGTACTGCCCGTACCGCCTTCTCCGCCGTACCGCCTGTACCTGCCGTACCGCCCGTACCGCCCGTAGGTCGCACCGCCCGTGCCGCCCGTACCGCTTCTACGCCGTACCGCCCGTACCCGCCGAACCACCCGTACCCACACCGCCGCACACTCCCCCTCACGCGCCGCCCTCGTTCCGTTCGCCCTGCCCGCTCACGGCCGCACCCGCCGAGGAATCGCCATGGCACCAGAACCCCCTCTGCTCACCATGTTCGGCATCACCAAGTCGTTCCCCGGCGTCCGCGCGCTGGACGGCGTGGACCTGGAGGTCCGGGCCGGCGAGGTCCACTGCGTCCTCGGTCAGAACGGCGCCGGCAAGTCCACCCTGATCAAGGTGCTCGCCGGTGTCCACCAGCCGGACGGCGGACGGATCGCGTGGCGCGGCGAGGTCGTGACGCCGGCCTCCCCGATCGCCGCCATGCGTCTCGGGATCGCCACCATCTACCAGGAACTCGACCTGGTGGAGGGCCTGTCGGTGGCCGAGAACGTCTTCCTCGGCCACGAACACACCTCCGCGGGCCTCTTCGTCCGCCCACGGACGGCCCGCGAGGCGACCGCCCGGCTGCTGGCCCGCCTCGGCCACCGCGAGATCGGCCCGGACGCCCCCGTCGGTACGCTCTCCGCCGCCCAGCGGCAGATCGTCTCCATGGCCCGGGCCCTCTCCCACGAGGTGCGGCTGATCGTCATGGACGAGCCGTCGGCCGCCCTCGACCCGGAAGAGGTCGACAACCTGTTCCGGACGGTCGCCGACCTGACCGCCGAGGGCGTCGCCGTCATCTACATCTCCCACCGGCTGGAGGAGATCCGCCGCATCGGCGACCGCGTCACCGTCATCAAGGACGGACGGACCGTCGCCGGGGGACTTCCGGCCAGGTCCACCTCCACCGACGAGGTCGTCCGGCTGATGACCGGCCGCGAGGTCGAGTACGTCTTCCCGGAACGGCCCCACCGGACCACCCTCCCCACCACCGCACCGGTGCTGCGCGTCGAAGGGCTGGCGCGCGCCGGGGAGTTCGCACCCGTCGACCTGGAGCTGCGGCCCGGTGAGATCGTGGGCCTCGCCGGTCTCGTCGGCTCGGGACGCAGCGAGATCCTGGAGACCGTCTACGGCGCCCGCAGGCCCACCGCCGGACGCGTCCTCGTCGACGGGGCGCCCCTGCGCCCGGGCAGTGTCCGCGCCGCCGTCCGCGCCGGCATCGGGCTCGCCCCCGAGGAGCGCAAGGCGCAGGGCCTCCTCCTGATGGAGTCCGTCACCCGCAACGTCACCCTCTCGACCCTCCCCCGCTTCGCCCGCGCCGGCTGGCTCGACCGGCGGCGGGAACGGGCCGACGCCCGGCGGGCGACCCGCGAACTGTCCCTGCGGCCGGACTCCCCGGACGCCCCGATCCGGACCCTGTCCGGGGGCAACCAGCAGAAGGCGGTGCTCGCCCGCTGGCTCCTGCGCGGCTGCAGGGTGCTGCTGCTCGACGAGCCGACCCGCGGGGTCGACGTCGGTGCCCGCGCCGAGCTGTACGCCGTCATCCGGCGGCTGGCCGACGACGGCCTCGCCGTCCTCCTCGTCTCCAGTGAGCTGCCCGAGGTCCTCGGCCTCGCCGACCGCGTGCTGGTGCTGCGCGAAGGCACCGTCGTGCACACCGCCGACGCGCGGGAGCTCGACGAGCACCGCGTCCTCGACCTCGTGATGGAAGGAAGCCCGACGGCATGACGCACTCAGCCACTCCGGCGGGGCCGAACGCGCCCGCCGCCCCCGCTCCCTCCGCGCCGGACGGCAAGGCCGCGGCACGCCGGCCGGTCTCGGCTCTCCTGGACGTGCGGAACCTGTCCCTGCTCGGAGTCCTGGCCGTGCTGGTGGCCGTCGGCGGTGTCACCCGCCCCGACGAGTTCCTCGCCACGAGCAACCTCCAACTGGTCCTGACCCAGGCCTCGGTGATCGGTGTGGTGACGGTCGGGATGACCTTCGTCATCACCGGTGGCGGCATCGACCTGTCGGTCGGGGCGATCGTGGCCCTGGCATCCGTCTGGGCGACCACCGTGGCCACCCAGGAGTTCGGCTTCGCCGGCATCCTCTTCACCGCCGTGGCGGTGGGCGTCGGCTGCGGACTCGTGAACGGGCTGCTCGTCGCGTACGGCGGCATGGTCCCCTTCATCGCCACCCTGGCCATGTTCGCCTCCGCCCGGGGCCTCGCCCTCCAGCTCACCGACGGCAGGACGCAGATCGTCACCGTCGACGCCGTCCTCGACCTCGGTGTCCCCGACGCCTACGTCCTGGGCGTCCCGCCCCTGGTCCTCGTCTTCGCGGCCGTCACCCTCGTCGGCTGGCTCCTGTTCAACCGCACCACGTTCGGGCGCCGCACGGTCGCCGTGGGTGGCAACGCGGAGGCGGCCCGTCTCGCCGGCATCGACGTCCGGCGCCAGCGACTGCTCCTCTACCTCCTGTCCGGGCTGTGCTGCGGCATCGCCGCCTTCCTGCTGATCGTGCTGGCCGGCTCCGGCCAGAACACCAACGGCAACCTGTACGAGCTCGACGCCATCGCCGCGGCCATCATCGGCGGCACCCTCCTCAGCGGAGGCCGCGGCACGATCGCCGGCTCCGTCCTCGGCGTCCTCATCTTCACGACGATCACCAACATCTTCGCCCTGAACAACCTGGAGAGCGCCGTCCAGCAGATCGCCAAGGGCGCGATCATCGTCGCCGCCGTCCTCGTCCAGCGCCGCGCCCTGCGCGACGGCTGACGACCACGCACCACCCCCGCCGGTACGCCACGACCCCCGCCCGGTCCCGGCACCTCCCCGCCGGACCGCCCAGTCGAAGAGGTGGATCCACCATGCCCGAATCCCTCGTCCCCAGCCGCAGAGGACTGCTCCTCGGCAGCGCCGCCGTCTCCGCCGGAGCGCTCCTCACGGCCTGCACCAGCAACGAACCCCGGAGCCAGGCCCAGGCGCCCGCCGCCGGGAGCGCGCCCGTCGCCGACGACAAGCCGGGCAAGCCCGTCACCATCGGCTTCGCCGGGCCCCAGGCCGACCACGGCTGGCTCAACGCCATCAACCAGAACGCCAGGGAACGGGCGAAGAAGTACGCCGACGTCACGCTGGAGATCACCGAGGGCTCCAACGACACCGCCGTCCAGATCGGCCAGATCCAGACGCTGATCAACAAGAAGGTCGACATCCTGGTGATCCTCCCCGCCGACGGCAAGGCGCTCACCCAGGTCGGCCTCCAGGCGATGAAGGCCGGCATCCCGGTCATCAACCTCGACCGGGTCTTCGCCTCCCCGCAGGCGTACCGCTGCTGGATCGGCGGCGACAACTACGGCATGGGCCTCAACGCCGGCCGCTACATCGGCGAGGCGCTGAAGGACAAGCCGGACGCCACCGTCATCGAGCTGGCCGGCATGGACAGCCTGGAGCTGACCAAACAGCGGACCCAGGGCTTCGACGACGCCCTGAAGAACTACCCCAACATCCGCAAGGTCGCCCGTCAGGCCGCCGACTTCACCGTGGAGTCCGGGCAGGCCAAGATGGCCCAGCTCCTCCAGGCCCAGCCGAGGTTCGACGCCCTGTGGAACCACGACGACGACCAGGGCGTGGGCGCGCTGCGGGCCATCGCCCAGGCCGGCCGCAAGGACTTCCTGATGGTCGGCGGCGCCGGCGCGAAGACCGCGATGGACGCCATCAAGGCCGACGACGGCGTCCTCAAGGCCACCGTCCTCTACCCGCCGACCATGGCGGCCTCGGCCATCGACCTGGCCCGCGCGCTCGGCCAGAAGAAGGGCGTCGGAGGCATGTCCGAGCTGGAGATCCCGGCCTCCCTCACCCTCTACTCGGCCGTCGTCACCAAGGAGAACGTCGACGAGTACCTGCCCACCGGCTTCAACTGACGGCGCCCGTGCCACCCGGGGCGGCCCCGGCGGGCCCTGTGGCCGCCCGCCCTCCGCCCGGGCGGGACCACGACTCCCCGGGAGCCACGGGACCGACATCTCCACCGGCCGTGGCCGGTACTGCGACAGGAGAGCAATGACACAGAGGGACAGCGAGACGCCGCTGCCGACACTCGGCATCGGGCTGATCGGATACGCCTTCATGGGCGCCGCCCACTCCCAGGGGTGGCGCACCGCCGGCCGCGTCTTCGACCTGCGGCCGCGCCCCGTCCTCGCCGCCGTCGCCGGCCGCGACCGCGCGGCCGTGCGGGCCGCGGCCGACCGGCACGGATGGGCGGCCGCCGAGACCGACTGGCGGGCGCTGGTGGCCCGCGACGACGTCCAGGTCGTCGACATCTGCACCCCGGGGGACAGCCACGCCGAGATCGCGATCACCGCGCTCGACGCCGGCAAGCACGTGCTGTGCGAGAAGCCGCTCGCGAACTCGGTCGCCGAGGCCGAGGCGATGGCCGACGCCGCCGAGCGGGCCGCGCGGCGCGGCCAGGTGGCCATGGTCGGCTTCAACTACCGTCGTGTCCCGGCCCTCGCGTTCGCCCGCCGGCTCATCGAGGAGGACCGGATCGGCGCGCTGCGGCACGTACGGCTGACCTACCTCCAGGACTGGCTCGTCGACCCCGAGTTCCCGCTGACCTGGCGGCTGGAACGGCAGCACGCGGGATCCGGCGCACTCGGGGACCTCGGTGCGCACATCGTCGACCTGGCCCAGTTCCTCGCGGGGGAGCCGCTGGTCGGGGTCTCGGCACAGTTGCAGACCTTCGTCAGGGAACGGCCCCTGCTCGCGGGCGCCGCATCCGGCCTGAGCGGCTCCGGCGGGCCGGAGCGGGGCCCCGTCACCGTCGACGACGCGGCCGTCTTCACCGGCCGGCTCGCCTCGGGGGCGCTCGCGACGTTCGAGGCGAGCCGGATGGCACCGGGACGCAAGAACGCGCTGCGCCTGGAGATCAGCGGCGAACACGGCTCCCTCGCCTTCGACCTGGAGCGGCTCAACGAGCTCCTCTTCCACGACCACCGCGAACCGGCCGTCACGGCGGGCTTCCGCCGCATCCTCGTCACCGAGGCCGACCACCCCTACCTGGACGCCTGGTGGCCGCCCGGCCACGTCCTCGGCTACGAGCACACCTTCACCCACCAGGCACGCGACCTGGTCGTGGCCATCGCCACGGGAACGGCTGCCCTGCCGTCGTTCGCGGACGGACTCCAGGTGCAGCGGGTGCTGGCCGCCGTGGAGGAGAGCGCGGCGGGGAACGCCGTCTACACCCCCGTACCCGTACCGGCGTCCGGACCGGGCCGGGAGACCGAGCACGTACCCGCGTCCGGGCCCGGCCGGGACAACGGGGCCGCGCGTACCGAGGCACAGGTCTGAGGAGGAAACCCATGCCGCGTCCCTCGACCCCGCTCTTCGACGAGGTGTTCTCGGCGGGCGACGAGTAGCCGACGGAAGCCGGTGGCCCGCGTCCTCGTACGCGGAGGCCGCCCACGAGCGACGGCGGGCGAGGGGGCGCCGTACCCCCCGCCCGCCGTCTTCTTCACCCCGGGGACACCGCCATGGAGCGGAGTCGGCACCGGGGGCGCGTGAACGTTTCTTTGCCTGCAGGACGTTCACCGACCGCTCTTACACGGCCCCTTGCGCGCCCGCATACGTGCCGAGGGCGCCACGCCCGCTCTGCGATGGTCCCGATTCAACCCGGCCGGCCGTACATGACCGAGCACGGCGGGACCGAATTCGTGGACATCTGTACGGCTCCGGTCGGCGCAATCCGAACAGACACCCATCGTCCATCGATTTTCCGGACCGTGGATGACACCAGGCCGCATATTTTCATCCGGTCTCGTGGAGTTTAGTTTGTTTATATTAATCCCCCCTCTCCGTTCATTCTCGGCGCCGTTCCGTAAATTTTCCCGCGTAATATGCGGCGACAGCTAGAAGGCTCTCCGGGCGACAGGTAGGACCCGGAAAGCCATGGCCCCGCACAGAAAATGGCCTCTTGATGAAGCTGCACATTCCACGAACGACTCAGCGCCGCCTTCTGTCCGGCGGGCTGGCCTCGGCCCTCGCCGCAGCGGTCGCCACCGTCATGGTCGCCGTGACGTCGACGCAGGCACTGGCCATCGCGACACCCGTGCCTCTGGGCACGACCGCCAGCTACTCCGTACTGGCAGGCCAGGGAGTGACCAACACCGGCAACTCGGTGCTCGACCACGACCTCGGGACGCACCCGAACCCGGCCATCACCGGCTTCCCGCCCGGCCTGGTGCTCGGCGCGATCCACCCCGCGGACGCCGCGGCCGCCCAGGCCAAGAGTGATCTGATCGTGGCGTACAACAACGCGGCGGGCCAGTTGACGGGCCAGGCGCCGGACTTCCCGCTCGCCGCGGGGATCGGTGGAGGCCAGGTACTGCTTCCCGGCGTCCACAGGGCCAGCTCCGGTGTCGGCCTCACCGGCGACCTGATCCTGAACGCCGGGGGAGACCCCAACGCGGTCTGGGTGTTCCAGATCCCGGAGGCCCTGACGACGGCGACCAGCAGCCGGATCCTGCTCACGAACGGCGCCTCGCCGTGCAACGTGTACTGGCAGATCGGGAGCTCGGCGACCCTGGGCACCACGTCGACCTTCGTCGGCACCATCTTGGCTCTGACCTCGATCTTCGTGAACCAGGGGGCGAGCGTCGAGGGTCGGGCGCTGGCCCGTGAGGGCGAGGTGACGCTCAACAACAACAGGATCTTCCTCGGCGGTTGCGCCACCGGTAGCACGACGACCGGCACCACGACGGGTACGACCACCGGTACCACCACCGGTACCACCACCGGCACGACCACGGGTACCACCACCGGCACCACCACCGGCACCACGACGGGTACGACGGGCGGGGGAACGACGACGGGTACGACTCTGGGTCTGATCGGCGGCAGCCTCATCGGCGGGCCGAGCGTCAACCTGGTGGGTGGCGGCACCTCGGGGAACGTCGCCGGCAACACCTCCGGGAACACCGTGGGCAACACCGCGGGGAACACCACCGGCGGTGACACGAAGGGCAACACCGCTGGAAACACGACCGGCGGGTCCATCACCGGAGGGAACGTCGCCGGCGCGAACGGCGGCAAGCCAGGTGGGCCGGGCCACGGCGACCGGCCGGGCCACGGCCGGCCTGACCACGGCCGTCCGAACCACGGGGGTCCGAACCACGAGGGCCCGGACCACGGGCACCACGAGGGCCCCGGTAAGCCGGGCCACGAAGAGAACGGCGAGCACGGCGAGCACGCCGACGGGCACTACGGCTACGCCGACAAGCCCGCGGGTCACGAAGGCCACGAGGGCTAGGCAGCAGCCTGCACGAGGCCCGTTCGTCCGATGACGGTGCGCGGCGGAATCCTCACCGGATCCGCCGCGCACCGCTCGCAATCGGTCAGAGTCCCAAGACCCCAGGCATGAGCAGCACAGACGAGAAGGACAAGGTGGGCGGTGTCGAGCGCAACCGACTCAGCGACCGTGAAGGAACTCCAGCAGTCCGATGCCGAGACGACCTCCCAGCCGCTTCATGACGGCGGGGTCAGGACAGAGCGGCGGCCCGTGGGCGCCCGCGCGCTGAAGGCAGGGCTGCACACCGCCGTCGTCCTGTGTCTGATGACGACTCTGGTCCATGTCGTCATGGTGTTTCTTCATGTGGCCCCGCCCAATCCGGTGTCGAAGCGGTACGGCACCCAGGTGAACGGATGGGTCTATCCCTTCTTCGAACAGAATTGGCGGCTCTTCGCCCCGGACCCGGACTCCTTCAACCGGACGGTCCTGGCCAGAACAGCTCATACGGATCGGGACGGGTCGATGAAGGTGAGCCCCTGGTTCGACCTCACCGCCGTGGACAATTCCGCAGTCGATCACCACGCGTTTCCGAGCCATACGGCTCAGAACCTTCTGCGGCGCGCCTGGAGCTCCTACGTCGAGGTACACGGAGGAAGTGACACGCCGCATTCGGAAAGGGCCGTGATGCTGCAGAAGTACCTGAGCAACATCGCCACGGACCGCGTCGCCGCCCACAACGACGGCGGAACGTTCGAGTTTCTTCAGCTTCGGGTCATCACGCTGCCCATCGCTGCCCCCGGCACGGCCGGGAACCGCCCGCCGGTGCCCTCCGAGAACCGGCTCCTGCCCTGGTGGAAGGTGACCCCCCGTGGGAAATGAGCAGATGACCCCGCCCTCCACCTCGGCAGCCACACCGCACCGGCCCGAGGAAGGAGAGACGTCGCTCGCCGGGCGCGCCGTCGACCTGATCCTCGACCGGGCGGGCGCTCTCTGGACCGTCTTCACCGGCCGTCCGGTGTCCCTTTACGCCGCCTCGGTCCTGCGCATCGGCTACGGGCTGCTCTACCTGGTCTTCCTTCTCCGCGAGTTCCCGTACCGGCACGAGATCTGGGGGCCCGACTCCCCCTGGACACCCGCACTGGCGGAACAGCTCTTCGATCAGACGGGCTGGAACAGCGTCCTGGTCCTGTCCGGGAGCCGCGTCTACTTCGAGCTCTGCTACGTGCTGGCCCTCGTCACGTCCGCGCTGTTCACGCTGGGCTGGCGCACCCGCGTCATGTCGGTCCTGTTCGCCGTCGTGGTGGTCTCGTTCCACGCGAGAGCGATCTTCATGACGGACGGGGGCGACAACCTGGTCCTTCTGATGGCGCTGTATCTCGTGCTCACCGCCTGCGGTCGGCGCTGGTCCCTGGACGCACGCCGGGAACGGCTCAGGACGGTTCGTGCGGGCGATGCGCCGAAACCGGTGCGGAGCTTCTACGCAGAGCAACTCGGAAGCGCCCGCTCCACGTTGATCACGGTGGTACACAACTGCGGCATGCTCGTCATCGCCGCGCAGGTCTGCTTCCTCTACGGATCGGCCGGTCTGTACAAGGTCCAGGGTTCCACCTGGGGCGGCGGCACCGCTCTGCACTACGCGCTGAACCTCGAACTGTTCCAGCCGTGGCCCGCGCTCTCGCACCTCGTGGACACGTTCCCGACGGTGATCGCGATCGCCAGCTACGTGACGGTCCTCGTGCAGGTCGCCTTCCCGTTCGTGCTCTTCGGCAGACTCAAGTACCCCGTCCTGACCGTCCTGCTCGGCATGCACATCGGTATCGCCGTCCTCATGGGGCTCCCCGTCTTCTCCGGCGCGATGATCGTCGCGGACGCGGTGTTCCTCCCCGACCGCTTCTACACCTTCCTGCCTCGCCTGTGGCGAGGTGCGGTACGGCGGACCGGGATGCGACGGCCGGCGCTCGGCCGAGCCATGGGATCGGGATCCGTCCCCGCCCAGGTCAGAGTCGAGGCACCCGCACCCGCACCCGCACCCGCACCCGCACCGGAGCCTCGGACCGCCCGGGGCAGGTAGACCACGCCCAGGCCGCGACGGGGGAAGCGGCCGGTCCGTCGTCGGCCGCTTCCGTAGGGTCATCTCTTGTGTGACGAGATGGTGTAGGGGACATCCGGGTGGACCTCCCCCGGTGCCGGAACCGCCCTCGGCGCCCGTGCCGTCGTCCTCCACAGTCGCACCGACCACACGAGGAGGCACCCATGACCGGACTCCAGACGCTCACCGCCACTCCGGCCCCGCTGTTGGACCTCGACCCGTACCGCTTCCCCGCCGTGTTCCTCGACGACCGCCACGAGGAGACGTCGACGGTCCGCGGCACCATGATGTTCGGGGACTCCTTCCTCTCGGCCCCCACGCCCTCGGCCTGCCCCTCCCCCCGGCTGGAGCCGGCCGACCGCCGCCGCCTCGAACTGCACGCCGCTCTCACCACCGCGGGCATCGCGCCCCTGCCCGGCGACCTCGACGCCATCGAGGCGCTGTGCGCGCTCGACGACACCACGCACACCGCGCTCCGGCGGTGGCTCAGCAGGTTCGACACCCTCTGACACCTCACACGAGACGGCGGTGGAACCCCGCCGTCAGAGGCCAAGTCCCGCCAGCCTGCGCCGGTCGAGGGGCGACGCGCGGCGGTCGAGGCGCTGTTCGAGGAGCCGACGGGCAGTGTCGTGCTGCCCCGCCTCCACCAGGGTGTACAGCAGCGTCTCCTCGATGACCTCGCGCTGGGCCGCGCTGCCTCCCACGCGGCGCAGCGAGGGCAGCAGCCCGCCCAGTTCCCGCACCGCGGTGGCCCACTCCTCCTCCAGGACGGCTTCCAGCGCGCCGCACAGCGGGACGACGACCTCCCGCTGCACCGGGTCCGCGCCGGCCGCGTGGGTGCGCAGCCGGCGCAGCGCGGGGAGGTCGCCGGCCGCGGTGAGCGCGACAGCGCTGTGCAGGGCCGTGAACGCGGTCGAGGGACGCTCGACCAGATCACGGGCGACCGCGTCGAGCACACCGTCGACGGGCACGTGGCCGGTCCAGCTCCGTGACATGCGGGCCCGCCACAGCAGGGATCCCGAGTCGATCAGGGCCCGCACCCCGCTCACCTGGCCCGGGGCGAGCTGGGCGAACCAGCGGCGCCGTACGGCCGCGGAGTCGTCGAGGGCCAGTTCGTGGAGCGCCACATGCCAGGAGAAGTGCGCCCGGTGGACGGCCCCCCGTCCCCTGCCGCCGATCCAGCCGTCGAGCCAGTCCCGGCCGGTGAGGTGCTCCCCGGACTCGTAGTGGACGTGGGCGAGGGCGTGCACGGCGTGGCCGGAGGCGGGCTGGGCGGCGAGTGCCGCCCGCGCGAGCTCGCCGGCCTCCTCGATCCCGCCCTGCTCCTGTCGTACGAAGGCGAGGAGCGAGGTGTGGAACCAGTGCCCGTCGTAGGCGGGCGCGGTCCGTTCCACCAGGTCGAGGGCCCGTGTGCCGTCGAGGTCGGTGACGCCGGAGAAGGCGATGGTGGGGACGGCGACGCCGAGCGCGAACGCGTCGGCGGGAAAGCGTCCGAGGTGGTCGACGAGTGCTTTGTCGCCGTCGCCCGCGGCGCCCGCGCCGGCCTCGTGCGCACCGATGCGGCGGGTGACGACGTCGACGAACGACCGCTCCCGCTCGTCGCCGCGTTCCCGCACACTGCGCTGGGCGTCGGCCAGCTCGCGGGCGACGTCGACGTCCGCTCCGCACTCGTGACCGAGCAGGGCGAGCGCGGCGTGCCCGAGCGCGAACCCGGGGTCGAGCCGGGTGGCACGCGCGAACGGCTCGGCCGCCTTCGCCCGTACGGTGATCACCCGGGCGAGTCCGCAGCGGAACGCCTCCGCGGCGGCGGCGTGGGTGGACAGCGGCAGCCCGAACTGGTCGGTGGGCCGACGGCGGACCGACCGGGGGCCGGCGGTGAGCGGGGCGAGTACGGCGTCGGCGACCGCCTTGGCCTGGGCGCGGATCTCGGGGATCGCGGTCGTCTCCCACAGCTCGCCCCGGCGGGGCGCGCCCAGCGTGAACAGCGGCCGCTCCGGGCGCCCCTGGGCGTCGAGCAGCCTGCCGCCGTCGGTGGACACGCCGATGCCGAGCGGTCCGGGTGCGGCGAGGCCGTCGGACAGCAGCCCGCTCCACAAGGGGTCGCCGCCGGCGTCGGCCCGCAGCCCCGGGCCCGTACAGTCCACCACCCAGGCCACGCGCACCGTACGGCCGTCGGCGAGGGAGACGATCAGGCCGCCGTCCTCCCCCGGTGCCACGGCGGCGACCCGCCCGGCGTGGACGCGGAGCCTGCGGGCGGCGCGCGCCCGGGCGACGGTCTCGGCGGTGGAGGGCGCCATGCGATGCCGGTGGACGTTCCAGAGGGTGGCGTCCCGACCGAGGAACTCCGCCCGTTCGTCGTCGGTGAGACCTTGCCAGAGCCGTACGATCTCGGGCCGCAGCCCGTCGAGCGCGGGCCGCCAGTCGCCGTGGGCGCGCCGCGTCGCGGCGAAGTGCCGCGTCAGCTCCCTGCGGAGGCGGTGGAACGGGAGAGCGTCGAGGCCGGGCGGCGGCGGTACGGGGGGCAGCGGGGCGACCGCGTGCGGCTGGGGGAGCAGCCCGCCGCGGGACAGGGCGTGCACCGTGCGGCCGGGTCGGTCGAGGACGAGGGCGAGATCGACGGCGGTGAGACCGGTGCCCACGAGGAGGACGTCGTCCGACCCGCCGACGACGTCGAGCGCGCCCGGCTTCCAGGGGTGGGGGATGAACCGGTCGGAGGCGGACAGCTCGGCCGGTGCCCAGCCGGCCGCGCCCGTCGCGGGACCGGTGGCGAGGACCACGCTGTCCGCCGTCAGTGTGCCGCCGTCGGCGAGCCGGAGTTCCAGCCGCCCTCCGGTCCCGTCGGCGCATCCCGTCGCCCGGGTGCGCAGCCGCCGTACGGCGACCGTGCCGTGCGCCCTGATGACGGCGCGGCCGAGTGTGTCGGCGAGATACGAGCCGTAGCGGTACCGGGAGGCGAAGTCCGCCGCGGTGACGGTGGATTCGCCGTGCCGGCAGAGCCAGCGCCGGAAGTGGCCGGGGTCGTCCGGGTAGCAGCTCATGCCGCCGACGGGGACGTTGAGCCGGTGCTCGGGAACCGTGGTGGCGTAGGCGGTGCCCCGGCCCGCCTCCGGCGCGGGGTCGACGAGGACCAGATCAAGCGGGACGCGGCGCCGGGCCGCCGCCTCGCACAGCTGGACGGCGACGAGGGCGCCCGCCGCGCCCGCGCCGACGATCGCCACGGTCGGCCGAGGGCGGGCGGACTGCCCGGACGACGGGGGCGCGACAGGTACCAGGGACACCACGGAGACCTCCGAACCGGGGGGGGCGGACGCCGCCCGCGCAATGTTCACTATGTCGATGAACAAAGTGCACCGGCAATGCCTCTTCCGGACAACAACGCCACGCCGTGGTCCCGTTGGGGGCCGGGAACGGGCCTCCGCGGGTCGGCTCCCCGCCCCTCGTGAGACATTGGGTCGGTGAGGATCTCAGCGCGAACGGACTACGCCATCCGGGCCATGGCCGAGTTGGCCTGTTCCCCGGACCGGCCCCTGAAGGCCGAGGACGTCGCCGGACGCCAGGACATCCCGGTCCGCTTCCTCTTCGTCGTGCTCGGTGACCTGCGCCAGGCCCGTCTGGTGCGCAGCGTGCGCGGCCCCGACGGTGGGTACGTCCTCACCCGGCCACCCGCGGAGATCAGCCTCGCCGACGTCATCCGCGCGATGGACGGACCGCTCGTCAGCGTGCGGGACCTGAAGCTGACGGGCCTGGAGTACCAGGGGGCGGCGGCTCCCCTGCCGGATGTGTGGCGTGCCGTGCGGACGAGTCTGCGCCAGGTCCTGGAGCGCACGACCCTGGCGGACCTGGCGACCGGCACCCTGCCGGAGCTCGTACGGGAACGGGCCCGCGACTACACGGACGACGTGCGGACGTATCCATAGCATCCGGGATCGTCCGGCGCGCCGCCACGCGGCGTGCCGCTGCACAGTTTTGCGCGGATCGGTGGAAACGCCTTCGGGCACGGATCTTGAAAGGCCCGCCGACGCGGTGCAGAGCCGAGGAACCGAGGCACCCACGACCACTCCAAGGCCGTGTCACAGCCCACGCTGCGCCTGAACGAGAGGCGTGGCACGGCGGTGCTGTCCCGACGCCATGTCGTGCGCGCGGTGCGTGACGGCGTCAGCGCGATGACCGTGGTCCAGGTGTACGAGGAGTCCGTGGCCGCTCTGCCGGACATCACCGTCACCTGTGGCCGGCTGAAAACCCGTATGCCCTCGGTTTACCAGGGGCTCTGCTGGGAGTGGCCCGACTGAACCGGCGCCCGAGCGGCACTGTCGCGTGCCTCGCGAAACCTGCATCCACGAGTTCTCCGAATTTCTGTTATCCGGCCGGTCGGGGGCGGTCTCCCCCTGTATCCGCAGCCGCACCGCTCGCCGAGACACCACGAAGGGAGACCAGATGCCGTCAGCGCCGAGTGCACCCGGTGCGCCGTGTCGCCCGCCGTCACCAGGGGCCACCCCCTGCCGGCGGGGTCCCTTCGGCGGGGACGTCACCGAGGTGCAGCTCCCATGACCGCCTCCCGGCCGACCTGCCCCCACGCGGCCGGGGGGCTCCCCACCCACTCCCCCACTCCCCCACCCCGCAGGAGGCGTCGTGAGACATGTCCCCCTCCGCGAGACACCTCAGCCACCCCCGCACCGTCCCGCCTGGCGCCTGCGCACGGACGGAACACCGGGCCCTGCCGTGTTCCATCCGGCGGCTCTGCCCGCCGCCTGCCACGCCTACCGGGGCGTCCCGCATCCCGAGGACGCGTACCGCTCGCGCCGGATTCTGCTCGACGCCTCGCATTCCGTCCACCTGCTGACCACCCGGCACCGCGGCGGCGTTCACGGCATCGGATGGAAGTGGCCCGACTGATTTTCATCCGACCATCTTTCCCCGTATTCTTCGGCGACCGGACGGAGCCGGTTCCTCCGGTGGTCGTCCGAGATCCGCTGTGCCGGTGCACTCCCTTGCGTCCGGCATTCGGTGCACAGGAAATCCGGGCGTTACCCGGCGGCGGCTGGGCGGTGAAAACGCCAGGCGCCGCGGAGGGAGTCGGAATTCCCGCATTGCCCGATCCGCCGGGGAGAGGAGCCACCTTCCCGGGCGACCGGAAGATCAGCGCGTTCGGAGGGGGAGAGCGGTGGAGAGCACGTTCGACGACGCGGTGGTCGCGGCCGCCCGGGACGGCGACCCGGACGCGCGGGCCCGTCTCGCCGCCGACTGCCTCCCGCTCGTGTACAGCGTGGTGGGCCGGGCCATGCGGGGGCATGCCGATGTGGACGACGTGGTGCAGGAGACCATGGTGCGGGCGCTGGGCAAGCTCGCCGGCCTGCGGGACGTCTCGAGCTTCCGGTCCTGGCTGATCGCCATCGCCATGAACCAGCTCCGCACCCACTACGCGGCCCGTGACACGAAGTCCACACCTCTGGCCCACGCCACCGAACCGGCCGACCCCGTGGACTTCGCCGACCTCACCATCCTGCGGCTCCAGCTCTCGGGTGAGCGGCGCGAGGTGGTCGAGGCGAGCCGCTGGCTCGACGACTCCGAGCGGGACGTGCTGTCGCTGTGGTGGCTGGAGGCGGCGGGGACGCTCTCACGCGCCGAACTGGCCGACAGCCTGGGGATGTCGCCCCAGCACGCGGCGGTCCGCGTACAGCGGGTGAAGAACCAGCTCGAAACGGCGCGGACCGTCGTACGCGCCCTGTCGGCCGACCCCCCGTGCGCGGAACTGGCCTCCGTCACCGCCGCCTGGGACGGCTCGGCGACCCCGCTGTGGCGCAAACGCGTGAGCCGGCACGTACGCGACTGCCCCGTCTGTCACGGCGGGACACGGACCCTGGTGCCCGTCGAAGGCCTGCTGGCCGGGATCGGGCTGGTCGTACCGCTGTACGCCGGCACCGCGCTGTGGCACACCATCAGGGAGGCGGCGGTCCAGGTCCCGGCGTCGAACGCCGCGTCGGTGCTGGCGTACTCCGGAGCGGCGGTCGCGGTCGCCGCGGTGGCGACGCTGGTCCTCGTGTGGCCGCCGTCCGCGCCGCCGGACGATCGGGGCGGCGCGGCCCCCTCGTCGACCGGGACACCCCACGCCGGACGTCCCGCACCGCTGCGTTCCACCGCCCACGACACGGCCCCCACCACCGCTCCTCCCACCACGACCTCGGCCCCTCCCACCCGCTCGCCCGCTCCGTCACCGCGCCCCAGCCGCACGTCGCCGGCGCCCGCCCCGCCGCAGGACCGTGTGCTCGACCGGGTGAACGCGCTGCGGGCGCAGCACGGCTGCACGGACCTGCTGCCGGACGCGCGGCTCGCCGGGGTCGCCCGGCGTCACGTCGAGGACATGCGGACCCGGGGATACGTGGGACACACGGACTCCTCGGGACGCGGGACGGGCGATCGCGTCCTCGCGGCCGGGTACGCGTGGTCGGCGGTGGGCGAGACCCTGGCGCACGGGCCGCGTGACCCGCAGGCCGCCGTGGAGCAGTGGATGCGGGAGACGGGAAGGGACTCCGGCTTCCTCAACTGCGCCTACCGGCACGTGGGCGTCGGTGTCGTCGACTCGCCGTCCGGGCCCTACTGGGCCCAGGTGCTGGGCACGCCCCGCTGAGATCCGGGCCGGGAGACGGCCGGACGGACGCGGGTGCCGAGACGACGGTCCGGTCCGTGCGACGGGCTCCCGGGGAGGGCCGGACGGACGTCGGTGCCGCGCCGCTCGGTGCGTCGGCCGGCGCCGCGGCGTGCGCGACGCCGGGGAAGGACGTCTCGGGCGAGCCCGTCCCGGTTCGAAGGCCGGCCGCCCTGTGCACATCAGTCGTCCTGCGGGCCGACCGCGCGATACGAGAAGGGGTGGGACACCACCCGTCTTCCACACACTTGAGCAATTCCTCGAAAAGCCCGGGCGGGTCAGGGTGACGAGTTCCCGGAACTCCACCCCCGGCACACCCGACCGGCAACGTCGAAAAACGGCAGGGGCCCGAATGCTCATCACTCATTGTCAGTAGGCCGGTTGATTCCCTAGCGTCCTCTTCCCCAAGGCATGGCACGTATCGGCCATGCCTTCCAGAGGAGGCATGGCAGGTGAAGAGGAGGATCCGCCCAGCCATCACCGTCAGCGCCCGGCCTCTGGCCGAGAACGAATCCGAAGCTCTGCCGGCCCGTGAAGAAGAAGTAACAGAACATGGCCGCCAGCAGCATCCGCCACTTGAGCCGCGTGTATTCGATTCCGGGGATCGAGGAGGATCTGGGCCCGAACAAGGCCACGCTCGGTGCCGTCAGCGGGATCCCGCTCCGGTCGTACGCCGCCGGGCAGTTGATCAACGGCAATCTGGCCGACAAGGGGGGCGGCGGCGGATGATGGCGGCCGGAGCGATCCTGTCGACGCTTCTCAACTGGTGTACGAGCGGATGATCGGCGGTCTGATGGACAGCACCGGCAACACCGGCCTCATCTTCCCGATCGTCGCCGGGGCCTGCGCGTGCAGCGCCCTGGTCGCCCTCACCATTCGACGCTAGGCGGAGACCGACCATGACAGATGTAAGCGCACGTCCTCTCGCGGCCGTCTGGTCCGGTCCCGAGGGCGGTTTTGCTCTCGAGTCCCAGCCGTGGCCGGAGCTGGCGCCGGGTGAGGTGCTGGTCCGGGTCGAACTGGCGACGATCTGCGGCAGTGACGTCCACACCATCTCCGGTGACCGTCCGACCCCGCTGCCGACGGTCCTGGGTCATGAGGCGGTCGGTGTCGTCGAGGACGTCGCCGGCCCGGTCCACACGGTCGACGGGCAGCCCGTCGAAGCCGGGATGCGGGTGACCTGGACGATCGGCACCTCCTGCGGTTCCTGCCGGCGGTGTGTGCGGGGTGTGCCGCAGAAGTGCAGCGGGGTCCGCAAGTACGGTCATGAGGCGATCGCCGGGCACTGGCGGCTCAACGGCGGCTTCGCCACCCACTGCCACCTCGTCGCCGGGACCGGTCTGGTGACCGTGCCCGAGAGCCTGCCCGCGGCGGTGGTCGCGCCAGCCAACTGCGCGACGGCCACCGTGGTCTGCGCCGCCCGGCGGGCCGGCCTGAGCGCCGGTGACAGCGTGGTCGTGATCGGCTGCGGCATGCTCGGCCTGACCGCCGTCGCCTACGCCCGTGAATTCGGCGCGGACCATGTCATCGCCTGCGACGTCGACGAGAGCAGGCGGGAGCTGGCCCTGGCCTTCGGCGCGACCGCCGTGTGCGGGCCGGACGAACTGGCGGTCCTGGCCGGGACGTACGGCGCTGATGTCGTCATCGAGTTGTCCGGCAACCACCGTGCGGTGCAGTCGGCGCTGGACATCGTCGGGATGGACGGCAGCGTCGCCCTGGTCGGCTCCGTCTCCCCCGGGCCCCGGGTCGGCTTCGAGCCCAACACCTTCGTCCGCAACCTCACCCGCGTCGTCGGCAGTCACAACTACACCGTCGACGACCTGGCCGAGGCCGTCCGGTTCCTGGCCCGCACCCCGGCCCTGGACCTGTTCGCCGGCCTTGTCCCCGACCCGCTGCCGCTGCGTGACATCGACGCGGCCGTCGCCGCCGCCCGCGAGGGCACCGCACCCCGCATCGCCCTCCGCATGGACTGAGACGCCCTGCGACCGGTGCACCGGCCGCGTGTGCCGACCCAGGCTCTCATCACCATCGGCAACGGCAACTCGCGTTGGACCGTCGTCGACGCCGGACCCAACCTCGTGCAGCTCAAGAGCGTCTACGACGGCAGGTGACCGATCTCGACAACTCCTCCGTCACCGGTGGGGGCAAGATCATCCAGTGGGGCGCCGCCAACGGCGACAACCAGAAGTGGACCTCGTCCCCGCCGCCTAGTGCGGTGAGCCTCTGACGACGTGCTCAGACAGCTCGTGGGCCCCGGCGATCCCGGGGCTCACGGGGCCGTCGCGCGCGGTCACGCAGGGTGCGGTCCCGACGTGCCCCGTCGGGAGGACGGGCGCATGCTGACAGGAGGACGTGCATCCTCCTGGCGGCAAGGGGACCTCGTGGGACGGAGCGACAGCGCGCGGCGCCCCGGTGCCCCTCCGCGGGGCGGGTCGGCCCTGGAGTGCGTCGCGACCGCGATGCTCGACGAGCGCGGCCGCGTCACGTGGTGGTCGCGGGCCGCGCGGCAGCTCCTCGGATGGACCGCCGAGGAGATGGCGGGCGAGCCGGCCTCGACACTGCTGTTCGAACCCCCCGAGTGGGGGCTTCCGGGCACCCCTCCGGTCCTGCGCCGGGCGCGGCTGCGGCACCGCTCGGGCGAGCTGGTCGAGGCGGATCTGCTGGTCGCGGAGGCGGACGGTGCGGCGGAACGGCTGCTGCTGCTCCTCCCGCCCGGCGGTACGGGCGGCTGGGACCAGGACCGGGACGTCGCGCGTGCGCTGCTGGCCCAGGACGGTGTCGGTGTCGCCCAGCTCGACATGGCGCTGCGGCTCGTACGGACGAACGCGGCCCTGGAGGCCCTTCGGCCGGAGGGCGGCGACGAAGACTGGCTGTGCCGGCTCACCGCCCAGGACGGGGGTGAGCCGGCCCGGACGGCCTTCGAGCAGGTCGCGGCCACCGGTACGCCCGTCGCCGGGCGCGTCTACGACCTCGGGCCCGAGGGCGGGGAAGCGGCCCTCTCCCTGTCGTGCCACCGGATCGACGACGCCCTGGGCAGGCCGGTGGGCGTGATGGTCGAGGCGACCAGGGTGTCGGCACCTGGCCCGACGCGCTTGACCGACACGTACCGTCAGGGCTTCGAGATCGGCGATTCGCTCGACGTGGTCCAGGTGGCCCAGGACCTCACCTCGGTGCTGGTACCGGCTCTCGGTGACTACGCGTTCGTCGACTTCCCCGACGACGTCCTCCAGGGCCGCGACCCGGCGCCCGGTTATCACGGGCAGGAGGCGGCGGCCTCGCGCCGCGTGGCGGTGAAGTCGGCGTACGGAGAGTGGCCGGACCGGCTGATCCAGGTGGGCGAGTCCATCCCCCGCGTCGAGGAGAGCCCGGAGATCGCGGCCAAGCACGTCGGCGGGGTGCTCGTCGCCGACCGGGAACTCAGCCGCCGGATCCTGGGTCAGGACCCGGAGCTGATCCGCAGGTTCCTGCCGGAGGGGATGCACAGTTCTCTCGGCTGTCCGCTCTACCGGGGCGGCCGGTTCTTCGGGTACGCCGCGGTCTACCGCGCCCGTGTCGCCGCCCCCTTCGACGACACCGACATCAAGCTGATGCACGACCTGTGCGCCCGTACCTCGACGGCCATCGACAACGCGTTCCGCTTCGCCCGCGAGCACCAGACCGCCCTGATCCTCCAACGGAGCCTGCTTCCCCCGGCGGCGACGAGCAGCACGGCCGCCGAGACGGCCGGCGTGTATCTGCCCGCGGGCGGTGGGGTCAGCGTCGGCGGCGACTGGTTCGACGCGTTCGACCTCTCCTCGCTGAGGGTGGGGCTGGTCGTCGGCGACGTCGTGGGGCACGGTCTGGAGGCGGCCGCCACCATGGCGCGTCTGCGGACGGCCGTCCAGACGCTCGCCGATCTGGATCTGCCGCCCGACGAGCTGCTGACCCGGCTCGACGATCTGGTGCGGCGGATGCAGTGGGAGGCCACCGATCCCGACAGTGTGGGCGGCTCCTGCCTGTTCGCCGTCTACGATCCGGTCAGCCGGACGTGCCGGATGGCCTCCGCCGGTCACCCGCCGCCCGCTCTGGTGACGCCCGGGGGCGACGTCGGTTTCGTCCCCGTCACGCCGGGTCCGCTGCTCGGGGTCGGTGACAACCCCTTCGAGGTCATGAGCGTGACGCTGCCGCCGGGGAGCGCCCTCGTCCTCTACACGGACGGTCTGCTCGGGCGTGACGTCGTCGGCGGGTCGGAGCAGTTGAAGGCCGTCCTGGCCGAACTCGCCCCGGTGGAAGGGTCCCTGGAGTCGCTGGGCGCGGCGCTGCTCGCGCGGACGCCGCACGCGGAGCACCCGGCCGACGACATCACCGTCCTGGTCGCCCGTACCCACGCGGTGGCCGAGGAGGCCACGGCGAGTTGGGAGTACCCGGCGGATCCCGCCGCCGTGCAGGACGCGCGTGCCCACGTCAACGCCCAACTGGAGGCGTGGGGGTTGGAGGACCTGCTGTTCAGCACGGAGCTCATCGCGAGCGAGCTCGTCACCAACGCCATCCGGTACGCCGGAGGCCCCGTGACGCTGCGGCTGATCCGGGACCGCGTCCTCGTGTGCGAGGTGTCCGACCCGAGCAGCACACAGCCCCGGCTGCGCCGTGCGCTCACCACCGACGAAGGGGGCCGGGGCCTCTTCCTCGTCGCCCAGCTGACCACCCGCTGGGGGAGTCGCTACACGGAACGCGGCAAGACGATCTGGACCGAACAGTCCTTGGACCCTACAGGCAACTCCCCCATGTTCAAATGGAGTTGAGAACCCGACCCGGGCGGATTTCGGACATCGTATACGAATCACGGGTAAGGGTCACAGCCTTGTCTCATCCACGCCGGAGGCTTGACGATGTGCTGGCCCAGGGGATCTCATCCTACGCAACACGTTCGAACGTGTTGATTTCTGGTCGATTGTTGCCGCTCGCTCCCGCTGCGGACATCGGCCGAGCCCCCTCCCCACACGACCCGCACGCGCCACGCACCGGCGGTCGCTGTTCCGCACGAAGGAGCCCCCCATGGTCCGTTCTCGCCGCCGACACGCCGCGATCGCCACCGGACTGCTGCTCACCCTGGGGCTGAGCACCGCCTGCTCATCCGGCAAGGAGACCGCCGCGGACGACTCCGTCTCGACGGTGGACGGGAAGATCTCGATCACGTACCTGCAGAAGCAGGGCGACCAGGAGTACTTCGTCGGCGAGGCCGCCGGCGCGAAGGCGAAGGCCGACGAGCTGGGGATCGACCTCAAGGTGGTGAACCTGGGCAACGACGCCAACAAGACGATCAGCGAGATCCAGTCGTCCATCGCTCAGAAGACCAACGGCGTCATCGTCGTCGTCCCCGACCCTGCCGTGGGCCCGCAGGTCGTCAAGACCACCCGGGACGCCGAGGTCGCGCTGCTCACCTCCGACGACCAGATCTGCACCACCGGCCCCGACCCGGCCGCCTGCGCCGAGGCCGACCTCGTGCCGCGCGTCGGCTTCAGCGGCGCCCAGATGGGTGACGAGGTCGGCAAGCAGGCCGCCGGGGAGTACAAGAAGGCCGGCTGGAAGGCGGCCGACACCCGCGTCATCTCCGCCTGGAAGCAGGACGTCACCGTCTGCGCCGACCGGGTCGCGGGTGCGAAGAAGGCGTTCGCCGCGGAAGTCCCCGGCGTGAGGAACATCGACGTCCCCACCGACAACACGCCCACCGGCGCCCAGGACAAGATCGCCGCCACCATCACCGCCAACCCCGGCGTCAAGCACTGGGTCGTCTGGGGCTGCAACGACGAGAACGTCGCGGGCGGCGTCACCGCGCTCCAGAACGCCGGCGTCAAGGCCGACAACATCATCGGGATCGGCCTCGGGGCCTACCTGGCCTGCAAGGAGTGGCAGTCGGGCAGGCCGTCCGGCATGAAGGCCGCGCTCTTCATCAACGGCAAGGACGTCGGCGCCCTGGCCGTCCAGACCATGTACGACAAGCTCAAGAACGGCAAGGCGTTCCCCGCGGAGGCCTTCGCGCCGACGACCATGGTCGACGCCGGCACCTGGAAGGCAGCAGGAATGACCTGCAGCTGACCCCGGCCGGCCGGTGACCCGCTCCGCGGCGGACACCGGCCACCGCCCCGGCCCGCCCCGTCCCGGCGGGCCGGGGCACCCTCACCCTCCCCACCCCACCCCACCCCACCGCACCGCACCGCACCGCACCGAGGCTTCGAGGTGAACCGCCCCATGACCACAGCTCCACCCGGCAGAGCATCTGGGTGTGGAGGCGCTCCACGGCGGCGGCGAGCAGGGTGTGGCCGGACGCCGCGGCGAGCGTGTCGTGGAACTCCTGGTCCAGCGCCGCGAACCGGTCGTAGACGGCGTAGTTGTCTCCCCTGTCGGGCAGGCCCTGCATCTCCTCGGCCAGCGCCTCGATCCGGTCGAGGTCGGCCTCGCGCGAGCTGATCGACGCCTTCGTCCCCCTGCAGCTCGACGGCGGGCTGTGCAACGAGGCCGCGGAGGCGGCCCGCTGCGTCGGCGCCGGGCGACTGGAGGCCGACCTGATGCCGCTCGCCGAGGCGCTGCGCATCATGCGCGTCCTGGACGGCATCCGCCGCGATCTCGACGCCACCTTCCCCGGACAGTGACCCGCCCCCCGGGGCATCCGCGCGGTGCCCCGCGGGGCGACCGAGCACGCCCCCCGGTTCCCGGACGGGCGTAATCCCCCGCACACGGCTGCGATTATCAGACACGCGACTCCGCTGAACGTATGGATTTCGGCCAGCCCGCACCGATGGAATGACATGTTCACGCAACCATGACAGTCTTCCGAGCATTCTGACGCAGGGAGCGTGCGCACAACGAGCATGTTCCTGGCGGCAGTTGATCGCGTACCACTTCGTCGGTTCCGCCGGGGCGGCTCCATCCCGATCCGCCCCGGTTCCCCCCATCGGCCGAGACCCTCGGCCGTCCGTCAAGGAGCTCAGAGTGAGACGTTCCCCCCGAAAGGCCGTCACCGCGGGCGTACTGATAGCCAGTGCCGCCATGGTCGCGGTGACGCTCCCCGCCGGCGCCGCCACCGCGGGCACCGGTTCTCCGGCCCCGACCCCGGCCCAGGGCGCCTCCGCCGGCGCCACTCCCCGGGCCGGCGCCCTGCAGGTCAAGCTCAGCCCGGCCGAGCGGGCCGCCCTGCTCGCCGACGCCACCGCCACCCGTGCCGCCACCGCGAAGACCCTGGGCCTGGGCGCGCAGGAGGCGCTGGTGGTCCAGTCCGTGCTCAAGGACGCCGACGGCACGGTGCACACCCGCTACGACCGCACCTACGCCGGACTGCCGGTCCTCGGCGGCGACCTGATCGTGCACGCGGCCGCGGACGGCGCCGTCAGGGACGTCACCAGGAACACCAAGGCCCGCATCACCGTCGCCTCCACCACGGCCGCCAAGAGCGCCGAGTCGGCGAAGTCGGTCGCCCTGGGCAAGGCCAGGGCCGAGGGCTCCGAGGCCCCGAAGGCGGACTCGGTCCGCAAGGTGGTCTGGGCCGGCTCCGGCAAGCCGGTCCTGGCCTGGGAGACCGTGGTCGGCGGGCTGCAGCACGACGGCACCCCCAGCCGGATGCACGTGATCACCGACGCCACCACCGGCGCCGATCTCTTCGAGTACGAGGAGGTCAACACCGGCGTCGGCAACAGCCAGTACAGCGGCCAGGTCACCATCGGGACCTCGGGGTCCGCGGGCAGCCACACCATGACCGACGCCACCCGTGGTGGTCACAGGACCACCGACATGGGCCACTCGTCCAACGACGGCCAGCCGGGCACGCTGTTCACCGACGCCGACGACGTCTGGGGCACCGGCCAGCCGGCCCACCCGCAGACCGCCGGCGTGGACGCGCAGTACGGCGCCCAGCTGACCTGGGACTACTACAAGAACGTCCACGCCCGCAACGGCATCCGCAACGACGGCGTCGCCGCCTTCTCCCGGGTCCACTACGGCGACGCCTACGTCAACGCCTTCTGGGACTCGTCCTGCTTCTGCATGACGTACGGCGACGGTGACGGCAACGCCAAGCCGCTCACCTCGATCGACGTGGCCGCGCACGAGATGACCCACGGCGTCACCGGCAACACCGCCCGCCTGATCTACAGCGGCGAGTCCGGCGGCCTGAACGAGGCCACCTCCGACATCTTCGCGGCCGCGGTCGAGTTCTCTGCGAACAACGCCCACGACGTCGGCGACTACCTGGTCGGCGAGAAGATCGACATCCACGGCGACGGCAAGCCGCTGCGCTACATGGACCAGCCCTCCAGGGACGGCAAGTCCAAGGACTACTGGTACTCCACCCTCGGCCAGGTCGACGTCCACTACTCGTCCGGACCGGCCAACCACTGGTTCTACCTGGCCTCCGAGGGCAGCGGCGCCAAGACGGTCAACGGCGTCGCCTACAACAGCCCCACCTACGACGGGCTGCCGGTCACCGCGATCGGCCGCGACGCCGCCGCGAAGATCTGGTACCGCGCGCTGACCACCTACATGACCGGCTCCACCAACTACGCCGGCGCCCGCACCGCCACCCTCCGCGCCGCCGCCGACCTGTACGGCAACGGCAGCGCCACCTACGTCCACACGGCCAACGCCTGGGCCGCCGTCAACGTCGGCGCCCGGCTCCCCCTGGGCGTGAGGATCACGGACCCGGGCAACCAGTACACGGCGGTCAACGCCGCCGGGAGCCTGCAGATCCAGGCCATCAGCACCAACTCCGGCCCGCTGACCTACTCGGCCGCCGGCCTGCCCGCGGGCCTGTCGATCAACGCCTCCACCGGCCTGATCTCCGGCGCCGCGACCACGCTGGGCACCAGCAACGTCACGGTCACGGTGAAGGACCCCACCAACGCCTCCTCCACCGCCACCTTCCCCTGGAAGATCTACACGCCCGGCCCCTGCAACCCGGTGCAGCTGCTCGGCAACCCCGGCTTCGAATCCGGTGCCACCGCATGGACCGCCACCGCCGGCGTCATCGACAACGGCATCAAGACGCAGCCGCGCACCGGTACGTGGAAGGCCTGGATGGCCGGTCTCGGCCGCACGCAGACCGAGACCCTCTCGCAGACGGTGACCATCCCGGCCGGCTGCCCCGCCACCCTGACGTACTGGCTGCACATCAACACCGACGAGATCATGCCCACCCTGTACGACACGCTGAAGATCCAGGCGAACGGGACCACCCTGGCCACGTACTCCAACCTGGACCCGAACACGGACTACGTGAAGAAGACCGTCGACCTCTCCCCCTTCGCCGGTCAGAGCGTCCTCCTGAAGTTCACGGCCGCGGAGGACTACGGCTACCAGACGTCCTTCCTGCTCGACGACGTCACGATCAACGTCACCCCCTGATGAAGGAAGAGGTCCGCTCCCCGAGGGGGGCGGACCTCCGCGGGCGTACCGCCGACGACGGCACGGGAGTGGTACGAGGGGGAGGCTTGTACCCACGACTGGTCGAGCTGTATCCGGCCGGTTCGGTCGCGGCCGGCCGGCGACGTTCTCCCCGACGACCTGGTCTTCGTCGGCTACACCCCGGGCTTCGTCGACGACGAGCTGATCCTGGTCGTGACGGCCGAGGAACAGTGGGAGGAGGAGGGCACCCACCTCCTCCTCGACACCCACACGCTCAGGCCCCTCGCGGAGATCGACTACCCCGCGGCGCCGGGCGTCGCCGCCGTGCCGCTCGGCGACGACACCTGGCTCACCCGCGACGAGGAGACGGCCCGGCGCTGGACGACCGCCTGACCCGCGTCCGCCCCCCGGGTGAGGGGCCGGGGCACATGCGCGCAAGGTGCGTCGGCCGTGACCGTGGGAATGCGCATCCGGCGCAGGAGGTCACGCGTCATGCGCCTGCTCAGCGTGCTGCGCCACGCGACACCCGGGTGACGGGACCTCAGGTGCGAGAGCGCCCGGGTGCCAAGGCCCGTGCTGTGGAAGCGTTCGTCGAGGGTGATCGCGGTGATGACGCCCTGGGCACAGGCGGTGCAGAGCCGGTAGTGGACCTGGCCGACGACCTGGCGGCCATGGACGAGGAGCAGGCACTCCTCACCCGGTCCTGAGTGGTCCGGGAGGTGCGTGGACAGGAACTCGATCGCCCGGTACGCGAGGAGCCGGCGGCGCAGGCGGCCGGTGAGACGCCCTCGGCGCGAGTGCCTGGCGCCGCTTCGCGGGGGCTTCTGAGCGGTGGAAACCGGGCCGAACAGTGTGCTCGTGGGACGCGCGTGTTGTCCGTGCATGAGCGTCGTGTGCCCCGAGAACCGGGGGATACCCACCCCGGGGTGTCGCGCATCGGGGTTCACCCGTCCGTCGGCAGCGGGGACGCGCCGTCGCTGCCGACGGACGGGGACGTGCGCCGGCGGGAGGCTCAGCCGGGCCAGGTGCCGGTCAGGCGCCGCACGGTCGTGGCCCCCGCCCGGTCGACGGCCGCCTTGACGACCGCGAAGATGGCGCCCTGGAGGGCGGCGGCGAGAAGGATCTCCTGCCAGGAGCGGTCCTCGTCGGTGGCGTCCGGGGCGTCGTCGTCGTGGCCGGCCATCTTCCACGCCTGCTTGAACGCCGCACCGGCGATCATGCCGCTCGTGGCGCCGAGCGCAAGGCCGACCGGCTTGTAGGCGATCTTCGAGATCTTCACCGGCGCCGCCGGCTGCGGCGCAGGAACAGCAGGACGAAGACCGCCGTGGCCGCCGCGATCAGGCGGTTGCGGTTGCTCTTGGCCATGGTCACGGCCGACTCGGCCTTTTCACGGACCGGGTCCGGGGTCTTCTCGCCGGCGAGGTGCCCGGCGCGGACCGCGGTGTCGCGCACCTGCGCCGCGGCGTGGGCCGCCTTGTCCCGGACCGGATCGGGGGTCTTCTCCTTGACCAGCACAGCGGCGTGCGCCGCCTTCTCCCGCAGCTGGTCGGTGACGACGGCGGCCTTCTCGGTGGCCTGCCCCTTGAACTCGGCAGCCTTCATGGTGGCGTGCTCCTTGAACTCGGCGGCCTTCTCGGTGGCCTGTCCCCTGAGCTCGGCGGCCTTCTCCTTGGCCTGCGTCGTGACGTCGGCCTTGGCCGCCAACGCCTCAACCGTCATGCCGAGCTCGTCGCGGGTGTGCTCGACGCGCTCGCGCAGCTCCTCGGGGGTCGGTGCGGCGTCGTCGCCGCCCTTGGAGGGAGTGCTCATCGGTGTGCCGCCTCCTTGATCTCGGCCACGTCGGCCTTCACGCTGTCGATGGTCTGCTCCGGTACGGGGGTACCGGCCTTGCTGATCTGCTTCTTCCCGGCAGCGGCCATCACCGCCGCGACCGCCGCGAGCAAGGCGGCGATGATCAGGGCCGAGGCCCATACCGGGAGGAGCAGGGCGAGGGCTGCGATCACGGCGCCGACCAGGGCCTGCGCGGCCAGGAAGCCGACCACGCCGGCCCCGCCGAACAGGCCACCGCCCACGCCGAAGCGTTTGCCCTTCTGCGTCATCTCCGCCCGGGCCAGCCGCATCTCCTCGCGGACCAGTTCCGAGATCTGCTGCGACGCCCGGGAAACGAGGTCGCCCACCGATTCCCCGGTGTGGTCCGGGTGCCGTCCGACGGCGCTCATCTGCTCTTCACCCTTTCCGCGTGCGTTCCCGCCACGGGGCGCGCCGGCCGCGCGATGGCCGCCGCTCGCCTGTTCGCTCTGCGGTGCCGCGCCGGTCAGCGGCCCGCATCGGTACCGGAGGTCCGGTCGATCCGTGCACGCTGCTGTCACGACGCGCCTACCCCACGAGCAGCCGCTCACCCGCCCGCGAACGCGGCGATGCCCCGGGCCGGGCCGCCGGCGCCGGAATGTGACGGGCTACGGGCGCAATCCTGCAGTTCAGAGGCAACCCGTATGACGTCCGTGAGCTGGAAGCACCCGGCCCGGGCGACCTCGGGTGGGGGTGGGGCCAGGAGGCGGCCCGGTGCACGAGGGTGGGCCGGCCGCCGGAGCGGTCACGTGATCCGGGCCCCGGTCCGGCCGGATGCCGTCAGGAGCGCGTCCGCGTGGGACAGACCGCTCTCCCGCGCCACCTCGTCCAGGGTCTGCGGTGTCCGGATCGTGGTGAGCGAGACGTCGCCGGCGCGGTTCGCGAACCCGTACACCCCGGGGCGCGGCAGACTGTTGTACGCCCAGGGAGCGGAGAAGTAGTAGGCGCCCGTGTCGTGCAGGACGACGAGGTCTCCCTCGGCCACCTCGGGCAGGGTGCGTGCGCGCGCGACGAGGTCACCGGCGAAGCAGAGGGGGCCGGCGATGTCCTGTGCCATCGGCGCGGTCGCCTTGGGCGAGCCGTCCGGGCCGTGGGCCGTGACGCGCACGGGCCAGGCGTCGGGCATGAACACCGTCCGGAGGGCCACCTGTGCTCCGGCGTGGGTGAGCGCGATCCGGCGACCGCCGGAGTCCTTGACGTACTCGACGACGGCGGCGGTGAAGCCGTTCTTGGCGAGCAGCGCCCTGCCGAACTCCGTGACCACCTGGTACCGGCCGTCAAGGAGTGCCGGTTCGGCGTCGGTCAGGGCGCGTACGTAGTCCTGGTACGTCGGCGTGACCGTGTCGTCGGCGAAGTTCACCGGGAGCCCGCCACCCAGGTCGAGGCTCGTCACCTGGCGCCGCCCGACCCGCTCGTCGATCTCCCCGGCGAGTCGGTGCAGCGTGGCGAGGCCGCCGGCGATCAGCGGCAGGGGGCAGCCCTGGGAGCCGACGTGGGCGTGCAGGCGGGTGAGCCAGGGCCGCTGTCCGAAGGCTTCGACGACCCGCTCACGGACCCCGGGGTCGTCCAGGGCCACCCCGAACTTGGAGTGCGCCGTCGCCGTACTCATCTCGGGGATGGCGCCCGCGCCGACCTGTGGGTTGACCCGCAGGCCCACGACCGACCGCGACCCGGCGGGGCGCAGGGCGGCGATGCGGTCGAGTTCGTCGAAGTTGTCCGCGTTCAGCGCGATCCCCAGGGTGAGCGCCTCGTGGATCTCCGCGCGGGTCTTGGCCGGGGAGTCCAGCACGATCCGCTCGGGGGCGAACCCCGCGGCCAGCGCGAGGCGGGTCTCCCCGGGGCTGGCCACCTCACATCCCATTCCGGCGTCGGCGAGCAGGCGCAGGACCGGGACCAGGGGGCACGCCTTGGCCGCGAAGGCGTGCAGGACGTCGGGCACGTGGGCGAAGGCCTCGTGGAGCGCGGTGACACCGTCGCGTACGCCCTGGACGTCGATGAAGCCGGCCACCGGCCGGTCCTGTCCGAGGACGCCGTCTTCCACCGCCCGTCCCAGTACGGCCCGGACGTTCTCATGGTGCGGCACGGGGTTCTCCTTCGGTGCGACGGGTGCGGCCGGACGACGGGCCGCGTCGGGGGCCGGCGTGCCGGAGTCCGACGGCGTCCGGGGCTTTCGGGGCTCGGTCACTCGACGTCCAGCCGCAGTACGTCGTCGAGCGTCTCCCTCCGGACGAGGACGCGGGCCGTGCCGTCGCGCACGGCGACGACGGGCGGGCGGGGCTGGCAGTTGTAGTTGTTCGCCATCGAGCGGTGGTAGGCACCGGACGCGGGGACGGCGAGGAGGTCTCCCACCACGAGGTCGGTCGGGAGGCGTACGGAGTCCACGAGGACGTCTCCGGACTCGCAGTGCCTGCCGCAGACGGTGAACGTCTCGTCGGCGTTCCTGTCGCCGGCCCGGCCCGCGAGGGCCGCCGTGTAGGACGCGTCGTACAGGGCGGGACGCATGTTGTCGCTCAGGCCGCCGTCGACGGACACCCATGTCCGCAGTCCGGGCTGGCGTTTGATCGTGCCCACGGTGTAGAGCGTCACCGTGGTCGGTCCGGCGATGGCCCGCCCGGGTTCGACGGCCAGCCGCGGCACCGGGAGTCCCGCCTCGGCACATGCCTTGCGCACCCGGTCGATGACGAGGGGGGCGAGTTCGCCCACGTCCAGCGGGGTCTCTCCGGGAAGGTAGGCGATGCCCAGTCCTCCTCCGAGGTCGAGTCGTCGGAGCAGCACGCCGTGCGTGCGGGCGGTGTCGGCCATCAGGCCGACAAGGCGCTCGGCCGCCAGCTCGAAGACGTCGGGGCGCATGATCTGCGATCCCAGGTGGCTGTGCAGCCCGACGAGCTCCAGGCCCGGGGACCGCAGGATCTGGGAGATCGCGCGGTGGGCGCTGCCGGTGGACAGCGAGAAGCCGAACTTCTGGTCGTCGGTACCGGTGGTGATGTGCGCGTGGGTGTACGCCTCCACGCCCGGCGTCACGCGGATGAGGACCTGCTGACGCACGTCGTGCCGCACGGCCGTGGCCGACAGTCTCCCGATCTCGTCGACCGAGTCGATGACGATCAGTGAGACGCCGTGGGCGACGGCCTCCTCCAGTTCGGCCGTCGACTTGTTGTTGCCGTGGAAGATCATGGAGGAGCCGGGGACGCCGGCGCGCTGGGCCGTGCGCAGCTCGCCGGCGGAGCAGACGTCGATGCCCAGGCCTTCCTCCGCGAGCCATCCGGCGACCTGGGTGCAGAGGAAGGCCTTGCCCGCGTAGAAGACGTCGTGGCCGGCGAAGGCCGTGCGCCAGGAGCGGCAGCGGCTCCGGAAGTCCTCCTCGTCGAGGACGAAGGCGGGGGTGCCGAACTCCCGGGCGAGATCGCCGAGGAGCACCCCTCCGATCCGCAGCCCGTGGGCGTCGGTCGTGGTCGTGGCCGGCCAGAGGTGGTCGGGTTCGCGCATGGTCGTCGTCCCCTTCGGGATCGTCTTCAGTACGTGGTCAGGAACCGGTGGAGGACACGGACGCCGAAGTCGAGGCCCGTGAGGGGGACGCGTTCGTCCACTCCGTGGAACATGCCGAAGTAGTGCAGGTGCGGGTCGAGGAGGAGGGGGGCGAACCCGTAGGTGCTGATGCCGATGCGCGCGAAGGCCTTGGCGTCGGTGCCGCCGGACTGGAGGAACGGCACCGGGTGTGCGTGCGGGTCCTGGCTGCGGATCGCGTCGGTCATCGCGGCGAAGGCGGGCCCTTCGTGATCGGCGGCGACCGCGTCCTCGCAGTTGATGAACTCCCGTGTGACCCGGGGGCCGAGGAGCCGGTCGACGGTCTCCATGAAGGTGTCCCGGGTGCCCGGCAGGAAGCGTCCGTCCACTTCGGCGTGGGCGCGCGAGGGGATGACGTTGACCTTGCGGCCGGCGTTCAGCACGGTGGGGTTGGCCGTGGGGCGGAGGGTGCAGTCGAACAGCTCCCCCAGCTGTCCGAGACGGATCGCCTCCTCCTCCAGCCTGGTGCGGTCGATCCGGATGCCGAGCGTTCGGTCGAGCGCGTCCAGCAGCGTCCGTACCGCGGGAGTGAGGGTGACGGGCCAGGTGTGGGCGGCGAGCCGGGAGAGGGCGTGGACGAGTTCCGCCACGGCGTTGTCGGCACCGGGTCCGGAGCCGTGTCCGGCGGTGCCTCGGGCGGTGAGCCGCATCCACGCGGTGCCGCGCTCCCCGACCGCGATCGGGTAGACGCGTACGTCCGACGCGGCGTTCTCCGGTCTCGTCGTGACCGAGAAGCCCCCGGATTCGCTGATCGCCTCTGTCACGCCGTCGAAGTGGTCCCTGTGTTCGGCGACCACGTGCCGGGATCCGTACTCCCCGGTCGACTCCTCGTCCGCGAGGAAGGCGAGCACCAGGTCCCGGCGTGGCCGGTGTCCCGTCCGGGCCCAGGCGCGTACGAGGGCCAGGGTCGTGGCGACGGTCCCCTTCATGTCGACCGCGCCGCGTCCCCACAGATGGCCGTGGTGGAGGTCCCCGGAGTGCGGGTGGCGGGTCCACTCGCCGGGGTCGGCCGGCACGGTGTCGAGATGTGCGTGCACGAGCAGGGGTGGCAGCCGGGAGTCCGTCCCGGCGATCCGGGCGAGCACGCTGGTGCGGCGGTGTGCCGGTTCGGTGAGGGTGGCGGGGACGCCGGCCTGGTCCAGGGCGTGGGCCACGTACTCGGCGGCTTCCCGCTCGCCGGGTCCCCTGCCGTCGCCGGTGTTGCTGGTGTCGATGCGCAGGAGGTCCGAGCACAGTGCGGCGACGTCGGTGGTGTGGTCGGGGTGGAGTCCGGAGAGTGGTGCGGTCGTCATGGGGTTCTCCGCGGAGGAAGGGGAACGTCGACGGGGTGGAGGCCTCGGCGGTCAGTCGAAGTGGTCTTCCATGGCCGCGCCCGCGACCGTGGTGCACACCTTGAAGGTTCGGGCCGCCGTGGTCGCGTCGGGTGCCGTGAAGGCGACGCCTCGCGGCCCGTTCGGCTCGACGGTCGGGACGGCCAGTACCGCGGCCGCCAGGTGCGGTGCGTGGAAGTCCAGTTCGAACCGGTGGGGCCGTGCCGGGGCGCCGTCGGCGCGTGTCCGCGTCGCGGTTTCGCTCCTGGTCCGGTGTCCGCTGACGGCCTCCGCGGCCTGGGCCCGCAGCAGTTCGGCGCTCCGGGCGGGAGGAAGACAGAGGGCGGCGTACCGGCTGACGCACTCCTTCACCGCGGCGGTCCTCGCGTCGGGGGCCCAGGTCCGTGCGGCCGCGCACGTGAGGTCGTCGCCGGTGACGAGGACGACGGGGACCTGGTGCTGCTCGGCGATCAGGGCGTTCATACGGCCCTCGTCGGCCGGCTCGCCGTCGATGCGGAGGGCGATGAGGCCGGTGCCCAGATAGGTGTGCGACAGCACCCCCTGCTGCCCGGCGCCCGTGTGATAGCCGAGGAACACGACCGCGTCGGCGCGGTCGACGCCTTCCATCATGCCCAGCGGCTTGTGGCGGCCGGTGAGTAGACGCGCGCGGGGATCGAGCGCTTCGAGAACCAGGTTGCGCTGGGTGTAGTGGGCGTCGTTGACGAGGACGTCGGTGGCGCCGCCGGCGAGAAGGCCCTCGACGACGGCGTTGACGTCGCCGGTGAAGAGCGGGCGCATCCGCGCCCAGGCGGCCGTGCCCGGCTCCACGTCGTCGGGGCAGGTGACGCCGGTGGCGCCTTCCATGTCCGCGGAGATGAGAACGCGCATCAGCGCGGGGTCCTTTCGGGCGGGTGGAGGGTGATCCGGTACGAGGCCGTGTCGAGGACCGCCTGGGCCCCGAGGGGCAGGGTGAGCTGGCGTGTTCCGTGTCCGGCGGACAGCCCCGCGGCCACGGGGACGCCGAGGCCCGACAGCCGGTCGCGCAGGAGGGCCACGACCTCGTCCCGGTCGCCGCAGTCGGTGAAGTCCCCCAGCACGACGCCGGCCGCGCGGTGCAGGACTCCCGCCCGTCCGAGCTGGGTCAGTGCCCGGTCCAGGCGGTAGGGCTCCTCGCCGACGTCTTCGAGTACGAGGATCCGGCCGTCGGTCTCGGGAGCGGTTCGCGTGCCGACGGACGAGGCGAGCAGGGTGAGGTTCCCGCCGGTGAGCCGTCCCTCGGCGCGCCCCGGGACCAGGACGGGGCCCGCGAGGGCGAGCGCGCGCGGGAGCGGTCCGAACAAGGCGTCGTGGAGGTGTGCCGCGGTCGCCGCGTCCTGGTGGAGCGGTCGGCAGGCGGGCATGGGGCTGTGCAGCGTCACCAGCCGGAGGCGGTCGCCCATCGCCTGGTGGAGACAGGTGATGTCGCTGGATCCGGCGAGGAACTTGGGACCCGCGGTGGCGAGGAGCCGGAGGTCGAGGCGGTCCGCGATGCGCTGGGTCCCGTACCCGCCGCGTGCGCACAGGACCGCCCGGACGTCGGGGTCGAGCCATGCCTCGGTGAGGTCGTCGAGGCGTTCGGCGTCGGTTCCGGCGAGATAGCCGCGGTGGGTGGCGGAGAGCCGGCGGGTGGTCCGTACCCGCAGGCCCCAGCCCTCCAGGAGCGCGCGGGCGGAGGCCGTCCCGCCCGCGCCGACCGGCCCGGCCGGCGCCACGACGGCGACGGTGTCGCCCGGCCGGAGGAGCGGGGGGTACGCGTGGTCGCGCACGGCGGAACGCTCGGCGCCGGTGGTCATGACGGCTCCGAGGACGGCGAGGGCGTGCGGGCAGCGCCGGTCCGTGGACGGGCGGGCTCCGCGTGCGCGGGGAGGGCGAAGAGCCGCTCGTAGAAGCGGATCTCGGTTTCGAGGGCGGTCCGGATCGTCTCGGCACGTCGCCAGCCGTGTCGTTCCCCGGGGAACTCCACGTGCTCGCAGGGCTTGCCGGCCCTTCGCAGGGCCCGCGCCATCGCGGTGGACTGCGCGGGGTCCACGATCGCGTCGTCGAGACCGTGGAGCAGGAGGGCGGGGCCGGCGGCGTCACGCGCCGCCAGGACCGGGGAGCGTTCCTCGTACAGGGCGGCGTCCTTCGGCAGGGGGCCGATCAGTCCGTCGAGGTAGCGGGACTCGAAGTCGTGGGTGGTGGCCGCCCAGGCGAGAGGGTCGGTGATGCCGTAGAAGGACACGGCGCCCGCGAAGACGTCGGTGTGGGTGAGGGCGGCGAGCGCGGTCCAGCCGCCCGCGCTTCCTCCTCGGATCGCCAGCCGGTCGGGGTCGGCGAGCCCTTCGCGCACCAGAGCCCGGGCCACGGTCACGCAGTCCTCGACGTCGACGACACCCCATGCGCCGGCGAGGCGTTCGCGGTAGGCGCGGCCGTATCCGACCGACCCTCCGTAGTCGACCGCCGCGACGCCGATGCCACGGCTGGTGAAGTAGGCGATCTCGAGGTCGTGGACCATCGGATGGTCGCCGGTGGGGCCGCCGTGGACGAAGATCACCCAGGGTGGGCGCCGTCCGTCGGGAACGGTGCGGCGGGGATGGGCCGGCGGGTAGGCGTGGGCGTGCACCCCGCGGCCGGGGCGGTACGAGTCGGCCGCGGGCGCCGGCGGCGAGGTCCCCGCCCCGACGGGCCTCGGCGCGCCCGGGCGGCCGCTGTCGCTCGGCCCGTCCGCTCCGGGGTGGAACGTCCGGGACGTGGGGCGCGGCAGCCAGGCGGCGTCGACGGAGGGCCCCGGCGAGGAGGAGACGACCCGTGGGTGCGGGGGGTCGGCGGTGTCGGCACGGGGAAGGGCGGCCGTGAACACGCTGTAGGGGGACGTCGTGTCGGCGCCGACGGCGACCACGACGCCGGTGTCGGCATCGGCGTCGATGGTCTGGGCGTAGTCGGTGTAGGGCAGTCCGAGGTCGGTGAGTCGGGGCAGTCCGGGGCCGGCGCCGGGGTCCACGAGGGAGATCCGGCGGCCCGCTCCCGTCCCGTGGATCGCGACGGCCCGGCCGTCGGGGAGCGGGGTGAACCAGGACGCGCCGGGCTTCCACAGCGCTCCGCCGAACTCCTCCTCGGCAGGGGCGACCACCCGGGCGGGGCCTTCGTGGGCGGGCACGAGGTGCAGGTTCCACCAGCCGTCGGGGTCGGTGACCGCCCAGAGGCTGCGGGCGTCGCGCCACTCGGCCTGGGTGACGGACTCCTGAGGGCCGCCGGCCCTGACCCGGTGCGCGCCGGCGGTCCCGTCGGCCTTGAGCGGGGCGACGCACAGCTCGGTGCCGTCCCAGGGCATGTTCGGGTGGTCCCATCCGATCCAGGACAGGTGGCGGCCGTCCGGCGCCAGCCGGGGGCACGTCATGAAGTGGTGGGTCGCGGCGACCGTGCGTTCGGCACCGGCGCCGAACGGGACGGCCACGAGGGCGCGTTCGACGTCGCGCACCCCGCCGATCCTCGTCTCGCGGACGGCCCAGACCTCGTCGCGCGACGGCGGCACGTACAGGTCTCCGTACGTGACGTCCGTCCGTGCGGGCGTGAGGGGCCGGGGCGGATCGTGGCTGTCGGGGTGGTGGAGGTAGACGCGCTGGTCGCCCCAGTGGGTGAAGACGAGGCCGTCGCCGGTGGGACGCCAGGCGCGGCCGCCGTACTCGTGCAGACGGTTGCGCGCGTCGAAACCGGGCGGAAGAACGTCCTGGCGGGTTCCGTCGGGCATGGCGCGGACGACGCACCGGCGGCCGCCCTCGTGGGGTCGCGGTTCGTCCCACCACACGTCGGCGCCGACCAGGGAGACCCAACCCGGCGCGCCGTCCTGACCGGCGACGTCCGCGGCGCTGATGTCGGAGTCCCAGGCCTTGAACGCCGGGGCCGGCGGTCTTGCGGCAGAGGAGTGGTTCACGGGTCACCGCCTTCGCCCATACGGATGGGCGTCGAGAGAGTGGTTGTCGGAGGATGTGGCCAGGCCTGGATGAACGAGGTCACGGCCGGACGTCGGCGTCTCCTCGCCGTCGCCTGGTGGAGTTCCCGTGCCGGGCAGCCGGTCGGGTGCGGTTGCTCACCGCACAGTGGCATCGGTCGCCCGCCGGCCGTCCCGCGGGCGCCGTCGTGTCCGGAGGGCGAACCGTGTCCGGTGGACGACCGAGGGGCCGGGCCGGGCACATGCTTCAGGGGCGAAGGGCCGCGACGGGCCGGGGGGACGGGCGGACGTGGTCCGGTCCGTCCTGTGACCCGCGGCCGTGGGGTGACGCCGTACTCATGAGGAACACGTTACGGAGGAGGCCCACGGCCGGACGATGGTCAAAAGGTCCCGGCGGTCCGTCCCTCCCACGACGTTATGTCGTACCGGGTGACGGCGGGAACGGCCTTCGGCCCACTACCAGTTGGCGTCGAGGCCGGGGACGTGGTCGGGGAGCGCGAGGCCGGGCGGTCGCACGAGGTAGACCACGCCCCCTCCCCCGGAGGCCGACTGCCACACCCTCTCGAACTCGCCGCGCGGGTAGGTCCGGCGTACGTCCTCGTCGGTGGCGGAGAGGGGGTCGTTGACCACCACGTCCCCGTCGGCCGTGAACCCACAGACGATCTTGATGCTGCCGGCCGGTGAGTGGCCGGCGCCCGACAGTTCGCCGACGCGGATTCTCTGGGCCGTGGCGACCGGGATGCCCGCGGAGATGAAACGCTCCAGCTCGCTCAGCGAACGCAGCCGTGTGACCAGTCCGTCGAGGCCGTAGCGGGCGGGATAGGCGGCGTTGAAGGCCCAGTTGCCGCACCCCTTGTAGGCGTAGTCGTAGACCGCGCGAGCGGTGAAGTCCACCTGGGGAGCCGTGTCGGCGGGATCGATCCACGCCATCTCGTCGGCGGCCGGTCCGTGCCCGAAGTACTCGGTGAGCATCGCGGTGCAGGCCGGGGCGGACCACGCTTCTCCGCCGCCGTCCCACTGGGGGCTGTGACCGGTGTGCAGCTCCTGGGAGCGCCGGGGGACGTCGAGGGTCTTCCCCCAGGCTCCGCCCGGTCCGCTCACCGGTTGCCGGTGGTCGGGGGGTGTGGAGGACGCCGAGAGCCCCACCGCGCGCACCACGGGCCCTTCCGCGGCGTCCTGGGTCCGTGCGAGCCGGACCTCGAGCTCGTAGGCGAGGGCGGGACGCCCCGGGGGCGCCACGAACACGTCGACGTCCGCCGTGCCGAAGGGGCCGCTCTGTCCCGGCACGGTGGTGCGGTGGACCACGTCGTCGTGCGACGCCCAGTGCGCCATGACGTACCAGGGGGAGGTCTCTCCCTCGGCGTCGCGCACGCGGAGGCTCACCATCAGCCGGGTTCCGGCCGGCGTGTGCGCCGACCAGGAGGGGATGAGTTCTTCGGCGGGGAACGGTAGTTCACGCCAGCCGGTCGAGCAGGTCGCGTAATCCCAGGCGAGGGTGGCGTGACCGTGCTGGTCCACGAACGTCTCGCTGCTCTCGGCGGACTCCAGCCGCAGCGCGCCGTCCGACCACGTCGTGCCCCGGTGGGCGGCATCGGCGAAGTGGCGGGCTTCGGTCCAACGGTGCAGCACCGCCCGGGGCGTGGATGGGTCGGTCCTCTGCCCGCGGTTCTCGCCTGTCACGGTCTTCCTGCCGCTCTCTCGTGGGTCCGGGTGTCCTTCGGTGCGACCCGGCCTGGCGCTGGTGGCGGGGCGGGGCCCATATGGTAGCGGCCCGGAGTTCCCAGGAGAGGGTTCCGGGCCGGTCCATGGGCGGCTGCCCCCGGTCAGCTCGACCTGTGCGGCAGCCGGTCGGCGGACGTCAGCTGGACGTCGTCCGCCCTGACGAACATGATCCGGTGGCCGTACTGCACCTGGTGGTACACGAGCGAGCCGCGGACCACGGTGTGGCCGGCGAGTTCGAAGGTCTTGGAGTGGTAGTACTCGCCGTTCACGGTCTGGCCGACGCTGTACGACTGTCCCGGTCGCAGCGTGTACGCGAGCGGCACCAGGGGCTGGACGGGGATGCCCGCGGGGTAGGCCTCGGCCTCGGGATAGGCACGACCGTAGAGCGGCGCGCTGTCGAGGCCGGGCCGCAGCCGCGCCACCAGCCCCTTCGCGGGGAGGGTCTTCGCCCGCCGCGGGTCGTCCTTGAACCAGCCCTTCTGCCCGAGGTACCACAGGGCCGTCCAGTCACCTCGCCGCTCCGCGACGACGTACTTCTGCCCGGTGCTCACGCGGGCGGCGTGGTTGTAGACGGACCAGGTGCCGGGTGTGGGGCGGATGCCGATGTCGGTGACCAGCGGGGCGTCGTCCCGGGGTTCCGTGCGCAGCGTGACGGAGGCGGATCCGTGGACGGGGCAGAGGTCGGCCGGTGTCGCTCCGCAGTAGTACGGCTCGGTGTTCGCGCTGTAGTCCGGGTGGATGGTCACCAGTGACGAGGTCGGCCTGCCCTGGGCCTTGAACGGCTTGCCCAGCAGGTCGAAGTAGTGGTCCCAGTCCCAGTACGGTCCGGGGTCCTGGTGCATGCCGGCGACGTTCGCGGGCACGGTGCCCGGCACGTTGTCGTGCCCGATGATGTGCGCCCGGTCCAGGGGGACGTCGTACTTCCTGGCCAGGTGACGGACGAGGCGGGCGGACGTGCGGTACATCGCCTCGGTGTACCACTGGCCTCCCTGGGCCAGGAACCCCTCGTGCTCCAGCCCGATGGCCTTGGAGTTGACGTACCAGTTGCCGGCGTGCCAGCCGACGTCCTTGGCGCGCAGGTGGTTGGCGATGTGGCCGTCCGCGGACCGGAGGCTGTAGTGCCAGGAGACGTAGGTGGGGTCCTGGACCAGTCGGAGGGTGGTGTCCCAGGTGGCTTCGGTGTCGTGGATGACGATGTAGTCGACGGCCTGGTTGTTCGGGCGGTCGGAGAGGTCGTGGTTCCCGAAGTCGCCCGGTTCCTCGGACAGCATCCGGTAGGGCGCCGGCAGCCAGGAGCAACCCAGGTCACGGGGGCACTCGGCACCCGGCGGCGTGGCCTTCAACCCGAGCCCGGCCAGCTGCGCGGTCGCCGGTTCGACCGGCGTGGGAGCCAGGGTGACGACGGTCCCGTCGTCCGTGCGCCGTGACTCGCCCGTGTTGATCAGCGAGAAGACGTCGTCGGCGAAACGCCGCGCGGCGCCGGTCTCGGTGGCGCCCGAGTACGCGGCGACCGCTCCGTACCACTGGGCGGGGTCGCTGCTGAGGGGTGCGCCGGTGGAGCGCTGATGGGCCGCGAGCAGGGCGGCGCCGCCGTCGATGTTGGCGGCGGGATCGGTACGGAGGCGGCTCGCGGGCAGTCCGGTGAGTGCGGAGGCCCTGTCCAGGGTCCGCAGGGTCGCGGGGAGGCCCTCGGGGTCCTCGTCCACCTCGCGGTGCGGCAGGGTCGGGCGGGAGGCGTCTCCGCGCGGGTCCTCGGCACCGTCCGAGTGGTGGGGCGCCTCGGCCAGCGCCGTGCCGGCGTCGGTCAGGTGCATGGGGCCGTAGCCCGCGTCCATGCTGGGGGCGCCGCCGTGGTGGTCCCAGCGGCTCTGGAGGTAGGACACGGCGAGGAGCACGGCCTCAGGGACCTGATGGTGCTCCCCCGCGGCGCGGAAGAGCGCGGCCCGGGACGGGGTGTCGGTGGCCGCGGCTCGGCGTGGCGTCTCGGGGGGCTGTGCCTGGGCCGAGGTCGTGGTGAGTGCTCCGGTGAGCAGGACCGTGGCGATCGCCGCCGCGGTCGCGGTCCGCCGGGGTCTGCGGTGCTGGGTCACGCGTTCCTCCTTCATACGGGTCGGGCGAGGGGGAAGTGGCAGGCTGTGGGGTGGTCGCCGCCTTCACGGACGCGCAGTTCCGGTTCCACCAGGCACTGTTCGCGCGCGGAGGGGCAGCGGGTGCGGAAGCGGCATCCGGACGGCGGTGAGGCAGGCGAGGGCAGGTCTCCTTCCAGAAGGTGCTCGTCGGCGGCGGGGCGCCGCCTCGGATCGGGTACGGGCGCCGCCGCGAGGAGCGCCCGGGTGTAGGGGTGGCGGGGGGTCGTGTAGATCTGCTCGCGGGTGCCGGTCTCGACGATCTTCCCCAGGTACATCACCGCGATCCGGTCGCAGAGGTGCTGCACCACGGCGAGGTCGTGCGAGATGAAGACGCAGGCGAGCCGGAGGTCGCGGCGCAGGTCCCGCAGCAGGTTGAGGACCTGGGCCTGGACGGAGACGTCGAGGGCGGACACCGGTTCGTCGCACAGGAGGAGTTCGGGGCCCAGTGCCAGCGCGCGTGCGATCCCGAGGCGCTGGCGCTGCCCGCCGGAGAACTGGTGCGGGTAGCGGTCGCTGTGGGAGGGGTCGAGGCCGACCGTGGTGAGGAGCGCGGCCACGCGCGAGCCGCGGTCGGCCCGTGGCACCACGTCGGGGTGGATGGCGAACGGCTCGCCCACGATCTGGCCGGCCGTCATCCGCGGGTCGAGGGAGGTGTACGGGTCCTGCAGGACCATCTGGACGCGACGGCGGACCTTCCGCAGTTCCCCGGCGGGCAGGGCGAAAAGGTCCTGCCGGTCGATCGTGACCGTGCCCGAGGTGGGCCGGTCCAGCGCCATCAGCAGGGAGGCCAGGGTCGATTTGCCGCATCCGGACTCGCCGACGATGCCGAGCGTCTCGCCACGCCGGACGGTCAGATCGACCCCGTCGACGGCTCTGACCGCTCCGGTGCGGCGCTTGAACAGCACGCCCTCCGTGACCGGGAAGTGGCGGGTGAGCGCGGTGGCCCGGAGCAGGGGCGGGGCGGCCTCAGTCGACGGGGACACGGTGAACCTCCTCGGCGAAGTGGCAGGCACTGCGGTGCCCTGGGGTCGGGAGCGGGTGGAAGGGGGGCGCTTCGCTGCCGCAGCGTGCCTCGGCCCGGGGGCAGCGGGGGTGGAAGGCGCACCCGGCGGGGACGGACGTCGGCAGGGGCGGGGCGCCGGCGATGGGGACGAGGGGCCTGCCCAGGCGGTCCAGACGGGGCACCGAGTCGAGCAGCCCCCGGGTGTACGGGTGACCGGGTCGGGTGTAGAGGTCTTCCGCCCGCGCGGACTCCACGGTGCGGCCGGCGTACATCACGGTGATGCGGTCGGCCGTCTCGGCGACCACGCCGAGGTCATGGGTGATCAGGAGCAGGCCCATGTCGGTCTCGCGCTGGAGTTGTCCGAGCAGTCGCATGATCTGGGCCTGGACGGTGACGTCGAGGGCCGTGGTGGGTTCGTCGGCGATGACGACCTCCGGGTCCAGGGCGAGCGCCATCGCGATCATGACGCGCTGGCGCATGCCGCCGGAGAACTGGTGCGGGTGGTCGTGCGCTCTGCGGGCGGCGGCCGGAATGCGGACGCGGTCCATGAGGGCCACCGCTTCGGCCAGGGCCGCCCGGCGTCCCAGGCCCCGGTGGACCCGGTACATCTCGGCCAGCTGGTCCCCCACGGACAGCACGGGGTTGAGCGCGGTGAGGGCGTCCTGGAAGATCATCGAGATACGCCTGCCCCGTACGGCCCGGCGCCGCGCCGGTGACATGGCCAGCAGGTCGTCTCCGCGCAGCCGGACGGCGCCGCGGGTGATGTGCGCCGGCGGGGTGTCGAGCAGGCCCATGACGGCCTGTGCCGCGACGGACTTCCCCGATCCGGACTCGCCGAGCAGTGCCAGGGTCTCGCCCTCCCGCAGCGTGTAGGAGAGGCCGTCGACCGCGCGGACGGTGCCCCGCCTCGTACGGAACTCGACGCAGAGGTCCTCGACCTCCAGGAGCGGATGTGCGGCGGAGGACATGGGCGCTCATTTCAGCCGGGGGTCGAAGGCGTCGCGCACCGCGTCGCCGAGGAGGATGAAGCTCAGGACGGTCGCGGACAGGAAGAGCGCGGGGAACAGCAGCAGATGGGGATGGTCGAGCACGAAGGCCTGTGCCGCGTTCAGCTGCAGCCCCCAGGAGACCTGGGGGTACTGGAGCCCGACACCGAGGAAGTCGAGGGTCGCCTCGCCCGAGATGACCGCGCCGACGTTGAGCATGGCGACCACGATGACGGGGGTGATGGCGTTGGGAAGGATGTGGCGCACCATGAGACGCGCGGGGCGGGCGCCCAGCATGCGTGCCGCTCGCACGTAGTCGGCGCCGGCCAGCGCGATGACCTGGGAACGCATGAGGCGCGTCATGGTCGTCCAGCCCAGCGCGGTGAGGACGAGGATCATGGCGCCGAGGCCGTGGTCGGGGAAGGCGACCAGGATGACGGTCGCTCCCAGGACGAAGGGCAGTCCGAAGAAGATGTCGGTCACGCGGGAGACGACGGCGTCGAGCCAGCCGCCGTAGTAGCCGCAGAGCAGTCCGAGGACGACGGCGACGAGGAGCGAGGCCGCGGTGACGGCGAGACCGGCGACCAGTGACGGCCGGGTGCCGCGGATGACCTGGGCGAGGTAGTCACAGCCCTGCAGGTCGAACCCGAAGGGGTGGCCCGCGGAGGGGCCCAGCTTGGAGTCCGCGAGGTCGCAGCGGCCGCCGCCCTCGGTGAGCAGGGACGTGAAGAGACCGGGCGCCAGGGCCATCGCCGTCATGAGGAGGAGGGTGACCAGGGCCGCCCACACCGCGGGACGGGAGCGGAGTTCGAGCCAGGCGTCCTTGCTGAGGGAAGCCCGTTCGCCGGTCTGTGTCGGCGACGCGCCGGTCGCTCGGGAGTCGTCGGCGACGGCGCTTGTCGCCGTCGGCGTCCCGGCCGTGTCAGTCATGGCGGATCCTCGGGTCGAGCAGCCCGTAGAGCACGTCGACGAGCAGGTTGGCGAGCAGGAAGACGAGGACCAGTGCGGTGGTGGTGCCCACGACGACGGGTCCCTCGCGGAGCTGGATGGACTGGAAGAGCTGCTGGCCCACGCCGGGCAGGTTGAAGATGTACTCCGTCACGATCGCGCCGGCCATGAGGCCGCCCAGCTCCAGGCCGAGGAAGGTGACGACGGGGATGAGCGAGTTGCGCAGGGTGTGCCTGACCACGACGCGGCGCCGGCTCAGCCCCTTGGCGTGGGCGGTGCGGACGTAGTCGGCCCGCAGGTTCTCGATGAGGGAGGCACGGGTCAGCCGGGCGACGTAGGCGAGGCCGAAGGACGCGAGCACGAGACCGGGAAGCAGGTAGGCCAGGGGCCAGCCTCCCTCCGTTCCCGCGACGGGAAGCCAGCCGAGCTGTACGCCGAGGACGAGCTGGGCGAGGTAGCCGACGACGAAGACGGGCACCGAGATGACGAGAGTGGTCCCGAAGAGCACGGCGCTGTCGTCCCACCTGCCCTTCCGCAGCCCCGCCCAGACTCCGAGGGCCATGCCGAGGACGACCTCGATGACCCATGCGGTGAGCCCCAGCCGGAGGGTGACGCCCCAGCGGTCGGCCAGGAGGTCGGACACCTCGCGACCGGTGAACGTGGTGCCGAGATCGCCGGTGAGCAGGCCGCAGGCGTAGTGGGCGTACTGGACCCAGAGGGGGTCGTCGAGGTGGTAGCGGGCACGCATCTCGGCGAGGACCGCCGGTGCGACGGGTTTGTCACCCGCGAGCCCCTGGATGGGGTCGCCGGGCAGGATGAACACGAGGGTGTAGATGAGGAAGGTGGTGCCGAGGAGCACGGGCAGGGCGTGCAGCATGCGGCGGGCGACGAATCTCCACACGACGGTCGGTCCCCCGGGGGATCGGTCCACGGGGCGGGCCTGGCGAGGGGCCCCGCGGAGTGGTCGGTCACGGCGTCACTGCTCGACGGTGACGCGGTCGAGGTGCAGCCCGCTGACGTAGGGGTCGATGACGACGTCGGCGACCCTGTCGCTCCAGGCGGACTGGTCCTGCCAGTTCCACAGCGGGATGTAGGGCAGTTCGCGCAGCGCGATGTCCTCCGCCTGCTGGTATGCGGCGACGGCTTCGGCTCCCTGGGCGGCGTTGCCCTTCTTCACCAGGGCGTCGAACTCCTTGTCGCTCCAGCCCGTACGGTTCCCGGGGTAGTAGAGGCCGTCGAGGTAGTTCTGGATGCTGGGGTAGTCGATGACCCAGTTCTGACGGAAGGGGCCTTTGTTGCGGCCCTCGTTGAGCAGGGGCGAGAGGTCGGCCGGGGCCATCTTGCGGAACTTCACGTCCTTGACGCCGAGGTTCTCCTTGAGCTGGTTGGCGATCGAGGTCATCCACTGCTCGTAGGTGGTGTCCGCGTTGGAGAAGTACAGCTCCAGCGTGCCCTCGAAGCCGCCGGCTTCGTCGAAGAGACGTCGGGCGGCGGCGGGGTCGTAGGCGCACGTGGGGCCGCAGGCGTCGGGGCGGTGTCCCGGGATCACGTCGCCGACCAGGGAGGTGGCCGGCTTGTAGACGCCGTTGTAGATGGCCTGGGTGATGCCCTTGCGGTCGATCGCCATCGAGATGGCCTTGCGGATCCGGGGGTCGTCGAAGCGCGGATCCTTCACGGGCAGCCCGAGGTAGTCCATGGTCCCGCTGGGACGGACGGAGAACCGGTCGCCGAAGAGCCGTCTGGCCTGGGGGGCGTTGGCAGCCGGCACGGTGGTCAGGATGTCGACGTTGCCCGCCTGGAGTTCGGTGAAGGCGGTCTCCCGGCTGGTGTAGATCTTGAAGTCGACGCGGTCGGCCATGGGCGTGCGGGGGCCCCGGTAGGCGGAGAACTTCTTCAGGGTGATCTTCTCGTTGCGCTCCCACCGGCCGTCGAGCCGGTACGGGCCGTTGCCGATCGGCGCGGTGTCGTGGCGGTCGGGGTCGGCTGTCGCCGCGGTGGGGAGCGGGGCGAACGCGGGGAACGACAGGAGCATGGGGAACTGGCCGAAGGGCGCTTTCAGGGTGACCTGCAGGGTGGTGGCGTCGAGCACCTTCAGTCCGGCGAGGCGTCGCGCGGTCGGCTCGGCGCCCTCCTCGGCGGGGTTGAGCGCCTCGTAACCCTTGATCTGCGAGAAGTAGTAGTTGGTGTCCCAGCCGTTCGGTCCGTAGGCGGCGGCGTTCCAGGCGTCCGCGAAGCTGGCGGCCGTGACCTTCTCCCCGTTGTGGAACGTGGTCCCGGGCCTGAACCGGATCGTCCACACGGTGTTGTCGCTGGTGGACCAGGAAGTGGCGGCCAGTGGTCGCACGTTGCCGTTCTTCGGGTCGAGCGCGGCCGGGGTGTCGAAGAGTCCCTGCAGGACCTGGAGGGAGTAGCTGCTGGTGGTGCGGCCGGGCAGGAGGTGGTCCGGCTCGGTCAGCGCCACCGAGTAGGTGCCGCCTGGTCTTCCTGGCGAACTGTTCGACGTCCCCGGCTCGGTGGGACCGCAGGCCGTCGCGGTCAGGGTGAGAGCGAGAGCGGCGGACGTGGTGAGAACGGTGGGGTGGCGTGGGGTCATGGGGCGCTGTGCTCCTTTCGGGAAGGCGGTCCGTAAGGAGTCCGGACCGGCGGGGCGGCGGGTGCGGCTCTCGGAGTGGTCGGGGCGACACGGTAGGGACGTGGACGGCGGAGGGACGACCGACACGATGTCCAGGCCGCCGAAGGCGAGTTGGACATTCGGTCGCCGCCGGCCCGGGTCCGTGACACCCGCACACGACCACGGAGAAGGTGTCGGCCGTGAGGGTCGTGCCGCTTCCGCGGGGCGCCCGTCCGTCGGGCCCGGACGTGCGAATCGCGCAGCTCGGACCGGAGCGGCGCGCTCCCCGGGGGGTCGGGATCGCCTCCTCCACCGGATGCAACAGAACATACAGATGAGCCCGGCGACTAGCTATATCTAGCAGGCGTTACGGTACGTGGGGGAGCCTGCCACCAGGCGGCAGGAGCGATCGGCCACGGTGTCCGTCCTCTTGACGGCGCCGTCTCGCGGGACGCCACAGTGGTCCCCCGCACACTCCTCGTCATTTCTCCCGCGGAGGCGTCATGTCACCGAAACCGCCCATCGGTTCACCCCGTCGCCCCGCCCCGGGCCGCCGCACCGTCCTCGCGGCCATCGCGGCGGCGGGGTGCGCCACCACGCTCCGACCGGCGACGGCCCACGCCGCCGCGCCTCCCGTCCTCTCCGTCCCGCGATCCCTCCCGCGACAGATGCGAGGGATGTGGATCGCGTCCGTCGCCAACATCGACTGGCCCTCGCGCACCGGCCTCGATCCCGCCGCCCAGCGCGCGGAGTTCGTGCGGCTGGCGGACGAGGCACTCGCCTCGGGGTTCAACGCCTTGTTCGTGCAGATCCGGCCCACCGCCGACGCGTTCTGGCCCTCCCCCTTCGAGCCCTGGTCGCAGTGGCTGAGCGGATCCCAGGGTCAGGACCCCGGCTACGACCCGCTCGCGTTCATGGTCGAGACGGCGCACGCCCGCGGGCTGGCCTTCCACGCCTGGTTCAACCCCTACCGGGTCTCGATGCAGTCCGACCCGTCCGTCCTGGTCCCCGGCCACCCGGCCCGCGTGCATCCGGAGTGGACCGTGGCCTACGGCGGGAAGCTCTACTACGACCCCGGCGTACCGGCGGCACGCCGCTTCTGCCAGGCGGCCATGCTCGACGCCGTCAGGCGGTACGACATCGACGGCGTGCACTTCGACGACTACTTCTACCCGTATCCCGTCGCGGGCTCGGACTTCCCCGACGACGAGACGTTCCGTGCCCACGGGGACGGCTACACGGACAAGAACGCCTGGCGCCGGCACAACGTCGACCTCATGGTCCGCGAGATGCGGGACGCCGTCCGCGCCGTGCGCCCGACGGCGCTCTTCGGCATCAGCCCGTTCGGCGTGTGGCGCAACGCGACCACGGATCCACGCGGTTCCGGCACCGCGGCCTTCCAGTCCTACGACGGCCTGCACGCGGACACCCGGAGCTGGGTGCGGCAGGGGTGGCTCGACTACATCGCCCCTCAGCTCTACTGGCACATCGGTCTGCCCGTCGCCGACTACGCCGCCCTCGCACCGTGGTGGGCCGAGGTCGCCCGAGGAACGGGGACCGAGTTGTGGATCGGTCAGGCGGTCTACAAGTCGGGGACGCCCGGGCAGCCAGCCGCGTGGCAGGACGGCAAGGAGCTGACGCGCCATCTGACGTTGAACTCCACGCTTCCCGAGATAGGCGGTGACCTCTTCTTCAGCGCCAAGGACGTACGCGCGGACCGGGTCGGGGACTTCGCCGCCATGCGGCTCGCGCACTGGGGACGACCGGTCCTGGGTCCCCTGCCGGCACGCCTGGACAGAGGCCCCCTCCTGCCCCGGCCCACCGTCGAGGTACGACGGGAGGGACACGACGGCGCCACCGTCCTCCGTGTGACCGCCGGTGGGCACGGCGGCGGACGCATCCCGTTCCGCTACGCGATCCACCGCTACCCCGGGCACCCCGGCCGCCACCCCGACGCCGGCGCGGGTTCCCTCATCGCCGTGATCCCCGGCGGGATCCAGGCCGTCCACCACGACACGGACGCTCCCGCGGAATGCTGGTACGCGGTGTCGTCGGTGGACCGCCTCCAGCGGGGAAGCAGGCTGTCACGGCCGGCGAGCCCGCGTCCCTGATCCGCGCTCCGACGCCTCCGGCGGGCGGGGCGGCCACGACGGCCGTCCCCGTCCGCCGCCCGGCGTCGCCCTGCCCACGAGGTCCCGCGCGAGCACCACCTCGACACTGGACATGTGGTCGACAGGCGAACCCTGTTGGTGGACCATGCGTCCCATGCCTCTCACCGTTCGCGATCTGTTGGCCATTCCCTCTCTTCGCCTGCATCTGGTGGCGGGCGGCGCGGGTCTCGGCCGGGTCGTCGAGGCGGCACACGCGACCGAGAACACGCGCCCGGCCTCCTGGCTCGAAGGAGCCGAGGTGGTGATGACCAACGGACTGCTGTTGTCGGCGGACGACATCGACTGCGCTGCGTACGTGGATCAGCTCGACGGGGGCAAGGCCGCCGCGCTCATCGTCGGTGTGGGTTCCGGTCTGCCGCTGCAGGCCGTGCCCACCGCCCTGATCCACCACGCCGAGCGGGTACGGCTGCCCCTGCTCGTCTCCCCGGCGGGTGTGCCCTTCGCCTCCATCACCAGAGCGGTGTTCGTGGCCCGCGCGTCGGAAGAGCGCCGCCTCCTCGAACGGACCCTGCGCACGCAACGCCGGCTCTCCGCCGCGGCCGCCTCCAGCGACGGGCTGGCGGGACTGCTCTCCTCCTGGTTCCAGGCGACAGGCTCCGGCGTGGCCGTGTGCGACGCCGCGGGACGGCTTCTCGGCGCGGCGGGAACCGACGGCCCCACGCTGCTGGAGGACGCCGCGCCGGTGATCGACACCGTCGCGCTGCACGGGCTCCGGGGCAGCGGTGGCGGGGACCTGGCGTGCGGGAAGGTCGTCGTGCAGCCTCTCGGTACGGCACGCCTGCGCGGCTTCGTCGTCCTGCTCGACGCGGACTCGGCGGAAGCCAGGCTGCTGATCAGCGTCCTCGTCTCGCTGCTCTCCGTCGAGCTGGAGCGCCGGCACCTCGCGGACGAGCCGCAGCGCCGCCGCAGGGCCGCCATCCTCGCCCGGCTGTTCCACCCCGACATCACCGCCGAGCAGGCACAGGCGCTGCTGCGCACGGCCGACGTCCCCTCAGGTGCCGTACGCGCGGTGGCGGTTCAGGCGTCCGGGGAACCGGTGGAGCTGGCGGCGGACCTCGCCCTGGCGGTCCCCGGAGGACTCGCACGGCTGACCGGGGGCACGGTCGAGCTGGTCGTGGCGGAGGAGCTGGACACGTCGGCCGTGCTCCGCCGGTTCGCACCGGGGCGGCCGGCGGGGATAGGACCCGCCGTCGCTCCCCAGCACGCCGCGCTGTCCCTGAGACAGGCGGTCGCGCTCCTCTCCTCCAGCGTCGAACTGGGACGCCCGGTCAGCGCCGCCGAGGCCGGATCGGTCAGGCTTCTGCTCAGTCTGGGCAGCCCCGCGACCCTGGCCGCCTTCGCGGACACGGTCCTGGCCCCGCTGGACGCCGCGGACCCGGACGGCGAACTGACCGAGACGCTTCGCGTCTGGCTGGAGACGAACGGCTCGTGGGCGGAGAGCTCCGCTCTGCTCGGCCTCCACCGGCACACCGTGCAGAACCGCATCGAGAAGGTGGCCAGACTGACGGGAAGGCAGCAGGACCGCGCGGAGGACCGCGTCGACCTCTGGCTCGCCCTGACGGCGCGGGCCGTGGGACTGCCCTGTTCCCCTCAGCGGAAGTGACGGAACGGAACGCTGTCCCCCCACAGGGGTAAACGGTCCAGGCCCCCCGTGGCCGGATCGACATCCTGTCCATTCCGGGGCCGGTACGCCAGTTCCTACCGTGTGCCTGCCAGTTCAGGCGCCGCCGCGTTCCGACACGGGCCTGTGCCTCCCTCCGGAGGCCGAATGCAGACCTTCGGGAGCCCGGGCCCGGGCAGCGGCGGCGGCAGCCGCACGACGGAGAGGACCTCCCATGACCCCACCGCCCACCCCGGCCTCCGGCAGAGGCATCGCCGTCCGGACGGTACCGGCGGCGATCGCCGCTGTGCTCTTCGGCCTCCTCCTCAGCCTGGTGCCCGCGGGTCCCGCCCACGCGGCACTCCCCGCATGGCCCGTGCTGCAGAAGGGCTCGACCGGCGACGACGTCGCGAGCCTGCAGTTCCTGCTGCGCCGGCACGGCCGGCCCGTCACCGCCGACGGCGAGTTCGGCGTCGGCACACGCGATGCGGTGGCCTCGTTCCAGGAGGGCAACGCCCTGACGGTCGACGGCGTCGTGGGTCCCGCCACCTGGGGCAGACTCGTGATCGCCGTCGGCCCGGGGTCCGCCCCGTCCGACGCCGTGCGCGCACTTCAGTTCCAGCTCCGCAAGCACGGCTACCGCAACCCCGTCGACGGCGTCTTCGGGGAACAGACCGGCACGGCCGTGGAGGACTACAAGGCGCGGCACCGGCTCACCGGTGGGACGACCGTGGGCGTCACGACCTGGCAGCACCTCCTCGGGTCGCCGCCCGGTTCCGGCCCGCAGGGCACGTACGCCTTCGTCATCCCCCGTGGGGACGTCTTCGACGGGCGCGAAAGCCTGCTGTGGGCCCACCACGACTACCCCGCGAGTGACATCGCCGTCGAGGTGGGGACCCCCGCGTACGCCATCACGTCCGGTGTGGCTCGCGTCAACGGCGGCCTCGCCGACTCCTGCGGCCTGGGAGTGGCGATCGACGGTGACGACGGCATCCGCTACCAGTACTGCCACCTCGACAGCCGCTCAGTGGCCGACGGGACCCGCGTGACGGCCGGTCAGTTGATCGCCCGCACGGGTGACACCGGCAACTCCACGGGTCCGCATCTGCACTTCGGCATCTTCCGCGAGGGTGACTCCGTCTGTCCCCAGCAGCTGTTGATCGCCCTCTACGACGGGCTCGTCCCGCCGTCCCCGTGGGTCCTTCCGGCCTCGGGCTGCACCTACTGACCGAGCGGGGACTCCGCCGGGAAGCGACCGTCCCGCGAACAGGCGCCCCGCGCTGCTCGTGGGCGAGGGCCGGTCGCTTCCCGGCACCCGCCCGCTCTCCCGCTCGGGGCCCCTGCGACCCGCACGTAACAGGCGATACATTTACCGGACGAGAAAGCGTCGTCTGTACGTCCGGACAGAGAGGAAGGCCATGAGTCCCACGCTGGCCGATGAGATCCGCAACCGGCTGGGGGATCTCAGCCCGGCCGAACGCAAGGTCGCGCGGGTCCTGCTGGCCGGGTATCCGGCGGCGGTCTTCGAGACCGTGGCGACGATCGCGGAGCGCGCTTCGGTCTCCGCTCCCACGGTGCTGCGCTGCGCGTCCCGACTGGGCTACAAGGGCTTTCCCGACCTGCAGGCCGCCCTGCGGTCCGAACTCGACGCGCGCACCGCCTCCCCCATCACCTTGTACGAGGCGTCCGGATCGTCCGAGCGGCGCAGCAGGCCGAAACGTTCGGAAGAGGCGTCCGACGCCCGTCTCGGAGATCGCCTCGCGCTCCTCCAGCAGGCCGTGTCCCAGACCTTCGAGGAGGTCGCTCCGCAGGAGTTCAGCGACGCGGTGCGTCTGCTCAGCGATCCGCGGCGCCGGGTCCATGTGGCGGGCGGCAGGTTCACCCATCTGCTGGCCCAGTATCTGGGCCTGCATCTCACACAGTTCCGTGATCAGGTGGACTTCATGCCCGACAGGGACGTGGAACGCACGTCCTTCCTCACCCAGCTCACGCGTCGCGACGTCACCGTACTGTTCGACTACCGGCGTTACGAGGCCGACAAGACCGTCATCGCCGAGCTGGCCCGCGAGCGTGGCGGGAAGGTCATCGTGTTCACCGACCCGTGGCTCTCGCCGGCCGCGGCTCACGCCGACGTCGTCCTCATCACTCAGGTGACGTCCGATTCTCCGTACGACAGTCTCACGCCGGCGCTCGCCCTCATCGAGTCGTTGGTCGCCGCCGTGCTCGACCAGGTCGGCACCGAGGGGCACGAGAGGATGAAGCGGGCCGAGAGCGTGGCCCGCCGCACCGGCCTGCTCTGACCGTCACACGAGGCCCGTGCGGCGTGCGGTCTCCTCGCTCTGCTTCATGTGCCGGTGGGCGTCGTCGCCGAGGGTGGCGACGACAGAGGCGACCACGGTCTCGACGACGGCGAGGGTGGGGACGAGGCTGTCGTAGGGAGACGGTGTGTCGACTCGGCTGGGGAGCACGACGTCCGCGTGTGCGCTGGTCGGTGACAGCCACGCGTCGGTGAAGACGATCACCTTGCCGCCGCGTTCCCGGGCGAGGTGCGCCATGGCCTGCTTGTCGTTCTCGTAGCGGCGGTAGTCGAAGACGACCAGGACGTCACGTCTGCCGAAGGCGTTGAGTGCCGCTGTGCGCTCGACGTCCCGGTCGGGCAGGAAGCGGACGTCGTCCCGGAGCTGCATCAGGTGCAGCCCGAGGTACTGAGCCAGGACGTGGGTGAACCGGCCGCCGGTGAGGACGACACGGCGTCGGCGATCGCAGAGGAGCGAGACGGCGGTCTGGAGGTCGTGGGGCGCCAGCTCGGTGAGCGTCCGGGCCAGGGCGTTGCCGAAGAGTCTCGCGCTGTGGGCCATCAGGCCGTCCGGGGAGGAGGTGTGGGCGCCTTCGTCCGCGGCCTCGTAGAGGTGGATCGGGGACGCGTTGCGTGCGTCGAGTTCGTCGCGCAGGGCGGCCTGGAAGTCCGGGTAGCCGTGGTAGCCCAGGCGTCCCACGAAGCGAAGGACGGTGGGGGCGCTGACTCCCGCGCGGTCGGCGAGGGTGGCGACGGTCTCGAAGCCCGCCGCGGGGTAGGCGGCGAGCAGGACGCGGGCGACTTTGCGTTCTGCCGGGGTGAGCGTGCCGAGCCGGTGTCGGATGTCGTCGGCGAGGAGTCCGGTCGTCATGGGGGTCCCTTCGTGTGAGCGCAGTCCTCGGGACCGTGGCAGGGCCGTGGCAGGGCCGGCTTGTGGCGGCCGGCCCTGCCGAGGCGGTCATCGTGGCGCGATGCCGATCTGCAGGTCGACGAGCGTCTGCGGGGTGGCACCGTCGCCGGACCAGGCGCTGAAGCCCCTGGTCTTGGAGAAGGTGACGGTGAAGCGGGGGTCGGTCTCGAAGGTGGTGGCGGTCGCGGTGCTCTGTGCCCGGGCCGAGGCGAGGGCGCGCGCCGTGGTGCGGAACGAGTAGGGCGTGCCGGCGGGGTTGGACGCGGAGAAGAAGACGTCGGTGTTGACGGGGACGGGCGTCGTGCCGGCGGGGCGCAGACGCCGCTTGTCCGCGGCGGGGCGGGTCGTCCAGGTGTGCGGGTCGTAACGGTCCGACTGGGTGAGGTAGGTGTAGCGGGCGTTGCGCATGCTCCAGCCGGCGTCGGTCCGGACGTGGGCGCTCCGCAGGTCCAGAACGGCGACGCCGTTGGGGCCGAGGACCGTCATCCGCTCGCGCCGGCTGCCCGGGGCGTCGACGACCAGGGCGGTGTTCTCCTCGAGCGCGTAGACGCGGTCGTGTCCGGTGTCGGCGGCCAGGCGGTAGGCCCTGCCTTCCCGTCCGTACGCTCCGGTGTGGGTGTCGATGAGCCCGGAGCTGAGGAATCCGAAACCGCCCCGGGGGATGTAGCCGAGCCGGGTGGCATCGTCGAAGTAGCCGGGGGCGCTGCCGTCCCGCAGGGCTTCGTAGGATTCGCCGCCGCTGACCATGTCGGGGCCGGAGACGATCTGGGCGCCGGCGGAGGAGCCGGAGACGACGGCTCCTCGGGCGAGCTTGGCGCGGATGGCGGCGAGGACCTTGGAGTCGGTGTGCGCGTCGCCGTGGAGGAGGGTGGTGAGGTAGCGGTACTGGTCGCCGCCGCCGAAGAAGAAGCCGCTCATGGAGTTGACCTGGGCGACGACGGCGTCGGAGTCGGCGTTCGCGACGTGGTCGATGTCGAGCGGCACCCACTCGGCGTGGGCCGCGCCGTGTCTCTTGAAGAGGCCGGCGTAGTAGGCCCCGTTGCACGCGGAGTTGCTGCACCGTGCCGGGTCGCCGGCGTTCGGGTCCTGGCTTTCGGGTACGGAGGCCGCGGTGATGACTCCGATACGGGCCGCGGGGCCGCCGGCCCGCCGGATGATCTCGCCGTAGACCGCTGTGTTGTCGTCCTTCAGCCCTCCGCCGATCAGGACGAGCGAGCCTGCCGTGCGGTCGGGGCGTTCGGGCCCCGCCTGGGCGACGGGGGCCGTGGTCAGGAGGGTGAGAGCGATGCCGCAGGTGAGGACGGTGCGGCGGGCGGGACGTGAGGATGCGCGCATGGGTGCCTCCGTGGATCGGATGACGGATGGACCGGCCCCCTCGCCCGCATGCCGGTGCCGGTTCCGCGCGGGCAGGTGGGCACGGGTCCTGCGGGGTGGTCGGGCAGGGGGCGGGGCGAGGCGTTCGAGACGCTTTCGGGCTTGGGCGGGGGCGAGGCGTACGAGACGCGTTCGGGCCGCGCCCGGCCGGGGAGTGGTTCAGGGGTTCCGGGCGTCGCCGAGGGAGGCGACGAGCGCGGCGAGTACGGCGACGCGCTGAGGGACGCTGGAGATGTCGAGCCACTCCTGCGGGGTGTGGTCGGCGCCTCCGATGGGGCCGAGGCCGTCGAGGGTCGGGACACCTGCTCCGGCGATGAGGTTGGCGTCGCCGACCCCGCCCGTGGCGGTGGCGCCGAGTTCCACGCCGACCGCGTGTGCCACCTGCCGGGCCTTGTCGAGCATGCGGCGCGAGGCGGGGGTGTCCTCCATCGGCGGGCACAGGTCGAGCTGTTCGACGACGACGCTGGTGCCGGGCACCGCCGGGTGGTCCGCGGCTTCCTGGATGGCCCGCCTCGCACGCCGCACATCGGCCGTGGTGGCTGCCCGGACCTCGACGCGGAGCTCGGCCTCCGGGCAGACGATGTTGGCGCGGGTGCCTGCCCGGACCACGCCCACGTTGAGGGTGACGTCGTCCCAGTGGCCGTTGAGCGCCTGGAGCGAGACGACCAGGTGCGCGGCCGCGAGGGCGGCGTTGGCGCCGCGCTCGGGTTCGATGCCGGCGTGCGCCGCCTTGCCGGTGACGGTGAGGCGGAAGTCGGCGACGCCCTTGCGGGCGATGACGAGGTCGCCGTTCTCCCGGGCGCATTCGAGCCCGAGCCCGTAGTGCATGCCGGCGGCGGTGCGCTCGATGAGGTCGCGGCTGGCCGGTGAACCGATCTCCTCGTCCGGGGTGGCGAGGAGGACCAGCTCGGCGTACGCGTCGGTGCCGTGCTCGGCGAGGATCTCCAGGGCGGTGAGGCCTGCCAGCAGGCCCCCCTTGTCGTCGCTCACTCCGGGGCCGGTGGCGAGGGAGCCGTTCACGGCGAAGGGGCGGGCGGCGGCGGTGCCGTCCTCGAAGACGGTGTCCATGTGGCCCGCGAGGATGATCCTGCGGCCGCCTTCGGACTCGGGGAGGCTTCCGCGCCTGCGGCCGATCAGCGCGTCACCGGAGCGCTGTCCGGCCTCGGGCGGGAAGCGGACGCGTTCGACCTCGAAGCCGAGGCGGTGCAGGCGGTGCTCGACCCAGTCGGCGACCCTGTCGACCCCGGCGGCGTTGTAGGAGCCGGAGTCGATGGAGACGAGCTCCTCGAGATCGCGCAGGTACCGGGCCCGGTGGGCGCGGGCCAGGCCGAGGAGTTCCGTGACCGGCTGCTGCCGGCGGACGGGGGCGCTCACAGGACCTTGGACAGGAAGGCGCGGGTGCGGTCCTGTTCCGGGTCGACGAGCACCCGGCGGGGGTCGCCGGCTTCGACGACGACGCCCTCGTCCATGAAGACGGCGGTGTCGCCGACCTCGCGGGCGAATCCGATCTCATGGGTGACGACGACCATGGTCATGCCGTCGGCGGCGAGCTGCCGCATGACGTCCAGGACGTCGCCCACGAGCTCGGGGTCCAGCGCGGAGGTCGGCTCGTCGAAGAGCATCAGCTTGGGCTTCATGGCGAGCGCCCGGGCGATGGCGACCCGCTGCTGCTGTCCGCCGGACAGCTGAGCGGGGTAGTGTCCGGCCCTGTCGCCCAGGCCGACCTGTGCGAGCAGGTCGTGGGCCTGCTCCCGGGCGGTGTTCCTGGCGACGGCGCCGACCTTGACGGGTGCTTCCATGACGTTCTCGACGGCCGTCATGTGCGGGAACAGGTTGAACCGCTGGAAGACCATGCCGATGTCCCGGCGGCGTTCCGCGACTTCCCGCTCGCGCAGTTCGTGGAGCTTGTCGCCGTGCTGGCGGTAGCCGACGAGTTCGCCGTCGACGGTGAGCCTGCCTCCGTCGATCTTCTCCAGGTGGTTGATGCAGCGCAGGAAGGTGGACTTGCCGGAACCGGAAGGTCCCAGAAGGCAGCAGACCTGACCGCGTTCGACGGTGAGGTCGATGCCCTTGAGCACCTCGAGCCTGCCGAAATGCTTGCGCACGCCTTCGGCGCGCACCATGGGAGTGCTCATCGGCTCTCCTCCTTGCTGTTCTTGCCGATCCACCCCGTGGCTCCGCCGAGCATGCGCCGCAGCGGGGAGACGTGGCCCGCTCTGGTGGTGCCTCGTCCGTACCGCCGCTCCAGCCATGCCTGGGGAACGCTGAGCAGGGTCACGAGGGCGAGGTACCAGAGGCTGGCGACGACCAGCATGGGGATGACCTGGTAGTTCTGGGCGTAGACGTCCTGGATGTTGGACATCAGGTCGTGGGCGGAGATGACCGAGACCAAGGCGGTCATCTTGAGCATGTTGATGGTCTCGTTGCCCATGGGAGGGATGATCACGCGCATGGCCTGCGGGAGGACGATCCTGCGCATGGTGAGCGCGGGCCGCATGCCGAGCGAGTGCGCGGCTTCGGCCTGGCCGGGATCGACGGACTGGATGCCGGCGCGCACGATCTCCGAGGCGTAGGCCGCTTCGTTGAGGCCGAGGGCGAGCAGGGCCGCGATCGCGGGCGTCAGCAGCGCGTTCGTCTCGGCCTGGAAGAACGTGATGTCGGTGAAGGGGACGCCGATCTTCACGTACTTGTAGAGGGCCGCCGCGTAGCCCCAGAAGATGATCTGCACGAGCAGGGGGGTGCCTCGGAAGATCCAGACGAAGGCCGTGGCCAGTCCGTACAGGACGGGACTGGAGGACAGCCTCATGACGGCGATCAGGGTGCCCAGACCCAGGCCGAGGAGCATGGCGGCGGCGGTCAGCCAGAGCGTGGTGGCCAGTCCGTCGAAGATGAGGTCGGCGAAGAGATACGTGCCGACGACGTCCCAGTGGAGGTTGTCGTTCTTGGCGAGGGAGCCGATCAGCCCGACGAGGGCCAGCAGCGAGGTGATCGCGGCGATCCAGCGGCCGTAGTTGCGTACGGGGACGACTTCGAGGTCCTGGGCGTGCGGCTCACCTTTCAGGGTGGCTTCCGCGGGTGCTTCGGTGCTGGTCATCTCTAGTCCACCGCCGCGTTCTTGGTGGCCTTGGGGACGGCGATCGACGCGACGCCGTACTGGTTGTAGATCGCGGCGACGGTGCCGTCGTCGATGAGGGCCTGCAGGGCCTTGAGGATCGCGTCCGTCAGCTCGGGCAGGTCCTTGCTGACCGCGATGCCGTTGGGCGAGGCGTTGTAGCCTCCGGGGGCCGCCGGGTCCTCGACGAGGTCGAAGGCCGCGCCGTCGTCAGCGGTCTTGGCGACCCAGCCGGCGGCGGGCTTGGTGAGGACCTGGGCGACGACCTTGCCCGAGCGCAGGGCGAGCTGGGCGTCGGAGTCCTTGGGGAAGGTCTGGATGTCGATCTTCCCCTTGCCCGCCTTGGCGCAGGCCGCCTGGTGGCTCTTGAGCAGGTCGAGCTGGTTGGTCGCGGTCTGCACCGCGACCTTCTGCCCGCACAGGGTGTCCAGGGTGCTGATCTTGGACGGGTTGCCCTCGGCGACGAGGATGCCGGAGCCCGACTGCGAGTAGTCGACGAAGTCCACGACCTGCTGGCGGTCCTTGTTGTCGGTGATGGCCGACATCGCGACGTCGAACTTGCCGGCCTGGATGGCCGGGACGATGCCGTCGAACTTCTGCGGGGTGAAGGCGAACGTCACACCGAGCTTGCCGCCCAGCGCCTGGCCCAGGTCGTAGTCCAGACCGGTGAGGTCGCTCTCGCCCTCCTTCACGAACATCTCGAAGGGCGGGTAGGGAACGTCGGTGGCCACTCTGACCTTGCCGGCCTTCCTGATCGCCTCGGGCAGCATGTCGTGCAGGGTCTGGTCCTTCTCGACCTCCACACCGGCGACGGAGACCGTGCCGGCCGCGGCGGGGGCGGGCCCGTCACCCCCGCAGCCGGAGAGGGAGAGAAGCGCTGTGGCCGCTATGGCGGCAGCCGCCGCGCGGTGGGCAGGACGCGTGGTCATCGGGGTGATCCTCTCGAGGATTCTTCGCCGGCGGGTTCTGGCCGCCGGCCACAGCGGAAAAATTACAGATCAATCCCCGCTCTGGCTAGATGTAACTCGCGTTACGTTCACGTAACGCGGTCTTCCAGGCCTCCAGCACGGCATTTCACACCGGTTTGGTACGAGATTCTGGCGCTCCGTCAGGAGGAGAGGAGTCCAGACGGACTTACATCTTCCCGTTCCAGCGAATGGCTTGTATGTTCCGCTACCAACCCGATGAGCCCGCGCCGGAACCCGTCGTCCCGACGGCGTCCGTTCCGCGGTGCTGCACGCGACCCACCCCCACCTCCCTGGAGCACAGATGACCTCACGTCTCTCACGGGCGAGCGCGCCGCTCGCCGTCGCCCTGCTCGCGGTCACCGCGGCCGTGACGATCCAGCAGCCCGCCCACGCCGCCGCGGACAGGATCCGGCTGGGCAGCACGTCCGACGTGAGTCGCACGTCGTGGAACGGCCCCGCGTTCACGATGAACGGCGCCGGCGGCGTCGTCGCGGCCTCCATGGCCCGGGCGGTCGACGCCATCCGCGGGGGCACCGGCAGCATGGATGTCGTCGTCCTCTCCGGGTCGGCCCCCACCTCGGGCAGCAGGACCCCCGAGTGCGACGCCGTCATGGGCCTGACCGGCGTGAACTCGTGTACGACGTGGACGCTCACCACGGCCGGCGACGGGAACAACAGCCAGGTCAACACCGACGTCCGCAACGCCGAGTTCGTCTACTTCGCCGGCGGCGACCAGTGCCGGTACGCCGCGTGGAAGGGAACCGCGCTCGAGGCCTCCGTCGAGTCCGTGGTGGCCAAGGGCGGCGGGTCCGGCGGCGGGAGCGCCGGCCACCACATCAACAGCCCCGTCGTCTACGACGCGTGCAACGGCAGCGTCACCAGCGCCGAAGCCCTCGCCAACCCCTACGACCGCGCCATCAGCTTCACCACCGGCATGTTCCAGTGGGCCGACTACGGCGGCGTCGTCAACGACTCCCACTTCGTGACCCGCGACCGCATGGGCCGTACCATGTCCTTCCTCGCCCGCGCGGTGAAGGACGGTCTCACGACAGGGGGCGCCGCATGGGGCGTCGGAGTCGAGGAGGGCGGCGGCTCGCTGTTCATCGACCGCAACGGCCTGGCCACCCAGTACGGCAAGGACGCCTATGTGGTCCTCGCCGACCACCAGCCCGAACAGGCCGTCGACCGCAAGCCCCTGACGTACTCCGGCTTCAAGATCTGGCGCCTGACGCCGGGCGCCACGTTCGACTTCAGGAACCGGCCCACCTGCGGGTACTACCTGCGCAGCGTCACCGGCGGAGTGGCCGACGCCAACCTCTACAACGGCACGCCGGTGACCGACTGCGGAGGCCAGAGCGGCGGCACCACGCTCGCCGAGAGCGAGCCGAACGACACCCGTGACACGGCCGACGACGCCACCGCCCTGCCCTCCCCCGGCACCCTGACCGGGAGCATGAAGTCCACCAGCGACCGCGACTACTTCAAGGTCGGCCTGGCATCCGGCCAGACCGCCACCGTGAACTGCGCCGTCCCCGCCGCGTACGACGCCGACCTGTACTGGCTGGACTCGGCGGGCAGCACCCTCGCACGCTCCGTCGACGACGGCGCCGGCACCGACGAGTCCCTCACCTTCACCAGAACCGCCTCCGGCAGCGGCACCTACTACGTCGACGTGGAGGCCTACAGCGGCAGCGGAACCGCCCCGTACACCTGCACGCTGACCAAGAGCTGACGACAGCGCCGGGTCCGCGCCCCGCATCCGGCGCGCGGACCCGGCCACCCGGCTCGCGGATCCCGGCCCGGCACTCCCGGGCCGGGGTCCGCGCGGCCTACTGCGGATGGGCGAGCTTCCAGGGGTCGAGCCGCACGTCCAGCTCCTCCTCGGTGAGCAGTCCGCTCCCGGCGGCCAGGGCGCGCACGGACAGCCCTGTGTCCACGCACCGGCGCGCCAGTTCGGTCGCCCGCTGATAGCCGACGACCGGATTCAGCGCCGTGGCGAGACCGGCCGACCCCTCCACCGACGCGCGAAGCCGCTCCTCGTTCGCCTCGATCCCGCTCACGCACCGCTCCGCCAGGACGCGGCAGGCCGCCTCCAGACGGTTCGTCGAGTTCAGGAGGTGGTGGACCATCAAGGGCTCGAAGGCGTTCAGCTGGAGCTGCCCCGCCTGGGCCGCCATGGACACCGAGGCATCGGCTCCGACGACGTCGAAGCACACCTGGTCGACCGCCTCGGGGACGACGGGGTTCACCTTGCCCGGCATGATGCTCGACCCCGCCTGCAGCGCGGGCAGCCGGAGTTCCGCCAGGCCGGCCCTCGGTCCGGAGGCCAGCAGTCTGAGATCGTTGCAGATCTTCGCCAGGCGTAGGGCGAACTGCTTCAAGGAGCCGGAGAGCTGCAGGAATCCGCCCACTCCCTGCGTGCTCTCGACGGGGTGGCGGGCCGGACGGACGGGGGCCGACGTGATCGTCGCCAGATGCCCCACGGCGAGTTGCGCGAATCCGGCGTCGGCATTGAGGCCGGTCCCGATCGCGGTTCCCCCGAGATTGACTTCGAGCAGCGCGGAGGTGGCCCGCGTGACGAGCGACGCGTCGTCGCGCACCGTGAGGGCGAACGCGTCGAACTCCTGCCCGAGGGTCATCGGCACGGCGTCCTGGAGCTGCGTCCTGCCGAGCTTCACGACCTTGGCGAACGCGCCGCCGCGCTCGGTGAAGGCGTTCGCCAGGACGCTCATCGCGTCCAACAGGCGCCCCGCGGCGGCGTACAGCGCGAGCTTGGCCGCCGTCGGGTACACGTCGTTGGTGCTCTGGGAGCGGTTGACGTCGTCGTTGGGGTGCAGATGGGCGTAGGCGCCGCGCTCGTGACCGAGCAGCTCCAGGGCGCGGTTCGCGATCACCTCGTTGACGTTCATGTTCGACGAGGTGCCCGCACCGCCCTGGAACACGTCCACCACGAACTGGTCGTGCAGACGTCCGTCGCGGACCTCTCGGCATGCCGCGACGATCGCTTCGACCCGGTCCCGCGGCAGGGTTCCGAGGTCGCCGTGGGCGAGAGCGGCGGCCTCCTTCACCTCGGCGAGGGCGATCACGAGCTCCGGATGGGCGGACAGCGCGATGCCCGTGAGCGGGAAGTTCTCGACCGCCCGCAGGGTGTGTATGCCGTAGTGGACGTGCGCCGGCACGCCTCTCTCCCCGATCAGGTCGTGCTCCACGCGTACCGAATCCACATTCGCCCCTTTGCTGAAGTCCCGTGGGAGGACGCCACCACGGCACCCGTGTCAGTATCAGGCATTACACATCGACATTTCAATGGCGTTTCTGAATCCTGTGTTACGGGGTGCCGCCGTACCCACCCGTCACCGAGTGGCGGGGCTCAGGGAGTGAGGCCGGCGTCGCGGGCCAGAAGCGCGGCCTGGACCCGGTTGGTGACGGCCAGGGTGGCCAGGATGCGGCTCACATGGGATTTCGCGGTGCTCTCCCGCATGCCGAGCGCGTTCGCGATGTCGGCGTTGGTGGCCCCCTCGGCGAGCAGCGCCAGGACGTCCGTCTCGCGAGGGGTGAGCCGGTCGATCCGGGTCCGGGCCTGCGCGGTCCGAGGGCGGTCGGTGCGGTGGAAGCGGTCGATGAGGCGGCGGGCGGCGGCGGGATGGAGCACGGCGGACCCGGCAGCGACGAGGTGGACGGCGCGCAGGATCTCGGCGGGTTCGGTGTCCTTGAGGAGGAAGCCGTCGGCGCCCGCGGCCAGCGCGTCGTAGACATAGGCGTCGAGGTCGAAGGTGGTCAGGGTGATGACCCTCGGCGGGTGGGGAAGGGCGCGCAGTCGCGCGGTGGCGGTGATGCCGTCCATGCGGGGCATACGGACGTCGACGAGGGCCACGTCGACGTGGTGGGCGGTGGCCAGTTCGACGGCGTGCAGGCCGTCGGTGGCCTGGGCGACGACTTCGATGTCGTCGTCGCCGTCGAGGAGGTCGGTCAGACCGAGGCGTACGAGAGCGTCGTCGTCGACGACCATGGCGCGGATCACGTGCGGGGACCGTTCTGTTCGGCGACGGGGTGAGGGATACGGGCGGCCAGCCGCCAGGCCCCGGCGCCACCGGGTCCGGCGGTCAGATGCCCGCCGAGTGCTTCGACCCGCTCGCGCAGACCGACCAGACCGAACCCCGAGGGCACCGCACGGGCACCGGTGGCAGGGGGGTTCGTGACCTCGATGAGCGTGGCGGGCGGTCCGTAGTCGACGCGGACGGGGGCGTCGGGGGCGTGCTTGCGGGCGTTGGTCAGTGCTTCCTGGGCCAGGCGGAGGACGGCCAGCCGATGGGCGGCGGGGGCCTGCTCGGGCCTGCCCTCCACGGCCGTGTCGATGACCTGCCGCCCGCCCGTGCCTCCTCGATCATCTCCTCGACATCGCGCAGGACCGGAGCGGGCCGGTCGGTCACGAGCCGCTCGTCGGTGGTGCGCCAGCACGTCGCGCAGGTCGGTGAGGGCGTCCGTGGACGCCGTACGCAGCAGGGTCAGGCGCTCGACGACGGGAGCGGGCAGGGTGTCCCTTCTCGTGGCCAGGACGCCGGTGTGCAGGGCGATCAGGCTGAGCCGGTGGGCGAGCACGTCGTGCATCTCGGCGGCGATCGCTGACCGTTCGGCGCCGCGTGCCGCCTGCTCGCGCAGTTCCCGCTCGATCCTCAGGTGCTCGACCTGCGCGTGCAGCGCCTGCACCAGGCGTAGGCCGTCTTCCTCTCCCGATTCGTCCCCGTCGTACCCACCCTCATCGCGAAGAGGCCACCCCGCTCTCTGCCGACAGGTCCTGCCGGGGGCCGCGGCTGATCTCGGCCCGCAGACGAAGGCGACCGCTCCGGCCCCCATCGCCGACCTCGGCGTCCTGGGGGCTGAGCACCATGCTGTCGGAGGTGAGCCGGGCCGGGTCAGCCTGCCAGTCGGGCGAGGGCCAGCGCGTGCGCGTGATCGAGGGAATCAGCAGCCGCGCAAGGGATGTCCGGCTGCACACCGGTGCCCTCCCAGTTCGTGCGGGAGACGGGGTTGACGGCGCGACCGAAGGGGATGGTGGCTTCCAGGTGGGGGTGCACCGTCCAGCCCTTGCACGGGTGCGCGCCGCCGCGGGTGCGCTCGCCGACGATCACGGCGCGGCCGAGCTGCTGGAGGTCGTACGCCAGCTCTTCGGCGGCGGAGAAGGTGCTGCCGCTGGACAGCACGTACAGCGGCTTGCTGCCGCCGAAGCGCGCGCCGGGAACCTGCGGCTGGCTCCAGGATTGCTCTCGGCGCTCGCCGCCGCGCCAGTACATGGTGTTGAGGTGGGTGCGCTTGTCCAGGAGGTGGCTGCAGACGAAGGCGACCGTGTCCGGGTCGCCGCCCCGGTTGGCGCGAACGTCCAGGATCAGGGCCTGGGCGCGGGAGACCAGGGTGAGCGCGGCGCTCAGCGGTTCGGCGGCCCACTCCAGCGGGAAGAGCATCGGCGCCAGCTCCACCACGGCGACCCCTCCGTCGAGCAACTGCACCCGGGGCGCACCGCCCAGCGAGGTGTCGAAGTCCCGGCGCATGGCGTCCCGGGTGGCCGCCCCCTGCTCCGGGGACACCGGGTCGGCGTGGTGCTTCAGCCTCAGGTGTCGGTCGCCGTTGACGGACTGCAGGTCCGCGGTGACCAGGCGGGCGAGCTCCTCGGCGTCCTCGACGTCGTAGGCGCCCTCGGTGAGGCGGCGTTGCAGCAGGCCGGCGAGCTGCTCGCCTATCTCGGGAAAAACGTAGTGCTCGGTCAGCAGCCGGGCGGTCTCGTCGATGACAGGGGCGGGCGCAAGCTTCGTAGGCGTTGTCATGGCACGGAGTAGAGCACCCCTCTTGCGAAAGCGTCAAAGAGTTTAGACACTTTGGATATGCGTGATCAGCCTTCCTTTCCGCCGCCTCCTGAGGACGTCCTGGAGATCGGTGCGCCTGAGCAGTTCGCGGCGCTCGCCCACCCGCTGCGGCAGCGGCTGCTCTTCGCCCTGGGCCACCGGCCTGCCACCACCAGCCAGCTCACGGCGCAGCTCGACGCGAAGAAGGGCAACGTGGCCCACCACCTCAAAGTGCTCCGTGAAGCCGGGCTGGTCCATGTCACCGAGACCCGTCAGGTCCGTGGCGGCACCGAGCGGTACTACCAGCGCACAGCCCGTCACATGGTCGTCGCCGAACCCCAGGCGGCGGGCACCGCCGCGATGCTCGCCGCGGTCGCCCAGGAGCTGGACCGCTCCCCCGCCGAGACCCACCTGACACTGCGCCACCTGCCTCTCAGCCCCGCGAAGGCAAGAGAACTCGGCGAGACCCTCACCCGACTGGTCGACGAGGCCGAGGAAGAGGAGGACCAGCCCCTGCACGGCGTGTTGGTGACGCTCTACCAGCAGGCCCTACCGACCGGTACCACCGATCCCGCGTAGCGGCACCAAGCGCACGAGACAGCACACCAGCTCGCCCCCCAGCCGGAGCTCCGTACGGAAGGCGACGCGGTCGATCCGCTTCGTAGGCCGCTTCTGCGCCGGCGGAACGAAGGCGCGGTGCAGGGGCTCCCGTGTCAGCCGTCGCCGACCGGGAACAGGAACACCGGGTTATCCGGCAGCCATGTCGGGTCCGGGCAGGAGCGTCTCATCGAGGTGATAGCCGAGAAGCTGCAGGCCACGAACGACGGCGACGGCCTGTCGACGGCGCTCGATGATTTCTGCCGGCTCCTGCTCCTTGGCGGTCCGAGCGGGACCCGCATCGGATCCAGGGTCAGGAGGGGGCGGGGTGACCGCGCTCACGGCATCCCAGGCTTCGCGGGCGATGCGCTCCGCCGTGGCGTCGTCGATGCGACGGTCGCCCCCAGCCGGAGCACCATCTGTCGCAGGTTCCGAGGAACCAGGAGGGCCGCCGGCGCTTCGCGGAAGGCGGTTCCCTTCCGCACCCGTACCGCTCAGGTAGGCCTCGATGGCGGAGCGAGCCGCGCGAACCTCGGCCGGCTCAACCGGGTCCCCTTCCGGTTCTGTCGTCATGAAGGCACCGTACGTGCCGACCAACGGTGTGCCGCGCGGCGCCACGCCCCCGGCCCGAACTCAGGGGAGCCCACGGTGAGCGGCGCGACACATCGCGCGTGGGGCCGTCGGGGTCGGTCTTCGACCAAGTTCGTTGCTTGCTGGTTCGGTTGCTGCCGCCAGCACCGGTCGCTTCCAGACCTCTTCCCTACTGCGCGACCTCCAGTCCGCGCACTTTCACCATGTCCGTTGCGCGGGCGCGGGCACCGCGTCCTGGAAGCAGCAGACGAGCGAAGGCAGGAGTACGTTCTGCCAGCCCAGGATCCGGATCTCGGGTCTTCCCGGTTCGCGGCGTACCTCGATGCCGGGCACAGAGGTCCCCTGCCAGCCGTCGTCGGACGCATGCGTACGGGGTGGGCCGGGGGCGGGCTCGGGCAGCCCGTCCCCGGCGTCCGCTCCGGTCAGTGCTGGTCGAGCGGGAGGGCGACGTCGACGACCTGGCGCGCGGTGGGGAAGGCGCCGACGAGGTCGGCGCGGCCGTTGAGGACGTCGACCTTGTAGAAGCGCTGCTTTCCGTCGGCGGTCAGGGCGGCGAAGCCCTGGTTGGAGCCGTTGGAGGCCTTGTAGTAGATGTCGAATCCGGCCGAGGGACCGGCGTTGACGCCGAGGCCGCCGGTGGGGGCGAGGGTGCCGGCGTTGGCCGGTGACTGCAGCGAGACGCGGTCATTGGTGGTGTCGATGTCGAACAGCGTGGTGGCCGTGGCAGCGTTGAGGTCGTTGTTCGTGTACGCGGCGCCGGTGACGCCGAGAGCCGTCGAGGGCGGCATGGTCGGGTTGGTGAGGGTGCCGTCGACGGTGGTGGTCTTCGGGGCGGCCGGGTCGTCGATGTTGTGGCGCAGGTTCTGGCCGGTGTCGCTGATGACGCGCAGGCGGTTGGCGGCGGGGTTGAAGTCGACCCCGAAGTGCTTCCCCTGCAGCGCGACGGTCAGCCGCGAGACCTTGACGGCCTTCGCAGCGCTGCTGATGGTGTAGATGCCGCCCTTTTCGCCGACGCCGTACAGCTTGCCGTTCTGGACGCGGAAGTCGATCCCGACCAGCGTGGTGTCACCGGTGAGGCCGGAGACCTTGCCGAGCGCCCAGGTGTCGCCCGGGTTGGAGACGTGGAAGCCGACGAGGCGCTGGTCCGAGGTCAGGCCCACGCTGACCAGACCGTGTCCAGCAGCACGCTCTCCGGGGACGAACGGGTCGGTGCCCCCAGCCATCGCCGAGGCCAGCGCGGGAGACAGCAGGGAAGCGGCCACCGCGGCAGCGGCCACAGTGGTGATACCGAGTCGAGCACGCACGAGAGAACTCCGATCGATCCAGTGGCCCGCATCTTCTGTGAGGCGAGTCCGCAGGTCCTTCGACGCCCCGCCAGCTGGGGATCGGTACCGGAGCGCACGACCCCTCTAACGGCCGCAATAGTCCTACCGCCCCGGCCACCCCCTCTCCCCCTTGCCGGACTGCGGCCTCGGCGGCCCCGGCACCGGCGCTGGAGGCGTCGGAGTCTCCTGCCAGGAGACGTTGCGCCGGTAGCCGTAGTGCTTGAGGACGTCGTACGGGTTCTCCTGAGCCTGGCGCTGCCGCTTGAGGACCGGGTCGTTGCTGAGGGGGAACGGCAGCATGACGGAGCCGATCAGAACCTCGGCAGTCGTCTTGCTGCGCTGCCGCGGTTGGCGATCGAGCGGCACGATGTACCAGAGCTGCGACTCCAGATCATCCGGAACAGGGAGCCCTCGTCCGTCTCGGGAGCCGTGTGCTTCAGGCCTGTGATCAGGGCCGTCATGGCTCTGTTGCCGAGTCGTTCGAGGTCGATGTCCACGGTGGGCAGGGACGGAAGCATGAGCCGACCGACCCCGGCATGTCCCGACCGGTCTCACTGACGTCGCCGGGCACGTCCCAGCCGCGTTCGTGCCACGTGCTTTCGGGCGAGTAATGCCGGACACTCCTGTATAAGGGCTGACTCTTTTTGGCGTGGCCCGAGTGAGGATGTTCGGCGTGCTCGATGTCCCGTTCTGGTTGTGGGGGGCGTTCGCCGCGACAGTGATCGTGTCGCTGGCGGTGGATCTGCTGTCCCACCGCACCGCGCACGTCATTCGTTTCAAGGAAGCTGCCGCCTGGAGCGGCCTTTGGGTGGGCCTCGCCGTCGTCTTCGGCGCGGTCGTCTTTCTCGTCCTCGGCGCCACTGCCGGCACCGAGTACACGACGGCCTGGTTGCTGGAGAAGAGCCTGTCGGTCGATAACCTCTTCGTCTTCGCCGTGATCTTCGCCTACTTCAAGGTGCCACGTGCTTACCAGCACCGCGTGCTGTTCTTCGGCGTCATCGGCGCGCTCCTCTTTCGCGGGATCTTCCTCTCCCTCGGCGTGGCCGTGGTCAGCCGCTTCACCGCCGTGCTGTTCGCCTTCGCGGCGGTCCTCTTCTACAGCACCTACAAGCTCCTCAAGGATGAGGAGGAGAGTTTCGACCCGGGCAAGAGCTTCGCCGTGCGGCTGCTCCGCAAGTTCATCCCGGTGCGGGACGAGTACGCCGGGGCGAAGTTCTTCGTCAAGGAAGCCGGCAAACGGGTGGCGACCCCCCTGCTCGCGGTGGTCGCCGCGATCGAGGCCGCCGACCTGATCTTCGCCGTCGACAGCGTCCCGGCCGTCCTAGCCGTCAGCGATGACGCCTTCATCGTCTATACCAGCAACGCATTCGCCATCCTCGGCCTGCGAGCCCTCTATTTCATGCTCGTCGGGCTCCTGGACCGCTTCCACTATCTGAGCAAAGGGCTGGCGATCATTCTCGCCTTCATCGGTGTCAAGCTCGTCCTACAGGCATCCCACAAAATGATCAGTCCCAGCATCCCCGAAATCCCCTCACCGATCAGCCTCGCAGTGATCATCGTCGTCCTGGCAGGATCTGTGATCCTCAGCCTCAGACGACCCGCCCCGGCAGGCGCCGTGGAACGGACGGGGGAAGAGACGGGCGCCTCCGAGATCGGGCAGCCCAGCTCGCCGGATGCGGAAGACAATCCTGATCCCTCGGACGGCTCATCAGGTCAGGATGCTTGATCCATCCGGCGCTTCACCAAGGATTCGGCAGAGCACTTCCGGACACACCGGGACGGGCTTATTGTAAAAAGATGGTCAAAATAAAGCGCAAGCCCAAAACGTACGTGTGCCCTACATGCATGCAAGCGGTGCCGGCCGCGGTTCATCGCCACAAAACCCTCGGCGTATTCGTCCCCCTGTGGGGCCCGAGTGCGTGTCAAAACCGCGACTGCCCCGACTTTCGCCTGGACCCCCACCGCAAGCACCCTCCGGCCCGGTGACGACAGCCGGCCCTGACGAGCCGCGCCGGGAATCGCCACTGGCCGTATCGTTCGCCGCCGAGCGGTCGCGGGGCATCCCGAGACGGCCGGCCGCACGGGGCGTTTGATCATAGTGACAACGCCGACCGCCAGCACAGGGCCGAGGACCCCTGGGCTGTTCTTGTAAGGCGGGAGAAGTCTTTTCGCTACCGATCGCGGTGGGCGCGAGTTCGAGTGTGACTGCCCGGCCGGGTGATCTTTCGGCTGCCTGGGTATCAAGCCCTGGATATCGGGCCAAGGGTGATCGGCGAGCGAGGGGGAGGACGTCGAATGGGGGCAGCGGACGAGCAGGATCATGAGGACGGTGAAGGCTGGCTGACGAAGGCAGAAGTCCGGGAGATCTGGCCGCAGATCAGGCCGAGCAGCATCAGGGCCGTGGCGCGGGCCAACAGCGTACGTACCTCGGCCGCGCCCTACCCGGACCTGACCAGCGAGCCGACGTACCACGCGGCCGACGTGCGCCAGGTGGCCGCGCGGATCGCCCGGGGTGAGGCCGAGGTCGAGCCCTGGCAGCGCGCGGACTCCGCCGCCGCACGCGACGACGCCACACCCGGCCCACCGGTCCGGGAGCCCGTCAGTTGGGGGGCCGAGAACGTGCCGGGGCTGATCCTGCTGGCAATCGTCGTGGCGCTGATGCTCTGGGGTCTGACCGCTCCCGACAACCACGGCACGGTGACGGACTTCGTGCGACGCTGAATGCGCCGAGTACGCTGACCAGCGGGTTGCCGAAGGGGCGGGCAGCCGGAGCGCTACCGAGGCGTCGGGCCGTGATCCGGAGCCGACCGCCGGGATTCATCGCGGGACGCCGGCCACCGTCTCAGGGCGCTCACGAACCGCTCTCGCGCGGCTTCCGCCTCCTGGGAGCTCGGCACTCGCCACCCCGGCCGCGAAGACGCGCGGAGGGGATCCGCTGCACCCGCCTCCACGACGCCTCCCCGGAGGGGCAACGCTCCCTGACCTGGTGCAGGAGCGTTGTCCCCTGCCAAGCGCACCGGCCCCCGCCCGGGGACCGGGCGGGAGACGGAGCGGGGCCGGGGCCGGGGCCGGACCGGGACAGTTCGGTACGGCCCACACCTCGCGCCCTCGGCTGCGTTCGGGGGGTCAGCCCACGTACTTGTCGGCGGCGTACAGGGCCTGGTCGAGAATGGCCAGCCCCTCACGGGCCTCCTCGTCGGTGATGGTGCACGGGGGAACGACGTGGATGCGGTTGTAGTTGTACACCGGCCACATACCGCCCTCCTTGCACGCCGAGACCACCTCGTCCACAGGGCGGGCCAGATCACCGCCGGCGGCGTACGGGACGAGCATCTCGCGGCTGTCCCGGTCGCGGACGAGTTCCACGGCCCAGAACACGCCGAGCCCGCGCACCTCTCCGACCGACGGGTGCCTGTCGGCGATCTCGCGCAGTCCCGGGCCGATGACCTCCGCTCCCACGCGCGCGGCGTTCTCGTTGACGCCCTCCTCTCGCATCGCGGTGATGGTGGCCACCGCGGCGGCGCACGCCAGGGGGTGGCCGGAGTAGGTGAGACCGCCGGGGTAGGCCACGTCGCGGAAGGTCTCGTGCACCGCGTCGGAAAGGATGACCCCGCCGAGCGGCACGTAACCCGAGTTGACCCCCTTGGCGAAGGTGATCAGGTCCGGGGTGACGTTCCAGTGGTCGACGGCGAACCAGGCGCCCGTACGGCCGAAGCCGGACATGACCTCGTCCGCGATGTAGAGGATGCCGTACCGGTCGCAGAGCTCCCGGACCCCGGCGAGGTAACCGGGCGGGGGGACCAGGATCCCGGCGGTGCCGACGACCGTCTCCATCACGATCGCCGCGATCGTGGACGGCCCCTCGAACATGATGACCTGCTCGAGGTGGGCCAGGGCGCGCGCGCACTCCTCGGCCTCCGTGGTGGCGTGGAAGTGCGAGCGGTACAGGTAGGGGCCGAAGAAGTGGGCGACGTTCCCGGACGCGCTGCCGGAGTTCTCGTTGGCCCAGCGGCGTGGATCGCCGGTGAGGCTGATCGCGGTCGCCGTCCCCCCGTGGTAGGAGCGGTACGCGGAGAGGACCTTGGGGCGCCCGGTGTGGATGCGGGCCATGCGCACGGCGTGTTCGTTGGCCTCGGCCCCGCCGTTGGTGAAGAACACCCGGTTGAGGTCGCCCGGTGCGATCTCGGCTATCAGCCGGGCGGCCTCGCCGCGCTTGTCGTTGGCGAAGGTCGAGGCGATCATGCAGATCCGGTCGGCCTGTTCCTTGATGGCGGCGACGACCTTGGGGTGCGCGTGACCGATGTTCAGGTTGATGAACTGCGAGGAGAAGTCGAGGTAGCGCCTGCCCTCGTAGTCCCAGAAGTGACGGCCCTCTCCCCCGGCGACCGGCATCGGGTTCACGGCACCCTGCGCGGCCCAGGAGTGGAACAGGTGGGCCCGGTCGTCGGCGACGACGCGGGCGCCGGCCTCCGGGTCGGGCAGACCGGCGGGGAGAGGGGCGGCCGGGCCGGATGCGGTGGTCGTCATGGGTACCTCGATCGGTGGTAGGGAGAACGATGTGCGAGAGGGGTCGGGGGGCGGGGACCGGTGTCCGCCGGAGGGCCGGGGGCCGGGCAGGAACAGCGACTTCTCCTTGGCGAGGAAGTAGTGGATGTCGGCGTGGACCGCCGCCATCCGGCTGCGCGGCGGGGTCTTCTCGGCCGCGCGCAGCTGCGCGGCCTGGTGGCGCAGCACCGCACCGGAGAAGGGGAGGTTCCCGCTGCTTCCGTACCGGACGGCGCCTTGGGCGTCGCGACGCGGCACGATCTCGGAACGGGCGTGGACGCTGGCGCTGAACGGGATGTCGAGCCTTCCCTCCCGGAAGGCCCGTTCGATCCCCTCGAAGAGACCGCCGGCCTGGAGGACCGGTTCGACGAGCTCGGACACCTCGCGCTCGATCCAGTGCTGTTCCTCGGCGACGCGGTCCTCGTCCACGCGGACGAAGTCCAGCAGATCCGATGCCCCGAGTGCCGTCGTACGCAGTCCGGAGGCGTTCGCGGCCGCGTCGGGGATCCCGTGCGCCTCCTGCACCGTCTTCGTGATCACTCTGGTGGCCCCGCCGAGCCGGGCGGTCAGCCCGCCGAGCAGGATGAGGCCACCGGCGAACTCGGGGGTGGTGGGGAAGACTCCCATGAACTCGTGGAGGACGGGATACACCTCCACGTCCGCGCCCAGGTAGCGGCGAGCCAGCCTGCGCACGGCGCGCAGGGCCGCGATGTCCTGGTGGACCTCCCCGCCCTGGGGGTAGGAGATCGACAGACAGCGGACGCCTTCCGTGACGGCGGCGATCCCTTCCAGGAGCGTCATGGCGAGGCTCACCGACGGCGGGATGAGCACGGCGGTGAGCGTGCCGAAGAGCTCCCGGTCGACGACGACTCCAGAGCGCGCGAGTGCCCCGCACACGGCATCGACCCGCTGCCACGCCCGCAGGGAGCGGGAGAGCGGAACGTCCTTGGAGTAGGGCAGGTTGTAGCCGATGCCGCCGCCCTCGAAGGAGGTGATGCCCGAGGCAAGGGAGACGGCGAACAGTTCGCGCGGATCCGGTGAGCCGTGGCGTACCTCCAGGGGCACGCCCACCGTCTCGACGAGCTCCCGGCCCCGTCGCCACCCGTGGCTGACCAGCGGGTAGCCGTTCAGCTCGGTCGGGTCGCGGAGCAGGACGTCATGCGCCGCGCGGAACTTCCTCAGCCTCGTGTGCGAGTCGACCGTGACGGAGAGGATGTCCGGGCCCGCACCCTCCAGTTCGCGCAGCAGTTCCCGCATCGGCTCGTGGCCGCCCACCCCGCAGCGTGGCTGGAGGGCGGGGCGGTCCCGGGCCTCGGCGGCGCGCAGCACGTCGACCACCCTCGGCAGGGTGGGCGAGGCGAGGTGGGCCACGACGTCGGGCCAGTCGGGAAGCGAGGCGGCGACGTCGGGGTCCAGCTCGAGTGCGTCCAGATCAGCCATGCTGGAGTTCGGCCGCCTTGCCCGTGCTCCGCAGCCGGTCGAGCAGCAGCACGATCTCGTTGCCGTCGCTCAGGATGTGGTCGACCCCCAGGTCCCGCAGGCGCCGCAGGTCCGCCTCGGTCGTACGGCTGCCCACGGACAGGTTGCCGCCGACGATCACCGGGAGGCCGAGCCGGCCGGCGGCACGCAGCCTCGGCAGGTCACGGAAGTCGTGGTGGGCGTGTCCGTTGAGGCTGCCGATCAGCACGGCCTCGGCCTGCGGGTGCGCGTCCACCGCGTCGGCGAACTCGCCGAGCGGGGTGCAGACGCCGAGGTTGACCACGGTGAAGCCGTAGTCCCGCAGTTGCAGGGCGATGAGCTGGTTGGCGACGGCGTGGGCGTCGCTCTCGGCGACGCCGAGGACGACGAGGCGTTCACCCTCGCCTGGCAGCGCGTGCATCGGCAGCTTCCTCTCGGATTCCGGTGTCCTGCGGACCCGGGTGTGGTCGTCAGTCTTCGAATGCCATGAACAGGGCACGGTGGTTGACCTCGACGAGCCGGTCGGGGTCGAACTCCTCGGGGTCGGCCGTCCGCAGCGAGTCGAAGACGTGGTCGATGGCCGGGACCAGCCCCCACACCTCGTGGTACGAAGGCCAGCCGGGTGCTCCGCGGCGGTGGTCCTCCTCCCTCGCGAAGAGGTACGAGGCCCATTCCCGGCTCATGGGGTAGCGGTGGTGGTAGTCGTGCACGACCGTGTCCCCGGTGAGGACGAGGTAGCGGGACGGGAAGTGGACGAACAGCATGCGGAACCACCAGCGTGCCCAGGCCGCGTGGCGGCGCGGCGCCGGAAGCCGCGGCGAGGGCGCCCGCTCCCCGACGAAGATCGCGTTGGTGAGGCTCGCGAAGTACTCCCGGCCGCGGCGGGGCGTCTGGTGCGGCTGCGGGAAGCTGTGCTTCACGCAGAGCCGGAAGACGTTGCTGATCTGGAAGAACAGGGTCATCGGCAGGACCCAGGCGACGAGGAACGGCACCCACACGCCGAGCACCGTGACGGCCGCCGCGAGGAGCGCGTACGCCAGGGTGGTGCCGGCCCGCCAGGCGGGCGGGGCGTAGGTGTAGTACGAACGGACCCGGGCGACCAGGAAGCGGGCGTGGAACCAGGGCGAGACGCACACGCCCAGCACTCTGCGCCACATTCGGCCGCGGCTCATGCCGGGCCGCAGCTTCAGGGTCACCAGGAAGGCCTGGACCGTGGGGTCACGCGTCGTCATGTGGTGCAGGGCGTGGTGATCGCCGACGTGTTCGGCGCTGTAGCGGTCGAAGTCCTGGATCATGAGCGCGGCGGCGATGAGCCGGCCCACCAGTCCGTCCCGCTTCCGCCTGCGCCACATGTTCTGGTGGGCGCACTGGTGGTAGATCATCATCCGCAGGTTCCGGGCGCCGTGCAGGACGGCGGCCCAGCCGGGCACCAGCAGCACGAGCAGCGGACCGCCGACCGCGAGCCCGGTCGTGCTGAGGGCCAGGCCGAACGCGCACGAGACGAGGGCGTTCACCAGGTGCCGGGTGGCCGTGTGGTGGACGGCCGGCTGTCCCGCGTACGGCCGACCGGTCAGCAGGGTGAGCGGCGCGGCGAACACACGCGGCAGCACCTGCATGGATTCGCGTACGGGGTCCGGCTCGCCAGGGCCGGCCGGGGGCGCCGTACGCGGGGCGTTCACCTCGGGCATTTCCGTTCTCTCTCCACTGGACTCTCCCGGTGCGTGACGTGACGCGTCACGCCTGCTCTCCGGTCTCCTGCTCCTCCGCGGCGGCGAGCAGGTCGTCCAGGACGCGGTCGAGCTGTTCCGGGGTGGTCTCGGGGTTGAGCAGCATCAGCTTCAGGTAGACGCGGCTCACGCCGTCCTCGCCCGTGATGTGCGTGCGAGCGATGAGGGAACGGCCTTCCTCCATCAGCCGGCGGCGCAGACGTCCGTTGAACGCGTCGGCCTCGGCGTCACCGCCCTGCGACGGGAGGCAGCGGAAGAGCACCGAGGTGAGCGGCGGCTCCGCGAAGAGTTCGAGGCGTGCCTCGCGGTCGATCCGCTCCGCCGCGTACCGTGCCAGGTCGTGGCAGGTGTCCACCATGGCGGCCATGGTCCGGGCGCCGAGGGTGCGCATCGTGACCGCGATCTTCAGTGCGTCGGACCGGCGGGTGGTCTGCAGGGAGCTGCCCTGCAGACCGATGAAGCCGGCGCAGGTGTCGTCGTCCGCGCTGAGGCAGGTGGTGGGCTGCAGGCCGAAGGACAGCAGCGTCTCGGCCCTGCGGACCAGGAGCACGGCCGAGGAGGCCGGGGACCAGCCGAACTTGTGCAGGTCCACGGTGATCGAGTCGGCCTCGGCCAGGCCGTCGAGGAGACCGCGCAGGCGGGGCGAGAAGAGAGCACCGGCGCCGTACGCCGCGTCGGCGTGCAGCCAGACGCCGTGGCGGCGGGCGACGGCCGCCAGCTCCGGCAGGGGGTCGACGATGCCGAGGTCGGTGGAGCCGGCCACCGCGACCATGGCGACGGGGATCCCGTCCTCGGGGAGCTCGCGGAGGATCCGGTCGGCTTCCTCGGGGATCATCCGGCCGGCCTTGTCCACCGGGACGGTGACGATGTTGTCCTCGCCTATGCCGAGGAGCCGCACCGCCCGCTCGATGGAGAAGTGGACACCGGCGGGGCAGAGGACCACGGGCTGTCCGGCGCACGCCCGCAGTCCGCCGCGGAAGGGGTACTCGCCGGTCTTGTCCGCCAGGACGGTGTCCCTGGCCATGGTCATCGCCATGAGGTTGGACACGCTGCCGCCGGGCGTGAGGGTGCCTCCTGCCTCGTCGGGGTCGTAGCCGGCGAGCTCGGCCAGCCGGGCGACGACCCAGCGGTCGAGCTCCAGGGCGAAGGGGCCGCTCTCCCACGCGTGGAGGGACTGGTTGAGCACCGCGGCGACCAGCTCGGCGACGGCGGCCGCGTCGATCGGCGGCGGCTGCATGCGGGCGAGGGCGGCCGGGTGGGTGAGGTCCGCCGACCACTGCGCGTACGGGCGTACGAGCTCGGCCAGGGCCGTCTCGGGGGCGCTGCCGTCCTCCGGCAGCAGGGGGCCGGCCAGTGCCTCCCGGGCGGCGGCCCTGGCTCCCTCGGGGCCGCCGGCGGCCACCGGTCCGGTGCGCTGTGCCGACACTTCCTGGAGGATGTCGAGGGCCGCGTTCATCAGGGTCCGGACGCTCTCCAGACCGGTGGCGGTTCCTGCGGTCCGGAACAGAGGTCCGGATGCGGACGTGGACACGGGGATCTCCTTGCGATGGGGGTGTGCCGTGCTCGGGACGAGGACGGCGTACGGCGATGACGGGAGAGCAGGGGACGGGCTCCCGCGCGGGGCGGTGGCGTCCGGGGAGCGGACCGGGCGCCACCGCGCGGTGATGAGGAGCGGGCGGGTCACGCCCTCTCGTCGACCGGCTCCGCGGTCGGCTGGGCGGGAAAGTCCTTCAGCTGGGGCACGGGCGAGAACACGATCCAGAGCATCGCGGTCAGGAAGCCGAAGGCCGTCACGTACAGGGTGTCGCGCAGGCCGATCGCGTCGCCGAGGAGTCCGCCGGCCAGGGCGCCGAGCGGCAGCGGCCCCCACGCGATGAACCGGCAGCCCGCGTTCACCCGGCCCAGCAGGCGGTCCGGGGTGATCGCCTGGCGCAGGCTCACGACGTGGATGGTCGACATCGTCGAGCCGATGCCGCAGCAGGCGAAGGCCGTCACGTACATCGCGTACGACAGCGGTCCCGTCCCGGGTGCCAGCGGGACGAGGAGCGGGGCCGCGCAGCACAGCACCAGTTCGGCGACCACGGCCCGGCCGAGGCCCAGCCGGTTCTTCAGCCAGGTCGCGGCGACCGCTCCCACCAGCGAGCCGACGGCGCCCACGCCCAGGACGAGGCCGATGGTGCCGGGGTTCATCCCCAGTTCCCGGGCCGCGTACAGCACGAAGACGGTCTGCAGGGACATCCAGCAGAAGTTGTAGGTGCCGGCCTCCAGGGCGATGGCCCGGATGGAGCCGTTGCGGAGCACCACGCGCAGCCCCTCGGCGATGCTCCGGGCGGTGGAGGTCTTCTCGTCGGGGACGTCCGGGGCGGGCTCCGGCCGCCGGATGGCGAGCAGGCTCGCCACGGAGACGACGTACGAGAAGGCGTTGGCGAGCAGGGCGACCGGTGCCGTCAGCAGGCCGACGAGCAGGCCGGCGAAGCCGGGTCCGCCGATCTGCGCCAGGGAACTGCTGGCCTGGAGCTTGCTGTTGCCCTCCACCAGGTGCTCCCGCTTGATGAACGAGGGCAGGTAGGACTGGTAGGAGACGTCGAACAGCACGGTCAGCACGCCGACGAGCAACGCCGTCACGTAGAGGTACTCGATCGTCAGCAGGTCCAGGTAGGCGCAGAGCGGGACGCTCCCCACCAGCAGGCCCCGCCCGATGTTGCTCCAGATCATGAGGGGCCTGCGGCGGCGCCGGTCGACCCAGACCCCGATGAACAGGGTCGCCCCGAGGAAGGGGGCGAAGCCGGCCGCGTTGAGCAGTCCCAGCTGGGTGGACGACGCCTGGAACTGGTAGACCGCCGCGAGCGGGAGCGCCAGCTGGGTGATCTGCGCTCCCATCAGCGAGACCGATTCGCCGCCCCAGAGTTTGAGGAACTCGCGGTCCCGCCACAGCCCGGCGGGGCGTGGGGCGTTCACGCCTCGTCCGCCGGCTCGTCGGTGACGTGGTAGCAGCAGCCGATCTGGGCCCCGTTGGACATGCTGACGATGCCGACCCGCGGGTCGGGCGTACCGCGCACCAGCATCCCGGAGTAGGTGCCGCCGACCATGAGCACGCCGTAGGCGACGACCATGCGCTCGAAGCCGAGGCCGTCCTCGGCAAGGAAGCGTTCGGCGACGGGCAGCACGCGCTCCTGGACGACGAACGGTCCGCCGACCGCGCCCCTGATGTGCTTCTCCCATTCCTCCTGGTCGACCGACCAGCCCGGTATGACGCCGACCCCGCCGTACAGCAGCGTGGGCTTGAGCGCCAGGGAGTCCTTGTGCGCCAGGACGTACGGGAGCAGGTCGACGGTGTCGCCGTCGCGGTGCACGGTCTCGTCGCGCAGGAAGCGGGTCCAGGGCAGGATCCGTTCCACCAGGGCGAGTTCGTCGGCGGTGAAGGCGTCGCGGTTGCGCTCGTCGCTGAGCATGGCGAGGCTGCCCTTGTTGCCGTACAGCTCGCAGTCCAGTCCGGCGAACAGGAAGGTGTCCCCGGCGTGGACCGCGTCGAGCAGGGGGTCGACCAGATCGCGGCTGCGCTGCTCGTCGGCCATCTCGCCGGGCAGGAAGATCCGGTACACCACGTCCACCTTGCGTCCGTGGACATGGGGGACGCCGTCGCGGTAGTCGAACTCGGCGAGGCTGCACACCACGGCGTCGAAGCCGTGACGGAGCCAGTCGGGGACGACGAAGTCCAGCCACGGCTTGGTGTAGGTGTAGCCGTCGGGCCATTCGGTGAGGGCGAGGACCGGACGCGCGGGCAGCTCGAACCCCGCGTCGGCGGCCTCGGCGCGCAGCACGCCGGCGATCCTCCCGATGGGGTCCGGATGGGTCAGGCGCTCCTCGTGGGCGAAGTCCTGGAACGCCCTGTTGCGGTCCGCCGGGCGTGAGAACTCGCCCATCTGCCAACCACCGAGGGAGCTTCCGGTGTTGAGTTCCATCAGCTTGAAGCCGCCCGGCTCGCGGTACATGTCCGCCCGGGACATGGCGGGCATCCGGCGCCCCGCCCCCCGCATCACCAGATCGACCTGGGTGTCCGTCATGCCGACGGCGCGGGCGAAGGCACGGCGGTCGCCGTCGAAGAGGCGGTCGGGAATGGTGGTCAGCAGTTCGAACAGGCCGTTGAGGTCGGCTTCGAGCCGGACGCGGTCCGAGGAGTCGAGGAAGACCGGCCTGTTCAGCGCCTTGCCGCCACCCGCTCCATAGCTGTTCCAGTCATTGCGCAGCTCCGGGACGACCATGTGCGCCGCTTCCCGCTCCGCCGCCAGGTAGCGCCGGGTGACCGGGTTCTCCAGGAGCGCCCCGAGGCCGTCGTGGGGGGATCCGCCGAGGACCGGCCGGATCTCGGCCTCCGCCCGGTCGAGCGCGACGGTGCAGGTCGTCTCGTCGTCGCCGGTCGCGATGACGGCGGCGGTCCGGGGGGTGAGCGCCTTCGGCGGCAGCAGGAGTTCGTCTCCCGGGGCGGCCAGCGGCACCACGTCCGTCACGCCGGGGACCTCGTCCGCCCGCCCGAGCTCCAGTCGTTCCAGGACGCCGTCGTACGACGGGTAGAGGAACCTCACCTCGGCGTACCGCTCGTGCCGGGGGGTCAGGTCGGGGGTACGGCCGGATGCCAGCGCCGCTCCGGCGACCGTCAGATCGATGCCGCGGGCCAGGGTGCCGACGTACGGGATCAGGTCGCCTCCGAGACGGCCGTTGAGCTCGATGAGACGGCAGCCGGAGGGAGTCAGGCGGATCTCGGTGTGGGTGATCCCCCGGTCGATGCCGAGGGCCCGGTGGGCCGCCCTGACGAGGGTGTCGACCTCTTCGGCCCACGGCTCGTGCCGCCAGGGGCCGACCAGGTGGCCGACCTCCTCGAAGGCGGGGTCGAAGCCGAGGCGCTTGCGGGCGACGAACACCGGCTCCGCCTCGCCGTCGACGACGCAGCTGTCCACGCTGATCTCCGGCCCGGTCAGGTATTCCTCGACCAGCACGCCCCGTTCCGTCCGGATGCCGGGGAACGTGGTGCCGGCCACCAGGGCGTAGGAGTGCGCCAGTTCGGACGCGGCGCGCACCAGCGTCACCCCCATGCTGCCGGCGAGGGAGCGGGGCTTGAGCACGACCGGGTAGCCGATCTCGTCCGCCGCGGCGGACGCCTCCTCCGCGCTGTGCACGAGACGGTGCCTGACGCCGGGCAGACCGGCCCGGTCCAGCAGGGTCCGGGTGGTGTACTTGTCCCGGCAGGCCTCGGCGGCCGCGGCGGAGAGGTGGGGCATGCCAAGCTGCTCGGCGACCCGGGCCGTGGCGATCAGCGAGAGCTCGTCCCAGGTGAACAGACCGGCCCGGGGGCCGGCCTCGTCGGCCTCCGCCGCTTCCGCGTGCAGCTCCTCGACCGCCTGGCGCAGCGTCTCCGCCCGGGTGGTGTCGGCTATCCGGAAGGAGGCGATGTAGGGCTTCTCCCAGGTGAGTTCCTGAGAGGTCACCAGGGAGATCTCGTACTCACGGGCCAGGGAGGCCATCGCGTACTCGCGGTAGGCCTTCAGTCGGCTGCCCACGACGACGAGTCGGGGTCGGCGCTCTTGCATCCGGGTTTCACACTTTCTGTGGTCGGGGGGATTCAGAAGGGCCGGGGCCGGCAGCTCATGGCGAAGGACTCGGCGGTCTTGCGGATCGCGGCCTCCACGGAACGACTGGACGCCCCGCGGAAGCGGAACCGCGCGGCGACGTGTTCGTAGCCGCCCACCGCGGGCATCACGTCGCCGGGGCGGGGGACCACCTGCGCGTACGGGCCGTCCTCGCCGGCTTCCTCGGCCCAGCTGACCGCCGTGACCTCGCACGGGGGCGGAACGGGGAGCGGCAGCAGGAGCCAGCCGGCGGTCGTGTGCCCGTCCGTGGGCGTCGTGTCCCGCACGGGCGGGCCGGCCGTTCCGGCAGTGGGCTCCGGGTCGACCGCGGGTACGGCCGGAGGGCGCCCCAGCTGGATGTCCGCGGCCGCGGACATCAGGTCGAGGCCGTGCACCTCCCGCCACACGAACGGGATCTCTCCTCCCCCGACCCGGGCTCCCGCTTCCAGGAAGACCGGCAGGGGCGAGCCGTCGGGCGCCCTGCCCAGGAACACCTCCATGTGGAACACCCAGGGCCGGCCGTCGCCGAGTGCCTCGGCCGCCGCGGTGGTGAAGTCGGCCAGTGGACCGAGGACTTCCGGATCGTCGACCTCGACCGATCCCAGGAAGCTGCCCTTGGTGAACTCCTCGCAGTTGTTGACGTACCGCGAGACGCGCCAGGGGCCGAGCGCGCCGCCGGTCCAGAGCCCGTCGACGTGCAGGACGGGGTCGGCGACGAAGGACTGCACGATGCGCGGCTCGTGCCGGTCGGGGAGGAAGATCCCGGCGTGGGCGTCGAGGTCGTCCTCCGTGTGCAGCAGGAGCACCCCCCTGCTGGCCGTGCCGCGCCGCGGCTTGACCACCACGGGCCAGCCGTGGAGTCCGGCGAAGGCGCGGACGTCCTCGGCCGTGTCGGCGTCGGCGTACTCCGGCACCCGTACACCGGCGGCGTCGACCAGGCGGACCATGGTCAGCTTGTCGCGGAAGCGCTCCAGTTCCGCCGGGGTCTGCCCGGGCAGCCCGAAGTCGGCCCGGAGCACGGCGGCGTTGTCGAGGTCCCCCTCGTTGAGCGCCACCAGGCGGCTCGCCGGGCCGAACCGCTCGATCAGTTCGGCGACCGCGGTCCGCGTCTCCACGGGGTCGTCGGTGGCGCGGACGGTCCGTACCGCCGCCGCGTCCTCGGGGACCGAGGAGCGGCCGAGCTCCGTCGTGACGTAGGTGACCCGGTGGGCCCGGTGGTCGAGGTAGGCGACGTACCGGGCGTGCCTGTCCCGCCAACGGTGCAGGATCACCACGTGCTCCGAGCCCGTGCCCTCGCCTCCGTTCATCCGCGCGGCTCCTCGTCGGACGTCGTGAGCCGGGCGTGGGCCACCATGATCTGCCCCAGCGCGATGCCCCCGTCGTTGGTGGGTACCTGCTGTTGGCAGTACGCGCGGAACCCGGCGCGCCGCAGCTCCACCAGGCAGTTCACGAGCAGGAACTCGTTGAGGAAGACCCCGCCGGAGAGCACGACCTGTTCGAAGGCGTCCGCGCCCAGGGCCTCGCGGACGGCTCCGCAGCGCTCGACGACCATGTCGACGACAGCCGAGTGGAAGCGCCTGCTGATCTCCGCTCGGTCCACGCCGTCGGCGAGGTCGCGGGCCAGGGCCCGCACCACGGGCCTGGGGTCGATCTCGACGGTCTCCGCGGTGGCGTCGAGCGCGAAGCGGTAGCGCTGGTCCGGGGCGGACATGGAGAGGTCCCTGGCGAGGAGGCCCTCCAGTTCGATCGGCCCCTGCGCCTCGTACTCGGCGTGGGTCGTGACGTCGAGCAGTGCGGCGACGCCGTCGAACAGCCGGCCCATGCTGGAGGCGAGCGGCGCGTTGACGCCCCGCCGGGCCATGGTGGCGAAGACGTGCAGCTGCTGCTCGTCCCACCGTCCGAGCACCGGGAAGGCGCCCACCGCCTCCTCCGGTCCGCCCAGGGCGTCCAGGGCCAGCGCGAAACCGGTCCTGACCGGTTCCTTCACCGCGCGGTCGCCGCCCAGCAGGGGAACGGTGCGCAGGTGCGCGACCCGGCGGGCCTCCCGGTAGTCGCCCAGGAGGAACTCGCCGCCCCAGGTGGTGCCGTCCGGCCCGTAGCCGGCCCCGTCGAACACGACGCCCAGGGTGGGGCCGGTCAGCCGGTTCTCGGCCATGCAGGAGGCCATGTGCGCATGGTGGTGCTGCACCTGGACGACCCGGTCGTAGCCGGCGCCCTCCTCCTTCAGCGCCAGCCGCGTGGCCCGGAACTGGGGGTGCAGGTCGACAGCCGCGTGCAGAGGCGTCAGCTCGTGCAGCGCGGCCAGATGGCGTGCCGTCTGCTGGTGGGACTCCCAGGTCTCGTCGTTCTTCAGGTCGCCGATGTGCTGGCTCAGATAGACCCGGGTGCCGCGGGAGAGCGCCACGGTGGTCTTCAGCTCGGCGCCGAAGGCGACCATCGGGGCCAGCTCGACGCCCACCTCGACGGGATAGGGGGCGTAGCCGCGGGCCCTGCGCAGGAAGCTGACCAGGGGGCCGTCGAGCTCCGGATGGGCGGAGCACCGGACGAGCGAGTCGTCGACCCTGGTCTCGATGTCGCGGTCGTTGTACAGGATCAGGTCCGCGATGCCGAAGAGGTGCTCCAGGGCGTCCTCGTTGCGGTACGCGATCGGGTACCCCGAGATGTTCCCGCTGGTCATGACCAGCGTGTCCAGTCCTTCCTCGGCCAGCAGCAGATGGTGCTGGGGTGCCGAGGGCAGCATCACCCCGATGTTCGGGTTGCGGGGCGCGATCGCCTCGGGCAGCCCGGCCGGCTTCTTGCGGGCGAGGACGATGGGCCGCGAGGACGAGGGCAGGAGTTCCGCCTCGGCCGGTCCGATCTCCGCGAAGCCGGCCGCGGTCTCCAGGTCGCGCGCCATGACGGCGAAGGGTTTGGAGTCTCGGCGCTTGCCCGCCCTCAGACCGCGCACGGCCGCCTCGTCGCGGGCGTCCACCGCCAGGTGGAAGCCTCCGACGCTCTTGACCGCGACGATCTTCCCGCCGCGCAGCGCCGTCACCGCGGCCGCCAGTGCCGCTTCGTCCCGCAGGTGGTTCCCCGTGGCGTCGGCCGCCAGGAGCCGGGGGCCGCAGTCCGGGCAGGCGTTGGGCTGGGCGTGGTAGCGGCGGTCGAGCGGATCGCCGTACTCGCCCGCGCAGGCGGCGCACATGGTGAAGTGCGCCATGGTGGTCTGCGCCCGGTCGTACGGCAGCGCCTGCACGATCGAGTAACGCGGCCCGCAGTTGGTGCAGTTGATGAAGGGGTAGCGGTACCGGCGGTCCCCCGGGTCGCGCATCTCGGCGAGGCAGTCCGCGCAGACGTGACCGTCGGCGGGGACGATGGTGTCCTTGCTGCCCGTGTGCACGCTCGTCCGGATGACGAACCCGTCCGGCGGGTCGGCCGACACGGGCAGTTCCTCGACGTGGACCCCGGTGACCCGGGCCTGGGGCGGCGCCTGGCCGGTGAGGCCCGCGAGGAAGGCCTCCACGGCGGCGAGCGGGCCGGTGACCTCGGTGAGCACGCCTTCGGGATCGTTGAGGACCCACCCGGTCAGACCGTACGCGTGTGCCGCCTTGTAGACGAAGGGCCGGTACCCGACGCCCTGGACCACTCCGGTGACACGGGCGAGGCGGCGGACGGGTGCCGCGCCGGGGTCTCCGGCGGTCCCGCTCGCGGTCGTGGCGGAGTCGCCCGGTCGAGGGCCCCCGCACACATCCTGTTCGGTGGTGGTCATGGGTCAGCAGAGCCGCGGGAGTTCGGCGCCCAGCAGTTCCTCGACCACGGAGTCGCGGCCCTCGGCGTCCCGCATCAGGACGAGCGCACCGTCCTGCTCGGTGACCTCGCCGATGGTGACGGCGCCGGCTCCGTACTTGTGGGAGCGCAGGGCGTCCAGGACCTTCTGCTCGGCGGAAGGGTCGACGAACAGGCAGACACACCCCTCGTTCGCGGAGTGGATCGGATCGATACCGAGCATGTCCGTGGCCATGAGGGTCTCGAACTGGATCGGGAGCGCGTCCTTCTCGATGCGGATGGTGTGGTCGACGGCCTCCGCGTACTCGTGCAGGACCGCGGCGAGGCCTCCCCGGGTGACGTCACGCACGGAGCGCACGTCGCCCTCGTCGACGGCGGCGAAGAGCGCGTCGAGCATGCCGTTGACCGGGGCGCAGTCGCTCAGCACCCGCTGCTCGAATCCCAGTCCTTCGCGGATCGAGAGCAGGTGCACGGTGTGGTTGCCGATCGGGCCGCTGAGGATGACCCGGTCGCCCGGCCTGACGTTCCGCATCCTCAGCGGGGTCCGCTCGAACGCGCCCACCCCGGCGGTGTTGAGGTAGATCTGGTCCGCCTCGCCCTTGCGCACGACCTTGGTGTCGCCGCAGACGATCTGGACGCCGGCCTCTCGCGCGGTCTCCCGGATCGAGGTGAGGACCTGCACCAGGCGGGCGATCGGCAGACCCGTCTCCAGGATCATGCCCAGGGTGAGGTAGAGCGGCTTGGCGCCCACCACGGCGAGGTCGTTGACGGTTCCGCAGACCGCGATCTTGCCGATGTCGCCGTTGCCGAAGAAGGGCGGGTCGACGACGAACGAGTCGGTGGTCATGGCTATCTGCCCGGTGGTGATGGGCAGCATCGCGCTGTCCTCCATCTCGCCGATGTAGACATCGCCGAGAGTCTCCACGATCAGCGCGAGCAGTTCGTGGCTGAGCTGTGTGCCACTGCCGTGGTCGAGGACGACTTCACCGAGTTCGGTCGCAGGGGTGGTCATCGGGTTCCCTTCGAGGCGTAGGGGGTGGGCGCTGTGGCGCGCGGGGGAAGGGAGGTGTTACGGAAGGATCTTGACGACCTTGCGGGGCAGCTCGCCCTCGCTGTCCAGCGTGGCGAGGATCTCCTCGGAGGTCGCGACGGTGGCGCAGTAGCCGCTCAGCCACTCGAGGGAGCGGTCGCGGGCCTCGGGGTCGCCGGACACCACGCAGTCGGAGGGGACCCAGATGTTGTAGCCGCGGAAGAACGCGTCGGCAGCGGTCGTCTGGACGCAGATCTGCGTCTGCAGGCCGGTGACGATGACGGTGTCCACACCGTCCTTCTGCAGCAGGTCGTGCAGCTCCGTCTCGTAGAAACCGCTGTCCTTGTTCTTCTCGACGACGGTGTCGGAGGGGTCCAGGAAATACTCCAGGATGGCCGCGCCCTCACTGCCGCGCTGCAGCGGCAGGGTGCCGTCGAAGTCCCGTTCCACGTTGGGGTCGTCGGGGAGGTTCACCAGCTGGAGGTGGTAGATCCCCTGTCCGCGGCGGCGCATCTCCTCCAGGAAGTGGACGAAGCGGGGTCGCGCCTCGGCCATGGCGGCGGTCCGCTCGGGCGTCTTGTGGACGACGTCGGACTGCAGGTCGTTGGTGAGTACGGCGATCTTGCCCATGCGATTCCCTCGTGTGGTTCGGAGCACGACTGAGCTCGGCCGGCGGGTCCACGGGTGGTGGAGGCAGGCGGGCGCAGACGGTGGATGCTTCTGGAGAAATGGGGGGGGTGACGCTCCATCAGAGCGCTCTGGACACTGCTGGTTGAGAGGGGCTGCCCTTCCCGGCACAAAGTGTGGTCAGTCACGTGTGGCCCGAGGCGGAGTGTCGGAGATCCTCAGGCGGGCTGAGATTTTCACACCCTCCATGAACCCGTCAATAACGCAACGCAGTTGTGGTTCCTGTGAAGATTCCGCGAGCGTCTCGGTGAGGGCACGGTGGCCGCGCGCGAGAAGGCGGCCCCGGTCCGGGTGCCGCAGGGTGAGGCGCCCGCCGGAACGGCCGGTCGTCAGAAGGGCCTTGACCTGCGGTCCCCCGCACGTGATGATCTCGATCGGTTCGCTGCGAGTCGTCTCCCGGCCCGACGCGCAGCGAGAGCCCCCTACCACCGGAAAGCGTGTCCAAGCGTGTTACCTGCTCCAGGCGACTCGTCGCTCTCAACTCCCCCACACCCCGACACGTTCGACACCCTCAGGGACAGACGACGATCGGTCCCGACAGGACGCCCGGCGTCCCTGCCGGCTGTGCACGATGCGGGGCCCCGCCCTCGACGTCGGTGTCCCACCCGCTCCGCACCGCGAAGGCCGACCGCAGGCGACGAGGTACGCATGCGTCACCCGATGACAGCGGGACACCGGCATCGCGGCGGCGCGGAGCGCACCTCGACCGATCCGAGACTCGCTTCGGATCAGTCACGCGTTCCGGTCCCCGAAGGGCCTTGCGCATCCCCGGCGAAGGGCACGCGGATGCCCGGTAGGACCACGCCCTTGCCGGTGGGGGGAAGCCGGTGGATGAGGACACCGCGGGCCCGGGCGTCTCCCGCGACGACCTCCGTCTCGGCGTTGCGAGGTCGTGCCTGACCTTCCCGTTCGCGACCGAGTGCCGCGACCGAGACCAGCCGCCCTTCCGGGCATGGCCGGCGAGGGACTCCAGTCCGCGCAGGACAAGGCGCAGGCCGCCGGGTTCCACAACCGCTCGCCGACCCGTCACGGGACCGTTCCCGGCCCCCTGTGGGCCGCGCATCCGCGCGGTCTGCCGTGTCAGGCCTGGGAGGGCTGTGTCCCCGTGGCCCGGCGGCGGAAGGTGAGCAGGACGACGGCCGCTCCGAGGGCCGCGACGCCCGCACCGACCACCGAGGTCAGATGCATGGCGTGCAGGAAGCTCTCGTTCGCCGCGTCCACCAGCTGCGGCATCTGCGCCTCGGCGGCGACCTGCCGGGTCGCCTCGGCGGAGTGGCGTGCCGTCTCGGCGACCGGTCCCGGCAGGCCGGCCAGGTCGGCCTCCACGTCGGAGCCGTAGGCACTGGTCAGCAGCGATCCGAGGACGGCGACGCCGAGCACTCCGCCGATCTGGCGCATGGAGTTGTTGACCGCCGACCCGGCTCCGGTGCGCTCCTGCGGCAGCACCGCCATGATCGCCTCCGTGGTGGGCGCGACGGCGGCGCCCATGGCGAGGCCCTGGATCACCATGAGCAGCCAGAACCAGACCATCGCGGTGTCCAGGTCGAGCCGGACGTACGCGAGGAAGGTGACCGCGGCCGTCAGCATGGCGAGCGAGACGACCGGCCCGACGCCCAGTCCGCGGACCAGGCGGGCGGACACCGGAGCGCCGAGCAGCACGCCGACGGCGACGGGGAGCAGGTTCAGGCCCGCCTCGAACGGGGTCTGGCCGCGTACTCCCTGCAGGTAGAACGAGGTGTAGAACATCGAGCCGCTGAGGCTGAAGAAGGTGAGCATCACCGAGACGCTCGCCCCCGTGAACTCGCTGGTGCGGAACAGCCGGAGGTCGAAACTCGGTTTTTCGACGCGGAGTTCGACCCGGATGAAGGCCGCGAGCACGAGCAGTCCGCCGATGAGCGAGCCGAGCACGACCGCGTCGGTCCAGTCGTTCTGGTGGCCGCCCTCGATGATGCCGTAGACGACGGCACCGAGGCCGACCGTCGACAGGATCACGCCCAGGGGGTCGAGCGCCGTCCTGACCGTGGTGCGGGCCGCGGGCAGCAGGATCAGCGCGCCGGTCAGGGCGACGACCACGATCGGCACGTTCACCAGGAAGACCGAGCCCCACCAGAAGCGTTCCAGGAGGGCGCCGCCGACCAGCGGACCGGCCGCGATGGCGAGACCGCTGCACCCGGACCAGATCGCGATGGCCATCGCGCGCTCGCGCGCGTCGAAGGCCACCGAGATAAGCGAGAGCGTGGCCGGCATGATCAGCGCGCTGCCGATTCCCATCGCGCCGCGGGCGATGATCAGCTCCAGTGCGCTGGACGACATACCGGCCCAGAAGGAGGCGGCTCCGAAGACGAGCAGCCCGGTGAAGAGCACCCTGCGGTGTCCGAAGCGGTCGCCCAGGACACCGCCGGTGAACAGCATCACCGCGAAGATCAGGGTGTAGGAGCTGATGCTCCACTGCAGCTGATTGGTACTGGCCGCGAGGCCCTCGTCCGGCGAGGCCAGGGTGCTGAGGGCGACGTTCAGAATGGTGTTGTCGAGCCAGACCGCGAACTGGGCGAGGACGAGTACCACCAGCGCCAGCCACCTGCGGAGACCGCTTGTTCCGGCAGGGGATGCCGCTTCCCCATCCGGTTTGTGCCCGGCGAGCTGCTGGACCACGTGCATTCACCCTCTCCGCTCGGCCTTTCACGACCCGTCCCGAGCGAAGGTGTCCTCGCTCCCGGCACACGGCCCGCCGCGGCCTTCACCGCGTGCGGTCAATCGTCCTGGGGTCGTCGAGCGGCAGTCAACAAAGCCCAGGTCAGTGGCAGTTACCTGCCAGTTCGTTCCGCGAGACGGCCGAGGGTGTGCAGCTGGCGCCGCATCATCAGCAGATCGCCCCAGGCCATCACGCGGATGTGCACCGAGCCGAGCAGGCCGCTGCGCCGCCCCACCCTCATCTTGACGACCAGGCGTGTGACGCCGGGCCCGTCGTCACGCACCGTGTAACTGAGCGCGAAATCGCCGAAGGCGCGGCGGGCCCACCGTCTGTCCAGGAGCATCGTCAGATGACGGTCCCGCTCGAAGTCCGTCAGCCTGAAGATCGTCATGACCCGCTGGCCGGGCCTCAGCTCGTCCGCGCCGGGGGTCAGGGTGCGGGGGCTGCGCCGGCCGAAGTTGTCGAGGCTGTCGTAGCTGTAGGGCGCGACCTTCAACTGGCACAGCCAACGGAAGACGGTACTCCGGTCGGCCCGCACGGACACGGCGCGGTACCACTCCTCGGACGGCCCGGGCAGCAGGGCGTCGCACGGGTAGCCGGCCGTCAGCTCGTCGGGGCGGGCGCCCCAGACCCTTGGTTCGATCACGGCGCCGTCACCCCAGCGTCCGCTTGAGGAAGTCCAGCACGGCCGCGCGGTACTCGTCCGGCGCCGTCTTCATCCCCTGCAGGTGCTCGGTGTCCGGGAGCACCCGTACCTCCGCCGCGGGATAGAGGCCGGCGAGGGCCCGTACGCCGTCCAGGGGAATCACGCTGTCGCCGTCGCCGGCCAGCATCAGCACGGGCGTGCGCAGATAGGCCCCCTCGGCGGGCGGTGGCCACTGGGCCTGCAGCATCGCCGTGCCGACCGTCCCGAACACACGGCTCAGCACGCCGAGCGCCGGCTCGGTCCGCAGCGGAGCCGGTACCGGGATGCCCTTGACCAGGATGAAGTTGCGGAACAGCGGCGGCAGTTCGAGAGCCGGTCCGCTGTCGCAGACGATCGCGTCCACCCCGCAGTCCGGTCGCCGCAGCAGGTACAGGGACGGGAACGTGGAGAAAGAGAACCCGAAGACGGCGATGCGGGCGTCGGCGTACCCGGCCTCGCGGCGCAGATGGCCGACGACCGCGGCCACGTCGTCGGTGTGCCGGGCGCTCAGCCCCCAGAAGGCCCGGTCCGTGGCACTGCGGCCGTGGTTGCGGTGGTCGAAGAGGGCCACCGTGTAGCCGGCCTCGTGCAGGAACTTCGCCTGGGCCAGGCTCGCCGACTTGCTCAGGCCGATGCCGTGGCCGATCACGACCACGCGGTCGGTGCTGCCGGGACAGAGCCAGACGTGCAGGCTCCGTCCCTTGCCGACGGGCTTGTCGTCGAGCGGTACCCACACCTCGCGGCTGGGCAGACCGAACTGCTCGGGACTGCGGTGGTGGGGACGCCGGGGCGGGTGGTAGACGAGATACGAGAGCACGGTGGCGTACAGCGGCACCACCGGTACGGCCAGCGTGGCGAGCGCCGTGGCCAGGAGGCCCTGACGGCGCCGCCGTGCGGGCGCCGGCGACGGCGTCCCGCCGTCGTCGGCCGGTAAGTCGCGCTGTGTACGGTCCATGTGGGTTCCCTCCCCGATCAAGGCCTGGCCCCGCCGGGCCCCATTATGCATAGCCGCATTCCGGCGACAGGTGGTCATCCACAGCCTCCGGCATGGCCGCCGTCACCTCCCGGCGGGACGTCCCGCGCGAGCGGGGCGGCGGGCCCGGCCGCGGGCCGCTCGGCCCCCTGCTGCGCCGGGTCGGTCCGGGCCGCGACCGCGTCGGCGAAGGCGGCGAGCCGGTCCGTCCCCCAGAACTTGTCGTACCGGTGAACGAAGAACGGCACTCCGAAGACGCCGTCGCGGTCCAGTGCGAGCAGTGCCTCCACACCCCTGGCACGGAGGTCGGGGTCGTCCGCCGCCGAGGCCAGACGGGCGGCGTCCAGATCCAGTTCGCGGGCCAGGTCGCCGATGACCGCACGGTCGCAGATGTCCAGGCCCTCCTGCCAGCGGGCCCGGTAGGCGCGGTCGACGAACTCCCGTCCCCGGCCCTCGTCGGCCGCCGCCAGGTAGGCCAGGTGCGGCACCTCCCAGACGGGGTCGCGATCGACCGGCCAGGTCATCCGCAGGCCGCGTTCCCGCGTCAGGCGGCGGACGTCCTGGAGGATGTACAGGTGCTTGGCCCGTGACATGGCCACGTAGCTGAAGTCGCCGCCCTCCTCGGCCAGGGCCTTGGCGCTGCGCTCGTCCGGTTCGAAGAACGGCCGCCACTCCAGCCGGTCGGCGAGCCAGGCGTACCCGTCGAGCAGATCGCGGTAGGCGAGCCAGGAGTACGGGCTGCGCAGGGAGAAGTAGAACCGGGGCGGCGCGGAACTCCGGCCGCGCCCGGCCGCCACGGTCCGCTCAGACAACGAGCCCACCGTCCACCTGGAACACGGACCCGGTCACGTACTCCGCGCCGACCAGGAACGACACCAGGTCCGCGACCTCCTCCGGCCGCCCGAGCCGGCGGAGCGGGACACTGCGGACGGCCTGCTCCCGCACCTTGTCGGAGAGAGCCGCCGTCATGTCGGTCTCGATGAAGCCGGGGGCCACCACGTTGGCGCGGATGCCGTACTGGCCGACCTCCTTCGCCAGGGCCTTGGTGAAGCCGATGATGCCGGCCTTCGACGCCGAGTAGTTGCTCTGCGTCGGGTTGCCGTAAACACCCGCGATCGAGGAGATGTTCACGATGCAGCCGGACTTGCGCTTCATCATCTCGAAGATCACCGAGCGGCACACGTGGTAGGTGCCGTCCAGGTTGGTGTCGAGGACCTGGTGCCAGTCGTCGTCCGCCATGAGCAGCAGAGGCTGGTCGCGGACGATGCCGGCCGAGGTCACCACGATGTCGATCCCGCCGAGCCGGTCCTCCACGGTGGCGACCAGCTCGCGCACCGAGTCGCCGGAGGTGACGTCGGTCCGGCTGCTGTAGACGCGGACACCGAGTTCGGACACCTCCTTCTCCAGCTCCTGCGCCGCGTCCGGCCGTGACCGGTAGCAGAACGCCACGTCGTGGCCGTCCCGCGCGAGGCGCAGCACCGTGGCCCGGCCGATCCCCCGGGAGCCCCCGGTGACGAGGGCCGTCTTGCGCGTTGTCTCTGACATCAGAACCGTTCCTTCACGTCGTCGCGTTGACAGCGGGCGCCTCGGGCGCGGCGCCGGTGAGCTCCTCGGCCGGGCGCAGGGCCATGACCACCCGGCCGACCTCCATCACCTGCTCGCCGTCCACCAGTGCCTCGCCTTCGAAGATCACCGTGTCGCTGAGTGCCCGGACCAGGCGGACCCGGTGCTCGACCACATCGCCGGGCAGCACCGGACGCCGGAACTCCACGTCCGCGATGCCGCCGAAGAGCATCACCTGGCCCGCGAGCACGTCCGGGTTCGGCTTGTCCCAGGCGGCGAGCACACCGGCCGCCTGGCACCAGGACTCGATGAGCAGCACGGACGGGTAGGCGTGCTGCTCGCCGTCGGCGCCGGCCGACACGTCCTGGTACCAGGGCTCGTTGGCGGTGACGGCCTTGCGGGCGACGAGCCCCTCCCCCGCCGTGAGCTCGTCGACGCGGTCGACCAGCAGCATCGGGTAGCGGTGGGGCAGGATCCGCTTGATCTCGTCGATGCCGATCACCGGCCGCTCCTCTCGGTGAAGCGCAGCCGGACGGCCGCGGCCCGGCCGCGGCCGGTACTGGCGACGCCCTTGCAGCGCCACCGCCCGTCCTTCTGCTCCCAGGTGAGCTCGACCTCCAGCTCGTCGCCGGGGAACACGGGGCTCAGGAACCGTGTCGACTCGATGGCCTCCAGGCGCAGCACCGCTTCCGGCTCGGGCGGTGCCGCGAGCGCGCTCAGGTGCACGTGCTCGACCACACAGACGCCCGGGAAGATCGGGAAGCCCGGGTAGTGGCCGGGAAAGACCCGCTCGCCCGGCCCGACCGCCGCTCGCGTGGTCACCCGGCCGGACCCGGCCGTCAGGACCCGGGGCAGGCTCTGGACGGGTGTCACCACCGGAGCCGGCATCAGGCGTCCTGCAGCTTGGCGGCCAGCAGGTCGTAGGCCTTCTGCAGGCAGACGACCTCCTTCAGCTCGGACTCGTCGAGCTTGACCGCGTACTTCTTCTCCAGGACCACCATGACCTCCAGGGCCATCAGGGAGTCGACGCCGAGGTCGTCGACGAAGTGCGCCTGGTCGGTCAGCTCGGCCTCCTCGACGTCGAGGACGTCGGCGACCGTCCGGCGCAGGTCTTCCTTCTCGAGTACGGCAGCCGTGGTGTCGGACATGTTTCTCTCCTGTCGTCGTGTACTTCAGCGGTGCGTACGGACGGTCCGTACGCGGGTCGTGCGGTGGTCAGCGGCGCCGGTCGCCCGCGGCGTCCGGCGAGTCGAACGTGACCACCTCGGGGTCCTTGCTGATCCGGCGGACGAGGCCGGTCAGGGTCCTGCCCGGGCCGATCTCCACCAGGCGGCGGCGACCCAGTGGGCCGAGCAGCGTGTCGACGCTGCGCTCCCACTGGACCGGGCTCACCAGCTGCCGGACGAGCAGCCGCGGCCAGTCGGCGGCTTCACGGTGGGCGGCGGCGTCCACGTTGGCCACCACACAGCCCGTGGTGGAGGCGAACTCCACCGCGGACAGCGCCTGTTCGAGCCGCTCCGCGGCCGGCACCATCAGCGGGCTGTGGAAGGCGCCGCCCACCCGGATGGAGATGCGCTTCACGCCGGGGGCCTCAAGCAGCCGGGCCGCGTGTTCGATGCCCGCCTCGGTGCCCGCGACCACCACCTGGCCCGGGCAGTTGAGGTTGGCGACCCACACCGGGTCGCCCGCGGTCCTGGCCTCCTCCGCGGCGTGCGCGACGGCTTCCTCCTCGACGCCGACCAGGACCGCCATGCTGCCCTGCCGTGCGGCCGCCGCGTCGCGCATCGCGCTGCCGCGGGCGGCGACGAGCCTCGCCGCGTCCCGGTAGGTCAGCGCACCCGCGGCGACCAGTGCCGTGTACTCGCCCAGGCTGTGCCCGGCGCACACGGCGTCGCGTCCGGCCAGGCCGATCCGTACCGCCTCTTCGTACGCCATGAGGGAGACGGCGAAGACGGCGATCTGGGCCAGGTCGGTGCGGCGCAGCGTCTCGTCGTCGGCCTTGAGCAGCAGTTCCTCGACATCGGCACCGGTCAGCTCGGACAGCTCGGGCACCAGCGCCCAGGCGCCGGTGTCGCGCCACGGCTCACCCATGCCCTGCCGCTGGGTGCCCTGCCCGGGGAAGAGCAGCGCGGTCGCGCCGGCCCCGGTGGTCGTCCCCTCGTCCGCCATCGCGTCCTCGGTCATCCCGTTCTCCGTCTTCTCGTGCTGGGCCGAGCCGTGCACCGTCGGCGCGTGCTCCGTCCTCCCGTGCTCCGTGCGCTCGTGTCCCGGCCTTCCGGCGCGGCGGTCAGCACAGCCGGAGCAGGGCGCAGCCGACCACGCCGTCGCGGTCCACCGAGGTGATGAGGGCGACCTGACCCCGGACGTCGCCGCGCTGTTCGGCGACCGCGAGCACCGCCGCGATCTGGAAGGCGGCGGCCGCCGCGGCGGTGTCGCCGATCAGCTCGGCGCACGGGACGCGCTCCGGGCCGTCGGGCCCGAACACCGCTTCCAGCGCCTCGCGTTCGGCCGCCGCGCGCTCTCCCGCGGCGTGCGAGTCGGCGTGGTGCCGCACGTCCTCGGGCCGGACCCCGGTCCGCTCCAGGAGCTCCCGGACGCAGTCGGCGAGCACCGCCGCTTCGGAACCCGGCCCGTGATGGACGCCGAACTCCAGCCCGAGCACCTCGGCGAGGCCGCTGCGGCCGTGTGCCGTGGACGCCTCCGCGGACTCCAGCAGCAGGACGGCGGCCCCTTCGCCGAGAACGGCGTCCGCTGCCTCCGCCTCGCCGCCCCAGGTGTGCCATTCGAGCCAGGCCCGTGCCGCGGAGAACTCCTCCACCGCGCCGAACAGCACGGTCTCGGCGTGACCGGACTTCTTCAGGCGCAGCGCGTAGTTGAGGGCGAGCAGGCCGGTGGCGCGGCCGCCCGCGATGGTCGTGTTGGGGCCCTTGAGCTGGTGCCAGATCGCGGACTGGCCGGCCGCGCAGTTCATCACCGTGTTGGGGAAGCGCATCGGGTCGACGAAGAAGGGCTTCTCCTGGACGAGCGAGTCGCGGGTGAAGTCCATGATGCTCTGGGCGCTGCCGGTGTTGGTGCCGAGTACCAGGGCCGCGTCGTCGGCCACCCCCGGGATGCGTTCGCCCTCGGCGTCCCGGAGCAGTCGGCCGACGGCGGCCACCGCCAGTCCGGTCACCCGGTCCATGGAGCGGGTGCCCTTGCGGCCGAGGACCTCGCGGTTGTCGAATCCCGGCACCAGGCAGGCGCTCTCGACCGGCACCCGCCAGTCGTCGCCGTCGAGCGTCTCGACGGCCGCCCGTCCCTCGACGAGCCCTGCGGTGAAGTCGGCGGCGTCCAGGCCGAACGGGGAGACGACCGACCAGGCGGAGATGAGTGGGCCGCGCACGGCGGTGGAGGTGGGCATGAGTCGGGTTCCTTCACTCGCATCGGGTTCGGATGGCGGGGAACGGCGCGGGGCGGCACCGCCGGTCACAGGAAGTGGACACTCCGGTAGGCGGACCAGTCCGGAAGCGGATCGGCACCGCCGGCCCGGCGCACCCCGGGCAGCAGCCAGTCGGGGCCCGTCTCGAAGAGCGCCAGGTCGGACTCCTCGGCCCAGACCGTGGCGCCGTTCTCCAGCAGGCTCCGCACCGAGTCCCTCGGGTCGGGCAGCGTGTCGAGCGTGCGCCGGCCCACGACGAGGGACGGCGCCGGACGGGCGCCGGCGGCCGCGCAGGTGACGGCGAGACCGCGCAGCAGGATGTCGGACCCGCCCTGCTGCCGGTTCAGCTCTCGGGCGAGGTACAGCACGTCGGCGAACTGGGTCTCCAGTGCCCCGCGGTAGGCGCGTTCGATGATCAACAGGCGCCTCGGGTCGTCGTTCACCGTCAGAACACCCCCAGGAACAGGGTCTTGTCGGCGGCTTCCAGGTGCTCGTCGAACTTGAACGGCGGGCGGACGGTGATCTGCGGGATGTGCGGTTCGGATCCCCGCTCCTGAGTGCAGAAGCGGCAGGAGTACCAGGTGAGGCGGTCGGGGAAGGCGTCGAGGAGGTCCTTGGCGAGCGTCGCGCTCGTCGGGTAGTCCTGGGACCAGCTCACGATGTTGCGCGGCTTGTGCTCCCCGAGGGACTGCTTGGTGAGACCGGTGGCGTGGCCGCACGTCCAGATGTGCACGGTGGCACCGCGCTCCAGCAGCGCCTGGGCGAGCCGGATCGCGCTGGTGACCATGTCGCTGAGGTGCGGGGTGCCCATGAGGGCGAGCAGCACGTCGGCGCGGGGCAGGCTCTTCACCATGTCAGTGCCACACTCCCCGGGCGCCGGGGGCGAGCAGCCGGGCGGCCACCTCGTCCATGTCCACCGGCACGACGCCGGGAAGGAGCTGCTCCGGGACGAGCGCGCGGTGGGTCAGCGAGAAGGCGTCGGCCCAGACGCGACCGCCGCGGTCCAGGAGATCGCGCAGGCCGCGGCCCGGTGCCACCGCGGGGCCGGCGGCGCTCCCCGCCGTGTGACCGGCCCCGGCGAGCGCGGCCGTGACCCCGTTCTCGATGAGGAGGAGCACGACGTCGTGCCCGGACTCCCGCAGCCGGACGGCGTCGTCGACGAACCGCTCGGCCCCGGGGCCGCCCCAGGGCCCCTGGGACTCGATCAGCAGGTACTCATCCATCCTTGGCAGCCTCGCTACGCCGTGTCGGGTGGGCGAACGCCCCGGTCAGAAAGGTGAGGACGCGCTCCTGGTACTCCTCGCGGTCGAACCGCAGGGCGCTCATGTGCAGGGCGTTGGGCGCGGTCCAGCGCTCCGCCCGCGGGTACCGGTCCGCGACCGGCGCGATCTGCGACTCGGGTACGACCGGGTCCTGGCCTCCCGCGACGAACATCAGCCGCGTCGGCGTCCCGGAGAGGTCCGGCGGCCAGTTCCGCACGGCGAGCATCCGCCGGCACAGCAGACTGAAGCAGGACCGGTAGACGGCGTGGCCGGCGCCCTCGCGCTGCGCCTCGGGAAGCGTCGGCTTCCGCACACGGGCGAAGTGCTGGAGCCCGGCCCCGATGTCGAACATCGGCCCGCTGTCGCACACCAGCGCCGCCGGCGGCCGGTCGAGCCGGCGAAGGACGCTGAGTGCCACCCAGGTGGAGAACGAGAACGCGTACAGCGCGATCTCCCCGCCGCCGAGTTCGGGGTCGTCCTCGACCCGTCGGAGCACGTCCGCCAGGTCGCTGGTGTACCGCTCCGCCATGCTCCCGAAGGCCCGGTCCCGCCCGCTGTCACCGTGGTTGCGCAGGTCGTACGCGACGACGTGCCAGCCGGCCCGGTGCAGGAGCTCGATGTGCCCGAGCGTGCTGGACATGGTGCGGCCCATGCCGTGGCAGACCACCACGGTGTGCGGTCCGGTGCCGGGCACCACCCAGCCGCGCAGGGGGATCTTGTCCCGGCTCGTGGTGAGCCGGAGTTCGCGCAGCGGCAGACCCTTGCTCAGCGGTGTGCGACCGGGCTTCGCCTGCGGGGGGTGGTAGAGCTCGTGGGCGTGCCGGGCCGCCAGGGGGACCGCGGCGGCCGCGGCCTTCAGGGCGGAGAGGGTGGCACGCATCAGGTGGTCAGCGCCTCTCCGCCGTCGACGCCGATGATGTTCCCGGTGAGCCACGAGGAGGTGCTGCGCGACATCGTGACGAGCGCGTCGGCGACGTCCTCGGCCGTGGTCAGCCGGCCGTGGGGGTTGTTGCGGGCCGCGAGTTCGACCAGCGGCCCGTGCTCGGGGATCTTCTCCAGCGAGGGCGTGAGGGTCACGCCCGCCCGCAGCGCGTTGACCGCGACCCCGTGGGGGGCCAGCTCCAGGGCCAGCTGCCGGACGTGCGATTCCAGGGCGCACTTGGCGGCGGAGACGGCCCCGTAGTTGGCGGTGACCTTCTGGTCCCCCGCGCTGGTCATCGCGTAGATCTTGGAGCCCTCGCCGAGGAGTCCGGCTCCGTGCAGGTCCTGGGTCCAGTAGACGAGGGAGTGCGCCATCACGTTGAGCGTCATGTCCATCTGGCGCTGGGTGAGGGCAGGTCCGCCGTCGGCCGGCAGGTAGGGGACCAGGGTGCCGAAGGCGAGCGAGTGCAGCAGCACCCTGAGGGGGCGCCCCCCGGTCAGCTCCACGAAGGCGGGCACGAGTTCGTCCCGTGTGCGGGCGCTGGCGGCGTTGGCGTTGAAGAAGTGCGCGGACACGCCCGTCGAGCGCAGTTCCTCGACGGTGGCCCGGGCCTTCTCCTGGCCCTCGGCCATGTCGAAGTGCACGCCCAGGATGTTGGCGCCCTCCGCCGCCAGTGCCTTGGCGTTGGCAAGGCCGATCCCGCTGGAGGCGCCGAGGATCAGGTTCCAGGTGCCCTCAAGTGACGTCGTCATCGCTCTCTTTCCTCGTACTCGAACGGTGTGGCCGGTCTCGGACCGGCGGTGCGACCGGGTGGGCGGCTCAGCCGCGGTGGGGGTGCTCCGGCGGGGTGAGCAGGGCGACGGCGAGGTTCCCCTCGCGGGCCGCCGTGACCACCGCGACGGGACTGGTCAGGCCGGCCAGCGCCCCGGCCACCTGGAGGAGCGGTTCGAGGGAGCCGCTGCCCGCTCTGACCAGGCTCGCCGCCGGGCCCAGCGCGGTGGCCACCGCCGTCGCCACCGGGGACTCGTCCACCACCGCGATCACGTGGTGCTCCGGTACGGGCCCCGCGCACATCGAGGCCAGTGCCGCGCCGATCCGGGCCCGGACCCGGTCCGCACCCCCGGGCCCGGCCGCGGTGCGCGGCGGGAGGAAGAAGCTGCGCACCTGGCAGTGCCCGTACCCCCGCCCCTTGCGCGCCCTGACCTGGTCGCTGGATTCGAGGACCAGGGCCACGGCCCCCCGCTCCGACAGGGCCGCGTCGGCCTGCGCCTCGGGCAGCGCTTCCTCGGTGGCGCCGGCCAGCAGCCACGAGGCCCGGCCGAGCCGCACCGACCGGGCTCCGGACTCCAGCGCCTCCAGTCCGGCCACGCGCGGGGAGGTCAGGGTGAGGTTGAAGCCCTTGAGCGCGTGCTCGGTGGCCAGCCGGCTGCCGAACAGGTTGATCGAGAAGTAGGGGGCCGTGGCCGGGCTGAGCGCGTCCGCACCCGCTGACAGCACCGTCCGGTCCATCTCCTCGTGCAGGGCCGCGGCCGCGCTGTTCGTGCCGACCGCCGCGCCGCGCCGCTCCTCGGCGGCGAGGTGGGCGGCCCCGGCGGCTCCACCGGCCTCCGCGGCGACGGCGGCCTGCAGGGGCTGCCCGGTGTCCGCGATGGCCTGCTTGGTCGCCGCCAGGAAGTACTGCGTGGCGGACGGCAGGTACTTGTAGCCGCGGCGGCCGAGCCGCTCACGGTGGTCGAACCAGCCCTCGGCCACGGCCGGCCGCGCGGCCCGCACAGCCGTCGTCGGTGTGTCCGACCACGGGGTGACCACCCCGATCCCCGAGACGATCAGGTCCTGCCCGGTGTGCGTCGGCGCTTGCGAGACGGTGGTCATACCCCGGCCTCCTGCAGTACGAGGGATACGTTGTTGCCGCCGAAGGCATAGGCGTTGACCAGCGCGTACTTCCCGGTCGGCGTCATGGACCGGCCGGGCAGGAACACCTTGCACTCGGGGTCCTGCTCGGTCAGCGGGGCGTTGGGCGGCACGGTCCGGCGGTACAGGATCTGTGCCGCGGCCACCGTCGCGAGCGAGGCGGCTGCGCCGCCGGTGTGGCCCAGCAGGGCCTTCAGGCTGTAGAGCGGGACCCGGTCCGGTCCGGCGCCGAGGACCTCGCCGAGAACCCGGCTCTCCACGGTGTCGTTGAGTTCGGTTCCGGTGCCGTGCGGCACGACGCAGCCGATGTCGTCGCGGTCGGCCCCGGCCTCCGCCAGGGCCTGTCGCATCGCACGGGCGATCTGCGTCCCGGCGGGCTCGGGCGCCGTCGCGTGGTGGGCGTCGCAGCTCCAGCCGGCCCCGGCCACCCTGGCGTACGCCTGGGGGACGTTGCGGGCCCGGGCGTGCGCGGCCGACTCGAGGACCATGACCCCGGCGCCCTCGCCGAACAGGGTGCCCTTGCGGTGCAGGTCGAAGGGACGGCACCGCTCCGGGTCGATGGCGCCGAGCCGGTTGAAGCAGGCCAGCGCCACCCGCGAGTACGCCTCGGCACCGCCCGCGATGACCACGTCCGCCTCGCCCGAGCGGATCAGGTCCACGGCGAGCGAGAGTCCGAACCCGCTGGCCGCGCACGCGTTGCTGACGCTCACGTTGGCGCCCTCGGCGCCGAACCAGGCGCCGACCGCCGACGCCACGGAGAAGACCGGTGACCAGGGACCGCCCTGGGGCCCGCCCGTGGCCCGCCACTCCTCGTGCATCCCCGAGTCGCCCATCCCGGTGCCGATCACGACCGCGATCCGGTCCGGGGCGACCCCGCCGAGGTCGGCGTCGGACACCGCCTGCCGGGCGGCCTCGACGGCGAGACGCGAGGCGCCGCCCAGGTACTGGTCGCCGAACCGGTCCGGCATCGACGGCAGCGCCGACTCGGGCACCGCGTACATCAGCGGCAGGTCCATCCGGGCGTTCGGGTCGGGGACCCGCGAAGGGGCGCTCTTCGCCGCGGTCAGGCCTGACCAGAAGGCATCGACACCGTTGCCCAGGTGGGAGATCACACCCAGGCCGGTGATCAGCACATCGTTCATCGGGTCCCTCTCAGGGGGTGCGGGTTCGGGCGGGTCGGCCGCCCGGCCCGCCGCCGGTCGGCGGCGGGCCGTGGCGCCTCGGTCGGCGGTCCGCCGTCAGGCGGCGGGCCGGCCGGCGAACGCCTCCAGCACACGGTCGTCGAAGGCGACGAGGCTCCAGTCGCTGCGGTCGCCGAACACCGCGTAGCCGTGCGTGATCCGACCGGTGGCGGTCTGCACCAGGCGCCCGTCGCGGACCACGTAGAAGTCGGTGCGGGCGGTGTAGGTGAGGTCCTTGAAGACCTCCTCGACCGTGAACACCGTGTAGAGGTCCTCCTCCATCAGCGCCTCGCCGAGCATCTGCACGCTCGAACGCGGCACCACCGGGATCCACTTGCGGTCGTCGAGCAGGGTCTTGATCGAGATGCCCCGGTCGGCGAGGAACAGGTCCACGACCTCCTCGACCTGGCGGAGGTAGCCCGACATGGCGAGGCGCTCGTTGAAGTGGCAGTACGGGTAGGGGATCCGCCACTTCCAGCCGAAGGCGTTGTCCCCGGCGAGGAGCTGGTCGAGGACCGGGTCCTGGCCGGCCGTGCCCCGGCCCGCGGACAGGGCGGTTCCGGCCGCCTCGGTCACCTCGGCGCCGTGGTGCACGCCCCGCTCCGCGAAACCGCCGATCTCGGCGACGGCGAAGCGGGACAGGGGCTCGGGCACCTCGGCCGGCGCAAGGTAACCGTCGATCCGCAGCGCCACCTTGACCTTGGAAGTGACGGCCTTGAGCTCCTTGCCGTCGCGCTCGACGTACAACGTGACAGCGAAGCTCAGGTGCCCGTCCCCGTCCTTCGTCTTCGGCACCACGTGCGCCCGGGCCTCGTCGTCCTGGTGGAAGGCGTGCAGGATGCGGGTGTCGAGGTCGGCCACGTCGAGACCCAGGCCGTGCTGCTCGAAGAGGTCCCGGGAGCCGAGGCCGGCGTTCCGGAAGTGCTCCAGGACCGCTTCCTCGACCAGGTAGTTGACGTGCTTGAAGCCGATCCAGGTGTTGATGTTGGAGCCCTCGTAGCGAGGCCGCAGCCGTACGGTGCTCTCGGTCTCCACAAGCGCCTTGACGGCCTCGGCGGTCACGGTCATCAGATGTTCTCCCTCGCACGTTCGTGGGTCGCACCCGGCCGGGGCCGGGCTGCGGCGGAATCAAGAAAGCTGTCGGTCAGGGAGGCGAACGCGGCGGCCTGTTCGACCATGGCGAAGTGGCCGCACTCGCCGAGGATCTTCACGGTCGCGTCCGGCAGGGCCGCGCCCAGCGCTTCGCTCTCGTCGGGGAAGGCGGCGAAGTCCGACTCCCCGCCGATCACCAGGCAGGGCCCGCTGAGACGCTCGGTCCGCAGGTACGGCGTGCGCAGATAGGTGTCGAAGAAGCTCGTCCAGCCGTACGGGCCGACGCGCTCGCGCACCTTCAGCGCCATGTCCCGGCGCAAGTCGCCGACGATGCGGCCGCCGGACCGGACCCGCAGCCCGTCCTCCAGGATCCGGCCGAACCCGTTGACGTAGTAGGAGAGCGCGTCCCAGTCGAACTGCTCGGGCCGGGCCCGGTAGAACGGCGACACCAGGACGACGCCCCTCAGACGGTGCCAGGTGAACGCGTCCACCCCGTCCGGTGCCAGCCCGCCCGGCTCGACGCCCTGCCCGTCGAGCAGCGCGAGGAGCGCCCCGGCCCCGAAGGAGTGCGCCACCACCACGTCGGGTCCGCCGGGCACCTGCGCCATGGCACGGGCCGTCCAGTGGGCCGGTGAGTGCGCGGCCCAGCCCGGGACCTCCTCGGACCGCCACGGCAGCTCCGCCGTCCACAGCGCGTGGCCGTGGTCCGCGGCCCGGGTCAGGTATTCGTCCCAGACGTTGCCGCCGCCGGCCAGTCCGTGCAGGAACAGCACCCGCAGCGGGGCGGGGCCGCGGCCCGGACGGCGCAGGGTCACCGACACGGGCGGTTCCACGGCGCTCACGCGGCGGACCCGGGCGGCAGGAGCAGGTACGAGGCGACCGCGTCGTCCCCGTCGGCGCCCGTGGTCACCAGGGCGTGCCGGTCCGAGCCCGCACCGGCGCCGACGAACCAGCCGACGGCCGCCGCACACTGCAGCACACCGAGGGCGCCGGAGGCCCGCCCGAAGACCGTGCTGAGGTCGACGCGCGGCACCTCGCCGGACACCGGCCCGTCGCCGGCGGTCCGAGGGCCTCGGTTCTCCGGCGCGCCGTATCCCTCCGGGACGAACCAGACACCGGGCTCCCGGCCCTCTCCGTCCACGAGCCGCTCCAGGCAGGGCTCCACCCCCGCCTGGCGGGTGGATCTGCCGAGGACGGCGACGGCGGCGGCACCGCGCTCGGCGGCGGCCTCGGGCCGCTCCAGGACCAAGGACACGGCTCCGTCGAGCAGTTGCCCGTCCGGGTCACCCAACAGGCCCCGTACGTAGCGGTTGTCGGTCTCGACACCGATCACCAGGACACGGTCGGCCCGGCGGGCGGCGACGGTGGCCGCTCCCCAGAAGACCGCGTCCAGGCCGGACGCCGCCCCGTTGCAGACCATCAGATTCGGCCCGCGCAGTCCGTAGCGGATCGCCACGGTGGAGGCGATCACGTTGCTGGACGCGTTCGGCAGCCCCATCGGGCTGATGCCGTCGACCCCGAGCTCCTTGATGCCGTCCGCCACCGAGCAGACGGTGTCCAGGTTCCCCAGGTTGGAGCTGGCCACCACCCCCACCGATGAGCCGGGCACGGTGAGTCCGGACCCGTCGTCGGACAGGAGTCCGGCCGCCCGCAGGCCGTCCCGCGCGGCACACAGGGCGAGCTGGGAGGCCCGGTCCTTGTACCGCAGGCCGCGCTTGCCGAGCAGCGCCGCGGGGTCGACCTGCGGCTCCGTTCCGGTGGGCGCGGACCGCAACAGGTCCGCGGGGCCGGCCACGCCGGGCAGTGCCGTCCCGACACCGGTCACCAGGATTCCCGCCGGCTTCACTCGCCTGCCCTCTCCACGACGGCGACCGCGTTCACGCCGCCGAATCCGAACGCGTTCACCTGCGCGAGCGTCATTCCGGCCCGGACCTCGTCGTCCTGGGCGAACCGGAAGTCCCCCGCCTCGCCGATCGGCTTCTCCAGCCCCACGGTCGGGGGCACCCGTCCGGACGCGAGCGAGCGCAGGGCGACGATCAGGCCGAGCAGGCCCGAGCCGCCGGAGGTGTGCCCGGTCATGGACTTGACCGCGGTCATCAGCGGGCCGCCGGTGTGCGGCCCGAAGACCTCGGCGATCGCGGCGGCCTCGGCCTCGTCGTTGAGCAGCGTCCCGGTGCCGTGCAGCAGTACCAGGTCGATGTCCTCGGGCCCGACGCCCGCCTGCCGGTGGGCGCCGCGGACCGCCTCGGCGACCCCGCCGGGATCGGGCGCGGTGACGTGGAAGGCGTCGCAGTTGACGTGCACCGAGCGCACCAGTCCGTGGACCTTCGCGCCCCGGGCGGCGTCGGCGCGGCGCAGCACGACCGCGGCGGCCCCGTCGCCCATCAGGACGCCCCGGCGGTCCTGGTCGAACGGCCTGACCCGGTCCGGGGGCTCCATGTGCACCCGGTCGAGGAGGCCGTACATGCTCTCGGTGAGCGTGTCGACACCGGCGACGACGACGTGCTCCGCCTCTCCCGCGGCCAGCAGGTCGCAGCCCATCGCCAGGGCGTACAGCGACGCGGAGCAGGCGTTGGAGACGGTGTACGTGCGCACCGCGCCGAAGCGCTCCTTCAGGGCGGGACCGAAGTGCAGGTCCGCCACGTCGAAGGGGGCTCCGTCGCGCCAGCCGAGTTCCGCGGACCGCAGTTCCCGCAGGCCGGTGCCGACCAGGATCGGCACCTCGCCGAGGTCGCTGCCGAGGCCGGCGTCGTGCGCCGCCTCCTCGACGGCCCGGACGAGCCAGCGGGTGGCGCGGCCCGGCACGTCCCGGCCGTCGGCGGGCCGGTCGTCGATCTCGTACGCCTGCTGCGCCCGGAACCGGCCGCGGTCGAAGCCGCGCAGGGGTGCGCGGCCGTCGCGGCCCGCGCACAGCGCGTCGAAGACATCGTCGACGCCGTCGCCCACACTGTTGACCGCTCCGAGCCCGATCACCTCGGGGTGGAGCGCGCCCGGTGCCACCGGGCCCTGATCCGTCACAGCCGCGCCGCCTCGCTCGCCTCGTACTTGCCGTAGATCACGACGGAGTTGTTGCCGCCGAACGCGAGCCCGTTGTTCTGCACGACCCGCAGATCGGCGTCGACGGCCTCGTTGGGCACGCAGTCGACGTTGCACTCGGGGTCCGTCGTCACGTGGTTGATGGTCGGCGGGATGAACCCCTCCTCGATCGCCAGTGCGCAGGCGATCGAGGCGAGGGCGCTGGCCGCCCCCATGCTGTGCCCGATCATCGACTTGATGGAGATGGTCCGGGGCGGCTGCTCGCCGAACACCTGGCGGATGGCTCCCGCCTCGGTGACGTCGTTGGCCTTGGTACCGGTGCCGTGCGCGGAGATGAAGTCCACCTGTGCCGGCTTCACGCCCGCGTTGTCGAGGGCGCGCTGCATGCAGCGGGCGACGCTGTCCTGGTTCGGGGCGACCGGGTGGTACGCGTCGCAGTTGAGCCCGTACCCGAGGATCTCGGCGTAGATGTGCGCACCGCGTGCGAGGGCCGACTCCAGGCTCTCCAGGAGCAGCACCCCGGCGCCCTCGCCGGTGAGGATGCCCTTGCGGTCGACGTCGAAGGGCTGGCAGCGCTCCGGCGCGATGGTGCCGAGGCGGTAGAAGCCGGTGAAGGTCTTCCGGCACAGGGCGTCGGCCCCGCCGCAGAGGGCGAACTCGACCTCCCCGGACCGGATGGCGTCGTACCCGTAGCCGATCGCGTAGTTGCCCGCCGCGCACGCGGTGGGCAGGGTCACCGCCTCGACCCGGGTGAGCCGGAGCTCACGGGCCACCGCGGCGGAGAGGCGGCCCGCCGGGATGCGGGCGGCGACCGTCCGGTCCATCCGCTCGGGCCCGGCCTCGACCTCCGTCTCGACCAGCTGGTCCAGGTCGCGCGACTCGCCGTCGGTGGTGCCGATGGAGATCAGGCACCGGTGGGCCCTGAGGTCGGCCTCCTCGAGGGCGGCGTCGGCGACCGCCATCCTGGACGCCGCGACCGAGAACTGGCTCGCCCGGCCCAGTTCCTCGACGTCGAAGTTCCTGATCCAGTCGGTCGGTTCGAAGTCGGATATCTCGCAGCCGTTGGCGTGCTCGAACCCTGTGGTGTCGAACGCGGTGATCGGCTTCGCGGCGCTGCGCCCCGAGCGCAGCCCGGCCAGGAACTCGACTGCTCCCTGGCCGATGCTGGACACCGCGCCGAGCCCGGTGATGACCACTCTGTTTGCCGGTTTATCAGACATATTCACCCCGAGATCTGGCGGCACCGGGCCGCGCTTCAGGTCACTCGTCCGCAGGCGCGGCGCCGCTCGTCAGAGCTTCCAGCCGGCGGCCTCGGCCACCACGTCGTAGACGCCCTCGAGATTGACCATCCGGCCGAGCTCGGACTGGTTGATGACCGCGCCGAACTCCTTTTCCAGAGAGGCCAGGATCTCGATCGCGCGCAGCGAGTCCGCGTCGTGCTCCTCCTTGAAGAGGCTCGTCTGCGTCACCTCTTCCGGGTCGATCTCCAGGATGTCGCACACGATTTCCTTGATGGTCTGCTGGCGTTCAACAATGGTGGCAGCCACGAAAGGCCTCACTTTCTCTGTTTCAGCAGAGTCGACGAAGAAGGAACTGCGGAATCTCCCGCGCTGTTGATCACGCTATTCGGACCGCAGAGGCTCGGACAAGCGTTCGTGCAACTAGCTGCCAACCGCCGGTCGGATACTGCCTGGCGCAATTCGACTGGCAATTTGCTGCGGCCCTGGCCGCGCAACGCTCGGGCCCGGCCCGGCGTACGGGGTGCGCCCGGGCGGGTGCGGCCCCGCCGGCCCGGGCTCCACGGCGTGGTGCGCCGCGGACCCGTGCGGGAGCCCGCACGGTCGGTCAGATCGGCGGGTTTCCGTGCTTCCGCGCCGGCAGGTCGGCGTGCTTCGCACGGAGCACACCGAGCGCGGCGGCGAGCACCTCGCGGGTCTCGGCCGGGTCGATGACGTCGTCGACCAGGCCGCGTTCGGCCGCGTAGTAGGGGTGCATCAGCTCGCTCCGGTACTCCTTGATCTTCTGCGCGCGCTCCGCCTCGGGGTCGTCGGCGGCGGCGATCTCGCGGCGGAAGATGACGTTGGCCGCCCCCTCGGCGCCCATCACGGCGATCTCGTTGGTGGGCCAGGCGTAGGACAGGTCCGCGCCGATGGAACGGGAGTCCATGACGATGTACGCGCCGCCGTACGCCTTGCGCAGGATCAGCTGGATCCGCGGCACGGTGGCGTTGCAGTACGCGTAGAGCAGCTTGGCGCCGTGCCGGATGATCCCGTCGTGCTCCTGGTCGACGCCCGGCAGGAAGCCCGGCACGTCGAGCAGGGTGACCAGCGGAATACTGAAGGCGTCGCACAGCTGGACGAAGCGGGCGGCCTTCTCGGAGGCGTGGATGTCGAGGACGCCGGCCAGGGACTGCGGCTGGTTGGCGACGAGACCGACCACATGGCCGTCGATCCGGGCGAGCGCGCAGATCACGTTGGTGGCCCAGCGCTCGTGGACCTCCATGAACTCGCCGTCGTCGACGATCTCCTCGATCACCTGCCGCATGTCGTACGGGCGGTTGCCGTCGGCCGGCACCAGGTCCCGCAGCACGTCGCAGCGGCGGTCCGGCGGATCCCCGGCCGGCAGGCTCGGCGGCAGCTCGCGGTTGTTCAGCGGCAGCAGCGACAGCAGGTAGCGGACCTCCTCCAGGCATGTCTCCTCGTCGTCGTATGCGAAGTGGGAGACCCCGGACACCGACGAGTGCACGTCCGCTCCCCCGAGCCCGTTCTGGGAGATCTTCTCGCCGGTCACCGCCTGGACCACGTCCGGTCCGGTGATGAACATCTGCGAGGTCTCACGGACCATGAAGACGAAATCCGTCAGGGCGGGCGAGTAGGCGGCGCCGCCGGCGCACGGGCCGAGCATCACGCTGATCTGCGGTATCACCCCCGAAGCCCGGGTGTTGCGCCGGAAGATCCCGCCGTACCCGGCGAGCGCCGTAACGCCCTCCTGGATGCGCGCGCCCGCGCCGTCGTTGAGTGACACCAGCGGCGCGCCCGCCGCGAGCGCCATGTCCATGATCTTGTGGATCTTCTGCGCGTGCGCCTCGCCGAGTGCGCCCCCGAAGATCCGGAAGTCGTGCGCGTAGGTGAACACCGTCCGGCCGTGGACCGTGCCCCAGCCGACGATCACCCCGTCGGTGTGCGGCCTCCTGCTCTCCAGCCCGAACCCCGTGGCCCGGTGCCGCCGCAGCGGCTCGACCTCGTGGAAGGAGCCCTCGTCGAGAAGCAGGTCGATCCGCTCCCGGGCGGTCAGCTTGCCCTTCGCGTGCTGCGCCTGCGTGGCCTTCTCGCTCGGACCCCTCATGACCTCCTCGCGCAGGTCGCGGAGTTCTGCCAGACGGGTACGCGTGGACCCGCCGGCCTGCGGTGCGTTCATGACGGTCTCCCCCGGGGTTGGGTCGAATTCCGGGTGGCCTGCGGACGAAGGCACAGCACACCCGGGACTATCGCCCCGACCATAGGTCCGGGGCCCTCGGGGCATGCCGCAAAGTTCACCGAGGTGTCAACAAGATGTCTGCTCTGGCAGCTACCTGCCCACCTGTTCCGAGGCGCGCTCCGGAACATTTCAATGGTGTTGAATCCGGAAGTCGCGTTCGCTCGCGGCTTGTCGATCACGGAAGGCGAGAGAATGTCACGAGCCGCTTTCTCCCGGAACAACCCGACGGTGCCCAGACTGAAAGGGAGCCCCGTGATCGGGAACACCTGGGAGTTCAGGCAGGATCGACTGTCCCTCTTCTCCCGCACGTTCGAGGACTGCGGAGACCTCGGCGTCTACAGGATCGCCGGCGACGATTTCCACCTGGCGAACTCGGTCGAGCTGGTGCACGAGGTCCTCATCAGGAAGGGCCGGCTCTTCGAGAAGACCGACCGCTTCCGCGCCTTCGCCCGGCCCCTGCTGGGCGACGGCCTCCTGACGGCGACCGACGAGGAACACAAGCACAACCGCCGCATCATCCAGCCGCGGTTCCACAACGCGGCGGTGAAACCGTCGGCGGACATCGCCGCGCGCGTCACCGGGACGGTGTCGGGGCGCTGGGCCGACGGCGAGGTGGTCGACGTGCGCCGCGAGATGGTGCGGCTGATCCTCGGCGTCGTCGGCCAGAACCTGTTCAGCCGCGACATCCTCGACGACGCCGACGAGTTGGGCAACGCGCTCACCGACGCCATCCACGGCTTCGACTCCATGGCGAGCGCCCTGGTCCCCCTGGGCATCACGTGGCCGACCCCGGCGAACCTGCGCTACCGGCGGGCGATCGAACGGCTGGAGCGCACCTTCTACTCCCTCCTCGCCGACCGCCGGTCCCTGGACCGCAGGCCGGACGACTGGCTCAACCTCCTCATGGAGACCCGGCGCGAGGACGGCTCCCCGTTCAGCGACAAGCAGATCCGGGACGAGGCGCTCAACATGTTCATGCCCGGCCATGAGACCACCGCCACCGGTCTCGCCTGGAGCCTCCACCTGCTCGCCGAACACCCCGAGGTCTACGAGCGGCTGCTGGACGAGGTGGACGGGGCGCTCGGCGGCCGGCCGCCGACCCTGGACGACCTGCCCCGGCTCCCCTACGCCCTCCAGGTGTTCAAGGAGACGATGCGTCTCTATCCGCCCGTCTACATGTTCACCCGGCAGGCCACCGAGGACGTCGACATCCTCGGCCACCGCCTCCCGGCCGGCACCACCGTGGTGTTCAGCCCGTATACGCTGCACCGTCGCGCGGACTACTTCCCCGACCCCGAGCGCTTCGACCCGGACCGGTTCTCGCCGGAGCGCGAGGCCCGGATACCGCGCCACGCCTATCTGCCCTTCGGCGCGGGCCACCGGGTCTGCATCGGCAACCACCACGCCCTGCTCAACGGCCACATGGTGCTCGCCACACTCGCCCAGCGGGTCCGCCTGCACTCCGTGCCCGGGCCGGCGCCGGTCAAGGAGCCGATGGTCACCCTGCGCCCCAAGGGCGGGGTCCCCATGAGGGTCGAGCGGCGCGGGTTCCCCGGGCCCGCGGCCGTCCGGGCGGACGAGGCACCTGCACACCTCGCCCGCCCGGGCGGCACCGCCGGCTCCTCGTCCTGCCCCCTGGGCCACGGCTGACACATGACGTCTGTGCCCGCCGCGCGGGATGTGCCGGACACGAACAGGCGGTCCTCAGGGCTGCGACCTGCCGGCGGGGTGGGCCGGCCCGGGGAGGTCCTGGCTCCTCGCCCGGTCGCGGTCGCCCGGCGGCCACATCGCGAGCAGCCCCGCGTCGGCGGCGAGGACGCCCGCCTGGAACCGCGACTTCGTCCCCAGCGAGTCCAGGATCTCCGCCACGTACCGCCGGTAGGTGCGGACCGAGATGCGCAGCTCCCGTGCGGCGACCTCGTCGGTGACCCCGGCGTAGAGCCGTCGGAGTATCCGCGCCGCGTAACGGCTGCGTTCCGAACGGTCGGGGTCGGCCCCGGCGCCGAGCGGGGCGGCGGTGCGCCACGCGCTGCCGAACAGGGCCAGGAGCGATTCGGTGACGACCTTCGCGCGGACCAGCGACGTCTGCCCGCCCCGGTCCGTACACATCACCGCGGCCCGGCCGTCCGCGATGACCGCCTCCAGGAACGGCATCCGGGCCACCCTGATGTCCAGCGGGTAGCCCCCGCCCCGCTGCTCCTCGCCGAAGCGCCGGTCGAGCATCGCCTGGTTGACCAGGACGCGAACCCGGCACTTCTTCCCCATGGCCAGAAGCAAGGACTGGAGGTCCGCGCACAGCTGCTCGGTGCGCACCGCCTCCGCCGAGATCACCACGTCCAGGGAGCGTTCCACCGAGGCGATCACCTCGACGATGGCCTCTCGCAGCGCTCCCTGTCCCGGTTCCACGGGCTCGATAAGTTGATCCCTTAACGACATGGCGCGATATCTGTCGACGGCCGTGTCAATCAGGCGGAGGATGTCCGCCAGGGCTTCGCCGAACTCGTCGGGGACACCGGCCGGATCGTCATGAAGAGAACCGTCTCCGCCCGTGAGCGGATCAACAGCTGTGCACTCCTTGTTCACACTTTCTCCCGTGAATGTGTTTTCACGATGCATGCCGGGACAGCCCGCCGTCACCCTGCGCGGATTCCTCGGGAGTCTCCGGTGCGGCAGCCGAACGCATTGCGTCGGCCGGGAGCAGCCCCAATTCGACCGCTCGGGCGCCGGCCTGAAATCGCGAACTGGCACCGATTTCGCGCATGATCTCGGCGATGTGCCGCCGATAGCTGCGCAACGGCATCCCGAGGTCCCGCGCGGCCACCTCGTCGATCTGCCCCGCCATCAGGGATCCGAGGATCCGGCGCCCCACTTCGCTGCGCGCCCGGCCGAACCGGCTCGGCCGGTCGGCCGGCCTGGATCCGTTCGCCCAGGCCACGGCGAAGAGGGAGGACAGCGTGCCGACCACGGCCGCGTCCCGGATGATCAGGACCTGCCGGGACTCGACCCCGAGCTCCGGCCAGATGACCGCGAGCCGGCCGGGTAGCAGGACCGCCTCCCGTAACGCGCCTTCCGACGTGCGCATCTCACACGGAGTGAGAGCGCACAGGGCTTCCCGCACCGGCTCCAGGTGACTCACTCCCGGAGCGCACAGCAGCCGCACCGCCGCCTCGCCGGAGGCTGCCGTGCGGCAGGCCGACGCCACGCGCAGGACCTCGTCCTCCGCCCCCTGGTCCGGCAGCACCACTCCGATGCTGCGGACGTCGCCGACGACGAGCCGCGCCAGTGCCCGCCGGAGCGCCCCCTCGTCCTGCGTCGACAGGAGCCGCTCCGGGCGCGCGCCGTGCAGGCGGTCGGCCTCCGCCGACTCGATGAGGGCGCGCGCCTGATGGAGCACCCCGTCCACTCCGTCGGCTCCGGTGGTCAAGACATCGGTGGCCCGGCACCGGGAATTCGCTTGCTGCCGGCCAATTGCATTCCCCCGCCCGGGATTCTCCCGATGCGATTCGCCTTCCCCGCTCACAATTCGCACTCCCCCGAATTCAACTCGCATTCCGCGGGGCGTGGTTCGGCACGACAGGGTGTCGATCGGACTCCCGTTCGCCTTCCAGCACCCTGCAGAGAATAACTCAATTTCCGGGTCGCGCGACGACCAGGATAAAGTTCAATCCCGAAGCAGTACTCGCGAGTCAGTTACCGGCGAGTCACTATTCCGGGTAGCCGACCCCTTAGCACTATCTGTTCAAGAACCCCTGCTCAGCAACAAAGTTGCAGCTTCTTGCCAACCGGGGCTCTCACAGGGAATGAGCCGCACCCGCGGGGGAAGGAAGCGCGGACAGGTGAACCGGAGCACTGCTGACCACGCTCACCAGCGCACCGAGCCGCTCGTCGGCCAGGTCGAGGACGTGCAGAGCCTCGAACCGTCCCCGCTGCACCCAGGTGGCGTCACGGCCCGAACGCCTCCGCGGCCCCAGCCGCATCCCGGAGAGGTCGAGTTCGTGCAGCGCGCCCAGGTCCGCCCGGCCGGCCTTCACCATGGCCTCCTTGCGCACCCACTGCCGCAGGAACATCGCCTGCGGGTCGTCCTGCCGGCCGATCTGACGCAGCTCGTTCCCGCTCAGCGCCCGCGCGAGCAGATCCGGGCCGGCGGGCCGCCGGGCCGCGAGCTCCACGTCGATGCCCACCGTCCCCCCGCCGGCCGCGGCCGCGACCACGCCGGGGGTGTGCGCCATGCTCACCGCGGTGGCCGGGTGCCCGGGCAGGTACGGCTTGCCGTGGCCGTCCTGACCGCAGTCACCGCAGTGCTGGGCGAGAGCCACCGCGGACGGGCCCACGTCGAGCAGCAGCCCGGCGCAGATCCGGGCGAGCAGGTGGGCGGCCACGAAGTCCCGCCGCGCGGAATCGCGCCGGAACCGCGCGGCACGCACCCGCTCCACGGGACTGAGCAGCCGTTCATCCGCTGCCCGGTGGGCCAGCACCTCGTCCGTACCGGCCACCACGGCCACCGCGGCGGGCGCCCTCGAATCCGTGCTGCTCGGCATGGCCGGCCTCCGCCTCTCCTGACGACGTGCCCGCGATGTGCCGGGCCCGGCCAACCTAACCGCTGCGACGCGCGGTCGAGCAGGCCGTTTCCGCTTGCTGCCACCTTGCCGCCGCGCCGCCGCGGGCCCGGAGCCGCTCACCTCTCCCGGTCGCTCAGAAGGCGCCCTCCGGCAGCTGCATCAGCGTGTTGTCCGTCCGCTCCGCCTGCTTCCGCCGGACGGCCACCCCCGGGAGCACCTCCGCGGCGAAGAACGCCGCGGCAGCCACCTTCCCGGCGTAGAAGTCCCTGTCCGCGCCCCGGGCCTCCGGCAGCCTGTCGACGGCCACGGCCGCCGCACGCAGCAGCAGATACGCGACGACGACGTCTCCGCTGGCCATCAGGAACCGGGTGGTGTTCTGGCCCACCCGGTACAGGGACGTGACGTCCTGCGCGGAGTCGGCCAGCTGCCGCACCATGACCGCGGCCATCGCCTCGAGTTCGGCCAGGGCGTCCGCCAACTCCGCGTGGGCGTCCTTGAGCTGGGACCGGCCGTCGGCTCCCGCCAGGAACCCCCTGATCTCCTCGGCGAGCGCGCGGAGCGCCCGCCCCTGGTCCCGGACGACCTTCCGGAAGAAGTAGTCCTGCCCCTGGATCGCCGTCGTCCCCTCGTAGAGGGTGTCGATCCTGGCGTCCCTGAGGTACTGCTCGACCGGGAAGTCCTGCAGGTAGCCGGAGCCGCCGAAGATCTGGAGCGACTGGTTGAGCTGCTCGTAGGCGCGTTCCGAGCCGTAGCCCTTCAGCACCGGCAGGAGCAGGTCGTTCAGCGCGCGGGCGGCGGAAGCGTCGGCGCCCGCCTGCTCCTTGACCACGATGTCGTCCTGGACACACGCCGTGTACAGGACCAGCGTCCGCAGACCTTCCGTACACGCCTTCTGCATCATCAGCGAGCGCCGCACGTCGGGGTGGTGGGTGATGGTGACACGGGGGGCCGTCCTGTCGGTGGCCCGCGTCAGATCCGCGCCCTGCACCCGCTCCTTGGCGTAACGGAGGGCGTTCAGGTACCCGGTCGACAACGTCGAGATCGCCTTCGTCCCGACCATCATCCGGGCGAACTCGATGATCCTGAACATCTGCCGGATGCCGTCGTGCGTCTCGCCGAGGAGCCAGCCCCTCGCCACGCCCCGGGCACCGAACGTCATCTCGCAGGTGTTCGACACCTTGAGGCCCATCTTGTGCTCGACCGCGGTGACATGGGCGCCGTTGCGCCTGCCCAGTTCGCCGGTGCTCCAGTCGAACTCGTACTTGGGCACCAGGAACAGGGACAGGCCCTTGGTGCCGGGCTCCCCGCCCTCGGGGCGGGCGAGCACGAAGTGCACGATGTTCTCGGACAGGTCGTGCTCGGCGTTGGTGATGAAGCGCTTCACGCCCTCGATGCGCCAGGAGCCGTCGGCCTCCCGCACCGCCTTCGTACGGCCCGCGCCGACGTCGGAACCGGCGTCCGGTTCGGTGAGCACCATCGTCGCGCCCCACTGTCGGTCCACCATCAGCCGTGCGACGGCACGCTGTTCCTCCGTGCCGAGCTCGTCGATCACCCGGGCGAAGCCGACTCCTCCGGCGTAGAGCCAGAGCGCCGGGTTGGCGCCCAGGACCAGTTCGGCGAAGGACCAGAAGAGCGAGGGCGGAGCGGCGGTTCCGCCCAGCTGCGCGGGAAGGCCGAGACGCCACCACTCCGCGTCCATGAAGGCCTCGTACGCCTTCTTGAACGACGCGGGAAGCGGCGCCGTGCCGGTCGCGGCGTCGAACACCGGGGGCGTCCGGTCGGCTTCGATCGCCGAGTCGGCGAGCTCGTCGGTGGCGAGCCGGTCGATCTCGGCGAGGATGTCCTCGGCGGCCGTCCGGTCGATGTCGGCGAACGGGCCGGTCCCGTACACGGAATCACGGCCCAGAACCTCGAAGAGGTTGAACCTGAGGTCGCGCAGGTTCGATAGGTAGTGGCTCATGGCTTCGGAGCTCCGTCTCTGTGGCTGGGTGAGCTGTGCTGTGGATCCCGGACCGTCTCGCACAGGGCCCCGCCCTTCGGGGGGACGCCATCACTCTCGCGTCCCGGCCCGGCGGCCGAACCGCACGCGGTTCGGCCGCCGGCACGGGGCGGCGACCACTGCCATGTCCCCGGCCGGCAGGCAGGTCCGGTCAGCGGCGGACGGCCGCCACCTCGTCCGTCGGGGCGGCGTCCGTGCCGAGTCCGGAGCACACGCCTGTCTCCAGCAGCGTCGCGATCCCTGCCGCGAGGTTGCGCGCCCAGCCCCGGTAACCGGGCACCGACGGGTGGAAGCGGTCGGAGGCGAGCCAGCCCCCCGCGAAAGGGGGCGGGCCTCCGGCGGGGACGTAAAACAGCACTTCGCCGCGCGCGGTGATCAGCCGAAACTTCCGGTCGAGGAGCCTGACGTACGAGTTGAGCGGCCCCCGGACGTGCGGCGGCAGACCCTGGTGGCCACCGAGGTCCGGCAGCCCGGCGAGGACGATCGGCACGTCGTGCCCGAGGCGCAGCCGGATGTCGCCGATCAGACCCTCGACGTCGTGCCGGAAGGCTCCGGGCCGCCGTGCCCGCATGGCGTCGTTGGTGCCGGCCGAGAGGAGGATCAGGTCCGGCTTCCACTGCCGGATCGGATCCGTCAGCTGTCCCAGCAGTACGGCCCTCATGTCGCGTACGGTCGCCCCCGACCTGGCGGCCACCCGCCAGCTCACGCTCCGGCCGGTGAGCGCGGTCAGCGCGGTGGCGACCTGCCCCGCGAGGGCGTCCCGGTGCTGCTCCGCGCCCACCCCGGCGGCGGTGGAGTCCCCGAGCAGCAGCAGGCGCAGCGGCGGCCCGTCGCCGGTGGTCTCGCCGGCGTCGCCGGCGGCGTCGGGCAGCCTGGGCCGTTGCGCCCGCACGGTTTCCTTGATCATCGCAGTGAGCATCGCACTCCCCCATAACGCCGTTATGGCCATGGGTCCAATAACAGCGTTATGATTCCGGTGTGTCAACTGAGATCCGCCGCAAACTCCTCGACGAAGTCGCCCGGATCCTGGCCGAGGAGGGGCCCGCCGCACTCACCGTGCGCCACGTGTCCCAGGCGGCCGGGACCTCCACCATGGCGGTCTACACCCACTTCGGCTCCATGCCGGGGCTGGTGCGGGAAACGATGCGGGAGGGCTTCGCGCGGTTCGCGGAACGCCTGATGGCGGTCGAGTCCGCTCAGGACGACGACCCGGTGGCCGGGCTCGCCCGGCTGTGCGCCGTGTACCAGGAGTTCGCGCGCGCCGAACCCGACGTCTACGCGGTCATGCTGGGCGGATCACGGCTGGCCGGTTTCGAGTTCACCGACGAGGACCGGGTCATGGGTCTGGACGTCCTGCGGATCCCGCACGCGGCGATCCAGCGCTGCATGGCGGCAGGCCGGTTCCGCGACGGCACGTCGTCGCTGCTCGCCTGGCAGCTCTGGTGCCAGATGCACGGACTCGCCCAACTGGAGGCGGCCGGCTACTTCGTGGGCCGGCACGGCGCCGCCGAGACCCTGACCGGACTGCTCCGGGACTTCGCGGTCGCGGCGGGCGACCGGCCCGAGGCGGCGGAACGCTCCGTGTCGGCGGCCCTCTGACCCCCGCCGGGTACGCCCGGCGACCGACCGCCGCGCCGCGACCCAGGTGGCCACTCACAGGCACAGGCACCGCCACCGGGACCGGGACCGGGACCACGGAACGACGAAGCCCGGCTCGGACGATGTCCGGGCCGGGCCGGCTTCGGGATGGGACGTGACGCGCCCGGGAAGAGCAACCAGCCTTATGTCATCACCCCAGTTCAGCGCACCCTTCCCCGCGCCTTCAGCTGCGTCGCCGGGACCTCCGGGGCGTCCAGGCGGGCGCCGTCGTAGCCCTTCACCTCGCCGAAGCGGTCGGACGTCATCCACTCCTCGCGGGCCTTGCGGATCTCCTCGTCCGTGCGGCCGACGAAGTTCCACCACATGACGATCTCCTCGTCGAACGGCTCTCCGCCGAGGAGCATCAGGCCCGCGTCCGAGGTCGCGCGCAAGGGAAGTTCGGTGCGGCCGCAGCCGAGGTAGAGCATCGAGCCCGGGAGGACCGGGACGCCGTCGACGTGCGCCTCTCCGGACATCGCCAGGACCGCGTACTCGAAGTCGGGGTGCAGGGGCAGGCTCGTCTCCGTGCCCGCCGCGAGGGCGAGGTCGGCTCCGACGAGGGGGGTGTACGTGGTGCCGGGCGAGGCGGCCCCGTCGAGTTCACCCAGGATCACCGTGGCCGTGAGGCCCGGGGCGGTGACCTGCGGCAGGTCGGCGTGGTGCTGGAAGTGCGGCTCCACATGGCGGTGGGCGTCCGGGAGGGCGACCCAGAGCTGGGCACCGTGCAGGAGGCGGGCGTGCCGCTTGGGGCTCTCCTCCGAGTGGGAGATGGCCCGCCCCGAGGTCATCAGGCCCAGTTCGCGCGGCCGGATGGTCTGGAGGCTGCCCGTGGAGTCGCGGTGCAGGACCTCGCCCTCGTGCAGCCAGCTGACGGTCTGGAGGCCCATGTGCGGGTGCGGCGGGACCTGCATCCCCGGCTCGTCGGCGATGTCGTCGGGGCCGTAGTGGTCGACGAAGGCCCAGGCGCCGACCATCCGCCGGCCCAGGTTGGGGAGCAGCCGGCGGACCTCGGTCGACTCTCCGAGCCGCACGTGCCGGGGGCTGAGGAGTTCCCGCACCGGCTCGGCGACGACGAAGCCACGGCCGCCGCACACGGTCAGCGTGGCCTGACGATCAAGATTGCTCATGTCGCTCAACCTATTTCCTGTCCGGGTTCCGGGAGTCCAGGCAGCCCCCGGGGAGACGAGGCCGATCATAGTGGAATGTTCAACCATCCCGTCGCGTTGACCTGATCGGCCACCCCACAGGGTGGCAGACGCAGGGCTCCGGAAGGGGAGAGCAAGTGAGCGACACGTACTACGAGTTCGGAACGGCCGCGGAACGCTGGGACCGTGCGCGGCTGTTCTTCGACGCGAAGGAGTACGGAACCGCCGTACGCATCCTCCGCGGCCTCGTCGCCGAGCACCCGGAGCAGACGGCCCAGCGACTCCTCCTCGCCCGCGCCTACTACCACTCCGCCCGGCTCTCCCGGGCCGAGGCCGAGCTGCGGGCCGTCCTGGAGCGCGACCCGGTCGAGCACTACGCCCGGCTGATGCTCGGCCGCACGCTCGAACGTCTGGGACGGACGGGCGAGGCCGCGCCGCATCTGCGGATGGCGGCCGCGATGGCCGGCGAGACCCCGCCGTCCTGACACGGGTCGCCGACGCCCTGTTCGACGAGACACCGCCGTCCTGACGCGGTTCTGATACCCCCACGCGGTATATTCCTCGGCCAGGAGGTCCTGGCTGTGCGTACCCATCGAGCAGATCCCGGCAGACGGGCGGAAGGTGCCCTCGCGCACCTTCTGCTCGTCGTCGTGCTCGCGCTCGGGGTGTTCCTCATGCACTCCCTCGGCCACCCCGAGGGTTCCGGCGGGCACGGCGGGGCGACCGCCGCCTCCACCGCCTCAGCCCATGACACCCATGGCTCCCACGGGGGCGAGAGCTCCGACGCGCGGCACGCGCCGGGCACCGGGACGGACCCCACCACCCTCTGTGTGGCCGTCCTGGCCGGCTGGCTGCTCGTGGGGCTCGTCCGGGCCGCCCTCGGACGGCGCCCCCACTGGCTCGTCCTCCTCCTCGCCGGGCTCGCACCGGCCCTGCGGCCGCACGCGCCACCCCGCCGGCCTCCCGACCTCGCCCACCTGTCCGTCCTGCGGATCTAGGCCGTACCCCCGCCACGGGCGCCCCGCGCTGCCCGTGGGCTCCTTCGGCCTGCCCCTCTCCGTCCGTACGAACACACGAGGTCTCACGCGCATGCATGCCTTCGCCCACCGCACCACCCGCACCCTCGCCCTCGTCGGCGCCGCCGCAGCCGCCGGGCTCCTGCTCTCCGCCTGCGGCACGGACGGCGGCGGTACGAGCGGATCGGACCACAGCGGTCCGTCCGCCGCCGCGCCCTCCACGGCCACGGCCGCCGCCCCCGGGCCCTTCAACGACGCGGACGTCATGTTCGCGCAGATGATGATCCCCCACCACGAGCAGGCCCTGGAGATGGCCGGGCTCGCCGAGGGCCGGGCCCAGGACCCGGAGGTCAAGCAGCTGGTCACCGCGATCGAGCAGGCCCAGGACCCGGAGATCCAGAAGATGAAGGCCTGGCTGAAGGGCTGGGGCCGGCCCGAGTCAGCCGGTGACGGCTCCGGCGGTCACGGCTCCGGCGGTCACGGCTCCGGCGGTCACGCCATGGCCGGGATGCTGTCCGACAAGGACATGCAGGGCCTGGCCGCCGTCACGGGCAGGGACTTCGACCGCATGTTCGCCCGGCTGATGATCGCCCATCACGACGGCGCCGTCGCCATGGCCGAGGACGAGCGGAGGAACGGGCGCAACGCCACCGCGAAGTCGCTCGCCGACGACGTCGTACGGACCCAGTCCGCCGAGGTCACCGAACTGCGGAAGATCCTCGACCGACTCTGATTCCGCGCCGTTCCCGTCCCGTACGTGGCGCCGTGTGCGTACGGGACGGGAACGCGGACGACCGCTCAGCGCTCCACCACGACCTCCCCGCCCACCACCACCGTCTCCGCCACCGTGCCCGGGATCTCGTCCGGAGCGATGCGGAGGATGTCGCGGGAGAGGACGACGAAATCCGCCAGCTTGCCGACCGTCAGCGAACCCCGCTCCTCTTCGAGGAAGTTCGCGTACGCCGAACCCATCGTGTAGCCCTCGACGGCCGCGGCGACGTCGATCGTCTCGCCCGCCGTCCAGGCCTCCCCGCCGCCGGGCGGGCGGCGGGTCACGGCGGCGTGGATGCCGACCATGGGGTCCATCTCGGCGACGTTCCAGTCGCTGGAGAGGGCGAGGACCGCCCCGGCCGCGCGCAGGCTGCGCAGCGGCCAGGCCTTGTGCCAGCGGTCGGGGCCCACGTTCTCGGCCCAGTCCTGGCCGGGGCCCGCGATGTCCGGGGCCGCGTGCCGGGGCTGCATGCACGCGACCACGCCCAGGGCGGCGAAGCGCGGGGTGTCGGCCGGGTCCAGGCACTCGACGTGCACGATCTGGTGGCGCGCGTCGCGCGGTCCGTTGGCGGCGCGGGCCTCCTCGACGGCGTCGAGGACGGTACGGATGCCCCGGTCGCCGGTGGCGTGGACGAAGCACTGGAAGCCGCGCGCGTCGAGGCGGGTGAGCAGCTCGGCGAACTCGTCGGCCGGGTAGAAGGTGTCGCCGCGGTGGTGGGAGCAGCCCGCGTACGGTTCCAGGAGGGCGGCGGTACGGGGTTCCACGACGTCGTCGATGTACAGCTTGAGCGGGCCGACCCGCAGCCGGTCGTCGGCGTACGCGCCGGCCGCCGCCTCGAACGCGTCCAGGTCCGCGTCGGTCGTGCCGCGCGGGTGGAAGAGCGCGGCGACGATGCGGGAGCGCAGGCGTCCCTCGGCCCGGGCGCGGTCGAAGAGGGCCAGGTCGTCGAGGGAGTTCTGGGGTTCGACGACGGTGGTGATGCCGAAGCCGATGGCGTCGTCGAGGCTCTTGGCCAGCCTGCCGTACTGCCGGTCCGGCGACGCCCAGGGAACGCCCAGGTCGCGCAGGGCGCGGTGGCCCTCCCGGGAGAGTCCCTTGATGGCGAAGTCCTGGACGAAACCGGTCGGTTCTCCGGTGTCCGGGTCGGTGACCGCCCGGCCGAAGGGGAGGTCGGTGTGGTCGCGGTCGACACCGAGGCGCTTCAGCGCGGCGGTGTTGAGCCAGGCGGTGTGGACGTCGTAGCTGAGCACGAGGGCCGGGGTGTCACCGGTGGCGGGGTCGAGGTCCGCGGCGGTGGGCATGCGCCCGCCGGGGACTGCGGAGTAGTCGAAGGCCTCCGCCTCGATCCACTCGGCGTCCGGGTGCGCGGTGTGCCAGGCGCTGATGCGGGCGTGGATCTCGTCGAGACCGCGGGCGCCGGCGAGCTGGACGCAGGCGTCGTCGGAGCCGAGGCGGACGTGGTTGTGGGCGTCGACGAAGCCGGGCAGGACGAGCCGTCCTCCCGCGTCGAGGACCCGGGTGCCGGGACCGGTCCACGCGGCGGCGCCCGCGTCGGAACCGATCCAGACGATGCGCCCGGCACGGACCGCGAGCGCCTGCGCCTCGGGGAGTGCGGGATCGACGGTGTGGATCCGGGCTCCGACGAGGACCAGCTCGGCGGGAGCGAGGGGGGACGCGGGGGCGGGGGTGGGGCTGTTCATGCGGAGTGGCTCCGTGACGTGTCGTACGAGGGGTGGAGGGGTGGAGGGGTGCGTGTCCGTGGGAGGCTCGGCGTCTCCGGGGGGACGGACGGGGTCGCAGGGTGCGGTGAAGGTCTGGGGATTCGACGGGCCCCGTGCTCAGGGCCGTATCGGCCTGACCCGGCCCCGCGCGAGGAGCACGTACACCAGTGCCGAGACCCCCGCGCCGAGCAGGGTCAGGTCCGCGCCGCCGAGCGGTGCGACCAGGGGGCCCGTCCACAGTTCGGAGTCGCAGGTGAGCGCCGAGAAGAGGAGGCCGCAGAGGAGCGCCGTCAGGCCCGCCGGGTGCCAGCCGGAGCGGTATCCGTAGGCCCCGCCGGTGGTCGCGTGCAGTGCGGCGGAGTCGTAGGTGCAGCGGCGGAGCACCATGTCGGCGAGGAAGACCCCGCCCCACGGGGCGAAGACGATGATCAGGAGGGAGAGGAAGGAGAGGAGTGAGGTGGTGAAGTCGGTGAGGAAGAGGGCGCCGAGGGAGCCGGCGGCGGTCACGGCGGCGCTGATGACGAGGGCGCGGGCCCGGGTCCAGGGGATGCCGAGCACCTGGAGGTTCAGGCTCGACGAGTAGAGCGTGATGATCGAGTTGGTGACGGAGCCGCCGAGGACCAGGGCCAGGAAGAGGGGCTGGAACCAGCCGGGGAGCAGGCTCTCGGTGCCCGCGACGGCGTCGGTCATGTCGGCCTGGGTGGCGGCGGCCACGCCCGCGACGCCGAGGGCGACGGAGGAGACGAACCCGCCGAGGGCTCCGCTCCAGGTCACGGCCTTGAGGGAGGTGGTGCGGGGCAGGTAGCGGGTGTAGTCGGCGGGCATCGGGAGGTACGAGAAGGGGCCCGCGAGCATGACGACGAAGGCGAGGCTCCAGCCGGAGGCGCCGGGTGCCGCGGCGGGGGCGGACGTGTCGGCGCCGGGCAGGACGAGGACGAGCAGGGCGGCGAAGCCGGCGGCGAGGACGTAGGCCATCCAGCGTTCGGCGAACTGGACGGTCGCGTGGCCCCAGAGGGCGACGGCGAAGGTCAGCACGAGGGTCACGGCGAGGGCGAGGGCGCGCGAGGCGTGGCCGCCGTTCCATCCGAGGTCCGCGAAGAACGCTTCGAGGGCGAGGGTGCCGACCACGGTGTTGACGATGGTGTAGCCGATGCTGACGATCCAGTTGAGGAGCCCGGCGGGCCAGTTGCCGCGTCTGCCGAAGGCCGCGCGGGAGATGACGAGGGTGGCGGTGCCGGTGCGCACCCCGCTGAGCCCCGCCGCGCCGATGGCGAGGAAGGAGAGGCCGCCGATGACGACGACGGCGGTGGCCTGCCAGAAGGAGAGCCCGAAGGCGACGGCGAGGGCGCCGTTGATCACGTAGGTGAAGGTGAGGTTCGAACCGAACCAGAGCCAGAAGACGTCCTTGGCGCTTCCGTGCCGTTCGGCGTCGGGGATGGGGTCGATGCCGTGCTCCTCGACCTGGAACACCTCGTCCCGTCCCGTGGTCCCCGTGGTCACGGGCGTCGTCTCGTGTCCGAGCACACCGCACTCCTGTCTTGAATGCCGTTCTAAGTGTTAGAACGGCATTCAAGATGTGCGATGGGTTCAGGCCACGTCAAGACCTTCGGAGGTTGCGATTAAGGTCGACCTGTCGGGCGATGGCGGAGCGGCAGGACGGGGACAGCGGCGGTGGCACGGGCGGCACGACGGCGGGACGGGCACGTCACCCAGGAACGGATGCTGGAGGAGGCCATGGCGGCGATCGCCGAGGACGGCCTCGCCTCCCTCACCATGTCGGCGCTCGCGGAGCGGCTCGGCACCAGCGGCGGCCACATCCTGTACTACTTCGGCAGCAAGGACCTGCTGCTGCTCGCCGCCCTGCGGTGGAGCGAGGCGGTGCTCGCCGAGGAGCGCCGCGCCCTGCTCGCCCGGCGGCTCACGGCCGAGCGCAAGCTCGACGCGTTCCTGCGGCTCTACCTGCCGCGCGGCCCGCGCGACCCGCGCTGGACCCTGTGGATCGAGCTCTGGGCCCGCACCCCCGGCAACGGCGCGCTGCGCGAGGCCCAGGAGGAGCTGGACCGGGGCTGGCAGGAGGATCTGGAGGCGCTGCTCACGGCGGGCGTCGCGCGGCGACGGTTCGCCCCGCTCGACGCGGTCGCCCGTGCCTCCGAACTCCTGGCCCTGCTCGACGGGTTGAGCACCCGGGTCGTCCTGGGCCAGGAGTCCGGCCGTGATCCACGGCCCGCCCTGGAGGTCGCCCGCGCGGCAGCGCGGGCGCTCGTCGTCCCGTACCCGCCGGAGGGCGCCGAAAGCCTTCCAGGGCAGGTCGGTTGACCGTCCGTCAGCCCCGGTAGGCCTCCAGGAGGCGCAGCCACGCCTCGCTCAGCGTGGGATACGAGGGAACGGCGTGCCACAGGCGGGCGATCGGGACCTCGCCGACGACCGCGACCGTCGCCGAGTGGACCAGCTCACCGATGCCGGGACCGACGAAGGAGGCGCCGAGGACGACCTCCCGGTCGAGGTCGACGACCATCCGGGCGTGCCCCCGGTACCCCTGGGCGTAGAGGCCGGCTCCGGCGACCTGCCCCATGTCCAGGTCCACGGCCCGGACCCGGTGGCCGGCCTGCTCGGCCTCGGCGAGGCTGAGGCCGACGGCGGCCGCCTCGGGGTCGCTGAACACCACCTGCGGGACGGCGGCGTGGTCGGCGGTGGCGGCGTGGGCGCCCCAGCTCCCGTCGTCCAGCGATTCGTCGCCCCGGGCGCGGGCCGCGATCGCGGCCCCGGCGATACGTGCCTGGTACTTGCCCTGATGCGTCAGGAGCGCCCGGTGGTTGACGTCCCCGACGGCGTAGAGCCAGTCGCTGCCGATGACCCTGAGGCTGTCGTCGACGTCGAGCCAGGAGCCCGGCTTCAGGCCGACCGACTCCAGACCGATGTCCTCGGTGCGCGGGGCTCGGCCGGTCGCGAAGAGGACCTCGTCGGCCTCGACGTGGTCGCCGCCCTCCAGGACCACGGTGACCGGACCCGTACCCCCGTCGCGTACCACCGCGCTGACCGAGACACCGGTACGGATGTCCGCTCCGCGCGAGGTGAGCGCCTCGGCCACGTGTTCGCCGACGAAGGGCTCCATCCGGGGCAGCAGGCCATCGCCCCGCACGAGCATCGTGACCTTCGCGCCGAGGGCCTGCCAGGCGGTGGCCATCTCGACGCCCACCACTCCCCCGCCGACGACGGCCAGCCGCTCGGGCACGCGGCGTGCGCTGGTCGCCTCGCGGCTGGTCCAGGGCCGGGCCCCGGGCAGGCCGGGCAGCTCCGGGAGGACGGCGCGACTGCCGGTGCAGACGGCGACCGCGTGCCGGGCGGCGAGAACATGGCGCTCGCCCTCGGGGCCGGTCACCTCGATCCGGCGGGGGCCGAGGAAGCGGCCGTGACCCCGGAAGACCCGTACGCCGATGGAGTCCAGCCAGTCCACCTGGCCGTCGTCCTTCCAGTCGCCGACGACCTCGTCCCGGTGGGCGAAGACCTCCAGCGCGTCCAGCGGACCGTAGGCCGACTCCCGCAGTCCGGCGACCTTCCGGGCGTCGGAGCGGGCGATGGCGGGGCGGAGCAGCGCCTTGCTCGGCATGCAGGCCCAGTACGAGCACTCGCCGCCGATCAGCTCGCTCTCGACGATCGCGGCGCTGAGTCCCGCGGCCCGCACCCGGTCGACGACGTTCTCCCCCACCGGGCCCGCGCCGAGGACCACTACGTCGTACTCGTGTTCGTCTTCCACCGTTCGCGTCATGGATCACAGTCTGGCGCAGCGGGCCGGAATAGCGCGGCTCGATACGCCGTTGTGCCGGGCGAGTCCCCAGGGGACCGTGAGGACACCGCCAGGAGACCACCGAAAGGTAGGAAGCATGAGCACCGTAGAGCTCACCAAGGACAACTTCGACGAGATCGTGAGCGGGAACGAATTCGTCCTGATCGACTTCTGGGCTTCCTGGTGCGGTCCCTGCCGTCAGTTCGGTCCGGTCTTCGAGGCTGCCTCGGAGCGCCACCAGGACCTGGTCTTCGCCAAGGTGGACACCGAGGCCCAGCAGGAGCTGGCCGCCGCCTTCGAGATCCGCTCGATCCCGACGCTGATGATCGTGCGCGACAACGTGGCCGTGTTCGCGCAGCCGGGCGCGCTGCCGGAGACCGCCCTCGAGGACGTCATCGGACAGGCCCGCAAGCTGGACATGGACGAGGTCCGCAAGTCCATCGAGGCCGCCCAGGCGAAGTGACGCCGCCCCCCCGGCCGGGGGAGGCACCCCACCACGTGAGGGGGGTACGGGAGGTGCTCCCGTACCCCCCTCACGTGCGCCGTCCTCGCCCCCGCGCCCGGCAGGGGGCGGGTCAGTCGCGCGCGGGCGGGCGGTCAGTCGCGGGCGGGCGGACGGTCAGTCGCGGGCGGGCGGACGAGCGCCGTCAGGCCGTAGTCGAGTTCGCGTCCGTCGACCAGCAGAGCCTCGACGGTCCGGGTCTCGGGGTCGATGTCGGCCCGGAGCCCGTGTCCCTCGTAGATCGGATAGCCCGACTCGCCGCGCCGCCCGGTCGCCTCGACGACGGCCGAGCGGACGGCGCTGTCGGTGACGGAGGCGTCGCCCCGGTCCTCGACGTGGGCGGGCACCAGCAGGATCTCGAAACGCTTCGGAACTGTGCTCATGAACCGACGCTAAGCGTTCAGCTGGACTCCCGCCGGACGACCCGCGAGGCCAGCAGGTCGCGGCCGCGGGGCGGGGTCTCCGGTTCGCGTACGGCCCGGTCGACCAGCTCCGCGAGTTCGCGGCCGAGCACCATGTCGATGCGCACGGTGCTGAGCCGGGGGCGCAGCAGACGGCCGAGGAGCAGGTCGTCGGCGCCGACGACGGCGGTCTCGCCGGGCACGTCGACGCCCGCGTCCTGGAGCGCCCGCATCAGGAGCATCGCGTACTCGTCGTTGTAGGCGAAGACGGCGTCGAGGCCCAGCTCGCGCCAGCGCACGGCGAGCGCCCGCGCCGACTCCTCCTCGTACCGCAGCGGCAGCGGCACGACGGAGGCGTCCGTGCCCTCGACGGCGCGCCGGGCGCCGTCGAGGCGGGGCTCGGAGAACATCGCGAGCCCCGGCTCCTCCGGCATGACGACGCCGATCCGGCGACGGCCGGTCTCCACGAGGTGGGCGGTGGCCACCTCCCCGACGCGCCCCTGGTCCAGGACGAGGGCGTGGGTGCCCTCGACACCCCCGGTGCCGAGCGTGATCACGGCCCGGGCGCCGGACCGCTTCAGGATCTCGACGCCCGGTCCCGTGAGCTGGATCTCGCCCAGGGAGACCACGGCCACCGGCCGGAGTTCGGCCCAGGCGCGGGCGGCCTCCTCGGCCTCCAGGCCGACGCTGCCGTACTGGACGACCGTGTAGTCGAGGCGCCGCAGCGCCCACTGGAACTCGTTGAAGAACTGGCTGTAGAGCGGTCCGACCGGCACGTGGGAGGTCGGCAGCAGCACCATCCGGCTGTGGCCGGCCCGCAGGCTGCGGGCGGCAGCATGCGGGACGTACCCCAGTTCCTCGGCCGCCTCACGCACCCGGCGGCGGGTGGGCTCGCTGATGCGGACGGCCGAGGTGTTGTTCAGGACGTACGAGACGGTGGCCCGGGAGACGCCCGCGAGGCGGGCGACATCGGCGCTGGTCGGGACCGCGCGCCCGGTGGGGCGTCCGGAGGAGTGTTCGGTTGGCTGGCTCATCGCCACGGCATCTTTCCAGAACGGTCCGGCACGAGGTCTGGCGGATGGCCGGAATCGGGTGCTACACAGTGCTCACACGCGTCACTGACACGTGTAACCCTACCGCTCGATCCGCCTCTCGCCCCCTCGTCGGGCGATCTCCCCAGGAGGGCACCGTGGCCCTTTCCTCCCCCGGCACCGACCCGTCCGGCACCGGCTCGCCGTCGGCCGGCGCCGGCGCTCGCCCGGCCGCCCGGCCCACGCGCGGGCTGCTCCCCCTGCTCCTCGCCGGGAACACCGCGATGTACGCCCTGTACGTCGGCGTCCCCGGGATGCTCCTCGCGCTCCAGATCGAGGACATCGACCCCGTCGGCAAGGTGGCCAACTTCGGGCTCGTCTCCGGCATATCCGCGATCTTCGCGACCGTCTTCAACCCGGTCGCGGGCGCCCTCTCCGACCGCTCGGGCCGCCGCAACCCGTGGATCCTCGCCGGCGGGCTGCTCGCCCTCCCGGTGATGCTGCTCCTCGGCAGCGTGGACACGATCCTGCTGGTCACCATCGCCTGGTGTCTCGGCCAGGCCGTCATGAACGTCTACCAGGCCGCGCTGACCTCGGTGGTGCCCGACCGGGTGCCCCTGGCCGCCCGGGGCAAGGCCTCGGCGGCCGTCGGCCTCGGGCTCCCCGTCGGCTCGACGATCGGCGCTCTCGTCGGCGCGGCCTTCTCCGAGGACTACCGCACCGGCTACCTCGTCTTCGGCGCCGTCGTCGCGGCCACCGCCGTGCTCTTCACGAGCTGCGCCCGCGAGCGGCGCATGCCGGCCAGGGCCCCACTGCCGGTGAAGGAGCAGATCGCGGCCTTCGGCAGCGCCCTCAAGGACCACGACTTCCGCTGGGCCTTCATCGGCCGTGCCCTCCTGGTCCTCGGCTACTTCGCGGTGGCCGGGTTCCAGCTGTACATCCTCAAGGACCACGTCGACCTGCCGGCCGGGCTCAGCGCCGAGGAGGCCGTGGCGGTCCTCATGCCGCTCAACGCGGCCGCCATGGTGGTCTCCACCGTGCTCGGCGGCTGGCTCTCGGACCGGTACGACCGCCGCAAGCTCTTCGTGGGCGCCTCCGCCGCGCTCGCCGCCGTGGCTCTGCTCGTCCCGGCCGTCTCGGCGAGCTGGACGGCGATGCTGGTCTTCTCCGTCGTCAACGGCCTGGGCTTCGGCTGCTACATGGCCGTCGACACCGCCCTGGTGACCATGGTGCTCCCGAAGGCCGAGGACGCGGCCCGTGACATGGGTGTCCTCAACGTCGCCAACGCGGGCCCGCAGATCGTCGCCCCCTTCGTGGCCTCGCTCGTCGTCTCGCTGAGCGGCGGGTACACCGCGCTGTTCCTGATCGCGGCCGTACTGTCGGTACTCGGCGCGCTCGCCGTGCGCCCCATCCGCAGCGTGCGCTGACCCCTCCGGCGTGCGTGGAAGCACCGTCAGAAAGGCCGCACCGTGCGTCTGCACACGACCTCCTGGGGTTCCGGGGACCGGATCGCCCTGCTCGTCCACGGCATGATGGCCGACCACCGCACCTGGCGGCGGGTCGGGCCCGCGCTCGCGGAGCGCGGCTACCGGGTGATCGCGGTGGACCTCCGGGGCCACGGGAGGAGCGGGCGGGCCTCGGGGCCGGAGGAGTACCGCCCGGAGGACCACGCCGACGACCTCGTCGAGACCCTCCCGGCCGGTGCCGAGTTGGCCGTCGGGCACTCGCTCGGCGGGCTGGTCCTGGCCCGCGCCCTGGGGCGTCTCGCGCCGGCGCGCGCGGTCTACTCCGACCCCGCGTGGCACCTCGGGGCGGGCCCCGCCGGCTACCGCGCCGAACTCTTCGTCCGGGGGAAGTCGTTGACCAGGGAGCAGATCCGGGGGTTCAACCCGCACTGGTCGGACGAGGACGTCGACACCGAGATGGCGTCGGTACGGGACTGGGACGAGCGGTCGGCGTTCGGTCTGACCGGCTCCGTGGGGGCCGACCTGTGGCCCGCCCGCGCCGAGGTCCCCTCGCTCGTCACGCTGGCCGACCCGAGCACGCTCGTCTCCCCCGTCTCGGCCCGGATGCTGGAGGGCCGCGGGTTCACCGTCCGCACGGTGGAGAAGGCGGGCCACACCATCCACCGGGACGACTTCGAGGGATTCATGTCCGCGCTCGACAGCTGGATCTGACGTACCGTTCAGGCATGGACGACGCGTCGATGGACCCCTCGATGGTGGGACTGCTCGGCCGGGTGACCGGCACGATCGGGCCGGGTCTCGTCGGTGAGGTGATCGTCCGGATCCGGGGAGGAGCCGAGCACTTCCTCGCCCATCCGGCGGCCCCCAAGGAGCGGATCGATGTCGGAACGGTCGTGATGGTCATGGAACATCTCCCTCCGCGCACCGTCTATGTCACAGCCGCGTACGACAGTTGACGGAACCGTTGAGTGGCGCCCGTCACAGGCGCACACTCCTTTCACCGGATCCGTGTCGGCTCCGGTGAAGGGGGACCCAGTCCATGGGCATCGGCATTCTGGCGGGCGTCGTCGTCGGCGCCTTCGCCGTTCTCATCGGTGTGTTCAAAATGATGTGGCGCGTCGCTGAACCCAACGAGGCGCTGATCATCTCCGGTTCCAACCACAAGAACGAGGGCCTCGGCGCGGGTATGGGGTTCCGCATCGTCACCGGGCGCGGCACGCTCGTGCTGCCCGGGGTGCAGGCGGTGCGCAAGCTCTCGCTCGACCTCAACGAGACCCAGCTGTCCGTCGAATGCGTCACCCACCAGGGCATTCCGCTCAAGGTCCGCGGTGTGGTGATCTTCAAGGTCGGTGACGACTTCGTGTCGATCGCCAACGCCGCCCGCCGCTTCCTCGATCAGCAGAAGCTGATGTCGGAGCGGGTCCACATCGTCTTCGCCGGTCATCTCCGCGCCATCGTCGGCGGGTTGACCGTGGAGGACATGATCCGTGACCGGGAGAAGCTGACCGGGCAGGCCCGTTCGGCCTGTGGCACGGAGATGGAGAAACTCGGTCTGATCGTCGACTCGCTGCAGATCCACGAGATCGAGGACCCGACCGGGTACATCAAGAACCTGGCCGCCCCGCACGCGGCCGCCGTCCAGCGGGACGCGCGGATCGCGCAGGCCGAGGCGAACCGGCGGGCGACCGAGGCGGAGCAGCAGGCCGCGGCACGCATGTCGGAGGCGACCCGCGACAGCGAGATCCTCCAGGCGGGTTACCAGGCCGAGCGGGACCAGGCGTCCGCGCGGGCCCGGCAGGCCGGTCCGCTGGCGGAGGCGGCCTCGCGCCAGGAGGTCGTCGTCCAGGAGACGCGGGTCGCCGAGCTGGAGGGGCACCGCAAGGAGCAGCAGCTCCAGGCGGAGGTCCGCAAGCCGGCCGACGCGATGGCGTACGAGACCCGGACGCTGGCCGCGGCCGAGCGTGACGCCCGGATCTCGGCGGCCGAGGCGGAGGCGAAGGAGACGGAGCTGGCGAGCGCGGCCAAGGCCACGGCGACCCGGCTCACTGGTGAGGCGGAGGCGGCGGCACAGCACGCGAAGGGTCTCGCGGTCGCCGAGGCCACGCGTGCGAAGGGTCTGGCGGAGGCCGAGGCGATCAAGGCGCGTGCGGCGGCGCTCGCGGAGAACCAGGAGGCCGTCGTCGCCCAGCAGTTGGCCGAGAAGTGGCCGGAGATCGTCTCCGCGGGTGCGTCGGCGTTCGGGAACGTGGACCAGATGGTGCTGCTCAACGGCGCCGACGGGATGGCGGACGTGTTCGCCAAGGCGCTGACCATGGGCGGCACGGGTCTCGGTCTGGCCCGGCAGCTGCTCTCCACGATGAACCCGGGGGCTCCCGAGCGGCTGGGGGCGGTGCCGTCGCCGCGCTCGTCGGAGGAGAGTGTGGAGATCACGGTCGGCGACGGGGAGTGACGACGGGAGGCTGACCGCGGGAAGGGCCGGGGCCCGACGCCATGTGCGGCGCCGGGCCCCGCGCGTATCCCGGTCGCGGCCGCCGGCCGACGCCCCCACGGCGGACCGGCCAGGCGCGATTGCGGACGACCACCCCACGGCGGACGGGCCCGGCGGGATCACGGCCGACAACCGCGTGGCGGACGGGCCCGGCGCGACCAAGCCGCCAACGCCACGCCGGCGGGCCCGGCGCGACCACGGCCCCGACAACGCCACGGCAGCGGGCCCGGCGCCACCACGTGCGCCGGGCCCTGCGCGTGCTCCGGTCGGTTCCGCGTCTCGCTCGCGCGGACCAGGGCGTGTTTCGGAAGTATCGTCGTTCGCCCGGAGGGCGCCCTAGTTGTGGCCGAACTTGCGTTCCTTGCGGTGGGACGCGTGCTCGACGAGCGGCATCGACGTCTCTCTCGTGGGGGACGCCGTCGCCTTCTCCTTCGCGGCCGCGTCGGTGCGGTGTTCGTGGCCGCCGGTACGGGCTCCCCGATTCGTCCGGGTCTGTTTCTTGCCCACGATCGTGCCTCCCGTGACGGGTTTCGGACTGCGGTCCGTATCCCCTCAGCGTGGCACGCGGGCTGGAAAGCCGCATGTCAGAGCGGGCGCCCCAGGACGCGGGCGAAGGCGGCGAGCGTCGGCGTGCCGGGCGCCCGGTCCAGTACGGCGAAGACGACCTCCTCGAAGTGACCGGCGAAGCGGCCGTCGCCGGTGAGCAGAGCGCGGAAGGCGCCCGCGACCTGCTCCGGATCGTTCCGGAAGACTCCGCAGCCCCAGGCGCCGAGCACGAGTCGCCGGTAGCCGCCCGCGGCCGCCGTCTCCAGGACGCGCTCGGTGCGGGACGCGAGGGCGGCGGGCAGACGGTCGGCGAGCTCGGGGGTGCGGCGCCGGACGACGCCCGCGTTGGGGGCGGGCGAGGTGAGGAAGCCGACGGTGAAGGGTTCGGCGAGGAGGGCTCCCCGGTCGTCGCGGAAAACCGGCACCCGGGGCGAGTGGATGACCCGGTCGGTGTAGAAGACGTCCCGGTCGTCGCGGTGGTGGGCGTAGTAGTCCGGGGCGCGCAGCAGTGTGGCGTGGAGGGCGGAGGAGCGGCAGAGGGCCTCCTCCTGGGCCTGGGCGCCGTTGAGGTAGCCGCCGCCGGGGTTGCGGGCGGAGGCGAAGTTCAGGACGGCGACGGGGCGGGTGGCGTCGGCGCCGGTCATCCTGCGAGCGGCCGCCAGGCTGCTCTCGCCGGTGACCTCGATCGCGGGCGTGCGGTCGGTGTCGGGGGTGACCTCGACGGGGCCGGGGCCGTGGAGGCGGGTTCCGGCCAGGGCGGCGGTCAGGTCGCGGGTGAGGGAGACGGTCCGGCCGTCGGGAGCCCGGTAGTGCCCCTCGGCCACGATCTCCTCGGTCTGCCGCGCGATCGCGCGCAGTCGTGCACTCATGCCGCCCAGCTTGATCGTTTCGTCCCGTTCGGCACAACGGGATTTCCGGGGTCCGGCGGGTGCCTCCGGGCGGCCCCGGGGCCCGCGCGGCGGGACGTGGGGGCGGGCGGTTCCGGACGAGTGGGGGCACAGGGGGCGCGCCCGGGCGCCGAGGGGCGCTCTTGCACGCCGCTCGGCAGTGGCTTTAGGTGGAGACAGCGACTCTCCGGGATCAGTCCCGATGACCAGGAGGTGTACGGATGTCGTCGAGCGGCATACCGCGTGGCGGGCCCCCTCTCACCGAGCGGGAGGCGGAGGACCTGCTGCGATGTATCTGCTTCAAGACCGGCCCGCCCCGCACGGTGGGGGTGGAGCTGGAGTGGCTCGTGCACGAGCTGCGGGATCCCCGGGTTCCCGTACCGCCGCCGAGGCTCGCGGCGGCGCTCGACGACGTGCGGTCCGTGCCGCTGGTGTCGTCGCTCACGTTCGAACCCGGCGGGCAGCTGGAGCTCAGCTCGCTCCCTGCGGGGTCGCTCACGGAATGTCTCGACGCCCTCGCCGCGGACCTGCGGGCGGTGCGGTCGGTGCTCGGGTCGCACGGTCTGACCCTCAGTGGGTACGGGGTGGACCCGTGGCACTCGCCGCGCGGCCGGATGCTCCACGAGCCCCGGTACGACGCCATGGAGGCCGCGCTCGACCGCACGGGTCCGGCCGGGCGGGCGATGATGTGCGAGTCGGCGTCGGTGCAGATCTGTCTGGACGCCGGTGTCGAGGAGCCGGGGCCGCTGGGCTACCACCGGAGATGGCAGCTGGCCCATCTGGTGGGCGCGGTGCTGGTGGCCGCGTTCGCCAACTCGCCGCTGCACGGCGGCCGTCGCACCGGGTGGCGCTCGACGCGGCAGGCCCTGTGGACGAACCTCGATCCCCTGCGGACGCTGGCGCCGTCGCCGGACGGGGAGCCGCGCGCGGAGTGGGCCGCGCACGTGCTGGACACCCCGGTGATGTGCGTACGGGCCGACGAGGGGCCGTGGGAGGTGCCGGAGGGGCTGACCTTCCGGGACTGGCTGAGGACGGGCCTGCCCCGGCCGGCCGACGCCGAGGATCTGCGCTACCACATGACGACGCTCTTCCCGCCGGTGCGGCCGCGCGGGCACCTGGAGCTGCGGATGGTCGACGCGCAGCCCGGCCGGGACGGCTGGATGGTGCCGGTGGCCGTCACGACGGCGGTGTTCGACGACCCGGAGGCGGCGGAGCGGGTGTACCGGGCGGTGAAGCCGCTCGCGGAGCGGGCCGGTGCCGGTCCCGCCCCCCGTAACCCGCTCTGGCTGGCGGCGGCCCGCGACGGTCTCGCCGATCCCGAGCTGCACGCCGCCGCCCGCGCGGTGTTCTCCGCCGCCCTGGAGGCGCTGCCCCGGATCGGTGCGGGCGAGGAGCTGCGGCAGGCGGTCGCGGCCTTCCACGAGCGGTACGTGATCCCGGGGAGCTGCCCGGCCGACGACTTCGAGGTGGTGGCGTCATGACGGTCACAGGGACGGGGCTCGATCCGGAGGCCCTGCGGCGGCGGGCCCTGGACGTGCTGACGGCCGCGCGGGCCCGTACGGCGCTGCTCACCTCGTGCGTCGAGGACGGCGATCTGACCGCGCAGCACTCCCCGCTGATGTCTCCGCTGGTCTGGGACCTGGCGCACATCGGCAACCAGGAGGAGCAGTGGCTGTGGCGGGCGGTGGCGGGGGGCGAGGCACTGCGGCCCGAGATCGACTCGCTGTACGACGCCTTCGAGCATCCGCGCGCCACCCGGCCGTCGCTGCCGCTGCTCTCTCCGGGCGAGGCGCGCGCGTACGCGGCGGACGTGCGGCTGCGTGTCCTCGACGTCCTCGGGAGCACTCCGTTCGAGGGGCGGCCCCTGCTCGACGCGGCGTTCGCGTTCGGCATGATCGCCCAGCACGAACAGCAGCACGACGAGACGATGCTGATCACCCATCAGCTGCGGAAGGGCCCCGCGGTCCTGTCCGCTCCCCCGCCGCCGGTCCGGACCGCGGGCCCGCTGCCCTCCGAGGTCCTCGTTCCTGGCGGGCCGTTCACCATGGGCACGTCGGAGGAGCCGTGGGCCCTGGACAACGAGCGTCCGGCGCACCCCCGGTCCGTGGCCGCCTTCCACATCGACACCACGCCGGTCACCATCGGCGCCTACCTGGCGTTCATGGCGGACGGCGGGTACACGGACCGGCGCTGGTGGCGGGACGAGGGCTGGGCGCAGATCAGGGAGCACGGCATCACGGCGCCGCTGTTCTGGCGCCAGGACGGCGGGCAGTGGCTGCGCCGCCGGTTCGGGGTGACGGAGCCGGTGCCCGAGGACGAGCCCGTCCTGCACGTGAGCTGGTACGAGGCGGACGCCTACGCGCGCTGGGCGGGACGGCGGCTGCCGACGGAGGCCGAGTGGGAGAAGGCCGCCCGCTGGGACCCGGTCTCCGGCCGTTCGCGCCGCTATCCGTGGGGGGACGCCGACCCGGGCCCGGAGCACGCCAACCTCGGGCAGCGGCATCTGCGGCCCGCGGCCGCCGGCAGCTATCCGGAGGGTGCCTCGCCGCTCGGTGTGCGGCAGCTGATCGGTGACGTGTGGGAGTGGACGGCGAGCGACTTCCAGCCGTACCCGGGCTTCACGGCCTTCCCGTACAAGGAGTACTCGGAGGTCTTCTTCGGGCCGGAGCACAAGGTGCTGCGCGGTGGGTCGTTCGCCGTGGACGCGGTCGCCTGCCGGGGCACCTTCCGGAACTGGGACCTGCCGGTGCGGCGCCAGATCTTCTCCGGATTCCGTACGGCGCGCAGTGCGGAGCTCGACTGATGTGCCGTCATATCGCCTACGTGGGCGAGCCGGTGGCGCTCGGTGAGCTGCTCGTACGGCCGGAGCACGCCTTGCTGCGCCAGTCCTGGGAGCCCCGCACCCAGAGCAGCGGCGTGGTGAACGCGGACGGCTTCGGGGTGGGCTGGTACGCCGAGGGTGATCCGGTGCCCGCCCGGTACCGGCGGGCCGCCCCGATCTGGGGCGACCTGTCGTTCGCGGACCTCGCCCGGGTGGTGCACTCCGGGGCGCTGCTCGGGGCGGTCAGGGGGGCCACGCTGCCGGGGGCCGACGGGGAGGCCGCGGCGGCGCCGTTCGCCGCCGGGCCCTGGCTGTTCAGCCACAACGGCGCAGTCGAGGGCTGGCCCGACTCCCTGGCGCCGCTCGCCGGGTCGCTGTCGCCCGGGGAGCTGCTCCGGGTCGAGGCGCGCACGGACTCGGCGCTGCTGTGGGCGCTCGTGCTGCACCGGCTGCGGGCCGGTGACGCGCCGGGCCCGGCCCTGGCCGACACGGTGCGGGAGGCGGCCGCCGCGGCCCCGGGTTCCCGGCTGAACCTGCTGGTCACCGACGGGGTCCGGATCGCGGCGACCACCTGGGGGAACGGCCTCTGGTACCTGCGGGGTCCCGACCGGGTGGTCGTGGCCTCCGAACCGTACGACGACGATCCACGCTGGCGCGAGGTCCCGGAGCACACGCTCGTGACCGCCACCCGCGCCGATGTCACCCTCACCCCGCTCAAGGAGCCGTCCGCGTGAGTCCGTTCCAGCTGACCCGTACCCTCGCCCCCGACGCCGCCGGCGCCGATCTGCGCGCCGACGTCCTCCAGGGCCTGACCCGTTCCGCCAAGGAGTTGCCGCCGAAGTGGTTCTACGACGCCCGGGGCAGCGACCTCTTCGAGGAGATCACCCGGCTGCCCGAGTACTACCCGACGCGGGCCGAGCGGGAGATCCTGAAGGCGCGTGCGGCGGAGATCGCCGCCGCGACCGGGGCCAGGACGCTGGTGGAACTGGGTTCCGGCTCCTCCGAGAAGACGCGGTTCCTGATCGACGCGCTGCTGCCGGGGCTGGAGAGCTATGTGCCCGTGGACGTGAGCGAGTCGGCGCTGACCGGGGCGGCCGAGTCGCTGCTGGCCGAGCGGCCGGAGCTGCGGGTGCACGCGCTGGTCGCGGACTTCACCCGCGGTCTCGCGCTGCCCGGGTCGCCGGGGCCGCGCCTGGTGGCCTTCCTCGGCGGCACGATCGGCAATCTGCTGCCGGGTGAACGGCGGACGTTCCTGCGCTCGGTGCGGGCGATGCTCACGCCGGGCGACGCGCTGCTGCTCGGCACGGACCTGGTGAAGGACGAGGCGACGCTCGTGGCCGCCTATGACGACCGGTCCGGGGTGACGGCCGCCTTCAACAAGAACGTGTTGTCGGTGATCGACCGTGAGCTGGGGGCGGACTTCGACCCGGACGCGTTCGAGCACGTGGCGGTCTGGGACGGCGAGCGGGAGTGGATCGAGATGCGGCTGCGGGCCCGCCGCGCGCTCACCGTGAAGATCCCCGAACTGGACCTCGTGGTGCCCTTCGCGGCGGGCGAGGAGATGCGGACGGAGGTGTCCGCGAAGTTCCGTCAGGCGGGTGTACGGGACGAGCTGGCGGAGGCGGGCCTCGACCTGGAGCGCTGGTGGACCGACAGCGAGGGCAGGTTCGCGCTGTCGCTGGCGACGGCCCGCTGAGCCACGGCCCGCTGAGCGACTGCCCGCTCCGCCGCGGCCGCGAGGGCGCGGCGGTCCGGGTACCGGACCCCCGGAAGGGGCTCCGGTACCCGGACCACGGCGGTGAGACGCCGGGTGGTGACGACCCGCCAGAGTGAGGCGGCGAGCGGGTCGTCCCCGACGTACGCGGCGGCGTCGGTGGGCCGGTAGTCGATCCGTACCGGCTGCACGGCGCAGCCGGCGTCCAGGGCGGCCTGGAACGCGGCCGGCCGGAAGCGTCCGACGGCCCGCCCGCACCAGGTGGAGCCCTCGGGGAAGACGATCACCCGGCCGCCGCCGGCCAGCACCGCGGTCATGGCGCGGACGGTGCCGGGAAGGGCTCTGAGGCCGTCCCGGTCGATGAACAGGGTGCCGCCGAGCGCTGCGAGCGTGCCGAGGACGGGCCAGCGGCGCACCTCGGCCTTGGCGACCATCCGGCCGGGGAGCACGGCGGCGATCAGCGGGATGTCGAGCCAGGAGACGTGGTTGGCGACGACGAGGAGGGGGCCGGTGGCGTCGGGGGCTCCCTCGTACCGGACGCGTACCCCGAAGGCGCGCACCACCGCCCGCAGCCAGTGCCGGACGAGGGCGAGCCGGGTGGCGGCCGGGAGGAGGCCGGAGGCGGGAGCGAGCAGGACGCCGACGAGGACGGTGAGGAGACCGGCGGTCAGCCGCACCGAGGCTCGGACGGCTCCGGCCGCGGCCGCTCCGGCGCGGTGCACGGTCTCCGGGTGGGCGGCGCAGTGGCCCGGGGTGCAGGGCGCCGTGGGGAGCCACGGCGAGAGGGCCGTGGTCCCGTTCACCGTGCCGGGGCGAGCGAGAGGAAGTGCTTGAGGTACCGGGGGTCGGTCCGGCGCAGCGAGAGCAGGACGTAGAGGTCGGCGACGCCGAAGGCGGGGTCGTGGGCGGGGGCGCCGCAGACCCAGGCGCCGAGCCGGAGGTAGCCGCGCAGCAGCGGCGGGAGCTGGGTGCGGCCCTCGGGGCGGGCGATGCCGTCGGCGTTCCAGAGCTTGTGCGGGGTGACCCAGTACTCCTCGGGGGCGAGGTGCTTGGCCTTGACGGTGTCCCAGGTGGCGGCGGCGAGGGTGCCGCCGTCGGCGAGCGGGAGGGAGCAGCAGCCCGCGAGCCAGTTGTGGCCGGTGCTGGTCATGTAGCGGGCGAGGCCGGCCCAGATGAGGGCGATGACGGCGCCGTTGCGGTGGGCGGGGTGGACGCACGAGCGGCCGACCTCCACCAGGTCGTGGCGGACGGGGGCGAGCCGGGTGAGGTCGAACTCGCTCTCGGAGTAGAGGCGTCCGGCGACGGCGGCCCGGTCGGGCGGCAGGATCCGGTAGGTGCCGACGACCTCTCCGGTGCTCTCCTCCCGTACGAGGAGGTGGTCGCAGTACGCGTCGAAGGCGTCGCTGTCGAGGCCGGGCTCGGGGCCGTCGAGCTGGGCTCCGAGTTCGCCGGCGAACACCTGGTGGCGCAGCCGCTGGGCGGCGCGCACGTCCTCCTGGCGCGTGGCGATCTCGACGACGTAGCGGGGCGTGGGCTCCTCGGCGGGGGCGGACCGCTCGGCGACGGCCTCGGGCCGGCCGGGGACCTGCGGCTGGGTGGGGACGTGGAGCGGGGCGGCGGCCTGCGGCCGGCCGGGGACGGCGAGCGTGGGGGTCGGTGCGGACATGTCGGGCTCCTCCGGCGTACGGAAGGGGAAGGGGCGGGCCGGGCCGCGAGCGGTGGCCCGGCTCCTTACTTCTTCCGTGACCGGCTGGATTCGACGTGACCGTCCGGGGGATCGCGGGTGTGGACGGGCTGAATGCTATTCGGCGAGGGTGTCCGTGATGGCGACCGAGGCCCGCTGCGCCGCCCGCAGCGGGTCCTCACCCTGGAGGACGGCCGTCATGTACGGCTTGATGGGGTTGTCGGCCTCGACGTTCGCCCACTGCGGGGAGTTGGGGGTGGCCCGGCCGCGCGCGGCGCCCTCGGCCATGACGGCGGTGGCCTCCTGGCCCGCGACGACGGAGGCGAGCCCCTTCTTGTTGGGCACGTAGCCCATGCTGCGGGCGAGTTCGGTCTGCCACTTCTCGCCGGCGAGCGCCTTGACGACGTCGATGGCGGCGCCGCGCTCGGGCGCGTTCTCCGGGATGATGAGGTCGGAGCCGCCGGTGAAGACGGCGCAGGGCCGGCCGGCCTTCTTGCCCGGGATCGGGAAGAAGCCGAGCTTGCCGTCGAGCGCGGGGTTGGCCTTGAGGATCGCGGCGACGGCGCTGGGCGTGGCGATGAGCTGGGCCACGTCGCCGCGGGCGAAGACCTCGGCCTGCGGCGGGTTCTGTTCGTCGGCGTTCTTGGGGCCCTCGCCGAGGGACTGGAGCTCCTTGTAGAAGGCCATGCCGCGCCGGGCCGCGGGGCTGGCGAGGGCTCCGGCCCATTCGCCGCCCTTGTCGACGGCGAGTTCGCCGCCCTCCTCCCAGATGAAGCCGGAGAGGGTGTACCAGTCCTGGCCGGCGAGGTAGATGCCCTGGGAGGCGCCGCGGTCGAGCTTCTCGGTGTCGGCGAGCCACTCGGCGCGGTCGGCCGGCGGCTCGCTGATCCCGGCTTCCTTGAAGAGGCTCTTGTTGTAGATCACGATGCGGTTCGCCGCGTACCAGGGGATGCCGTACTGGGATCCGCCGATCCTGCCGGGCTCGGCGAGGCCGGGCAGCCAGTCCTCGCTGCCGAGGTCGCGGACCGACTCCAGGGTCAGGTCGAACAGCTTCTCGGTGTCGGCGTACTGGGCGACCTGGGTGTTGCCGACCTCGATGACGTCGGGGCCGCCGCCGCCCTGGATGGCCTCGGTGACCTTCTTCCCGATGCCGGTCCACTCCTGGATGGTGACCTTGAGGTCGACGCCGTCGTGCTCCTCCTCGTACGCCTCGGTGAAGCGGGTGAGGAAGTCCTCGCTGACGCTGTCCCGCATGAGCCAGATGTCGACGGTCTTCGTCTGGCCGCCGCCGCCCGGCAGCATTCCGCAGCCGGCGAGGGCGAGCGCGGTGGCGGCTGCCAGTGGGCAGGCGAGAAAGCGGTTCTTCAACGTGGGTCACCTTCTGCGGTTCAGCACAGGGTCGTGCGGCATGGGGGGCTGACCCGACATGGGGGGACCGAACGGGGTGTTCGCGCGGGTATGTGGCCTGGATTCTGGTCTGGACCAACGGGATGGTCAAGTCCTTGACCATCCCGTTCCGCACCCCCGTCGGCCCCTCTGTGCCCTTACCGACGGTACGGAACAGTCGTCCGCCGGTCGTCGACTGACCCGTCCGGCGCCCGGCCCCCGCCGTGTCGCGCGCCGCCGCGCCCTGGGGCACGGTGGAGGGAACGCACCGAGAGGAGCCCCTCCCCCATGTCGAACCACACCTACCGCGTCACGGAGATCGTCGGCACGTCCACCGAGGGCGTCGACGAGGCCATCCGCAACGGCATCAACCGCGCCTCCCAGACCCTGCGGGGCCTCGACTGGTTCGAGGTGACGCAGGTCCGCGGCCACATCGTCGACGGCTCCATCGAGCACTACCAGGTCGGCCTGAAGGTGGGATTCCGTCTGGAGGACGAGGTCGCCTGAGCCCGGGGCCCCGAAGCCGCGCGCGCCGGTCAGGTGCGGCCCTCCTTCTCCTGGGCGTCCCTCAGTTCCTGCGAGGGGGTCGCCCACAGGGCGCGCACGACCCGGAAGCCGGCCGCCCTCGCCGCGTCGCAGACCAGCTGGTCGTCGTCGACGAGCATCCTGACCGGGCGGTCCGCTCCGAGCCGGCGCAGGATCTCCAGCTTGGTCACCCGGGCCGGCCGGAAGTCGCGCTGACGGCGCATGTGCAGCGGCCCCTCCGGGAGTCCGTACGCGGCCAGCCAGGCGAGGGTGTCCCGGCGACAGCGCTCCGGCCGCCCGGTCAGGTAGACGATGTCGCACTCCACCGCCGCCTCGCGGCACAGCGCGACGCCCTCGTCGAGCGGCGGGTCGTCGGGCGCCGCGGCGAAGAAGGCGTCCCAGTCCTTGGGGCGCCGCTCCAGGAAGTGCTGGCGGTGGGCGGTCGCGGCGAGCGTGTTGTCGAGGTCGAAGACGGCCAGGGGCCGGTTGTCGGCTGTCACGGGCCCAGCCTAGGAGCCATGTGCCGCGGCCCGGCGCCCGCGTGCCGGACGCCGGGTCACGGGTCCGCCCGGGAGCCGCGCGTCGGGGGCCGGTCCCCCACGTGCCGGACGCCCCTGCGGGAATCCCTCCCCTCACCCGGCGTTGAACCCCTTGTGAGCACCTTTCCCGACGGCATCCGCTTCTCCGTCCTCGACCGCTCCCGCACCCGGGTGGGCGAGGACGCCCCCCAGGCGCTGCGCGACACCGTGCGCCTCGCGCGGGAGATCGAGGCCCTCGGCTACCACCGCTTCTGGGTGTCGGAGCACCACGGCGTGCCCGGGGTCGCCGGCTCCGCGCCGACGGTCCTCGCCGCCGCCGTGGCCGCCGCCACCTCCCGCGTCCGCGTCGGTACGGGAGGGGTGATGCTCCCCAACCACCAGCCCCTCGTGGTGGCCGAGCAGTTCGGCGTCCTGGAGTCCCTCTTCCCCGGCCGCGTCGACATGGGCGTCGGCCGCTCGGTCGGCTTCACCGACGGCATCCGCCGGGCCCTCGGGCGCGACAAGGACGACGCCGACCGTTTCGCGGAGCAGCTCACCGAGCTCCTCGGCTGGTTCACGGGAAGGCAGACCGCGCACCCGCAGGTGCACGCCAGGCCCGCGGAGGGCCTGCGGGTCCCGCCCTTCGTCCTGGCCACCGGCGAGGGCGCGACGATCGCAGCGGCCGCCGGTCTGCCGCTGGTCGTCGGCGATCTGCGCGGGCGCGACCGGCTGCTGGCCGCCGTCGACGCGTACCGCTCCGGTTTCCGCCCGTCCCCGTGGGCCGACGAGCCGTACGTGGTCGTCGCCGGGACGGTCGCGGTGGCCGCGACGGAGGCGGAGGCCCGGCAGCTGCTGATCCCGGAGGCCTGGTCCCTCGCGTACTCGCGCACCCAGGGCGTCTTCCCGCCGCTCGAAGCGCCCGAGCGGATCGAGGGGCTGGCGATGACGGAGAAGCAGCGCGGCTTCTACGAGTCGGGGCTGAGCGGCCATGTGCACGGCACGGAGGACCAGGTGGCGGAGGCGCTGGGGCGGGCGGTCGAGGAGACCGGGGCCCAGGAGGTCCTCGTCACGACGAGCACCTACGACCGGGCGGCACTGAGCGAGTCGTACCGGAGACTGGCCCGTGCCGTGGGGCTGACGCCGCGGACCGCCTGACGTACGGCCCTGGGGCCGGAGGGGGACGGGCACTCCCGGGTCGACGCCTTCCGGCTCCGGGCCGGAAGGGGACGGGCGCCCCGGGGCCGACGCCGGAGCCGCGACGGTGAGCCGGCGCCCCGGGTCGTCCGACACCGGACCCCGGGCCCGGGAGAGCCGGCGCGCCCCCGACGCCAGAGCCGTGGCCACAGGTCTGAAGGCCGGCGCGCCCCGAGCCGCCCGACGCCGGACCCACGGCCACGGGCCGGCGCCCCGCCCTCGCACGGCCCCCGAACAGGGCAAACGAGGCCCAGTGGATAAAATCGCCCCATGCAGGAGAGACTCCACGACCCGTACGTCCGTGTCCGCGGCGCCCGTGAGCACAACCTCGCCGGGGTGGACGTCGACATCCCCCGCGACGCGCTCGTCGCCTTCACCGGGGTCTCCGGCTCCGGCAAGTCGTCCCTGGCGTTCGGCACGATCTACGCGGAGGCGCAGCGGCGCTACTTCGAGTCGGTGGCCCCGTACGCACGGCGGCTCATCCACCAGGTGGGGGCGCCGGCGGTGGGCGAGATCACCGGGCTGCCGCCGGCGGTCTCCCTCGAACAGCGCAGGTCCTCGCCGAACGCCCGGTCCTCCGTCGGCACCGTGACCACGCTCTCCAACTCGCTGCGCATGCTGTTCTCCCGGGCGGGCCGCTATCCGGAGGGCGCCGAGCGGCTCGACTCCGACTCCTTCTCCCCCAACACGGCCGTCGGCGCCTGCCCTTCGTGCCACGGCCTCGGGCGGGTCCACGACACGAGCGAGGAGCTGCTCGTGCCGGACCCGGAGCTGTCGATCCGTCAGGGTGCGATCGCCGCCTGGCCCGGCGCCTGGCAGGGCAAGAACCTGCGGGACGTTCTCGACACCCTCGGGTACGACGTCGACCGGCCGTGGCGCGAACTCGACGCGAAGGACCGGGAGTGGATCCTCTTCACGGAGGAGCAGCCGGTCGTCACCGTCCACCCGGTCAGGGACGCCGACCGCATCCAGCGCCCCTACCAGGGCACGTACATGAGCGCACGGCGGTACGTCCTGCGGACCTTCTCCGACTCGAAGAGCCCGACCCTGCGCACCAAGGCGGAGCGTTTCCTCACCAGCGCCCCCTGCCCGGTCTGCGGCGGCGCGCGGCTGCGGCCCGAGGCGCTCGCGGTGACCTTCGCGGGCCGGACCATCGCCGAGCTGGCCGGGCTGCCGTTGACGACCCTGTCCGGACTCCTCGCGGAGGCGGGTGCGGAGGGTACGGAGACGGCACGGGTCCTCACCGCGGATCTGGTCGCGCGGATCGTGACGGTGACCGAACTCGGCCTGGGCTATCTCAGCCTGGACCGCGCCACCCCCACCCTGTCCAACGGCGAGCTCCAGCGGCTGCGCCTCGCCACCCAGCTGCGCTCGGGGCTCTTCGGTGTCGTGTACGTCCTCGACGAGCCGTCCGCGGGACTGCACCCGGCCGACACGGAGGCCCTGCTCGTGGTGCTGGACCGGCTCAAGGCGGCCGGGAACTCCGTCTTCGTCGTCGAGCACCACCTCGATGTCATCCGGCACGCCGACTGGCTGGTGGACGTAGGTCCGCACGCCGGGGTCCACGGCGGGCGGGTGCTGCACAGCGGCCCGCCGGACGGCCTCGCGGAGGTCGAGGCGTCCGCAACCCGGCGTTTCCTCTTCGACCGCGCGCCCGCACCCGGCCGGGAGGTGCGGGAGCCGGCCGGGTGGCTGCGGACGGGGCCGGTCACGCGGCACAACCTGCGGGCGGTCGACGCGGCCTTCCCCGTCGGTGTCCTGACCGCGGTCACGGGTGTGTCCGGCTCCGGGAAGTCCACGCTCGTCGGCGCGCTGACCGAGGAAGTCGCCGGGGTGGAACGTCTCGTGACGGTCGATCAGCGTCCCATCGGCCGGACTCCGCGCTCCAACCTGGCCACCTACACCGGTCTGTTCGACGTCGTGCGGAAGCTGTTCACGGAGACCGAGGAGGCACGGGCGCGCGGCTACAAGGCGGGCCGCTTCTCCTTCAACGTGACCGGCGGCCGCTGCGAGACCTGCCAGGGCGAGGGCTTCGTCTCGGTGGAGCTGCTCTTCCTGCCGAGCACGTACGCCCCCTGCCCCGACTGTCATGGCGCCCGCTACAACCCGGAGACCCTCGAGGTGCGGCTGCGGGGACTGACCATCGCCGAGGTCCTCGACCTGACCGTCGAGGCCGCCGCCGCCTTCTTCGACGACACCCCCGCCGCCGCCCGGAGCCTGCGTGCCCTGCTCGACGTGGGCCTCGGGTACCTGCGGCTCGGGCAGCCGGCCACCGAGCTGTCCGGCGGCGAGGCCCAGCGCATCAAGCTCGCCTCCGAGCTCCAGCGGCCGCACCGCTCCCCCACCCTGTACGTGCTGGACGAGCCGACGACCGGGCTGCACCCGGCGGACGTCGAGGTCCTGATGCGCCAGCTCCACGGCCTCGTGGACGCGGGGCATTCGGTGGTCGTCGTCGAGCACGACATGGACGTCGTCGCCACCGCCGACTGGGTCGTGGACCTGGGGCCGGGCGGCGGCGACGAGGGCGGCCGGATCGTTGCGGCGGGGCCTCCGGACCGGGTGGCGCGGGCGGCGGGCAGCCGCACCGCGCTGTATCTGGCCCGGTCCACCGGGCTCGCCGGGCGGCCCTGAGGCCGCCCGGCGGATCAGGCCGCCGTGTCGAAGGTGTAGTGGCGGGTGTGGTCCAGCATGTCCGCCGGGGTCACGTCGTTCCACGGGCGCATGGTGTCGCCGAGGTCGACGACGTTCGCGGTGCCCGCGGCCGGCAGGTACGTCGACCGGGGGTGGCGGGCCTGCCAGTCGGCCCACAGCTTGTCGATGAAGGCGTGGTGCAGCCAGAACACCGGGTCGTTGGGCGAGACCCCGGTGCCCATCTGACCGCCCACCCAGACGTGGACGCGGTTGTGGAGGTTCACCCCGCGCCATCCCTCCAGGTGGTTGCGGAAGCCGTCCGACGAGCTGTTCCAGGGGGCGGTGTCGTAGGTCTCCATGGCGAGGACGGAGTCCACCTCGGCGCGGGTGGGGAGCTGGCGTCCGCCCGCCCCGAGGTCGCGCCGGAGGTAGTCGCGCCCGTCGACGCGGACGGTGATCGTCCAGCGGTTGCCGACGCGGGCGAAGGGGCCGTCGGTGACCTGGCCGTCGCGGGCGCGTCCGGTGCCGCCGAGGAAGTCGGGCGCCCAGAGCGAGGAGCGGGAGGTGCGGTCGGCCGTCCAGTCCCAGTAGGGGAGGTTGACGGTCGGGTCGACGGACTGCAGCGCCTGCTCGAACTCGATGAGGAAGCGCCGGTGCCAGGGGAGGAACGAGGGCGAACGGTGGCCGACGCGGTCGCCGCTGTCGGTGTCGCTCATGATGAAGGCGTTGTGCGTGGTGACGAAGGTGTCGTACCGGCCGGAGCGCTTGAGCTCCAGGAGGGCGTTGACGAAGCGCCGCTTCTCGTCGGCGGTGAGGGTGGCCTGGTTCTTGCGTACGGTCATGACGGGTGCCGCTCCTGGATCGGTCAGGTGAGGGTGAGGGGTACGAGCGGGGCGCCCTGGAGTTCTCGGACGGCCGCGCGGGCCAGTGCCTTCGGCGTGGCGACCGGCTCGTAGTGGTTGATCACGCTGATCCAGGTGCCGTCGGCGTTCCGCATGACGTGCAGTTCCTCACCGTCGATCGTGACGGAGTAGCCCCCTCCGTGGTGTCCCCCGTGATGACCGCCCCCGTGCGAGGCCCCTCCCCTGATGCGGCGGCCCTGGTAGACCTCGTCGAAGGCGGCCGGGGCCGGGCCTGCCGCGGGAGCGGTGGCGGCCCGGGGCACGGCGGCGACGGCGGAGTGGGTCAGGGCGAGGCCGGCGGCGGCGCCCGCGGCGCCTGCCGCGACGCCGAGGGCCCGGCGGCGGGTGATGCTGGACATGAAACCCCCAGATGGTCGGTACGACCGGGGGTTTGGTCATATGCCCCCGGCCGTTTCCATCAGTACCCGGGAGTGTCGGCGCGGCGGAAATCTCCGGGAAGTGGTTGGCCGCGAAGTGGACAACATGCCATGAAATGTACAGAGTTGAACGGAGTTGATCTTGCTGTCGCACAGGACAGGAGCACCCCGGAGCGAAGATCTTACGGAGAAAGTGATCTTTCCGTGAAGGATCTTTCGTCCCGGGGTGCGGGGTGTGGCGGGGCCCACGCCTTCAGACTGTCCGGATCCGGTCTCAGCCGCGACCGGCCTTGCGCCGCGCCCGCAGCCACTCCCGGTTCATCGCCGTGATCGACGGCAGCGGGATCCCCTTCGGGCAGGCCGTCGCGCACTCCCCCGTCAGGGTGCAGCCGCCGAAGCCCTCGGCGTCCATCTGACCGACCATGTCGAGGACGCGGGACTCGCGTTCGGGGGAGCCCTGGGGCAGCACGTTGAGATGGTTGATCTTGGCCGAGGTGAAGAGCATCGCCGAGCCGTTGGGGCAGGCCGCGACGCACGCCCCGCAGCCGATGCATTCCGCGTGCTCGAAGGCGGAGTCCGCGTCCGCCTTGGGGACGGGGGTGGCGTGGGCCTCGGGGGCCGCGCCGGTGGGTGCCGTGATGTAGCCGCCGGCCTGGATGACGCGGTCGAAGGCGGACCGGTCGACGACCAGGTCCTTGACGACGGGGAAGGCGGAGGCGCGCCAGGGCTCGACGTCGATGGTGTCGCCGTCGCGGAAGGAGCGCATGTGGAGCTGGCAGGTGGTCGTGCGCTCCGGCCCGTGCGCGTCGCCGTTGATGACGAGGCTGCACGCGCCGCAGATGCCCTCGCGGCAGTCGTGGTCGAAGGCCACCGGGTCCTCACCGCGCAGGATGAGGTCCTCGTTGAGGGTGTCGAGCATCTCCAGGAACGACATGTCGGCGGAGATGCCGTCCACCTCGTAGGTGGACATGGCGCCGGGGGCGTCGGCGTCGCGCTGGCGCCAGACGCGCAGGGTGAGCTTCATGCGTAGCTCCGCTGGGTGGGGTGGACGTACTCGAAGGTGAGGTCCTCCTTGTGGAGGACCGGCGCGTCGCCGGTTCCGCGGAACTCCCAGGCGGCGGCGTACGCGAACGCGTCGTCGCGGCGGGCGGCCTCGCCGTCCGGGGTCTGGGACTCCTCGCGGAAGTGGCCGCCGCAGGACTCGGCGCGGTGGAGCGCGTCGAGGCACATGAGCTCGGCGAGTTCCAAGTAGTCGACGATGCGGTTGGCCTTCTCCAGGGACTGGTTGAACTCGGCGCCCGTGCCGGGGACCTTGACGCGGCTCCAGAACTCCTCGCGGATCTCGGGGATCCGGGCGAGGGCGGTGCGCAGTCCGGCCTCCGTGCGGGCCATCCCGCAGTACTCCCACATGAGTTCGCCGAGTTCGCGGTGGAAGGAGTCGGGGGTGCGGTCGCCGTCCACGGAGAGCAGGAGGTGGAGCCGGTCCTCCGTCTCGGCGAGCACCTCCCGTACCGCCGGGTGGTCGTCGGTGACGGGTTCCGTGCGGGGGTGGCGGGCGAGGTAGTCGTTGATGGTGGCGGGGAGGACGAAGTATCCGTCGGCCAGGCCCTGCATGAGGGCGGAGGCGCCGAGCCGGTTGGCCCCGTGGTCGGAGAAGTTGGCCTCGCCGATCGCGAAGAGGCCGGGGACGGTGGTCTGGAGGTCGTAGTCGACCCAGAGTCCGCCCATCGTGTAGTGGACGGCCGGGTAGATCCGCATGGGGACCTCGTACGGGTTCTCGGCGGTGATCCGCTCGTACATGTCGAAGAGGTTGCCGTACCTCTCCTCCACCGCCGCCCGGCCCATGCGGCGGATAGCGTCGGCGAAGTCGAGGTAGACGCCCTGGCCGCCGGGGCCGACGCCGCGGCCCTCGTCGCAGACGTTCTTCGCGGCGCGGGAGGCGATGTCGCGGGGGACGAGGTTGCCGAAGGAGGGGTAGATCCGCTCCAGGTAGTAGTCGCGTTCGTCCTCGGGGATGTCGGCGGCGGGGCGGGTGTCGCCCTTGGCCTTGGGGACCCAGATCCGGCCGTCGTTGCGGAGGGACTCGCTCATCAGGGTGAGCTTGGACTGGTGGTCTCCGGTGCGCGGGATGCAGGTGGGGTGGATCTGGGTGAAGCAGGGGTTGGCGAAGTACGCGCCGCGCCGGTGCGCCCGCCAGACGGCGGTGGCGTTGGAGTTCATCGCGTTCGTCGACAGGTAGAAGACGTTGCCGTAGCCGCCGCTGGCGAGGACCACCGCGTCCGCGTAGTGGGTGGAGATCTCGCCCGTGATCAGGTCGCGGGCGACGATGCCGCGGGCCCGCCCGTCGACGACGACGAGGTCGAGCATCTCCGTACGGGCGTGCATCTCGACGTTTCCGGCGGCGATCTGCCGGGACAGGGCCTGGTAGGCGCCGAGGAGGAGCTGCTGGCCGGTCTGGCCGCGGGCGTAGAAGGTGCGGGAGACCTGGACGCCGCCGAAGGAGCGGGTGTCGAGGAGGCCGCCGTACTCGCGGGCGAAGGGGACGCCCTGGGCGACGCACTGGTCGATGATCTCGACGGAGATCTGGGCGAGGCGGTGGACGTTGGACTCGCGGGCGCGGAAGTCGCCGCCCTTGACGGTGTCGTAGAAGAGCCGGTGGATGGAGTCGCCGTCGTTGCGGTAGTTCTTGGCGGCGTTGATGCCGCCCTGGGCGGCGATGGAGTGGGCGCGGCGCGGGGAGTCCTGGAAGCAGAACTGGACGACGTGGTAGCCCTGTTCGGCGAGGGTGGCGCCGGCGGAGCCGCCGGCGAGGCCGGTGCCGACGACGATGATCCGGTGCTTGCGGCGGTTGGCGGGGTTGACCAGCTTCGCCTGGAAGCGGCGGGTGTCCCAGCGTTCGGCGACGGGTCCCGCGGGGGCCTTGTGGTCGACGACCGGCTCACCGGTCGTGTAGTCGAGGAAGCTCATGTCAGCCCACCACTCCGGTCATGACGGCTACGGGTACGGAGATGAAGCCCACGGTCAGGACGAGCGCGAGGCCGTTCGCGAGGCCGCGGAGGAGCCGCTCGCGGCGGGCGCTGCCCACGCCGAGGGTCTGGGCGGCGCTCCAGAACCCGTGGCGGACGTGGAGGCCGACGGCGAGCATGGCGACGATGTAGATGACGTTGCCGTACCAGGTGGAGAAGGTGTCGACGACGTTCTGGTAGGGCCTGCCCTCCTCGAAGCCGCCGGGGTGGACGGTGCCGGTGGTCAGGTCGAGGACGTGCCAGACGATGAAGAGGGCGAGGATGACGCCGCCCCAGCGCATGGTGCGGGTGGCGTAGGAGGCGCGCCGGCGGCGGTGGACGTACGCGGTGGGGCGGGCCCTCAGGTCGCGGCGGCTGAGCTGGTACGCGCAGACGGCATGGGCCACGACGGCGGCGAGGAGCACGATCCGGACGAGCCAGAGGGCCCACCCGTGGTGCAGCACCGGAGCGCCCATGACCCGCAGCCAGTGGCCGTAGGCGTTGAACTCCTCGGGGCCGAAGAAGACCTTGAGGTTGCCGGCGACGTGCGCGACGAGGTAGCCGAGCATGAGCAGCCCGCTGACGGCCATGACCGTCTTCTTGCCGAGGGTCGATGACAGGAATCCGCGTGACGGTGTGGGGGACGGCGGGCGGCCCGTCGCCTTGTCCCTCGTGGGTGCCAGAGCCATGCCTACGACGCTAGGGCCCAAGGACCCGAGAGGTCCAAGACATGGTCCGGCTGATCTCGATAGGTACCACCTATGCACATCGCCTACGCTGGGCTCATGCAGTTCCAGCAGCTCCTCTACTTCGTCGCCGTGGCCGAGACCCGGCACTTCACCCGGGCCGCGGAGCGGGTCCACGTCTCCCAGCCCTCGCTCTCGCAGCAGATCAAGGCCCTGGAGCAGGAGCTGGGCGCCGAGCTCTTCAGCCGCGCCCGGGGGAACATCACGCTCACCGACGCGGGCGAGGCGCTGCTGCCGCTCGCCCGTCGCATCCTCGCCGACACCGAGACGGCGCGGATCGAGGTGCAGGAGCTGGCCCAGCTCAAGCGGGGCCGGGTGCGGCTCGGCGCGACCCCGAGCCTGTGCACCGGACTGCTGCCGGACGTCCTGCGGGCCTTCCACGATCTGCACCCGGGGATCGAGCTCCTGATCGAGGAGAGCGGCTCGCACGATCTCGTACGGGAGCTGGCGCGCGGGGCTCTCGACCTGGCGCTCGTGGTGCTGCCGCTGCCGACCCCGTCGCCGGCGCTGACCACGGTCGAGCTGCTGCGGGAGGACCTGGTGGTGGTCTCGTCCGCGTCGGCGCCGGCGCCGCGCCGTCCGGTGCGCATCGCGGACCTCAGGGACCAGCCGCTCGTGATGTTCCGGCACGGCTACGACCTGCGGGAGCTGACCGTGGGCGCCTGCCGGGCGGAGGGGTTCGAGCCGACGTTCACGGTCGAGGGCGGCGAGCTGGACGCGGTCCTCGGTTTCGTACGGGCCGGGCTCGGGCTCGCGGTCGTCCCGGCGATGGTGGCGGCGCGCGCGGGCCGGGACCTGCGGGTGACCGCCCTCGCCCGGCCCGGCCTGCGGCGGACGATCGCCCTGGCCCACCGCAGCGACGTGGCTCCCCCGAGGGCGGCACGGGAACTCCAGCGGATGCTGCTCGCCTCGCGCCGCGGCCGGGCCGGGGAACCCGCCTGACCGGGCCGGACCGCTCCGACGGGGGAACTCCGGCCGACCCGGCCGGGCCGCGCTACGACCGGGAAACCCGACCGACCAGACCGGGCCACGCTCCGACCAGCGCACCCCACCGACCAGACCGGACCGATCCGGCCGGGTGGACATCCGCGGGCGGCAGGCGCGGGGCGGCTGCGAGCATGCCCGCATGGCCCACGCTCTCGAACACCTGGTCCTCCGCCACACCCGCCGTCTCCCCGCCCCGACCGGCCCGGCGGGGGACGGGGCCGCCGCCGCGCGCCGGTTCGACGCGGCCCTGATGACGGCGGGGTTCAAGCTCTCGGGCGAGCTCCTGGAGCCTCTGCCGGCGCTCGTCATGGACGCGGATCACGCACCCGTCACCTGGCTGTCGTACACGGCTCTGAGCGACGTCGAGGGCACCCACTCCGGTGACATCACCGAAGCGCCGGACGGGGCGTCGGAGTTCATCGACATGCGGCTCGGGGCGGTGCGGGGATGCTTCGTCGTCCCGCAGGTGCACGCGTTCGCGGGGGAGGGTTTCGACGAGGCCGCCGAGTGCTTCTTCGGCTTCATGCTGCGCGAGCCGGAGCAGCGGGGCCGGCCCTTCGAGCCGCGGACGGTGCGGATGAAGTCGGACCTGCGCGGGGCCGGCCGGGTCGCGCTGCCGCTCGCCTTCCGGCGGGACGAGGAAGGCCGCTGGTACGCGCACTGGCTGCACGTGTACCTGCGGGGGCAGCCGGCGGCGAACCGGGTGGAGGAGCACCGGGTGTCGATCGCGGTCCTGCTGCGCGGTCTGCTCGGCCGGTCTCCGCTGACGGTCGGTCATCTGGTGGCGCTGATGGAGGAGTCGGGGGGGCGGACCACCCTGTGGGACGGGCGTACGGTGCCGGAGGGCCCGGTCACGTACATCGCTCTGGAGCGCCCGGTCGGCCTGGCTCCCGGCTCCCGCGCGGTCACCCCCGAGAAACCGCGCGACCTGATCCCCGCCTGAGCGTTACGGTCGTCGCGGGGTGAGGCCATGGAGGGGCTTCCTTCTACATCGAAACCCTTTTACGGTCTGTAGCCTCTCCGCTTCCCTCGCCCCGTCCGCTTCGTCCCGGCCTCCCCGCTTCGGCGGGGAGGCCGGTGTCGTACGGGCCCGGGGTGCGGGCTCAGACCGCGTCCGCCAGGAGCAGCGAGTGGATGCGGTCGGGGGCGCCGGGGCGGGCGTAGTACCAGCCCTGGGCCGTGTCGCAGCCGAGGTCGCGGAGCTGGCGGGCCTGGGCCCCGGTCTCCACGCCCTCGACGGTGACGGCGAGTTCCAGGCTGTGCGCCAGGGAGACGATCCCCTCGACGATCTTGATGTCGACCGGGTCCACCGGGTGCTGCTGCATGCCCCGGGTGAAGGAGCGGTCGAGCTTGAGCACGCTCACGGGCAGCCGGCGCAGGTTGGCCAGGTTCGAGTAGCCGGTGCCGAAGTCGTCGAGCGCGATGTCCACGCCCATCTCGGCGAGCTGCCGCAGCGGTTTGAGCAGGTCCTCGTCGGCGCCGATGAGCGCCGACTCGGTCACCTCCAGGCAGAGCGCGCCCGGGTCGAGCCCCGACCGTTCCAGGACGTCGACGGTGTCGGCGACCAGGCGCGGGTGGTGCAGCTGGGTCGGAGAGAGGTTGACGTTGATCCGCAGCGGGCCGCCGTCGGCGTGCCGGGTCTGCCAGAAGCGGGCCTGCCGGACGGCCTCCTGAAGCACCCAGCGGCCGAGCGGCACGATGAGGCCGGTGTCCTCGGCGAGCGGGATGAAGCGGTCGGGGCCGAGCACCCCGTGCTGCGGGTGGCACCATCGGACGAGCGCTTCGGCGCCGTGGACGCTGCCGTCGCCGAGGTGGACGAGCGGCTGGTACTCGATGAAGAACTCGCCGCGCTCCAGGGCGGTCGGCAGGGCCGTGGTGAGGCCGTGCCGGGTGATGGCACGGGCGTCGGCCTCCGGGTCGGCCAGCTCGAAGCGGTTGCCGCCCGCCGACTTGGCCCGGTACATGGTGATGTCGGCGCTCCGCAGCACCTCGGCGGGGGTGCGCTCGCCGGCCGGGCCCTCGACGACGCCGAGGCTGCCCCGGACGGTCAGTTCGCGGCCGTCGATGCGGAGGGGGGTGGAGAGGGCGGTGAGGATGCGGTCGGCCAGTTCGGTGACGTCCTGTTCGCCGACGGCGCCGGTGGTGAGGGCGACGAACTCGTCCCCGCCGAGCCGCGCCACCATCTCGCCGGAGCCGGTGACGCAGCTCTGGAGCCGGTCGGCGACCTCGACGAGGAGCCGGTCGCCGGTGGAGTGGCCGAGGCTGTCGTTGATGACCTTGAAGCCGTCGAGGTCCAGGTAGCAGAGGCCGAAGCGGGCGTTCTCGCCGGGCGCGAGCGCCTTCTCCAGGCGTTCGAAGAACAGGGTCCGGTTGGGCAGCCCCGTGAGCGCGTCGTGGGTGGCCTCGTACCGCAGGCGCAGATGGAGCAGGCGCCGCTCGGTGGTGTCCTCCATGAGGGCCAGCTGGTACTGGGGGTTGCCCTCGGCGTCACGGAGGAGGGAGACGGTGAGATTGGTCCACAGAACCGTTCCGTCACCTCGGTAGTACGGCTTCTCGACGCGGTAGTGCTCCCGGTCGCCGCGGACCAGCTCGTCGTACAGCTTCCAGACGTGCGGGCCGTCCTCGGGGTGGACCCACTCGCTGACGTTCCGGCTGCGCACCTGGCCCTCCATCCCGCCGAACATGCGGGTGAGGGTCTCGTTGACCTCCAGGACGTTGCCGTCGAGGTCGGCGATGCCGATCCCTATGGCCGCCCCGTCGAAGACCGCGCGGAAGCGGCTCTCGGTGGCGTGCAGGGCGATCTCGGCGGCGCTGCGGGCGGCGAGCGCGGAGCGGGCGATGGCCTCCTGCTCGGAGCGGGTCCGCTCGCGCAGGGCCGCCGCGTAGCCGGTGGCCATGGCGTGCTGGAGGCGGGAGCAGCGGGCCCGGAGCTCCTCCGCCGGGAGGTCTCCCTCCTCACCGCAGTAGAGCACCAGGTACGAGTCGACCACGCCGAGGCTGCGGCCGAGCGCGTCCGGGTCGGTGCAGTGGGCGGCGACGAGGGCGGCGCCGGCTCGATGGGCCGGGGCCGTGTCGAAGGGCCGGGCGTGCAGCGCGTCGCACAGGGTGCGGGCCAGCGGCAGCAGATGCACCTCGAACTCGGCGCGGGTCAGGGAGGTGGCGGTCACCGGGAAGATCGCGCGGCTCCAGATGGTGACGAACCGCCTGAGTCTGTCCTCCGGGCCGTCGGCTTCGGCTGCGCCTGACGGCTGCGACGGGACCTTCACGCCGTGCGCCCCACCCCTGCGAACCCGGAGAAGGCGTACGGATCCTCCTCCTCGACCGGACTCTCCGGTCGCCAGTGGGGCATCGGGACGAGGCCGGGATCGAGCAGCTCGGTGCCCTCGAAGAAGCGGCTGACCTCGTCGCGCGAGCGCATCACCAGGGGGCTGCGGATGTTCCGGTAGACCCCGACGGTGCCGCCGGCCTGCTCCTCGGAGAGCGGGATGCCCTCGTACGAGGCGTGGGTGAGGACGAGGAGGCTGCCGGGCGCGAGGGCGCCGAGCAGTTCGGTGACGGCCTCGTGCGGCTTGTCCTCGTCCTCCAGGAAGTGGAGGACGGCGACGAGGAGCAGCGCCACCGGCCGGTCCAGGTCGAGGAGCCGGGTCACCTCGGGGCTGTGCAGGATGTCGGCCGGCTTGCGGAGGTCGGCGGCGACGACCGCGGCGCCCTCGTCGTCCCCCAGGACGGCGCGGCTGTGGGCCACGGCGACCGGGTCGTGGTCGACGTAGACCACGCGCGCGGCGGGGTCGGCGGCCCTGGCGACCTCGTGGACGTTTCCGAAGGTGGGTATGCCGGATCCGATGTCGAGGAACTGGGTGACGTCGTTGTCAACGGCGTGGCGGACGGCGCGCCGCATGAAGGCACGGTTCGCCTGCATGATCTTGGGCAGGCCCGGCATGAACTCCATGGCCTTGCGCGCCGCTTCCCGGTCCACTTCGAAATTGTGCGAGCCGCCCAGATAGAAGTCGTACATACGGGACACGCTCGGCACCGAAATGTCGATACCCGGCGGAGCCCAGGCGGGACGCTCCATCAATGTCTCCAACAAGTCGCCATGGGGGATGCGGCCATGTGTTCGCGGCCGGTGTTCGAGGTGAGGCTACTGATCGCCCGCCGGGAGAGCGAGTAGAAACGGAAATTCGCGGTCCGTTCTTGGTCACACGCCATTGGCACGTGCTCCCGAAACGAAGAGTTCGCGCCTTCAGACCGTGCATGTTCACGTGCATCTGAGTGTGCGTCCGCTCTTCGGGCGGTGGTGGCTCCCTCCGGTGGGCCCTCAGGTCCCGTCCGTACCTCGGTCGTTGTCGTCCTCGCGGCCGACCGACGGTGCAGGATGCCTCGTCCATCATCCCTCGCGACAGGGCGACAACCGGACAGATATCGCTCCGGAGGCCGGAACACGTGGGCTCGGCCGTCTTCCGGAATCACGGCGCGCGCGGAAAGCCGAGCATCGCGCCGTATCCGCCCCCCGGGTGGCGAAACGTCAAACCGGCGCCTCGGGAGATGCCCACCATCCGGCGAATCCCGCCGGATTCCGCCCCGACACGCCGTGTCAGTGATCAAGCTCGACGGCGTGTCTCTGTACGGATCACTCCTCGCGCGGCCGCTGGCGGCCCTGGCACTCGTGTGGCTCCTCGCCGCACCCGTGCCCGCCGCCGCCGACTCCTGCGCCTACGCCACCACCGGCCCCGAGGGGTCGAACACCTCGGTGGCGGTCGTCGGGCCGGGCGCCTGTTCACCCAAGCCCACCCCGCCACCGCCGCCCTCGCCGCGGCCCACCACGCCCGCGCCCCGGCCGACGCCCGAGCCTCCACCCCCGCCGGTCACGGCGCCACCCCCGCCTCCCGTACGGACGACGACGCCGGCTCCTCCCCCGGCCGCCACCACCACGGCACCGCTGCCCCGGCCTGCGTCCCCCACCCCACCCACCCCGCCCGCCACGGAGCAGCCCGAGCGTGCTCCGGCGTCCGCCCCGCCGCCCCCCGCGCCGGCGCCCCCGCCCACCGTGCGGCCACGGCCGCCGGCGGCCGGGCCCGTCGCACTCCCCCACTACCGCCGCACGTCACGGCCCCAGCCGAAGGGCAGCACGTCCGTCGTCACCATGACGCTGGTGATCATCGCCCCCGCGGTCCTCGCGACCGCCATCCTGCGCCCCCGCTCCCGCTGATCCCCGCCGGAGGAATCCATGTCTGAATGGCTTGTTCTCACCCTTGCGATGGCCGCCGCGTGCGCCGTCGTGCTCACGATCGTCGTCATCAACCACCGTCGGATCCCCGAGGACGACGATCCCAGCGAGACCCCGGACGTCATCGAGTACATGACGATGATGATCGGCGTGATCTACGCGATCGTGCTCGGTCTGGCCATCGCCGGCGTCTGGGAGGCCCGCGGGGCCGCCCAGGAGACGGTGCGCCAGGAGGCACAGGCGCTGCACGAGATCTCGGCCCGCGCCCAGGTGTACCCGGAGGACGTCCGGGCCCGCATCCGGGCCGACGTCGACACGTACGTCCGCTACGTGGTCGACGAGGAGTGGACCTACATGGCCGAGGAGGGCGCGCTGAGCGAGAAGGGCACCGAGCTCCTGGAGCGGGTCCGGCGGAGCGTCACCGACTACCAGCCGGCCAACGACTTCGAGGGCCAGGCCTACCAGCCCCTGGTGGACCAGGTGGCGGTGGCCGACGACGCCCGGGGGGCCAGGGGGCAGAGCGCGGGGGCGACCATGCCCGGGGTGGTGTGGTTCGGCCTGATCATCGGAGCCCTGGTGACGGTCGGCCTCATCTTCACGCTGCAGATCCGCAGGACCGGCCGGGAGGTGCTGCTCGCCGGACTCTTCAGTGTGCTCATCGCCTTCCTGCTGTTCCTGATCTGGGACTTCGACGCGCCGTTCGGCCGGGGCATCTCGGCCACGGCCGCGCCGTTCACCGATCTGTTCCCGCAGCTCACAGGGTGAGGCGGGGGGGCCGAATGGGCCGCACGGGGGACACGCGTGCCCCATTCGCCCGCCTGGGATCGCGGTTGTGGTAGTGCGCTTCTAGCGTTTCGGACATCGAGGTGCACGCAAGGACTTCGGCGGAAACCCCCTTCCGCGGCTGCTCCTCGGGACCCGGAGGATTCACCATGCGCGCGATACGTGCCGCGTCCACTGCCTTGCTGGGGGCGGCCGCCCTCGCCCTGGCCGTCCCCACCGCCCTCGCGGCGGACGGTGCCCCCGCGAGCGACCCACGGGCCCAGCGGGCCAAGGCGCCGGGCGACTTCGTCGTGTCGCCCTCGCTGGTCGCCCCTGGCGGCCGGGTGACGCTGAGCGCTCCCGGCTGCGCCAGCACGGCGACGGCCTCGGCCGGCATCTTCGACACCGTGACCATCGCGCCGAACTCGGCCGCGACGGCCACGGTGGACTGGGACGCCCGGCGCGGCGCCGTGTACACGGTGTCGTTCAACTGCACCGGCGGAGTGCAGGACACCGTCGATCTGACGATCAGCGGCATCCCCTCCGCCACTCCGACGATCCGGTCCACCGTGCTCACTCCCCCTCGCGGGGTGCAGGGCGGCGTCGGCGGCTCGGTCGGCGGGCTCGAACCGATCGAGGTGGCCGCGGGTGCGGCGCTCGTCCTGGCCGCGACCGCGGGTGGCGTCTACGTGATCCGTCGCCGCGCCGCGGCCCGTCGCCACTGAGCGGGCGTCGTGGACCGGAGCGGTGCCCGGCGTCCCCGGACGCCCGTCGCCCCCGGGTCCCGGCAGGGACTCGGGGGCGACGGGCGTGGCGGGCCGACCGGGAGGTTCGGCCGGTCAGACCCCCGCGCCGGTCATACGGCGGCGGCGCGCGATGAACAGTCCGCCGCCGAGCGCGGCCGCGGCGACCAGGCTGCCGCCGACGGCCATCTCGGTGGAGCTGGGCGCGAGCGAACCGCCGATGCCGCCCGCCGCGCCGCGGCCCGCGAGGACGCGGAACGGGTGCGTGACCACACGGGTGCTGTCGCTGCACCTGACGGCGAGGTTGTAGTTGCCGGGAGTGGCGTTGTTGTTGACGCGGGCGATGGCGCTGGACAGCCCGTTGGAGTTCACCGACAGGTTGGTCGTGGGGAAGGCGTTGGACGTGACGGTGCCACCGTGCCCGCAGCCCTTGGCGGTGATCGTGATCGTCGACCCCGCGTGGACGTCGTAGGGGTTGACCTGGACATTGCTCGGCCCGTTGGTGGCGACGGCGAGGGGGGCCCCGAGCCCGACCGCAGCGATTGCGGTGGCGGTCACCGCCAGAGTGCGTGCAGCACGCATGGTTGAACCTCCAGTGGAAGACGCCCCAAAGCGGTGCTCCGGGAGTTTCGACGAGTACGCCTTCCATGACGAACCATCACAAGTCATGGCGAACCACGCATTTCGGCACTGGTCCACCCCGGTGAGGCGACACGCCGGGAATCGGCCCCGTGGAGTCGACAGAACCGCAGGTCAGAGCAGGCCGGGGTGCTTATCTGACGATTACTCGGATGGGTCAGTCCCCTGTCACCCGCCTGTCGTCAGCCGATCCTCCGCGGACCGGCGGCAGGGTGCTCCGCGACGCCCGCCTCCGAGGGCGTCCCCGGCACACGGTCGCCGCCGCTCCGGCACCCGTCCGGCAGCGGCCGCCACCCGTTCGCACCGTCCGGCGCGACGGCCCGCCCGACCGCCCTTACCGTTCTGACGACGCCACGAAGGGAGAACCATGCCCCCGAAGGACTTCCGCGTCTTCGAGCGCAGGAGACGCCAACCCTGGGGCGTCCTGGCCCTCGCCATGCTGTCCGGGATCGCGATGATGCGCAACGGCGTGGACGTCGCGCTCGGACCCCCGCAACCCGCCGCCGCGGCCCGGCCGGTGGCACGCCCCGTCGTGCCGCCGTCCGGGACGATCGAGGGTCTGGAGCCGCTGCCCTTCGCCCCGGCCTCCCGGATCAAGATCCCGGCGATCCGGGTGGCGGCTCCGATCATGGACGTGGGCCTGGAGCCGAACGGCTGGGTCGCGGCCCCGCCGCCCGAGGACGCCAACCTCGCCGGCTGGTACCAGAACGGCATCTCCCCCGGCCAGCGGGGCACCGCGGTCGTCGTCGGCCACGTCGACAACGCGCAGGGCCCGGCGGTCTTCTACGGCCTGGGCTCGCTGGAGAAGGGCCAGCACGTCGAGGTCGAGCGGTACGACGGCCGGGTGGCGGTCTTCGAGATCTACGGGGTCGAGGTCTACTCCAAGGACGACTTCCCCGGCGTGCAGGTCTACGCCGACACCGGTGCGCCCGAACTGCGGGTCATCACCTGCGGCGGCGGCTACACGCGCGCGCGTGGCTACGACGGGAACGTCGTGGTGTACGCCCGCATGGTGAGCTCCCGCTAGCGCGTACGGAAGGGCCCCGGCGCCTGGGGGCGCCGGGGCCCTTCCGCGTGCCGCGCCGGTCAGCGCCGGGGGACGGTGATGTGGTAGCCCGCGTCGAGGAGTTCGGGCAGATAGCGGCGGAGCGCGGCCACGCTCTGGGACCGGTCGCCGCCGGCGTCGTGGGAGAGCACGACCGCGCCGGGGGCGGCGCCGTCGAGGACCCGGCGGACGACGGTGTCGGTGCCGGGCTCCTTCCAGTCCAGGGTGTCGACGGTCCAGGCGAGCGGCTCCATGCCGAGTTCGGCGCCGATCTCGAAGGAGTGCCGGTTCCATGCCCCGTAGGGGGCGCGGTACCAGAGCGGGGCCGTGCCGAGGGTCCGCTCCACGACCTCGCTCGTGGAGCCGAGCTCGTCGCGGATACGGGAGGGCCGCAGGGTGGGGATGAGGGGATGGGACCAGGAGTGGTTGCCGATGACGTGTCCGTCCTCGGCCATCTCCCGCAGCAGGTCCTGGTTCTCGACGGCCATCTCGCCGCACACGAAGAACATCGCCCGGCAGTCGTACCGGCGCAGGGTCCGCAGGATCCCGGGGGTGTAGCGGGGGTCCGGTCCGTCGTCGAAGCTCAGCACCATCGAGCGGCCCACCCCGGACATGCTGAGGAAGGGCCGCTGCCGTACCGGCGGCGCCGCGCGCCGCAAGGACGGGGGCGCGTACGAGGTCATCGGCTGGAGCCGGTACGCGCTGGGGCGCAGCCGGGCGGCCTGGGCCTGCGGGCCCGCGACGGGTCCCGCTCCGGGGCCTGCCCGGCCGGCCCGGCCCCCGGGCGGGGGCGCGCCCCGGGTGGTCCGCTCGGGCGGGGCCAGCCGGTCCGCCGCGAGAACCCCGAGGGTGGCGGTGGCCCCGAGGGCGGCGGCGAGCCGCAGCACCGCTCGACGCCCGGGGAGCATCTGATCCTTTTTCATGACTAATGGTTCATACGGATGAGACTCCGTGCGGCTCATCGACACCGGCCGCCCGCCCGAAAACACCCGATGAGCCGATAGGCCCGACGGGTGGGGGCGGGGTGGGCCTGCGGGGCTGCCTCCCGGCCGTGGGCCGGCGGGGCCACCTCCCGGCCGTGCGCCGGCGGGACTACCTCCCCATCACCAGGCCGTCCTTGTCGGCGCCGCGGCTGAGCACCACCTGCCGGATGGTGTCGCGGATGCCGGCGCGATGCGCGTCGGATCCGTCGGCGGCGCCGAGGTTGACCACCCGGCCGCGCCCGGTGTCGAACCACTGCGGGACGAACTCGGCCCTGGACACCTCCCAGCGGCCGCCCGGGGTCCGGGGCGGGACGAAGGTGAACCGGCCGATGCTCCCCTGGTTGCCGCGCGGATCGTAGGCCCCCTGGTGGTTGATCATGTCCCCGGCGACCTGGTCGCCCATCCCGTAGACGATCCAGGTGCCGTTGACCTTCTCGTACGCCTGGGGCACATGGGCATGTGTTCCGATGATCAGGTCGATGTCGGGGCGGCCGCCGGTCCGCGAGGCGGTGAGCGCGCGACCGAGGGAGAGCTGCCGCTCGTCGGGCGCGGTCTGCCACTCGGTGCCCCAGTGGACGCTGACCACGACGACGTCGGCGCCGGCCGCTCGGGCGGCGCGGGCGTCCGCGATCACCTTCTCCTCGTCCAGCAGGTTGACCGCCCAGGGCTGTCCCTCGGGCAGGGGATAGCCGTTGGTGTCGTAGGTGTAGGCGAGCTGGGCGACGGTGGCGCCGCCCGCCTTCAGCAGGGTGGGCCGGGCCGCCTCCTTCGCGGTACGGGCCGATCCGGCGTGCCGGACACCCGCCGCGTCCAGGACGTCGAGGGTGCGGCCGAGGCCCGCCGCGCCGTCGTCGAGGGTGTGGTTGGAGGCGGTGGAGCACGAGTCGTACCCGGTGGCCTTCAGCGCGGCGGCGACCTCGGGCGGCGACTTGAAGGCGGGGTAGCCCGTGTAGGGCCCGCCGTCCTTCCCGTACACGGTCTCCATGTGGCAGATGGCCAGGTCGGCCTTGGAGACGACGGACTTCACCCCGGAGAGCATGGGCGCGAAGTCGTAACCGCCGCCGCCCGCGTCCTGGGCGGCCCGGCGGATGATCGAGTCGTGCGGGAGGACGTCACCGGAGGCGACGAGGGTGAAGCCGGCCGGGGCGGAGGCGCCGCCCGGCGCGGCGGACGGAAGGGCGGGCTTCACGTTCCCCTGCCGTCCGGCCGACGCCTCGGGAGTGGGGGCGCCGCCGGCCGGGCCGCTCCCGTCGGCGCAACCGGTCGCGGCCGCGAGGAGGGCGGCGGCGAGCGCCACCCCCGCGGGTCTGGTGCGTGAGGTCATGACGGCACTCCACCCAATTCGTGTGATGAACATCTGTTCTGACGAATTGATCTCGCGGGAAAGCCGCAGTCAAGGGTCAAGGCCGCATCGGGGCAGGAACCCCGCTGAAACGGACGTAGAGCCTCCGGTGGACCGCCGTCCGACCGTTCGCCGTACCATTCGCCGCTCGGTGCGACCGTTCGTCGCACGCCGGTGTCCGTTCCCTGTCCCTCGCCGTCCGGATGCGCTCGTATACGGCCGGACGACGAGCCGCGGAGAGGCGGGCAGCATGACGACGGCGACCACCGACGAACGAACCCTCGAGGAACTGCAGCGGGACCACGGCCCCGCGCTGCTCTCCTTCCTGCTCGGCCTCACCTACGGAGACCGCCAGCGGGCCGAGGACCTCGTCCAGGAGACCCTGGTACGGGCATGGCAGCACCCCGAGGCCTTCGACGGCCCCTACGGGTCGATGCGCCCCTGGCTCTTCACCGTGGCCCGCCGCCTCGCCATCGACGCCCGGCGCTCACGCCTCGCCCGGCCTGCCGAGATCGGCGACGGCGTCCTCGCGGTGACGCCCGACCCCGCCGACCCCACCACCTCGGCCGAGGCCGCCCTCGACGTGCGGGCCGCCGTCCGCGAACTGAGCCCCGAGCACCGCGCGGTGCTCGTCCGGATCTACTTCCACGGGTACACCGTCAACGAGGCCGCCGTGGACCTCGGCATCCCCGCCGGGACCGTCAAATCGCGCTCCCACTACGCGCTGCGGCAGCTCGGCCGCTCCCTGCCCGACTACGGGCCGCGCCGCACGGCCGTTGCCCGCTCCCGCGCCGGAGCCCCACAATGACGCCGTGACGCTGACACTCGCCGCCGCCGAAAAGGTCCTCGCCGACAACTTCGCCCCCTGGGTGCTCGATCTGGGACTCACCGTCGAATCCGTGACCGACGGAGCCGTCCTCCGGCTCCCGTGGTCCGACCGGCTCGCCCGGGAGGGCGGCGGTCTCTGCGGCCAGGCCCTGATGGCCGCGGCCGACACGGCGACGGTGATCGCCGTCGCCTCGGCCCGGGGCGGCTTCGTGCCGATGACCACCGTCCAGCAGTCCATCAGCTTCCAGCGGGCGGTCGTCGGCTCCGACGTCCTGGTGCGGGCCCGGCTCACCAAGGCGGGGAAGCGGATGGCCTTCGCCGACATCACCATGACGGCCGAGGGCACGGACGAGACCGCGGCCCACGCGACCGCGGTGTACGCGCTCCTCGGCTGAAGCGCCCCGGCGCCCGGTCGGCACCCCGGCTCCGCCGACCGCCACCCCGGCTCCGCTCGCCCCCCGGTACCTCCCCCGTCCCGTACACCTCCGGAGACATCAGAAATCCCACGGGTACCTATCCGGCCGGAAAACGTATCCGAAAGCACACGGGCGAGTTGAGCAAAGCGGGACCCGCGGGCGCCCTTCGCGGAGGAAGCTCTCCCCCGGGCCCGCACATCCGGGTCCTCCATGTCCGGGAGAAGGTGGGAGCGTTGCTGCCCGAGAGCACGAACGGCGCCGGTGGCACGAGTGGCGGCGGCCTCGCCGTCCCGATGGCCTGGCTGTGCGCCGAGTACCTGGCCGACGAAGTGCTGCGGGCCGCCGCCCTCGTGGCACCCGGCTCACTGGAGTACCGGGCGGGCCTCCAGGCGCTCGCCCTCACCGTCCTCCTCTCGCAGGAGCCGGACGGGCCCGCGGGCGCGTGGGACGCCGACCGGACCGACGCCTGGCTGCGCCACACCGCGTACGACCGGCCCTGGCCGCCCTGGGTCGAGGAGCGGCTGGCCGCGCGCCGCACCGCCGGCGGCGACGGCCCCGACCTGGCGCTCGCCGAGTCCGCCTGGCGGCGCCTCCGGGACACCTGGGTGCGCGCCGCCGACCTCGACGGCCGCACGGGCGACGCCCCGGAGTACGCGGTCGACGAGGCCGAGCAGATCTGGCTGCCGGCCTGGAAGCTGGGCCTGCCCCTGGCCCACCTCTCGCTGCACCTGCGCTGACCGGCGCGGCCGGACGGCGTCAGAGTGCCGAACGATGCACTCCCGGACGGTACTTGGGGATGCGTACCGTCACCTTCATCCCCGCGCCGACGCCGGTCTCGATGACGAGCCCGTACTCCGTCCCGTACACCTGGCGCAGGCGCTCGTCCACGTTCGACAGACCGATGCCGGAGCCGTCCGGGTGCTCTCCGCGCAGGACCGCGCGCAGCAACTCCGGGTCCATGCCGATGCCGTCGTCCTCGACGGTGACCACCGCCTCCGCCCCCGCGTCGCGGGCGGCGATGGTGACCCGGCAGCCCCGCTCCCGGTCCTGGAGGCCGTGCTTCACCGCGTTCTCCACGAGCGGCTGGAGACAGAGGAAGGGCAGGGTCACCGGCAGCACCTCGGGGGCGATCTGCAGGGTGACCTTGAGCCGGTTCCCGAACCGCGCCCCGGCGAGCGCCAAGTACTGCTCGATGGAGCGCAGTTCGTCGGCGAGCTGGGCGAACTCACCGTGCTTGCGGAAGGAGTAGCGGGTGAAGTCGGCGAACTCGAGCAGGAGTTCCCGGGCCCGTTCCGGGTCGGTGCGGACGAACGAGGCGATGGCCGCCAGGGAGTTGAAGATGAAGTGCGGGGAGATCTGGGCACGCAGGGCCCGGATCTCGGCCTCCACGATCCGGGTCCGCGAGCGGTCGAGTTCGGCCAGCTCCAGCTGGACGGACGCCCATCGGGCCACCTCGGTCGCGGCCCGCACCAGGACGGCCGACTCCCGCGAGCCGTAGGCCACGAGTGCGCCGAGCACCCCGTCCTCCCCGGTGAGCGGGGCGATCACCGCCCAGCGCAGCGGACAGGCCGGGTCGGCGCAGCCGGTGTGCGCGGACCGGCTGCGTCCGGTCTCCAGGGTGTCGGCGGCCTGCGCCGGGACGTGCGCGCGGTGGTGCTCCTCGCCGGGCCCGTCCCAGGCGAGGACGGCGCCCCGGTCGGTGAGGCAGAGGGCCTCCGTACCGAGCAGCGAGCGGAGGGTGCCGGCCGCTCTGCGAGCGGTCTCCTCGGTGAGGCCGGCGCGCAGTGGCGGGGCGGCGAGCGAGGCGGTGTGCAGGGTGTGGAAGGTGGCCCGCTCGACGGGCGTGCCGAGATGGGGGTCGGCGGCGGGGCCGCCGCGCCGGGCGGTGATCCGCCCCAGGACGACACCCGCCGCGAGCAGCACGGCCCCGGCGGTGGCCGCGGCGGCGAGGGCGAAACCGCTCATCGGCGGGCCTCCCGGGAAAGGACGATGCCGCTCATCGGCGGGCCTCCTGGGCGGGGAGCGTGCCGGTGAACTCCTCCGGCAGGTGGAGCCGCGCGAGGATGCCCGGGGTGCCGGGTGGGATGCGGCGGGGCGTGGCGAGCGAGACGGCGACCATGCTGAGGAAGCCGAGGGGCACCGACCAGACGGCCGGCCAGGCCATCAGGGTGTGCGGCCAGCCGTCGGGGGCGAGTCCGGCGCGGGTCGCCATCACGGCAGCGAGGGCGGAGCCGCCGCCGAGCAGCAGTCCGGCCATCGCGCCGGGCGGGGTGAGCCGCCGCCACCAGATGCCGAGGACCAGCAGGGGGCAGAAGGAGGAGGCGGACACGGCGAAGGCGAGGCCGACGGCATCCGCGACCGGCACCTTCGAGGCGACCACGCCGACGGCGAGCGGGACGGCGGTGGCGAGCAGGGTCGCGAGGCGGAAGTGCCGGACACCACGGGACGGCAGCACGTCCTGGGTGAGGACGCCGGCGACGGACATGGTGAGCCCGGAGGCGGTGGAGAGGAAGGCCGCGAAGGCGCCGCCCGCCAGGAGCGCCCCGAGGAGGTCGCCGAGGAGACCGCCGAGGATCCGGTCGGGCAGGACGAGGACGGCGGCGTCGGCGGAGCCCGTGAGGGCGAGTTCGGGGGCGTAGATCCGGCCGAGAGCGCCGTACAGCGGCGGCAGCAGATAGAAGGCGCCGACGAGACCGAGGACGACGAGGGTGGTGCGGCGGGCGGCCCGGCCGTGCGGGCTGGTGTAGAAGCGGACGGCGACGTGCGGCAGCCCCATGGTGCCGAGGAAGGTGGCGAGGATCAGTCCGTACGTGGCGTACAGCTGGTGTCCGTCGCGTCCGCCGGCCAGGGGCTGGGACCAGCCGAGGGGGTCGGAGCCACCGGCGGCCGTCCCCCGGTCGTCGGCCGGGGGGACCCCCAACTGGCTTCGCTCGGGCAGGCTGGCGCCGGGCTCGAAGGCGAGCGTGGTGCCGCCGAGGACGTGGTGGGTGCCCGGGGCGAGGGTCACGGTCTGGTGCTCGTACGGGACGGAGTCGACGCGTCCGGTGACGGTGAGGGTGAGCGGGGCGTCGAGGTCGACGCGTACGGTGTCGGCGACCTTCACGACGGTGTGGTCGCGCAGCAGGGCGGGGGCGTCGAAGCGTGCCCTGGGCGCCCCGTCGCCGTACCAGGCGGCGAGCAGGAAGAGGACGGGCACGAGCAGGGCGGTGAGCTTCAGCCAGTACTGGAAGGCCTGGACGAAGGTGATGCTGCGCATCCCGCCCGCGGCGACCGTCCCCGTGACGACGAGCGCGACGAGCAGCCCGCCGACCCAGTCGGGGGCACCGGTGAGGATCTCCAGGGTGAGTCCGGCGCCCTGGAGCTGCGGCAGCAGGTAGAGCCAGCCGATGCCGACGACGAAGAGGCTGGCGAGCCGGCGGGCCTGCGGCGATTCGAGGCGGGCCTCGGCGAAGTCGGAGAGGGTGTACGCCCCGGAGCGGCGCAGCGGGGCGGCGACGAGGACGAGCAGGACCAGGTATCCGGCGGTGTAGCCGACGGGGTACCAGAGCATGGCGGGGCCCTGGACGAGGACGAGACCCGCGATGCCGAGGAAGGAGGCGGCGGAGAGGTACTCGCCGCTGATCGCGGCGGCGTTGAGGCCCGGCCGTACCGTGCGCGAGGCGACGTAGAAGTCGGAGGTGGTGCGGGAGATGCGCAGGCCGAGGGCGCCGATGAGGACGGTGGCGAGGACGACGGCGGTGACGGCCGCCACGGCGTAGGTCTGGTTCACGCGGGGTGCTTCACCGTTCGACGAGGCCGGTGAAGTCGCGCTCGTTGCGTTCGGCGCGGCGCACGTACCAGTGGGCGATCCCCCAGACGACGGGGTACACCCCGACGCCGAGGGCGATCCAGACGAAGGCCTCGGGCGCGGGCAGCGCGAGCAGCAGCGGCAGCGGGCCGACGAGCAGGGCGAGGGCCCCGAGCGCGGTGACGGCGGCCCGCAGCTGGCTGCGCATCAGGGACCGGACGTAGGTGTGGCCGAGAGTCGTCTGCTCGTCGATCTCGGATCGGGCCGGGGGGTGGACGGGCCGCCGCCGGGCGGGACCCGACACGGCCCCGGCGCCGTGGGCGGAGGCGTACGTGACGGTCTCGCGGCGGGATCTGCGCGGGGGGTCGGCACGGCCGGGGGCCGGGGGTGGGTGGTGCTCGGACATCGGGGTCCTCCCCGGCCTCTCTCGGTGACGTGCGGCGGCTCGTCCGGGCGGTGGGCCCGGGACGCGTGGAGTCTACGCAGCGCTCCCCGCCCGCGACAGACGTGCGGAGGTTCAGCCGCCGGCACGCCTCATCAGCAGGTCCCGCAGGTCACGGGCGTGCCGACGGCTGACCGCCAGGTCGGTGTCGCCGATCCGCACGGAGGTGGCACCGCCGTCGAGCCGGAGCTCGTCGATCCGGGCGAGGGCCACGAGATGGCTGCGGTGGATGCGGACGAAGCCACGGGCCGCCCACCGTTCCTCGAGGGTGGAGAGGGGGATGCGTACCAGGTGGCTACCGTGGTCGGTGTGGAGGCGGGCGTAGTCGCCGTGCGCCTCCACATAGGCGATGTCGTCGACGGAGACGAACCGGGTGACCCCGCCCAGCTCCACCGGGATCTGCTCGGGCGCGGCGGGGGCGGCGGGGACGGCGGTGGCGTGCACCAGGTCGTGGACGCGGCGGACGGCCTCGGCGAGGCGCTCGCGGCGGACGGGCTTGAGGACGTAGTCGACGGCCTTGAGGTCGAAGGCCTGGAGCGCGAAGCCCTCGTGGGCGGTGACGAAGACGACGAGGGGCGGCCGGGCGAAGCCGGCGAGCAGCCGGGCCACGTCGAGGCCGGTGAGGCCGGGCATGTGGATGTCGAGGAAGACGACGTCGACGGCCTCGTCACCGTCGGGCCCGGTCTCCAGGGCGCGGCCGATCCTGCGGAGGGCCGCGGTGGCGTCGCCCGCTCCTTCGGCGCTCCGGACACGGGGGTCGGCGCGCAGCAGGTAGAGCAGCTCCCCGAGGGCGGGTTCCTCGTCGTCGACGGCCAGTACGCGCAGCATGCGGCGGAGTGTAACGGCAGGCCCGCGGGCCTCCCCGGCGAGCACCGGTTCCCGCGGTGTGCGGGGCTTCGCCTGGGTCGCGGGGCCTCGCCTGGGTCGCGGGGCTCGCCTGGGTCGCGGGGCTCGCCTGGGTCGCGGGGCTCGCCTGGGTCGCGGGGCCTCGCCCGGGTCGCGGTGCCTCGTCCGTCTCGCCGGGCTCGCCTACTTGAGGAGCTTCGACAGGCGCCGGTCGGCGAGCGGCTTGCCGCCGGTCTGGCAGGTGGGGCAGTACTGGAGGGAGGAGTCGCTGAAGGAGACCTCGCGGATGGTGTCCCCGCACACCGGGCAGGGCTCGCCGGTCCGCCCGTGGACGCGCAGCCCGCTCTTCTTCTCGGCCTTGAGCTTGCCCGCGGCGAGCCCGTGGGAGCGCTGCACGGCCTCGTGGAGCGTGGTCCGCATCGCCGTGTACAGGGCGGCCGTCTCCTCCGGGCCGAGGTTCTGGACGGGTTTGAAGGGGGACATCTTCGCGGCGTGGAGGATCTCGTCGCTGTACGCGTTGCCGATGCCCGCGATGAGGCTCTGGTCGCGCAGGGCGCCCTTGATCTGGCGCCGTTCGCCGGCGAGCAGCGCGGCGAACTCCTCCGGGCCGAAGTCGTCGGCGAGCGGGTCGGGGCCGAGCCGTGCGACCCCCGGCACCTCCTGGGGGTCGCGGACCAGGTGGACGGCGAGGCGTTTGGTCGTGCCGGCCTCGGTGAGGTCGAAGCCGTCGCCGCCGGTGAGCGCGGTACGCAGGGCCAGCGGGCCCTTGCCGGGCTTGGGCGGCCCCGTGGGCAGCGGGTCCTGCCAGCGGAGCCAGCCCGCGCGGGCCAGGTGGAACAGGAGGTGGAGTTCGCCGGCGGGGCCGGTGGTGGTGAGGTCGAGGAACTTCCCGTGCCGTCCGACCGCGGTGACCTCGGCGCCCTCGACGGCGCCGAGGGGCGGGTCGTACGTCTTGAGGACGCTGATCGCGACGGGCAGCACGCGGGCGATCTCCTTGCCCACCAGGTGCGTGTCGAGGAACGCGCGCAGCGCTTCCACCTCGGGGAGTTCGGGCATGGTTCCACCCTGCCGCACCGCCGCCGGGGTCGCGCGGCGGCGCCCCGGCGCGCCGCGCGGAGCCCGTCCTCAGGGGGTCCCGGGCGGGTCCAGGAGGTCGAGTTCGGCGGTGAGCGCGGCGGCGAGCGCGTCCAGGTCGGGGACGGCCGCGCCGTCGGCGACGAGGCCGATGTGGACCTGTCCGCCGTACGGGGACATGGCGACGGCGAGGGACTGGCCGCGGGCGAGCGGGGCCATGGGGAAGAGGGCGCGCAGCGGGGCGCCGCCGAGCGAGAGCGCCGAGCGGGGCAGCGGCACCTGGGTGACGAGGAGGTCGAAGAGGAGCCGGGCGGCGCCGGCGGCGAGCGGGGCGCCGAAGCGGTGGGCGAGCGGGTGCAGCTGGTCGGCGAGGAGGGCGACGGCGCCGGCGCCCCTGAAGGGTCCGGCGGCCTTGTTGCGGTCCATGGCGTGGCGGACGGCGGCCAGCCGGGCGGCGGGGTCGGCCTCCGTGACGGGCAGGTCGAGGAGGTAGCCGGAGAGGCTGTTGCCGGGTCCGGGCGGGGCGCCGGGGCGCCGGCGGGAGACGGGGACGAGGGCACGGGGGTCGGTCTCGGGGAGCGGCAGGCCGCGCCCGTCGAACCAGCGGCGGAGGGCGCCCGCGACGAGGGCGAGGAGGACGTCGTTGGCGGTGCCGCCGGTGCCGCGGCGGACCCGGTGGACGCGGTCGAGGGACAGGGACGCGGTGGCGACGCGGCGGGTCCCGCTGGACTCGGCGGCGAACGCGGTCGTGGGCCGCCCGTCGAGGCGGCCGGCGCGGACGACGGAGGAGCCGACGACGGAGGCACCGACCTCGACGGCCCGGCCGAGGTCACCGAGCCGGTCCCTGGCCATGCCGAGCAGACGCCCGGGGCCGGGGAGCCAGGAGCGCGGCGGTACGGGGCGGGGGCGGCGCGCGGGGCGGTGGCCGGCGGCGATCTCGTCGAAGATCCCGGCACCGATGGCGACGGCCCGCATCCCGTCGGCGAGGGCGTGGTGGAGCTTGACGAGGACGGCGAAGGAGCCGTCGGGGGCGCCGCTGAACAGGTACATCTCCCAGGGCGGCAGGCCGCGGGCGACGGGGCGTTCCATGAGTTCGGCGGCGAGCCGGGCGGTCTCGGCGGGGAAGTCGGCGCCGGGGAGGGCGACCTCGTGGACGTGGTGGCGGACATCGAAGTCGGGGTCGGCGCTCCAGGCGGCGCCGCCGACGGGGAGCAGGACGTCGCGGACGCGCATGCGGAGCCGGGGGACGGCGGCGGCGCGGCGGGCGAGGAGGTCGAGGATCTCCGGGGTGTGCGGCCCGCCGTCCGGGGGCGCGGGTCGGCCGGACTCCGGCGGCCTGGGGCCGAAGTGGGCGAGGGCCCCGAGGTGCAGGGGGTGGGCGGTGGATTCCAGGTGCCAGAAGGCCAGGTCAAGCGGTGCCAGTAGCTCGCTGCTCACGGGTGTCCTCATGTCCTGCGCGGAGAGGCGGGAGAGGGAAGTCAATCGCGCACCGACAGTTACGGTCAAGTACGATCAGTTCACGCTCGGTTAACTGGGTCAGTCTTCCAGACCGAACTCGCACCACACGCACTTGCCGCCGCCGCGCGATTCGACGCCCCAGACGTCGGAGAGCTGGTCGACCAGGAACAGTCCGCGCCCGGACACGCCCGCCTCGCCGGCCTCACGGCGCCGGGGCAGTGCGCTCGAACGGTCCTCCACCTCCACCCGGAGCCGTCGCCCTGGTCCGCCGAGGACCCGCAGGGTCACGATCGCCCCGCCGTCGGTGTGCATGAGCGCGTTGGTCATCAGCTCGTCGGCGACCAGCTCGATCTCGTCCGCCCGCTCCCCCGCCCCCCAGGCCCGTACGGCGGCCCTGATCATGTGCCGGGCCGAGCTCAGCGCCTCCGGGTCGCTCTGGGCCACGTGCTGCCGGAACCGGCCGGCCCCGCGCGAGGCGGCCGCGCCGTGGCGGCGGAGCAGCAGGATCGCGACGTCGTCCTCGCCGCCCCGGTCGGCGACCACGTCGCACAGGTGGTCGGCGAGCTCCTGGAGGTCGGCGGGGCCGCGCCGGACGAGGGAGGAGAGCCACTGGAGGCCCTCGTCGAGGTCGGAGCCGGGCTTCTCGACCAGGCCGTCGGTGTAGAGCATCAGGGTCTGTCCGGGGTCCAGTTCCACCGTGGTCACCGGGTAGTCGAGGCGGCCGAACTCCGCGGAGAGCCCCAGCGGCAGCCCGCCCTCCACCGGGAGCCTGCGGCTGCTGCCGTCGACCTCCCTGAGCAGTGGGTCGACATGGCCCGCGCGGACCACCTGGACGACTCCGGTGCCGAGGTCGACCTCCGCGTAGGTGCAGGTCGCGAAGCGCTCGGTGTCGAGTTCGTGCAGGAAGACGGAGGCGCGGGCCATCACCGTGGCCGGGGGGTGCCCCTCGGCGGCGTACGCGCGGAGCACGATCCGCAGCTGCCCCATGACGGCCGCCGCGTGGGTGTCGTGCCCCTGCACGTCTCCGATGACGGCGCCGACCCGCCCGCCGGGCAGCGCGATGAGGTCGTACCAGTCGCCGCCGATGTCACGGCCGAGGCGGGCCGAGCGGTAGCGGACGGCGGTCTGGGCGCCGGGCACCTCGGGGATCCGCCGCGGCAGCATCGCCTGCTGGAGGCCCTCGGCGAGGTCGTGCTCCTGCTCGTAGAGCATGGCCCGCTGGAGGCTCTGGGCGATGCTGCTGCCGAGGGCGACGAGCAGGGTCCGCTCGTCCTCGCTGAAGCCGGTCTTGTCGCTGTAGAGCAGTCCGAGCGCGCCGATGGGCCGGGCCTGGGCGATGAGCGGCAGATACGCGGCCGCGGTGATCCCGAGCCCGCTGATGTGGGGCCAGAGCACCGGGAAGGAGCGGGCGAAGTCCCGGGCGGATTCGATGAACCGGGGGCGCAGGGTGCGGATCACCTCGCTCATCGGATAGGGCTCGTCCACCCGGGTGAAGCGGGTGCCCGGCACGAACGCGCCTTCGGGACCCTCGGCGACCAGACGGATGCGGCCGGCGTCGAGGAGGCCCACGACGAGGCTCGCGGCGCCGAAGTGTTCGAGCGCGTGCGAGTCGTTGAGCAGGTCGATGACGTCCTGCACGGTCCGCGCGTAGGCGAGCGCCGCGGTGGTGCCCTCGACGACTCCGGCGCGCCGGCGCCGTCCCTCGTCGAGGCCGAGCCGGGCGGCGGACTCGCTGAGTTCGTGGGTGGCGTCGCGGACGACGCCGACGATGCGCACCGGGCGGCCGGTGTCGTCGCGGTGGACGAATCCCTGGGTGTGGGTCCACTGGTGGACGCCGTCGCGGCGGCGGATGCGGAAGTACGCGCCGTAGTGCTCGCTGCCGTCCTTGAGCGCCTGGGCGACCAGGGTGTCGAGCCGGCGGCCCTCGTCCGGCAGGACCCGCGTGCCGAGCGTCTCGGGCCGGTCGTCGTAGTCGGCGCGGTCCATGTCGAAGACGTCGAGGGCGGCCTCGTCCATGATCATCGTGCCGTCGAGGAGGTCCCAGTCGAATCCGCCCATCCGGAAGACGGAGCCGTGGCGGCCGAGGAGCCGGGCCCGGTCGATCCGCCCCTCCTCCGCCGGGCGGTTCCGCTCGACCGCCTCCCCGCCCCCGCTGACCGCGTTCATGGGGCCACGCTAGGCGCAGCCCCGCCCGGGCGCACCATGAAGATCCGCTTCACCCCTCGTAGGTCTCCGGCTGCTCGGGGAGCGGCCCGGCCGGGAAGAGCTCCTCGGGCGGCAGTTCGCCGTCCGGCACGGCGGGCGGCTCGTCCGTCGGCTCGGCGTCCGGATCGGGGAACGGTTCCGTGTCGGGGTCGGGGTAGGGCTGGGTGTCCGGGTCGGGGTAGGGCGGGGTGTCGGCGTCGGGGTACGGCTCCGTCTCGGGGACCGGGTACGGGTCGGGGTCGGCGGGGCTCGGCCCGGTGTCCGTGTCGCCGCTTCCCGAGGCGTCGGGGCTGGCGGGACTCTCCGGGGCCGGCGGGACGGCCGGGGGCTCGGCGGGCCGGGAGGGGGTCCCGGGGGGCGTGTCCGGGGAGGTGCTGCCGTCGGGGGCGCTGGGGTCGGGCGTACCGGAGCCGGTCAGGCGGCACGCGTCCGGGTCGCAGTCCGGTTCCACGGCGGGCTTGCGGTCCTCGGCCCCGTCGCTTCCGGTGCGCCGTTCGATCCAGCTGCGGTCGACGGCGTTGACGATGACGAGGCTGGTGACGACGGTGGTCGTCGGCCGCACGACGATCACATGGTCGGGGTCGAAGCCGTCCCAGGGGTCGCCCCGGTGGATGCCCTCCGGGGTCGCGGCCGGGGTGCGGAGCGGGTTGCCGCAGGCGCAGCGGACGCGCGGTGCGCCGTACTGGTCGACGAGGACCGCGGTGCCGGTCTGCAGGACGGCCTGGTAGGCGTGGGCCCGGCCCTGGCGGTAGCCGTGGTTGGTGACCCGGGTGTCCGCGCGGAGGACGACCGGGGTGAGTCCGCGCAGCCAGGCGCCGACGTTGGTCTCGGGGATGCCGGCGGCCTCGGCGAAGACGCGGGTCCTGTCCTGGTCGGCGGCGAGGTAGGAGACCTGCCGCTCGACGTCGCAGCTGCCCTCCGCGCGCGTGCCGCCGTACAGCCCGGGGGTGGAACCGGTGACCTCGCGGACCCGCTCGGCCTCGGGGCCGGGCTGCCGCTCCCCCGAGGACGACCGCGCGGTGGTCCGGGCGGTGGAGGCGGTGAAGGGGTCGGGGCCCTGCGCGGCGATCGGCTGGAGGAAGATCTCCTGGGTGTCGACGGCGGCCGGCGCCGCGCCGCCGCGCGCCCCTTCCCAGGCGGAGGAGCAGCCGCCGAGCAGCAGGGAGGCGACGACCGCGGCGAGGGCGGGGGTCGCGCGGGGGGCTGTGGGGGTCCGCCGGGTTCGGCAGGGGGCTGAGCGCACTGGTTCTCCCGCTTTCTCTCCCCCGGGCCACGGCGCCCGGTTCCGGCACGTCCTTCATGTCTGTCGCAGGGGGCGGACCGCCGCAAGCGGAGGGCGGCCGACCGGGTTCCGCTCACGACCGAAGTACTTGAACACGTTCAAGAAAGGGCCTACGCTCGGACGTGTCAGTTGAACACGTTCAAGTCGGGTGGTGTCCATGACCGCGCTGTCGGTCCTCGTGGGTGCGGTCGTGACGATCGGCATGCTCTGGGTGGTCCCGACGGGGCTTGCCCTCCTCGACGGCCCCCGGCCACCGGGGTGGGACCCGCTCCGTCGCGCGTGGCCGCTGTTCGCGGTCCCCGGGGTGCTCTCGCTCTGGCTGCCGCGCTCCGGCCTGTCCACCGCGCTCGCCGCCGTCTACGCCCTCGCCACCCTGGCGCTGGCGCTCCAGGCCCCGGCCCGGCTGTTCCTGACCCGCTCCCTGCGGCCGGGCGGGGTGGCGGTGCTCACCGCCCTGGTCGCCCCGTCCGTCGCCGGTCTCGCGCTGGTCGCCGAGCGGGCCTCGTACCCGCTGTTCGGCTTCGACCTGGAACTCCTCGCCCTCACCGTCCCGCACTTCCACTTCGCGGGCTTCGCCGCGGCCCTGGTCGCCGGGCTCCTCTGCCGCGTCTCCGAAGGCCCCGCCGCCCGGTTCGCCGCGCTCAGCGTCCCCGCGGGCACCCTGCTCGTCCTGCTCGGCTACTTCGTCGACGACTGGGCCGAGCTCGCCGGGGCCGTCGTCCTGACCGCGGGCATGACGACCGTCGCCGTCCTGACCCTGCGCGAGCGCCGCGCGACCGCGGCCGACCGCCTCACCCGCGCCCTGCTCACCGTGTCGGCCCTGGTCCTCTTCGTCACCATGCTGCTCGCCCTGAGCTGGGCGCTGGGCGAGGCCACCGGACTGCCCCACCTCGACCTCACCTGGACGGCCGCGACCCACGGCCTGGGCAACGCGCTCGGCTTCACCGTCTGCGCGCTGCTCGCCCGCCGCCGCCTCACGTCGGACCGCCGCGCCACCCCCGCACCCTCCCCCACCGCCCACCCGCGAACGGAGCTTCCGGCATGACCCGCCTCCTGAGCAGCCTGTCCCGGCGCGAGCGCCCCCGCCCCGCCCTCACCTACCCCGAGGTCGGCGCCACCCGGTCCCCGGCGGCGCTCCCCGAGGGCTACCACCACCTCCGGCACACCGCGGTCGTCGGCCACGGCCGCGCCGCCTTCGAGGCCGCGGGCGCCGCCGTGACCACCTGGCGGATGCACCGCGCCTCCGGGGCGCGCGTCCTCGCCGACACCGACCGGGCCGAGCCCGGCACCGCCGTCGAGGTGTCGGCGGGCATCGGGCCGCTGCGGATCGGCGTCCCCTGCTCGGTGATCTGGACGGCGTACGACAAGGACCGCACCGGCTTCGCCTACGGAACCGTCACCGGGCACCCGGAGTGCGGCGAGGAGTCCTTCGTGGTCGACCTCGACCCCGACGGCACGGTCCGGTTCACCGTCACCGCGTTCAGCCGCCCCGGCGTCTGGTACACCCGGCTCGCCGGCCCCCTGGTCCCGCTCCTCCAGCGCGCGTACGCCCAACGCCTCGGCCGGACCCTCCGGTACCTCGTCAGGACGTGATCCCGGGCCGATACTGGAAGCGATGGAGTGGTTCACCGCACCCGACCACTGGCTGAGCAGGATCCTCTTCCAGCGGGGCCTGGCCGGGCTGTACTGCGTCGCGTTCCTCTCGGCAGCCCTGCAGTTCCGGGCGCTGATCGGGGAGCGCGGCATGCTCCCCGTACCGGAGTACGTCCGCGGGACCCGGCCACGGCACACCCCCTCCCTCTTCCACTGGCGTTACTCCGACCGCCTGTTCGCGACCGTCGCGTGGACCGGCGCCGCGCTCGCCCTCGCGCTCGTGGCGGGCGTCGGGGACGCGGTGCCGCTGCCGGTGTCGATGCTGCTGTGGCTGCTGCTCTGGGGGCTGTACCTGTCGATCGTGAACGTGGGCCAGACCTGGTACTCGTTCGGCTGGGAGTCCCTCCTCCTGGAGACCGGGTTCCTGGCGGTCTTCCTCGGCAACGACGACACCGGGCCACCCGTCCTCGTCCTGTTCCTGCTGCGCTGGCTGCTCTTCCGGGTCGAGTTCGGCGCCGGGCTCATCAAGATCCGCGGCGACCGCTGCTGGCGCGACCTCACCTGCCTCTACCACCACCACGAGACCCAGCCCATGCCCGGCCCGCTGAGCTGGTTCTTCCACCACCTCCCGCGACCCCTGCACCGGGTCGAGGCGGCTGCCAACCACGCCGTCCAGCTGCTCGTGCCGTTCCTGCTGTTCACGCCCCAGCCGGTCGCCACGATCGCGGCCGGTCTGATGATCGCGACCCAGCTCTGGCTGGTGCTCTCCGGCAACTTCGCCTGGCTGAACTGGATCACCATCGTGATCGCCCTCTCCGCCGTCGACGCCTCCCCGCTCACCGGCGCCCACCCGCGGCCGGATCCCCCGCTCTGGTACGTGGCCCTGGTGGTCGCGCTGACCGTGTTCGTCCTGGTACGGAGCTACCGCCCGGTGCGCAACCTGCTCTCCCGGCACCAGGCGATGAACCGCTCGTACGACCCGTACCACCTGGTCAACACCTACGGGGCCTTCGGCACGGTCGGCCGGGTCCGGGACGAGATCGTCGTCGAGGGCACCGACGAACCGGTGCCGCACGCCGGCACCGTGTGGCGGGAGTACGGCTTCAAGGGCAAGCCCGGTGACCCGCGCCGGATGCCCCGGCAGTTCGCCCCGTACCACCTGCGGCTCGACTGGCTGATGTGGTTCGCGGCGCTCAGCCCGGGGTACGCGCGCGCGTGGTTCGGGCCGTTCGTGGAGCGGCTGCTCGACGGCGACCGGGACACCCTGCGCCTGCTCGCCCACAACCCCTTCCCCGGGGCGCCGCCGACGTACGTCCGCGCCCGGCTGTACCGCTACCGGTACACGACCTGGCGGGAGCTGCGCGAGACGGGGGCCTGGTGGCACCGGACGCTTCTGCGGGAGTACCTGCCGCCGAGCCGGCTCCGGGAGCGGACGCGGCCCTGAACGCGCCGGTGCCCCCGGCCTGGGAAGGCCGGGGGCACCGGGGGGTGAAGCAAGGAACTCAGTCGATGCCGGGCAGGATGTGGGGCTCCGCGAGGTCGTCCTCGTAGCCCGCGAGCCGGATCGGGGCCGCGTGGGCCCACACTTCGAGGCTGCCCAGCTCGCCGTTCTTGCGCGGCCGGTCGTTACGTTCGGCCGGTCGCGGTTCCTGCTTCGTCAGTTCGGGTGTCACCGCGCACTCCTCTGTGTCGCGTACCTGTGGGACATGTGCCGGTCGGTCGCGGTGGCGCCGTTCGTCGGGCGGGACCGCGGCCTTGGTGACAGACCTGTCCCTGGTCGACCGTGAGGACGGTGTGTCTCCCCGGTGGCCGACCGTGAACATCAGAGTAACCAAATGAGCGCGTCCGCGCTCTACCGGGCTCCGAAGTGTGACGCGATCGGGTGAAGAGAGACGGAAAGAGCGCCCCACCGGCCGGTGAGGCGCTCTTGTCAGCAGCGGCGGGAACCGCTTTCTACCAGTTTCCGGGGGCGTAGTCCTTGAGGAAGCAGCCGTAGAGGTCCTCGCCCTGCTCGCCGCGCACGATCGGGTCGTACACCCGGGCCGCGCCGTCGACCAGGTCCAGCGGGGCGTGGAAGCCCGCCTCGGCGAGGCGCAGCTTGTCGAAGTGCGGGCGCTCGTCGGTGATCCAGCCGGTGTCGACGGAGGTCATGAGGATGCCGTCGGTCTCGAACATCTCCTGGCCGCTGGTCCGCGTCACCATGTTCATCGCGGCCTTCGCCGCGTTGGTGTTCGGGTGCCCCGCGCCCTTGTAGCCGCGGCTGAAGACACCCTCCATCGCGGAGACGTTCACGACGTAGGAACGGCCGCTGGCCGCCTTCTTCGCGGCCTCGGCCATCACCGGACGCAACTTGCTGATCAGGATGAACGGCGCCGTGTAGTTGCACAGCTGCGTCTCCAGCAGCTCCACCGGGGAGATCTGCTCGATGCTCTGCACCCAGGTGTTGGTGTCGACGACGTCCGGCACCAGGCCGCCGGCGTCGATCGCGGTGCCGTCGAGGTGCCGGGCGATGCTGGCGTTGCCCGCGACCAGGGCGAGGTCCGCGACCTGCTGCGCCTCGAGACCGCTCACGCCGACGGGCAGCGCGGACGCGGTGCCGAGCTCGGCGACCGCGCCGGAGTTGAACGCGCCGATGACGTGGTGGGCGGGGAGCTCACCGGCCGGCAGCGGGGCGCTCTCGCCGTCGACGAGGGCGGCGTACGCGGACGGCAGCCGGCGCACGGTCTGCGTCGCGTTGTTGATGAGGATGTCCAGCGGCCCGGCCTCGGTCATCTGGTCGGCGAGGGCCACCGCCTGGGCGGGGTCGCGCAGGTCGATGCCGACGACCTCCAGGCGGTGCATCCAGTCCGCGGAGTCGTCCATCGCCTTGAACCGGCGGATGGCGTCCTTGGGGAAGCGGGTGGTGATGGTGGTGTGGGCGCCGTCGCGCAGCAGCCGCAGCGCGATGTACATGCCGATCTTGGCCCGGCCGCCGGTGAGCAGCGCGCGCTTGCCGGAGAGGTCGGCGCGGGCGTCGCGCTTGGCCCGGTTCTCGGCGGCGCACTTCTGGCAGAGCTGGTGGTAGAAGTAGTCGACCTCGACGAACCGCGTCTTGCACACGTAGCAGGAGCGGGGACGCTGGAGTATCCCGGCGATCCGGCCCTCCTCGGTGACGGAGGAGGGCAGGATGCCCTCGGTCTCGTCGTCGATGCGCTGCGCCGAGCCCGTGGCGGTCGCCTCGGTGACCGCCCGGTCGTTGGCGGTCTTGGCGGCCCGGCGCTCCTGGCGGCGGCGCTGCTTCACGGTCCGGTAGATGCCGGCGGTGGCGCGCCGCACGCGGATCGCGTCCGGGTGGTCGACGTCCAGCTTGTCGAGCTCGTCGAGGACGCTGAGGCAGACGGCCAGGCGCTCGGGGTCGACACCCGGCCCGTAGTCCTGGGTTTCTTCGGTCACCGTCATGGCCTTCGGGTTCCTCGTTCGCTCGTACGTCGCCGTTCGTGGGCGGGTCGCCGTTCGTGGGCTTTCGAAAGGGCAACTTTACGGAGCGGATGGCCGCGCATCCAAACCCGTTCGGGGGGCGTGGTCGAAGACACAGTCGCCGCAGAGCCCGCCGCCGGGGCAGCGGTAGTAGAGGCAGCAGCTGGCACGGCGCAGCCGGGGGCCCCGGACCGTACCGGCGAGGTCGGGGTGGCCGAGGAGCCCGGAGACCAGTGCCGCGGCCCGTTCGGCCACCTCCGGGCGGCCGTGGGCGTGCGCCCAGCGGGTCAGTTCGCGCAGGGCCCCGGCGAGGGCGGAGCCCGCGTTGCCCCAGAGCAGGCGCGGGGAGACACGGCCGTCGCGGCGCAGCGCCGCGTGCAGCGGCACCAGGTGGGCCTCGATGACGGCCGCCCGGAGTTCGTCCACGGTGCCGGGGCGGGTCGCGGAACCCGCCCACCACAGGTCGTCGGGTGAGGTCAGTGCCCCGTCCCAGTACAGCTCGGCGGGGGCGAGGTCGGGGAAGCGGCCGTGCAGCGCGGCCGGGCCGAGGGCGGTCGACCAGAGCCTGGCCGCGAGCCCGAGGTGGGCGACGGACGCGCCGACGCGCCGCTCGGGGGCGCCGAGCCGGGCGGCGACGCGGTCCACGCGCGCGCGGAGGGGGCCGTCCTCCCCCGCGTACAGCCGGGCGAGCGGGCGGTGCGCGCCGCCGCTCCCGGGTGCGGAGGTCCGCAGGGCGAAGAAGCCGCCCACCGATCCGCTCTCGACGAGATCCATCCGTGGCCCCCCTGCTTCTGCTCCTGCGGTCCGCTCACCGTAGCGCCCCGCACGCTTCCCCACGCCAGGCCCGAAAAAGACTCTTTACACCTGTTCCGACCTGCGGTGTCGTACGTCTCCAGGCGTACGGGGCGGCCTCGTACTGCGTCGGCGGTACCCGCGAAGACGTCCCCTGGTACGACGACGCGATCGGCCGGGAAGGAGGATCGTGGAAGGTATGAGTCCCCTTCTGCTGTCCGTCCTCCTGGCCCTGGTCTCGGCGGTCGCCTACGCGGCCGCCGCGATCGTGCAGGAGCGGGTCGCGGCCTCCGCCGCCGGGCCGCGGTACGCGCCGCTGCGCACCCCGGCCTGGTGGGGGTCCGTCCTGCTCAACGGCGTCGGCGCGGCTCTGCACGTCGCGGCCCTCGCGTACGGCCCGCTCAGCCTCGTGCAGCCGCTGGGGGCCCTCACGATCGTCTTCGCGCTGCCCATGGCGGCCCTCTTCGTCGGCCGCAGGGCCGGTCGGCGGGCCTGGCGCGGCGCCCTGATGGCGACGGTGGGCCTGGCCGGGCTGCTGAGCCTCACCAGCGGCGCCGAGGCGCGGCCCCTGGGCGACGGGGACCGCTGGCTGCTCGCGGTCTGCACCTTCGCCGGGGTGGGCGTCCTGTTCACGGCCGCCCACCTGGTGGGCCGGTCCGTGCTGCGCAGTGTCGTCCTCGCCGCGGCGGCGGGGGTCTCCTTCGGGATCGCCTCGGTCTTCACGAAGGCGGTGGCGGAGGTGTGGACGCCCGGCGCGCCGCTCGCCGAGTGGACCGGTCTGCTGGTGCTCTCCGCCCTCGCGGTGACCGGCCTGCTGCTGTCCCAGGCCTCGTACCGGGGTGCGGGGCTCGCCGCTCCGCTGGCCACCGTGACGGTGGTCAACCCGGTGGTCGCCGCCGCCGTGGGCCTGACCCTGTTCGGCGAGAGCTTCCGCTACGGCACGGCCGGCACCGTCGCCGCCCTGATCTGCGGCGCGGTCGCCGCGGGCGGTCTGGTCCAGCTCACGCGGGACCGGATGACGGTGCCGGCCGGGTCGTCGACGGGGTCAGAGGGTGACGCCCCGGGCCCTGAGGTAGGCCAGGGGGTCGATGTCGGATCCGTACCCGGGTCCCGTCCTGACCTCGAAGTGGAGGTGCGGTCCCGAGCTGTTGCCGGTCGATCCTGAGCGCCCGATGCGCTGCCCCGGCTGGACCCGCTGGCCCTCGCGGACGGTGAGCGAGGAGAGGTGGGCGTACTGGCTGTAGCGGCCGTCGTCGTGGCGGAGCACGATCTGGTAGCCGTACGCGCCGCCCCACCCGGCGGAGACGATCCGTCCGGCCGCCACGGCCTTGACGGAGGTCCCGGTGGGCACGGGGAAGTCGACGCCGGTGTGGTAACCGCTGGACCAGGACGAGCCGCGGGTGCCGTAGCGGGTGCCGATGCCGGCGGAGATCGGGGCGGAGTACCGGTCCTGTTCCACCGCGGGCGGGCGCGGCTTGGAGGACGGCCGGGCCGCGGGCTTGGTGCTCGGACGGGCGGTGGGCTTGGCCTGGGGCCTGGTGGTGGGCTTCGCCTCGGGGCGGGCGGTGGGTTTGGCCTGGGGCCTGGAGGTGGGCTTCGCCTCGGGGCGGGCGGTGGGCTTCGTGGCCGGTCCCGACGCGGGCTTCGTGCCGGGCCTGGCGGTGGGCTTCGTCGCGGGGTGCGCGGCGGGCCGGGTCCGGGGCACCTGGGCCTGTGCGGCGGGCTTCGCCGAGGGCGTCGCGGCCGAAGGGGGCTTCGGGGCGGCGGACTTCCGCGGGGGCATCGTGGTCGGCGGTGCCGTCCGCGCCGGTGCGGCGGTCTTCGCCGCGGCCGCCCCCTCCGCCTTCCTCGGCGCGGCGATGCGCAGGGTCAGGCGCTGGCCGGGGTGGATGAGGTCGGGGTCGTCGCCGACCACCGGCCGGTTCGCGGCGTACAGACGCTGCCATCCGCCCTGGACGCGCTCCTCGCGGGCGATCTGTGACAGGGAGTCGCCGGGCGTGACCGTGTACATCTCGCGGACGGTCGGCACGGCGGTGGGGCCGACGTTCCTCGTCGGCTGCTCGGGTAAGGCGCGCGCGCCCGGCAGGGAGGCGGTGCTCGGCGCGTTCCCGCCGCGCGACGCCTGGGTCGCCGTACCGCCGGGGGTGAGGTCCGGCGCGTCCCCGCCGCGGGCGAGACCCGCGCGGGGTGCGCAGGACGGCCAGGCGTCGGGCCCCTGGCCCTTCAGGACGCGCTCGGCGATGGCGATCTGCTGGTCCTTGGAGGCCAGGTCGGCGCGCGGCGCGTAGTGCGTGCCGCCGTACCGCTCCCAGGTGGACTGGCTGAACTGGAGGCCGCCGAAGTAGCCGTTCCCCGTGTTGATGCGCCAGTTGGAGCTGGACTCGCAGGCCGCGACCTTCTCCCAGACATCGAGCGAGGCGGCCTGCACGGCGCCCGCGCCGATGAGCGGCAGCGCCATTCCGGCGCCTCCCGCGGTGACGGTGAGCGAAGCGCGGTTGATCCGGCTCGGCTGGTGGCGGCGGTGACGTCCGCGTACGGCCATGGGCCCCCCTTGAACACAGCGACAGCCGTCCAAGTTAGGGGTGGCGCACGCTCCGTGACAAGGGATTCGCGAAAGCTCAGGCGCCGTACGTCACCTTCATGTTGACGCCGGGCGCCGGCCGGCGGGGCCGGGCTGGGGCTGAGGCTCCGGTTCCGGTACGGGTCCGCCGGGCTGGGGGCTCGGTGGCGTGGGGACCGGGTTGGGCGGGGGCACGGGCGGCGGGACCGGCGGCGGTACGGGCGGCGGGACGGGAGAGGGGGGCGGGCCGGGAACGGGGGGCTGGGTCATGGCGGGCCTCTCTGTCGACGGATTCGTCCGTCTCCAGAGTGGCCCGGCGGGACCCGCCGCGCCCGCCGGACCCGCCCTTCGGGTCAGCGGGCCCGTCCGATCCCGCCCCTTCGGGTCAGCTCCCGGCCGTGATCACCACAGGTCCGGGGTGGCCTTCAGCTGGAGCTTCGCCGCGCGGACCACATCGGAGGCCGGGACCGGGGCCTCGTCCGGATGGCGCTCGGCCCACTTCGCGGCGTACGGGCAGAGCGGCACGACGGGCACGCCCTCGCCGGCGGCGATCGCGTAGAACTCGCGCACGAGCGCCCCCGCGATCCCCTTGCCCTCGTGGCCTTCCTCGACGACGGTGTGCACGGCGACGAGCGCGTGGGGTTCGGCGTCCAGGACGAAGTAGACGACGACGCCGACGAAGGTGTCGTCCTCGAACGCCTCCAGGCGCCCGTTCGACCGGTCGTCGTGGATCTTCAGCTCGGCCATGCGGCGGCTCTCCCTGGCTCGGATCGGGTCAGTGCTGTACGGCTACGGGCGCCGCCACCGCGTGCGGGGGGCGCACCGTGTCGCTGCCGGGGACGGGGGCGGAGGCGTCGGCCCCGAGCTCGACGACGCGGTTGTCGCCGTCGACGTGCACGACACGCGGGACGAACGTCCGGGCCTCCGCGTCCTCGACCTGCGCGTAACTGATGAGGATCACGAGGTCGCCGGGGTGCACCAGGTGCGCGGCGGCGCCGTTGATCCCGATGACACCGGAACCGCGCTCGCCCTCGATGACGTAGGTCTCGAGCCGGGCCCCGTTGTCGATGTCGACGATGTGCACCAGCTCGCCGGGAAGGAGGTCGGCCGCCTCCATCAGGTCGGCGTCGACGGTGACCGAACCGACGTAGTGCAGGTCAGCCTGGGTCACGGTCGCCCGGTGGATCTTGGACTTGAACAGAGTGCGCAGCACTGTGGACTCCTCGAAGACGGCTCCCTGCCTGCTTTGTGCAGGTCAAGGGCGGTCTCGACTTTACACCGACACCCCCGTCCGATGTGTGTGAGGAACATCGCTCCGGGTAGGGCGAGACGGCTTCCTACCTGGGCTTTCGCGCCGTCACCGACGCCTGTCGGGCAATCCTCCGGGGGGAGCGCGCTGCGGGGCCTAGCGGGCCGAAGCGGACATGCGGTCGGTCGGTCTGGAGCCGTACGGCAACAGCCGGACGCCATGGCTGTGCCGCTGCACTGTATGCGGGGGAGCCTGCGCATGGCGGGGCCCGCGCTGCCGTTCCTGACGTACGCGGCCTCCGTCCTCGTCGAGGCGACGGCTTCGTCGCGGCCTTCGCGGCGGACCTCTGGTACGCGAACACCGTCTCCGTCATCGGCGGTGACTCCCTCGACCTCGTGCAGGACTTCAGTCACCCACCGGCCCTGGCGCTTGGTACGCCTTCGGCGCACTGGCCGCCGAGGCGTTCGCCGACGGCGTCGCGCTCCAGGTCCTCGTCTACGCGCTCCTCGTGCCGACCGTGGCCCGGTTCGTACCGGTGATGGTGTCGCTCGACGGCACCGACTTCACCCGCCCCGAACCCGTCGCGATCGGCTGGCTCGGGCCACTACGGTGTCACGCCGCCATGGAGGAGGCGGCCACGATCGCGATGCGAGGGGGGACCGTTCGGCCCCAGCCAGATGGTTGGCCTGTGGATCAGACTGGTGGTGACGGATGCCGGGAGGTACTCATGAATGCCGACCTGAGCGTCGCCGAGCCCCTCTTGCTCGACGCGGTCCTGCCCGATTTCCGGTTTTCCCGCCTGGAGTGCACGGTGATCGCCGCCGTGCCGGACGTCGTGTACGGCGCAGCCCGTGATCTTGACATGCTGGCCATCCACTCGCCGCTGTTCGACGCGGTCATGTGGGCGCGTGGAGTGCCGGACCGAATGCGCCGTCGGCCCGTGGTCACACCGCCTTCGATGCGGGTGTCCGATCTGTTCGACACCGCCGCGGGTGGTGATCAGGAGGACGCCGAGGCCCAGCCCTGGATCCCCCTGGGTGAGCGCGCCGGCCGCGAGATCGTCTTCGGCGCGGTCGGCAAGGTGTGGAAGCCCGCCATCGAGTGGCGCCGTGTCGAGCCCGGGGACTTCGCTGGGTTCGACGAGCCCGGCTGGGCGAAGATGGCCGCCGCCTTCGTCGTCCACCCCTACGGGGAGCAAGGGTCCCTGCTGACCTACGAGGCGCGCACAGCCTGCACCGACCCGGCTTCCATCGCACGGTTCGGCCGCTATTGGACGCTGGTTTCCCCGGGCGTCGGCATCGTGCTGCGCGGGGCGCTCCGGGCGATCGAAGCGGCCGCGGAGGCCGGAGAACGAAGCACCTGAGGAGATGAGTCGTGATGCGTGCTGTGATCGTCTACGAGAGCCTGTTCGGCAACACGCGCGAGATCGCTGACGCGATCGGAGAGGGCGTGAAGGAGGCGCATCCGGACGCCGAGGTCGAGTGCGTGGCAGTCGTCGACGCACTGCCGGAACGCATCGGCCCCACCGACCTGCTGGTCGTCGGCGGGCCGACCCATATCAGGGGCATGACCACAGGGATGAGCCGGAAGATGGGGCTGAAGGCCGAGGAGCAAGGGGCCGAGAAGGAGGAGCGTCCCTTCACCCCCGAGGAGGGCGCCGAGGGTCCTGGCGTCCGCGACTGGTTCCACGGCACGCTCCCGAAGGTCCACACCGGCACCCATGCCGCCGCAGCCTTCGACACCCGGGCGGACATGCGCCTGGCCGGCGCCGCCGCCGGCGGCATCGCACGTCGGCTGCGCGGCCATGGCTATGAACTCGTCGCGGAACCGGAGGGATTCATCATCGAGGACACCGAAGGACCGCTACGCGAGGGCGAAAGGGATCGCGCGAGGGCATGGGGCGCGGCCCTCCAGGTCGCTTGACTCACCCACACAGGACGCCACGGGCCAGCGTGAGGGCACGTCAAACAGGCCCCTCTCCCGTAGCGGAGGCCGCCGTGCGAGGGCCTTCATCCCGTGGAGTGTCACAGGCTCGGCTGGACGTGAGTGCCAAGACCCACGGGCTGCGTCGGCCGGTGAGGCGACGATCAGGTCCGCGCACATCCTGGCCGACGCACTCGCCGGCCCCGGGACCGGGTGCGGTCCGCGAAGCCGTGCTCCGTCAGCCAGGGCGCGACGCGCCTCTCCGCGTCACCCGGCCTGGGCGGCCTTCCTCAGACACGTGCAGGAAGGTCGCTCAGGCGGCGTCGAGCTTGTGATCAACAATCCGGTGCGTGCCGCACACGGTGGGACGCCAGGGGCGGGTCTGACACCCCTCGCGCGGGCCGAAGAGGGCCCTAGGGGGCCATCCGGCCCTCCTGTCCCATCACGGGACGAGGCCAGACTGGGGGTGGACACGGATCAGGAGGCCCCGGATGAGCACTCCCCCAAGCCCACGGCTCACCGCAGCTCTCTCCGCCGACCAGCGTGACCGGCTGTTGCAGTGCGCCGGCCCGGTGGACTTCCCCGAAGGCACCCGGCTGTTCGAGGAAGACGGATACGCCGATCGGTTCTGGATCATCCGTACCGGAACCGTCACTCTGGACGTCCGCGTTCCCAGCAGGCCGCCGGCTGTGGCCGACAGCGTCAGCTCAGGCGAACTGCTCGGTTGGTCGTGGCTGTTCGAGCCGTACCGCTGGCATTTCGGAGCCGAGGCCATTTCACGGGTACGAGCGGAAGATCGACGCGGCGACCGCGCGCATGCTGATGGACGCCGATCCGGTCTTCGGCCTCGCCTCGGACCACCTCGTCGGACAGATGCTCGCCCACCGTCTCTTCTCCACCCGTGTGCGGCTGCTGGATCCGTACGCCCCGCACGGGAACGGCCTGTAGATCACCACCCCTCTGGGAGAACGTGATGCCAGCCTCGCGCTACACCGTCAGTGATGTCATGACCCACACCGCCGTCGCGATCGGCCGTGACGCACCGTACAAGGAGATCGTCGCGCTGATGGACCAGTGGAAGGTGAGCGCCGTCCCCGTCCTCGAGGGAGAGGGGCGTGTCGTCGGAGTCGTGTCGGAGGCAGATCTTCTGCCGAAGGAGGAGTTCCGGCTCGATGAGCCCCGCCCGGACGAATTCGCCGCGGCGTCCAAGGCCGGAGCCGTGCGGGCCGGCGAGCTCATGTCCAGCCCGGCCGTGACCGTCCACCCGGACGCCACCCTCGCCGAGGCGGCGCGGATCATGGCCACGCGACAGGTGAAGCGCCTTCCCGTGGTGAACGACATCGGCATGCTGGAGGGTGTCGTCAGCCGCAGCGACCTGCTCAAGGTCTTCCTCCGTGAAGACGACGAGATCGAAGCAGACATCCGCCACTCGGTCCTCGGCGAACCGGCCGTCCCTCCAGAGCTGGACGTCGCCGTGGCGGAGGGTGTGGCCACGATCCGCGGCACACTCTCCGACCGATCGCTGGTGCCGCTGCTCGCACGCGCCGTACGGGCCGTGGAGGGGGTCGTGGACGTCCGGATGGATCTCGGTGCCCATGAAGACGCCCCGTGACGGACAATCCTTATGGGGGGGTAGGTACCCAACGATCACAGGGGTCGCCATGTCCGAGCTGCCGGCAGCCGACACACCCACCCGGGTCTTCCTCGTGGACGACCACGAGGTGGTCCGCCGGGGCCTTCGCGACCTGATCCACGACGAACCCGACATGGAAGTGGTCGGCGAGGCGGCGACGGCGACCCAGGCCCTGGCCAGAGGGCCCGCCCTGCGGCCTGACGTGGCCGTCCTCGACGTGCGGCTGCCCGACGGCGACGGGATTTCCGTGTGTCGGGAGCTGCGCTCGCGGATGCCGGACCTGGCCTGCCTGATGCTCACCTCGTTCGACGACGAGGACGCTCTTCTCGACGCCATCATGGCGGGAGCGGCAGGGTACGTCCTCAAGCAGATCAAGGGTTCCGATCTCGTATCGGCAGTAAGGACCGTGGCCACCGGGCAGTCGATGCTGGATCCGGCCACCACCGCCCGGCTGATGCACTCGCTGCGGGACCCCGAGGCGGCGAAGCCACCGGAGGACGAGCGGCTCGCAGTGCTGTCCGAGCGGGAGCGCTCCGTGCTCGACCTGATTGGCGAGGGGCTCACCAACCGGCAGATCGCCAAGCGGCTCTACCTGTCCGAGAAGACGGTCAAGAACCACATCTCAAGGCTGCTGGGCAAGCTGGGCGTGGAACGGCGTGTGCAGGCGGCCGTGATCGCCGCACAGGTCCACGAACACGACACCGAGCAGGGGTAGCGCTCTCACTTCCGGACAGCGGCCAGGGGGACGCGCCACTCGAGCACGGTGCCGTTGCGGGGTTCCGCCCGTGCGACGACGGAGAGAGAACCGCCCAGGCGCTCCGCCCGTTCAGAGAGGTTCCGCAGGCCGCCGTGGGGCCGGCCTTCTGGGATGCCTACACCGTTGTCACTCACTGTCACGGTCAGTACGCCGTCATCCGCGACAACCGCCACCTCCGCCCCGCGGGCCCGAGCGTGCCGGGCCACGTTGGTGAGCGCTTCCCCGATCACCGCGATCACCTCATCGGCCACCTCGTGAGGCACATCCGTGTCGAGCAAGCCCTCCATACGAAGGGCGGGGGTGAACCCCAGCGTCGGCGCGGCTGATTCGACTGCTTTGACGATGCGGCTCCTGAGCTTCGGTGCCGTTCCGAAGGTGTCGTGGTCCCGGAGGCTGAAAATGGTCGAACGGATGATCTTGATGGTGGCGTCCAGGTCGCCGATGGCCCGGGCCAGCCGGTCTGCCGCTTCCGGGTGCTCGACGAAGCGCCGGGCGCTCTGCAGCGTCATCCCGGTGGCGAACAGGCGCTGAATCGCCAGATCGTGCAGGTCGCGGGCGATCCGGTCGCGGTCCTCCAGAAGAACCACCTGCTCGGCATCACGACGCCGGTCGGCCAGTTCGAGTGCCAGGGCCGCCTGTCCCGCGAATCCGGGGAGAGCGGCGATCTCGACGCCCACGAAAGGGGGCCGACCCCTACGCCGGGCGAGGATCAGTACGCCGCTCAGCCGCTCCTTCGTGCCGACCGTGACGGCCACCGCCGGTCCGAAGCCATTCCAGCGCTCCGGCTGCACCGTCACGCGCTCGTCGCTCGCGACGTCCGCCGCCGTGACCAGTCCGTCTTCGTCCATGAGGGCCGCGGCGGCCAGGGTTCCTTCGCTGCTCGGCAGGACCACGCTTCGATGCGCTTCGGCGCCCTCACCACGCGCCAGCGAACCCCGCAGTTCGCCACCCGTGCCCATCAGGTAGAAGACCCCCATGTCGGCGCCCGCGATGTCCACCGCCTGCTCCAGCATCCCCTCCAGCACCTGGGACTCTTCCGCCCCGGACAGAAGAGCGCTGGTGAAGTCCGAGCTCGCCGCCAGCCACCGCTGCCGGAGGCGGCCCTCCTCATAGAGGCGGGCGTTCTCGATCGCGATACCGGCCGCGACTGCCAGGGTCGTCACGACGGCCTCGTCCTCGGCGTCGAAGTCGACCCCACCACGCTTCTCGGTGAGGTAGAGATTCCCGAAGACCGCATCGCGGACCCGGATGGGGACGCCGAGGAACGAGTGCATCGGCGGATGGTGGGGCGGGAATCCGTACGAGGCGGGATGCTCGGACAGCTCGGACAGGCGCAGCAGCTGGGGGTTCCGGATCAGTTCGCCGAGAATTCCGTGCCCGGAGGGCAGATCTCCGATCTGCTCCCGCAGGTCGTCGCCGATGCCGATGGGGAGAAATTCGGAGAGCTTCTTGTCGTCACCGATGACTCCGAGGGCTCCGTACTCGGCGTCCACGAGGGTCACCGCCGCCTCCACGATCCCGCGCAGGACCTGTGGCAGGTCCAGTTCCCGGCCGACGGACATGACGGCTTCAAGGAGCCCATTGAGCCGGTCCCTGGTGCCCCGCACCTCGTCGATGCGTACCTGGAGCTCTTCGAGTAGTTCATCCAGCCTCAGCCGCGGAATCCTGCTGCCTGCCGACTCGGAGCCTTCACCACCCATCGAAACCTCCGGAAGCGTCGAGCGCATGGACAGGGCTCGACGCACGCACTTTCACCGTAGTCCGGATGTGCCACCCGCTCCTGTCGGCTGGCCGGGGTGGAATGCGTTCCGTACGACGCGGGCCGCCACGAAGCCGGCGGGTGCACAGGCGAGAGCGATACCGGCACCTGCCCAGTCGAGAGGCTCCGTCTCCAGGACCGAGCTCAGGAAGGGCACGTACAGCGCTGCCGCGGCCAGCAGGGTGGAGGCGAGGACGGACAGGGGAAGGAACGGGTTCTTCCGGGTCAGCAGCCGGGCACGCAGCCCCAGGACGACGCCGAGCTGGGCGGCGAGGAGGGCGAGGAAGAGAACGCTCTGCCAAGCCAGGTCCAGCGCCTGGGCGGCGAGTCCCGCGCCGAGAGAGGCCGTCGTGACGACGGCGGCGAGGACGAGCAGGCGCTGCCAGGCACCGCCACCGAGGATGTGCTGGCCGGGCGGGCGCGGCGGACGCCGCATCGCTCCCGGGGAGGCCGGTTCCGCTCCCATGGCGACGCCGGTGAGGCCGTGTGTGAGGAGGTTGATCCACAGGATCTGCCCCGCTCGCAGGGGCAGGGGCAGTCCGAGGACGGGACCGATGAGCATGATGAGGATCTCGGCCGCGCCACCGGACATCCCGTAGACGAGGAAGCGGCGGATGTTGTCGTAGACGCGCCGGCCCTCGTCGACGGCCGCCACTACCGTCGACAGCTCGTCGTCGGTGAGGACGAGGTCCGCCGCCTGCCTCGCCACCTCCGTTCCGCGCGCTCCCATGGCGACGCCGATGTCGGCCCGGTGCAGGGCGGGGCCGTCGTTGACGCCGTCGCCGGTCATGGCGGTGACCGCTCCACGGGCACGCCACGCCTCGACGATGTCCAGCTTCTGCTGGGGATCGGTACGGGCGAAGACCCGGACCGCGGTGAGGTCAGGGACCCGTCCGGCGGCCACGTCCGCTCCCGTGACGACATCGCCGTCCGACTCATCCCCCTGGCCCACGAGATCGACGTGGGACGCCACCGCCCTCGCCGTCGCAGGGTGGTCACCGGTGATCAGGATCGGGGTGATGCCGGCCGCCCGGCAGGAGGCGAGGGTCGCGGCGGCATGCGGCTTCGGTGGGTCGCTCAGCGCAACGAGGCCAAGGAGCGCGAGGCCCGACTCCGCCGCGGTGACCGGACTCGGCAGGTCGTCCCGTACGCCCGATGCCACGGCGAGCACGCGGTATCCCCGCGCGGCCAGGTGCGCTGCCTCCTCGCGGGCCTGCGCGAGCGCGTCCGGAGAAGCGTGCAGGACGGCCCGGTCGAGTACGGCTTCGGGAGCGCCCTTCAGGCAGACGAGCAATCCGTCTCCGTCAGTCTTGTGGAGTGTGCTCATGCGTCTGCGGAGGCTGTCGAAGGGCGCTTCGCCGACCCGGGGGCGGGTCACCGACAGCTCCGCCGGCTCCGGGCAGCCCGTCTTGGCCGCGGCCGTGAGCAGAGCCGCTTCCATGGGGTCGCCCAGTGCCGCCCAGCGACCGTCGGACGCCTCGGCGTCCACCGGGCGCAGCGTGGCGTCGTTGCAGAGGGCGGTCACCGTCAGCAGCTCGCGCAGCGGCTCGAGCTCGTGCGCCTCCGCCAGCCTCCCGGCGACAAGGGCGTCGCCCTCGGGCTCGTACCCCACACCCGAGAGCTCGGCGCTCACTCGCGGTGTCCAGATGTGCTGGACGACCATCCGTCCCTCGGTGAGCGTGCCGGTCTTGTCGGTGGCGAGGACGGACACCGAGCCGAGCGTCTCCACTGCGGGCAGCCGACGCACCAGCGCATGCCGGGCGGCCATGCGCCGGGCTCCGAGAGCCAGGGCGAGGGTGACGACGGCGGGAAGGGATTCGGGGACCGCCGCCACGGCCAGGCTGATGGCCGTGACCGCCATCGTCCCGAGCGGGAGCCCCCGCACCAGGCCGAGGGCGAAGACCAGGACGCAGAGCGCGAGCGTCACAGCTGCGAGGATGCGGCCGAGAGCGGCGAGGCGGCGCTGCAGCGGGGTCGGCTCGCGACGTTGGTCGAGAAGAGCCGCGATGCGGCCGAGGGCGCTGGATGCCCCGGTCGCCGTGACGATGGCCACGCCCCGGCCACGGACGACGACCGTGCCGGCGCTCAGCGTCGCACCGGATTCCTTGTCGACGGGCACGGACTCCCCCGTGAGCATGGACTCGTCCACCAGTACGGCGGACGCCTCGGCGAGCTCGGCGTCGGCGGCGACGATGTCGCCCTCACCGACCACGAGGACGTCACCCGGGACGATCGACGCCGCCGGGAGGTCGCAGACAGCGCCGGCGCGCCGCACGCGCGCGTGCGGGGCGGTGAGGGCCGAGAGGGCGGCAACGGCGTTGTCTGCCCGGATCTCCTGCGCCACGCCGACGGTCGTGTTCACGAGGACGACCAGTCCGATGACGATCGCGTCGGGATGGTCGCCGATCGCGAGGGTCAGTACGACAGCCCCCAGGAGCACCATGATCAGCGGGTCGGTCAGCTGGGCCAGGACACGCTTGTGGAGCCGTACGGGCTTTCTCGCGGTCACCTCGTTGGGGCCTGTGTCAGCGAGCCGCCGGGCGGCCTCCTCCTGGGTGAGTCCCGCCGTCTCCCGCACCGGTGCAGGTGCCCGGTCCGCTGCCGACGCCGTCATGGCTCGCTCACCTGGCAGGGACGGTGATCACCGGGCAGTGGGCCCGGTGCAGCAGGCCATGGACGACGGATCCGACGCGCATCCCGGTGTATCCGCCCCGGCCTCGACGGCCGACGACGACGGCAAGGGCGTGCTCGGCTGCGTCCGCGAGGATCTCTACGGGGGAACCGACCGACACCTCGTGGGTGAGCCGGACGTCCGGGTACTTCTCCGTCCAGCCCGCGGTGGTTTCCGAGAGCAGGCGACGCTCGGCGTGGAACAGCGTGTCGGCGCTGTGCGGGGAGAAGACGGGTGGCTGCCAGACGGCGATGGCACGGAGTGCGCAGCGCCGGAGGTCCGCTTCCTCGATAGCCCAGGCCAGGGCTGCTCGTGAGGACTCGCTGCCGTCGACACCGACGACGAGGTAGGGCGTCTCCTGCGTGACGTGTTCCGCGTCGCCCACGACGGCCACCGGGCAGCGCGCCTTCGCGGTGACCGGAACGACGAGGGAACCGGCGCTCAGGAACTCCTCGGTACGACTGAGATGCCGGGAGCCCAGCACCATCATGTCGGCCTCGTGTGACAGGCCGGCCAGGACTCCTGCCGGCAGCCCGTCGAGAAGGGCGGAAGTGGACTCGAGGCCCGGGTGCCGGGCGTGCGCCCAGGCGAGCGCGGCACGCAGAGCTTCCGTTCCGGCCTGCTGCTGCGCCAGGTGACGAGGAGTGTCGTCGACGTGTTGGGTGTCGTGCCGCGGTGGTACCGCGACCACCAGGCGCAGTCCCGCTCCTCGCAGGTGAGCCTCGTCCGCAGCCCAGGCCAGGGCCAGGTGCCAGTTCTTGACCGGGTCGATACCGACGACGATGTCACTGCGACCTGTTGTGCTGGTCATGACGTGCTCCCATGTCCAGGCCCTTGCCGAGGGATGAGCTCCACGGGGCAGTGGGCGTGCTGCAGCAGGGTCAGCGTGATCCGGCCGAGCGTCGGTCCGAGGTAGCCGGGCGATCGCCGGCCGCCGACGACCAGGAGGGCGGCGTGGCGGGACGCGTCGACGAGAGCTCCGGGCACGCTGTGGCTCTTCTGGGTGTCGGCGTGCACCGTCGGATTCGGGAATTCCTCCCGGAGCCGGTTCGAGACCGAGGACAGTACGCGTGCGTGATCGCGGGCGATCTCGTCGCCACCGTTGCGCAACGCCGCCCGTGAGCCGGCGGACTGCTTCACACTCCAAATGTGCAGGAGCCGCAGAGGCACCTTTCGGAGCAGGGCTTCGCGGGCCGCCGCACGGGCGCAGCCCACGTCGGCCTCGTTCCGAACCGCCGCGAGCACCACACCGTCCTCGACGGGCTCCGCGGCCCCGCGCACCACGACCACGGGCGTGGTGGCGCCGGCCGCGACCTCAAGACCGACCGATCCGAGCAACAGCGAGGAGAACCCCCCGAGGCCCCGGTGTCCGACGACGATCGTGCCGGTCAGGGCGGCGGCTCGTCGCAGGCTGCCTGGAGCTGGTCCATCGGTGAGTTCCTTGACGACCGTCAACTCGGGATGGCGCTCCGTGATCGCCTCGGCGGTCCGGTCGAGCAGCTCCCACCCCGCTTGCCGGCTCCCGACGATCTCCGCCTCGGACAGAAGCGGGACCGGTGCGTCCGTGTCCGCCGCGTGAACGAGGCAGAGAGCACTACCCCGCAGGGCCGCCTCCGCTGCCGCCCACATCACCGCCGTGTGTGCGGACGGTGATCCGTCGACGCCGACGACGACCCTGCCCAGACCGGGACCGGTTGTGGCTGCGTTCATGGCTCCTCCTCGCAGAGGCCGAGGGACCTCCTTCCACCCTGGCAGCTGGTCACGATGACCGCAGGGCCGCTGGGGGCAACGAACGGGACCATAGGTCCCGCCCCCCCCGGTCGGACGGAGCGCGGACGCGGCAACGACGAGCCCGTTCGGGCCTGAGGGTGGACCATTCGGCCCTCGTCGCCCCCGAGCGTGCGTTGGAGGGTGGTGACAGGGGACAGCACACCGGCCGAACACTCGAACAGGAGACGCGGTGATGAAGCACATGAAGGTCGGCGGTCTGATGACCGACGACGTGGTCTCCGCCGTCCCTGCGGCGTCGTTCAGGGATGTGGCGAAGCTGCTCGCCGAGCACGACATCAGCGGGGTTCCCGTCGTGGACGAGGACGACCGTGTTGTCGGTGTCGTCTCCGAGAGCGACCTCCTGGCCAGCGACGAGCTGACTGCGCGGGGCCTGATGACCACGCCGGCCGTCACAGTGCACGCCGACGAGACGGTGGTCGACGCGGCACGGCTGATGGTGCGCCGCGGAGTCGAGAGGCTTCCCGTGGTCGACGAGGAGGAACGACTGGTAGGCATCGTGACCCGCCGCGATCTGCTCTGTGTCTACCTTCGCCCGGACTCGGAGATACGGCGCCGCATCCGTGAGGACGTCCTCACGGATGCCATGGGCCTGCCCGGGGATGCGGTGGACGTGCACGTCCTCGACGGCGTGGTGACGCTGGGGGGAAGCGTCCGGTGGCGGACTCAGGCCCTGATGCTCGTCGGACTCGCCGAGCGCGTGGACGGCGTCGTCGCCGTCGTGGACAGGCTGTCCTTCCACGAAGACGACACACATCTGATATCCGCCACCCGGACTCCGCACGACATCTCTTGGTGACTCACCTCAGACAGGACGAACCGTGTCTCCCACCACGCTGACCCGACCACTCGTGACGTCGCTGATCGAAGACGCCGTCACGGCTCCCTCGATGCACAACGCACAGCCCTGGAAGTTCGTCTGCACGACGGGCACCGGGGTCGTCGAACTGCACGGCGACCCGCTGCGCGGCATGCCGCGCGGGGACCCCGACCACCGGTCCCTCCACCTCGGCTGCGGCGCCGCCCTGTTCGGTCTGCGGGTCGCCGCCGCGCACCGGGCCCTGCATCCCGTGGTCCGGCTGCTGCCCTCCCCGAACGATCCCTGGCACCTCGCCGACGTACGGTTCGACGGCCCCGACGACGCCGACACCGAACTGGGCATACTCCATGCCGCCCTGTCGCGTCGGCACACCAGCCGCTTCCCCTTCACCGAAGAGGAGATCCCCTCCGAGGTGATCGACGGACTCCGTGCGGCGGCCCTCCTGGAGGGCTGCCGACTCGTCGTACCGGGAGCGTGGCACACCGACACCGTCATGGGTCTCGTCCACGCCTCTGAGCTGTTCGAGGCGGCGGACGAGGCCGTACGGGCGGAGATCGCCGCCTGGACACGCACCGGTGCGGGTGGGGAAGGCCCCGGCACCGAGGGCATCCCCTCGTACGCCTTCGGCCCGCGGCAGTACGACGTGACCTCCCCCGTCAGGGACTTCGGCGCCCCCCGACAGGTGCCGGCCCGCACCTCGGCGCGCTTCGAGAAGAGTCCTCAGATCGCACTGCTCGGCACAGTCGAGGACACCCGGGAGGAATGGTTGAGGGCCGGCCAGGCCATGCACCGGGTCCTCCTGCAGGCCACCCTCGACGGCCTTGCCACCTCCCTGATGTCCCAACCGCTGGAATGGCCCGAACTCCGTTCCGAAGCACGCGATCCCGGCTCGATGGTCAGCTTCGTTCACATGGTGTTCCGCCTGGGCTACGGCCCCCAGGGTCGGGCCACACCGCGCCGTCCCGTCTCCGAGGTGCTCGCCTTCTACTGACCGGATTCTCACCGACGGAGCCACTTCTCACAGACGGAACCAACGCTCCTGTCCGGGTGCGACAGTGACCCTCCGGTCGCCGGGGAGGACGACGGCGAGCGGGCCCGCGGGCGAAGCGGGGACCCGGATGGCCAGCCGACCGGGAAGCATCCGCAGGCGCACCCCTCGATGACGGCCGACGCACAGGGTGAAGGTGAACCGTGGGATCTCCGCCAGTGGCACCGGAGCCACCCGAAGCCCCTCCGGTCCCGTTGCCAGGCCGGTGATCCCGCGTTCGACGAGGTCGATCGTGCCGGCCATCGCGCCGAGATGGATGCCCTCGCCGGTCGTGCCGCCCTGGACATCGGCCACGTCGGCGAGCAGCGCCTCCTCGCAGTAGCGCCAGGCTTCAGCGCCTTTCTGCCGGGCCAGCACCCAGCCGTGGACGAGACTGCTGAGCGTCGAGCCGTGGCTGGTGCGTCGCAGGTAGTACGAGACGGTCGCACGCCACATCTCGTCGTCCAGCCCGTAGCCCAGCCGACCGAACAGGCTGTACAGCTCCTCGGGCCGGAAGAGGTAGCCCAGCATGAGGGTGTCGGCCTGCTTGGACGCCTGGTAGCGGTTGACCGTGTCGCCCTCGGCCTCCAGGATCCGGTCGAGTCTGCGGATGTCGTCGTACCGGGCCCGGTACGCCTCCCAGTCGAGCTCCGCCAGCTCGCCGTAACCCTCGAACTGGCTCACCACGCCCTGGTGGAACGGCACGTACAGACGGCGGGAGACGGCCTCCCAGCGAGCGGTCTCGTCGGCGTCCAGCGCGAGTCGTTCCGCCAGTTCCGAGCGGCGGGCCGCGGGCAGTTCGCCGAGCAGGTCGAGGCCGCGGGCAAGCACCCAGGCGGCGGTCACGTTGGTGTAGGCGTTGTCGTCGATCCCCGGGGTCGTGGCATCGGGATAGGCGTCGTGGTACTCGTCGGGTCCCACGACCCCACGGATGCGGTAGCGGCCGAGCACCGGGTCGAACGCGGCAGCCCCGGCCCAGTAGCGGGCGACCTCAAGGAGGATCTCCGCCCCGGCCGCGTGGAGGAATCCGCGGTCGCCGGTGGCCTGCGCGTACCGCCAGACGTTGTACGCGACGGCCGAGCCCACATGGCGCTGGAGGTGGGAATGGTCGGCCAACCAGCGCCCTGAACGCGGGTTGAGGTGCAGGACCTGCGTCTCCTCCCGGCCCGAACTCGCGCTCTGCCATGGGTACATGGCCCCTTGCTGACCGGCGAGGCGGGCGGCCTCGCGGGCGGCCGGCAGTCGACGGTGCCGGTACATGAGCAGCGCGCGCGCCACCTCAGGGAAGTGGAGGTCGAGGTAGGGCAGGACGAAGAGCTCGTCCCAGAAGACGTGCCCCCGGTACGCCTCACCGTGCAGTCCGCGGGCGGGAACGCCCACGTCGAGGTCCGCCGTGTGTGGGGAGAGCGTCTGCAGCAGGTGGAACACGTGCAGCCGCAGGATGCCGCCCGCCTCGCCGGGCACGTGCAACTCACCCTGCTCCCAGACACGCCGCCAGGCCGTCTTGTGGGCGGAGAGCAGCTGCGGGAAGGAAGGGGCGCTCGCGATCGCGTCGGTGGCTGCCGGGAGCGGGTCGGCGGCCGGCCGGTCCATCGAGGTGTGCAGTGCCAGAGTCTTCACGACCATCGCCGAGCGGTGCGGAGCGACGGGCAGGCGGTAGGTCTGCACAGTGCCGGCACTGGTTGCCTCCTCCCTCGCGGGCCGCGCGGGGCGGGTGGCCGTGCGCACCGCCATGGCGATCCTGGCGCCCGGATCGACGGTACGGCAGGAGATCCAGCCGACGCCGCCAGGCTCGAACCCGGTCCGGTGGTCCGTGAGATGACGCCCGTCGAGGTGCCGATAGCGCTCCACTCCGGCGTTGGTGACGGAGCCGTCGAGGACGGACTGCACCTCGACGGAACCGCTCCAACCGTAGGCGCGGAACAGGGTGCACTGGGCCGCAAGCCCGGAGTCTCCCATGTGAACGACGCGGATGTGGCTGACGCGCAGGCCCCGCCCACGGGCAGCCTCGAAGAACAGGCGGCGGGTGAGCACACCCGCGCGCAGGTCGAGACGGACGTCGTAGTGGCGCAGCTCCCCGGAGTCCGGCGTCAGCCAGTCGCCGGCCGGCCCGTCGTCCGGCAGACAGCGATAGCGCAGTAGCGTCCAGTTCGGAAGGTTGACGAGGTCCTCGTTGTCGACCCGTTCGCCGGCGACGACCGAGGGGAGCCGGTCGTAGCAGCCGGCCAGATAGGTCCCCGGATAGTGCGCGCCTCCGGCGGGGCACTCGGGAGCGGAGCCCCGGGTGGCGAACCGGCCGTTGCCGAGCGTGCAGAGCGCTTCGACCAGCGGCTCGCGCCCCGAGTCGTAATGGTCGTACCCCCACGTCCAGCCGGTGGTCATGGGCGCTCACCCCACACGCTGCGGACCAGCGTCGTGAGATCGGGAACCACCAGGTCGGCACCCTGCTCTCGCAGGAGGGCGGCGGTGCGTCGCAGCGGTGTGCGGTCGACTCCGGCGACGAGACCGAAACCGCCGCGACGCGCCGCCTCGACTCCGGCGAGTGCGTCCTCGACGACCGCCGTCTCCTGCGGGCAGCCGCCGAGGAGGGCCGCCGCCCGCAGGAAGAGCGCGGGATCCGGCTTGCCGGCGAGGCCGAGCCGGGCGGCGTCCTCACCGTCCACGATCACCGCGAGGAGACCGGCGAGCCCCGCGGCACGGATCAGTGCCCGGGCGTGCCGGGAAGCGGAAACCGCGGCGCACGGCACGCCCGCCGTGCGCAGGGCCGCGAGAGCCGGCCTGGCGTCGGCGAAGGCCGTGACGCCTTTTGTACGAAGCAGATCGACGAACGCCTGTTCCTTGTGTGCCGCGACACCCCAGACCGTGCCGCAGCCGGGCGCGTCGTGCGGGTCTCCCGGTGGGAGGTGAATGCTGCGGGCGGTGAGGAAGGCGGCCGCTCCGTCGTACCGGGACCTGCCGTCGACGAACCGGCGGTACTCGGCGTCCGCGTCGAAGGGCGGCTGTGTCCCGCTGTCGGGCGCCAGTTGGTCGAGGCAGGCGTCGAACGCGATCTTCCACGCCGCCGCGTGCACGACGGCGGAGTCGAGCAGAACGCCGTCGGTGTCGAGGACGACACCATCCGGCGGCCGAGAGAGCGAGCCTCGGCCTTTCATCAAGCTACCGGCGCGTCGGGGAGTCTGACGACCGTGTGCCGCGGGCCCCCCAGCGCGACCTTCAAGGCGCCGGTCTCGGCCGCCCGGCCGAAGATCTCGTACGCCTCCTCCATCTCCCCCAGCTCGAACCGGTGGGTGACCAGTTCCGCCGACGGCAGCCGCCCGGCGGCCATCATGCGCAGCAGCATGGGTGTGGACGAGGTGTCCACCAGGCCGGTGGTGATCGTGACGTCCTTGATCCACAGGTCTTCCAGGTGGAGGACCGCGGGCTTTCCGTGCACTCCGATGTTGGCGACCCGGCCGCCGGGTCGGACCATCCGGGTGCACATCTCGAACGCCTCCGGGACACCGACGGCCTCCATGACGACGTCGGCGCCGAGGCCGTCGGTCAGATCCGCGACGAGCTGCTCGGGGCCTTCCTCGGCATTCACGGTGGCGTCCGCGCCGAGGGCACGGGCGGCGGCAAGCCGCGACTCGGCCAGGTCGACGGCGACGATGCGGCCCGGACTGTAGAAGCCGGCAGTGGCGATGGCGGCGAGACCGATGGGGCCCGCGCCGACGACGACCACCGTGTCGGCGGGGCGCACGGCACCGTTCAGGACCCCGACCTCGTAGGACGTGGGGAAGATGTCGGCGAGCAGGACCGCGTCGGAGCCGTCGATGATGTCCGGCAGCGCGTGGACGGACAGGTCGGCGAAGGGCACACGGACGTACTCGGCCTGCGTGCCGTCGACGGTGTGACCGAGGATCCAGCCACCTCCGCCACGGCACTGCCCATAACGGTTCTCGCGGCAGAAGCGGCACCTGCCGCATGCGGAGATGCAGGAGACCAGGACGCGGTCGCCCGGCCGCACCGTGCGGACGTCGCCCCCGGTCTCGACCACGGTGCCCACCGCCTCGTGTCCGAGGACCCGGCCGGGCGTCACCTCCGGCACGTCACCCTTCAGGATGTGCAGGTCCGTGCCGCAGATGGTGACGACGTCGACCCTGACGATCGCATCGGCGGGGTCCTCGATGCCCGGGTCGGGTACGTCCTGCCAGGCGATCCGACCCGGTCCCTGGAATACGAGTGCCTTCATGGCGCCCACCTGCTTCCTGTCGCGCGTCGCTGCGGTCCTCGTCCACCAGGCTCCACCGAGCCCTCGGGCGGCACATGAGCCGGTCGGCCCCCGACAGGGGCCGCTCGGACCCTCCGGTCCCGGCCGGTCGGATGCGAAGGTGGAGACCGGTCCACTCCGAAGGAGGGCTGACCGTGTCCGAGGCAGCCCCGAACACCGCTCCCACCGCTCCGCGACCCGCACTGCTCAGTTTCCTGGGCGGCGTGGGAACGGTCACCGGAAGCAAGTTCCTGGTCGAGAGCGACCATGCGCGGATCCTCCTCGACTGCGGTCTCTTCCAGGGTTTCGCGACCTTGCGGCGCCGCAACTGGGAACGGTTCGCCCGCGACGCCGCGGACGTCGACGCCGTGGTCGTCACACATGCCCATCTGGACCACTGCGGCTATCTGCCCCGCCTGGTCCGGCAGGGCTTCCGCGGACCGATCCTCACCAGCGCCAACACGGCCCGGCTCGCCGGAATCGTGCTGCGAGACAGCGCCCGGCTCCAGATGGAGGCCGCCCGGCACGCCGATGAGCACGGCTGGTCCAAGCACCGCCCGGCCAAGCCGCTGTACGACGACTCCGATGTGGAGAAGTCGCTGGCGTTCTTCGACCCGGTCCCGGTCGGGGAGGACGTGGAGATCATGTCCGGTACCCGGCTGACGCTCCACCACGGCGGACACATCCTGGGATCCGCGTGGGCCCGCCTGACCCTGGAGGACGGCCACACCCTGGCCGTGTCCGGGGACCTGGGGCGGCCCGGACACCCACTGCTGCTGCCGCCCGAACCGTTCTCCGGCGCCGACGTGCTGCTGATGGAGTCCACGTACGGCGACCGCCGCCACGACCAGGAGTCCGCCCGGTCGGAGTTCGCCGCCGTGATCGCGCGGACCGCCGCCCGGAGCGGCACCGTCGTCATCCCCGCCTTCGCGATCGACCGCACCGAGGTCGTCCTGCACGAACTAACGCTGCTGCGCGAGACGGGCACCCTACCTCGATCGGTCCCCGTGTACGTGGACAGCCCGATGGCCCTGGCCGCCCTCGACGTCTACCAGGACGCGGTACGAGAGCGCTCCCCCGAGCTGCGGCCGGAAATCCTCGCCGAGGGAGCAGCCGCGCTGAGCCCCGCGCCGTTCCTCGCCGCGCGCACGGTCCAGGAGTCCATCGGGATCAACGAGGTCAGGGGACCCGCCGTCATCGTCTCCTCGGCCGGCATGGCCACCGGCGGCCGCGTCCTGCACCACCTGCACCGGCTGCTCCCGGACCCGCGCAACGCGGTCGTCGTGGTCGGCTTCGCCGCTGCGGGCACTCGGGCGCGGGACCTCGTGGACGGAGCGCGGGCACTCAAGATGTTCGGCGAGTACGTGCCCGTACGGGCCGAGGTCGCCGACGTTCCCCACTTCTCGGCACACGCCGACGCCGGACAGATCATCGACTGGCTGCGCGGCGCACCTCCCCCGCGCACCACCTACCTCGTCCACGGCGAACCGGCCGCTTCCGAGGCGCTGCGCGACCGCATCGACCGCGAACTCGGCTGGACGGCCGTCGTGCCCCGCTCCGGGGAGGCCGTCCTGGTCCGCTGACAGGGCCTGTCGGTCCCACGTCGGGCCTGGTCGGCCCTCGCCGGACCGGCCACCGCGCGAGAGTGTGTATGTGAGGGCTGGAGGCACGGTATGAGCACCATGACCATGCTGCTGAGCGAACTCACTCCGGAGGCACGTGACCGGCTGCTGCGGCAGTCCCGGCCGGTCCGCATCCCCGCGGGTACGCGCATCTTCCGCGAACGGCAGCCCGCCGACCGCTTCTGGATCATCGAGGCGGGGCGCGTCGACCTGGACGAGCACCGCCCTGGTCACGGCGCCACGCTCGTCGGCACCCTCGTGCCCGGCGACCTCTTCGGCTGCTCCGGAATGCTCCCTCCGTACCACTGGCACTGTGGTGCCACGGCGACCACCGAGGTCCACGCCCTCGAATTCGACGGGCAGGCCGTTCGGGAGCTGTGTGCACAGGACACCGCCGTCGGTGTGGCCGTGTCCGCCGCAGTGGCCGCCACAATGGCGCGACGGCTCCTCACGTAAGGAACAGGCGATGACATCGCAACCGTTTACCGTGGCCGACGTGATGACCAAGAAGGTCGTCGCCGTCTTGCCCGGCGCGGAGTTCAAGGAGATCGTCACCGCCATGGAGCGGTGGAAGGTGACCGCCGTACCCGTGGTGGAGGGCGAGGGCCACGTCGTCGGAGTGGTCTCCGAAGCGGACCTCCTCCGCAAGGAGGAGTTCCACGACCACCGCCTCGGCCTCGTCGAACAGATGCGGCGGCTCGACGCCACTGCCAAGGCCGGGTCCCGGCGGGCCGAGGACCTGATGACCTCGCCCGCCGTCACCGTCACCCCAGAGGCATCTCTGCCGCAGGCCGCGCGCCTCATGGCCGCCCATCGCGTCAAGCGGCTGCCGGTCGTCGACGCGAGCGGGACGGTCCAGGGGATCGTGAGCCGGTCCGACCTGCTCAAGGTCTTCCTCCGCTCCGACGACGAGCTCGCCGCCGAGGTGCGCCGAGACGCCATCGAGCACCTGTTCCCGCTCTCGCACCACCAGGTCGACGTCCGTGTCGACGCGGGTGTCGTCACCCTGTCCGGCGAGGTCCGCGACAGCGCGCTCATCCCACTCGCGGCACGCCTGGCGCGGGCTGTCGAAGGCGTGGTGGACGTACGGTGCGAGCTCACCGCCCAGGCCGGGACGTAGCCGTGTCCGAGGTGACTGCCACCGACCTGTACGAGGTCACGATGGCGCTCTCGTACCTGCGGGAGGGCATGCAGGCACCAGCCACGTTCAGCCTATTCGTCCGTGACCTTCCGCCGGGCCGCGGGTTCCTCGTCGCCGCAGGGCTGGCACCGGCCCTCGACTACCTCTCCCGCTTCCGGGTGGGCGGCACCGACGTCGAGGAGTTCGCCGAGGCGCTGCGGCGGCCGGTCGAGGACCTCGAACCGCTGGACGGGTTGTCGTTCGACGGGCAGGTACGCGCCGTGCCCGAAGGACGGCTCGTCCTCGCCGGTGAGCCGCTCCTGGAGGTCACCGCGCCGCTGCCACAGGCCCAGCTCGTGGAGACGCACCTGCTGTCCCTCCTCTGCCATCAGACGGCCGTCGCGTCCAAGGCGGCCCGGTGTGTGCTCGCCGCCGCCGGGCGGCCCCTGGTGGACTTCTCGCTGCGCCGGACCCACGGACCCGAGGCCGGCATGCAGGCGGCGCGCCTCTCCTCCCTGGTCGGCTTCGCCGGGACCAGCAACGTCGCCGCCGCGACCCGGTACGGCATCCCTGCCGCCGGCACGATGGCCCACGCGTACATCGAGACCTTCGCCTCCGAGGAGCAGGCGTTCCGGGCCTTCGCCCGCACCCATCCCGGCCCGGTGACCTTCCTGGTCGACACCTTCGACACCGACCGTGGTGTCGCGACGGCGGCGCGCGTGCTCAAGGACCTCGGGCTGGGTCCGGGGTGCGGGATCCGCCTCGACAGCGGAGACCTGGGCGCGCTGGCTCGCCGGGCCCGTACCGCACTCGACGAGGCGGGGCTGAGGGACGTGCAGATCATCGCAAGCGGCGGTCTGGACGAGTACGGCATCGACCGGCTCGTGCGGAAGAGGGCACCGATCGACGTGTTCGCCGTGGGGACCAAGGTCGGCACGGCCGCCGACGCCCCGTACCTGGACGCGGCGTACAAGCTGGTCGAGTACGACGGGCGGCCCGTCATGAAGCTCTCGTCCGCGAAGGTGACGGCTCCCGGCCCGAAGCAGGTCTTCCGCGGCCCCGGCCTGCGGGACGTCATCGGCCTGGCGAACGAGGAGCCTCCTGAGGGCACGGTGCCTCTGCTGGGGACCGTGATGCGCGGCGGGCTTCGTACAGAGCCGTCCGACACCCTGGCCGCCGCCCGGACCCGCTTCGAAGCGGATCTCGCCGCGATGCCGGACGAGGCACGGCGTATCGATCGCCCGACGGCACCCACGCCCATGGTGTCGACGCGGCTGACGGTCCTGACGACGGCCGTGCGACACAGGATCGAGGCGCGGACGGGCACCGGGCAGTAGACGTGAACCCCGACCGGCCGCTGCCGCAGTCCGCCACCGGGCTGACATCAGTGGCTGCTGGAGGGAGCGCGTCGGCGCCGGGGGAAGAGTGCCGGAATGACGTGGCTTCCGATGCTCGCGGGCGCCCTACTGGTGCTGTTCATCCTCCGAGACCTCTTCCACACCCTCTGGCACCCGACGCGCCACGGCGGTCTGAGCAGGCTGGTGATGAGGGCCACGTGGTGGCTGTCGGCCCATCCCGGCGCGCGGTGGCGGTCGGCCGGTCTCGCCGGCCCGATGGGCATGGTGACGGTTCTCGCGGTCTGGGCCCTCACCGTGGCCGTGGGATGGGGGCTCATCTACTGGCCCCACATGCCCGAGGACTTCTCCTACGCCACGGGGCTCGCCCCCGCCGAGCACGCGGGCCCGCTCGACGCCCTCTACGTCTCCCTGGTCACCCTGGCCACGCTCGGTCTGGGAGACATTGCGCCGGCCTCGGGGTGGCTCCGTGTGCTCGCCCCCATGGAGGCCCTGGTGGGCTTCGTCCTGCTGTCGGCGACCGTCGCCTGGATCCTCGGTATCTATCCAGCGCTGGCCCGCCGTAGGGCGCTCGCCCTACGGCTGTCCCACGTGCGCCGCAGCCTGGTCGCCGCCGAGGCTCTCGACTCCGACGGGGGCGCCGCGCTCCTGGACGGTCTCGCCTCGGCCCTCTCCACCATCACCGTCGACTTCCTGCAGTACGCCGAGTCGTACTACTTCTACGACGGGGACGAGAACACGTCCCTGGCCGGGCAGCTCGGCCACGCCGTCGGCCTGGTGGACCAGGCGGCGGAGGCCCGTCATCCGGACGTCCGGCTCTCCGCCTCGGTGCTGCGCACGGCACTGGAGGACCTGGCCGCCGTGCTCGACGAGCGCTTCCTGCGCACAGGAGAGAACCCTGAGCACGTCTTCAGGGCCTACGCCGACGACCACGGACGCCCCCCGGAGCCGGCCCGACCTGCGCCGGGCGGCGGAAGCGGGTGATCCTGAGAGGTGGGGGGGGACGTCGACGGTCGGCGTACGCGCGGGAAGACCTGGCGAGGAAGTGACGACCATGGACATACAGCTCGCCCCTCGGCCTCCGGTGGCCGTGACCGCCGAGCTTGACACCCCACTGTCCCGCTGGCTGTGGCTGGTCAAATGGATCCTGGTGATCCCCCACTGGATCGTGCTGTTCTTCCTCTGGATCGCCTTCCTCGTCGTGACGGTGATCGCGTTCTTCGCCATCCTGTTCACCGAGCGCTTCCCACGGGGCCTGTTCGACTTCAATCTCGGCGTGCTCCGCTGGTCCTGGCGCGTGTCGTACTACTCGTACGGAGCCCTCGGCACCGACCGCTACCCGCCCTTCAGCCTGGGTCCGGAGCCCGACTACCCGGCCCGGCTCGACATCGCCTACCCGGAGCGCCTCTCGCGCTCGCTGGTCCTGGTCAAGTGGTGGCTGCTCGCCATCCCCCAGTACCTGGTGATCGCCTTCTTCACCGGTGGGATGCAGGTGCACTGGTGGAGCGGCGGTCTGATCACCCTGCTGACACTCATCGCGGGCTTCGCCGTGTCCTTCACCGACCGGTATCCGCGCGACCTGTTCGCCCTGATCGTCGGCCTGAACCGCTGGGTCCTGCGCGTCGCCGCCTACGCGAGCCTCATGACGGACGCCTACCCGCCCTTCCGACTCGACCAGGGCGGCGAGGAGACGGCGGGGACCGAGCGTGGTGCGGCCGGCAGCTGACGGCGTCGCCTGGCGCGCCGCAGCTCGTCCGTGCCCCACACCAGGACCGGGAAGGTCGCGACGAGCAGGACGACGTCCAGAGGGAGGGCGGCTGTGCCGAAGAGGTGCTGGAGCGGGGGCGCGTAGACGAGGGCGGCGGTGAACGCGAGCTCGAAGGCGATGCCGGCGAGCAGCAGCGGATTCGAGAACACCCCGATGTCGCGGAGTGCCGCGTGGTCGGTGCGGGCCGCGAAGGCCGTGCCGACCTGGCAGGTGACGATGCCGGCGAAGGTGGCCGTGGTGGCCGTCACGTAGGCGTGGTGCAAGGGGCTGCCCGTGCCCGTGGGAGCACCCGGCTGCCAGCCCGCGCGCCACAGCACGTAGAAGTAGCCCGCCATGACGAGGACCGCCGACACCAGGCCAAGGTATCCCCAGCTCCGTATGAGCATGTCGCGGGAGATCACGCCCTGGTGCCGTGGCCGGGGCGGCCGCTGCATGATGCCGGGCTCGGAGCGCTCCCGACCGAGGGCGAGGGCGGGCAGCGTCTCGGTGCCGAGGTCGATGGCGAGGATCTGCAGGACGGTGAGCGGCAGCGGTACCGCGCCGGCGGAGAGCGCGAAGACGAGGAAGGGCACGATCTCCGGGGTCGCGTGGGCGAAGATGTAGACGATGAACTTGCGTACGTTGTCGTAGACGCGGCGCCCGGATTCGACAGCGGTCACGATGGTGGCGAAGTCGTCGTCGGTGAGCACCATGGTGGCGGCCTCGCGGGCCACATCGGTGCCGGAGCGTCCCATGGCCACCCCGATGTGCGCGCGGTGCAGCGCGGGGGCGTCGTTGACGCCGTCACCCGTCATGGCGACGATCCGGCCGTGGGCCCGCAGAGTGTCGGCCACCTTGAGTTTCGTCTCGGGCGAGGAGCGGGCGAAGACGATCTCGTCGTCGCCCTCCACGAGAAGCCGGTCGAGCTCGTCGTCGCCCAGCGACTCGGAAGCCGCGACCACGTGCAGGCGGGGCACTCCGATGCCCACCTCCCGGGCCACCGCCGCGGCAGTGGCCCCGCTGTCCCCCGTCACGATGTGCACGCGCACCCCGGCCTCGTGACAGCGGCGTACGGCATCCGCCACCTCGGGGCGCGGCGGGTCGTACAGCCCGACCAGACCGAGCAGCGTCAGTCCGGATTCGGCGTCCTGACGGCGCGACGGCGGCTCCGCGCCCGGCGGCAGGTCGCGCGCGGCGACGGCGAGGACCCGCATGCCGCCCTGGGCCAGTTCCTCCGCCGCCGAGCGGGCGGCGTCCGTGGCGGAGCCGGGAAGGACCCGGGCCAGGACCGCTTCAGGCGCCCCCTTGGCGACGATCCGCAGGCGACCCGTCGCCTCGTCGTCCTGCACGACCGACATAAGCCGCAGCCGCGGATCGAAGCGGAACAGTCTGCGCCGTCCCGCGTCGCGTCGGGCGAGGTCCACCGGCGCCTCGTGGTCGGCGGCCCCGGCGACGAGGGCAGCCTCGGTCGGATCGCCGTGCAGCTCATCGTCCTCATCGCGGGTGACGGTGGTACACAGGGCGCTCGCCCGCACCAGCTCCTGCGCCCAGGGTCCGGGTTCCGCTCCATGCCCCGCGGTCCAGAGAGCTCTCAGGCGCATGCGGTTGCGGGTCAGCGTGCCGGTCTTGTCCGTGCAGATGACGTTCGTGGAGCCAAGCGTCTCCACGGCGCTGAGACGCTTCACCAGGGCGCCTTCGCGGGCCAGCGCGCGGACGCCGACGGCGAGGGCCAGCGTGATGGTCGGGAGCAGTCCCTCGGGGACGTTGGCGACGAGGAGCCCGATGGCGAACGTGAGGGAGTCGGTCACCGGCAGTCCGACAGCCACGCCTAGGACCAGGAACACGGCCCCCATGCCGGTGGCGACGCCGGCGATGAGCCAGGCGACCTTCTTGACCTGTCGTTCCAACGGGCTCGCCTCGCGCCGGGTCCGCTGGCTGAGGGCGGCGATCCGGCCGAGCTCGGTGTGGTTGCCGGTGGCGAACACGACGGCCCGGGCCTGTCCCTCGACACAGGTCGTCCCGCTGAAGACGAGGTTCGGCTCCTCCAGCAACGGGGCCCCGAGGAGCCCGGCCGCGGCCATACGTTCGGCGGGGACGGACTCCCCCGTGAGCATCGACAGATCGACTTCCACTCCGCCTTCGGTGACGCGCGCGTCGGCAGGGACCTTGTCGCCCTCTTCCAAGACGATCACGTCGCCCGGCACCAGGTCGCAGGCCTCCACGGTGAGTGGTCGGCCGTCGCGTACGGCGAGGGCGTGCTCGGGCAGGTAGCGCGCGAGGGTCTCCACCGCGCGCTCGGCCTGGCGTTCCTGCAGCAGCGCGAAGCCCGCGTTGACGGCGACGACCGCCAGGATCGCCCAGCCGAGCACCCCGAGATCCGCGACGAAGGCCAGCGCCGCGGCGGCCCAGAGCAACAGGGCGAGCGGGTGGACCAACTGCCCGACCAGCTCCCGCACGAAGGAGGAGCGGGTCTTGCGCCGCACCTCGTTCGGACCATGGACGGCGAGCCTGCGGGCGGCCTCGCGAGCGGACAGCCCATCCGGTCCGGTGGCGAGTTCCCGACGCAGCCTGGGCAGGGGCTCGCTGGGGTCGAAGGGCAGCGCCTCGGTGGAGGAAGCGGTCCGCTCCGCGGTGGTACGGCTGTCGGCACGGTCAGTCATCGTCGTCTCCTGCACCGCTGCCCCGGCCGGACCATACGGGTTCCACCTGCTCCCATTCGCGTTCCCAGGCCGCGAGCCGGTGCCCATCGGTGCCCCGCCGTACGAGGAAGACCACGGCGGCGCCCGTGACCCCGACGGCACCTGCCGCCGCCGTACCGCCCGAGAGGGAGGTAAGGGCCCTGTCCGCAGCGCTGCCCGGGGGCCGGACAGGGACCCCAGCGTCGTTCACCCAGACCGTCACGGTTCGCCCCTGGGGCGTCGCGGGCGGGACGTGGATGTTCCCGGACCGGGGGACGTGGTCGGGCTGCTCCCACACCGCCGGCGCGACGGCCTGCGGCTTCGTGCCGTATCGGGCGGCGCCGGGAGGGTCCTTGGACGGCCCAGCGGTGGTCGCCGTCACCTGATGACGGTGGGCGGCGATCTCACGATCGGCCTTGGCTCCAGCCGTCCAGAGGATCCCGGCGGCCACTGCGCCGCAGATCAGAGCGATCATGAGCACGAAGACCAGGGCAGTGCGCCTTGCGGGTCCCTTGGACGGGGTGCTCCCCGACGGCTCGTGGTGGAGCATGCCGCACCTCCCGTTGGGGCGGCCTCGCCGACCCGTCAGCTGCCCGGTTCACTGGGTGGCGCCGAGTCCCGTCCCGATGTGGTGGGCCCATGCCCGGATTCGTTCCGGATTGCGGAAGTCGCCGCCCTTGCCTCGGCTCACCATGTGCCGGGCCCGCTCACGTCGGTGACGGTGTCGGCCGGCAGGACGACGGCGTCGAAGCCGTCGTCCCGTAGCGTCTGGCCGATCCCCTCGGCGATTCCGGCGGTCGCGCCGGCCTTGCTGCCGTAGGCGACCAGGACACGTTTGGCGTTCATGGTTCCGTGCCCTCGGCCGGCTTGGCGGTCCTCTTCACCGGAACGGTCCGAACGGACGTGGTCTCCTCCTCGTCGGGCATCGGGATGCGGATGGTGAGGATGCCGTCCGCGTACGACGCCTCGACGTCTTCGGCGGGAATCGTGGCTGGGAGGCGCACGGTCCTGCGGAACGATCCGTAGCGGAACTCCGAGTGCCCCTTGTCCTCCTTGCTCTCGCTGAGCTCGGCGCTCACCGTGATGAGGTTGTCGTCGACGGTGATGGAGATGTCGTTGTCCGGGTCCATGCCCGGCAGCTCGGCTCGCAGCACGTACACGCCGTCACCGCTGGTGGTCTCGACCGGGATGGAATGGGCAGCCGTCGCGGGTCGCCACCCGGGCAGCCCGGGGAACTCCCGGTTGAACCAGTCGTTGAAGTCGGGGAAGAGGTTGTGCCTGCGTTCCACCTTGCCTCTGGCCATTGTCTGCTCCTCGTGTACGGGGCCCAGGACGGTCGCCGTGGACCCGAGTCGGTACGGACGGTCGGCGGATCGGGTTACGGGGCCCGGTCCGACTCCGTAACCCAATCGTCCGCCCGCAAGGTCGCGTGGCGCAGCGTCCAAGGGGGTTTTCCGAAGAGGCCGAACGGGCCTTGCCAGGAAGGACCGAACGGCCCATGGGCCACGGCTCCGGTGCTGTCAGCGGCAGATCTCCTCGACGAAGTGGCCGACCCGTTCCTCCGGCAGGTGCCGCGCCAGGTCCGCCTCACTGATCATGCCGACCAGGCGATGGTCGTCGATCACGGGCACGCGGCGAATGTGGTGGTCCTGCATCGTGCGGAGCACCTCTTCGCTGTCGGCGCCCGCATCCACGGTGACCGGCTTGCCCTGGGCGAGGTGCCCGGCCGTCATCCGTTGGGGGTCCTTGCCCTTGGCGAGGCACTTCACCACGATGTCCCGGTCGGTGATGATGCCGTGCAACCGGTCGTCCGGTCCGCAGATGGGCAGTGCGCCGACATCCAGTTCGCTCATGCGGCGTGCGGCGTCCATCAGGCTCTCGTTCTCCTGCACGCAGCTCGCACCGGTGTGCATGATCTCCCTTGCGGTCGTCATGGCCGCGTCCTCCTTTCAGGCCCCCCTGCTCGCGATCCGGCCGATCCGCCGTTGGTCAGAGGAAGAGCGTCGACACCCTGGTGGTGTGTACCGGACGCATGGGACGCCCGTTCGCCCCCTCGGCGGGCGGCTGGTGGTTCATGGGGCGTCCACGCCGCGTGTCCGTGGCGGTCTGTCGACCGGGCCGGGCCGACGGCCCGGCGTCCCGGGCGACTCGGTTCCGTGTTTTCCTGGGCATCGTCACTCCTCCCTTCGTCAAGCATCGGTCTCGAGCGTCGCCTCCGCTCGGGCGACGTGACTCGCGCCGGCTGCGAAACTGTCCGGCGCCACGGAGATGGAGTCGAGGCCCGCGGCGACCAGGATCGCGGTGAACGCCGGATCGTCGCTTGGCCGCTGCCCGCACACTCCGGCAGGGCGGCCGGCCGCGTGGGCGGGGGCTGCGAGGGTCTGGATACTGCGGACGACTGCGGGGTCGCGCTCGTCGAAGACGTGGGCCAGGGCCTCGGAGTCGCGGTCGACGCCGAGGGTGAGACGCGTGAGGTCGTTGCAGGAGGGATTCGCCAGGGACGGGCGAGGACCCGTGCTGCATGGTGCTCACCTCTCCGGGGAACCGACGGACGGACCGGGGTCGTCCTCTCGACCCACCGTCCCGCGTGGAGGTCGTCGCGCCCCAGTGGCGAGCGGGTCACCGGGCCGGGGCCGGTCAGTCGTGCGGGAAAGGGACCGGTCGGCCCATGCAGGGTCGCCGGACCGCCCTCCGCGGCGTGGGAGGGGAACGGTGATGACCGGACACATGGCACGGTGCAGCAGGCCGTGGACCGTCGACCCCAGCCGCATGCCGGAGTAGCCGCCACGGCCTCTCCGGCCGACGATCAGGGCGAGGGACTCCTGCGACGCCAGGGCGAGTTGCTCGACCGGGTGTCCCCGAAGGACCTCTTGGGAGATGGCGACGTCCGGATACCTCTCCGCCCACCCCGCAACCGACTCGGCCAGCAGCCGACGGCGCTCGGCCAGACCCTCGTCCCGACCGTCGTGGGCGAGGACGGGATGGGGCCAGACCCAGACGGCGCGCAGTCGTGCTTCGCGCAGGCTCGCCTCCTCGACGGCGAAGGCGATCGCGGCCTGTGAGGACTCGCTTCCGTCCACGCCGACGACGAGGGTCGGTGGGTGCACGGCATTCTGCTCGGGTACGCGGACCACGACGACGGGGCAGGCGGCACGCGCGGTGAGCGGGACGACCACGGAGCTCTCGCTGAACACCTCGGCCGCCCTGCCGAGACGGCGCGAGCCGACGACGACGACTGCGGCGTGCGGCGCCATGTCGCGGAGGACGGCCGCCGGCACACCGTTCACACGTTCCGTCGCGATCCGCAGACCACCGTGGAGCTCCCGTACCAGGTCCTCCGCGCTGGCGATCGCCGACTCCGCGCGAATCCGCAGGGCGCTCTGGTGGGCCAGCGCGTCGTACCGGAACCCCTCGTGGGAGGGCGGTACGGCGACGACCAGGCGGAGCGCCAGTCCTCTTCGTACGGCCTCGTCGGCTGCCCAGACGAGAGCGGGGACGGACTGCTCCCGGGGGTCAACTCCGAGCAGGATGTCGTTCACGTCTCCTCGACTCGGGTGGCGAAGGCGGGTGGGACGATCTCCACCGGGCAGTGGGCGTGGTGGAGCAGGACGTGGGTGACGCGCCCCAGGGACGGGCCTGCGCCCAGAGCGCGGTGTTCTCTGCCCATCACGAGCAGATCTGTGTGGGCACTCGCCTCCACCAGGAGCCCGGGCGCGCTCGTGCCCGTCTCGACGTGATGGCTGACGATGAGCCGGGGATAGAAGTCACGCACACGGTCGGCGAGCGCCTTGATCTCGTGCACGCGCTGCTGCGCGATCTCGCCGAGGTCGTCCAGCATGGTCGCGACGCTGCCGACGTGGGTGAGCACGTTCCAGACACTCACCAGTCGCAACACCGCCTTGCGGGCGTCCGCCTCGGCCGCCGCGACGAGCAGCCAGCCGACATCAGAGGCGCCGTGAACGGCAGCCGTCACCGAGCCCGACTCGGGGCGGTCGCTGTCACCACGGACGACGATCACGGGGGCCTCGGCGCGGGCTGCCACCCCCAGACCGACGGAGCCGAGCATGAGGGCCGAGAAGCCGCCGAGCCCCCGGTTGCCCACCACGATCGTGCCGTGGTGGCCGGCGGCGGCCCGGAGACCGGCGACCGGCTCCTGGCGGCTCAGTTCCTTCGTGACGGCAAGGTCCGGAAAGCGCTCTTGGACAGTGCTCGCTGTCTCGATCAGCAGGTCGCGGCCCGCTTCGCGTACCGCCTGGATCGTCTCGGCATTGGCGAAGAGCGCTCGGCGGTCGGTGTCGGCGGCGTGGACGAGCTGCAGGGGCCGGCCCCGTCGGTCCGCTTCGGCGGCGGCCCAGAGGACGGCGGTGCGCCCGGAAGGGGACCCGTCGACTCCCGCGACGACGTTGCCGAGCTCCGGTCGAGCGGGGATCTCGCTGGTCATGGTTCCTCCTCCGGCGTACGCCCGGGGCTCGGGAGCACGTCCCGAGCGGCGACACCTCCCACGCTGACACCGTGGCGAGCCTTCTCGGGATGGGCCGTTCGGCCCCCATCGAGACCCGCCCGGCCCTGCTGTCGGTGGCACGGGACCACCAGCCTGAAGTTCGGGACGTCCTCTCCGATCCGGACCAGGACGGAACGGAGAGGACACGACTGAGGAGGCACGTCATGACGGCCCAGGTCACCGTCGGTCTGGACGGCTCGAAGCAAAGCCTCGCGGCCGTAGGGTGGGCGGCGACGGCAGCGGTGTTGCGCGAAGTCCCCCTCCGGCTGGTGCACATCGAGGACTGGCCGGACGCCCCTGAGGTGCCCCTGTCGTACGCCCGCCCCTCGGCCGAGCAGGCCGAGAGTCTCTTGCGGGACGAGGCGGACCGCGTGCGGAAGGACCATCCCGGCCTCGAGGTGCTCACGGAGCGTGCGCGTGGCCGGGCGGCCGAGGAACTGACGGCCGCCGCGAACGAGGCGGATCTGACGGTCCTGGGCTCGCGTGGGCTCGGTGGGGTGCGCGGCTTCGTCGTCGGCTCGGTCTCCCTCGCCGTCGTCGGCGCGGCGCGGCAGCCGGTCGTCCTCGTGCGCGCGGAGGACGACCACGTGGCTCCCGAAGGCGGGATCGTGGTGGGTGTCGACATCTACCGCCCGTGCGAAGCCCTGCTCGCGTTCTCGTTCGCGGAGGCGGCCCGCAGGGGCACGCCCCTGCGGTTCCTGCACAGCTGGACGCTGCCCGCCTCGTACGGCTACGCGGCCGTCATGGACCCGGGGATCGGCGAGGAGCTGGGCGACCGCCTCCTCGGGGGGCTGGACGACCTGCTGGAACTCTGGCGGAAGCGGTACGCGGGCGTGGACGTCGCGGCCGAGGCGGTGGTGGGCCCGCCCGCGTACCAGCTGGTCGAGGCGTCACAGACCGCGCAACTGGTTGTCGTGGGACGCCGGAGCCGGAAGGTCCCCCTCGGCGCGCGTCTCGGCCATGTCGCCCACGCGGTCATCCACCACAGCCCAGCGCCGGTCGCCGTCGTCCCCTTGATGTCAGGGGACGGTGGCGACTCCGTCTTCGCCGGCGCACAGACGGACGCCATCTCTGCCGCGTGTTCTACGGATGTCGGCGGCTGATGGACGGCGTGTAGCGGTCGGGAGCGGCATCGTGGGCAGTGGCGCAGTGGGTGGAGCGGAAGTGCAGTGGGCCTGCGGGGCTGTCTCGGTGTTCGGGTGCGGTCGTGGGGCCGACTTCCATGCCGCACACGGGGTCGACGGCCGTCGCGCTTCTGTACGGGCCGTCCTTTCGCGGCGTGGTGTCGGTGGCGGTCTCGACTTCGTCGGTGACCCTGTCGCGGTCTGGGGCATCGGTCGGACGACGCGTTCGTCGGCGGTCCACTGGCGGCGAGCCGGTCCGGTACCCGTCTAGTCAGTGGGCCCGGACGGCGTGCCGGGCGCGCCCGGCACCTGGATGCGCCGTCCGGTCACCCGGCGCGGTGAGAGGACCACCACGGTGTCCCGGCCGTCCCCCGCCCACGGCGCCGAGTGGACAGCGTCCTTGATCCTCCGCACTTCCGTCTCCTCCGACACCGTGCGTGCCGGACCGACAAGGAGCACGCTCCAGCCCCGGCTGAAGGCTTCGTCGAGGTGGTCCTCCTCGAAGGCGATCTCCACACCGGACGTCGAGGCGCGCGCGAGGGTCGAGTCCGCAGCAGTCATGAAGACCACGTCCCCGTCGACGACCTGGTAGTTCACGGGGAACACCATCAGCCCGTCCCGTCCTTCGACGGCGACCCGGCCGACGCCGTGGCCGTCGAGCAGCTCCCAGCACTCGGCCTCGCCGATCTCCTCCATCCGTGCCCGGTACCCGGCGCGGGCTGCTCCCGGCGCGAGGTCCGCCGTGTACCCGGTGAGCTCCTGGACAGTGGTCTCCAGGGCGTTCGCAAGCCGGACCAGGAACTCGATCCCCGGGGTGGCCACCTGCTCCTCCACATAGGCGATGAAGCCGGGTGTCGAGCCGGCCCGTTCGGCCACGTCCTCCCAGGACAGGCCGAGCCGGGTGCGCCTGGACGCGACACGGCGGCCGAGGTCGCTCGTGGCGTGCGAGGCACGCGGGTCACCGTCCGTGTTCATCACCGGTCTCCTTCCGCGGTCTCCGGACGCCGCTGGGGTACGACGCCGACCGGACACGAGGCGTGGTGCAGGGCGCGGTGGGCGACTCTGCCGAGCTCCAGGCCGACGAGCCCTTCCCGGCGCCTGGCGCCGACAACCAGCAGGTCGGCGGCGGCGGAGCGCTCGGTCAGTACCTTGTGGGCGGAGCCCTCGACCGTGCTCCTGCGCAGGCGCACCTGGGGATGTTCGGACGCCGCGGCCTCAAGGGCCTTGTCGAGCAGTTCGGAAGCCCCTTCCGTGAAGTAGGCCGCCCCTGCGCGCCTCATCAGCAGGTGGCCGGCCGGTTCATGGGCCTGCCGTCGCCAGGTGCGGACGACGTCGAGTTCCGCGTCCCGGACGGCCGCCTCGCGGAAGGCGAACCGCACGGCCGGCGAGTCCAGGTCGTGTTCACCGACGCCGAGCAGGACGCGCCCATGGCGTGCTTCCAGGGCCTGCCGGTCCCCCCGGACGACGACGACCGGACAGTGGGCTCGGGCGGCCACGATGAGGCTCACGGAACCGAGCAGAAGGTCGGCGAACTCGCCGCGCCCGCGTGCCCCGACGACGAGGATCGTGCCCTCCCGCCCCTCACTGAGCAGCGCACTGGACGCGTCCTCGGCGAGGACGGCCGTAGTGAGGGGGAGGTCGGGTGCCCGGCGCCGGACGCGTTCGGCCGCGGTGCCGACGATGTTCTCGGCCAGGACCTGGCCCGAGGGCCGGTCCGTGGTCCAGGCCGGCACGACTCCCTCGTACCGTTCCCACAGGGAGGCATGGACGATGCGCAGGGGAAGCCCGCGCCGTACCGCTTCGTCGACAGCCCAGTCCAAGGCCGTGAGACTGGCGTCGGACCCGTCGACTCCTATCACCAGGGGCGATTCCATCGTGCCCACCGCCTTTCCGGGTCGTGAGGTGGCCTGCTGCCACGCTCGCACCGGGTGGAAGTGACCGAATAGGGCCGGTCGGTCCCGGGCGCGGCCCGCCCGGACCAGGTGTGGTGGCGCCGCGGAGACACGACGGGAGGAGGGGCCCATCCGCTTCTCGCGGATCCTGATCGCGCGGTGCGCGGCTCGAGGCCGTTCCCCGCGTCCCTCTGACGGGCCCACTCCTCACTTTCAGGAAAGCATCGGCAGACGGTCCGTGCCAGTGCTGCCCGGGTCCCGACGTGCCCCTTTCGGCCCTTGTCGTCAGCCGCCCGAAGGCGACACCCTCGCAGCAACAGGACTTTGGGCGCCTCGCCTGGCGGCCGAGGCCAGTACGTCCACACAGGGAAGGAGCGGATGATGCGCCACCGCAGGATCGACCAGCTGATGACCCGTGAGGTGGTGAGCGTCCGCGGCGAAACCCCGTTCAAGGAGATCGCCCGCACGCTCTCGCAGCACCAGGTGACCGCTGTACCCGTGGTGGACGGCGACGGCCGGGTCCTGGGGGTGGTGTCGGAGGGCGATCTGCTGCGAAAGACCGCCGACCAGGCCGCCGCACCGAGTGGCCTGCCGGCCGTTCCGGACCTGGAGGCGTGGGAGCGGGCGAAGGCCGAGGGCACGCGGGCCGAAGAGCTGATGTCCGCCCCCGCGGTGTGCGCCCGCCCGGAATGGACCGTGGCCGAGGCGGCCCGGCTCATGGAGGTCCAGAGAGTGAAGCGGCTCGTCGTCGTCGACGCCGACGACCACCTGCTGGGCATCGTGAGCCGCCGCGACCTGCTGGGCGTCTTCCTCCGTGAGGACGACGACATCCGCAGGGAGATCGTCGAGGACGTCCTCGGTGGAACGCTGCGTCTCGAACCGACCGCCCTCGCCGTCGAGGTGCGTGACGGCCGGGTGGAGCTCAGCGGCGGGCTGCCCTTCCGGGGCATGGTCCCGGCGATCGAGCGCATGTGCGCGACCGTCGACGGCGTGGTCTCGGTGTCCTCCACCCGTCTCACGTACGACGTCGACGACACCGAACGAGGAGGTGGACGATCATGACGCGGAGCATCGTGGTCGGCCTGGACGGTACGGAGCAGGCCTACGCCGCTGCGGAGTGGGCGGCCGAGGAGGCGCTGCTGCGCGGTACGGACGTGCATCTGGTGCATGCGGTGGAGCCGGTACCGGAGGCCGCTCTGTCGCTCGTGGAGAGGGAGTCCGAGGAACGGTGGGCCAAGGAGATGATGGCACGCACCGCCGGTGAGCTGCGTGAGCGCCATCCCGGCCTGTCGGTGACCTCCCGCGTGCTGCCCTCGGGGCCCGTTCCGGGTCTGGTCGCCGCGGCTGAGGAGAGCGATCTGCTCGTTCTCGGCTCGCGGGCACTCGGCAGCGTGGCCGGCTACCTGCTCGGCTCGGTCGGCCTGACGGTCGCCGGCGTCGTCGAGCGTCCTGTCGTGCTGGTACGGGCCGTCAGCGCGGCGAGCGCTCCACGGGGCCCCGTCGTGGTCGGGGCCGACGTGCGACAGCCCGTGGACTCCGTGCTGGGCTTCGCCTTCGAGGCAGCCGCGCGACGGCACACCCAGGTCCTCGTCGTGTACGTACAGCAGCTCCCGCTGCACGCGGGTCTGGGGCCCGCGATGGTCCCGGACTTCAGGCTCTCCATGGTGCCGGAGATCAAGCGTTCGGTGGAGGTCATGCTGGAACCCTGGCGGGCGAAGTATCCCGACGTCGAGGCGGTCGCCCGCGTGGCGGTCGGATCGGCCGGACTCGAACTGGCGGCGGTCACCCGGGAGGCGTCCCTTGTGGTGGTGGGCCGGCGTACCCGCCGTTCGACGGTCGGCGCACACATCGGCAGCGTGGCCCACGCCGTCCTGCACCACAGTCCGGTGCCCGTGGCCCTCGTTCCCCACGACTGATCGGTACCGTTCAGTCGTCGGACACCGTCGGACGCAGCCGTACCGCCGTGACCTTGTACTCCGGACACGAGGTCACGGTGTCGGCGTGCTCCGAGGTGAGGGAGTTGACGGCGCTGGCCGGGAAGTGGAACGCGCAGAAGACCTGCCCAGGAGCGAGTTCCATCCCCACGCGGGCGACCAGTCGCGCCAGTCCGTGACGGCTCTCGACGGTGACCGGGCTGCCGTCCCGGATACCGAACCGGGCGGCGTCCTCCGGGTGCAGGTCCAGAGGGTCGGACGCGTCGAGAAGAAGGTTGCCGCCTCGCCGGGTCATGCTCCCGGAGTTGTAGTGGGCCCATCGGCGCCCGGTGACGAGCACCAGAGGATAGTCGTGATCCGGTTCTTCGCCCGGCGGTAGATAGGGGGCCGCCGACAGATGGGCGCGTCCGTCGGGGGTGGCGAACCCCTCCACGTACAGGGTGGCTTCGCCCGGCCGGTCCGGTGCGGGGCAGGGCCAGGGCACCGCCCCCTCCCGGTCGAGCCGCTCGTGCGAGAGACCCGCGAAGAGAGGTGTCACACGTCCGCACTCGGCGAGGGCTGCCGCTGGGGTGGGGCAGCCCAGGTCGGCACCGAGGGCATCGGCGACGGCGTGCACGACCCCGAAGTCGGAGCGTGCGGTGCCCGGCGGTTTCACGGCCTGCCGTACACGTTGGAAGCGGCGGTCGAAGTTGACGAAGGTCCCGTCCTTCTCCAGCCAGGAGGCCACGGGCAGGACGACATCGGCATGCCGGGCGGTCTCACCGAGGAAAAGCTCGTTGACCACGACCAGGGGGCAGGCGTCGAGGGCCTCGGCCACGCGCCGGCTGTCCGGATCGGTGGCGCACACGTCCTCACCGATGATCCACAGCGCCCGCAGGCGGCCTTCCCGGGCTGCTGCGAACATCTCGGGTATGCGCAGCCCCGGCGTCGGTGAGACCGGCCGGCCCCACACCGCCTCGGCGCGGGCGCGGGCCTCCGGGTCGGTGACCCGGCCGTAGCCCGGGAGCAGGTCGGGCAGGGCACCCATGTCGGAGGCGCCTTGCACGTTGTTCTGGCCGCGCAGGGGGCTGATGCCGAACCCGCGGCCGGTGCCGCCGACAGCACCGCGGAGGATGGGGAGGTTCGCCAGGGTGCGGACGCCGTCGGTGCCGTGCAGGTGCTCGGTGACACCGAGCCCGTACAGAACAGCCGGACGCTCGGCGAGGCCGTAGAGCCGGGCGGCCGTCCTGATGTCGGCGGCGGGGACTCCGGTGATCCTGGCGACCCGCGCGGGCGGGTAGTCGGCCAGCAGGTCGGCGAGTTCGTCCAGTCCGATGGCCCGGTCGTGGAGGAAGCCCGGGTCGGTCATGCCTTCGTCGACGAGGACGTGGGCGAGGCCGTGGAAGAGTGCGACGTTCGTACCGGGGCGCGGACGCAGGTGTACGTCGGCATGGCGGGCAAGGCCCACGGCACGGGGGTCGGCCACGATCAGGGAGGCGCCCGCGAGTGCCCGCTGGAGGAGGCGGGCACCGACGACGGGGTGGGCTTCGACGGGGTTGGCGCCGACGACCATGAGGCAGTCGGCGGTCTCGACGTCGTCGAAGGGGTCGGTGCCGCCGGCGCGTCCGAAGGAGGCGGTGAGGCCGGCGGCGGAAGGGGCATGGCACAGTCGGGAGCAGTTGTCGACGTTGTTGGTGCCGATGACGGCCCGCAGGAGCTTCTGGACGAGGTAGTTCTCCTCGTTGGCGGCACGGGCGGAGGAGATCGCGGCGACCGCGTCGGGTCCGCCGTCGAGGACGGCCGCGCGCAGGCCGTCGGCGATCCGGGTCACCGCCTCGTCCCAGGTCGCCGGTCGTAGTTCGCCGTTCTCCCGGATCAGGGGCTCCGTGAGACGTTCGGCGGAGCCGAGGTATCCGTACGCGAAGCGGCCCTTGACGCAGGCGTGGCCCCGGTTGACCGGCCCGTCCCGAGCAGGGAGCACGGCAGCGACGCGGTCCTCGCGGACGACGACGTCGAGGGTGCAGCCGACCCCGCAGTAGCCGCAGGTGGTGCGTGTGCGGTCAGCGGGGACCCGCCGCGAGGTGAGGCCCTGGCCGGGGCCGGGCCCGGTGATCGCCCCCGTGGGACAGGTGTCGACGCAGCCGCCGCAGGACACACAGTCGGAGTCGGCCCAGGGCCCGCCGGTGCCCGGGGAGACGACCGTGTCGGCACCGCGTCCGATGAGGGTGAGCGCGAACGTGCCCTGGACGTCGGAACACATCCGTACGCAGCGCCCGCACGCGATGCACAGGTCGCGGTCGAGATGGACGTACGGGTGGCTCTCGTCCCGCCCGCGCGTGGGCTCTCCGGCAGCCGAGTCCACGGGGATCCCCAAGGCCCGGCACGCCTCGGCCAGTTCACTGTGCGCGCTGTCGGCGAGCGCGTGCGGCGGGAGCGCCGAGGCGATCAGGGCGACCGCGTCCCGGCGCAGGTTCCGCACGCCCTCGTCGGCGGTGTCGACGGTGAGGCCCGACGTCGCGGGCGTGACGCAGGCGGCGACGGTCCGGCCGTCGGCTCGGACCAGGCAGGTCCGGCAGGAGCCGGCCGACCGGAGACGGTCGTCGTGGCAGAGGGTGGGCAGTTCGGCTCCGATGGCACGTACCGCGTCGAGCAGTGACGCCCCGGCGGGCAGTTCGACAGGAACGCCGTCGACCTGGAGCCGTGTCATCGGTCCCATCCTTCCAGGGCCGGCCCGTAGGCGCGCGCCAGGCTGCGGACGGCGGCGGGAACACGCCGGCCGAACGCGCAGAGACTCGCCTCGCCCATCAGCCGTGCCAGTCGTTCGTAGGACTCCCCCGGCCCGGCCTGGCCCTGCGCGAGTTCAAGCCCTCGCCGGGTGCCGATCCGGCAGGGCGAGCAGGCCCCGCAGCTCTCGTCTGCGGCGAACTCCCATATGTGTCGGAGGAGTTCGTACGGGTCGACGAAGGCATCGAAGGCGACCATCCCGGCGTGCCCGAGGGCGGCGCCGTGCTCGGCGAGCGCTGCCGTGGTGAGCGGGACGTCCGGCGCACGTCCGGCGAGGAAGCCGCCGAGGGGGCCGCCGATCTGAAGGGCGACGAGCTCGCGGCCGTCCTTGAGGCCACCGCCCAACCCGGTGACGATCTCGTCCACGGGTGTGCCGAGTTCGACCTCGTAGGCCCCGGGTCGGGCGAACCGTTCGGACAGGCACACCAGTTTGGTGCCGGTCTCGTCCGGTACACCGCGTCGAGCATAGGACGCTCCGCCGTGGGCGACGATCCAGGGCACGGCCGCCAGGGTCTCCACGTTGTTGACCACCGTCGGCGCGTCCCACAAGCCATGGTCCGTGGGGTAGGGGGGCCGCGGGCGCGCGCAGCCGCGAGCGCCTTCGAGGCGGGCGATGAGGGCGGTCTCCTCGCCGGCGACATAGGAACCGGCTCCTTCGACGATCTCCACGAACGGCGAGGGACCGGCTGTCTCGACCGAGGCAGCCAGGTCCCCCGCCTCCGTCGCGCGTTTGACCGCCCGCCGGAGCCGGGCCATGGCCTTCGGATACTCGGAGCGCACCAGAACGGTCCCTCGCCGGGCGCCGCACGCGAAGCAGGCCAGGGCGAGTCCCGCGAGGACGCGCTCGGGGTCCTCCTCCATGAGCAGCCGGTCGGCGTACGAGCCCGGGTCGCCCTCGTCCCCGTTGGCGACGACGACCGTGTCCGGCTTTCCCGCCGCTGCCGCCCACTTGTCGGCCACCGGAAATCCAGCGCCGCCTCGCCCGCGCAGTCCCGAGACGGCGGTCTCCTCCCGTACGTCCTCGGGCCGCAGCCCGGCCACCGCCCCGCGCCAGACGTCCCAGGCGTGCTGCCCTCCTACGATGCCGGCAAGTAGAACCGGCGAACCGGTGGTGTCGGCTGCGGGGATGCCCGGCGCGCGCGGCTCCGTCCGCCCGACGAGTTGGTGGGCCAGGTCCGGGCCCGCGCGAGGCAGGGTGCCGTCGAGGGCGGCGGGGCCCGCGTAGCAGTAGCCGAGGCAGTGCACCGCCTGCAGCGAGGTCGAGCCCGTCTCGTCGACCGTGCCCGCCACCACTCCGAGAGCCTGTTCGACTTCAGCCAGATGCTCCCCGCCCCGTGCGGCGAAGCACGCCGTCGCGGTGCACACGCGCACGTGCCGCTCGCCGCGCGGGGCGGCGAGATCGGCGAAGAAGGTGGCGGGGCCGAGCCCCGCGGCGGCCGGCAGTCCGGCTGCCGCCGCGACCTGGGGCGCCCACGCCTCGGGCCTTTCGGCGGTGCCCGACCCGGCGCGCTCCAGTGCGCCCGGCAGCAGTCCCCCGCGCCCTCCGTGCCGTGCGGTCAGCTCACGGAGCGTGTCTGGGCGTCCGCCCGGGTCCCCGGGCATCCGACCGGTCATGCTCCCAGGGTGACCGGCGGCGCTGCCGCTCGCATCCCGGTCGGTCACGGGGTTCACGGTTCCGAGCTGCGCAGGGCGGTCAGGCGCCGACGGTACTCCTCCTCGTCGATCTCACCGCGCGCCAGTCGCTCGCCCAGGATCTGCTCCGCCGACGTGGAGGGCCGAGACCCCGTCGGCCGTTCGCCGGCACGGTCCAGTGTGCGGAAGAGCATCACCGCAACGGTGATGAGAAGGCCCCAGAACAGCACCATCCCGGCTGACATGGCGAACCAACCCCATCCGTTCATGCCGTCGCCGTACCAGAACATCATCGCCACTCACACTCCCGACGGCCTGACCGGCAGGAGCCGGACGCTCCCACCACCGGCCTGTCCGCCGCTACCACCGTGCGCAGCTCCACGACGCTTCACACAGGGGCCGACCGGCCCTGGCAGGGGGCCGGACGGTCACGGAAGGGAACGAGTGGCCCCTGGAGGCGGGGCCCCGGCGGCCGGAGGGTGGGGAACGGCAGTGCTCACGACGCCCATGCGGATCACTGCCGGGAGGCCACCATGGTCCGGAACACGGGGAGCCGGCCGGTCGCGGATACGCCGCAACCGTGGCAGATGCTGCTCCTCGCCACCACCGGGTTCACCCTCTGCTTCTGGGCGCACTGGTCGCGGCGTTCGAGGCGGACCTGGTCTCCGTGGGAACGGCGGCCTTCTGCGGCATGGCCGCCGGCCTGGGCGCCGGGTCCGGGGCGGTCTTCGCACTCGAGCGGGGGATCGCGGACCCGACGATTGGGCCCTTCGGCCCCTCCCCAGGGCCTGGGTGGCCGTAGCTTCCTGTTCCCTCCGGAGGATGGTATGGGAGACATGAACGCCGACCGCGCACTCCTCGTCGCCACCGAGGTAAGCAAGATCTACCGGACGGGCTCCGTCGAGGTCACCGCCCTGCTCGACCTGGATCTCCTCGTGCACCACGGAGAGATGGTGGGAGTCATGGGACCGTCCGGTTCCGGAAAGACCACCCTGCTGAATTGTCTGTCGGGGCTCGACGACATCGACGGCGGCCGGGTGGAGGTCGACGGCCACGATCTGTTCGCCATGTCGGACGCGGCACGCACGGAGCACCGGGCCCACACCATGGGCTTCGTCTTCCAGGCGTTCAACCTCATCCCCGTCTTCTCCGCGGTGGAGAACGTCGAACTGCCCCTCCTGCTCGTGGGCACCCGGCCGCGCGAAGCGCGTCGCAGGGCACTGGACATGCTCGACCGGGTGCGCCTCGGCCACCGGGTCGAGCACCGGCCGAGCGAGCTGTCCGGCGGTGAACAGCAGCGGGTGACCATCGCCCGCGCCCTGGCCGGGCGGCCCGCCGTCGTGTGGGCGGACGAACCCACCGGCAACCTCGACAGCGCGATGGCCGACCAGGTCATGGACCTGCTGTGCGAGCTCAACCGGGACGAGGGCCAGACGATCGTCCTGGTCACCCACGACAGCGCCATCGGCGCCCGCGTGCCCCGGCTGATCCGGATGCGCGACGGGCAGTTGGTCGACGACGTCCGCCAGGCCGTCACCGCCCCGGCCACGATCCGCGACATCCCCATGGGCTGATCATGTACCCGAACCTCCTCGTCCCGCTGCTCGCGGCCCTCGCGCTCGCCCTCGCGGCCCTGGTGGTGGTCGCCGTCCGGCAGCCGGTGTCACGGCGGCTGGCCTTCCGGCAGGTCGCCCGCCGGCGCACCGAGGCGGCGCTGGTGATCGGCGGATCGATGCTCGGCACGGCCATCGTCATCGGGGCCCTGGTCGTCGGCGACACCTTGAACTTCTCCGTACGGCAGGAGGCGTACCGCACCCTGGGACCGGTGGACGAGCGCGTCGTCGCACCCCCCGGACCGACCGGGCAGGCCGTCAACGAGCGGCTGGCCGCCCTGGCGGGCAGCCCCGACGTCGACGGCGTCCTGAACGCCCAGGCCACCCAGGCATCGGCCGTCAGCACCGCCGACGACCGCACAGCCGCCGAGCCGCGCGTCCTGGCCTGGCAGATGGACTTCGACAAGGCCGCACGCTTCGGCGCACCGGGAGGAGACTCCGGTCTCGGCGGACCGAACCCGAAACCCGGCCAGGTCGTGGTCAACGAGCCGCTGGCCCAGTCCCTCAGCGTGGGAGCCGGGGATCCGATCACGGTGTACCTGTTCGGGACACCGCAGACATACCGGGTCGAGCGCGTGGTCCCGGAGCAGGGCCTTGCCGGTGTGGGGCTGGGCGGCAGGCTGAACCGTGATGTGTTCCTGCCACCGGATGCCCTGGACTCCGCCGCCCGGACCGCCGGCGCGGAGCCGCGCTCGGTCACCTTCGTGTCCAACCGCGGCGGCGTCGAAAGCGGCGAAGCCCTGACCGACCGCGTGACCACCGACATCCGGCAGGCACTGGGCCCGCTCGCCGGGCAGACAGCGATCGACACCCCGAAGCACACGGTCCTGCGGGACGCCAAACAGGCCGGGGACTCCCTCGGAGCCCTCTTCCTGATGATCGGCAGTTTCAGCATCATCGCGGGCGCGCTGCTTCTGGTGAACATCTTCGTGATGCTCGGCGAGGAGCGGAAGTCCCAGATGGGCATGGTGCGGGCGGTGGGGATGAAGCGCTCGCGTCTTGTCGGGTCCTTCACCCTCGAAGGCGCCACCTACGCGTTGCTGTCCGCCCTGCCAGGCGTGGCCCTTGGCGTCGCCGTCGGCTGGGGCGTCGCCGTGGTGGCGGCACAGATCTTCCAGGGCTGGTCGGTGGGCGGAAGCAGCATCCGCATCGCTTTCGCCATCACCCCCACCAGCGTCCTCAACGGGCTGGCCATGGGCCTGCTCATCGCCTTCGCTGCCATCCTCGCGACCAGCGTGCGCATCAGCAGGTTCAACATCATCGCCGCCATCCGCGACCTCCCCGCCACACCCGGACAGCGACCACGCCGCCGACTGCTCGCGGTCTCCACCACACTGGCGGTCCTGTGCGCACTCGTGGCCATCCCGGCCGTGGCACGCAGCCAGCCCGACGCGACGTACCTCATGCCGGCGCTCGCCCTCGCCTTCGCCACTCCGGCACTACTGCGAGTCCTCCCCCGTCACACGGTCACCACCCTGGTTGCCGGAGCCGTGCTCGCCTGGACACTCCTCGCACCCGTCATACGCCCCCGGATCTTCGACACGCCTTCGATGTCCGTGTACGTCATCCAGGGTGCCCTGGCCGCGTTCTCCGCCGTGGTGCTCGTCAGCGACAACCAGAAGACCTTGCTACGCCCCGTAAGGCGACTCCTCCAGCGCCCGACGCAGGGCGGCCTGGCGGCGCGACTCGCCGTCGCGTACCCGCTGGCCAAGCGATTCAGGACCGGGGCGACGCTGGTGATGTACACCTTGATCGTGTTCGTCCTCGTCCTCCTGACGGAGATCTCGGGCATCATCCGCGCCGGAGTCGACGGGGTCGTCACCGATGCCACCGCCGGATACTCTCTGCGTCTGGACTACAACCCCCAGGTCGCCGGCGACCGACTCCTCTCCGATCTCCGCGGCGGCCCGTCCGCCCCCGGGATCGCCGCCGTCACACCACTGCTCAATGCCACAGGGCGGGCCACCGATCCGGGACACCGAAGCCCTCAACCGCTGGACACCGCCGTCGTCGGCGTACCCGACGGAGCGATCACCGGCATCACGTTCCGGGAGCGGCTGCCCGGCCTGAACAACGACGCCGCCGTATGGCAGGCCCTCGCCTCCGACCCCCGCTACGTCGTGCTCGACGGCTTCTTCGGCAGCACGGGCGGCCCGGCCGGCGACTACTACGACCCCGGGGACACCCTCACCCTGACGGATACGCGGACCGGCCGCAGCGAGCAGAAGGTCATCGCCGGCGTGCTGAGCAACGGGTTGGTCTTCTACCCGGGCACCGGCGCCAGTTCGACCACGTACCCCGTCGTGCTGGGCGAGCAGGCGACGCGCGAGCTCTTCGGCACCCAGGCACAGAATGCCTCCGCACTGGTGCGCACCAGCCCCGGAACTTCCCCCGACGCCCTGGCGACCCAGCTGCAGGGCGAGCAGCTCTCGTCCAGCCTGGTCGCCACACCCATAGAGTCGGACATCCGCCAACAGTTCGACTCCAGCACCGCCTTCTTCCAACTCATGCAGGGCTTCCTCGCCCTGGGCCTCGGCGTGGGCATCATCGGCCTCGGCGTCGTCATGGTCCGAGCCGTACGCGAACGCCGCCGCACCATCGGGATCCTGCGGGCCCTCGGCTTCCGGGCACGGACCGTCCAGCGCTCCTTCCTGTGGGAGAGCTCCTTCATCGCCGTGGAGGGAATCGTCCTCGGAACGCTGCTGGGCGTCCTCACCACCTGGCTGATGTACAGCAACAGCGCCGCCTTCGAGGGCCTCGAAGGAGGTTTCCCGGTCGAATGGGCCGGCATCTGCGGCCTGGCCGCAGCCACCTTCGCCGCATCGCTCCTGGCCACGATCGGGCCGGCGCGGCGCGCCGCCGTCATCCGCCCCGCGCTCGCGGTCCGCGTCACCGAATGAAGGGCACCCCTCGCCGACTAAGGGTTGTCCCGTAACTGTGGTTGCGGGGCAGCCGCAGCCTCGTCAGGTGCTCGGGCTTCTCCACAGATGCCGCTCGTCCAGGGTCCCGAAACGGGCGTCTCCCCGTTCGAGGTCGACGAGGATGGGCCAGCAGTCCAATAGCTGCTCTCGCGCATCACGCGAGGCGAGGTACTGCACGGAGTTATAGGGCACGATCAGGAGCCCGTTGCTCTCGCGGACTCGCTCAGTGTCGATGGCGAGAGGCGGCTCGTCATCGCGCTGGCTGTGCGCGAGAAACGCCACCGCGAGCTGCAGGGCTTCGTCCTGCTCCATCATCCGTCTCCAGACCGTCGGCTCGACGAAGGCACCCTAACCGGCCTGGGATGATCTCCGCGTGGCTGGTGTGATCATGGCGTCGGAACCGTCCTGGATAGTCCCGTTCACCGGGCTGAGCCCGAGGCAGTTCGGGAAGCTGGTGACCGTTCTGCGGCGCCAGGGTGCGGACGCGGTCCGCAAGGGCCGGCCGTGGAGTCTTCCGCTAGAGGACCGAGCACTGCTGGTCGCGGCGTACTGGCGCACAAACCTGACCATGCGGCAGCTCGCCCCGCTGTTCGGTGTGTCGAAGTCGGCGGCGGACCGGATCATCGACCACCTCGGGCCGATGCTCGCCTTCCAGCCCCGCAGGCGGTTCGCCAAGGACACCGTGCATATCGTGGACGGCGCCCTGGTCCCCACTCGCGACCACACCGTGGCCGAGCAGTCGAAGAACTACCGGTACTCCACCACCCACCAGGTCGTCATCGACGCCGCCACCCGCCTGGTTGTCGTAGTGGGTCGGCCGCTCGCCGGAAACCGCAACGACTGCAAGGCGTGGGAGGAATCCGGCGCCAAGGCCGCCGTCGGCAACACGCTGACGATCGCCGACGGCGGCTATCCCGGCACCAGGCTCCTCATGCCCCACCGCCGACGCAGGGGCGAAGAGCTTTCGGACTGGAAACAGGAACACAACAAGTCCCACAAGCAGGTCCGCGCCCGGGTCGAGCATGTCTTCGCCCGCATGAAGACCTGGAAGATCCTCCGCGACTGCCGTCTCAAAGGCGACGGCGTCCACCACGCCATGCTCGGCATCGCCCGGATACACAACCTCGCCCTCGCCGGATAGGTCGGCGGGCCGCACAGCGGCCAGCCGCACCCGAGGCGACTCGGAGATCATTTACGGGACAACCCTTAGGCGGCGTATCGAGTAGTGAGCAATCTTTGAATTCGCCCTCGCTCCGAAGCCTGATTCGGTAGATCGTCGCCGCTGCATCACCCACGTCAACACGTTCCGCCACCAGCATGTCCTCCTCCGCCCCTCCTGCGGAGGGCAGGGAGAGGCCCATTGCCCGAGTTCGGACGAACTGGCCACAGGACGGACGATCTCTGATTAACGATCACGCACCCGATCAGCCCGAGAGCCCGATCCCGCCCGACACCAGACCCGTGACCTGCAATTCCAGGATGGAAACAGCTCAATCCACAGCTCTGGACAAGTGCTCTCGAGGGCGAGGCGCAACACCGTAGGCCGGAATTTGCTGGAGCCCGGCAACGGCGCGCGCATTCGCTTAGGACTCCTAACGCAATGAGCTACAGGGAATGACTGTCTGTCAGTTTGTGTTCTCCCGGTATCGGTATCGGCACACGGGTCGTGGCGCAGGACGGGCCTTCCGCACTCGCGGCTCTGGATTCCGGTGCCGTCGAGAAGGAGATCATCCTGAGACCGGCAGACGACGAACGTTTCCGCATGCTCCTGACGGACACTCCGGACGATGGTCTGCCGCTGACACCGACTCCTTTCGACCTCGACGGCTACCCCGAGCCGCGCTGAGCCTCACGACCGCCTCCGATTGACGCTCCCCTAGATCACAGGAAACCCGAGCACGCACCAAGATCCGGACCATTCTCGGACCACCTCGCTCATCGGGAGCGTCAGCGCCACTCTCTCCGCAGACCGACGTCTTGCAACTCCTGTACCGCCGCCAGACGAAGGACCTGCTGCCCTCTCCAGGGCGGGGTCAGGCTGCTTCCCAGAGGCCGGCGTCCAGGATCCGAGCGGCCTTGGTGACGCTGCCCGGCATCAGGTGCCGGTAGGTCCGGTACGTCTCCTCGATGGACTTGTGGCCCCTCCACTCCGCCACGTCGGTGATGGGGATTCCGTTGCCGAGGGCGTTCGAGGCGAAGTAGTGCCGGAAGCCGTATAACCCCGCATCCCGCCATCATGACGATCTCCAACGCCAGATCGTCGTCGGCAACCGTCAGAGCCTTCGTCACGTAGGCAAGGGACGGAATGACGACCGTTCCCCGAACGTATTCGGGTTCCTGGACTCCCCTCACCGGGTCGTCCGCCATCGCCCCCTTGGCATAGGCGTCCCGAAGGATGGTCTTCAGGACGCGGAAGATGTTCACCTGGTTTCCCCGGCCGACGCCGTCATTCTCCATCTCGTCCAGGAAGCGTTCGACCACGATCGGTGTGACCGAGTTCAGCTTCCGCGCTCCCAGACGCGGGACGATGTGCACGGTGATCGAGCTGTCGACGTGTTCCCCCGTGGAGTAGTCCGTCATCTTTCGCTGCCGGGGCCGCCACTGCTTCGCGTACTCCTCGACCGTCAGCTGACCCAGCTCGCGGCGGGCCGCCGCAACGGAGGGTGCCGTGGTCTTCTTCTCCGCGCAGAGCTGGGTGAGGCGTTCTATCGCGTCGTCCTGCGTGGCGTATCCGGACTCCTCGCGCTGTTTGCCGAGCGCGTCGCGGAAACGGATCGAGTAGGGGTGGGGGCAGCGGGTGGGCTTGGCGCAGCCGCAGTCCTTGAAAAAGGAACCCATGCCGCGGGCGAGCTGTCGGGCCATGTCGCGAAGCATCCGATCCAGCCCCGTTGTCCGACGCGTTCGACGGCGACCGGACCTGGACCCTCGTCCAGTTCGTCTACACGCTGGCCACGGCCGTCGCCCCCGTGCTGTTCGGCCAGCTGGTGCAGGCTAGGCACGACGTGGCGCGCCAGCTCGTCGAGGTCGAGGAGGCCCGGGAACACGAACGTGCCCTGCACGCCCAGACCGTCCTCGCCAGCGAGCGCGCCCAACTCGCGCGGGAGATGCACGACGTCGTCTCCCACCAGGTCAGCCTCATCGCCGTCCAGGCCGGAGCCCTGCAGGTCGCAGCCAAGGACCCGGACGCCCGCGAGGCCGCCCGCACCATCCGCACCCTCAGCGCGAACACCCTCGACGAACTCCGCCACATGGTCACGCTGCTCCGTTCCTCTGGCGGCAAGGCAACCGACCTCAACCCCCAGCCCACCCTCGCCGGCCTCCGGCAGCTCATCGCCAACAGCGGCATCGAGACCACCCTGACCGGAGAGCTTCCCCCTGGCATCAGCACCACCGCCCAGCGCACCGTCTACCGCACGGTCCAGGAAGCCCTCACCAACGTGCGCAAGCACGCTCCCGGAGCCCGTGCCGAGGTGCGCCTGTGGCACGACGCGCACCAGTTCGGCGTCACCGTCTCCAACACCGCCCCCACCCGCTCGACCGTCGCCCTGCCCAGCGCACGCCACGGCCTCATCGGCCTGAAAGAACGCGCCGAACTCCTCGACGGCGTCCTCACCGCCGGATCCACCCCACAGGGCGGGTACACGATCGAACTACGAGCACCCGCCCGGTCCGACTGAGCCGGCCGCGCAAGCAGCCCGCGAGGCGTGTCGGCGACGGGTCGCCCCTCCGGGGGGAGGCCGTGGTGCCTGCCGGGGCCGCAGGCATCGTGCCTGCGGCCCCGCTCGGGGGAGGGTCAGGACGGGTCGCCGTACTGGAGGCCGCGTCCGTTGGTGCCGACGTAGACGCGGCCGTAGGTGTCGGGGTCGCCGGTGACGACGCCGACGCCTCCGATGGCGCCCCACTGGTGGGCGTCGTCGTTGACGCGGAGCCAGGTGGCGCCCTTGTCGGTGGAGCGGAAGACGCCGGTGACGTCCTTGACGGTACCGATCAGGTACAGAGCCTGGTAGGAGGCGCCCGGCGCCGCCTTGCCGAAGCCGAGGGCGGAGGCGGACTTCACCGAGTCGAGCGTGGTGAAGGTGCGGCCGCCGTCGGCGGAATGCAGCAGCCCCTTGGCGCTGCCGGCGATCCACAGGTCTCCGGCGACGCCGGGGACGGCCGTGAGCCGTCCGGCGGGCAGGTTGGTGGAGCGGGCGGTGAAGGTCGCGCCGCCGTCGGTGCTGGCGTGGAGCGTGCCGCCGGACAGTGAGTAGAAGGTCCTGGCCGAGGAGCGGTCGGCGACGACGACGGCGTCGGTGCCGAGGCCGTGGACCTTGGACCAGCTCGCTCCCTTGTCGGTCGAGCGGTACGGGGCCTGGCCGGCCTGGGTCCAGACGATGGTTGAACCGTCCGCCGCGAGCGCGGCATGACCGTCCTGGGCGCCAGGCACCGGCTCCGCCTTGAAACCGGTCCAGTTTGTGCCGCCATCGGTGGAGTAGGCGCCGTCCTGCGCGCCGCCACGGCCGACACGGACCATTACCGAGGGGTTGGCCTGGGCGAAGTCGATGTCGGTGCTGTTGGTCATCATCGGGTTGCTCAGCCGCCCGGCGGGCACCTTGGTGAGGTCGTCATGGCGGAAGCCCCCTTGGTCGCCCATGGCGGTGATCACGGTGGCGCCGGCGGGCGGGGCGATCGCGTCCATCAGCGCGGTCTCCTCCAGCCCTCGGGCGCCCATGCTCCAGTGGCTGGTGCCTCCGCTGTCGGAGGCGTCGGCGTCCTTGCTGCGCAGGATGCCGTTGCCGGTGCCGTACAGCACGTGCCCCGAGTTGAAGGGGTCGATGGCCAGGGCGGTCATCCAGTGCCCGGTGTGGGTACCGACGTAAGGTGCGGCGGAGGCGTCCCGTACCGATCTCCCGGCCAATGCCTTCCAGGTCGTGCCGCCGTCGGTGGTCCGGTAGATCTCGTCCTCGGGCCACCAGCGGCCGAGGGTGGTGACCATCACCGTGGACGGCTTCCGCGGGTCGATGGACAGGCCGGAGAACCCGTAGTCGCCCTGGGACGGGGAGATGTTCTTCCACGTCCCGCCGGCCGGCGTGTGCTTCCACACCGAGCCCGCCGTCACGCCGTTGGGTCCGAGTGCGTTGGTGTACGTCAGGTAGAGCGAGCCGTCACCGGAGAACACGCCGTGCTGCGGCAGCTGTCCGGTGGGCTGCCCGGAGACGGCCTGCCAGGTGCTGCCGCCGTCGGTGGACCGGTACAGGGAGGTGGACCTGTCGGCGACTCCGACGTAGATCGTCCTGCTGCCGGCCGGGCCGTACGTCACGAAGGAGATCCCCGCGCCGCTGCCCGCCCCGTCCTTGACGGGGAACGAGGAGACCTGCCGCCATGTCGCGCCGTGGTCGGTGCTGCGCCACAAGCCGTTCTTACGGGTGCCGAGCAGCAGGGTGCGGTTGTCCGAGGGGTCGATCACGAGCCGTTCGCCCGCCCCGCGCCCGTCCTCGTTGCCGCCCAGCTTGAACGGCAGGTCGGTGCGCCGGAAGGTGCGGCCCCGGTCGGTGGAACGCAGAAGCGCGCCGTTGCCGGCCCACTCGTTGGTGTAAGTGCCGGCCGCGAGGTAGAGCCGGTCGGGGTCGACGGGGTCCGTGGCCAGCGCGTCGATGCCCAGCAGGTTCCAGTCCTTCTCACCGAGCCAGTCGGTCAGCGGGATCCACTGCTCGGCCGCGCTGTCCCAGCGATAGGCGCCGCCCATGTCGGTACGCGCGTACAGCAGCCCCTTCTCCCGCGGGTTGAACACCAGCCCGGTGACGTAACCGCCGCCGACCACCTGGGCGTTCCTCCACGTGTACGGTCCGGCCGCGGCCGCCTGCGCGTCGGCGACCTTCAGCAGCCTCCACTGCTGGTTGGCGCTGCCCCTGCCGGGATACTGGATGATCGCCGCGCCCTGAGCCGTGGAGCCTCCGGAGACGTCCAGGACCTGGCCGCTCCTGCGGGAGGTGAAGGTGACGGCGCCGGAACCGCTCACCTCGTCGATCCGCCACTCCTGGGAGGCGGAGGGGCTGTCGGTCTGCTGCTCGGCGGCGGCCGCCTGTGCGGTCGCATCGCCGACTATGCCGAGCACCTTGCCGCTGTTGCGGTTCACCAGCTCGTAGTAGCCGTCTCCGGTGGGCCGCAGCCGCCACTGCTGGTTGGCGGTGTTCTGGTCGGTCCACTGCTGGATGCGGGTGCCGTCAACGGTGGAGAGGGCGTTGACGTCCAGGACCTTGCCGCTGCGCACGGAGAGCAGCCGGTAGTAGGCGTTGGCGTCGACCGTCGCGGCCTGCGAGTCCTCCTGGGTGAACAGGAGGTACGGGACGACGGCGGCGGGCACACCGAGCAGCAGGGCGGTGGCGCTCCAGCGACGACGGTGACGCCCGCGGCGCGCGCCGTTCGTGGGGTTGTTCATGGGGGGTGTTCTCCTTGTGTAACCGTGGATCGGGCGGGTCAGCGCTGCAGGGTGAGGAGGCCCGGCCGGTACGGCAGTCGGTCGTAGGGGCCACCCGCGGTGCGGGACTTGCCCTGGTAGAGGAACTGCAGGTTGCAGGGGTCGACGGTCATGGTCTGATCGGGGTTGCTGCGGACCAGGTCACCGTGGCTGATGTCGTCGGTCCAGGTGGCGCCGCTGTTGGCCCTGCCCGCGAAGGGGTTGCTCTCGGTCGCGGCCTGCGGGGTCCACACACCGCTCAGGCTGGAGGTCGTGAACGAGCGGAAGTAGCGCTGTTCGTTCACGCCCCGGGCCTCGACGATCATGAGGTACTGGTTCTGGCCCTTCACCTTGTAGACCTGGGGGGCCTCGAACAGGTTCTTCGCCGTGTCGCTCATGACCGTCGTGTACGACGAGCCGAAGCTGCCCGGGAAGTTCCCGATCGGCATGCTCGCCCGGTACACCTTGCCGTTGTCACCGGCGAAGAACAGATACATGTTCCGGTCGTCGGCGATGAGCGTCTGGTCGATCGGGCCGGTGCCGGACTCGGTGCGGGGAATGCTGCCGGTGAACAGTGGCTTCGGCGCGGACCAGCCGTCGGGGTCGGTGGGGTCGCTGGACGTGCGGTAGCTGAAGGGCGACGCACCCCACTGGTACGCGAGCACCCAGGTCTTCTTGGGCGCGAAGTAGAAGAGCGTGGGTGCCACCGCGTTCTGGCTCATCTTCCTCTGGCCGGCCGAAGCCATGTCCGACCAGTTCGTGAAGGGGCTGAACGCCATCGAGCCGTACGAGGTTCCCGACGCGCTCGACGCGTGGACCAGGTGCTTGCCGCCGAGCATGACGTGGGTGAAGTCCTTCACCGCGGCCCACCCGTTCGCCGGCTGGGCGAGGGCGCCCGTCGAGCTCCACCTGTACGTCGAGGGAAGAGCACACGCGCCGCTGCCCGTCGCGGAGGGGGCGGTCCACTTCTGGTTGCCGACCGACGCGCAGGTGTGCAGCTGGATCGTGGTGCCGTTCGCGGTGGCCGCGCCGACGGCGTCGAGGCACAGCCCGGACTGGACGCCGGTGATCGTGCCGTCGGTGTTGATGCTCCACTGCTGGTTGGCGCCGCCGTTGCAGTCCCAGATGATCACCGGGGTGCCGTTGGCGGTGCCCTTGCCCTTGGCGTCCAGACACTTGGCGCCGTGGACCTTCAGTTGCTTGGCGGCGGTGTGGGTCCAGCGCTGGCCGGCCCGTCCGTCACAGTCCCGCAGGTGCGCCCGGGTGCCGTTGGCCGTGGCGGAGCCGGGGACGTCGATACAGCGGCCGGAGGCTACGCCCTTGATCTCACCGGTACGGTCGGTCGGCTTGGGCGGCGTGGTGCCGGAGCCGGACGTGAGAGCGTTCATGACGGCGGTGTAGGCGGGTTTGGGCTTGCCGTTCCGGTCGAACAGCAGGGGGCTCTCGCCGCTTCGCCAGGAGTCATTGTCGCGGACGCCCCACACCGTGATGCCGGTGCACCGGGCCACGGACAGGCAGGTGCTGACCGTGTTCGCGTAGTGGGTGGGTGACGCCTGGGCGATGTCCAGCTCGGTGATCTGGACATCGACGCCCAGGGAGGCGAAGGCGGCCAGGGTGGTCCTGAAGCTCGTCGGCGGGCCACCCGCGCCGAAGTGGCTCTGGAACCCGACGCAGTCGATGGGCACGCCGCGGGACTTGAAGTCCTTGACCATGCGGTAGACGCCTTGGGTCTTGGCGTCCGACCAGTTCTCGATGTTGTAGTCGTTGTAGCAGAGCTTGGCCGAGGGGTCGGCCGCGCGGGCGGTGCGGAACGCTTCCTCGATGAAGCCGTCGCCCAGCACCTTCTGGAAGACCGAGTCGCGGAGCCGGCCGCCGCCGCCGTCGGCGAACGCCTCGTTGACCACGTCCCAGGCGTAGATCTTGCCCTTGTAGTGGCTCATCTGGGTGGTGATGTGGTGGTTCATCACGCCGCGCAGCGTCTGCGCGTCGCGGATGGAGCCCACCCAGGAGGGGAGCTGCGAGTGCCAGACCGTGGTGTGTCCGCGTACGCGCTGACCGCGTGCCAGGGCACGGTCGACGATCCGGTCCGCGGGACCGAAGTCGAAACGGCCGCGGGACGGCTCGATGGCGTCCCACTTCATCTCGTTCTCCGGGGTGATCATGTTGAACTCCCGGTCGGCGATCGCGGTGTACGCCGAGTCGCCGAGCCGGCCTGCGGCCACAGCCGTGCCGAAGTACCGGCCCGAGGGGGCCGCGTGAGTACCCAGGCCTGCGGCGCCGGCGGAGCTGGGAAGGAACGTCACGACACCGGTCACCACCGCCGCGGCCGACAGTCCTGTCGCCCAGGTCCGGCGACGGCGGCGGAGCCGGTGCAGGCCCTTCATGCCTTTCCTCGCGGGTCGCGGTTCAGGTGGGTGCGTTGCGTCATGGGAGGCCTCTCTTCAGGGGGATACGCCAGTGGGGGAAGGTCACCCCTGAAGTGGAGGCTGCCGAACTCGCGGTCGCGTAACAGAAAAGTCGCGCCGTCCGGAAGTTCGCTCAGTGACGCATGTCGCAGGCAGAAGGCGTTATGCCGAGCCCCGCGGTTCGGTCGTCTCCGCGGCGGCGGTGCGAAACACCCGACTCACTGCCCGCTGGGAAACGGCATGGCGCAGGAATGACTATCAGGACCAGGTCCGGCGCACGATGAAGGATGCCTGCCCGGCGAACGTCCGTGTTCCGTCGGAGCCGTCGAGCCAGATGCCTCCGTCACGGTGGCGGAGGACGGAGCCGGGATAGTTGTGCGCGTGCAGGGTCACCGACCCCGCGACCGATCCAGGGCGCGGACAGAAGGTCGCGTCTTCACGGAACAGATTGCTGCCGTCGTCCGCGCTCAGCCGCAGCCGGAGGTAGTAGTGGCGAAGGTACCGGCCGTCCGCGGCGCGGAAGGTGACGCACCGTGTGTCGGCCAGCCCCGCGATGACCGTAAAGGTGCCCCGGTCGCGGGTCTGCGCGCCGCTGGACGCGGAGATCCGGCCGAGCGTGGCGTGGTCGCCGGCATAGGTGACGAACAGGCCGGGTGCGTCCACGGACTCCAGCGACCGCACGCCGAGCGGAACAGTGGCCGCGGCGGCGGACGGACTCACGGGGGACGGTTCGTCCGACGTCGTGGCGCGCGGCGGGACCGGCGAGGCGGTGCCCGCCGTGGGGGCGGCGATGACGGCGGGCACCCGGGGCGCCGGTTCGGGCCAGGTCGCATATACGGCGGTTCCGGCGATGAGCACCGCGCCGGTGGTGAGGCCCACCAGCGGGTGAGCGGTGATCGCCGCGAGTTTGCCGGTCAGCGCGACGGGCAGGCCGCCTCCCCCCGTCGCGGTGCCGACAGCGAGGTGTGCCGCGGCCGGCCCGGCGGCGATCGCGGAGGTACCCGGCAGCAGGCCCTTGGCGGCGAGCGCGGAGATCAGTCCGGCCGGGACGGCCAGCGTCGCGAGGCCGAGGGGGAGCAGTTCGGCCGGAACCCGTTCCGCCGTCGGCGCCGTGCAGACCGGGCAGTCACGGGTGTGCCGCGCCATGCGCTTGCGCCACACCGACGCGCGCGAGCCGTCCCAGCCGACGAGGGCCTCGTCCAACTGGGGACAGCGCGGGTCGGCCTCCAGCGCGGCGACGATCGTCCTGCACAGTTCCAGCTGCTCGCGCATGCGTTGCAGGCGTACTCCGACGTGGGCGACCGTGAGCCCCGTCGCGGCGGCGATGTCGTCACGGCTCAGCGAACCGGCGCATTCCTGCCACCAGAGCGACAGCAGCACCCGATGATCCGGATCGAGCCACCGGCTGGCTTCGACGACGCGACGGCGCTCGTCCGAGACGTGCAGCCGCAGGATCGCCGTGTCCACGGGCTCCGCGCCGGCGTCCGGTATCCGGTACGCCTCGTCGATGACCGCGGTCCTTTCGGCGAAGGCGTGCTTCCGGTGCAGGTGGGTGTTGATCTGGCGGAGCGTGATCGACACGAGCCAGGACCGGAAGCTCTGCGGGGCGCGCACGGCCGGCAGGTCTCGCACCACACGCAGCAGGGTCTCCTGGACGACGTCGTCGACGTCGGCATGGCCGCTCAGCGCTCGCCCGACGATGTTGTAGACCAGCGGCAGGTACGCGGCGATCAGCTCCTCGCGCGCCCGGTCTTCACCGGCCTGTGCCGCGACGACCAGCCCCGCGTGGTCCACGTCGATGAGCCCCATTCCCACCCTCTCCAGGGAAGCGGGCCACCGACGGACGGCGACCGGCCTCTGCGTCGGCAAAGAATACGACGTGAGACGGGGCCGGTCCGCCGGCGTCGCCCGGTGGGCGGCCCGGCAGGTGACGCTGGTCCCGGACGTCACCCTGGCCCGCGCCCCAGGGCGGGCCCGGGTGACGACCGGGCCCGCCACGTGGTCAGCGCTGGAGCGTCAGCAGACCCGGGCGGTAGGCCCACTGGCCGTAGTCGCCGCCGGAGTTGGGATCACGACCCTGGTAGAGGAACCGCAGGTTGCAGGGGTCGATCGTGAAGGTCTGGTCGGCGCCGGCGCGGACCAGCTCGCCGTGGCTGATGTCGTTGGTCCAGGTGGCTCCGCTGTTGGCCTTGCCGGCGAAGGGGTTGCTCTCGGTCGCGGCCTGCGGCGTCCACGAGCCGTTGAGGCTGGTGGCCGTGAACGAGCGGAAGTAGCGGTGCTCGCTCGCGCCCCGGGCCTCGACGATCATGAGGTACTGGTTCTGGTCCTTGACCTTGTAGACCTGGGGCGCCTCGAAGAGGTTCTTCTCCGTGTCGCTCATGATCGTCGTGTACGACGAGCCGAAGCTGCCCGGGAAGTTCCCGATCGGCATGCCGGCCCGGTAGATCTTGCCGTTGTCACCGGCGAAGAACAGATACATGTTCGTCCCGTCGCCGATGAGCGTCTGGTCGATGGGGCCCGTTCCCGACCCGGCGATGCTTCCGGAGAAGAGCTCCTGCTCCGCCGACCATCCGTTCGGGTTCGTGGGGTCGGTCGACGTCCGGTAGGAGAAGGCGGTCCTGCCCCACTGGTAGGCGAGCACCCAGATGTTCTTCGGCGCGAAGTAGAAGAGCGTGGGTGCGACGACGGAATTCGACATCTTGTTCTGGCCCGTCGTGGCCATCTGCGACCAGTCGGTGAACGGGGTGAAGTTCATCGAGCCCCAGCCCACTCCCGTCCCCGTGGTGCCGTGGGTCGTCGCGTAGACGAGGTGCTTGCCGTTGTGGGGGGCGACGGTGAAGTCCTTGAGCGAGGCCCATCCCGCCTTGGGCTGCGCCAGCGCGCCCGTCGACGACCAGCGGTATGTCGAGGGAAGGGCACAGGTGCCGGGGGTGCCGCCGGCGACCTTGACGAGCTGCCACTGCTGGTTGGCGCCGCCCCAGTCGTCGTACTGGACGACGTTCGCGTTGTCGGCGGTGGAGGCGCCCTGGACTTCGAGGGCCTTGCCGCTGTGGCGGGCGACGAGCCTGATGTGGCCGTCCGCGCTGTCGGCGAGCCGCCACTGCTGGTTGGTGCCGTTCGCATCGGTCCACTGGACGATCGCGGCGCCGTTGGCCGTGGAACTGTTCTGGACGTCCAGAACCTTGCCGGAGTGGCGGGACTTGACGCGGTAGTAGCCGTCGCCGGAGGCGACGAACTGCCACTGCTGCTGGTTCTGGTCGTTCCTGGTCCACTGGGTGATGCGGGCGCCGTCACCGGTCGCCAGGTTGTAGACGTCCAGGGCCTTGCCGCTGTTGCGGTTGACCAGCACGTACCAGGCATTGGTGTCGACGGTTGCCGCTGCGGCGGGCGGGGCGGTGACGAGAGTGGCACCGAGCAGCAGGGACGCCAGGACCGCTAGGACGAGGCCCAGGATCAGCGGTGGTTGACGACGTGACATCGGGTTGCTCCTTCAGGGGAGGGCGATGGGGATCTGCGGGGACGGTGCAGGAGTGGAGACGGCCGCACATGCCGAGGAGCGGAACCTTCGGGCGGTCCGGCCGCGACACCGCGCCCTGGTCGGGGTGGAAGAGGTCTCCAGCCTTCCGCCGCTCCGGCTGACGGCCGGTTTCGTGGGACGTCCGCCGGCGCGCCGGCGGACGTCCCACGCGTCCAGGAGTGCGCCTTTCAGCCGGTGGGCCGCGGCGTGGAACTTCCGCAGCCCTCCGTCGCGGCGCAGGGCAAGGAAGCCTTCGAGCGCGAGGTCGCCGGTGAGGACGGCCGTCCTCCGGTAGACGTCGAGATCGGCCGGCACGGGGGCGGGGAAGGTGAGGACGGCGTCACCGGCCTCGGGCAGACCGCTGTTCTGCGCGAGGATCGCGAGACGCAGGTCTCCCGCGTTGACAAGACGATGGATCGTTCCCGGCGTGAACCCGACGACGTCGCCGGGGCGCAGCGGCGTGTCGGTGAAACCGGAGGTGGTGAGGGACTGGACGCTGCCCGCCCCACCGATCACGACGTACGCCTCGGAACAGACGAGGCATGAGATGTGATCGCTAACATAATGGTGGCCGTCAGGGCGGTCAAGCGTTTCACAGAGTCTCCTCGGGTGGAGGTCACGCGGTACGGCTCAGCCCTTGGTCGCGCCGGCGGTGAGGCCGCCGATCAGCTGGCGCTCCGCGACGGCGTAGAAGGCGAGGGCGGGGACCATGGCGAGCACGATGTACGCGAGGACCAGCGCGTAGTCGGTCGAGTACTGCCCCTGGAACTGCTGGACGCCGACCGGGATCGTCTGCCACTTCGGGTCGTTGAACACCAGCAGCGGCAGGAAGAAATTGTTCCAGCTCGCGACGACCGCGAGCACGGAGACCGTGCCGAGCGCGGGGCGCGCCATCGGCAAAAGGATCTTCCAGAAGAAGCGGAACTTGCCGCACCCGTCCATGGTGGCGGCCTCCTCGATCTCCGCCGGGATGGTCCGGAAGAAACCGCGCAGGATCACGATCGTCATCGGGAGACCGAAGGCCGCCTGCGGAAGAATCACTCCGAGCGGATTGTCGAGCAGACCGAAGGTCCGCAGCATGAGGAAGAGCGGCAGAACGGCCACCGCGAACGGGAACATCAGCCCGATCGTGAAGAGCGTATAGAACAACTCCCTGCCCCGGAAGGCATAGCGGGCCAGTACGAACGCCGCCATCGCGGAGGCCGCCACGGTGCAGACCGTCGTGCCGATCGCGATGCCCGCGCTGTTGGCGATCTGCCGCCAGAACATGACGTCGCCAAGAATTCCGGTGTAATTGCCGATCTTCCATTGCTCCGGAAGCCCGAACGGGTTGTTCGTCAGTTCCGCCGTGCTCTTGAAACCGGAAATGACCGCGTAGATGAGCGGTACGACGACGAACGCGGCGATCAGCCAGACCACGGCGTGCAGCGAGAGGCCGCGTACTGTCCTGCGGCCGTTCATCGGCCACCTCCCGAGGTGACGGCGCCACTGAGGTCACGGCGGAGCACGTACCGCTGGTAGAAGAGGGAGAAGACGAGACTGATCATGAACAGCACGACGCTGATCGCGCTGGCGTAGCCGACCTGGTACCGCTTGAACCCGAATTGGAACATCGCGATGGCCATCGTCTCGGAGGAGTGGTTGGGCCCGCCGGCGGTCATGACCCAGACGAGGTCGAAGAGCTGGATGGATCCGATGATCGACAGGAACACGCTGATCCGGATCGTCGGTCCGAGCAGCGGCAGCGTGATGTGCCGGAAGCGCTGCCAGGCACCGGCTCCGTCGATGGAGGCGGCTTCGAGGATCTCGGACGGGATTCCCTGCAGTCCGGCCAGGAACAGCATCATGTGGAAGCCGAAGTACTTCCAGATCATGACGACGAACAGGGTCGGCATGACAGTCGAGGGATCGGCGAGCCACTTGCCCTGGAGGCCCTCCAGGCCGAAGAAGTCGGCGAGGTGGTCGGCCATGCCCGCGCCGGGCAGGAAGATCATCGTGAAGAGGACCGCCGTGACGACCTCGGAGAGGATGTACGGCGCGAAGAACAGCATCCGGTACACGGCCCGGCCGCGGAGCCTCTGGTTGAGCAGGACCGCTGTGAACAGGGCGAACGGCAGCTGCACCAGGACCGACATGAGGATCAGGTACAGCCCGCGCCCCAGGTCGCCGAGGAAGACCTGGTCGTCGAAGAGCTTGGTGTAGTTCCCGATGCCGACGAAGTCGTCCATGGGGCCGATACCGCCCCATTTGAAGAAGCCGGTCCAGACGGCGACGACGATCGGGGCGAGGACGAAGACGAGGAAGAGAACCAGAGCGGGGACGAGGAACCAGGCGACCGACGCCCAGGCTCCCAGGCGCCCCCGCCCCAGCCCCCGCCCCCTCCCCCGCCGCGAACGGTCCGGGAGTGACGGGGATGCCGCCACGGACGCCTCGGTCAGGGTGGTCACGGAGCTAGGCACTCTTGGCAGCCTCGGTGATCGCGGCCGTGACCTGCTCGGGCGTCTTCTTGCCCGCTATGAGGTCGGCGACGCTGTCGTTGACCTCCTGGCCGACCGCCGGCGGGTAGGCCTGGTCGAGGAAGAGCTGGAAGCCCGTCGCCTTGACGAGGGCCTCGGCCACCACCTTCTTGCCGGCGTCGGTGAGCTGGCTCTCCGCGCCCTTGACCACGGGCAGGTAACCGTTGGAGGCGAGGAGCTTGGACTGATTGTCGAGGACGAAGAACTTCAGGAAGTCCAGCGCCTCCTTCGGAGCGCCCTTGCGCAGCGCGAAGCCGTTGCCGCCGCCGAACACCTCGCCCGCCCGCCCCACACCGCCGTCGACGGTCGGGAAGGGGAAGAAGCCCAGGTCCGCTCCGAGGTCGGCGCCCGCGTCCTTCTGCACCGACGGACCCCACTGACCCATCAGCTCCATGGCGGCCTCGCCGTTGCCCATGGACGCGGCCTGGCCGCCCGGGGTGGCGTAGCCGGCGCCGAGAAAGCCCGGCTGGAACGGCTGGAGGTCGACGAGCTCCTTGAGGTGGGCGCCCGCCTTGACGAGGCCGGGGTCGGTGAAGTCCTTGGAGGTCGCGGCCTTCTGGAGGGCGGAGAGGCCGGCGACGCGCATCGCGAGGTAGGCCCAGTAGTAGTGGCCCGGCCACTTCTCCTTGCCCGCGAGCGCGATCGGGGTGACGCCCGCGGCCTTGAGCTTCTCGACGGCGTCGAGGAACTCGGCCCAGGTGGCGGGCGGAGCGGTGACGCCCGCCTTGGCGAAGAGCTTCTTGTTGTACCAGAAGCCGACCATGCCGACGTCGTACGGGATCGCGTAGGTCCGTCCGTCGATCTGGTACGCCTGGAGCGAGACCGGCGTGAGCTTGTCCGACCAGTCGACCAGGTCGGTGAGGTCCTCGACGAGGCCGGCGTCGACCTGCTGCTGAAGCACCCCGCCGCCCCAGGTCTGGTACACGTCGGGGAGCTTGCCCGAGGAGGTGGAGGCGGTCAGCTTGGACTTGAACGCCTCGTTCTCCAGCGAGGTCGTGTTGATCGCGATCTTCGGGTGGGCTTTCGTGAACGCCGTGGAGATCTCCGGAAAGAGAGACTTGCCCGGCTCCGTCGTGGCGATGTTCCACCAGTCGATCGTCACCTTGCCGTCGGCCGCCGCCCCGCCGCCCGATCCGCCGGACCCACAGGCCGCCGTCATGGACACGGACAGTGCGGTCATGCCGGCGAACGTCAGGAAGCTGCGTCGGCTCGGGGTGGTGCTGACCATGGGACCTCCGTGAGAGGGGACGCGCTCGAGAACTTTTCGAAACACTTCGAATTACGTGGTGCCATAAACTAGAAACGACGGACACCACGGTCAAGACTTCTCACCGATCTATCTCGGAAAAATCCCTGCAACATGGATCTTGACAAGCCGTCATGCCGCCCAGAAACTCTTCGAAAGTTTGCGAAACCTGTCGTCGCACCGACCGACGGCGTCGAAGAGGAGGAAAGTTGAGCGAGCAGCGGGCGACTCTGGCGGTGATCGCCGCCGAGGCGGGGGTCTCACAGGCCACCGTCTCCAAGGTGATCAACGGCCGCTCCGACGTCGCGCCCTCGACGCGCCGACGGATCGAGGCTCTGCTGCGTTCCCACAACTACCTCCAGCCCGGCCGGCAGAACAGGACGCGCAGATCGGGCCTCGTCGACCTGATCATCGGCGGCCTGGACAGTGCCTGGGCGGTGGAGATCCTCCGCGGCGTCGAGGCCGAGTGCGCCACCCGAGGCATCGGCACCGTCGTGTCTCTCGTTCCGCCGGGCGAGGCCACGCCGTCGAGCTGGTCCGCGGTACCGGTCCGGCACCACAGCGACGGCGTCATCCTCGTCACCGCCTCCGTCACCGCGGCGCAGCGCGCCCAGGTCGAGCGGGGCGGGGTGGCACTGGTCGTCATCGACCCGATCGATCTGCCGGACAACGGTGTGCCGAGTATCGGCGCGACCAACTGGGCCGGCGGACTCGCCGCCACCGAACACCTGCTTGAGCTGGGGCATCGTCGGATCGCCGCGATCGGCGGGCGCAAGGAGATGCTCTGCAGCCAGGCCCGCATCGACGGCTATCGCGCGGCCCTGGAACGGGCCGGGATCGAGTTCGACCGCGACCTCATCCGGTTCGGCGACTTCCAGCACGAGGGCGGATTCCGGTGCGCGCGCGAGCTGCTCGCCCTCCCCGAGCCGCCCACGGCCGTCTTCGCGGGCAGCGACCAGCAGGCGATGGGCGTCTACGAGGCCACTCGGCAGGCCGGGCTGAGCATCCCGCGGGACCTCAGCGTGGTCGGTTTCGACGACCTGCCGATGTGCGACTGGCTGTCACCGCCGCTGACGACGGTGCGTCAGCCGCTGGAGGAGATGGGCCGGCTCGCGGCTCGCACGCTCTTCCAACTTCTGGAGGACCAGCCCCTGGTCAGCCCCCGGATGGAGCTGTCGACCGAACTCAAGGTCCGCGTCTCCACCGCCCCGCCCCGTTCTTAGGAGTACCCCCGTGACCGAGCCTTGGCGTGACCCCCTCCTGCCCGCTGCCGTCCGAGTCGCCGATCTGCTGAGTCGGATGTCACTGGAGGAGAAGGCGGGTCAACTCGCCGGCTTCTGGGCCCTGCCGTCCGATCCGGGAGCGCCGGTGGCGCCGATGGAGGACGATTCCGGCGAACCGGCGCCCCGCCTCGACGACATCATCGGGCAGGGTCTCGGCCAGCTCACCCGGGTGTTCGGGACGGCGCCGATCGTCGCGGAGACCGGCATGGAGCGGCTCGCCGCGTTCCAGACGCAGGTGACGGAGGCCGGGCGGTTCGGCATTCCGGCCCTCGCGCACGAGGAGTGTCTGACCGGGTTCATGACGCTCGGGGCCACGGTCTTCCCCGGGCCGCTCGCCTGGGGCGCGTCCTTCGATCCCGCGCTCGTGCGGCGGATGGCAGCCGCCATCGGCGACGGGATGCGGCGGGTCGGCGTCCACCAGGGGCTCGCTCCGGTGCTCGACGTGGTCCGCGACTACAGGTGGGGCCGTACCGAGGAGTGCATGGGCGAGGACCCGTTTCTCGTCGGCGCGATCGGCACCGCGTACGTCCAGGGTCTGGAGGGCGCGGGCATCGTGGCGACGCTCAAGCACTTCGCCGGGTACTCGTCCTCGCGCGGCGGCCGGAACATGGCCCCGGTCGCCGTGGGGCCGCGCGAGTTCGCCGACGTGCTGGTCGAGCCCTTCGTCCGGGCGCTGCGCGAGGGCGGTGCCAGGTCGGTGATGAACAGTTACACCGACGTGGACGGCGTCCCCGTCGCCGCCGACGAGCGGCTCCTCACCGGACTCCTCAGGGACGAGCTCGGCTTCGACGGCACCGTCGTCGCCGACTACTACTCGGTCTCCTTCCTGGAGTCCCGGCACGGCGTCGCCGGATCGCGGGGCGCGGCCGGCGCGCTGGCGCTGACCGCCGGAATCGACGTCGAACTGCCCACGGCCCGCTGTTACGGCGAGCCGCTGACCGCACTCGTCCGCTCGGGAGATCTGTCCGAGGCGCTCGTCGACCGGGCCGTGGAGCGGGTGCTGCTGCAGAAGGCCGAGCTCGGGCTGCTCGACCCCGACTGGGAACCCGTCAAGCCCGAGCCGATCGACCTCGACCCGCCGGAGAACCGGGCGCTGGCCAGGATCCTGGCCGAGCGGTCCACGGTGCTGCTCGCCAACGACGGCATCCTGCCGCTGCGGCCGTGCCGGGTCGCGGTCACCGGGCCGTACGCGGACGATCCGCACGCCTTCCTCGGCTGCTACTCCTTCCCGAACCACGTCGCACTCCCCGGCGATCCCGGGGTGGAGATCCCGACGCTCGGTGAAGCGCTTGCCGCCGCCGGTTTCACGGTCACCGAGGAGGACCCGGAGGTGAACGTCCTGGTACTCGGTGACCGGGCCGGCATGTTCGGCCGGGGCACCTCGGGCGAGGGCTGCGACGCCGAGACCCTCGATCTGCCGGGCGACCAGGCCGCGCTCGCCGCCGAGGTCCTCGACTCCGGGGTACCGACCGTCCTGGTCCTCGTCTCCGGACGCCCCTACGCGCTCGGCTCGCTCGCCGACCGGGCGGCGGCCGTCGTCCAGGCCTTCTTCCCCGGCGAGGAGGGTGGGACGGCGCTGGCCCGGATCATCAGCGGGGCCGCGGAACCGGGCGGGCGGCTCCCCGTCTCCCTCCCCCGCCAGGCCGGCGGTCAGCCCGGCACCTACCTGCAATCGACGTTGGGCGGTCTGACCGACTGGAGCTCGGTGGACCCTACGCCGCTGTTCCCTTTCGGACACGGACTGAGCTGGACCAGCTTCGCCTACTCGGATCTCTCCGTGGAACCCGTCGCCGCGACGGACGGAGCCGTCTCCATCGCGGTCACCGTGCGCAACGTCGGCGAGGTCACCGGGACAGAGGTGGTCCAGCTCTACCTGTCGGACCCCGAGGCGTCCGTCGTCCGGCCGAGACGCTGGCTCGCCGGATTCGGCAGGGTCGAGCTGCGGCCGGGCGAGGCCGCCCGGATCACCTTCTCCGTCCATGCCGACCGGACCTCTTTCACCGGAATCGACCTGCGCAGGAGAGTGGAGCCCGGAGAGATCGGCGTGGCCGTCGGACGGTCCAGCGGCGATCTGCCGCTCCAGGGGTCCTTCACCCTGCACGGCCCCGTACGTCACCCGGGGGCCGACCGGGTCATGTCCGTGCCGGTCGAGATCGTGCCGGTGTCGTGAGCACGGCGTTCGGCGATCCCGTAGTGCCGGGGTTCCGGCCCGACCCGTCCGTCTGCCGGGTAGGGGCGGACTACTACCTGGTGACGTCCAGCTTCGAGTGGTTCCCGGGGCTTCCCCTGTTCCACAGCCGCGATCTCGTGAACTGGCGACGTATCGGCTCCGCGCTGGACCGGCCGTCCCAGCTCGACCTCGACGGGTGTGAGCCCTCACGCGGCCTGTTCGCGCCGACGATCCGGCACCATGACGGGCTCTTCCATCTCGTCTGCACGCTGATGGACGGCCCCGGCCATTTCGTCGTCACGGCGGCCGACCCGGCCGGGCCGTGGTCGGAACCGTACTGGCTGGCAGGAGAGGGCTTCGACCCGTCGCTGTTCTTCGACGACGGGCCTGACGGCGACGGCCGGGCCTGGTTCACCGCCGCGCGTGTGCTGGACGAGGCCGCCGGCCGCACCGAGATCTGGATGCGTGAGTACCTTCCCCACGAACGACGGCTCACGGGACCCGAGTACGTCCTGTGGTCGGGAAGCCGGCCGGGCGCACGCTGGTCGGAGGCCCCGCACCTCTACCGGATCGACGGCACCTATCTCCTGCTCACCGCGGAGGGCGGCACCGATGTGGACCACAGCGTGGTGGCCGCCCGCGCCGACCACGTGACCGGCCCGTACGAGAACTTCCCCGACAATCCGGTTCTGCCTCCCGCCCGGAAGGGCCCCGTCACCTGCACCGGGCACGCCGACCTCGTGCGGACCCCGTGCGGCGACTGGCGGGCGGTCCTCCTGGGTGTCCGCCCGGGCTCCGCCATCGGACGCGAGACCTTCCTCAGCGGGGTCACCTGGAGCGACGGCCGGCCGGTCTTCTCCCCTGTCGAGCACACCAGCCCCCGCCGCAGTCTCCACGACGACTTCGCCGCCGTCTCCACCGACTGGAGCACCCTGCGCACCCCACGTGCGCCGTTCTGGACCACCGGCGACGGGCTCCGCCTCCAACTCCGTCCCGAAAGCCTCGGCGAACGCACCGTCCCGTCCCTCCTGGTCCGCCCGCAGGAACAGCCCGGCTGTGACGTGTCCACCGAGCTGCACTTCACTCCCGCGGCACCGGGCGAACAGGCCGGCCTCGCCGTGGTGGTCGACGACGACACCCACCTCCTCTTCCTACGCACCGAGGAAGGGCTCGTCCTCCGCCGCGGGCCCGAGGTCCTGGCGGGCGTTCCCGTACCCCCGGGGCCCGTTCGCATGGGGGTCCGCGTCCGGGGGTTCAGCCACACCTTCGCCCACGCGGCACCCGACGGTGCCTGGCAGGACCTGGCCACCGTGGAAGCCACCTTCCTCACGCCGCTGTTCACCAGCGTCCAGCTCGGCCTCTACGCCACCTCCCACGGCCATCCGTCCACGAACCAGGCCCATTTCATGTGGTTCAACGTCACGTATCCGCACCGCCCGGGGGCACGTGACATCGGCGAACCGGAAATGTGATCTGCGTCGAGAACTCCTTTTAAGACAAGCGGCCCTATCGAAACAATTTCGACAGGGGCCGCTTCGTTGTCGCGCTCCAGATTTCTCCCAGCGGATCGCCAGGAAGAACCGGATAGGTCACTTCACTCGAAAACCTTCGAAACACTTGACATGGCCCTGACCTATTTCCAGACTGAAACCCGAGGCGCCGCCGCCCCTTCACCTGCGCGTCGCGGCATCGGCCTCGAATCACTGCGCCTTGATGATCCGCACCCTATTTCGACGGACGCGGACATCGCCCCACGGAATCCTTCCGCCGCGCTCGCTTCCATCCGTGATTGCCGTCCTGGAGGTCCATTCATGCGTTCACACACCATTCCCCCGTCCGCCGTCCGCCGGAAAATAGGTGGCCTCGGCTCGGCGCTGATCGTCGGCGTCCTCGGCTCCGCCACCGTGCTGGTGGCCCCGCCGGCCTCACACGCCGCCGAGAGCACGCTCGGCAGCGCGGCGGCGCAGAGCGGCCGGTACTTCGGCACCGCCATCGCCTCGGGCAGGCTCGGCGACTCGACGTACACGACGATCGCGAACCGCGAGTTCAACTCGGTGACCGCCGAGAACGAGATGAAGATCGACGCCACCGAACCCCAGCAGGGCCGGTTCGACTTCACCGCCGGCGACCGCGTCTACAACTGGGCGGTGCAGAACGGCAAGCAGGTACGGGGCCACACCCTGGCCTGGCACTCCCAGCAGCCCGCCTGGATGCAGAACCTCAGCGGCAGCGCGCTGCGCCAGGCCATGAACAACCACATCAACGGCGTGATGGCCCACTACAAGGGCAGGATCGGCCAGTGGGACGTCGTGAACGAGGCCTTCGTCGACGGCACCTCGGGAGCCCGGCGCGACTCCAACCTGCAGCGCACCGGCAACGACTGGATCGAGGTCGCCTTCCGCACCGCACGTGCCGCCGACCCGGCCGCCAAGCTTTGCTACAACGACTACAACGTCGAGAACTGGACGTGGGCCAAGACCCAGGCCATGTACGCCATGGTCAAGGACTTCAAGCAGCGCGGCGTGCCCATCGACTGCGTCGGCTTCCAGTCCCACTTCAACAACGACAGCCCGTACAACAGCAACTTCCGCACCACCCTGCAGAGTTTCGCGGCCCTCGGCGTCGACGTGGCCATCACCGAACTCGACATCCAGGGCGCCTCGGGCACGACCTACGCCAACGTGACCAACGACTGCCTGGCCGTCCCGCGCTGCCTCGGCATCACCGTCTGGGGTGTCCGGGACACGGACTCGTGGCGAGCCGAGCACACGCCGCTGCTGTTCAACGGCGACGGCAGCAAGAAGCCCGCCTACTCATCCGTCCTCAACGCGCTCAACTCCGTCTCCCCCAACCCCGATCCCACTCCGACCCCCTCCCCCGGCTCCGGACCGATCAAGGGAGTCGCCTCGGGCCGCTGCCTGGACGTTCCCGGTGCCGTCACCACCGACGGCACCCAGGTCCAGCTGTGGGACTGCAACAACCGCACCAACCAGCAGTGGACCCACACCGCCGCGGGTGAGCTCAGGGTCTACGGCGACAAGTGCCTGGACGCCGCCGGCACCGGCAACGGCGCCAAGGTCCAGATCTACAGCTGCTGGGGCGGCGACAACCAGAAGTGGCGCCTCGGCTCCGACGGATCCATCGTCGGCGTCCAGTCCGGCCTCTGCCTCGACGCCGCCGCCAACGGCACCGCCAACGGCACGCTGATCCAGCTCTACTCCTGCTGGAACGGCGGCAACCAGCGCTGGGCCCGCACCTGACACGCTGCGGCGCACCATGGAGGGGAGCCGGGACGATCCTGGCTCCCCTCGGGCGCGGTCAGGCGGAGGAAGGGTTGCCGTAGTAGGCGTCCGGGCCGTGCTTGCGTGTGAAGTGGCGGTCCAGGAGGTGTTGCGGAGGCTCGACCGTGCCCAGGGCGATGGTGTGGAGGGCCATCTCGGCCACCGCCTCGCAGATGATGGCGTGCTCCAGGGACGCGGTGGCGTCGGCGCCCCAGGTGAAGGGGCCGTGGTGGGCGACCAGGGCACCGGGGACCTCGCGGGCCCGGGAGTCGTCACGGCCCAGCAGGTCCACGATGACCTGGCCGGTGTTGTACTCGTAGTCCGTGGCGCACTGCTGGGGGGTGAGAGCCGCGGTGACGGGGACGGGACCGTTGAAGGTGTCCGCGTGGGTCGTGCCGAGCACCGGTATCGGACGACGGGCCTGGGCGAAGGCGACGGCATGGGTGGAGTGCGTGTGGGTCACGCCTCCGATGGAGGGGAAGGCCAGGTAGAGGCTCCGGTGCGTCTCCGTGTCGGTGGACGGTCGCAGGTGGCCCTCCACGACCCTTCCGTCGGACAGGGAGACGACGACCAGGTCCTCCTCGCTCAGCACGTCGTAGGCCACGCCCGAGGGCTTGATGACGAAGACGCCGGCTTGTCGGTCCACTCCGCTCACGTTGCCCCAGGTGAGGGTGGCCAGACCGGCCCGGGGGATGCGGAGGTTGGCCTCCAGCACCTCCCGGCGCAGTTCCTTGGAGACGGCGGTGCTCACGGAGGGCTCCGTCCTCGTGGGGGTGGACGTGGTGGCGGGGGTCCTCACAGGCTCTGGGCCAGACGGTGGTACGCCTGGTTCCAGCGCAGCTCGCGCGTGAAGGTCCGGACCGTGGTGCTCTCGTCGATGACGGCGAGTTCGGTCCGCAGCATCTCGGCGAGGTCGTCGAGCTCCTCGGCGCCGAGAGCGGTCGTCAGGACTGTGTGGTGCGGTGCTCCGGCCGTCAGCCAGGCCTCGGTGGACGTGCGCAGGTCGGGACGGGGTCGCCAGACGGCCCGGGCGACGGGGAGCTTGGGCAGCGGCTCGGGCGGGGCGACGACGTCGACGTGGTTGGCGACGAGGCGGAACCGGTCGCCCATGTCGGCGAGACCGACGACGACGGCCGGACCGGGATCCGCGTCGAAGACGAGTCGGACCGGGTCCTCGCGTCCGCCGATCCCGAGCGCGTGGATCTCGCAGCTGGGCGTGGCCGTCGTGAGGGAGGGGCAGACCTCCAGCATATGGGCGCCGAGGATGAGTTCCTGGCCTGGTGTGAGGTCGTAGGTGTAGTCCTCCATGAAGGAGGTGCCGCCGGGCAGGCCGTGGGCCATCGCCTTCAGCGCGCGCAGCAGTGTGGAGGTCTTCCAGTCCCCTTCGCCGCCGAAGCCGTAGCCGTCCGCCATCAGGCGCTGCACGGCGAGACCGGGCAGCTGGCGCAGGCCGCCGAGGTCCTCGAAGTTGGTGGTGAAGGCTCGGAACCCGCCTTCCGTGAGGAAGGTGCGCAGACCGGCTTCGACGCGGGCGGCGTAGCGCAGGGATTCGTGGCGCTCGCCACCGGGCCGCAGCTCGGGCGTGAGGGCGTAGAGGTCCTGGTACTCCTTGACGAGGGCGGTGACGGTGTCCTCGTCGGTCGCGTCGACCACGGCGACGAGGTCGTTGACGCCGTACGTGTTGACCGAGACCCCGAACCGCAGCTGCGCCTCGACCTTGTCGCCCTCGGTGACGGCGACGTCGCGCATGTTGTCGCCGAATCTGGCGAGCTTGAGGGTGGTGAGTTCGGAGCGGCCGACGGCGGCGCGGGCCCAACCGGCGATGCGGTCGACGACCTCGGAGGTGGAGACGTGGCCCGCCACGGTCTTGCGCGGGACACCGAGGCGGGTCTGGACGAAGCCGAACTCGCGGTCACCGTGGGCGGCTTGGTTCAGGTTCATGAAGTCCATGTCGATGGTGGACCAGGGCAGTTGGCGGTTGGCCTGGGTGTGCAGATGGAGCAGGGGCTTGCTCAGGGCGTCGAGGCCGGCGATCCACATCTTGGCCGGGGAGAAGGTGTGCATCCAGGCGATGAGGCCGATGCAGCGGTCGTCGGCGTTGGCCTCCAGGCAGATCGCGCGGATGGCGGCCGCGTCGGTGAGGACCGGCTTCCACACCAGGCGGACGGTCATCCGGGGCTGCCCGGCGAGGGTGGCGCAGATGGCGCGGGACTGGTCGGCGACCTGAGCCAGGGTGTCGTCGCCGTAGAGGGCCTGGCTTCCGGTGAGAAACCAGATCTCGCGGTCGGGCTGGGCGAGCGTCATGTCGGGTGTGCTCCTCGGAGGTGCTGGGGCGGAGAGGTCGGGCCGATGGAGGCCGGGGCGAAGAGGGGCCCCGGTCAGCCGGTGGTGACGGGGCGTGCGGTGTTGCGGATCCGTCGCAGGCGGTGCAGGAGGAGGTCCGCTCCGATACCGAAGTGGTCGTGCAGGGCGCGGTACTCGTCGAAGAGCGCGTCGTAGGCGTCCGCCCGCGCGGAGTCCGGCACGTACGCGTGGCGCTGGACGCTGCCCATCACGGAGGCGGCGGAACGGACGTCGGGGTAGGCGCCCGCGGCGACGGCGGCGTGGATGGCCGAGCCGAGCGCCGGCCCCTGCTCGGAGGTGCCGACGGACACTGGGCGGCGGAGCACGTCGGCGTAGATCTGCATGAGCAGCGCGTTCTTCCTCAGCCCTCCGGTGACGATGAACTCCTCCACGGGGATCCCGCCGCCCTCGAAGGTCTCGACGATCATCCGGGTGCCGTAGGCGGTGGATTCGAGCAGGGCCCGGTAGACGTCCTCGGGCCGGGTGTCGAGGGTGAGGCCGGCGATGACTCCGGAGAGGTGGTGGTCGACCAGGGTGGAACGGTTGCCGTTCATCCAGTCAAGGGCCACCAGGCCGTGCGCGCCGACCGGCTGGTCGGCGGCCTTGCGGGTCAGGAGTCGGTGGAGGTCCTCGCCCGCTGCCTCGGCCTCGGCGCGGTAGTGGTCCGGGACGCCCTGGCGGAGCCACCAGGCGAAGATGTCGCCGACCGCGCTCTGGCCGGCCTCGTAACCGTAGGCACCCTCGACGATGCCGCCGTCGACGACCCCGCAGATGCCGGGAACCTCGGCGAGGGTGGCGCCGCTGAGTACGTGGCAGGTGGAGGTGCCCATGATGGCGAGCATCCGGCCGTTCTCCACGGCGCCCGCCGCGGGTGCGGCGACGTGGGCGTCGACGTTGCCCGCCGCGACGGCGACACCCTCGGGGAGGCCGGTCCAGTGCGCGGCCCGGCTGCTCAGGGTGCCGACGCGGGAGCCCAACGGGGAGAGGGGGTGCTCCAGGCGGGTGGCGGGGAAGTCGGCGAAGTCCGGGTGGAGTCCGGCGAGGAAGTCGGGCGAGGGGTAGGTCCCGTCCTGGTGAATGCCCTTGTAGCCGGCGGTGCAGGTGTTGCGGGACTCGGCTCCGGTCAGCTGCCAGACGATCCAGTCGGCCGCCTCGATCCAGCGGGCGCAGGCGGCGTAGACGGCCGGGTCCTCTTCCAGGACCTGCAGGGCCTTGGCGTACTGCCACTCGGAGGAGATCTTGCCGCCGTACCGTGCGATCCACTTTTCGCCGCGTGCGTGAGCAAGGGCGTTGATGCGGTCGGCATGGGCCTGGGCCGCGTGGTGCTTCCACAGTTTGGGCCAGGCGTGCGGGCGGTCGGCCCACTCGGGCGTCAGTGCGAGCGGAGTGCCGTCCTGGGCGGTCGGCAGGACCGTGCACGCGGTGAAGTCGGTGGCGATGCCGATGACGCGGGCCGGGTCCACTCCGGCGTCGGCGAGCGCCGCCGGAACAGCGGTACGCAGGACGTCGCGCCAGTCCTCGGGGTGTTGCAGGGCCCAGTCGGGAGGCAGGGGGGCGCCGGTGGAGGGGAGGCGGTCCTCGATGACTGCGTGGCGGTACTCGTGGACCGCCGAACCGAGTTCTGCACCGTCCCGGACCCTCACCACGACGGCGCGCCCGGAGAGGGTGCCGAAGTCGACTCCGATGGTGCATGCCTCGGGCTGGTGAGGGGCTGCGGGGCCGGAAAGGGCGTGTGTGGTCACGATGCGGTCTCTCTCGTCATGAACAAGGCCAGAGGAGCATCCTGATTGTTAACGCTCACAATTGGCTGGGCAAGAGTTGAGTGCAGTTCTGTCGAACATTCGGCAAGAAGAAGCGTTTTCAGAGTGAGCGCTCACCCACCGTCCCGGGGGCAACCCCGGCGTCGCGACCGGCCCGCCGGGAGACGGTAGGGCCGAGCGGACGGAACGGTCGACGGAGCACTTGCGCGGGCGGACCGACGCACGGGCGGACCGACGCGCGTGCGCCGCCGGACGCCGGAATGAGACGGCAGGCCCCAGACAGCAGACACAGCAGACTGAGGACCTGTCACCGGCCTCCAGGGCGGCCGCCAGGAGGCGGTGGGAGAGCCCGCCCCGCGTCAGGATTCGTTCGAGGGGCGCGTGCTCGCGCGCATGATGAGCTGCGGTTCCACCAGGAGGTGCTCGGCCTTCCGGGCGCGACCCTCGATGTGGTCCACCAGCAGCCCGATGCTCCGGCGCCCGATGGCGGCGAAGTCCTGGCGGACCGTCGTCAGCGGCGGAGGGAAGAACTCGGCCTCCGGGATGTCGTCGAAGCCGGCGACGGCGACCTGTCCGGGGGTGCGGATCCCGCCCTCGCGCAGCGCCCGCAGGACGCCGAGCGCCATCTGGTCGTTGGCGACGAAGACGGCCGTGACCGGTGTCACCCCGCGACGGGCCAGGGCGAGTCCCGCGAGTTCCTGTCCCGCCCGGTACCCGGACAGCGGGCTCCAGTCCCCCGTCAGTACGCGCGGAGGGCGGATGCCGCCCTCCTCCAGGACGGTGCGCCATCCCGCGGTGCGGGCCTCGCTCTCCAGCCAGTCGTCGGGACCCGCCACATGCCAGACGTTGCCGTGCCCGGCGGCGAGCAGGTGCTCCGTGACCATGCGGGCGCCGAGTTCCTGGTCGAGGGAGACGCCGGGCAGGTCGAGCTGGTGTCCACCCTCCACGGTGACCACGGGGAAGGGTGCGTCCAGCTCGGCGAGCGCCTGCACGTGCGAGCGTTGCGGGGTGATGGCGACGACGCCCTCCACGCCCCAGGACGCGAGGTGGTCGATGGCGTCCTTGAGCCCCTGCCCCTCTCCCGTGCGCAGACTGACGGTCGAGACGAGGTAGCCCTGCTCCCGGGCCGCCTCCTCCAGGCCGGTCAGGGTGCTGGCAGGGCCGTACAGGGCGGTGTTGACGGCGATGACACCCAGCGTCCTCGTACGGCGGGTCACCAGGGCGCGTGCGGCGGAGTTGCGACGGTAGCCCAGCCGCTCGATGGCCAGGGTGACCTGTTCCCGGGTGGCCGCGCGCACGTTGGGGTGATCGCTCAGCACCCGGGAGACGGTCTGGTGGGAGACCCCCGCCTCTCGTGCGACGTCGGCCATCGTCGGCGGGCGGACGTCTTCCGCGGGATGCGCCACGTTCGCCTCCCTTCTCCGTGCTCACGGCTGGACATCGATGCGAGAAAAACCTTAGCGCCTCTTGTATCACGCTGTTGTGAGCGCTAACAATCAACCTCGACCGGGGCGCCGACGCCCCGGCCACCCAGCCGGAACGGCGCCGTCCCGGTGGTGCGAGCTCACGCGCCGCCGCCGGACCCGTCCCTCGGCCGGAGCCGCCCTCGACGACGGGATTGCCAGGTAGCCCATGAAGAAGTTCCGATCCGCATCCGCCCTCCTGGCCGTGACCACCGGCTGCGCTCTGCTCCTGACAGCCTGCGGGCAGAACAGCGAGGGCGGCAGCCAGGAGTCGAAGGACACGAAGGACCTCACCATCGGCATCGCGATGCCCACCAAATCCTCCGAGCGGTGGATCGCCGACGGCCGCAACATGACCGAAAGCCTGAAGAAGGCCGGCTTCGCCACGACCCTGCAGTACGGCGAGGACGACCCCGACCAGCAGGTCGCCCAGATAGAGAACATGATCACTCAGGGCGTCGACGCCCTGGTCGTGGCCGCCATCAACGGCGAGGCACTGTCCAACGTCCTGCAGCAGGCGGCCGACGCCCACATCCCGGTCATCTCCTACGACCGGCTCATCCTGGGCTCCCCGCACGTCGACTACTACGCCTCCTTCGACAACGAGAAGGTCGGCGAGCTCCAGGCCACGTACATCGTCGAGAAGCTGGGGCTGAAGGCCGGCTCCCAGAAGGGCCCCTTCAACATCGAGTTGTTCGCCGGGTCCAACGACGACAACAACACCAAGTACTTCTTCAACGGCGCCATGAAGGTGCTGAAGCCCTACATGGACAAGAAGCAGCTGGTCGTTCGCTCCGGGCAGACCCAGCTGAACCAGGTCACCACGCTCAGGTGGGACGGCGGTACGGCCCAGAAGCGCATGGACGACCTGCTGACCTCCTCGTACTCCACCGCCCGGGTCGACGCCGTGCTCTCCCCCTACGACGGCATCTCCATCGGCGTCCTGTCCGCCCTGAAGTCCGACGACTACGGGAGCGCCGCCAAGCCGCTGCCGGTCGTCACCGGTCAGGACGCGGAGGTCGCCTCCGTGAAGTCGATCATCGCGGGCCAGCAGACGCAGACCGTCTACAAGGACACACGCACACTCGCGCAGGTCGCCGCAGACATGGTGACCGCCGTCCTCGCCGGCAAGAAGCCCGAGATCAACGACGACGCCACCTACGACAACGGCAAGAAGGTGGTCCCGGCCTTCCTGCTCGATCCGGTCAGCGTCGACAGGACGAACTACCGGAAGGTCCTGGTCGACTCGGGCTACATCGACGCCGGGGAACTGCGGTGACGCCCGCCCCGGCCGACTCCCCCGAGGTTCCCGTCTCCGTCTCGTCCCCGTCCGGCCCCGTCCTCGAGATGCGGTCCATCGCGAAGACCTTCCCCGGGGTCAGAGCACTGTCCGACGTGACCCTGTCCGTGGAGCGCGGCGAGGTGCACGCCCTGTGCGGAGAGAACGGTGCCGGCAAGTCGACGCTCATGAAGGTCCTGTCCGGCGTCCACCCGCACGGCACCTACGAGGGCGAGATCCTCTTCGAAGGCGAGCCGTGCCGGTTCAAGGACATCAGGGCCAGCGAGCGGCGCGGCATCGTCATCATCCACCAGGAGCTCGCACTCGTTCCCTATCTGTCGATCGCCGAGAACGTCTTCCTCGGCAACGAGCCGTCCCGGCGCGGGATCATCGACTGGCACGAGGCGCTGCGCCGTGCTTCCGAACTGCTCAGGCGGGTCGGGCTCGACGAACATCCCGAGACCCGGGTCGCCGACATCGGTGTCGGCAAGCAGCAGCTCGTGGAGATCGCGAAGGCGCTGGCGAAGAACGTCCGCCTGCTGATCCTCGACGAGCCCACCGCGGCGCTCAACGACGAGGACAGCGCGAAACTGCTGCGGCTGATGCGGGAGCTGAAGAGCCAGGGCATCACGTCGATCATCATCTCGCACAAGCTGAACGAGATCGCCCAGATCGCCGACTCCGTCACCATCCTGCGCGACGGGTGCTCCATCGAGACCCTCGATGTCCGGGACCCCGCCACCACCGAGGAACGCATCATCCGCGGCATGGTGGGGCGGGACCTCGACAGCCGGTTCCCCGACCGCACGCCGTACGAGGGCCCGTCCGCCGCCGACCCTGTCCTGGAGATCCGTGACTGGACCGTACGTCACCCCCTCGACCGCGCCCGCAAGGCCGTCGACGGCGTCTCGCTCCAGGTCCGCCGCGGGGAGATCGTCGGCGTCGCGGGACTCATGGGTGCCGGCCGGACCGAACTCGCGATGAGCGTCTTCGGCCGTTCCTACGGCCACTACGAGAAGGGCACCGTACTCAAGGACGGCCGCGAGGTACGGACACGCACGGTCCCCGAGGCGGTCGCCCACGGCATCGCGTACGTCACGGAGGACCGCAAGCACTACGGGCTCAACCTCGGGGACTCCGTGAGCCGGAACATCTCGCTCGCGTCCCTCGGCGCCCTCGCCCGCCGCGGCGTCGTCGACGGGCATGAGGAGCGCAAGGTGGCCGAACGGTACCGGCGGACCATGAACATCAAGGCTCCGAACGTCCTCGAGCCGGTCGGCCGCCTTTCCGGCGGCAACCAGCAGAAGGTCGTTCTCAGCAAGTGGATCCTCGCCGGGCCGGACGTCCTGATCCTCGACGAGCCCACCCGCGGAGTCGACGTGGGAGCCAAGTTCGAGATCTACACCGTGATCGACCGGCTCGCCGCCGAGGGCAAGGCGATTCTCCTCATCTCCTCCGAGCTGCCCGAACTGCTCGGCATGTGCGACCGCGTCTACACCATGGCCGCGGGCCGGCTGACCGGCGAAGTCGCCCGCGAGGACGCCACCCAGGAAGTCCTGATGCGGCACATGACGCAGGACACCCCCGCACCACCGGCGGTCACGGCAGGCGCCACCCCCAGCGAAGGACACCAGGCATGAGCACCGACGTCAGCACGAAAACAACCACACCGGCGCCCCCGGGCCGCGGGGCTCCGTCCACCGGGGCACCGCTGACCCGGGTACTTCTGGACGGCGTCCGGCGGAACATGCGCCAGTACGGGATGCTCTTCGCACTCGGCCTGATCGTGCTCCTGTTCCAGATCTGGACGGGCGGCGACCTCCTGCTTCCGCGGAACGTCTCCAATCTGGTGCTGCAGAACAGCTACATCCTCATCCTGGCCATCGGCATGATGATCGTCATCATCTCCGGGCACATCGACCTGTCCGTGGGCTCCCTGATGGCCCTGGTCGGTGGCATCGGGGCGGTGCTCATGGTCGAGCACCAGGTGCCCTGGCCCGTCGCGGTGCTCCTCACCCTGCTGCTGGGAGCCGTCGCCGGCGCCCTGCAGGGCTTCTTCATCGCGTACGTCGGCATACCGTCGTTCATCGTGACCCTCGCCGGCATGCTGCTGTTCCGCGGACTCACGGAGATCTTCCTCAAGGGGCAGACGCTCGGCCCGTTCCCTGACGGACTGCAGAAGATCGCCAACGGCTTCCTGCCGGAGGTGGGACCGCAGACCAACTACCACAACGGGACCCTGCTCCTCGGCCTGGGACTGGTCGCCTACGTGGTGTTCCAGGAGGTGCGGGACCGCCGTCGCCAACGCGAATTCGCCCTGGAGCCGCTCCCCACGGGCCTGTTCGCGCTGAAGCTGACGGCACTGGTCGCCGCCGTCCTGGTCACCACCCTGCTGCTCGCGAGCTACAAGGGCGCCCCCGTGGTCCTCCTGATCCTGGCCGCGCTGCTGGTCGGCTTCGGCTATGTGATGCGCAACGCGGTGATCGGCCGCCACGTGTACGCGATCGGGGGGAACCTGCCGGCCGCCAAGCTGTCCGGGGTCAAGGACAAGAAGGTGACCTTCGCCGTGTTCCTCAACATGGGAATGCTCGCGGCGCTCGCCGGGCTCGTCTTCGCCGCCCGCTTCAACGCGGCCTCGCCGAAGGCCGGCGTGAACTTCGAACTGGAGGCCATCGCCGCCGCGTTCATCGGCGGGGCGTCGATGAGCGGTGGAGTCGGGACCGTCCTGGGAGCGATCATCGGCGGCCTGGTCCTCGGCGTGCTCAACAACGGCATGAACCTCGTCGGGGTGGGCACCGACTGGCAGCAGGTCATCAAGGGCCTGGTGCTCCTCGCGGCGGTCGGCTTCGACGTGTGGAACAAGCGCAGGGCGGGTGCCTGACACCGCTCCGAACATGGCTGTGCCCGCCGGCTCCTCCGTCGGCGGGCACAGCCATGTCCCCGCGGTCAGTCACAGGTGCCGAACCTCAGGACCGTACTCGACCTGTACTCCTCGCCAGGCCGAAGCACCGGAGACGGGTCACCGGTGCGGTTCGGCGAGTCGGGGAAGTGCTGGGTCTCCAGCGCGATGCCGGCGCCCGCCCCGTAGGGCGTACCGCTCTTGCCGAGGACCGTGCCGTCGAACTGACCCGCGGTGTAGACCTGGAGTCCAGGCTCCGTGGTCAGCACCTCCATGCGGCGGCCGGTGGCCGGCGCGTACAGGACGGCGGCAGGGCGCAGTGCCTCGCCGCCGTGCGGGCTCAAGACGAAGTTGTGGTCGTACCCGCCGTCCGCGCCGGGGCGGGCCAGGGCGTCGGCGATCCTCAGCGGCCGGCGGAGGTCGAACGCGGTGCCGGACACGGGGCGGTGGTCCCCATGGGGAAGGAGGTCGTCGTCGACCGGAGTGTAGTGGGAGGCGTGCACGGCGAGTTCGTGTCCGAGGATGTCGCCGGCGCCTTCGCCGTCGAGGTTGAAATACGCGTGGTTGGTCAGGTTGACGAGGGTGGCCGCATCGGTGACCGCCGAGTAGGTGAAGGCGAGTTCGCCGGCGCGGCTGATGAGACAGCTGACGGTGACGTCCAGGTTTCCCGGGAACCCCTGGTCGCCGTCCGGGCTCCGGAGGCGCAGGAGCACACCGGTCCACTCCGGGGCGTGCACGCTCTCGGCTTCCCAGAGGCGGGTGTCGAAGCCGTCGGTGCCGCCGTGCAGGCAGTGGCCGTTCTCCTGCGTGGTCAGCTGGTACGGCTTCCCGTCCAGGGAGAACCGGCCGTGTGCGATGCGGTTGGCGTAGCGGCCGACGGTGGCGCCGAAGTACCGGGCGGTGGTGGCCGTCCGGGCCGGGTCGTGAGGAGCGAGGACGACGTCGGCCGGGGTGCCGTGCCGGTCCGGCGCCCACAGCCCGTGGAGACGGGCACCACGAGTGTGCACCTCCGCCGTGAGTCCCCCGGGGAAGCCGAAGGTCCATCGCTGTCCGGCGTACGGTTCGGGACGGCAGACCGGAGGGACCCCGGTGACGGGGGACGGTGCTGGGTTCATGGAGGTTCCTTGTCGGCGAGAGGGCGCAGCCGGAAGGGGGCAGGGATGGACCTGCCCCCGCCCCGGGCGCGTTCGTACGCGAATGACGGCTCGGGGTTCGCACTCGGCGAGGGGTCTATTCCGCCTGGCGCGATCCTCCGAAGAGGCGTTGGAGGAGGATGAAGACGAACAGCAGACCGCCGATGACGATGCGGGTCCACCACGAACTGAGCGTGCCCTGGAAGCTGATGATGGTCTGGATCAGACCGAGGACCGTCACGCCCAGGGCGGTTCCCAGAACGAAGCCGGAACCACCGGTCAGCAGCGTCCCGCCGATCACGGCGGCGGCGATGGCGTCGAGTTCCATGCCGACGGCGTGCAGGGCGTAGCCGGACAGCATGTAGAAGGTCAGCAGCAGACCGCCGAGGGCGGAACACAGGCCGCTCACGGCATACACCGCGACCTTGGTGCGCCCTACGGGCAGGCCCATGAGACGGGCTGAGGACTCGTTGCCGCCCAAGGCGTAGACGGTGCGGCCGAAGCGGGTGTGGTGGAGGACGACGAAGGCGAGCACCAGCACGACCAGGGTGATGACCACGGCGGGTGAGACGAACAGGCCCCCGGGCAGGAGCACCCGCGTCTGAGCGATCCGGGTGGTAGTCGGGTCGGTGACGGAGATGGACTCGGTGCTGATCATGTAGCAGAGGCCGCGGGCGAGGAACATGCCCGCGAGGGTGACGATGAAGGGCTGGATCTCGAAGGCGTGGATCACCCAGCCCATGAGGGCACCGCCTCCTGCTCCCACCAGCAGGACCACCGGCACCGCCAAGGCGAGCGGCAGGCCGTTCTGTTCGACGAGCCAGGCCGTCAGCATGGTCGACAGGGCCACCACGGAGCCGACCGAGAGGTCGATCCCGCCGGTGAGGACGACGAACGTCATGCCGATCGCCACGACGAGCAGGAAGCCGTTGTCGATCAGGACGTTGAGCAGGATCTGCGCGGAGAAGAAGCCTTCGTACCGCACGGAGCCGATCGAGAACATCGCGACCAGCAGCGTGGCCGTCACCATGAGCGGCAGGCGGGCGGCGTGCCGTGCCGAGAAGCGGTGGAGCGGTTTGGTGAGGATGGTGCTCACGGGTGGACCTCCTGCCGGCGGGCCGTCAGGTCGTCGGCTGCGGACGCCGGGTCCGGGGCGGCCGTTCGGCGACGGTGTGAGAGGCGCGCGCGGAACGCGGGCGACTGGACGAGACACACGACGACGACGACCAGGGCCTTGAAGACGAGGGTGGTCTCGGGCGGTACGCCGAGGGTGTAGATCGTGGTCGAGAGGGTCTGGATGATCAGCGCACCCAGGACCGTCCCACCGAGGGAGAAGCGACCGCCCGTCAGGGCGGTGCCGCCGATGACGACGGCGAGGATCGCGTCCAGTTCGATCCACAGGCCGGCGTTGTTGCCGTCCGCACTGGACACGTTGGAGCTGATCATCAGGCCGGCCACCGCGGCGCACACGGCGCTGACGACGTAGACCATGACCAGGAGGCCGGTTGCCCGGATGCCGACGAGTCGGCTGGCGACCGGGTTGCCGCCCACCGATTCGATGAGCAGCCCGAGCGCGGTCCGCCGGGTGACGAGGGAGGTGACGGCGACGAGGGCCGCGGCGAGGAGGACGGCGAAGGGGAGGGTGAGCCAGTAGCCGCCGCCGATCATCTTGTAGGTGCTGCTGGACACGCCGATGATCTGGCCGTCGGTGATCAGCTGGGCCACGCCGCGCCCGGCGACCATGAGGACGAGTGTGGCGACGATGGGCTGGACGCCGAGCCGGGCGACGAGGAAGCCGTTCAGCAGTCCGATCCCGGCGGCCACGCCGACCGCCACCGCGATCGCTGACAGGACGGTGGGCACGCTCCCCGGGTCCTTCGCGGTGGCGATGTGCTCGCACGCGAGGGCGCCGGCGATGGCGACCGTCGAGCCGACCGAGAGATCGATGCCCCGGGTGGCGATCACGAGCGTCATGCCGAGAGAGACCAGGATCAGGGGGGCACCGAACTGCAGGATGTCGATCAGGCTGCCGTACAGGTGTCCGTTCTGGACGCGGACGGCGAGGAAGTCATGGGTGAACACGACGTTCCCCGCCAGCAGGGCGGCCAGCACTGCGGCGGGCCAGAACAGGCGGTGCTCGATGAGCCGCCGGATGCCGGGCGCCCGGACCGGACGCCCCCCGGCGCCGGTGTCGTCAGATGGTGTCATGAGGTGGCTCCGGTGGCGATGGCGCCCAGGATCCGGTCGGGCGTCAGGGTCGTGTCATTGGGGAGGGTGGCGACGAGCCGGTGGTCGCGCAGGACGCCGACCCGGTGGCTCAGCCGCAGCACTTCCTCGAGTTCGGCGGAGATGAAGAGGACCGCGGTGCCTTCCGCGGCCAGGCGGGTGACCAGCTTCTGGATCTCCGTCTTGGCGCCGATGTCGATGCCCCGGGTCGGTTCGTCCAGGATCAGCAGATCGGGGTCGGTGAGCAGCCACCGGGCGAGCAGCACCTTCTGCTGGTTGCCCCCGCTGAGGTTGCGGACCTGCGCCTCGGGGGCGGCCGGGCGGATGTCGAGGACCTCGATCCACCGGGCGGCGATCTCTTCCTGCCGGGTGCGGGAGAGGGGCCTGGTCCAGCCGCGTGCGGCCTGGAGGGCGAGCACGATGTTCTCGCGGACGGTGAGCTCGCCGATGAGGCCCTCCGCTTTGCGATTCTCCGAGCAGAAGGCGATCTTGTGGGCGATCGCGGCGCGCGACGAGCGCAGGACGGCGCGCCGTCCGTCGATGCGCAGCTCGCCTCCGTCAGCGTGGTCGGCTCCGAAGAGCAGCCGGGCCGCCTCGGTGCGTCCGGAGCCGAGGAGCCCGGCCAGGCCGATGACCTCGCCGCGGTGGATGTCCAGGTCGTAGGGCTGGACGGCCCCGGCCCGGGCAAGGCCGCGGGCGCTGAGGAAGGGCGCGCCCCCGGAACCGGGGCCGGCCGTGGGGCCGGTGTGGGACGTCGCGGCCAGTTCGTCGAGGATGCGCAGTTCACTGCCGACCATGCGGTGTACGAGGGTGACGGGTGTCAGCTCGTCGATCCGGTACTCGCCTTCGAGACGCCCGTTGCGCAGGACGGTCACCCGGTCGCACAGGTCGAAGACCTGGTCGAGGAAGTGGGTGACGAAGAGGATCGCGACGCCCCGGTCGCGCAGTCTGCGCACCAGGGTGAACAGCTGGGCGACTTCGTCCCGGTCGAGACTGGACGTGGGCTCGTCGAGGATGAGGACCTTCGCCTTGACGTCCACGGCCCGTACGATCGCGACCAGTTGCTGGACGGCGAGGGAGTACGTGCCCAGCGGCATGCGGACGTCGAGGTCGAGTTCCAGTTCGGTGACGAGCCGTGCCGCGCGTTCGTGGAGGGCCGACCAGTGGACCAGCCCCAGGCGCCGGGGTTCACGGCCGATGAGGATGTTCTCGGCGACGGAGAGGTTGGGGCACAGGTTCACCTCCTGGTACACCGTGCTGATTCCGGCGTGCTGCGCTTCCAGCGGTTCGGCGAATCGCTGGAAGCTCCCGTCGACGAAGACCGTTCCCGCGTCGGGTGGGTGGACGCCGGTGAGCACCTTGATGAGGGTGGACTTGCCGGCGCCGTTCTCGCCCATCAGGGCGTGGACCTCGCCGGGGAAGAGACGCAGGTCCACGCCGTCGAGGGCGAGGATTCCGGGGAACACCTTGCGAATGCCCTGGGCCTCCAGGACCGGCCGGTCGGTGCGGGTGGGTGTGGGGGTGGGTGGGGCTGCCATCCGCCCTCCTCTCCTGAGGGGTCGGGGGCGGCGCGAGGACCGCCCCCGGTCCGGTGCGGGCGTCGGGTTCAGTACTGGCGGCCGGGCAGGGCGGCCGCGGCCTGGTCCTGGGTGAAGACGCCCTCCTTGACCTCGACCCGCCGCGGGACGCTCTCCCCCGCCGCGACCTTCTTGGCGAGTTCCATCAGCTGGTCGCCGAGGAGCGGGTTGCACTCGACCACCACGTTGATCTTCTTCTCCCGCATGGCGACGAAGGCGTCCTTGATGCCGTCGACGGAGATCACCTTGATGTCGGTGCCCGGCTTCTTGCCCGCCTCCTCGATGGCCTGGATGGCGCCCAGGGCCATGTCGTCGTTGTGGGCGTACAGGACGTCGATGTCCTTGTGGGACTTGAGGAAGGCCTGCATGACCTCCTTGCCCTTGGCGCGGGTGAAGTCCCCGGTCTGGGACGCGACGACCTTGAACTTGGAGTCGCCCTTGACGACCTCGGCGAAGCCGGCCTTGCGGTCGTTGGCGGGTGCGGAGCCGGTGGTGCCCTGGAGCTCGACGACGTTGACCGGTTCGGAGGTCCCCTCGTACTCCTTCACGAGCCACTTGCCGGCCTCCTGCCCCTCCTTGACGAAGTCGGAGCCGAGGAAGGTCTGGTAGAGGGAGGTGTCCTGCGAGTCGACCGCGCGGTCGGTGAGGATCACCGGGATGCCGGCGCTCTTGGCCTCCTTCAGGACGGTGTCCCAGCCGGACTCCACCACCGGGGAGAAGGCGATGACGTCCACCTTCTGCTGGATGAACGTGCGGATCGCCTTGATCTGGTTCTCCTGCTTCTGCTGCGCGTCGGAGAACTTCAGCGTGATGCCGGCCTTCTCGGCCGCCTCGCGTACGGACTTGGTGTTGGCGGTGCGCCAGCCGCTCTCGGCTCCCACCTGGGCGAACCCGAGCACCAGCTTGCCGTCGGAGGAGCCCTTGCCGGTGCCGCCGGTGGTACCGGTGGGCGCGGGCTCGGTGGTGCAGGCGGTCAGCACACCAGCGGCCAGAACGGCGGCGGTGATGACACGGAGGGCTCTGTGGGCCATGTCGTGGTTCCTTTCGAGGACGTGCGTCGTACAGGGCGGTGCCCTGAAGGGGCCGGGCCCGGCGAAGGTGCGACTGCGCAGCGGTGGTTGCGCTGGGCGGAGGCGGAGTGTGCCTAGGCCCCCGACGACCGGCGGGCTGCCGAACGCGACACATTGTGAGCGCTAACAGACTCGCAACTCAAGGGTTCGTACGGCTGTTACCGGTTTTTGATGCGGAGAGACCCCACACTGCGCAGCCGGTCGCGACCCGAAGATGTGAGCGTTAACAGGCTATCGAGGCGCCTCGAGGCACAGAAGGCCCCGCAGAACGAGGCCCGTTGACACACCCCACCATGCTTCGTATCGCCGCGACACAATTTCAAACGATGCCCCCAGTATCGAACGCCAGGAGTCGCCTCATGTGTCCCACTCCGCCCACCGGCCAGGGCGGCTTCCCGTGAGCCGCCGGGGGAAGGTCGTCCTCCTCGACACTCCCAAGACGATTCGCCTCGTGCAGTCCGTGCCTCGTCAGGCGGGGCCCGGCGAAGCCCACGTGCGCGTGCATGCCGTCGGGATCAGCCGCAGCGACCGGGACACCTATCTGGGCCGCCGGCCCGTTCCGTACGTGCGCTGTCCGGTCACCCCTGGCTACGAGTGGTCAGGCACCGTCACCGCCGTGGGGCGGGGCGCGCCGGCTTCCCTGCTCGGACGCAAGGTCGTGGGCGAAGGGCTGCGGAACCGCGAGACCTACGCGCCCTGCCGCGACGGCGACACCGACCCGCGGAGACGTCGATGCGGCGGGCTGCGTCGACGTCGGACGGTTCCTGGGTGAGCGGCCGGACGTGGTGCAGGTTGAGGGAGAACCGCGGTCCGGGCGGGGGCGGGCAGGGACGCGCGCAGGGCCTCGGTGGCTCGGCCGTGTCCGAGGTTGCGGTGGTGGGCCGCGCGCGGGGCGAGGACTGGGTCGGTGCGGCCCGGGGCGTGGACGCCGGAGGAAGGCCGAGCAGCAGGGCTCGTTGAGCGTGGTCCACATGGAGACCCGGTCGCCCAGCGTGTCGGCAGCCAGCGCCGCGTACTCGCCTAAAGACTCAGCGGTCTCGCGTCCCGTCCAGGCCCCTTCGTTATCCAGCACCTGGGGAAGGTCCCCGGGGTACAGGGTGGCGACGGGCTGGACGCCGACGTCGAGGAGTTCGTCGACGAGCCGGCTGTAGAAGTCACGGCTAGCGGTGTTGGCGGGCCCGCAGGGCGCACGCAGAGCGGGCCGGAGCACGGGCCGTACGCCATGCCGACCGGGGTGCGGTTCGTCAGGCGCTGGCGCGGGTGACCAGACGCGCAGGGAGGATCAATGGGGTGGGGCCTGCCCGTTGATGAGCGCGACGAGCATGCGCGCCATCTCACGACCGAGACCCTCTATGGGCTGGTGCACCGTGGTCAGCGGCGGATCGGAGATCCTGGCCACGGCCAGGTCGTCGAAGCCGATCACGGCGACGTCGGCGGGGACGCGGCGGCCGGCATCACGCAGTGTGCGCAACGCCCCCGCCCCCATGCTGTCGTTGGCGGCGAACACTCCGTCCAGCTCCGGGTGCCGCGCCGACAGCGCCGCCATGGCGGCCGCGCCGCTCGACTCGGTGAAGTCACCGGCTTCCGGCGGATACGGTTCGAGGCCGGCCGCCAGCATGGCGTCCTGATAGCCGCGGTAACGGGCGCGCCCCACCTCGGTGTCCAGCCGCCCACAGATCGTCGCGACCCTGGTCCGGCCGAGCGAGATCAGGTACTCGGTCGCCGCGCGCGCTCCTCCGAGGTTGTCCACGTCCACATACCACCGCGGGACCAAACCGACCGGACGCCCACCGAACACCACGGGGATTTCCGCCTCTTCCGCCATGCATGCCAGCGGATCCTCTTCGCGCAGCGCCATCAGCATCACCCCGTCGGCCCCCTTGGACCGGAGAAGCTGCTCCACGCGCCGGCGCCCCCGGTCGGAGGCCGTCAGACACAGCATCAGGTGCAGATTGGCCTCGTCCAGCGCGGCCGAGGCACCCACGATCACCTGAGCGAAGAACGGGTCCGCGAAGATCGACGGATCCTCTCCCGAGACGACCAGGGCGGCCGCACCGATCTGACGGGTCGCCAGCGCCCGGGCGGTCGGATTCGGCACGTATCCGAGTTGCCGGACCGCCCGTCCGACGGCCTCGCGTTTCGCGCGGCTGACGTGCGGGGCGTTGTTGAGCACACGCGAGGCCACCGATCGCGAGACGAGGGCCAGTTCGGCCACCTCGTCAAGTGTCGACTGCCGGTTCGGCACACCGTGCGCCGTGAGCTGCCCTCCTCCCTCCGCCTGAACACCGGGCAGGCTGGAAGCGCTTCCGGTTTCAGGACTGTAAACCCGTCCCCTCGTCCTGGAAGTGCTTTGCAACTGGGCACACTTGACAGTCACGACGGGCGCATCACACGATACGGCCACACCTCGGCCCCACAGGACATGGCCTGGGAACGCTTCCAGTGGGAGCGCTCCCACGGGCTCTTGTGCGCCCGGAGTGCGCTGGTGTCCCCGCCGGGGCGCCGCCTCCGTGAGGCGGCGCACGGGGAAGTTCGTACCACCGCAATTCCTCACCGCGTCGCACCGCTCGGGACGAGAGCGGTCGACGCGTCCGCCGTCAGGAAATCGAGGTACAGCCATGCGCCGCAGAATCCGCGCCCTCGTCGCAGCCCTCTCCGCACTGCCGTTGGCGCTCGTCGTCACCCCGTCCGCCCACGCGGCGGATCCCACCACCATGACGAACGGGTTCTACACGGACCCGGACTCCAGCGCGAGGAAGTGGGTCGCCGCCAACCCCGGCGACGGCCGGGCCCCCGCGATCAACACCTACCTCGCCAGCACCCCCATGGCCCGCTGGTTCGGCGCCTGGAGCGGCACCATCGGCACCGCGGCGGGCGCGTACGTCGGCGCGGCGGACCACCACGACAAGCTGCCCCTCCTGGTCGCGTACAACATCTACCTCCGCGACTCCTGCGGCGGGCACTCCGGAGGCGGAGCCTCGTCGGCCTCCGCCTACTCGACCTGGATCGCGCAGTTCGCCGGCGGGATCGCGGGCCGCCCGGCCGTCGTCGTCCTCGAACCCGACTCCCTCGCGGACTACGGTTGCCTGAACCAGACCCAGATCCGCGAACGCCAGGGCATGATCAGCGGCGCCCTCGCCGAGTTCAACCGCCAGGCCCCCAACACGTGGGTCTACCTCGACGCCGGCAATCCCGGCTGGGTGAGCGCGGCAACGATGGCCCAGCGCCTCCACGAGGCCGGGGTCCGACAGGCGCACGGCTTCTCCCTCAACATCTCGAACTACTACACCACCGACCAGAACACCGCCTACGGCCACGCCGTCAACAGCGAACTGGCCGCACGCTACGGCTACACCAAGCCGTTCGTCGTCGACACCAGCCGCAACGGCAACGGCTCCAACGGCGAGTGGTGCAACGCGGCGGGCCGCCGCACCGGCACGCCCACCCGACTGGGCGGGGGCGCCGAGATGCTGCTGTGGATCAAGGCCCCGGGCGAGTCCGACGGCAACTGCGGCGTAGGAACCGGCTCCACGGCCGGCCAGTTCCTCCCGGAGGCCGCCTACAAGATGATCTACGGCTACTAACGTCCGACTCCTGTGGCCCGGACTCCGCCGCCCCGGGACCGGGCCACAGGCGCCCCCGGCACTCCACACCCCCCGGCACCCTCCGCCCCTCCGACCAGGAGCCCGCATGGAGCCACGACCCCTACGGCGCCGTACGAGCGCGGCGCTCGCGGCGCACGCGGCATGTGCCGCCCTCATCGCGACGCAAGGACAGGCGCAGGCCGCACCCGCCACGGACCCGCTCACCCCGGCCACCAGGTTCTACATGGACCCGGACAGCTAGGGCGCCGAGCAGGCGCTCACCGACCTCGGGAACGGAGACTTCGCGAACGCCGCGAACATGGCTAGGCTCGCGAGCCGGCCGCAGGCCGAGTGGTTCACCGAGTGCACACCCGACGAGGTCCGGGGCCAAGGTGAGAAGCCTCGTCCGGTCCGCGTACTCCATGTAGCCGCTGGCATTGTGATCCGTCACATCGTCCGGGAGGAAGATCGGTGCCGAGGACTCGGCCGTCCGAACCCCACGAGGGTCACCCCGCCCTCTCGGCCGCGACCCGGCCCTCGCCGCCCGGTGCGAGGGCCGGGTGAACCGGCTCGCGCGCCGCATGGCCCCGTGCGAGCGGCTGCCCGGATACAGCGGACTCCCCACCGCCGTGAAGGACGTGGAGGTCACCGCGACGGTCCGCCACGGGCTGCGCCTCTTCCTGCACCGCGCACGCGACGGGCGGACCGACGCCGGGGACTACCGCCTTTTCCGGGAACGGGCCACCCAGCGCGCCGACGAGGGGATGCCCCTGCATACCCTGCTGCGCAGCCACTCCAGGCCGTCCACGTCCTCTGGCAGGCCTCAGGGACGAGAACCGCCGCCGGCGAGGAGGGCGCGCTCCTGGAACTCGTCGACCTCCTCCTCCCCGGCCACGCGGCCGTCATCGGAACCGTCGCCGAGACCTGTCTCGACGAGCAGGCCGCGCTAGGGGGGCAGGTGCACGGGAGTGCTCCTCCAGGGCTGGTGCGGGGGCGCGCGGAGCAGGCCGACGGCCGCGCCGGCGGCGAGGAGGACCGGCGCAGAACGCTTCGCGCCCGGGGGACGAGGGTGTGGTTCGTGGTCATGCCCGGCTTCCTCGGGGCCGCCCGGTGCCTTGCCGCCAGGTCAGTCAGGCACGGGACCGGGCGCCCGGTGCGGCGGGTGACCGCCCGGCGAGTCGCGCGGCGCCGGCCTGGTCGGCCCGGACGGAGGTCAAGGGCGGAGCGATGCCATCGATCTCGCCGAACCGCAATTGGTTTCCGGCGGTGTGGGGTGGCCCCCCTGGGATCCGCCGTGTTCTCCGCCGATGAGATGCGGACGCTGTCCCCTCCGGGCAGAGTGGGAAGGACCTGTTCGTACCGAGGTGGTCCTCTGGGGTCCGCGTGCTGGAGACCGAGACGAAGTGATGCGAGGATTATCGTGACGTCGGAGTGATCGATGTTCCGCAGACAGCCGGACGACAGCAGCGAGGACCTTCTCATCCGGCTCGGGTCGCTGACCGCCAGGGCGCGGGAGCTGGCCGAGACACAGCGTTCCCGTGTCGAGCTGGCCGTGGCCCTGCAGCGCGGCATGCTGCCCTCGGACCTGCCCAGTTTTCCGGGCGCCCGGCTGGCCGTCCGCTATGAGCCCGCGAACCACGGGCTCAACGTCGGCGGTGACTGGTACGACGCCTTCTCCCTGCCCGGCGGGCAGATCGGCATGTCCATCGGTGACGTGCAGGGACACAACATCGAGGCCGCCGCCTTCATGGGACAGGTCCGCGTGGCACTGCGCGCGCTGGCCTCCGTCACCGGAGACCCGGGAGAGCTGCTCGGTCGCACCAACGACCTGCTCATCTCTCTGGACGCCGACCTCTTCGCCACCTGCACCTTCCTGCGGCTCGACTGCGCTGCCGGCACCCTGGAGTGCGCCCGGGCCGGTCACATCCCCCACATCTGGGCCACCACCGACGGCCGCTCCGGCATCGACGACAGCGAGGGCGGGCCTCCGCTCGGTGTGCTCCGCGGCGTCGACTACCCGGCCACGCGCCACCGGCTCACCGCCGACGGTGTCTTCGTCCTCCTGACCGACGGTGTGGTGGAGGGGCCCTCGCTCCACATCGACGAGGGTCTGGACCGGGTGACGCGGCTCGCCGGGATCGCCGCCGTCGCCGGGCTGGACGTCGACGCGCTCGCCACCGCCGTCATGAAGCTGGCGGCCACGGTGGGGCACGAGGACGACGCGGCCGTCCTGGTCGTCGGCCATGACGGCGGTCCGGCCCGGCCGGCGGCCAAGGAGTAAGGGGAGGAGGCTCGTTTCGGGCCGGGTCGGTCCTCGGACCCGGCCCGGCCCCGGGCGGACGGTGGCGCCCGACACGCAGGGGCCTTGCCCGGTCGTGGCGGTCCGGCCGGTGTCTGATGGCTGACGTGTTGGATATTCGGCAGTTCCGGTCCTCTACGAAGGCGGCTCTGATGTCGCTGGCCGTGGCGGTCTGCTACTACGCGGCCGGACGACTCGGCCTCATGGGCCGCCTCGTCGTCGAAGGCGTGGTGGTCACCCCCATCTGGCCTCCCACCGGCGTCGCCGTCGCCGCCCTGCTGCTGCTCGGCGCGCGGGTCTGGCCTGGGATCGCCCTCGGTTCCTTCCTCGTCATCGCCTCCCTCACCACTCCGGGGCCCACCACGGTGGTCACCGTGGTCAGCAACACCGCCGCTCCGCTCTGCGCCTTCCTGCTGCTGAGACGGGCCGGCTTCCGGCGCGACATGGCGCGGCTGCGGGACGGACTCTCCCTGGTCTTCCTCGGCGGGTTCGGCGCCATGCTGATCAGCGCGACCGCGGGGGTCGGACTGCAGGTGGCGAAGGGCTCCCTGGACGAGAACGAGTTCTGGCCCGTCTGGCTGGCCTGGTGGGTGGGCGACACGATGGGGGTGCTGCTCGTCGCCCCGCTCCTGCTCGTCCTCGCGGGGCCGGCCGGACGGTTCCGGGTACGGCGCTGGAAGGAGGCGACCTTTCTGGGGCTGACTACCCTGGTCCTCATGCCCATGGCCGTGCTCAGCCCGATGAGCATGCTGTTCCTCGTCTTCCCCCTGCTGATCTGGGCAGCGCTCCGCTTCCAGCTCGCCGGAAGCATGCTGTGCGCGCTCTTCGCCTCCGTGCTCACCACCTTCGAGGCGACCTCCGGGCGGGGCGCGTTCCTCCACCTGACGGACGTCGAGATCATGACCAAGCTCCAGGCGTTCAACGGTTCCGCCGCCCTGACCGCCCTGCTTCTCGCCTCCGTCATCACCGAGCAGCGCGCGACCCGCCGGTCGGTGCGCCGCGCCTGCCAGGAACTGGCGGAGGTCCTGGAGCACCTCGCGGCGGGCGAGCCCTCACCGGGTCCACCCGGCACCGCCGAGAGCCGGGCGGCCCCACCCGGCGGGCACCGGAATCCGTGACACCCGCGCCGGAGCCGACGCAGGGATCAGGAGACGTACAGCGCCTGCAGGGCATGGGAACTGTCCGGCGCCGACAAGCTGGTGCGTGTTCGCGTCGGACCATCTCTCCGCATGGGGCGCGCGGCCGCGTCCACGCGCCGGCCCGTCCAGGATTCGCGCCGCACTGCTCTCCAGAACCCATTCCTCGGTCCGCGAGTTCTCTCTCGCGCGTGCGCGCTCACTTCCCGCGCTCGTCCGCCTGATCGACGGGTCGGTCTTCACTCTTCACGACAGCCGTCGCCCGCATCCTGATCGAGACCGCGGCGGCGACAGCACCTTCCCGACGACGGCCGCCCCGGGCGCGGGCCCAGGCCCTCCTGCCGTGGGCCGCCCGGACGCTGAGGGGACAGCGGCCGGGACCCCGCGCCCGGAGTGGCCGCGACCTGTGACGTGGGGTCAGTCCTCGGCTCGGCTCCTGCCCCGGCCGGCCCCCCGGCCCCGCGCCGAGGCCACGTGTCCGGCAGCTGCCACCACGGCCTCGATGAGCGGTTCCGTACGGTTCTCCCTCAGCCAGGCGAGGCCCGCCGTTGACGGGGGGAGGTCCGTGACCTCGACGTAGCGGATGCCGGGGCGAGGGAAGAGGTCCCGCGCGGCGGCCGGCAGGAAGCACATGCCCTTGCCCTGGGCCACGAGGTGCAGAAGGCCCTCCAGGTCCGAGGCGACGGGTCCGTAGCGGACCGGGGTGCCGTCGGGTCGCGGGTCGGCGGCCCAGAAGTCCCACCAGAGCCGTGGCACCTGCGGCGGGACGTCGATCACCGGGTGGCGCGCCAGCTCGGCGAGGGTGATCCGGTCGCGGTCCACGAGCGGGTCGCTCGCGGAGAGACAGGCCACCCTCGGTTCTGTGGCCAGGTGTTGCACCTCGATGCCGGGCGGGACCGGTGGACGGAGGAAGGCAACATCGATGTCATGGCGGAACAGGGCGTCGAAGTGGTCGGCGAAGTGGAGGCTGCGCACGTCGACCTGGACCAACGGGTGCCGTTCGTGGAGGAGACGCAGTACGGCGTGCGTATAGGGCATCGCCGCTTCCGCGCCGATGGTGCCGACGACGAGCCGTCCGGAGAGCCTGCGCGCCTGGGTCGAAGCGCTGCGGCTCAGCCGGTCCATGGCCGCCACCACGCCGCGCGCGTCCGCCAACAGCACCCGGCCCTGCGGGGTGAGCGTCACGGCCCGGCTCGAACGGTCGAACAGCCGCACCCCGAGGCGTTTTTCCAGGTCTCTGATCTGCTGGCTCAGCGCCGACTGCGTGATGAACAGCCGGGCGGCGGCGCGCGAGAAGTGAAGTTCCTCCGCGAGGGCGACGAACAGCCGGAGTTGATGGGCGCTCGGCGTCCGCGGGTCGGGGCCCGTCGGCGCGGCGCCCCCAGCGGCCGTTCCGCCAGTAACCATGATGAATCCCTTATCGATCGTCTTGCATGTCGCATGGCCACAAGCGATGACATGGACGGAGTGCGAGTGGAAGGCTCGGCTCTGAAGCGACGCCCCGTGACAACTCCTCGGTTCCGCAGGGCCGTCCGACCATTGCTTTCTCGACAACGGGGGCCGAAACATGTCTGTGAGAAAAGCGGTGGCGATGCTCGCCGCCCTCCTGGCCGTGCTCTTCAGCGCCGGCGCCGTTCAGGCGTCGTCACCGCAGGCCGGCACGACCACCCGGGCGGTGCGGAGCGCGCCGCCTGCGGCCGAGGCCGCGCCCCTCGCGGCCCAGGCATCGTGCACCGCCCGCAACGTCAGCCACTACGACGCGTACACGGGGCGCACCTGGACGCGTGACTGGGTGTGCGGCAATCGTGCCGGCGCCCCGCTGCGCGGCTGCGGCAGCTTCATCCCCGCGTGCCCGGTGATCGGCTGGATCGACACCTCGACGAGCTGGTTCGTGTGCTGGGCCAGCGGCCCCCCGCACAGCGGCGGCAACAACATCTGGTACTACACCATGGGTGACCGCATCGCTCCCGGTCAGGACGGCAACCACGGGTGGGGCTTCATCCCCGCCGTCGACGTGTGGACGTCGATAGATCCCTGGCCCGGCATGACGGAGTGCAACATCCCGTAGGCCGCCGGGAGTCGTCCGCCCGGCAGGCTCCGGTGGAGCCCCTCGCGACCCGCCAGGGGCTCCGTGCCGCGCTCCCGCCGCCTCGTGCGCCGGCCCTTTCCGAGACCCCCGGCAGCCCGCTATCCCACCAAGCGAGGACCCCTCACGCCATGCTCCGCATCACCAGACACTCCCACGCCACCGCTCGCCGTACGCCTCGGCGCCTGCTCGCCGCGACCGCGGCCTTCTTCTCCCTCTCCTTCACCGGCGCGGCGCTCCCGCACTCCGTCGCGGCCGCGACGGAACCGACGGGTGACACCGTGTCGGCCACGCCCGCGAGCCCCCAGGTGCCCGCGGGGGTCACGGCAGGCGTGGCCGTGTTCGACCGGCAGACCGGGACGTTCACCGAACAGCTCGCCCCGGCCGCCACGTTCCGGTCCGCGTCGGTCGTCAAGCTCCTGCTCGCCCTCGACTTCCTGTGGAACCGCAGCCCCGACACCATCCCGGCCGCCGACCGCACGCGGCTGGACGTCATGCTCCGCAGCAGTCAGGACGCCGCCGCCAACCACTACTGGTCGACCTACGGCGGGCCGGCGATCGTCGAACGCATGGTCACGCGGCTCGGGCTCGCCGACACCGCTCCCCCGCCCGCAGGCTACGAGGGGTACTGGGGCTACACGGCCATGTCGGCCCGCGACACCGTGAAGACCTACCGACACATCCTGGAGTCCGCCTCCGCGCCGGTTCGTGACTTCATCATGGAGCGTCTGCGCCAGTCGACCCGGTGCGCGTCGGACTCCTTCGACCAGCATTTCGGCATCGCCGCCGCGTTCGACCGCCCGTGGGCCGTGAAACAGGGCTGGTCGGGGAAGTACGCGAAGGGGAACTGCGGCTCCGTAAGCGCCACCGCGGCTGGTGGCGTCGACACCTCGGCCCCCGCGTCCGCCGGCGCGGGTGACGCCGGCGTCGACCTGAGCCGACCGGCGCTGCACACGACCGGCACCGTCGGAGCCGGTGACCGTTCGATCGTGGCCGTCCTCACCCTGCACCAGGACGGCACGTCGTACGGAAAGGCGTACACCGACCTCGGTCGGCTGACCCGTTCCCTGAACGTTCCCGGCGGCACGGCGCCGAAGGGGAAGTGGTACGGGACCTGGGGTCAGGACGTCGCCGTCCGGTCGGAACCGGTCGTCGGGGACAACCTGCTGACCCGGCTCCCGCCCGGCGTGGAGGTGCTGGTGGGCTGCCAGAAGAAGGGGCAGCTCGTCTCCGTACCGCCGTACACCAACGACTGGTGGGCGTATCTGCCGCAGTACGGGGGCTACGTCACCAACATCTACATCAGCCATCCGGACAACCAGTTGCCTGACGTACCGCTGTGCACGAATCAGAAGTGAGCCCGGGGATTCCCGGAGAAGGAGTGACGATGTCGCGTACCTGGCGTTCCACCCTCGGTGTGGTCGGTGCCCTCCTGTGGGTGCTGGTGTCCGCCTTCGCGGCGGGCCCGGCCCATGCGGCGGCCTCGGACGGGCCTCGCGAGGGCGGCGGCCACACCATGGTCATGCCGCCGGCGCCCCGGGGCGAGGGGCCGTCCTCGCGTGCCGTGGCGGCCGTGTCACCGACGGTCTCACCCTGGGCGGACTACGTGCACACGACGTCGGGCAGCCCCGTCACGTGCGCGTCGGGGAATCTCTGCACCGGGGTCTGGGACCCGGTGGTGGGCAAGTACAAGGTCTTCTTCCTCTACCGCTGCCACCAGTACTCCCTGTCCCACTGGAACGGCGTGGGCCAGGTGGTGAACAACCAGGTCGGCGCCGCCGCGTTCTTCTACGGCCAGAACGGCCAGGTGCTGGACGTCGTCCTGCCGGAGCCCACGCCCTTCACGTACGACTGGACGCCCGTGTGGTCCATCCGGAACTGCTGAGCGGCGCGCGTCGCCACCGTCCGGGAACCGGGCGGCTCCGCCCGGTGGTCGTGGTCGCCTTCGGCGGCCTCGGTCACCGGGCGGCCTGCGTGACTGTCGGCAGAGTGCGGGGCGTTCCGCGTTCCTGCGCAGCGGGCTGACGTCGGCCTGCGGGTGCCGCACAGTGGAAGGATGGCCGACGTTCCGGAGCCCGGTGGGTGCCGGCGTTGCCCCGACCCGTTCCCCGACGAAGAGCTGCTCCTGATCGGGGCGGCGGCACTCCTCGTCTCCGACGTTGCGCCGGCCTCGTCGGGCCGTCATGACGATCTCCAGCGCCGAGCCCTCGTCGGCGACGGCCAGTGCTTTCGTCACGCAGGCGGGAGACGGAATGACGACCTTTCGCCGAAGACTTTCGGGTTTGAGCCCTCGGGCTCGTCGTCACCCCGACACGGTGGGACGGGCCCCGGAGCGCACGGGCCGGTCACCGGTCAGCCGATTCCCTGTCGGTCCGGTCGCAGAGCGAAGGCGCGATCGGACGCGTCGGGGGCCTCCCCGCCGATGACCTGGAGGAGCAGTTCGCGGTGGCGCAGCAGCGGCTGGTGGCGTTCCGGCGGCGCGATGGCGAGGAGGTCGTCGAGCCCGGCCACCATGCGTCGCGAGACCTGCGGATTGCCCACGGCGCAGCCGCGCACCTCGGCGAAGCCGAGGTCCACCAGAGCCGTCCACGCCGGTACGGGCTGTACGAGCCGCACCTCGCCGGCCCGGTCGCGGTAGAGGGCTGCGCCGAGGGGGCGTCGGCTCAGCAGGGCCAGGAACTGCACGGTGCGGTCCAGAGCCTGCACCGCGGTCGTCGGGTCGTTGACGGCGGGCGACAGGGCGCGCAGCGCGATGTCGGACAACTGCCGCAGCCCGAAGGCCAGGTCCTGGTGGTAGGTGCGCTCAACGCCCACCGAGACGGTGTAGCGCAGTGTCCTGTCCGCCGGTGGCCGGCCGCCGTGGACCGCCAGGACGGGTGTACCCGGTACGAGGAAGTCACCGATCCGCGGGACCAGCCGCAGAGCCGTCCCGTGCCTGCGGGCGGTCCGTACCAGGCGGACGATGTCCACGTCCCGCAGCACACCGGCCCGGCCCGCGTGCGCCACCCACCCGGTCACGGGCCCGAGGTCGGGCAGCTCCTCGTGGTTCAGCGTCTCGGGCATCGCCGCCGCCACCCGGAAGGACTCCTTGGCGATCCGGGCGATCACATGACTGATCCGCATGAGTCTCAGGGTCGTGTTCACGTAGAACACGAACAGCAGCAGGCTCAGCGCGACCATGAGCAGCGTGAGCGCCGACTGCACCAGCGGAACGGAGATCACGGTACGCGGATCCGGGGCGCTGTCGTAGGCGGTCATGACGAGCAGCGTCAGGACGAACGTCGCGAGGAAGACCGCGAAGGTCGCCTTGGTGATCCGGCTGCGGACGAAGAGCCGCACCACGCGGGGGGTGAACTGGCCGCTCGCCATCTGGACCGCGACCAGGGAGATGCTGAAGACCACGCCGATGAAGGTCATCATCGCCGAGCTGACCGTGTTCACCACGCTCCGCGCGTCTTCCGAGAACCGCTGCAGTTCGGCGAGTGCCTCGAAGTCGCCGTCCCGCCTCAACTCGGTGACGATGGCCGTGTCAAGCGCGTCAGCCGCCAGCCAGACCACGAACACGCCGGCCATGGCGGCGGTCGGCGCGAACCAGAACGTGTCGCGCAGGTGCTCCCGCAGGGGTGCCAGCACCCGCGGCGGCGACGAACCCAGCGAGATGTCTCTGTCACTCATGGTCGGAACATAAGCCGCGGACGACGCCGACCGGCCCGACCGTGGATCCCGTCCGCGACGGCGTGTCGCCCCGGTCGGACGGGCGCCGACGTCCCGACCGCGCTCCGGGTCTCGCGATGACGGCGGGTCGGCGCCCCTGGACCGATCACGCGCTCACGCCGGACCCTGGGCGCATGACTGACGACGCTCCCTCCCTCCGGACACCGGCCTGGCTCCAGGGCACCGGCGCCACCCGCACCTGGCGGTGTCCGCCCGCGCCCGCCGACGTGCGGGCCTTTCACGCCGCGCTGTCCGGCTACGCGCCCACTCCGCTCACCGAACTCCCGGAACTGGCCGTCGAGCTGCGGGTCGGCCGGGTCTTCGTCAAGGACGAGTCGGACCGTCTGGGCCTGCCCGCCTTCAAGGCCCTCGGAGCGTCGTGGGCCATTCACCGCGTCCTCGCCGAGCGGGCCCGGGGCGGCGGGCAGCCCGGGCCGGTCACCTTGGTCACGGCCACGGACGGCAATCACGGCAGGGCGGTGGCGCGCATGGCGCGACTGCTGGGCCGGTCCGCCCACGTCTTCGTCCCGCGGGGAGTCCATCCGGAGGCCGCGGCGGCCATCGTCGCCGAAGGGGCGCGGGTCACCGAGGTGGCGGGGTCCTACGACGAGGCCGTCGACCGGGCCGCCGCGGCGGCCGCCGAGCCGAACGCCGTCCTGGTCCAGGACACCGCCTGGCCGGGGTACGAGGAGATCCCGGGGTGGATCGTCGAGGGCTACTCCACGCTGTGCGCCGAGATCGACGAACAGCTGGCGACGGCAGGCGTCACGGGAGGGCCCGGCCTCGTCGCCGTACCCGCAGGGGTCGGTTCGCTGACCCAGGCCGTGATCACCCACTACCGCAGCCGCCCGTCCGGACGTGCTCCCGCCCTGCTGACGGTGGAGCCGGAGGCCGCGGCGTGCGTACTGGAGAGCCTGACGGTCGGAAAACCCGTCAGCGTCCGCACCGGTGAGAGCACGATGGCCGGCCTGAACTGCGGCACGCCGTCCAGCATCGCCTGGCCCTTCCTGCAGAACGGTCTGGACGCCGCTGTCGCCGTCCGCGACGCCGACAGCGCCCGCGCCGCCGCCCGGCTGGCCGGCCTGGGCGTCGACTCGGGCCCGTGCGGCGCCGCGGCGCTCGCCGGCGCGCGCGTCATGTTCACCGGCGCGGACGCGGAAGGGCGCCGTACGGCGCTCGGCCTCGACGCGTCCTCGGTGGTCGTGCTGCTCAGCACGGAGGGAACAGCCGCCAACCCGCACTCCCCTGCGGGTCAGGAACCGGCCCTGCGCACCAAGGCTCCATGAGCTTCCGGGGGGCTCCCAGGCGGTGGGGGCGGCTGCTCCTCGAGTGGCCTCCCGCTGCGTCGGGCACGCCGGAGGAAGCACCCTCATCGGAGGGCCCGGACGGGGTGGCGGTCAGGTGCTCCACAGACGGCCGTGGAGCACCTGACGCGGGTCGTTCACTTTCACCGGGCGCTGTCGTCCCGTCCGGCGCCGGGACGGTCGTGGCGGTGACGGGTGCCGGGAAGGAACTCCTGGACCTTGGCCCTGAGGCCCTGCTTGAGGACGGAGCCGGTGTCGCTGTCGCCGTGCAGGATCGCGGTGGCGGCCGCCTCGATCTGGTCGAGGGTCGCGTGCGGGGGGATCGGCGGCACGGCGGGATCGGTGCGGAAGTCGATGACGAAGGGGCGATCGGCGGCGAGCGCCCGGTCCCAGGCGGCCTCGACGTGCTTGGGCTTCTCGACCCGCACGCCGTCGAGCCCGATGCTCCGGGCGATGTCGGCGTAGGGCAGGTCGGGCAGGTGCTGGGACTCCTCGAACTGCGGCGCGCCCGACATGGCGCGCATCTCCCAGGTGACCTGGTTCAGGTCACCGTTGTTGAGGACGGCCACGACCAGGCGCGGGTCGGACCACTCGTGCCGGTACTTCGCGGCCGTGACCAGCTCCATCATGCCGTTCATCTGCATCGCGCCGTCGCCGACGAGAGCGATCGCGGGCCGGTCGGGGTGGGCGAACTTCGCGCCGATCGCGTACGGCACGCCGGGCCCCATGGTGGCCAGCGTCCCGGACAGCGAACCGCGCATGGCACCGCGCAGCCGCAGGTGCCGGGCGTACCAGTTGGCGGCTGAGCCGGAGTCGGCGGTCAGGATCGCGTTGTCGGGCAGCCTGCCGTCCAGGGCGTGGACCACGTACTCGGGATTGAGCGGGTCGGCGTCCACGGCGGCCCGGCGCTGCATGACCTCCCACCAGCGCGCGACGTTCTCCTCGACCTTCTCCCGCCAGGCCCGGTCGGTCTTGCGGTGCAGGCGCGGCAGCAGCCGCTGGAGGGTCTCGCGCGCGTCACCGACGAGGTTCACCTCGAACGGGTAGCGCAGCCCGATCATGTGCGGATCGATGTCGATCTGCACCGCCCGCGCCTGGTCCGGTTCGGGCAGGAACTGCGAGTACGGGAAGCTGGATCCGATCACGAGCAGGGTGTCGCACTCCCGCATCAGCTCGTACGACGGCCGGGTGCCGAGCAGGCCGATGGCGCCGGTCACGTACGGCAGGTCGTCGGGCAGCGCGTCCTTGCCGAGCAGCGCCTTCGCCACCCCCGCCCCCAGGACGTCCGCCAGCCGCTCGACCTCGGCGCGTGCGCCGGCGGCACCCTGACCGATGAGCACGGCGACCCTCTCGCCGGCGTTCAGGACCTCCGCCGCCCGCGCGACGTCCTCGTCCGCCGGCACCGGGGCGTAGCGGCTCATGCCCAGGCTGGAGGGCACCATCTTGAACGCGTGCGCCGGCGGGCTGTAGTCCAGGTCCTGGACGTCGGCCGGAAGGATGATCGCCGTCACGGTGCGCTTGGCGTACGCCGTGCGCATCGCCCGGTCGATCAGGTTCGGCAGTTGCTCGGGGACCGTCGCGGTCTCGCAGAAGTCGGAGGCGACGTCCTTGTACAGGCTGTGCAGGTCCACCTCCTGCTGGTACGAGCCGCCCATCGCGCTGCGATTGGTCTGACCCACCAGCGCCACGACCGGGACGTGGTCCAGCTTCGCGTCGTACAGGCCGTTGAGCAGGTGGATGGCTCCCGGGCCGGAGGTCGCCGCGCAGACGCCCACCCTGCCGGAGAACTTGGCGTATCCGACCGCCTGGAGAGCGGCCATCTCCTCATGGCGCGCCTGGACGAACTTCGGCTTGTTGTCCGCACGCCCCCACGCCGCGAGCAGGCCGTTGATGCCGTCGCCGGCGTACGCGAAGACATGCTCCACCCCCCACTCCCGCAGCCGGTGGAGGACATGGTCGGACACCTTGGTGCTGGTCATGGGTTCCGTTCCTGTTCTGGGCGGCTGACGCCCGCGCGTCCGGACGGCCCGCCTCCTCGCCCGCGTGGTCTCTCCTGAGCCGGTCGGCTCAGCGGCCCAGGGCCTTCTTGAGTTCCTGCTTGTTCATGGACGAACGGCCCTCGACCCCCCGCTTCTTCGCCTCCGCGTAGAGCTGGTCCTTGGTCGGCCCCTGAGAACCGCTGTGCGAGCGCTCGCCGCCGCGCTGCGAAGCGGACTTCCTGTCGCCCGTGGAGGTCTTGCTCGCGGTCGCGGACTCACCGGAGCGGGCCCGCTCCATGTTCACGGTCCGCGCGGCGATCTCCTTCGCCCGCTTCTCGGAGCTGCCGCGCTTCTCGGCGCTCTCCTTGATGTGCTCGTACTGCCGCTCGCGCTTCGCGTTCGATCCTGCCGGCATGACACTTCCTCTTCTCCGACCGCCGCGGCCCGTCCGGCCGCGTGTGCCTTCCGGTTACCCGGTGGCCGGTGCCTCACTCGGCACCGGTCCCATCCCACGCGAAGTTCCCGGAGCGCGCGATCGGGCGGTGACCGAACGGGAGACCGGCGACGCCGCTCGCATGTCCGGTCGGTGTGCCCGCGCCGCCGCGTGACCGGATTTTCCCCTCCGGCGGGCTTAGTGTTCTGTACGTGGGTGATGACGGCGTCGCGTCTGCCGGCTGGGTGTCCCTGGAGCGGGTGCTCAGCGGTACGGTGCAGCGCACGGGAGCGGTGGCGGCGGGCGTGTACCTGCTGTCCCCGGACGAGCCGGTGCTGGCCCTGACGACGGTGTGCGGGCTGCCGGCGAAGACGCTGGCACCGTGGTGGAGGGTGGCCGTGTCGGCTGCCGGTCCGTTGTCCGAGGCGGTGCGGGAGGACCGTCTCGTCTGGGTGGGGCGGCAGGAGGACATGGCCCGTCTGTATCCGAACGCCGCGGCCGGGCTGCCCTACCAGTTCGCGCTGGCCTTCGCGCCCTTGAACGGAACCCGCCGGTGGGGGGCCCTGGCGCTGGTGTGGTCCGACAGCCACCCGCCCTCGTTGACCCGTCGTGAGCGCGGGCACGTCCTGTCCAGCGCCAACCGGATCACCCGGGTACTCGACGGAGCACCCGCCGTCTGGAGCGTTCCCGAGGAACCGCGTGCCGTACCGCTGCGGCGGTCCGGCCCGGACCCGACGCAGACCGGCCTGGCCGCCGACGACCTCTTGCAGCGACTGCCCGTCGGCGCCCTCGGCTTCGACCTGCAGGGGCGCATCACCTATCTCAACGACGCCGCCGCCCGGATGCTCGGCCGCAGTGCCGACAGCCTCCTCGGCACCCTGCCGTGGCAGGCCGTGCCCTGGCTCGACGCCCCGGTCCACGAGGACCACTACCGCGCCGCCGTCTTCGGCCGCGAGTCCGTCGCCTACACCGCCCCGGGTCCGTCCGACCGCTGGTTCGACATCCGGCTCTATCCCGGTGACAGCGGTATCAGCGCCTTCATCTCCCCCAGCCTCCGCGAGCGGACGCCCGACGCCCCGCCGCCCCGTGTCACCCCGGCTCCGTACACTCCGCCCCGCGGTGCCGGTACGGGACGGATCCACCAGCTGATGCACCTGGCGGCCGCCCTGAGCCAGACCGTCACCGTGGCCGACGTCATCGACGCGGTGGCCGATCAGATCCTGCCCGCTTTCGGAGCCCAGGGCATGGTCGTCTCCGCCGCCGACGCCGGCCGTCTGAGGATCATCGGGCACCGCGGCTACGACCCGCGCACCATCGCCCGCCTGGACGGCCTGCCGCTGAACACGGACATCACCCCGGTCGGCCGCGTCCTGGACAGCGGGGTCCCGGCCTTCTACGCCGCCCCCGCAGAGATGACCGTCGCCCACCCGCAGGCGCCCGCGCTCAGCGGCAAACAGGCCTGGGCGTTCCTGCCCCTGCTCGTCTCCGACCGCCGCGTCGGCTGCTGCATCCTGTCCTACGACCGTCCCCGCCGCTTCGGCGCGGGTGACCGCGCCGTCCTGGTGTCCCTCGCCGGCCTCATCGCCCAGGCCATGGACCGCGCCCTGCTGTACGACGCCAAGCACGACCTCGCCCACGGACTGCAGCAGGCACTCCTTCCCGTGGCCCTGCCTCCCGTCCCCGGCCTCGACGTCACCGCCCGCTACCTGCCCGCGACCCACGGCATCGACATCGGCGGTGACTTCTACGACCTGATCCGCCTTGGCGACGCGTCGGCCGCCGCCGTCATCGGAGACGTGCAAGGCCACAACATCAAGGCCGCGGCCCTGATGGGGCAGGTCCGCACCGCCGTCCACGCCACCGCCGGGGCGGCGCCCGGCGACGTCCTGGCCCGCACCAACCGCGTCCTGACCGACCTCGAGACCGAGCTGTTCGTCTCCTGCGTGTACCTCCACATCGACCTCGCGGAACGACGTCTCCACCTGGCCAGCGCGGGACACCCGCCCCCGTTGCTCCACCGCACCGGCCCCGCACCGCACACCGTCGCGCTCGAAGTGGAGCCCGGCCCCCTCCTCGGCATCCAGCCGTGCACCGCGGCCGACTACCCCGTCACGACCACCGACCTCCCCCCGGGATCTCTCCTCGCCCTCTACACCGACGGCCTCGTGGAGACCCCCGACACCGACCTCACCCACTCCATCGCCGCCCTCACCCGGCGGCTCACCCAGGACGCCGGGCGGCCGCTCGACGAACTGGCCGAGCACCTCCTCCACCACCACGCGGCCCTCCGGCACACCCGCACGGACGACACCGCCCTGCTTCTGTTGCGCAGCCGCTGATGCGGAGGGCCGGGGGCCTCAGCCGGGCCGGTCGGAGGTCCGGGCGGCCGCGGAATCCCGTCGGTGCCAGGAGCCGGTCCGGGCGTCGTGGGAGACCAGTCCGAGGCGGGCGAAGTCGAGCAGCCGGCCCTTCATGGGCCATTCGCCCCACCGGTCGTGGAACAGGGCGCCGTTGCGGAGGATGTCGTCCAGGTGCTCGACGGGCGGGTGGCTGACGCGGTGGTACTGGTGGTGGGCGAGGGCCCCGCCCACCACCACAGGTCCACGCCCCGGGCGGCGGCGGTCCTGGCGAAGTCGGTGTCCTCGCCGCCGTATCCGGTGTAGTCCTCGCAGAAGCCGCCGATCCGCCGCCACGTGGCCGCGGTCACGGCGAACGACAGAGACCAGAACAGCCGGTGGTCACCGCCGGTCAGCACCGTTCGGGCCAGTGGTCCCGTACGGTGGCCAGTCCGCCCTCCGCCAAGGCGTGGGCGGTGGCATGCTGTTCGCCGTGCGGCCGGGACTGCGGCACGACCACGGCGGGGACACGGGCGGCGGCACACTCGGCCACGGCGTTCTGCCCGGCGTGGGTGACCACCACGTCGGCCCGGCACAACAGCGGCCAGGGGTCGTCGGTCCAGCCCCCGGGCCGCCCAGTTCGGCTCCGCAGGCGGCGCAGGTGCCCTGGGCACGGCTTGCGTCGCGCGGACCGCCGCGAGCGCACCGCTCGGGCCGCGACTCGATCGTCGTACAACCGCCCCGTCCCCGCCTCCTGTGAGGCCGAACGGCGGAACACCGGCCCGGCCCCGGCCGGGGCGGCGGGTGTCCCGCCGCGTCGCTGAGCGGGCACCGCGCGGATAATCTGGGATTCATGATCGAGTCCGGACGGCCGCGGCTCCGTCGAAGTCACGGCAACGGCAGGCTCGTGCGGCTGTCGCCGGTCATTCTGACCGTCGTGATCGCCGGCCTGGCCTACGCCACCCCGCCGGAGATGGCCTTCAGCCGCCTCCTGCCCGCGGCGCCGGCTCTGGCCGCCGCCATGTGGCCGGTCCTCCCGACCGTCCTGCTCGGGACCGTCTGCCTCCTTCTGATGATCGGCCTCAGCCTCGTCTTCCCCGATCTGGGGGCGTGGTGGACGTGCGGGGGGATCGTCGCGGTCACCGTGGCCGCCGCGTACGGAAGCCACGTCCGGCTGCAGCGGGAACGCACCCTCTTTCAGGTGCGGCTCGTCGCCGACGCCGCCCAGCAGGTGGTGCTGCGGCCCCTGCCGCACCGTTTCCGCAACGTCGAGATCGAATCGCTGTACCTGGCGGCCGCCGCCGAGGCCCGCATCGGAGGGGACTTCTACGAGGTGGTCGACACGCCGTACGGAGTACGGCTGCTCATCGGCGACGTGCGGGGCAAGGGCCTGCCGGCGGTGGGGGCGGCGGCGGCGATCGTCAACGCCTTCCGGGAGGCGGCACACGGCGAGGCCTCCATGGCCGACGTCGCCCGCAGGCTCGACGCCAGCTGCGCCCGGCACAACGCCGCCCATCCACCCGAGGCACCGATGGAACGCTTCGCCACCGCGCTGCTCGTCGAGATCCCGCATCGAGGCAGCCGCATCACCATCGTCAACTGCGGACACCCCCCACCGCTGATCCACGGCCCGAGGACCGTGCGCGTCCTCGCGCCGTCCGCCCCGTCGCCCCTGCTCAGCCTCGCGGAGCTGCTCGGTGACCAGTACCGCGCGGACGCCTTCGACCTCGGTCCCGGCGAGCTCCTCCTCCTCTACACGGACGGGATCGCCGAAACCCGCGCCCGGGACGGTGCGTTCTTCCCGCTGACGGAATGGATGCGCCGGCAGCCTCCCACGCCTCCCCGTGATCTGCTCACGGCCCTGCACCACGACCTCCTCCGTCACAGCAGAGGCAGCCTCGACGACGACATCGCCGCCTTGGCGGTACGCCTGCACACGCCCTGAGCCATGGCCGGGGCGAGCGGAACCGAGACCCGAGTCACCCGCGGGGGCGGCGCGCGGCCCTCACGCCACGGGCAGGGCCTGTTCCGCCCAGATCGTCTTCCCTGCCGGCGTGTACCGCGTCCCCCAGTGCTCGGTGAGCTGGGCGACCATGAACAGTCCACGTCCGCCCTCCTCGTCGCTGCCGGCGTACCGGGCATGCGGTGAGGTGTGCTGCGAGTCGGAGACCTCACAGATGAGAGAACGGTCCCGGATCAGCCGCAGACCGATCCGGCCGAAGGCGTGACGGATCGCGTTGGTGACCAGTTCGCTGACCACCACCTCCGTGGTGAAGACCAGATCGTCCAGTCCCCACCGCCCCAGCTGCTCCGCGGCCATCGTCCGTGCGCGTGCGACGAGCGCGGGGTCCGGGGGCAGCTCCCAGGTCGCCACCTGACGTGTCCCCAGCGCACGGGTGCGCACGACGAGGAGCGTCGCGTCGTCCCGCACCTCGTCCGATGCCAGCGCGGCGACGGTCTGGGCGCACAATCGGTCGGGCGACGATCCCCGCTGCTCGCCGAGTACGGTCGCCAACCGGTCCAGGCCCACGTCGGCGCCCTTCCCCCGGGCCTCCACGAGGCCGTCGGTGAACAGGACGACCAGGCTCCCCTCGGCGAGCTCCTCTTCCGCGCCCTCGTAGGGAAGCCGTCCCACACCCAGCGGAAGCCCCGGTGGCAGACGAAGGAACCGGACGGGGCCGTGCGGTTGCACCACCGCCGGCGGCTGGTGTCCGGCGGCCGCCCAGGTGCTCGTCCGGGAGGCCGGATCGTAGATCCCGTAGAGGCACGTCGCTCCGACGGCGCCGCTGCCGTCCGCGCCTGTCCCGCCCTGGTCCGACGGGTCCTTGCCGACCTGATCGTTCAGCCGGGCCAGGAGTTCGTCGGGCGCGAGGTCCAGCTCGGCCAGGGTCCGCACCATCGCGCGCAGGCGCCCCATGGTGGCAGCGGCCCCGAGTCCGTGGCCGGGGACGTCCCCCACGACGAGTCCGACACGTGCCCCTGAGAGCGGTATGACGTCGAACCAGTCTCCGCCGGCGCCGAGGTGGCTGTCGGCCGGCAGGTAGCGACTCGCCGCCTCGACCGCGCTCAGCTCGGGCAGCGATCGTGGCAGCAGGCTGCGCTGGAGCATGAACGCGGCGGTGTGCTCCCGGCGGTACCGCCGGGCGTTGTCGATGCACACGGCGGTCCGCGACGCCAGCTCCTCGGCCACTGCCCGATCGCCGTCGTCGAAGGGTTCCGCGTCGTCGCCCCGCACGAAGGTGACGAGGCCCAGAGGCGTCCCCCGCACGATCAGCGGGACATACAGCCTTGTCTGCGGAACCACGGCGTCCTTGGTCGGGCGGCCCTGGGCCAGGCTCTCGGCCTGCGCCGATCCGGCGGCGTACGCGACCCGCTCGCCCACCCGGGAGGGATCCCCGTCGGAATCCGCCACGCGTACGAGGTCCCATGCCGTGACGGGCTTCGGTTCCTCTCCGTCGAGCACTCCTGCCGCCACGTCGACGGACACGGCGTCGGCGTACTGCGGTACGGCGATCTTGGCGAGCTCCGCCGCCGTTCCGGACGGATCGAGTGTCGACCCGATCCGCGCGCCGGCCTCCGCGAGGAGGGCGAGGCGCTGCTGCGCACGGTAGTGGTCGGTGACGTCGATGGACTGCTCGCACACGCCCACCGGCTCTCCCCGGCCGTCCACCAACCGGAAGTAGGACGAGGACCAGACGTGCTCACGCCGGGGGTCGGCCGGAGCGCGCCCTCGGAAGTGCACGTCGATGACCGGCTCACCGGTCTCCAGGATCTGTCGGAAGAGGTCCTCCGGCGGCGCCAGGTGCTGGGCGGTGAGGACGTCACCGGGAAAGAGTTCCGTCATGGAGCGGCCGAGCGAGGTGGTGAGGTCGCCGCCGAGCTCCCGGACGCTGGATGCGTTGGCCCACAACAGGCGCGCGCCGGGTCCGTAGATGGTCAGGGTCACCGGCGACTGGGTGACGAGCCCCTCCAGCATCGCCTGTCGGGTCTCCCACCAGCGCAGCCTCTCCAGCTCGGTCGCCATGAGGACGGCGTGGGGGGCCTGCCCCGAGGAGGCCGCGTCGGGGGCGGGGGTCAGGGGATGCAGGGTCACGGCCACGCGTACGGTGCCTCCGCCGCGGTGGCGCACGTCCACGACGGCACTGCGTGCGCCACCGAGCCGCGGCCGCCGGTCCCACCGCGGCTCGTCCGGTCCGTCGCGGCCGGCGTGCGGGGTGGCGATCAGGTCCACCGCCCGGCGTCCCCGTACCTGCGACGCCGTGTATCCCAGGAGGGCCTCGGCCTCGCGACTCCACCCGACGAGCACTCCGTCCGCGGCAAGCAGGGCGAAGGCGGCCGGGGGCGGTCCGAGATGCCCGCCTTCGTCCGCCCCGACGGGAGGCGTGAACGGCAGCCCTTCCATGCCTCCATCATCCTTCCGAGCGCTCGCGGCCGCAGTGCGCTCGGAGCCCGGCCGCCCCTCGCGGCGCCCGCGGCTGTCAGAAGGCGAAGGCCGCCCCGCCGTTCAGGGTGGCACCCATGGTGCAGGTGTTGGCGAAGGTGTGGGTCCATGAGGTGCGGGCCCCCTCCCACACCCCGTCCACGCTGACGGTGACCGGGTCGAAGTGCTGCGGGCACATCCGGTCCGGGTTCGGGGAGGCGAGCAGACCGTCGAAGGCGCCGCCCGGCGAGGTCGCCTTGAGTTCGGCGCAGGCGGCCTCGGGGGCCGGGTGCGTTCCGGCCGCGGTCGGCGCGCAGCTGAGCGTCACGGCGCGCAGGACGGTGGCAGCGCTCGCGTCGGCGCCCTTGCTGACGCTCAGTACGAGCGCGGAGGGCGCGTAGAGGCTGTCGGTCCGGGCTTCCGCGACACCGGCGGCGCCGGTGAGGAGAAGAAGGGCGGACGTGGAAGCTGCAACGAAACCGCGAAGCATGACGGAGACTCACTTTCGATTCGAAGACCAGTGGTGGTTTCAACCTTCAGATAACCACCTTGCGTACGCCTCGGAGCGTGTCTGACACGCAGAGCGATGACAAGTTCGCGGTCGCTATTCGGACACCGCCCCCCGTATACCGGCGCTCGCACAGGTGTGCAGCAGGTCAGAGCCGGTCCGGGGCGGTTCCGGCACTGGTCCGCACCCGCCCCCGCGCGGGCCCGTCATGGCCGCCGGCCTGCCCAGGGACGTGTGAGGTTTACCGAACGGTCATTCAGTACGACCGATTCTCGACGCGAGAAGGGGGAGCCGCTGCCGCCGGGGGACGTCGGCGCGACCCGCGCGACCAGGAGGGTGTGCGCGGCGCCCTGGTGACCCGTGCGTTCCGCACATACGGAAGGTGACAGCGGCGACTGTCGGGGCCCGTGGGGGCCGTGACAACGTCGTGTCCGTCATCGACCGAGGGAGTGCGCAGTGAACAAGGGGTACGCGGTGTTCTGCGACGCCGACCGTCACTTCTACGACGCGCCGCACCGTCTGGTCTTCGCCGGGTCCGGGAGCGGCTCCCTCTACCGGGCGGCGACCCTCCCGGTACCCGAGGGCTGGACCTCGCACCGGACGGGCGACTGGCTCGCCCTGCGTCCCCTGGACCACACGCTCCCTTCGCAGGGCTGGAAGATCCACGTCTCGGCCGGGCTCGACAACGCGGAGGCGGTCCTCGCCACGGTCCGCGCGTACTGCCTGGAGCAGGTCGTGGCGTTCAAGTTCGTCCCCAGCCGCTATCTGCTGCACCAGCGCAACGCCAAGTACGCGGACCGCTCCGCGAGCGGCAAGTTCATCACCGTCTACCCGGCCGACGACCGGCAGTGCGAGCGGGTGGCCACCGACCTGGCGGGCCTCCTTGACGGCGAGCCCGGTCCTTACATCCTGAGCGACCTGCGATGGGGCCGGGGCCCCGTACACCTGCGGTACGGAAGCTTCACCCTCCGCCACTGCTACGACGAGCACGGGGAACTGCGGCCGGCCCTCGAGGACGGCTCCGGCACGCTCGTACCCGATCGGCGCGGTCCCGTGTTCCACCTGCCCGAGTGGGTGACGCCACCCGCCTTCGTGCGCCCGCACCTCGCGGCGAGGGCCGCGGTGACCGTGGCGGACATGCCGTACGAGATCGAGAAGGCGCTGCACTTCTCCAACGGCGGCGGGGTGTACGAGGCCCGGCACCGGCGGACCGGCCGACGGGTCGTCCTCAAGGAGGCCCGCCCGTACGCCGGGCTCGCCGCGGACGGGGCGGACGCAGTGACCCGGCTGCACCGCGAACGCGACGCGCTTCGGCAGCTGTCGGGGCTCCCCTGCACGCCGGAGGTCCTCGACAGCTTCACGATCGGCGAGCACCACTTCCTGGCCCTGGAGTTCGTCGAGGGCAAGCCGCTCAACACCTTCTTCGCGCGGAGGCATCCGCTGATGGAGGCCGAGCCGTCGGCCGAGAGGATCGCCGAGTACACGGAGTGGGCCCTGCGGATCCACGGGCTCGTCGAGCGGGCCGTGGCCGACGTGCACGCACGCGGGATCGTCTTCAACGACCTGCACCTGTTCAACATCATGGTGTCCGAGGACGAGTCCTCGGTGACGCTCCTGGACTTCGAGGCGGCCAAGCCCGCCGCGGAGGGCGGTCGTCAGACCGTCGCCAACCCGGCGTTCGTGGCACCGGCCGACCGACGCGGCTTCGACGTGGACCGTTACGCCCTCGCGTGCCTCCGGATCGCCCTGTTCATCCCGCTCACGAGTCTGCTGGCCGTCGACCGGGCCAAGGCCGCGCATCTCGCGGAGGCGGCGGCGGCGCGGTTCCCGCTGCCGCCCGGTTTCCTGGACGAGGCGGTGCGGGAGATCCTGCGCGATCCGGCCGGCGACCCGCCCGGCCTGAGGGGACCGGCACCTGAACGCCCCTCGGACCGCACCCGGTTCCTGCCCGTGAAGCCGGGAGACTGGCCGGCGGCCCGGGACTCCCTGGTACGCGCCGTCATGGCATCGGCGACGCCCGAGCGGGAGGACCGGTTCTTCCCCGGCGACATCGCCCAGTTCGCCACCGCCGGCGGCGGCATGACCGTGGGCCACGGCACCGCCGGAGTGCTGTACGCCCTGCGCGAGAGCGGGGGCCCACGATGTCCGGAGGCCGAGGACGGGCTGCTGCGGCACGCCAAGCGACCCGACTCCGGCACGCCGCTCGGCTTCTACGACGGGCTGACCGGAGTCGCCTGGACCCTCGACCGGCTCGGGCACGCGGCCGCCGCGCTCGACCTGGCCGCACTCGTCCAGGAACAGGACTTCGACGCCCTCGCGCCCGACCTGCACGGCGGGACGGCCGGTATCGGCCTCGCCCTGGACGCCCTGGCCACCACCACCGGTGAGAGCGGCCTCCACGCGGCGGCCCTGCGCTGCGCCGAGCTGTCGGCCCGCCCCCTCGGGGCGTCCGCCCGGACGACGGGGGCCGCGTCGGGCAAGGTGCGGACGGGGCTGCTGCACGGCGGTGCCGGGCGGGCCCTGCTGTTCATACGGCTCTACGAACGCACGCGGGACTCCGCGCTGCTCGACCTCGCCGCCGACGCGCTCCACGACGACCTCTCCCGCTGCGTCCGCGGCGCCTCCGGGACCCTCCAGGTCGACGAGGGCTGGCGCACGATGCCGTACCTCGGCGCAGGAAGCGTGGGCATCGGCATGGTGATCGACGACTACCTGCTCCACCGGCACGACGATGCCCTGGACCGGGCGCGACACGACATCGTGCGGGCGGCGCAGGCCACCTTCTACGCCCAGCCGGGTCTCTTCCGCGGCGTCGCCGGCATGGTCCTCCACCTCGCTCGTACGAACGCCGGCGGGCCCGGTACGACCCCCGAGGACGTACGCCGACAGGTGGGATGCCTCACCTGGCACGCCATGACCTACCAGGGCCATCTCGCCTTCCCCGGCGAGCAGATGATGCGCCTCTCCATGGACCTCTCCACCGGCACCGCGGGTGTCCTGCTGGCCCTCGCGGCGGCGCTGGGCGACCGCCCGGCCCACCTGCCGTTCCTCCCGCCGCTCCCGCGGCCCCACGAACCGGCCCCGTGACGGGGTCGTCCCGCACAACCGTCCTCTACGAAAGGCAACGATCATGAACCTGTTCGACCTTCAGTCGCTGGAGACCCCCAAGGACGAGGCCATCGGCGACGTCGAGACCGGCAGCCGCGCGAGCCTCCTGCTCTGCGGCGACAGCAGCCTCAGCGTGACGACCTGTAACTGACCCCATCCGGCTTCCCGCACGGCGCCCCGAGCGCCGGTGTGGAGTCACGGTGCCCCTGGAGCGCTGCTCCCGGGGCACCGGCCGTCGGGGCGGCACCCCGTGGCCCCGCCGCCGGGGCCGCACACCCGCCGCCCCGCGAGAAGGCCGCTCCCGTAGGAGAAGAGAGGGCATCGGATGGCCTGGCCGACCGGCTCCGACCGGCTGTTCGCCGGCGCCGTACGGCACACCGCGGGCCTCACCGCGGCGCTGCTGCTCTGCTCGGTCGTCGGCGCCGCCTGCTCGCTCGCCGTACCCGCGCTCGCCGGCAGGACCCTGGACATGCTGCTGCGCCACCGGCCCGGCGCGGAGACGTGGCTCGTGTGGACCGCGGTGCTCCTCGTCGCCGAGATCCTCAACGAGACCGGCGCCGTGCTCCTGACCCAGCTCTCCAACGCCCGCGCCACCTCCTGGTACCGGCTGCGCGCGCTGGGCGGCCTCCTCGGGACCGCGCCCCACCGTGCCGCACACCTCTCGGGCGGCGACGTCGCCGCCCGGCTGTGCGTCAACGCCACCGACAGCGGCACCGCCCCGGCGGCCCTCGCGACCTCGGTGTCGTCCGTACTCGTACCGATCGGGGCGCTCGTCGCCCTGGCACTCATCCACCCCTGGACCGCGGTCGTCTTCGCCGCCGGTCTGCCGCTGCTCCTGCTGCTGCTGCGCGCGTTCGCCACGCAGTCCTCGGACTCGGTCGCCCGGTACCAGCGGGCTCAGGCGTCCATCGCGACCCGGCTGGCCGAAGCACTCGGCGGCGCCCGTACCATCGCCGCCGCCGACACGGCCCGCCGCGAGGAGGAGCGCGTCCTCGCCCCGCTTCCCGAGCTGACCCGGCACGGCACGCGCATGTGGCTCGTCCACGGCCGCGCCGTGGCCCGCAGCGGCGTCCTGCTCCCGCTGCTCACCACGGCCGTCGTCGCGGTGGCGGGCGCCGGTCTCGCCGCCGGGGACGTCAGTGTGGGCGAACTGCTGGCCGCGTCCCGGTACGCGGCACTCGCCGCCGGGATCGGCGGGATCGCGGCGCCGCTCGGCACCCTGGTCCGAGCCCGCGCCGCGGCCCGCCGCACCACCGAACTCGCGCGGCTGACACCGATGTCGTACGGCTCCGCCGTCCTGCCGGCCGACGGGCCCGGTGCCCTGGAGCTACGGGGGGTGCGCGTGGTGCGCGGGGGCGTCCCCCTGATCGCGGACGTGACGCTCGCCCTGGGCGGCGGGTCGACGGTCGCCGTCGTGGGCCGCTCCGGAGCGGGCAAGTCCACCCTGGCGTCCGTCGCGGGCCGGTTGACCGACCCCGACGCCGGACAGGTCCTCCTCGACGGTGTCGACCTGGCCGACCTGTCGTCCGCGGAGCTGCGCGGGGCGATCGCGTACGCCTTCGCGCGCCCCGTGTTCGACGGCGGTGCCACGGTCACGGTCGGCGCCGCGGTGGCCGCCGGGGTCGGTCCCCGCCACGGTCCCGCCACGGCGGAGGGGGTCCGGGAAGCTGCGGCGGCCGCGTGCGCCGACACCTTCGTACGGCTGCTGCCCCTGGGCTACGGGACCCCCGTGGACGAGGCCCCGCTGTCCGGCGGCGAAGCGCAACGTCTGGGACTGGCGCGGGCGTTCATCGGCCGTGGACGTCTGATGATCCTCGACGACGCGACGTCGAGCCTCGACACGGCCACCGAGCGGCAGGTGGAACTCGCCCTCGCGGCGTCACCCCGCCCGTGCACCAGGCTGATCGTCGCCCACCGGGTGTCCACAGCCGCCCGGGCGGACCGGGTGGTCTGGATGGAGGCGGGCCGCGTACGGGGCTGTGGACCGCACCCCCTGCTGTGGGAGGACCCGGACTACCGTGCGGTGTTCCTGGCGGAGACCTCCCGGCCGGGCGCCATGGCGCCTGCGGCGGGGGCGGGGGCGGGCGAGTGACAGCGGCGCCCGGCACGGGCCGGACGCACGATCTGACGGCGCCGACGGCGCCGACGGCGGCGTCCGCCCCGGGAGTCGCGGACGGGTCTCGGCGCGTCACATCCCCGGTCCGGTCCCTCCTGCTCCGGCGCAAGGGCGTGCTGGTGAGACTGGCGGCGTGGTCTCTCGCCGAGTCCGCCCAGACGTTCCTGGGCGGCTACTGCGTGGCCCGCTCCCTCGACGACGGGTTCATGCGGGGCTCCCCACGGACGGGGCTCCTCTGGCTGGTGGGGGCCGCCGTCGCCATCGTCCTCGGCGCTCCGGTCGTCCGGGGAGTCTTCGCCCAACTCCCCCACCTCACGGAGACCCTGCGCGACCACCTCGTACGGGAGTCGGTGACGCGGGCGCTGCGTGCGGCCACGAGCGCGGGCGGTGGCGCGGACGCCACCGCGGTGTCCCGGCTGACGAGCCAGACCGAGATCGCCCGGGACAGCTTCGCCGGCCTAGTGCTCGCCACCCGTTCCTTCGTCTTCGTCGCCGCGGGGGCCCTCGTCGGACTGCTGTCCCTAGCACCGCAGTTCCTCCTGGTCGTGCTCCCTCCCCTGGCGCTGGGCCTGGCCTTGTTCACGGCATCCCTGCGGCCCATGGCACGGGCCCAGCACCGCTACCTAGACGCCGACGAGGTCGTCGGCCGCCGCGCCGAGATCACCCGTGACGCCCTGCGGGACACCGTCGCTCTCGGCGCCCAGGAGGCGACCGCCGCGGTGAACCGCCGTGCCGTCGCCGAGGCCGCGGCCGCCCAGCGCGCCCTGGCCCGCTGGGCGTCCGTCCGCACGCTCTCCGTGGCGACGGCGGGGCAGCTGCCCGTCTTCCTGCTGCTCGCGGCCACCCCGTGGCTCCTCCGTCAGGGCGTGACCGCGGGCGCCGTCGTGGGGGCGCTGACCTACGTCCTGCAGTCCCTGCTCCCCGCCCTGCACACGCTCATGACCGTCCTGGGAGCCGCCGGCGCGCGGCTCTACGTCATCCTCGACCGGCTCACCCGGCCACTGCCCGCCGCACCCCCGCCCCCGTCCGCACCCGCACCCGGCCCGGCCCGCACGGGCCGGACGACGGCGGCCCTGGAGCTGCACCGCGTACGGGCCGCGTACGGTCCCGGTGCCCGCCCCGTGCTCGACGATCTGGAACTCACCGTCGAGCAGGGGGAGCACCTCGCGGTCGTCGGCCCGAGCGGCATCGGCAAGTCGACCCTCCTGCACGTGGCGGCGGGCCTGCTGACGCCCGAACAGGGCGACGTACGACTCCTCGGACGCGCCGCCGGAGCCTGCGGCCCGCCGGAACTCGCCGCCCTGCGCGTGCTGCTCCCCCAGGAGGCGTACGTCTTCACCGGCACGCTGCGGGACAACCTGCTCTATCTGCGGCCCGGGACCGGTCGGCCCGAGACCGACCGGTCCGCTGTCGACCGGGCCGTGGACGCGCTCGCCCTGGGGCCGCTCGTCGACCGGGTGGGCGGGCTCGACCGTACGCTGGCGCCCGACGCCCTCTCCCTCGGCGAACGCCAGTCGATCGCCCTCGGGCGCGCCTATCTGGCACCCGCCCCGCTGTTGTTGCTGGACGAGGCGACCTGCCACCTGGATCCCGTCGCGGAGGCGACGGCCGAACACGCCCTGAGCGCCCGCCCCGGGACCCTGGTCGTCGTGGCCCACCGGTTGTCGTCCGCGCTCCGGGCCGACCGGATCCTCGTCGTCGACGGCACCCGGGCCCAGCACGGAACGCACGCGGAGCTGCTCGTACGGTCCGCTCTCTACCGCGACCTGACGGGGCACTGGGGCGGTGCCGGCGGATGAGCGGCCGGCACCGCGGCGACGTCACGCGGCGGCGGTCACGTCCACCCGGCGCCCTGGGCGATCCGGATGGCGTCCACGCGGTTGCGGGCGCCGACCTTGCGGATGACGCTCGCCATGTAGTTGCGGACGGTTCCCTTCGACAGGAACAGCGTCGCGGCGATCTCGGCGATCGGTGCTCCGTTGGCGGCCAGCGAGAGGACGCTCAGCTCACGCCGGGTCAAGGGCATCTCCGCCGCCTGGAGGAATCCGAGCGCCAGCGTGTCGTCGATGAAGCGCTCCCCCTTGGCCAGCCGGTGGACGGCCTCCAGTAATCGGCCCTTGGGGCTGTCCTTGTCGACGAAGCCGACCGCGCCCGCCGCGTGGGCCCGTCGCAGCACCCCGGGCCGCTGCCCCGGGACGAGGGCCAGCAGAGCGGAGCGGCCCGCGGTGCCCGCTCCGCGCGGGGGCACGGACGCGGTCGCGGGCGCCACGGCGGTGGGTGGCAGACACTCGGCGTCGGCGACGTACACGTCCGTCTCCGATCTCTCGGCGGCCGGGCCGTGGGGCCATCGGGGCAGCGAGGAGACGACCTGGACGCCGTTCGACCGCAGCAGTTCCTCGAGCGCGGAACGCAGGAGCCGCTCCTCGTAGACCACCGTCACCCGTATCATTCCCACCCCTTCGGTCCTCCGCCGTGCCGGGGTGCACGACGCGAGCAGACACCCTCACCCCTCTGCCCCGGCCACACAGGGGGGAACGGGGCAGCGGGCGCACGGGGGGCGCACTCCGATGCGCCTCGGCCGGATCCGTTCCGTCTTCTCGAAGGCGGCGCAGGCCGGGGGCGTGCGGGGCCGTCCGGGCCGTACGGGGAATGTCCGGTTCGCACACCCCTCACGGCCTACGTGAGGAGCACGCCCCCCTGTCGCTCCACGCCAGATCCGCCACTCGATCGTCCCCGGTTGATCCTTTCGCGGCGGGGTAGCGAAGCGGCATGGCCACCGACAACGCATCCCCCGCCACGACCGGCTACGTGCAGCCCGCCATCGACGTCCGGAGACTGGGCGCGGTGCTCGACGGCGAGTACGCCGGGATCCGCGGCCTCGTCAGGACCAACCTGGCGAGGTACGCCTCCGTCCTCGAGGAGGCCGACGACCTCGGAGTCGACGCGTTCCGCGAGCGGGTGCGTGAGGTCGTCGTCGAGATGGCCGCGACCGGCCAGACCGGCATGGGCTTCCCGGAGGCGTACGGCGGGGGTGGCGACGTCGGAGCCTCGATCGCCGCGTTCGAGACGCTGGCCTTCGGTGATCTGTCGGTGCTGGTGAAGGTCGGGGTGCAGTTCGGGCTCTTCGGCGGCGCGATCCTGCACCTGGGCACCGAGCGCCACCACGAGGCCTACCTGCCGGGTCTGATCACCGGTGAGCTGATGGGCTGCTTCGCCATGACGGAGACCGGGCACGGCTCCAACGTGCAGGCACTCGGTACCGTCGCGCGGTACGACGCCGCGCGTCAGGAGTTCGTCATCACCACGCAGGGCGACCAGGCGCGGAAGGACTACATCGGCAACGCCGCCCGCCACGCGGAGCTCGCGGTCGTCTTCGCCCGGCTGGAGGTGGACGGGAGGTCCGAGGGCGTGCACGCCTTCGTCGTGCCCCTGCGGGTCGCGGGCGAGGTGGCGCCGGGCGTCCGGATCGAGGACGACGGACGCAAGATGGGCCTCAACGGCGTGGACAACGGCCGTATCTGGTTCGACGGGGTGCGGGTGCCGCGCGAGGCGCTCCTGAACAGGTTCGCCGACGTCAGCCCCGACGGCGTGTACGAGAGCTCCATCGCCAACCCCGACCGGCGCTTCTTCACCATGCTCGGCACGCTCGTGCAGGGCCGGGTCAGCGTCGCCGGTGCCGGGATCGGCGTCGCCAAGGTCGCCCTCGCCGTGGCGACGAAGTACGCCGTGCGGCGGCGGCAGTTCGCGGCCTCGGCGGACGCCGAGGAGCAGGTGCTCCTCGACTACGGCCTGCACCAGCGCCGGCTGCTTCCGCTCATCGCCCGGACGTACGCCTTGCACTTCGCGCAGGACGTGGTGCGCTCGCACCTGCACGAGGTCTTCTCCGGCGCCGAGGACGACGCCCCGGCGCGGCGGCGGCTCGAGTCACGGGCCGCGGGTCTGAAGGCACTCGGCACCTGGCACGCCACCCGGGTCGTCCAGGAGTGCCGCGAGGCGTGCGGCGGCGCCGGCTACCTCGCCGTCAACCGGTTCGCCGCGCTCAAGAGCGACAGCGACGTCTTCACCACCTTCGAGGGCGACAACCACGTCCTGCTGCAGCTCGTGGCCAAGGGGCTGCTCACCGATCACGCGAGCGAGTTCGAGGACCTCGACCAGCTGGGTGTGGTCCGTTACGTCACCGGACTCGCCGTGGAGACGGTCATCGAGCGGACCTCCGCCCACAAGCTGCTGGAGCGGGTACGGGATCTCCTGCCCGGCGGCGACGAGTGGGACCGGGAGGCCGGGCTGCTCGACCCGGAGTACCAGCTCGCCATGCTCCGCTTCCGGGAGGAGCACATGCTCGCCGGCGTGGCGCGCCGCATCAAGCGCGGGACGGATCAGAAGCGCGCTCCCGGCGCCGTGTTCTCGCAGGTGCAGGACCACGTCATCGCGCTCGCCCGCGCGCACGTGGAGCGGCTGGTGGCGGAGGCCTTCGTCGACAAGGTGCGCGCGATGCCCGAGGGCGGGGAGAGGGAAGCGCTGGCTCTGCTGTGCGACTTGTGCGCCCTGTCGACGATCGAGGCGGACCGGGCCTGGTTCATGGAGCACGGCCGGCTGACCGTACAGCGCTCCAAAGCGATCACCCGCGAGGTGAACGACCTCTGCCGCAAGGTCCGGCCCCTCGCGGTCGACCTCGTCGACGCGTGGGGCATCCCCCCGGAGATGCTTCGCGCACCGGAGCTGGTGGGAGGCGATCCGGAACCGACGGCACCGAGCCCTGCGGCATCCGCTCGGTGAGTGGGTTCGGTTGACGAGCCGGTGATCCGCACCGGCTCGTGGAACGGCAGGTGCGACGCCGTCAGAAATCCTCCTGGCGGCGCACCTCGAACTGGCCGAGCCGCGCACGCGGAAACGGCCGTACCGACGGGAGAACGCTCCGTGCGACGTCCTCGGAGATTCCCGTGTCCAGCATGTGACGGTGTCCTGCCAGTGCCTCGCGATATGCCCGCACGATGACCGCCTGAACGGATCTCTCGGCCCTCGGCAGGAGGTAACAGCGGTCTGCACCGAACTCCACGAAGGACAGCCCTTCGCGGGACAGGTAGTCGTCAGCCCTCAACGCCGTGAACTGCAGTTCAAAGCCTGCCCGCGGTCCGGGGGTCATCCAGGAAGCGCGGATCGACTGAACCTGATTGTCATCGATCATGATGCCGTCGAGCCCCGTGACCGCATCGAGGATCGGCTTGAGGACGTTGTCGATGTCCGCCACCAGATGGGTCTGATAGCGGCGGGACTCCTCGATGTACCACACCAGGGACACTTCGACGTCGTGGGTGAACACACCTGTCGTGGCTGTCCGCACAGCTGAGGCCAGCGCGTCCTTGAAGCCGGCTTTCCTGACCGGACCGGCCTGGAGCGACACGGGGTCCACCGCGCTGAGGATGTCGACCCGGCCATGACCGCGGAACTCGCGCACCTCGAAGTCGTCTTCGGTCACCACTGAACTGGACATGGGCGGCATGTTCTCAACCCCGGAGGGTCGTCACAAGCGCGGAGGATGCCGAGCCCGGCGCCGTCCGCCCGGCGGGGCGGTTGCGCCCACGACTCCGCGGCAAGGCCGACGCGCAAAGGTCTGTACAAACGCTGTCGCCCCGTCGATCATTTTGTCATGTACCTGCCGCCCGATCGTCGGGCGGCAGTCCTATGGAGGTGTGGGATGCACCAAAGGCTTGCCGTCGGCCTGTCCGCCTCGGCCCTCGCTCTGTTCACCACCGTCGCCACCGCCACTGTCGCCACGGCGGCCCCTGCCGACAAGCCCCAGGTGCTCTCCAGTTGGACGCAGACCAGCGCGTCGAGCTACAACCTCTGGGCCGCGGCCCGAGCCAATCAGGGCGCCTGGTCCGCCTACGGCTTCGACTGGTCCACCGACTACTGCTCCACCTCGCCGGACAACCCCCTGGGCTTCCCCTTCTCGGCGTCGTGCGCCCGGCATGACTTCGGCTACCGCAACTACAAGGCCGCCGGCACCTTCAGCGCCAACAAGGCCCGTCTGGACAGCGCCCTGTACGAGGACCTCAAGCGCGTGTGCCTCAACTACAGCGGCGCCACGAAGACGACGTGCAACAGCACGGCGTGGACCTACTACCAGGCGGTCAAGGCCTTCGGCTGATCGACCCGTACGCGCCGGGAGGCGCAGCCGGTCCGGGTGCGCCTCGGGGAGACGGGTCGACCGTGTCTGCGGACCGTTCCCGCGCCGGTGGCGGTCCCGGTCCGCAGGAGCGGCTCAGCGCAGTCGGCGGGCGCGCAGGACCACGTCGTCCGTGTGGTGCGCGCCGGCGCCGCCCTCCGGGGACACCCGCGGCCGCTGCTCGTCCACCTCCACCGCCCAGTCGTCGCCGAGCAGCGGCACGACCATGGACGGCCAGACGTAGTCGGCCGGGTCGAAGCCGGTCTCGTTCACCTGCTGGGACTCCATTCCCGCGTGGTGGACGAGCAGCAGTACGCCGCCGACCGCGACGGCCGAGAGCAGCGCGTGCTCGGCCACGCGGTCGGGAGTGCGCAGCAGCACCGGGTACTGAGCGGAGACCAGGTCGTACGAGGCCGGGGGAAGCGCCGCCTCCGTCAGGGTGGCGTGGACCCAGCGGATGTCGACGCCGGCGTCGCGGGCGTGTCCGGCCGCCCGCTCCAGGGCCACGCCCGAGACCTCCAGGGCCGTCACGTCCCAGCCGCCGCGCGCGAGCCAGACGGCGTCCGCGCCCTCGCCGCAGCCGACGTCGAGGACCCGTCCCGGGGTGAGCCCGGCGACCTCGGCCACGAGCGCGCCGTTGGGCCGACCGCTCCACAGCTGTTGCCGGTCGGCGTACCTGTTGTCCCACTCCGCCCGCACCGCGGGGTCTCCGACGTATCCGTCGGCGGTCGGGAAGATGTCGGTGGCGGACGTCGCCCATGCGATGTTTTCAGTCACGAACCCACCGTTGCCCATCGCATACCGGACACGCCACCGCTGTTGCCGGACCGGCAAATCCAGGACGGCGACGGGCCTGGCGGACCGTACGCCCGTCTGCGTACCGCACGTCCGTTCCGGCGCGCCGGGCTGCCCCCGCGGACGCGGGGCCACCGAGGCGGGTCGTTCACTCGCCGGTCACGCCCAGGAGCCGGCGGGTGCGGGCGCTCGCGCCGCTGAGGGCGAGCGGGATGCCCAGGCTGGTGCACATGCGGTGGGCGCGGGTGAGGGTGCTGAGGGTGGCGGGGGTGGGGTCGGCGCTCGGGACGGCGATGACCACCCGGGTGGGCCGGTGCGCCTGGACCAGGGCCTGGATCTGGAGGGCGCCCGCGGCCCGGTTGGTGACGTCCAGGTCGCGGTGGAGGGTCACCGTCAGGACCTGGTCGCTTACGGCATGGCTGATGAGCATGGAGACCCTCCGCGCGGGACGAGGAAGACCCACGTCCGGGCACGGTGTGGGTGGTTCGTCCGAGGATGTCACGGAGATCGGCCCGACGACGCTCTCGTGGCGCCGACGGCGCGGAGTGTCCGGCCGGACGGGCACACGGCCCGCTCCCGCGTGCGGGCCGGAGCCCGAGCCGTGCAGCCGGCTCGGGCTCCGGCGGGTGCGCGTGTGGCGCGCACGGGCGTGGTGCCCGCCTCCAGGACGGGCCGCACGCTCACCGGTTTCAGTGCCAGTACTTCATGGTCGTACCTCCTCCCCCGTGTCGGGACGCAGGGTGACCTCGAAGCGGTCGAGACCGCGGAGGGTCAGATTGCGCCGGTGGTCCGGTTCCGCGACTGCCCGTGCGTCGGGGTACTCCCCGGCCAGGGCCCCGAGGACCGATCCGGTGAGCCGGATCGCCATGGACGCGCCCAGACAGGCATGGGCCCCGCGGCCGAACCCGAGGTGCGGGTTCGGCGCGCGGTCGAGTCGCAGCTCTGCGGGGTGGTCGAAGCGGAGCGGGTCGTGGTTGGCCGCGCCCAGGAGAAGCGTGACCGGATCACCCGCTCTCATGGTGACGCCACCCAGTTCGGTGTCGGTGACGCAGACCCGGGCGTCCGCCTGGACCGGTGCGTCGTACCGGATGAGTTCGTCCACGGCCGTGGACGGGGTCTCCCGGAACGCGGCGAGCGCGCCGGGGGTGGTGAGGAGGGCGGCCGCCGCGTTGCCGAGGAGCCGGGAGGCGGATTCGTAGCCCGCGTGGAGGACGGCCCGCAGGCTGTTCCGCAGAACCGTTTCTGCCACGCCGCTGTCCGCCGCGTGCTCGGCGACATGGGCGATGAGGCCGTCCTTGGGCGGATCGGCGAGCCATCCGCCCGCGTACGCGGCGAGTTCGGCGCGGGCGGCGACGGCAGGCTCGTGCTTCTCCGGCCACAGCCCGGCGTCCATGCCGTCGACGACGGTACGGGACATGGGCACGAACCAGTCGAGCTCGGGTGCCGGGACGCCGAGGAACGCGGTCACGAAGCGGAGGGCGACCGGTTCGGCGAGCTCCCCGACGAGGTCGAAGGAAGGGCGCGGGGCCAGCTCGGCGAGCAGCTCCGCGATCTGTCCGTCCAGGTCGTCGTGGAGCGCCTGGCGGTCCTGGGCCCGGAAACCGTCGAGCAGGAGGTGCCGGATGGCGGTGTGCTCCGGCGGGTCGAGGGTCTGGACGCTCAGCAGCGGGGCGGGGATGTCCTCGCCGGCGCGGCGCCAGTCGGAGGCGAAGCGGTGACTGTCGGTGAGGACGGCGAGGCAGTCGGCGTGCCGCGTCAGGACCCAGGAGCCGAGCAGTTCGTGCCAGAACACGGGGCGGGCCTCGCGCATCCGGGCGTAGGCCGGGTACGGGTTCCGCAGGGTCGACGGACGGGCCAGATCCAGAATCGGGTCCACGGCTGCCGCTTGCTCCACGAACGTCTCTCCCTGTGCATGGGGCCTGGTTGAGGCCTTGACTGCTTCCAAGTTGAGCGATGCGCGAGGCGGGTCCACCGGTGGGTGGAGCGCCTCGCCGGTACGTCTCCGGCGGTTCGCCGGTGGTGCGTCGTACATCATCCGAGCCGAGCGCCGGTGACGCTACCACGCAACTGGGGTGGCTGGTATGACTACTTGCCAGAGATCTTTCACAAAGCAGCGGGGAGTGAAGGAAGATGACCGGTCAGGAACAGGCAATCGTCCACGATGTCCCGGTGAACGTCGCTCAACAACCCAATCCCTACCCGCTCTTCGAACGCATCCGGGAACACGGTGTCGTCCAGCGCGTCCGACTGAATCCCACCCTTGAAGTCTGGATGGTCACCGGCTATGACGAGGCGGTGGCCGCGCTCACCGATCCGCGCCTCAGCAGCAGCCCCGCCGGAGTCAGGGGGCTGGAGGAGGAGATGGCCCATCAGGAACGCACCAACGTCCTGATGACCAGCATGCTCGTGGCGAACGGCGAGGACCACACCCGGCTGCGCAATCTCGTCTCGAAGGCCTTCACCTTCCGTCGCGTGGAGCGGATGGCGCCCCGCGTCCAGGCACACACCGACGCCCTCCTCGACGCGATCGCGGGACGCGGATCAGCCGATCTGGTCTCGGAGTTCGCCCTGCCGCTACCCATGGCCGTGCTCAGCGAGCTGATCGGCATCCCGGCCGAGGGGCAACCGGACTTCGCCCGTCTCGCGGTCGGCCTCATCATGCCGCCCAACACCCCCGAGCGGCTCGCGAAGGGAGCGCGGGCACGCGACGAACTCATCGCGTTCTTCGAGCCGTTGATCGCAGCACGCAAGGCGGCCCCGAAGGACGATCTGCTGAGCGCGCTGTGCGCCGCCCAGGCCGAGGAGCGGATCAGCGACCGCGAGCTGACCGCCATGGCCATCCTGCTCACGCTCGCCGGACACGAGACGACGGCGAGCCTCATCGCCAACGGGGTCCACGCGCTCCTGCGCCACCCGGACCAGTTCGCCGCGCTGCGCGACGACCCCTCGCTGCTGCCGGGGGCGATCGAGGAACTCCTGCGCTACGAGGGACCGGTGAGCCGGGGCGTCGCCCGCTTCACCGTCGACGCGTACGAGATCGGCGGCGTCACCGTCCCGCCGGGCGAGATGATCATCATCGGACTCGCCGCGGCCAACCGCGACCCGGCCCGCTACGACCGTCCCGACATCCTCGACGTGGCGCGCCGCGAGGTCCCGCAACAGCTCGCTTTCGGCCACGGTGTGCACTTCTGCCTGGGTGCGCCGCTCGCCCGCACGGAGGCCAGGATCGCCATCGGCACCCTGCTGCGCCGCTTCCCCGACCTACGGCTCGCGGACCCCGACGCGGACCTGAGCCGGCGCGAGGGCATCCTGCGAGGCATGGCCACACTCCCCGTGACGTTCACTCCCGAGGGCTGACGCCGCCTGCCGGAGGGAGGGTGCGTCAGCGCGGCCGCGCAGTGCGGCCGCAGGGCTGAAGACGCCTGCCGGAGGGGGCGCGTCAGGCGCGGCCGCGCAGTGCGGCCGCGTAGGCCTCGTCGGGGTCGAGACGGCGCAGTTCCTCGGCGATCAGCTCGGCGGTGGTACGGACCTTCAGGGCGAGGACCCGGCTGGGCTGGCCGGGGATCGCGAGCCTGGCCACCGGGCCCTCGGGGCGGTCGATGCGGATCTCGCCGTCCGCGGTGCCCATGCGGACGGCCGTGACGACGGGCCCGTCGGTGACGATCCGGTCGACGGGGACGCCGAGCCGGACCTCGATCCAGCGGGCGAGGAGCTCGGCGCTGGGGTTCTCCGCCTCGCTCTCGACGGCGGCCGAGGTGACGGTCAGCGGGGCCTGGTCGAGCGCGGCGGCGAGCATCGAGCGCCAGGGGGTGAGCCTGGTCCAGGCGAGGTCCGTGTCCCCGGGGGCGTAGGAGGCGGCCCGGGTCTCCAGGGCGGTGAGGGGGTCCTCGACCGCGTACGTGTCGGTGATACGGCGCTGCGCGAGTGCGCCCAGCGGGTCCTGGGAGGGCACGTCCGGGGCGTCGACCGGCCACCAGATGACGACGGGCGCGTCCGGCAGGAGCAGCGGCAGGACCACGGAGTCGGCGCGGGCGCCGAGTTCGCCGTGGAGCCGGAGCAGGACCGTCTCCCCGGAGCCGGCGTCGCTGCCGAGGCGGACCTCGGCGTCGAGCCGGGTCTCGTGGCGCCCGCGGGGTGAGCGGGCGTGGCGCTTGATGACCACGAGGATGCGGGAAGGGTGCTCCCGTGAGGCCTCGTTGGCGGCCTTGACCGCGTCGTAGGCGTTCTCCTCGTCGGTGACGACGACAAGGGTGAGCACGGCACCGGCGGCGGGGGTGCCGACGGCCCTGCGGCCTTGCAGAATGGCCTTGTTGATCTTGCTGGAGTCGGTGTCCGTCAGATCGATCTTCATGCGCGGCGGCCGTCCCTTCCTCTGCGGCGAGCCTAACCCTCCCTCGCGGCGGACACGTTGCGGGCCCCCGTCGCGGTGCCGGTCAGACGCGTTCCGGAACCGTCTCGGACCCGGGGGCCACGCGGCTTTCCCGATCCGGCCAGGCGTTCACGGGGCTTCCGCGTCCGCCTCGGCGGCGGCCTGCTCCTCGGCGCGGCGGCCCACCACGGCCGCGGCGGCGAGCGCGGTGCCGAGGAAGGCGGTGGCCACCACCCAGGGGCGGTCGAGGACGTGGCCCGAGACGTGGTCGACGGAGTACCGGCCGGCGCCCGTGACACCGATCGCGGCGGCGACGAAGCCGAGGAACGCCGGGTACTCGTACCCGCCGCCCTGGGCGAAGAAGCCCGCGGGGGCGTGGACGGCGACGGCGCCCGCCATGGCTCCCGCGGCCGCGGCGCCGGCGGCGGGAGTGGCGAGGCCGAGGGCGAGCAGCACTCCGCCGCCGGCCTCGCCGAGCCCGGCGGCGACGGCGCTCTGCCGGCCCGGGTGGAAGCCCATGGCCTCCATCGCCTTGGTGGTGCCCTCGATCCCACCTCCGCCGAACCAGCCGAGGAGCTTCTGGGTGCCGTGTGCGGCGAGCACGGCACCGGTGCCGACCCTCAGCACGAGGAGGCCTACGTCGCGTCGGTTGGGGTGGCCCATGGGTATCTCCAGTGCGGCAGGACGGACACGTACGCCCTCCACTCTCGCCGCCTTCCCCGGCGCGCGCCTGCCGTGGCGCCAGGCGCGTACTCCGCACGAGTCAGTGCCGCGCCACCGCGGGCCCCGCGGGTCGCGCAACACACCGGGCTCTGTGCCGGCGGCGTCGACCGCGCCACGGCTGGCCCTGGACTCGCGGCCCGGAGCGGCGATGGACCGGCCCTCCAGGTAGGCGGCCCGTACTCGGTGACCGACGCCCGCGAGGAGGTCCATGCCGGAGACCGCGCCGTCGTGGTTGCGCAACGCGAGCCGGTCGCGGTGCGGGACGTCGAGGATGTCCCCGGTGCCGCGCACCAGGCGGAACGTTTCGGAGATGTGCACGGTGTCACCCGGCCGTGCATGGGTGAGCAGGTCGCCCCTGTCGTCATTCGATCACTTGACGACAGGCGGACCAGGCGTCCGGGTGATGTGGTCGAGACAGGCTGCTGTCTGCCATCGGTGAACACCGCCCCGAGCGGGCGCAGCGGTCATTACCGTTCCGTCGCATGACGACGGTCGCAACCCGCACGGTCGAATACCCGGCCGACAACCTGACGATGATCGGACACCTCGCGCTCCCGGCCGGTGCCGGGCGCCGGCCCGCGGTCCTGATCGGGCCCGAGGGGATGGGGCTCAGCGATGTCGAGCGCCGGCGGGCCGAGGCTCTGGCCGAGCTGGGGTACGTGGCGCTGGCCTTCGACCTCCACGGCGGACGTTATCTGGAAGACCCGGAGGACATGCTGGCCCGTTGCCTGCCGCTGCTCGCCGATCCCGACCGCATGCGAGGAATCGGCCACGCCGCGCTCGACGTGTTGCGTGCCGAACCACGGGCCGACCCCGACCGGACCGCCGCCATCGGTTACGGCACCGGGGGCGCAGTCGCACTGGAACTCGGTCGCGATGGCGTCGACCTGCGCGCGATCGGAACAGTCAACGCACTGACCACGGGCCGACCGGGCGAGGCGGCGCGCATTCGCTGCCCGGTGTGGGCCGGGGTCGGGTCGGAAGACCCGATCATGCCGCCCGTGCAACGGGAGGCGTTCACCGCGGAGATGCAGGCCGCGGGCGTCGACTGGCGCCTCGTGGTCTACGGAGGAGCCCTTCACGCCTTCCACCACCCACCGGTCGACCATGCCGCGCCCAACGGCGTCGGCCACCATCCACGGCACGCACAGCGAGCCTGGCGTGACATCGTCGCCCTGCTCGCCGAGTGCCTGCCCGTCACGGACTGATCCGATCGGTTTCAGATACTCACTCCTACCCATCCAATGGCGTCTTCGCCCGCTCCGGCGGGACTCCCGCACGGGGAGCCGCCGGTTCGTCTGCCGCCGGTAGGTGTCGTCGACCGGGTCGACCGCGCGCGGCCTCCTACTTCACGCAACCCCCCAGGTTCGGCAGCGTGTCCAGGATGTGCGAGGGAGTCGCGCGAGGCGGCGCACCGGTCCGGTTTCCCCGATGGGACCGGGTTACGGGGCGGCGGCTCCGTACGGTCGTGGTCACACGCCACGAAGGAGATGCCATGGACCCGCGACTCGCCGCCGATCGCGACGGATTGCCGCACCTGTTGGAGACCGTCCGGCGCCACGCTGTCGGCCGGCTCGCCCAGGTCTCCGAGCGGGAGGTGGTCCCCGCGGCGCCGTGGCCGGCACCGGACCCCCTGCCCTCGCAGGGGGCGGGGCTGCAGGGGGCACTGGACGCGTTCGCCGCGCGCTGGGAGCCGACGCTCTCCGCGAGCGCAGGTCCGCGCTATCTCGGCTTCGTCACCGGCGGGGTGACACCGGCCGCGCTGGCCGGCGACTGGATGACGGCGACCTGGGACCAGAACGCGTTCTCCTCCCTGGACGGGGCGGGCCAGCACCTGGAGCGCGAGACGATCTCCTGGCTGCGGACCTTGTTCGGCCTGTCCGACGACCAGCACGGAACGTTCGTCAGCGGCGCCACCATGTCCAACACCGTCGGCCTCGCCGTCGCCCGCGAGTGGCTCGGAGAACAGCGGGGGGTCTCCCCGGCCGAGCACGGAGCGGGCGCGCTCGGCAGCGTACGGGTGCTCTCGGGAGCCGCGCACTCCAGCATCCCCAAGGGGTTGTCGATGCTCGGTCTGGGACGCCGGGCCCTGGTGCGGGTGCCGACCCTCGCCGGGCGGGAAGCCGTCGACCTGGAGGCCCTGGAGGCCGCGCTCGCCGCAGGCGAGGGTGACGGTCCGTGCATCGTGGTCGCCAACGCCGGCACGGTCAACACCGTCGACTTCGACGACCTGCGCGCCATCGCCGTGCTGCGCGAGCGCTACTCCTTCTGGCTGCACGTGGACGCCGCCTTCGGCGCCTTCGCGGCCCTGTCCCCCGCCCACGCACACCTCGTCGACGGCCTCGACCTGGCCGACTCGATCTGCGTCGACCTGCACAAGTGGCTGAACGTCCCCTACGACAGCGCCGTGCAGTTCACCCGCCGTCCCGACCTGCAGACAAGCGTCTTCCAGAACGCCGCGGCCTACCTCGGGCCGCTGGGAGACACCCCCGACCTGGTGCACCTCACCCCGGAGAACTCCCGGCGGCTGCGCGCGGTCGCGGCCTGGTTCACCCTGCGGGCCTACGGCCGGGACGGCCACCGCGAGATCACCGAGCGGTGCATCGGATGCGCGCGTGTCCTGGGCGACGCCGTCGAGGACACGCCCGGCCTGCGGCTGCTGGCACCGGTGCGCCTCAATGTCGTCTGCTTCACCCTCGCCGACGATCCCAGCGTCGAGCGGCTCGCCGCGCTGGCGGAGCGGCTGGCCGACGAGGCCTTCCTCACGCCGACCGTCCTCGACGGCGTGCCCGCCCTGCGCGCCGCCTTCAGCAACTGGCGGACCACCGAGGCCGACGCCCGCCGGGTAGCCGCGGCGCTGTGCGCCGCGACGCGCGAAGTGTGAGAGCCGGCTCGACGCCCCGGTGCGGCCGGAACGACCCGGCGTCCTCGGAGACGCGAACGACCGCAGGCCCGCAGCGACGGCCGCCGCCGCTGGAGCCGCCCGCCGACCGCAGCGCCCCACCCCTCCCTCACGATCTCGCCCGACGTACCGTGGACGACCATCCGCCGACCGGCGCGCGGGGTCACGGTGACGGCCGGCGCCGTCCATCGCGTCACGCACGGACGCGTCGTCGAGTACCGGATCCAGATCGGAGGGCGGGGAATCGCCGCCCGATCACGGCACGACGGCGCCGGGTCAGCGCGTCTGACGCCCTGTCGGCACACGTCGCTCCGCTGCCCGACGCATGGGCGGCGACGGGCGCTGTTGACGCGTGCGCTACATTTTGCCGGTCCTTGACCGCTGATCCCTTTCGGGATCGTGACCTTGCGGAGCCCGCACCCCATGAGCGACATCGTCAACGGCCTCGGCCGGGCCGGCGCCTACGGCGCCCTCGGCGTGGTCCTGCTGATCCTCGGCATCGTGCTCGTGGACCTGCTGACCCCCGGGAAGCTCGGCCGCCAGATCTGGGAGGACCGCAACCGCAACGCGGCGATCCTGCTCAGCTCGGCGCTCCTCGGCATCGGCGGCATCGTCTTCACCTCGATCTGGACGACGTACGACGACTTCGGCAAGGGCCTCGTCTCGACGGCCGCGTTCGGGCTCCTCGGTCTGGTGATGATGGCCGTGGCGTTCCTGGTCGTGGACCTGGTCACGCCGGGGAAGCTGGGTGCCACCCTGGTCGACCCCGAGCCGCACCCGGCGGTCTGGGTGACCGCCTCGTGCAACATCGCGGTCTCGGCGATCGTCTCCGCCTCCATCGCCTGACACCCGGTCCCTTCCGGGGTCACCCTCCCAGCGGTTCCACCTCCAGGAAGCGGCGTCCGCGCGGCCCCTTGTAGAGGAGGGCCTCCCAGCCCAGCCGCGCCAGGGCCGGCACGCACGCTCCGAGCGCCTCCGCCTCCTCACGCGCGGCGCCCGAGCCCGACGGTCCCAGCCACTCCACCACGGCCGTGGCGGGCCGGTCCCCGGCACGGACCCGGTATCCGGTGGCGATCCGCGCACCCGAGGCGTCCACGGACGAGGGCACGAGACCTCCGGACTCCAGGGCGAGGGCCACGGCGCGCACCGGCTGCCGGCGCTCCCAGTCGGCGGGCACCGTCCTCGGGTCGGCGCCCTGGTCCGCGGTGAGCCGTCTGATCTGGAGCAGTCCGTCGACGGCGGCACGGATCTCACGGGACCGCTGCTCGGCGTCGGCCGGCGGCAGCGGCGGTCCGTCGCCGGTGGCGGCCTCGAAGGTGCCGCCGCCGGGCCCCGCCGTCACAGCAGCCGCCGGATGTCGCCGCGGACCCGGTAGAAGCCGCCCGCGGCGGCATGCAGGTCGTCGACCACATAGCGCGCGCCGGGCTCCCGGATCGCCCTCGGGAACTGCACGTTCCACGCGGAGTCGTAGCCCTGGGAGACGACGCGCACCCGCGTCCTGCCCGACTCGCTCACGCATTCCACGACGATCGAGCCGGCCGGGGCGTCGCTGACGGTGCTCACCGCGGTCACCGTCGTCGCCGGCTCGTACACCGGCAGGGCGGCTGCGAGCTTGATGTCCCGGGCGACCGGCACCGTGCCCTCCTGGGCGGCCCGGATCGCCGTCTCACTCGCGTCCACGCACACCAGCGATCCGTCCGTGGTCACCAGGTAGAGCCGCTCGTCGCGGTACTGCATGGAGAGCGCCGACCCTCCGCCCGTCCCGAGCTTCCACAGGCGGGTGCCGTCCTCGGCGAAGCAGTAGACGGAGGAGGCCGAGTCGGCGGCGAAGACGAATCCGCCGCCGGGCGAGGTGGCGCACGAGTACACGGGGCTGTCGCAGGCGTAGACCGCCTCGACGCGTCCGTCCTTCTTCGCGAGCCGCTGGACCTTCCTGCGTGCCGTGCCCGCGTAGACCGCGGTGTCCTCCTGCCAGCCGAAGAGGACGCCGCCCTCGGTGGCCGTGTGCCACAGCTCGCCGCCGCCGTCCGGCGCGTGGGCGGCGACGCCCCGCGTGTCCCCGTAGTAGACGGCGTCCCCGTCGGCGCGGACCATCCAGGCGTGCTCCCCCTGGCCGCCGCGCGCCCACTGGTGCTCGTCCTCGTGGTCGATGACGGTGAGCCGGCCCGAGCGGTCGGCGACGTGCAGGACGCCCTCGTGGATGTCGAGCCAGAAGATGTCGACGTCGGTCGCGATGTCGTACGCGGCGAAGGGCAGCTTGGACGACAGGTCGTACACCTTGCCGTCGTCGCAGCCCGCGTAGATCCAGAAGTCGTCGGCGACCAGGCACTTGACGCCGTCCGGCAGGCTGAAGCGGGCCTGCACCTCGCCGGAGCGGTCCAGGGTGAACACGTCCCCCGCCTGGTTGCCGACCCAGCAGCGCTCCTCGTCGACGTGGATGCCGAAGGCCGCCGACCCGGTCCGGAAGCGCCACAGGACAGGAGCGACGGCGCGCGCGGTGGACGGCGCGGAGGTCACCGCACGGCGGGTCACGGCACGGGCGGCACGCTCTCCGCGCACGGCCGGCGCATACCCCTTGCGGACCTTCTCCCCCAGCTTCTTCGCCGCGGCGGCCTGCGCCTTCGCCTGCGTCGGGAACGTCGAGCGCTGCGTCGTGCCCGCGGTGCCGATCCGGCCGTAACGGACCGACACCGTGAGGTCGTCCACGGCCACTTCGTAGAACTTGTGGGCACCGCCGCCGTCCTGCGACAGCTCCAGATAGGTCGTCGTCATGGGGAAAACGGTAGGGGCACCCACTGACAACGCCTCCGCACGAAGCCTCGCGGCGCGTGCGGTGCGTGCGGCGCGGGTCGTCAGGCCTCGACCGGGTCCGGTGCGGACACCGGGCGTCTCTCCTCGATCGTGATCCGGCCCTTGCGGATCGTGGCGAGACGGGGCGCGCGGCGGGCGATGGCGCTGTCGTGGGTCACCAGGACGAAGGTGAGTCCGTGCTCCTTCCAGAGCCCTTCGAGCAGGTCGACGATCTCGTCACGCATCGACTCGTCGAGGTTTCCGGTGGGCTCGTCGGCGAGCAGTACCTTGGGGCGCTTCACCAGGGCGCGGGCGATCGCCACGCGCTGCTGCTGGCCGCCGGAGAGCTCGGACGGCAGATGCCCGAGGCGGGCGCCGAGCCCCACCGACTCCAGGGCCTCGACGGCACGGCCGCGACGCTCGGACGGGCGAACGCCGAGCGGGACGAGGGCGGTCTCCACGTTCTCCTGGGCGGTGAGTGTGGGGATGAGGTTGAAGCTCTGGAAGACGAAGCCGATGGTCCGGCCGCGTACGGCCGTCAGCCTGCGCTCGGAGAGCCCGGCGAGGTCGGTGCCGTCGAGGAGGACCCGACCGGACGTGGGCCGGTCGAGGCCGCCGAGCATCTGCAGGAGGGTGGACTTGCCGCCGCCGGTGGGGCCCTGGATGACCAGCCGGTCACCCTGGGCGAGGGTGAGGTCGACCCCGGCGAGCGCGTCGACTCTCTCCTGCCCTCGCTGGTACCGCTTGGTGACGCCGATGAGTTCGTACACGGTGCGACTCCTGGATGACGTGGGTGGGCGGGGGCTGCTACGCGACGCGGCGCAGGGCGTCGGCGGGACGCAGGCGCGAGGCGCGCCAGGCGCCGAAGGCACCCGCGACGAGACCGCCGCCGAGGGCGAGGAGGACGGCGAGGCCGACGGTGGCGAGGGAGACCGGGGCGGTGAGGGCGATGTCGACGGTCCTGCCGGCTGCCGTGCCGGCGGGGCCGGCGCCGAACACCGTTCCGCCCCGTCCGCCACCGCCGAACGCGCCCCCTCCTCCGCCCAGTTCGGCGGAGAGCTTCGGGCCCGCGACGGTCACGGCGTACGCTCCGGCCAGGCCGACCGCGATGCCCAGGACGCCGCCGATGACACCGTTGACGAGGGCCTCACCGACCACCTGTCGGGTGACCCGGCCGCTCGTCCAGCCGAGCGCCTTGAGCGTGCCGAACTCGCGGACGCGCCGGGTGACGGCGGCGGAGGTGAGGAGTCCGGCGACCAGGACGGCGGCGAGCAGTACGGCGTACGAGAGCCACCTGCCGACGTTCTCGGCGAGGCCGGCGGCGGTGTCGAGCGAGCCGGACACCGTCTGCGCGAGGTCGGCCGATGTGGTCACCGTGGTGCCGGTGACGTTCTTCTGGATGGCGGCCTTCACCGCGTCGATCCGCGTCGAGTCGGTCGCCTTCACGTAGATCGTGGTGATCTTCGCCGTGGAGGCGGAGAGCGTCTGCGCCTGCTTCAGCGGCAGATAGACCTGGGCGGCGGACTGCCCCCGGTCGGCGGTCGCGAGGCCGACGATCTCGAACTCCACCCCCTTGACGGTGATTTCGTCCCCGAGGGCGAGGTCCTGCTGCTGGGCGTAGGCGCTGTCGACGACGGCGACCTTCGCGTCGGTCTCGGTGGTCCTGAAGGTACGGCCCTCGGAGACCGTGGAGGTGGTGAGCGGGCCGAGGTCGGGCGCCGTGACGTCGGTGCCGTAGAGGGTGAACGAGTCCACGTCGAAGGCCGCGCCGCCGCCGGTGACGGTGTCGCCGGGCCCGGAGCCGCCTCCGGAGCCGCCGCCCGTTCCGCCGCCCGGCTGGGCCGGCTGCGGCTGGCCGCGCTGGATCCGGCCGCGCTCGAACTCCCCGTTGATCTTCAGGTTCACGAGGCTGAGCCCGCCCACCGCCCGGTCGACGCCGGGCTGTCGGCCGACGGTGGCGACGGTGGAGTCCGCGAGGGTCTGGAAGCCCTGGACCATCAGCCGGTCACTGCTCTGTTCCTCGCCGTCCTCCCCGCCCTGGAACTCGAACCGGGGCCGCTGTACGCGCGCGCCCTCCTCGGGCCGTTCCTGCGCCTTGGTCACCGTCAGGTCCGTCCCGAGGCCGTAGAGCGACTCCAGGACCTTGCCCTGGGCCCTGTTCATGCCGGAGGAGACGGAGTTGACGACGATGACCAGCGCGATCCCGAGCGCGAGCCCGGAGGCGACGACGAGCGCCGCCCTTCTGCGGCGGCGCAGTTCGCGCCGGAGGTAGGTGAGGAACATGGGCGTGAAGCTAGGGGCGGTGTGTGATGACGGGATAAGGCCGGAGTGAGAGCGGGATGAGAGCGGAGCGGGGTGGGGTAGGGCGGAGCGCCGGGCGAGTACGTGAACTCCTTCGCCTGTCCGCCCTCCTGATGGCAGAGTCGGAGCGCGGATCGGCGGTCTGCCGCTGACGAGGACCGCACCGAGAGGTGGAATGACGGGGGTGGCGGAGTGACGCGGGACGGCGGGGGACGGCGGGATGACGGGGGTCGGTGGAGTGACGGGGATCGGCGACCCGGCGCGGGGTGGTGGAGTGGCCCGGAGCGGTGATGTGACCGGGTGCCTCGACCTGGCGCGGGACGGGGACGTGACGGCGCTGCTCGACGCCACGGGGGTGTTCTTCAAGTCGGCGCGGGACGCCTTCCCCGGCGCCGGCGCGGCGGACTGGGCGGCCGCGGCCGCGCTCGACCCGGAGGCGTTCGGCCCCGGGGACGCGTGGCGGCTGGCCTTCCGCTGTTTCGCCGTCGCGGATCCGGGCGGTACAGGCGGTTGGACCCTGATCGACGCGGGCGTGGGCCCCGCCGAGGGCCCCGGGGCGCCCTGGTGTCCTGTGCCGGGCCGGCTGCCGGAGCTGCTCGTGACGGCCGGGATCGACCGGGCGGACGTCCACACGGTGGTCCTGACGCATCTGCACGAGGACCACACCGGCTGGGCCGCCGACTCCGCCGGACAGCCCTTCTTCCCCCAGGCCCGGTACGTCGTCCAGCGCGCGGAGACCGCCGCCCTCGACCGGCGGGATCCCGTCTGGGACTGGGTGGTGGAGCCGCTCCGTACCGCCGGGCAGCTGCACGAGGTCGAGGGGAGGCACCGGCTGCGCCCCGGCGTCACGCTCCTGCCGACACCCGGGCACACCCCGGGCCACCAGTCCGTCCTGGTCGAACGGCCGGACGGCCGGGACGTCCTGGTCACCGGCGACCTCCTCGTGCACGCGGTCCAGCTCGCCGCCCCGGGGGTGGCCTACGGCCACGAACGCGACCCGGCCACCGCCCGCGCCTCCCGCGAGGAGCTGCTCGCGCGCGCCGCCGACAGCGGGGCGCTGCTCGCGACGGCCCATCTGTCCCGGCCGTTCGTCGAACCGCGGACGGCTCCCGCCTGACAGCGACCCCGACGGACGGTCAGCCAACCTGACAGCGACCCCGGTGGACGGTCAGGGCTTGGACTTTCCCGCCGGTTCGTGGATCCTTGCCCGATCCCGTAGCGCACTGCCCGACCGGCTCGCGATCATGGCCGTATGAACGACGACGACTCGCTCCCGCTCGCCATGGACTGGGTGAGGGCGCCCAAGGCGTGGTCCCTCGCCGAAGGCGTCCTCTCGGTCACGGCCGCCCCCCACTCGGACGACTTCACCGACCCGGTCGGCGGCGCCGTGCGGCGTGGCGCCGCCGTGGCCCTGACCGATCCGCCGGAGGGCGACTGGCAGCTCTCGGCCCGGCTCCGTGTCGGCTTCGGGTCCGCGTGGGACGCGGGCGGGATCCTCGTGTGGTCGGACGACGACCACTGGGCCAAGCTCACCTTCGAGCTGTCGCACGACGGGCTGCCGAGCGTCTACTCGGTCGTGACCCGCGGACGGTCCGACGACGCCCTCGGGGGCCCGGTCGCGGCGGACGCCTTGTGGCTGCGGATCAGTCGACTCGGCGAGGGTTACGTGTTCCACGTGTCGGACGACGGTGTCTCCTGGCGCCTGGTCCGGCAGTTCGCCCTGGACGGCGCCGGTCCCGCGCGGGTCGGCATCGTGGCGCAGTCGCCCGTCGGTGAGGGCTGCCGTGCCGACTTCGACGAGTTCCGTCTCGCCCCCACGACGCTGGCCCACCTCTTCGACGGCAGGTGACCGCCTGACCGCCGGTGCGTCCCGATCGGCGACGAGATCGGCACCGGCAAGCTCCGGCCCGGAGGGCGACCGGGTCCGGCCGGACCCGGTCGCCACGAGGAAGGGGCGGATCCGCGCGCGGGTCCGCCCCTTCCGGTCGTCGTGACTACCACTCGGCGAGCGAGCCGTCGTCGCGGCGCCAGGCCGGGTTGCGCCAGCGGTGCCCCACCTCGGCGGCCCGCTCGACGGCCATCGCGTCGACCTCGATGCCGAGGCCCGGGCCGGTGGGCAGGGCCACGTGCCCGTCCTCGTACCGGAAGACCGAGGGGTCGACCAGGTAGTCGAGCAGGTCGGAGCCGGTGTTGTAGTGGATGCCGAGGCTCTGCTCCTGGATCAGCAGGTTCGGCGCGGCGAAGCCGACCTGGAGGCAGGAGGCGAGCGCGATCGGACCCAGCGGGCAGTGCGGGGCGAGGGAGACGTCGTACGCCTCCGCCATCGCGGCGATCCTGCGCACCTCGGAGATGCCGCCGGCGTGCGAGAGGTCCGGCTGCGCGACCGCGATGCCCTGGTCGAGGACCTTCTTGAAGTCCCAGCGGGAGTAGAGGCGTTCGCCGGTCGCGATCGGGATCGAGGTGGAGCGGACGATGTCGCCGATGTGGTCGCTCATCTCCGGGACGACCGGCTCCTCCACGAAGAAGGGCAGGTACGGCTCCAGGAGCGGCAGGACCCGGCGGGCCATCGGTGCCGTGAGGCGGCCGTGGAAGTCGATGGCGATGTCGAACTCGTCGCCGACGGCCTCGCGGATCGAGGCGACCCGGTCCACAATGGCCTGGGTGGCGGCGGGGGTGTCGATGAGCCGCAGCTGCGCCGAGGCGTTCAACTTGATCGCGGTGAAGCCCTCGTTCTTGCGGGCCAGGGCCTCCGAGGCGACCTCGTCGGGGCGGTCGCCGCCGATCCAGCTGTAGACGCGGGCGCGGTCGCGGACGTTGCCGCCGAGCAGCTGCCAGACGGGGACGCCGAGGGCCTTGCCGGTGATGTCCCACAGGGCCTGGTCGATGCCGGCGATGGCGCTGGAGAGGATGGGGCCGCCCCGGTAGAAGCCGCCCTTGGTGAGGACCTGCCAGTGGTCCTCGATCTTCATCGGGTCCTGGCCGATGAGGTAGTCGGAGAGCTCGTCGACGGCGGCGGCCACGGTGTGGGCGCGGCCCTCGACGACGGGCTCGCCCCAGCCCGTGATGCCCTCGTCGGTGTCGACGCGCAGGAAGCACCAGCGCGGGGCGACGATGTAGGTGCGCAGGGAGGTGATCTTCACTTGGATTCCTTCTTCACGGTCCAGCCGCCGTCGACGACCAGGTTGGTTCCGGTGATGTAGGCGGCGTCGGCGGAGGCGAGGAAGGCGACCGCGGAGGCGACCTCCTCGGGACGGCCGAGCCGGGCGAGGGCCGTGGCGTCGGCGGAGAGCCGGCGTCCCTCCTCGTCGACGTCGTTCCAGACCTCGGTGAGGATGGGTCCCGGCAGGACGGAGTTGAAGCGCACGTCGGGCCCGTACTCGACGGCCAGTTGCCGGACCAGGGCGCACATGCCGCCCTTCGCGGCGGCGTACGCGGCGTATCCGGGCAGCCCGAAGTCGGCGTGCACGCTGGAGGTGGCGACGAGGCTGCCGCGCTCGGCGCGCAGGTCGTCGAGGAAGGTGCGGGTGGCGAAGTACAGCGCCCGCAGGTTGATGGCCATCTCACGGTCCCAGGTGGCGACGGGGAGCTCGTGGGCGGCGGCGGAGGTGTGGGTGAAGGCGTTGCTGTGGAGGATGGCGACCCGGCCGAAGCGCGCGTGGGTCTCGGCGCGCAGGGCGGTCCAGTCCTCCTCGGAGGCGACGTCGCAGTGGACGTAGGCGGCGCTGCCCCCGTCGGCGCGGATCGCGGCGGCGACGGCCTCGCCGGCCTCGTCGGCGATGTCGGCGACGATCACGGACGCGCCCTCGGCGGCGAGCCGGGCGGCGCTGGCCGCCCCGATGCCGGAGGCCGCGCCGGTGACGACGGCGGTCTGTCCGGAGAAACGGTTCATGGCTGTGGGTTCCTGGTGTTTCCGGGTGCGGATACGGAGGGGAGAGCGCCGCCCGCCCGGGTGCGGGCCCGGCGGGCGGCGCCGTGGCGGTGGTCCGGCCGGGCGGGCGCGGGTCCTACGGCGGTGCGGTCCGGCCGTCGGTGGGGGCCGGGCCGCCGGTCAGCGCGTGATGTCCTGGGCCGTGAGGAGGCCGAGTTCGGCGCGGCGCGGGAGGCCTTCCCAGTCGCCGGGGACCGAGACCGCGAAGGCCCCGCAGACCGCCGCCAGGTGCAGGCACTCCTCCACCGGGGAGCCGTCGAGGACGGCCGCGAGATAGCCGGAGACGAAGGCGTCGCCCGCGCCGACGGGGTCGACGGCGGTGACGGGGACGGCGTGCCGCACGTGGAGCGCGTCGTCGCCGGTGGCCACCAGGGCCCCCTGCGCGCCGAGTTTCAGCACGGCCTGCCCCACCCCGAGCCGGGTGAGGGCGCGGGCCATCCGCTCCGGTGACTCCTCCGGCACGAAGAGCGCCGCCTCCTCTGGACCGGCGAAGACGATGTCGGCGTACGGGAGGAGGCCGGCCAGCGCACCGGCGGCGTCCGCGCGGCTCCAGAGGCGCTCGCGGTGGTTGACGTCGAAGGAGACCGTGACGCCGGCGGCGCGGGCGACCGTGACGGCGCGCTCGACGGCGGCGCGCGCGGTGGCGCTCAACGCGGGGGTGATGCCGGTGACATGGAGCACCCGCGCCCCGCTGATCTGCGCCTCGTCGAGGTCCTCGGGGGCGAGCCGGGATCCGGCGAGCCCGGACCGGTAGTAGCTGACGCGGAGCCGGTCGGCGGTGCGGCGCTCACGGAGCATCAGGCCGGTGGGCGCCGCCGGGTCCGTACGGGCGGCGGAGACGTCGACGCCCTCGCCGCGGAGTCCCGCGAGGATCATCGCGCCCGCCGCGTCGTCGCCGACCCGGCCGGTCCAGGCGGCCGGGTGGCCGAGGCGGCTGACGCCGATGGCGACGGTCGCCTCGGCGCCCGCCCAGGCGAGCCGGAGGGGGGTGCCCGTGGCGAGTGGACCGGGCACGATCGCGGCGGCCACCGCCATGGCCTCGCCGAGGGTGACGAGGGCGGGCGGGCTGCCGGCCGTCATCGGCGTATCCCGTCGAGGAAGGCGGCGGCGCGGTCGGCGAGCGCGGCGAGCGAGCCGCCCTCGCAGGCGTCACCGACGAGGGGGCTGCCGACGCCGAGGGCGCTGGCGCCGGCGGCGAGGTAGGCCGGGGCGTCGGCGGCGCCGATCCCGCCGGTCGGGACGAGGGGGACGTCGGGCAGCGGGGCGCGGACGGCCTTGAGGTAGTCCGGTCCGCCCGTGGCCGCGGGGAAGAGCTTCACCATGGTGGCCCCCGCCCGCCAGGCGGTGAGGATCTCGGTGGGGGTGTACGCGCCGGGGAGGACCGGGACGCCCAGGCGGACGGCCTCCGCGATGACCTCGGTGGAGGTGGTGGGGGTGATGAGGTAGGTGGCTCCGGCCTCGACGGCAGCCTGCGCCTCGGCGGGCGTGGTGACCGTGCCGGCGCCGAGGGCGAGACCGGGCGGGGCGTCGGCGGCGTACTCGCGCAGGGCGTCGAGCACGCCGGGGGTGGTGAGCGTGAACTCGGCGGCGCGGACGCCGGACGCCACCAGGGTGTCGGTGGCCTCGGCGAAGCGGGCGGCGGAGGTGGAGCGGAGGATCGCGATGACGGGGGCGGCGGCGAGGGCGGCCCTGAGCGCGTCGTGCGGGGCGGATCCCTCGTACCGGGTGGCTGTCGGGGTGGTCATGGTGGTGCTTCTTCCTGGGTGCGGGGCAGGGGTGCGGCTCGGGGGCGAGCCGTAGGGGCCGGTCGCGGTCGCGCGGCGCGGAGGTGGCCGTGCGGCTCGGGGAGGGGAGCCGGACAGGTCGGCCGTGGCCGTGCGGCTCGAAGGGTGAGCCGTACGGTTCGGCCGTGGCCGTGCGGCTCAGCGGTCGGCGTACGGCGGGGTGGGCAGGCCGCGGGCGCCGGGGCGGCAGGTGAAGAGGCGGCCCGCGTCGGGTTCCGCGCGGCGGCGGTCCTCGTCGAGGCCCACGGTCGCGGTGGTGATGACGAGGACGTCGAGGTCGGGTCCGGCGAAGGCGCAGCTCGTCACGTGGGAGGCGGGCAGCTCCACGCGCGCGTGGGGGGCGCCGTCGGGGGTGAAGGCGAGCACTTCGGCGCCTCCCCACACGGCGACCCACACGCGTCCCTCGCTGTCGACGGTGAGGCCGTCGGGGAGGCCGCTGTCGATGACCGCGAAGGGGCGGCGGTCGCCGAGGGCGCCGGTCACCGTGTCGTAGGTGAAGACGTCGACCCTGCCGGTGGGGCTGTCGGCGTAGTAGAGGCGGGTTCCGTCGGGGCTCCAGCCGAGGCCGTTGGAGATGGTGACGGAGTCGACGAGGGTGGTGAGGCCCTCGCTGTCGAGGCGGTAGAGGGCGCCGGCGCCGGGGCTCTCGTCGTACGCCATGGTCCCGGCGAGGAGGCGGCCCGCGGGGTCGACGGCGGCGTCGTTCATCCGGCGCGGCAGGCCGTCGTCGGGGAGCACGGGCGCGGCGATCTCGACGGCCTCGGTGACCGGACGGTCCTGCTCCAGGCGCAGGAAGGAGGTGCCGGCCGCGACGAGCAGGGCTCCCGAGGCGCAGGGCAGGACGGCGCCGACGGGACGGTCGAACCGGAGCGTGGCGACGGGCGCGAGGTCGGATCGTCCCTGCTCGTCGGTGAGCGCCGCCCGGTGGACGAGGCCGTCGGGGATGTCGACCCAGAGCAGTTCCTGACGCCGGTCGTCCCAGACGGGCCCTTCCGTCAGACGTCCTGGCAGGGGGGAACAGGGTTCGGCCCTGAGGTGCTGCATCTGGCCTCCTCGGTCGGCGGGTGGTGCGGCAGGCAAAAAACTACGGCTTCGTCTAACGGTTGTAAATATGCCGCCCGCCGCTTCTTCCAACCCTTTGAATAAGATCGCGGTAGCGGAGGCCCACCCGGGGCCGTACGAGCGGAGGACACCAGCCATGCTGAAGCGGACGTCGCAGGACATTCGCCGCCTCAACCGCTTCGAGGTCCTTCGGCGCTTCTACGCGGGGGCCGACGCCGTCAGCCGCCAGGACCTCGCGGCCGCGACCGGCCTCTCCTTCGCCACCGTCGCCAATCTGACCTCCGAACTCCTGGAGGCCGGCGTCCTCGTCGAGGCGGGCCACGAGGACTCCAGCGGCGGCCGCCCCCGCGCACGGCTCGCGGTCAACGCCGACCGGGGCGCGCTGATCGGTGTCGACATCGCCGAGACCAGCGTCCAGGCGGAACTCTTCGACCTGGCCCTGGACGTCCGGCACTCCGTCGCGCGCCCGCTCCCCCCGGGCGACGTCCGGCCCGCCGACGTGGTCGAGCAGCTCGCCGGGTGCGTCGAGGAACTGCTGCGCGTCTCCACGGTGCCCCGCGCGCGCGTGCTCGGCGTGGGCGTCAGCGTGCCGGGCATGGTGGAGCGCGAGGGCGGGGTGTCCTCCTTCTCCCCGTACTGGTCCTGGCACGAGGTGCCGCTGCGCGCCCTGCTCGACGAACGCCTCGGGCTGCCGCTGCGGCTCGACAACCCGCTGCGCGCCAGCACCGTCGCCGAGCTGTGGTTCGGCGCCGGGCGGGAGGTGGACGACCTGGTCGTGCTCACCCTGCGGGCCGGGGTCGGCGCCGGGATCGCGATCGGCGGCCAGCTCTACCGGGGGTTCACCAACAGCGCGGGCGAATGGGGCCACACCTGCCTCGAGATCGACGGCCGGCTCTGCACCTGCGGCAACCGGGGCTGCGTGGAGGCGTACGTCAGCACCCGGGGCATCGCCCAGACCTGGCGCGAGCTGGCACCCGGCGACGAGCGGGCTACCGGCACCGACGACGCGGCCACGGTCGCCGCCCTGGCGCGCGCGGCAGACGACCGGGATCCGACGGCGGTCGAGGTCATCGACCGCACCGGGCGCTACCTGGGCGCGGCGACGGCGAACCTGGTCAATCTGCTCAACCCCCGGGTCCTCGTCCTCGGCAACCAGGTCGTCGACCTGCTCGGCGAGCGCCTGCTGAGCGCCACGTACGAGGCGGTCACCCGGCACGCGCTGCCGCTGCCGCACCGGGCGGCGTCGCTGCGGCGCAGCGCGGTGCCGCACAACGCGGTCACCCGGGGCGCGGCCGCCTTCGCCCTGGAGGGCTTCCTCGACGACCGGGAGGTCTTCGGCCCGGTGAGCCGGATGCGCCAGCCGCGGGAGCGGCGTGACGGCAAGCGGACCGGGTCCGCCGCGGCGGGGGCCTGAGGCGAACGGTCCGGGCAGCCACGGTCCCCCGCGGAACCCGGGCCGGGTCCGCCGGCGGGGGGCCTGAGGCGGACCGCCCGGGCGCCCACGCACCCCGCACGCGAGCCGGACCGACCACCACGAGGGCCCGCGGCGAACCGTCCGGGCGGCCACGGGCCCCCGCTGGACCCGGGCCGGGGTCTGCCAGCGCGGGGGCCCGCGGCGGACCGCCCAGGCGGCCACGCACCCCGCACGCGGACCGGACCGACCACCACGAGGGCCCGCGGCGAACCGTCCGGGCGGCCACGATCCCCCACGAGACCTTCCGTGTCGAAGCGCTTCGATCTGTCTGAGCACGATCTCTGGACACGTCAACTCCTGCGCGTTACGGTCTCGCTGAGCCTGTCGACGTGATCGTCCGACGGATTCGACCGGAGCTCGACAGACGTCGTCGAAGCGATTCGCCTCAGTCACTGCCCGCGGGGAGAACGGATGGTCACGCTTGCCGAGGTCGCCCGGCACGCCGGGGTGTCGGCCAGCACGGTGAGCTACGTCCTCAGCGGCAAGCGGCCCATCTCGGACGACACCCGGCAGCGGGTGCGGGAGAGCATCGACCGGCTCGGCTACCAGCCCCACGCCGGCGCCCGCGCGCTCGCCAGCAGCCGTTCGCGGATCATCGCGCTCATGGTGCCGCTGCGCACCGACATGTACGTCCCGGTGATGCTGGAGATCGCGGTCGCCGTCGCGACCGCCGCCCGGGCCCACGGCTACGACGTCCTGCTCCTCACCGGGGAGGAGGGCCCGGCGGCGCTGCGCCGGGTCACCGGCAGCGGGCTCGCCGAGGCGGTGATCCTGATGGACGTGCAACTCGACGACGAGCGGCTGCCGGTGCTGCGCGCGGAGGGCCCGCCGGCCGTCCTGGTCGGCATGCCCGCCGATCCCGGGGGGCTGAACTGCGTCGACCTGGACTTCGCGGCGGCCGGCGCGCTCTGCGTCGAGCACCTGGCCGGTCTCGGACACCGGGAGATCGCGGTGATCGGCGAGTCCCCCGGTGTCTACGCCCGGCACACGGGCTTCGCCGAACGGACCCTGCGCGGGCTGCGCGACCGGGCGGCCGGGCTCGGGGTGCGGCTGCTGCACCGGCCCTGCGAGGGCGGCCACGACGCCGTGGCGGGCGTGCTCGCCCGGATCTTCGACGAGCGGCCGGCGACCAGTGCCTTCGTCGTGCAGAACGAGACGGCGGTCGAGCCGCTGCTCACGCTGCTGCGGCGCACGGGCAGGGCCGTACCGGAGGACGTGTCGGTGGTCGCGGTCTGCGCGGACCAGATCGCGGCCCAGGCCTCGGTGGCGGTGAGCTCGGTGGCGATCCCGGCGCAGGAGCTGGGCCGCAGGGCGGTCGAGCGGCTCGTCGCCCGCCTGGCCCGGCCGGAGGCGGAGGACGCCGTCGGAGTCGAACTCCTCACGCCCGAGCTGACCGTACGGGACAGCTCGGGACCCTCGCCACGGACGCTCGGGAGCTGAGCGCCGACGCGTCACCCGCGCGGCGCGAGGTGGTTCGCGTTCCTCGGGAGCCGGCACGCGCCGGTCCGTGCGCGCACTCCGGGAGACCGCCCGTCCCCGCGCGTGTCCTCGGGACCTGCCGGTCCCCTGCCGTGCGCTCAGGAGCCGAGCGTCCGTTCCTCGCCCGCGCGCAGTGCGAGGCGGGTCGTGCCCGTCGGGGACCTGAGGTCGATGTCCGCGTCCCGGTCGGGACGGAGGACCGCGCGGTACGACCCCGGTGACCACGTCAGGTCCAGGCGGGCGCCGAAGCGGGTCCGGACGCCCGTGAGCCGGCCGCGTGGGCACCGGTCCGGTGGCGCGGGCAGCAGGACGAGCCGTCCGGGCGCGGACTGGACGAGGGCCTCGACGAGGAGCGCGGGCAGGGCGTGGGCGGCGTCGGCGTTGTAGACGTCGCGGGCCGGGTAGTGCGCGCTCATCAGGGAGTCGTGGAAGTGGTCGCCGGTGAGGACGCGCGCCAGCGCGGCGCCCGTGCGCCCGGCGTCCCCCAACCGGGCCGCGATCAGGCCGTGGTGGAGGTGCCCGTGGGCCGAGTCGTTCTCGGTGCCCCGGAGTTCGAGGGCGCGCCGGGCGGCCGCGGCGAGGGCGGGGGTGTCGTACGGGTTGATCTCGTCCAGCGGCCAGACGGGGTAGAGGTGGCTGAGATGCCGGTGGTCGTAGCGGTCGCGGAGTCCGGGCCGGGCCCACTCGGCGAGCGCTCCGTCGTCGTTGACCCGGTACTCCGGGAGCCGGTCGGCGAGCGCCCGCAGGCGGGCCGCGTCCCGCGCCGGGGCGCGGTCGGCGGCGGCGCGCAGGGCGTGCCGGGCGGCGGCGATGTCCATGGTGGCGTTGACCGCGCCCGCGCTCCCTCCGCGCGGCCGGTTCTCCGGCGAGTAGGAGGGGACGATCGCGATCCGCCCGTCGGGACCGGTGCGGGTGAGGAAGTCCTCGTAGAAGAGCGCCAGTTCGGCGAGGAGTTCCGTCGTCCTGGGGTCCTGCCGTCCGCTCGCCTCCTCGGCGTCGAGGAGCGGCTTGAGGAGCCAGTCGGCACCCGCCGTCCACAGGTGGAGGGGGTATTCCCGGCTGAAGTGGTACGCGTGCCCGGAGACGCCGTCCGTGTGGGCGGGGGCGACGACGCCACGGGCGCCGAAGATCGCGCGGGCGTTGTCCCGCCAGTCCCCCGCCTGCCCGTGCAGCAGGGCCGCGTGGGCGTCCGTCACCTCGGGGAGGTCGGCGGCGACGGCGGACGCTGTCTGGAGGTTGAGGTTGGCGTCGGTGGTGTACGCCCCCGACCAGGCCGTCTCCCAGTCGCCCGTCCAGAGGCCGGTGAGCCGGGGCGGACCCGTACCGGAGGAGGAGAGCAGGTGGTAACGGCCCGCGGCGAAGAGGCGTTCCAGGAGGGCGGTGCTGTCGGGCCGGCGCAGCAGGGCCGAGCCCGGCAGGGCCCGTTCGGTCTCGTCCGCGCCGAGGTCGAGGGTGACACGCCGGTAGGCGGCGCCGTGCAGGGCGGTGTGACGGGCGAGCAGCCGGGCGTGGAGGGAGGCGGGGTCGGCGGACGACCCGCCACCCGCCAAAGTCCGCAGGGCCTCTGTCTCCCCGGTCGGGTCGAGATCCCCCTCGTGCCGCCGTACCCGGGTGAGGAGCAGCAGCCGCTCGGCACCTTCGACGCGGATGCCGGAGGCCGTGACGGTGGTGCGTCCGGTGTCGGTGAGCAGGAGGGTGAGGCCGGTGTAGCCGGCGGTGCTGCCGGGGTAGCGGGCCCGCAGGGTGAGGACGGTCTCCCCGCGGGCGGTGGCGACGCCGCGGCCGGCCCCGAGGTCGGCGGGGACGCCGGGGAGCCGGTGGTCGAGCTCGATCTCGACGACGGGGCCGGGGGAGGTCACGTACTGGACGATGACGTCGTCGGCGCGGGAGACGAAGACCTCCGCCCGCCGCTCCCCGTACCGGCAGGAGACGACCCCGGTCGCGAAGTCGACGGCGCGGCGCACGGGGAGGGCGGGGACGGCGGGCGCACGGCGGATCCGGGTCAGGAACCCGGGGTGGAAGGGCCGCACCCAGCGCAGCGGCCGCCCGTCCGTGAATTCGTCGGCGGCCCACCGGTCACCCGCGAGCAGGGCGTCCTGGAGGGCGGGCAGTGCGGCGGCGAGCCGGGGCGGCGCGGTGGTGCCGGGCGGGTTGTTCGGCCGTACGAGGGTGTGGTGGGTGACGATCAGCCGGTCGTCCTCGGGGTCGCCGAAGACCAGCGCGCCGTGCCGGCCGTTTCCGGCGAGGAAGGCGTCCTCCCAGCGGGCGGCGGGCGCCGGTTCCCAGGTGCCGTGGCGGACGGACGCCTCCTCGCCGCCAGGACCGGTCCCGGTTCCGGCCGCGGTCCCGCGGGCGCGGCGCGTTCGGGTCATGTCGTCGGGGCTCGGCATCGGGCTCTCCCTGGGAGGTGAGGGCTTCGGGGTGGGCTCAGCCCTTGACGGCGCCGGTGAGCATGCCCTTCCTGAAGTGCTTCTGGACGAGGGGCGAGAGGACGGCGACGGGGAGCAGGGCGAGGACCATGACGGCCATCTGGACCGCGAGTCCGGAGAGGTTCCCCGCCTTCACGGCCTGGCCGAGGCCGACGGGGATCTCCTGCTTCTGCACGAGCTGGATGAGGACGTTCTGCAACGGCATCATGTTCTGGTCGCTGAGGTAGATGGAGGCGTTGAACCAGGCGCTCCAGTAGCCGACCGCGTAGAACAGGGTGATGACGGCGATGACCGCCCGGGAGAGCGGCATCACGATCTGCCAGAGGATCCGCAGGTCTCCCGCGCCGTCGATACGGGCGCTGTCGACGAGTTCGGGTGAGACCCCCATGAAGAAGCCGCGCAGGACGAGGATGTTGAAGACACTGACGGCGCTCGGGAGGATCAGCGCGAGATAGGTGTCGGTCAGCCCGAGCGTCTGCACCAGCAGGTACGTGGGGATGAGGCCGGCCCCGAAGAACATGGTGGCCATCAGGGTCAGCAGGATGAAGCGGTGGCCGAGCGAGCCGGGCCGGGAGAGTCCGTACGCGCAGAGGATCGACACGGCCATCGAGAAGAGCGTGCCGGTCAGGGTGACGAGGACGCTGACGACGGCGGCGCGGGTGACCTGCCCGCCGCCGAGGAGTTCCTGGTAGGCGATGAAGGTGAGGTCCCTGGGGACGATCACCAGACCGCCGGTCTCCGTGATCGTCTTCTTGGAGGAGAGGCTGGTGACCACCACGATCCACAGCGGGAAGAGGACCGCGAGGCAGGCGAGGACGAGGACCGCGCCCTTGGCGGCGAGGCCCGCCCTGCCGGGCGGCTCCTCCCAGACGGGTCGGGCGGGCGCCGCCCACCGGGACCTGGGACGCTGGTTCACTTCCGGTACACCCCCTGCTCGCCCATGAGGTGGGCCATCTTGTTCGCCGACAGGACGAGGACGAGGCCGACGACACCCTTGACGAGACCGGCGGCGGCCGCGTAGCTGAAGTCCTGGCTGCGCAGGCCGGTCCACCACACGAAGGTGTCGAGGACCTCGGCCGCACCCGGCCCGACGGCGTCGCGCTGGAGCAGCAGCTGTTCGAAGCCGACGGTCAGTGCGTCGCCGACGCGGAGGACGAGCAGCAGCGCGATGACGGGCCGCAGGGCGGGCAGGGTGACGTGCCACATCCGGCGCCACCGCCCGGCGCCGTCCATGGCGGCGGCCTCGTACAGGTCCTGGTTGACGGCGGCGAGCGCGGCGAGGAAGACGATGACGCCCCAGCCCGCGTCCTTCCAGATGCCCTCGGCGGTGACGAGGAACTTGAAGATCCCCGGGTCGGTCATGAGGTCGAAGCCCTCGTAGCCGTGCTGTCGGAGGGTCTGCGCGATGATGCCGGCCCCGCCCAGGATCTGCTGGAAGACCGTGATGACGAGCACCCAGGAGAAGAAGTGCGGCAGGTACAGGACGGCTTGGACGACCGCCCTGACCCGGGGCCGCAGGACGCTGTTGACCAGCAGGGCGAGCGCGATGGGCACCGGGAAGAAGAGCAGCAGCTGGAGGAGGAAGAGGACGAGGGTGTTCTCGACGGCGTGCCAGAACCCGGGGTCGGAGAAGACCCGTTCGAACTGGGCGAGTCCGACCCATGGGCTCTCCAGGACGGCGGTGACGCCGTTGGTCGAGACGTACGGGTCGTAGTCCTGGAAGGCGACCACGTTCCCCAGGATCGGGACGTAGTGGAAGACGACGACGAGGGCGAGGGCCGGGACGGTCATGAGGAGGAGGGTCCGGTCGCGCCGGAGCCGCCGGCCGAGCGGGACGCGCCCGTCCGTACGGCTCCGGCGGCGGTCCGTACGGCGCTGGCGGCGGCCCCGGCGGTCGCCGCGCGGGGGCCGGCCGGCGGTGGCCCGCGCGGCCGGGTCGGCTCTCCGGGTGTCGAGCGTGCTCACGGTCAGCTCGCCGCGGAGCCGGTGGCGTCGAGGAGCTTGCGGTACCAGTCGCGGAGCTGGTCGCCGCCCTTCGTCTTCCACTCGGAGACGGCCTGCTGCATGTCGGAGACCTTCTTGCGGCCGCGGACGACGTCCTTCTCCAGCTGCTCGAAGTCGTTCATGAGTCCGGTCCACCGGGACGGCTCGGTGACGGTCATGCCGTAGAAGGAGGACTTGGAGGTGACGGCGCCCATGCGCTGCTGCCACTCGATCATGGCCCGGGTGACGTCGGGGGTGTCGGGGTGGGCGATGTAGGGGGCGGGGCTCGCGACGAACATCCAGGAGCTGCTGACCTCCTGGTTCCCCTGGTCGGTCTTGACCGGCAAGCCGTCCTCGACGGTGTGGTGGACGCCCTCGACGCCGTAGTCGGTGAGCATCCGCTCCTTGGTGCCGTAAGGGGCGGCGGTGAAGTCGGCGATGGCGAGGACGTCCTCGATCACCGCCTTGGAGCTGCCCTTCCTGACGAACGCCCAGATGTTGGCCGGGTTGGTGGCCCACAGCTTCGGCAGCCCGCCCGCGTGGCCGGGGATGTCCATCGCGCCCATGGCGAACGACGGGTTCTGCGCAGCCTGTTCGGAGGACTTGGCGTACCAGTGGGAGAGGTCGTTGTTGTAGATCAGACACTGGCCGGCGGTGAAGCGGTTGCCGGTGTCCCCCTGGTTCTGGGTCTTCTCGTCGGGGTGGACGACCCCGGCGTCGTAGAGCTTGCGGGTCCACTCCAGGGCTTCGAGGTACTCGGGGGTCTCGATACGGTTGATCATCTTGCCGTCGACCAGGTGCCAGCCGAGCGCCTTGTCGCTGCCGGACAGCACGCCGAACATGTTGTACGCCGTCCAGGTCATGTCCCCGCAGGCCCACACCTTGGCCCTGGCGCTGGTGATCTCCTTGGCGAGGGCCAGGAACTCGTCGGCGCTCCGCGGGAGTTGCCAGCCCTTCGCCTCGAAGAGGTCCTTGCGGTAGAAGGGCGCGATGTTGGTGACGTAGGAGGCCGGCATGGGCAGGCCGCGCAGCTTGCCGCCGAACAGGGAGCGCTGCCAGGCGTCGGTGGGGATCGCCGCGAGGTTGGGGTAGGCCTTGACCTTGTCGCCGGAGAGGTACGGGCCGAGGTCCTCGAACTTGGCGTCGATGGCGCTGGGGATCTTGCCGCCGAGGTTCCAGCCGGGGACGACGACCACGTCGGGGATCTCGCTGGAGGCGAGGACGGCGCCGAGCTTCTGGTCGTAGACGTTCCCGTCCTGGTTCTGCCAGGTCGCCCGGACGCCGATGGCCTCGTTCATGGCCGCGTAGTACGGGTTGCCGGGGGCGGGCGGGGGTCCCCAGAAGGGGGCCATGATGGTGACGGCGCCGCCCTTGCCCCGCTTGGCGGCGACGGAGGCCTTGAGCTGGGCGCTCGGCAGGGCGCGGGTGAAGCCGGCCGCCGAGCCGTTCTTCGGGGCGATGTCGGGGGCGACGACGGTGCTGGGGACGAAGGCGGGGAGGAGCTTCGCCGCGTCCTTGCCGCTGGTGGTGCCGTCCTTCTTCCCGTTGTCCGTTCCGCCGCCGCAGGCCGTGAGCAGCGGTGCGCCGCCCGCGACCGCCGCGGCGGCGACGGCGGTGGAGGCGAGGAAGCCCCGCCGGCTCGGGGGAGATGTCCGGGAGCCCTTGGAGACGGCGTTCGGCGTCATTGCGTCAACCCTTCATGGCACGCGCCAGGACAAACGGCGACCGCGGAGGTGCCGGCCGGCGGCGGTGGTGGAGATGGTGCGGGCGGGGCGAACCCCGGGCGCTGTCGACGGGTGAGTCGAAGCGCTTCGACATTGCTGCGAGGTTAAGTGAACGTCACAGGCGCGGCAAGAGTCGTTCCCGATAAACTCCACCGGTTTCAGCCCCTGCGAGTCAGGTCAACTGGGGCGCGAAGGCGAGGACATGAGCGTGAGAGACCTCTGGTCAGGCGCGATGCGGGACGGGATTGTCGAAGCGCTTCGAATTCGCTGGGTGCGGAGGAAGGTGCCGGATCGGGCCGCGTACCACCGAGGACGACGGGAGCCATGGGACGGGCACCTCCTTCGCGGCGGGGGACGGGTGGCTACGTCTCTGTCGCCGCCGGGCGCGGGAAGGTTGCCGCGTCCCCGGAATCCGTGCGGGATGGTTGCCGCGCCCCCGAGTCCGTGCGGAAGCTCCCCTGCGTCCGCGCCCGGCGCGAACGTCCGCCCGCTCCACGGCCCGTCGGCCTCGCGGCGGGCGGGGACGGCCGCGAGGCCGACGGACAGGGCGGCCGCGACGAACCCGGCACCGCCCCGGAACGGACCCAGGGGCCCGGCCGCGGTGCCGAGGGTGGCGGCGCCGAACAGAGGTCCCACGACGGCGCCGAGGTCGAGAGCGGTGGCGTAGGCACCGGCCCTGGTGGGGCCTACGCCACCGCGTACAGGGCGCGGGCGATCAGGGTGCCGTCGAGCGCGAACTGCAGTGAGCCCTGCACCAGGACGAGACCGACCAGGACGGCGGGCCGCTCCGCGAGCAGGCCGACGGCGGGCCGGCCGACGAGCGGCAGTCACCCCGCCACGGCGAGGACCGGGCCGCTCCGCGAGCAGGGCGACGGCGGGCGGCGGGCGGCGGGCGGCGGGCGGCGGGCGGCGGGCGGCGGGCGAGCAACAGTAGCCCCGCGACTGCGGGCCGCTCCGCGAGCAGGGCGACGGCAGAGCGGCCGGCGAGCAGCAGCACCCCCGCCACGGCGGCCGCTCCGCGAGCGGCAGCACCCCCGCCACGGCGAGGACCAGACCGGGTCGCCGGTCGGAGAGGCGGCCCGGCGCCTCAGACCACCCAGACGCCGCCCCGCATGAGGTGGCGGCCGGCGAGTTCGGGTTCCTCGTGCCAGGCCTCCACGGCGGTGGGACGGACGCGGAACCAGACGTACGCGGGGCCCGAGCCGCGGGGGTCCCAGCCCGACTTCGCCGCGAACTCCTCGATCACCGCCGTCGGGACCTCCGCGACGGGGAGCGTCGTCACGTCGCCGTCGAGCAGCACGACGTCCCGGGTGTGGCCGAGCGCGAGGCGCGTCCGGCCTCCGCCGGCGAGGTTGCGTCCGGTGGGGTTGGTCAGCCGGGTGCAGAGCCAGACGTCCTGCCCGTCCCAGTGGAAGGCCAACGGCACGAGGTACGGCGTCCCGTCGCCGGCGGCGGAGGCCACCCAGATGTCCACCTCCTCCGTCAGGCGTGCGAGGACGTCCTTCTTGCGCTGCTCCGGACCTCGTACCGTCCGCGTGTTCGTCATGGACCCGACCCTAGGGGGTGCCCCGCCGGCCGGGCCGGGAGGGAGGCCTGGCCCCGCATCGTAGAAAACGCTTGCGTGAAGCATTGACGAAACACCCACGCCCCCCTAGCTTCATGCCCGTTGCACTTCGTACGTCATATATGAGACGCGATACATGAGATCTGAGAGCGCGCCATGTCCTTCGCCCCCAGTCCCATCCCCTCCCGCACGCAGTACGTCCTCGAAGCGATCAAGCACGACATCCTCACCGGCGGACTCAGACCCGGCCAGGCGCTCGTGGAGACCGAACTCGCCGCGCGGTTCGGGGTGTCGAAGACCCCGGTCCGCGAGGCGCTCAAGACCCTCGCGGGCAGCGGACTCGTGGTGATGAGCCAGTACAAGGGCGTCACGGTCCGGATGGTCGACGCGGACATGGCCCGCGCCGTATACGACGTGCGGCTGCTCCTGGAGCCCGAGGCGGTCCGCCGCGCCGTCGCCTCCCGCGCCCCGCTCGACACGGCCCACGAGGCCCTGCGGCGGGCGGCGGGAGCCGAGGACCCGGCCGAACGGTCGCTGGCCAACCGGGACTTCCACCGCGCGCTCTACCTGCCCTGCGGCAACCCGCTGCTCGGCCGCATGCTCGACGAGGTCCGCGACCAGGCCGCGCTCGTCTCCACCGTCGCCTGGGCCGCCGTCCCGTCCTGGGAGCGCGAGGCGGCGGAGCACGAGGAGATCCTGCGGCTCGCCGCCGCGGGTGACGTCGACGGCGCCGGCCGGGCCGTCCACGACCACATCGCCTCGTTCGTCGAGCGCGCCTTCCCCCACTCCCCCCTGGACAGCGAATGAGCGGGCAGCACGTGAGCATCGATTTCGAGACCCGGCGAGCGGCCCTCGCGGACGTCGTGGCCATCCCGGTCACCCCGTTCGCCGAGGACGGTTCCGTGGACACCGCCACCTACCGCGCGCTGCTGCGCCGGCTGCTCGACGGCGGGGTGCGCACCCTCACACCGAACGGCAACACCGGGGAGTTCTACGCCCTCACCCCCGAGGAGCGCCGCTTCCTCACCGAGGTGACCGTCGAGGAGGCCGGCGACCGGGCCGCGATCCTGGTCGGCGTCGGCCACGACGTGCCGACGGCCGTGGAGGCCGCCCGGCACGCCCGGGAGGTCGGCGCCGGGATGCTGATGGTCCACCAGCCGGTCCACCCGTACGTCTCCGAGAGCGGCTGGGTCGACTACCACCGGGCCATCGCGGAGGCCGTCCCGGAGCTCGGTGTCGTCCCCTACATCCGCAACCCGCTGCTGAGCGGGGCCCGGCTCGCCGAGCTCGGCGCCGCCTGCCCCAACGTCATCGGGGTGAAGTACGCCGTCCCCGACGCGGCCCGGTTCGCCGGCTTCGCCCGGGACGCGGGCCTCGACCGGTTCGTGTGGGTGGCGGGCCTCGCCGAGCCGTACGCCCCCGCCTACTTCGCGAGCGGCGCCACCGGCTTCACCTCCGGCCTGGTCAACGTCTCCCCGGCGGTCTCCCTGGAGATGCTGGGCGCCCTGCGGGCGGGCGACTATCCGGCCGCCATGAAGGTGTGGGAGCGGATCCGCCGCTTCGAGGAGCTGCGCGCGGCGAACGGCAGCGCGGACAACGTGACCGTGGTCAAGGAGGCCCTCGCCTCCCTCGGTCTCTGTCGCCGCGCCGTCCGCCCGCCGAGCCGGGAACTCCCGGAGAGCGAGCGGGCCGAGGTCGCCGCGATAGCCGCCGGCTGGTCGGCATGAGCGGCCCGGAGACCCGGCCCCCCGCGCAGGGGGCACCGGAAGGCCGGCGGGAAGCGCCCGGAGGGCGGCGGCCCGAGGAGCTCCGCAGCCACCAGTGGTACGGCACGGACGGGCTGCGTTCGTTCAGCCACCGCGCCCGCACCCGGCAGCTCGGCTATCTGCCCGAGGAGCACCTCGGCAAGCCGGTGATCGCCGTCCTCAACACCTGGTCCGACATCAACCCGTGCCACGTCCATCTGCGCGACCGCGCCCAGGCCGTGAAGCGGGGAGTGTGGCAGGCCGGCGGGTTCCCGCTGGAGTTCCCGGTCTCCACGCTCTCGGAGACCTTCCAGAAGCCGACCCCGATGCTCTACCGCAACCTCCTCGCGCTGGAGACGGAGGAGCTGCTGCGCTCGTACCCGGTGGACGGGGCCGTGCTGATGGGCGGCTGCGACAAGACGACCCCGGCGCTCCTCATGGGCGCGGCGTCGGTCGACCTGCCGACCGTGTTCGTGCCGGCCGGGCCCATGCTGCCGGGACACTGGCGGGGGGAGACCCTCGGCTCCGGTACGGACATGTGGAAGTACTGGGACGAGAAGCGGGCCGGTCTCATCGGCGACTGCGAGATGGCGGAGCTGGAGAACGGGCTCGCCCGCTCCCCCGGCCACTGCATGACGATGGGCACGGCGTCCACGCTGACGGCCGCCGCCGAGACCCTGGGCGTGACCGTGCCGGGTGCCTCGTCGGTGCCGGCGGTGGACTCGGGGCACGACCGGATGGCGGCGGCCTCGGGGCTGCGGATCGTGGAGCTCGTACGGCAGGACCTCCGCCTCTCGCGGCTCCTGACGAGGGAGGCGTACGAGGACGCGGTCGCGGCGGTGCTCGCGCTCGGCGGCTCGACCAACGCGGTCATCCATCTGATCGCGATGGCGGGGCGGTCGGGGGTGACGCTGACGCTCGACGACTTCGACCGGATCGCGCGGACGGTCCCGGTGCTCGCGAACCTGCGGCCGGGCGGCCGGTATCTGATGGAGGACTTCCACTTCGCGGGCGGGATGACGGGCTTCCTGTCCCGGCTGACCGACGTCCTGCACCTGGACCGGCCCACCGTCTCCCACACCACGCTGCGGGAGCAGCTCGACGGTGCCCTCGTCCACGACGACGAGGTGATCCGGGAGCGGTCGAGGCCGCTGGCCGCCGAGGGCGGGGTGGCGGTGCTGCGCGGCAACCTCTGTCCCGACGGCGCCGTCATCAAGCACATCGCGGCCGAACCGCACCTGCTCAAGCACACCGGTCCGGCGGTCGTGTTCGACGACTACCGCACGATGCAGCGGACGATCGACGACCCGGCGCTCGGCATCACGGCCGAGCACGTGCTCGTGCTGCGGGGCGCGGGCCCCAAGGGCGGGCCCGGGATGCCGGAGTACGGCATGCTGCCCATCCCGCGCCACCTCCTGGAGCAGGGGGTCCGGGACATGGTGCGGATCTCCGACGCGCGGATGAGCGGGACGAGCTACGGGGCGTGTGTGCTGCACGTGGCGCCCGAGTCGTATGTCGGCGGTCCCCTCGCCCTCGTCCGTACGGGCGACACGATCACCCTGGACGTCGCGGCGCGCTCGCTCCACCTGCACGTCACGGACGAGGAGCTGGAGAGTCGGCGGGCCGCGTGGACACCGCCGCCGCCCCGGTACGAACGCGGCTACGGCGCGCTCTACATGGAGCAGATCGCGCAGGCCGACACCGGTTGCGACTTCGAGTTCCTGGCGCGGCCGGGCGCCACCCCCGATCCGTACGCGGGCTGAGACCCCGCCCGCACGCCCCGCCGGCCGCAGCCGCGCCACGCGCCCCCGACCGGGCCGTCTCGCGCGCGCCGCCCGCACCCCGTCCGACCTGTCCACGTCTCGAACGTCGTTCGCGAAGCGCTTCACCGAGAACGGAGCCGCCGTCATGGCCTCAGCTGTGACCCCACCGCCCCAAGCCGTCGCGGCACGGGGGCCCCGCCGCACGGGAGCGGCCCCCCGCCGCCTGCCGTACCTGCTGATCGCCCCCGCCGGACTGCTGATGCTGGGCTTCATCGCCTACCCGGTGCTCAGCGTCTTCTACTACAGCCTCCAGCACCACAACCCCACGAAGCCCTGGCGGAACGGCTTCGCCGGCCTGGAGAACTTCACCCGGATCTTCACGGAGGACCCGCACTTCTGGGGCACGCTGACCTTCAGCCTCAAGTGGGTCGTCGTCGAGGTGACGCTCCAGCTCCTCTTCGGTCTCGCGCTGGCCCTCATCGTGAACCAGACGTTCGTGGGCCGCGCCCTGGGCCGGGCCCTGGTCTTCTCGCCGTGGGCCGTCTCGGGCGTGCTCACCTCCGCGATCTGGGTGCTGCTCTACAACTCGCAGACGGGCATCAGCCGTTACCTGGCGGACATGGGCCTCGGCACGTACGGCACGTCCTGGCTCTCCGACACGGCCACGGTGTTCCCCGCGGCGATCGTCGCCGACCTCTGGCGCGGGGTGCCCTTCTTCGCCATCCTCATCCTGGCCGACCTCCAGTCCGTGCCGAAGGACCTGTACGAGGCGGCCGAGGTCGACGGGGCGGGCCGGGTCCGCCAGTTCGTCCACATCACCCTGCCCCACATCCGGGACGCGATCGTCCTGTCGACGCTGCTGCGCGCGGTGTGGGAGTTCAACAACGTCGACCTGCTGTACACGCTGACCGGCGGCGGCCCCGCGGGCGTGACGACCACGCTGCCGCTCTACATCGCCGAGACCAGCGTCGAGGCCCACAACTTCGGATACGCCTCCGCCCTCACCACGGTGGCGTTCGTGATCCTTCTCTTCTGCTCCGTGATCTATCTGCGCCTGAGCAAGTTCGGAGGCGACGGCAAGTGACAGCCGAGTCCACCCTCAGCCCGGCCCCGGCCGGCGCGACCCCGCAGCGGGCCGCGCAGCCGCCCGACCGGACCCCGCCCGCCGCCGCCCGCGCCAGGCGCAGGGCCTGGGACGAGGTGCCCCGCTGGCAGATCTATCTGCCCCTCGGGATCTACCTCCTCTTCACCCTGGTCCCCTTCTACTGGATCCTGCTCTTCGCCGTCCGGCCGACCGGCTCCACCTCGCTGCTGCCCTGGCCGATGACGACCGCGCACTTCGAGAAGGTGTGGAACGAGCGCAGCTTCGGCGTCTTCTTCCAGAACAGCCTGCTCATCGGCGTGGCGGTGCTCATCAGCACCACCGTCGTCGCGCTGGCCGGCGGCTACGCGCTCGCCCGCTTCGACTTCCGGATCAAGAAGGGCTTCATGCTGGCCCTGCTCTGCTCCCAGTTCGTGCCGGGCGCCCTGCTCCTCGTGCCGCTGTTCCAGATCTTCGCCGAGCTGAAGATGATCAACTCCCTGGGCAGTGTCATCATCGCCGAGACGGTGTTCCAGCTGCCGCTGTCGATGATCCTCATCAGCGGGTTCATCAGGAACGTGCCGTACTCCCTGGAGGAGGCGGCCTGGGTGGACGGCTGCAACCGCTTCAGCGCCTTCCGGATCGTCGTCCTTCCGCTGCTGAGGCCCGGTCTGGTCGCGGTCGGCTCCTTCGCCTTCGTCCACGCCTGGAACCACTTCCTCTTCGCCCTGATGTTCCTCAGCAGCCAGGACAAGCAGACGATCCCGGTCGGTCTGAACACCCTCATGGGCGCCGACAGCGTCGACCTCGGGGCGCTCGCGGCGGGCGGCGTCATCGCCGCCGTCCCCGTCGTCATCGTCTTCGGTTTCATCCAGAAGTGGCTGGTCACCGGGTTCAGCGCCGGGGCGGTGAAGGGATGAGCGGCGGCCGGCCGGACCGCGCGGGCGGTACCACCACGCGCACCCCGCTGCCCGTCGTCCTCGCGGGCGCCCGCGGCCACGGCCGCAGCCACCTCCTCAACATCCGCCGGCTCGAGGAGCGGGGACTCGTCCGCCTGGCGGGGGTCTGCGAGCTGCGTCCGCTCGACGCGGCCGAACTCGACGGCATCGGGGACCCCGAGCAGTCCGCCGACCTCGAAGCGCTGCTCGCCTCGACCGGCGCCCGGATCGCCGTGCTCAGCACCCCCATCCAGACGCACACCGACATGGCCCTCACCGCGGCCCGGCACGGGGCGCACATCCTCCTGGAGAAGCCTCCCGCCCCGTCGTTCGCGGAGTTCCGCAGGATGACCGAGGGTGTCGAGGCGGCCGGGGTGGCCTGCCAGATCGGCTTCCAGTCGCTCGGCTCGCACGCCGTGCCCGCGATCCGCCGCCTCGTCGAGGAGGGCGCGATCGGTGAACTCCTCGGTGTCGGCGCGGCAGGCGCCTGGGTCCGCGACGAGGCGTACTTCCGGCGCTCGCCCTGGGCGGGACGGCGGCGGCTCGGTGCGGCCGACGTCGTCGACGGGGTGCTCACCAACCCCCTCGCGCACGCCGTCGCCACCGCGCTCGCGCTGGCCGGCGCCGACCGGGCCGAGGACGTCGCGCACATCGAGACCGAGCTGCTGCGCGCCCACGCCATCGAGGCCGACGACACCTCGGCGGTACGGGTGGTGACCTCGGCGGGCGTCCGGGTGACGGTCGCGGTGACGCTGTGCGCCGAGACGTCCTCGGAGCCGTACGTGGTCGTCCACGGCAGCCAGGGCCGGATCACGTTCTGGTACCGCCAGGACCGGGTCCTCGTGCAGCGTGCCGGGCACGGCCCGGTGGAGACCGAGTACGGCCGCACCGACCTCCTGGAGAACCTCGTCGCGCACGTCACCGACGGTGAGGCGCTGTGGGTGCCGCCGGCGGCGACCGGCGCGTTCATGCGGGTGGTCGAGGCGGTACGGACGGCCCCCGACCCACGGGAGATCCCCGCCGCGCACTGGCACACCGAAGCGGGCGACAGCGCGCCGCGCCGGGTCGTCGACGGCGTCGACACCCTGGTGGACGCGGCCGCCGACGAGCTGAGGCTGTTCTCCGAACTCGGCGCCGTCTGGGCGCCGCCGGCCCGGGCGGAGGTCCGATGACACCGGAGGACCCGACGGTCCTGCGCTGCGCGGGCCGCGCCGTCGCCCGCTACACCACCCGGCCCGAGCTCGCCCCCGACCACTCCCCCCGGCCGTACCTCCACCCCGTCACCACCCTCGGCGGGCGGCCGGTGACCGAGACGGTGCCGGAGGACCACCGGCACCACCTGGGCGCCGGGGTCGCCGTCCCCGATGTGGCGGGCCACAACTTCTGGGGCGGTCGCACCTTCGTCCGCGGCCGCGGCCCGGTCGCGCTCGACAACCACGGCGTGCAGCGGCACGACGGGTTCAAGCTCCGCGACCCGGACGGTTTCGTGGAGGAGCTGAGCTGGACGGCCGGCGGCCAGCGGCTCCTCCGTGAGCACCGTACGGTGGCGGCGGTCGCGCTCACCGACTCCGCCTGGGCGCTCGACCTCACGTTCTCCCTCACCAACACCTCGGGCCGGGACCTGTCGATCGGCAGCCCGGCGACGAACGGCCGGCCCGGCGCCGCGTACGGCGGCTTCTTCTGGCGTGCGCCGAAGGAGCCGGCGGCGCCCGTGGTGTTCGGGGCGGACGCCGACGGCGAGGAGGCGGTGCACGGGGTCCGCTCCGACTGGGTGGCGCTGGCCGGCGAGGGCTGGACCCTGGTGTTCGCCGGGGCGACCGCGCGGACCCGTGAGGACCCGTGGTTCGTCCGTGCCGCAGAGTATCCGGGGGTCGGCTCCTCGCTCGCCCACGCGGAACGGCTCGCGGTGGCGGACGGGGAGACCTGCGTACGGCGGGTGGTGACCGTCGTCGCCGACGGCCGGCTCGACCGGGACGGCGCCGCGGCCCTGGTCCGCAAGGCGGTGGCGTCGTGAGCGCGGCGACCGTCACCGGGGACCTGGGCGACGGCACGTACCGCAATCCGGTCCTCGCGGCCGACTGGTCCGACCCGGACGTGCTGCGGGTGGGCGAGGACTACTACCTGACCGCGTCCAGCTTCGGCCGGGCTCCCGGCCTGCCGCTGCTGCACTCCCGGGACCTGGTCAACTGGACGCTGGTCGGCCACGCCCTGGAGCGGCTCGAACCGGCCGCCGCGTTCACGGAGCCCCGGCACGACCGAGGGGTGTGGGCGCCGTCGCTGCGGCACCACGACGGGCGCTTCTGGATCTTCTGGGGCGACCCCGACCACGGGATCCACCAGGTCAACGCCCCGTCCGTACGGGGGCCCTGGTCGGCGCCGCACCTGGTGAAGGCGGGCCGGGGGCTGATCGACGCCTGCCCGCTGTGGGACGAGGAGTCGGGCGAGGCGTACCTCGTGCACGCCTTCGCCAAGTCCCGGGCCGGCTTCAACAACCGGCTCGTCGGACACCGGATGAGCCCGGACGGCACCAAGGTGCTCGACGAGGGACAGGTCCTCGTCGACGCCGACCGGATCCCCGGCTGGTTCACCCTGGAGGGCCCGAAGCTGTACCGGCACGAGGGCCGGTTCTGGATCCTCGCGCCCGCCGGGGGCGTGGCCACCGGCTGGCAGGGGGCGTTCCGGTCGCGGTCGTTCTTCGGCCCGTACGAGGAGCGGATCGTCCTCGCGCAGGGCGACACCGACGTCAACGGCCCCCATCAGGGCGGCTGGGTGCGCACCCAGCGCGGCGAGGACTGGTTCCTGCACTTCCAGCAGGCGGGCGCGCACGGCAGGATCGTCCACCTCCAGCCGATGCGCTGGCAGGCGGACGGCTGGCCGGTGCTCGGCGACGGCGGCGCCCCGGTCCGGGTGCACCGCAAGCCGGATCTGCCGGAGCAGCCGCCCGCGCGGCCGGCCGTGGACGACACGTTTCCCGGCGGGCGGTTCGGTCGCCAGTGGCAGTGGACCGCCAACCCGGTCGAGGGCTGGGCCAGTCAGCACGCGGGGGACGGTCTGCGTCTCGGCTGTGTGCGGTCGGACCGGCTCGACGATCTGCGGACCGTGCCGCACGTGCTCACCCAGCGGCTGCCGGCCGGGGCCCTCGTGGTCGAGGTCGGGCTGCGGCTGGACTCCGGGGCTCCCGGGGCCCGCGCGGGGCTCGTCGTCCTCGGCGACGCGTACGCGTGGATCGGCCTGGAGCGGGCCCCGGACGGCACGGCCCGGCTGGTGCACCGCTTCGCCCCGGCCAACGCCGACCGGGAACGGGACGCGGCGCACGCGCTGCCCGTGTCCGGGGACCGGGTCCTGCTGCGGATCGAGGTCACGGCGGACGCGCGCTGCCGGTTCTCGTACTCCTCCGACGGCGCCGGCGGGCCGGTCCGGCTCGGGCCGGAGTTCGCCGCCACGCCCTGGCGCTGGGTCGGCGCGCTGCTCGGTCTGTTCGCCGGGGCGCCGGCTGGCGCGGGACATGCCGGGACGGCCGTGTTCTCCGCGTTCCGCGTCACCCCCGCCTGAACGTCCTTCCCCCCTGGGCGTCCCCGACGCCCTCCCGTACCCCCACGTCACATCCCCCGTAAGTCCCCGCAACACCCCGAGAGAAGAGAGCCGACGATGACCATCTTCCCCGGCGGACGGCGCAGAGCCGCCCTCGCCCTCGCCCTGTCCGGTGTCCTCGCCCTGACCGCCACCGCCTGCGGTGACGACGGCAGCGGCGCCGGCGACAAGGGCACCGAGGGATCGGGCAAGGGAAAGATCACCTTCTGGGACAACAACGGCGGTGTCCGCACCGACGTGTGGAAGGAGATCATCGCGGACTTCGAGAAGGCGAACCCCGAGATCGACGTCGAGTACGTCGGGATCGCCTCCAAGGAGGTCCAGTCCAAGTACGACACCGCGATCCAGGGCGGCGGCCTGCCGGACGTGGGCGGCGTCGGCGCGGCGATGCTCGCGGGGATCGCCGCGCAGAACGCCCTGGAGCCGCTGGACGCGCGGATCGAGGCGAGCTCGCTCAAGGGCAAGCTGAACACCGCCATGGTCACGAGCGTCACGGCGGCGGGCGGTCAGGACAAGCTGTTCACCGTCCCCACCTCGGCCAGCAACGGCGTCCTCTACTACCGCACCGACCTGTTCAAGGCGGCGGGGCTGCCGGCGCCCACCACCTGGTCGAAGTTCTACGCGGCGGCCGAGAAGCTGACCGACACCGACAAGAACCGCTTCGGCTACACGATCCGCGGCGGCGCGGGCTCGATCGCGCAGGCCCTGGACGCCATGTACGGCCAGAGCGGCATCACCAGCTTCTGGAACGGCGAGAAGACCACCGTCAACGACCCGAAGAACGTGGCGGCCCTGGAGAAGTACGCCGGCCTGTTCAAGCGGACCACCCCGGCCGCCGACGTCAACAACGACTTCACCAAGATGGTCGCCCAGTGGGACAGCGGCCAGATCGGCATGCTGAACCACAACCTGGGCTCCTACCAGGACCATGTGAAGGCGCTCGGCACGGACAAGTTCCGGGGCATCCCCAACCCGACGCTCGACGACGGCACCCGGGTGCAGGTCTCCAACCCGGTCGACGGTCTCGGCATGTTCTCCACGAGCAAGAACAAGGCCGCCGCCTGGAAGTTCATCGAGTTCGCGGCCTCGCACGCGTCCAACAGCAAGTGGAACAAGTCGGCCGGCGCCATCCCGGCCAACACGGACGCCGCCAAGGACCCGTGGCTCCAGGAGTCCGAGCCGACCAAGCTGGGCGCCGAGGTCCTGTTCAGCGGCGAGGCCACCATCGTGGAGCTGCCGTACTACCTGCCGGACTGGAACTCGATCTCCAAGGCGGAGAACGAGTCCGGCTTCCAGAAGGTCCTGCTCGGCACGACCACGGCCAAGGCGTTCCTCGACCACCTCGCCGAGCAGCTGAACGCGGCGCAGGCCGAGTGGCAGCAGCAGAACCCGTGAGCGTAGGCCGCCGCGCGGTCGTCACGGCCGGGGCGGGTCTCGCGCTCGCCCTGGCCGGGGCTCCCCCGGCCCGTTCCCAAGGACACCCCCGTATGCGCACCCTCTTCCTCGCGGGCGACTCCACGGCCGCCCAGAAGTACGCCGACGCCGCACCCGAGACCGGCTGGGGCATGGCACTCCCCTTCTTCCTCCACCGGGGCGTACGGGTCGCCAACCACGCCGTCAACGGGCGCAGCACCAAGAGCTTCCTCGACGAGGGGCGGCTCGACGCGATCCTGACGGCGATCCGGCCCGGCGACCTGCTGCTGGTGCAGTTCGGCCACAACGACCAGAAGGTCGCCGACCCCTCCCGCTACACCGAACCGTGGACGACCTACCAGGACAACCTGCGGGTCTTCGTCGAGGCCGCGCGGTCCCGGGGCGCCCTCCCGGTGCTCGCCACCTCCGTGGAGCGGCGGAAGTTCGACGCCGACGGCGGCGCCCAGAGGACGCTCGGCGCGTACCCGGCGGCGATGCGGGAGACCGCCCGCGCGTCCGACGTCCCGCTCCTCGACGTCGAGGCCCTGTCGCTGGCGCTGTGGCAACGGCTCGGCCCCGAAGCGACGAAGCCGTACTTCAACTGGACCGAGACCGAGCAGGACAACACCCACTTCAATCCGCTGGGCGCGATCGAGGTGGCCCGTCTGGTCACCGCCGAGCTGCTCCGCACCCATGTCCTCGCGCCGCGTGAGACGCGCCGCCTGGACGACGGGATCCCCACCGACCTCATCACCTGGCCCGATGCCGAGGAGAACCGTCCATGAACCGACGCAAGCACCTGGGAGTGGTGGCCGCGACCGCGCTCGCCCTGACGGTCACCGCCCCCGTGGCCGGCGCCCACGCCGGCCACCGGCCCGGCGCCGACCCCGCCCGCGCGACCCTGCCGTCCGGTGACGGCTGGGCGTCCACGGGGACCGGCACCACCGGAGGGGCCGCCGCCGACGCCTCCCGCGTCTTCACCGTCACCACCTGGGAGGAGTTCCGGGCCGCGCTCGCCGTGCCGGGCACCGAGCCGAGGATCGTCAAGGTGGTGGGCACGCTGAACGCGACCGCCGCCGGCTGCGCCGCCTTCGAGGCCCCCGGCTACGACTTCGCCCGCTACCTCGCCGACTACGACCCGGCCGTCTGGGGGTACGAGAACACCGTCAGCGGCCCCCAGGAGGAGCTGCGGGCCGCCTCCGCGACCGCCCAGGGCGAGGCGATCAAGGTCAAGGTGCCGTCGAACACCACGATCTCCGGTGTCGGCAAGAGCGCCGGGATCACCGGCGCCAGCCTCCAGGTGCAGGGCGTCGACAACGTCGTGATCCGCGACCTCACCCTGGAGAGCCCCCTCGACTGCTTCCCGCAGTGGGACCCCACCGACGGCGCGACCGGGGCGTGGAACTCCGAGTACGACAGCCTCGTCGTGTACGGCTCCAGCCATGTGTGGATCGACCACAACACGTTCACCGACGGGGCCCATCCGGACAGTTCGCTGCCCTCGTACTACGGGGAGGTCTACCAGCAGCACGACGGCGAGCTGGACATCGTGCGGGGCGCGGACCTCGTCACGGTGTCCTGGAACGTCTTCGCCGACCACGACAAGACCCTGATGATCGGCAACAGCGACAGCGCGGGCGCCACCGACCGGGGGAAGCTGCGGGTCACCCTCCACCACAACCTCTTCAGGAACGTGATCGAGCGGGCACCCCGGGTCCGGTTCGGTCAGGTCGACGCGTACAACAACCACTTCGTGGTGCCGAGCACGGCCTACGCGTACAGCCTGGGCATCGGGCAGGAGTCCCAGCTGGTCGCGGAGAAGAACGCGTTCACGCTCGCCGCGGGCGTACCGGCCGGGAAGATCCTGAAGAAGTGGAAGGACGCGCCCGTCACCACCGTCGGCAACTACGTGAACGGCAGGCCGGTGGACCTCCTCGCCGTCCACAACACGGAGTTCCCCGGGGAACTGCTGCGGGCCGACGCGGGCTGGACTCCCGTGCTGCGCACCCGGGTCGACCACCCGAGGGCCGTGCCCTGGCTGGTCGGTCTCCGCGCGGGCGCCGGCCGTTCCCGCTGAGCTTCCCCTTCCCAGGAGGACCCGCATGTCCCCGTACCCCGTCGGAGCCGTCCCAGGACGCCGCTCCCTGCTCCTGGGCGGCGCCGGAGCCGCGCTCGCCCTCGCTCTGCCGGCCGCGCCCGCCGCGGCCTCGCCCCTGCCGCGCCGCCGCCCCTTCGGCCGGTTCGGTTCGCCCGCCGACCGGCTCACCGGGCGGACGCTGTACGTGCACCCCGGCGGGCTCGGCGACCACACGACGGTCCAGGCGGCGGTCACCGCCGCGGACGGCCCCGGCTGGACCCTGGTGCTCGCCCCCGGCACGTACCGGGAGACGGTCGCCGTCGGTGCCACCCGGACCGGCATGACCTGGATCGGCGCGAGCGGGGACCCCCGGGACGTCGTCGTCGTGTACGCCAACGCGGCCGGGACGCCCCGGCCGGAGGGCGGCACATACGGCACCTCCGGCTCCGCCACGACCACCGTCCAGGCGGACGGCTTCACCGCGCAGGGGGTCACCTTCGCCAACGACTTCCTCCGCACCGACCTCCCGGGGAACCCCGGTACCCAGGCGGTCGCCCTCAAGGTGCAGGGGGACCGGTCGGCCTTCTTCCACTGCCGCTTCCTCGGCCACCAGGACACCCTGTACGCCGACTCGACGGCGCTGTCCGCCTTCGCCCGCCAGTACTTCGCGCACTGCTTCGTGGAGGGTGACGTCGACTTCGTCTTCGGCCGGGGCACCGCCGTCTTCGAGCACTGTCACTTCCGGGCGCTGCTCCGTCCGGACCTGGCGTCGGCGCCGCACGGTTTCGTCTTCGCCCCGTCCACGGCCCGGGCGAACCCGTACGGGTTCCTGGCGGCCCGCTGCCGGGTCAGCAGCTCGGCACCGGACGGCTTCTACAAGCTGGCCCGGCCGTGGGTCCCCAGTTCGGACCTCACCGCGCGGCCGTCCCTGGTCGTCCGGGACAGCGTCCTCGGCGCGGGCGTCGACGCCGTGGCCCCGTACGCGAACATGCGGGAGACGTTCCCGTGGCAGGAGCAGCGGTTCGCCGAGTACCGCAACTCCGGTCCGGGTGCCGTGATCGGCGTCCCGGAGAACCGTCCGCAGCTCACCCCGGCCGACGCGGCCACCGTGACGGCGGCGGCGTACCTGGGCGACTGGGTCCCCCGGCGGCCCTGCCGCTGACGGGGACACCCCCCACCGGACCCCGCGCGGGGTCCGGTGGTCTCGCCTGTCACGGACACGGCAGGGGGAATCGGACCTCGGCCCACAGGGCGCGGGGCGCCGCGGGGACGTCGGCGGCCGGAGGTCGGTGCGCCACGTCCTGATGTGGGTGGCGGAGTCGTCGACGGCCGGCCAGCCCGGGTCCCCGGTGGCCGCGAAGTCGGCCCAGGCGCGCACCATGCGGTGGGCGAGCCCGTGGTCCTCGGGGGTGGGGGCGCCTCCGACGAGGAAGGCCATGGCCTCCGTGCCGACATTGCCGAAGGCGAAGGGGATGTCCGCGCAGTGCCAGGCCCGCACGGCCCCGTCCGGGCCGTGCCGTCGGCGGTCGAAGCGCGCGAGGAACGTCCGGCCGCCGGCGCGGGCGTGCCGCTCGGCGAGCCGGTGGGCGTACTCGACGAACAGGAGGTCACCGAAGACGGCGAGGTAGACGTCGAGCACCGGCGCTCCGGGCAGCGCGGCGCGGTAGCCGGCGGGGAGGCCGTCGGGGAGGCCGAAGTCTCCTGCGAAGCGGGCCAGTTGTTCTTCCGTGGTGACCTTGGCGCTGCTGCCGACGGCGTCGAGGAGCCGGTACTCCTCCGTGGTGTGGCAGACCAGGAGGTCGATCCCCCGGCTCAGTCCCGCGGCCATCCCGGTGAGGGGGTCGGTGGGCAGGACGTCGCCGTCGAGGACGGGGGCGTAGAGCCCGGGGTCGTAGTGCCGGGAGCCGGAGGACGGATCGCGCCGGTAGGTGTCGACGACCGCGTCGGAGGCGAGGACCAGGGCCTGGGGGCTCGCGGACGCGAGGCCCTCGGGCGTGGCGGCGCAGCCGGCCGCCGCGGCCACCTCGCGGGTGGTCGCGACGGCGACGTCGAGGGGGTAGCAGGGGCTGGCGGGGCTGTGGAGGACGGCCCGGCGGAACAGACCGCGAGCGCGGTCCATCACCATGAGGCAGGCGACGGAGGCGGCTCCTGAGGAGTGTCCGGCGAGCGTGATCCGGTCGGGGTCGCCGCCGAACGCGGCGATGTTCTCCCGTACCCAGCGCAGGGCCGCGATCTGGTCGAGCAGGCCCCGGTTGTCGGGGTGGGCGGTGGTGCCGTCGGCGGGGATGTGGCCGAAACCCTCGAAGCCGATGCGGTAGTTGAGGGTGACGACGACCAGACCGGCGCGGGCGAGCGCGTCGCCGTCGAAGTCGGGCTGGGCGGAGGAACCGAAGGTGTAGGCGCCGCCGTGGATCCAGACCAGGACGGGCAGGGCGCCGCCGTCCGGGGCGGGCGTCCAGATGTTGACGGTGAGGATGTCCTCGTCGCCGGGTGACCACGCGGGCGAGCCGGGCAGCTCGGCCGACTGCGGGGCGATGGGGCCGAAGGCCGTGCAGTCCCGTACGCCGGTCCACGCGGACGCCGGGGCGGGCTCCCGGAACCGGTCGGGGCCGAACGGCGGGGCGGCGTAGGGGATGCCGAGTACGGCGACGACGTCGGCGGAGGCCCGGAAGCCCCGCACCGCGCCGTGGGTCGTCCTGAAGATGTCCATGGCCTCAGCGTGTCAGCGTGACCTGGGACGACTCCAACACCAAGATCACGAAGATTCACGCACTCATGATGTCAATGCGCGGGGACGGACCGGGACTTCGGCGCCGACAGGCGGGCGCACCGGCGGCAGGCGCGGGCCGAGGCCGCCACCGCCGCGTGGGAGGCGGCCGCGAGGACGCCGGCGCACGCGAGCAGGGGCCGGTTCTCGGCGAGGGCGGCGGCGGTGGCCAGCGCGAGCGTCGTGACCGCCATGGCGATGCCGGCGGTGGTACCGGTCCAGGCGACCAGGAGCGGCAGGCGGCGCGGCGTGGGCGTCCGGCCGGTGAAGGCGCCGGTGACGGCGAGCGTCGCGCCGGCGAGCAGGGTGGCGACCACCGCGACGCCCGCCGCGTTCACGGCCAGGAGCTGGGCGGCGCGGGAGACCGGGCCGGACGGTGCGGGGTCGTGGGCGCCGGCGAGAAACCAGCAGGCGACCAGGACGGGTGCGGTGAGGGCGACGGACCGGGCGGTGTGCCGGGCCTGGGCGAGCGTCAGCTCCCGCTGGCAGCCGGGCACGAGCTCGTCGACGGTCCCGAACTCCCGTACCGCCGCCCGGAACGCGTGGCGGCGGGGCAGCCCCCGGTCGGCGTGGGCGTCCGTGGTGTCCAGGAGGCCGCCGCGGATCTCCTCGACCATGCGGGCCTTGGCGCGGGCCGGTCCGTGCAGGGCGGCCGCGAGGTCATCGGCGTACTCCCGGACGAGGTCGGTGTCGCCCTCGACGCCGGCGGTCATGTGGCGAGCCCGGGCGGCGGCGTGACGGGGTTCAGGACCGAGCCGATCGCGGCGGTGAACTCGTTCCACGCGGTCCGTTCGCCGGCCAGCGTGCGGCGGCCCGCGTCGGTCAGCTCGTAGGCCCGCCGCCGCCGTTCGCCCGAGGACTGCCAGCTGCTGCTCAGCAGACCGGTCCGCTCCAGCCGGTTCAGCGCGGGATAGATCGTGCCCGTGCGCAGTTCGAGGACACCGCCGCTGCGCTGCTGCACCGCGGCGATGATCGCGTAGCCGTGCAGCGGGCCTGGTTCGAGCACCGCGAGCAACAGTCCGTCGAGGTGCCCTCGCACCGCATCCGCCTTCATGGGGGCAGCCTACCCAAGAGACAGGTAGGCAGTGTATGTATTGGCGCTGTACGTATTGGCAGCCAACATATTGAACCGAGCCGGAGGCCCGTGCCGTGACCAAGTTCCTGCTGTCCGTCCACGTCCTGGTGGCGATCCTCACCGTCGGATCGATCGCCGTGGCCGCGTCGATGTTCCCGCGCCAGGCGCTGCGGGCCTGCCGCGGCGAGGGGCCGGACGGCTCTCCGGAGGGGCTCGGGACGGCCGTGCTCCTGCACCGCGTCTGCTCCGTCTACGCCGTCGCGGGGGTCGTCGTGCCGGTGTTCGGGATCGCCACGGGCGCCCGGCTCGGCGTCCTGACCGACGCCTGGCTGATCGCCTCGCTCGTCCTCACCACGATCGCCGCCGCCCTCCTCGGGCTGGCCGTCCTGCCCGGCCAGCGGCGCCTGCTCGCCCTGGCCGAAGGCCCTTCGACCGAGGAGCAGGCCCGGCCAACGGCGACCCGGCTGGCGATGCTCACCGGCGTCTTCAACCTCCTCTGGGCGATCGTCGTCGTCCTGATGATCGTCCGCCCCGGCTCCACGACGGGCGCGTGACCGCACCCCCGGCGGTCACTTCGGGGAGGCCCCGAAGCCGCCCCGCAGCGTGGACCGGCCGCCGTCGCCACCGGTGAGGACCACGGTGTACGTGTCGGCCGAGGCGTCCCGTACCCCCTCGGCGTGGTTGTACTGGCCCGCGAAGACATGGGGGCCCGGCGGGACCGTGCGGCCCGGCCTGAGGGTCCACCGGTAGACCAGGACCCCGGCCTCCTCGGTCACCGTCACGGTGAAGTCCTCCGCGGGGCGGGTGCGCCAGTGGCCGGTGCTCACCACGCCGGGGGTGCGGGCGATCCGCAGTTCGACGGCGAGCCCGCCGACCGGGGTGTCCGTGGTCACGGCGAGTTCGCTCTGCGCCCACCAGCGGTTGCCGCCGGGGGCGATCGAGGCGGTCACCCGCGCCACCGGACCGGGCGCGGGCAGCGTCGTGGCGGGCCCGGCGGGCCGTTCCCCCAGGGTGGTCGCCGCGAGGCCGCCGAGGCCGACCACGGCGGCGACGGCCGCGGTCACGGCGACGACCGCCGTCCAGCGCCGGCCGCTCCACCGGCCGGCGGGCCGGGGCGGCCGGGCCACCGGGGCGGGCGCGGCGAGGCCGCGTTCCACCCGGGCGAGCATGCGGGCGTGGTCGGGCCGGTGCGCGAGCGCCGCCTCCCGCAGCTCGCGGCGGAGCCGTGTCTCGTCCATCAGCGCCTTCCCGCGGCGAGTTCGGAGGCGGCCCGGGGACCGAGCGACCGCTGGAGTTCCGCCATGCCCTTGGCGGTCTGGCTCTTGACCGTACCGACCGAGACGCCGAGCGCGAGGGCGGTGTCGCGCTCGGAGAGGTCGAAGGCGTGCCGGAGGACGACGCAGGCGCGCTTGCGGAACGGCAGGGCCCGCAGCGCCGCCCGGACGTCGAGGACGGCGGGGACGTCCGGGTCCTCGGTGTGGTCGGGGCGCCGGTCCCAGAACGCGGCGATGCGGCGCCGCTCACGGACGGTGCCCCGGATCCGGGTGCGGACGAGGTTGGCGACGACGCCCCGGGCGTAGGCGGCGGGGTGGTCGGCTGCGCGGACCCGGTCCCAGCGGTGCCAGAGGGCGAGCATGGCGTCGGCGGCGAGGTCGTCGGCGGCGTCGGTCTCACCGGTCAGCAGATGGGCGAGCCGGGCGAGTTCGGCGTAGTGGCGCTCGAAGAAGGCCCGGAACTCCGCCGCGCTGTCGCCGGTCTCAGTGTCCGCCGTGGCCATGACGGTCCTCGGTGCGGGCGGAGGGGACGCCGGGCGCGGCCGGCCCCGTGCTGGCGCGGGCGGTGAGGCGGGGCGCGATGAGTTCCGTACCCCGGGGCTCCTCCCCCGCGAGCCGCCGGACGAGCCGCTCGACGGCGAGCCGCCCTATCTCCCGCGCGGGTACGGACACGGCGGTGAGCGGTACGGAGGCGTGGAGCGCGATCTGGTCGGGGCAGATCGCGACGACGGAGACGTCCTCGGGCACGGCGCGGCGCTGGTGGCGCAGGAGCGCGAGCAGCGGTTCGACGGCGGCCTCGTTCTGGACGACGAGGCCGGTCGTGCCGGGGCGTTCCTCGAAGATCCGGGTGACGGCGGCGGTGACGGCCGCGTAGGTGCCGTCGACGGGCCGGTGGAGCAGCCCGACGCCGTGGGCGCCGGCGGCGGCGCGCAGGCCGGTGAGGGTGCGGGCGGCGAAGCCCGTACCCCGCTCGTACACGGCGGGCGGTTCACCGAGGACGGCGATCCCGGTGTGGCCGAGCCCGGCGAGGTGGTCGACGCAGCGGGCGCCGGCGGCCTCGAAGTCGAGGTCGACGCAGTCGAGTCCGGCGGTGTCGGCGGCCTCGGCCGACTCGGTGGGGAGCCCGATGAGGACGGAGGGCCGCGCGGCCTCCCGGAGGCAGGGGAGCCGGGGGTCGTCGATCCCCACGTCCATGACGATCATGGCGTCGGCGATGGCGCTGCCCTCGACGCGGCGGACGGCCTCGGGGCCCTCCTCGCCGGTGAGCAGCAGGACGTCGTAGCCGTGGGAGCGGGCCGTGGTGGTGACGGCCATCGCGATCTCCATCAGGACCGGCACGTAGAGACCGGTGCGGAGCGGCATCATCAGGGCGAGGATGCCCGTCCGGCTGCTGGCCAGCGCGCGGGCCCCGGCGTGCGGCCGGTAGCCGAGGGTGTCGATGCTGTGCTGGATCCGCTCGCGGGTGGCCGCGGAGATGGAGCGTTTGCCGCTCAGCACGTAGCTGACGGTGCTGGCCGACACCCCGGCGTGGCGGGCGACATCGGCGAGGGTGACCACGTGCGCGCTCCTCGGCAGATTCCCGGTGCTCCGGGCGTCCGGTGCCCGTCGGTGATTCGGACCCCGACCCTAAGCGGCCGCTCGGGAAACTGTCCAGGCGGGGCCGGGTCATGGGGCGTATCGGGACCGGGCGGGCCCCTCGCGGGGTCCGCCCGGTCTCGTCGTACGCGGAGCGTCTCCGAGCGGGGCGGCTGCTATTCGAGCAGCTCCGCGTACGAGCCCATGGCCAGGGCGATGTCCGCCTGGGCCCAGAACCGGTGGTACGTGAAGACGGGGGCGGCGCCGCCCGCCAGGTAGGCCTCGATCTTCGGCCAGGCAGGGTCGTCCTGGTAGAAGCTGCGGATCGAGGCGAAGGTGGAGGTGTTGTTCACGGTGTCGCCGTTCGGCATGACGCCGGTCCAGCCGCTCGGCACGTACACCGGGTCGTCGAAGCGGTTGTAGTCGGCGCGGGTCTCCTCGACGGCGATGCCCAGCGGGTCCTGGTGGTGGTCCCACATGCCGTCGAGCAGGGCCTTGGCGACGCGCTTGGCCTCGGCGTGGCCGGACTTGGCCGCGTAGTAGGTGAGTGTCTTGGCGTAGGCGGCGGCCACGCCGACGTCGTTCGTGTAGTCGGCGACGGTGACGTGCAGACCGGCGTTGGCACCGGGGTCGGCCGCGTTCCAGGTGTCGGGCTTGCCGGACCACTGGAGGGTGGAGGGGATGCGGTAGGTGCCGTCCGGGTTGATCGTGGTCTTGGACAGCGCCCAGGAGACCCACTTGTCGAGGACGGTCTTCGCCTCGGCGTCACCGGTCTGCTGGTAGTACTCGGCGACCCGCTCCATCGACCAGGCCTGGAAGCCGAACCACTGGTTGGACGCCGGGTCGTGGTAGACGGGCTTCTCGTCGTAGTACATGCCGTGGAAGGTGGGGGTGCCGGCCGGCGGGGTGGCGTAGCGGCCCTGCCAGCTGTTGGTGGCACCGCCCGCGATGGCGCCCTCGTCGGACTGCAGCCAGCGGTAGAACTCCAGCTGCCGGTCGAGGCTGGTCGCCCAGTCCGCCTGGCCCGTCGCCGACTTGGGCTTGAGCGGGGCGTAGGAACTGAGGGCGTAGGCGGCCAGCGGGTTCTGGTAGCCGCCGTGGGCGTGGCTGGATCCGATGCGCCAGGACCAGCCGGCCGAGGTGTCGGTGGCCCCGCCCCAGGCGTAGTACCAGGACATCAGGTAGTGGGCGCTGTCCTTGCCGGTGCCGGCCGGGCAGGCGGTCGGGCCGACGCAGTTCCCGACCTTCTTGAAGTACTTGTCGAACATGGCGTACCGCAGGTAGTCGCCCATCTTGGCGGCCTTGCCGACGGTCGCGGAGACCTGGGTGCCCTTGCCCTGCTGCTTGGCCCAGAGGTCGGCCCAGTAGGCGGCCTGGACGGCGCGGGCGTCGGCGTCGGGGGCGTTGGTGAACTTCCACTGCTTGGCGTAGGAGGCGTCCCCGGTGAAGAGGTCCAGGTAGCCGTTCTTCCCGCCGTAGGTGAAGTTGTCACAGGTCGGGTGGGTGACGGTCTCCCAGACGGACTCCTGCGGGCCGCGCTGGAAGGTGTTGATGTACGAGGGGCCGGTCGCCGTCGGACCCGCGGAGCACTTCCCGGGCTCGTTGCCGAAGCCGTAGACGTTGTCGACGTCCTGGATCCAGTGCATGCCGTAGATGTCGTCGGTGCCGTAGGCGCTCTTCAGTTCGGCGGCGATCGGGTCGGGGCCGGAGGCCGCGCCGGAGTCGAGCCGGGCCGGGTACTGCGAGGGCAGGTCCCACTCGGGGGCGTACGTCGCCGGCTTCGAGGCGTTGTAGGAGCCGGTGGTGGGCTGGTCGGCGTGGGTGGGGATCATGAACTTCTCCATGGTGTCCCAGGCGCCGTTGAACTTGGTCCAGTCACCGGTGATCTTGCCGTACATGGCCTGGAGCCAGATCAGGTAGCTGTACGCCTCCGAGGTCGTCTCGTGCCCGTGGTCGGGGGCCTCGACGATCAGGGTCTCCACGGAGTGGTACGGGATGCCCTCGGGCGAGAAGTAGCCGTTGGCCGGGGCGGTGATCTTCCCGTGGAGGTCGAGGAAGCGCGCGTCGTACGTGGAGTCCGCGGCCAGCTGGGCGACGGTCACCTCGGCCTTGGCGTGGCCGGGGGCGGACGCGGTGAAGACGGCGGAGCCGGTGCCGGTGGCCGCGGCGGCGACGGTCACCTTCTGGGCGGTGTTCCAGTTCGCCGGGGTGAAGGTGAGCGTGGCGGGGGTCGCGGTGAGGTTGGTGTTGCCGGAGGTACGGGCAACACTCACCGTGACGTTCGCGGTCGGCGCGGTGGAGAGCTTCAGGTCGAAGGTGCCGGTGGCGCCCTGGCGCACGCCGAGTTGGGTCGGGGAGGCGACGAGCGCGGGTCCGGCGGCGACGGTGATGCCGACGGGGGCCGACTCGGCGGAGGCGCCGAGGCTGTCGTAGGCCTTGGCGTAGAGGGAGTGGGCCCCGGTGGCGAGGCCGGCCGCGCTGTGGGTGAAGGGCGCGGTGGTGTCGGTGCCGAGGAGCGTGGTGTCGCTGTAGAACTCCACCTTGGCCACGGTGGCGCTGTCGGCCGCGGCGGCGGTGGCGGCGAGCGGCACCGCGTCGCCCTGACTGTAGACGGCTCCGGCGGTGGGGCTGGTCAGGACCGCGACCGGCGGCTGGTGCGCGCCCGTGCAGGGGGTGCCGTTGACGGCGAAGGAGGCGGGTGCGGCGTTGGTCCCGCTGTAGGTGAACTGGGCGCCGGTGGTGACGGCCGCCCCGGCGGCGACCGTGCGGTTCCAGGAGGCGTTCGTCACGGTGACGTTCTTGCCGGACTGGGACCAGACGCCGCTCCAGCCGTTGGTGAGCTTCTGGTCACCGGCGTAGGAGTAGGTGAGCGTCCAGCCGTCGAGGGCCGTGGTGGCCCGGTTGGTCAGCGTGAGTTCGGCGGTGAAGCCCGAACCCCAGTCGTTGGTCTTGTAGTCGACGCTGCACTGGACGGCGGCGGCCTGGGCGGTGGTGGCGCCGACGGCCAACAGGCCGAGGGGGAGGGAGAGCGCCGCGGCGAGGGCGGTCAGCGGTCGGCGCGGTCTCGTTCTTGCTCGTGGGCGTGGCATGCGGGTTGTTCTCCTCGCGGCTCGTGAGGCGGGGGAGCGAAGAGCGGAAGGTGCATGGAGACAAGCTCTGAACCAGTGGGAGCGCTCCCACTGTGCAGTTGGGACGCAACGGCGTCAAGGTGCGCGAAGAGTCGAAGGCAATCGACGAAGGAATTTACCCAACCCCTCTTTTGCTTGGCGTCAGTTGCCGCTACGGTCTGCCCGACCAGTGGGAGCGAATCCGTCCGGCCGGCGCACCGTCAGGGTGTGCCCTCGCTGCGAGGACTCGCTCATGCGACATCCCCCACGCCTGTCGGCGCTGCTCTCCGGAGTGGCGCTCGCGATGGCGAGCACCGCGTTCGCCCTCATGGGTACGGCCTCAGGAGCCGCGGCCGCACCCGTCTGCACGGTGGAGTACTCGGTTGTCGGCCAGTGGGCCGGCGGCTACCAGGGTGCCGTCACCGTCACCAACAACAGTTCCGCGCTGAACGGCTGGAGCCTCGGCTTCGGCTTCCCCGCCGGCCAGGTCGTCAGCCAGGGCTGGGGCGGAAAGTGGTCCCAGTCCGGCACGGACGTCACGGTCGTGAACGAGAGCTGGAACGCCGCGCTCGGCACGGGCGCGAAGGTCTCGGGCGGCTTCATCGCCTCCTGGTCGGGCGCCAACACGGCGCCCACCGCGTTCACGCTCAACGGCACGCCCTGCGCCACGGACGGGAGCACCCCGACCCCGACCCCGACCCCGACCGACCCCACCAGTCCCCCGACCGAACCGCCCACCACTCCCCCGACCACTCCCCCGACGCCCCCTCCGACTCCTCCCCCGCCGACCCCGGTCACCGGCGCGCCCGAACTCGGCGTGGTCGGGAACAAGTTCGTCGACCAGAACGGCGCGGTCCGCCGCCTGCTCGGCGTCAACCGCTCCGGCGGCGAGTTCATGTGCGTCCAGGGCCACGGCATCTGGGACGGTCCCGTCGACGACGCCTCGATCAAGGCGATCGCCGGCTGGAAGGCCAACACGGTCCGCATCCCCCTCAACGAGGAGTGCTGGCTCGGCCTGGACAACATCAAGCCCGAGTACCGCGGCGCGAACTACACGAACGCCGTGAAGGACCTGGTGACCAGGGTCCTCGCCCACGGCATGACCCCTGTCCTCGAACTGCACTGGACCCACGGCCAGTACACCGGCAACTCGGCCGGCTGCTCCGACGCGCACGCCTCCTGCCAGAAGCCGATGCCGAACGCCCGGTACACCCCGGCCTTCTGGACCTCGGTGGCGAACACCTTCAAGCACGACGAGCGGGTCGTCCTCGACCTGTTCAACGAGCCCTATCCGGACCGGGCGACCTCCACCGCGGCACAGGCCTGGTCCTGCTGGCGCGACGGCGGCACCTGCCCCGGCATCGGCTACGAGGTCGCCGGCATGCAGGACCTGGTGGACGCGGTCCGGGCGACGGGGGCGAAGAACCTCGTCCTCGTCCCGGGCATCGCGTACTCCAACGACCTGAGCCAGTGGCTCACGTACCGCCCCACGGACCCGGCGGAGAATCTGGCCGCCGCCTGGCACGTCTACAACTTCAACACCTGCTCCACCGAGACGTGCTGGAACGACACCCTCGCCCCGGTAGCCGCCCAGGTACCTCTGCTGGCGGGCGAGATCGGTGAGAACACCTGCGGACACGCGTTCGTCGACCGCGTCATGAAGTGGTTCGACGACCGCGGCCTCTCGTACCTGGGCTGGACCTGGAACACCTGGAACTGCGCCTCGGGTCCCGCCCTGATCAGTTCGTACGACGGCACTCCCACCGCATTCGGCATCGGGCTGCGCGACCACCTGCGCGCCCGCACCCCCTGAAAGGAATCCCCACCCGCATGAGCCGCACCCGTAGCACCAGCCGCACCGCCCTGTTGGCGGCCCTCGGCCTCATCACGGCCACCGGGGCCACCGCCACCGTCCTCGGCACCGCCACCGCCGGCGCCGCCGCCCCCGGCTGCAAGGTCACCTACCAGGTCACCAACCAGTGGAGCACCGGCTTCGGGACCAACGTGACCGTCACCAACACCGGTGACCCGGTCTCCGCCTGGACCCTGGAGTGGACCTACGCCGGCAACCAGCAGGTCACCCAGGGCTGGAACGCCACCATCACCCAGTCCGGCGCCGCCGTCACCGCCAAGAACGTCTCCTACAACGGGACCCTGGCCACCGGCGGTTCCACCTCCTTCGGCTTCAACGGCTCGTACAGCGGCACCAACGCCGTGCCCGCGACCTTCAAGCTGAACGGCGTCGTCTGCAACGGGGCCACCGAGCCGACGGAGCCCCCGACCACCCCGCCGACCACTCCCCCGACGACCCCGCCGCCGGCCGGCACCAAGGCGGACAACCCGTACGCCGGCGCCAAGGTGTACGTGAACCCCGAATGGTCCGCGAAGGCGGCGGCCGAGCCGGGGGGCACCAGGATCTCCGGCCAGCCCACCGGCGTCTGGCTGGACCGCATCGCCGCCATCAACGGCTCCGCCACCTCCATGGGTCTGCGCGCCCACCTCGACGAGGCCCTGAAGCAGAAGGGCAGCGGCGAGCTCGTCGTCCAGCTGGTCGTCTACAACCTGCCGGGCCGCGACTGTGCCGCGCTCGCCTCCAACGGCGAGCTCGGCCCGACCGAGATCGGCCGCTACAAGACCGAGTACATCGACCCGATCGCCGCGATCCTCGGCGACCCCAAGTACGCGGGCCTGAGGATCGTCACCACGGTCGAGATCGACTCGCTGCCGAACCTGGTCACCAACGTCTCCGGCCGCCCGACGGCCACGCCCAACTGTGACGTCATGAAGGCCAACGGCAACTACATCACCGGCGTGGGCTACGCGCTCAAGAAGCTGGGCTCGATCGGCAACGTCTACAACTACGTGGACGCCGGCCACCACGGCTGGCTCGGCTGGGACGACAACTTCGGCGCCTCCGCCGAGCTGTTCAAGCAGGCCGCCACGGCCGAGGGCTCCACGGTCTCCAACGTCCACGGCTTCATCGTCAACACCGCCAACTACAGCGCCCTGAAGGAGAACAACTTCAAGATCGAGGACTCCGTCAACGGCGTCTCCGTGCGCCAGTCGAAGTGGGTCGACTGGAACCGGTACACCGACGAGCTGTCCTACGCCCAGGCCATGCGGACCAAGCTGGTCTCGCTCGGCTTCGACAGCAACCTCGGCATGCTGATCGACACCTCCCGCAACGGCTGGGGCGGCACCCAGCGGCCCACCGGCCCGGGCGCCCTGACCAGCGTCGACACCTACGTCAACGGGGGCAAGTACGACCGCCGCATCCACCTCGGCAACTGGTGCAACCAGTCCGGCGCGGGCCTCGGCGAACGACCCACGGCGGCCCCGGCCGCGGGCATCGACGCGTACGTCTGGATGAAGCCGCCGGGCGAGTCCGACGGCGCCTCCAAGGAGATCCCGAACAACGAGGGCAAGGGCTTCGACCGGATGTGCGACCCCACCTACACGGGCAACGCCCGTAACGGGAACAGCATGTCGGGCGCGCTGCCGGACGCCCCGATCTCGGGCCAGTGGTTCTCGGCCCAGTTCCAGGAGCTCATGAAGAACGCGTACCCGGCGCTGTAGGCCGACCGGGAAACCCGAGCACCAGCGGTGCCGCATCCGTCCGGGGGGACGGGTGCGGCACCGCCGCGCGCGCCGACGGCCCGTCATTGGTCGGACAACTGGCAGTGCCCCGGCGTGGTTGACGCGCGTATACCGCAGCGTCCACTCTGCCCGTGGCAGGTGCACATCAACACTCTGACGGAGGCCCGCACGATGCACGGACGCGTTCTCCCCGCACCCCTTCCCAGATTCCTCCTCGTCCTCGCCCTCCTCGTCAGCGGCCTGGCGGGCGTCGTCGCCACCGCCGGGACCGCCCGGGCGGACGGCTGCTACACCTGGTCGCGCACCCTGTCCCAGGGAGCTTCCGGCGCCGACGTGACCCAGCTGCAGATCCGCGTGGCCGGGTACCCCGGCAGCGGGGGCGTGCTGGCGATCGACGGGTCCTACGGGCCCGCCACCGTCGCCGCCGTCCAGCGCTTCCAGTCCGCCTACGGCCTCGGCGCCGACGGCGTCGCCGGACCCGCGACCTTCTCGAAGCTCTACGCGCTCCAGGACGACGACTGCACGCCCATCCACTTCTCCTACGCCGAACTGAACAACTGCAACAGCACCTGGGCGGGCGGCGCGGTGAGCGCCACCACCGCCAAGGCCAACGCCCTGCGCACCATGTGGAAGCTGGAGGCGCTGCGCCACGCCCTCGGCGACGAACCCATCCGGGTCACCAGCGGCTTCCGCAGCCACGCCTGCAACGACGCGGTCGGCGGCGCCGCGTCGAGCCGCCACCTCTACGGGGACGCGGCCGATCTCGGCTCCGGCCCGCACTCGCTGTGCCGGCTCGCGCAGCAGGCCCGGAACCACGGCTTCAACGGCATCCTCGGGCCCGGCTACGCCGGCCATGACGACCACACCCACCTCGACCACCGCGGCAGCCGCTTCTGGTCCGCCCCCAGCTGCGGCATCTGATCCGTCCGGCGCGAGCGCGGGCACGCCACGGCGTGCCCGCGCTCAGCAGGACTCGCGCACCACGAGCTCCGTCGGCAGGACACGGCGGACGGCCGCGGCCCCGTCCCGCGCGCCCGCGATCTCCTGGAGCAGCATCCGCGCCATCGTGCGGCCCATCTCCTCGATGGGCTGGCGCACGCTCGTCAGCGGCGGGTCCATCAGCCGCGCCACCGCCGAGTCGTCGACGCCGACCAGGGCCACGTCCTCGGGCACCCGGCGCCCCGCGTCGCGCAGCGCTCCGCGCGCTCCCGCCGCCATCACGTCGGATGCGGCGAAGACGGCGTCCAGGTCCGGCCTGCGGTCGAGCAGTTCCCGCATGGCCCGCCGGCCGCCCTCCTCGGTGAAGTCCCCCGTCGACACCAGTGCCTCGTCGGGCCCGAGTCCGGCCTCCGCGAGTCCCGCCCGGTAGCCGCCGAGGCGGGCGCGCGCCACGTACATGTCGAGCGGTCCGGTGACGGTCGCGATCCTGCTCCGGCCGCGTCCCACGAGGTGCGCGACGGCCGCGCGCCCGGCCCCGATGTTGTCGGAGTCGACGTACGGCACGGGCTCGGCCTCCGCGCGGCGCCCGTTCATGACGACCGGCAGGCCCATGTCCCTGATCCGGTCGGGCAGCGGGTCATCGCCGTGGACGGAGGCGAGCAGCACGCCGTCGACGCGCTGGGCCGCGAGGTACTGCTCGAAGCGCTGCCGCTCCTGCTCGCTGCGGACCAGTGTCAGCAGCAACTGCTTGTCGGCTTCGGCGAGTTCGGCGCTGACCCCGCGGATGAGGTCGAGGAAGTAGGGCTCGGCGAAGAGTCGGGCCTCGGCCTCGGGAATGACGAGCGCGATGGCGTCGGTGCGGCTGCCGGCCAGGGCGCGGGCGGCCTGGTTGGGCACGTAGCCGAGTTCGGCGACGGCCCGGGCGACGGCCGTTCTGGTCTGCTCGCTCACCCGCGGGGAGCCGTTGATCACCCGGGAGACCGTGCCCCGGCCGACCCCGGCCCTGGCGGCGACCTGCTCCAGGGTGGGTCTGCCGCTCTGCCGTCCGCTCACAACTCCCGAACTCCCCTCGTAGGACAACGCGCAGCTCACCACCGGCCCGCCAGGAACGAAAGCAGCAGTGGGAGCGCTCCCACCGTAGTCCACTTCCTCGCCCCCGCGCCACGCGCGTGCGTTCAGGAGGTGACGCGAACTCCGCGCCGTCGAGCCGCGAAACCCCCGGAAAACCTTCCGGTAACGAAACCGCGTTCATGTCTTGACACCCGTACCCGCCAGGCAGCAACCTTCCGGCAACGACGTGGGAGCGCTCCCATCCGGGACGCGCACAGCCTTGCATCAGGTCCTGGCAGGCGCCGCCGAGCCGCGATCAGCCGGCCGGGCCTCATGGCGCACAACGAGCACCACCTTGGACGAGGAGAGTGGAATGCGCACTTCCAGCAGCAGACGCGGACGCCGTGCGGCGATCGCGGCGGTCGCCGTCGTCGTGACCGGCACGACCCTGCTCACCGGTTGCGGCAGCGACGACGACAACGGCAAGGGCGGCACCGGCGGCAAGGCCGGAGAGAAGATCACGCTCCGGGTCGGTACCTTCGGTTCCTTCGGCTACGACAACAAGACCGGCGCCAAGCTCTACGCCGAGTACGAGCGGCTCCACCCGAACATCAAGATCGAGGAGTCGAACGTCTCCGACGGTCAGAAGTACTGGGACACCCTGAAGCTGCGCCTCTCCCAGAACAGCGGCCTCGCCGACATCCAGGCCGTCGAGGTCGGATACATCGCCGAGGCGACCGGACCGGCCATGGCCGGCAAGTGGGTCGACCTGGGCAAGGAGGGCGGCGCCAAGCCCGAGGACTTCCTGGACTGGAAGGTCAAGCAGGCGACGACCGCCGACGGCAAGCTCATCGGCCTCGGCACGGACATCGGCCCCATGGCCATCTGCTACAACAAGGACCTCTTCGCCAAGGCCAAGCTGCCGACCGAGCGCGACGCCGTCGGCAAGCTGTGGTCCGGCGACTGGGCCAAGTTCATCGCGACCGGCGAGAAGTACAAGGCCGCCGCGCCGGCCGGCACCGCCTTCCACGACTCGGCGAGCGGCCTCTTCAACGCCGTCGTCTCCAGCGACCCGGTGCAGTACGCCAACACCAGCGGCGAACTCGACTGGGAGAACAGCCCCGGCGTGAAGAAGGCCTGGGAGACCGCCGTCAAGGCGGCCCAGGGCGGCCTCACCGCCAAGCTGCGCCAGTTCGACGAGAAGGGCACCTGGAACGCGGCCTTCAAGAACGGCAAGTTCGCCACCGTCGCGTGCCCCAGCTGGATGACCGGCATCATCAAGGACCAGGCGGGTCCGGCCAACCAGGGCAAGTGGGACATCGCCGCACCGCCGGTGGCCGGCAACTGGGGAGGCGCCTTCCTCGCCGTGCCGAAGTCCGGGAAGCACACCAAGGAGGCCGCCGCGCTGGCCGCCTGGCTGACGGCCCCCGAGCAGCACGCCAAGGTGTTCGCTGTGAACGGCAACATCCCCTCGTCCAAGGACACGCTCACCTCGTCCACCGTCCAGGACGCCAAGCTGCCGTACTTCGGTGACACCCCCGTCGGCAAGATCTTCTCCAGCGCGGCGGCCGGGATCACGCCCGCCGTCATCAGCCGCTACGACGGCCAGGTGAAGACCTTCCTCACCGACAACGGCATCCTCGACATCGAGCAGCGCGGCACCGACCCGGCCAAGGCCTGGGAGAACGTCAAGAAGCTGGTCGACGACAAGATCGACCAGTAGCGGGGGCGTCTGCCGGTCCGCCGCCGCTCCCGGGCGGCGGCGGACCGGCACCGTCCGCACCACCGCACGCATCGACCTGGAAGGACGCCCCCGTGGCCACCTCCGTTCGGGCGAGGCCCGACGGCTCCCCGCCGCCCGCCGCACCGCCCTCCTCCCCCGGCCAGCGTGGCCGCCACTCCTCCCGGGGCAGCTGGCGCAGCACGCTCTACCGCTGGGACCTCAAGGCGATCCCGTACGTCTTCGTCGCCCCCTTCTTCCTCACCTTCGCCGCCTTCGGGCTCTTCCCCCTGATCTACACCGGCTGGCTCTCGCTCAACCGGGTCGAGCTCGGCGGCGACCCGACGTGGAAGGGCTTCGAGAACTACACCGACCTCGCGACCAGCGAGTTCTTCTGGAACGCGCTCTTCAACACCTTCACCATCGGGGTGCTCTCGACCGTTCCGCAGCTGCTCATGGCCCTGGGCCTGGCGCACCTGCTCAACTACAAGCTCCGCGGGCGCGGCTTCTTCCGGGTCGCGATCCTCGCCCCGTACGCCACCTCGATCGCGGCGGCGACCCTGGTCTTCGCCCAGCTGTTCAACACCGACTACGGGATGATCAACGGCGTCCTGGGCTGGGTCGGCTTCGACCCGGTGAACTGGGAGTCGTCCAAGTGGCCGGCGCAGATCGCGATCTCGGTGATCGTCACCTGGCGCTGGACCGGCTACAACGCGCTGATCTACCTGGCCGCCATGCAGGCCGTGCCGCAGGACCTGTACGAGGCGGCCTCGCTGGACGGGGCCTCGCGGTGGCGCCAGTTCATCAGCGTCACGATCCCCTCCATCCGGCCGACGATCCTCTTCACGATCGTCGTCTCCACCATCGGCGCCACCCAGCTCTTCGGTGAGCCGATGCTCTTCGGCGGCAGCGTCGGCATCAGCGGCGGCAGCGGCAACCAGTTCCAGACGCTGAGCCTGCTGATGTACGAGAAGGGGTGGATCACCGGCGCGCTGGGCCAGGCCTCGGCCATCGCCTGGGTCATGCTGCTGCTCCTGCTGCTCGTCGGCGGCGTCCAGGCGCTCGTCTCCCGCCACAACCGCAAGAAGCTGGGGGGCTGACCCGATGGCCCGCACACTCGACACGACACCGCCGATCGAGACCGAGGCACCTGCGGAGGCCCGCAGGGGAAACCGCTTCCGTCAGACGGCCGGCCGCCAGCACCACGCGGGGCCGCTCACCTACGTCCTGCTCGTCGTGGCCGCGTTCGTCTCCCTCTTCCCGCTGTACTGGAACGTGGTCGCCGCCTCGCACTCCGGCGAGCGGGTCGTGGAGGCCCCGGCTCCGCTGCTGCCCGGCTCCCGCCTCATGGACAACCTCAGCTTCGCCTGGAACCAGGTCGACATGGGCGAGGCGCTGATCAACACGACGGTCGTGGCGAGCCTGGTGGCGCTGTCCACCGTCCTGTTCTCCACGCTCGCCGGGTTCGCCTTCGCCAAGCTGCCCTTCCGGGGCCGGGGCATGATGCTCTCCCTCGTGGTCGCCACCATGACGATCCCGCCGCAGCTCAGCGTCATCCCGCTGTACCGGATCATCACCGACCTCGGCTGGTTCGACCAGCTCCAGTCGGTCGTGTTGCCCTCGCTGGTCGCCGCCTTCGGTGTCTTCTTCATGCGCCAGTTCCTGCTGGAGGCGCTGCCGATGGAGCTGGTGGAGGCGGCCCGGATGGACGGCGCCCACAGCCTCCGGATCATCTGGCACGTGGTCTTCCCGGTGGCGAGGCCGGCCATGGCCGTGCTCGGCATGCTGGTCTTCGTCCAGGCGTGGAACGACTTCTTCTGGCCCTTCATCGCCCTCACCCCGGACGGCAGTCCGACCCTCCAGGTGGCGCTCGCCGGTCTCGGCGCGGGCAACCACACGGTGGACCACGCCGTCGTGCTGACGGGCGCCCTGATATCCACCGTGCCGCTGCTGCTCGTCTTCGCCTTCCTCGGCAAGCACATCGTGGGCGGCATCACGGCCGGCGCCGTCAAGAGCTGACGGCCCGCCACCTCTCCGTACCGCACGTGACGCACACACCGCACGTGACCCCGTACCCGCGTTGGGAGCTCTCTCCTATGACCGCGTCCGAAACCCGGCCGCTCACCGCCACCCGCTCGTTCCCGCCCGACTTCCTCTGGGGCGCGGCCACCGCCGCGTACCAGATCGAGGGAGCCGCGGCGGAGGACGGCCGTACCCCCTCCATCTGGGACACCTTCTCGCACACCCCCGGCAAGGTCTTCGAGGGCCACACCGGCGACGTCGCCGTGGACCACTACCACCGGTTCCGCGAGGACGTCGGCATCATGTCCGAACTCGGCCTGAACTCCTACCGGTTCTCCGTCTCCTGGTCCCGGGTGCAGCCCACCGGCCGGGGGCCCGCCGTCCAGAAGGGCCTGGACTTCTACCGGGCGCTCGTCGACGAGCTGCTCGCCGCCGGGATCGAACCGTCGCTCACCCTCTACCACTGGGACCTCCCGCAGGAGCTGGAGGACGCGGGCGGCTGGCCCGAGCGCGCGACCGCCGAGCGGTTCGCCGAGTACGCGGGGATCGTCGCCGACGCGCTCGGCGACCGCGTGACCCGCTGGACCACGCTCAACGAGCCCTGGTGCAGCGCCTTCCTCGGGTACGGCTCGGGGGTCCACGCCCCGGGCCGCACCGACCCGGTGGCCTCGCTGCGCGCCGCCCACCACCTCAACCTCGGGCACGGCCTCGCGGTGCAGGCGCTGCGGTCGGCGCTGCCCGCGGACCGGCTGCTCTCGGTCTCGCTGAACCTGCACGAGGTGCGGCCGCTGACCGGTTCCGCCGGTGACCTGGAGGCGGCCCGCCGGATCGACGCCGTCGGCAACCGGGTCTGGCTGGGCCCGATGCTGGAGGGCGCCTACCCGGAGGACCTGATCCGTGACACGGCGCGGCTGACCGACTGGTCCTTCGTCGAGGACGGGGACACCGCGGCGATCCACCAGCCGCTGGACCTGCTCGCGATCAACTACTACGCGCCGACGATCGTCTCGGAGGTGGCGGAGGGCGCCGAGAAGCCGCAGGACGACGGTCACGGCAACAGCGAGTTCTCGCCGTGGCCCGGCGCGGACTCGGTCGCCTTCCACCGGGGTCCTGGCGAGCCGACCGCGATGGGCTGGGCGGTCGACCCGGGCGCGCTGTACGACCTGCTGAGCCGGGTGTCCGAGGCGTATCCCGAGCTCCCGCTGGTCATCAGCGAGAACGGGGCCGCGTACGAGGACGTGGTGTCCCCGGACGGCTCGGTGCACGACCCGGAGCGCGCCGCGTACGTCCACGCCCATCTGGAGGCGGTGCACCGGGCGATCGGCGACGGGGTGGACGTGCGCGGGTACTTCCTGTGGTCGCTGCTCGACAACTTCGAGTGGGCGTACGGCTACGCGAAGCGGTTCGGCGCGGTGCGGGTGGACTACGACACCCTGGAGCGGACGCCGAAGTCGAGTGCCCGCTGGTACGCGCGGGTGGCGCGCACGGGTGAGCTGCACGCCCCCTGAGGTCACAACGAGAAGGCCGTGCCGGGTTCGCCGGCACGGCCTTGCCTCATGGGGTGGGCGTCGGTCAGATGTCGACGACGCGGTAGGCGATGACGTAGACGCCGCCGGAGCCCTCCACGGTGCGCCACTGGGTCTCGGCGCCGACCTCGCTGCCGGTGACGAGCGTGGCGCCGAGCTTGTCGTCGCCGCTGGTCGAGTCGTAGTCCCAGAGGGTCATCGTGCGGGCCTGCTCCTTGCCGAGGATGAGGGCCGCGTTGCCGTTGCCGTCGGCCATGGAGCGGACGTACCCGGTGCCCATGGTCTGGTACTTGATGCCGTTGCCGGGCCAGACCTTGACGGGATTGCCGTTGGCGTCCGTGATCTTGAGGTACGCCTCGTCGTGGTCGCCCTCGCTGTTCTTCTGGCAGTGCAGTTCGAGCAGCTCGATCTTCACGTAGTCGATCGGCTCGGCCTGGGCGGTGCCGGCGAAGACGCCGATGCTGCCGAGTCCGAGAAGGGCGGTGGCGGCCGTTCGGACGATCCGGTTCTTGCGCATGTGGTCCCCCCACACATCGGGTCACTCTCGTGACGGTGGTCCCGGCCCGCCTCGCTCGGCGGGGCCGGTGTGCCGTTCCCCTCGGCACATCACCTACTGTGCCCGTCCGCCCCCGCCGGTTCTACGCGCGTTCCGCTGGACGGAACAGCGCCGCCGGACGGCCGGTTCAGAGCACCGGCGCGGCCGCCGGGACCCTGCTCCTCGGCCCTCCCCTGGCGAGCGCGCGGCTGATCGCGGCGCCCGCCTCGGCGACGCCCCGGGCGAGCGCGTCGAGCGGCCGGCCGGCCGGGACCATGCCGGCGAGGGCGGCGACGGTACGCCCGTCCGGGGTGCGGATCGGCAGCGAGGCGCAGCACACGCCGTCCATGACGTCCTCGCGGTCGAGGATCGCGCCCCCGCGGAGGGGTCCCCGCAGCGCCTTTCCGGCGGCGGTGTCGAGCCGGAACGCGAGGCCGTCCCGTACCGGGAGCAGCGGTTCCAGGTCTCCGGGCACGGAGCCGATCGTGATCGCCATGTCCTCGCGCAGTACGGCGAGGACCACGCTCGCGCCGGTGGCGGCCCGGAGCCGCTGGAGCGGCAGCCGGGCGGCGGGCCGCAGCCCGGGGTGCGGCTCCCAGGCCTGGCCGAGGCGGTAGAGCTGCGGTCCGACCCGGTAGCGGTTGCCCTTCCGTTCGACGGCGCCGAGTGTGACGAGTTGGTCGAGCAGCCGGTGGACGCTGCCCTTGGGCACTCCGCAGAGGAGCGCCAGCTCGGTCACCCCGGCCTCGTCGCCGCTCCTGCGCAGGGCGTCGAGCAGGGCGAACGCCCCTTCGAGCACCCCCCGGCCGCGGCCCTGCACGGTGTCGCGGCCGGTTCCCCGCGCCGCCTCGCCGTCGCGTCTGTGGGCGGTGCTTCCGCTGTCCATGAGTCCCCCCGACTGCCACGCCCGGCCGTGGACCCCCGATGGTTCGGCTCCGGGCACACCCCCACGGTGCCGCAGTCCGGGCGATTCCCGCCAAGGGTTCGGGGCGCCCGTCGTGTCGCAGGGCGGTGCCCCGTAGGGTGTCCGGACATGAGAGACGCTCACCCGCCCACCTCCCGGAACCGTCGTCGTACGGTCGTCGGACTGGTCGCCGTGGCCACGGCCGTGGCGGGGCTCGCGACCGCCTTCGTCGTCGCCGCCCCGCCCTCGCGGTCCGCGCCCCGTCCGGCCCCTGAGGTCACTGCGGCGGAGGCCACGGCGGAGGCGAGCCCCTGGATGCGCGCGGCCGGAGCGCCGCTGACGGTGATCGCCCACCGGGGTGCCTCCTCGGCGGCCCCCGAGAACACCCTGGTCTCCGACGAGGTGGCCCGGCGGGGCGGAGCGGTCTGGATCGAGAACGACGTCCAGCCCAGCAAGGACGGCGTGCCGTACATCCTCCACGACACGACCGTCGACCGGACGACCGACGGCACGGGCCCGGTCCGCTCCCTGACGTCCGCCCAGCTGGACGCCCTGGACGCCGGCTCCTGGTTCGCGCCCGCCTACGCCGGGACCCGGGTGCCGACCCTCGCCGCCCAGTTGGCGGACCTCCGCGCGCGCGGCGGGAAGCTGCTCCTGGAGATCAAGGGCCGCCACAGTCGCGCCGAGGTGGCCCGGATCGTCCAGGACGTCCGGGACCAGGGCATGACGGACCGGGTCTTCGTCCAGAGCTTCGACATCGCGTCCCTGAAGCACACCCGCGAGCTGGCGCCCGAGCTGCCGGTCGGTCTGCTGCGGGGGACGCTCGACGCCGACCCGGTCGCGCTCGCCGAGGAGCTGGACCTCGACGCGTACAACGTCTCGGACGCCGCCCTCGCCACCCGTCCGGGGCTGGTGGACGAGCTGCACGCGGCGGGTGTGGCCGTCCACGTATGGACGGTGGACAAGGCCGACCGCTGGAAGGCGCTGGACGACCTCGGCGTGGACGGCATCATCACCAACCGCCCGACCGAGCTGGGCGGCTGGTCGGCGGGCCGTACGCCCTGACCGGGGCGTACCCGGCCGGGCGCTCGGTGCCGGCCCCGGTGCCTACGGGGTGGCCTTGAGCTCGTCGACGAAGGCCCTGACCATGATCGCGTGGGTGGAGACGACGGTGCCGGGCTTGATGAGCCCGCCCTCGCCGCTGTCGCCCTTCACCTGCACGGTGCGCTCGCCGAGGAAGGTGAGGGTCCTGCTGTCGAAGATCCATTCGGTGCGGGCGCCGCTCGCCTCGTCGAGCCGGGCGACGGCGATCCCCTTGCGGCCGGCGGCGTCGGTGGCGCCGTCCACCAGGACGACACCGGGGATCTTCCCGGCGGCCTTGTAGAGCGCCGCGGTGAGCCGGGGCGTCGGCCAGCTCTCGGTCAGCAGGTCCCCGATCGTGGTGAAGGCCTGCTGGTCCCTGCCGTTGCCCTGCCCCTCGGTCTCCTCGTAGATCTTCCGCAGGAGGGCGTCGGGGTCCGTGGGGAGGGTGGCGAGGTAGTCGTGCGAAGGGGCGCCGAGGTGCGGCTTCGGGACGTTGCCGGTCTCGTCCGGGCCCGCCAGGGTGATGCCCTCGGGGCCGGTGGTGCCGGGCTCGATCAGCCAGCCGTCGAGGCCGTCCGGCGAGCGCCAGGACTGCCGGGTGTGCAGGGGCCGGCTGACGAGGCTGCTCACTCCCCCGACGCTCTTCACGTACGTGTTGGCGCTCCGCGTCTCGATGTAGACGTACTGGCCGGCGCGGCCCTTCGGGGCGTCCGCGCCGGCCGCGGCGAGCGAGATCCGGTCGAGGAGGCGGGGCGCGCCGTGCGCGTCGACGGTGCCGATCCGGGTGGTGAGGGCGGGCCCGGCGGCGAGGTCGTCGGAGCCCTGGGGCCCGCCGGGGGTGAGGAGGAGGACGCCGACGGCGAGGGCGCCGGCGAGCGCGGTCGCGGCCGGCAGGAGGATCGCCTTCCGCAGGAAGGGGTTGCGCGGGGCGCGCGGGGTGGCGGCGCGGCGGTCGTCGTGGATCTGGCTCATCAGGCGCTCCTTGTGGAACTGGTGGCGGCCCGGAGGAAGGTCGTGCTCCTCGGTCGCGGGGAGGTCTCCGTTCTCGTGTCGGTTCGCCGTACGGGGCTGGTGCGGGCCGAGGTTCATCGGATTCCTTCCTGCGCGGGCCGGACCGCGTTCACGCGATCACCTGTTGTCTGTCGGGCGCGGGGGGCGGGTTCCCGTTCTCGCCGGGTGGGTTCTGCCGCCTCTCGGGCGAGTTCGGCCTCGGCTCCGGTGCGGAGCCGGGCGCGGGCGCGGGAGAGCCGGGAGCGGACGGTGCCGACGGGGACGCGGAGGGCCTTGGCCACCTCGGTGTAGGCGAGGCCTTCCCAGAGGCAGAGCACCAGGACCTCGCGTTCGGTGCGGCGGAGCGTGCCGAGGGCCCGGAGGGTGGCCGCGATGCGGCGCCGGTCGTCGATCCGGCCGGCGACCTCGGCGGCGTGGTCGGGTACCGGGGTTCCGGCCGGGCCGGCTTCGGCGTACGCGGCGGCGGCCGCCCGGTACCGGCGGTTGCCGCGGCAGTGGTTGCGGGCGACGTTGGTGGCGACGCCGAGCAGCCAGGGCCGGAGCGACCCGCCTTCGGGGTCCACCTTCCGCCGTAGCCGCCAGGCTTCCAGGAAGGTGGCCGCCATCACGTCCTCGGCGACCGACCAGTCGCCGGTCAGCCGGAAGGCGTGGTTGTAGACGCTCCGGGCGTAGGAGTCGAAGAGTTCGGCGAAGGCCGCAGGGTCTCCGTCCCGGATGCGTGCGCGCGTGTCTGTGTTCACCTCTCTGGTCTGTCCGGGCCCCGGGACGGGTTCCCGTGACCCCGGTCACACCGGGTTTCCAGTTCGTCGAGGAGCTCGGGGTTGACGACGCGCAGGATCGTCGCGATCCGCTCGGGATCGGCCGCCGCCCACAACACGTCCCGGGCCGCCCGGTACTTGAGGGCGAGTCGCTCGCGCCGGTCGGGCGGCAGCCGGTCGGCCCGGTCCGTGCGGCTGTTGTGCGCGTTGTCGGCGATCTTCACGAGGGTGGCGTCGGGATCCTCCGTGATGCGGCGGATCTTCTCCTCGTAGGGGGTACCGGGGGCGTTGGTGACGGCTTCGACGATGGTGACGACCCTGTCGGGGACCCCGGCGGCGCGGAGTGCGTCCGCCGTCCACGGGGTGTCCTCGATGACGTCGTGGAGGAGTCCGGCCATGGTCAGGTGCGGGCCGAACGGCTCCAGGCCCGCGGCGACCGCGCGGACGTGCCGGACGTACGGGACGCCGGTCTTGTCGGTCTGTCCGGCGTGCGCGCGGTCGGCGAGCGCGTCCACCTCTGCGAGGGTCTTCATCTCCCCATCATGGCGGGGCGGGTGACGGCCGGTCGTACCCGTCCCCCGGTGCGGTCAGCGCTTGCCCGTCGGTTCCGGCTCCGGGGTCACCTCGCCTTCGCCCTCGGTGTCCAGGTGGGGCAGGATCCGGTCGAGCCAACGGGGGGTCCACCAGGCGCGCCGGCCGAGGAGGGTCAGCACCGCGGGTACCAGCAGCAGGCGCACCACGGTGGCGTCGATGAGGACGCTGGCCGCGAGACCGAGTCCGAGCATCTTGACGACGATGTTGTCCGACACGATGAAGGCCGCGAAGACACTGACCATGATCAGCGCCGCGCAGGTGATGACCCGGGCGGTGATCTCCAGGGCGTGGGCCACGCTGGCCTTCGGGTCCCCGGTGCGCAGCCACGCCTCGCGGACGCGGGACAGCAGGAAGATCTCGTAGTCCATGCTGAGCCCGAAGACGATGGCGAACATCATCATCGGCACGTAGCTCTCGATGGGGACCTTGCCGGAGACGCCGAGCGCCGGCCCGCCCCAGCCCCACTGGAAGACGGCGACGACCACGCCGTACGAGGCGGCGATGGAGAGGACGTTGAGGACGGCCGCCTTCAGCGCCACGAGCAGGCCGCGGAAGACGATGAGGATGACGAGGAAGGCCAGCCCCACCACCACGGCGATGATCAGGGGGAGGCGGCTGGAGACGATGTCGAGGAAGTCCACCTGGGCGGCCGTGGTGCCGGTGACGTAGGTCTGCGCGTCGGTGCCGGCCACGGCCTGCGGCAGCACGTCGTCGACGAGGTGGTCGGTCAACCGGGTGGTCTTCTCGTCCTGCGGGGCGGCGACCGAGTAGGCGGTGCCGACCAGCACGTCCCCGTCGGAGGTGGCCTGGAGCGGGGTGATGGACGCCGCGTCCGGGACTCCGGTCAGCGCCTGCTTCAGCTTGTCGGCGAGGTCCGCCCGGTCCGAGGCGGGCACGGTCGTCTGGTCGACGACGAGGGTCAGCGGCCCGTTGGCGCCGGGCCCGAAGGCGGTGGAGACGAGGTCGTAGGCGCGGCGGTCCGTGAACGACTCGGGGTCGGCCCCGTCGCCGATGTGGCCGAGCTGGATGAAGAGCAGCGGGAACGCCAGGACGAGCAGCACCAGGACGCCGCCGGTGAGGAACCACCAGGGGCGCTTCTCGACGCGTTGCGCGCACCGGTGCCAGGTGCCGTGCGCGGGCGCTCCGGGCTCGGCGTCGGTCTCGGCCACGGGCTTGCGGACGTGGTAGCGGTCGACGCGCCTGCCGACGAGTCCGAGCATGGCCGGGACCAGGGTGAGCGCGGCGAGGACGGCGGTGACGACGGTGAAGGCGGCCGCCAGCCCCAGTTTGCCGATGAAGGTGACGCCGGAGACCCACAGACCCGAGAGGGCGATGATGACGGTGCAGCCTGATACGAGGACCGCCCGGCCGCTGGTGGTGGTCGCGAGGCCGGCCGAGTCGGCGGGATCGTGCCCGTTCATGAGGTTCTGGCGGTGGCGGGTGATGAGGAACAGCGCGTAGTCGATGCCGACGCCGAGGCCGATCATGGTCGCCAGGGTGGGAGAGACCGTGCCGAAGGTGAAGGCGGCCGCCGCCAGGCCCAGCAGGGCGAGTCCGCAGATGGCGCCGATGAGGGCCGTGACCAGGGGCAGGACGGCGGCGATGACGCTGCCGAAGCCGATGAGGAGGACCACGATGGCGACGCCGAAGCCGATCGCCTCGCTGGTGCGGTCGTCGGCCTGCGGCCGGGCCAGTTCGCCGAGCGTGCCGCCGTACTCGACGGTGACGCCGGCGTCGCGGAGCGGCTGTACGGCGGTGTCGACGCCGGGCAGGTAGCCGGTGCCGAGGGTGGACGGCGGCACGCTGAAGCGGACGGTGATGTACGCGGTCCTGCCGTCCGTGGACAGCGGGCCCGTGTTGGTGGTGCCGGCCGGCGGGGGCGGCGGGGTGGTGCCCGGTGGCGGCAGTGGGTTCTGCGCGCCGAGGACGTCGGGCAGCTTCTCCAGGGCGGCGACGGTCGAGTTGACGGCGGACGCCTCGTCCGTGAGGGGTCCGGAGGGCCTGTTCAGGACGATCTGGGCGGCGTAGCCGCCGGCCGCGGGATCGTGCGCCCTGAGGACGTCGAGGCCTTCCGCCGACTGCACCCCGGGCAGGTCGAAGTCGTCGGAGTACTGTCCTCCGACGGCCCGGTCGGTGATCTGGAGTCCCACCATCGCCGCCAGCCACAGGGCGATGACGACGACGAAGTGACGGGCGCACCAGTGCCCGAGGCGGTACAGGGCGCCCTTGGGTGGCGCGGGCCGGCGTGCGGCCGGGCTTCCTGTGTTCATGGCGAGGCCGTGTCCGGTTGGGAGGTCCCCGAGCGGTCCCCGCACCGACCGTGGGCGGGTCTACCCGTCCATTGTTCGCCTGCCGCCGCGCTCCGGCATCTCGGCCGGGGGCGCGGGCGTTCGCTCAGGTCAGCAGCCGGTTGGGGTGGGAGGAGCGGCGGGCCGCGGCGAGGAGGGCGTGCATCCGGGGGCCCGCCTCCTCGATGTCGGTGACGGGGCTCGGGAAGGGCAGTCGCACGTCCTGGTGTCCAGCGGGGTGTTCGAGCCGCAGGGTGATGCCGTAGCGGTCCAGGGCGACGGGGAGGGCGCGGACCATGTCCCGGTCGGGGCGGGGGCGGACGAGGCGCAGCAGCAGGGGCACGAGTTCGCCGTGGCCGTCGACGAGGTGGGTCAGCATCGAGGCCTCGCAGGAGGCCATCGGGTCGATGTCGGTCGCGTGGAGCTCGTCGAGGGTGATGTACGTCCGGCCCTCGGCGTCCTCCAGGAGGGCCTGGCCGAACTCCATGCAGATGCTGGCGCTCGCCTCCGGTGCGTAGGGCGCGGCCAGAAGCCCCGTCAGGGTGACCCGCGCCCGCAGCCGTTCGCGTACGGGAGTCGGGGCGATGTCCGTGAACTCCAGGCGTACGGGGATCCGCGCGGTCTGACCGGCGTGGCTCTCCTCGGACGGGTCGTGCAGGTGGATGTGCCCCATCGGCCCGGTCCCGTCCAGGAGGTGGACCTCCTGGTGGACTCCGTCGGAGACGACGGTCATCGAGTGGGCGGCCGCCAGGATCGATCGCACGCGCTCGGCGGGGGTGGGCCGCGTGGCGCGGGGGCTGAAGGGTCGCATCCGAGTTCTCCCGGGACAGGTGACGGAGACGCTGCTACTCAGGTCTATTACTTAGGTAAGCCTAAGCTAACTTATCGTCGCCGGGCACGGAAGGTCGGGGTCACGGAAGGCCGACGCGGAAGGAGAGGGGTGCCCACCCGGAGGGGTCGCTGACGTGCCGTGTGATGATCTGCTCTTCGTCAAACGGATCCCGCGCGGATCCCGGGGAGAGAACATGGCTTACACGGACGCCAACGGCGTCGACCTGTCCGGCGTCACCGGCAGGCTCATCCAGACGGTCGACCTGGTGAAGGGCCCCGCCCCCCAGGCGATCGCCACCGACACCGTCAACGGGCACGTCTTCGTGCTCCAGGTGGAGAGCTCGGCCACCATGCCGCAGGGCAACATGTGGCTCAACCGCATCGACCGCCGGACCGGCAAGGTCACCGGCTCGATGCAGCTGAAGGGCTTCGGCCACGGACTCTCGATGGGTGCCCAGCCCGTCGGCGCCGACACGTACCTCTGGACCGAGGTCGGCCCGCTGCACACCAGCATGAGCGGCACCACGGTCACGGCGACCTTCGGCAAGGCCGTCACCCGCTTCCGCTTCGTCGACGGCTCGGTCCTCGACGGCGCCCTCATACCGCAGGGGCAGAAGTTCACACCGCCCGGCAGCACGTCGGGCGTCGGCCCGTCGCTCGACCCGGTGAACAACCTGCTCTGCGTGATGTACCACAAGGACGGAAAGCGGCACTTCACCCGATACGACCCCGCCGCGGCCGCCGCCGGGTCATGGGTCCCGGTGGGCACCACCTTCGTGATGCCGGCCGGTGAGGACGTCACCCCCGACGTGCCCTCGCCCTACCCGCTGCAGAAGACCCTCGTCTCGCAGGGCTTCACGGCACTCGGAGACGTCCTCTACTCGTACCAGTGGGCGCCGTACGACAAGGACGGCAACCCCACGATCCCCAGCGAGTTCCCCGGGATCGCCTTCCTCACCTCCTACTCGTGGAGCACCGGGGCCCGCCTCGACCGGCAGGTGGTCACCAACGCCGACGGCCTCACCCGCCGCGAGCCCGAGGGCGTCGCCGTCGAGGTCGACCCCGCGACCGCGGAGACCCGGCTCCTGTTCGGCTTCAGCAACACCGTCCCCGGCACCACGGGTTCACGCGACGTCACGATCGGCTGGTACCCGACCAAGCCCGCCGTCGACGGCGTCAAGGTGCTCGCGGACTGGGAGGACCTCGCCCTCGAACCGGGCGTCAACCCCGGCGCCCAGCCCCCGCGCGGACGGCTGATCGCCCTCGCCGGCACCACCTACCTCCAGCTGCGCGGCACCGTCACCTGCTCCCTGACCGCCGACAGCAGGATCGGCACCCTCCCGCACCGGCTGCGCCCCACCCACCTCACCCGGCAGAACGTGCCGCGCAACAACAACACCGGCCGCTACGTGTGCCGGATCGAGGCGGACGTCCACGGCGCGCTCTGGGCGTACGGCGCCACCAGCGACAACGCCACCACCTGGATCGACCTCGACGGCGTCACGGTCGCCTGGCGATGAGCGCCCGGCCGACCCCCGCCACCCCCCTCGGCACGGGCCGTCCCGGACCCGTCGCCCCCCACGTCACCCCGCCAGCCGGCCCCACCCGATCCGGAGGATCGCGCATGACCCAGCCCACGACCAGCCGCCGCTCCCTGCTCACCGCGGCCCTCGCCGCTCCCGCCGTCGCCGTCGGCGCCCCGCTGCTCACGGCCACCCCGGCCGCCGCCGTCGACCCCGTCGACGGCTGCCAGACCGTCGTCGACTGGACCCCGATCACCGTGGACCCCGCCGTGACGAACGTGGCCGGCGCACCGGCCGAGGCCCGCGTGATCCGGCTCGCGGGCACGGAGTTCCTCCAGCTGCGCGGCACGGTCACCTGCGACTTCACCGCCGACGGCCGGCTCGGCACGCTGCCCGCCACCATCCGCCCGCCCAAGCTGACCCGCGGCGTCTGCCCCCGCAACAACAGCCAGGGCATCAACGCGATCCGCATCGAGGCCAACACGGCCGGCGCCGTCAACGTCTACGGCCCGCAGACGACGAACAAGGTGACCTGGATCCAGCTCGACAACTTCTCCTCCGTCCTGCGCTGAGACCGGTAGAACCCTCCCGGGACGGGTAGTTCGTCCCGGGACACCCGGGAAAGGGGAGCACCATGCGGGAAGAGGGTTCCGAGCGGAGACCGCTGTCGGCGGCGGAGCTGTTCGACGGTCTGGGACTCGCGTACGAGCGGGCCTTCGGGCACCTGCCCGCCCAGCTGGCGGCCGTCGACTGGCTCACGGGCCGCCTGGACGCGGGAGCCCGCGTGCTCGACGTCGGCAGCGGCACCGGGCGGCCCGTCGCCGACCTCCTGGTGCGGTCCGGGTGCGCGGTGACCGGCATCGACGTGTCCGGCACGATGGTCGACCTGGCGCGGGCGCAGGTGCCCGGGGCCCGGTTCGAGCAGGGCGACGTCCGCGGCTTCGACGCGCCTCCCGGGAGCTTCGACGCCGTCTGCGCCTTCTTCCCGCTCCTCATGATGAGCCGGGCGGAGGCCGCCGCGGCCCTGGAGCGGATGGCGGGCTGGCTGGCGCCCGGCGGCTACCTCGTGAGCGCCACGGTGCCGGCCGACGTCGACGGTGTGGAGATCGAGTGGATGGGCCGGCCCGTCAGGGTGTCCAGCTTCTCGGCCGAGGAGTACCTGAGGACCCTCCGCGAGGACTGCGGTCTCGACGTCCTCCATCACGACGTCTCCGTCTTCCACCCGGACGACGAGACGGCGGCCCCGGAGGAGCACCTCTTCTGCTACGCCCGCCGCCCCGGCGGGCGTGGCTGAGCGACCCCGGCGGGCGTGGCTGAGCCGCCACGGCGGGCGGGTCGCTGAGCGGCCACGGCAGGGCCCTCCCGGGCCCTGCCGGGTCACGGGTGGTCAGGGCGCGTCGCCCGACCAGTCGAAGCGGCCCGGGTCGCCCGGACGCGGGTCGTAGAGCGAGCGGCCGTCGGCGCCGTAGCGGCCGAGCTCCGTCTCCAGGGCGACACCGTCGGCACCGGCGGCCGGCGGCCGGTCGGTGACGTCGAGGAGCAGACCGTCGAGCGGCCCGCCGACCAGCTCGGCGTAGACCCGGCCGGGCCGGGGGCCCGGGCGCGGGTCGTCGTGCTCCTGGCCGTAGACCCGGCCTCTCAACAGCTCCTCGTCCCTGTCCATACGGCCCAGCCTCCCAGCCGCCACTGACAACGCCCGGAAGGGGCCCCGAGGTGGCCGCCGCAACCCCCACCACACGGAACGCCGCAGGTCGACGAGAAGAAGGTCACAGTCGTACGCCCTCCTGCTCCTTTGTCGATCTCCCCTAGCATCCGAGCATGACGGTCCTGCCTGACGACGGGCTCCCCCTGGCGTCCGAATTTCCTGACGCGCCACACGAGCAGTGGCAACACCTCGTGGCAGGTGTCCTGCGCAAGTCCGGCAAGGAGGTCTCCGGCGACGCCGCCGAGGCCGCCCTGTCCACGCTCCTCGAGGACGGCCTCGACACCCGCCCCCTGTACACGGCGCGCGACACCGCCCCCGACGCCGGACTCCCCGGCTTCGCGCCCTTCACGCGCGGCGGACGCGCCGAGGGCAACACCCCCGGCGGCTGGGACGTACGCCAGCGCCACCTCGCGGCCGACGGCGACGCCGTCCTCGCCGACCTGGAGAACGGCGTCACGTCCCTGTGGCTGGGCGTCGGCGGCACCGGCATCCCGGTCGCCTCCCTGGGCTCGGTCCTCGACGGCGTCTACCTCGACCTCGCCCCCGTCGTCCTCGACGCGGGCGAGGCCACCGAGGCGGCCGCCGAGCGGCTCTTCCGGCTCTACGAGGAGCGGGGCGTCGCCGCGGACGCCGCTCGCGGCAACCTGGGCGCCGACCCCCTGGGCCACGAGGCCCGCACCGGCCGACCCGCGTACGACCTCGCGTCCGTCGCCGGTCTCGCGCGCCGCTGCGCCGACCGGTACCCGGGCGTCCGGGCCCTGACCGTCGACGCGCTGCCGTACCACGAGGCCGGCGGGTCGGCCGCGCAGGAGCTGGGCTGCTCGCTCGCGACGGGGGTGGCCTATCTGCGCGGACTGACCGGGGCCGGCCTGAGCGTCACCGAGGCGTGCGCGCAGCTGGAGTTCCGTTACGCGGCGACCGCCGACCAGTTCCTGACGATCGCCAAGCTCCGCGCGGCGCGCCGGCTGTGGGCCCGGGTGGCCGAGGTCTGCGGCGCCCGGGAGGCCGGCGCGCAGCGTCAGCACGCGGTGACCTCGCCGGTGATGATGACCCGTCGCGACCCGTGGGTGAACATGCTGCGCACCACGGTCGCCACGCTCGCCGCCGGAGTGGGCGGCGCCGACAGCGTGACCGTGCTGCCCTTCGACGAGGCGCTCGGCCTGCCGGACGCGTTCGCGCGCCGTATCGCCCGCAACACCTCCACCGTCCTCATCGAGGAGTCGCACCTCTCACGGGTGATCGACCCGGCGGGCGGTTCCTGGTACGTGGAACGGCTGACCGACGAGCTGGCCCACGCGGCCTGGGAGTTCTTCCAGGACATCGAGCGGGCGGGCGGCCAGCAGGCCGCGCTGCGGTCCGGGGCCGTCGGCGAGCGCCTCGCCGCGACCTGGGCGGCGCGGAGCGCGAAGCTCGCCACCCGCCGCGAACCGATCACCGGCGTCAGCGAGTTCCCGAACCTCACGGAGAAGCCCGTCGACCGCGCCCCCGCGCCCGAGCCGCCGGCCGGCGGTCTCCCCAGGGTCCGGCGCGACGAGGCCTTCGAGGCGCTGCGCGCCCGCTCCGACGCCCACCTGGCGGCGACCGGCGCGCGGCCCCGCGTCTATCTGGCGGCGCTCGGCCCGGCGGCGGCGCACTCGGCCCGCCTCGCCTTCGCCGACAACCTGTTCCGGACGGGCGGCATCGAGCCGGTCACCGACGGCGCGTTCGAGGAGAGCGGGGCCCAGGAGGTCTGTCTGTGCTCCAGCGACACGGTGTACGAGGAGCAGGCCGAGGCCACCGCGCGGGACCTGCGGGAGGCGGGCGCCCGGCACGTGTTCCTCGCCGGCCGCCCCGGGCCGTACACCGGCGTCGACACGTACGCGTTCGCCGGCTGTGACGCCGTCGCCCTGCTCTCCACCACCCTCGACCGCATGGGAGTGTCCTGATGTCCATCCCCGATTTCTCCGGGATCGAGCTCGGGACGCCGACCGCCGACGGCGACCCCGACGCCTGGCGTACGGCGGTCGAGAAGGCGACGGGCGGCGAGGACCTGCTCTGGGAGACCCCGGAGGGCATCGGCGTCAAGCCGCTGTACACCGGGCAGGACCTGGAGGGCCTCGACTTCCTGGGCACGTACCCGGGCATCGCCCCGTACCTGCGCGGCCCGTACCCGACGATGTACGTCAACCAGCCGTGGACGATCCGGCAGTACGCGGGCTTCTCCACGGCCGAGGAGTCGAACGCCTTCTACCGGCGCAACCTGGCGGCGGGCCAGAAGGGCCTGTCGGTCGCCTTCGACCTGCCGACCCACCGCGGCTACGACAGCGACCACCCGCGCGTCACCGGTGACGTCGGCATGGCCGGCGTGGCCATCGACTCCATCTACGACATGCGGCAGCTGTTCGACGGCATCCCGCTGGACCGGATGACGGTCTCGATGACGATGAACGGCGCCGTCCTCCCGGTGCTCGCGCTGTACATCGTGGCGGCCGAGGAGCAGGGCGTGCCGCCCGAGAAGCTGGCGGGGACCATCCAGAACGACATCCTCAAGGAGTTCATGGTCCGCAACACGTACATCTATCCGCCGGGGCCCTCGATGCGGATCATCTCCGACATCTTCGCCTACACCTCGCAGCGGATGCCGCGCTACAACTCCATCTCCATCTCCGGCTACCACATCCAGGAGGCGGGTGCGACGGCCGATCTGGAGCTGGCGTACACGCTCGCGGACGGCGTGGAGTACATCCGCGCGGGGCGGGAGGCCGGGCTCGACGTGGACGCGTTCGCGCCGCGCCTGTCGTTCTTCTGGGCGATCGGCATGAACTTCTTCATGGAGATCGCGAAGCTGCGCGCGGCACGGCTCCTCTGGGCCAAGCTGGTCAAGCAGTTCGACCCGCAGAACGCCAAGTCCCTGTCGCTGCGCACCCATTCGCAGACCTCCGGCTGGTCGCTCACCGCGCAGGACGTGTTCAACAACGTCACCCGCACCTGTGTCGAGGCGATGGCGGCCACCCAGGGCCACACCCAGTCGCTGCACACCAACGCCCTCGACGAGGCGCTCGCGCTGCCCACGGACTTCTCGGCCCGGATCGCCCGCAACACCCAGCTGCTCATCCAGCAGGAGTCGGGCACCTGCCGGACGATCGACCCGTGGGGCGGCAGCGCGTACGTCGAGAAGCTCACCCATGACCTCGCCCGCCGCGCCTGGAAGCACATCCAGGAGGTCGAGCAGGCCGGCGGCATGGCGAAGGCGATCGACGCCGGCATCCCGAAGCTGCGCGTGGAGGAGGCCGCCGCCCGCACCCAGGCCCGGATCGACTCCGGGCGCCAGCCCGTGATCGGCGTCAACAAGTACCGGGTCGCGACCGATGAGCAGATCGACGTGCTCAAGGTCGACAACTCCTCCGTACGCGCCCAGCAGATCGCCAAGCTGAAGCGGCTGCGGGAGGAGCGCGACGAGCGGGCCTGCCAGGACGCGCTCGACGCGCTCACCCGGGCGGCCGGCGGCGAGGGCAACCTGCTGGAGCTCGCCGTGAACGCGGCCCGCGCGATGGCGACGGTCGGGGAGATCTCCGACGCCCTGGAGAAGGTGTACGGGCGGCACGCCGGGCAGATCCGTACGATCTCCGGTGTGTACCGCACCGAAGCCGGCGAGTCCCCCTCCGTGGAGCGCACCCGGGCCCTGGTCGACGCCTTCGGCGAGGCCGAGGGGCGCCGGCCGCGCATCCTGGTCGCCAAGATGGGCCAGGACGGTCACGACCGCGGCCAGAAGGTCATCGCCACCGCCTTCGCCGACCTGGGCTTCGACGTCGACGTCGGCCCGCTGTTCCAGACCCCGGCCGAGGTGGCCCGCCAGGCCGTCGAGGCGGACGTGCACATCGTCGGGGTCTCCTCGCTGGCCGCCGGGCACCTCACCCTCGTACCGGCGCTCCGCGAGGAGCTGGCCGCCGAGGGCCGCGAGGACATCATGATCGTGGTCGGCGGGGTGATCCCTCCGCAGGACGTGGCGACGCTCCTGGAGATGGGCGCGGCCGCCGTGTTCCCGCCGGGGACGGTGATCCCCGACGCGGCCCACGACCTGGTGACGCGTCTGGCGGCCGACCTCGGGCACGAGCGGTGATCGATCTCGACACGTACGTGCGGGGTGTGCGCGAGGGGAAGCGGGCGCTGGTCGCCCGCGCGATCACCCTCGTCGAGTCGACCCGCCCCCAGCACCGGGCGCTCGCCCAGGAGCTCCTGACGGAACTCCTTCCGCACAGCGGGAACGCCGTGCGGATCGGGATCAGCGGCGTGCCCGGTGTCGGCAAGTCGACGTTCATCGACGCGTTCGGGACGATGCTGACGGGGCTCGGACACCGGGTCGCGGTGCTCGCCGTCGACCCCTCGTCGAACCGTACGGGCGGCTCCATCCTCGGCGACAAGACCCGGATGGAGCGCCTCGCCGTCGACCCGGCGGCGTTCGTACGCCCCTCCCCCACCGCCGGCACGCTCGGCGGCGTCGCGAAGGCGACCCGGGAGTCGATCGTCGTGATGGAGGCCGCCGGCCACGACGTGGTGCTCGTCGAGACGGTCGGCGTCGGCCAGTCCGAGACCGCCGTCGCCGACATGGTCGACTCCTTCCTGCTGCTCACCCTGGCCCGCACCGGCGACCAGCTCCAGGGCATCAAGAAGGGCGTCCTGGAACTCGCCGACGTGGTCGCCGTGAACAAGGCCGACGGCCCGCACGAGCGGGACGCCCGCGCCGCGGCCCGCGAACTCGCGGGCGCGCTGCGGCTGATGCACGGCGCCGACTCCTTCTGGACGCCGCCGGTCCTCAGTTGCAGTGCCCGGGAGTCGGCCGGCCTCGACGAGGTCTGGGAGCGGCTCCGGCAGCACCGGACGCTGCTCGACTCGACCGGCCGCCTCGCGGCCAAGCGCCAGGACCAGCAGGTCGACTGGACCTGGGCGATGGTCCGTGACGAACTCCTGCGCCGTCTCCACACCGACCCGGCGGTCCGGGACCTGGCACCGGCCCTGGAACGGCGGGTCCGCGCCGGGGAGCTGACGGCGACCCTGGCCGCCGAGCGCATCCTGCACGCCCTGGGCGAGCGGCGCGGCTGACACCTCCGATCTCAGGGGGCCTTCCCGTACGGGGAGGCCCCCTTTCCGCGCTCCCCGGCATACCCACTTTTTTGTGCGTACTGGTCGGGGGCGCGCTCCCCGGGCGATGCTGGGAGCGGCCCGGAGGAAGGGAGTACGACAGGGCCTCAGGAAGCGGTGGGCACGGCCGTGAGCCGGTCCAGGCGCCGGTACCCCCAGTCGGACAACGGGGCCAGCGCCGACGAGAGTTCGCGTCCGAAGCCGGTCAGCGAGTAGACGGTCTTCGGCGGCAGGACGTCGTGGACCTCACGGTGCACGAGGCCGTCCTCCTCCATCTCGCGCAGCGCCTGGGTCAGCACCTTCTCGCTGAGCCCGGGAAGCTTCCGGCGCAGTTCGCCGGGGCGGTGCGGGCCGGACTCGAGCAGCCACAGCAACGCCGTCTTCCATTTGCCCTCGATGACCACCAGCGCGGCGCTCACTCCGCAGATGTCGGTGTTCCGGGCCCGGGCGCGATTCATCCGCGTCCCTCTCCTTCCTCCGGGATTTCTTTCCTCATGTGTCTACAAGGGAGTTCACCCATGTCTTCTTCCCGCACGCCCTCTTCTCCCGCCGAGGAGCACGCCGTCACGGTCGTCGGCCTCGGGCCGATGGGGCGGGCGCTGGCCGGCGCGTTCCTCGCGGCGGGCGTACGCACCACCGTGTGGAACCGGACGCCCGGCCGGGACCGGGAGCTGGTCGCCGCCGGTGCCGTGTCGGCCGCGAGCGCCGAGGAAGCGGTCGCGGCGAGCCCGCTGACCGTGATCTGTCTGGTCAACTACGACGCCACCGATTCCGTCCTGCGGCAGGAGGCCGTGACCCGCGCCCTCAAGGGACGGACCGTCGTGAACCTCAGCGCCGACACCCCCGAGCGGGCCAGGGACACCGGGGCCTGGGCCGACGAGCACGGCATCGGCTACCTCGACGGCGCCATCATGACCCCGACCCCGGCGATCGGGACGCCGGACGGCGTGTTCCTCTACAGCGGTCCCGGCGCGCTCTACCGCGAGCACCGGCCGGTGCTCGACGCCCTGGCCGGCACCCACACCCACCTCGGGGAGGAGATCAGCCGGGCGGCGGGGTACGACATCGCGCTGCTCGACATCTTCTGGACGGCGATGGCGGGATACACCCACGCGCTCGCGGTGGCGCGCGCCGAGGGGATCGCCCCGACGGAACTGGCTCCGTTCGCCCAGGGCATCGCCGCGATCCTGCCGCCGCTGTTCCAGGAGTGGGCGGAGGACGTCGAGAGCGGCGGGTACTCCGGCGAGGCCAGTCCGCTCACCTCGGCGGTCTCGACGATGACGCACATCGTGCACGCGTCCGAGGCGCACGGCATCGACGCCGGCGTGATGCGGGCCGTCGAGGGACTGTCGCGGCGCACGGTGGCCCTGGGCCACGGCGCGGAGGGTTTCACCCGGGTCGTCGAGGTCCTGGGACGCCGCTGACCGGGCACCCGCCGGGGACGGCTCCTCGGATGCCGTCCCCGGCGGGTCGTGGTGTGCTGGCTTGGAGGGGGGTGTGGCCGCGGGGCGGCGCGTGAGGTACCGCCCCACCTCACGAGGAGGAAATCCCCATGGCGATCTTCGTCCACGCCGTCCTCTCGGGCATCACCACCGACCAGTACGACACCCTCCACGCCAGACTCCAGGAGCTGCCCGGCATCTTCGACGGCTGTGTGTCCCACGCGTGCGTCACGACGGACGACGGCCTGGAGGTCTTCGACGTCTGGGAGTCCGAGCAGCAGATGAACGCGTTCGCCGAGCGCATGATGCCGGTCGCGGCCGACCTCGGCTGGCCGACGACCGAGGGCCGTCCCCGGGTCCTTCAGGTGCACAACCACTGGGTCCCCGGACTCGGCGGCTGACGGCGGGGCGGCCAGCCGCCGCCCGGACGCGCGGGAGGAGGGCCGGCGCCCGTACTCAGGTACGGGGGAGGAAGGCAGGGCGGAGTGCGGGGTCCACCGGGTCGTAGTACCGGTGGAAGACCGGCGTGGCCGAGCCGGACACCGGAGGGACGATCCAGCTCCAGTCGGCGGGCGTGGTCCTGCCGTGCCGGCTCTCCTGGGCGATGTGCCGCAGGAAGCGCCGGGACTCGGTGTGGTGGTCGGCCATCGTCACCCCCGCCTCCTGGTAGGAGTGGAGCACCGCCAGGTTGAGTTCCACCAGCGCCCGGTCCCGCCAGAGCGTGCGCTCGGTCGAGCGGTCGAGGCCCAGCCGGTCGGCCACCACCGGGAGCAGGTCGTACCGCTCGGCGTCCGCGAGGTTCCGGGCCCCTATCTCCGTGCCCATGTACCAGCCGTTGAACGGCGCCGCCGGATACCGTACGCCGCCGATCTCCAAGGTCATGTCGCTGATCGCGGGCACGGCGTACCAGCGCAGTCCCAGCTCCGCGAACCAGGCGTGCTCGGGATGGGTCAGCGGCACCTCCCGTACGGAGTCGTCCGGGAGTTCGTACCACTCCGGCCGCTCTCCGGGGTGTTCACGCACCATCAGCGGCAGTACCTGGAAGGGCTCCTCGTCCCGCTTCCACCCCAGCTCGCGGGCGTACGCGGTCAGCGACGCGCTGCGCGGGTCGCCGATCGAGGCGCCGTCGGGCGTGCGGTGTCCGGCGTAGCGGACCAGCTGGTCGTTGACGATCCGGGGGCCGGGGCGGCCGGGCCGGTCGGGGGCGAAGACGGAGACGACCGGCCGGATCCTGCCGTCGTTGCCGGCCAGCCGCAGATGCGCGAAGCACGCGGCGGCGATGTCGTCGGCGGAGGTGACGTGCCGGAGGTCGCGCACCACGAGGCTGCGCCAGTAGAGCCTGCCGATGCAGCGGGCCGCGTTGCGCCAGGCGACGCGCGCGCCGAAGGCGAGTTCGTCCCCGGTGTGCGCGTAGGTTCCGGTGCGGTCGATCTCGGCGAGCACCTCGCGGAGCCGGCTGTCGCACGCTCCGGCGCCCGGCTGCTCGTCGTGGAACTGCCGGATGAACCGTTCCGCCTGCTGCCGGTCCGTGAGGTCCGGCGCCGGGGCGGGCGGCTCGGGGGTGGCGGGGGCCGGGGCCCCTGCCGCGTAGGGGCAGCTACCCGCGCTGGGGACAGGCTTCCGGCGGCGACGACTGAAGATCAATGTGTTCCCTCCCGACGCCATGACTACCGTACGGACTCGGTCGGGCGCGGAGAGTACGTGAAGTCCGCCCGGGGCGAGGACCGCGCTGGTACGCTTCCGCCCCCTCGCCCGGACCTCGCGGGGCTGCTCGACGTCATGGAGGCGGCGATGAGGGACGGGAGCGGGAGGGCTCAGCGGCCGAAGGTGTCGAGGTTCTCGACGATCCACCGCCCGTCGCGGTGCACGACGTCCACCGCGAACATGGCGCCCGCGTAGACGCCCTGGTCCTGGGCCTTCTTCCCCTGCTTGCCGCCGGTGCCGGCCGTGCTGACGCTGCTCTGGTCGGCGTAGACCAGGACGCGGGCCCGGTCGCCGTCGATCCGTTCGACCGCGCTGTCGGTGACCGTCGTGGTGATCACCGTCTTCTGCCGGGCCGCCTGCGCGAGGACCCCGCCGAGCAGCGTCCGGTGCTGGGCGACGGCCTTCCCCGTGAGGAGGGTCTTCCCGGCCCGCTCGAAGGGGGCCGGGTCGGCGTGGTCGTAGGAGAAGAGCGCGGCGACGGCCGCCGCGGTCTGCCCCTTGATCTCACTGGTACGGGCGAGGTCGGTGAGGGCCGTGTTGCTGCGGGCGGGGTCGTCACGGAGCTCCCCCGCCCTGCTGGACGCCCACCCGGCGAAGCCGCCCAGGAGGAGCGTCAGGACGCACAGGACCACGAGCGGGACGAGATGACGCGGCCGCGCCGGGCCCTCGGCTTTCCGCTTCGGTGCCGCGGCCGTCTCCCGTACGGGCTTCTCCCGTACGGGCGTCGCCGCCGGCCCTTGCCGGGTCCGCGTGGCGGTGGGCTCGGCCGGCGGGCCCGCGAGGGCCTGGCGGCGGCGCTGGCGGTTGACGAGGTGGCGGGTGGTCGACATCCTGCGTGTCCTTTCGGGGTGCGGACGGCTCTCGCGGGTACGGCCCGGTCAGCCGGCCGCCGAGCCGCCCACGGGGGCCTGCCCGAGCGCGCTGAGCTTCCAGTGGCCGTCGGTGCGGGTGAGTTCGCCCAGCATGCGGCTGTCCTTGTCCGTGCTCCTGCTGTCGGGCGTGGTGACGGTGACGCGCAGGGCGACGAGCACCCGGGCCCGGCCGGCCCGGTCGTCGAGTTCCGTGACGGCGCCGGACAGCACCCGGGCCGTGGTCACCGTCTTCGCCGTCCTCACCTGGCCGGTGAACTCCGCGCGGCCGTCGACGAGTTGCCGGTGCAGGTCACCGGTCGTGGAGGACTCCCAGAGGTCGAGCCCCTGCTCCACGCGCCGGTGGTCGAGCGTGTTGAGGTTCTGCACGGCCTGCTCTCCCGCCGCGAGGGCCCGGTCGCGCTGCACGGCGTACGCGGCGGAGTCGTCGTGGGCGGCGGCGTACCAGTCCCGGCCGGCCCAGGCCGCGAAGGCTCCCGCGACGAGGGTGAGGACGAGGGCCACGGCCAGGGCCGGCCGGATGCCCACCGGGCGTGTCATGAGGTGCTCCCGTCTCCCGCTCATCGTCAGCGGGCCTTGATGTCGACGATCAGCCACCGGTCCCCCTGGAACTTCGCGGTGACGGTGAGCTGGGCCGCGGCGGAGGCGGCGGCGGCCTTGTCCCGCCGCGAGGTCTGGTCGAGGAACACGAGGAGGCGCGCGCTGTCCCCGTCGAGTTCGATCACTCCCGTGCGGACGGCCTGGGTGGTGAGGGTGATCCGCTGCTCCGCCAGACTCGCCCGGACCTGCGCGAACAGGTCCTCGTACTGACGGGCGGCCCGTCCCGCCAGCACGGTGCGGGCGGAGCGTTCGGCGGCGTCGGCGCCGGCGGGGGCGTAGGAGAAGATCCGGGCGAGGCCCTCGGCGACGTCGCCGCCGACGCGGGTGGTGGCCTCGGTGTCGGTGAGCGCCTGGTTGCGTGCGGACGGGGTCGACCGGAGCTGGTGGGCGCTGTGGAGGAACGCGCCCCCGCCGATGAGCAGGACCGCGACGGCGGCGGCGAGGGCGCCCCTGCGCCAGGCGGTGGCGGATCGGCGGCCTCCGCCGTCTCCGGCCGCACCGCCGCTGTCTCCGGCCACACCGCCGCCGTCCGCGGTCCCCGTTCCGTCCCCGTCCGCGCTCTTCGTGCCGTGGTCCTCCGGGAATCCCGGCCCGTCCTCGGTGGTCGACGGAGCGTCCTCGTCCGTGGTGGTCCCGCTCGGCAGTCGCGTCACCGGCCCCCGCCCTCCCTCTCGTTCTCGCTCTCGTTCCCACTCCCGGTCTCCCGCGCGCCGGCGACCGGGACCGCGCTCAGTGCCGCGACCCTCCAGGTGTCCTCGCCGGTGCGCGTCAGGACCGCCTCCAGACGCTTGCGGTCGGAGGTCGCCGCGGCGGCCCCGCGCGGGGTGACGTCGACCCGGACGGTCGCGATGAGTTTCGCCGTACCGGCTCGCGCGTCGAGCGCGGTGAGGGCGGCCTCGGTGACCGTGGCGCGCGCCGAGGCGCCCACGGCGGGCTCGGTGCGCCCGAGTTCGGTGCGGAGGGGTCCGGTGGAGGCCTCGCGCCAGGCCCGGATGCCCGCTTCGGCGCGCTCGAGGGTCGAGGCGTCGAGGGTGTTCAGGACGGTGATGCCGTGCCGCCCCTCCGCGAGCGCCGTGTCCCGTTCGCGGCTGAAGGCGAGTTCCTGGTCGGTGCGGGCCTCCACGTAGGTCCACGCGCCGGTCGCGCAGAAGCCGAGGGCGACGAGGAGGGCGCCTGCGCCGAGGATCCTCGCCCGCCTCACCGGGCGCTCCCCGTGGTCAGGCCGAGCAGGCCGGCCATGTCCGTCGGCCCGCCGGTCTGGCCGGGCAGCGCGAGCGCACCGGGCAGGGTCGCGCGTGGGCCGGTCGTGGTGCGGCCGCTGCCCGAGGGCAGGGAGCCGGGTTTGGCCGGTTCGGGCACCCGGCCGCCCTTGGGGGCGTGGGCCGAGCCGCGTACGTTGACGCCGGCCGCGGCGGAGCCCGTACAGGAGGCGCCGGTGTTGAGGGCGGGCGCGGTCCCGAGGTCGAGTCCGTTGCGGTACCGCGTCCCGCCGTATCCCGCGGTGCAGGGCAGTGGCTTGAAGAAGGTGAGGGCGAGGCCGATGTTGACGCGTCCTCCGTCGACGGCGGTGGCTCCGGCCGAGACGGCCGCCGGGAGCTTCACGAGCAGTTCCTCCGTGCCGCGCTGCCGGGTGACGGCGAGTTCCGAGGTGGTGAGGAGGTTGGCGAGGACGACGCTCAGGCTGGGGTCGAGGTCGCGCAGGAGACCGCTGACCTGCCCGGCGGCGTCGGGGGTGACGGCGAGGAGGCGGCGCAGGTCGGCGTCGGAGCCCTTGAGGGTGGCGGCGAGGTCGCGCGCGCCGGTGGCGAAGTCCCGGATGGCGCGGCTCTCTTCGGCCTGGGTGCGCAGGACGACCTCTCCGTCGTGGATGAGGCGGGTGGTGGCCGGCAGGGACCTGTCGGCGGCTTCGACGAAGCTGCTGCCGTTGTCGAGGAGGACCTGGAGGTCGTCGCCGTGTCCCTCGAAGGCCTTGCCGAGTTCGTCGACGACCGTGCGCAGGGACTCCAGCGGTACGGAGCCGGTGAGGTCGTTCATGCCGGCGAGCACGTCGGTGACGGGTGCCGGTACCTGGGTGTCGGTCTGTTCGATGCGGGCGCCGTCGGCGAGGTACGGGCCGTCGTCGCTCTCGGGGCGCAGGTCGATGTACTGCTCGCCGACGGCGGAGAGCCCGGCGACCACGGCCCGCGCGTCGGCGGGGATCCGGGGGGCGGACTTCTTGATGCGCAGTTCCGCCACGACGCCGTCGGCGGTGAGGCCGATGCTTCCCACGCGTCCCACGGAGACGCCCCGGTAGGTGACGTCGGAGTGGGTGAACAGGCCTCCCGTACGGGCGAGATGGACCCGGACGGTGTAGTGGTCGGCGACGCCGGCGTAGCGGCCGAGGTCGGCGTAGCGGACGCCGACGAAGCCGAGGACGAGGACGGCGATGACGAGGAACGCGAGGTTCTTCAGCCGTACGGTGCGGGTGATCACCGGGTCTCGCCTCCGTCCTTCGGTGCGGTGGCCGGCCCGGTCGTGCCGGTTCCGGAGGGGCTCGCCGTCTGGACGGGCGGCAGGGGCAGCGCCGTCCGCGGGCTGCGGGCGGTGCCGGAGGCCGGGTCCTGGGTCGGGGGCGAAGGGGTGGGGGTGGGGGTGGGGTCGGCCCTGGGGATCAGGGGCGGGACGATCTGGGTCCCGGGGGCGGCGGCGAGATGCAGGTAGGTGTTGAGGTAGTCGCCCTTGACGCCCCGCAGCACCTCGTCGGTGAAGGGGTACGTCAGGAGGACCTGGAGCGACTCGGGGAGGTCGGCGCCGGCGTCCGCGAGGGCCGTCAGGGTGGGGGCGAGGGCCTTGAGGTCGGCGATCATGTCCTCCTTGCCGGCGTCGATGGTGCTGACGGCGACGCCGGAGAGGGTGTCCAGGGCGCGCAGCATGGTCAGCAGGGAGCCCCGCTGGTTCTCCAGCGTCTTCAGGCCGGGCGAGAGGCCGGTGAGGACGGTGTCGACGTCCTTCCTGCGACCGGCGAGGGTGGCGGAGAGCCGGTTGACGCCGTCGAGGGCGCGGGTGATGTCGCCGCGGTGGGCGTCCAGGTTCGCCACGAGCGTGTTCACGCGCTTCAGCATGGAGCGGACCTCGGGCTCGCGGCCGCCGAGCGCCGCGTTCAGTTCCCTGGTGATGGTCTTGAGCTGGTTGACGCCGCCGCCGTTGAGCAGCAGGGACAGCGCGCCGAACACCTCCTCGACCTCCGTGTTGCGGCTGGTGCGGGCCAGGGGGATGACGCTGCCGTCGGTGAGCCGCCGTCCGCTGTCCTTCCGGGGGGCGACGAGCTGGATGTACTTCTCGCCCAGGAGGCTCGACTGTTCCAGGCGGGCGCCGGCGTCGGCGGGCAGCCGGACGTCTCCGTTGATCTCCAGGGTGACGCGGGCGGACCAGGTGCCGGTGCCGAGGTCGATGGCGGTGACGCGGCCGACGGCGACGTCGTTCACCTTCACCGCGGACTGGGGCACCAGGCTCAGGACGTCGTCGAGTTCGGCGGTGACGGTGTAGGGGTGGGGGCCGAGGTCGGCGCCGCCGGGCAGCGGCAGGTCCTCGATGCCGTCGAACCGGACGGGGGGCGCGGGGAGGGCGCCGAGGACGACGGCGAGTCCGAGGCCGAGAGCGACCAGTCCGGCGGCGCCGGCTCCGGTCGCCCTGGCGGAGGGCAGGGGGCCGCGTCTCATCGCTCCCCCTTTCCGGTGCCCGCCGCGGCGCCCCCGGTGACGGGCAGCGGGAGCAGCGGGCCGCCCATGCTGATCTCGTTGAGGTTGGCGCGGCCGTCGAGGGTGCGGGTGTCCTTGTCGTACGCGTTGACGAGGTTGCCCGCGGCGAGCGGGGCGACGTCGAGGGCTTCGGCGAGGGAGGCGCGCTGGTCGACGAGGGCCTGGGTGAGGGGGACCAGCCGGTCGACGTTCTTCTTCAGCTCGCCGCGGTTGTCCTTGAGGAACGTCTTGACCTGGGCGAGGGCCTTGCCGAGTTCCTTGAGGGCGCCGGCGAGGTCGTCCTTGTTCTCGGCGAAGTAGCCGACGACCTCGTCGAGTCGTTCCTGTGCGGTGCGGACGTCGCCGTCCTTCTTCTTGAGCATGGTGGTGAAGGTCTGGAGCTGGGTGAGGGTGGCGAAGAGGTGGTCGCTGCTGCCGTCGAGGGTCTTGGCGGCCTTGCCGAACTCGGCGATGGAGGTGCCGATGGCGGCGCCGTTGCCCTTGAGGTTCTTCGCGCCGGTGTCGAGGAGTTCGGAGAGGGCTCCGGACGCGTTGGCGCCGTCGGGGCCGAGGGCGCGGCTCAGTTCGGTGATGGAGTCGTAGAGCTGGTCGATCTCGACGGGGGTGCGGTTGCGGGCGGCGGGCAGCTGGGCTCCGTCGCCGAGGGCGGGGCCGGTGCTGTACGCCGGACTGAGCTGGACGTACCGGTCGGCGACGATGCTGGGGGCGACGACGAGGGCCCGTGCGTCGGCGGGGACGCGTACGCCGTCGTCGAGGCGGAGTGCGACGCGTACCCGGGTGCCCTGGGGTTCCACGGACTCCACCTCGCCGACCCGTACCCCGAGGACGCGCAGGTCGGATCCGGCGTAGATGCCGACGGCCCGGTCGAAGTACGCGGTGACGCGGATGCCGCCGGTGTCGAGGACGCGTACGGCGACGAGACCGCAGGCGGCGAGCACCGCGAGGGCGAGGCCGGCGACGAGGGGTGTTCTGGTCCTGGTCTTCATTCACCGCTCCCCTTGGCCGTCGCCGTCTGTTTCGGCGGCAGGCATCCGGTGGTGGGCTGCGAGGCTTCGGGCAGGTAGGTACGGGGCACGACGCCGCACAGGTAGCTGTCGAACCAGCGGCCGCTGCCGAGGGTGTTGCCGACGAGCCGGTAGTACGGGCCGACGAGCGCGAGTGTCCTGTCGAGCTGGCCGCTGTTCTTCTCCAGGACGCCGGTGACCCGGCTGAGGGCCTTGAGGGTGGGTCCGAGCTGCCGGTCGTTGTCGCCGACGAGGCCGCTGAGCTGGGTGCCCAGGTCCCGGGAGCCCTTGAGCAGGGCGCGGATGGCGTCGCGGCGCTTCTTGAGCTCGCCTAGCAGTGAACCGCCGTCCTCGATGAGTGTCTCGAAGCTGGACTTCTTGTTCTCCAGGGTCTTGGTGAACTTCTCGCTGTTGCGCAGGAGTCGGGCGAGTTCGGTGTCGCGCTTGGAGACGGACCTCGACAGTTCGGACAGGCCGGTGGCGGCGTTGCGCACGTGCGGCGGCGAGTTCTTGAAGGTGTCGGAGATCGTCTGGAAGCTCTCGGCGAGTTTCTCGGTGTCGATGGCGTCGACGGTGCCGCTGAGGTCCTGGAAGGCCTGGGTCACGTCGTACGGGGAGGTGGTGCGTGATCGCGGGATGCGGGTTCCGGGGTCCTGCGGGGCGGAGCCCAGCGGGTCGAGCGCGAGGTACTTCTCGCCGAGCAGGGTCTTGATGGCGATGGCGGCGGTCGACCGGTCGCCGATCCAGGCGTCCCCGACCTCGAAGGTCACCTTGACCTTGGGTCCGTCGAGGGAGACCTCGGTGACCTTGCCGACCTTGACCCCGGCGATGCGGACCTCGTCGCCCGCGTCGAGCCCCGCGGCCTCGGAGAAGTCGGCGCTGTAGGCGGTGTCGCCGCCGACGAGGGGGAGCCGTTCGACGTTGTAGGCGAGGGCGGCCATCAGGGCGAGGACCACGAGTCCGACGACGGCGACGGCGACGGGGTTGCGTTCCTTGACCGGCTTGAACCGGGGGCTGCGGCTCATCCTCGGCACCTCGGTTCGGTCACGGCGATGCCGGTCGGCGGCTCGGAGCCGTCGGACGTCTCCACTCCGGTCACGCGCGCCTCGCAGAGGTAGAGGTTGAACCACGAGCCGTACGAGGAGAGCCGGGCCAGGGCCGTCATCTTGGCGGGGGTGTTCGCGAGGAACCTCTCGATGGCGGGGGTGTGGTCGCCGAGGGTCCCCGAGAGGCGGCCCAGTTCGCGGATGTCCTTCTTGAGGGGGGCGCGGCCTTCCTGGAAGAGCCCGGCGGTGGTCGTGGTGAGGTCGCCGATGGCCCGGACGGCCTCGCCGAGGGGTTTGCGGTCGGTGTTGAAACCGGTGACGAGTTTCTGCAGGGTGACGACGAGGTCGCCGAACGCGGCCTCGCGGTCGTTGAGGGTGGTGAGGACGGTGTTGAGGTGGGTGACGACCTGGCCGACGACCTGGTCCTTGGCGGCCACGGTCCTGGTGAGGGAGCCGATGTGCCGCAGGAGGCTGTCGACGGTTCCGCTCTCGCCCTGGAGGACCTGGACGAGCGAGCCGGCCAGGTCGTTGACGTCGCCGGGCGAGAGGCCTTCGAACAGCGGCTTGAAGCCGTTGAAGAGCAGGGTCAGGTCGAGTGCGGGGGTGGTGCGGTCGAGCGGGATGGTGTCGCCGGCGCGCAGGGTGCCGGTGAGGTCGCCGCTGCCCCGGCCCAGGGAGATGTAGCGCTGCCCGACCATGTTGAGGTACTTCACGGCGGCGGTGGCGGACAGGGGCAGGGGGCGGTCCTCGCGGACCGTGAAGGTGACCTGGGCGGTGCGTCGTTCGACGACGCGTACGTCGGTCACCTCGCCGACCTTCACTCCGGCGATGCGTACGGAGTCGCCGTCGACGAGGCCGGTGACGTCGGTGAACAGCGCCTTGTAGGTGCGGGTGGCGGAGCCGACGCCGGTGTTGGCGATGCTGAAGCCGAGCACGGTGGTGGCGAGGGCGGTGACCAGGACGAACGCGAGGGACTTCAGGAGGGTCCCGGTCAGGCCGCGGCGGCGGGTGTGCGTGGGTCGGGTCGTCATCGCAGGGTCACCTCCGCGCCGCGGAACGCGGGGCCGGCGAGCAGGCTGCTCCAGTCCGGCAGGTCGCCGGGCCGCTTCTTCGCGGCGGGGGCGAGGAGCTCGTTGACGAGGTCGTTCTCCTGCGGGGAGTTGGCGGGCCCGAGGGGCTGGTCGGCGGCGGAGGAGGCCCTCACGGCGGGGGCGGCCGGGACGCCGAGGTAGGGCACCGGGTAGCAGCGGGGGCCGCCGCCCGATCCGTAGGAGGGGGTGTCGCGGCCGGGGACGTAGGCGCCGCGCGAGGGCACGGTGGTCACGTTCACGTGCAGTCCGGGGCGGTCGGTGCCCTTGCCCAGCGCCTTGTCCATGGCGGGGACGAACTGGGCGAGGGTGCGCAGGGTGCAGGGGAAGGACGGGGAGTACTCGGCGAGCAGTTCCAGGGTGGGCCTGCCGGTGGCGCCGAGCCGGATGATGTTGTCCTTGTTCTGCCGCAGGAAGGCCGTCAGGTCCTGGGCGGTGCGGGTGGTGACGCCGAGGGTGCCGGCCAGCTCGCCCTCCTTCTCGGCGAGGGTGCCGCTGGTGGTGGTGAAGTCGGTGAGCGCCGTGACGATGTCCGGGGCGGCGTCCGCGTAGAGGTGGCTGACCTTCACGAGTTCTTTCAGGTCGCGGGTGAGGGCGGGCAGGTGGGGGTTGAACTCGCGCAGGTGGGCGTCGAGTCGGGCGAGCGTCTCGCCGAGGTGCTCGCCGCGCCCTTCGAGGGCCCGGGAGACGGCCGACAGGGTCGCCGAGAGCTTCTGCGGCTGGACGGCGGTGAGCAGGGGCAGGACGTTGTCGAGGACCTGCTGGAGTTCCACGGCGTTGCTCGAACGGTCCTCGGGGATGACGGCTCCGGGCCCCAGGGGTCGCGCGGAGGGGTTCCCGGGCGGTACGAGGGCCACGAACCGTTCGCCGAAGAGCGTCGTGGGCAGCATCTGCGCGCGTACGTCGGAGGGGACGTGGCGGAGGCTCCCGGGCCGCATGGCGAGGGTGAGCCGGGCTCCGCCGTCGGTGGCGTCGATGGCGCGGACCTCGCCGATGACGACGCCGCGCAGTTTCACCTCGGCGCCGAGGTGCATCTCGTTGCCGACGCTGCCGGTCTCGACGACGATCGGGTCCGACGCGGTGAAGCGCTTGTCGTAGACGGCGATCGCCAGCCAGGCGAGCAGCGCGGGCACCAGCAGGAACACGACGCCGGCGGACCGGCGGCGCAGGGTCTCGGCCGTTGAGTCGCTCATCTCACCCCGCCACCTTCACGGTCGTGGTCGCGCCCCAGAGGGCCAGCGACAGGAAGAAGTCGGTGACGCTGATCAGCACGATGGCGTTCCGTACGGAACGGCCGACGGCGATGCCGACGCCGGCGGGGCCGCCGGAGGCACGGAAGCCGTAGTAGCAGTGGGCGATGATCACCATCACGCTGAAGATCAGCACTTTCAGCACCGAGAGGAGGACGTCCGTCGGTGACAGGAAGAGGTTGAAGTAGTGGTCGTACGTCCCCTGGGACTGGCCGTTGAAGAGGACCGTCACATAGCGGGAGGCCAGGTAGGAGGAGAGCAGTCCGACGGCGTACAGCGGGACGATGGCGACGACGCCCGCGATGATGCGGGTGGTGACCAGATACGGCATGGAGCGGATGCCCATGCCTTCGAGGGCGTCGACCTCCTCGTTGATGCGCATGGCGCCGAGCTGGGCGGTGAATCCGGCGCCGACGGTCGCGGAGAGGGCGAGCCCGGCGACGAGCGGGGCGATCTCCCGGGTGTTGAAGTACGCGGACACGAAGCCGGTGAAGGCGGCGGTGCCGATCTGTTCGAGGGCCGCGTAGCCCTGGAGGCCGACGACGGTCCCGGTGAACAGCGTCATGGCGATCATGACGCCGATGGTGCCGCCGATGACTCCTAGGCCTCCGGAGCCGAAGGCGACCTCGGCGAGCAGGCGTTGCACCTCTCTGAGGTAGCGGCGCAGCGTCCGTGGGATCCAGAGCAGGGCTCTGACGTAGAACAGGAGCTGGTCGCCGGACCGGTCGAGCCAGACGAACGGGGAGGCCATCGGTCTCAGCCTCCCTTCGGCGGGACGATCTGGAGGTAGAGGCCCGTCATCACCATGTTCACGAAGAACAGCAGCATGAAGGTGATGACGACGGACTGGTTGACGGCGTCGCCGACGCCTTTGGGGCCGCCGCGGGGGTTGAGCCCCCGGTAGGCGGCGACGATGCCCGCGATGAACCCGAAGATGAGGGCCTTGAGTTCGCTGATGTAGAGGTCGGGCAGCTGGGCGAGGGCGGAGAAGCTGGAGAGGTAGGCGCCGGGGGTGCCGCCCTGGAGGATGATGTTGAAGAAGTAGCCGCCCAGGGTGCCGACGACGGAGACCATCCCGTTGAGGAGGACGGCGACGGCCATGGTGGCGAGGACGCGCGGGACGACCAGTCGTTGGACGGGCGAGACGCCCATGACCTCCATCGCGTCGAGCTCCTCCCGGATCTTGCGGGAGCCGAGGTCGGCGCAGATGGCGGAGCCGCCGGCGCCGGCGATCAGGAGGGCGACGATGAGCGGGCTCGCCTGCTGGATGACGGCGAGGACGCTGGCCCCGCCGGTGAACGACTGGGCCCCGAGCTGCTGGGTGAGCGAGCCGACCTGGAGGGCGATGACGGCGCCGAACGGGATGGAGACGAGAGCGGCCGGCAGGATGGTGACGCTCGCGACGAACCAGAACTGCTCGAGGAACTCGCGGAACTGGAAGGGCCGCCGGAAGACGGCGCGGCTCACCTCGGCGGTGAGGGCGAAGAGACGGCCGGTCTGCCGCAGCGCGCCGGTGATCACGAGCGGCTCCCCGGCGCCGGGGCGGTCTGGGTGATCACGAGCCGCTCCCCGGGGCCGGCATGGTCAGGGTGGGTGCCGCGGCACCGCGCGCGTACGTGTCGCGGATCGCGGCGCGGGCGGCGGGCGGCAGCTGGTCGAGCATGCCGAGGACCCGTTCGCGCCGGCGGGCGACGGCGGCGCGCGGCGGCAGGCCGGGCGACGGTTCCAGCTGCGGGACGATGCCGGGAGGGCCGCCCGCCCGGTGGGGGGCGGCGTGGGCCGACTCGGCGGCGAGCAGGGCGGCGTCCTTCTCCTCGGACATGCCGATGGGGCCTTCGCGGCGGCCGGCGAGGAACTGGGTGACGACCGGTTCGTCGCTGGTGAGGAGGACCTCGCGCGGTCCGAAGGTGACGAGGTTGCGCCGGAAGAACATCCCCATGTTGTCGGGGACGGTGGCCGCGATGTCGAGGTTGTGGGTGACGATCAGCATCGTGGCGTCGATCCGGGCGTTCAGGTCGATGAGCAGCTGGGAGAGGTAGGCGGTGCGGACGGGGTCGAGCCCGGAGTCGGGTTCGTCGCACAGCACGATCTGCGGGTCGAGCACGAGGGCCCGGGCGAGGCCGGCGCGTTTGCGCATGCCGCCGCTGATCTCGCCCGGCAGTTTGCCCTCCGCGCCCAGCAGGCCGACGAGTTCGATCCGCTCCATGACGATGCGGCGGATCTCGGACTCCCGCTTGCGGGTGTGCTCGCGCAGCGGGAAGGCGATGTTGTCGAAGAGGGTCATGGAGCCGAAGAGGGCGCCGTCCTGGAACATGAGGCCGAAGAGCTTCCGGGTCTCGTAGATGTCGCGTTCCGGACTGCTGACCATGTCGACGCCGTTGATGAGGACGCGGCCCTGCTGGGGCTTGAGCAGTCCGATGAGCGATTTCAGGAAGACCGTCTTTCCGGTACCGGAAGGGCCGAGCATCACGCTCACCTCTCCGGCCGGCAATGTCAGCGTCACGTCCTGCCAGATGTTCTGCTTGCCAAAGGACATGGTCAGACCCTCAACGACTACTTCGATTCCCATCCCACCTCCAGCAAGCGTGCGTCGGGTGTGCGCCGCGGGCGCACGGTAAGTCGGTGCGGATCACCCGGACAATAGCCGGGCGCCAGAATCCTTGATCCGCTTCCGTATTTGTCACCACGGAGACAAACACGGGATCGGCTTTTGTCTCCGCCAAGACAGATCTGGCCGCAGAGCCGTTCCGACCTGCGGCTCGGTGCCGCCCCGGGAACGCTACGGCCGAGTAACCTTCCACGGCAATACCGGATTCCGAGTTTTCGCCACCCGGGGCGGATCCGCCGGGTATTTGTCAGGCGGGAGACAGTTCCGCTACTCCGCTTGTCACCGGAGAGAGCGAGGAACACCCTTTCGGCCACACGAGAGGACCCAATACCGGCCCTCTCGCCGGCCCTGCGTGATCGATCATAATTGTCGACATTGCGCACCCCGGAACCAAGGAGATCGACGCCATCGCTCACCCGCCTGACAGGCAATACGACCTCTTCAAAGAATCATGGGCTGCGCCATTGTTCAGCTAAGTTTCCCGCAAGTAACGTCAGGTTTCGCGGCCGGGAAATGTCGGGCCGCCGGCCGCTCGACCCCCACCGCGGCCACCCTCTGCCGGTCAATCCCCAAGGAGAGTCCCAGAGCCATGAAGAAGCAGATCAGAAACCTCGCCGTCGTCGCCGGAGCCGCCACGGCCGCGTTCGCCCTCGCGGCGGCACCCGCCTCGGCGGTGCCCTCGACGGTCTGGACCGTCAACCCGACGCCCTCCAGCTTCACCGCGACCAACAGCGGGAACGTCGTCCTGAGCGTCAACGGCATCGCCATGACGTGTACGAAGTCGAACGCCTCGGGCACCATGGCCAGCGCCACCGGCAACCCGGCGACCGTCGCCTCCATCAGCGCCATCGCCTTCGGCGCCACCGGCGCCCCCTGCACCAGCGTCCTGGGCAACGTGACCACCGTCGCGACCACCCCCTGGACCGTCGTGGCGCAGGACTACACCGCCGCCACCGGCGTCACCAAGGGCTACGTCGGAAACGTCGACGCCAAGGTGACGGTCGGCGCCTGCGTCTTCCGCGTGACGGGCAAGGCCTCCGGCACGTACACCAACTCGACGGGCGCACTCGCCGTCAACAGCGTCGCCGGCGAGCTCACGGTCGTCTCCTCGACCAACTGCGGCTCCGCCGTCCCGGTCGGCGCCAAGCCGACCTTCAAGGGCACCTACCTCGTCAAGAAGGCCGGCACCGTCACCATCCCGACGATCGTCGGCTCCAACCCGTAGGACGCAGGAACCCGCGTCCGTCCGGCCGGTGACCCCGGCCGGGCGGACGCGGGCCTGTCCGTGCCCCTGACCGCCTCCACCCCCGCGCACGCACGCGCACGACCCGAGCGGAGCACCAGATGAGAGGCCAGCGAGCCGCCCTGCGACCCACCCGCGCCCACGCGCGCGGCGCGGCCATCGCCGCCCTCGTGGCACTCGCCCCCCTCCTCCCCGCCGCCGCGGTGGCCCTGGGCTCCCACGAGGTCGACGCCGAACTCCCCTATCTCTGCACGCTCCCCTCGGGACAGCAGCCCGCGACGGTACGGATCAAGGCCACCGTCCCCGACCGGGTCGCCGTCGGCGAGGAGGTCCTGCCCACCGGGGTCGGCACCACGGTGGAACTCCCGGCCGCGGCCACCGCCGACCTCCTCGCGCTGAAGGCCGCCACCGTCCGGGCGGAGACCCTGCTCACGGTCGCCGCGGGCCAGAACGGGCAGCGTACGGACCTCACATGGCGCGGAACGGCGCAGCCCCTCGCCGTACCCGCCGAAGGGCCCCTCGTCCTCACCACGACCGGCGACGTCCCCACCCTGACGACGGACAGCACCGGCGAACTGACCCTCACCGCCGAGGGCTTCGGCGTCGACCTCGCCCTGAGCACGGCCGACGGAGCGCCCACCACCCCCGCCGCCCTCTCCGTGACCTGCGTACCCGGTCAGGACACGGAGGGCGGCGGGGTGCTCGCCACGGTCCCGGTCGGCGCCGGCGCGCCCACCGGAGGACCGAGCTCACCCGTCCCGCCGTCGGCCACCCCCTCCTCGGCCTCCCCCTCGTCCCCGCTCCCCACCTCCCCCCTCCCCCCGTCCACCGCGCCGCGACCGCCGTCCCCGGCGGAGAGCGAGACCGCCGGCGGCGGCGACACCGCGCAGGACCCGGCGGCCGGAGGCACGGCGGACAGCGGACCGAAGGTGGTCGCGGAGCCGACGCCCGGCACACCGGCGGGCCCGCGGCCCGCACCGCCCTGCCGCAACGACAAGCCGACCCCCACCTCGCTGACCGCGTACATCACCGGCTACGCCAACGTGCGGAAGCTGAACGGCGCTTCGCTCGTCCCGGTGTCCTGTGTCCTGATCGAGCAGGGCATACCGGAGATCGACTTCCGGCCGGACGGCAGCATCCACCTGCTCCAGAAGTCGGACGCCGTCCTCTCGCACCAGGGACGCAAGCAGTCGCCGCCCTTCAAGGCCACCTTCCTGACCTTCGACTTCATGCCGGCCACGGCGACCATGGTCCTGGAGCAGGCGGGGCCCATGACCGTCGAGTCGGACATCCTCCTGGTCTTCCCCGACAACATCGCGCAGACCTGGATCCGCGCCCCCCTCGTCCTGCGCGTCCTCGACGTCCGGGTCGACGGGACCCGCCTGGACGTCGGCCCCTCCTGCCGTACGGAGAAGCCGCTCAGCTCACCGGAACCCGACCCCGCCACGTACCCCGGCGACCACCTGGTGCTGCTGGGCAAGGGCCAGCTCCTCAACGGCACCGACGCCACCGGCTACGTCCTCACCAGTGGCGGCCCGCTCACCGGCGAGGTGACCATCCCCGCCTTCAAGGGCTGCGGCGCGGGCGGCGAGAACCTCGACCGGCTCCTCACCGCGTCCATCTCCGGCCCCGGCAACCACCTCAAGCAGATCCAGGGTCAGACCTGCGCCGTGGGTGTCGAGGTGCCCACCGAAGGCCAGTGCACCGAGGACCGACAGCCGTACGTCATCCCCAAGCCCGAACGCTGAGCGACGCACCCGCCCCCCGAGCCCGTACGCCGAACCCCCGCAACCGCCCCACCCCTTCCCCGCCCCGCTCTCTGCTCCCCTCAACGGAAGGCCTCGCCATGCCCCTCGTCTCCTCCCGCGCCCGACTCGCCACGCTCTCCGCCCTGACCGCGCTCGGCGCCTTCGTCTCCGTCGGCACGGCGACCGCGGCCACCCCGCAGATGAACGGCGCCTGGGGCCCGTTCGGCCGCTGCCCCGTCGACGCCCCTGCGATGCTCGCCGCGGACGGCCTCGACACGTCACCGCAGTGCGTCTCCTCCTTCTCCGCGAGCGGCTCCATCAAGCTCGGCAACACCACCGTGGTCACCGGGAAGACCGACCTCCAGATCGGTGTCGTCCAGAACCCCGACGGCACCAGCACGGTCGTCGCACCCCCCGCCGGCTCGATCATCGCCGACTCCGCCACCGTCCCCGGGGGCCTGCTCGGCCTGATGTGTCCGAGCGACATCCCGTTCATCACCGACATCTGCAGGCAGCTGACCGACGCCAAGCTCAACAAGATCACCGCCACCGTCGAGTCGGTCGGCACCCCCTCGGACTTCGACCAGATCGCCGGTGTCCTCACCGACAAGCCGATCGTCAACATCCCGGTCCGCATCCACCTGCAGAACCCGTTCCTCGGGAACAACTGCTACATCGGCACCAAGTCCAAGCCGATCGTGCTGCGTCCGAGCAACCAGACGTCCCCCTCCTTCGCCGTCGAGCGCTACAACGGCGACGGCTCCCCGAACGAGGAAGGCGACATGAGCCGCCTCAACCTCCTCGGCTCCACCCAGGTCGACACCACCTTCGCCGTCCCCGGCGCCAGCGGCTGCGGCCTGGGGCTGTTCGGCCTGATCGACGGCGCGGTCAACCTCAAGACGGGCCTGCCGTCCGCCGCCGGGAAGAACAGCCTCACCCTCAACAACACGCAGACGTACCTGACCGGTCTCTACGCGCCCGGTGTCGTCGCCCCCGACGCCGGGAAGGTGCTGGCCCGGAACTGGCACTCCGCCGTCAGGTAACGGCCACGCAGGGGGCGATTCCAGGCCTAGTCGGCGGTGTACCCCCTCATGGGGCGCCAACTCTTGCGCAAGTTGTGTACAGCACACAGCTGGTGTCCTAGCTTCAGCAGTCCACGTCGGTACGCGCCTGACGGCCCCCGCGGCGCCCGCCCCACCGGGGCGGGCGCCGTCGACCGTCACTCCCCCACCGGTCGCGCAGCAGAGCAAGGGATCGGTCCATGCCCGCAATCGCACACTCACCGGCCACCGGTGAACCGCTCGACCCGCTCCCCAGGGAGTTCGCCGAACTGATGAGGCCGGAGATCCCGGGCCTCATCAAGGAGATCGGCGTGGAGGTCCAGCGGGCCTACCCGGTGTACGCCCACCTCTTCAACGGGCCCCACTCGGACGCGATCCGCCAGGGTGTGGAGCAGGCCCTGGCGGCGTTCGTGGAGCGGGTCGCCGCGCCCGGGGCGAACTCCGCCCTCCGGGACGAACTCCTGCGCAAGTTCGGCCGGGTGGAGGCCTACGAGGGCCGTGACCTCGACACCCTCCAGGGCGCCTACCGCCTCGGGGCGCGTATCGCACTGCGCCGGGCCAAGAGCATCGGGCGCACGTACAACCTCTCCCCCACCCTCATCCTGGCCTTCGCGGACGCCCTCTTCGCCTACGTCGAGGAGCTGGAGTCCCTCTCCCGCGAGGGGTACGTCATGGTCCAGGCCCGCGGGATGTCCGACGTGGCGGCGCTGCGCAGACAGCTGCTGCATCTCGTCGTCGCCGGGCCGCCGCTGCCCCGCGCGACCATCGCCGAGCTGTGCCAGGAGGCCTCCTGGCAGCTCCCCGCCGAGTGCACCCTGGTCGCCCTCCGCCCGCCGGTCGCCGAACTCGTCCAGGCGGGCCTCGACCGGGACGTCCTCGCCGACCTCAGCCTTCCCCAGCCGCATCTGCTCATCCCCGGCCCCCTCACCGCCGAGCGCCTCGCGATGCTCCGTTCCGCGCTGGCCGGCACGTCCGCCGTCGTCGGTCTGACGGTGCCTCCGGGGCAGGCCGGCCACTCGATCCGGTGGGCCCGGCGCGTCCTCGAACTCATCGACGACGGCGTCGTGGCGGACGCCCCGCTCGTGCACTGCGAGGACCACCTGACAACGTTATGGTTACTGGCCGATCCGGCCCTCACCACCCATCTCGCCCAGCGTGAACTGGCCCCGCTCGACGGCCTGTCCGGCACCCGGCGCGAGCGGCTGATCGAGACCCTGCGCGTCCACGTCTCCACGCGCGCGCCCGCCGAGCAGGTCGGCGAGATGCTGGGCGTCCACGCCCAGACGGTCCGCTACCGCCTGCGGAACCTGGACAACCACTTCGGCGACCGGCTCCTCGACCCCGATCGCCGCTTCGCCCTCGAAGCAGCACTCCGTGCGCTCCATCTCCACGAGACGAAGCGCACGGACTGAGCAGCGGTCCCCCGCCGGGTCACCTCACTCGGGGTCGCGGTTGTAGAGGGCCTTGGACCAGAAGTAGCCGAGGGCGGTGAGGGCGAGGCACCAGGCGAGGGCGAGCCAGCCGTTGTGGCCGATCTCGGTGCCGAGGAGGAGGCCCCGGAGGGTCTCGATGGCGGGGGTGAAGGGCTGGTACTCGGCGATCGGCTGGAACCAGCCCGGCATCGTCGAGGCCGGGATGAAGGCACTGGAGATGAGCGGCAGCAGGATCAGCGGCATGGCCATGTTACTGGCCGCCTCCGGGTTCGGGCTGGCCATGCCCATGCCGACCGCGATCCAGGTGAGCGCCAGGGCGAACAGCGCGAGGAGCCCGAGGGCCGCCAGCCACTCCAGGACGGTGGCGTCGGTGGACCGGAAGCCGATCGCCACCGCCACCGCGCCGACGAGGACCAGGCTGGCGAGCACCTGCAGCACGCTGCCCATGACGTGCCCGATGAGCAGGGAGCCACGGTGGATCGCCATGGTGCGGAAGCGGGCGACGAGGCCCTCGGTCATGTCCATCGAGACGGAGATCGCGGCTCCGATCACGGTGCTGCCGATGGTCATCATCAGCAGGCCGGGGACGATGTAGGCGATGTAGTCGGAGCGGTCGGCGCCACCGCCTCCGATGCCCGCGCTCATGACGTCTCCGAAGATGTAGACGAAGAGGAGCAGCAGCATGATCGGGGTGAGGAGCAGGTTGAGGGTCATGGACGGGTAGCGGCGGGCGTGGAGGAGGTTGCGCCGGAGCATGGTGGTGGTGTCGCGGACGGCGAGGGTGAGGGTGCTCATCGGACGGTCTCCTTGGTGGGGTCCTGCTGGGTGGGGACGGTGGCGCCGGTGAGGGCGAAGAAGACGTCGTCGAGGTCGGGGGTGTGGACGGTGAGTTCGTCGGCCTCGATGTGGGCGGTGTCGAGGCGGTCGAGGATGGTGCGCAGGTCGCGCTGGCTGCCGTCGCTGGGGAGTTGGAGGGTGAGGGCGGTGTCGTCGCGGACGGCGTCGTGGAGGGTGGTGGCGGCGGTGCGGTAGGTGGCGGGGTCGGCGAAGCGGAGGCGGACGTGGCCGCCGGGGATGAGTCGTTTGAGTTCTTCGGCGGTGCCTTCGGCGGCGATGGTGCCGTTGTGGAGGACGGCGATGCGATCGGCGAGCTGGTCGGCTTCTTCGAGGTACTGGGTGGTGAGGAAGACGGTGACGCCGTCGGTGACGAGTTCGCGGATGATCTGCCACATGGTGTGGCGGGAGCGGGGGTCGAGGCCGGTGGTGGGTTCGTCGAGGAAGATGACGCGGGGGTCGCCGACGAGGGTCATGGCGATGTCGAGGCGTCGTTTCATGCCGCCGGAGTAGGTGGAGGCGGGCTTCTTGGCGGCGTCGGTGAGGTCGAAGCGGGCGAGGAGTTCGGTGGCGACGCGGCGGCCTTCGGTTTTGGGCAGGTGGTGGAGGTCGGCCATGAGGAGCATGTTCTCCTCGCCGGTGATGAGGCCGTCGACGGCGGAGAACTGGCCGGTGACGCCGATCGCGGCGCGGACGGCCTGCGGGTCGGCGGCCAGGTCGTGGCCGGCGACCCGGGCCTGGCCGCCGTCGGCGGTGACGAGGGTGGAGAGGATCTTCACGACGGTGGTCTTGCCGGCCCCGTTCGGACCCAGCAGGGCGAAGACCGTTCCCTCGCGGACGGCCAGGTCGACGCCGTCGAGCACGGTCTTGTCACCGTAGGACTTGCGCAGCCCGACGGCGGAGATGGCGGCCGGGGCCGGCTGACCGTCACCCTGGCTAGACATGGACATGACAGAAGAAGGCATGGAGCCCTCCGTTCGAAGGCTGGAGCGGGCGGGAGGAGGAGGCGGGCGGGGCGTCGATGCTCAGGAGTGGGCGCGGCGGACGTCGATGTTGCCCCAGCGGGTGCGGGCGCGGACCTTGACGGTCTCCTCGGTCTCCTGGGGGGTCTCGGAGGCGGCGAGCGTGTTGCGCACCTGCCCCCGGTCGGAGCTGACGTCCAGCCAGGCGGCGGTGCCCTCGCGGACGCCGATCTCGATGGAGCCGTAGGAGGTCTCCAACTGGACGCTGTCGCGCGCTACTTCGGCCACGCGGAGGGCGCCGTGGGCGGTGGTGGCGGTGACCGAGCCCTCGGCGCGGCCGATCTCGATGTCACCGTTGGCGCCGCTCACCCTGAGGTCGCCGGTCGCGACGCCGACGGTCGTGGTGCCGTGCGAGTTCTTCAGGACGGCGGTCCCGTCGAGGAGGCCGACGCGGAGCCTGCCGGAGCTGGTGGTGATCTCGGCCGCGCCCTCGACGCGGTCGACGACGATGGACCCGTGCGATGCCTTGAGGGAGAGCGGCCCGGTCGTGTCGAGGCGGACGTCGCCGGACGAGGTCTGCACGCTGACCTCACCGAGCCGGCCCTCGCCGAGCACCTGGGCCCAGGAACCGGTCATGTCGACCCGCGAGCCGGTGGGCAGTTCGACCGCCACGTCCACGATGCCGGTGCGACCGAGGCCGAGCAGGCTGGACTTGGGCGTCCTGACGGTCAGCACGCCGCCGGCGTACGTGACCTCGGTCCGCTCGGCCGCCCGCACGTCCGCGTCCTTCTTGGAGTCGCGGGGCCGCACCTCGACGAGGGTGTCGACGCGGTCACCGGCGGAGAACCGGATGGCGCCGCCTTCCACGTGGGCGGTGACGGAGATCGCTTCGGGAGTGTCGAAAGAAGGCATGGCTGTCCCGTCCTCTTGGGTCTTCAGGACGTCCCCGCTGGTGGGACGTGGTGTGAGGTGAAGTGGTGCGGGCGAGGTGGTGCGACAGGGGGCGCGGTCAGCGCACCCAGCCCGTGATGCTCTGGCCGATGGTCTGGGTTCGCTCGGTCGTACGCGGCCGGGTGCCGCCCTCGACCGCAGCCGACACGGCGCGCACGAGCCACGCGTTGACCGACAGGCCCTCGCGGGCGGCGGCCTCCTCGGCGCGGGCCTTGAGGTGGGCCGGCAGACGCAGGTTGACGCGGGCGGTGCCGCCCTCGTCGCCCTCGGCGGGAGCCGGGGCCGGAAGCGACTCGGCGGGCACGGTCGGTTCCGCGTGGCCGCCGGTGTCGGCGGGCGGCAGCGTCACGAGGAAGTCGGGGTCGAGCCCGCGCAGCCGTACGTCGACCGAACCGGGGGCGAGTTCACGGGTGATCTCGTCCGTCGCGGCGGACAGCACGTTGAGCATGGTCAGCCGGGCCGCCGACTCCAGCGGTGCGGTGAGCCGCTCGGCCAGCGCGCGCGCTTCGTCGCCGCCGGCCTCGGCGGCCACCGCGAGTTCGCGGCGGAGGGTGTCGACATACGGGGTGAGATCCATGACGCCATCATGGCACCGCAATGGCGCCATATGCAAGCCCTGACGGTGCCGCACACGGATGAATCGCGAGGGTAACCCTTCTGACCTGCGGAAACAGAGGGGAACAATCCTGAGCGACGAGGGTGCCGCGACCCCGCACCCCCCTCCCCCGGCGACGCCATGGCACCCCGTGGCGCCAGGTGGTGCCATCGGTGCCAGTTCAGCGCCCCCTGCCTGGAGCCGCCGACGACCCCACTCCCGGACACCCCCCACACCCTCGAAGGAGTGTCGGCGTTTCGGTCACCCGCCCGCAGCACCTCGACGCCGCACCCATACGGGTCGGTGCACCCGGCACGCACACGCTTTCGCTCAACCACGGGCTCTCCGCCACGTCCGAAACACGTGTGTTCGAACCCGATCGAGGTCTCGTTACACCGTGCGACCGACCAGACCGATCAGCTTCGGAGGCCCCCGTGTACCCCCTGCCCGTCCCCCAGGCCCCTCTTCCTCCCACCGTCCGGCCCGTGCCCGGCCGCCTCCCGGCCGGGCACGGCCCGCGCGCCCGACGCACCGCCGGTCCGTTCCGCGCGGCATGTCCGGATACGAGGTGGGGGGCATGACGACCACCGCAAGCGACCCGCTGACAGCCGCGGCGGGCGGACCCTCGGACTCCGAACAACTGCTGTTCGGCGGCGAGCTCACGTACGACCACGGCTGGGGCGCCCACAACGGCGCCTGGCTGAAGCTGAGTCTGCGCGCCATGGCCGTCTCCCTGCCACGGCACGTGGCGCTCGCCGTCCGACTGGCGCGCGAGGCCGACCGGCAGGCGCTCGTCGCCGTCGCGTTCACGGAGGCCGTTCGCGGAGTCGCCCAGGCCGTCTCCCTCGTCGCGGTGAACAGTCTGCTCGTCGAACTGCTGGCACCGGGCGACATCACCGGCCGCCTCCGCGCCGCCCTGCCGGCCCTCACGCTCGTCGCGGTCCTCGCCGTCGTCGGGTCCGGCTGCAAGTCGGCGTCGGCGGCCGCGACCGGGATCCTGGAGCCGAAGGTCCAGCGCGTGGCCACCGAGCGCTACCTCGGCCTGGTCGCGCGGGTGGAACTGGAGGCGATCGAGGACGACGCCTTCCACCGCCTGATGGACTCCGCCCAGTGGGGCGCGGACTCGGCCCGCCGGATGGTCGGCTACTGCACGTCCGTGGTGACCTCGGTGATCTCCCTGGTCGCGGCGGCGGGCGTGCTGACGGTGCTGCACCCGGTGCTCCTGCCGCTCCTGGTCTGCATGGCCTTGCCCAGCGCGTGGGGCTCGCTGACCATGGCCCGCCACCGGTACGTCAGTTGGCACCGCTTCGTACAGCACGTCAGGGCGGCCAAGCTCATCAGCCAGCTCCTCATCGACCAGCGAGCCGCGACCGAGGTCCGCGTCCACGACGTGGCCCCGTTCCTCCTCACCCACTTCCGGAAGATGGCCGAGACGAGCGAGCGGGAGCAGACCCGGCTCGCCTGGATCGGCGCGCGCACCGGCCTGTACGCCGAGTCGACGCGCGGCATCGCGACCGTCGTCACCTACGGCGTCCTCGGACTGCTGCTGTGGAACGGGCAGATGGCGCTCGCGGTGGCGGGCACGGCCGTGCTGGCGATCCGCGCGGGATCGGCGAGCATCACGGACCTCGTCCTGCGCGTCACCGACGTCCAGGAGGAGGCCATGTTCGTGGCCGATCTGGAGACCCTGTGCCAGGAGGCCGTGCGCCGCGCCATCCCGTCCGGCGGCGTCGACCTCCCGGAGGTCGTCGACGAGATCCGGTTCGAGAACGTCACCTTCACCTATCCCGGCGCGGACGAGCCGTCCCTGCGGGAGGTCGACCTCGTCATCCCCCGGGGCAGGACCGTCGCCCTCGTCGGGAAAAACGGCTCGGGCAAGTCGACGCTCGTCCGGCTGCTCTGCGGAGGCTGGCTGCCCGCCTCCGGCCGGGTCCTGTGGGGCGGCGTGGACACGGCCGAGGCCGACCGGGCCCAGCTCTTCGACCGCGTCGCGATGGTGGCGCAGGACTTCTACCGCTGGCCGTTCACCGCCCGGGTCAACATCGGCATCGGACGCAGCGGCGCCGCGATGGACGACGCCGTCATCGAGGCCTCCGCCGCGTACGCGGGCGCCGACGAGGTCGTCGGCGGGCTTCCCGGAGGCCTGGACACCCTGCTCGCCCGCGGCTACAAGGGCGGACAGGAGATCTCCGGCGGCCAGTGGCAGAAGATCGGCCTCGCCCGCGCGCGGTACCGCGACGGCGCCGTGCTGATCGTCGACGAGCCCACCAGCGCGCTCGACCCGGCCGCCGAGCAGCGCGTCTTCGACCAGATCCACGAGCTGGCCGGCAGCGGGCAGACCACGGTCCTCATCACCCACCGGCTCCACAGCGTCCGCCACGCCGACCTGATCTACGTCCTCGACCAGGGCCGGGTCGTCGAGCACGGCACCTTCGCCGCGCTCATGGACCCCGCCACGGGCACCGGCGCGTTCCGCAGGGCGTACGAGCTCCAGGCGCGCCAGTTCCGGCACGCGGCCGTCCCCGGCCAGACGGCCCCGGCGGAGAGAGCGCCGGACGCGGGCCGCGTCGACGAAGGGGAGGTCCTGTCATGATCCCCGGCCCTCCGAGCACCACCCGTCCGCCCGCCCCGCCGTCGCCCGCCGTCACCCCCGGAGGTACCGACATGCCGTCTTCCATTCCCCCCGTCCAGGGGCGGCGCCCCGGCGGCCGGCACACCGTGCCGCTGGACGTGCACCTGATCGCCGTCCGCGACGGCGACCGGGGCCCGCAGGTGCTGCTCTCCCGCCGAGCGGGTGCCGTCTACGCCTCCGGCTGCTGGCACCTGCCGTCCGGTCATGTGGACGGTGCGCACGAGGACGTGGTCAGCGCCCTCGTCCGGGAGACGGCGGAGGAGACCGGTCTCGCCGTCGCCCCGGAGGACGTACGCGCCGCGGTCACCGTGCATCACCGCGCCCCGGGCGGAAGCGCGCGGGTGGGGTTCTTCTTCGAGGTCAGGCGCTGGAGCGGGGCGCCCCGGGTCCTGGAGCCCGAGAAGTGCGACGCCATGGACTGGTTCCCGCTCGACGCGCTGCCGGGGCCGATGGTCGCCTTCTGCCGGGCCGGGCTCGACGCGTACCGGAGTGGCGGCAGGATCGCCCTCCACCACTGCGAACCGGATGATCCGATCGCCTACGATCCGGCGCTCGACCGGCTCCGCGTCGTCCCCGACCGGGGAAGGCCCTCGGAGCGGTAGACCGCCCACCCATCGGATCACGCCTCGCCGCTCGGCGCACGTCGGGCGGCTTCGAGGTGCGGGGGGCGCGGCCGTCGGTGAGACTCACCGCATACGCCCGGTCCGACAGCGGCCGGTGCGGGAACGGAGTGACGGCATGGACGACTACCCTCTCCTCAACCTCTTCTGGACCATGCTCTGGTTCTTCCTCTGGATCATGTGGCTGTTCCTGTTGTTCAAGGTCGTCATGGACATCTTCCGGGACGACGACCTGAACGGCTGGGCCAAGGCGGGGTGGCTGATCTTCTGTATCGTGCTGCCGTACCTCGGCGTGCTGGTGTACGTGATCGCCCGCGGCAAGGGCATGGGCCGGCGGGACATGAAGCAGGCCCAGGAGAACGAGGCCGCGCTCCAGTCGTACATCCGCAAGACGGCGGGTTCGGGCGACGGCAAGGGCAGCCACGTCGACGATCTGGCCCGCCTCGCCGAACTGAAGGACAAGGGCGCCATCACGGACGTGGAGTACGAGAAGGCGAAGGCCAAGATCCTGGCCTGACACGGAAGTTCGCCCCGCCCCGTCCTGCGGCCGCGCAGGACGGGGCGGTCCGCGTTGCGCCGCGGCTGTGACGCCGCCGGAGCCGCCCCCTTTCCCCGCGTCTGCCCGGGGCGGAGCTGTGTTCGCCCCCAGTCCTCACCCCGACGAGGAGGGGAGCCACGACACCCTGCCGGGCCACGGCGGCCGTTACGCCGATTTCTGGCACGCCTCCCTTCCCCCGGCGGCGCGGGAGGCCTCCCCCGCTGTCGGTCGCCGGGCATGAACGAGGGGCCGTTCCGGATCGCTCCGGAACGGCCCCTCGCTCAACCGGTCCGTCTGTCAGAGGGCGCCGACGATGTCCTCGACCCGGGCCTTCGCGTCGCCGAAGAGCATCGCGGTGTTCTCACGGAAGAACAGCGGGTTCTGCACGCCGGCGTATCCGGAGGCCATAGAGCGCTTGAACACGATGACCTTGCCGGCGTTCCAGACGGTGAGCACCGGCATGCCGGCGAGCGGGCTGCTGGGGTCGTCCGCCCCGGCCGGGTTGACCGTGTCGTTGGCGCCGATCACGAGGACGACGTCGGTCTTGGCGAAGTCGTCGTTGATCTCGTCCATCTCCAGCACGATGTCGTACGGCACCTTGGCCTCGGCCAGCAGGACGTTCATGTGGCCGGGCAGGCGGCCGGCGACGGGGTGGATGCCGAACCGTACGTCGACGCCCCTCGCGCGCAGCCTCGAAGTGAGCTCCGCGACCGGGTACTGAGCCTGCGCGACGGCCATGCCGTATCCCGGAGTGATGATCACCGAGCGGGCCGAGCCGAGGAGTTCGGCGGCGCCCTGGGCGGTGGTCTCCTGGTGCTCGCCGTAGTCGACGTCCGAGCCCGTCGGCGCCTCGATGCCGAAGCCGCCGGCGATCACGGAGAGGAACGAGCGGTTCATCGCCTTGCACATGATGTAGGACAGGTAGGCACCGGAGGAGCCGACGAGCGCGCCGGTGATGATCAGCAGGTCGTTTCCGAGCAGGAAGCCGGAGGCCGCCGCCGCCCAGCCGGAGTAGCTGTTGAGCATCGAGACGACGACCGGCATGTCTCCGCCGCCGATCGACGCCACCAGGTGCCAGCCGAGGGCGAGCGCCAGGACCGTCACGGTGATCAGCAGCCACAGCTCGGGCGTGATCACGAACCAGACGGTCAGGGCGAGGAAGAGGACCAGCGAGCCGAGGTTCAGGGCGTTCTTGCCCGGCAGCACCAGCGGCTTGGAGTCCATCTTCGCGGCGAGCTTCAGGTAGGCCACGACGGAGCCGGTGAAGGTCACCGCGCCGATGAACAGGCCGATGAACACCTCGGCGTGGTGGATGCCCAGGGTGCCGAGCGCGTCCAGGACCTGGGCCTCGTGGCCGTCCGGGTCGTGCTCGACGTTGAGGAAGCCGTTCCAGCTGACCAGCACGGCGGCCAGACCGACGAAGGAGTGGAGCAGCGCGATCAGTTCGGGCATCCCGGTCATCTCGACGCCGCGGGCCCGCTGCAGGCCGATCAGCGCGCCGATCAGCATGGCGACGGCCATCAGGCCGATGCCGGCGCCGCTGACGTCACCGTCCCACGCGAGCACGACCGTCGCGACGAGCGCGACGCCCATGCCGAGCATGCCGAACGCGTTGCCGAGCCGGGCCGTTTCGTGCTTGGAGAGTCCTGCCAGCGCGAGGATGAACAGCAGCGCGGCAACGAGGTAGGCCGCCTGTGCGGCGATGGTCGCAGACATGTCAGCTCCGATTGAACATGGCGAGCATGCGACGCGTCACCGCGAAGCCGCCGAAGATGTTGATACTGGCCAGGAGGATCGCGACGGACGAGAGCACCGTGACGGTCATGCTGGTGTGGCCGATCTGCAGCAGCGCGCCGACCACGATGATCCCGGAGATCGCGTTCGTCACCGACATCAGCGGCGTGTGCAGCGCGTGGTGCACGTGTCCGATCACGTAGTAGCCGATCACGATGGCGAGCACGAAGACGGTCACGTGGGGCAGCAGTGCCGCGGGGGCGAACGCGGCGGCGAGGAACAGCGCCAGCGCGCCGAGGGCGACGCCGCCGAACCTCTGCTTCGCCGTCGCCGGCGCCTTCTTCGGTGTCGCCTGCGCGGGCGCGACCACCGCGGGGGCCGGGGCGGCGGAGACCTGGACCGGCGGGGGCGGCCACGCCGACTCGCCGGCGCGTACGACGGTGATCGAGCGCTGCACGGGGTCGTCCCAGTCCAGGACCAGCGACCCGTCCTTGCCCGGCGTCATCAGCTTCAGCAGGTTCACCAGGTTCGTGCCGTACAGCTGCGAGGCCTGGGCCGGCAGCCGGCCCGCCAGATCGGTGTAGCCGATGATCGTCACGCCGTTCTCCGTGACGACCTTCTCGCCCTTCACGGTGCCCTCGACGTTGCCGCCGTTGGCGGCCGCCATGTCGACGATCACCGACCCCGGCTTCATGCTCGCCACCATCTCCGCGGTGATCAGCGTCGGCGCGGGACGGCCCGGGATCAGCGCGGTGGTGATGACGATGTCGACCTCGCGGCACTGCGCGGCGTAGAGCTCGACCTCTCGGGCCTTGTAGTCGTCGCCCATCTCCTTGGCGTAACCGGTCTTCGAGACCTCCACCTCGGGGGACTCGATCGACAGGTACTCGCCGCCCAGCGAGCGGACCTGGTCGGCCACCTCGGGCCGCGGGTCGGTCGCCCGTACGATCGCGCCGAGCGAGCCGGACGCGCCGATCGCCGCGAGACCGGCGACGCCGGCCCCCGCGACGAGCACCTTCGCCGGCGGCACCTTGCCCGCCGCGGTCACCTGGCCGGTGAAGAAGCGCCCGAACTCGTGCGCGGCCTCGATGACGGCCCGGTAGCCGGCGATGTTCGCCATCGACGACAGCACGTCCATCGACTGGGCCCGGCTGATGCGCGGCACGGCGTCCATCGACAGCGCCGTGAAGGGACGCCGTCCCAGGTCCTCGACCATCGCCGGGTCGAAGGCGGGCGCGAACAGGGCGATCACCGTCGCCTCCGGTCGTACGCCGTCCAGCTGCGCCGGGGCCGGGGCGTTGACCGCCAGCACCACGTCCGCGGCGGCCGCGTCGCCGACGGTCGCGCCGGCGGACTCGTAGGCGCTGTCGGTGAAGCCGGCCGCGACCCCCGCGCCCGAGTCGACGACCACGTCGTACCCCAGTGTGCGGATCTGTTGGACCGTGGCCGGCGTGGCCGCGACGCGACTCTCACCTGGCCGCGCTTCCTTGAGGACTCCGACAATCACGAGTGTTCTCCGTTCGCTGGTGTGGCCGTCAACGGCGTGTTCGCAACACGATCAGAAAAGTGCACCCGCGGTGATCCGGAGCACGCCGCTCAGCTTGGCCGTAGGAGGCTCTCCTTGAACAGCACCCACAAGTGAGGTACACGCAACACTCGACAGGACGCGCGTCCCGTGAGGTACTTCGAGGTTCGGCGCCGGCCCGCCCCGTCCCCGGGGCGGGTGCCACCGCCCGCCCGCGTCAGGCTCCGGCCCGGCGCCTGCCCCGGACGCGGCGCGGGTACGGGAAGAGCCGCGGGGAGCGCTTCGCGGCCACGTCCTCGACCCAGCCGAAGACCAGCACCAGCAGTCCGATCAGGGGGACCGCCACGATCAGCGGGAACCACTGGCTGGTCAGCAGCCACCGGAAGTGCTCGTAGAAGAAGCCGACGGACCAGAGGGGGTCGATCAGCGGGATGGCGGCCACCAACGCGACCTGGTGCCAGAGATAGACGCTGACAGCGCGTGTGTTGAGCAGGCTGACCAGGCCGTTCCAGCGTTCCATCGGTCGGGGCCAGTGTTCCCAGGAGGGACTGACGTGGAGCAGGAGGGCGACGAAGCCGAAGGACCAGAGGGCCTGGGCGATCGGCCAGCTCTCGATGTCGGTCGGCACGGTCGGATCGACCGGTCGGGTCTGCAGGTACCACCAGCCGGCCACCATGATCAGCGGCGCGACGGACGGCACGACGTACTGCGGGATCTTCTTGAGCAGGCCCTCCTGATGAGCCATGCCGAGGATCCAGCAGGAGCCGAACATGGCGAAGTCGCTGAGGTTCTCCCAGACCCGGCCGTAGAGGAACTCCTGGTCGATGAGGTACGTGTGCAACACGATCGTCACCGCGATCGGCGCGGACAGCGTCACCACCGGCATCCGGCGCAGCGCCCACAGCATCAGCGGTGACAGCAGGACGAACCAGAGGTACGCGCGGAGGTACCAGAGCGGGACGACGACCTGCATCGCCCAGCCCGGCCCCACCAGCTGGTCGAAACCGTTCAGCGACTCGCTGTACGGCGGGGTGCTCAGCGGCACGATCCAGAACAGCAGCTTGCCCCACCACCAGTCGGGGTGCTCCTCGGCGTCGGGCCCTCCGCCGTCGACGATCTGGGCGGTGAGCAGGATCGCGCCGAACAGCCACATGGGCGGCAGCAGCCGGCGCAGGCGGCCCCGGATGACGCCGAGGGCGGGCCGGCTGAGCGAACGGGCCATCAGCGACCCGGCCAGCGCGAACATCACGCCCATGGACGGGAAGACGACGGGCAGCCAGAACCAGCCGAAGTTGTGGTAGATCACCACGCGCACCAGCGCCAGGGCGCGCAGCAGGTCGAAATAGAGGTCCCGGCCGCCCTTGGCCCGGGACGGTGCCGTGGGGTCCGGCTTCGGCTCCTGCACCGGTTCCCGTCGCAGAGCGGCGGGGACGCGCAGCCGGAGCGTGTCCTGGTTGCCCCCGGACTCGAAGGATGTGGTCATGATCAGGCCTCCACGGGCGCGGCGACCTCGCCGGTGCGCCGGAGCTTCTGCCAGCGCAGCCGGCCACCGGTCAGCGCCGTGATCGTGGACTGCAACAGGACGATGTACATCAGCTGCCGATAGACCAGCTGCTGGATCGGCAGGCTGATGAGATGCAGGGGCTTCTCGCCGTCGAGCCGGAAGGCGTACCAGGACAGCACGGCCTGGAGCAGGATGAAGCCGCCCCAGCTGGCGAGGGTGATCGGGGCGTCCGCGAACAGCACGCCGTACAGCAGGAACATGTCGACCAGCGGCGCGAGCAGCGGGGCGACCACGCCGAACAGCACCACGAGCGGCAGCCCGAGCCGGCCGAAGCGCCCGGCCGGACCGCGGGCGATCACGGCGCGCCGGTGCTTCCACATCGCCTGCATGCTGCCGTAGCTCCAGCGGTACCGCTGGGACCAGAGCTGCTGGAGGCTCGCGGGGGCCTCGGTCCAGGCGCGGGCGCGCTCGGCGTAGACGATCCGCCAGCCGTCGCAGAGCACCGCCATGGTGATGTCGGTGTCCTCGGCGAGGGTGTCGTCGCTCATCCCGCCGACCCGCCACAGGGCTTCCTTGCGGAAGGCGCCGACCGCGCCGGGGATGGTCGGGATGACGTTGAGCATGTCGTACATCCGGCGGTCCAGGTTGTGGCCGAGGACGTACTCGATGTGCTGCCAGGCGCCGATCAGGCTGTCCCGGTTGCCGACCTTGGCGTTGCCCGCGACCGCGCCGATCGACCGGTCGCCGAACGGCTGGACCAGCTCGCGCACGGTGGACGGCTCGAAGACGGTGTCGCCGTCCATCATCACGACGATGTCGTGCGACGCCGCCGCGATTCCGGTGTTGAGCGCGGTGGACTTGCCACCGTTGGCCTGGCGGATCAGCCGGACGAACGGCAGGGCCATCGCCTCGACGATGTCCGCCGTGCCGTCCGTGGAGCCGTCGTCGATGACGATGACCTCGATCGGATAGTCACTGACGGCCAGCGAGTTGAGGGTGTTGGCGATGCACTCGCGCTCGTTGTAGGCCGGGACGAGTACGGTGACCGGCTCGGTGACGGGTGGCCCCCACGCGTCCCGCCGCCGGGAGCGCCGGGCGTGGAGCGGCGCGAGGACCAGCATCAGGGCGAACCGGCCGAAGTTGAGGAAGCCGACGACAGCCAGCAGCGCGACCAGCACCGGCAGGGTGAACACGGCGGCCTGGCTGGCCCAGATGAAGCACTTGCCCGCCCACAGCTGGTAGCCGTGCACCGGCACGGTGGCGTCGGTGGCGCCGAGCGCCTCGGAGACGGTGGCGAAGCGGTACCCCTCGCCCTTCAGCTTCACGATGATCTGCTCGAGCGCGGCGAGGGTCTCGGTACGGTCGCCACCCGCGTCGTGCAGCAGGACCAGCTCGCCCGCGCCGGGCCTGCGCGGCATCGCCGCCTTGACGATCGCGTCGACGCCGGGACGCTTCCAGTCGTGGGTGTCGCGGTCGATGAACGCGGTGAGGTAGCCGTGGGAACCCACATACTTGATCACCGGGTAGTTCCAGTTGTCGAGCGCCGAGGCCTCCGAGGAGTACGGCGGGCGGAACAGCGCGCTGTGGACGCCGGCGACGCCGGCCAGCGCCAGCTGCGTCTGCGCCAGCTCCCAGCTGATCCGGGTCTCGGACTGGTACACCAGGTCGGGGTGGGTGAAGGTGTGCACACCGATCTCGTGGCCGCCCGCGACGATCTGCCGGATCAGCTCCGGGTGACGCGTGGTCATCGCGCCGGTCACGAAGAAGACCGCGTGGACGTCGTGGGCCGCGAGCACGTCCAGGATCTTCGGGGTCCACTCCGGGGAGGGGCCGTCGTCGAAGCTCAGGACCACGGTGTGGTCGGGGACCCGGTAGCTCACCGGGCGCTCGTTCCTGGCACCGCGCGCGTCGATGATCGGGCCGCCCTTGAGCAGGTTCTCCGGCACCATCGTCTTGTCGACCGAGGTCGCGATCCGGGTGTCGTGGAAGGCCTCGTTGGTGGCGAGGCCGCGCAGGACGAGGAGCGCGAGCAGGCAGGCCAGCAGGGACAGCGGCATGAAGAAGCGCAGCGGCGGCGCGGCCAGTCGGCGCGGTCTCAGCAGGGACTGCCGACGACGCTGGTGGCGGGACAAGGGCGCTCCTGGAGATGGGTGGTGCGGACGATCAGGCACGCTCGGCCGGCCGGCCCGCAGGCGTTGCTCCGGGCGGCGCGATGGTGGCGGTGGGCCGTGGGATGTCGCGATGTTCGGCGTGGCGGCCGCACGTCTGGGGTGGGGTGCGGCCGACCGCGCCTGTTAGAGCAACGACGGAGCCAGGGGTCCCCTGGTGGGCGCGTACGAAGGCTTCGGCGGGATCTCCATCGCCGGGGCGTCCGACTGCATGCCGATCAGGCTGCTGCCCATGGCGGCCGCCAGGATCGCGCCGACCACGGAGACCGGCCAGCCGAAGCGCCGGAACAGACGGCTGCGCAGTCCCGACTGGTCGACGAACACCGGTGCCGGAACAGCCTCCTGGAGACTGGATTCGGCCACGACGGCCTGTGCCGGGTATGCCGGTCCACGCCCGAAGGATGTGGAGACTTGGCGCATCTGGTGTGGCCTTTTTGTGCAGGGAGGTAGACGACTTAAGCGTAGAGCGGAACTTAGCGGATGGCTCCTGTCAGTTGGTGTGCGATATCCGCTTTTGACATGATCCGTTCGAGTGTCGTAACCGGATCGGTATGTCGGGCCGCGTTTGCCCGGCTCCTGAGCGGTCGGTCGGGCACACGCTGCGGGCTGGCCGGAACCCTTCGCTAGGATGACGCCTCCATTCATGTGATCAGCGTGTGACCCCCGTGTACGGGCGTGCCCACACGCCGCCCCTACGCTCCAAGGAGCCTGCGTGAGCCAGCCCCGCCGCACCTCTCGTCGCCGCGCGTGGACGGCGCTCACGGTGCCCGTCCTCCTGTGCGCACTCGCCGCGTGTTCCGCCGACCCCGAGGCCGGCGGGAGCACCGACGCCGCCGGGCCCGCGCGGGACGCCTCGCCGACTCCCACCGGGCCGCCGGGAACCCTCTTCGACGACTTCGACTACACCGGCGCCGACGACCCCTCCTTCGCCGAGCACGGCTGGGAGTTCCGTACCGGCGGGGGCGGCCCGGGGATCAAGGACACCTGGAGCGCCGACGGCGCCTCCTTCCTGTCCGACCCGGCGGCCGAGGGGGGCAAGGTCCTACGACTGCGCTCCTCCACCGACGGCACCGAACAGGGCACCACGCAGGTCGAGGTGCAGACCACGAGCCGGAACTTCTTCACGGGAACCTTCGCCGCCCGGGTCCACTTCAGCGACAAGCCCACGCGCGGACGCGACGGCGACCACGTCGTCCAGACCTTCTTCCCGATCTCCTCCTCGGACTCCTCGGAGAACTACAGCGAACTCGACTTCGAGTACCTGCCGAACGGCGGCTGGGGTTCGACGGGTCCCCAGCTCGACACCGTCAGCTGGTACAAGGCCGACCCGCCGGACCGCGTCCACAAGACCCTCGAGCGGCGCCTCGGGGGCTGGCACACCGTGATGATCACCGCCATGGACGGAAAGGTCACCTACTCCCTGGACGGCAAGCCGGTGTTCACCAGCTCCGGCAAGTACGTCCCGCGCGAGCAGATGGACATCCACTTCAGCAACTGGTTCATCGACCTCCCCTTCACCGGCGGCCCGCGCACCTGGGACATGAAGGTCGACTGGGTCTACTACAAGGCCGACGAGGCCGTCTCCCCGGCGGACGTCCAGAAGACGGTGGCCGGCTTCCACAGCACGGGCGCCGACTACGTCAACACCGTCCCGAAGGCCTGACCCCACCCGCCGCACCGCACGGCATCAGGGGGGCCAGGCCCCCCCCGGAGCGCACCTCGACCGGGTCGAGGTGCGCTCCGGCCGTTCACGTGCGCCGGTCCCCACAGGGACCGTGAGGTGCCGGCCGATGCGACGCACGGACACGGCCCGGAAGGTCCCAGGGATGAACACGCCGTAAAGGCCACCTCATCGCCGGCAAGCGGTGCCGAGACCTGGCGACTCAGGCGGGAGGGTCGTGCAGGGTGGCCTCGCCGGTGACCCGGATGCCGATCCTGCCGCCGGGGTGCGCCTGGAGCGGACCAGGGGTGCGGATGTCGATCGGCTGGTCCAGGCCGTCCACGGCGACGGTGACCATGGAGTCGTGGCCGTAGAAACGGACGTCGGTGACGGTGCCTTGGGCGGTCGAATCGTCCGGGTCGGTGAGGTGGAACTGTTCCGGGCGGAGGAGGACGAGGCCCTCGCGCAGGCCCTTGGGGGCGGCGGCGAGGGGAATGCGGCCCAGACGGGTGGTGGCGATGCGCTCGTCGGCCGTGCCGGTGATGAAGACGGCGTCGCCGACGAAGGAGGCCACCCAGGGCTCGGTGGGGCGCCGGTAGAGCTCCTCGGGGGTGGCGCACTGCGCGACGCGGCCGTCACGGACGACGGCGACGACGTCGGCCGTGGAGAGAGCCTCCTGCTGGTCGTGGGTGACGAGGACGGCGGTCGCGCCGCTGGCCCGGAGTACGGCGCGGACCTCCGCCCGTACGGCCCCGCGCAGTCCGCTGTCGAGGGCGCTGAACGGCTCGTCGAGGAGGACGAGATGGGGCTCGGGGGCGAGGGCGCGGGCCAGGGCGACGCGCTGTTGCTGGCCGCCGGAGAGTTCGTGCGGCATCCGGTCGCCGTAGCCGCCGAGCCCGACGAGGTCCAGCATCTCCTCGACACGCTTCGCGCGGGCTCCGCGCTCGGTGCCGGTCAGGCCGAAGGCGACGTTGCGGGCCACGCTCAGGTGCGGGAAGAGGGCGCCTTCCTGGGGGACGATGCCGATGCGGCGGCGCTCGGGCGGGAGGTGGACGCCGGGGCCCGCGAGAGGACGCCCGGCGACCGTGACGGTGCCGGCGTCGGCACGCAGAAAACCGGCGATCACGCGCAGCAGGGTGGTCTTGCCGCAGCCGGAGGGGCCGAGGACGGCGGCGAGGTGCCCGCCCTGGACGGTGAGGTCGAGGCCGTCGAGGACCCTGGCGCCGGGGCCGTACGACTTGACCACGCCACTGACCTGGAGGTCGTTCATGGGCGGTGCCTTCCGAGAAGGTAGGAGGGGACGGCGGCCAGGAGGATGAGGACGGCTGCGTACGGGGCCGCGGCGGCGAAGGATCCCGTACCGGTCTCCGTCCAGAGCCGAGTGGCCAGGGTGTCCATGCCGGTGGGGCGCAGCAGCAGGGTGGCGGGGAGTTCCTTCATGCAGACGACGAAGGTGAGGGCCGCACCCGCGGCGACACCGGGTGCGGCAAGTGGCACGGTGACGTCGCGCAGCACGCCGAAGGGCGTACGGCCCAGGGAGCGGGCCACGTCGTCCAGTACGGGTGGTGCCTGGAGTACGGCGGCACGGGTGGCGGCCACGGCGACGGGCAGGAAGAGCACCGCGTAGGCGCAGATCAGCAGAGGTGTCTCCTGGTAGACCGGCCGGACGTAGCGGACCGCGAAGAAGACCAGGGCGAGCGCGACGGTGATGCCGGGGACGGCGTGTCCCGCGTACGCGGCCTGTTCGAGGAGGTGGGCGAGCCGTCCCCGGTGGCGGGCCGCGATGACGCCGACGGGCAGGGCCAGCAGAGTGGTGAGCGCGGCGCCCCCGGCGGCGACGCCGAGGGTGGTGAGCGCGGTACTGGTGAGGGTGGCCGGGTCCCATGTCGCGGAGGAGCCGACGGCGAGCCAGTAACCCAGGGTGGCGAGCGGGAAGCCGACGGCCGTCGCGACGACGGCTCCGCACCAGGCGAGGGCGGGCAGCCGCAGTCGCCCGAGCGCGGCGGGGAGGGCCCGCCGGGCGGTTCCCGTCCCGGTGCGGGAGTATCCGGCCCGGCCTCGGGTGCGGGTCTCGGCGGCGACGAGCGCGACGGTCATGAGGACGAGCACGGCGCTCAGCGCGGCCGCCGGCGTGCGGTCGAAACTGGCACGGTAGGACGTGTAGATGCCCCGGGTGAAGGTGTCGTACCGCATGAGGGACACGGCGCCGAAGTCGGAGAGCACGTACAGCGCGACGAGCAGTCCGCCGCCCGCCGCGGCCGGCCGCAGCTGGGGCAGGGTGACGGTCAGGAAGGTGCGCAGGGGCCCGCGCCCGAGGGAGCGGGCGACCTCCTCGTGCCCGGGGTCGGTTCCGCGCAGGGCGGCGGCGACCGGCAGGTACACGTAGGGGAAGCTCGCGAGAGTCAGCGCGAGGGCCGAGCCCGTGAATCCGGCGAGCGAGGGGGCCGCGGAGAGCCAGGCGAAGGCGGTGACGTAGCTGGGCACGGCCAGGGGCAGGGTGACGAGGACCGACCAGGCGCGGGCGCCGGGCAGGGCCGTGCGCGTGGTCAGCCAGGCCAGGGAGATACCCAGGAGCAGGCAGGCCGCGACGACGGTGGCGGTCAGGCCGAGGCTGCGCAGGAGCAGTTGGCCGGTCCGGTCGCCCGCGATGACGTCCCACGCGAAGGCGGGGCCGTGTTCGAGGGCGCGGACGGCGAGGTAGCCGAGGGGCAGGACGGCGAGGGCCGCCGCGAGGCCGGCGGGCACGACCAGGACCCACGAGGGCCTGGCGGCGCGACCGGTGCGGCCGTCGGCACGCTTCCGCCCGGCGGGCGCATGGGCGCTCGCCGGGCGGGTGTCGTGACGCGTCCGGACGGGGGAATCCGGTGAGGTCACGTCAGACCAGTCCGGCTTCCTGGAGCATGGCCAGGGTTTCCTTCAGCGAGTCGAGCTTGCCGAGGTCGATCTTCGGCGGCTGGAGGGTCTCCAGCGGCGGGACGCCCGCCGCGGACTTCACGCCGGCGGCGAGGGGGTACTCCTTGGTCTCCTCGGCGAAGTAGCTCTGGGACTCGGGGGAGAGCAGGAAGTCGACGGCCTTCTGCGCGTAGGCGGCCTGCTTGGCGTCGGCGCCCTTGAGGATGCCCACGCCGGCCACGTTGACCAGGCCGCCGGGGTCGCCCTCGGGCAGGAAGTGGACCTTGGCCTTGACCTTGTCCTCCCCCTTCTCGGCGACCTGTTCGAACCAGTAGTAGTGGTTGAGCAGGCCGAGCGAGACCTCGCCCTTGTCGACGGCCTCCAGGACGTTGTTGTTCCGCTCGTACGCCTTGGGCTCGTTGGCCTTGATGCCCTTGAGCCAGGTACGGGTCGCCTCGTCGCCCTCCAGGATGCGCATGCCGGTGACGAACGCCTGGAAGGAGGCGTTCGTCGGAGCGAAGCCGATCTTGCCCTTCCACTCCGGCTTGACCAGATCGTGGACGCTGTCCGGCGGCGTGGGCACCTTGTCGGGGTTGTACGCGATGACGCGGACGCGGCCACTGACGCCGGTCCAGTCGCCGGCCGAACCGCGGTAGGCCGTGGCGACCTTGTCCAGCGTGGACTTGGGCAGGGGGGCCAGGCGGTTCTCCTTGGAGAGCGCGCCGAGGGCTCCGGCGTCCTGGGAGAGGAAGAGGCCGGCCTCGGTCTTGTCGCCCTCCTCCAGGAGCTGCGCGGAGAGCTCGGCGCTGTCGCCGTAGCGGACCTCGACATCGGTGCCGAGGTGCTTCTCCAGCTTCTCGATGAGCGGCTTCACGAGGTTCTCGTTGCGGCCGGAGTAGATGACCAGTCCGGCCGGTTCGTCGCTGCCGCAGCTCGCGAGCGCGGGAACGAGGAGGGCTGCCGCGGTGAGCGCGGTGAGCGTGCGGGCCAAGGGGCGGCGCATGGTGAGGTGATGCCTTCCTGCCGTGCCGGTCGCGGCCACCGTCGTCTGAGGCGACGGGTCGTGCGACGAGCGACGAAGAGCTACCGGGAGAACCTGTGAATACGGCATTAATAAGGTAAAGCTAACCTAATGGTCAAGTCAGGTTTTGATAACGGACCGGTCGCAAATGAGCCTCCGGCACCGGCACCCCCTCTTCTCCATTAGGAGAGCCTTACCTACGATGCGCCCGTGACGCTCCTCCCTGCCCCGCCCGTCGGCGGCCACACCCTCCCTCTCGCCCACGGCCTCGCGCTGCACGGCGACCGCACCGCTCTGGTCACCGCCGAGGGCGAGGTCTCCTACGGCGAGCTGGCCGGACGGGTGGCGGACACCGCCCGGCGGCTCGGTCCCGGGCGCCGCCTCGTGCTCCTCCCCGGCGCCAACACCGTCGGCGCGCTCGTCGTCCACCTGGCCGCGCTCTCGGCGGGGCACCCGGTCCTGCTCGTCCCCGGCGACCACCCGGAGGCCGTGGCGGCGCTGACCGCCGCCTACGACCCCGATGTCGTCGCCCACCCGGACTCCGGTTCCGCCGAGTGGCGGATCGAAGAGCGGCGAACCGGCTCCGCACACTCCTTCCACCCCGACCTCGCCCTGCTGTTGAGCACCTCGGGGTCGACCGGCTCCCCCAAGCTCGTCCGGCTCTCGTACGACAACCTCCAGGCGAACGCCGAGTCGATCGCCACGTACCTGGGAATCCTCGATGCCGACCGGGCGGCGACGACCCTGCCGATGCACTACTGCTACGGCCTGTCCGTCATTCACAGCCACCTGCTGCGCGGCGCGGGCCTCGTCCTCACCGGACTCTCGGTCGCCGACGCCTGCTTCTGGGACCTCTTCCGCACCGCCCGCGGCAGCGCCCTCGCCGGAGTCCCGTACACCTTCGACCTTCTCGACCGCGTCGGCTTCGCCGAGATGGACCTGCCCCACCTGCGGTACGTCACCCAGGCCGGCGGCCGCCTCGCCCCCGAACGGGTCTCCCACTACGCCGAGTTGGGACAGCGTCGCGGCTGGGACCTCTTCGTCATGTACGGCCAGACCGAGGCGACCGCCCGCATGGCCTACCTGCCGCCGGAGCTCGCGACCGCTCATCCGGGTGCGATCGGCGTTCCCGTTCCCGGCGGTTCCTTCTCCCTCGAAGCCGTCGACGAGACCTCCGGGGCCGGGAAGGACGTCGGCGAGCTCGTCTACTCCGGCCCGAACGTCATGCTGGGCTACGCCGACACCCCCGCCGACCTCGCCCTCGGCCGCACCGTCGACACCCTCCGCACCGGCGACCTCGCACGGCGCACCGACAACGGCCTCTACGAGATCGTCGGTCGCCGCAGCCGGTTCCTGAAGATCCTCGGCCTGCGGATCGACCCCCAGCAGGTCGAGACGACACTCGAAAAGCGCCACGGTCTCAGCGCGCTGTGCGCGGGGGACGACGAGGGGCTCGCTCTCGCCGTCGTACGCGAGCCGGGATGGGACGAGCGGCGGATCCGCAGACGCGTCGTGGACGAGTTCGGCCTGCCGGGGCGTGCGATACGCGTCCACCTGCTGCCCGAACTCCCGCGCCTTCCCACGGGCAAGCCCGACTACCAGGCCGTCCGCGCCATGGGCCGACGGGACGATGCCGGAGTTCCGCCCGGTGGCGCGGGCGCCGACGACCTGTGCGCCCTGTACGCCCGGATCCTGGACCGTACGGATGTGACACCCGACAGCACCTTCGTGGGGCTCGGCGGCGACTCCCTGTCCTACGTCGAGATGTCACTCCACCTCGAAGAGCGCCTCGGTCATCTGCCCACGAGCTGGCACACGACGCCGATCGGTGAACTGCGGGCCCCCGAACGGAAGACCCGGGGCCGGGGCAGGTCCCTGGAGACCAGCGTCGCTCTGCGCGCGGTGGCGATCGTGTGCGTCGTCGGCTCGCACATACGGCTCTTCGAGCTCCGAGGCGGTGCGCACCTGCTGCTGGCGGTGGCCGGTTTCAACTTCGCCCGCTTCCTGCTCAGCTCCGCCGAACGGCGCGAACGCGTCCGCCGGACGGGGCGAAGCATCGCGCGCATCGCACTTCCGTGCGTGGCCTGGACCGCCTTCGCGATCCTGATCGGCGCCGGCTACGACCTCAGCAATCTCCTCCTGCTGCACAACGCCCTCTTCCCCCAGGACATGGGCCCCGGTCTCCACCTGTGGTTCGTGGAAGCACTCGTCTACATCCTGTTCGCCACCCTCGGCCTGCTGGCCCTGCCCGCCGTCGACCGGGCCGAACGGCGCTTCCCCTACGGTCTCCCACTCGCGCTCGTGGCACTCGGCCTGCTGACCCGCTACGAGCTGGTCGGCCTCCCCGAGCGCTCCCGGATCACCGACGCCGTCACCGTCTTCTGGCTCTTCGCCCTCGGCTGGGCGGCCGCGAAGGCCCGCACGACGCCCCATCGGCTGCTCGTCACCCTCGCCGCGCTCGCCACAGTGCCCGGCTTCTTCCCCGGCGAGCCCTGGCGCGAGGCATTCGTCCTCATCGGCTTCGTCCTGCTGGTGTGGTTCCCCGCTCTTCCCAGCCACCCCCGGATCAACCAGGTGGCAGGGCTCCTCGCGGCCAGCTCGCTCTCCATCTACCTGACGCACTGGCAGATCTATCCGATCCTGGACGACGTCTCCGAACCCCTGTCGCTGATCACGGCTCTCCTCTTCGGCATCGCCTACGCCAAGGGTGCGGACCATCTGACCCGACGGCTGCCGACGCTCCCGCGCCTGGCCGCACTGCGCACGGAATGGCTCGGCTCCCACCGGCAGCACTCCTGATCCTTCCGCGCCCGGAGCGGCGAACCGGCGCGCGAGGGGTGACACCCAGCGCCGACGCCGGGGTCCAGGTGCACGTCCTGCGCACGATCGTCGGCCATGGCTCGCTCACCACCACCCAGCGAACCTGCACCCCGACGTGCACAAGATCACCGCCACCGACGCCGCGCTCTCGGCACACCTCAGCATGCCAGCCAAAAACGATCAAGGGGCCGTTTCAGATTGCTCTGAAACGGCCCCTTGATCTGCGACTCTTTCGAGTCGGGACGACAGGATTTGAACCTGCGACCCCTTGACCCCCAGTCAAGTGCGCTACCAAGCTGCGCCACGTCCCGATGCGCGTCTCCGCCGGGTTCCCCCGCGTCGGCGTGCAGGGAAAACATTACCTCACTCCGGAGGGTGGGATGACGCACGGGCTGTCACCGGGTCCGTGGCGGCGGGGTCCGCGCCGCAGGTGGCGGCCAGGGACGTCGCCTCGGCGAGGGCGGTGGCCGAGCCTGTGGCGTGGGCGAGGTCCAGGCGGGCCCGGGCCTCCTCGTAGCGGGAGGGCGACGCGGCCAGGTGGCCGACGGCCTCGGTCAGGAGGCGGCGGGACTCCTGGGGGTCGGCGAAGAGGGCGAGGCTGCGGAGGGCTTCGCCCAGGACGGTGGGGGTGCCGAGGCGTTCCGCGTGGGCGTGGGCCTCGGTGGCGATGCGGGCGGCCCGGTCCGGGTCCGTGGTGGCGAGGGCGCGGGCCAGGTCGAAGGGCCAGGGCGCCCAGATGCCGTGGTGCCTGCCCCGGCCCGCCAGGGACTCCGCCGCCGCTTCGAGGGTGGACACCGCCTCCTCGCGCCGGCCCTCGGCGAGCAGTAGCCGGCCGAGGACGCTCGGGCCGTCGGGCAGGACGATCGCGCCCGGCCAGGGCGGCCCGAAGGCGTAGTGGTCGGCGACCTCGCGGGCCTCCGCGATACGGCCACGGGCGACGAGGGTGTCGATGAGCAGGCAGGCCGTGTCCCAGTGCACGGGGAGGCCGGTGCCGACCCGGTCCGCGAGCCGGAGCCCCTCCTCCAGGTGGTGCTGCGCCCGGGGCAGGTTGCCGCGCCGCCGGTGGACCAGGCCGAGGAGGGTGTGGGCGAAGGCGAGGTGGGCGCCGCTCCAGCCGGAGATCTCGAAGGCCCTGACCGCCTCGCCGAAGAGGGCCTCGGCCCGGTCCGGACGGTCGGAGAAGGCGTACGCGATGCCCGTGAGCGCCGGGATCTCGAAGCCCCAGGTGGTGTCGGTCAGCCGAGTCCCCGGGCGGGTACGCCGTCGACGAGGGTGCGGTCGCACAGCCGTACGATCTCGTCCGCGGGTTCGCCCCGCATCATCCCGTCGAAGGCCCGTACGGCGACGAGGGCCCGCTCGGAGTTGTCGGCGCAGGTGAAGTGCTCGGTGAGTTCGGCGAGGCGACGGGAGCGGCCCGGGCCGTCCTCCTCGGCGGCCTGGAAGCCCTCGAACATGAAGTGCGCGGCCTGGAGGCGTCGGCGGCCGGTGCCGGGCGGGGTCCGGGTGGCCGCGGCCCCCGCGGTCCTCGCGGCCTCCTGGAGCTGGTTGTCGTGGGCGAGGGCCTGGGCGAGCCGGTGGGTCGCGTCGATGCGCAGGGCGTCGTCGAGGCCGGGCAGTTCGAGCGCGGAACGCAGGTGGCGGACGGTGGCGCCGGGCGCGGTGAGCAGCGAGGCGCAGCCGAGCTCGTAGAGGACCCTGGCGTACGTCTCGGCGCGGGGCGGCTCCGCGAGGGCGCGGCCGAGGCAGCGGCGGGCGGCCTCGGGGGCGCCGACGGCGAGGTGCTCGACGGCGGCGGCCCGCAGCTGGCTGACGACGTCCTCGTCGTCGTCCGGGTGCACTTCGAGGAGGTGCCGCGAGACGGCGGCGGGGCCGAGGCCCGCCGCGGTGAGCGCCCAGGCGGCGCGCCCGTGCAGGGCGGTCCGGAAGGCGGGCGGTACAGACCCGTAGACGGCGGTCGCGATGAGCGGGTGCGAGAACTCCAGCCGGTCCGTGGCGGAGGCCGTGACCGCCGACCTGGTCTGCACGATGCGGGCGTGGCGGAGCCGGTCGGTGTGCTCGGCCACCTCGCTCGGGGGCATGCCCGTCAGCTCGGCGAGGAGCTTCGGCGTGCTGTCCGAGTCGAGGACGGCGATGGCCCAGGCGAGGCGGGTGGGACCGGAGCCGAGCTCTTCCAGGCGGGAGACGAGGCCGCCACCACGCGCGGCGGCGCCGAGGTCGCGCAGGAGCGCGGCCGACCCGGCGGTGGGTTCGAGCATCCGGTCGCGGACCTTGGCGAGCAGCTCGACCGTCTCGTACGGGTTGCCGGAGGTCACGGTCCACAGCTCGTGGCAGAACGGCTCGTCCGCGTGCCCGCCGAGGACGTCACGGGCCAGTGCGGCGGTGGCGGCCAGGGTGAGGGCGTGCAGGCCCAGGGTCAGGACGGCGCGGTCACCGATCGCCGCCAGGGTCGCGGGCACGCCGGAGCCGCCCGGCTCCGTCGGCAGCGGGCGGTGGGCGAGGACGACGAGGGCGGGCAGCCGGCCGTCCCGCCGGATCCTCGTGAAGGTGTCGAGCCAGTCGAGGGACTCGGCGTCGGCCCACTGCGCGTCGTCCACGAGCAGCACCAGCGGCCGGTCCCGCAGCCGCTCCGCGAGGCGGTCCAGGAGCCTGGCGAGTCCGTCCCTTACGCCCTGCGGGTCGGCGGGCGCCGCCGACGGCGGGGGCGGCGGCGCGAGGCCCAGCGCGGGCGCGAGGAGGTCGAAGTGGCCGCCGAAGAGCTGGCGGACCTCCTCGGCGCCGAAGCCGTCCAGGGCGGGCTGGAGGAGCTGGCGGGTGAGGTGGAAGGGGACCGAGGTGAGGGTCTCACCGCCGCGGGCGGTCAGGACGGTGCACCGGTCCTGGGCGGTGCGGCGTATCTCGGCGAGCAGCGCGGTCTTGCCGATTCCCGGCTCGCCCCGGTAGACGAGGATGCCGCCGTGCACGGGGCCGCCCGCCGTGGCCGCGGCGACGAGTTCGTCGACGGCGTGGACGGCGGCGGCGAGCTCGGGACCGCGTTCGAGCAGCCCGTCGTGCTGCGCGGCGACGGAGCCCGCCGCACGACCGGGACCTGCGGGGGTCTCGAAGGGCCTGACGGGCGGCGACTGTTCGGATTCCGACGGCACCGGTGACTCACTCCCCACACGAGCAACTGCCTTGACGTGACCCGCGTGACCCCACGCGGACCAGTGACCCACTGGATCGATGAGCCTAGCGGTCCTGATCGTCCGAAGGGCGACAATGGACGGGTGAAGCGGACAGCGAGTGACCGTGGTAGGGATCGTGACGACGAGGGGCGGGCCCGCAGCGCCCGCCCCCGGGACGGCCTCGGCCGGCCGCTGCCGTACGGGGAGGAGGGCGTGCCCCGGCAGCCGGAGGGTGTCGTGCGCGGGCCCGCCGAGACCCTGCGGGAGGCGCAGCGGCTGCTGGACGCGGGCATGCCCTTCCACGCGCACGAGGTGTTCGAGGACGCCTGGAAGTCCGGCCCGGAGGCGGAGCGGGAGCTGTGGCAGGGCCTCGCGCAGCTCGCCGTGGGTCTGACGCACGCCGCGCGCGGCAACACGGCGGGCGGGGCGCGGCTGCTGCGCCGCGGCGCGGACCGCCTCGTGGGCGGCGCGCCCAGAGGCGCGCCGGGAGGCGCGTCGGGCGCCGAGGCGTACGGCATCGACGCCGGCGGGCTCGTCGCCTGGGCCCGGAACCTGGCCGACCGAGCGGAAGCGGGCACCCCGGTGGCCGACGCGGCGGCCCAGGCGCCCCGGTTGTGCGGGGGCGGGTGACCCGGCGGGGCCGGCGCCGGGTGACTCGCCCCTGAGGGGGACGCTCCCCAGGGGAACACCCCCAGGGCGTCACGCCCCCGCCGGGTGGAGGGCGCGCCGCAGTACCGAGGTGTGGCTCGTGGCCGGGTCCTTGGCCGCCGTGAGGAGGGTGACGGTCTGCCCGTTCGCGAGGTCACGCAGTCGGTCGAGGGCGGCGGCGGCCTCGGGGGCGGCGAGTTCGTCCTCGTACCGGCGGCGGAACTCCTCGTAGTCGCCCTCCGGTCCGTGGTACCAGCGGCGGAGTTCGGTCGACGGGGTGAGGGCCTTGGGCCACTCGTCGATGCGGGCGTCGGTCTTGGCGAGTCCGCGCGGCCAGAGCCGGTCGACGAGCACCCGGACGCCGTCGTCGGGCGCCGGCTCCTCGTAGACCCGGCGGACGCGGACGTCATGGCTGCGAGCGGACATGCTCCCAGCGTGCCGGACGGCCCGGGTGGTGTCCTGGCGGCGGGGCCGACCGGGCGGCCGGCCTCCCCCGGTCTCAGCTCTCCGCGCGCAAGGACGGGAGGAGCACGGCGTCCACGAAGCCGCGCATGGTCGACGCGTCGCTGAAGCGGTCCTCGAAGAGGCGCTCGATGCGGAGCATGCCCAGGAAGCAGGGCGCGACGAACCCGATCGCGGGGTTGTCCGCGTCGACCTCGCCCCGCTCGACCGCGCGCGCCACCACCGCGTCGATGGCGGCGACCTCCGGGGCGATGACGGTCTCGCGGAGCGCGGCGCGCAGGTCGGGGTGCTGGATGAAGGCCTGGGCGACGGCCTCCATGAGTTCGGCGTCGCGTTCGTGGTGGGACGCGGCGATACGGGCCGCCTCACGCAGGTCCCCCGCCAGGCTGCCGGTGTCGATGCCGGCGAACACGGTGCAGCGCCGCCGCGCGAGCGCGGCCGTGACGAGCTGCGGCTTGGTGCCCCACTGACGGTAGAGCGTGGCCTTGCCGCACTTGGTGCGGGCCGCGACGCCCTCCATGGTGACCGAGTCGTAGCCGCCCTCGCGGAGGAGGCGGAGCACGGCGTCGTACAGCTCCGTCTCGCGCTCCGGCGTGATCTTGCTGCGGCGGGCTGCGGCGGTCGCGGCCTCTGTGGACATCGATCCCTCCCGGACACCTGACTCTGCACATACGAGAGTAGGGGGTGCACAATCGAGACGCAAACGTATCGAGACGCTTGCGTCTCGATGAAATCGGATCTAGGCTCACTCCGTTTGTTGCCGATTGGACGGATTAGAGGGCCGCGCGATGGCTGCCGGGACAGGCGGGATACGAGGACCACGTCCTGCGGGGCCGGGGCTGACGCCTACCCACGGCACCGCGGGGCACGGCGGACAGGGCACCGGGGACACGCCCGAGGCCGAGGCCGGCGGCGAGCGCTCGGGCGAGTCCGCCAGACCGCCCCTCCTGCGCGAGCTCGCCCTCGTGACGGCGCTCTTCCTCGTGTACAAGCTCGGCCGGCTCCTCGCCAACGGCCACGAGACCCGCGCCTTCCGGAACGCCGACCGTGTCTGGGACGCCGAGCGCGCGGTCCACCTCCCGGGCGAGGGAGCGATCCAGCAGCTGCTCCTGCACGGCGAACCGCTGATCCGGACGGCGAACACGTACTACGCCGCCGTCCACTTCCCGGCCACCCTCGCCTTCCTCGTCTGGCTCTACGCGCGCCGCCCCGCCCACTACGTGTGGTCGCGCCGCGTGCTCGCGCTTCTCACCGCCGCCGCGCTCGCCCTGCACCTGCTGATGCCGCTCGCCCCGCCCCGGATGCTCGCGGCCAGCGGACTCGTCGACACCGCCCGGATCTACGGACCCTCGGTGTACGGCGCGACGCCGGAGACGGACTCGATGGCGAACCAGTTCGCGGCGATGCCGTCACTGCACTTCGGCTGGGCGCTCATGGTCGCGATCGGCCTCATCGCCGCCACGCGGTCCCGCCTGCGGGTCCTGTGGCTGCTCCATCCACTGGTCACCCTGCTCGTCATCGTCGGCACCGCCAACCACTACTGGTTCGACGCGCTCGCCGCCGCCGTGCTCCTCGGCCTCGCGCTGCTCGCCGTACGCGCGCCCGGCCACCGGACGGCGTCCCCACCCGCGCCCCGCGCGGCCGGGACGACCCCCCTCCCGGCCGGAGCCCTTCGATGAACGCCGCCGTCGGCACCGTCATCGCGGTGCTCCTCTCGCTCGTCTCCGCCGCCGGATACGCGCTCGCCGCCGTCGCCCAGTCCCGGCTCGCCGCCTCCTCGCCCGTGCGGGACGGGGGCGGGGCGCTGCGCGCGCTGCTCACCCACGGACAGTGGTGGTCCGCGGTGGGACTCAACGCCGCCGGAGCCCTGGCCCACGTCGCCGCCCTGCACTACGGGCCGTTGACGCTGGTCCAGCCGCTCGGAGCGCTGACGCTCGTGGCCGCGCTGCCGCTGGGCGCGTACCACGCGCGGCGCCGGGTGACCCGTACCGAATGGCGCGGGGCGCTGTGGACCCTGGGCGGCCTCGTCGGTCTCGTCGCCGTGACCGGGCCGGCGGCGCCCGGCGAGGCGCTCAGCCTGCGCGAGTCCCTGGTGGTCGCCGCGACGACGGCGCTCCTCGTCGCCACGCTCGCCTCCGGCCGCCCACACGGGCACGAGGGCGGGGCGGGCGGCCGGGGCCGGAACGGGCTCGGGCACGCCACGGCCTCGGGCATCGCCTCCGGTGTCGCCTCCGCGCTCACCCAGACCCTGACGGCCGCGCTCGCGCGCGAACTGCCGGGCGGCGCACCGGCCTGGTGGCAGACCGCGCTGCTCGCGCTGCTCATCTCGGGCTTCGCGACGGGAGGCCTCCTGCTCTCGCAGGCCGCCTACCGGGGCGGGCTCGCCGCGCCGCTCGCCGTCGTCAACCTCTCCAACCCGGCGGCCGCCGCCGTGATCGGGGTGGCCCTGCTCGGCGAGACGTTCCGGGCGGGCGCGTGGGGCTGGCTCGTCGCGGCCGCCGCCTCCCTGGTCGCGGCCCGGGGCGTGGTCCTGCTGACGAAGGACGGCCCCACGGCCGAGCCGACCCCGGCAGCCCCCACCGCCGAGCCCACCCCGACAGGCCCCACCGCCGAGCCCACCCCGACAGGCCCCACCGCCCGGTCCGCTCCGGCCGTCAGCGGTCCGACCCTCACCACCCCGACCACCACCGGCCCAGCCCTCACCACCCCGGCCGCCACCGGCCCCGGCGCCGTCGATCGCATCCTCAGCCGTCAGACGACCCCCGACCTCCCCCCGTCCCAGGCCGAGCCGCTGCCCGCGCCCGTCGCGGGCTGAGGGCGGCCACCCGCGCCAGGGGGGGTCGGACACTCCCCTACGGCCACCGCCCCAAATTCGTCATCTTGACGACAATCAGCCAGACCCCCTATCGTCAGCTTGACGACAAGGGGGCTTCTCTCATGGCAGACATCACCCGCCGCGCCGGCTGGCGCCACCTGCGCTCCGCGCCCACCGCGCACATCCGCCACCAGCGCCGCGGCCGGCTCGTGCACGACGGCGAGGGGCTCAGCTTCTGGTTCCGGCCGCGCACCGCCGCCCTCTCCGAAGTGCCGGTCAACGACCGCGAACTGGCGATGGCCTTCCACGCCCGTACCGCCGACTTCCAGGACGTCAGCGTCCAGTCCACCGTCACGTACCGGATCGGCGACCCCGCCGCCGCGGCCACCCGGCTCGACTTCTCCATCGACCCCGACACCGGCGCGTGGCGCGGCGCACCGCTGGAGCAGATCGCCACGCTCCTCACCGAGACCGCCCAGCAGCACGCGCTCGACGTCCTCGCCCGTACCTCGCTCGCCGAGGCGCTCGTCGACGGAGTGGCGGCGGTCCGGGACCGGGTCGCGGCCGGGCTGGCGGCCGAGCCCCGCCTGCCCTCCACCGGCATCGAGGTCGTCGCCGTCCGGGTGGTGGCCATCCGCCCCGAACCCGAGGTGGAACGCGCCCTGCGCACCCCGGCGCGGGAGCAGATCCAGCAGGAGGCCGACCGGGCCACGTACGAGCGCCGCGCCGTCGCCGTCGAACGCGAGCGCGCCATCGCGGAGAACGAGCTCGCCAGCAAGATCGAGCTGGCCCGGCAGGAGGAGCGGCTGGTCGAGCAGCGCGGCACCAACGCGCGCCGCGAGGCCGAGGAGAACGCCGCCGCCGACGCGGTGCGCGCCGAGGCCGAGGCCGTACGGAAGGTCCGCCTCGCCCGCGCCGAGGCCGAGGCGGCCCGCGAGGTCGGGCAGGCGCGCGCCGGAGCGCAGTCCGAGTGGCTGCGGGCGCACACGGAGGTGGACGCCGCCACGCTGCACGCGCTCGCCGTGACCCGCGCGGCCGAGAACCTGCCCCGGATCGAGCACCTGACGCTCTCGCCTGACGTCCTCACGGGGCTGCTCGCCAAGCTGGGCGAGGGCGGGGCACGGTCGTGAGCCTCGCGCCGCGCGCGGTGCTCGTGCACCGGACCACGGAGTACGAGGAACTGCTGGCCCGGCACGGTACGCACGGCCAGGCCGCGTTCTTCCTCTCCGCGCGCGGCCGTTCGGTCGACGCCGTGCGTGAGCGGCACGAGCGCAACCACCGGGCGCTGGCCGAGGTGGCGGGCGCGGTGCCGCTGACGTGGCGGCAGACCCGGGTGGAACGGGCCGACCTGGACCGGTTCCTGTTCGGTCCCGAGGACGTGGTCGTCGTGGTCGGACAGGACGGCCTGGTCGCCAACGCGGCCAAGTACCTGGACGGGCAGCCGGTCATCGGGATCGACACCGACCCCGGGCGCAACGCCGGCGTCCTGGTCCGCCACCGCGCGGACCGGGCACGACGGCTGCTGCCGTACGCGGTGGGCGGCGGAGCGACGGTCGACGAGCTGACGATGGTCGAGGCCATCACCGACGACGCCCAGCGGCTGCTGGCCCTGAACGAGATCTACGTCGGCCCCCGCGGCCACCAGACGGCGCGCTACACGCTCGACCCGGACGCGACCGGTGTCGCGCCCGAGCCCCAGGCCTCCTCCGGGGTGCTGGTCGGCACCGGCACGGGGGCCACGGGGTGGCTGCGGTCCCTGTGGGAGCAGCGCTCCAGCACGCTCGCGCTGCCCGCTCCGGCGGACGCCCGGCTCGCCTGGTTCGTCCGTGAGGCCTGGCCGTCGCCGACGACCGGAACGAGCCGGGTGGAGGGGCTTCTCGACCCGGGTCAGGGCCTGCGTCTCACCGTCGAGTCGGACCGCCTCGTCGCGTTCGGCGACGGCGTCGAATCGGACGCGCTCGACCTGACGTGGGGTCAGACCGTCCGCCTCTCGGTGGCGGGGCCGCGGCTGCGACTCGTGCACTGAGGTATGCCGGGATTGTCCGCCCGGCTCGGCGGCCGGAATCGATCGGCCGTCAGCCGGCCGGTTGCCGCGTGACGCTATGCTCGGCGCGCTTTGTCCGGTTTTCCTTGTGGTGCGTGGTGCCTGTGCGGTCCGCTTCCTCGGCCGTGCGGCGCCTTCGGACCGCTCCGACCGTGGGGTTCGTGCGGTCCGTGGGGCCGGACTGCCACCTGCCCGCGCCCGGCCGTCGAAGGAATGTCCATGGTCTCCGTCCCCTCCGGCTCGCTGTCCGTCGCGCCCGCCTCGGCGCGGGACTGGGAGCTCGTGCGTGCCTGGGCCGCCGCGGAGGGGTGGAATCCCGGCCTCTCGGACGCGCGGGCGTTCTTCGCGCAGGACCCGGGCGGCTTCTTCCTCGGGCGGGTCGACGGGGAGCCGGTATCCGCCATTTCCGTCGTCGCCTATGACGACGCGTACGCGTTCCTCGGCTTCTATCTCGTACGTCCCGAGCTCCGCGGTCTCGGTCACGGCCTGGCCACCTGGCGGGCCGCGCTGGCCCACGCGGGCGACCGGTCGGTCGGACTCGACGGGGTGCCCGCGCAGCAGGACAACTACCGGCGCTCCGGTTTCTCCACGGCGTACCGCACGGCACGTTACGTGGGCGAGGTCCCGGCGCCCGACGGCCCGGTGCCCGGCGTGGTGGCCTCCTGGCGGGTCGATCCGCCCGCCATCGCCGCGTACGACAGCACCTGCCACCACGCCGACCGGCCGCGGTTCCTCGCGGCCTGGCTGACCACGCCCGGTCATCGCGCCCTGGTCCGGGTCGTCGACGGACGGGTGACCGGGTACGGGGTGGTCCGTCCCGCGCAGGACGAGGCGCGCGTGGGGCCGCTGTTCGCGGACACCCCGGCCGACGCGGCCGCCCTGCTCGACGGGCTGGCCGCCGAGGCGCGGGCCTTCGGTTCGACCCGGATCGCGGTCGACATGCCGGAGTCGAACCCGGCGGCGGCGCGGCTCGCCGAGGAGCGGGGTCTGGAGCCGACGTTCGAGACGGCGAGGATGTACACGGGCCCGGTGCGACCGGTGGCCCGCGAGCGCGTCTACGGTGTCACGACACTCGAACTCGGCTGAGGCACACCGCCTCCGGCACCTCCGCCCGGTGACGCGGGAGCGCGCCCACGGCCTCCCGACGCTCGAACTCGGCTCCCCTGGTCCGGTGCTGCCGACGGGCCCGGACCCTCGCTCCGCGAGGGTCGCCGAGCGGGGCTCCGTGGCGGAGAACAGGGACGTCAGAGGAGACGGGCGGCCCCGAGGCGGTCCCCGTGGACCCTCCCCTCACCGACCCCCCGCCGCCCGGTGAGGGGTGACAAGGGTTTTCCCCGTATCGGGTTCACCTGCCCGTTCCCTACTGTCCTCCGCACCGGCAGATATCATCCCCCGAACGCACCCTGACAGGTGCATGAGGAGGGTGGTGTCCGCCGGGGGCGGCCTTGACCCGGGCCGTCGCGCCGGTGGCGGCGCACGGGCTCCCCAGCCCAGGGACCGACGGACAGCGACCCCACTTCGCCCCGTGTGTCCCGCGCCGCCGCCACTGCTCCGCAGTTACGTCGTACTTGAAAGGGCCACACCTTGAACGGTTCCAGGCGGAGAGTCATATCCGTGGTCGCGAGCGCCGCCATCCTCGGCGCCGCTGCCACCACCTCCGGGGCGTTCGCCGCCGCCCCGGGCGCTGTCACCCCGAAGCCCGCGCCGGCTTCGCAGACGATGCAGGCGCTCCCCAGCGCCCCCGTCGAGAAGGTCATCGTCACCTACAAGAGCCAGGCCGCCGAGGCCGGCTCCAACACCGCCGCGAAGAGCGACACGGCCGAGAAGGCCGCCAAGACGGGCGAGAAGCTCGCCTTCGAGCGTCGCCTCGCGGGCGGTGGCGCCCTGGTCGACCTGGGCGACAGCGCCACCAAGCAGGACCTGGCGGAGGTCATGGACGCGTTCCGCGCCGACCCGTCCGTCGCCTCCGTCGAGCCTGACATCCGTGCCTACGCGATGGCGGTCACGCCGAACGACACCGACTACGCCAAGCAGTGGGACCTCTTCGAGCCCACCGGCGGCATGAACGTTCCCGCGGCCTGGGACAAGGCGACCGGCTCCGGTGTGACCGTCGCCGTCATCGACACCGGCTACGCGGCCCACACGGACCTGGCGGCCAACGTCGTCGCCGGTTACGACTTCATCTCGACCTCCTCGGACGCCCGCGACGGCAACGGCCGCGACGCGAACCCGAAGGACGAGGGCGACTGGAACGCCACCGACAACGAGTGCGGCGTCGGCTCGAAGGCCTCCGACTCCTCCTGGCACGGCACCCACGTGGCCGGCACCATCGGCGCCGTCACGAACAACACCAAGGGCATCGCGGGCATCGCGTACGACGCGAAGATCCAGCCCGTGCGGGTGCTCGGCAAGTGCGGCGGCTCGTCCGCCGACATCGCCGACGCCATCACCTGGGCCTCCGGCGGCAGCGTGCCGGGCGTCCCGGCCAACGCCAACCCGGCCAAGGTCATCAACCTGAGCCTGGGCGGCGCGAGCTCCACCTGCCCGAGCGTCTACCAGACCGCGATCAACGGCGCCGTCTCGCGCGGTACCACCGTCGTCGTCGCCGCGGGCAACAGCAACGCCAACACCTCCGGCTTCACGCCCGCGAACTGCTCGAACGTCATCACCGTGGCGTCGACCAGCCGTGAGGGCAACCGGTCGTTCTACTCGAACTTCGGCACCATCGTGGACGTGGCGGCGCCCGGCGGCGAGACCCGCCGCGGCACCGACACGCCCGGCACCGTCACCACCCCGCAGAACGGCATCTACTCCACGCTGAACGCGGGCGCGACGACCCAGTCGACCGAGAACTACGAGCCCTACCAGGGCACCTCGATGGCGGCGCCGCACATCGCCGGCCTCGCCGCGCTGCTCAAGTCGGCCAAGAGCACCCTCACCCCGGCCGAGATCGAGTCCGCGATCAAGACCAACGCCCGCCCGCTGCCCGGCACCTGCACCGGCGGCTGCGGCACCGGTATCGCGGACGCCACCAAGACCGTGAACGCGGTCACCGGCACCACCACGCCGCCGACCGGGAACGTCTTCACCAACGGGACCGACGTCACGATCTCCGACAACACCACCGTGTCGTCCTCGATCGCCGTCACCGGCCGCACCGGCAACGCCCCCGCCGCCCTCAAGGTCGGCGTGGACATCCAGCACACCTGGCGCGGGGACCTGGTCATCGACCTGATCGCCCCCGACGGCACGGTGCGCAACCTCAAGGCGTCCTCTTCCTCGGACAGCGCCGACAACGTCGTGACCACGTACACGGTCGACGCGTCGAGCGAGGTCGCCAACGGCACCTGGAAGCTCCAGGTCCGCGATGTGGCCTCGGGTGACACCGGCTACATCAACTCGTGGAGCCTCACCTTCTAACGCACCACCGCTCCACCACTGAACCACCCCCCACAACAGCATCATTGCTGGTCAGCGACGCGCTCGTGGTCTACACCACGGGCGCGTCCTGGCGTTTCGCCGCATCGCTCCGCCGAGCGCACTGTCCGTATGCCGGACACAAGGCCTGGACTCCGCCCGATGGCTCCGTATTCTCTGCCCACGGGGCTCTTGGGCCGGGGCCCGAGCGGCGGAGGTGGTGGACAGTGACGACAGCTCCGTACGTCGCCCTGCGCCCTGCGGGCGCGGGGGCACCCCTGACGCCGGTGGGCCGGGAGGAACTCCTCAACCGGCTGGAGCGCGCCCTGCACACCCGGGGCCGTGCGCTGCTCACCGGACCCGCCGGTGTCGGCAAGACGGAGCTCGCGCTCGCCGAGGCGAGTCGCGCCGAGGCGCGCGGCGAGACCGTGCTGTGGCTGGCGACCCTGCCGTCCGACCGCGAGATACCCGGCGCTTCGGCCGCCGCGCTCGTGGCCTCGGTGGCGACCACGGTGGCCTGGCCGGACCTCGGCATCAACCGGCCCGAGGCCGCCTGCGGCGTCTTCGACGAACTGCCTGGCCCCCAGCGCACCGCCGTCGCCATGCTCTGCCGCGAGGCGCCGCTCGACGCGGGCGGCTGGGACCCGATCGCGCTCCGGCTCGGCATCGCCCAGATCCTGCGCACACTGACCAGCCGCGGCCCCGTCCTCCTCGTCGTCGACGGCGTGCAGCACGTCGACGCGGACAGCGCGGACCTGCTGCGGTTCGCCCTCCACCTGGCGCCGCCCGCGCTGCGCGTCGTCGCCGTCGAGACCCCGGAACCCTACGGCGAGGCCAAGGAGCCGCACCGGCCCGAGGATCCGCACGCCACCCACCTCTGGGTGCCGTCCGAGGCGGACGTGCTGCTCGTCCCCCCGCTGCACGCCGACGAGATCGCCGAACTCCTCATCCACCACCGGCTCCCCTCCCGGATGGCCGGCCGCATCCACCGCGCCAGCGGCGGCAACCCCCGGCTCGCCCTCGCCGTGGGCCGCTCGCTGGCCGACGCGCGGACGCCCGTGCACCACGCGGAGGCCCTGACGCTCTCCGGCCGGGCCCGCGACCTCGCCCGTCAGCTCCTGGGCGCCGCTCCCCTCGCCGTACGCGAGACACTGCTGCTCGCCGCCCTGGCGCTGCGCCCCTCGTCGACGCTGGTACGGCGGGCCGGGCGGGCCAACGCCGAGGCGGACCTCGCGGCGGCCGAGCGGGCCGGCCTCGTGTCGCTCGCCGAGGACGGCTCGGTGACCTTCACCGCCGGTCTGCTGCCCTCCACCCTGGTGCACGACGCCTGTTGGGCCGAGCGCAGCGCCGGGCACGCGGCGCTCGCCGAGGTGGTGGACGACCCCGTCGAGGCGGTACGCCACCGGGCGCTCGCCACCGACAGCCCGGACGAGGACCTCGCCGCCGAGGTCGCGGCCGCCGCCGATCTGGCCCGGCGGCGCGGCAACAGCGCCCTCGCCGCCGAACTCGCCCTGCTCGCCGCCGAGGCGACCCCCGGCCGGCACGGCACCCGGCGGATCGCGCGGCTCGTCGACGCCGCGGAGGAGGCCGCCCGCGCCGCCCGCGCCGACCTCGCGATGCGGGCCGCCACCGATCTGCTGGCCCGGGACGCCGAACCCTCCGACCGGGTCAGGGCGCGGCTCGCCGTGCTCGACACGGCGGGCCAGGGGCTGACCGGGCTCGACGAGATGTACGTCCACGCCATGGAGGACTCCGAGGGGGACACCGCCCTGCGGGCCGCCGTGCAGCTGCGGCTCGCCGTCAAGTACGTCCTGGCGGACGGCGATCCGCAGCGCTCCCGTACGGCCGCCGTCGAATCGGCCGCGCTCGCCGCCTCCATGGGCGACCCGCGTACGGCGGCGCAGGCCCTGACGGTGCAGGCGCGGATGGAGCGGGCCCTGGGGTCACCGGACGCGGAGGCGGTGCTCGCGCAGGCCCGCGCCCTGGAGTTGGCCGAGCGCCCGCTCGGGATCCGCAACGCCGCACAGATCCTGACGATCCGTCATGCTCTCTTCGACGACCGGCTCACGGACGCCCGCGACGAACTGAACGCCCTCCTCCCCCTGGTGCAGCGGCGCGGCTCGGTGGAGGACGCCATCGAGCTGTTCTCCACGCTCGCCGCGATCGAGTCCCGCAGGGGCGCCTGTCCGGCGGCCCTCGCGCACGCAGGTCAGGCCCTTGCGCTGACGCTCGAAGCGGGTCTCTCCCCGGGACCCGCCTGGTACACCCTCGCGCTGGCCGAGACGGCCGGCGGCAGCTTCGCCCGGGCGGCGAGCTACGCCCGGCGCAGCATCCAGGCCTCGGAGGAGGAGGGCGACCGGGTCTTCCTCTCCCGCAGCCGGTACGCGCTCGGCCGCGTCCAGCTGATCAACGGGGACGTCGCCGCGGCCCAGGAGACCCTGCGGCGCGTCCAGGCCGACGAGCGGGCCCAGTCGACCGTGGACCCGTCGATGCTGCGCTGGCACGAGGAGCTCGCCGAGGCGCTGCTCGCCCACGACGCCGGTGACGAGGCCCTCGCGGTCCTCGACGAGGTACGGCCGGTGGCCGACCGGCTCGGGCGCTCCACGGTCCTGCTCGGCTGCGACCGGGCGTACGCCCTGTGGCTCGCGGCTGAGGGCAGGACGGACGAGGCGGCGGAGCTGCTCACCCGCACGGCCGAGGCCTTCGGGCGGGCCGGCCTGCCGCTGGAGCGGGGTCGGGCGCTCATCGCGCTCGCCCGGGTGGAGCGCCGCAGACGCCGCCGGTCGGCGGCGCAGAGCGCGCTGCACGCGGCGGCCTCGGTGTTCGAACGGGCGGGGGCGGCCCCGTGGCTGGCCCTGGCGAGCGAGACCCCCGCGGGCTCGGCGGCCGAGACCACCGGGGGCGGCTCCGGCGCCGACGAGGCACCGGCGGCGCTCTCGACGCTGACGGAGGCGGAGCTGCGCCTCGCCCGCCTCGTGGGCCAGGGTGCCAGCAACCAGGAGGCGGCGGCGAAGCTGTACCTCAGCGTGAAGACGGTCGAGGCGCGCCTCACCCGGATCTACCAGAAGCTCGACGTCCGCTCCCGGGCGCAGCTGGCGACGGCGCTCCGACGGTGAGGGCTCCGTACGGGCCGGGGTGCCGAAGAGGCCGGCCCCGGCGGCACGTACGGGACCTGCAGCGGCACGACCCGTCCCGTACGGGATCCATGGATGAGGCTTCGCCCCGGTCCCGTACGGAACGCCTGCCCGTCGCTCAGTCCTCGGCCGCGCCGAACCACTCGGTCAGCCGATCGAGCAGCTCCCGCTGGTCCTCTCCGACCCAGGCGACGTGGCCGTCGGGCCGCAGCAGCACCGCCGGGACGTCGAGTTCCTCGGCGGCGTCGACGACGTGGTCGACCCGGTCCGCCCAGCCCTCCACCGAGAGCCGGCCGGTCCGGTCGAGGAGCAGTCCCCGGCCGCCGTGCATGAGCTCGTAGAGACGTCCCTCCTTCAACCGCACGTCCCGCATGCGCAGGCCGAGCAGTTCGTGGCCCTCGCCCAGGTCGTAGCGCACGTCGACGGCGGCGATCATCCCCGTGACGTAGCGGTTGACCTCCTCGAAGTCCATCAGCCTGGAGAACAGCTTCCGGAGCGCCGTCGCACCCGCGTCGGTGCCGAGCATCATCATCTGCGCGCGGGTGTTCTCCACCACGCGGGCGCCCGCCGGGTGCCGTTCGGCCTGGTAGGTGTCGAGCAGCCCTTCCGGCGCCCGGCCGTCCACCGCGGCGGCCAGCTTCCAGCCGAGGTTGAACGCGTCCTGGATGCCGAGGTTCAGGCCCTGCCCGCCGGTCGGCGGGTGGATGTGCGCCGCGTCACCGGCGAGGAACACCCGGCCGACGCGGTAGCGCTCGGCCTGCCGGGTGGCGTCGCCGAACCGGGAGAGCCAGCGCGGCGAGTGCACGCCGAAGTCCGTGCCGGCGAAGGCCCGCAGCTGCTGCCTGAACTCGTCGAGGGTCGGCGCGGCACGGTCCTCCGCCACCCCGTCGGCGGGTACGACGATGCGGCACACCCCGTTCTCACCGGGGGTGACACCGAACCGCAGCTGGGTCTTGTTCACCTCCGCCACGGCGGCGGCGATCGTGGCCGGGTCCGCGGTCACCTCCATGTCGCCGAGGAGCGTCTCGACCGTGGCGGGCTCGCCGGGGAAGTCGACGCCGATCAGCTTGCGGACGGCACTGCGTCCCCCGTCGCACCCGACGACGTAGCGTGCGCGCAGCCCCGTGCCGTCCGCCAGCTCGACGGTCACGCCGTCCTCGTCCTGGCTCAGTCCGACGACCTCGCTGCCGCGCCGGATCTCGGTGCCGAGCTCCCGGGCGCGCTCGTCGAGCAGCCGCTCGGTCACCGGCTGCGGAGTGGCGAGGCCGTACGGGTGCGCCGTGTCCAGGCTCTCCGGCCACGGCTTCATGATGCCGCCGAAGAGTCCGCCGACCTGGAACTTCTCGCTGACCGCGAGGAAGCGGTCGAGCATGCCGCGCTGGTCCATCAGCTCCACGCTGCGTGCGTGGAGGCCCTGTCCACGAGACTCGGTGGACGGCTCGTCCCGCTTCTCCAGCACGACCACGTTCACGTCGTGCAGCCGCAGTTCCGCCGCCAGCATCAGACCGGTCGGTCCGCCGCCGACCACGATCACGTCCATCATCGACAAGCCCCGTTCCACGAAATCGCCAGAGTCACTGGCCACGAGCGGAGATTCTGCAGGATGACGGGGGCCTTGCGGCAAGGCCCCCGGTGCGCTATAAGTTGAGAGTGGCAAGGAGCGGTCGACCCTCCTTGTCTTTCTTTTTGCCCTGATCTCCTCGCCCTTCTCCGTGCTCTGCTCTCGTCGTCCGTCCTCGTGCCCTCAGATCGTGAACGGGCGCTGGCTCAGGAAGTCGGGCGCCGGTGTGCCGGTCAGATAGAGGTTCGGGCTCTGGGTCGGCGGCAGCCGGCGCTGGATCGCCCGGTGGAAGTCCCGGTAGCCGCCCGTGAAGGCGCCGTCGTCCCACACCCGGAGCAGGGCCGCGGTGAAGGCTCCGTTGACGTCGCCGTCGGAGGCGACCTGGTTGTCCTGACAGGCCGACACGAGGACCGCGTCGGGGGCCGCGCCGTCGGCCGACGCCTCCTTCGCCAGCGAGCGCCGGAGCTCCTCGTAGAAGGAGCGGTCCCGGTCGGAGAGCTGCCGCTGCCGGGGTTCGGGCAGGTAGCGGGGTGTGCCCTCGGCCGCCGCGCCGCCGCCGGGGACCTCGATGCCGCTGCCGCTGTGGCAGCAGTCGAGGAGGGCGACGATCCGTACGCCGTCGGCGAAGGCGCGGAAGGCCCGCTGCACCTCGTCGTCGAGGAACTGACGGTCGTAGAGCACCAGCGTCTCGTCGAGCGCGTCCGGCTCGGCGTCGGAGCCGCTGTCGTCCGCCACCTGTCCACCGTGGCCCGAGTAGCTGAAGAGCAGGATGTCGCCGGGGCCGAGCCGTGCGGCGGCCTGGTCGAGCGCGGCCGTGACACCGGCGACGGTGCAGTCGGGGGTGAGCAGGACGGTGCTCTCGAATCCGGCGGCGCGGGCGATCCGCGCCATGTCGCGGGCGTCGTTCTCGCAGGCGACCAGGGCGCCGTCCCAGCCTTCGTAGCGGTCGGGGTCGACGCGGTTGAGTCCGATGTGCAGGGCGAGTCCGGTGGCCATGGGGTGCCTCCTGGCGGGAAGCGGAGGGGAGACCGCCGAGGCGTCTGATCGAGTGGCGTGTGGTCCGGCGCCGAGCGCGACCCTCTCCACGCGGTACTTACATCGTATGAACGCATCCGATCTCCCGCCCTCTCCGGGCGAGGACGGCGCCCTCCGTGATCCGCTCACCGACCGCACCGGCTACGACGAGGGTTTCCTCGGCCCGGTCGTCCCGTTGCCGGTCCCGGCCCGGGAGGCGGTCGAGACGGTGATCCTGCCGTACACCCACTTCACCGTGGTCTTCCGGCCCGACCGCCGCCTGGCAGCGGCGACGGCGGTGTGCATCGAGGGACGCGAGCTCCAGGAGGACGTGGCCCGCGACGACGTCTGGCTCTTCGACCCCCGACTGCCCGAGGAGCAGCAGGCGGGCAACGCGGTCTACCGGAACAACAGCCTCGACCGCGGCCACCTGGTGCGGCGGCTCGACCCGGTCTGGGGACCCATGGCCACGGCGCTCCGCGCCAACGCGGACACCTTCCACTACACCAACGCCGCACCCCAGGCGGACGTCTTCAACCAGGGCAAACAGCTCTGGCAGGGCCTGGAGAACCACCTCCTCGACCACGCCGCCTCGTTCGACCGGAAACTGACGGTCCTCACGGGCCCGGTGCTCCAGGACTCCGACCCGCCGTACCGGGGCATCCAGGTGCCGCTGCGCTTCTGGAAGGTGGCGGCGTTCGTCCAGGACGGGGCGCTGGCCGCCGCCGCGTACGTCCTCGACCAGAGCCCCGACCTGAGCCGGGACGCGGAGCGGGCGCTCGTGGGCGCGACGGCCGGCGCGCCGCCGCCGCTCGGCCCGTTCCGCACGTACCAGGTGCCTGTCTCCGACGTCGCGGAGATCACCGAGCTGGAGTTCGGGCCGCTGCCGGACGTGGACGTGATGCCCCCGGCGCGGGCACCCGAGGAGCGCTGGCGGCGCCTCGAGTCGTACGAGGACATGGTCCTGCACGCCTGACCGCGCGGGCCCCTCCCGCCTCCCCGGCCGCGATTGCGACCCCTTCCGGCCGGTGAAACGATGGGAGGGGTCGGTCGCCACGGCCGATCCGTCACGTTCCCGGCGCCGGAGCGACCGGCGCGCGAAGAGCACCGGACAGGTGCGGTATGCCGCTCACCGAGACCGAGTGGGGGCTCGTCGTCAGCTGGGTGCGGGTCCACCTCCTCGACACCCCGGAACCACGCGGCCGGTTGCTGCGCGCGGGCCTCCCGGCCGACTTCGTCGAGGATCTTCCCCTCACCCCGGACGCCGACCGGAACGCCCTGCTCCTGGTCGCCGCCGCCCGCCGGGACATCGCCCATCAGCGGCGGCTGCTCTCCGTCCTGGCCGGTCTCGACGCGCTGGCCGGCATCGACGAGCCGCACGGTTTCGAACAGGGCGCGGAGGCCCGGAACCTGCTCACCCGGCTGCGCGACGACGAACGGCTGGGGCGCTCCCCCCGGGACCCGTTGGACAGTCTGCTCCTGAAGCACGGCACCGCGGTCTTCCTCGACCGGTCCGAGCTGCGGGAGAAGCTCCGGGGCTTCCTGGCCGACCCGGAGCAGACGGTGCTGATCGTCGACGGCCCCCCGGACAGCGGCCGTTCCTACACGTACGAGCTGATCCGCCACCTGGGGCAGCACCACGGCTTCCGTCCGGTACGGGTGACCCTGACCCGCACATCGACGGCGGCGCGGCTGATGGAGCGGCTCTCGGCCTTCCTCGCGGGTCCGGAGGCCGACGGATTCCCGTTGAATCCCACACGGTTGAACGATCCACTGCCCTCCTTCGAGGACGCCGCCCACCGCATCGTCGCCCGTGCGACCGCCGCCGAGGACCGCTTCTGGCTGGTCCTCGACGACTGTGACCGGCTCGACCCGCACGGGGACGTGTGGGACGCCATCGGTGTCCTGGCGCGGGCGATCTACGAGCACACCCCGGTCCGGACCCAGGCCGTGCCCCGGTTGGTGCTCCTCGGCTACGCCACGACGATGCGCCAGCTCCCGTACGAGATCCGCAAGAACGAGTGCCGGGACACGACCCGGCTCGCGGAGGAGGAGGACGTCCGGCACTTCTTCCGGGAGTTCTTCACCGACGCGGCCGCCCCCGGGCAGGAAGAAGCCGTGCACGACCTGACCGAGACGGCCGTGACCGAGGTGCTGCGCATCGTCGACTCGCCCACGAGCGGGGACAGTTACATGCGGCGGCTGTGCACGGCCGTCGAGGACGTCGTACGGGTCCATCGGACGCTCCCTCCTTCGCCTCCGCCCGGTGAGGCGGGCCGGCTGCTGCGTGACGCCCTGCGCGCGACCCTCCCCGCTCCCGCCACCGCCCTGCCCGACCCGCGCCGCTCCTACCGTGAGGCCGCCTGCCTGCTCCAGGAGTTCGACCCCGCGCTGCTCCGCCTGCCCGGTGAGGAGCGGTCCACCGGGCGGGCGGTCCTGGAGCTCGTCGACGACTGCACGGCCCTGCCCTCCTCCGGGGCCACCGTCTGGACGCTCAAGCCCGAGATCCGTGACGCGGCCCTCGCGGGGCTCGCGGGCCCCGCGGCGGCGTCCGAGCTCCTGCGCGCCAACATCGGGCTGCGCCCCGAGGGCCCGGGGCCGGAACGGACCGCGCTCGCCCTGCTGGCCGGCACCGGGGCGCCGCCCGCCCCCGCGCACCCCGGGCCGCCACCGCCCACCCCCGCGCGCACGGGTCCGGATCAGGGACCGGGTCCGGGTCCGGGTCGGGCTCCAGGTCCGGGCCCAGGTCCCGGTCCCGGTCCGGCTCACGCCGCCGCTCCGTACCGTGGTGACGACGACGTCGAGGCGCTCTCCGACACGCTCCAGGCCGTGCTCTGGCTGAGCCGTGTGCCGGGCGTGACGGGGCTGCCCTCCGTCGACGAGGTCCAGCACCGGCTGGAGGTGGCCCGGCTGCTCCAGCCGCTGCGCCGGCTGATCCGGGGGACCTTCCACGGCCGCACCGCCGAACTCGACTCCCTCCACGCCTACCTCGCCCTGCCGGAGGAGCCCGCGGAGCCCCCGGTGCTCCTCCACGGCCTCGGCGGCATGGGCAAGAGCACCCTGCTCGCCAAGTTCCTCGTCGACGCGATCGACGCGTCCCCCACCGGCTTCCCCTTCGCCTACATCGACTTCGCGCGCCCCACGCTCTCCGTCCACGAACCCGCCACCGTGATCGCGGAGACGGCCCGGCAGATCGGCGTCCACCACCCCCACCGCCGCCAGGCCTTCGAGGAGCTCGCGGACGAGTGCGAGCGGACGGCCGCCGGCCAGCGCGGCGAACGCAACGAACTCGACGAACTCCGCGGCCTCGCCGGCACCCGGGCCACACTCGCCCGCGACTACTCCTCCGACTTCCACGCCCGCGCCAGCGCCCGCGAACAGGAACTCGCCCACCGGCTCGCCTCCCTCGTCGCCGACGCGGTCCGCCCGGGGGCCGACGGCACCGCCCCGCCCTTCGTCATCGTGGTCGACTCCTACGAGGAGGCCATGTACCGCGGCTCCCCCGTCGTCGGCCGGATGTGGGCGATCTGGACGGCACTGCGCGCGGCCTACTCGCGCCTGCGGTTCATCGTCTCGGGGCGCGCGCCGATCGACCACCCGGCCCGTGTCCTCACGCCGCGCTCCATGGAGCTGACCGAGCTGGACCACCAGGCCTCCGTGGACCTCCTCATGTCGTCCGGGGTCGTCGACGAGACGCTCGCCGAGGACCTCGTGGACCGGATCGGCGGTCATCCGCTGAGCCTCAAACTGGCGGCCCGGACGGCGGTCGCCCTCGGCACCGGCTCCCCCGCGCTCGGCGGACTCCTGCGCGGACTCCCCTCCCGGCGGCGGTACTTCGACCGGCAGGTCGACCAGATGCTGATCCAGGGCACGCTGTACGACCGCATCCTCAATCACATCGCGGAGGACGACGTGCGGGCCCTCGTCCAGGCGGGCCTCGCGCTCCGCTTCATCACCCCCGACCTGGTCCAGGAGGTGCTCGCCGGTCCGGCGGGACTCCGGATCACGACCACCGGTGAGGCCCGCCGGCTGTACGGGATGCTCACCTCCCGGGTCGACCTGATGGAGTCGGCGGGCCCCGACGCCATCAGGCACCGGAGCGATCTGCGGACCATCATGCTGCGCCTCTCGGACAGCGCCCGGACCGATCTGATGCGGGCCGTGGACCGCGGCGCCGTCGCGTACTACGCCGTCCGCGAGGGGGCCCGGAACCGCGCGGAGGAGATCTACCACCGGCTCCGGCTCGGCGAGAGCCCCCGCACGGTCGAGGAGCGCTGGGAACCGGGGGTCTCCGTCTACCTCGGCGGCGAGACCCACCGGGAGATGGCCCCGCGCTCGGCCGCGTTCCTCCTCGGCAGGATCGGCGGCCACGTACCCGACCAGATCATGGTCGAGGCCGACCAGGAGGACTGGGAGCGGATCGCCGCGCGCGAGGTCGAGGACCTCCTCACCCAGGGGTACGTGGAGGCCGCGGCGCAGCGGCTCGCGGAGCGGCGCCCGTGGACGCCGTGCAGCAGGCTGCACGCCCTGCTCGGAGAGACCCTCGCCCGCTCGGGGCGGACGGCGGAGGCGCTCGCGACGGCCGAGCGGGCGGTGGACGGGGCGGCGGAGGCGGGCTGCGCGGAGACCCAGCTCGAACTGCTCCAGCTGTCCGCCCGGCTGGCGCAGGACACGGGTGACCTCACGGCCGCGGACCGGAGCCTGCAGGAGGCGGAGGAGATCGCGGCGGGCCTCGGGCTGCGGTACGAGTCCCTGGGCGTGCTGGTCGCCCGCTCCCGGCTCGCGACGCTGGCGGACGTCGACGCCGCTCCGGCGCGGGACCGGCTCGCCCGGACCCTGCGCGGGATGCCCGACGCCGACCTGGCGAGGCAGCCCTCCCTGGCCCGTACGGCCGCGGCCGCGGCCTGCCGCTCGGATCCCCAGCTCCTGGAGAACACGCTGAGGCTGGTGGGCCTGCCGGCGGACGAGGAGACGGTGGTGACCGAGCTGGCCCGCTGGATCGACACCACCCTCACCGCCGAGCCCGCACTCCGCGAGCCGCTCACCCGCATCCTGGAGTCGGCGGCGGGCGAGGAGTACCCGTCGGACGGCGGGTCCTACCCGTCGGCGAACGGGGACGGGTACCCGTCCGCGAACGGCTACCCGTCGGCGGCCGTCGACGGCTATCCGTCCGCCGTCGACCGGGCGTACCGGACGCCGCCGGAGGCGGGGGCCGCCCGGCCGGACCTCGCCCGGATCGAGCGGGACCTGCGGGAGGCACGGCGGCGCGGCACCCTGGACAGCGTCGCCCGGCAGGTGCTGACGCTGCGGGACGGCAGCGGCGATCTGCTGCTGGGGGTCGCCGCGGCCATGGACTCGGGTCCGCTGCCGCGCGGTGCGGCACGGCGGGCCGTCGCCGCGCACGACGCGTCCGCCCGCGGCCTCGCGCCGGACGGCGGGGAGCCGGACCCCCGGGGAGCCTCCCGGCCCGGCCACGGCGGCGCCGGCCTGTGGACGCGGCCGCCCCCGAACGCCGCCGGGGCCGCGCTCCGCGCCGAGCCGTTCCTGCCGCAGCGGGAACTGGTCCGCCTCCGCAACGCCGTCATGGAGGCGGGACTGGCGGACAGGGCCCTACGCACCGCCCTGCTCAAGGGCGTCCCGCGCTACTTCGCGGCCACGCTGGAGCCGCTGGACGACCCCCGGGAGCAGGTCCACGCCGACCTGAACGCGATGAACCAGGTCGAGCGCCTGATCGACGGCCTCGTCCCGCTGGAGATCTGGCTGCACAACGCGATCGAGAACACCCATGAACCCGGCCCGCGCGCCGTCCTGCAGGGCGCCCTCGACACCGTCGCGCGGGCGATCACCGGCGAGGCGGAGCTGCCGGCGGACATGATGCCCGGGGAGATGAAGGAGGAGATCGTCCTCCAGGACGACACCGTGCCCTACGAGTTCCTGCACGGCGGCATCCGGGCCGGCGCCTGCGTCGCGCTGCTGCGCATCCCTCCGTACGAGGCGGGCGCCCCGCTCCTGCCCTCGTATCCGCACGGCGGTACGGGCTGGATGATCGCCCCCGGCCTGCTGATCACCAACCACCATGTGGTGATGGCCCGTTCGCACGAGCCGGGTGTGCAGCCGCTCGTGAGCGACGAGGACCTGCGGCTCCAGGCGCTCATGTCCCGCTCGCGCTTCGACTTCGTCGAGAACGCGGCGGCGGCACCGGAGGCGACGGCCGGTGAGCTCGCCGCGTGGGACGCGACGCTCGACTACGCCATCGTGCGGCTCTCCCCCGACCAGGAGCAGCGCCCGATGCTCCGGGTCGCCACCCGGCCGCTGCTCGTCCGGGAGCGGCAGCGCGTCCCGGTCAACATCATCCAGCACCCGGGCGGTATGCCGAAGCGGGTCGCGCTGCGCAACAACCTGGTCTACCGGGCGGACGAGCACGACATCCTCTACTTCACCGACACCCGTGGCGGTTCCTCGGGCTCCCCGGTCTGCCTCGACGACTGGACGGTGGTGGGGCTGCACCGGGGGACCCGGAAGGTCGACGACGTCGAGTTCCAGGGGGCGAGGACACGGTTCGTGAACGTCGGGACCCAGATGAGCAGCATCCTCGCCCATCTCCGGGAGTTCCGGCCGCAGTTGTACGAGGAGATCATGGCGGCCCAGTCGGGGCGGCCGGGCCCCGCGGACGCGACGAACGGAAGGCCGAGGTGAGGGACCATGCCGAACGGATCAGGGAGGGTGTCGCCGGTCGCGACCGCCACCGAGGAGATCTTCGGCGATCTGCGGGAGGTCGCCGCGCGGGTGCGCGGGAACCTGGAGGCGGAGATCGCCGAGTCCACGTTCGAACTTCCCGCCGACGCGGCTCCGGCGGCCGAGTTCTCCCGCTTCGCCCGTGAGGAACGGGCCCGCGTCCTGGAGGCAGGGGTCAGTGGTCTGGAGAAGCTGGCGGCGCACCGGGAGGACGAGCTCGGCGGGGACGAGCTGTTCGGGGTGGAGGCGATCGTCCTCCTGGAAGGCCGTCCCGCGATCCTGGTGCAGCGCCAGGACTTCGCCCCGCAGCATGACGAGTGGGCGGTCCTGGACGGTCAACGTGCCTTCATCCGTGAGTCCTTGACCCGGGTCGGACGGGTCGAGGTGACCGGGCATCCGCGCCTCGACTGGGTCGGCACGGGCTTCCTCGTCGGTCCCCGTACGGTGATGACGAACCGGCACGTGGCGGTGGAGTTCAGCCGCCTCCAGGACGGCGGCGGCCCCTGGGCCTTCGAGTTCGGCATGTCGGCGCGGGTCGACCCGGCGGAGGAGCTGCCGGTCGACGGCGTGCCGCCGGGGGCCTCCGCCCCGTACGAGATCACGGAGATCATCGGCATCCACGAGGACGTCGACATGGCCCTGCTGCGGGTCGAGCCCTCCTCGGACGGCGGCCTGCCGACCCCGCTCGCGGTCGCGGCGGACGCCCCGGCGAGCGTCCCGGGCCGCCCGGTGTACGTGATCGGCTACCCGGCCTGGGACGGCCGGCGCAACGAACCGGAGTCGATGCGCCGGATCTTCATGGACGTCTACAACGTGAAGCGGCTGCAGCCGGGCGTGGCGACCGACTTCACCCCGGGCGGCCTGGTGATGAAGCACGACTGCTCGACGCTCGGCGGCAACAGCGGCTCCCCGGTCTTCGACCTCGGTGACCACCGCGTCCTCGGCCTCCACTTCGGCGGCCGCTACCGGACGGGGAACTTCGCCGTCCCGCTGTGGGAGCTGGTGGACGATCCCCTGCTCGCGGCTGCGGACGTCAACTGGGTCTGAGGGCCGCCCGTACGGTCACGTCCGCGCGGGTCCGGTGAGGACGGCGGCGACCTCGCCCCTGGCGGTGGTGCCGTCGGGGAGCTGCCACTGGGCGGTGACCCGGCCCGTGCTCTCCGTAGCGGGGGCCGCGTCGGCACGGAGGACGCGGTGCACCCGGAGGGTCAGCGGTGCGGAGGCGCCGGGGACCCGCACGACCACGTCGGTGTGGTCCGCGCCTCCGGTGACCCGTACGAGTTCGGCGTCGGCCGGTCCCTCCGCCGGGGCGGGTGTGACGGCCACGGTGGGGTCGGGGGCGCCGCTCTCGGACTGGGCCTGGGCCTGGGCCCGGCCGGTGAGGAGCGCGTACAGCTGGGCGACGAACACCGGGTCGTGGGTGGCGTCGTGGACCCAGCGCCTGCCGAGGACGCCGTGCTCCATGGTGCCGATGAGGGCGGGCTCGGCGCCCGCCACGGGTCCGGACCGGTACGTCATGGGGGTGAAGTAGGTGACGGCCGCGTCGCCCTCGCCGTCGGTCACCACCATGAGCTCGATGCCGACCTCGCCGGCCGGGTCGTCGAGCCGGAAGCCGCCGGCCTGCACCGGTCTGGCATCCGCGCCGGAGTACCACTCCTGGGCGGGGAGCCACTCCGTGAGCAGTTCGATCTTGTTGGGCTGCAGGGTGGTTGCGTGGATGACGGCCATCGTGCGGGTCTCTCTCTCCTCCGTGGTCCGGGCCTCCGCAACGTAACAGAACGCATCGGCGCACCCGGCCGGCCGTGGCCGGGGACGCCCTCTTGCCCAGCCCGGCGCTCCGGCGGGGACCGTGCCCGTGGCAGAGTCGAGGGGTACGGCTGAACAGTGTCGGAGGAGCGAATCATGGGACGAGTGACCGCGCGGCGGCGCGTACTGCGCATCCGGGACGGCGTGGCCTCGCACCGCCCGGACACCCTGGCCGCCGAGGAGCCGATGGAGATCCGCGTCGGCGGACGCCCCCTGACGGTGACGATGAGGACTCCCGGCGACGACTTCGACCTCGCCGTCGGATTCCTCGTGAGCGAGGGCGTCGTCCACACCGCCGCGGACGTGACGGGCATCCGCTACTGCGCGGGGGCCACGGCCGACGGAGGCAACACCTACAACGTCGTCGACGTCGGTCTCGCTCCGGGCGTGGCCGCACCCGATGCCTCGCTGGAACGCAACTTCTACACGACCTCCTCCTGCGGCCTGTGCGGCAAGGCCAGTCTCGACGCCGTGCGCACCACCGCCGCCTGGACCGTCTCCGAGGACCCGCTGCGTATCGGTACCGACGTGCTGGCGACGCTCCCCGAGACGCTGCGCGCGGCCCAACGCGTCTTCGACTCCACCGGGGGCCTGCACGCCGCCGGGCTCTTCACGCCCACCGGCGAACTCCTCTGCCTCCGTGAGGACGTCGGCCGGCACAACGCCGTCGACAAGGTCGTCGGCCACGCCCTGCGCGAAGGTCGGCTCCCTCTCCGCGACACCGTCCTGATGGTCAGCGGCCGCGCCTCCTTCGAGCTCGTCCAGAAGGCGGTGATGGCCGGCGTCCCGGTGCTCGCCGCCGTCTCGGCCCCTTCCTCCCTGGCCGTCGACCTCGCGGAGGAGTCCGGTCTCACCCTCGTCGGCTTCCTGCGCGGCGCCTCCATGAACGTCTACACCCACGCCGGACGTCTCGACGTCCCGAAGGCCCCCTGAGGCGTGTGACGTCCCGCGTCATTCCTCCCCGGAGAACCGTCCCCAGGCCGACTGGCGGGTGATGCCGAGCGCCTCGCCGATCCTGGCCCAGGTCACTCCGCGTCGCCGCAGCTCCATGACCCACATGCGGAGGTCGGCCTCGACCTGATCGGCGAGGGCCGCGACCCGGGGCAGCCGCTCCAGCATCTCGGCGTCGCTCGACTCGCCCCACATCGGCATCCGCAGCTCGACCGGGCCGGGGCGGTATTCGGCCACGATGGAGGCGGCCAGGTCCACGCACTCGGTGCAGATGTTCACTCCGGGGCCGGCGACCAGCTTGGCCACCTCCGCCTCGGGCTTGGCGCAGAACGAGCACGCCCGGCCGTCGCGGTCCCTCGTCTCGGCGGGCATGACGAACCCTCCTCCGCTCACGGCCTGCTTGTCAGGCCGATCCTGACACGCAGCGTAGGGATGTCAGGCGCAACCTGACAAGGCGCGTGAACAAGCCCCGCCCGGCTACCGCCAGTCGTCCCAGGGCGGCGGCTCCTCCATGTCGTCCATGTCGTAGGGCGGCTCCTCGTCGTGCGGCGCCGCGGACTCGGCAGGCGTGGCGGCGGGAGCGGTCGGGGCGGGGTCGGGAGCGGGAGCGGTCGGGGCGGGCGGGGTCGCGGCGGGGTCGGGAGCGGTCGGGGCGTCGCACTCCGCCAGGGCGGCCAGGACCCCCTCGGCGTACTTGGTGAGCTTGGCCTCGCCGACGCCGCCGATCGTGCCGAGCTCCTCGGCCGTGGTGGGCAGTCGCGTCGCGATCTCCCGCAAAGTGGCGTCGTGGAAGACGACGTACGCCGGTACACCCTGCTCGCGCGCCGTCGCGGCGCGCCAGGCGCGGAGAGCCTCGAAGACCGGCACGGCCGCCGCCGGCAGGTCGACCGGCACCCGGGCACCCTTCCCGGAGCGCGCCCCGGACTCCTTGCGGGAGGGAGCGGCCTGCGCCTTCTCCTTCCGCATCGTGACGGTGCGGCGCCCGCCGAGCACCTCGCCGCTCTCCTCGGTGAGCACGAGCGTCCCGTAGTCGCCCTCCACCGCCAGGAGCCCCAGCGCGAGGAGCTGTCGGACGACCCCGCGCCACTCCGCGGTGCCCAGGTCGGCGCCGACGCCGAACACCGAGAGCGCGTCGTGGTCGAACTGGATGACCTTGGCGGTCTTCTTGCCCTGGAGGATGTCGATGATCTGGCCGGCGCCGAACTTCTGGCGCCGCTCCTTGGCGAGGCGCCACACGGTGGACAGCAGCTTCTGCGCCGCGACCGTGCCGTCCCAGGACTCGGCGGGTGTCAGGCAGGTGTCGCAGTTGCCGCAGGGCTCGCCCGACTGTCCGAAGTACGCGAGCAGGCGCACCCGGCGGCAGTCGACCGTCTCGCAGAGCGCGAGCATGGCGTCCAGGTGCATGGCGAGCGCGCGCCGGTGCTGCTCGTCGCCCTCGGAGCCGTCGATGAGCTTGCGCTGCTGGACCACGTCCTGGAGGCCGTACGCCAGCCATGCCGTGGCCGGTTCGCCGTCGCGCCCGGCGCGGCCGGTCTCCTGGTAGTAGCCCTCGACCGACTTCGGCAGGTCGAGGTGGGCCACGAAGCGCACGTCCGGCTTGTCGATGCCCATGCCGAAGGCGATCGTCGCCACGACGACGACCCCGTCCTCCCGCAGGAAGCGGGACTGGTTCGCCGCGCGCGTCCGGGCGTCCATGCCGGCGTGGTACGGCACGGCGTCGATGCCGTGCTCGACGAGGAGGGCGGCGGTCTTCTCCACCGAGGAGCGCGAGAGGCAGTAGACGACCCCGGCGTCCCCGTCGTGCTCGGTCCGGATCAGGTCGAGCAGCTGCTTGTGCGGGCTGTTCTTGGGGACGATGCGGTACTGGATGTTCGGCCGGTCGAAGCCGGCGACGAAATGCCGGGCGTCCTCCAGACCGAGCCGGGTCGCGATCTCCCGGTGCGTGGCCTCGGTGGCCGTCGCGGTCAGCGCGATGCGCGGCACCTTGGGCCAGCGCTCGTGCAGCATGGAGAGCGCGAGGTAGTCGGGGCGGAAGTCGTGGCCCCACTGGGCGACACAGTGCGCCTCGTCGAT
>NZ_LIVX01000004.1:61704-336998 GCF_001905665.1 Streptomyces sp. CB02261 | reverse complement strand
TCGCGAAGAGCGACACCTTGCCCCGGTCGAGGAGCCGCTGGGTGCCCTCCGTGCGGAGGCGCTCGGGGGCCAGGTACAGCAGGTCCAGCTCGTCGGCGAGGAAGGCCTGCTCGACGGCCTGGCGCTCGTACGGATCCTGCGTCGAGTTGAGGAATCCGGCCCGCACGCCGAGGGCCCTGAGCGCGTCCACCTGGTCCTGCATCAGCGCGATGAGCGGCGAGATCACGACGCCCGTGCCCTCTCTGACGAGGGCCGGGATCTGGTAGCACAGGGACTTGCCGCCGCCGGTCGGCATCAGCACGAGGGCGTCGCCGCCGCCGACGACCTGCTCGATGATCTCCTGCTGCTCCCCTCGGAAGGAGCTGTAGCCGAAGACGCGGTGGAGGACACCCGCGGCCTCGGAGATCACGGCGGAATCGTCGGTGAGGACCATTCACCCACCCTATCGGCCGCCACGGACACCCCCTGCCGCCTCCGGCGAAGCTGTGGACAACCCCGGGCTCCGCCTCCGGCGAACCTGTGGACAACCCCCGGGGCGGCGGTCCACCCTCGGAGGCAACGTGCGGGGCGAGACCCGCGTCCTTCCGTACGGGACGCGTCGGCCGACACGACACCCCCGGCCCCAGGGAACAGGACACACCATGAGCGACAAGGCCCGCACTCTCTTCGACGCGCTCGATCTCGACCACGACGGGACGCTGACCCGCGTCGAGGTGATCAGCGCCCTGCGGGCCAAGGGCCCGACCCTCGCCGCCCAGGGCGTGATCCCCTTCTGGGGCGTGGGGAACGCCGACGAGGCGTCGGCGCTGTTCGACGAGGCCGACCAGAACGGCGACCGCGTCCTCTCGTTCGAGGAGTTCGCCACCCTGGTCGACCGCCGCTTCGGGTGGTGACGCGCGGGCGCCGGGCCTGACGGCGCCCGGCCCGGCCCGTCGTGGCGTGTGTGCGCCGTGCGGGACGGGGTTACGTCTTGACCGGGGCGGCACCCGGGGAGCTACAGTCAGGAAAACTTGCGCTGCTAGTTTTGAGGGCCCTCCCACACCTTGGAGCCGTGACCATGCGCCCCGTCTACTTCGCCGCCGCCCGGCGCACGCCGATCGGCCGTCTCCGCGGCGCCCTCTCCGGCGTACGCCCCGACGACCTCGCCGCCACCGCCGTCCGCGCCGTCCTGGACGCCGTGCCCGCGCTCGACCCGGCGCGGATCGACGACGTCTACTGGGGCGCCGCCAACCAGTCCGGCGAGGACAACCGCAACGTCGCCAGGATGGCCGTCCTGCTCGCCGGTCTCCCCGAGACCGTACCCGGCGCCACCCTCAACCGGCTCTGCGCCTCCGGACTGGAGGCGGTCACCACCGCCGCCCGCGCCATCGCCTCCGGCGAGGCCGACATCGTCCTCGCCGGCGGCTCGGAGTCCATGAGCCGCGCCCCCTTCGTCCTCCCCCGCCCCGAGCAGGCGCTCCCCCACCACCAGGAGATCCACGACACCAAGCTCGGCTGGCGGATGACCAACCCGCGGATGAAGGAGCTCCACGGGGTGCTCTCCATGGGAGAGACCGCCGAGGAGGTCGCCGCCCGGTACGGCGTCAGCCGCGAGGACCAGGACGCCTTCGCCCTGCGCAGCCACCGCCTCGCCGCCGCGGCCCGCAAGGACGGCCTCTTCGACGCCGAGACCGTCCCCGTCACCCTCCCCGACGGCACCGTCGTCGCCCACGACGAGTCGATCAGGGCCGACACCACGCCCGAGAAGCTGGCCGCCCTGAAGCCCGTCTTCCGCCCCGGCGGCACCGTCACCGCCGGCAACGCCTCCCCCATGAACGACGGCGCCGCCGCGCTGCTGCTCGTGACCGAGGACGTCCTCCACGAGCTGGGCCTTGAACCGCTCGGCCGCTACGTCGCCGGCGCCAGCGCGGGCGTCCACCCCGACGTCATGGGCATCGGCCCCGTCCCCGCCGTCCGCCGCGTCCTCACCCGCACCGGCCGCGCCCTCGACGGCATCGACACCGCCGAGTTCAACGAGGCCTTCGCCGCCCAGGCCCTCGCCTGCGTCCGCGAACTCGGCATCGACCCCGAGCGGGTCAACCCCCAGGGCGGCGCCATCGCCCTCGGCCACCCCCTCGGCGGCTCCGGCGCCCGCATCCTCACCACCCTCCTCCACCGCATGCACCGCACCGGCGACCGCCACGGCCTCGCCACCATGTGCGTCGGCGTCGGCCAGGGCACCGCGGTCCTGGTCGACCGGGACTGAGGACCACCGGACGCCGCCCCGGGTCCCGCCCCAGCCCCGCCGCCCCGGACAGCCCCCGGGGCGGCGGGGCTGATGTGACCGGGCTCACGCACCCTCCTCGGGTTCGGTGTAGACCGTCGCGGCCCTGCCAGGCGTATGCCCGGTGAAGCGAGAGACCCGGGAGTTGCCGTTGACCGTCGAAGAGTTCGAAGCGTTCTACGTCCAGGCGGTCGGGCGGCTCACCGGGCAGCTCTACGTCATGCTCGGCGACCTGCAGGAGGCTGAAGACGTTGTCCAGGAAGCGTTCATCAAGGGCTGGAACCGGCGGCGGCAGCTCGACCGCGACGCCGGACCGGAGGCGTGGGTCCGGAAGGTCGCCTGGCGTCTCGCCGTGAGCCGATGGCGTTTCCGGCGCCGTACGGCCGAGGCCTGGTGCCGACGGGCGGCCCCGGCCGACATGCCGGGCCCGGGACCGGAACACGTGGTGCTCGTCGAGGCACTGCGCACCCTGCCGGCCCAGCAGCGGCGCACCATCGCCCTCCACTACCTGTGCGACCTCACCGTCGAGCAGATCTCGGGCGAGACCGGGCTGTCCGCCAGCACGGTCAAGACTCACCTCGGCCGTGGGCGTGCCGCCCTGGCCGACCGGCTGCGGGACAACGTGCAGGAGGCTCCCGATGCGTGACGACATCGACGACCCGTCCCTGAGGAGCCTGTTCCGGGCAGCCGCCGATCACGGCCGGCGGCACGCCACGCCGCTGCCCGTCGCCCAGGTCGTGGAACGGGGCAGGCGGTCGCACCGGCGCCGAGTGGCCCTCGCCCTGGTCTCGGCGAGCGCCGTCGCGGCCCTCGGCGTGGTCACCGCGGTGGGACTCGTACCCGAGACCTCCGGCCCCGCCCTGCCCGCGACCAGCCCTTCCGCACCCCTGCCGGGACCCACCACCAGCCCTCCCCCCGGGCCCCTGCCCACGGAGACGGACCCGGGCCGCACGCTCCCGCCGGCCACGCCGGGGACCACGACCCTGCACGGCTGATCCTCCGCGTCCCCGCTTCCGGGACGGCCCCCGCGTCGGGGCCGGTCCCGCCCTTTCACGCACCCACGGAGAGACCACACCCATGCCTGCCACGGCACCCGCCTCCCCGAGGCATGCCCCCGCACGGACGGCCCCCGCGGCATCCCGGGCAGCCGACCACGCCCGGCGGACGCCCCCGTCCGCCTCCCCGGCAGCCGACCTCGCCCGGCGGCCGGAACGCCCGGGCCGGGACCACACGCCGCTCGGGCGCGCCCGGTCCTGGCTGCGACCGGCCGACCGCGAGGTCCTGTGGCTGTACCTGCTGACCCGGGTGGCCCTGTGGACGACCGCGTACTGCACCCGCCTGCTGTTCCCCGCGAACGGCGACGCCCGGGTGCCGGAACCGGTGCTCACCTCCTTCGAGCGCTGGGACTGGGGGCACTTCCTCCACATAGCCCGCGACGGCTACTTCCCCGAGGAGGCGGGAGCGGGCCCCGGGCCGGGCACGGGGGACAACAGGGAGGCGTTCTTCCCCGGCTTCCCGCTGCTCCTGCGTGCCGTGCACACCGTGGTCCCCGACTGGACCGTCGCCGGGCTGCTCGTCTCCTTCGCCGCCGGCGCGGTCGCCGTGGTGGCGCTGGCCCGGATCGCGGAACTCCACCTCGCCCACACGCCCGCGGGCAGGCGCGCCGCGCTCTTCCTCCTGCTGTCCCCGTGCGCGGTCTTCCTCGCCGCCGGATACAGCGAAGCCCTCTTCCTGGCCTTCGCGCTGCCCGCCTGGCTGGCCGCCCAGCGGCACCAGTGGCCCCTCGCCGCACTCCTCGCCGCCGGAGCCACCACCGTCCGTGTCAGCGGCCTCTTCCTGGCCGCCGCCCTCGCCGTCCACTTCCTCCTCACGGTACGGACGGGGCGGCGCCGCGCCGCGCTCCTGACCCTGCCCGCGCTGCCGGCCCTCCTCTACTTCTGGTACCTGTACGAGCGGACCGGCGACTGGATGGCCTGGAAGCACGCCCAGGAGCGCGGCTGGTACCGCCACTTCCGCGCCCCGTGGGACGCCTGGTCCCAGACCTGGCACGAGGCGTTCGCCCAGACCCAGGCCACCGGCTACGCCGCCCTGTTCCAGGCGGACCTGGTCGCGATGCTCCTCGGCCTGGGGCTGCTCGCCCTCCTGATCCGCCGGCGACGCTGGCCGGAGGCCGTGTACATCGCGCTGACGCTGTGGGCGCTCGGCACCTCGTACTGGTACATGTCCATCGCCCGCAGCACCCTGCTGTGGTGGCCGCTGTGGATCGGCCTCGCCGCCTGGAGCCTGCGCGGGCGGAAGACGACGGCGGTGTACGTCTGCCTGGCCGCCCCCCTCGGCACGGTCCTCACCGTCACCTTCCTGACGGGCCGCTGGGCGGGCTGAGGTCCGGCGGGCGGCAGGCCGGCGAGGTCCGGCCCGGCGGGTCACGCGACGGCGGTGCCTCCAGCTCGACCAGCCGGCCGGGGACGGCCGGTCGCGTCACCCCGAGCATCGACGTGGGCGGCGCCACCCCGGCTGCGGCCAACCGCCCCGCCGATCTGGCGGGACCGCTCCGCACGGTTCCGGAGGAACCCGAGGCGGACGGCCGACTCCGCGTCGAGGTGACCTTCCAGGACGCCCGGCACGCCGAACGGGCCGCACCCGTGCGGGACTCACTGGACCCGGTGCGCCGGTCGTCGATGGAGGAGCCGAGGCTCCCTTCAATCTGAGTCGAATATCCGGCTGAGGCACCTGCCGCGTCTGCAGGAGGCCTCTCCCCCTGCTACTGGAAGCTCAGTCGATGGGGGTGGAACGCGTCCGTGGGGCAGGTGTGGATACGCAGGTACCCGCGTCCCAGGTACACGCCCGTGGGGGTGATGACGTGCCGGTACAGATCGGGGCGGCGATCCTCCAGGGGAGCCCAGCTCTCCGAGGCGGGATCCCATTCGACATGGTGGGCGGTGAGGAGCGGGGGCATGGCAGTGCCGCACGTGGGGCAGTCGACGGGGCGCGGGTCCGTGAGGTGCCAGGTGGCGAAGCCGCCGACCTTCCAGCCCGGGGCGAGGGACAGGTCGCTGGAGTACTCGGTGGAGAAGTCCGCTTCCGCTTCCTGCTCGTCCTCTTCGAGGAGCTCCTCCTCCCACGTCGCGATGGCTTCCTGCAGGTCCTCGGGGAGCAGGCCGAGGTATTCATGTTCGACGATCTGCTCGGGGTGGAGGTCGCAGGGCTGGGGAACGCACTCGGGTGAGCCGACGACGAGCGGCTCGGGCTGTTCCCCGAGTACGGCACCGATGTCCTGGCTGCGGCGCCACTTCAGTACGACGTCCACGCTCGCGTCGGGGCCGTGCGCCTCGAACGGGCACCAGAAGACCTGCAGGAGGTCGTACCCCGGGGGCCCGGTGAGGTCGGGGATGTCCCGTGCCCACAACTGCGCGGCGGCCAGCATCGGGATGGGGTCCGCGTCGCCGATGCCGGGGTCGTGCAGCCCGTCCCGGAGGGTGGCGAGGAGAGCGATCTCCTCTTCGGTCTTCCTTCGCCCCTCCGAAGCCGCATGGATACGGCGTGCGAGGCGGACGTCGGCCAGCAGGTGCCCGGTTCCCTTGGGGTGGACGGCGGTGCACATCGGCCAGGGTTCGTCGGCCGGCCACAGCACGGGGCCCCCGACGGAGCTGTCCTGTGCCTTCGGGTCGCCGGGGCGCGGGTGAAGGCGCGTCGCTGTCCGCCGGAACTCGGCGAGGCCGGGAAAGAGCTCCTCGACATCTGCGGGACGCGGGGGTGTGGTGCGGGGCATGCGTTTCTCCGGAACGATTCGTCGTGAGCGCTAGACGCCGGTTCGGACGTACCCGGCGGGGTTCTCAAGAATGTAGGTAAAGGTGAAACCCTTGCTGCCGTACGCCGTGAAGTGGATTTCGTGCGGGATCGGGTTGGTGCCCGCGTACTTGGGGACGACGTTGTACTGGACGATCTCGTCGTTGTTCTTCACCTGGTTGTAGATCACCGCCTCCACCGACACACGCTGTTCGGGCGTGTTGGTGGGGGTCTGCGTCTCGGTCACCAGGTTCTGCCAGGCGAACTTCCCCTTTCCGTGGCAGCCGTCGGCGCGGTAGGAGTAGTCGCGCGTGACCAGGGGCGAGGGGGCGGTTCCGGTGCCGAGGCTCTGGGCCGTCGGCCTGCCGGCGTCGTCCCAGGTGGTCGTCAGGCTCACCGGGGTGGAGGGGTCGCCCCAGACCCGGGAGACCTCGCGGCCGAGGAGATCGTGCCCGAAGGTGAGGGCGTGCCCGTCCACGGCCACCGAGGAGCACCGGCCTGCGGGGTCGTAGGCGAGGCTGGTGACGGCGCCGGTGGGTGTGGTGCGCGCGATGCGGCGGCCGGCCGGGTCGTACGCGTACCGGAGAGTCCGCCCGTCGATGCTCTCGCTGAGCGGTCGGCCCATGACGTCGCGCACGATGCTCAGCGTGGAGGTCGCGGTGCGGGCTTCGACGAGCGCGCCGGCTGTGTCGTACGCATAGCTGGTGAGGGCGCCGTCCGCACTGTCCGAGGTCAGCCGGCCCATGGCGTCCCAGGTGTAGGTGACGGTCTGTCCGGCGGGGTTCACGCGTCGCGTGATCCGGTTGGCCGCGTCGTAGTGGTACTGGCTGGTGCGTCCCTCGAAGTCGGTCTCGGCGACCATGTTGCCGGCGGCGTCGTAGGTGTAGCTCCAGCTCTGCCCGAGCGGGTTGGTGACTTCGACGAGGCGTAGTTCGGTGTCGTAGCGCAGTCGGTGGCGGGCTCCGTCCGGGTCGAGTCGGACCAGGGGCTTGTCGAAGGGGCCGTACGCGGTGCCCCAGACACCGCCGGCGACGTCGGTGTACGCCGTGCAGTTGCCCTCGTCGTCCCAGGCCCAGCTCTCACGGGCTCCGTCCGCGGTGATTCGGGCGAGGAGGCGGTCGTCGTCGTCCCACACGAACTCCTGCGCCTGGCCGACCGGATCGACGATGCGGAGGGGGCGGCCGCGGTGGTCGCGCCGCACGCGCGTCACGCCGTGCTCGTCGTCGCTGACCTCCAGGGTGAGGCCGGCGGCGTCGGAGGTGAAGCGGACGGTGCCGCCCTGGGCGTCGGTCATGGTCGCGATGGCGCCGGTGCGGTCGTGGGTGAAACGCTTCACCGTCCCGTCGGGAGCCTGGACGCCGGTGCAGTTGCCGAGGCCGTCGAAGGTCTGCCGCCACACGGTCCCGTCCGCCCCGGTGATCTCCACCGGCATGTTCCGCTCGTCGTAGCGGGCCGTGGCCGTGGTGCCGTCGGGCAGCCGTACCGCGACCAGGTTGCCTTCCTCGCTCCAGGTGAGTTCGGTGGTGTGGCCCAGGGCGTCGGTGCGCGTGAGCGGGCGGTCGTACGCGTCCCAGGTCAGGTAGGTGGTGTGGCCGAGCGGGTCGGTCTCGGCGACGACCTGCAGACGGTCGTTGAGGTGCAGAACGCTGGTGGCGCCGGTGGAGTCGGTGTAACGGGTTATACGGTGCCCGGTCTCGGGGTGGACGTCGTAGGTGAACGTCGACGTGAGGGTGCCTTCGGGACCGACCGTGCCGGTGACCCTGCCCTCGGCGTCTTACACGTAGCGGAAGGTGAAGGCATTGCGGTCGGTCCACGAGGTGACGCGGCCGTCCTCGTCGTACGTGAAGTGCATGGCGGGGCCGCCGGTGCCCTCCGGGCCGGTGAGAGTGGTGAGGCGACCGGCCTGGTCGTAGCCGTAGCCGACGACCGTGGTCGGGCCTCCGGGGCCGCGGACGGCCAGGTCCGTCACCCGGGTCTCGGTCGCCGTGATCTGAACGGCGTATCCGCCCGAGTGGGTCACGGCGGTCGGGGCACCGTCGGCGCGGCGCGCGAAGTCGACGCGGTTGCCGTTTCTGTCCTCGACCGCGGACAGCCAGTAGGCCGTCGAGGACCGGTAGGGGTTGCCGGTGAAGCTCCGGACCGGACCCCCGTGGGGGTCGCGCACCTCGTACGTGGTCGCGTCACCGTCGACGCCTCCGTGGACCAGGGGAAGCCGGTCGCCCTCCAGAGGGAAGACCTGCTCGCCGCCGGGGCGAGGCAGGCGCGGATAGATGAGCAGAGAGCCGTCCTCACGAGCCCAGGAGCCTCGACGGTCCGGTGAAAGCCGCAGGTCACCCGCTTGTGCAGGCAAGGCGATGTACGTAGCGGACAGTTGACGTCATCGCGTGTGCGACTGCGTTTCCGGTCGCGGCCGCCCTCGCCTCGGCGGCGCGGGCGACGGGACTGCGGGTGCCGCAACCAGCGCCGACCATCCTCGTCCCCGAAACGATCGAGGGGCCGTTTCAGATCTCTCTGAAACGGCCCCTCGATGAACGACTCTTTCGAGTCGGGACGACAGGATTTGAACCTGCGACCCCTTGACCCCCAGTCAAGTGCGCTACCAAGCTGCGCCACGTCCCGCTGCCCGTCTGACCTGGGGTTTTCCCCTGGCTGGACGCGCATGAGAACAATACCGCACTTTCCCTGGTGGTCACGAACCCTTTCCCGGCGCTCGGAGAGGGGGCGGGCGCCGGTTGCATGGCGTTCACTCTCCGTGACGCGCCCTCGCGCCGGCGGATACGTCCGCGCGCCTCCCGCGGGCGGACGAAAGGGGCGCGCGGAAGGTCCGCGGGCGGGTCCACCTGGGCAGGAAGGGAGAGCGCGGGGCGGCCGGAAAGCCGCCTCCTTGGGGACGAAGGTGCTCATGTGGTAACCCGGCCGCTCTCATGGCCATATGACCGGGGGTTCGTTGCCGTTGGCATGTGGCAGAAAGGCGCCCAGGGGGAATGGACTGCGGATCGGGCCGAGCAGGCCAAGACCACACGAAACACAGTCAGAATCAATCGTCAACCGCTCGGGTTTCGGACAAATCTCGTGGCGATATTGCTCCACCCCGGAAAGATCAACACCATGAAGTGGTCGGCCTGTTCGGGACGGGACCACTGCCGATGCACCACCTGATCGGACGACCGATCAGGCGAATCGCAGGGGAGGGACTCGTATGGACGGCTACTTCAACAGCCGACTGCATCACCAGCTCAGGGAGACGGTCCGTGACTTCGCAGAGCGTGAGGTTCGGCCACGGATAGCCGAGATGGAGGCGTCCCGCACGGTCCACCACGAACTCTCGCGGTTGATCGCCGAACAAGGCTGGCTGGGCGCCACTATCAGCCAGGAGTACGGCGGCATGGGCGCCGGCCATCTGGCCAAGACCATCATCATCGAGGAGCTGTCCCGGGTCAGCGGCGCCATGGGCGCCATGGTCCAGGCCTCGCAGCTGGGCACGGCGAAGATCGTCCACTTCGGCAGCGACGAGCAGCGGAAGACCTGGCTCCCCGTGATCGCCGCCGGCGAGTGCCTGCCCACCATCGCGGTCACCGAGCCCGAGTCCGGCGGTCACGTCCTCGGCATGAGCGCCAGCGCGGTGCGCGACGGGGACGACTACATCCTCAACGGCAGCAAGGTCTTCGTCGGCAACAGCCACGTCGGCGATCTGCACGGCGTCGTGGTCAGGACCGGTCCCGGTTCCAGGGGACTTACGGCTTTCCTGGTCGAATCCGATCGCCCCGGGTTCAGGACCGGTCCCCAGCAGCCCGCCATGGGACTCCACGGTTTCAGCTTCGGCGAGCTCATCTTCGAGAACTGCCGGGTGCCGGCCTCGAACCGGCTCGGTGACGAGGGCGACGGCCTCTCCGTCGCGTACTCCTCCAGCGTGCTCTACGGCCGGGCGAACCTGACCGCGGTCTCGCTCGGCATCCACCAGGCGATCCTGGAGGAGACCACCCGGTTCGCCTCCGAGCGCATCCGGTACGGCAAGCCGCTCCACGACCTTCCCACGGTCAAGCTGAAGCTGGGCCAGATGCAGTCCCGGCTGATGACCGCCCGGCTGGCCGCCTACCACGCGGTGCACCTGCTCGACCAGGGGCAGTCCTGCGACGCCGAGCTGATGAACGCCAAGCTCGTCAACGTCGAGTCGGCGATCGACTCCGGCCGGAACGCCATGGAGATCCACGCCGCCGCCGGCCTCTTCACGGACCGGGCCATCGAGCGCTATGTCCGGGACGCGCACCACATCTTCGCCCCGGCCGGCACCTCCGACATCCAGCTGCTGCGGCTGGCCGAGGTCGCCCTCGGCCAGGACAAGGGCAGTTGGTCGGAGCGGCTGTCCGAGCTGGTCCGTACGCCCGAGCTGGAGCCGGTGCACGCCTGATTCCCCTGGAATGCCGGGAGCCCCGGTACGGCCGCGGCCGTACCGGGGCTCCCGGCATTCCAGGGGAAACGGGTCAGAACATGCCGTCCTCACGACGGTGGATCTGCTCCATCAGCTCGGCGGCCATCGCCTTGATCGTCTCGAGACCGGCGCGCCCCCACGGCCGGACGTCGGTGTCGACGACGCAGATGGTGCCGAGCGCCACTCCGGTGCGGTCGATCAGCGGCGCCCCCATGTAGGAACGGATGCCGATCTCGTCGACGACGGGGTTCCCCGCGAAGCGCGGGTAGTCGCAGACGTCCTCGAGGACGAGCGCCTTGCGCCGCACCACGACGTGCGGGCAGTAGCCGTGGTCACGGGCCATGAAGCGGCCGACGCCGCCGGCGCCCGCGGCGGCCGCACCGAGGTCGCTGCCCGAGTGGGTGCCCTGCGGGGTGTGCAGACCCGCGAAGAACTGCCGGTTCTCGTCGATGAAGTTGACCATCGAGAACGGTGCCCCGGTCACCTCGGCGAGGCGGTGGGCGAACTCGTCGAACGCCGGCTCCGGTCGCTCCCCGAGCCCGAGTTCACGCAGCCGCTGCACACGGGCCGGCGCTTCCTTGTCGACGGGGGTCAGCAGGAGGTGACCGGTCGGGTCGTACGTCATGGCGTGGCTCCATAGCTCGGCACGGTGGCCGGGATGGTGGTGAGCAGATGCTGGACGAGGGTCACCAGGGTGCGGATGCCGGAGCTGGAGATCCGGGCGTCGCAGAGGACGACCGGCACGTCGGGCTTGAGGTCGAGCGCGGCCCGGACCTCGTCCGGTTCGTAGCGGTAGGAGCCGTCGAACTCGTTGACCGCCACGACGAACCGGATGCCCCGTCGCTCGAAGAAGTCCACTGCGGAGAAGCACTCCTGGAGCCTGCGGGTGTCGGCGAGGACGACGGCTCCGAGGGCACCCTCGGAGAGCTCGTCCCACATGAACCAGAAACGTTCCTGGCCGGGGGTGCCGAAGAGGTAGAGCACATGGCGGTCGTCGAGCGTGATGCGGCCGAAGTCCATGGCGACGGTGGTCGTGGTCTTGGACTCCACGCCCTCCAGGCTGTCGGTGGCCGCGCTGACCGAGGTCAGCAGCTCCTCGGTGCTCAGAGGTTCGATCTCGCTGACAGCGCCCACGAGGGTCGTCTTGCCCACGCCGAATCCGCCCGCCACCAGGATCTTGAGCGCGGTGGGGAAGGGATCGGTGGCGAAACTCTCGTGGCGCTCAGAGCCGTTGTCGTAGGCCATCGAGCACTGCCTCCAGCAAGGAACGGTCGGTTGGGTTGGCGTGGAACCGTGGGGCGCGGGCGGTGAGCGCCCCGCAGTCCACGAGGTCGGAGAGCAGGACCTTGGTGACCACGGCCGGGAGCCGTAAGTGCGCCGCGATCTCCGCCACCGAGGTGGGCCCGTCGCACAGCCCGAGGGCCAGGCTGTGCTCGGGGCCCATGTGCGCCTGGGGTGACGAGCCGGTCGCCATCACCATCGACAGCAGGTCCAGCGCGGTGGTCGGCTTGGTCCTGCCGCCGCTGACGGTGTACGGGCGGATCAGCCGCCCTGCCGCGTCGTCGAGCCAGGGCCCTTCCTGGGGGGACGTCACGTTCACTGCCCGATGCCACCCACCGCGCCGGCTGCCTGCCGGGCGGGGGTGACCAGGTACGGCCGGACGCTCTTGACGAGCATCGCCATCTCGTACCCGAGGACCGCGGCGTCCGCCTCGCGCCCGGCGAGGACCGCCAGACAGGTGCCGGATCCCGCGGTGGAGACGAAGAGGAGGGTGGAGTCCAGCTCCACGACCACCTGCCGTACCTCGCCGCCGTCTCCGAACCGGGCGCCCGCGCTCCGGCCGAGCGAGTAGAGCCCGGAGGCGAGGGCCGCCATGTGGTCGGCGGCGTCGGGGTCGAGGCCGTGGACGGACTTGACGAGGCCGTCGGAGGAGAGCAGAACGGCGTTGCGGGTGTAGGGGACCCGCTGGACCAGTCCGCTCAGCAGCCAGTCGAGGTCCGAGGAATGGCCGGTCGGCACATTGCTCGCCATGGTGCATCTACTCCTTGTGCGCGTCGCCGTGACGCAGCGGTTCATGGGGGGCGGGCTGGGATTCGGCGAGACCGATACCGCGCTGGAACGCGGCCATCAAGCCGGGGTCGTGCAGGGTGTGCTCCTCGGGCCTGCGGGCCGCGGGCTCGTCGCGCAGCTGCGGGACGAGGTGCTCCTGGGCGCGCCGCTTGGGGAGCACGGGCCTGCCGTTGGCCTCGGGCGCCGGGGGGAGCGGCGACAGGAAGGAGGCCGGCGGGCCCATGGGTGCGGCGCCGGCCGACGGGGCCGGTACCGCGGGGGTGCGGTCGGAGTCCGCGAACCCGTTCGACGGCTCGCTCGTACGGGGGTAGGCGAGCGGGTCGGCGGCGGGGCTTCCCTGGTGGCGGGTGCTGACCCGCTCCTGGGAGGGTGCGGACTGCTGCGGTACGGGTGCGGTGGGGGCCGCACTCATGGCCACGGGCACGGGCGCCTGGGGGCGGGCCGGTGCCGGGGGCGTCATCGGTGCCGTCAGGGGGGCCGGGGCCGCCGTGGGGGCGGTGACCTCGGGCTGGGACGGCGGGTGCGACGGCGACTGCGTCGTCGGCTGGGGCTGCATCTGTACCTGGTTCGGCGGGACCGCGGCGGAACCGGCGGCCGCGGCTGCCTGGCGCTCGTGCTGGGCGAGTCCTTCGGGGTCGGCGCCGAGAAGGCCCTGCGGGAGCACGAGGACGGCCTGGACCCCGCCGTAGATGTTGGACTGGAGGCGGACGGCGATGCCGTGCCGGCGGGCCAGCGCCGAGACGACGAAGAGGCCGATCCGGCCGTCCTGGAGCAGATGCGCGACGTTGACCTGATCGGGGTCGGCGAGCAGGGCGTTCATCTTGTTCTGCTCGGTGACGGGCATCCCGAGGCCGCGGTCCTCGACCTCGATGGCGAGGCCCGCCGTGACGTACTGCGCGCGGAGCAGCACGGTGGTGTGCGGCGCGGAGAACAGCGTCGCGTTCTCGACGAGTTCGGCGAGGAGGTGGATGACGTCGGCCACGGCATGGCCCCGGAGCGTACCGTCGATCGGCGGCACGAGCTTCACGCGCGGGTACTGCTCGACCTCGGCGATGGAGGAGCGCAGCACCTCGGTCATGGTGACCGGGTTCGACCACTGGCGCCGGGAGATGGCGCCACCGAGCACGGCGAGGTTCTCGGCGTGCCGGCGGATGCGGGTGGCGAGGTGGTCGACGTGGAACAGGCCCTTGAGCAACTCCGGGTCCTCGACCTCGTTCTCCAGCTCGTCGAGGAGCTGGATCTCGCGGTGGACGAGGGACTGCAGGCGGCGGGCGAGGTTGACGAAGACCTCGACCTTCTGTTCGTTCCCGACGCTGCTGGAGAGCCTGGACGCCTGCACGACCGCCGCGACCGCGGCCTCGTGAGAGCGCGTCAGCTCCTGGGAGAGCAGGTCGAACTCGTCGCCGGACGCGGTGCCGGTCGGCAGCGCGGGGCGGGGCGGCAGCCCCTCACCCCTGCGCAACTGTTCGACGACCGTACGCAGTTCGCTCTGGCTGCGGGCGCTGGAGCGGCGCAGGGCGTTGCAGCGGTCGAGCACCGACTTGGCGGCCCTGTCGGCGCCGAGCGCGGCGGCCGTCACGGAGGCGACGGTGAGGGCGGCGGCGCCGGTGAGCGCGGCCCAGAGGCCGGGCGTGGGGGTGGCGCCGGTGGAGCGGATGGTGAAGAGGACGGCCGCGGCCCCGCCGAGTGCCACCGCGATGGCGGGGAGCACGGAGGTGCGCAGGAGTTGGGGGCGTATGCGGGCTTCCGTGATGTGCTGCGCGGACGACTGCGCCGGGGGGTTGCTGTGGGTGCCGGGGGCGGAGCGGGCGCCCGACCGGCCGTGCCGCCCGCCCTCGCGTCGATCTGGCCGCGAGGCGGGTGCGCGAAGTTGAGACATGAGTGTCCTTGGTACGTGCCCGGGAATCGGCGTACTGCGGGGTTGGATCAGGGGGTGGACGACAAGGTTGCGACGAGCCTATCGATGATCACCAACCACACACTGTAGTCGTCAACCGTTCATGTGCGGTGCGCAGTTGGCAAACTTACCCGGAGAGCGGCTCGGTCTGGTATCGCCCGTCGCACGACAGGCCGAGAACCATCGACCGAAAGTCGACGCCGTGGCCTGGACCGGCGGTCGAGGGGGGAACGGAAGAGGGCGGAGACGCTCCCGCGCCTCCGCCCTCGGCGGAAATCGATGCCTACCGGAATCCCCCGGAGGGATACGGTCCCCCGCTGGGTCAGGGGGTGCGCGCCGCCTCCGGCGCACCCAGGCCGCCGTCCTTGCCGGGCTCGTCGGACGCGCGCCCGGCGTCCGCATCGGTGTTCAGGCCCCCGGCCGCGCCCGCCGGCGGCAGGTGACCCTCGGTGAGAACGGGCTCTCGCCAGCCGCCGGCCGGGATCCGGGCGACCGGGCGCCACCAGGGAGTCTCGGGCAGCCGCTCGGCACCCGGCTCGAAGGGCTGGCCCGGGACGGGCAGGGCGACCCGCTGGGAGGCGCCGGCGGCCGCCTCGACGGTGCCCTCCCCCGGCTCGGCCCACGGGTGCGGGGCGAGGTTGAAGGTGCCCCAGTGGATGGGCAGCATCACGCCGGCCGGCCCGCCGCCCTGGAGGTCCAGATGGGCCCGCATGCCCTCCGCCGGAGTCATGTGGATGTCGGGCCAGAACTCCGAGTAGGCGCCGATCTGGATCATGGTGGCGTCGAAGGGGCCGTGGGTCGCGCCGATGTCCTTGAATCCGGAGAAGTATCCGGTGTCGCCGCTGTGGAAGATCCGGTGGGAGGGTCCGGTCACCACCCAGGACGCCCAGAGCGTCATCTGCCGGTTGCGCAGCCCGCGGCCGCAGAAGTGCCGGGCCGGGGTGGCCGTGAGCCGCAGCTCGCCGACCTCGGTGGACTCGTTCCAGTCCAGCTCGCGCAGCCGGGAGGCGGGCACTCCCCAGCGCTCCAGGTGCGCGCCCACGCCGAGGGGCACCGCGAAGAGCGTGTCGGTGGTCGCGAGCGCCTTGATCGTCGGCAGGTCCAGGTGGTCGTAGTGGTCGTGCGAGATCACGACCACGTCGACCGGGCCGAGCGCGGCGAGCGGCACGGGCACCGGGTGGAGCCGCTTGGGCCCGGCGAAGGGGAACGGGGAACAGCGCTCGCCCCAGACGGGGTCGAAGAGGACCCGGTGGCCGTCGATCTCGGCGAGGACGCCGGAGTGGCCCATCCAGGTCAGACGGAGCCCCGTGGCCGGGGGCCTGGCCAGGTCGGCGAGGGTGGTGGGGTGGACGGGGATGCTGCCGGCGGGGGCTCGGCGCGACCGCCCGTCCTTGTCGAAGTAGATCTTGGCGAGCTCGACGCCGGAGCCGGAGGGGCCGCGTCGGGCGGGTTCCGGGTTCTGGAAGATCCCGTCCGCGAAGTTCGGCGAGCGGCGGATGCGGGCGAGGCGCTCGCCCGTGGGGTCCGCGCCGAAGGACTCGGGGCGCAGCGCGCGCAGCCGGGCCCGCGGCGAACGGTCGGAGCCGGTACCGGTCACAGGACCTCCTGATCCATGGGGGTCGTTCCATTATGGGCAACCCGCGCCCCGAACGGTCGGGGCGGCCGGACATACTGAACCGCCATTCAGTACGGCCTTCGGGCCCGCAGCCCTTCTCCGAGGAGACGCACGATGAGTTCCGCCCCCCTGATCTCGGTCGGCTGGACCGACCACGTGACCGGCCACCGAGGCCATCTGGTGGTCGACCGGCTGGTGCGCGGAGTGGCCAGCGGCGGCCTCCGGATGCGGGAGGGATGCACGGCCGAGGAGGTCGCGGGACTCGCCCGGGGCATGACCCTGAAGGAGGCCCTGCACTACGACCCGAGCGCGCGGTACGTGCCGCTGGGCGGCGCCAAGGGCGGCATCGACTGCGACCCGCGCTCCCCCGAGGCGTACGGCGTCCTGGTCCGGTACCTGCGGGCGATGCGGCCGTACGTCGAGCGGTTCTGGACCACCGGCGAGGACCTGGGGCTGACCCAGGACCTGGTCGACCGCGCCGTGGCCGAGGTGGGCCTCGTCTCCTCGGTGCAGGCCGTGTACCCGCTCCTGGACGACGAGGCGACGGCCAGGAGGCGCCTCGCCGACGCCTTCGCGATCGAGGTCGACGACGTCGGGCTCGACGAGCTGGTCGGCGGCCTCGGGGTCGCGGAATCCGTCCTCGTCGCCCTCGACCGGGCCGGCCGGGAGCACGCCGGGACCCGGGTGTCGATGCAGGGGTTCGGCACGATGGGCGCGGCCACCGCCCGGTTCCTCACGCGGGCCGGGCTCCGGGTGGTGGCGGTCGCCGACGTCCGGGGCACGATCGTGAACCCGGACGGCCTCGACGTCGAGGCGCTGCTCGCGGCCCGCGACACCCACGGGACCGTCGACCGCTCCGCGCTCCGGCCCGGCGACCGGGAGGAGCCCGGGGACGCCTGGCTCGCGGCCGAGGCGGAGGTCCTCGTCCCGGCGGCCGTCTCGTACGCCGTCCACGCCGGGAACCAGGGGCGGATCACGGCCCGCTGGATCGCCGAGGCCGCCAACATGCCGGTCCTGCCGGACGCCGAGGAGGCGCTCTCCGCGCGCGGGGTGACCGTGCTGCCCGACGTGGTCGTGAACTCGTGCACGAACGCCTGGTGGTGGTGGACGCTGTTCGGCGACATCGAGGCCGACGCCGACCAGGCCTTCGACCGGGTACGGCGGGCGATGCGGGCGCTCGTCGGCGGGGTGCTCGACCGGGCGGCGGCGGACGGTACGAGCCCACGCGCCGCGGCGCACGCGCTGGCGGAGGAACGGCTGCCGCTGATCGCCGAGCGCTACGGCTGGTACTGACCGGGCGGCGGCGAGTCGGGGTGGGCCCGGCGTGCGCCGGGTGCCCACCGGTCGGCCGTGGACGGGCATGCCCGCGTCACGTGCTGTGTAGGCTGCGCGGCGTGGCGAGAGTGCGGTTGAGCGTGGCCGAGCGGCGGGAGGAGCTGCTGCGGGCCGCCGTCGAGCAGATCGAGGCCCGCGGTGTCGTGGCCGTCCGGATCTCCGACGTGGCCTCCGCGCTCGGGGTGAGCAACGCCCTGGTGCTCTACCACTTCTCGTCCAAGGAACAGCTGGTCGCGGCGGCCTTCGCGCACGCCGCCGAGGCCGACCTCGCCCAGCTGCGACGGATCCTCGGGCGCCGCTCCACCGCGGTGCGACGACTGCGGGCCGCGGTGCGCTGGTACGCGCCGACCGGTCAGGCCAAGGGCTGGCGGCTGTGGATCGAGGGCTGGGCCGCCTCCCTGCGGGACCCGGAGCTGCGCCGGGTCGCCGCCTCCCTCGACCAGGAGTGGAAGGCCGCGCTGACCCGGGTGATCGCGGAGGGGGCCGCCGCCGGGGAGTTCCGCTGCGCGGACCCGACAGCGGCGGCGTGGCGGCTCACCGCCTTCCTCGACGGCCTCGCCGTCCAGACGACGGCCTACGCCGGCTCCCTCTCCCGCACCGCGATGCTCCGCTGGGCGGACGCCGCCCTCCTCCGGGAACTGCACCTGCCGGACGAGATCGCGGACGAGGCCGGGGACGGTGTCGCGGACGCGGACGAGGCCGGGGACGGGATCGCGGACTTGGACGAGGTCGGGGCCAGGGACGAGGTCGCGGGCGGCGCGCCCGGCGACGGCGTTCCGCCGGGGCGGGCCTGAGCGCTCGCGGCCGTCGTCTCGATCAGAGCAGTTCGAAGACGGCCGAGACCGTGACCTGCTCCTCGATCTCGCCCGGGGCCAGCGGAAGGCTCGACTCGGCGGCCGCGATGCCGGGGGCGGCGCCGAGGCCGGGGCGTACGGACTCGCCCTCGCTGAGCGAGACGAGACGGCCGAGACGGTGGCCGCTCAGCCGCGCGTGCTGCGCCGCCTTGTCGTACGCGTCCTGGTAGGCGGCCTCGCGCGCCTTCACCCGCAGCGCCGAGGGGTCGGCGACGTCGAACACGACGCCGTTGATCCGGCCCACGTCCTTCGTGGCGTCGTTCACGGCACCGATGACCTGCCCGGTCCGGTCGATGTCCCGGACCTTCACCGAGAAGGACTGCCCGGCCTGGTACGCCGTCACCTTGTTCTCGCCGGCGGTGTTCTGCGTGTACACCGGGGACAGCGAGAGGCTGTCGGTGCGGACGTCCCGCTCCGCGATGCCCTGCTCGCGCAGCACCCCGAGGAGGGCCTCGGCGGCGGTGTTCTGCGCGGCCATCGCCTCCTTCGCGGTCCCCCCGGTGGCCTCTACCCCGACCGAGAGGATCGCCAGATCGGGCGCGGCGGAGGCCCGGCCGGTGCCGGTGACGGTGACCGTCGCGGGAGTCTCCGCAGGAGCGGCGACGCGCGGGGCCATTCGCGCGGGCGTGGCGGCCAGGGCGGGAGCCGCGGTGCCGGCGAGAAGGCCGCCGAGGACGACGGTGGCGGCGAGCAGACGGGGGGTGCGGGAGGCGCTGGGCCGGCGGATCGTCACGTGCGGTCCCTTCGGTGATGGGTGCCGGGGCTCCGGCGGGCACATCCCAGCACCCGGCGCCGCCGCGTCCCGTACGCCACTCCTGACCGGCCGCCCCCTTCACCTCTCCGTACCAGCCGGACCCTCCCCCGGGCGCGCTCAGGTCTGGACGAGCGGTGCGTACGCGTCGGGGTGCAGCCCGAAGGTCCAGGCGACGCCCTCCCGCGCGGTCCCGGTCGTGGGCGGCACCCGGAGCCAGTACGTGCGGTGGGTGCCGTCCGGCTCGGGCGTGGAGTTGACCACCTCGACCATCACCACGTCCTCGTCGTCGGCCAGCTCGATCCGCCAGAGGACGCCCGTCTCGTCGCGGTGCTCGTGCCGGGCTCCGGAGGCGGTGAGGTACCGCTCGTAGCCGTAGTACTCCAGCATCACGCGCCGCTGTTCGGCGTTCTCCTCCTTCCGTATCCGCTCCGGGGTGAGGCCGGCGAGACCGGCGAGGAAGGCGGCGGGCACGGGCATGCCGCGCCAGGCGTGCAGCGCGAACCCGTCGGCGTAGGCGAGCGCCGGGCCGTCGCCCCGGTCGAGCCGCCCCGCCTCGTCCCGGTGGAGCTCGACCGGGCGCTCGCTGACCACGGCGACGTTCTCGTAGGGCCACCACCAGCCGGACTGCCGGGCCACGGCGGCGAGGCCCGCGAGGCGTTCGCCCTGCCCTTCGAAGGCGGCGAGCCAGGCGGCGTCGTGCTGGCCGAGCACCGCGTCGAGCAGCACGAGCCGCACCACCGTCGCCTCCGGCCCGGCGCCCGACGTGCCGTCGACGCCGGTCTCCGCCCCCGTGGCCGCGGCCGTCACCCCGGCCCGTATCCGGTCGGCGAGGCGTCGGGTGAGGTCCCACAGCGGGGCGCCGGTCGCCTGCCAGTGGGCCGCCCAGCCGGCGGGGCCGAGTTCGTCGTGGAGGCGGCGGCGCTCCTCGGCCCAGGGCCTGGTGCGCACCGCGTCCCGTACCGAACGGCCCTGTCCCGTCAGGCCCCGTACGAGCGTGACGGCGGCGAGCGGCGAGTCGGCCCAGAGCACGCGCGCGGGTTCCGCGAGGCCCGCCGTGCGGTAGGCGAGCCGGATGCCCGCCTCGGCGGCGGCGCGGTCGGCGGGCCCGGTGGCCGCGGCGACGGACCGCCATGTGTCCTGTGCGGTGGTGTGGTTCATGTCGCTGTCCCCCAGTCTCTTCCGGTCAGTCCGCGACGATCCGGTACGCGCCGGGCACGTACTCCCGCTGGCGCACCACCCGGTACCAGCCCTTGGGCAGCGGTATCGGGGCGTGCTCCTCGTGCACCACCCGACCGCCCTCGGGGAGTTCGAGCAGGAGCGGGCCGAAGGGCCCCGGCTCCCGCACGAGCCGGCCGGGGCCGGGGATCGCGTGGGCGTGTCCGGTGACCTCGCCGAGGGCGAGGACCAGGCGCCCCCGGGCGTCCCTCGGCTCCCCCGCCGCCGTCCTCGCCCGCCGCGGAACGGCCGTCTCCTCGACGGGCGCGATCAGTACGTCTCCCTGCCGGTACATGGCTCTGCCCTCCCCGTCCGGCGCGGTCGGCCGGCACGGGAACGACGCTAGAGGGCGGGTCTGACAATCGGCCCCGGCCCGGCGGCCACCCGCGCCACGGCCGCCCGCGACGGCCCGGGACCGACCCGGCGGGCGGCGTTGTCGGTGCCGCTTGGTAGAACTCTGGCATCAGCCGATCCACGCCAGTCCGTCGTCCGGGAGCGCAGTCATGACCGTTGGCCACTACATGCGGGAATTCCACGACCTGCCCGTGTTCGACTTCCCGGCCGAGGACGCGCGGGTCGAGCTGCCCGACGCGGCCGCCGTCGCCTGGCGGATCTCCACGGCGACCTACTGCGACCCCGGGGACGAGCAGTGGGGGCCGCTCTTCGAGCGGTTCCTGAAGACGGTGGACGCGGGACGGGTGCGCGCGCTGGTCGTGGGCGGCTGGGACGAGGCGTACGACACCTCGTCGGCCGCCATCGTCACGGCGCTCATCGGGGCCAACGACCGGCTCACCGCTCTGGAGGCGGTGTTCCTCGGGGACATGCTCTCCGAGGACTGCGAGATCTCGTGGATCGTCCAGTCCGATGTGACGCCGCTGCTCGCGGCGTACCCGGCGCTGCGCGAGTTCGGGGTGCGCGGGGGCACGGGCCTGGTGTTCCCTCCCGTCCGGCACACGGGGCTGGAGACCCTCGTGGTGGAGGCGGGCGGTCTGGGTGCCGAGGTGGTGCGGGGCATCACCGGCAGCGACCTGCCCGCCCTGGAGAACCTGGAACTCTGGCTCGGCACCGACGAGTACGGCGGCGACAGCACTCCGGAGGACCTGGCGCCGCTGCTGTCGGGCTCGGCGTTCCCCGCGCTGCGCAGCCTCGGCCTGTGCAACAGCGTGATCCAGGACGCCGTCGCCGCCGCCGTGGCGGGAGCCCCGGTCGTCGCGCGGATCGAGCGGCTCGACCTGTCCATGGGCGTGCTCACCGACGAGGGCGCGGCGGCCCTGCTCGACGGACAGCCGCTGACCCACCTGGCCCACCTCGACCTCTCCCACCACTACCTGTCGGAGGCCATGCAGGAGCGGGTGCGCGCCGCGCTCGAACCGCACGGTGTGGCCCTCGTCCTCGGCGATGCCGAGGAGCCCGACGCGTACGACGGCGAGGTCTACCGGTACGTCGCGGTCGCCGAATGACCGCGGCCCCGCGTCTCGTCGTCGTCGGCGCTCCGTCGGGCCGCCGTGTCGCGTTCTTCCAGGACGCGCTGCGGACCGCCGGGCTGCCCGAGGCGCGGGTGGTGTCCTGGTCCGATGTGCTGCGCGGCGGCGCGCGGTTCACTGCGGGTGAGACCGTGCGTCTGGACTCGCCCGGCGAGGACCCCGAGGCCGACAGGCTGCTCCGGGGCGTCGACGATCCGTCCCGGGTCGAGGGCTCCGGCCGCTGGTACGAGCGGTTCGTCGCGGCCGTGGCGGGTCTCGCCGGGACGGTCGCCGAGGCGGGCGCCGCGCTCGTCGACGATCCCGCCGAACTGGCGTACCTGTTCGACAAGCGGCTGAGCCACGGTCTGCTGCGCGCGGCGGGCGTCCCGGTGCCCGACTCCCCGACCTCCGGGCCGTCCGCGCCGGTGGTGCGCGGCTGGGAGGACGTCCGCTCGCTGACCGCCGAGGCCGGTCTGCGCCGGTTCTTCGTGAAGCTCGCGCACGGTTCCTCCGCGTCGGGGGTGCTCGCCGTGGAGAGCGACGGCGCGGGCCGGGTCCAGGCCACCACCTCGGTGGAGCGCGGACCGGGCGGGCGCCTCCACAACTCCCTGCGGGTGCGGCGGTACACGGGCGAGCCCGAGGTCGCCGCGCTCGTGGACGCCCTCGCGCCCGACGGTCTGCACGTCGAGCGCTGGCTGCCCAAGGCCTCCCAGGACGGCCGGGCGGCCGATCTGCGAGTGGTGGTGATCGACGGACGAGCCACCCACGCCGTGCTCCGCACCAGCCGCTCCCCCATGACCAATCTGCATCTGGGCGGGGTCCGGGGCGATCTGGACGCGGCCCGGGCCGCGATCAGCGCGGCGGGCGGGCGGTGGTCCGACGCGCTCGACGTGTGCGAGCGGGCCGCCGCCGTGTTCCCCGGCACCCGGTGCGTCGGCGTCGATCTGCTACCGGCCACGGGCTGGCGCCGCTTCGCCGTCGCCGAGGTCAACGCCTTCGGTGATCTGCTGCCGGGCCTCACGGGCCTGCCCGGCAGTGGCGCCGAGGGCCTCGATACGTACGCGGCGCAGGTCGCCGCGCAGTTCCCCGGGACCCTGACGCCCCCGCCGCCCGGCCCTACCCTCCGCAGCACAGGAACGAGCACCACGTGAACCAGCAGCCCGACATGAACGCGATCGTCGGCAGCCACGACCTGCTTCTGGTCACCCTCGACACGCTGCGGTACGACGTGGCGGTGGAGCTGGCGGCCGAGGGCCGCATCCCGAACCTGGCCCGTCATCTGCCCGGTGGTGTCTGGGAGCGGCGACACGCCCCGGGCAGCTTCACCTACGCCTCCCATCAGGCGATCTTCGCGGGCTTCCTGCCGACCCCGGCCGCGCCCGGGCCCCACCCACGCCTGTTCGCGGCCCGGTTCGCGGGCAGCGAGTCGACCGCCGGCGGCACCTTCGTCCACGAGACCCCCGACCTGGTGTCGGCCCTCGCCGGCGAGGGCTACCGGACGGTCTGCATCGGCGGCGTCGGTTTCTTCGACAAGCAGCCGCCCCTCGGCGCCGTGCTGCCCGGACTGTTCCAGGAGAGCCACTGGGAGCCCGCCTTCGGCGTCGCCTCGCCCACCTCCTTCGCGTCGCAGGTCGCGCGGGCGGAGGAGGTCGTGGCCGGGCTGCCCCACGGGCGCCGGCTCTTCCTCTTCGTCAACGTGTCGGCCCTGCACCAGCCCAACTGGTTCCATCTGCCGGGGGCGACCCGTGAGGCGGGTGACTCCCGGGCCACCCACGCGGCGGCCCTGGAGTACGTCGACCGGCACATCGGCCGGCTCTTCGCCGCGATGAGCAGCCGTCGTCCCTGCTTCGCGATCGTCTGCTCCGACCACGGCACCGCGTACGGGGAGGACGGACACACCGGGCACCGGATCGGTCACGAGGTCGTGTGGACCGTCCCGTACGCGCAGTTCGTGCTGGCGGGCCCGGAGCGGGAGGTCCAGGCGTGAGCGACGTCATCCGCCCGTACCGCAGCTACGTCTACGCGTACCCGCACAAGACAGCCTACCGCCCGCTTCCCGAGCGCCCTGAGCTGGTCGCGCTCTGGGCCGGGGAGCCGAAGGACGCGCTCTCCCTCTACGCGCACATACCGTTCTGCGAGGTCCGCTGCGGCTTCTGCAACCTGTTCACCCGGATCGGCGCCCCCGACGAGCTGACAGGCCGCTACCTCGACGCCCTCGACCGTCAGGCCACCGCCGTGCGCGAGGCCCTCGGGAACGAGGCGCCGGTGCGGTTCGCGACGGCCGCGTTCGGCGGGGGTACGCCCACCTTCCTCACGGCCGACGAGCTGGAGCGGCTCTGCGACATCGCCGAGAAGCGGACGGGGGTCGATCTCCGGGCGGTGCCGCTGTCGGTGGAGACCTCGCCCGCGACGGCGACCGCCGACCGCCTCGCGGTCCTCGCCGAGCGGGGCGCGACCCGGCTGAGCATCGGGGTGCAGAGCTTCGTGGACGCCGAGGCGCGGGCGGCCGTCCGGCCGCAGCGGCGGGCGGACGTCGAGGCGGCGCTCGGCCGCATCCGGGACACGGGCGTCCCGGTGCTCAACATCGACCTGATCTACGGGATCGACGGTCAGACCGAGCGGTCCTGGCGCTCCTCGCTCGACGCGGCTCTCGCCTGGCGGCCCGAGGAGCTGTACCTGTACCCGCTGTACGTGCGTCCCCTCACCGGTCTCGGCCGGATCTCCCCCGCCGACCGGAGACGGGCCGACCGGGAGTGGGACGAGCAGCGGCTGCGGCTGTACCGGCACGGCCGGGACCATCTCCTCGCGCACGGATACGAGCAGGTGTCCATGCGGATGTTCCGGCGGGCGGACGCCCCGCCGCTGGGCCCCGACGACCACGCCTGCCAGACGGACGGGATGATCGGCCTGGGCTGCGGGGCCCGTTCGTACACCTCGGCCCTCCACTACTCGTTCGACTACGCGGTCGACATGAGGGAGATCCGCTCGATCATCGACTCGTACACGGAGACCACCGACTTCTCGCGGGTGGAGGTGGGCCGGTGGGTGGACGCCGGGGAGGCCCGCCGCCGTCATCTGCTGCAGTCGCTGCTCCAGGCGGAGGGCATGCCGGTCGCGGGGTACGAGGAGCGGTTCGGGTCCTCGCCGTTCGCGGACTTCCCCGAGGAACTGGGCCGGTTCGAGTCCTTCGGCTGGCTGGACCCGGAGGCGCCCGAGGGGCTCCTGCGGCTCTCGCCGGAGGGACTGTCGTACTCGGACGGACTCGGTCCCGAGCTGTTCTCCCCCTCGGTGCGGGCCGCGATGGCCGCGTACGAGCCGAAGTAGGGACGGGGATGGAGCCGACCGCTGCCGCGGGCATGGATCTGACGCTGCTCTACCGGGGGCCGCTGTCGTCCTGCGACTTCGACTGCCCGTACTGCCCCTTCGCCAAGCGCCGGGACAGCCGTGAGCAGTTGCGGGCGGACCGGGCCGCCCTCGACCGGTTCACCGGGTGGGCCGCCGGGCAGACCGGTGACCGGCTGCGGATCCTCTTCACGCCGTGGGGCGAGGGCCTGGTGCGCTCCTGGTACCGGCGGGCGCTGGTCGACCTGTCCCGGCTTCCGCAGGTCGAGCGGGTGGCGATCCAGACCAATCTGAGCTGCCGGACCGAGTGGCTGGCGGAGGCGGACCCGGAGCGGGTCGCGCTCTGGTGCACGTACCACCCCGGGCAGACGCCGTACGAGCGCTTCCTCGCCAAGTGCGGGGAACTGACGGAGCGGGGCGTCCGGTTCAGTGTCGGCGTGGTCGGTCTGCCCGAGCACACGGAGCACGCCCGGCGGCTGCGGGCCGAGCTGCCGCCGCACGTCTACCTCTGGGTGAACGCGGCGGAGGGGCACACGTACACCGACGCGGAGGCGGGGATGTGGACGGCGATCGATCCGCTGTTCCCGTACAGCCGCCATCCGCACCGCTCGGCCGGGCTTCCCTGCCGGACCGGGGAGTCGGTGATCTCGGTGGACGGCGAGGGGACGGTGCGGCGCTGTCACTTCGTCAAGGCCGAGCTGGGGAACCTGTACGACGGTTCGTACCGGGCCGCGCTGCGTCCCCGGGCCTGTCCCCTGGCCGTCTGCGACTGCCACATCGGCTATGTGCACCTGGAGACGCTGCCGCTGTACGACGTGTTCGCCGGCGGGGTCCTGGAGCGGATCCCGGCCGGCGGCCCGTCGCTCCTCAGAGGGGCATGAGGTCGGGGCGCTTGGCCGCGACGTGGTCGCCGGAGCTCTCGCCGCGCAGCCGGCGTCCGATCCACGGCACGAGGTACTCCTTCGCCCAGTTGATGTCGTCGCGGCGTACCTCCAGCGTGCCGCGCGGGGGTACCGGCGGCCAGGCCTGGTCCGGGTCGGCCGGCACCGGCAGGCCGAGGACCTGGGCGGCGCGGAGGGCGACCCGGGTGTGCCCCTCGGCGGAGAGGTGCAGCCGGTCGCTGTCCCAGGCGCGCCGGTCCTGCACCGACCTGAGGGACCACAGGTCGAGGACCGGGCAGTCGTAGCGGTCGGCGATGGCCCGGACGTGGGCGGTGTAGGTGGCGATCTTGCCGCGCAGGTGCCTGAGCACGGGCACGTCACGGGTGTCGAAGCCGGTGGTCACCATGACGGTGCCGACGGCGGAGGTCAGTTCGGCGACGGCGCGCTCGAAGCGCTCGGCCACGTCGTCGGGGTCCGTGCCGGGGCGGATGATGTCGTTGCCGCCGGCGCAGAAGGTCACCAGGTCGGGGGCGAGTTCCTTCGCCCGGGGGACCTGTTCCGCCACGATCTGGTCGAGGAGGCGCCCGCGTACGGCCAGGTTGGCGTAGCGGAAGGCGTCGTGCTCCGGCAGCTGGTCGGCGAGCAGGACCGCGAAGCGGTCCGCCCAGCCGACGTACGTCCCGTCGGGGCCGGGGTCTCCGACGCCCTCGGTGAAGCTGTCACCGATCGCCGCGTACGACCCGAATGCGTTCTTGTCTCTTGATCTCGAATCGTCTGCCACGGGACCACATCCTTCCTTTCGGGGTGTGACCTACGCGACCGTAAGGAGGGGTTGACGCCGGGTGACATATGCCACCGATAAAGAATTTGCCAAGCCGGAATAGAGGGGGGACGCGCGCGTGGCCCGGCACAGGAGTGCCGGGCCACGCGGGAGTTGACGCGTCAGATGGAGACGCCGTGCTGGCGCAGGTAGCCCAGCGGGTCGATGTCGGAGCCGTAGCTCGGGGAGGTGCGGATCTCGAAGTGCAGGTGCGGGCCGGTGGAGTTGCCGGTGGAGCCGGAGAGGCCGATCTGCTGACCCCCGCTGACCGTCTGGCCGGAGGAGACGGAGAGGGACGAGAGGTGGGCGTACTGCGAGTAGTTGCCGTCGGCGTGCTGGATGACGACCTCGTTGCCGTAGGCGCCGCTGTAGCCGGCCGAGACGACCGTGCCGGCGCCGACGGCGCGGACGGTGGTACCGGAGGAGGCGATGAAGTCGGCACCGGTGTGGTAGCCGGAGGACCACATGGAGCCGGAGGCGCGGTACGGGGTGGAGACGCCGCCGTCGACCGGGGCGACCCAGCCGGAGGAGGAGGCCGAGGTGCCGGAGTCGGTGGACTGCGCAGAGGAGCCGGAGTCGGCGGCCGGGGCCGCGGGGGCCGGGGCGTCGACGCGGTCGCCGCCACGGGAGGCCCGCGGGGTGTCGCCGTTCTTCGAGGAGGTCGTGGCGCTCTCGGGGGCGGCCTTGGCCTTGGCCTTGGGCGCGGCGCTCTTGGGGGCGGCGGCCTTGGCGGTGTTCTTGGCGCCGAGCGTGAGCTTCATGCCGGGCAGGATGAGCGAGGGGTCCCCGCCCACGACCTGGCGGTTGTCGGCGTAGAGCTTCTGCCAGCCGCCGGCGAGGTGGTGGTCGGCGGCGATCTTCGACAGGTAGTCGCCGGGCACGACGGAGTACGTCTTCGGCGCGGCCTTGGCGGCGGGCGCGGCCTGGACGGCGGCGGGGGCCTTCACCAGGGCGGCGGCGGTGACGGCCTGCGCGGGGGCGGCGGCCGGGGTGGCGGCGTGGGCGCCGGTGGCTCCGAGGAGCGGGAGGGCGACGACGGCGCCTCCCGTACCGGCGGCGGCGATGCCGCGGGTCAGGCGGTTGGTCTTGGTGCGGCGGTGCTTACCCGTTGCGGGCATGGCGAATTCCTCTCCGGCGCCTGCGAGGTGAGCTGTCGGGTTCGGACTGGAGATGCCCGGCCGCGCTGTCGCGCGGCTTCACCCCTAGCCGTCCTGCGTCGCGGGACCGGCGTACTTCCTGGGTCCCCCGCTCCTGCCACACATGGGATGAGTGGGAATTCCGGACGGTGGCAGGATTCGGCGGTCCGACCGGATTGACGGTGACGCTAGACGAGCGGGGTCGGCACGAACAAGCCACTGTTTTCCACCGGCTTTCCAGACCTCCCTTTTCCGCCGGAATTCCGGTCACCCTCCGTGGATGACGGTCCCGAGATGTCCTTTTCACGTACGGCATTTGGTCCGGGCGGTCGGCCACGATCCGTCACCTTTATGACCCTGCTCACGCGCCGATACCCATCTCGCCTGTAAACAGGGCGCGTTATACGGAAGGCCCTAATTCGGACAGATCACCCATTCCCGTCCAGGGGGGTGCGCCGACACCGTCCCGCCTGGATGATTGCCCCTGGAACCGATCTCGCTTCGGGCACCCGACCGTCGACCATCAGGAGCATCCGTGACGCAGCAGCTGCCGCAGGTCCCGCCCATCGAAATGACCGAGCCCGAGCTGGCCGGGGTCCGCAACTTCCGGGACGTGGGCGGCCTGCCGACGACGGACGGGCGCGCCGTCCGCGCCGGGCGCCTCTTCCGCAGCGGTCACCTCGCGCACGCGACCGCGGCGGACGCCGCCTTCCTCGACTCGCTGGGACTGCACACCGTCTTCGACTTCCGGAACCAGGCCGACCGGAAGGTCGAGGGCGCCGACGTCGAGCTGCCCGGCGTGCGGAACGTGAACATACCGCTCAACGATCCGGCGGACGGCAAGGAGTTCTGGAAGCTGGTCCGCGGTGGTGACATCGCCCAGCTGCGGGAGATCCTGGGCGACGGCAAGGCGGCCGCCAATATGTCCGACTCGTACCGGAAGATGGTGGTCGAGCGGACCGCGGAGCACAGCCGGATCCTGCACGCCATGGCGGAGGACAGCCTCCCCGCCCTGATGCACTGCGCGGCCGGCAAGGACCGCGCCGGGCTCTCCATCGCGATCACCCTGCTCGCCCTCGGGGTCGAGCGGGCGGCGATCGAGGCCGACTACGTGAAGTCGAACGAGCCGCACCGCCGCTACAAGGTGCGCCGCAGCTCCACCGCCCCGGACGCCATGTCGCCCGAGGTGATGGAGCTGCTGGGCCCGCTCTTCGACGCGCGGGTGGAGTATCTGCGGGGCGCCTTCGAGACGATCGAGGCGACCTGGGGTTCCGTGGACGCCTACCTCGCGCAGGGCCTGAAGCTCGCCCCGGAGACCCGGGAGCGCCTGCGGGAGCGTCTGCTCACCGAGGCGTGACCCCGCCGCCTACTGGTTCTGGCCGCCGAGCACGAACAGCAGGTAGAGGAAGCCGGCGAAGAGGTGGCCTGCGATCAGATAGGCGAAGAGGCGGAGGACCAGCCCCTTGGGGAACTTGCCCTCTCCGCGCTCCTCACCGGTGACCGGTCGTGACTTGTCGGGCATATCGGTCCTTTCGGAAGGACGTCGGGGGCTGTCGGAGAAGGGGCGAGCCGCGGCGGATCAGCGCCGGTGAAGAGTCTCGTCGCCGAGGCACAGCTCGGCCACGGGACTCTGCATCAGGGTGTGGACGAACAGCAGCTCCGCACCGGCGGGGCCGGCGGCCCCGATCCGGTGCGGGGTGAGCGAGTCGAAGTGCGCGCTGTCGCCGGGGTCGAGGACGTGCACGGCGTCACCCAGCGCGAGCCGGACCCGGCCCTCCAGGACGTGGATCCACTCCTCCCCCGGGTGGACGCGCACGATGTCGGCCCGGGTGGCGTACGGCACGTGGACCCGCAGACACTGCAGGGCGCGCCCGGCCCCGCCCGCCTGGCGGTAGACCCAGCCGTCGGCCTCGACGGGTTCGGAGCGGTCCGCCCGGACGACGGGGTCCCGCTCGGGCGGCGCCTCGCCGAGGAGCTCGGAGACCGTCGTACCGTAGATCCGGGCGAGGGCGAGCAGCATCGGCAGCGAAGGCTGCCGGTTCCCGGTCTCCAGGCGCGAGAGGTGGGCCGGCGAGAGGCCGGCCCGCTGGGCGGCGGCCTCCAGGGTGAGTCCCCTGCGGCGGCGCAGACCGCGCAGCTGCGGGGCGACGTCCGGCAGTGCGCCGGGAGTGGCGGGTTCCGGGGAGGTCTCCCCGGGGACGTGGTCCATGCGTCCATTGCGCCAGCATTGTGCCTCTGAGGCAAGTTTCTTGCCTCAGAGGCAAAGATGCGCGGGTGGTCGGGGTCAGCGCTGTGCGACGGCCTGCTTCACCAGGGTCTTCCCGAAGTCCCACATCAGTCCACCGCCGCCGTGGGCGTCGTCCATCACCGCCGTGAAGGCGGTGACGAAACGGTCCACGTCCGCCTCGTCGATGATCAGCGGCGGGATCAGCTTGATCACCTCCAGATGGTCTCCGGAGACCTGGGTGAGGATCCGGTGCCGCTGGAGCAGCGGGACGACGACCATCTGCGCGAAGAGCCCCTTGCGGGCCGCCTGGAGCATCGTCCAGCGCCCGCGCAGCCCCAGCGAGGCCGGCCGGCCGAACTCGATGCCGATCATCAGCCCGCGGCCGCGGATCTCGTGGAGCAGCTCGTACCGGGGCACGAGCTCCTCCAGGCGGGAGCGGAGCAGTCCGCCGGTCCGCCGGACGCGGGCGACGATGTCCTCGTCCTCCATGACCGAGAGGACCGCGAGCCCGGCCGCCATGGCCTGTGCGTTCGACCCGAAGCTCGCCGAGTGGACGAGGACGCGGTCCATCGACGAGTAGACCTTCTTGAAGATCCAGTCCTTGCCGAGGGTGGCGCCGACCGGCACGTAGCCGCCGGAGAGCGCCTTGGCGACACAGACCAGGTCGGGTTCGACGCCCTCCTCGTGCTGGTACGCGTAGAAGTCGCCGGTCCGGCCGAGGCCGGTCTGCACCTCGTCGACGATCAGCAGGGCCCCGTGCCGGTGCAGCAGCTCCTGCGCCGCCCGGAGGAAGCCGGGCGGTGCCTCGTGGACGCCCTTGCCCTGGATCGGCTCCACGACGAAGGCGGCCACGTCGCCCGCGAGCAGCTCCCGCTCCAGGGCGTCGAGGTCGCCGAGGCCGATCGCCGTGTCGGGCAGGAGCGGGGCGAAGCCGTCCCGGAAGCCCTTCTCCCCGTTGACGGAGAGGGAGCCGGTGGTCAGGCCGTGGAAGGCGTGGGAGCAGTAGAGGACCCTGGGCCGCCGGGTGGCGTACCGGGCGAACTTGAGGGCGGTCTCCACGGCCTCGGTGCCGCTGTTGCCGAAGAAGACCCGCTCGAGGTGCGGGCTGTGGCTGAGCAGCCGTTCGGCGAGGAGTCCGGGCAGCGGCGGGCAGTCGAAGCGGGTGAGGTCGGCGAGCTGGGCGTCCAGGACGTCGTGGAGGGCCTTGCGGACGACGGGGTGGTGCCGTCCGAGGCCCATCACGCCGAAGCCGGCGAGCATGTCGAGGTGGTCGACGCCCTCGGCGTCCCAGAAGTGGGCGCCTTCGGCCCGCTCGTACACCTTGTCGAAGCCGATGGTGTGGAGCATGCGCGGCAGCTGGTGGTTCAGATGGCGGGCGTGCAGCTCGTACCGCTCGCCGCCGCGTTCGGCGAGCAGCGCCCGCAGGTCGAACTCACCTTTCACGAGGCACTCACCCGTTGTTCCCGGAGACGGTCTCCCTGACCGCGCGCAGGGACTCCTTGAGGGAGCCCATGGTGGCGAGGACGGCGGTGGGCTCGTAGCCGCAGTGCGCCATGCAGTTGGCGCAGCGGGGGTCCTTGCCGCGGCCGTACTTGTCCCAGTCGGTGTCCTCGACGAGCTCGCGGTACGTCGGGACGTAGCCGTCGCTCATCAGGTAGCAGGGGCGCTGCCAGCCGAAGAGGGAGTAGTTCGGAATGGCCCAGGCGGTGCACGGGAAGTCCGCCTTCCCCTCCAGGAAGTCCAGGAAGAGCGGCGAGTGGTTGAGCCGCCAGCGGCGCCTGTTCCCCCCGGCGAAGGCCTTCTTGAAGAGTTCGCGGGTCTGCTCGACGCCGAGGAAGTGCTCCTGGTCGGGGGCCTTTTCGTAGGCGTACGCGGGCGAGATCATCATTTCGTCGACCTGGAGGTCGTCGTTGAGGAAATTGAGGACCTCGATGATGGTCTGCGGGGTGTCGGTGTTGAAGAAGGTCGAATTGGTGGTGACGCGGAATCCCCGGCGCTTGGCCTCCTTCATGGCCGCCACCGCCTCGTCGAACACGCCTTCCTTGGCGACGGACTCGTCGTGCCGTTCGCGCAGGCCGTCGATGTGCACGGCGAAGGCGAAGTACGGCGAGGGCGTGAAGTTCTCCAGCTTCTTGCGCAGCAGCATCGCGTTGGTGCAGAGGAAGACGTACTTCCTCTTGGCCACCAACTGGCGGACGATCTCGTGGATCTGAGGGTGCATCAGGGGTTCGCCGCCCGCGATGGACACCATGGGGGCGCCGGACTCCAGGACGGCGCCGACCGCCTGGGCGACCGGCATGCGCTGCTTGAGGACGCCGGCGGGGTGCTGGATCTTTCCGCAGCCCTCGCACTTGAGGTTGCACGCGAAGAGCGGCTCGAGCTCGACGATCAGCGGGAACTTCTCGCGCTTGCGGAGCTTCTGTTCGAAGAGATAGGTCCCGACCCGGATGGACTGACGGAGCGGCATGGCCATAACTCGTTCACCTCCTGGGGAGCAGCAAAGAACGGTGCCATTCGAAGAAAGCGGGAAGGACGGCACGAAGAACACGGAAGGCCGATATTCCCCCGCGAACCGTGCCGATACGGACCAGCTCGTGTTCCGGAGCGTCCACGACCACCCGGACGGCCGCAACCGGGCGGGCGCCGGGCCCTCCCCCGAGGCCCGCGGCGGCCCGTGCGGTGCGCAGGGTCGAGGCGGACTCCATGTCGACGGCGATGGCGCCGGTGGCCCGCAGCGCGGCCCGCTCGGGGCCGCGCACCACGTGGTCGGAGCCGGTCAGCGGCCCGGTGTGCACGGCCCGCCCGGGCACCGCCCTGGCGAGGGCCTTCACCAGGAGCTCGGTCTCCGTGCAGGAGGTGGCGCCGCCGGGGCCGCGGGTCTCGTCGGCGACGACCACATCCCCCGGGTGCATGCCGGGGGCGAGCCCCGCGCAGAAGCCGGAGGCGATGACGGCGGCCTCCCGCCAGCGCTCCTCGCCGAGCGCCCGGGAGACCGCGCGGTGGGCGCGATCGGGTCCCATGCCCGTACGGAGCACGGTCACGGGCCCGGGGGCGCCGCCGCGGTCGCCGCTGCGCAGGGCGAACTGCTCGATGCCGAGCGCGCAGGCGATGAGCAGCGGCGGCGGGGCGGCGGGCCCCGCCTCGGGTCCCATCAGCGTTCCTTGGCGGGCGACGGCTCCCCGTGCACGTACCGTCCGAGCGCCGTGAGGGGGAACACCTGCCGGTAGAGGTGGTAGTTGATGGAGAAGTCCCAGGGGAAGCCGGTGCCGGTGAAGTACGGCTCGTCCCAGGAGCCGTCCTCACGCTGGGTCGCGGCGAGCCAGGCGACGCCCCGCCGGACGGGCTCGGACGCACGCTCGCCCGCGGCGAGGAGGGCGATCAGCGCCCACGCCGTCTGGGAGGCGGTGGAGGTACCGCGCCCGATCCACGCCGGGTCCGAGTAGGAGCGGAGGTCCTCGCCCCAGCCGCCGTCCTCGTTCTGCGTGGCGCCGAGCCAGTCGACGGCCCGGCGGATCGCGGGGTGGGAGACGGGCAGTCCGGCGGCGGTCAGCGCCGGCAGCACCGAGCCGGTGCCGTACACGTGGTTGACGCCCCAGCGGCCGAACCAGGCGCCGTTCGGCTCCTGGTGGGCGAGCAGCCACTCGACGCCCCTGCGGGTGCGGGGGTCCTCGGCGAGGCCCTCGTAGGCCAGCATCTCCACGACGTGGGCGGTGACGTCGGCGGAGGGCGGGTCGATCACCTCGCCGAAGTCGCAGAACGGCAGTTTGTTGGGGAGGACGCTGGTGTTGTCGGCGTCGAAGGCGCCCCAGGCCCCGTCGCGCGACTGCATGCCGAGCGTCCAGCGGGCGCCCCGGGCGACGGCCGCCTCGACCCGTGCGGGCTCGGGGTGCCTGACCCTGCGCAGGGCGAGCACCACCTCGGCGGTGTCGTCGGTGTCGGGGTAGTTGTCGTTGTGGAACTCGAACGCCCAGCCGCCCGGCGGCAGTCCGGGGCGGCGTACGGCCCAGTCCCCGGTCCGTCCGACCTCCTCGTCGAGCATCCAGTCGGCGGCCTTCACCAGCGCCGGGTGGTCCGGCGGGAGCCCCGCGTCGGCGAGCGCGATCGTGGCGAGACAGGTGTCCCAGACCGGTGACTGGCAGGCCTCGATCATCCGCGAGCCGTCCTCGTTCCACACGGCGAACCGGTCGAGGGACTCCAGACCCGCGCGCATCACGGGGTGCTGGAGGTCGTAGCCGAGGAGGTGGAGGGCGATGACCGAGTACACGGCGGGGGGCTGGATGCCGCCCCAGCAGCCGTCGTTCTCCTGGCGCTCGACGATCCAGCGCGCGGCGAGGTTCATGGCGGTTCTGCGCAGCGCGCGGGGTGCCACCCGGTGGTACACGTGCAGCGCCTTGTCGAGCCGCTGGAAGAGCCCGTCCCAGCCGGCCACCGGGGCGAGGGGCCGGGGCGGGTTCGGGCGGGCCGGGTCGGTGTGCAGCTCGTCGAGCGGGAAGGGCGCGGGGCGGACCGGGCGCTTCGCGGACACGACGGTGAGCGGCACGATCGTCTGCCGGGCCCAGCAGCCGAAGTCGTAGATGTTGAGCGGGAACCACTTCGGCAGGAAGAGCAGTTCCGGGGGCAGTTCGGGCAGGTCCTCCCAGCGCCACCAGCCGAAGAGGGCGAGCCAGATCCGGGTGAAGACCCGGGCGGAGGCGATGCCTCCGTGGCTGCGGACCCAGGCGGCGGCCCTGGCCATGTGCGGCGCCTCGGGCGGGTCTCCGGCGAGCCGCAGGGCCACGTAGGCCTCGATGGTGGCGGAGACCTCGCCGGGTCCGCCGTAGAAGGTGGCCCAGGCGCCGTCCTCGCGCTGTCCGCGGCGGATGTGGAGGGCGGCGGCGCGGCTGGTGCCGCTGTCGAGGATGCCCAGGAACTGGCGGAGGAGGAGGTCCTCGGCGTCCATGGTGACGTTGGTCTCCAGGTCGCCCTTCCACCAGCCCTCGGTGTCCTGTCGGGCGAGCAGGTGCTCGACGGCCCGCTCCGCGGCCCGGGCGGCGGCTTCGTCGAGGTCCGGCGCGAGGGCGCCGGTGTGGTGCGTGGTGGTGGCCGCGGCTGCCAGCGGGCCCATGGCCCCGGCGCTTCCGTCGGTCGTCGCTGTCATGGCTTCCCCTTTGTGCAGTCGGTTGCTTCTGCTCCTGCGGGTCTGCCGTCGGCCGGCGCCGGGTGGCACCGGCCGGCGACCGCGAACTCATATCAGGGTGATGGTGATCATCTCTTTCGTACGACCACGAAGTCGGCCAGCGCGGTGAGCTGCGCGCGGACGCGGGCGGGCATGTCCACCTCGTGCAGGGCCTCGATCGCGACGGCGTGCTGTCGGCGGGCCTCCTGGGAGGTCCACTCGCGTCCTCCGGCCTCCTCGATGAGGGCGGCGCGGAAGGCGAACTCCTCCTCGGAGAAGCTGTCGAAGTCGTTGGACTTGGCGTCCGCGGCGAGGAGCTCGCCGAGCCGCTCGGAGGCCTCGCCGCCGGCCGCGAGGGCGGCGACGACCGGCAGGGACTTCTTGCGCTGGCGCAGGTCGCTCCAGGTCTGCTTGCCGGTGGCCTCCGGGTCGCCCCAGATGCCGAGGAGGTCGTCGACAGCCTGGAAGGCGAGGCCGAGGTGGTAGCCGTACTCCTCCAGCTTGTCGGCGGTGCGGTCGTCGGCGCCGCCGAGGACGGCGCCGATGGAGACGGCGCAGGCGAGCAGGGCGCCGGTCTTGTTGCCCTCCATCTCCAGGCACTCCTCGACGGTGACCCGCTCGCGGTGCTCGTACGAGATGTCCTGGGCCTGCCCGTCGATGAGCTTGCGGGAGGCCGTGGTGAGGCGGCGGGTGGCCCGGCCGGCCTCGACGGTGCCGAGTTCGAGGAGCAGCTCGTTGGCGAGGGCGAACAGGGCGTCGCCGACGAGGATGGCCTGCGCGGGGCCGTGCACCTTCCACACGGTGTCGCGGTGGCGGCGCTGCTCGTCGCCGTCCATCAGGTCGTCGTGCAGCAGCGAGAAGTTGTGGACGAGTTCCACGGCGACGGCGCCGGGGACGCCGACCTCGGGCGCGGCGCCCGCGGCCTCGGCCGACAGCAGGGCGAGCGCGGGGCGGACGGCCTTGCCGCCGTCGCCGTCGGCGGGGTTGCCCCGGGCGTCGATCCAGCCGAAGTGGTAGGCGGCCACGGTGTCCATGGGTGGCGCGAGGCGGTCGACGGCCGCCCGCAGTACGGGGGTGGACAGGGTCCGCCCCCGCTCCAGCAGTGCGGACACGTCCGCGGTGTCGACGGCCGGATTATCCGGCGGCACAGTCGGCACGGTCTCTCCTCTTGTTCCGGTACTCACACTCATGCCGCCTCCTGCAGCGGATGGTCATGGCGGCGGCCGAGGGCGGAGAGCGCGGCGCCCGCCGCGCTGAATCCGCTGCGGACGGCACCTTCCATGGTCGCGGGCCAGCCGGTGGCGGTCCAGGCGCCGGCCAGGTAGAGGCCCGGTGCCCGGGTGCGGGCGCCGGGGCGGAGCCGGCCGACGCCCGGGGTGGGGGCGAACGTGGCCGTCCGCTCCCTGGTGACGAAGAAGTCGCGGATCCCGGCGCCGCGCGCGGCGGGCAGCAGCCGCTCCAGCTCGGGGAGGTACTTCGCGCGCAGGGCGGCGACGGGTTCGTCGATCTCGTCCTGGGCGGCGGACTGGGAGACGGCGAGGTACTGGCCGCCGCCGGTGAGCCCGGAGGAGTCGGTGCGGTCGAAGACCCACTGCACCGGGGAACCGAGCGTGGTGAAGAAGGGCCGCCTGAGGACCTTGCGGTCGTAGACGACGTGCAGGTTGAGGATGGGGGCGGTGGCGATGTCGAGGAGCCGGTCGGGGTCGTCGAGGGCGCCTTCCGGCAGCAGGGCGTGGGTCTCCTGCTGGGGGACGGCGAGGACGACCGCGTCCGCCGTGAGCGTCTCGCCGGGTACCTCGACGGTCCAGCGGCCGTCGTCCGTACGGGCGATCCGCTCGGCCTTGGTGCGCAGCAGGGTGCGGACGCCCAGGGCGTCGAGCTGCTTCGCGGCGCGGGTGTCGTGGAGTTCGCCGAGCGGGACGTGGGCCCAGCCGATGTCGCTGGCACCGGGCTCGGAGAGGAGCCCGGTCTTGAAGACCATCGCGGCGAGCCCCAGGGAGGCCTGCGGGGCGGGGGCGTTGAGGGTGGGGACGCCGATGAGGTCCCACAGGGCCTCCACGGTCCGGGGGGACTGGCCGTGCCGGGCGAGCCAGGTGCCGAAGTCGATGCCGTCGAGTGCGGGGTCGGCGGGGTCGAGCTTCTTCATGGCGAGCGCCGCACGGCCGACGGATGCCCGCTCGGCGAGCGAGAGGTGCGGGTACGTGGCGAGGCTGCGCGCCAGGTGCAGCGGTACGGGGAGCTCGTCGCGGCGGATCCGGCCGAGGCGGGGTCCGCGCGGGTCGCCGACGTCGAGGACGGGGACGTCGAGGCGGTCCTGGAGGGGCGCGAGACGGGTGCCGTCGACCCGGTCGAGGAACCAGCGGTACGCGGTGCAGCAGCGCAGGTAGACGTGCTGGCCGTTGTCGACGGTGAGGTCGCCCCGGCGGAAGGAGAAGGCGAGGCCGCCGAGCCGGGGCCGCCCTTCGAGGAGGGTGACGCCGACGCCGGCCTCGGCGAGCTGGAGCGCGGCGGTGATCCCGGCGAGCCCGCCGCCGACGACGACGGCGTGGGGCTGCCGGGCGTGCTGCTCGGTCGCGTCGTGGTTCACACGGTCTCCGCTCGGGTCGTCGCGGACAGGGACGCGGGGAGGGCGCCCGGGGTTGCCCGGCGGTCACGGGCGTGCGGACTCATCAGGCTCGCCCCCTGACGGCGCGTCGGGCGATGTGGCGGGTGTCGAGGCCGGAGAGGCCGCGCACGGCGACGTACGCCTTCTCGCGGCCGGGCAGCGAGACGCGGCCGCGCAGCACGGCCCCGGGGTCGCGTTCGATCCGGTCGAGGAGGCGGCGGTAGATGCCCGCCATGGCGGCGACGCAGGCCCCGCTGCGCCGGTCGAGCATGGGAAGCAGCCGGTAGCCCTCGGCGAACAGGGCGCGGGCGCGCCGTACTTCGAAGTGGACGAGGCCCTCGAAGTCGGAGCCGGCGGGCGGGGTGTCGCCGTGGAAGCCGTCCCCGCAGCCGAACTTGGCCAGGTCGTCGGCGGGCAGATAGGTGCGCCCGTTGCCCGCGTCCTCGCGCACGTCCCTGAGGATGTTGGTGAGTTGGAGCGCGAGGCCCAGGGTGTCGGCGTACTCGGGGGCGCGGTCGGCCCCCCGGGCGCCGGGCTGGGTGCCGAAGACCCCGAGGGACAACCGGCCGATCGCGCCCGCGACGCAGCGGCAGTAGACCTTGAGGTCGTCCCAGGTCTCGAAGGCCGCGCCGTGCACGTCCATGAGGACGCCGTCGATGAGTTCGTCGAGGCCGTCGAGCGGGATCGGGAAGCGGCGGGCCGAGTCGGCGAGGGCCACGGCGACGGGGTCGGTGTCGTCCTCGTCGACCTCGCCGGTGCGGATCCGGTCGAGCAGCGCGCGGGTCGCCTCGAGCCGCTCCCGCTTGACCTCGGGCACGAGGGTGCCGTCGCCGATGTCGTCGACGCGCCGGGAGAAGGCGTACAGCGCGGACATGGCCTGGCGCTTCCCGGTCGGCAGCAGGCGGATCCCGTAGGCGAAGTTGCGTGCCTGCTGTCCGGTGACCGCCTCGCAGTAGCTGTAGGCGGCCTGTACCGGTGCGGACGGCTGGGGCTGTGCCTCCACGGTCGCGCTCACCCCTCTCTCCGCGCCCGGAGCAGTACCGCTCCCACCTGGCGCATCAGGCTCGGCTTGGTGGACTTCGGTGCGCCGCTCAGTACGTCGAACCCGGCGTCGGTGATCGCGTCGAGCGCGGCGAGTCCCCCGGCGGTGAATCCCGCGAGGAGGAGGCGGAGCCGGCCGTGGACGCTGCCGACGAGCGGGGCGCCCGCGTGGAGCAGTGCGCGGGTGCGCTCGGCCTCGAAGGCGATCAGGGAGCGCACGGCGGCGCCCGCCGTGGGGCGGGCGAGGTCGGCCTCGGTGACGTGGAACCGGTCGAGGTCCTCGGCGGGGAGGTAGATCCGGTCGTTCCCGAGGTCCTCGGCGACGTCCTGGAGGTGCTCGACGATCTGCAGGGCGGTGCAGATCTCGTCGGAGCGGCGGATCCGCTCGGGGGTGTCGGTGCCGGTGATCGCGAGGACGAGGCGGCCGACGGGGTTGGCGGAGAGCTCGCAGTACGCGACGAGGTCGGCGTACGTCTCGTAGCGCCGGACCAGCTGGTCCTGGCGGTTGGCCGCGATCAGGCCGAGGAAGGGCTCCGGGGTGAGGCGGCGGCGCCGGACGGTCGGCTGGAGGGCCCGCAGCAGGGGGTGGTGGGGCGTGCCGTCGAAGACGCGGTGGAGGTCGGCCTCGAAGGCGTCGAGGAAGGCGAGCCGGTCCTCCGCGGTCTCGGGGTCGAGGCCGAGGTGGAGGGCGTCGGCGCCGCCGGGGGCGAGGTCGCCGTCACCGATGTCGTCGACGAGGCGGGCGAAGCCGTAGACGGCCATCAGGTCGTCGCGCCAGGCCCGGGGCAGGAAGAAGGGGGCCACGGGGAAGTTCTCGTCCGCGGCCTTGCCGAGTGTGGCGCGTGAGGAGGCGTCGGGGCGCGCCTGCCGGGTGTCCGTCACAGGTCGCTGCCCGCCGGAGGGACGGCGACACCCTCGTGGAGCTGGAGATTCTGCGTCATGGCCGTCACGTCTCCCGTTCTACACTGCCGATCCAATCCATCCCATTTCGGACACGCCGCGACCCCTGCCCGTAGAGCCGTCACCCGGAGGCCCGATGGTCGTGGGGTATCGCCCTACTTGCCGCGAAACAGACCGGTCCAGCTTACGTCGTACGACGGCCGTCGCCATTCCGGGGTGTCCGGCGCCGGGAAGCTCACCCGTACGGGTCGTCAACCCGTCCGACCCGCAAGGAAGTTCGGCCCGGGGCCCGACTCAGAGGGCGCGCGCGCCGGAGACCACCATGGCGAGGGTCGTCTCGACGACGGCGTTCCTGCGCTGGACGGGAAGGCGGCGGAGCGGGCCGTCGACCAGGAGAAGTGACAGGCCGTGCACGGCCGACCACGCGGCGGCGCCGCTGGCGGGGCGGGCGCCCTGACGGGCGGTGCCTCGCCGCGTGAGCGCTTCGAGCGCCTCCCTGAGCAGGGTGAACGCGCGGATCTCGGGCTCGGCGGGCTGCCGCTCGGCGGTCTGCCCACCAGGTCCACCCGTCCCCGTCTGACGGGGGACGCAGAACGCCACCCGGTAGAGGCCGGGCTGCTCGACCGCGAAGCCGACGTACCCGCGGCAGAGGGCGGCGACCCGGCGCTCGGCCGCGAGGGCGGGGTCGTCGGCGCCGGGCTCGCGCGCGGCGGCCCGCTCCATGGAGTCGGCCAGTCGCCGCCGGGCGTGGGCCCTGACCATGTGGAGGAGTTCGCCGCGTCCGTCGAAGTGCCGGTAGGCGGCGGTGGGCGAGACTCCGACCCGGCGGGCCGCCTCGCGCAGGACGACCCGTTCGGGGCCGCCCTCGGTGGCGAGGTCGACGGCTGCGCAGATGAGCGCGTTGCGCAGGTCGCCGTGGTGGTAGGTCTTTCCCCCCGAGAACGCTGGCATGGGCTCATCCTGCCCGAAGTTAACCGCATGAACATTCCAGGTGGCGGCGCGACGCGCGGAAACCGGAACCGCCCCCGCCGAAAAGGGCGGGGGCGGTGCGGAGGCGTGCGGGATCAGCGGGCGGTCTCGCGCTCGTACGCCTTGAGGACCTCGTCCGTGGGGCCGTCCATGAGGAGCTGCCCCTTCTCCAGCCAGAGCACCCGGTCGCAGGTGTCCCGGATGGACTTGTTGCTGTGGCTCACCAGGAAGACCGTGCCGGCCTCCTTGCGGAGCTCGCGGATGCGCTCCTCGGAGCGGATCTGGAACTTGCGGTCACCGGTGGCCAGCGCCTCGTCGATGAGGAGGACGTCGTGGTTCTTGGCCGCCGCGATGGCGAAGCGGAGCCGGGCGCCCATGCCGGAGGAGTACGTGCGCATGGGCAGACTGATGAAGTCGCCCTTCTCGTTGATGCCGGAGAAGTCGACGATCCCCTCGTAGCGGGAGCGCACCTCCTCGCGGCTCATGCCCATGGCGAGGCCGCCGAGGATCACGTTGCGCTCACCGGTGAGGTCGTTCATGAGGGCCGCGTTGACGCCCAGGAGCGAGGGCTGCCCGTCGGTGTAGACCTTGCCGCTCTCCGTGGGGAGCAGACCGGCGATGGCGCGCAGCAGCGTCGACTTGCCGGAGCCGTTGGAGCCGATGAGGCCGATGGCCTCGCCCCGGTAGGCGGTGAAGGTGACACCGCGGACGGCGTGGACCTTGCGGACGCCCCGGGAGACCTCGGCCTTGCCGCGGCCGACGATCCGGCTGAGCGCCGCGGTGGCGCTGCCCTTGCCGCCGCCACCGGCGTTGACCCGGTAGACGATGTGGACCTCGTCGCAGATCACGGTGGGGACGTTGCTCTGGTTCGTGTCAGCCACGGCCGTACTTCTCCTCTGCCTTCCAGAAGTAGACGAAGCCGCCGATGCCGAAGACCAGCGCCCAGCCCAGGGCGGTCATCCACACGTGGTCCGGCAGGTTCTGCGCGCTGTAGCCCTCGATGAGGGCGAAGCGGATCAGGTCCATGTAGACGGCCGCCGGGTTGTACATGAGGATGTCGGCGATCCAGGCCGGCTTGTCGGAGAGCATCACCGGGATCGAGAACATCACGCCGGACGCGTACATCCAGGTCCGCATGACGAAGGGCATCAGCTGGGCGAGGTCGGGCGTCTTGGCGCCCATCCTGGCCACGATCATGGCGAGGCCCACGTTGAACACGAACTGCAGGAAGAGCGCCGGGATCACGAGCAGCCAGCGGAGCGACGGGTAGCTGCCGAAGGCGATCGCCACCGCCACGAGCACGATCATCGAGAACAGCAGCTGCTGGAGCTGCTGGAGCGAGAAGGAGATCGGGAGGGTCGCGCGCGGGAAGTGCAGGGCCCGGACGAGTCCGAGGTTGCCCGAGATCGCCCGGACGCCCGCCATCACGGAGCTCTGGGTGAAGGTGAACACGAAGATGCCGGTGACCAGGAAGGGGATGTAGACCTCCTTGGTCATCCCCTGTCCGGCGCCCAGGATCAGCCCGAAGATCAGGTAGTAGACCAGGGCGTTCAGGAGCGGGGTCGCCACCTGCCATACCTGACCCAGCTTGGCCTGGCTGTACTGCGCGGTCAGCTTGGCCGAGGAGAAGGCCAGGATGAAGTGGCGGCGGCTCCACAGCTCACGGACGTACTCGAACAGGCCGGGCCGGGCGCCGCTGACGGAGAGGCCGTACTTCGCGGCCAGCGCGGCCGGGGCCAGGCCCTCGTCGACGGACGGAGGCGCGCTCGTCGCGACCGCCCCGCCCTGGTGTGTGTCACTCACAGTCGAAACTTTCGTGTTCAAGATGCGCGGCACGTCGGTACCACGATGTCAGACGACCGGGGGGCGACCCAGCCGGGTCAGCCGCCACACCGTACGCCACCTCATGGGGCGGCGCGGTCCGCAGGGGGTCGTCCAGCCCTCGCGGAAGCCGCCGCACCACGCCTTCAGCGCGGGGAGCGAGGGCCGCCGGGCCAGGGTGAGCAGGAGCCAGACGCCGAGATAGACCGGCACCAGGGGCGCGGGCAGATTGCGACGTGCCAGCCACACTCGGTTGCGGGCCACGTTGAAGTGGTACGAGGCGTGCCGGGACGGGGCTGTGGTGGGGTGCAACAGCACCATGTCGGAACGGTAGTCGATCATCCAGTCGGCGTCGAGCGCGCGCCAGGCGAGGTCGGTCTCCTCGTGCGCGTAGAAGAACTCGCCGGGCAGTGCGCCGACTTCGGCGAAGACCTTGGTGCGGACCGCGTTGGCGCCACCGAGGAAGGTGGTCACCCGCGAGGAGCGCATCGGGTCGGAGGCCCGCAGCCGCGGCACGTGCCGGCGCTGGGTGAGCCCGGTCTCCGGGTCGGCGATGCGGAAGGTGATGATGCCGAGGCGCGGGTCGGCGGTGAAGGCCTGGCGCACCAGTTCGGCGGTGTCCGCGTGGGCCAGGAGTCCGTCGTCGTCGAGGAAGAGCAGGACGTCGACGTCGGTGCCGCCGGGGCCGAAGGCCTCGATGCCGACGTTCCGGCCCGCGGGGATGCCGACGTTCTCCGGGAGGTCGACGGTCCGCACCCAGTCGGGCACCCCGGTGACCGGGGTGCCCTGACCGACGACGACGACCTCGACCCGGTCGCCCTCCTGCGCGGCGACCGAGTCGATCAGCGCGCGCAGGTCGTCGGGGCGGTCGCCCATCGTGATGACGACGGCTCCCACCTTGAGCGGCGCACTCACGGCAGGCCTCACTTCAGCCTGCTGGAAACCATGATCGACACGAGGTGGAGCACGGTCTGGAGCAGCGCGATGGCGGCGAGGACGGCGACGCCGACCCGGGTGAAGAACAGGTCGCCGCGGATCTGGTCCGCGATCGCCAGGACCACGATCAGGAGCGAGGCCTCGATGCCGAGGACGAGCCGGTGGAACTTGAGCGCGGCGGCGGCCTTGCGGGCCAGCGCCATGCCGGAGGAACGCGGCTCGGAGGCCGACTCCTTCACCGGCGGCAGACCGCCCTGGTGGCGGGCGACACCGACGAGGTCGGTCTCGGCCTTGATCAGGATGGCGCCGAGGGCGGCGAGCGTGCCGAGGAAGGCCCACAGCCAGTCGATCCGGCCCGAGCCCCAGAGGTCCGCGGCGCGCAGGCCGAAGCCGACGAGCACGGCCGCGTCGCACAGGTAGGCGCCGACCCGGTCGAGGTACACCCCGCCGAGCGAGAACTGCTTCTTCCAGCGGGCCACCTCGCCGTCGACGCAGTCGAGCAGCAGGTAGAGCTGGACCATGAGGGCGCCGAGCAGCGCGCCCGGGATCCCCGGCACCAGCAGCGCCGGGGCCGCGAGGACGCCCGCGACGGTCATGACGTAGGTGAGCTGGTTCGGCGTGACCCGGGTGCCGACGAGGCGGCGGGTGATCCGGAGCGAGATCTCCCGCATGTACAGGCGGCCGCCCCAGTGCTCACCGCTGCGCCGGTCCTTCACACCGGGAGGGTGGACGACCGGTCGGAGCTCAGCTACCGATGGCTTTTGCATAGTCGGCGTACGCGTCCCTGATCTCGTCGTCGGACAGGTCGAGGTGTTCGAGGATGGTGAAGCGGCCCGGCCGGGTCTGCGGGGCGAAGGACACCGCCCGCACGAACTCGTCCACGGTGAAGCCCATCTCCTCCGGCCGGACGGGCAGCCCGTGCCGGCGGAGGGTCTCGACCATCTGCGCGGACCCGTCACGGGCGCCGCGCAGGTGCATGGCGAAGGCCGCTCCGAGGCCGCACTGCTCGCCGTGGCTGGCGGCGCGGGCCGGGTAGAGCAGGTCGAAGGCGTGGCTGATCTCGTGGCAGGCGCCCGAGGAGGGGCGGCTGTCGCCACTGATCGACATGGCGATGCCGGACATCACCAGGCCTTCGGAGAGGGAGACCAGGAAGTCGTCGTCGCCGACGCCGCCGGGGTGGCGGAGCACGGCCTCGCCGGCGCTGCGTGCCATGGCGGCCGCGAGGCCGTCGACCGGCTCCCCCGTGATCTCGTGGGAGAGCTCCCAGTCCGCGATGGCGGAGATGTTGGAGACGGCGTCGCCGATGCCGGAGCGGACGAAGCGGACCGGCGCCTCCCTGATCACGTCCAGGTCGATGACGAGGGCGATCGGGGTGGGCACACCGTAGGAGCCGCGGCCGTTGTCGTTGTCCAGGGTCGAGATCGGGGAGCAGATCCCGTCGTGCGACAGGTTGGTGGCGATGGCCACCAGCGGCAGCCCGACCCGGGCCGCCGCGTACTTGGTCACGTCGATGATCTTGCCGCCGCCGAGGGCGACCACGGCGTCGTACCGCTTGCCGCGCATGGCGTCGGCGAGCTTCACGGCCTCGTCGATGGTGCCGCCCGCGACCGGGTACCAGTCGGCGCCCGGGAGCTCGGCGGCGAACTGGTCACGCAGCTTGAGGCCCGAGCCGCCGCTGATGGCGACGGCGATCTTGCCGTTGCTGGAGATCCGCTGGTCCGCGAGGAGCGCGGACAGGTCGTCCAGCGCTCCCCTGCGGATGTCGACGACGACCGGCGAGGGGATCAGCCGAGTCAGTACTGGCACGCGATCTCACGGCCCTTCGCGAGGTCGTCGTGGTTGTCGATCTCGACCCACTTGACGTCGCCGATGGGGGCCACGTCGACGGTGAAGCCGCGGTTGACCAGCTCCTGGTAGCCGTCCTCGTAGTACAGGTCGGGGTCGCGCTCGAAGGTGGCCTTGAGGGCGTCGGCGAGCTCCTCGGCGGCCTCGGCCTCGATGAGGGTGACACCGATGTACTCGCCGGTGGCGGTGGCCGGGTCCATCAGCTTGGTGATGCGCTGGACGCCCTTGCCCTCGGCGGTGATGACCTTCATCTCCTCGTCGGCGAGGTTCTTCACCGTGTCGAGGGCGAGGATGATCTTCTGGCCGTCGCCGCGGGCGGCGAGGAGGGTCTTCTCGACGGAGACCGGGTGGACGGTGTCGCCGTTGGCGAGGATCACACCGCGCTTGAGGACCTCACGGGCGCACCACAGGGAGTAGGCGTTGTTCCACTCCTCGGCCTTGTCGTTGTCGACGAGGGTGAGCTTGAGGCCGTACTTCGCCTCCAGCTCCTCCTTGCGGTCGTAGACGGCCTCCTTGCGGTAGCCGACGACGATCGCGACCTCGGTGAGGCCGATCTCGGCGAAGTTCTTCAGCGTCAGGTCGAGGACGGTGGTCTCGCCGTCGACGGGCACGAGCGCCTTCGGAAGGGTGTCGGTGTAGGGGCGCAGACGCCGTCCGGCACCGGCTGCCAGTACGAGACCGATCATGCTGTTTCTCCTTCGTCGTGAACGGCGGGTGCTCCGGAGGAGACCCAGAAGCGGATGGACTCCACGAGCACCACCAGTGCGACGGCGACCGCCAGGGCGGTCAGTGCCAGGGTGAAGTCGTCGCCGCGGTCCGCCAGCAGGGCGGCGAGGACGGTCACCAGGAGCGTGCGCCCCTCGTGTCCGCCGGTGACGCGCGCCAGCCAGGCCGGCGGCGCGCCGGTGCCCCCGCGAATGCGGTACACCGTGTCGTAGTGATGGTAGGCGACCGCCGCGACCAGCCCGAACGCCGCCGGGAGGGCGTGTGCGGAGCCGGAGTGGGCCGCGAGCACGAGCACGGTGGTGTACTCGGCGGCGCGGAAGAGCGGCGGTACGAGCCAGTCCAGGGCGCCCTTGAGGGGGCGTGCGACGGCCGCGCCCGCGAGCACCGCGTACAGGACCGCGATGACGACGGTCTGGCGGTCGCCGAAGGGGCGGGCCAGGACGGTGGAGAGCAGCGCGCCGGTGGCGATGGCGGCGAGGACGACGCCGGGGCCGAGCGCGCCGGTGCGGCCGAGGGCGCGGGCGACGGTCCCGGCGATCGGGCCGGAGTCCGCGAGGTCGGCGAGGGCCTGGGCGGCCCGGTCGGTGCGCTTCGCCTTGCGCGTCAGGGAGCGCAGGACGCGGCCCGCCGTGGTGTAGCAGGCGCCGAAGGCGCAGCCGATGATCAGCGCCCAGAAGACGATCCGGGGGGTGGTGACGGCGGTGAGGACGGCGATCATCGCCCAGCGCTCACCGATCGGCAGGATGATCATGCGGCGGGCCCAGACGGTCCAGCCGAGGCTGTCGAGCCGGTCGGAGAGGGCCGCGGTGGGGCTGGTGTTCGCGGTGGCGTCGTGGTTGGCCTCGTTGAACGAGAAGTCCACGACGTGCCGGCAGGTCATGAGGACCATCGCGCCGAGCGCCAGGGCCCAGACGTCGTCGCCGTTCCGGGCGGCGCCGAGGGCGAGGCCCGCGTAGAAGGCGTACTCCTTGGCGCGGTCGAAGGTGGCGTCGAGCCAGGCGCCCATCGTCGAGTACTTCAGCGCGTACCGGGCGAGCTGCCCGTCGGTGCAGTCCAGGACGAAGGAGACGAGGAGGAGGACGCCGGCCGCGATGTAGCCGCCGCGCTCGCCGGTCGCCGCGCAGCCGGCCGCGATCAGGGCGGTGAGCAGGGAGGCGGTGGTGACCTGGTTCGGGGTCAGTCCGCGGCGCGCGCACCAGCGGGCGATGTAGCGCGAGTACGGGCTGATGAAGAAGGTGGTGAAGAAGCCGTCGTGGGCCTTGACCGCGGAGCGGAGGCGTACGGCCTCGTCGTCGACGGCGTCGACGGCGGCGCGTGCCTCGTGGCGGGCCTCCGGGTCGGCCGGCACGGTGGCGACGAGGGTGCCGAGCTGGGGCCGGTGCACGGCGACGCCGTCGGCGTCGAGGGCGTCGGCGAGCGTGCCGGGCAGGTCGTCGGTGGCCGCGGCGTCCCGCAGCGCGCGGCTGAGCGCGGCGCGGGCCCCGCCCTGCGCGGTGAGCGCCCCGGGTGCGGCGGCCGCGGGGAACCGGGGGTCGGTGAGGGCGAGGCGCAGCGCGTGCAGGTGGCCGACGAACCGGGGGTCGACGAGCGCGACCCGCTCGCCGGCTGGGACAGCGGCCAGCAGGGCGGCGGTCTCGTCGGCGCCGGAGGCGGCCTTGACGTCGAAGCCGAGCGATCGCAGATCACCGTCGAGCGAGGATCCGGGTGCCGGCGGGCCGGTGAGGATGGCGGTCGACAGACGAACTCACTCCTTGGAGCTGACGGAGGGGCCGGCGGGGCCCATGGCGGCCCCGGGCGCGGCGGTGCGGCCCGGCACCGGGCGGCGGCACGTCGGCTGAGGCTATCGGATGAACAGAGCGTGAGTTCACCGAGGCTTCGCGGGCAGGACTCCCCCGGGCCCACCCCTGTCCGCACGGGTGCGCGCCGTGCCGCGGTGATCATCATGGGTGATCGGAGGCCCACCTCACAAACCACGGCCGGGGCCACCCGGAGGGGCCTTCGGAGGGGGGTCCGCACGACGTTCGGCCGTCTGCGCATCGTCGCAGGTCAGAGCATATGACAACGGTGTTCAGTACCGTGTTGCGCATACCCCCCACCCGTAGTTGACTTGCTGATCGGGGCACCCGCGACCACATCATCTGGAGGCCATTCCATGGGGGCTGGACACGACCACGGGCACAGCCACGGCGGCCCGCCGCCGACCGGCACCGCCGGGGCCGCGTACAAGAACCGACTGCGCATCGCACTCGGCATCACGCTCTCCGTGATGGTGATCGAGATCATCGGCGGCCTGCTCGCCGACTCGCTCGCCCTGATCGCCGACGCGGCGCACATGGCGACCGACGCGGTCGGACTCGCGATGGCGCTGCTGGCGATCCACTTCGCCAACCGGCCGCCCTCGGGGAACCGCACCTTCGGGTACGCGCGGGCCGAGATACTCGCGGCGCTCGCCAACTGTCTGCTGCTGCTCGGCGTCGGCGGTTACGTGCTGTACGAGGCGGTCCAGCGCTTCATCGAGCCGGCCGAGACCAAGGGCGGTCTCACGATCGTGTTCGCGGCGATCGGTCTGGTCGCCAACATGATCTCGCTGTCGCTGCTCGTGCGGGGCCAGAAGGACAGCCTCAACGTGCGGGGCGCCTATCTGGAGGTGCTCGCGGACGCCCTGGGCTCGGTGACCGTGATCGTCGCGGCCGGCATCATCCTGGCCACGGGCTGGCAGTACGCCGACCCGATCGCCTCGATCCTGATCGGTCTGATGATCGTCCCGCGGACGGTCAAGCTGCTGCGGGAGACCCTGGACGTGCTCCTGGAGGCGGCGCCCAAGGGTGTCGACATGGCGGAGGTGAGGGCGCACATCCTGGCCCTGCCGGGCGTCGAGGACGTGCACGACCTGCACGCCTGGACGATCACCTCGGGGATGCCCGTCCTCTCGGCGCACGTGGTCGTGGACCAGGGCGCGCTGGACTCGGTGGGCCACGAGAAGATGCTGCACTCCCTCCAGACCTGTCTGGGCTCGCACTTCGACGTGGAGCACTGCACCTTCCAGCTGGAGCCGGTGGGGCACGCGGAGCACGAGGCGAAGCTCTGCCTCTGAGGCCCGGCACACCGGCCACCTGTTAGTCTTTTCGTACGAACGTGTGGAGAGAGGAGCTGAGGTTGATGACCGTCGCGATGGAGGCTGCCCGCAGCGGTAGCGCCCGGTCGTCCCTCAGCCTCCGGGTCTCCGGCTGACCTGACCCCGGTCACACCGGTACGTCACGTCGTCGGCCGGGACCCTCTCACCAAGGGTTTCCCACGTTGTCCGACAACGCACTGCACGATTCCTTCTTCGCCCTGCACCACGGCCTTCCGCGGCAGGGCCCCGGCTCCGACACCACCACCCGTCGGCTCCTCGCGCTCGCGGGGCGGCTCCCGGAGCGCCCGCGCGTGCTCGACCTGGGCTGCGGCCCCGGCCGTTCCGCGCTGCTCCTGGCCGCCGAGGCGGGCGCCGAGGTGACCGCCGTCGACACCCACGAGCCGTTCCTCGCGGAGCTGCGGGAGTCCGCCGCCGCCCGCGGGCTCGACGGCTCGGTCCGTACCCTCCACGCCGACATGGGCGCGCTGCCCTTCCCCGACGGCTCCTTCGACCTGGTCTGGGCCGAGAGCTCGGTCTTCGTCCTCGGCTTCGACCGGGCGCTGGCCGAGTGGCGCCGGCTCCTGGCGCCCGGGGGCACCCTGGTGCTCACCGAGTGCGTCTGGACCACCGGGGAGCCGGGCCCGGTGGCCCGCGCCTTCTGGGAGGAGAACTACCCGCTCCGTACCGTCACCGGGAACGCCGAGGCGGCGGTCGCGGCCGGCTACCGCGTCCTCGGGGCCTTCACCCAGCCCGAGAGCGACTGGGACGAGTACTACGGCCCCCTGGCCGCGCACGTGGAGGCGGCGGACACCGCCGTGCCGGGCATGGCCGAAGCCGTGGCCGGGGCGCGCGCCGAGATCGAGCTGCGGCGCGAGCACGGCTCCGACTACGGGTACGCCGGGTTCGTGCTGCGGCCCGCCGATCCCCGCTGGCACACCCGCCAGGAGACCGCCGAGGACGTTCCGGCGGTGCGCCGGATCGTGGCGGCGGCGTTCGGGTCGGACGCGGAGGCCGAGCTGGTCGACGCGCTCCGGCTCGACCCCGACGCCTGGCTCCCGGGCCTGTCGTACGTGGCCGAGGCACCCGACGGCTCGGTCGCCGCACACGCCCTGGTCACCCGCTGCCGGGTGGGCGACGCCCCCGCGGCGGCGCTCGCACCGGTGTCCGTGGCTCCGGAGCACCAGCGGACCGGGGCCGGGCAGGCCGTCGTCCGGGCCGTGATCGACGCGGCCCGGCTGCGGGGCGAGCCGCTCGTCCTCGTCCTGGGCCATCCGGAGTACTACCCGAGGTTCGGGTTCGCACGTGCGTCCGCACACGGAATCAAGCCAGGTTTCGACGTTCCGGACGAGGCGATGATGGCACTCGTGCTGGACGACTCCGTTCCCGTTCCGACGGGCACGATCGCCTATCCGGCGGCTTTCGGGGTCTGACCGCCTCGCGCCGTCGCGCCGCTCCCGCCGCACCGGAGGTACTCCGGTGCGGCGGGAGCGGCCACGTCCGGCCGTCGAAGTGCCGACAAGCCGGGTTTGTACGGCAGACTGAGGTGCCCCCACAGGGCCGAGGACCGATGCGAAGGATGGGTATGCCGACCACACCAGCCACCGCGGCTCAGATCTCGCCGGAGATCGTGTCGAACGGTGTCCAGCCGTCCGGAGTCCCGGCGCCGATCTTGCTCGAACTGGTCGACGAGGACGGGACGACGATCGGCACGGCCGAGAAGCTCGCCGCCCACGAGGCGCCCGGGCTGCTGCACCGCGCCTTCTCCGTCTTCCTCTTCGACGAGTCGGGCCGGCTGCTGCTCCAGCGCCGGGCGCTGGGCAAGTACCACTCCCCCGGCGTCTGGTCGAACACCTGCTGCGGCCACCCCTACCCGGGCGAGGCGCCGTTCACGGCGGCCGCCCGGCGGACCTTCGAGGAGCTGCGCGTCTCGCCCACGCTGCTCGCGGAGGCGGGCACCGTCCGCTACAACCACCCCGACCCGGCCTCGGGCCTGGTGGAGCAGGAGTTCAACCACCTGTTCGTCGGCCTCGTCCAGGCCGAGCCCCGGCCCGACCCGGAGGAGGTCGAGGACACCGTCTTCGTGACCGCCGCCGAGCTGGCCGAGCGCCACGCCGCCGCGCCCTTCTCCGCCTGGTTCATGACGGTGCTGGACGCGGCGCGCCCGGCGGTCAGGGAACTGACGGGTCCGTCCGGGGGCTGGTGACGACCGGCTGATGGATCACTGCCTCCGGTCCCGGTGCCATCGGGGCCAGGGGCAGTGCCGCCCAGATGATCTTGCCGCCGCTCGCGGTGTGCTCGACGTCGCAGGCGCCGCCGGACTGCTGGGCGATCTCACGGACCAGGAGCAGCCCGCGGCCGCCCGTCTGCCCGTAGTCCGCCACGAGGGCCTTGGGACGGTACGGGTGGTTGTCCTCGACCGACACCCGGATCCACTCGGGGCCGATGGCCACCTCCACCGCTATCTCCGGCGACAGCAGCGCCGCGTGCCGCACGGCGTTGGTGACCAGCTCGGAGACGATCAGCAGCAGGCCGTCCATGATCTCCTCATGGAGCGGGACGCCCTGGCGGACCAGCAGGTCACGTACGGCGTGCCGGGCCTGCGGGACGGAGACGTCTACCGCGGCAGCGGTGAAGCGCCAGACTCCTTCGTAGGACGGTTGCCGGATGGGGCCACCCCCGTGGGTCTCCACGGTCCGGTTCCCACCCTCGTGCTCGATTCTCGCCACGGATCGAGTCTTGGCAATATGTGGGGGCAGACCTGCCTACTGACCAGAAGTCGACACGTATCGGCCGTTTTCCGATCGGTTGAGTATGCCCATGTCAGTTGTTCGACTGGTCGGTGGCGCTTTCTGACGACTCCGGAGGCGCCCCAGCGGCGACTGCCGGTTCCGGGGTCACCATGCCGACGATCCTGCGCCCGCCGACCCCGATCGCGATCAGGCCGAGGCCGTCGAAGAGCAGCGCGAGCGAGAAGAAGACCCCGAGGACGTACCGGCTGCTCTCCGGCCAGTCGAACAGGACGAGCAGGCCGAGGAGCAGGCCGAAGGCTCCCTGGAGGAGGGTCCAGCCGAACTGCGGCCCGCGCACCACCACGCTGCCGACCAGCCGGAAGACACCGCCGGTCAGGAAGAGCAGGGCGGCGAACATCGTCAGCGCCTCCGCCGAGCCCTCCGGGTGACGGATCACCACGATCCCGGCGGCGATGTTCAGGGCGGCCACCACGACGGCGAGCCAGAAGTAGCTGGTGCCCCGCGACTGGATGGCCTGGAGCAGACCCACGACGCCGCCGATCAGCAGCAGCCAACCGAAGAGAAGCATCGAGGTCAGGGTGGCGAGGCCCGTGTAGACCAGGCCGACGACTCCGCCGATGGCGAGCAGGATGCCGAGCGCGGCGAGCCTGCCGAAGCTGCGGCTGAGCCGCTTCCCCTCCCGGGCCATGTCCTCGGCGGGATCCGGATGCCCGGGCGTGGTGTCCTTGGCCATGCGGCGCCTCCTCGGGGCGACCCCTTCCTGATCGTACGTTCGGGTACGGCGGATAGCATCCGGCCCATGGAGCCGCAGCTGAAGGACAGCGTCACGGACGGGATCGCCACCGTCGTCATCGCCAACCCCGCCAAGCGCAACGCGATGAGCGCCGGCATGTGGCGCGCCCTGCCCGGCGTCCTGGAGCGGCTCGCCGTCGACCCGGCGGTGCGGGTCCTGGTCCTGACGGGCGCGGGCGACACCTTCTGCGCCGGGGCGGACATCTCGGCGCTCCGCGAGCCCGGTGACGAGCAGCAGAGGCTCGCGGTGGCGGCCGAGGAGACCCTCGCGGCCTTTCCCAAGCCGACCCTCGCCGCGGTCCGGGGCTTCTGCGTCGGCGGCGGCAGCCAGCTCGCCGCCGCCTGCGACCTGCGGTTCGCCGAGGAGGGCGCCCGCTTCGGGATCACCCCGGCGAAGCTCGGGATCGTCTATCCGTCCTCCTCGACCCGGAGGCTCGCCGCTCTCGTGGGGCCGTCGGCCGCCAAGTACCTGCTGTTCTCCGGCGAGTTGATCGACGCGGAACGGGCGCTGCGGACCGGGTTCGTGGACGAGGTCCACCCCGTGGGCGAGCTGGACAAGCGGGTGGCCGAGTTCGCCCGGGTGCTGGCCTCGCGCTCGCTCCTGACGCAGGCGGCGGCCAAGGAGTTCGCCGACGGGCGCCTGGACCGGGACGCCCACTGGGCCGCGCAGGCACACGGCAGCGGCGACACCGAGGAGGGTGTCGCCGCCTTCCTTGAGCGCCGCGCGCCCCGCTTCTCCTACGGGCTCTGAGCCTCAGCCCGCCAGCACGGTCTCGCTCTCGCCGCGCCAGCGCGCGACGATCCCGGCCGGGGCCTTGTCCGGCGAGCCGGCGTCGTACGGCGGCTGCGGGTCGTACTCGGCGAGCAGCTGGACCGTCTGGGCGACCTCGTCCCCCGCGATCCGGCCGAGCAGGTGCAGGGCCATGTCGATGCCGGAGGAGACGCCGGCGGCCGTGACGTACTTGCCGTCGAAGACCACCCGCTCGCCGGTGGGTTCGACGCCCAGCGCCCTGAGTTCGTCGTAGGCGAGCCAGTGGGTGGTGGCGCGGCGGCCGTTCAGCAGCCCGGCGGAGGCGAGGAGCAGCGACCCCGTGCAGACCGAGGTGGTCCAGGTGCTGGTCTCGTCCGCGGTACGGAGCCAGGCCTGGATCTCTGGGTCGTCCTGGAACCTCCGGGAGCCGGGCCCGCCGGGCACGAGCACGATGTCCGGGTGCGGGACCTCGGTGAGGCTCCTGTCGGCGACGAGCGCGAGACTGCCCTGGTCGTTCCTGACCTGGCCCGCCTCCTTGGCGACGAAGACGGTCTCGGCTCCGGGAAGCCGGGCGAGCAGTTCGTACGGGCCGACGGCGTCGAGGGTGGTGAGGCCTTCGTAGAGCAGGACGGCGATCTGCATAGGTGTTCCCCTTCGGTGGGTGGGACGGGTCAGCCGAGAACGGCGTGGAATCGGCGGCGGTACTCCGCGGGGGCGGTCCCCAGGGCCTTGAGGAAGGCGCGGCGCATCGCCTCGGGGGTGCCGTAGCCCGAGGCTCGGGCGACCTCCTCGACACCGCGCGAGGTCTCCTCCAGGAGCCTGCGGGCGTGTTCGAGCCTGACCCGGTCGACGTAGCGGCCGGGCGGGGTGCCGGTCTCCGCGTGGAAGGCTCGGGCGAAGTGGCGGGGCGAGAGCCGGACGCGGGCGGCGAGCGCCTCGACGGAGAGGTCCTCCGCGGGGTGCTCGGTGATCCACAGCTGGAGGTCGCGCAGCGGCTCCCGGCGGGCGGTCTGGGCGGACAGCTGGGCGCTGAACTGGGCCTGGTTGCCGGGGCGGCGCAGGAAGACCACCAGGTGGCGGGCGACGGTCAGGGCCACGTCCCGGCCGAGGTCCTCCTCCACCAGGGCGAGCGACAGGTCGATGCCGGCCGTGACGCCGGCGGAGGTGGAGAGCCGGCCGTCCCGTACGAAGATCGGGTCCGGGTCCACGTCGACCTCGGGATAGCGGCGGGCGAGGTGGTCGCAGGTGGCCCAGTGGGTCGTCGCCCGGTGCCCGTCGAGGAGACCGGCCTCGGCGAGCAGCAGCGCCCCGGTGCACACGGAGACCAGGCGGCCGGCGTCGGGAGCGTGGGTGCGCAGCCAGTCGATCAGGGCGGGGGCGGGGGCGCGGGTCCCCTCGCCGCCGGGAACGACGAGGGTGTGCGGGGGGCCGTCGGCGACCGCCTCGGCGAGGGTGGTGTCGGGGAGCAGCCGCAGCCCGCTGTGCGTACGGACCGGTCCGCCGTCCAGGGAGGCGGTGCGCAGGGGGTACGCGGCCGGGTCCCCGGCGGCGCGGCCCGCACCGGCGAACACCTCGAAGGGGCCGGTCACGTCGAGGCTCTGGACGCCGTCGAAGAGGACGACGAGTACGGGTCGCTGCGTCATGGCTCCATCCTTGGCGGGACCCGCGGTGTCCGCAACGACGGAGAACCCACCTTTCCTGCCATGGGGCGGACGCCGGGAGCCGCCCGCTGTTCCCGTCGTACCGACCAGTCGGTAACGTTCGATCCATGACGACCACGCTCCCCCCGCGCGCCGGACGCCGTTGCCACAACGCCGTCAACACGGTCCACACCACGCTCTACTTCTCGCCCGACCTCGACCGCGAGTGCGGCGCCCTCGGCATCACCGACACCTCGGCGGCGCGACTCGCCGCGCGCAGCGCCCCCCTCGGCGCCGTCGGCGCCGGAACCGTCTCCGCGACCTTCTACAACTACAACCACGAGCTGCTCGCCCGGCACCTGCCCGCCGTCTGGGAGACCGCCTCCCCCGCGGCCGTCCTCGACGCGCGCCTGCGCGCCGCCGACACGACCCTGCGGCGGCTGTTCGGCGAGGAGACGGCCTCCTCCCCCGAGATGGCCGAGGCCGCCGAGCTCGCCCTGCGCGCCGCCGAGGCCTGCACCCGCCACGCCCGGCCGCTCTACTCCGCCAACGCCGACCTGCCGGTGCCCGAGGCCCCCCACCTCGCCTACTGGCACGCCGCGACCCTGCTGCGCGAGCACCGGGGCGACGGCCACCTCACGGCCCTGCTCACGCTGGGCCTCGACCCCATCGAGGCGGTCGTCTCGCACACGGCGACCGGCAGGGCCATGAGCCCGCGATGGTTCCTCGGCAGCCGCGGCTGGCGGCGCGCCGACTGGGAGGCGGCGGCCGAGCGGCTGCGCGACCGCGGCCTGCTCGACGCCGACGGGGAGCTGACCGAGGCGGGGACGAGGCTGCGGGAGGACGTGGAGGAGGTCACGGACCGGCTGGACACCGCGCCGTACGACCACCTCGGCGCGGCCGGGGTCGAGCGGCTCACCGAACTGGCCCGTGGCTTCGCCGTCGCGGCGGCCGGTGCGGGCGCCTTCCCGGCCGACCTCCTCGGCAAGGGCTGAGGCGCGCCGGGGGTCCCGGCGCGCGCGTCACCGGGTCGGATGCCGCGTACGGGTGAGCGACCCGGCACAATGCACTCGCAAGCTTGAGGCACGAGAAGGCGAGTCGGGACACCGTGACGACGTCCATCGAAGCAAGGATCGCCGAGGAGCTCGGCGTACGCGAGCGACAGGTGAAGGCAGCCGTCGAGCTGCTCGACGGCGGCTCGACCGTGCCGTTCATCGCGCGCTACCGCAAGGAAGCGACGGAGATGCTCGACGACGCGCAGCTGCGCACCCTGGAGGAGCGGCTGCGCTATCTGCGCGAACTCGAGGACCGCCGGTCGGCGGTCCTCGACTCGGTCCGCGAGCAGGGCAAGCTGACGGAGGAGCTGGAGGCCCGGATCCGGGCCGCCGACACCAAGGCGCGCCTGGAGGACATCTACCTGCCCTTCAAGCCGAAGCGCCGGACCAAGGCCCAGATCGCGCGCGAAGCCGGTCTCGAACCGCTGGCGGAGGGGCTGCTGGCCGACCCGTCGGTGGAGCCGGCGGCCGCCGCCGCGGCTTTCGTGGACGCGGACAAGGGCGTCGCGGACGCCGCCGCTGCCCTGGAGGGGGCACGGGCGATCCTCGCGGAGAGGTTCTCCGAGGACGCCGACCTCATCGGGGAGCTGCGCGAGCGCATGTGGGGCCGGGGCCGGCTCGTGGCGAAGGTGCGTGAGGGCAAGGAGGAGGCCGGGGCGAAGTTCGCCGACTACTTCGACTTCGCCGAACCGTTCACGGCGCTGCCCTCCCACCGGGTGCTCGCCATGCTGCGCGGCGAGAAGGAGGACGTCCTCAGCCTCGACCTGGAGCCGGAGGAGCCCTCCGAGACCCCCGGGCCCTCCTCGTACGAGGGGATCGTCGCGCACCGCTTCGGCGTGGCCGACCGGGGGCGCCCCGGCGACAAGTGGCTCCAGGACACCGTCCGCTGGGCCTGGCGGACGCGGATCCTGGTCCACCTCGGGATCGACCTGCGGCTGCGGCTGCGGACGGCCGCCGAGGACGAGGCGGTCCGGGTCTTCGCGGCCAACCTGCGCGACCTGCTGCTCGCCGCGCCCGCCGGCACCCGGGCGACGCTGGGCCTCGACCCCGGCTTCCGTACGGGTGTGAAGGTCGCCGTGGTCGACGCGACCGGGAAGGTCGTGGCCACCGACACGATCTATCCGCACGTGCCCGCCAACAAGTGGGACCAGGCGCTGGAGAGGCTGGCCCGCCTGGCGAAGGAGCACGCGGTCGAGCTGGTCGCGATCGGCAACGGCACGGCCTCCCGCGAGACCGACAAGCTGGCGGCCGAACTGCTCGACAAGCACCCCGAGTTGAACCTGACCAAGGTGATGGTCTCGGAGGCGGGGGCCTCGGTCTACTCGGCCTCCGCGTTCGCCTCCCAGGAACTTCCCGGTCTCGACGTGTCGTTGCGCGGCGCCGTGTCCATCGCGCGGCGGCTCCAGGACCCGCTCGCGGAGCTCGTGAAGATCGACCCGAAGTCCATCGGCGTCGGCCAGTACCAGCACGACCTGGCCGAGGTGAAGCTCTCGCGCTCCCTCGACGCGGTCGTCGAGGACTGTGTGAACGGCGTCGGCGTCGACGTCAACACCGCCTCCGCGCCGCTCCTCTCGCGGGTCTCGGGCATCAGCTCCGGTCTCGCGGAGAACATCGTCGCGCACCGGGACGCCAACGGCCCCTTCCGCTCCCGCCGGGCGCTGAAGGACGTGGCCAGGCTGGGTCCGAAGGCGTACGAGCAGTGCGCGGGCTTCCTGCGCATCCGGGGCGGCGACGACCCGCTCGACGCCTCGTCGGTGCACCCCGAGGCGTACCCGGTGGTGCGCCGGATGGTGAAGGCGACGGGCGGCGAGGTCGCGGCGCTCATCGGTGACACGGGCACGCTGCGCTCGCTCCGGGCGGACGACTTCGTCGACGAGACCTTCGGTCTGCCGACGGTGACGGACATCCTGCGCGAGCTGGAGAAGCCGGGCCGGGACCCGCGACCGGCGTTCAGGACGGCCACCTTCAAGGAGGGCGTCGAGAAGATCGGCGACCTGGAGTCCGGGATGGTCCTCGAAGGGGTCGTCACCAACGTCGCCGCCTTCGGGGCGTTCGTCGACATCGGTGTGCACCAGGACGGTCTGGTGCACGTGTCCGCGATGTCGAAGAACTTCGTCAAGGACCCGCGCGACGTGGTGAAGCCCGGCGACGTGGTCAAGGTGAAGGTCCAGGACGTCGACATCCCGCGCAAGCGGATCTCGCTGACGCTGCGGCTCGACGACCGGACGGGCGCCGAGGCCCCTGACGGCGCTCCCCGGCGTGAGCGGGGCGAGCGCTCCGGTCGGCCGCCGCAGCAGCGGCAGGGCGGCGGCCGGGGCGAGCGCGGGAACCGGGGCGGGCAGCCCGACCGCGCCGGGCAGGCCGACCGGGGCCGGGACGGCCGGGGTGGCGGTCAGGGCGACCGGAGCGGCCGGGGCGGGCAGTCGGAGCGGGGCGGCCGGGACCGCGCCTCCGCCCCCGCGCCCGCGAACAGCGCGATGGCCGACGCCCTGCGCAAGGCAGGCCTCCTGGGCGAGGGCGGCGGCAAGCGCCGCTGACCGCACGGGGGGCGGGGCCACGGCCCGACGGGTCGTGGCCCCGCCCCCGGGGAGACCGTTCCGACGCGGTGGGCCGACGCCGACGCCGTGGTCGTGCGCGCCCGGCACCTGTTCCGGACGGGACCTTGCGGACAGGTCTGCGGCGTCTACGACGTCGACGCGGTCTACGGCAGGAAGCGCATGGCCCAGTCGGCGCGGTTGGCGACCGAGAGGTCCTCGTCCGCCGTGAGGGGCTGGAGGAGGGCGCGGGCCGTCTTCGGGTCCGCCTGGACCAGGTCGACGATCTCGGCGGCCAGACCGTCCTGGTCGTCTCCGAGGTCGACGGCGGAGGCGCGGATCAGCGCGGGCAGGGCGTCCGGGCCGCCGATGGCGGCGAGGACACCGCCGAGGAGCTCACGGGCGTAGGCGTTCCGGTCGGCCAGGGCCTGGTCCAGCTCCGCCTGGAGGCGCGGCAGGAGCCCGGCGTCGCCCGAGGCCGCGATCTCGTCGGCGAGGTCGATCGTCTCGTCGACGTCCGCGTCCAGATCGTCCAGCATCTCGGTGAGCCGGGTCAGTAGGTCGGTCATGGTGCCTCCTGGAAAGCGCCGTCCACGAGGACGGGGACGGCCGTCGAGCTGTCGACCTCCGCGGCCACGGCCACGTCCTGCGGAAAGCCGTACTCGTACAGTTCACGGCCCGAGTCACAGCCGTGCAAGGCGGTGCCCGGGTCCTCGGTGGCCGACCACAGCGTGGCCGCCGCGGTCGCCTCCGGGGTCAGGGGGTGCGGGCCCGCGAGCCCGGCCAGGACGGCGCCGGCGCCCAGCAGGTCTTCCAACGCCGGGCGCAGCGAGCCGTCGGGCCACCGCTCCCCGGCGGCGATGACGGCGAGCGGGCGCTCGGCCGATCCGTGGCCCCGGTCGGTGAGCCAGCGGGCGACGGCCGTGTGGTTGCGCAGGGAGGCGGCGACGACGGTGGCGCCGTGCGACGCGGCCTCCGCCGCGATCGTGGAGCCGTTCGGGGACGGCAGGACGAGCCGGTCGGGCACGGGCGCCGCCCGCAGCGCGGCCGGGGAGAGCGTCCACGGATGCGCCGGCGTGGCCTCGCTCCGGCCGACGGCGAGGACGGCGCCCTTCTCCCGCGCGTACGCGACGGCGGTGGCGTCCCGCCAGCGGTACGGGTGGACGGCGGTGCCGCCCTCGACGGCGACGCCCACGGCCGTGGTGAAGGACAGCACGTCCACGACGACCACGCAGGCGGCCGAGGGGGCGAGGACCCGTGCCGCCACGGGCCCCCAGCCGAAGGCGACCGCCATCAGAGTTCGGTCACCTTGCCGTCGGCGACCTCGACGCGCCGGGTGGTGCGGACCGCGTCGAGCATCCGCCGGTCATGGGTGACGAGCAGCAGGGTGCCGGTGTACGAGTCGAGCGCGGTCTCCAGCTGCTCGATGGCCGGCAGGTCCAGATGGTTGGTCGGCTCGTCGAGGACGAGCAGGTTCACGCCCCGCCCCTGGAGCAGGGCGAGCGCGGCCCTGGTCCGCTCGCCCGGGGAGAGCGTGGTCGCGGGCCGCATCACATGGGCGGCCTTGAGGCCGAACTTGGCCAGCAGGGTACGGACCTCCGCGGGCTCCGTGTCGGGCACGGCCGCGCAGAACGCCTCCAGCAGGGTCTCCGTGCCGTGGAAGAGCTTGCGGGCCTGGTCGACCTCGCCGACGACGACACCCGAGCCGAGGACCGCGTCACCCGCGTCCAGTGGCAGCCGGCCCAGGAGGGCGGCGAGCAGGGTCGACTTCCCGGCGCCGTTGGCGCCGGTGACGGCGACCCGGTCGGCCCAGTCGATCTGGAGGGTGACCGGGCCGAAGGCGAAGTCGCCGCGGCGCACCTCGGCCTCGCGCAGGGTCGCGACGACCGAGCCGGAGCGCGGCGCGGCCGCGATCTCCATGCGCAGCTCCCACTCCTTGCGGGGCTCGTCGACGACGTCGAGGCGTTCGATCATGCGCTGGGTCTGGCGGGCCTTCGCGGCCTGCTTCTCGCTGGCCTCGCTGCGGGCGTTGCGTCCGAGCTTGTCGCCGTCGGTGGCCTTGCGGCGGGCGTTCCTGACGCCCTTGTCCATCCAGGACCGCTGCATGTGGCCGCGCGCTTCGAGGGCGGCCTTCCTGCCGGCGTACTCCTCGAACTCCTCGCGCGCGTGGCGCCTGGCGGTGTCCCGCTCCTCCAGGTACGCCTCGTAACCGCCGCCGTACAGGGTGATCTGCTGCTGGGCGAGATCGAGTTCGAGGACCTTGGTGACGGTACGGGTGAGGAACTCGCGGTCGTGGCTGACGACGACCGTCCCGGCGCGCAGCCCCTTGACGAAGGACTCCAGGCGCTCCAGGCCTTCGAGGTCCAGGTCGTTCGTGGGCTCGTCGAGGAGGAAGACGTCGTAGCGCGAGAGGAGGAGCGAGGCGAGGCCGGCGCGGGCGGCCTGGCCGCCGGAGAGGGAGGTCATCGGCTGGTCGAGGCCGACGGTGAGGCCGAGGGAGTCGGCGACCTCCTCGGCGCGCTCGTCGAGGTCCGCGCCGCCGAGGTTCAGCCACGTCTCCAGGGTCGTGGCGTACGCGTCGTCGGAGCCGGGCGTGCCGTCGACGAGGCCCTGGGTGGCCTCGTCCATGGCGGCCTGGGCGGCGGCGACGCCGGTGCGGCGGGCGAGGAACTCCCGCACGGTCTCCCCGGTGCGGCGCTCCGGCTCCTGCGGGAGGTGGCCGACGGCGGCGGTGGGCGGGGAGAGCCGGAGCTCGCCCTCCTCGGGGGTGTCGATCCCGGCGAGGAGCCGCAGCAGGGTCGACTTCCCGGCGCCGTTGACACCGACGAGGCCGATGACGTCGCCGGGGGCGACGACGAGGTCGAGCGAGGCGAAGAGGGTGCGTTCGCCGTGGCCGGCGGCGAGGTCCTTGGCGACGAGGGTTGCAGTCATCAGGGAACGAATTCTAGGGCCTGTCCCGAACGCCGTGCCGAGGCGTCGAGGAGCCGCATCAGCACGGCCCGGTAGGTGGCGCCGTGGAAGCGGAAGGGGCCGACGCCGGGGTAGCCCTCACGCGGGTCGGCGGTGGGGCCGGTCTGCCAGGCGAAGTCGCGCCAGACGATGTCCTCGCCGTGCTCCCCAGCGCGCTCGACGACGGCCGTGACGGCTCCGCAGCCGGGGTCCGCGCAGTCGGGGCAGGAGTGGATCACCTGGCGGCCGTCCGCGAGCGAGGGGACGGGGTCGAGGAGCCGGCGGACGTGCTCGGCGCGGAGGGTGGGCGGCAGGTCGGCCGCCAGGGGCGAGACCGCGTCGGTGCCGTCGGCCTCGTCGAGGCGGTGGAGCAGCTGGCGGCCGTCGACGACGAGGTCGAGGTCGTCGGGCCGGGGGTGGGGCGAGCCCCAGGGAGGGGCACCGTCCGGGAGGACGGCGGGGGCGAGGTCGAGAGTCGTGTACGCGGCCGGCATGACTGCAAGCATTCCCCGGTGGGAGGCCCCGTTCCATGGCTGGGCCGTCCCGGAAATGTACCGGTCCCGGTACGGACCGCCCCCGGGCGCGCGGCTCGGAGACGGCGGCGGGGCAGGGGCGGGGGCGCCGGAGGCGACCGCGGGGGCAGAGGCCGGAGGCGACCGCGGGGCGGGGGCCGGTCTCGTCGACCGGTCCCCGCCCCGCGTACGGCCGTCACTTCCAGAGCGGCGGCCTGCTGTTGTTGTCGGCGTCGGCGCACTGGCGGGCGCGGCGCTCCAGCGCGTCGGCGCGGGCGAGGGCCTTGCGGGCCTCCGTCGTGGCGCCGAGACGCTTGAGCTGGGCGGCCCGGTCGCGCTCCTTGCGGGCGTCGGTCCGCAGCTTGGTGACGTTGCAGGTGATGGTGCCGGCGGCGGCGGGCTCGGCGGTCACCGTCTGGCCGAGCAGTACGCCTCCGGCGAGCAGCGTGGTGGCGAGCAGTGACGTCAGGACGCGACGTGCGGTCTTCGTGTGGCGCATGGTGGTTCGCTCCAACTTCCGGGCCGTGGGGACCCGTTCGAGGCATGGTCAGTACCAGTCGGTAACTTTACCTCGGCAAAGATCGGAATCACGCCATCGCGTCCCCGCGGCACGTGATCGTCAACACTCCTCCACAGGACTGCCACTGACGAGGTGATAGGTGGCCCGCGCGTCCAGGAGCAGCGGGACGAGCGCGCGCCGCGACTGGCGCAGCGGCACGAACACCCCCGCGCTCTCCGGGCGTACGGTGACGCCGTGCAGGGCCAGTTCGTCGCCGACCTCGGCGTACTGGGCGGCGTCGAGGCGGTAGCCGCACGGTGGGTCGGCGATGATCTCGCCGGGCTCCGGCGGATCGTTGTCCGCGCCGCCGAGGTGGACCGGCCCCCGGTCGGCGAACCCGGCGAGCCGGGCGGCGGCGGTGGCCGCCGTGAGCGGGCCGCGGCGCTCCTCTACATAGGCGAAGGCGCCCTCGAGGGCGGCGTGCTGGGTGGCGACCCGACGCCGGTGGTTGCGTGCGGGATCGTTCTGCTCGGCCTCGTCGAGCGCGTCCACCCGGGTCTCGACGAGCAGGCCCGCGGAGTGCTTGATGCCGGCCGTGTTGCGCAGGATCCGTTCCTGGCCGTCGCCGGCGACCTGCTTGATCGGCTTGCCGGTGAGGGGGTCGGTCCAGATGCCGTAGATGCCGCTGCTGTAGCCGGCGAGCCCGGCGGCGGGCCGGACGTAGGCCTCGGAGAGGGTCCGGGACTCGTCGTGGACGTGCGGGTCGGTGTCGAGGCTGCGCGGCCAGAGGGCGAGCAGGTCCTTGTCGTAGTACCGGGGGGTGGCACCGTACTCGTGCAGGTCGTAGACGAGTTCGGGGCGACGGTCGCGGATGACGGCGGCGACCGCCCGTGCCTCGGCGGTCCGCAACGCGATGTGGTCGCGGTTGACGTCGACCCCGTCGCCGTTGCCCCGGGTGTCGGCCTCCCGGCCGTCGGGGTTGGCGGTGGGGACGACCAGGAGGGTCGTCCGGGCGAGGAGACGCCGGGTCTCCGGGTCCTGGGCGTGGGCGAGGTCGCGCACCGTGCTCAGACAGGCCTCGCGGCCCGCCGGCTCGTCGCCGTGCTGGCTGCAGACGAGCAGCACCGTGGTGCGGCCCGTGCCGAGGGTGGCGAGCCGGAGCGGGCGGCCCTGGGCGGTGGTGCCGATGACCCGCAGCGACACGCGCTCGCTCGCCCGGTCGACGGCCGTGAGGAAGTCCCGCTCCTCGGCCTCGGTGGTCCATCGCGCGCCGCGGGTCGTCTCGAACCCGGTGCGCGGGAGGGGTTTCACGGGTGCGCTGTCCGCGGCCTCGGCGGGGACGGTGACGAGCGGCAGGGCGAGCGCCGCGGCGCCCGCCACGAGGGCGAGGGCGCGCCGTGAGCTCCGGAGGGCGGCGGGGGACGTCATCGGGCGGCTCCTGCTCCGGGGAGGCGGGGACCGGTGACCGCGACCGGCGGTTCGGCGCCGAGCGGGGACGGTACGGCGGAGGGCGCCGGCACGGCCGGGTACGGCCCCGAGGTGGCCCGGGCGAAGGCCGCGGCGCCGCCCACCAGCGGCAGCTCGGCCCGGGTCCGGGCGAGGTCGAGGACCAGGGTCGGGGTGGTCGACGGGGGATCGAGGAGGTCCTTGTCGGTACCTCCGACGATCAGGGCGAGCCGGTGCCCGGCCGGGACGACATGGTCGGTGGAGGCGAGGTCCAGGGTCATCGTGTACGCCCTGCCGGGGGTCAGCGGGCGCTCCCGGCCCGGGTCGGCCCAGGTACCGAGATCGGCCCATCCCCGGCTGACGACCGTGAAGCCGACGTCCGTCGTGCGGGCCTCGGTCTCCTTGAAGCAGGCGCTGTCGCCGGGGGTGCTCGCGCCCCAGCAGGTGCGGTCGGTGAGGGTGGTGATGCCTTCGCCGGCGGCGCCGTAGTCGCGAATCGTGTCGGGGCCCAGGTCGACGAGGACGGCGGTGAGGTGGGCGGTGCTGGTGCTCGGGGTGGCGGTGAGCGTCACCTTCGAGGAGCCGGAGATCCGCAGGTCGCGGGAGAGGGGGCGGGTGACGAATCCGGCCTTCTCCGGGGTCGCGCTGTCGATGCGGGCCGACCAGTCGAGCTCGCCGAGGCCCGGGTCGTCGGTGAAGGTCGCGGTGGAACCGGGGGCGGCGGGGGCGCGGCCGAGGACGCCGGGTCCCGCCGGGGCGCCAGGGGCGGGGCGCAGGGTGGTGGGCGCGGTGGTGCGGGGCGGCCAGTGCCGGTCGGTGGTCCAGCGGTCCGGTGCCCGCTCGATGTCGGCGACCGGCTCGCGGTCGATGCCGTTCTCGTAGCCGAGGAGGTGGTGGTCGAACCAGCGGTGCAGGGTGCGGACCCACTCGGCGCGGCGGAAGTCGAAGGGGTCGACGTGGCCGGTCTGGGAGAGCCAGATCTTCCGCTCGACGCCGTGGGCGGCGAGCGCGTCCCACCACCGGCCGAACTGGTTCGCGCGCACGTTGAGGTCCTGCTGACCGTGCACGACGAAGACGCTCGCCCTGACCTTGCCCGCGTCCCTGACGTGGTCGCGCTCGGTCCAGGCCGGGGTCCGGTCGCCGCTGTAGGGGGTGCCGACGGTGATGCGGTCCTGGACGGCGCCGCAGCGGGCCTGCGCCTCGGGGCTGTTGACGTACGCGGAGAGCCAGCTCGGGTTGGCGTCGTAGAGGGGGGCGCCCTGGGAGTGGAAGTAGTCGTACCAGGAGGAGATGGCGCCGATCGGGACGATCGTCTTCAGGCCTTCGACGCCGGTGGCGGCGACGCCGTTGGCGACGGTGCCGTCCCAGCTCTTNGCCGATCATGCCGACGTTCCCGGTGCTCCAGGTGGTGGCGCGGGCCCGGGTGTCGCCCGTACGGGAGGTGTAGCCGCGGGCCCGGCCGCCCAGCCAGTCGACGACCGCCTTGGCCGACTGGACGTCGGAGCGCCCGCCGACGTCGTCGCAGCCGTCGGAGCGGCTGGTGCCGGCCAGGTCGACGGCGACGTACGCGTACCCGCGGGGGACGAAGAAGTTGTCGTAGAAGAGCGGGAACAGGACGGGGTCGCCGTCGGCGTCGTAGGTCTTCTTCTGTCCCTCGTTGCCGCGTCCGCAGCAGGCGTAGTAGGGGCTGGCGTCCATGATGACCGGGATCTTCCGGCCGGCCGCCGCGGGCTCCCGGGGGCGCACGATGTCGACGGCGACCCGGTCCGCGCGCCCGTCGCCGTCGCCGTCGAGTCCGGTGTCGACCCAGACGGACTCGCGTATGGCGTCGGCGTACGAGTGGACGGGCCGGGACTCCCGCACGGAGGAGGCGGAGGACGAGGGGGACGGCTCGGGCCGCGCGCCGGCGGGCGTGACCAGGGTCGCGAGCAGGGCGGCGGTGGCCGCGGCCACGAGGGCTCCGTACGGCAGTCGGGCTCCGCGGGTTCTCCGCGTTCGCATCGGCATGGGCGGGAACGTACCCCGGTCAACTCCCGTACAAAAGAGTGCCGCAGGGAATCAGGGGTGATTCGGGGTGATCCCGGAGACGCAGGGGTTCATGTCGGCCGAATAGCAATCGTGTGACAGGGGGTCCTCTGGACGTGACGGTGCGTCGGGGAGCTGAATAGTGTCCGGACTAAGGACCGACGCCCACCCGCGCGTCTTACGTTTCTTATGACTTGGGGAGCACCTGTGCACCGCAGAATCATCGTTCCGAGCGCCCTCGCGGCCGCCCTGCTGCTGGCGATCCCGGCATCGGCGGCGGACTTCGCGCCGGGGGCGCCGGGCATCGGCGACTCCTACTACCCCACCAGTGGCAACGGCGGCTACGACGTCTCCCACTACGACCTGCGCCTGACGTACCAGCCCGCCACGGACCTGCTGGAGGGCACGGCGACGATTCTCGCCACGACGAAGCAGAACCTGTCCCGGTTCAACCTCGACCTCGGCCTCAAGGTCAGTGAGGTCAGGGTCAACGGCCGCGTCGCGAAGTTCACCGCCTCGGGCGCGCACGAGCTGGAAGTCACCCCGGCCGTACCGCTGGAGCGGAACAAGGCGATCTCGGTCGTCGTCCGCTACGCGGGCAAGCCCTCCGAGGTGAAGATCGACGGCTGGTCGGCCTGGGCCCGTACGCCGGACGGCGGCGTCGCCGCGCAGGAGCCGGATTCGGCCGTCTGGTGGTTCCCGTCCAACGACCACCCGCTCGACAAGGCCACCTTCGACGTGTCCGTCTCGGTGCCGGACGGGCACCAGGCCATCAGCAACGGCGTGCTGCAGTCGCAGTCCTCGCGACTCGGCTGGACCCGCTTCAACTGGCGCTCGAACAAGCCGCAGGCGACGTACCTGGCCACGCTGGCGGTCGGCAGGTTCGACATCACGACGGACAGGACGGCGAACGGGCTGCCGGTCCTCAACGCGTACAGCAAGGACCTCGGCGACAACGACGGTGCCGCGCGCGCCTCGATCGAGCGCACGACCGAGGTGGCGGAGTGGCTGGAGGGGGTCTTCGGGCCGTACCCCTTCAACTCCCTCGGCGGGTACGTGCCGAACGTCACCAGCGGGTACGCCCTGGAGACGCAGACCCGCCCGTTCTACAGCCCGCGGCAGTTCGCCAACGGCGCGAACGTGTCGGTGGTCGTCCACGAGCTGGCGCACCAGTGGTACGGCGACAGCGTGTCCGTCCGTGACTGGAAGGACATCTGGGTCAACGAGGGCTTCGCCCGCTACAGCCAGTGGCTGTGGTCGGAGAAGGAGGGCGAGGGCACGGCACAGGAGCTCGCGGACTACGTGTACGCCACGCGGACGGCCGAGGACCCGTTCTGGACGGTGAAGCCGGGCGACCCGGGGGCGGAGAACCAGTTCCACATCGCCGTCTACGACCGGGGCGCGCTGGCGCTCCAGGCGCTGCGCAACGAGATCGGCGACGAGGACTTCTTCGCGATCCTGAAGGGCTGGCCGGCGGAGTTCGCCTATGGCAACGCGCGGGTGTCGGACTTCGTGCGGTACGCGGAGCGGGTCTCCGGCAAGCCGCTGGCCGGGCTCTTCGACACCTGGCTGTACCAGCCGTCGAAGCCCTCCGCGTCGACGGCGGCCGCGGCCGGCCTGTCCGCCCCGGCCGCGCGGGCGGCCGCTCCGACGGCGGGACGGCCGGCGACGGAGCGCGCGAAGCCGGCGCAGCCCAAGTCGTGGAAGAAGATCGCGGCGACGAACACGATCCACGAGACCGGGGAGCACCACGCCCACTGATCGATGGGGAGCCACCGTCGACCGGTGACGGCCCACGGCCATCCGACCCCCGTCACCCGGTCGTCCCGAGCCCCCGGTCACACGGCTGAGGTGCCCGGCCGGTGACCGGGGGCCCCGTCACCCGGGGCCCCCGGTCACCGGCCGTCCGTCAGCGCGATGCGCGGCGGGCGGCCTCGCGTGCTCGGCGGGCCAGGGGCAGATAACGCAGCCGCTCCGGCAGCACGGGCACCACGGCCCGGACGACCCGGGCGAGGCAGCGCAGGGCGCGCTCCTGCTGGTCGGTCCACTCGAGGCCGATGGCCTCCCGGGCGTCCGGTGGCATCAGGCCGACGGTGAGGAAGGCCCGCAGCCGCAGGAAGGGGCGGCGCAGGACGGGCCAGAGCAGTCGGAGGGCGAGCCTCAGCGGCAGCGGGCCGCGGTCAGGGGCGGGCACCGGCTGGTCGGGGTCGAGCAGTTCCCGGACGACGACGGTCGCCTCCAGCTCGTCCGCCAGCACCTTCCGGTAGTACGGCCAGAACTCCTCGATCGTCTGCGGCATGTCACGGTCGTGGATGCCGAGGATCCGGCCGACCTGGAGCCACTCCCGGTACAGCTGCCGTTCCTGCGCCTCGGTGAGGGGACGGGCGAGGAGACGGAGTCCCCAGGTGTAGACGGGGAAGCCGGTCGCGTGGACCCAGGCGTAGTAGGCGGGGGTGAGGGCGTGGTAGCGGCGTCCGTGGGCGTCGGTGCCCTGGATCGTGCGGTGCAGCTCCCGCAGTCGGCGCCCCTCGCGGGCGGCGTCCTCGCCGCCGTAGATCCACAGCTGGAGCGAGCGCAGGGACCGCTCGCCGCGGCCCCAGGGGTCGGTGCGGAAGACGGAGTGCGCGTCCACGCCGGCGCCGATCGCCGGGTGCGCGACCTGCATGGTGAGGGCGGCGGGCAGCATCAGGAGCGCCCGGATGTCGCCGGCGACGCTCCACAGCACCCCACCGACGGGCGGCGGCGCCGGGTCGGTGGGACCGGTGGGGCTTACGTGGTCCATGGGGCTCTCCTCACCCTCAAGGCTGACCCACGACGAAGGGGCCGTCACCCGGGCCCTGTGCACCCTGGTGACGGCCCCTTCCGGGGTGTACGGGTCAGGCGCGGTCGGCGCCGACCGGCTCGCCGACGATGCGGGCGGCGAGGGCGTGGGCCCAGGCGTCGACGTCGGCGGTGAGCTCGCGCTCGGCGGCGGCGCGCTCGGCGGCGATCTTCTCGGCACCGGCGGCGAGGATCGCGTCGCGCTCGGCGCTGCCCTCGGCGCGGGCGGCGGCGATGGCGACGGAACCCTCCTCGACGGCCTTGGAGCGGATGCGGGCGGCGTCGTGGCGGGCCTCGGCGAGCTCGGCCTCGTACTGCTCACGGATCTGCGTGGCCTCGGCGCGCAGGCCGTCGGCGCGGTCGGTGCCGCCCTCGATGGCGTCCTCGCGGGCGTCGAGGGTGCGACGGATCTTGGGCAGGATGCCCTTCGCAAGGAGGAGGAAGGTGAGCCCGAACAGAACCGCGCCGAGGATGAGCTCGGCCAGGACGGGGTTGAGCGGACCGAGGTCCATGTTGAAGATCTGTGAGTTGCTCGCGAGGGTCATGCGCGCATTCTACCTGGACAAAAACACCACAAATCAGACAGCCGCAGGAGAGTTGGCGCGCTTGTGCGGGCCCGGCAAGATTCCCGGCACCCAAAGGCTACCGGAAGGTAACCACGGCTGATTGTATGTGCGGCGCAAGGTCAACCCCCCACCCTCTTCTGGGAGTTCACGTGTCGTTCGCCGCACTCCGCCGCGCCCCCGGCGCCGCTCTCTCGCTCGCCCTCGCCGCCGCCACGCTGGCGGCGACCGCACCGGGCGCGACCGCGGCCCCCACCACGGCCGCCGAGGCCCCGCGGCTGAAGGTGCTCTCGTACAACGCGTTCCTCTTCTCCAAGAGCCTCTACCCGAACTGGGGACAGGACCACCGGGCCGCGGCGATCCCCGCCGCCTCCTTCTTCCAGGGGCAGGACGTCGTCGTCCTCCAGGAGGCCTTCGACAACGGCGCCTCGGACGCGCTCAAGGCGAACGCCGCCGACCGCTACCCGCACCAGACCCCGGTCGTGGGCCGCAGCAAGAGCGGCTGGGACGCCACCGGCGGGGCGTACTCCTCGACCACCCCCGAGGACGGCGGGGTGACGATCCTCAGCAAGTGGCCGATCATCCGCAAGGAGCAGCACGTCTACAAGGACGCCTGCGGCGCCGACTGGTGGTCGAACAAGGGCTTCGCGTACGCCGTGCTGGACGTGAACGGCAGCAAGGTCCACGTCGTCGGCACCCACGCCCAGTCCACCGACCCGGGCTGCTCGGCGGGCGAGGCGGCGCAGATGCGCAGCCGCCAGTTCAAGGCGATCGACGCCTTCCTCGACGCCAAGAACATCCCGGCGAACGAGCAGGTGATCGTCGCCGGTGACATGAACGTCGACTCGCACACGCCCGAGTACGGCACGATGCTCGCCGACGCGGGCCTGGCGGGCGCCGACGCCCGCACCGGCCACCCGTACTCCTTCGACACCGACCTGAACTCGATCGCCTCCGAGCGCTACCCGGACGACCCGCGCGAGGACCTCGACTACGTCCTCTTCCGCGCCGGGAACGCCCGCCCCGCCGGCTGGACCAACCACGTGATCCTGGAGCAGAGCGCCCCGTGGACCGTCTCCAGCTGGGGCACGCGGTACACGTACACCAACCTCTCCGACCACTACCCGGTCGTCGGGTTCTGACCCGACGACCGGCGGCGGGCCCGGCTCAGTACCCGGGTCCGCCGAAGAGACTGTAGAGCCAGGCGCCGAGGACCCCGGCGACACAGAGCAGCACGACGAAGGAACCCAGGCTCGTGTGCCGCCCCTTGCCGGGCCGGGCGGCGCGGGCCGCCCGGCCCGGCTTCCGCTGCTTCCCGGAAGGCCGGGACCTTCGCGTCGCGGCGGGAGCCGGTTCGGCGACCGCGGCGACCTCGGCGAGGAGGCCCCGGCAGACCGCCGCCAGCTCCGCCGTCCCCGCCGTCAGGTCCACGACCACCTCGGTCCGGGCCGGCGCGGTGGTCCCGCCGTCGAGGAGCCGCCCCGCCCGCAGCAGGGCCTGGTCCTTGCCCCCGGTCGGCCCGAGGCTGATCCAGCGCCGCACGTGCTCGCCCCGTATCACCACACCACCGCCCCGCTCCCGGTAGACGGTGTGCTCCCGCCACAGGACGCCGGCCAACTCGTCGGCCGTCTCCCTGAGTTGCGCGTACATCTGCATCCCCTGCTCCCCATGCCCCTGGTCCGGACAGCCGCCGACTCTAGCCGCCGGACGCCGGACGCCCCACCACACCCCGGCCCCTCGCCCCTTACGCGCCGAAGTCGTACACGGTGACCGGTATCCCCCGCTCCACCAGCCGCCGGTCGACCAGCGGCTCGACCCGCGCCCAGGAGCCGCCCGCGAGCCCGCAGCCGATGCGCGGCATGTGGACCGAGGCGCCGAGCTCGACCGCACGGTCGGCGAGCAGCCCGAGAGCGGCGTCGATCGCCTCGTACCGCACGGGCACACCGCTGCTGCGCCCGGTGCGCGTCCCCCGCTGCCCCACCAGGTTGGCCACCCAGACGTACGGCTCGACCTGCACGAACTGGGCGGCGCCGAGGCCGAAGTCGTTCCCCGCCCGCTCGCGGTGCCACCTGCGGTACGCCGCCTCCGGCCCGCTCCAGCGGCGGGAGACGGCCAGGACGAAGCCCTTGCCCCAGCCACCGAGGTCGTTGCAGACATGGGCGATGATCTTGACGCCCTTGCCCCGCGGCGAGGTGGCGTCCCCCTGGACATACGTGATGCCGGTCATGGTGATCACGCTACGCGCCGCCACTGACAGCGCGGTTCCGGCGGTCGCGCCCGACCGGCCCAGGGCGGGGGGTGGTTCAGGCGCGGGTGTAGCGGCGGACGCGGTAGCGGAGGCTCGTGGTGGAGAGCTGCCAGCCGGTGTCGTCGGTGAGCTGCCAGGCCGGGTCGAGAACGGGTGCGTAGGTGTCGCCGGTGACCGGGGCGTCCACCTCCGTCACCGAGAGCGTTCCGGCGTGGGGCAGGGCGGCGCGGTAGATCTCGCCACCGCCGATCACCCACGTCATGGCCGTCTCGGCCGGCTCGGCCGACTCGCCCGCGAGGCTGAGGGCCGCTTCGACGGAGCCGGCGCGCTCCGCGCCCTCGGCCGTCCAGCGCGGATCGCGCGTGACCACGATGTTGCGCCGGCCGGACAGCGGGCGGAAACGCGCGGGCAGCGAGTCCCAGGTCTTGCGCCCCATGATCACCGGGTGGCCGAGGGTGGTCGCCTTGAAGTGCGCCATGTCCTCGGGAAGGCGCCACGGGATCGCGTTGCCCGCGCCGATCACGCCCTCGGGCGTCTGCGCCCAGATCAGTCCGACGTTCATACGGCGACCGGGGCCTTGATCGCCGGGTGGTGGCGGTAGTCCACGACCTCCACGTCGGCGTAGGCGTAGTCGAAGAGCGAGTCCACCTTGTGGAGGCGCAGCTCCGGGAAGTCGAACGGGGTGCGCGTGAGCTGCTCGGTGACCTGCTCCACGTGGTTGTCGTAGATGTGGCAGTCGCCGCCGGTCCAGATGAAGTCGCCCGGTTCCAGGCCCGTCTGCTGCGCCACCATGTGGGTGAGCAGGGCGTAGCTCGCGATGTTGAAGGGGACGCCGAGGAACAGGTCGGCGCTGCGCTGGTACAGCTGGCAGGAGAGCCTGCCGTCGGCGACGTAGAACTGGAAGAAGGCGTGGCACGGGGCGAGCGCCATCCGGTCCAGCTCGGAGACGTTCCAGGCGGAGACGATCATCCGCCGGGAGTCCGGGTCGTCGCGCAGGGTGTCGAGGACCTGGCTGATCTGGTCGATGTGCCGGCCGTCGGGCGTGGGCCAGGAGCGCCACTGGACGCCGTAGACCGGGCCGAGCTCGCCGTTCGCGTCCGCCCACTCGTTCCAGATGCTGACGCCGTGCTCCTGGAGCCAGCCGACGTTCGAGTCGCCGCGGAGGAACCACAGCAGCTCGTACACGATCGACTTGAGGTGCACCTTCTTGGTGGTCACCAGCGGGAACCCCTGCGAGAGGTCATAGCGGAGCTGGTGCCCGAAGACACTTCGGGTGCCGGTCCCGGTCCGGTCGGCCTTGGCCGTCCCGGAGGTGAGCACCAGTCGCAACAGGTCTTCGTACTGTGTATCCGCCACGGAGGTCGAGTCTACTGCGGGCCCGGTGATGTCCCGCACGCGCACTCTTTTACAGCGGTGGTGAGACAGCAATACTGTTCAAGTGACCCGGACCGGCGGGTCGACCGGCAGGGAAGTGAGGGCACCTCGGATGGGCGTCGGGAGCGGCGAGGGGGAGGTGCCCCGTGGGGACGTGCTGGGTGACGACGCGCCGGGCGGTGACATGACGGGTGGCGACACGCCGGACGGCCCGGACGTTCCCGGTGGCGACGTGCCGGCTGGTGACGTGCCGAGCTACACCGTCGACGAGCTGGCCGCGCGGGCCGGGGTCACCGTGCGGACCGTGCGGTTCTACGGGACCCGGGGGCTGCTGCCGCCGCCCGTGATCGGGGCACGGCGGGTCGGGCACTACGGGCCGGGGCACCTGTCGCGGCTCGCGCTCATCGAGGAGCTCCAGCGGCAGGGCATGACGCTGGCGGCGATCGAGCGGTACGTGGAACAGCTGCCGCCCGACCTCAGTGCCCAGGACCTCGCCATCCACCGGGCCCTGGTGGCCTCCTGGGCGCCCGAGTCGGCCGAGGTCATCACCCGGCGCGATCTGGAGCGGCGCGCCGGGCGGCCGCTGACGGAGCAGGACGTCGGGCGGCTGGCCGCGATGGGCGTCCTCGACCGGACCGACGACCCCGACGCCTTCCGGCTCGACGGCGCGCTCCTGAGGCTCGGCGTGGAGCTCCTCGACGTGCCGATCGAGCACGAGACGATCCTCGCCTCCCGGACCGTGCTCCTGGAGCACGCCCGCGCCGCCGCACAGGAACTCTCGCGGCTCTTCCAGGAGCAGGTGTGGAACCCGTACCGGGAGAGCGGTGAGGACCCGGACCACCTGACCGCGATGAAGTCGCTCTCGGCGCACATGCAGCCGATGGTGGTCCAGGCCCTCGTCACCGCCTTCCAGCGCTCGCTGAGCGAGGAGCTGAGGGCCGCGTTCAGGAGTCGGTGAAGACCTCGCCCCGGTCCGCCTTCTCCACCAGCAGGGCCGGGGGCTCGAACCGCTCCCCGTAGGTGGCCGCCAGCTCGCGGGCGCGGGTCACGAAGCCGGCGGCACCGCCCTCGTAGCCGTTGATGTACTGCAGGACGCCGCCGGTCCAGGCCGGGAAGCCGATGCCCATGATGGAGCCGATGTTGGCGTCGGCGACCGAGGTCAGGACGCCCTCCTCCAGGAGCCGGACGGTGTCCAGGGCCTCGGCGAAGAGCATCCGCTCCTGCATGTCGCGGAACGGGATCTCGTGTCCGGGCTTGGTGAAGTGCTCGCGCAGGCCGGGCCAGAGCCTGCCGCGCCTGCCGTCCTCCCCGTACTCGTAGAAGCCGGCGCCGCCGCTGCGGCCGGGGCGGCCGAACTCGTCGACCATGCGGTCGATCACGGCCTCGCCGGGGTGGCTGGTCCAGGTGCCGCCGGCCTCCTCGACCGCCCGCCTGGTCTCGTTGCGGATCTTGCGGGGCAGGGTCAGGGTCAGCTCGTCCATCAGGGAGAGGACCTTGGCGGGGTAGCCGGCCTGGGCCGCGGCCTGCTCGATCGAGGCGGGCTCGATTCCCTCGCCGAGCATGGCGACGCCCTCGTTGATGAAGTGGCCGATCACCCGGGAGGTGAAGAAGCCGCGCGAGTCGTTGACGACGATCGGCGTCTTGTTGATCTGCCGGACGAGGTCGAACGCGCGGGCGAGGGCCTCGTCGCCGGTCCGCTCGCCCTTGATGATCTCGACGAGCGGCATCTTGTCGACGGGCGAGAAGAAGTGCAGGCCGATGAAGTCGGCCTGGCGCTCCACGCCCTCCGCGAGGACGGAGATCGGCAGGGTGGAGGTGTTGGAGCAGAGCAGCGCGTCGGGGGCGACGACGGCCTGGATCTCCTGGAAGACCTTGTGCTTGAGCGCGGTGTCCTCGAAGACGGCCTCGATGACGGCGTCGCAGCCCGCCAGGTCGCGGACCTCGGCGGTCGGGGTGATCCGGGCCAGGAGCGCGTCGGCCTTGTCCTGGGTGGTGCGGCCGCGGGAGACGGCCTTGGCGCAGAGCGCCTCGGAGTAGGCCTTGCCCTTGGCGGCGGACTCGGCGGAGACGTCCTTGAGGACGACCTCGATGCCGGCGCGGGCGCAGGAGTACGCGATGCCGGCGCCCATCATGCCGGCGCCGAGGACGGCGACCTTGCGGACCTGGCTCCGCGCGATGTCCTTCGGACGGCTCGCGCCCGAGTTCACGGCCTGGAGGTCGAAGAAGAAGGCCTGGATCATGTTCTTCGCGGTCCGGCCGACGACCAGCTCGGTGAAGTAGCGGGACTCGATGGTGAGCGCGGTCTCGAAGTCGACCTGGGAGCCCTCGACGGCGGCGGCCATGATGGCGCGCGGCGCCGGGTAGGGCGCGCCGCCGAGCTGCTTGCGGAGGTTGGCCGGGAAGGCGGGCAGGTTGGCGGCGAACTTCGGGTTCGACGGCGTGCCGCCGGGGATCCTGTGGCCGGGCACGTCCCAGGGCTGCCGGGACTCGGGGTGCGCGTCGATGAAGGCGATGGCCTTGGCCATCATCTCCTCGGGGGTGGCGGCCACGGCGTCGACGAGGCCGTTCTCCAGGGCGCGCTTCGGGGTGTACTGGGTGCCCTGGAGCAGCACCTTGAGCAGGGCGTCCGTGATGCCCATGAGGCGTACGGTGCGGGCGACGCCGCCGCCGCCCGGCAGCAGGCCGAGGGTGACCTCGGGCAGGCCGATCTTGGAGCCGGGGGCGTCGAGCGCCACGCGGTGGTGGGAGGCGAGCGCGATCTCGTAGCCGCCGCCGAGCGCGGCGCCGTTGATCGCGGCGACGACCGGCTTGCCGAGGGTCTCGATGCGGCGCAGCGCCTTCTTCATCTCGATGGCCGCGTCGAAGATGTCCTGGGCGTGCTCGGGGCCCGCCTGGACCATGTCCTTGAGGTCGCCGCCGGCGAAGAAGGTCTTCTTGGCGGAGGTGTAGATGATGCCGCGGATGGAGTCCTTCTCGGCCTCCACGCGGTCGGCGACGGCGATGACCGAGGCCCGGAAGGCCTGGTTCATGGTGTTGGCGGACTGGTCGGGGTCGTCCAGGACGAGGGTGACGATCCCGGTCGCGTCCTGCTCCCAGCGGATGGTGGTGCTCTCGCTCATGACTGATGCTTCTCCGTTTGAGGGGTTCGGACGGGACGGTCAGACGCGCTCGACGACGGTGGCGATGCCCATGCCGCCGCCCACGCAGAGGGTGGCGAGGCCGTAGCGCTTGTCCTGCCGCTCCAGCTCGTCGACGAGGGTGCCGAGGATCATCGCGCCGGTGGCGCCGAGCGGGTGGCCGAGCGCGATGGCTCCGCCGTTGACGTTGACCTTGTCCAGGGAGATCCCCATGTCCTTCACGAAGCGCAGGACGACGGCCGCGAAGGCCTCGTTGATCTCGATCAGGTCGATGTCGTCGATCGTGAGGCCGGCCTTGGCGAGTGCCTTGCGGGTCGCCGGGGCGGGGCCGGTGAGCATGATGGTCGGCTCGGATCCGGAGACCGCGGCCGAGACGATCCGGGCGCGCGGCGTCAGCCCGTACCGCTCACCGACCTCCTTCGAGCCGATGGCGACGAGGGAGGCGCCGTCGACGATGCCGGAGGAGTTGCCGGCGTGGTGGACGTGGTCGATCTCCTCGACCCAGTGGTACTTCTGCAGCGCCACGGCGTCGAAGCCGCCGAGCTCGCCGATGTCGGCGAAGGAGGGCTTGAGCCGGGCGAGGGAGTCGGCGGTGGTGCCGGGGCGCAGGTGCTCGTCGTGGTCGAGGACGACGAGTCCGCTGCGGTCGAGGACCGGGACGACGGAGCGGGCGAAGCGCCCGTCCTTCCAGGCGGTGGCGGCCCGCTCCTGGGAGAGTTCGGCGTACTCGTCGACGTCGCGGCGGGTGAAGCCCTCGATGGTGGCGATGAGGTCGGCGCCGATGCCCTGCGGGACGAAGTTGGTGTCGAGGTTCGTCATCGGGTCGGAGAACCAGGCGCCGCCGTCGGAGGCCATCGGCACGCGGGACATGGACTCGACGCCGCCGGCGAGGACGAGGTCCTCCCAGCCGGAGCGGACCTTCATCGCGGCCATGTTGACCGCTTCGAGGCCGGAGGCACAGAAGCGGTTCTCCTGGACGCCGGCCACGGTGTCGGGGAGCCCGGCGGCGATGGCGGCGATGCGGGCGATGTCGGAGCCCTGGTCGCCGACCGGGCCGACGACGCCGAGGACGATGTCGTCGATCGCGGCGGGGTCGAGGTCGGGGTTGCGGGACTGGATCTCCCGGATGAGGCCGACGACCAGGTCGATGGGCTTGGTGCCGTGCAGGGAGCCGTTGGCCTTGCCGCGTCCGCGCGGGGTGCGGATCGCGTCGTACACGTACGCTTCGGTGCTCACGGAAAGCCTTTCGCGAGGGTTGAGGGTGGGGAGGTTCCGCGGGGAGGTCGAGGGGGAGGTCAGCCGAGGAGCGAACGGCCGATGATCTCCTTCATGATCTCGGTGGTGCCGCCGTAGATGGTCTGGATCCGGCCGTCGGTGTAGGCGCGGGCGACCGGGAATTCGCTCATGTAGCCGTATCCGCCGTGCAGTTGCAGGCACCGGTCGGCGACCCGCTTCTGGAGTTCGGTGGCCCACCACTTGGCCATGGAGGCGTGGACGGCGTCGAGTCCCCCCTCGGTGTGCTCGGTGATGCAGCGGTCGACGAAGGTCCGGGTGACGGCGCACTCGGTGGCCATCTCCGCGATCTCGAAGCGGATGTGCTGGAGCCGGGCGAGGGGCCGGCCGAAGGCCTCCCGCTCCTTGACGTACCGGGTGGTGATCTCCAGGAGGTGCTCGGCGCCGGCGATGCCCGCGACGGCGATGGCGAGCCGCTCCTGCGCGAGGTTGGTCATGAGGTGGAGGAAGGCGCCGTTGAGCTCGCCGAGCAGGTTCTCCTTGGGGACGCGGACGTCCTCGAAGAACAGTTCGGCGGTGTCCTGGGACTTCTGGCCGATCTTGTCCAGGTTCCGGCCGCGCTCGAAGCCCTCGGCTCCGCGCTCGACGACGAGGAGGGAGAGGCCGTGCGCGCCCCCCTCCGGGGTGGTGCGGGCGACGACGATCACGAGGTCGGCGAGGATGCCGTTGGAGATGAAGGTCTTGGAGCCGTTGAGGACCCAGTGGTCGCCGTGGTCCTCCGCGGTCGTACGGATCCCCTGGAGGTCCGAGCCGGCGCCGGGTTCCGTCATGGCGATGGCGGTGATCAGCTCGCCGGAGCAGAAGCCGGGCAGCCAGCGCCGCTTCTGCTCCTCGGTGCCGAGCGAGGTGAGGTAGGGGCCGATGATGTCGTTGTGCAGCCCGATGGCGAGCCCCGGGGCGCCGGCCCGGGTGAACTCCTCGGCGAGGACGGCGCCGTAGCGGAAGTCGGGGGTGCCGCCGCCTCCGTACTCCTCGTCGACGGCGAGCCCGAGCAGGCCCTGCCGTCCGGCGGCGAGCCAGACCTCGCGGGAGACGACGCCGTCCTTCTCCCACCGCTCGTAGTGCGGGAGCACCTCCTTCTCGAGGAAGGTGCGGACCGTCGCCCGGAAGGCCTCGTGGTCGGCGGTGTAGAGCTGACGCTTCATGCTTCGGTCTCCTGGGTCTGCTGCGGTCCGTCGAGCGCGGGGACGGCCCAGTCACGGGCCACGGCCGCGGTGTCGGCACCGGGCAGGGCGGGGCCCGTACGCAGGGTGCCGGGGGTGACGGAGAAACGGGGCGCGGGGGCGGGCTGGGCGATCCCGTCGCGCTCGGAGAAGGTGGCGCGGGCGGCGAGGTGCGGATGGGCCGGGGCCTCGCGCAGCGAGAGGACGGGCGCGACGCAGGCGTCACTGCCGTCGAAGACGGCCGTCCACTCCTCGCGGGTACGGCTCCGGAAACGGCGGGCGACGGCCTCCCGCAGCTCGGGCCAGCGGGCGAGGTCGCGGCGTGCGGGTGCCACGTCCTCGACGCCGAGGAGGCGGACGAACTCCGCGTAGAACCGCTCCTCCAGCGCGCCGACCGCCATGTGACCGCCGTCGGAGGTCTCGTACACGCCGTAGAAGGGGCAGCCGCCGTCGAGGAGGTTGACGCCCCGCCGGTCCTGCCAGCCGCCGGCCGCGAGCATGCCGTGGATCATGGTGGTGAGGTGTGCGGTGCCGTCGACGATGGCGGCGTCCACGACCTGGCCCTCGCCGTGCGCGCGGGCGTGCTGGAGCGCGGCGAGGACGCCGATGACGAGGTAGAGGGAGCCGCCCGCGTAGTCGCCGACGAGGTTGGCCGGGACGGTGGGCGGTCCTTCGGGGTCGGGGCCGATCATGCCGAGCGCGCCGGTGATCGCGATGTAGCCGATGTCGTGGCCCGCGGCGGCGGCGAGGGGCCCGTCCTGGCCCCAGCCGGTCATCCGCCCGTAGACGAGCCGCGGATTGCGGGCGAGGCAGTCGTCGGGGCCCACGCCGAGGCGCTCGGCGACCCCGGGCCGGTAGCCCTCGATGAGAATGTCGGCCCGCTCGACGAGGTCCAGGACGGTGGCCGGGCCCACGTCGGCCTTGAGGTCGACGAGGACCGAGCGCTTGTTGCGGTTGGTGAGGTCGCGGGCCGGGTCGATGCCGAGACCGGGGCCGCCGGGGCGGTCGACGCGGACGACGTCGGCCCCCAGGTCGGCGAGGAGCATGGCGGCGAAGGGGCCGGGGCCGATGCCGGCGAGTTCGACCACGCGTACCCCGGCGAGCGGGCCGGTCGCGGTGGTGTGTGTCGTGCTCATCCAGCCCCCAGGCCTGTGTGACACCAATGATGTAACACCGGAGATGCTAGGAACGTGTTCCACTCGGCACAAGCCCCCCGGCCGAGCAAGCGCTTGGAAATTACGGCGCCCGGGGCGCGGGCCGGACCTGGCGCGGGACCCGCTATCCTCCGCCGACGACGACAACCGCGCGCGGCGGCGCGGTACGGCCGAAATGAGGGGCTGGATGGAGACAGGGGCGGCGGGCGTGGGACGTGAGGACGAAGCGGGTTCGGGGCCGGGGCGGCCTGCGCCGCCGGCGGACGGGGCGCGGGCGTCGGGTGCCGAGGCCTTGACCCAGGCCGCCGGGACCGGAGCCGAGCGCGGGGGCAGGCCGTACGACGTGGTCCTGTTCGGGGCGACCGGGTTCGTGGGCGAGCTCACCGCCGCGTACCTGGCCGAGCACGCCCCCGCGGAGTGCCGCTGGGCGCTCGCGGGCCGCAACCGGGACGGGCTCATCGCGCTGCGCGACCGGCTCGCCGCCCGGTGGCCGCACTGCGCCGGGCTGCCGCTCGTCGTCGCCGACGCCACCGACCCCCGCTCGCTGCGCGAACTCGCCGAGTCCACCCGGGTGGTGGCCACCACCGTCGGCCCGTACGTCTGGTACGGCGACGGGCTGGTCGCCGCCTGCGCGGAGGCCGGCACGGACTGTGTGGACCTCACCGGCGAGGCCGAGTTCGTCGACCTGACCTACGTCCGGCACGACGCGCGCGCCCGGGAGACCGGCGCCCGGATCGTGCACGCCTGCGGCTTCGACTCCGTCCCGCACGACCTGGGCGTGTACTTCACCGTCCAGCAGCTCCCTGAGGGCGTACCGCTCCGGGTCGACGGCTTCGTCCGGGCCGGGGCGACCTTCTCCGGCGGCACGTTCGCGTCCGCGCTGACCGCGTTCGGCCGGGGCCGGGAGATCCTGCGGGCGGCGCGCGAACGCCGCCTGCACGAACCGCGGTCGGTGACACGCCGGGCACGCGCCCCGCTGGGCGGACCGCGCTTCAGCAGGGAGACCGGGACGTGGGCGCTGCCGCTGCCGACGCTCGACCCGCAGGTGGTGGCGCGGTCGGCCGCGGCCCTGGAACGGTACGGGCCGGACTTCCGCTACCGGCACTACGCCTCCGTGAAGACGCTCCCGATGGCGCTCGGGGGCGCGGCGGCCGTCGGCGCGGGCGTGGCGGCGGCCCAACTGCCTCCGGTGCGGAGCTGGCTGATGGGCCGTTACCAAGCGGGTCAGGGTCCGTCCGAGGAGCGCCGGGCCCGTAGCTGGTTCACGGTGCGCTTCGTCGGCGAGGGCGGCGGACGCCGGGTCTTCACCGAGGTGTCGGGCGGCGACCCGGGGTACGACGAGACGGCCAAGATGCTCGCCGAGTCGGCCCTCTGCCTGGCCTTCGACCCGCTCCCGAAGACGGCGGGCCAGGTGACGACGGCGGCGGCGATGGGCGACGCCCTCACCACCCGGCTCCGTGCGGCGGGCATCCGCTTCCGGGTGGCGCACCGGAGCTGAGCGGAGCCACACGGACGGGCGGGTACGGGAGGGATCAGGGCCGCGCGGGGGCGGGCGCGTGCGGATCGAGCCGCACGGGACGCGCGTCGGCGGTACGTGGGAGGTCAGGGCCGCACGAGGCGGAACGGGTGGCCGGCCGGGTCGGCGTAGACACGCCAGGCCGGCTCGCCGCCCCCGGCGTCGACCCCTCCCCCGCCGAGCGGTACGGCCCCGATCGCGAGGACGGCCCTGTGCGCGGCCTCCAGGTCGTCGACCCGCACGTCGAGGTGGAACTGCTGCTCGGGCGCTCCCCAGACCGGCGGGCGGTGGTCCGCCACGCTCTGGAAGGCGAGGGTCTGTCCGGCGTCGCCGCGCAGCACGGCGGAACCCTCGCCGACGGCCCACCGCGGATCGGATCCCTGCACCTCGCCTCCGATCAACTGCCGGTAGAACTCGGCGAGTTCCCGGGCGTCCGGACAGTCGAGAACGAGGCACCGCAGCCGCCCGATCACGCGAGGACCCAGGCGGCGACGACGTACAGCATGGCGCAGACCCAGGCCAGCGCGACGAGACCGGCACCGGCGAGGACGAGGTCGAGGCCGCGCCCGGCGGAGCGCGACGGAACGGGGAGGGGTGAAGTCATGGACCTCACTCTGCCGGGCGGACACACGGCCCGGTATCCGTACAGGTACTCAGCTTGTCGTCGAACCTCGGCGTGCGAAGAGGCGGGCGAGCCACTCGGTGGGCCGGCAGAGCGCGTCGAGAAGAGGGTGCATGACCACGAAGTAGTGGACGCTGACCCAGCCCCGCGGCTTGTCGACGAGGAGCGGGGCCCCGTCGCGGGAGATGTGGCGCAGGTAGCGGCGCCGGATCGGCGCTCCTGCCAGCAGCAGAACGGGCGAGGCGACGAGGGCGGCCAGCGTGATGAGGGCCTGCACGGCCCGGAGCCTGGCTCTCTCGGTCCTCGTCTCATAGCGCATGCGCTCAGTGTGCTGCCCCTCACCGTCGCCGGCCAGCCCGAGGGGTGAGGCGCCCGCGCAGCTCACTCCTCCCCCAGCGCCTCCTTCAGGGCGCGGCGGCAGAGGGAGTCGGCGAGGCGGGTGGTCTCGGGTTGGCGGAAGCGCGGGGTGAGGTGGAGGGTGTGGGCGCAGGCGTTGGCGAGGGAGACGCGGTGGCCGACGGAGACGAACACCGGCTTCACCCCGGCCTGGGTGCGCAGGGCACGCCCCACCTCCTCGCCGTCGGCGAGCAGCGGGGCGAACTCGCCGCGTGCCGTGCCGGGTTGGTCGTACGTGAAGGTGAAGGGGTTCTTCGCGACGCCGATGGAAGGCCTGCCGGTGAGCACGCCGAGGTGGCTGGCGAGCCCGAAGCGGCGGGGGTGGGCGAGGCCGTAGCCGTCGCAGACGAGGAGGCCGGGGTCGGCGGAGAGGCGGTCGAGCGCGGCGAGGACGGTCGGGATCTCGCGGAAGGCGAGGAGTCCGGGGACGTACGGGAACGAGACCCGGCCGACCGCGGTGGCCTCCTCCACCACCTGGTGGGTCCGCGCGTCGAGGACGACGGCCGCCGCGGCGACGAGATCGCGCTCGTCGTCGTAGGCCACGTCGAGCCCCGTGACATGCCCTTCGCCGGCCGCGGGCCCCTCCTCGTCGCGCACGAGGCGTCCCCGCAGCTCCTGCTGGACGGCTCGGGCGGCGCTCTCGTCGGCGGGCCAGCCCGCCGGAATCTCGATGATCGTCATGATGCGGGCCACCCTATGCGCGCCCGTGGACCGGCCTCCCGCCGGAGGGCACCGGGTAGCCTGGCGATCATGTTCGTACTGGAATTGACCTACACCGCGCCCGTCGAACGGGTCGACGCGCTGCTCGACGCGCACATCGAGTGGCTCGACGCGCAGTACGCCGCGGGCGTGATCGTCGCCTCGGGGCGCAAGAACCCCCGTGACGGCGGGGTGATCCTGGCCGCCGGGGTCGACCGCGCGGAGATCGAGAAGATCGTCGCGGCCGACCCCTTCAGCGTCGAGGGCGTGTGCGCGTACCGGATCACGGAGTTCTACGCGACCAAGACGGCCGATGACCTCGCCGCGTACCGGGAGCGGCTGCCCTCCTAGGGGGCGTCCGGCTCTGCGGACGGAAGGCGCTGCTCCCGGACTCCTCCTAGGACCTGCCCGGGCGGGTCGCCACCGCGATCCGGCCCTTCTCGCCCGAGGCCCAGCAGGAGCCGTCGGGGGTGCAGGACACCGTGTCGTACGAGCCGGTGTCGATCGTGCGCCACGTGCGGCCGCCGTCGGTGGTCAGGTCCGTGCCGGTCGGGCCGACGGCGAGTGCCGCGCTGCGGCTGTGCGGCAGCCAGGCGACGCCGGAGCGGTACGCGGGCGGAGGCGTGGCCGAGGCGCGCCAGGTGCGGCCGCCGTCACGGGTGACCGCGGCGGCCCGCGGGGACGGCTGGTCCTTGCGGTAGTCGCCGCCGACGGCGATGCCGTGCGCGCGGTCGCGGAAGGCGAGCCCGAAGACGCCACGGGCGGGGTCCCCGGCCGGGACGGGGGAGACGGTCGCGGTCCAGGTCAGCCCCCGGTCGGCGGAGTGGAGCACGCGCGCGGTGGCCCCGCCGCCCGTCGCCAGCCACACGTCCCGGGGCCCGGCCGACACCAGGCACTGGCCGCTCGCCGCGAAGCCCGCCTCGCCGGGGAGCGCGTCCGGCATCCCGGCGCTCGGCAGCACCTCCCAGGACCGGCCGCCGTCGCGGGTGGAGAGGATGCGGTACTTCCCGTCGACGGGGTCGCTCATGGCGAGTCCGTGGCGGCGGTCGAAGAACGTCATGCAGTCGTAGAACGCGCGCGGATCGGTGTTGCGGAAGGACTCGGTCCAGGTGGCTCCGCCGTCCTCGGTGCGCAGCACCCGCGAGGCCTCGCCCTCCCCGATGGCGAGGACGACGGCCCGGCGGGCGTCGAAGGCCTCCACATCACGGAGTTCCAGCTCGGCCGCACCGGGTGGCGAGACGTTTCGCCAGCTTCTGCCGCCGTCGGTGGTGCGCAGCACCGTGCCCCGGGAGCCGGCCGCCCAGGCGGTCCTGCGGTCGACCGGCGCGAGGCCGCGGAAGCGGGCTTCGGTCCCGGTCTGCGTCAACTGCCAGCCTGTCGTGAGCCGTTCGGTCGTCGCCGTCCGGCCGTCGCTCGCGGCCGCGGGGGTCTCCCCGGCGCGCGCCGGGGAGGTCAGGGTCAGCGCGAGCGCCGCCCCGACGAGCCCCACCGACATCATTCGTCTCGTCTTTCCCATGGACGTCATGGCGCCGGAAGCTAGTACCCCGGGCCGCCCGCGTCCAGGGCGCCTTTCCCAGGGCGAGTTGCCCGGGGCCGGCGGCGACCGCGTCACCTTCGCGCCGCGCCGATAGCTCCCCGCGGGCGACACCGCACGGCCGCCGGGCCTCGGGGATTCAGCCGTACTCCGCCCGCGCCGAGGCGTCCGCCGAACCCGCCGCCGGCGTACCCCCACCGCGTCGACCTGCGACTCCTCTCCGTGACGGGCTCGAACCCGCCGGGTCGGTGACGCAACTCACGTGGGTCCCGAGTGCACGTTCCGGCCGCCTCGCTCGTCTTGCCAGGTGTCAGGTGCCCCGGTGTCGGGGAGACGCACAGGATCCGAAGCCCGCGTGAGAGGAGCCGGTCTTGTCCGCCGTCATCGAACAAGCCGTTGAGGCACGAATGGTCGCATCCACTCCGCGGATGGAGACGGTCCCCGCCACCCTGCGGTACGACCGTGAGGACCCGTACGCGGTGACCATGGCCTTCCCGCCGCGCGCGACCCTCGAGGGCGTCGAGGTCTCCTGGGCCTTCGCGCGCGAGCTGCTGGTCCAGGGCGTCGAGCGCCCGGCCGGGGACGGCGACGTACGTCTGCGTCCGTACGGGTACGACCGCACGGTGGTCGAGTTCCACGCCCCCGAGGGGGTGGCCATGGTCCATGTGCGGACCTCGGAGCTGCGCCGCTTCCTGGAGCGCTCGCAGCACCTGGTGCCGACGGGCCGCGAGCACCGCTACCTGGACTGGGACGAGGACCTGGCGAAGCTGCTGCACGGGCACCCGTGACGAGGTCCGAGGCCCACCCCCGTAAATCGGTTGCCGCCCTCCCGCGCCGATGCGTACGGTCGGTGTCGACCTAGTCGTCGTCTGATCGGAGAAGGACGTTGCTCGTCTGAGGCTTGAGACACCGTGCCGCGCGTGCCCCCTGTGCCGCGTGTGCCGTTCTCTACCTCGGCGTACGAGCCGTACTTCTACCGCCCGCGCCCCGGTGTCTCCACGCGTCGCATCCAGTCACGCTCGCGCTCGCGCACCCGGGAGGCCCCCATGGCGCATCACCCCACGTTCATCACCTGTACCTCCGTCTCCTTCTCCTGGCCGGACGGCACCGAGGTCCTCGACGACTTCCGCCTCACGGTCGGCCCCGGCCGTACGGGGCTCGTCGGACTCAACGGCTCCGGCAAGTCCACGCTCCTGAAGCTGATCGCGGGTGAGCTGACCCCGGCGTCCGGCACCGTCCGGGTCACCGGCGAACTCGGCTACCTCCCGCAGAACCTGGTCCTGGACACCTCACGCAGGGTGGACGAGATCCTGGGCATCGCCGCGAAGCGGACGGCCCTGCACGCCATCGAGTCGGGGGACCCGGCGGAGGAGCACTTCACCACCCTGGCCGACGACTGGGACGTGGAGGAGCGGGCCCGCGCCACCCTCGACCAGCTCGGGCTCGACGGCGTCGGTCTCGACCGCACCGTCGGCGAGGTCTCGGGCGGCGAGTCCGTCCTGCTGCGCCTCGCCGCGCTGCTGCTCGCCCGGCCCGACGTCCTGCTGCTCGACGAGCCGACGAACAACCTCGACCGGCATGCCCGGGCGCGGCTGTACGAGGCGGTGGAGCGCTGGTCCGGGGTCCTGGTCGTGGTCAGCCACGACCGTGAACTCCTGGAGCGCGTCGACCAGATCGCCGATCTGCGGGACGGCGCCGTCACCTGGTACGGCGGCGCCTGGTCCGCCTACGAGGAGGCACTCGCGGCCGAACAGGAGGCGGCGGAGCGGATGGTGCGGGTAGCCGAGGCCGATGTGCAGCGCCAGAAGCGGGAACTGATGGACTCGCAGCAGAAACTGGCCCGTCGCAGGCGGTACGCGCAGAAGAGCTTCGAGAACAAGGTCGTGCCGAAGATCGTCGCGAACAACCGGAAGAGCGAGGCGCAGGTCTCGGCCGGCAAGCACCGCGCGCTGCACACGGAGCGGCTCTCGGAGGCCCGGGAGCGGCTCGACGCGGCCGTGGAGGCGGTGCGGGAGGACGACGAGATCCGGGTCGAGCTGCCGCGCACCTCGGTGCCGCCGGGCCGCGAGGTGCTGCTCCTGCGGGATCTGGAACTGCTGTACGGGGCCCGGGTGCACGGCGAGTTCGAGCTGCGCGGCCCGGAGCGGATCGCGCTGGTCGGCCGGAACGGCGCCGGGAAGACGACCCTGCTCCGGACGATCGCCGGGGAGCTGGGGCCACTGTCGGGCGAGGTGGAGGCACGGGTGCCGCTCCGCTTCCTGCCGCAGCGGCTCGACGTCCTCGACGACGGGCTGAGCGTGGCGGAGAACGTGGCCCGGTTCGCGCCCACGGCGACGGGGAACGCGATCAGGGCCCGGCTGGCACGGTTCCTGTTCCGGGGGGCGCGGGCGGATCAGCCCGTGGGCACCCTGTCGGGCGGGGAGCGGTTCCGGGCGACGCTCGCGGCGCTGCTCCTCGCGGAGCCGGCTCCGCAGCTGCTGATGCTGGACGAGCCGACCAACAACCTGGACATGGCTTCGGTACGGAAGCTGACGGCGGCCCTCGACGCGTACGAGGGCGCGCTGATCGTGGCGAGCCACGACGTGACGTTCCTGGAGTCGCTCGGGATCACCCGCTGGCTGCTGCTCGACGGTGAGCTGCGGTCGACGACGGAGGAGGAGGTGCGGGGGACGGCGGGCGTGGTCCAGGGGCGGTAGAGGTGCGGTGCCAACGCCCGGGGGCCGACGCCGCCGGGCACCACACCGAGCCGTCGGGCATCTGCGCTGTGTAGCGAAACGGAGAGTGCCGGGGTGTCGCACAGGACGTGACCTGCGTCTCCGTCCCCCCACCCGAGCAGCGGGCATAACGGAACGTAATCGGACATCGCCCGGGACGGGCTTGGCCGACGCCTTACGGAGGCTTAACCTACGGTTTCGTAACCTACGAATCCGTAGGTATTTCCGTATGCCGCTTCCCTCCGTCCCCAGGAGTCTCCGTGACGCTCACCTCTCCCCACCTCAACAGCTCGGCAGAGTGGACCGACGCCCGGCTCCTCTTCGCGCTCGAAGAGGTCGTGGAGAAGGAGCTCAACCGGCACCTCAAGGTCACCAAGGACTGGATGCCGCACGAGTACGTGCCGTGGTCCGACGCCCGGAACTTCCCCGGTCTCTTCGAGGACGGCGAGGCCTGGGACCCGTCGCAGTCGAAGGTGACCGACATCGGCAAGATCGCCCTCGTCGTCAACCTGCTCACCGAGGACAACCTCCCGAGCTACCACCACGAGATCGCCAGCCTCTTCGGCCGCGACGGCGCCTGGGGCACCTGGGTGCACCGCTGGACCGCCGAGGAGGGCCGCCACGGCATCGTGATGCGCGACTACCTGCTCGCCTCGCGCGCCGTCGACCCGGACAAGCTGGAGCAGTTCCGGATGGCGCACATGAGCGAGGGCTTCGAGTCCGACAACCGGCACTCGATGCTGCACTCCGTGGCGTACGTCGCCTTCCAGGAGCTCGCGACCCGCATCTCGCACCGGAACACCGGCCACCAGTCCGGCGACCCGGTCTGCGACCGGATGCTCGCCCGCATCGCCACCGACGAGAACCTGCACATGGTCTTCTACCGCAACCTGCTGGGTGCGGCCTTCGAGCTGGCCCCCGACCTGACCATGCAGGCCGTGCGGGACGTGGTGGTCAACTTCCGGATGCCCGGACACGGCATGCCCGGCTTCGAGCGGGCGGCGGCGCAGATGGCGATCGGCGAGATCTACAACATGCGCATCCACCACGACGACGTCCTCCAGCCCGTCCTGCGCTTCCTCAAGGTCCTCCAGATCGAGGGACTCGGTCCGGACGGCCTGCAGGCGCAGGAGGAGCTGGGCCTGTACATGAACGGGCTCGACAGCGAGGCCAGCAAGTTCGACGAGAAGCTCGCGGCCCGCAAGGCACGCATGGCCGCGCGCGCCGCCGGCTGAGCCACCGGCGACTGCGGCCGCCGGGCGACGAGGGCCGGGCGGCAGCCACGGGGCGGCCTGCCGACGGGGGCGCGCCGGGGCTCAGCGGCTCTGTCGCTTGAGCCGTACGCGCTCCTTCTCGGAGAGCCCGCCCCAGACCCCGAACCTCTCATCGTGGCTCAGCGCGTACTCCAGGCACGCCAGGCGCCCCTCGCACGCCCCGCACAGCTGCTTCGCCTCGCGCGTCGACGAGCCGGGGGCCGGGAAGAAGAACTCCGGTCCAGCCTGGGCGCACAGGGCGTCCTCGCGCCAGGCGAGGTCGGGGGCGGTCAGCACGTCGGTCTCCATGTCCATATCCCTCCGCATGTCCATCTGCATGACCGTCACACTGTCGTACTGCCGTAAACGCGCCATCAACGTTCGATCAATGGCGCATACCCGACAGCAGCGGTCCGTTTCGGCCCGGTAGCGGTACGGCCCGCCCGGCGGCGCGAAGATGTCCGTACGGTCGTGCGGTCAGTACGATGGGCGCATGAGCGGCAGCAGCGGCACCGGGACCCGGACGGACGGACGCGTCGAACGCGGCAACCAGACCCGGCGTCTCGTACTCGGCCGGACCATGGACATCGCCTCGGTCGAGGGCCTCGAAGGTCTCTCCCTGGGACGGATCGCGACCGAGCTGAACCTGAGCAAGAGCGGCGTCTTCGCACTGTTCGGCTCCAAGGAGGAGCTCCAGCTCGCCACGGTCAGGGCGGCCGTCGCCGTCTTCGCCGACCGGGTGGTCACGCCCCTGGAGGACGTGCCGCCGGGCGCGCGCCGGGTGCGCGAGCTGTGCCGGAACTGGCTGGCGTACTCCTCGGACCGGGTCTTCGCCGGCGGCTGCTTCTTCTACGCGGTGTCGGCCGAGTTCGACGCCCGTACCGGTCCGGTGCACGACGCCGTCGCCCGGACCCGCCACGACTGGACCGCCTATATGGAGCGGGCGCTGACGGAGGCGCGGGCGGCGGGCGACTTCGTGGCGGACCTGGACGTGGAGCAGCTGGCGTTCGAGGTGATCGCGCTCATGGAGGCGGCGAACGCCCAGTCGGTGCTCTTCGGCGACACCCGGACCTACGCCCGTGCCGAGCGGGGCATCACGGCCCGCCTGCGCGCCGAGGCCACGGACCGGGGCCTGGCCGGCATGGGCGACGCCGCCTAGCCGCCGGTCCGCCCCTCACCCCCTCCTCGGCCGCCCCTCACCCCGTCCTCAGCCGGCCGTCACCCGGTCGACCACGGCCTCGCCCGCGCGAGCCGTGCGGACCTCCCATGCCTCGCCCGCCTCCCCCGCCAGGAAATCCGCCGCCGCGGCCACGACCTCCGGGTCCGTCAGGATGCGGCGGTGGCCGAGTCCTCGGGTGACGACGAGCCGGGCCCGGTCGCCGTGCGCTCCGGCGAGGAGGCGCGACTGGGCGAGGGGCACCATGTCGTCGTCCTCGTCGTGGAACAGCAGGACGGGCGCGCCGAGTTCGGCGGGGTCGCGGTCGGCGTCGAAGCGGTCCCAGATGCCGGGCTCGTCGGGGGCGATCCGCCGCTCCACATGGTCCCGCATGCACCGCAGGACCCGCTCGTCCAGGCCGAGTCCGGCCCGGAACCCCGCGAGCAGCAGCTCGAAGGAGCCGACGCCGCCGAGACCGACGAAGCGGGCCGTGCGGACGCCGTCCCGCAGGGCGAAGAGGGCGGCGAGGACGCCGAAGGAGTGCGCCACGACGGCGTCGAAGTCGCCGTGCCGGGCGTGCAACTCCCGGATGATCTCCCGGTATTCGACGATGTTGCTCGCCCGCCCGGAGGAGTCGCCGTGGCCGGGCGCGTCGAAGGCGACCGGGCTGTAGCCGCGCGCGAGGAGCGCCTCGGTGAGCGCGGTGAGGCGCGAGGCGCGGGAGGACCAGCCGTGGACGACGAGGACGGGCCGTCGGCCGTCGCCCCAGGTGTAGGTGACGACGTCCTTGCCCCGGACCTGGAGGTGTCCGGTGCGGGCGGTGGCGAGGAGGGCCTCTTCCCCGGGTCTGACCCGGGCCCGGCCGAGCGGGCGGACGAAGAGGTGGAAGGCCAGGCGTCCGGCCGTTCCGGGGGCGAGGCGGGCGGTGGCGTTCAGGGCGGTGCGGATGAGTGGAGCCATCGGGTACATGCCGGATCTCCTCGGTCGTCCTAGTGGGAAAATGCTAGCACGACCGTTCGTGTTGTTTTAGGCTCGAAGAGGAGGCGGGCCGGCGCCCACCCGGAGAGCGCCGGTCCGCCCTCCGGTCAGCCGGTCTCCTTCTTCGCCCGGCTCGGCTGGACGCGCTTCGGCTCGCCCGGCATCTTCGGGTACTCCGGCGGGTACGGCAGGTCGGCGAGGCCGTGGTCCGCCTCGTCCCGCCGGGCCAGTTCGAGCAGGGACTCCAGACTGAACCGCTCGCCGTCCATGTCGGCGTGCACGTCACCGACCTCGGCGTACCGGACCGGCATCTTCCTGATGTCGAAGTCCTGCGGCACGGCGTCGTCGACCTCCTCCCACCGCAGCGGCGCGGAGACCGGGGCGTGCGGGCGCGGGCGTACGGAGTAGGCGGAGGCGATGGTGCGGTCCCGGGCCGTCTGGTTGTAGTCGACGAAGATCCGCTCGCCGCGCTCCTCCTTCCACCACTTGATGGTGACGCGCTCCGGCATCCGCCGCTCCAGCTCCCGGCCGCAGGCGATGGCCGCCCGCCTGACCTGCGTGAAGGTCCAGTGGGGCAGGATCGGCACGAAGACATGGAGCCCCCGCCCGCCGGAGGTCTTCGGCCAGCCGCGCAGTCCGTGCTCGTCGAGGACGGAGCGCAGTTCGTGGGCGGCCCGGACGGCGTCGGCGTAGTCGGTGCCGGGCTGCGGGTCGAGGTCGATGCGGAGTTCGTCGGGGTGGTCGGTGTCGTCCCGCCGTACCGGCCAGGGGTGGAAGGTGACGGCGCCGAGGTTGGCGGCCCAGAGCACGGCCGCCGGTTCGGTGGGGCACATCTCGTCGGCCGAACGTCCGCTGGGGAAGGTGATGTGGGCGGTCGGGATCCAGTCGGGCAGGTACTTCGGCGCGCGTTTCTGGAAGAACGACTCGCCGGTCACCCCGTCGGGGTAGCGCTCCAGGGTGGTCGGCCGGTCGCGCAGGGCGCGGGTGATGCCGTCCCCCACGGCCAGGTAGTAGCTGACCATGTCGAGCTTCGTGTAGCCGGGTTCGGGGAAGTACACCTTGTCCGGATTGGACACGCGCACGGTCCGGTCGCCGACTTCCAACTCCACCGCTGCCGCCTTGCCTGCCATGCGGGTCAGCCTAGGGCTCGCAGACAACTCCCGCATACCGGACAATCGCCTCATGGATCTTCCGGTGATGCCGCCCGTGAAACCGATGCTCGCCAAGTCCGTGAAGCGGATTCCGCCCGGGATGCAGTACGAGGCGAAGTGGGACGGCTTCCGGGCGATCGTGCACCGGGACGGACCGGAGCTCGTCATCGGCAGCCGTACCGGCAAGCCGCTCACCCGGTACTTCCCCGAGCTGGTCGAGGCGCTCGCGGCCCGGCTGCCGGAGCGGTGCGTGGTCGACGGGGAGATCGTCATCGAGCACGAGGGCCGGCTCGACTTCGACCGGCTCAGCGAGCGCATCCACCCGGCCGACTCCCGGGTCCGCATGCTGGCCGAGACCACCCCGGCCCGGTTCGTCGCCTTCGACCTGCTCGCCCTCGGGGACGCCTCCCTGCTCGACACCCCCCTGAGTGCTCGCCGGGAAGCTCTGGAACGGGCGCTCGCCGGGGTCGACGCGCCGGTCCACCTGGCCCCGGCGACCCACGACGCCGAACTGGCCGGCCACTGGTTCGAGCAGTACGAGGGGGCGGGCCTCGACGGGGTGATCGCCAAGCCCCTCGACCTGCCGTACCGGCCCGACGCCCGGCTCATGTACAAGATCAAGCACGAGCGGACAGCCGATGTCGTGGTGGCCGGGTACCGCTTCCACAAGAGCGGGCCGGTGGTCGGCTCCCTGCTCCTCGGGCTGTACGACGACCGGGGCGCGCTCCAGCACGTCGGCGTGTGCGCGGCGTTCACCGCCGCCCGGCGGGCCGAGCTGGTCGAGGAGCTGGAGCCGCTGCGGATGGACCCGCCCAACGGGCACCCGTGGGCGGCGTGGGCGGAGGAGGCCGCGCACGAGGGGGCGCGGCTGCCGGGGGCGCCGAGCCGCTGGTCGGGGAAGAAGGACCTGTCATGGGTGGCGCTGCGGCCCGAGCGGGTCTGCGAGGTCGGGTACGACCACATGGAGGGTGACCGCTTCCGCCACACGGCGCAGTTCAAGCGGTGGCGCCCGGACCGCACGCCGGAGTCCTGTGGTTACGGGCAACTGGACGAGCCGGCCTCGTACGACCTGTCGGAGATCCTCCGGTAGGAGCGGCGGCCGTCCGGAAAGATCCGGTGTTCGTACGGATCAGGTCGGCGGCTGTCCGGAAGATGCCATTCCGCTGAGTGAGATGCTTCACATTCCCTGGGCCGCCGACGGCGCCCCAACACTCCCGCGCCGAGCATGCGTTCGCCGCACACCCGGGTGATACACAGGGGTGCTGCGCAATACGGTGACGGCCACCCGGCCCCGTACCTGCGGGAACGCCCCGGCGTCCGCCCGGCGTCCCCGGCCGGTCCCCGACCCCGGCTCCCGCGCGCGCCGTCGTGGGCGCTCCCCCGTCGTTGCAGCGCCGCGACATCGCCGTACCGGAACCCGTACGGGCATCCGGTACGTATGGAGAGAACACTCTTCCCTGCCCTTCCCCGATCCACTAGGACTGAACCGTGATCACCTCGCCCTCGCGCCTCGTACCCGTGCCGATCCCCGACCGCGTGGCCGCGCTGATCGGTTCCTGTCTGCCGCTGCACGTCCTCCAGGCCGAGGTCGACGCGGACTGCGCGGTGCGCGAGGTGTACCGGTTCCGGGGGCCGCTGTGCGCGGAGGACCGGGCCGACCGCGAGCACGCCCTCGCCGCGCTCGCGCGGGCCAACAAGATCCTCGCCAAGCACCACCCGAAGCTGCCCGTCACCTCCTGACGGTCCGCCCGTTCGGCGGTCCCCCGCATGCACCCGCACAGGGCCGGTGTGACGCTGCGAGAGTGACCACGACCAGCGACGCAGCGCCCGCGCCCCCGGCCGCCGCCCCCGAGCCGCCCGTGCTCGACCGCCGCCGCCGCAACATCGTCTTCGGCACGATCATGCTGGGTGTCCTCCTCGCCGCGCTCGACCAGACGATCGTCGGCACCGCGCTGCCCACGATCGTCTCGGACCTCGGCGGCGCCGCCCACATGTCGTGGGTGGTCACCGCCTACCTGCTCGCGGAGACGGTCGCGACGGTCCTCGTCGGCAAGTTCGGCGACCTCTTCGGCCGCAAGGTGATCTTCCAGATCTCGGCGGTCGTGTTCATCACCGGCTCGTTCCTCTGCGGACTCGCCACGAACATGACGCTGCTCATCGTCTGGCGCGGTCTGCAGGGCATCGGCGCCGGCGGTCTGATGGTCACCTCCATGGCGCTCATCGCCGATGTGATCCCACTGCGCGAACGCGGCAAGTACCAGGGCGCGATCGGTGCCGTGTTCGGGGTCTCCACCGTCATCGGCCCGCTCCTCGGCGGCCTGTTCACCGACCACCTCAGCTGGCGCTGGGCCTTCTACGTCAACGTGCCCATCGCCGTCCTCGTCGTCATCGCCGCCGCCCGCACGATCCCCTCGGTGCGCTCGGCGAGCAAGCCCGTCATCGACTACGCGGGCATCGCGCTCGTCGCCGCCGGATCCAGCGCCCTGATCCTCGCGACCAGTTGGGGCGGCAACGAGTACGCCTGGGGCTCGGGGGTCATCATCGGCCTCTTCGCCGGCGGTGTCATCGCCCTCGCCCTGTTCTGCTGGGTGGAGACCCGGGCCGCCGAACCCATGCTGCCCATGCGGCTGTTCGGCAACCCCGTCTTCACCGTGTGCTCCGTGCTGAGCTTCATCGTCGGCTTCGCCATGCTCGGTGCGATGACCTTCCTGCCGACCTACCTCCAGTACGTCGACGGGGACTCGGCGACCGTCTCCGGCATCCGCACGCTGCCCATGGTCGTCGGCCTCCTCATCGCCTCGGTCTTCAGCGGCAACGTGGTCAGCAAGACGGGCCACTACCGGATCTTCCCGATCGCGGGCTGTCTGGTGATGGGCCTCGGCCTCTACCTGCTGTCGCTCATGGAGCCGGGGACCAGTACCTGGCTCGCGTCGCTGTACATGTTCGTGCTCGGCGTCGGCATCGGCCTGTGCATGCAGGTCCTCACCATCGCCGTGCAGAACACCGTCGACTACGCCGACCTCGGCACCGCCACCTCAGGCGTCACCTTCTTCCGTACGCTCGGCAGCTCCTTCGGCACCGCCGTCTTCGGCACGATCTACGTCAACTCCCTGCAACCGAACCTGGCGGCCGGCGTCGGCGAGGCCTCCGTCGTCGCCGGGAGCCTCGGCGTGGACCCCGCCGGACTCGCACAGGCCGCGCAGAGCCCGGCCGGAGTGCACGCCCTGCCGGACGCGATCGCGGAGCCCATCGTCCACGCCTACGCCGACACCCTCCACACCGTCTTCCTGTGGACCGTGCCGGTCGCCGCCGTCGGCTTCGTCGTCGCGCTCTTCCTCAAACAGGTGACGCTCCGCGACTCGGCCCGCGCCGCCGCGCCCGACATGGGCGACGGCTTCGCCTCCCCCACCATGTCGGGCGACTCGGCGAAGCTGCTCGAACTGTCCGTCGGCCGGATCCTGCGCCGCGCCGACCTCGACACCGCCCGCCGGATCGTGGCCGCCTCCGACACACGGCTCGACATGGCCGGGGCGTGGGCGGTCATGCAGGTCGAGCTCTTCACCCGGACGGTCGGGCACGCGAGTCTGGGCCTGATCTCGGCGGGCCGCCGGGTCCCGCCCGAGGTGCTCCTGCCGGTCTTCGACCGGATGGTCGACGAGGGGTTCCTCACCCGCGACGGCAGTCTGCTCTCCCACACACCGGCCGGAAAGCGCGAGGCGGACGTCATCACGCACGCGTGGGGCGACTGGCTCTCCGACCGCGTCGAGCAGGAACGCGGCCGGCCCAGCGGCCCCGAGCTGCGGGTGGCGACGGACGCCATCGCGAAGAGGATCGTCGCCGAGGACCTCGCGACCGGCCTCCCCCGCGACCGGTCGCCCGTGTCGGCGGGCGCCCGCTGACCCCTATGGGGCGACGTCCCCGTCCACGTACACCCACGCGCCCTCGTGGCGGGCGAAGCGGCTCCGCTCGCCGAGCGCACCGGGCTCGCCGTCGTGGACGTAGCGCGCCGTGAAGGTGACGGAGCCGCGCTGGTGGAAGGCCGTCCCCTCGGTGGCCTCCTCGATCTCCAGGCCGGTCCAGCGCAGGCCCGGGTCGAAGTCGACCTCGTCCGGACGCGTCTCGGGCGCCCAGGTGCGCAGCAGATAGGCCTCGTCACGGACGACGAAGGCGCTGTACCGGGAGCGCATGAGCAGCTCGGCCGTGGGCGCGGTGCCGCCCGTTCCCGCGTGGAACCGGCCGCAGCACGCGCCGTAGGGGGCGTCGAGTCCGCAGGGGCAGGGCGAGGACGGGGTCACGGCGGGGGCCGCGGCGGCGGTCGTACGGGGGCGGGGCTTGCGACGGGACATGCCGCCATTGTTCCCCACCCGGCTCGGGGGGCCGCGCCCGGCATGTGGACGCCGCCGTGGACGCCGGTCCGGGTTCCCGCTGCCCGGAGGGCCCGTCCGAGTAGCGTACGAGCATGAAACTGACGATTCTCGGAGGCGGCGGGTTCCGGGTGCCGCTGGTGTACGGGGCTCTCCTCGGCGACCACGCCGAGGGACGGGTCACCCACGTCACCCTGTACGACCTCGACGAGGGGCGGCTCTCGGCCATCGCCCGGGTCCTCGCGGAGCAGGGCGAGGGGGTGCGGGACGCGCCCGGGGTGACGGCGACGACCGACCTGGACGAGGCGCTGCGCGGGGCGGACTTCGTCTTCTCCGCGATCCGGGTCGGCGGACTCGACGGCAGGGCCGCCGACGAGCGGATCGCGCTCGCCGAGGGCGTGCTCGGCCAGGAGACCGTGGGGGCGGGCGGCATCGCGTACGGGCTGCGGACCGTGCCCGTGGCGGTGCGCGTCGCCCGGAGGATCGCCGAAGTCGCGCCTGACGCCTGGGTCATCAACTTCACGAACCCGGCGGGCCTGGTCACGGAGGCGATGTCCCGGATCCTCGGTGACCGGGTCATCGGGATCTGCGACTCCCCGGTGGGGCTCGGCCGCAGGGTCGCCCGCGTCCTGGGCGCCGACCCGGACGAGGCCTGGATCGACTACGTCGGCCTCAACCACCTGGGCTGGCTGCGGGGGCTGAGGATCGGTGGCCGCGACGAGCTGCCGCGGCTGCTCGCCGACGAGGAGGCGCTCGGCTCGTTCGAGGAGGGTCGGCTGTTCGGTGCGGAGTGGCTGCGGTCGCTCGGCGCGATCCCCAACGAGTACCTCCACTACTACTACTTCAACCGGGAGGCCGTGCACGCCTACCGGACGGCCGAGCGGACGCGCGGGGCCTACCTCCGTGACCAGCAGGCCGGTTTCTACCAGGAGATGGGGAAGCCCGACACCCCCGCCCTGGCCGCCTGGCACCGTACGCTCGCCGACCGGGAGGCCACGTACATGGCGGCCAACCGGGAGGCCGCCGGGACCGGGGAGCGCGACGAGGAGGACCTGGAGTCGGGCGGCTACGAGAAGGTGGCCCTTGCCCTCATGCGGGCGGTGGCGCGCGACGAGCGGACCACGCTCATCCTCAACGTGCGCAACGGCTCGACGCTCGCCGCGCTCGACGCGGACGCGGTGATCGAGGTGCCCTGCCTCGTGGACGCGAACGGCGCCCATCCGGTGTCGGTGTCGCCGCTGCCGTACCACGCCGTCGGTCTGGTGACGGCGGTGAAGGCGGTGGAGCGGGAGGTCCTCGCCGCGGCGGAGAGCGGCTCGCGGGCGACCGCCGTCAAGGCCTTCGCCCTGCATCCGCTCGTCGACTCGGTGGCCGTGGCCCGCCGGCTCGTCGACGGCTACACCGCGGAGCACCCGGGTCTGGCGTACCTGCGACGCTGAGCCGACACCCGCCTGTACGGCTGACGAACACCTTTACGGCACCGGGGGCGCGGCCTAGGCTCGCGCCCCATGACCTCACAGAACAAAGGTGTTCGACGAGAGGTGGCCCGCCTCGTCACCGCCTGTCTGCTGGCCGCCGGGCTGGTGGGCACCGTACCGGCGGCGGCGGAGACGCCGACGCGGGGGGACGGCCCGGTCGTCGTCCCCGTGCAGACCACCGGGCCCGCGGACCGGCGGTTCAACCTGGTGTTCATGGGCGACGGCTACACCGCGGCGGAGATGCCGGTGTTCCGCGCGGACCTCGAACGGCATCTGAACACCCTGTGGAGCATCGAGCCGTTCGCCTCGTACCGCTCGTACGTCAACGTGTGGGCGGTGGAGGCCCCTTCGGCCGAGTCGGGCGTGGACTGCGACCCCGGGCTGGACGCCCCGGCCCGGGACACCGCGCTCGACATGGGGTTCTGGGGCGGCTGCGACCCGGACAGCGTGCAGAGGCTCCTGACCGTCGACAGCAGGAAGGCCGCGGAGCTCGCCGATCTCGTCCCCGGCACGAGCCGCGCCAACCGGCAGGTCGTGGCGCTCGCGCACAGCTCCACCTACGGGGGCGCGGGCGGCGGTTACGCCACCGCTTCCGGCGGCAACGCGCTCTCCGCGCTCATCACCCCGCACGAGCTGGGCCATTCCCTCGGTGGCCTCCAGGACGAGTACGACTACTACGCGCGGGGCGTCCCCGGCGGCCCCTGGTCCGGCCCCGAGCCCTCCTCCGCCCACCACACGCTGCTCACGGAGGACCAGTTGCGGGAGCAGCGGGCCAAGTGGTGGCGCTGGCTGGGCGAGGAGAGCGAGTCGGGCGGGGTCATCGGACGGCACGAGGGCGGCCTGTACAGCACGAAGGGCGTCTGGCGCCCGAGCCGGCACTCGCTCATGAAGACCCTCGGCTACGCCTTCGACCAGGTGGAGCGCGAGGTCATGGTCCAGGCGATCTCCGCCAAGGTGAACCTGGTCCAGGACCACACTCCGAACACCTCGTCCATCGGGGCGGACCGGACGGTGTGGGTGGACACCCTGCACCCTCTGGGCGGCGCGCTCTCCGTGACCTGGCGCCTCGACGGGCGGACGCTTCCCGCGCGCGGCGCCCGCACGGTCGACCTGCGGAGGCTGCGGCTCTCCCCCGGCCCGCACACCCTGACGGCGACGGTCACCGACCCGACGCCCTTCGTCCGCGACCCGGCGGTCCGCGCCTCCGCCGCCCTCACCCGGACCGTGAGCTGGACGGTGGACCCGTCCCTCACCACCGTGCGGGACGGGACCCGGGCCGCGTTCACCGGCCACACCCCCACCGGTTCGCCCGTCGGGGCCCGGACCGTCGTCCACGCGGACACCACGCACCCGGTGGACCGCGTTCCGGCCGTACGGTGGCGGCTCGACGGGCGTCCCGTCGCGACCGGTCCCGGCGACCGCGACCTGGACCTGCGCCGGCTCCGCCTCGCTCCCGGGACCCATACCCTGACGGCGCGTCTCGCCGGCGGGGACGAGGAGCTGACCTGGACGGTGGACGCCCGTCCGGCCACGGCCGCGTACGAACTGTCCGAACCGCTGCGTACCGTGCGGCGTCCCGGGCGGCCCGTGGAGTACGTCCACGACGGCCCGTTCACCATGCGGCTGACCGCCCGTGACGACCAGGAGGGCGCGGTGGTGAGCCAGTTCCGGGTGGACGGCGACGGCTGGTACACGTACTACGGCTGGCCGACGGACGCCGACGCGCCGTTCCGCTTCACGCCGGCCGGCACGGTGATCGACGGCCTGGTGTACGGGAAGCTGGGCCGGAGCCGGGCCGTGCCGTGGGACGACGCGACCCCCGACCTCGGCACGCACCGGATCGAGTACCGCACGATCGACGCGGCCGGCAACGTGGGCCCGGCCCGGAGCTTCCTGGTGACGCTGGTGCCGCCGGGACGCTGAGACGGGTCGGCCCGCGGAGACGGGCGGGCTCGCGGAGACGGCTCGGGCCCGCGGACCTCCTCGGTCCGCGGGCCCGTTCGCGCCGTTCGCAGGGGCGGGGTCAGGGCTTCCGCGCCACGCCCGCCCAGCCCGGGATGGGCTCGTCGCCCATGACCGGGACGGGTTCGCCCAGCTCCGGGTGCCACTCCGCGGTGAGCGAGACGCCGGGCTCGACGAACTCCAGGCCGTCGAAGAACGCGGCCAGCTCGTCCCGCGAGCGGGGCCGCAGGGTCAGGCCGCGCGCCCTGTACATCGCGGCCGCCTTCGCCGCGCCCTCGGGGTCGAAGTCCCCGGTGACATGGGAGAGGACCAGATAGCTGCCCGGGGCGAGCTTGTCGACGATCTTGGACACCAGCTCGTACGCGCCGTCCTCGTCCCCGACGAAGTGCAGCAGGGCGAGCATCGAAAGCGCGATGGGCTGATCGAAGTCAAGGACCTTACCGGCCCTTTCGAGGATGATCTCGGGTTCGCGGGCGTCCGCCTGGATGTACTCGGTGGCCCCCTGGGGGGTCGAGCGCAGCAGCGCGGCCGCGTGGGCGAGCACGATCGGGTCGTTGTCGCAGTAGACGATGCGGGACTCCGGCGCGGCCTCCTGCGCGATCTGGTGCAGGTTGGGCTCGGTCGGGATGCCCGTGCCGACGTCCAGGTACTGGCGGACGCCGTGGGCGCTGAGCCAGCGGATGGCGCGGTGCATGAAGGCCCGGTTGACGCGGGCCATGTCCCGGCCCCGGGCGTCGACGGTGAGCAGCTGGCGGGCCATCGCCTCGTCGACCGGGTAGTTGTCCTTGCCGCCCAGGAACCAGTCGTACATGCGCGCCGGGTGGGGCGTGCTGGTGTCGATGCGGATCTCACTCCGCGGGACGGTCGGGTCCTGGGTCATCGGCTCTCCTGGTCGGGATGAACGAGTGGCGCTGCCGCAAGAGTTACGCGACGGTAGGGCCGGGGCGGAAGGGGTCAGGTGAGGAGAAAGTCAGCCTGACCGGATTTTGCCCCCTGGATGAAGGCGGCGATCTCCCCGTGGGTGTAGATGAGCGCGGGTCCTTCAGGGTCTGCGGACTGTCGCACGGCGACTCTGCCGTCGGCCAGCTTCATGGCCTCCACGCAGTTGCCCCCGTTCCCGCCGCTCCAGGGCTTGTGCCAACCCTCGGCACCGAGCTCAGCGGCGGGCATGCCGTTGTATATGCGATCCATTCACAGCTCCTTGCGGAGGTCCCGGAGGATCTCCTTCGTGCGTTGTGCAGTCGCGGCCTGAGCCGCCATGCGGTCCATGACCTCCAGGTGGGATGCCACCTCGGGGCGCGCGTCGAGATAGACGGCGCCGGTCAGGTACTCGCTGTAGACCATGTCCGGGAGTTCCGGCATGGCGAAGCGGAAGAGGACGAACGGTCCGTAGGTGCCGGGGTGGTGGCCGGACGCGAACTCCGCGATCTGCAGGGTGACGTTCGGCAGCTCGGACGCTTCGAGCAGCCGGTCGAGCTGGTCGCGCATCACTTCGGGCCCGGCGCCGACCGGTCGGCGGAAGACCGTCTCGTCCATGATCACCCAGAACTTCGGGGCGTCCTCCCTGGTCAGCAGGGACTGGCGCTCCATCCGCAGGGCTACATGCCGTTCGGTCTCCTCTTCCTTGTCGGCATCGCTGCCGCCACCGACCGCCCCGCTGCGCAGAATGGCGCGGGCGTAGTCCCCGGTCTGGAGCAGGCCGGGGACGAACTGGGGCTCGTACGCCCGGATGAGGCTGGCGGCCCCCTCCAGGCTCACGTACATGGAGAACCAGCCGGGCAGCACGTCGTGGAACCGCTGCCACCAGCCGGGGAGGTTGGCCTCCTCCGCGAGGGCGATGAAGCCCTCCGCCTCGGAGTCCGTGATCCCGTACTCCTTCAACAGGAGCTGCACGTACGGGATCTTCAGTGCGACCTCGGCGGTCTCCATCCGCCGGACGGTGGCCGGGGCCACCCGGAGGATCTTCGCGGCCTCTTCCCTCTTCAGGCCGGCACGCTCCCGCAGATCCTGCAGGCGCCTCCCGAGAACGACCTGTCCCACCGTGGGGGCGGACCGCGGCTCGCTCACTCTCAGACCTCCCCGACGCACTGTTTCGATGAGTGTGCCACGAAGCAGGGCCCCTGAGAACACGGCACTCTGCAATTTTCAGAGTGCCACTTGCCAAGTGTCCGACTCAGGAGGACAGTGTTCCGGTGAACCAGTACACGCTGCCGCCGTGCGCCACCCAGCCACGGCGACAGCGCCGTACGGCAGTCCTGCCCACTGTTGTGAGGAACCGGTCGTGGCTTCTGGTAACGCGCAGCCCTCAGGTCTCTTGAGTCCTCGAGCCCCCAGGGTCATGGCCCAGCGCCCACTGCCGCACGCCGATTCCGTCCGCCGGTTCGCCTTCGAGCTCCCCGCCCTCACCGCCTCGGTCGCACGGGCCCGCAGACTCGCCGAGGAGCGGCTCATCCTCTGGGGCTGCGGCCCCGGCATCCGCGACACGGTGTCCCTGGTCGTCTCCGAGCTGGTCACCAACGCCGTCGTGCACACCGCGAGCGGCCGGGTGGTCTGCGAGATCCGCGAGGACGAGGAGACCCTGCGGATAGCCGTACGGGACGAGGGCGGCCCGGCGGGACCGTGCATACGCGACAACTGCGGCGAGGACGAGCGCGGCCGCGGACTCCTGATCGTCGACGCGCTGTGCACCGCCTGGGGAGCCGACCGCACCGGACTCGGTACGGCCCAGGTCGTCTGGGCGGAACTGGCCCACGGCATGGGGGAACCATGCTGAGGTCGAGGGCCACCCGCATGATCCCGCTGCTCCCCGGGACCCGCAGGTCCCCCGGCTCCGGCCGCGCACAGGAGCCCCGCCTCTCCTCCGGACTCCGCTCCGGTGCCGGCCGCCCTCGCGAACTGGGCGCCACCCGGCTCACCGTCCCCGCCGGGCTGCACACCGGCCTCGGCTGCGACGCCGTCGGCGTCCCCGCCCGCTTCGGCTTCAAGATCCTCTCCCGCCTCCCCGCCAAGGGCTGCGTCTACGCGGACGCCGACTGGTGGTGGTGGCTGGTCCCGGCCGGCTCCGACCACGACCTGGCCTGGCCCCTGCCCGGCTGCTACGCGCCGGGCGCCGAGATCCCGGACCGCCGGCCGCGCCTCATCCACCACCCCGACGGCACCTCGCCGTACACCCCGCCGATCCCCCTCTACCTGCTGGTCTGCCAGCTGACGGGGATCGCACCGTCCTGGACGGCGCCGCAGGTGGGCAGCACGCTCTGACCGCGGGGGCCACGGACGGCATAGGGTCGGGAGCATGTTCACCCCGCAGGGTCCCAGCCTCCGCGAGCTGGCCGTCCAGGGCCTCTCCTCGGTCGAGCACGGCTACGACCTCCTCGCCGACGCCTTCGACGCGACCCCGTTCCGTACCTCCGACCGACTGCTGACCGCCGTCACCCGCACCCTGGAGCCCCTCGGGCCCTTCGACTCCGGGCTCGACGTCTGCTGCGGTACCGGCGCGGGGCTCGGCGTCCTCCGCGCGGTCTGCGCGGGCCGGGTCACCGGCGTCGACTTCAGTACGGGCATGCTCGGCCGGGCCCGCGACGCGCACCCCGGCGCCGACCTGGTCCGTGCCGACGCCCTGGCCCTGCCCTTCGCCCCGGTCTTCGACCTGGCGGTCAGCTTCGGCGCCTTCGGGCACTTCCTCCCGGACGCCCAGCGCACCCTGTTCGGCCAGGTCCACGCCTCCCTCCGCCCCGGGGGCACCTTCGCCTTCCCCCTGCCGGCCCCGCCGCCGGTCGGATCCCGCCTCTACTGGATCCTGTGGGGCTTCGACGCGGCGATGCGCGTCCGCAACGCCGTGTGGCGCCCGCCGTTCGTCATGTACTACCGCACCTTCCGCCTCGCGGACGTCCGCGGCCGACTGCGGGAGGCGGGCTTCGACGTCTCCCTCACCCCGGTCGAGACCCTGGGCCGCAGGGAGGACGGGAGCCCGCGGTGCCGGCTCGTGGTGGCACGGAAGCCCCAGGAGCGAACGGCCTGATCGAGGGCGCGCATACGCGAAATGCCGGTCGATCCGAAGATCGACCGGCATTTCCACTGGTGTCCGAGGGGGGACTTGAACCCCCACGCCCGATAAAGGGCACTAGCACCTCAAGCTAGCGCGTCTGCCATTCCGCCACCCGGACAAGGTGTCTGTCGCTTCGGGGTTTCCCTCGCGGCGACAGATGTAACTCTACCAGGGGTTCGAGGCGCCTTTCACCCACGTTTTCCGTGGTCAGTGGGGTGGGGCGACCCGATTCCCCCGGACCCGTCACGGACCGCTCGCCCCCGTGCGCGGTCGGTGGCGGGGTGGGGAGCCCGGCGCCCCCCGACGCCGGCTCCGTGGAGGCAACCTTGCGACCTCCACGCGGTCCAGGCCAATCCTCCGCCCGGGAGTCCGTCAGGTCAGTTGACCTGCACCAGGCGGGCCGATACCACCACGTTCCCGGCATAGCCGCTCTCCTCGGTGAAGGTGCCGCCGCAGGTGATCAGGCGGAGTTCGGGGACGCCGGCGTCGCCGTAGACCCGTTCGGCGGGGAAGCCCTCCTTGGGGACGACCTCGACCCCGTACACGGCGAAGACGGCGGTCCGTCCGTCGCGGCGCGTGATCTCCACCCGGTTTCCTCTGCCGAGGGCCCCGAGGTCGTGGAAGACGGCCCGTCCGCTCGGGACGTCGACGTGGCCGACGACGACGGCGGTGCCGCGCTCGCCGGGCGTGACGGCACCGCTGAACCAGCCCGCGAGCCGGTCGTCCTCGGGCGGCGGGGCCTCGATCCAGCCGTCGGCGTCGAGCCCGACCGTGGTGACGGGCGCGTCGATCCGGACGGCGGGGACACGGACCCGTACGGGTGTGGACGGGGGCAGCGGACCGGGTACGGGCACGGCGGCCGCCCGGTCGCCGTGGGGCGCGGCGGCGGCGAGGGGCTGCGGCGGGCCCGCGGGACGGAGTTCCTCCGTACCGCCGCGCACGAGGTGGACGCCGACGAGCAGGACCACGGCCACGACACCCCAGGCGCCGCGCCGTCCCGTACCGTCCGCCCACCCTGTCACGTACGACCGCCCCGTTCCGCTCCACCGCTCCGTACCGTCATCTTCGACCGCCCCGTCGGCCCGGCCGACCCGGGTCCCTCCTCGCGTCCTCGCCGGTGGGCATGGCGCCCCTCCGCCCCGGACCTCGTCACACCGGGGCGGAGGGGCCGACGGAGGCCCCCGGTTCCCGGCCGTCAGATGCGGTCGGCGCCGCGTCGGCGGATCAGGACGACGGCGGCGCCGAGCGCCCCCGCGATGAGCAGGACGCCGGTGACCACCTCGGCGACGCCGAGGCCGTCGGACTCCGCCTCGGATGCGGCGACGGTCCCGTAGCCGGCCTTGACGCCCTTGTGCGCCGCGACCTGCGTGCGGTCGTCGTGCCCGGTCGTCTTCCCGCCGGTGTCGGCCTGGGCGACGGTGAGGGTGGTCGTGCCGCGTTCGCCCTGGCAGTCGAAGGTGATCTCGTACTGGGCGCCGGCCTTGGCGTCGAAGTCGACGGTCGCGGTGCCCGGACGGCCCTCTTCCAGGGTCACGGTGTCGAAGACACCGGAGGTGACGCTCACCGACGGCACCTCGCAGCCCTCGGAGGTGAGGGTGACCGTGCCGCCGGGGGCGACGGTCTCGGGGCTGACGGAGAAACCGAACGAGGTGACGTCGGGCTTCTCCTCGCCCGCCAGGGCCCCCGGCGCGACCGCGACCACGGCGGCGGCGCTCAGCAGGGCTGCGGCGGCGGCACGTATCGCGCGCATGGCGGTGTCCTCCAGATCCCGGGAGGGCCCGGCCGCGGAGCGATTCCGTGCCGGAAGGCGACGACCCTCACCGCGATCGAAGCTAGGTCCGCCCCCGGCGCGCCGCCACCGGGCCCCGCCGAACGGGTTGCGACCCGCCGCCGTCAGGGAACCCGGACGACCTGACCCGCGTACGAGAGGTTTCCGCCGAACCCGAACAGGAGGACCGGCGCGCCGGAGGCCAGTTCACCGCGTTCGACGAGCTTGGCGAGGGCGAGCGGGATCGAGGCGGCCGAGGTGTTGCCGGAGTCGACGACGTCGCGGGCGACGATCGCGTTGACGGCGCCGATCTTCGCGGCGAGCGGTTCGATGATCCGCAGGTTGGCCTGGTGCAGGACCACGCCCGCGAGGTCCTCGGGGGCGATCCCCGACCGCTCGCAGGCCTGCCGGGCGAGGGCGGGCAGCCGCTGGGTGGCCCAGCGGTAGACGCTCTGGCCCTCCTGCGCGAAGCGGGGCGGGGTGCCCTCGATCCGGACGGCGTTGCCCATGCCCGGGACGGAACCCCACAGGACCGGTCCGATGGCGCCGGTGTCGGACTCCGTGGCCTCGACGATCGCGGCGCCCGCGCCGTCGCCGACGAGGACGCAGGTGGTGCGGTCCGTCCAGTCGGTCACGTCGGTCATCTTGTCGGCGCCGACGACCAGGACACGGCGCGCTCCGCCGGCCCGTACGGCGTGGTCGGCGGTGGCCAGGGCGTGGGTGAACCCGGCGCAGACCACGTTGAGGTCCATGGTGGCGGGCGAGGTCATGCCGAGGCGGGCGGCGACGCGGGCGGCCGTGTTGGGCGAGCGGTCGATGGCCGTGGAGGTGGCGACGAGGACGAGGTCGATGTCGTCGGGGGTGAGCCCGGCCGTGGCCAGGGCCTTGCCCGCGGCGTGCGCGGCGAGTTCGTCGACGGGCTCGTCGGGCCCGGCGACGTGCCGGGTGCGGATGCCGACCCGGCTGGTGATCCAGGCGTCGTCGGTGTCGACCAGTGCGGCGAGGTCGTGGTTGGTGAGCACCTTGGCGGGCTGGTAGTGCCCGAGCGCGGCAATGCGAGTGCCGGTCATCCCGGGACCCCCTCGGTGGTTCGATCGTCGGCAGGATCCCCCAGTCTTGCCAGCGACTGATGGGTAACCGCTGACGTAAACCACCAAGATTCACCCGCACCCCTTGGCCGACCGTGACAAGGCCCCGGGCGTGGCACGGCTTCCGGGGTGCCGGGCGGGAGCCGGGGGCCCGATCAGTTCTTCGGCGGGTCGATCATCTGCAGCGCCAGGGTGGCCGGCGGCGCGGCGATGCCGGGGCCGCCGGCCGCCGTCCAGGCGAGGATGTCGTCGAGGGAGTCCTCGTCGAGGGTGAACGCGACCCACGCGGCCCGTCCGCCGCGTCGGCGGCCTTCGGTGGAGGGCTGGACGACGACGATGTTGGCCTGGGCGCAGGGCCCGAGGCAGTCGCTGGTACGGACGGCGAGCCGGCCGCCGGAGGCCGCGGCGGCCGCGCGGAGGCGGGCGAGCTGGCCGGCGTGGTCCGTGCCCGGGTTCTTGCGGGCGTCGCCGCAGCAGCAGCCCCGGCAGACGACGAGGGAGCAGGGGCGGGCGCCGTACCGTATCGGGACGGGGGTCACGCGGGGCCGTCCAGGGTGATCGCCGAGACCGGGGCGACGGTGCCGAGGCGGGGGAAGTCGAGGGCGACGGAGGCGTGGTGCTCGTCGGCGGTGAGCGCGGTCATGGCGTCCTCGGCGAAGACGAGGTCGTAGCCGTGGTCGGCGGCGGCGCGGGCGGTGGACTCGACCCCTAGGTTGGTGGCGATGCCGCCGAGGACGAGGGTGGTGGCGCCGAGTCCGGTGAGCAGCTCGTGGAGTCCGGTGTCCTGGAAGGCGCCGATGGTGCGCTTGACGACGACGGGGTCGCCGTTCTCGACGAGGTCGGGGACGAGGTCGCTGCCGGGCGGCTGGCGGTCGACGTTCGGCCGCTCGACGCGGATGTGGACGACGGGGGCGCCGGCGGCCCGGAAGGTGTCGGCGAGCCGGGCGGCCGCGGCAAGGACCTCGGTGCCGGGCCGGGGGGCGAGGGGCAGCGCGACGATGCGCTCCATGAGGTCGACGAGGACGAGCGCGGTGCGGCCGGGTTCGAGTGCGGGCATGGGAGCACCGTAGCGGCCCGGATGATCATCGCGGGCTCGACGGGGGTGTGATCCGGCCTACGGGGGACGGACGGGACAACGGGCGGGGGGCCCGGGGGCCCGCCACGGGGCGGCTGCGCGGTGAGGCCCGGTCAGGCGCGGGACGCCGCGGTGGTGTCGGGCGCGGGCGCGGTGTGGCCGGGGGCGGGGGCGGGCTCGGGCGCGGAGGGCCCGGAGGCGGGCTCGGGCGACCGTTCCCCCTCCACGTCTCGGGAGCGGCGCTTGGCGAGCACCGCGCAGACCATCAGCTGCATCTGGTGGAAGAGCATCAGCGGGAGCACGGCGAGCGCGGCCTGCGGGCCGAAGAGGACGCTGGCCATCGGCAGGCCGGCCGCGAGGCTCTTCTTCGAGCCGGCGAACTGGATCGCGATCCGGTCGGCCCGGCCGAAGCCGAGGCGGCGGGCTCCGTACCAGGTCAGGGCGAGCATCGCGGCGAGCAGGACGGCCTCGACGGCGAGCAGCAGCCCGAGCCGGGCGGGGGTCACGAGGTGCCAGATGCCGGCGACCATTCCCTGGCTGAAAGCGGTGTAGACGACGAGGAGGATCGATCCTCGGTCGACGTATCCGAGGACCTTCCTGTGGCGGCCGACGAAGCCCCCGACCCAGCGGCGCAGCACCTGTCCCGCCAGGAACGGCACGAGGAGCTGCAGCACGATCTTCAGGAGACCGTCGGCGGAGAGGCCTTCGGCGCTGCCGCCGAGGAGCAGCGCCGCGAGGAGCGGGGTCAGGACGATCCCGGCGAGCGAGGAGAAGGACCCGGCGCAGATCGCGGCGGGGACGTTGCCGCGGGCGATCGAGGTGAAGGCGATCGAGGACTGGATGGTGGACGGCACCAGGCAGAGGAAGAGGAAGCCGCTGTAGAGCTCGGGGGTGAGCACGGTGGGGACGAGGCCGCGCGCGGCGAGTCCGAGGAGGGGGAAGAGCAGGAACGTGCTGCTGAGGACGGTGAGGTGGAGCCGCCAGTGCGTGAGCCCGTCGAGGGCCTCGCGGGTGGAGAGTCTGGCGCCGTAGAGGAAGAAGAGGAGGGCCACGGCCCCGGTCGAGGCTCCTTCCGCGACGTCGGCCGCGTCTCCCGAGGCGGGGAGCAGCGCGGCGAGACCGACCGTGGCGAGCAGGGCGAGGACGTATCCGTCGACGGGCAGCCAGGACGGCGGGCGGAGGGTGCGGCGTGGGGGGCGGGCGGGGGCGGGGACGGTCATGGGCTCCACTGCTCGGTGCACTCGGGCGGGCGGGGTCGCGCGTTCCCATCCTGCTCCACGGGCCGGTGATCGGGAATCCCGTACAGCCCTCTTACTGTCATCACGAAGCGCGATGAGCGTACGGTCGTCCCGTGTACGAGCCCACGCATCTGCGCACCTTCCTCGCCGTGGCCCAGACGCTCAGCTTCACGCGGGCCGCCGACCGCCTCGGGTTGCGCCAGTCGACCGTCAGCCAGCACGTGCGGCGCCTCGAGGAGGCGACCGGCCGGCCGCTGTTCACCCGCGACACGCACCGGGTGGCCCTGACGGAGGACGGGGAGGCGATGCTCGGCTTCGCGCGCACGATCCTGGAGGCGCACGAGCGCGCGGCGGCGTTCTTCGGCGGGACCCGGCTGCGGGGCCGGCTGCGTTTCGGCGCGTCGGAGGACTTCGTGACGACCCGGCTGCCGGAGATCCTGGAGTCGTTCCGGCGTGAGCACCCGGAGGTGGACCTGGAGCTGACGGTGGAGCTGTCGGGCACGCTGCAGGCCCGGCTGGCGGCCGGCCGGCTCGATCTCATCCTGGCGAAGCGGCGCGGGACGGAGAGCGGGGGCCGGCTGGTGTGGGAGGACACGCTGATCTGGATCGGGGCGCCCGGGCTGCGGCTCGATCCGGACCGGCCGGTGCCGCTCATCGTGTACCCGCCGCCGGGGATCACCCGGGCGCGTGCCCTGGAGGCGCTGGAGGCGCAGGGCCGGGCGTGGCGGATCGCGTGCACGAGTTCCAGCCTGAGCGCGAACGTGGCGGCGGCCCGCGCGGGGCTCGGGGTGATGGCGCACACGAGGGGCCTGGTGCCGCCGGGGCTGGTGCCGGTCCCGGCCAGGGCGGGCCTTCCGGAGCTGGGCGACGTCGGTTTCGTGCTGCGCGGAGGGCGCCGGGGCGGGGCGGTGCAGGAGGCGGCGGACGCGCTGGCGGAGGCGATCCTGGCGGGCGGCGACCGGCTGCACCGACCCGGGTGAGCGGGCGGCGACCGGCTGCACCGACCCGGGTGAGCGGGCGGCGACCGGCCGCACCGACCCGGGTGAGCGGGCGGGGGCGCCGGGGACGGCAGGGGGCGCGGCACGGCCTCGGGGCGGCCTCGCGGTGAGCGGGAGGTACAGATTCCGTGGAGATTCCCGCCGGGGGGACGTACCGATCGGTCGGTAACGGGCCCGGGGAGCCCGTGACTTGACCGCTCCACCCGTTCTGACCTGTGGGAACACCGAATGTCCCGGCTTGGTGAAGGCCCTGCCGCCGGGCAGGCGTGTGGGGTACCGTCACCCGCGCTGTACGGAGCGCGACAACGGGCTTTTCCAGCCACCGAGCCGTCGAGGAGCAAGGTCAGTGCGCGAGTTCACCGTGCCGCCCGTCGAGGCGGCGCCTCAGGTCGGCGGTCTGGCGGACGCCCTGTACGAGCGTGCCCTCACCGAGCCCGACCGGATCGTGTTCGGCCGGAAGGGCCCGGACGGGGAGTGGCGGGACGTGACGGCCGCGCGGTTCCGGGACGAGGTCCTCGGCCTCGCGAAGGGCCTCATCGCGGAGGGAGTGCGGTTCGGCGACCGCGTCGCGATCATGGCCCGCACCCGCTACGAGTGGACGCTCTTCGACTTCGCGCTGTGGTCGCTGGGCGCGCAGTCCGTACCCGTCTATCCGACCTCGTCGGCCGAGCAGGTCTTCTGGATGCTGCACGACTCCGAGGTCACGGCGTGCGTGGTGGAGCACGAGGACCACGCGATGACGATCGGATCGGTGATCGACCGGCTGCCCCTGCTGCGGCGGCTGTGGCAGCTGGACGCGGGCGCGGTGGCCGAGGTGACGACGGCGGGGACGGACATCGACGCGGAGGTCGTGCACCGGCACCGGCGGGCGGTGACCCCGGAGACGGTGGCGACCGTCATCTACACGTCGGGGACGACCGGCCGCCCCAAGGGCTGTGTGATCACCCACGCCAACTTCATGTTCGAGACGGACATGCTGGTGGGGCGCTGGGAGCCGGTGTTCCGTTCCCGGTCGGGCGACGAGGCGTCGACGCTGCTGTTCCTGCCGCTCGCGCACGTCTTCGGCCGGATGGTGGAGGTCGCGGCCGTCCGCAGCGGGGTGAAGCTCGGGCACCAGCCGGTGATGGCGGCCGGCGAGCTGCTGCCGGACCTGGCGGCGTTCCGGCCGAGTTTCGTGCTCGCCGTGCCGTACGTCTTCGAGAAGGTCTTCCACGCGGCGCGGCGCAAGGCGGAGCGGGAGGGGAAGGCGGGGCCCTTCGACAAGGCGGTGGAGGTGGCGGTCGCCTACGCGGAGGCGCTGGAGCAGAGGGCGTTCGGGACGGGCCCCGGTCCCTCGGCGGCGCTGCGCGTACAGCACCAGTTCTTCGAGAAGACGGTGTACGGGAAGGTCCGGGCGGCGCTGGGCGGGCGGATGCGGCACGCGATGTCCGGCGGGTCGGCGATGGACCGCAGGACCGGGTTGTTCTTCGCGGGTGCGGGGATCACGGTCTTCGAGGGGTACGGGCTCACCGAGTCCTCCGCCGCCGCCACCGCGAACCCGCCCGAACGCACGAGATACGGCACGGTCGGACAGCCGGTCCCGGGCACGACGGTGCACATCGCGGAGGACGGTGAGGTGTGGCTGCACGGCGGCCAGATCTTCTCCGGGTACCTCAACGATCCCGAGGCGACCGCCGCCGTCCTCAACGACGGGTGGCTGGCCACCGGGGACCTCGGAGCCCTCGACGAGGACGGGTATCTGACGATCACCGGCCGCAAGAAGGAGATCCTGGTGACCTCGGGCGGCAAGAGCGTCGCCCCGACGGGTCTGGAGGATCGGGTGCGGGCGCATCCGCTGATCGCGCAGTGCATCGTCGTCGGCAACGACCGGCCGTACATCGCCGCCCTCGTGACGGTCGACCAGGAGGCGGTGGAGCACTGGCTGGCGATGCAGGGGCGGGCGCCGCTCGCCCCGGCGGAGATGGTGCGGGATCCGGCCCTGGAGACCGAGATCCGGCGGGGGGTGGTGGCGGCGAACACGCTCGTCTCGCAGGCCGAGTCGATCCGCACCTTCCGGATCCTGGCGCATCCGTTCAGCGAGGAGCACGGGCTGCTCACGCCGTCCCTGAAGCTGAAGCGGAAGGCGATCGAGCGGGCGTACGCGGCGGAGGTCGCGGCGCTCTACAGCTGAGCCGCTCCCCCGGCGGAACGGACGAATCCGTGCCGGAGGCGGAATGCGCGACCGCTCTTGATCGTTGACGCTGGGAGGAGCCGTACGCCCTCCAGGGCCGTACGGCCGTCACGACCGCGACAACGTAAGGAACCCTCCCACGTGAGCACGGACAGCAAGGACAACAAGGCCGGCGCGGACGGCACGGTCCCTTCGGTCACCCTCAACAACGGCGTCCGGATGCCGCAGCTGGGCTTCGGTGTCTGGCAGGTGCCGGACGACGAGGCGGCGACCGCCGTGACGACGGCCCTGGAGGCCGGCTACCGCTCGATCGACACCGCCGCGATCTACGGGAACGAGGAGGGCACGGGCCGTGCCGTCGCCGCGTCCGGGATCGCCCGCGCGGACCTGTTCGTCACCACCAAGCTGTGGAACGGCGAGCAGGGCTACGACTCGACGCTGAAGGCCTTCGACACCTCGCTCGACAAGCTGGGACTCGACTACGTCGACCTGTACCTGATCCACTGGCCGGTGCCCTCGAAGGACGCGTACGTCGACACGTACCGGGCGTTCGAGAAGATCTACGCGGACGGCCGCGCCAAGGCGATCGGCGTGTCGAACTTCCTCCCGGAGCACCTGGACCGGCTGATCGAGGAGACCTCGGTGGTCCCCGCCGTCAACCAGATCGAGCTCCACCCGCAGCTCCCGCAGCGGGCCGCCCGCGAGGCGCACGAGCGGCACGGCATCGCCACCGAGGCGTGGTCGCCGATCGGCTCCGGCAAGGGGCTCCTGGACGTGCCGGCGATCGTCGCGATCGGCCGCAAGCACGGCCGGACCCCGGCGCAGGTCGTGCTGCGCTGGCACCTCCAGCTGGGGAACGTGGTGATCCCGAAGTCGGTCACCCCGTCCCGCATCCGGGAGAACATCGACGTCTTCGGCTTCGAGCTGGACGCCGAGGACCTGGCGGCGATCGCCGCCCTCGACGAGAACCGCCGTCTGGGCCCCGACCCGGCGGAGTTCAGCGCCGGCGCCTGAAGGCGCGACCCGGCCCTGTGGCGCCGCGCCGCCGCCGTGGTGCGGCGCGGCGGACGCGGGGTGCCGCGCGGCGCCGGCGGGGTGCTCCGTGACCGCCGACGTCGAGTGCGGTGAGGCCCCCTCGCTCACGGCCGGTCCCGTTGTCGTACCCGGGACATAGGGTCGGTGACGGCCCGAGGGGGCCTCGTCACGGCCGGGTGCCGTGACGTCCGACAGGGGCGCGAGCAGAGGGAGTCGGTACGGTGAGTGGTTCTCCGGGACCCGTCGACGAGGGGCTGTACCGGGTGCGGAACGTGGCCAGCGGCCTGCTCCTGGAGGTGTACGAGGGGTCCGGCCGCAGCGGGGCGAAGGTGCAGCAGGGCACGGGGAACGGAACTCCGGGGCAGCACTGGCACATCAGGCCCGTGCCGAACGGCGGCGGGCTCTACCACCTGGTCAACGCGGCCAGCGGAAAGCGGCTCGACGTCGCCAACGCGTCCACGGAGAACGGCGCCCGCATCCAGCAGTGGAAGGCGAACAACTTCGGCGCGCAGGAATGGATCATCGAGCAGGACCTCCAGTCCCCGGGGACGGTGGCGCTGGTGAGCTTCATCAGCGGACTGTTCCTCGAGGTCGCGGACGGCTCGACGGCCGACGGCGGGAACGTACGGCAGTGGGAGGACACCGACTCCCCGTTCCAGTGGTGGCGGTTGGAACCGGTGTCCTGAGCCCGGCGGTCTCCCCCGACCCCGCCCTCAGCCCTTGCGGGCGGTGTGGACGGTGTCCGCCGCGAGGTGGAACAGGTCCGTGCGGTGATGCAGGGACAGCGCGTCGGACGGGTCGAGGAGCCGGTCGAGCGTCGCCCGGTCCTCCGCGTCGAGCCGGGCGCCGAAACGGTCCCGGAGCCGCTCGTAGTGGGCGAGCGCCAGCTCCCGCACGACCGGGGACACCGGCGCCGGGATGTCGGTGAGGAACGTGCGGGTACCGGCGGGGGTGAGGCCGGCGGCGGTGAGGAGCGCCCGCCAGTCGTCGGGCTCGTCCTTGGCTCCGGGGGTGTCGGCGCGCATCTCGCCGAAGCGGTCCGCGATGACGGCGTCGAGGCGCGCCTGGAGGCCCGGCCGGCCGATCCCGATGTGCCAGGGCAGGTGCCGGGTGGGCAGACCGCCCTCGACGAGGACCATCAGGCCGCCGGGGTTCAGCAGGCCGGCGAACTCCACGAGCGCGGCGCGCTGGTCCCCGATGTGGTGCAGGGAGTTGCCCGCCCAGATCAGGTCCGCCCGTCCGAGGCCGGCGATGCCCCCGGGAAGGTCGGCGTGGACCGTGGAGACGCGGGCGCCGAGGCCGCGCGCCCCGGCGCGGGCGAGGGCGCGGGCGAGGAGTTCGGGGGTGCCGTCGACGGCGACCGCCTCGGCGGCCGGGAAGGCCTCGGCGAGCAGGGTCGTGACGACGCCGGGGCCGCTGCCGACGTCGAGGATCCGGCGGACGCCCTGCGCGGGGGCCAGGGTGCCGAGCCACGCGGCGGCGTCCGCGTAGGCCGGGCTCGCGATCTCGGCCTGCCGCTCCAGGAGGGGCGCGATCGCGTTCCAGTCCGGTTGGGTCCCGCCGTGGTGGTGGCCGTGGCCTTCGCCGGCGCCTTCGCCGTGGTGGCCCGTTGTGTGCCCGTCTCCGTGGCCGCCGTGGCCCGGTCCGTGGCCGTCTCCGTGACCGCCGGGACCGTGAGGGGAGGTGTTCTGCTGACTCATGGAGCCAGACTGCGGCGCGTCGGCGAACCGCGCAAGAAAACTTGCCGGTCCGGCAAGGAGGGGCGGGCGGCCGAGGCTCAGGTCGTGGCGCGGTGCTCCTGGGGGCTGACGCCACGGACCCGTTTGAACGCGGCGCTCAGGGCGAACGCGCCGCTGTAGCCGACCCGCCGGGCGACCGACTCCACCGTGGCGTCCGTCTCCCGCAGCAGGTCGGCGGCGTGCGCGAGCCGCCAGCCGGTGAGGTACGCCATCGGGGGCTCGCCGACGAGTGCGGTGAAGCGGCGGGCGAGGGCGGCTCGGGACACACCCGTCTTCGTGGCCAGCGAGGCGACGGTCCAGGGGTGGGCGGGGTCGTTCTGGAGCAGCCGGAGCGCCCGGCCGACGACCGGGTCGCCCATCGCCCGGTACCAGGCGGGGGCCTCGGCGCCGGGCCGGGAGAACCAGGCGCGGACGCCGGTGATGAGCATCAGGTCGAGGACCCGGTCGAGGACGACGGTCTGGCCGGGTTCGTCGCGGGCGATCTCCTCGCCGATGAAGGGCATGAGGGGGCAGTTCCACGTCTCGGCGGGCAGGTGCAGCAGCCCCGGCAGTGCGTCGAGCAGTCGGCGGCCGACCTCGCCGTCCATCCGGTAGGTGCCGATGAGGACGGTGGTGCCGCCGTCGGGGGCGTTGCCCCAGGTACGGACGCCGAGCCTCATGGTCTCGGCGAGCGGCTCCCCGCCGAGGGTGGTGCAGACGCCGTCGGGGCCGACCAGGGCGCGCGGCGCGGCGTCGGGGGCGTCGCCGACGGTGTACGGCTCCGGGCCTCGGGCGACGGCGATGTCCCCGGGCCGCAGGAGGACGGGCTCCCCGGAGTCCGGGACGATCCAGGCCTCGCCCTCGGTGACGCACATCAGACAGAGCGGAGCGCCGTCCTCGATGCGTACGGACCACGGTGGCTCCATGATCATGCGGAGCAGGAACGCGCCCTTGGCGCGGGGCCCGTCGAGAAGTCCGGCGAGTGGGTCCATGGGGGGCAAGCGTAGGCCGTCGGGTGGGTGAGACGGAGACGTAGGCGGGCGAGACGGTGGAGCATGGGCGCGCGGGACCGTGGGCGGGAGTCTTGAGCCATGACGACGAACACGCCGAACACACAGGCCGGGACGACCGACAGCACCGGCGGCATACGGACGGTCCTGGTGACGAGCGCCTCCGGCAAGACCGGGCGGCGCGTGGCCGAACGGCTCGGGGAGCGAGGGGCCACGGTCCGCGCCGGGTCCCGCACCGGAGCGACCCCCTTCGACTGGGAGGACCCGGCGACGTGGGCGCCGGCGCTGCGGGGCGCGGACGCCGCGTACGTGGCCTACTACCCGGACCTCGCCGCTCCCGGCGCGGTCGAGGCGATGCGTACCTTCGGCGCGCTCGCCGCCGGGAGCGGGGTGCGCCGGCTGACGCTGCTGTCCGGACGCGGGGAGCCCGAGGCCCTCGTGGCGGAGGAGGCGCTGCGGGTGGCGGCCGACGGTGTCGAACTGACCGTCGTGCGGGCCTCGTTCTTCTCGCAGAACTTCTCCGAGGGGATGCTCGCCGAGGGCGTCGCGGAGGGCGAGCTCGTCTTCCCGGCCGGGGACACCGCCGAGCCCTTCATCGACGTGGACGACCTGGCGGACGTGGTGGTGGAGACCCTGACGGCGGACGGGCACGCGGGGCGGGTGCACGAGGTGACGGGGCCGCGGCCGGTGGGCTTCGCGGAGATCGCGGCGGAGATCGCGCGCGCCTCGGGGCGCCCGGTGGCCTACCGGGCGGTGTCCGAGGCGGAGTACGCGGCGCTCCTCACCGGCTTCGGGCTTCCGGCGGCCGAGGCGGGGTGGTACGCGGCCCTGTTCGCGACGCTCCTCGACGGCCACAACGCCTCGGCGACCGACGGGGTGAAGCGGGTCCTGGGCCGCGAGCCGCGCTCGTTCGCGGCGTTCGCGGCGGAGGTGTGGGGCGGCCCGCGGGCCTGAGGCGGTTCAGCCGCGCCGGACGAAGCGGGCCAGCCGGTAGCGGGGGTCGTCGCGGGGGCGGTCCTGTTCCGGGAGGGCCGTGAGGGCGGCGACGACGGTGGCGGTGGCCGCGGTGTCGCCGTCGAACCAGGAGGCGAAGTAGCCGGCGCGCAGCTTGCGGACGGTGTCGCGCGGGGTGCTGCCCTGGCCGTGTCCGGTGAAGTGGGTGCCGGGGGCCGGTTCGAGGCCGTGGGCGGCGGCGTGACGGGTGATCAGGTCGGCGCGGTCGGACGCCGTCACGGCGGACCGGTGCGGGCGGAGGATCGCGTCGATGTCGCTGCCGACGTCATGGGCCGCGTCCTTGTCGACGGTGGCGATCAGGACTCCGCCGGGGGCGAGGACGCGGGCCGCCTCGGCGACGATCTCCGCGGTGAACGGCACCAGGTGCAGCAGCCAGACGGCGCAGACCGCGTCGAGGGAGGCGTCGGGCAGCGGCAGCCGCCGCGCGTCGGCGCGTACGACCCGGTCGGGTACGCGCGCGGCGGCGACCCGCAGCATGGCGTGGGCGGCGTCGGCGCCGTGGACGCGCAGTCCGGGCCGGGCGAGCCGTTCGGTGACGAGGCCGGTGCCGCAGGCCAGGTCGAGGAGGGTGCGGGCGCCTTGCGGCACGAGTCGCAGGACGGCCTCGGCGGCCGCGGCGGCCCGGGGCACTCCGCCCCGGGTTCGGTCGTAGTGCGCCGCCTCGGCCTCGTAGTCGAGCAGGGTCTCCGCCATGCGGAGGATCCTACGAGGCGGGGACGGCGCCCTCCGGAAGGGTCAGTCGGTCCCGTGGCCCGGGGCGATCCCCTCGACGCGCTCGGCGAGTTCGAAGTCCTTCTCGGTGACGGCGCCGCCCGCGGAATGGGTGTTCACGGACAGGGTCACGGTGTTGTAGCCGAGGGTCAGGTCCGAGTGGTGGTCCAGTTCCTGCTGGATCCGCGCCACGTGGACGACGAGCGCGGTCGCCGCGAAGTGGTCGCCGAGCCGGTAGACACGGGTGAGGCGGTCGTCCTCGACGGACCAGCCGGGGAGCTCCCGCAGGCGGTCCTCGATCTCCTTCTGCGACAGCGGCTGTGTGGGCACGGCGGTGCTCCCTCCGGTCGGGTGGCGCGGGTGACGGACAGGGGTCCCGGAAGGAACGTACCCGGGTCCCCCTCTGGGATACCGTCTGGCCATGACAACTGTCGTGAGCGACACGGGGGTGGGGCCGCTGCTGCGCGGCTGGCGTGAGCAGCGGCGGTTGAGCCAGCTGGAGCTCGCGCTGCGCGCGGACTCCTCGACTCGACACATCTCGTTCGTGGAGACGGGCCGTTCCCGGCCGAGCGAGGAGATGGTGCTGAGGCTGGCCGAGCACCTGGAGGTGCCGGTCCGCGAGCGGAACGTGCTGCTGCTCGCCGCCGGTTACGCGCCCCGGTACGCGGAGTCCCCGCTGGACGCCCCGCGTCTGGAGACGCTCCGGGAGGGCATCGAGAGCCTGTTGCGGGGGTACGAGCCGTATCCGGCGCTCGTGGTGGACGGCTCGTACACGGTGGTGGCGGCCAACCGGGGCATCGGGCTGCTGCTCGACGGGCTGCCGGAGCATCTGCTGACCCCGCCGCTGAACGCGATGCGGATCACGCTGCACCCGGAGGGGCTCGCGCCCCGGATCCGGAACCTGCGGGAGTGGCGGGGCCATCTGCTGCACCAGATGGAACGTCAGATCGCCCTGGCCCGGTCGGAGTCGCTGCGCGCGCTGTACGCGGAGGTGGCGGCGTATCCGCTGCCGCCGGGCGCGGACGAGGAGCGCGCCCCGGAGGCCCCGGACCCGGAGTCGTACCCCTACTTCGCGCTGCCGCTCCGGATCGAGCACGACGGGCAGGTGCTGTCGTTCGTGTCGTCGATCTCGACCTTCAACACGCCGCTGGACGTGACGGTCGCCGAGCTGGCCATCGAGACGTTCCTCCCGGCCGACCCGGCGACGGTCGCGTACCTCCGTTCGCTGCCGCCGCTCGGCGACGAGGCCGCCCCCTAAGGGGTGGCCGCGCGCAGCGCCGTCCACTGGAGGACGGCGAAGCCGCCGACGGTGGCCGCCTGCAGTGGCGTCCAGACGAGGCCCGCGGTGGTCGGCTCCAGCCACGCGACGAGGGCGACGACGCTGAGGACGGCCCAGAGCAGGTTGATGTCGACGACGAGCTTCACGGCGGTGGCCGGGGGCTGCGGGCGGGTGGCGAGCCAGGCGACGCCGGCGGCGTACGCGGAGAGGACGAGGCCGAGTTCGAACAGCAGCCCCGCGTCGATCCCGAGGAACCTCCCGAGAGGCCCGGAGGCGGCGGCGTAGGCGATGCCGTTGGCCCCGGTGACGACGGCGTCGAGGGCGAGGAACCGGCGGAGCGCGGAGTGCGGCCGGGTGGTGCGGGCGAGACCGGTGAGCAGGGCCTGGGACATGACGGATCACCCTCCAGGGGGGACGTTCGCGCGGGCGGTGGGCCCGGAGCCCGAGCGGAGTGCGCCGCCCGGGTTCCGGTGTCCCTGAGCATGCCGCCCAGGTGATGAGGGGTCGATTACCCGGGAGGTAATGCGGCCCGGACGGCGCGGGGCCATACGCTCCCGCCCGCCGCCGGGTCACCTCGGGTCCGGCGTCAGCGGACGCGGTCATCCTGGGCGGGCGGCTCGGGAGCCGGGGCCGGGGCGGCGGGTTCGGGCGGTCGGCGGTCGGCGCGGGGGGAGCCTGAGGCCTCCGTACGCGGGGAGCGGGAGGCCTCGGCGCGCAGCAGGGCCTGGAGGACGGCGAAGGGGTCGACGGGCATGACGGAACTCCTCGTGGTGCGGGGGTGATGTCGGGGGGACTACCGGGAGGCGAGGGCCTCCTCAGCAGCGCATCACCACGCACCGGAGCGCGTCGCCGCGCGGCGGGGGTACGGGGGCGGGGGCCGGCGCCCGCCGGTACCGTCGGGCACCGAAGCGGGGGCGTCGGGGCCGGACGGGCCGGAGGCCGGTCCCGTGCCGTCGGGAGCGGCCGGCGAGTCCGGCCTCGGTGGCGGCCGGATCATGGGTCTCGCCGCCCGGGTCGGGCGCCGGGACGGCGGTGGCGGGCCGGAGCGCGACGCCGCCGCCGAGCGTGGCCGCGGCCCCGGTGCCGAGCAGCGCGGCGAGGATCAGGAGCAGCGTGATCCAGGTGCGCCCGCGCCGGCCCGGGCGTGCCGGTCGGCCCGCCGGGGTGGCGGGCACGGCGATCGGCTCGGGCGCGGGGCTCACGGAGATCCGTACTGCCCCGCCGGGACCCCGGCACGGCGCCCCCAGCGAGATATCCGCCCGGGCGGCCTACGGGCGAAGCACCTGATTCACCGCCACGGCGGTCATGTCCGGGAGGCGCGCGATGACGTCCGTCACCCGTCCGCGCCGCCGCTCGCATCCGGTCCGCCCCCGGACGGCGACACCCGGACCTGCGGCAGCGACACCGGCACCTGTGGGCCCGAGCACTCCCGCAGCCAGCGACGGAGCACGCGGTGGACCTGCTCCGCGCCGATCAGCTCCTCCCCCTCGGCCACCGGCGGCGACAGCTCGGGCGGCGAGAGGAGGAAGGGGCGCGACTGCTCGCCGCCGAGGCCGCCGTGGGAGCCGATCTGCTCCTCGAAGGCGTGCACGGTGCCCGTCGCCGGGTCGTACATGGAGTTGACCATGATGTCCGCGACGTGGGGGAACCCGTCCGTGCGCCGCACCGCGCGTGCCGCGCCCGGCCCGAAGACGGCCAGCGGCCCCCCGTCGTCGAGTGCGGCGACCGGCACCTCCACGCCGTCCCTCGCGAGCACCACCGAACCGTGCTCGGCGCTCGCCACGAGGAGGAAGCCGACGCCCGGATGGTTCGCGAGCGTGCCGAGCAGCGCCGGGTGGCGGCGGTCGATCTCCTCCCGGGTCATCCGGTGCGGCACGTCGGGGAAGGAGACGAGGCCGAGGTTGCCCGAGGCGAGGACGACCGGCTCGGAGGGCCGGGCGGGCAGCTCCCGCTCGGTGTCGTCGGTCTCGTCCACCGGCCGGTGCAGCGCGAGCCGCAGCGCGTCCCTCGCCGCGTCCCGCGCCTCGGAACCGCTGCGGGTCCTGCGCACCCGGCGCGGCACCGGAAGCCCGCACCCCGCCCTGACGAGGTCCTTCAGCGTCAGCCCGTACGCCCCTTCGAAGGTCTCGCCGGGGCTCTGCCCGTGGTCGGAGAGCAGCACGATCCGGTACGGGCGCGGGGCGTGCTCGGCGACGGTGGCGATGAGCGCGATCGAGCGGTCGAGGCGCCGCAGCACCTGATCGGTGTCCCGGCCGTGCGGGCCCGAGTGGTGCGCCACCTCGTCGTAGGCGACGAGGTCGGCGTAGACGGCGGTCCGGCCCGCCAGCATGTCCCCCATCACGGCGGAGACCACGACGTCCCGTTCCAGGACCGTCGCGAAGGCGCGGACGAAGGGGTACGTGCCGCCGCGCGACACCCTCGGGGTCTCGCGGCGCAGCAGCGCCCGGACCGACTGGAAGACCTCGCGGACGCACTCGGCGACGAACGATCCCGCGGTACGGACGGCGTTGGCCGGGTCGGAGAAGTACGCGAAGTAGCCGGCCCGCGAGCGGTTGCGGCGGCCGCGCCGGGCGGCCACCGACAGGACCAGGGCGACCTGGTCGGCGCCGCCGCTGAAGAGGTTGCCCCGGGAGGCCCCGTCGAAGGTGAGCAGCCCCCCGTCCCCGGTGCGGCGCACGGCGCGGCGCTGGAGTTCCACGGCGCCGGCCGGGCGGTTCGACACCATGACCCGGCCGGTGTCCTTCTCGTACCAGCGGAAGGCGGGCACGTCCTCGTTGGAGCCGTGCAGGATGCCGAGCTGGCTCGCGCCGGTCTGGCTGGACCAGTCGGTGTGCCAGGGGGTGAGCCGGTGGCCGGCGTCGAGCCAGCCGGCGACGGTCGGCATGAGCCCGTCGGCGACAGCGCCGCGCAGCACGTGGTGGCCGACGCCGTCGAGCTGGAGGAAGACCGTGCCGGGGACCTGCTCGGGGGCGTCGCCCGGCGCGCGGGGCCGGGTGCGGCCGGTGAGCCGGTAGAGGCGGCGCCGGTAGGCGTCGTCGTCGCGGACGGCGAGCGCGGTGGAGGTGGCGGAGGCGACGGCGGACATGACGGCGGCGACCGCGACGGCCGTCTCGGGGTCGGCGGCTCCGCGCCCGTCGGGGATCAGCCAGAGCGCGACGAGCAGCAGCGAACCGTTGAGGAAGAAGCCGAGCAGGCCGAGCACGAGGGCCGGGACGAGCAGCAGGGCCCGTACGATCAGCGGCCATACGAGCGCGCCGAGGAGGCCGAAGGCGCCGGCCGCCGCGGCGGCGGTGAGCGCCGTCCTCGTGAAGGTGTCGCCGCCGGGGGACTGCAGCTCGAAGTCGGGGAGCAGTCCGGCGAGGATCAGCAGGGTGAGCGTGGACACCGCCCAGACCACCGCGACCCGCCCCAGCGCACGGCCCGCGGACCGCCAGCGGTCGGCGCCACCCCATCGCCCGTCACCCACGCCCGCTTCACCTTTCGCCTGTTTCCTGCCTCAAGCGTGGCACAACGCCCAGGGTCGGCGGGGGAAACGGGTGACGGTGATCGGAGCGGGTGTGTCAGGTCGTGTGTCAGGTCGCCGTGCGGGGTGCGCGTCCGCCCGCCTGCCCCGGGATGTGTCGGGTCATGCGTCACGTCGCCCTGTCACGTCGTGCGTCCGGGCGGGCGCGAGGTCGTGACGGCTCAGGAACCGTCGTACCCGGCCGTCGGCATGGAGAGCCTGCGGTGCACGCCCGCCTTGGCCGCCGCGTCGTACGCCGGTTCGTCGGGACAGACGGTCTCCACCCGCACCCCGCGCCGCGCGCACTCGGCGCGGAAGCCGGGCACGGAGGTCAACGCGCGGGCGAGAACCCGCTCGTTGGCGGCGACGAACAGATCGACCGCCCCCGCCTCCACATCCGCCCAGAGGGCCGCGTGGTCGGGCCGGAGGCCGTAGAACAGCAACTGCCGGGCGACCACGTACCCCTTGGCGTCGGCCCAGCGGGCACACACCGCGTGCTGACCGCGCGTGTCGACCAGGAAAGGCTCGCTGTCCAGCTCTTCGAGCGGGGTGAGGCTGGCGATCGCCGCCACCCGAACGTCGTCCATGGGCCGACCCTACTGCGGTACGGCACGGCCGAACATCCTCCGGCGCCCGCCCCGGGCATTTACCCTCGATACGGAGGTACGGGACGGCCGTGGACATCGTGAACGGCGGCCGGCGCCCGCGAGAACGGAAGGCGGCATGCCGGTGGAGGTCACCTGGTGGGGTCACGCGACCTGCACGGTCGAGGACTCCGGGGTCCGCTTCCTGACCGATCCGCTGTTCACGCGGCGGCTCGCACATCTGCGGCGGCGGCGAGGGGCCCTGCCGCCGCCCGAGGCCGCCGTCGCCGAGGCCGTCCTCGTCTCGCACCTGCACTCCGACCACCTGCATCTGCCCTCGCTCGCCCGGCTCGCGCCCGGGACACGGCTCGTCGTGCCGCGCGGCGCCCCCGCCGCCGTACCGGGACTGCGCAGGCTGGACGGGAACGGGCTGCGGCTGACGGAGGTGGAGGCCGGTGACACGGTGACGGTGGAGGGGGTGACGGTACGGGCCATCCCGGCGCTCCACGACGGGCGACGGCTGCCGGTCGGACCGCATCGGACGGCCGCTCTGGGGTATGTCGTCGAGGGCGAGGCGCGGACGTACTTCGCCGGGGACACGGGTCTGTTCGACGGGATGGCGGAGGCGGTGGGGCCGGTGGACGTGGCGCTGCTGCCGGTCGGCGGCTGGGGTCCGTACCTCGGTCACGGTCATCTGGACGCGGGCCGGGCCGCGGAGGCGCTCGCCGCGCTGTCCCCGGCGGCGGCGGTCCCGGTGCACTACGGCACGTACTGGCCGATCGGCATGGACGGGATCCGGCCGCACGAGTTCCACGCGCCGGGCGACGAGTTCGTACGGCACGCGGGCCGGCTCGCTCCGAAGGTCGCGGTCCATCTGCTCGGCCACGGCGAACGGGTACGACCGGAGGTCGCGCGGTGAGGCGGCCGGCGGGGGGCCCGGCCGCCGGGCGGCCCGGGGGCGCGTGGTGACAGACGGGCTGTCCCGGATCGTGGCGGTGGTGCGGGAGCTTCCGCCGGAGTCGACCCAGCAGGCGGTCGGCTATCCCTCGCTGTTCCTGCTCGTGGCGCTCGGCGCGCTCGTGCCGATCGTGCCGACGGGCGCGATCGTCAGCTCGGCCGCCGTCGTCGCCTTCCACCAGTCCTCGCCGCTCGCGCTGCTCTTCGTCTTCCTGGTGTCGGCCTTCGCCGCCTGCCTCGGCGACGCCGCCCTCTACTGGCTCGGCCGCCGCGGGGTCCGTTCCCGCAACGGCTCGCGGTGGCTCGCCGCGCTGCGGCGACGTGCGGCCCCGGAGCGGCTCGCGCACGCGCAGGAGCGGCTCGACACCCATCAGGTGTCGGTGCTCGTGCTCTCGCGGCTCGTGCCGGCGGGGCGGATACCGGTCATGCTGGCGTGTCTGCTCTCGGAGATGCCGCTGCGGCGCTTCGTCCGGGCGGACGTCGCGGCCTGCCTGGCGTGGGCGGCGACGTACCAGCTGATCGGGATCCTGGGCGGTTCGCTCTTCCCGGAGCCGTGGCAGGGTGTCGTCGCGGCGGTGGCCCTGACGGTGCTGGTCAGCGCGGTCCCCTCGCTGTGGCGGCGGGTCCGGGGGACGCCCCGCGAGGCCGCGCCGTCAGGGAGCGAGCACCCGTGAGCCGCCGATCGGCAGGTCCCACAGGTCCTCGCGGGGCAGGCCCGCCTTCTCCCAGGCGGCCCTGACCCGGGCGAGGGGTTCGAGGACGGGCTCGGAGGAGAGGACGAAGGTGGCCCAGTGCATGGGCGCCATCCGCCGCGCTCCCAGGTCCTGGTGGGCGCGGACCGCCTCCTCCGGGTCGGTGTGGACGTCGCTGAGCCACCAGCGGGGGTCGTAGGCGCCGATCGGGAGCAGCGCCAGGTCGATGCCGGGGTACCGGCGGCCGATCTCGGCGAACCAGTGGCCGTACCCCGTGTCCCCGGCGAAGTACACCCGGCGCCCTGCCCGGTCGCTCATCACCCAGCCTCCCCACAGGGAGCGGCAGGTGTCCAGGAGGGTGCGCTTGGACCAGTGGTGGGCGGGGACGAAGTCGAAGCGCACGCCGTCGAGTTCGGCCGCCTCCCACCAGTCGAGCTCGGTCACCCGGCTGAACCCCCGGCGGGTGAACCAGCGGCCGAGGCCGGCCGGGACGAAGACGGGGGTGTGCCGGGGCAGCCGCTTCAGGGTGGGGGCGTCGAGGTGGTCGAAGTGGTTGTGGCTGATGACGACGGCGTCGACGCGCGGCAGGTCGGCCCAGGGGACCCCGACCGGGGTGAGGCGGGCGGGGGTGCCGAAGATGCGGCGGGACCAGACCGGGTCGGTGAGGACGGTGAGGCCGCCGATCCGCAGCACCCAACTGGCGTGCCCCGCCCAGGTGACGGCGCAGGTGTCGGGTCCGGCGGGCGGGAGCGGGCCCGGTTCGAAGGGCAGCAGGGGGACGTCCCTGAGGCCCTCGGGGCGGGGGCGTACGGCTCCCTCGCGGGCGAACCTGGCCAGGGCCCGCAGGCCCGGGAGGGGCGTGGTGAGCCGGTCGACGAAGGTGCGCGGCCAGTCCGACCGCAGCCTTCCGACGGGCTGGAGCACGGACGCCGGGGCGGGGGCGGCGCCGGGAGCCGTGGCCGGGGCCTGTGCGGCGCCCGCGGGCGGCACCGTCCGTTCGCTCATCTGCGGACTCCGTTCTGCGCGGGTCGTACGGCTCGTGGGGCTCGTCGGGGACGGGGCGGCTCTGTCATCGCAGTTCCTCCAGGACTCCTCCGAACTCCGTGAGACCGCGGGCCACATGGGCGAGGTCCAGCGGATCCCGGAACCGCAGCGTCTCGGCCCTCTCCTCCCCCGTGGTCCCCAGGAACATTCCCGTGTCGATCCGGACGCGCAGCGCGCCGAGTTCGTCGCCGAAACGGTGGCCGCCGGTCGCCGGGACCCCGAGCCGTTCGGTGAGGTGGCTCTCCAGTTCCAGGGAGTCGGTGACGCCGCGGGCGGCGAGCCCGGCCCGGAGCGGACCGAGGTCGGCGTAGAGGTGGCGCCCGGCCCGCGGGGGCAGGGCGAGGGCCCCGGCGGCGAGGACGGCGTGGTGCGCGGCACCGGCGATGCGGCCGTGGACGGTGGCGGCGAGCCGGGCCCGTACGGTCACGTCCTCGGGTTCGTCGAGGGCGTGGGCGGCGGCGGGGGCGACGGGGCCGGGGACGACGGCGCCGAGTGCGGTGAGCACGTCGAGGACGCGGGACCTGCGGTCGGTCCAGCGGTCGGCGTGGGACGGCGCGGTGGGCGGGAAGCGGGCGACGGCGCAGGGCCAGGCGGCCGGGGTGAGCGCGCCACCGAGGTCGCTGACGACGGTCACGTCGTCCGGGCACATCTCGGCGGGGCTGAGGAACACGGTGTCGCGGGGCTGGTGGAGGGTGTCGCGCCAGGTCTCGTCGCTGATGACGTGGAGGCCCTCGGCGACGGCGGCCTCGCAGGCCTCGCGGACGAGTTCGGGCGGGGCGACGGTGCCGGTGGGGTCGTCGGCGACGGAGATCAGCAGGAGTCTGGGGGCGCCGCCCTCGGCGCGGATCCGCCGGACCGTCTCCAGGAGGGCGTACGGATCGGGGACGCCGCCGCACTCGGCGGGGGTCGGCACGTGGTAGGCCGGGCGGCCGAGGAGGCGGGCCTGCGGGGTCCACCGGGCGGGACAGGGCCGGGGCATCAGGAGGTCGCCGCCGTGCGCGGCGATCAGGGCGAGGAGCAGGGCGGGGGCGCCGGGGCCCGCCACGACGTCCTCGGGATGGGTGCGCAGGCCGCGGCGCCACCAGTAGCCGGAGGCCGCCTCGCGCAGGGCGGGTCCGCCGCCGGGCGGCTCGGGGGCGGTCCGCTCGGCGGCGGCGGCGAGGAGTCCGGCGAGCCCCGGCAGCACGGGCAGGCCGGTGTCGGGGACGGGTGGGCCGTAGCGCACCGGGCCACGGCCGTCCGGAGCCGTCTGCCGCATGTCCCGTACCTCCTGAGGGCACGGGGGCGCCGATACGGCACCCCCGTGCCCTTTATACGAAGATTCGGGCGTTTCCGCCGCTTCAGGCGACGGGCGGGTGCTCCGTCGCGCCTCGGCGCGGGCGACTCAGACGACGGTGACGGGGTGCCGTACGACCGCGTCGAAGAGGTAGCCCTGGGTGTTGTGGACGGCCCGGTCGGGCTGGGTGTTCCCGGCGGCGTCGGTGATACGGGAGAGCAGGGTGACCGGCCCGGTACGGTGCGGACGCCACGGCACGCTCCAGCGGACCCAGCCGTTCCGCCGGGGCGTGTCGTGGAGCCGGGCCGGCCGCCAGTGGGCGCCGCCGTCGGTGGACACCTCGACCCTGCGCACGGGCGCGAACGCGGACCAGGCGCGCCCGGTGAGCCGGTGGACGCGGCCCGCCTCCAGGTCGGCGCCGAAGGGCAGCTGGTAGCCGGACTTGATCGTCTGGCGGCCGATCGGGGCGCTTCCGCCCTCCGGGTGGGCGGTGCCGAAGAGGCGGTACCAGTCGGTGGACCAGGGCGAGGCCAGCGGTCGGGTGGAGACCTCGATGTCGCCGAGCCACTTGATGGAGGCGATGCCGACCCAGGAGGGCACGACGAGCCGGACGGGGTGGCCGTGGTCGTACGGGAGGGGCTCGCCGTTCATCTCGTACGCGAGGATCACGTCGTCGAGCGCCTTGGCGACCGGCAGCGGGCGGCGGACCCGGCCGAAGTCGACGCCGCCGGAGACGTACGGGTCGTCCAGGCCGCGCGGCAGGAGGTCGACGGCGTCGCGGGCGATCCCGGCGCGCCGGAGCACGTCGGAGAGCCGGGCGCCGCGCCAGCGGGCGGCTCCGACGGCGCCGAGGGTCCAGGCGGTACCGGTGACCGGCTCGCCCTGCTGGCTCGCGTAGAGGCTGCGGCCGTTTCCGGCGCACTCGATCAGGACCGTACGGGTGACGGAGGGGAGGTCACGGAGCTGCCCGTAGGTGAGGTGGACGGGGCCGCGGCCGTGCAGTCCGTCGCCCCAGAGCGTCAGGCGCCAGTCGGCGGCGTCGAGGACGGGGGTGGAGGTGTGGTTGCGGACGAAGAACCGGTCGGCGGGCGTGAGGAGGCCGGTGTCGCCGAAGCCGTCGAACCGTGCCTCGGCATTCGTACCGCGGACGGTGAAGTGCTCGGGCGGGAGTGCCTTGACGATCCCGGGCGCGGCGAGCGCGCCGGTGCCCGCGGGCCGGGCGTGGGCGGGCGCGGCGGTGGCGAGCCCACCGAGGGTGGCGGCCGCGGGGGCCGCAGCGAGGACCTTCAGCAGGGCCCGGCGGCCGGGTACGGCGGGGTGCGCGGCGGACGGGTGCGGCACGGGCGGGTTCGGCACGGACGGGTGCGGCACGGGACTCCTCGGCACAGGGGGAAGGCGGACCACCGGGCGGCGGCGCGCGCCGATCCTAGGGGCGGGAGGGCGGTCCGGACGGCCCGTTCACGGTGCTGTCACAGAGGGTTCGTCAGGTCGGGGCGGACGGGCCGGTGGGCGGGGCTCGGCCAGTCGTGCGGGGAGCGTGATGCCCGGTAAATCGGGGGCGGTCGTGGGGCTCGTCGGTCGACAATGCGGGATGTCGATACGCGAAGCGCTTCCGGAGGACGCGGCGGCCGTCGCCGCCGTGCACGTGCTGTCCTGGCGGGCCGCCTACCGCGACCTGCTCCCCGCCCCCTACCTGGCCTCCCTTGACGTGGAGGAGCGCACCGCCGTGTGGCGGACCCGGCTGGCGGCCGCGGACCGGCCCACGGTCCTGGTCGCGACGGACACCGAAGGGCGGGTGCTCGCCTTCTCCTGTTTCCGGGCCTGGCGGGGCGAGGCGTTGGATGCCGGTCCCACGGCCGAACTGGCGGCGCTCTACGCCCTGCCGGAGGCCTGGGGCACGGGCGTCGGGCGGGCGCTCCTCGCGGCGTCCACGGAGGCGCTGAGGGAAGCCGGGTTCCGTACGGCGGCGCTGTGGGTGCTCGCGGGCAACACACGGGGGCGTCGCTTCTACGAAGCCGCTGGCTGGCGGCCGGACGGCGGGACGGCGCGGGAGGAGACGGGAGGCCGGGTCCTCGACGAACTCCGTTACCGAAGGCATCTGTTGGCCTGACGTCGCCGATATCGCCTCACACCCTCCGACTGTCCGTATCGCAAGACGCGGGTCTCATCATTCGGCACGCGTGCGTACGGTGGTGACACGCACCCGCCACCGTAGGGAGTCGCTTCCATGACGCACGCCTCCGTCCCGTCCACCTCCGACGCGGCCCATGAGACCGCCGTCTACACCCACGGCCACCACGAGTCGGTCCTGCGCTCGCACAGCTGGCGGACCGCCGCCAACTCGGCGGCCTACCTGCTGCCCGAGCTGCGCGCCGGCCTGGACGTCCTGGACGTGGGCTGCGGTCCCGGCACCATCACCGCCGACCTGGCCGCCCTGGTCGCTCCCGGCCGGGTCACCGGGGTCGACGCCGCCGAGGGCGTCCTGTCGAAGGCGCGTTCCGTGGCCGTCGAACGCGGCCTGGAGAACGTCGAGTTCACGGTCGCGGACGTGCACGCCCTGGACTTCCCCGACGACTCCTTCGACGTCGTCCACGCCCACCAGGTGCTCCAGCACGTCGGAGACCCGGTGCGGGCACTGCGCGAGATGCGGCGGGTGTGCCGCCCCGGCGGTCTCGTCGCGGCCCGCGACAGCGACTACGGAGCCTTCGCCTGGTTCCCCGAACGGCCCGCGCTGGACGGTTGGCTGGACCTGTACCACCGTGTCGCCCGCGCCAACGGCGGCGAACCGGACGCGGGACGGCGCCTGTTCTCCTGGGCCCGGGAGGCCGGCTTCACCGACATCACGACGACGGCCGCCACCTGGTGTTTCGCCACCCCCGACGAGCGGTCCTGGTGGAGCGGCCTGTGGGCGGACCGTACGGTCGACTCCGCCTACGCGGACCTGGCCGTCTCCGGGGGCCACGCGACCACCGCCGAGCTGACGTCGATCGCCGAGGCCTGGCGGGAGTGGGGCACCCGGGACGACGCCTGGTTCATGGTCCCGCACGGCGAGATCCTCTGCCGGGTGTCCTGACGGGCCGGCCCCACTCGGAAGAAGGCGCGCACCCGACCCGGGAGAACGAGCCCGCGCCCCTCAGTAGAAGTGGTGCACGCCGAGGCAGTCCGGGTCCTGGTTCGGGCAACTGGGGTGCGGCGTCCGGTCGGGTTCGGGCGGTCGGGGCGGCTCCTGGACGACCGGCGCCGGAGGCATCGCGAAGGCGTCGCAGAGGCACGCGCCGCAGACTCCCGAGAACCGTGGCTCACCGTGACGGAACCGCGGATGCCCGCACCGGCACTCCTGTGTCGCCCACGCCGCCATCCCCGGACCTCCGTCCCGTCGCCGCCGCCCCCCGCGTCCAGGGTAGCCACCGGCCCCCCGTCCCGTCCCTCCCTCAGCTCGGTCGCATGCGGAACTCGTAGGCGTACGGCAGGGGTTCGTCGGTCAGGCGCGCCCAGACCTCGCCCAGGATCTCGGCACCCTCGCCCAGGTCCGCGACCTCGAAGCCGGCGTCGAAGACGGCGCGAGCCTCGTCCTTCCTGCCCTCGGCGAGCAGCAGCCGCGCTTCGAGCAGCCGGAACGCCCCGCTCCGCCGGGCTCGTTCCGGCAGCCCGCCCCAGAGGGACCGGGCCCGGTCGGGCCGCCCGGCGGCGAGGAGCGCCTCGACCGCTTCGCGGCCGAGGGTGGCGGCGACCGTCTCGCAGTCCGCCGAGTGTCGGGGCGCGTGACGGGGGTCGTCCGGGTGGCGGGACGCGTCCCGGGAGTCGTCCGGGTGGCGGGACGCGTCCCGGGGGCCGGACGCGGCCTCGTGGTCGGCGGAGGCCTCAGCGAAGCGTTCGGCGGCCCGGTCGGGGTGCCCGTCCTCCCGGTCGGCGACGGCCAGGCAGTACAGCAGGGGCCAGCAGGCGGTGGCCTCCTTCAGCCCCCGCTCCCAGCTCCGTACCGCCTGGGCACGGTCACCGGCGTGCCACTGGGCGATGCCGAGGTGGTACTCGGTGGAGGGGTCGGCGGGCGCGGTCTCCAGCATGTCCCGCCAGGGCGCGGCGACCAGCGGCACGCCCGGCGCGGCGCCGTTCGCCGGGGGCGGCAGGACGCCGGTGCGGAGCAGCTCAAGCCAGGGTGCCTGCTCGGGACCGAGCGTCGACTCGGGGAAGGGCGTGCCGGGCAGGTCGTGGCGGCCGCGCAGGACTTCCAGGGCTCCCCAGCCGGAGCCGGCCGCGAGGGTCTCCTCCGGCGCGGAGTCGGCCGCTCCCTCCCGCCACGCCCGGTACGCGGCGTCGACGGCGTCGCGGGGCAGCGCGCCGGCCAGGGTCCGCTCGACGTCGGCGCGGGCCGCCGCCCAGTCGTCGCCGAGCGCCGCGGCGGGGTCGGCGGCGAGCGGTCCGTACGCCTCCAGCCAGCTGAACTCCGCGCCGCCCGCGAGCTCCAGGTGCTCCAGCTGGGTACGGGCGAGACCGGCCTGGATCTCGGCGTAACCGGGAGTGCCGGGTTCCGTCAGCCATTCCTGCCAGCGCCTGCCGCCGCGCTCGGTGCCCCAGAGGAAGAGCTTGCGGCCCCGCAGCGGGTCGGTGGAGGTCTGGACGAGGCCGGTGCCGTCGGTGTCGAGCGCGGCTATCCAGCGGCGCTGTTCCTCGGCGAGGTCGTAGAACCAGTCGGCGGCGTGGGCGCCGTTCAGGGGGTACGAGCGGTCGGTGCCGTCCTCGGTGACGGGAACGGGGACGCGGCGCAGGCCGCGCTCGTAGCCGTGGTGCCAGGCGGCGTCGGCGGGCGCGACGATCCTGCGGTCCTCGGGGACGGCGGTGTTGGACCACCAGTAGACGGGGGCGGGCCGCTCGTGGGGGTTGCGGACGCGGACGCCGACGTAGAGGAAGTCGGAGCCCTCCGGGAGCCACAGGTCGACCTGGAAGGGCAGGTCTCGCAACCGCTCCCACTCCCAGAGGCGGAGCATCGGGCCGCCGTCGGGCGCGCGGACGGTGGACGCGTGGAGGGGCGAACAGGAGAGGGTGGTGTGGCCGGTGGCGCCGATGTTCCACTCGATGCCGCCGGAGAACCAGGCGCCGTTGAGCGCGAAGGCGGCGGGCTGGAACACCGGGTTGCGGTAGAGGAGTTCGCGGCCGGTGGGCTTGTGGTGGAGGGAGTGGATCCGGCCGCCGAGGCCGGGCAGGACGGTCGCCCGGAGCCGGTCGTTCTCGATCACGATCGAGTCGAGGTCCGTGGGGGTGCGCTCGCGGCCGTAGCCGTCGCGCACGGCGGTGGGCAGCAGGCTGCGCAGGGGCGCCCGCCCGATGGCCCGGGCCATGTCACGCGGGAGTTCCGCGAGGGTCGGCGCGTCGACCGCGTGGGCCCCGGCACCGGCGGGGGCCCGCAGTGCGGGAAGGGGGTTGTCCGGGCCCAAGGGGGCGGCGGGCAGCGTCAGTACGGCACGTCGTACGGTCGTCATCGCCCCATGGAACACGCCCGGAGCCACCCTGACCAGGGGCTCTCCGCGTCGAGCCGCGGGCCTGCTTCCTGGCTCCTGGCTCCTGGCTCCTGGCCGGGCGGCTCGGGGGGCGCGCCGGAAATTCCCGGCGGCGTCGGCGGCCCCGCCCTAGGGTGGACGGTCGGCCCGCCGCACGGCGAGCCGGGGGAACCATGGTGCGGGGAGTACGAGAGATGGGCACGCAGCACACCTACCGGGTCATCGTGCGCGGCACGTTCGAGGGCCTGTCGGAGGAGAGCCGGTCCCGGCTGCTCGCCGAGGTGGACGCGCACGGGCTGACGGCGATGCAGTTCACGGAGGAGGGCTCCCTCGCCTACGACAGGACGCTGAAGCACTTCTCGTACCGCCTGGTCGTCGTCTCCGACGCCGAGGACGGCGACGAGATGGCGGGTGCGCTCGCGGAGGACCGCGTGGAGACGGCGCTGAAGGAGCTCGGCCACGGGTACGGGGCGCTGCGCTCGACGGTGACCGACCTCGACACCATGAAGATCAACTACAAGCGCCGAGCCTGATCCGGGATCTCGTGCAACGGGTGCGCGCCGGAACCCCGGCCGCGATCGCCCGGCCGTGGCTCCCGGGGATCCGCGCCGCGGCCGCCACCGGTCTGGCCACGGCCCTGCTGGAGGGACGGGGGCCGGCCGGCGGGCCCCGGTGGACCACGTCCGGGGAGAGCCCGATCGCCGTCTGCTCCGCCCCGTACAGCCCCCGCCGGGTACCGCTCGCTCTCGGCATCACGCCGGACCAGGCGCGGGCGCTCGCCACCGCCCTCGGCGGGGGTTCCGGAGCCTGAGCGCATCCGGTGCGGGAGGCACGTCCGCGTGCCCCGGTCGGCCACGCAGGCCGGCGGGCCACGCGGGCCCCGGTGGGCCGCCGCCCCGGCCACGGTGGACCGGCGCCCGTCCGCGCGGTCTGGGACGGGGGCGGGCTCTCAGCGACGCGTGGGCCGGCGCCCGGCCGCGCGGGCTGGGCCGGGGGTGGGCCAGGGCGCTCTCAGCGACGTGCCGTGCGGACTCGGAGCGGGCACGTCTCGCCCTTGCGTACGACTCCGACCATGACGGTGGACCGGCGGTCGAGCCCCGCCCCGGCGGCCGGGTACTGCGTGCAGACCTGCCATCGCGGCGGCCAGAGCACCCGCCGGTCGTCACCGCTCACGTCGTGGACGTCGAGCCGCGTGCGGTGGTCCAGGCGGGTGAAGACACGCCAGAGCCCCTGGCCGAGGAAGTCCGGCATCGGGCGGGTCCGGGCGGCGCCGTCCGCCGTCGCCGTCTCCTCGGTCGAGGACACCGCGAAGGCGGCGAGCGCGAGGACCGCGCCCGCGCCCACGACGGCGCGCCGCCTCACCTCCGCCCCCGTGCGGCGCGGGACAGGCCCCGGGCGACGACGCCGATGGGGGTGGTCGTGAGCATCCCGACCCCGCCCGGCGTGAGGGCTTCGGCGCATCGGGGCCCTCCCCCGCCCGGTGTCCGTGACGTCTCCTTGGGACTCATGCCCGCCCTCTCCTCCGTCGTGCGTACCCGGCCACCGCCGTGGGACCAGAATGAGGCGGGTGAGGCCTCGCCGTGACGGTGAGAAGAGCCGTACGGGTGACTTGTCAGACAGCGTGGGCCGACTACCGTGGTCCCGGACACCGGCGGGAACGAGACGAGGAGCGGCCGTGGCGGTCAGCGGGCAGCGGCGGCGACCGGTCGTCGCGCTCTACGAGCGGATCGCGGACGCCGTGCACGACGGCACCTACCCGCCGGGGTCGACGCTCCCCTCGGAGCCCAAGCTCGCCGCCGAGCTCGGCGTCAGCCGGCCCGCCCTGCGCGAGGCGCTGCTGCTGCTCCAGGAGGACGGGCTGCTCACCGTCCGGCGCGGGGTGGGACGGACCGTCAACGACCGCCCGCCCCGGCGCGGGTTCGAGCACGTCCAGCCGCTGGAGGAGCTCATCGGGCCGGGGACCCCGCTGCGGGTGCGCGCCCTGCTGCGGACGGTCGAGGAGCCGACGGACTTCACCACCCAGCACCTGCTGGCCCCGGCCCGCGCCGAGCTGCGGTTCTGGGAGTCCGTGCTGACCGGAGAGGGTACGGCGGCGGCGCTGAGCCACGAGTGGGCGACGGCCGACGACCTGCTCGACCGGGTGCACCCGGAGTTCGCGCGGGCCCTGCGGGCGGCCGAACAGGGGGGCGCCGGGCGCGGACCGGCGGTCTCCATGCTGTCGGTCCTCGTCAGGGCCTCGCGCGACACGGCCCTGAGCGCGCACAGCGGGATCACGGCGACGCTGCTCGGTCGGCGGCGCGGGGAACAGCTGGGCCGGCCGGCGGACACCCCCGCCGTGCTGGTCACCCAGGTGGTGCGGGTGGGCGAGGTCCCGGTCCTCGCGGCCAAGCACATGCTGCCGACGGGCGCCCCGGCCCTGCCGGTCCTCCATTCCCACTGAGCGCGGACCGGGTCCGGCAGGCGCGGCCGGCCCCCTGTCGGCCCCGTCACAGCGTGCCCGTCCCCCGTGGCGTACACTTCCCCGCCATGCACTTGTCTGACAACTCCTCCACGCCTGCCGCCGCCACCGTCTCCGAGTGGATCCGCCGGGCCCCCAAGGCCGTCCTGCACGACCACCTCGACGGTGGGCTGCGCCCCGCGACCATCGTCGAGCTGGCGCGGGAGTGCGGCTACACCGCGCTGCCGACCGAGGACCCCGCCGCGCTCGCGGTGTGGTTCCGGGACGCCGCCGACTCCGGTTCGCTGGAGCGCTACCTGGAGACCTTCGCCCACACCTGTGCGGTGATGCAGACCCGTGAGGCGCTCACGCGCATCGCGGCCGAGTGCGCCGAGGACCTGGCGGCGGACGGCGTCGTCTACGCGGAGATCCGCTACGCCCCCGAGCAGCACCTGGAGGGCGGGCTGACCCTCGACGAGGTCGTCGAGGCGGTCAACGACGGCTTCCGCGAGGGCGAGCGCAGGGCCGGCGGCCGGATAACCGTCCGCACGCTGCTCACCGGCATGCGCCACACCGACCGCTCCCTGGAGATCGCGCGTCTCACCGTCGCGCACCGGGACAACGGCGTGGCCGGTTTCGACATCGCCGGCGGCGAGATCGGCAACCCGCCGGCCCGCCACCTCCCCGCGTTCCAGCACCTGAAGCGGGAGAACTGCCACTTCACGATCCACGCGGGGGAGGCCGTCGGGGCCGAGTCGATCCACGAGGCCGTGCAGGTCTGCGGCAGCGAGCGGATCGGCCACGGCGTGCGGATCACGGACGACATCGCGGAGGACGGCACCCTGGGCCGGCTGGCCTCGTACGTCCGGGACAACCGCATCGCCCTGGAGGTCTGCCCGACCTCCAACCTCCAGACGGGCGCGGCGAAGGACTACGCCTCGCACCCGATCGACGAGCTGCGCCGCCTCGGCTTCCGGATCACGCTCAACACGGACAACCGGCTGGTCTCCGGCACCACCATGAGCGAGGAGTTCCAGCACATGGTGGACGCCTTCGGGTACGGCCCGGAGATCTTCGAGGAGTTCACGGTCGCCGCTCTGGAGGCCGCCTTCCTGCCGCTGCCGGAGCGGCAGCGGCTGATCGACGAGGTCGTCCGCCCGGGGTACGCGGCGCTCTGACCGGCAGGCCTGGGGGCGCCGGGGCGGGAGCCGCGCGGATCAGCGCAGCGCCGGTACGTCGAGGGTGAGCGTGCCCTGCTCCGCGTCGAGCGTGCCGGGGACGCCGAGCGGCATGGTCAGCGCCGTCGCGCCGTGCCCGAAGCCCATCTCCTCCACGACCGGCACCCCCAGGCCGCCGAGCCGGTCGGCGAGCAGCGCCCGCACCTCCTCGTAGGGGCCGCACTCCGCCCAGGAGCCGAGGCAGACGCCGGCGACGCCGTCGAGCCAGCCGGAGCGGAGCAGTTGGGTGAGGACGCGGTCGATCCGGTACGGCTCCTCGCCCACGTCCTCCAGGAGCAGCAGCCCTCCGCGTGCCGACGGCCGTTGGTACGGGGTGCCCAGGTCGGCGGCGATGAGGCTGACGCAGCCGCCGAGCGTCACGCCCCGGGCCCGGCCCGGCACCAGGGCCCGGGCCGTGTCCAGGCCCAGCGTCCGGACGGACTCGGGCTCGAACAGGGTGGCCCGCAGTGACTCCTGGGTGCGCGGATCCGAGAGGAAGGTGCCGGCGGCGACCATCGGGCCGTGCAGGGTGGCGTACCCGGCTCGGACGGCGAAGGCCTCGTGCAGGGCGGTGATGTCGCTGTAGCCGACGAACACCTTGGGCCCGGCCTGCCTGATCGCCTCCCAGTCGACGAGGTCCACCATCCGCTGCACGCCGAATCCGCCGCGCGCGCAGATGACGGCGGAGACCGAGGGATCGCACCAGGCCTCCGTCAGGTCCCGGGCGCGCGCCCGGTCGGTGCCCGCGAGGTACCCGAGGCCGGGGTGGGTGTCCAGGACGTGCGGGGCGACCACGGGGTCCAGTCCCCAGCCGCGCAGGATGTCGAGCCCCGCCGCGAGGCGGTCCTCGGGGACGGGACCGCTGGGCGCGACGACGGCGACCCGCGCCCCGGGCCCGAGCCGCCCGGCCCGGGTGAGCGGCCCGACGTGCGGCCGGCCCCCGGTGCGTGATCCGGTGGCGGCGGGCCCGGTCGTGTCCGGTACCGGCCCGGTCATGTCCGGTACTCCAGATCGGGGACGTCCTGCCGCTCGACGCCGAAGACCCTGGCGTACAGCGAGAGTTCGGCCTCAAGGGCGCGCACCAGGGTGTCGGCCCCGCGGAAGCCGTGGCCCTCGCCCTCGAAGGCGAGGTAGACGTGCGGGACGCCCCGGCCGGCCATGGCCGCGAGGAACCGTTCGGCCTGAGCGGGCGGGCAGATGACGTCGTCGAGCCCCTGGAGCAGCAGGAAGGGGGTCGTGACGCGGCCGACGTGCTCGATCGGTGAGCGTTCCTCGTACCGGCCGGGCACCTCGTCGAGGGAGCCGATCAGGCCGTACAGGTACTGGGACTCGAAGTCGTGGGTCTCGTCGGTCGCCCAGCCCCGCAGGTCGAGGATGGGGTAGATGATCGTGCCGCAGGCGTAGACGTCGGTGGAGACGAGCGAGGCGGCGGTCGTCCAGCCGCCCGCGCTGCCGCCGCGCACGGCGAGGCGGGCGGGGTCGGCGGTGCCTTCGGCCGCGAGGGCCCGGGCGACGGCGGCGCAGTCCTCGACGTCGACGACGCCCCACTGCTCGCGCAGCCGCTCGCGGTACTCCCGGCCGTAGCCGGTCGAGCCGCCGTAGTTGACCTCGGCGACCCCGATGCCGCGCGAGGTGAAGTAGGTGATCTCCAGGTCGAGGACGAGCGGTGCGTGTCCGGTGGGTCCGCCGTGCGCCCAGATGACGTAGGGCGGCAGCTCGCCCTCGGGCCCGGTGAAGGCGGGGTGGTGGGGCGGGTGGACCTGCGCGTGGATCTCCCGGCCGCCGGGGCCGGTGAAGGTGCGGACGCGCGGCTCGGGGTGGTAGGCGGGATCGACGACGTCCGTGTGGGCGGCGCCGACGACGCGGGTGCGCCCGGTGCGGGTGTCGAGCTCGACGAGCTCGTACGAGGTGTGCGGTCCGGCGGCGACGCCGACCACCCGGGTGCCCTGCGCGGCGAGCGTCGAGGCCCACTCGGTCCAGGGTCCCGCGGCGTCGACGAGGGTGCCGCGCTCGGGGTCGAGGATGCCGAGTGCGGTGCTGCCCTCGCCGTGGACGACGGCGATCAGTCCGTCCTCCAGGGGCGCGAACCAGTTCAGTCCGATCTTCCAGAGGGGTCCGCCGAACTCCTCGGCACGGGGGCAGAGCGCGACCGGTTCGGCCATGGCGCCGTCGGCGCGGACCTCGGCCCGGTAGAGGTTCCACCAGCCGGTGCGGTCGCTGACGAGCAGCAGCCGTCCTTCCGTGTCCCAGTCGACCTGCGGGACGGACTCGTCGGGGCCGCCCGCGACGGTCCTGGCCCCCCGGAACGCGCCGTCGGGAGTCACGTCGGCGAGCTGGACCTCGGTGCCGTCCCAGGGCATCCGGGGGTGGTCCCAGGCGATCCAGGCCGCCTTCCGCCCGTCCGGGGAGAGCCGGGGCCCGGTGACGAACCGGTGGCGCCCGTCGGAGAGTTCGCGCACCGCCGCGCGGTCCTCGGCGGCCGATCCGTCGAGGGGTACGGCGGCGAGCACCCGGCGCACGTCGGTCGGCGCGGGTCCGGTGAACTCCTCAAGGACGCACCACACCTCGCCCCGGTCCAGGTGGACCACCGGGTCCACCCAGCGCAGTCCGCCGCCGGTCCCGGAGACGGGGGTGAGGGGCAGCGGCCCGGCGGAGGCGTCGGGCTCGTAGGCGTACAGCCGCTGGTCGGGGAAGTGGCAGAAGACGGCGAGCGGTCCGCCTGCGGGGCGTGCGGCCGCCGCCCAGGGCCTGCCGCCGTACTCGATCACCCGGCTGCGGACGTTCCACGGGGCGGGCAGCACGCTCTCCTCGGTGCCGTCGGCGCGCCGCCGGACGAGGGCCCGCCTGCCGCCCTCGGCGGGGCGGGGTGCCGTCCACCACAGTTCGTCGCCCACGGCACCGAGGTACTCGGGCCGCCCGTCGTGGGCGGCGGCGAGCGCCGCGTCGACGGGTGACGGCCAGCTGCCGTAGGCCGCCGTGCTCGTGGTCATCCGATCTCCCCCTGTCGCGGTGTCACGCGGACCGGACACGGTCCTACGCCGACTTCAGATAGTGGTCGAGCACCCGGACCCCGAAGTGAAGGGCGTCCACGGGGACCCGTTCGTCGACGCCGTGGAAGAGGGCTCCGTAGTCGAGGTCCGGGGGCAGCCGCAGCGGCGAGAAGCCGTAGCCGGTGATGCCGAGCCGGGAGAACTGCTTGGCGTCGGTTCCGCCGGACATGGTGAACGGCACGACGTGGCCGGCCGGGTCGAAGCGCTCGACGGCGGCCCGCATCTTCGCGAAGGTGGGCGAGTCCACGGGCGCCTCCAGGGCCACCTCGCGGTGGTGGAACTCCCACTCCACGTCCGGCCCGGTGAGCCGGTCCATGGTCGCGGCGAACTCCTCCTCGGTGCCCGGCAGCGTCCGCCCGTCGATGTGGGCGACGGCCTGGCCCGGGATGACGTTGACCTTGTAACCGGCTTCCAGCATCGTCGGGTTGCTGCTGTTGCGGACGGTCGGCTGGACCAGGGCCGCGGCCGGTCCGAGCTTGTCGAGGAGCAGGTCCACGTCGAGGTCGGGCGCACCGGTGTCGATGTCGATGGCGTACAGCGCGGCGAGTTCGGTGAGGGCGGCGCGGACGGTGGAGGTGAGGCGGACCGGCCAGGTGTGCGAGCCGATCCGGGCGACGGCGTCGGCGAGGCGGGTGACGGCGTTGGCCGTGTTCACCTTGGAACCGTGGCCCGCCCGGCCGTGGGCGGTCAGCTTGAGCCAGGCGGTGCCCCGCTCCCCGGCGGCGATCGGGTACAGGGTGGTGCCGGGCTGAGGATGGAAGCTGAACGCGCCGGACTCGCTGATGCCCTCCGTACAGCCGTCGAAGAGGGCGGCGTGCCGGTCGGCGAGGAAACCGGAGCCGTCGTCGGCGCTGGCCTCCTCGTCCGCGGTGTAGGCGAGGACGATGTCGCGGCGGGGCCGGACGCCCTGCCGGGCCCAGGCGCGGACGACGGCCAGGACCATCGCGTCCATGTTCTTCATGTCGACGGCCCCGCGCCCCCACACGATCCCGTCGCGGACCTCTCCGGAGAAGGGGTGGACGCTCCACTCGGCGGGGTCGGCGGGCACCACGTCCAGATGGCCGTGGACGAGGAGCGCGTCGGCCGAGGGGTCGGTGCCGGGGATCCGCGCCACCACGTTGGTGCGGCCGGGGGTCCGCTCCAGGAGGGTGGGCTCGATCCCGGCCCCGGCGAGGCGCTCGGCGACATACTCGGCGGCGGGACGCTCACGGCAGTCGCCGCCGCCCCGGTTGGTGGTGTCGATCCGGATCAGCTCGGAGGTGAAGGCGACCACCTCGTCGAGCGCTGTCGTGTCCGGGCCCCGGACCTCCTCAGCCATACTGCTCCTCCACCGCGGCCGAGACGATGGTCGTGACCGCCTTGAACGTGCGAATTGCCTCGTACATCGTCTCGCTGGTGTAGGCGACACGCCGCTCGCCGCTCCGCGCCACGCCGGGAACCACCGTGGCGGCGGCGCCGAGGTGGTCGGCGTCGAACTCCAGCTCCACGGAGAAGGGGCCGCCCCGGACCGGCTGGTGGCGGACGGCGAGCGCGGCCCCGGCCTTCGCCGCCGCCCGGATGTCGGCGGCGGTCCTGGCCGGGGTCCGGCACACCGCCGCGTACCGCGAGACGTGGTCCTTGACGGCGACCTTGGGTGCCTCCGGCGCGTAGCCGAGGGCGTCCTCGCAGGTGAGGTCGTCGCCGGTGACGAGGACGACGGGAACGCCGTACTCCGCGACCACATGGGCGTTGAGCAGGCCCTCGCTCGCCCGCTCGCCGTTGAGCCAGACGCCCGTGATGGAGTTCGCGAGATAGGTGTGGGCGAGGACGCCCTCGGCGCCGGCACCCGTGTGGTAGCCGACGAAGGCGATGCCGTCGACGTCGCCGTGCTGCACTCCCTCGACCATCGAGAGCGACTTGTGCCGTCCGGTCAGCATCTCGGCCCGCTCGTCGAGCCGCTCCAGGAGCAGGTTCCGCATGGACCAGTGCGCCTCGTTGATGAGGACCTCGTCCGCGCCTCCGTCGAAGAAGCCGAGCACGGCGGCGTTCACGTCGGAGGTGAACATGGCCCGGCACCGCTCCCACTGCGGCGTGCCGGGGAGCACGTCGGCGGGCCAGGTCACACCGGTCGCGCCCTCCATGTCGGCGCTGATGAGGATCTTCATGTCTGGCACCGTACGCGCCGCCAGGCGGCCCCACCACCCCTGTGGATAACCGTCGTTGGAGTGGACCACTGGCGGTCACCGGGACGGCGGTACGGAGCACCGGCGCGGCTCCGGATACGCTCAGGGGCCTCCTCGGCCGGACGGCGCGGGGCCGTGGCGGCGCGGCGAGGATCCCGGCCCCACCCGCCTTTCCGGAGGCCCGCGCTTCGAAACGGGGCGAAACATCGCCAAGGGGTGCGTATAGGCTGTCGGCCGCCGTTGTCGTACCCGACCTTCCGGAGTGTTCTCGGTGACCATCGCCCTCGACCCGTCCGACACCTCCCCCGTCGTCCCCGCGCCCGCCGCTTCCGAGCCCGTGGCGGTGGAGCGGCCGGACAGTGCGGAGGAGTTCTGGGTACAGCAGCCGGAGGCCTCCGTGGCGACCGGTCCGGGGCCGGGCCCGGAGCCCGAGCCCGGCGCGGAGCCCGAGCCTCGGGCGGAGGAGACCCCCGGTCCCGACGCGGCGCTCGACACCGACGCGGCACTCGACACCGAGCCCGATCTCGTCCCCGACCCCGCCGCCCTCGACCCCGTCGTCGTCCGTGACGCCCAGGACTTCGGGGTGTACGCGCGCACGGGCGGCTGGGCGTTCGCGCTCAAGGTGGCGCGGAGCGTGCGGCCCGGCGGGCAGCCCGCCGAGGGGACGGCCCGGAGGAAGGTCTCCGCGAAGGCCTTCGCGGAGCTCGCGGGGTGCTCGCCGGAGCGGGTCATGCGCCACTACAAGGCCTGGGACATGGCGGCCGACGACGGTCTGGTCCCGCAGTTCGAGGTGCTCGTCCCGGGTGAGGACATCGAGCTGCCCGACGCGGACGTCTGGCACTCGTACTACGCCTCCCGCAACAGCGCCACGTCCGTGCGCGGCCAGGCGATCAGCGCGGCGGCCGAGGCGGAGGGCATCCGCCCGACGAAGGCCCTGGAGGTCGCCGAGAACCCGACGGCGCTGCGGGCCGCGATCCTCGCCGACCCGGGGACGGCGGAGGCCGCGCGCGGCGCGCTGCTCGACCGGATGAAGGAGGACCCCGCGCTCCAGACCGAGATGGCCCGTGCCATCGCGCGTACCGACGATCTGAAGAAGGCGGTGGCGAGCGAGGCGAAGGCGGCCGACCGCATCGGGTACGTCCGCCAGATCGTCGAGAACGGCCAGATCAAGACGCCGGCCGGGCAGACCGTGGAGGCGCCGGCCGAGCTGCGGGCCGAGGCGGAGCGGCATCTGTCCCTCCTCGACGAGCTCGACGACTCGGAGGAGGCGGGCGAGTGGGCCGGTGAGGCGTACGACACGGTGAAGGGCCTGGTCGCCAAGGCGGTCGAGGAGGACCCGGCACTGCGCGTCCAGGAGCGGCGGACGAAGTTCTACAACAGCCTGCAGAAGGCGACGAAGGTCTTCGAGGAGCTGACCCTGGACGAGGTGATGGAGGAGGACATCTACGAGGCCGACATGCTCCAGCGGCTCGAAGCCCTCCAGGAGGCGATCGGCAGCTGCATCAGCGCGCTGCGCAAGGCGACGACCGCCTCCTGACGGACACCGGCGCTCAGTCCTCGTGGCCGAGCTGGAGGTCGCGCTCGGTGCGGCCTCCGCCGGCCATCTGGAGGACGGTCGCGACGGGCGGGTAGCCGGCGGCGATGACGGTGTACTCGCCCGAGGACAGGTCCACGAAGCGGAAGGTGCCGTCGGCGCCGGTGGTGAGGGTGTCGACGACGTTGCCCGCCGCGTCGAGCAGGGTGACCCGGGCGTCCTCGACGGGGCGGCCGCCGCCCGCCCGTACCGTGCCGCGCAGCACGGCCCCGCCGGCGAGTTCGATGTCCTGGCGGGTCTCGCGGGACGCCTGGACGCTCACCGGGAGGGCGGCGGGCCGGAAGGCGGGGGCGCTGGCCGCGAGCGTGTACTCGCCCGCGACCAGTTCGGTGATGACGTATCCGCCGTCGCGCCCGCTGCGGGTGGAGGCGACGACCTCGCCGCGTACGTCGGTGAGGGTGACGGCCGCGTCCCGTACGGGGGTCCCGTCGGCGGTGACGACGCCGCCCGCGAGCCGCCCCGCACCGCCCAGGACGACGTCGAGCTCGATCGGCCGGTCGCCGACGGTGACCGAGACGGCCTGCGGCTGGTGTCCGCCGGCGGCCGCGATGAGGACGTACGCGCCGCCGCCGGGGACGCTCAGCGCGTACCGGCCGTCCTCGCCGCTGGCGCCGCGGCCGACCTGCCGGCCCTGGACGTCGATGAGGGTGAGGGCGGCCCGGGGGACCCGGCTGCCGTCGTGGTGCTGGACGGTGCCGCAGACGGGGAGCCCGGAGTGCGGCGGGGCGACGGCGGGAGCGGGGGCGGCGTGCCGGGCGTGCGGGACGGCCTGGACGCCGCCGAAGGCGTCGGCCCCGGTGGCCTCGGTGGTGGGGCTGTGGTGGGACACCAGCGGTTTCTCCTTGAGGAAGAAGGCGAGGACGAGGCCGAGCACGAGGACCGGCACGAGGTAGAGGAAGATGCGCGGCATCGCGTCCGCGTACGCCTGGATGTAGGCGTCACGGACGGCGGGCGGCAGGGTGTGCACCGTCTGCGGGGTGATCGACTCGGCCGGCGGGAGGGACGTGGGGCCGCCGGCGAGGACGCCGGCGAGCCGGTCGCCGAGGGCGTCGTCGAGCCGGGAGGCGAAGAGGGTGCCGAAGACGGCGGCGCCGACGCTGCCGCCGATCTGTCGGAAGTAGTTGTGGGCGCTGGTGGCGGTGCCGAGGTCGGCGGGGCGCACGGAGTTCTGCACGGCGAGGACGAGGACCGGCATGACGAGGCCGATCCCGGTGCCGAGGACTGCCTGCCAGAGGCTGTACTGGAGGCGGGGGGTGTCGGTGTCCATGCGGGAGAGCAGCCACATGCCGAGGACGGAGACGGCTCCGCCGAGCACCGGGTAGATCTTGTAGTGGCCGGTGCGGCTGATGAGCTGGCCGGAGACGACGGAGGCGATGACGATGCCGCCCATGAGGGGCAGCATCAGGAGGCCGGACTCGGTGGCGGAGGCGCCCTCGACCATCTGCAGGAAGCTGGGGAGGTAGCTGGCGGCGCCGAAGAGTGCGATGCCGACGACGGCGCCGACGAGGGCGGTGACGGTGAAGACCGAGTCGCGGAAGAGGCGCAGCGGGATCAGGGGTTCGGGCGCGAGGTGCTCGACGACGAGGAAGAGCAGGGTCGTGCCGGCGGCGCCGCAGGCGAGGGCGAGGACGACCCGGGAGTCCCAGGCGTACTCGGTGCCGCCCCAACTGGTCAGCAGGACCAGGCAGGTGGAGGCGGCGGCGAGGAGCAGGGCGCCGAGGACGTCGAAGCGCGCGCGTGCGGCGGGCTTGGGGAGCTTGAGGACGACGGCGACGACGGCGAGGGTGACGAGGCCGAACGGCACGTTGAAGTAGAAGCACCAGCGCCAGGAGACGTGGTCGGTGAAGAAGCCGCCGAGCAGGGGCCCGGCCACGGAGGCCAGGCCGAAGGCGGCGCCGATCAGGCCCATGTACCGGCCGCGGTCCCGGGCCGGGACGATGTCGGCGATGATCGCCTGGACGCCGATCATGAGGCCGCCGGCACCGATGCCCTGGATCGCGCGGAAGGCGATGAGCTCGTCCATGCTGCGGGACCAGCCCGCCAGGCCGGAACCGATGACGAAGACGACGATGGCGAAGAGGAAGACGCTCTTGCGGCCGAGGAGATCGCCGAGCTTCCCGTAGATCGGGAGGCCGATGGTGGAGGTCAGCAGGTACGCGGTGATGGCCCAGGACATCCGGTCGAGGCCCTGGAGCTCGCCGACGATCTTCGGCAGGGCGGTGGCGACGATCATCTGCTCGAGGGCGGCGAGGAGCAGCGCGAGCATGAGGCCGCAGAAGACGAGCCGGACGCGGCGGGGGTCGAGGGCGGCCGGTGCGGGGGCGGCCGGGGGCGCGGGGTCCCCGGGCGCCGCGCTGTCGGCGAGGGGGTCGGCGTCCTCCGCGGCCACCGCTCCCCCGATGGTCTCCGCCATCGTGATCGCACCCACGTACCTGCTCCCCTCGTCGCGGCGTCTGCGCCGCGCCATTCTTCGCATTGGGCGCGAAGGGGGAGCAAGTCGGGCGGTACGGGCCGCCCATGGCGTCCGGGGCCGTGAACGCCCCCGCGCTACGGCGCACTTGGGGCGCTCATCAGCGCGTTTACAAGTGGGCCCGCGCCCCCGTCGCGCCGGAGCGCGGGTAACGGGGGCGCGGGCGATCCACTCGAATCGGTGAACGCTCCGGGCGTTACTTCTCGACCTCGTCCGCCAGCTTGGCGAGGAGCTCGTCGTAGATCCGGCCGAGGCCCTTGGGCGCGAAGGTCCGCTCGAAGAACCCTCCGACGCCGCCGGCGCCGTCCCAGACGGTGGTGACGACGGCGCGGGACTTCCCCTCGCCGGCGGGGGTCACGGTCCAGGTCGTGACCATGGAGGAGTTGCGGTCCTTCTCGACGAGCTGCCCGTCGGTGGGCTCGGTGACCTCCAGGAGGCAGTCGCGGACGCGCTTGCTGGTGGCCTGGAGCTTCCAGTGGACGAGGGTGCCCTCGCCGTCGCCGCCCTCGCGCACCTCGTACTCGCTGAAGTGCTCGGGGAGCACCTTCGCGCGCGTGCCGCTGTAGTCGGCCAGCGCGTCGAACACCGTCTCCGCGTCCGCGGCGATGATCCGTTCCGTCGTGGCCTCGACCTGCGCCATTGACTTCCTCCAGCTCGTGGTTCCTCGGGGGTGTGGCCTAGGGGGTGTCGTGTCGGTCGGGCCGGATCAGGGAGCGGCGTCCGGTGCCGTGCCTCGCAAGGCGGAGGAGGGAGTCGACGCGGAGCGTCGGCGACCGACGACAACGCGGCGAGGTGCGGTGCCAGGCGCCGCGAGCCCGGCCTGATCGACAAGACACCCCCTAGAGAACCACGAGGGCCCCGGGGCGCGAAATCCGGGTTGCGGCGATCAAGGGAACAGTTGTTCTATTCTGGTCGAACGGCCGACGCGGAGACGAAGCGGAGCCGACGCAGAGCCATCGAGGAGGCGCCCATGCGCTGGGACAATCTGGGCGACACCCCCGCCGCTCCCGCCGACATCGCCCTGTTCGGCACGGACGCGGTCACCACCCGCACCTTCGACACCCCCGAGTTCCGTGGCATCACCTTCCACGAGGTGCGGGCCCGCTCCATCCTCAACCGGGTACCGGGCGCCTCCCGGATGCCGTTCGAGTGGACGGTCAACCCGTACCGGGGCTGCTCGCACGCTTGTGTGTACTGCTTCGCCCGCAAGACCCACAGCTATCTCGACCTCGACACCGGACTCGGCTTCGACTCCCAGATCGTCGTCAAGATCAACGCCCCGGAGGTGCTGACCCGCCAGCTCGCCTCCTCCCGCTGGCAGGGCGCGCACGTCGCGATGGGCACGAACGTCGACTGCTACCAGCGGGCGGAGGGCCGCTACCGCCTGATGCCGGGCATCCTCACGGCGCTGCGGGACCGCGCGAACCCCTTCTCGATCCTCACCAAGGGCACGCTGATCCTGCGCGATCTGGAGCTCCTCACCCAGGCGGCCCAGGTCACCGAGGTCGGCATCTCCGTCTCCGTCGGCTTCACCGACCAGGAGCTCTGGCGCACGGTCGAACCCGGCACCCCCTCTCCGCAGCGCCGACTCGACGTGGTCCGCACCCTCGGCGAGCACGGCATCGACTGCGGGGTCCTGATGGCCCCCGTGGTCCCCTTCCTCGGCGACCGGCCCGAGCAGCTGCGCGACACGGTCCGCGCGATAGCCGAGGCCGGGGCGAGCTCGGTCACCCCGCTGGTGCTGCACCTGCGCCCGGGCGCCCGCGAGTGGTTCATGCAGTGGCTGCGGCGCCACCACCCCGGCCTGGTGCGGCGGTACGAGCGGATGTACGGGGACGGGGCCTACGCGCCGACCTGGTACCAGCGCCGGATCACCCGTCAGGTGCACGAACTCGCCGCCGAGTTCGGGATCGGGCCCGCGCACCGGGGAGCGCCGCGCCGGACACCCGTACCGGAGGCGCCGGAGACGGCGGAGGCACCGGAGCAGCTCACCCTCCTCTGACCGGCCGCTCTCCCCCGGCCGGCCCCGTCGGATCATCGGACCGGTCACCTGACACGCCGTCGGAATCCCCTCCTTTCGGGTCAACTCTCGGCGAAACAGGTCCCTTCACGGCCCGTTCGGGACACAAACGCCCTATGACCCCACGCGCAGGAATGCTGATCGCCGCGGGAGCGCTGGTCGCCGGGACGGTCACCGTCCTGCCCGCCGCCCCCGCGGGCGCCGGTGAACCGGCCCCCCGCCCGCTCCCCCCGCTCACCTGGACCGACTGCGCCACCAAGGCGTATCCACGGCTCCAGTGCGCCTCCCTGAAGGTGCCCCTGAACCACGACGACCCGGCCGGCCGGACCGTCACCCTCGCCCTCACCCGGGTCCCGCACACCGCGAAGACCTTCCAGGGTCCCCTGCTCGTGAACCCGGGCGGGCCCGGCGGCAGCGGGCGGTCCATGGCCGGGTACGTGGCGGCCTCCCTGCCGCCGAAGGTGGCGGCCGAGTACGACGTCATCGGCTTCGACCCGCGGGGCGTCGGCAAGAGCGAGCCCGCGCTCGACTGCCGGCCCGGCCACTTCGCCCCGGTGCGCCCGGACTCGGTGCCGCGCGGCGCCGACGGCGAGCGCGACGCGGTCGGCCGGGCACAGGACTTCGCCGAGGCCTGCGGCAAGAAGTACGCGGACGTGCTGCCGTTCATCGACACCGTGAGCACCGCGCGGGACATGGACGTCATCCGGCGGGCGCTCGACGCCCCGAAGATCAACTACCTCGGCTACTCGTACGGGACCTACCTCGGCGCCGTGTACGCGCGGCTCCACCCGGACCGGGTGCGGCGGATGGCGCTCGACTCCGTGGTCAACCCGCACGGCGTCTGGTACGAGGACAACATCGCGCAGGACTACGCCTTCGACACCCGTCACAAGGACTTCATGGCGTGGGTGGCCCGGCACGACTCCGTCTACAAGCTGGGCACCGACCCGGCCGCGGTCGAGGCGGCCTGGTACCGGATGAGGGAGGAGCTGCGCGCGGCCCCGGCCGGCGGGAAGGTCGGTCCGGGCGAGCTGGAGGACACCTTCCTGCCCGGCGGGTACTACAACGGCTACTGGCCCCGGCTCGCGAGCGCGTTCTCCGCCTACGTCAACGACGCGGACGCGGTGCCGCTGACGGAGGCGTACGAGCGGTACGGGGAGGCCGACGCCGCCGCCGACAACGGCTACTCGGTCTACACGAGTGTGCAGTGCCGGGACGCGGCCTGGCCCCGGGACTGGAGCGTCTGGCGCAAGGACAACTGGGACGTGCACGCCAAGGCGCCCTTCTCCACCTGGAACAACGCCTGGTACAACGCTCCCTGCGCGTTCTGGCCGGTGGAGTCCCTGACCCCGCCGGACGTGACCAACGACCAGGTGCCGCCGGTCCTCATCCTCCAGGCGACGGACGACGCGGCGACTCCGTACGAGGGCGGGGTCGCCCTGCACCGGCTGATCCGCGGCTCCAGCCTCGTCGTCGAGCAGGGCGGCGGGAACCACGGGGTGACGCTCGGCGGCAACGACTGCATGGACGAGCACCTGGTCGCCTATCTCGCCACGGGCAAGGTCCCGCGCGCCGAGGGCGACGCCGAGACGGACGCGGTCTGCGCCGCCCTCCCGGAGCCGGAGCCCGACCCCGTCGCCGCGTCCGGAGCGAAGACCGGGGCCGGGACGGAAGCCACGACCGGACCGACGACGGAAGCGAGGACCGGGCCGCAGGCGGGGCGGACGTCGGGCCACCGGGCCGGCGCCCCGCGCGCCGAGTCGACCGGCGCCACCCTGCACGGGCTGCTCGGGCACGTGCGCTGACGCGTCCCCACGACCGCCTACGGTGCCCGCGACCCCAGGGGGGCGCGGGCACTGTCGGTGGCGTGCGCGAGGATGTCCGACATGACGAGCCACCTCACCCACGTCCCCGCACCCGACGGCATCGCCGCCAGCCCGCAGTACAGCCATGTCGTGTGGGGGACGGGCCGCTTCGTCGCGATATCCGGGCAGTGCGCCCTCGACGCGTCCGGCGCGGTGGTCGGTGAGGGGGACGCGGGGGCGCAGGCGCGGCAGGTCTTCGCGAACCTGGACCGCTGTCTCGCCGCCGCGGGCGCCGGCTTCGAGGACGTGGTCAAGCTCACGTACTACGTGACGGACGTGGCCCACCTCCCCGCGGTGCGGGAGGCACGGGACGCGCGTTTCGCGGGGACGCCGCTGCCGGCGAGTTCCGCGGTGCAGGTGTCGGCGCTCGTCCGGCCGGAACTGCTCATGGAGATCGAGGCGTTCGCCCTGGTGCCGGAGCCGGAGCGGACGCCGGACCTCGACACGGCCGGCGGCGCCGGGGCGGGCCTGCGCCTGCTGCGCTGACGCGTCGCCGGTCCGCCCGCCTACCCGTCGGCCGGGGCGAGCCGGGTCAGGGACCGCTCGGCCGCCGCGCCGAGCCGGGGGTGCGGGAGCGCGGCCTCCAGGGCGGGGCGGGCCCTGGGGTCTCCGAGGGCTCCGAGCGCCTCGACACAGGCGAGGCCGACCCGCCAGTGGGGGTCGTCGGCGGGGAGGCGCCGTTCGAGGACGGTGATCAGGGCCGGGACGGACTCGGGGGCGCGGAGTTCGGCGAGCAGCCGGACCGGCAGCAGCGCGTAGGCGACCCGGAGTTCGTTGGTGGCGAGAGCGGCGGCCGCGCGGGCGGTGCGCGGATCACCGAGCCGGGTGAGGGCGTGGGCGGCGGTGACGCAGCGCTCCGGGTCCCGGTGGTTGAGGAAGAGCACGAGCGCCTCGAAGGCACGGGGGTCACCGGCGACGCCGAGGAGGTAGGCGGCGATCTCGCGGGCCCAGAGGGGCTGCGCGGGCGCGGTGAGGACGCGGTGGAGCTCTTCGGGATCGGCCGTTCGCAGAAGATGTTCGAATGCCGTCGGGACCTCTCCGGAGTCCTTTTCGATCTCGTCCCGCAATCGATCGATCATCGAGCAGAATTCCGGATCCTCGGCGCATTCCATGAATCCGAGCCTATCCGCGATCCAGATCACATTTTCCTCAACTTCCCGGGACTGGCGCGCTCGTTACCGGCCGGTTAGTCTCAGGTGAGCGGGACACCACCCGCGCTTCTCACTTCGGCCTGGTGACGCAGCCGTTGTGAGCGTTTCGTCGGTTCGGCAGTTTCGACGTGGCTCCGGGACAGAGTCCGTCGGCCCTTTTCACCGGGCACCGCCCTTTCTTCGGGCCTTCCTCCGCACGCCTTCCTTCGTGCAATTCAGCGGCTCACCCTCGCGTATCGCCCTCGCACGCTCTGCCCTCAGTCGTCACTCTTCCTCTCAGGAGTCCCCTGATGGACACCCCTCTCTCCACCATCGCCGTCGTCGGTCTCGGCACCATGGGCACCGGTATCGCCGATGTCCTGGTCCGCGCCGGCCGCGAGGTCATCGGCATCGACATCAGCGACACCGCCGCCGCCCAGGCCGTCGCCGCCCTGGAGGCCTCCACCGCCCGCGCGGTGGCCCGCGAGCGGATCACCGAGGAGGAGCGGCAGGACGTCCTGGCCCGCTTCCGTACCTTCTCCGACCTCCACGCGGCCGCCGACGCGGACCTGGTGATCGAGGTCGTGCCCGAGTCGTACGAGGCGAAGCACGAGGTCTTCCGGGCCCTCGACGGCATCGTGCGGCCCGACACCGTCCTGGCCACGGGCACCAACGCGCTCTCCGTCACCCGGCTCGCCGCCGACTCGGCGCACCCCGAGCGGGTTCTCGGCCTGCACTTCTTCACCCCGGTCCAGGCCATGAAGCTGGTCGAGGTGGTCTCCTCGGTGCTGACCGACCCGCGGGCCGTCGACGCCGTCACCCGATTGGCCCACGACCTCGGCAAGGAACCGGTGGCGGTCGGAGACCGGGCCGGTTTCATCGCGGACGGGCTGCTCTTCGGCTATCTGAACCAGGCCGCCGCCATGTACGAGGCGAAGTACGCCTCCCGCGAGGACATCGACGCGGCCATGCGGCTCGGCTGCGGCCTCCCGATGGGCCCACTGGCGCTGCTCGACCTGATCGGCGTGGACACCGCCCGTACGGTCCTGGAGGCCATGTACGCGGACTCCCACGACCGGCTGCACGCCCCGGCGCCGATCCTCAAGCAGCTCAGCGAGGCCGGGCTGACCGGCCGCAAGTCGGGCCGAGGCTTCTACACGTACGCGGCGCCGGGCTCCGGTGAGGTGGTGCGGGACGCGCTGACGCCGCTCGGCTCGGCGGAGGCCAGCGCCGGCCGCGAGGTGCGCTCGGTGGGCGTCGCCGGCTCGGGCACGATGGCCTCCGGCATCGCCGAGGTCTTCGCCAAGGCCGGGTACGAGGTCGTGCTCGCCGCCCGCTCCCAGGAGAAGGCGGACACGGCCAAGGCCCGGATCGCGAAGTCGCTGGCCCGCTCCGTCGACAAGGGCCGGATGACGGCCGAGGCACGGGACACGACGCTGGGCCTGATCACCGCGGCGGGCACCCTCGACGCCTTCTCCGAGGTCGACCTGGCCGTCGAGGCGGTCGCCGAGGACCTGGGGATCAAGCAGGAGCTGTTCGCCCGGCTCGACAAGATCTGCAAGCCGGGCGCGGTGCTGGCCACCACGACCTCCTCGCTGCCGGTCGTGGCCTGCGCCCGCGCGACCTCGCGTCCGCAGGACGTCATCGGGATGCACTTCTTCAACCCGGCGCCCGCGATGAAGCTGGTCGAGATCGTCCGTACGGTCCTCACCGGCGACGACGTCCACGCGACCGTGCGCGAGGTCACCACGAGGATCCGCAAGCACCCGGTGGACTGCGGCGACCGGGCCGGCTTCATCGTGAACGCCCTGCTCTTCCCGTACCTGAACAACGCGATCAAGATGGTCCAGGACCACTACGCGACCCTCGACGACATCGACGCGGCGATGAAGCTGGGCGGCGGGTACCCGATGGGCCCGTTCGAACTCCTCGACGTGGTCGGTCTGGACGTCTCCCTCGCGATCGAGCAGGTGCTGCACCGCGAGTTCCGCGACCCGGGCCTCGCCCCGGCTCCGCTCCTGGAGCACCTGGTGGCGGCGGGCTGCCTGGGCCGCAAGACGGGGCGCGGCTTCCGCGAATATGCCCGACGCTGAGCCCGGAGCGGCCGGCTGGGGCGGTCTTCTGAGTCCCCCGGGCACCGTCGGTGTCCCGGGGGCCTCCCCGCCCCCACCTGGGCACACTCTCCCGCCGATGCAGTACGTTCGGACCATGCCCAAGGCCGCGAAGACACCCCGTGCCACGTCCCCGTCCGACGCTCCGGAGAGCGCGGCGGGCACCCGCGCCGCCGCGCAGCGGCTCAAGATGCGCAGGGAGCTCGCCGCCGCCGCCATGGAGCTCTTCGCGACCAAGGGGTACGAGGCCACGACCGTCGACGAGATCGCGGCCACGGCCGGGGTCGCGCGGCGGACCTTCTTCCGCCACTTCCGCTCCAAGGAGGAGGCGATCTTCCCCGACCACGACGACACGCTGGTGCGGGCCGAGGCGGTGCTGAACGCGGCGCCGCCGCACGAGCACCCGCTCGACACGGTGTGCCGGGGCATCAAGGAAGTCATGAAGATGTACGCGGGGTCGCCCGCGGTCTCCGTGGAGCGGTACCGCCTCACCCGTGAGGTGCCGACATTGCGGGAGCGGGAGATCGCCTCGGTGGCCCGCTACGAGCGCCTGTTCACCCGCTATCTCCTCGGGCACTTCGACGAGCGGGACCACCACGACGGCAACGACGACCCGCTGCTCGCGGAGGTGGCCGCATCGGCGGTCGTCACGGCCCACAACCACGTCCTGCGCCGCTGGCTGCGGGCGGGCGGCCAGGGCGACGTGGAGTCCCAGCTGGACCACGCCTTCGCCATCGTCCGGGAGACCTTCGGTTCGGGCATAGGCGCGCGGCCCACCACCTCTCCGCAGCCGGCCGCCCCGGCCCCGGTCGCCATGGCCTCCACGGAGGGGGACGTGGTGGTCGCCGTGGCCCGTACGGACGCGCCCCTCGACGAGGTCATGCGCACGATCCAGCGAGCCCTGAACAGCGGCTGAGCGGCAGCCGCCCCCCGCGCTCGACCTCTGACACCGAAGGCCGCCCCCGCCCCGGGGGCGGCCTTCTTCGTCCCTTTTCACCCCTCGTTCGATCGATCATCGCTCACATGTGACCCGCGGATTGCATATGAGTGAAATTGTTGGCACGCAGTGCCTTGTCACGTGACACGGCGTGCCATACGTTGATGTTGTCCGGGCGGCCGGCGCGCCGAGGTCTCCTCGTGCGCCGGCTGTCCCCACAAGCGATCGTGATTGTGCGCCCGGACGCCTGCGTCACAGGCACCCCTCGCGCCCACAGGCGCCGCCACCGCTCCACCCGCCGAACCGACGGCACACCTCCACAGCAGCACCCCAGACGTAACCCCCAGCGCGTCCCCCTCGGACGCCGCACCGCCGGAGGCATCCCCGTGAAGGACATCCTGGACGCGATCCAGTCGCCGGACTCCACGTCCGCCGACTTCGCGAACATCTCGCTCCCCGAGTCGTACCGGGCCGTCACCGTCCACAAGGACGAGGAGGAGATGTTCGCCGGGCTCGCCAGCCGCGACAAGGACCCGCGCAAGTCGCTGCACCTCGACGACGTGCCGCTGCCCGAGCTCGGCCCGGGCGAGGCGCTGGTCGCCGTCATGGCCAGCTCGGTCAACTACAACTCGGTCTGGACCTCGATCTTCGAGCCGGTGTCGACCTTCGGCTTCCTGGAGCGGTACGGCAGGCTCAGCGACCTCAGCAAGCGCCACGACCTGCCCTACCACGTCATCGGCTCCGACCTCGCGGGCGTCGTGCTGCGCACCGGCCCCGGCGTGAACTCGTGGAAGCCCGGCGACGAGGTCGTCGCCCACTGCCTCTCGGTGGAGCTGGAGTCCTCGGACGGACACAACGACACGATGCTCGACCCCGAGCAGCGCATCTGGGGCTTCGAGACCAACTTCGGCGGCCTGGCGGAGATCGCCCTCGTCAAGTCGAACCAGCTGATGCCGAAGCCCGGCCACCTGAGCTGGGAGGAGGCGGCCTCCCCCGGCCTCGTCAACTCCACCGCGTACCGCCAGCTGGTCTCCCGCAACGGCGCCGGCATGAAGCAGGGCGACAACGTCCTGATCTGGGGCGCGAGCGGCGGGCTCGGCTCGTACGCCACCCAGTTCGCCCTGGCCGGCGGCGCCAACCCGATCTGTGTCGTCTCCTCCCCCGAGAAGGCCGACATCTGCCGCTCGATGGGCGCCGACGCGGTCATCGACCGGAACGCCGAGGGCTACAAGTTCTGGAAGGACGAGCACACCCAGGACCCGAAGGAGTGGAAGCGCTTCGGCAAGCGCATCCGCGAGCTCACCGGCGGCGAGGACATCGACATCGTCTTCGAGCACCCGGGCCGCGAGACCTTCGGCGCGAGCGTGTACGTCACCCGCAAGGGCGGCACGATCACCACCTGCGCCTCGACCTCGGGCTACATGCACGAGTACGACAACCGGTACCTGTGGATGTCGCTGAAGCGGATCATCGGCTCGCACTTCGCCAACTACCGCGAGGCGTGGGAGGCCAACCGCCTCATCGCCAAGGGCAAGATCCACCCCACCCTGTCGAAGGTGTACTCCCTGGAGGACACCGGCCAGGCCGCCTACGACGTGCACCGCAACCTGCACCAGGGCAAGGTCGGCGTCCTCGCGCTCGCCCCGCAGGAGGGCCTCGGCGTGCGCGACCCGGAGATGCGCGAGAAGCACATCGACGCCATCAACCGCTTCCGTAACATCTGAGCCCGGGAGCATAGATGACTGAGCGCCAGAAGGACCGGCCGTGGCTCATGCGGACGTACGCCGGTCACTCGACCGCCGAGGCGTCCAACGAGCTGTACCGGCGCAACCTCGCCAAGGGGCAGACCGGCCTCTCGGTCGCGTTCGACCTGCCGACGCAGACCGGATACGACCCCGACCACATCCTCGCCCGCGGCGAGGTCGGCCGGGTCGGGGTCCCCGTCTCGCACCTCGGTGACATGCGGCGGCTGTTCCAGGACATCCCCCTGGACCGGATGAACACCTCGATGACCATCAACGCCACGGCGATGTGGCTCCTGGCGCTCTACCAGGTGGTCGCTGAGGAGCAGGGCGCGGACGTCACCCGGCTCCAGGGCACCACACAGAACGACATCGTGAAGGAGTACCTGTCGCGCGGGACGCACGTCTTCCCGCCCGGCCCCTCCCTCCGCCTCACGACGGACATGATCACCTACACGGTGAACAACATCCCGAAGTGGAACCCGATCAACATCTGCAGCTACCACCTGCAGGAGGCGGGGGCCACTCCGGTCCAGGAGATCTCGTACGCGATGTCCACCGCGATCGCGGTGCTCGACGCGGTACGCGACTCCGGGCAGGTCCCGGAGGACCGCTTCGGCGAGGTGGTCGCCCGCATCTCGTTCTTCGTGAACGCGGGCGTCCGCTTCATCGAGGAGATGTGCAAGATGCGCGCCTTCGGCCGCATCTGGGACAAGGTCACCCGCGAGCGGTACGGGATCGAGAACGAGAAGCAGCGCCGGTTCCGCTACGGCGTGCAGGTCAACTCGCTCGGTCTGACCGAGGCCCAGCCGGAGAACAACGTCCAGCGGATCGTCCTGGAGATGCTGGCCGTCACCCTCTCCAAGGACGCCCGCGCGCGGGCCGTGCAGCTGCCCGCCTGGAACGAGGCGCTCGGTCTGCCCCGGCCCTGGGACCAGCAGTGGTCGCTCCGCATCCAGCAGGTCCTCGCCCACGAGTCCGACCTCCTGGAGTACGAGGACATCTTCGCCGGCTCGCACGTGATCGAGGCCAAGGTCGACTCGCTCGTCGAGGAGTGCCTGGCCGAGATCGAGCGGATCCAGGAGATGGGCGGCGCGATGGCCGCCGTCGAGTCCGGCTACCTCAAGTCGCAGCTCGTCTCCTCGCACGCCGAGCGGCGCGCCCGGATCGAGGCCGGCGACGAGAAGATCATCGGCGTCAACATCTTCCAGTCGACCGAGGAGAACCCCCTCACCGCCGATCTGGACACCGCGATCATGACGGTGGACCCGGCGAACGAGGCGCGGGTGGTCGCGGCCCTCCACGAGTGGCGCGACAACCGCGACGAGACCCGCGCCCAGGAATCCCTGGCGAAGCTGAAGGCGACGGCTGCCGGTGACGGCAACCTCTTCGCCGCCACCCTGGAGTGCGCGCGTGCGGGCGTCACGACCGGGGAGTGGTCCTGGGCGCTGCGGGATGTCTTCGGCGAGTTCCGCGCCCCCACCGGCGTGTCCTCCGCCCCGGTCGCGGTGACGGCCGAGGCGGGCACGCCGCTCGCTCTCGTGCGGGAGAAGGTGGCGCGGACCGCCGAGGAGCTCGGCTGCGGGCGGCTGCGGCTGCTCGTCGGCAAGCCGGGCCTCGACGGGCACTCCAACGGGGCCGAGCAGATCGCCGTACGCGCGCGTGACGCCGGTTTCGAGGTGGTCTACCAGGGCATCCGGCTGACCCCGGAGCAGATCGTGAACGCGGCCCTCGCCGAGGACGTGCACTGCGTGGGTCTCTCGATCCTCTCCGGCTCGCACGCCGAGCTGGTCCCGGACGTCCTCGACCGCCTCCGCGAGGCGGGCGCGACCGACGTTCCGGTCATCGTCGGCGGGATCATCCCGAACGCCGACGCCGCAGAACTGAAGCGGGCGGGCGTGGCCGCCGTCTTCACACCGAAGGACTTCGGTATCACGGAGATCATCGGCCGTATCGTCGACGAGATCCGGACAGCGAACAAGCTCGACCCCCTGGAGGTTCCCGCATGACCAGCCCCGTGAACCGGCTCCGCCCCCGCCGCTCCTGTCTCGCGGTGCCCGGCTCCAACCCGCGCTTCCTGGAGAAGGCCCAGGGCCTCGCGGCCGACCAGGTCTTCCTGGACCTGGAGGACGCGTGCGCCCCGCTGGCCAAGCCCGAGGCCCGGCACACCATCGTCAAGTTCCTCAACGAGGGCGACTGGACCGGCAAGACCCGTGTGGTCCGCGTCAACGACTGGACGACCCACTGGACGTACCGTGACGTCGTCACCGTCGTCGAGGGCGCCGGCCAGAACCTCGACTGCATCATGCTGCCGAAGGTCCAGGACGCCCAGCAGATCGTCGCGCTGGACCTGCTGCTGACGCAGATCGAGAAGACGATGGGCTTCGAGGTCGGCAAGATCGGCATCGAGGCGCAGATCGAGAACGCCCAGGGCCTGAACAACGTCAACGCGATCGCGCAGGCCTCCCCGCGCGTCGAGACGATCATCTTCGGCCCGGCCGACTTCATGGCGTCCATCAACATGAAGTCCCTCGTCGTGGGCGAGCAGCCGCCCGGCTACCCGGCGGACGCGTACCACCACATCCTGATGAGCATCCTGATGGCCGCCCGCGCCAACAACCTCCAGGCGATCGACGGCCCCTACCTGCAGATCAGGAACCAGGAGGGCTACAAGGCGGTCGCGCAGCGCGCCGCGGCCCTCGGTTTCGACGGCAAGTGGGTGCTGCACCCGGACCAGGTCGCCGCCGCGAACGAGATCTTCTCGCCCTCGCAGGAGGACTACGACCACGCCGAGCTGATCCTCGACGCCTACGACTACTACACCTCCGAGGCCGGCGGGAAGAAGGGCTCCGCGATGCTCGGCGACGAGATGATCGACGAGGCCTCCCGCAAGATGGCCCTGGTCATCTCCGGCAAGGGACGTGCCGCCGGCATGCAGCGCACCAGCAAGTTCGAGATCCCGGAGGCCTGAGCCCGATGCAGTTCGGCCGTACCTACGAAGAGTTCGAGATCGGTGCCGTCTACAAGCACTGGCCCGGGAAGACGGTCACCGAGTACGACGACCACCTCTTCTGCCTGCTGACGATGAACCACCATCCGCTGCACATGGACGTGAACTACGCGGAGAACACGACCGACTTCAAGCGGAACGTGGTCGTCGGCAACTACATCTACTCGCTACTGCTCGGCATGTCCGTGCCGGACGTCTCCGGGAAGGCCATCGCCAACCTGGAGATCGAGTCGCTGCGGCACGTGGCGCCGACCTTCCACGGCGACACCATCTACGGCGAGACCACGGTCCTCGACAAGACCCCGTCGAAGTCGAAGACCGACCGCGGGATCGTCTACGTCGAGACCAAGGGCTACAAGCAGGACGGCACCCTGGTGTGCGTCTTCCGCCGCAAGGTGATGGTCCCGACCGCCGAGTACATCGAAGCGCGCGGCGGCGAGCAGCCCGGCCGCCCGGAGCTGAAGGAACAGGGGAAGTAGCCATGGCGCGCCTCGCCCAGACCCACGGTCTGACCGACGTCCAGCAGGAGATCCTCGCCACTGTCCGGGACTTCGTCGACAAGGAGATCATCCCGGTCGCGACGGAGCTCGAGCACCGCGACGAGTACCCGCAGCAGATCGTCGACGGGCTCAAGGAGCTCGGTGTCTTCGGTCTGATGATCCCCGAGGAGTACGGGGGTCTGGGTGAGTCGCTGCTCACCTACGCGCTGTGCGTGGAGGAGATCGCCCGCGGCTGGATGTCGGTCTCCGGCATCATCAACACGCACTTCATCGTGGCGTACATGCTGAAGCAGCACGGCACGCAGGAGCAGAAGGAGTACTTCCTCCCGCGGATGGCGGCCGGCGAGACGCGCGGCGCGTTCTCGATGTCGGAGCCCGCCCTCGGCTCGGACGTGTCGGCCATCACGTCCAAGGCGGTCAAGGACGGTGACGAGTACGTCCTCAACGGTCAGAAGATGTGGCTGACGAACGGCGGAACGTCAACGCTGGTCGCCGTTCTCGTCCGAAGTGACGAAGGACACCCGGAGGGCACCGCCCCCCACAAGTCGATGACGACCTTCCTCGTCGAGAAGGAGCCCGGCTTCGGTGAGGTCCGCCCCGGCCTCACCATCCCCGGGAAGATCGACAAGATGGGTTACAAGGGCGTCGACACGACCGAGCTCATCATGGACGGACTGCGCATTCCGGCCAATCGGGTGCTCGGCGGGGTCACCGGCCGAGGGTTTTACCAAATGATGGACGGTGTCGAGGTCGGCCGCGTGAACGTGGCCGCGCGTGGTTGCGGCGTCGCTCAGCGTGCCTTCGAGCTGGGTGTCTCGTACGCCCAGCAGCGCCACACCTTCGGCAAGCCGATCGCCCAGCACCAGGCGATCCAGTTCAAGCTGGCCGAAATGGCTACCAAGGTCGAGGCCGCCCATGCCATGATGGTGAACGCAGCACGCAAAAAGGACTCCGGGGAACGAAACGACCTTGAAGCAGGGATGGCGAAGTACCTCGCCTCCGAGTACTGCAAGGAGGTCGTCGAGGACGCCTTCCGCATCCACGGCGGGTACGGCTTCTCCAAGGAGTACGAGATCGAGCGTCTCTACCGTGAGGCGCCGATGCTGCTCATCGGTGAAGGTACCGCCGAGATCCAGAAAATGATCATTGGTCGCCGGCTCCTCGAGGAGTACCGATTCCAGGGGTGATTGTCGGCTTTGGGTCGATTCGGCCGCGAAGAAGATCACACCCTGTGTTCGTCTTCCGGCCGTCGACTCGGTTCCTGGCTTACCCAGTTGCGCCCCGCAACCGATAGCATCGCGGGAAAGCCGCCGTCCCCGTTGCCAGTGCGGCATCATCCGCTACGAAGGTCATCCATGCCCCACAGCCAAACCTCTGCACACCGCGACAGCCTCTCCGGCGTACGCCTCGCGCGCGGAGCATCGCCGTGGCTTCTGCCGACCGTCGCCACCGCGGCGCTCAGCCTCGTGCGCGCGCGCAAGTCGAGGCGGGCCGCGGCCATCGCCGTGCCGACCACCGCTCTCGCGGCCGGCATGCTGTGGTTCTTCCGCGACCCCGAGCGTGAGATCGCTCAGGGCCGGGTCATCTCCCCCGCCGACGGTGTGGTGCAGAGCATCATGCCGTGGAAGGACGGGCGGACCCGGGTCGCCATCTTCATGAGCCCGCTGAACGTCCACGTCAACCGGGCGCCGCTGGCCGGCACCGTGACGTCCGTGGAGCACATCCCCGGTGGGTTCGTCCCGGCGTTCAACAAGGAGAGCGAGAACAACGAGCGCGTTGTCTGGCACTTCGACACCGAGCTCGGCGACATCGAGATGGTGCAGATCGCGGGTGCCGTCGCCCGGCGCATCGTGCCGTACATCCCGCAGGGGACGAAGGTCGAGCAGGGTGACCGCATCGGTCTGATCCGCTTCGGCTCGCGCGTCGACATCTACCTCCCCGAGGGTGTCGAGGTCGCCGTCGAGGTCGGCCAGGCCACCACGGCGGGGGTGACTCGCATTGACCGTGATTGATCCCGACACACGGGCCGCCGACTGGGTCGCCGGCACCGATGACGAGGCGGGCGACGAGGCCGAGGAGATGCCGCTGTCGTTGAGGCTGTCCATAGCGGACGCCCTCACGCTCGGTAACGCCACCTGTGGATTCATGGCGGTGTACTTCACCACCACGGGCATCCTCATCCCGCACCTCACGGGCAGCACCGAGACCGGCATGGCGCGCAACAGCGCCGCCACCGCCGTGATCCTGATGCTGTGCGCGGCGATCTTCGACCTGTTCGACGGCATCGTGGCCCGCAAGCTGCGCTCGTCGCCGATGGGCGCCGAGCTCGACAACCTGTCGGACCTGATCAGCTTCGGTCTGGCCCCGGCCTACTTCGTACTCGTGTACGGAATGGTCGCGGTCCCGGACGGTGCTCAGCAGAAGGTCTCCGCGGTGGCCGCGGTGGCGGTGCTCCTCGCGGTGGTGCTGCGGCTGGCGAGATTCTCCTGCGTGACCATGAAGGACGGCATGTTCCAGGGCATGCCGAGCCCCTTCGGCGCGCTGACGGTGGTCTCGATCGTGCTCCTGGAGCTGCCGTTCGTCCCGACGCTGCTCGCGATCATCGGGGTGGCCTGGCTGATGGTGAGCCGGGTCGAGTACCCCAAGCCGCGGGGTGTCCTCGCGGTGGCGATGCTCAGCTGGATCGTCGGTGCGATGGGCATGCTGGCGGCCTGGGCGTTCGACGCGCCGGGCGGTGCGTTCCTGCTCCAGGCGGGCTGCGCGCTGCAGGTCGTGATGGGCGCCGTGATCCCCCTCTTCGCGACGGCCCGTCGGGTGAACACCTTCCGCGGCAACCGGCGTGAGAGCCGGGAGGCGCGGGCGGCACAGCTGCCGTAGCGGACGACGACGTACGGAAGGGCCCCGGGAGGCGAACAGCCTCCCGGGGCCCTTTCGCGTCGCCCGCGGCAGCCTCCCGGGGCCCTTCGCGCGGCCTCCGACAGCCTCCCGGGGTCCCTTCGCGCGGCCCGCGGCTATCCGAGGCGCTTGTAGTAGAGCGTCGTGGCGCGCGGGACGCCGGCCGGGTCGGCGGCGAAGTCCGGGATGGTGCCGGCGGCCGTCCAGCCCGCTCCCCGGTAGAGGCGCTCGGCCGGGCTGTCGGTCTGGGTGTCCAGGACGAGCAGGGTCAGGCCCGTGGCGGCGGCGTGGGCCTCGGCCGTGGCGAGGAGCCGGTACCCGAGGCCCCGGCCCCGGGCGGAGCGGTGGACCAGGAGCCGGGCGACCTCACCGCGGTGCCGGCCGTTCGCGGCGCCGGCCCGGACCAGGGTGACGACGCCGACGAGGCGCCCGTCGGGGCCCTGGGCCGCCCAGACGTCCCGTACGCCCCTCTCCGTCTCGTCGGCGACCCCGGTCCACCAGGCGGCCGCCTCCGCGGTCTCCAGGGGGGCCAGGAAGCCGACGGAGGCGCCGCCGTCCACGGCGTCGACGAGGAGCGCGGCGAGACCCGCGGAGGCGTGGGCCCGTACGTCCTCGGGGGTGAGGCGCTCGACGGCGTCGAGCGGCTTCTCCAGGCAGACCAGTTCCGGCCGCTCGTCCCAGGAGGCGACGGTCTCGAAGCCGAGGCGCCGGTAGAGGGCCAGCGGCTCCTCCCGCCAGTTCCAGACCGTGAGGCGTACGGCGGAGGCACCGGAGGCCGCCGCCCGGCGCAGGGCCGCCGTCATGAGGGCCTGCGCGATCCCCTTGCGGCGGGCCTCGGGCGCGACCCAGAGCCGCTTGATCTCGGGTGGCCGGCCCTCGTACGGGGCCTTGAGGACGACACAGCCGGCCGGGAGGTCGTCGCCGGGCCGGGTGGCGAGCAGGACCGTGTCGGCGGCGAAGGCCGTGGCCGGGTCCTCTGCCTCCGCGCGGTATACGGCCGGGAGCCCGGCGACCGTGGTGACCGGCGTCCCCTTCTCGGCCTGGTTGAGCAGGTGGTAGGCGGCCAGCAGGTCAGGGAGGCGCGGGTGGGAGCGGTTCTCCTCGATCGTCACGTTCATGGGCCGAGCTTCACATCGCGGTGTTTCGCGCGTGTGAAACCCGGCCCACGGGGTGGAGCGTGGTCGATCAGGGGGTGTAGGCCTTCGCCGCGTCCGAGACGAAGGGCGGGCGCACCGTGCGCATGCCGCCGGGGACGGACTTGTCCGGCTGGATGATGACGGACTCGCGGGACGACGGGGCCTTCGGGTCGCCGAGGTTGTGGCTCAGGCCGAAGCCGGCGTCGTGGGCCGTCATCGTGAGGAGAGCCTTGCCGACGCCGTCACGGGTGAGGTCCTTGTTCGCGCAGGCCTTCTTGAGGGCCTCGCCGAAGACGCCCGCGGCGGTCCAGCCCGCGACGATGCCGTTGTCGAGGGCGTCGCCCGGGTAGGCCGCCTTGTAGTCGGCGACCAGCTTCTGCGCGGTCGGGGTGTCCGCGCCGATGGGGAGGCTCGGGGAGGCGAACCAGTACATCTTCTCCAGGGCGGGTCCGGCCTGGGTGCCGAGGAGCTGCGGGGCGAAGGCCGAGTTGTTGCCGACGACCGGGACCTTGAGTCCGGTGGCGGCGGCGACGCCGACGAGGGAGGCGGCCTGGCGCGGGCCCGCGCTGATCACGATGGCCTTGACCCCGGCCTGCTTCAACGCGGCGACCTGCGCCGACATGTCGTTGTCGGTGGGCTTGATCTTCTGCTCGACGACGGTGAGACCCGCCTTCCCGGCCGCGTACTTCGAGCCCTTGAGGGCGTTCTCGCCGTAGTCGCCCTCGAAGTAGACGTGCCCGAGCTTGTCGCCCGACTTCAGTCCCTTCTCCTTCAGCAGGAAGTCGACGGCGTTGATCGTCTCGATGTCGTACGTGGACCCCAGGACGCGGATGTACGGGGAGCCGAGCAGCGAGGCCGACCAGGCCTGCGGGAGGACCAGGCCCTTGTCCTGGCCGTCGACCCGGGACTTGACCGCGGCGACGAACGGGGAGCCGATGAACTGCGGGTAGCCGACGACCTTCGGCTCCAGCTCCGTGTAGGCGGCGAGCGCCTTCTGCGGGTCGTAGCCGTGGTCGCGGACCGTGAGCTCCAGCTGCCGGCCGCAGATGCCGCCGGCGGCGTTGACCTGCTTCACGTACAGCTGCTGGGCCTGGGTGACGCTCTTGCCGAGGGTGGCGTACACCCCGGTCATGTCGGTGAGCGCGCCGAGCGAGATCGTCTTGTCGGTGACGCCCTCGCCGGTCTTCACCCCGCCCGCGTCGGTCTGCTTGGCGTCGTCGGTCTTGGCCTTCGAGCTGCAGCCGGCGGCGGTGAGGGCGACCAGTGCGGCGAGCGCGGCGGCCAGGCCCCGCACGGCCTGTCGTCGGTGGGTCATCGTGCCTCCCCTGAGGGTTCGGTGGAAGAGGTGTCGGGTGGAGTGGGGGACGTGGGGTTCTTGGGGGCGCCGGGCCGCCGGGCCGCGAGCCGGGCCAGACCTCCGGGCAGGAACAGCACCACCGCGACCACGGCGGCGCCGTACAGGTAGCGCGAGGCCTCGCCCGGTGCGATGCCGCCCGTCCCGGGGGCGGAGACCAGGGGCAGGGCGTCGCTGTACCGGTTGAGGAGCTGCGGCAGGAGGGAGACGAAGACGCCTCCGGCCACCGCGCCGGCGACCGAGCCGAGACCGCCGATGACGATCATGGCCAGGTATTCGAGGGAGAGCGCCATGCCGAAGTACTCGGGCACCGTGCGCTGGAAGACCAGGGCGAGCAGGACACCCGCCAGGCCCGCGTACATGGAGGAAAGGACGAAGACGGCGGCGCGGTAGCGGGCCACCGGGATGCCCATCACCCCGGCGGCGATCCGGTGGTCCCGGATGGCGTTCATCGCCCGGCCGGGGCGGCCCCGCAGCACACCGCGGGCGAAGACCACCCCGGCGAGGAGCAGCACGAGACCGAGGTACCAGAGCTTCTCCACCGCACCGAACGGCACCTGGGCGACGAGGAGTTCGCTGTCGTCGAAGGTGAGGCCGAAGAGGGAGAGCGGCGGGACGGCCCGGCCGTTGTACCCGCCGGTGACGTCGTGCGCGTTGAACAGGACGTGCTGCCCGATGAAGATCAGGGCGAGGGTGGCGATGCCGAGGTACGCACCGCGCAGCCGGCCCGCGATGGGGCTGAACACCCCGCCCGCCAGGCCCGCGAGGGCGACCGCCAGGATGGCGGCGAGCCAGCCGGGGAGGCCGAGTCCGGCGAGTCCGTCGGCGCCGTCACCGGCGAAGGCGCAGTAGCCGTAGGCGCCGACGGCGAGGAAGAAGGCGTGCCCCATGGAGAGCTGGCCGGTGGCGCCGGTCAGCAGGTTGATGCCGATCGCGCCGAGGGCGGCGGCCATCGCGAACAGGCCCGCCTGGAGCCAGAAGCGGTCCAGGTAGAAGGGCAGGACGACGAGGACGAGGCCGGCGGCGGCCCACCCGTACACCGCGGGGGTACGGACCCGGAGGCCGCTCCGGGCGAGGGTCTCAGACACGGGCCAGCTCCTTCGTACCGAAGAGTCCGGCCGGGCGGATCAGGAGCACCGCGACCATGACGAGATAGGGGGCCAGGTCGCCGATCCCGCGGCCGAGGAACGCCAGGTCGCCCTGGTAGCCGGTGGCGAGGGACTCCGTCACGCCGACGAGGAGACCGCCGACGAGGGCGCCCGTCGTGGAGTCGAGGCCGCCGAGGATGGCGGCGGGGAAGGCCTTGAGCGCGGCGAGCGAGGTGGCCCGCTCCAGGCCCGGCGTCGGGAAGACGGTGAGGAAGAGCGCGGCGACGGCGGCGAGTCCGCCGGCGACCGCCCAGGCGCCGAGCGAGACCCGGCCGAGCCGGATGCCCATGAGGGCCGCGGTCTCCTGGTTCTCGGCGGCGGCCCGCATGGCGACGCCCCAGGAGGTGTACCGGAACGCGAGCAGGAACGCGGTGATGAGGAGGGCCGCGGCGAGCAGGGCGGCGATCCGGGTCTCCGCGATCGTGACCGGCCCGACCGTGACGACGGCGTCGCCCCAGGGGTCGCCCAGGGCCAGGATGTCCGTCCCGATCCGGCGGGTCAGCTCGGTCGCGAGCAGGATGTCGACGCCGATGGTGACGATGGCGAGGACGCTGTGGTCGCCGCCCCGGTGCCGGCGCATCACGAGGAACTCGACGGCCGCTCCCACCACCGCCGCGCCCGCGATGCCCGCGAGCAGGGCGGGCCAGAAGCCGATCTCCTCGTGGAGTACGGCGGTGACGTAGCCGCCGGCCAGGAGCAGGGAGGCGTGGGCGAAGTTGACGACCTCGGTGGCGCGGAAGATGACCACGAAGCCGAGGGCGATGAGGGCGTAGATCGAGCCCAGTGAGATGCCGTTGATCAGGAACTCGGCGAAGGTGCTCACGCGGCGGACTCCTCTCCGAGGTAGGCGCGGACGACCGCCGGGTCGTTCTGGACGGCGGCGGGTGCCCCGTCCGCGATGCGGCGGCCGAAGTCGAGGACGGTGACGGAGTCGGCGAGCCGCATCACCAGGCCCATGTCGTGCTCGACGAGAAGGACCGAGATGCCGAGGCTGTCGCGGACACCCGCGATGACCGAGGCGGTACGGACCCGCTCGTCGGCGGTCATGCCGGCGACGGGCTCGTCGAGCAGCAGGAGCTTCGGCTCCATGCAGAGGGCGCGGGCGAGTTCGGCGAGCTTCTGCTGCCCGTACGGCAGGGAGCCCGCGGGCTGGGCGAGCTGCTTCTCCAGACCGACGAACGCGGCGATCTCCCGGACCCTGGCGCGGTGGCGCGCCTCCTCCCGTACGGCGGAGGGGAGCCGGAGCCCGGCGGCGACGAAGCCGGTACGGGTCAGGCGGTGGCGGCCGAGCATCAGGCTGTCCTCGACGCTGGCGCGGGGCGGCAGGGCCAGGTTCTGGAAGATCCGGCCGACGCCGAGGTCCGCGATCCGGTGCGGGGGCAGCTGGGTCAGCTCGTGCGCGCCGAGACGGACGGAGCCCTCCGTGGCCCGGTACACACCGGAGAGCACGTTGAAGCAGGTGGACTTGCCGGCGCCGTTCGGCCCGATGAGGGCGTGCACGGTGCCGGGCCGGACGGTGAAGCCGACGCCGTCGAGGGCGGTGAGCCCGGCGAAGCGGACGGTGAGGCCCTCGACGACGAGGGCGGGGACGCCCGGGGCGGCCGCGGGCGGCGCTGGTGCGTCGGTCATCGGGAATCCTCCCAGCGGGACAGGACCGGGTGCGAGGCGTCGGCGCGGGCCGCGTCGGCGGCGGCGTCCTCGTCGACGACACCCAGGTAGCGGCGGCGTACCTCGTCGGAGGCCGCCAGCTCGGCGGCGGGGCCGGACAGGGTGACCTCGCCGACCTCCAGGACGTAGGCGCGGGAGGCGAGCCGCAGCGCGAGCGCCGCGTTCTGCTCGACCAGGAGCACGGCCGTGCCCTGCGCGTTGATCTCGCGGATCGCGTCCGCGATCCGGGCCGCCATCAGCGGGGCGAGCCCGAGGGAGGGCTCGTCGAGCAGGAGCAGGTCGGGCCCGGCCATCAGCGCGCGGCCGACCGCCAGCATCTGCTGCTCGCCGCCCGAGAGCAGCCCGGCCTGCTGGCGGGCGCGCTCGGCCAGGACCGGGAACAGCTCGTGGACCCGGCGCAGGGCGGCGGCCTTCGCCGCCCGGTCGCCGCGCCCGCCGAGCGCCCCGGCACGCAGGTTGTCCTCGACCGTCATCCGGGCGAAGACCTGGCGGCCCTCGGGCACCTGGGAGACGCCGGCCGCGACGACCCGGTCCGGCGGCAGCCCGTCGAGCGGCCGTCCGTCGCGGCTCACCGTGCCCGAGACCACGGCGCCGCCGTGGAACCGCAGGGTGCGCGAGACCGCCCGCAGCAGCGTGGACTTGCCGGCTCCGTTGCCTCCCAGGACGGTGACGACCTCGCCCGCCGGCACGGTCAGCGACACCCGCCGCAACGCACGTACCGGTCCGTATCCCGCCGTCAGGTCCGTCACCTCGAGAGCGGGTGCGGTACCTCCCATGGTTCCCCTTTCCCCGGCCGTCTTTGTTACTCGGCCGTTCAGTGGCGCTCACCCCAACACCGCGCCCGACCGCGCGTCCACGTCCCGCGGCCGAAACGCTGCCGGTGACCAGCGCGGACGGCGGGCGGCTGTGCATGCGCACAACAGTGCGCGTCAGGGGTGTGCGGCGGGGCCGCGGCGGTGGATCCTCCCGGCATGGGACGGCGCAGACGGCGGACCGGTGACGACTGGAAGGTGCTCGCTCAGGCGTGCACGGCGCTTCTGGAGCGGGTGCCGGAGCTGGTGGACGAGCATCTGAAGGAACTCCACGCCTACGAGCCCGCCTACGGGCGGATCCTTGCGTACGACACGCACTGGCAGGAGGCCCAGGAGGCGATGCGGATCGGGATCGAGATGATCTCGGCGCCGCGGAACTCGCCCCGACGGGACCTGGAGCACGCGGAGATGATGGGCCGGCGACGGGCCGCCCAGGGCATGCCGCTGGAACTGGTCGTGCACGCGTACCGGCACGCGGGCCATCTGGTCTGGGACGCGCTGATCGAGGGCGCCGGGTCGGACGCGGCGCAGCTGGCGGCGCTGATGCAGTCGGCGACGACGGTGTGGTCGGCGGTGGACGCGCAGGCGGACACGGTGTCGGAGGCGTATCGGTCGACGGAGCTGGAGCTGCGCCGCCGGACGGACGAGCAGCTCCAGGCGCTCCTGGACGCGCTGCTCCAGGGCCAGCGGTCGCCCGAGCTGGTGTCGCGGGCGGCGGCGGGCCTCGACCTGCCGGAGCAGGGGCGGTACGCGGTGGTGGTGCTGCGCTACGACCGGCGGGAGGAGCGGGAGCCGTTCCACCGGCAGGTGCAGGGCGAGGGCGTGCGGTTCCTGTGGCGGATGGGCGCGGACTGCGAGCTGGGGGTGGTGGCGCTGGCCGGGGACACCGGTCTGGACGCGCTGTCCGAGCTCCTCGACGGGCGGTGCCCGGGGCCGGGCGGGATCAGTCCGGTGGTGGTGGGCCTCACCGAGCTGGGCCGGGCGCGGCGGCTCGCGGAACTGGCGCTGCGGACCTGCCCGCCGGGCAGCCGGCAGATCGTGCGGCTCGACCGGCGGATGGCGGGGGCGCTGGTGGTGGGCCAGCCGGAGATGGCGAGCCTGCTGGTCTCGGACGTCCTGGGCGGCCTGCTGGAACTGGACCCTGCCGACCGGGCGGTGCTCCTGGAGACGCTGGACGCGTGGCTGGACTGCGAGGGGTCGGCGGGGCGGGCGGCGGGGCGGCTGTACTGCCACCGGAACACGGTCTTCAACCGCCTGCGCCGCCTGGAGCAGCTGACGTCCCGGTCACTGTCCCGCCCGCGGGACCTGACGGAGATGACCCTGGCGCTGGACGCGTTCCGCTTGACGTCCCAGGGGTGAGGGGGGCTACGCCTCTGGGCGGCTGGGGCGGCCCGCGTTGCGGGGCGCGGAGGCGGGCCCCGCCTGCCACGCCCGCTGTGGGCCTTTGCCCCCGCATTGTGGGCATTCGTTCCTCCCCCAGACTCCGTCCGGGGGGACCCCAGGGCGGAACGGGTGGGCACAACGGAACGGCGCCCCGTGCCGGGCCCAGGCTCCTGCGCCTGAACCCGCACCCGGTGCGCGCCGCACACGGGGTGCGGGTCAAGGCACAAGGGGCGGAGGCGCCGCCAAGGGCGCCGTCCCGTGTGCCCACCCGTCCCGCCCCAGCGGGACGAATGCCCACACGGGCGCGGGGCGGGGGCGGGTGGCCCGGCCTCGGGGCGGTGGGCCGGACCCCGCGCCGTCCCCCGTGTCCAGACGGGCGGGTGGCCCGGCCTCGGGGCGGGTGCCCACACGGGCGGGTGGCCCGGCCCCGGCGTAGGCGCGTGTGCGTCGCAGACCGCGGGGGCGGGGCGTGGACGTCCGCCGGGTTCTCGGGCCTATGGCCCTACGTCAGGAAGTCGCGGGCGATCGATGCCGCCACGTCTTCCAGGAGCGGGCCCGCGTTGGCCATGGAGCGGGACGGGTCGGGCTCCAGGGCCGTGAGGGGGTAGGCGCGGCGGATGCCCGCCGTGCCGAGGGCCTCGGGAGGCAGGGCCAGGCGGCCGCAGACGGCGACGACCTCCTTGCCGGCGGCGCGCGCCGCCGCGGCGACGCCCGCCGGGGCCTTGCCGTGGAGGGTCTGCTCGTCGAGGGAGCCCTCGCCGGTGATGACGAGGGTGGCCCGCTCCAGGGCGGGGGCGAAGCCGAGGACCTCCAGCATCAGCTCGATGCCGGGCCGGAAGCTCGCGCCGAGGATGAGCGCGCCGTAGCCGATGCCGCCCGCGCCGCCCGCGCCGGGGGCGACGGCCGCTTCGGCGGCCTTGGGGCCGATGGCCTTCTCCAGGACGGTGGCGAAGTGGGCGAGGGCCGCGTCCAGGGTGCGGACGTCGTCCGGGGTGGCGCCCTTCTGCGGCCCGTAGACGGCGGGGGCGCCCTTGGGGCCGGTGAGCGGGTTGTCGACGTCGCTCGCGAGGATCAGGTCGACCGAGGCGAAGCGGGCGTCGAGCCCGCTGAGGTCGGCCGTGGCCAGGTCGGCGAGGGCGGCGCCGCCGGGGCCCACGGGCGCGCCGGACGCGTCGAGGAAACGGGCTCCGAGCGCGGCGAGCATGCCGGCGCCGCCGTCGGTGGTGGCGCTGCCGCCGACACCGAAGACGACGGTGGTCGCACCGGCGTCGAGCGCCGCGCGAAGGAGCTCGCCGGAGCCGTACGTGGTCGCGGTCAGCGGGGCGAACACACCGGCCGGGAGGAGCTGGAGACCGGAGGCCTCGGCCATCTCGACGACCGCGGTGGTGCCGCGCAGCGCGAAGGCGGCGGTGACCTGCTCGCCGAGCGGTCCCGTCACCCGGACCTCGTGGCGCTCGAATCCGGCCGCGACGGCCGCCGCTACGGTGCCGTCGCCGCCGTCGGCGACGGGCAGGGTCTCCACCGCGAGCTCCGGGACGACCCGTCGCAGTCCCGCCGTGACCCGCTCCGCGACCTGTACGGCCGTGAGCGAGCCCTTGAACTTGTCAGCCGCCACGAGTACGTGAGCGACGTGAGTTGCTGCTCCGTCCGCCACCTTGCATCCCTTGCTTTCGAACATGCAGTCGCGCCGACGCCGACCCTATCCGTACCGCAGGACGGCATGCCACCCCCGGATAAGACGACATTCCGCACCATAGTGGGTTCGTGAGCGTGGAATTGATCGATCAAACCCGACGGCGCCCACCACTACGGCAGGTGGCCGCACAGATGCGGACGGTGCTCGCGGGAAGGGGCCACTCAGCCCTGCGGGGGCTCCGGCGGGAGCATCTCGCCGGTGCGCCCGGCCTCGTCCCGGCTGGCGGCGCGCGCCTCGGTGCGGTGTCCGCGGGCGATGTAGTCGCGCACCACCGCCTCGACGGCGTCCTGCGGATTGCCGATGCCGGCCAGGACCATGACTTCCACGACGAGTTCGGCGTCGAGCGCGATGTTCACCTTGGCCATGACGGGAACCTAACACCACGGTCAGAACAGGGCGGCCGGTTCGGCCGTACCCGATTCGAAGGCCAGCAGCCGCTGCTTGCGGTCGAGGCCGCCGCCGTATCCGGTGAGGCCGCCGCCGGCGCCGACCACCCGGTGGCAGGGGACGATGATGCTGACGGGGTTCTTGCCGTTGGCGAGGCCCACGGCCCGGGAGGCGCCGGCGTTGCCGAGCTCCTCGGCGAGTTCGCCGTACGTCCGGGTCTCCCCGTACGGGATGAGGAGCAGCCGCTCCCAGACCCGTACCTGGAACGGGGTGCCGATGAGGTGCAACGGCAGGTCGAACTCGGTGAGTTCACCGGCGAAGTAGGCGTCGAGCTGCCGGATCGCGGCGTCGAACGGGCGGGGGTCGGGCGTGCCGAAGGTCTCCTCGGCCGGGCGGTGGCGCTGCCCGGTCATGTGGACGCGGCTGAGGACGCCGTCGACGGCGACGAGGGTCAGCGGCTCGTAGGGGCTGTCCACGACGGTGTACCGCACGGTGGGGGCCATGGCGCTTCAGTGTCCTTCGCTGGGCAGGTGGTTGATGGGGTGGTCGTCGGTCGCCCAGAGGTACTGGACGGCGTACGCGCGCCAGGGGCGCCAGTGGGCCGCGCGGGCGGTGAGCGCGGCCGGGGTGCCTGGCAGGCCGAGTCCGGTGGCGGCGCGGCGGACGCCCAGGTCCCCGGGGAGGAAGGCGTCGGGGTCGCCGAGCGCCCGCATGGCGATGACCTCGGTCGTCCAGGGGCCGAATCCGGGCAGGGCGAGCAGCCGGGCGCGGACCTCCTCGCGGTCCTCGGAGGGGCCGAGGACGAGGGAGCGGTCCGCGAGGGCCCCGACCAATGTGAGGAGGGTGGCGCGGCGGGTGCGGGGCAGGGCGAGGGCCTCGGGGTCGAGCGCGGCGAGCGCATCGGGGCCGGGGAAGAGGTGGGTGAGGCCGCCCTCGGGGTCGTCGACGGGCGTGCCGTACGCGGTGACGAGCCGGGCGGCGTGGGTGCGGGCGGCGGCGGTGGACACCTGCTGGCCGAGGACGGCCCGTACGGCGAACTCGGCGGGGTCGACGGTGCCGGGCACCCGGCGGCCGGGCGCGGCGTCGACGAGCGGCGCGAGCAGCGGGTCGGCGCGCAGCCGCTCGTCGACGGCGACGGGATCGGCGTCCAGGTCGAGGAGGCGGCGGCAGCGGCTGATCGCGTGGGTGAGGTCGCGGGGGTCGGTGAGGGAGAGGCGGCAGGCGATGTGGTCGGCGCGCGGGGCGAGGGCGACGATGCCGTGTCCGTACGGGAGGGTCAGCGTCCGCCGGTAGGCGCCGTCGCGCCACTCCTCCACGCCGGGGACGGCGGTCGCGGCGAGGTGGCCGAAGAGGTTGGAGGGTTCCAGCGGGGCTCGGAACGGGAGCCGGAGGCTGATCACCCCGGGGGTGGGGGTCCTGTCGGGGGCCGGGCGGGCGGCGCGGGCGCGGAGTTCGCCGGGGGTGAGGGCGAAGACCTCACGGACGGTGTCGTTGAAGGTGCGGATGGAGGCGAAGCCGGCCGCGAAGGCGACCTCGCCCAGCGGCATCGGGGTCGTCTCGATGAGAACCCGGGCGGTCTGGGCCCGTTGGGCGCGGGCCAGGGCGAGGGGCCCCGCGCCCAGTTCGGCGAGGAGCTGGCGTTCGATCTGGCGGGTGGACCAGCCGAGTCGGCGGGCGAGCCCGGGGACGCCCTCCCGGTCGACGACCCCGTCCTGGATGAGGCGTACGGCGCGGGCGACGGCGTCGGCGCGGACGTTCCACTCGGGCGAGCCGGGGCTGGTGTCGGGCCGGCACCGCTTGCACGCCCGGAAGCCGGCGCGCTGGCAGGAGGCGGCGCTGGCGTGGAACTCCATGTTCTCGGGCTTGGGCGGGACGACCGGGCAACTGGGGCGGCAGTAGATCCGGGTGGTGCGGACGGCGGTGAAGAACACGCCGTCGAAGCGGGCGTCCTTCGACTGGACGGCCCGTACGCAGCGCTCGGTGTCGGTGTGCATGGTTCCAGGATCGGGGACGGGCGGCGCGCGGGCTGGCGAGAAAACGACATGGCCGTCCGGGGCCGGGTACGTCCCCCGTCACCCGGCCCCCCGGTCGCCCCGCGGTCAGACGGTGACCGTCCGGTAGTGGGTGGTCAGCCTGCCGTCCTCGCCGAGGACGTGGAAGGCGAGGGCGGGCGGCAGGTCGAGGTGGACGTGCGGGTGGGCGGGGTCCGGGTTCTCCCAGGGCAGCCGGAGGGCGGAGACGACCCCGGGGGCGACGACCAGCGGGCGTCCGGCGAAGGTCGTGGCGGCGGCCGTGTGCGCGTGCCCCGCGAGGAAGGCCGTGAGGTGGGGGTGGCGGTCGGCGAGCGCGGCGAGCCGCTCCTCACCGAACTGCCGGATCTCGTCCACGTACGGGGTGTGCAGCGGTACGGGCGGGTGATGGAAGCCGACGAGGACGGGCACCTCGCGCGGGGTGTCGGCGAGGACGCCGTCGAGCCACTCCAGCGTCTCGTCCTCCAGGAGGCCGTGGTGCTCCCCGGGGACGGACGAGTCGCAGAGGGCGACGGCGAAGCCCTCGCCCCGGAGCACCTGGTTGACGGGGGCGTACGGGCGCGCCGGTGTCTCCTCGTCGAGCAGGGCCTTGCGGAAGGCGGCGCGGTCGTCGTGGTTGCCGGGGCAGACGAGCAGTGGGTGACGGGAGCTCAGGAGCCGCCGTGCCCGTGCGTACTCGTCCGGGGTGCCGTGGTCGGCGATGTCCCCGGTGACGAGCACGGCCGCCAGGTCGTACGGCAGCTCCTCCAGGTACCGCAGGACGGCGCGGGTGCGGTCCGTGCCGCGCCGCTCGCCGTCGATGTGGATGTCGCTGACATGGGCGATGACGATCATGCGGCCGGATCCTCCGAGGGGCGGTCGGGAACGGGTCACCCGACCGTACGGCGCCGCCGACCGGGCCGGAAAGGGCCGCCCCGGAACCGGTGGACCGCCTCGTTGCGGGGACCGGCGCGGCCGCCTCGCGCGCGGGCCCGGTCGACCGCTCCCCTCCCCTGCTCGAAGCGGTGGTGTCCCCCGCTCCTACTCGAAGCGGGTGGTGTCCCCCGCCCCGCGGCGCAGGATCTCGGGCTCCCCGCTGGAGAAGTCGACGACCGTGGTGGGTTCGGTCCCGCACTCGCCGGAGTCGAGCACCGCGTCCACCTGGTGGTCGAGCCGCTCCTTGATCTCCCAGCCCTGGGTGAGCGGCTCCTCCTCGTCGGGCAGCAACAGGGTGCTGGAGAGCAGCGGCTCACCGAGCTCGGCGAGCAGGGCCTGGGTGACCACGTGGTCGGGGATGCGGACGCCGACCGTCTTCTTCTTGGGGTGGAGCAGCTGCCGCGGCACCTCCTTCGTCCCCGGCAAGATGAAGGTGTACGCGCCGGGGGTGGCCGCCTTGACCGCGCGGAAGACGTCGTTGTCGATGTGCACGAGCTGGCCCAGCTGGGCGAAGTTCTGGCACATGAGCGTGAAGTGGTGCCGGTCGTCGAGGTCGCGGATCGTCCGGATGCGGCTGATGCCGTCGCGGCTGCCGAGGCGGCTGCCGAGCGCGTAGCAGGAGTCGGTCGGGTACGCCACGAGCGCCCCGTTCCGGATGGAGTCGGCCACCGCACCGATGGTGCGGGGCTGCGGGTTGTCGGGGTGCACGTCGAAGTACTTGGCCATGGGGTCCAGTCTATTTTCGCAGCCGGCGCCATACCGCCTTCGCCGCGTTGTGCCCGGACATGCCGTGGACGCCGGGGCCGGGCGGGGTGGCGGAGGAGCAGAGGAAGACCGCCGGGTGCGGGGTGGCGTAGGGGCGGAGCGAGAGGGTGGGGCGGAGCAGCAGCTGGAGGCCGCGGGCGGCGCCGCAGGCGATGTCGCCGCCGACGTAGTTGGCGTTGTGGGCGGCGAGTTCGGGCGGTCCCGCGGTGGCGCGGGCGAGGACACGGTCGCGGAAGCCGGGGGCGAAGCGCTCGATCTGACGCTCGATGGCCTCGGTGAGGTCGCCGCGCCAGCCGTTCGGCACGTGGCCGTACGCCCAGAACACGTGCTTTCCCTCGGGGGCGCGGGACGGGTCGACGAGGCTGGGCTGGGCGGTGATGAGGAAGGGCGTGTCGGGGGCGGTGCCGGACGAGGCCTGGCGCAGGGCGACGCCGATCTCCCCGGCGGTGGGGCCGATCTGGACGGTGCCGGCGCGCCGCGGCTCCTCGGCGGTCCAGGGCACGGGCCCGTCGAGGGCGTAGTCGATCTTGAAGACGCCGGCGCCGTACCGGTAGTGGTCGTAGTGGCCGCCGAACCCGGCGATCCTGGCGAGCGCCGCGGGCGAGGTGTCGAAGACGTAGGCGCGGGCGGGCGGCAGGTCGTCCAGGCGCTTGACCTCGAAATCGGTGTGGACGGCGCCGCCGAGGTCCTCGAGGTACGCGGTGAGGGCGTCGGAGATGGACTGGGAGCCGCCCCGGGGCAGAGGCCAGCCGTTGGCGTGGGCGGCGAGCGCGAAGACCAGGCCGACGGCGCCGGTGGCGAAGCCGCCGAGGGGGGCCATGACATGGCCGACGAGACCGGCGAAGAGTCCGCGGGCCTTCTCGTCCTGGAAGCGGCGCATCAGCCAGGTGGAGGGCGGCAGTCCGGTGAGGCCGAAGCGGGCGAGGGTGACCGGGTCGCGGGGCAGCGCGGTGAGCGGCAGCTGCATGAAGTCCCGGGCGAGGGTGTCCCACTTGCCGCGGAACGGTGCGACGAGCTTGCGGTACGCCCCCGCGTCGCGCGGGCCGAAGGAGGCGGCGGTCTCCGCGACGGAGCGGGCGAGGACGGCGGCCGTTCCGTCGTCCCAGGGGTGGGCCATGGGCAGTTCGGGGTGGAGCCAGTCGAGCCCGTACCGCGCCAGCGGCATGGAGTTGAAGACCGGCGAGCCGATCCCCAGGGGATGCACGGCGGAGCAGGGGTCGTGCAGGAAACCGGGGAGGGTGAGCTCCTCGGTCCTGGCGCCGCCGCCGACGGTGGGCCTGGCCTCGAACACGGCCACGGAGAGGCCGCGGCGGGCCAGTTCGACGGCCGCGGTCAGCCCGTTGGGCCCCGCGCCCACGACGACGGCATCGAGCATCGACGTCACCTTCGACACCTTGGACTCCTTCGTCAGCCGATCGCCGGGAACCTCAGGATATTCCTGTGCTCCGGCGGCTCCTAACGGCCCCTCAGGAGGACCCGGACACGGTCGGCGGTGGCGGAGTCACGGGCGGCCGTGAAGGGCAGCGCGTTCCCTCCGGTGATGTCGTACGGCTCCCCGGCGAGGGTCGTGTGCGTGCCGCCCGCCTCGGTCACCAGGAGCAGTCCGGCCGCGTGGTCCCAGGCGTACTCCCAGGAGAACACGGTGGCGTCGAGCGCGCCGCGCGCCACCGCCAGGTACTCGAGGCCGGCGGAGCCGCAGGGGCGGGGGGCGACGCCCTCGGTGGTCAGGCCGAGCAGGGCGTGCTTCTGGTCCGGTGTCGTGTAGTCGGGGTGCGAGGTGGCGACCCGGAGCACCGCGCCGGGCGCGGGGGAACCGGCGTGCAGAGGCGCCCCGTTGAGGGTGGCGCCCCGGCCGCGCACGGCGACGGCGAACTCGTCCAGGGCGGGGGCGAAGGTCCAGGAGGCGAGCAGCTCCCCGTGCCGGGCGAGGGCGACGAGGGTGCAGAAGGCGGGCTCGCCGTGGACGAACTGTCGGGTGCCGTCGACGGGGTCGACGATCCAGACGGGGGCGTCGCCGCGCAGCGCCTCGTAGACCGCGGGGTCGGCGTGGACGGCCTCCTCGCCGACGACCACCGAGCCGGGCAGCAGGGCGGTCAGGGAGGTGGTGAGATGGACTTCGGCCGCCCGGTCGGCGACGGTGACCAGGTCGTGCGGCCCGTTCTTCTCGACGATGTCGTGGGCGGCGAGCTGCCGGAAGCGGGGCATGATCTCGACGGCGGCCGCCTTGCGGACCGCCTCCTCCACCTCGGACGTACGGCCGCCGAGGACGTGCTCGATGAAGTCTTCCGTCATGCCTCCAGCTAAGCACGGAGCGCTGACAACGGGACCGTCGCACTTGTCACCCCCTGTTCCCCCGATGAGCACCTTGCGGCCGGTGTCATCCCTTAGGTACGAGCGAGCCCTGCGCCGCCGAGCCGGTACGCGCCTGCGTAGGGTGGCGGCATGCGGATCGAGGGGCCGGTGAAACCGGGTCTGCGGAGGGACCGCGCCGACGCCGCCGACAGGTGACCGTTTCCGGCCCGCGTCGTTGATGCCCACGCGGGCCGTCTCTCGGGCGTGCGGAAACGTCTCCGCACCGCCGGCGGCCCGGAGACATGGCGTCGGCAGTGCGGAGATCAGGTGGGACGGGCGAGGAAGCTCATGGCGGCGGTCGCGGGAGCGGTGCTGGCGGTGTGCCCGCTCGGCGTCGCGCCGCCCGCGCAGGCGGTCGTCGGTGGACAGGAGGCGCGGCCCCACCAGTACCCCTTCATGGCGGGACTCGTGGACGTGGTGGCGCGCCGGGTCGTGTGCGGCGGTGCGCTGATCGGCGACCGGTACGTCCTCACCGCCGCGCACTGTCTGACGGGCTCGTACAGCAGCCCCTCACGCCTCGGCGTGCTCCTGGGCGACCACGACCTCACGACCGCCGCCGACAGCCCGCACGCGGTGCTGGTGACGCCCGACCGGTTCCTCCCGCACCCGGAGTACGACCCGGACACCCAGCGCAACGACATCGCTCTCGTCCGGCTCGCCGAGCCGGTCTCCCTCAACCGTGACGTCCGCCCGGTCGGCCTGCCCGCCCCGTACGCCCACGACTCCTTCGACCGCACCCAGGTCGAGGTCCCGGGCTGGGGCACGACCTCGTTCGGCGGCCCCACCTCCGACGTCCTGCGGACGGTGTCCCTCGGCACCATGAGCAACCCGGCGTGCGCGCGCCGCGGCATGGCGCACATCGCCCCGACCCAGATCTGCACCTACGCCCCCGGGCGGGACACCTGCCAGTACGACTCCGGCGGCCCCCTGGTCCGCGCGGTCGGGGGGCGGCCGTACGTCATCGGGCTGGTGTCCTACGGCAGGGAATGCGCCACCGACACCCCCGCGGTGAACACCCGCGTGGGGTCGTACCTCAGCTGGATCGAACGGACGGCCCGCCTCCCGCGCACCTCGTGAGCGCCGCGACCCCCGTCCACCGGCCTCTCCGCCACCCCGGCATGTCTGCGCCGACATGCGCGCCCGGGGGCGGCACCGTTCGCCTCCCCGCGCGTCACCACCGGAGAGCCCGTGCCCGACACCCCGGTCGGACGTTGCCCGCGCTGGTGTGGCGGCACATGATGACAGCATGGCTCGAAACTCACTCCGCTGGAGAACGCGAGCCGCGCGCCGCCGACCAGGAGCACCTCCCATGCGTACCCACACCACTCGCGGACTGCTCGGCGCCCTCGCCGTCCTCACCACGCTCTCGCTGACCGTCACGGCCTGCGGTTCCGACGGCGAGGACACCGGCGGCGGTGATCCGAGGGACATCAGCGCCGCGCTGGAAGAGGGCGGGAAGGTGACGGTGTGGGCCTGGGAGCCCACGCTGAAGAAGGTGGCGGAGGACTTCGAGAAGAAGTACCCCGAGGTCGACGTCGAGCTGGTGGACGCGGGCATCGCCGACAAGCAGTACAGCGCGCTGCAGAACGCGATCGCGGCCGGGAAGGACGCCCCCGACGTCGCGCAGATCGAGTACTACGCCCTCGGCCAGTTCTCCATCGGAAAGACCGTCGAGGACCTCTCCTCCTACGGCGCCCAGAAGTACGGCACGACCTTCACGCCGGGGCCGTGGGACGCCGTCTCCCAGGGCAAGGCCATCTACGCGCTGCCCATGGACTCGGGCCCGATGGCGTTCTTCTACAACAAGAAGGTCTTCGACAAGCACAAGATCGCGGTCCCGACCACCTGGGACGAGTACGTCGAGGCGGCCCGCACCCTGCACAAGGCCGACCCGAAGATCTTCATCACCAACGACACCGGTGACGCGGGCGCCACGACCAGCCTCATCTGGCAGGCCGGCGGACGCCCGTACAGGACCGACGGCACCGACGTCACCATCGACTTCGCCGACGAGGGCACCCGGAAGTACACCGCCACCTGGCAGAAGCTCCTCGACGAGAAGCTGGTCGCGCCGATCAGCACGTGGAGTGACGCCTGGTACAAGGGTCTGGCCGACGGCTCCATCGCCACCCTCTCCATCGGCGCCTGGATGCCCGCCAACCTCTCCTCCGGCGTCCCCTCCGCCTCCGGCGACTGGCGGGTCGCCCCGCTGCCGCAGTGGACGAAGGGCGAGAAGACGACCGCCGAGAACGGCGGCAGCTCCCTCGCGATCCCGACCGCCGCCAAGAACAAGGACCTGGCCTACGCCTTCACCGAGTTCGCCACCACCGGCGCCGGCGCGACCTCCCGGATCGCCCAGGGCTCCTTCCCCGCCACCCGCGCCGACCTGGAATCGAGGGCGTTCCTCGACACCAGGTTCCCGTACTTCGGCGGCCAGCAGGCCAACCGCGTCTTCGCCGACTCCGCCCGCAACGTCGGCGCCGACTGGTCCTACCTGCCCTTCCAGGTGTACGCGAACTCGATCTTCAACGACACCGTCGGCAGGGCGTACACCTCCTCCACGACACTCACCGACGGTCTGAAGGCCTGGCAGGACGCCAGCGTCACGTACGGCGACAGCCACGGGTTCACCGTCAACCGGTAGCCCCTGACGCGCCGGGCTCCTCTCCGGCACCGCTCAGCGGAACGACGGGATGATGTCGGAGCCGTAGGCATCGATCGTGCCCTCCCGGTTGTCGTGCATGTCGTAGACGGCGAACTGGTCCACGCCGAGGTCCTCGAGGTGGCGGAGCTTGGCGATGTGGGCCTCGGCGGGGCCGAGGAGGCAGAAGCGGTCGACGATCTCGTCGGGGACGAAGGCGGTGTCGGGGTTGTCGGCGCGGCCGTGGTGGGAGTAGTCGTAGCCCTGCCGGTCCTTGATGTACTCGGTGAGCTCCTCGGGGACCATCGAGGAGTGCTCGCCGTACTTGGACACCAGGTCGGCGACGTGGTTGCCGACCATGCCGCCGAACCAGCGGCACTGGTCGCGGGCGTGCGCCAGGGCTTCGGCCGAGTCGTCGGCGGTGACGTAGGCGGGGGCGGCGACGCAGATCGTCAGGGCGTCGGGGTCGCGGCCCGCGTCGGTGGCCGCCTGTCGGACCGCCTTGACCATCCACTCGGTGAGGAACGGGTCGGCGAGCTGGAGGATGAAGCCGTCGGCCTTCTGCCCGGCGAGGGCGAGGGCCCTGGGGCCGTACGCCGCCATCCACACCGGCAGCCTCCCCTCCTTCACCCACGGGATGCGGATCGGGCTGCCGTCCACGACCGCCTCCCGTCCCTCCGCCAGGTCGCGGATGACGTCGATGGCCTCACCGAGCCGGGCCAGGGTGTTGGGCTTGCGGCCGGCGACCCGCATCGCGGAGTCGCCGCGGCCGATGCCGCAGACGGTCCGGTTGCCGTGCATGTCGTTGAGGGTGGCGAAGGTGGAGGCCGTGACCTCCCAGGTACGGGTCCCCGGGTTCGTGACCATCGGGCCCACGTGCAGCTTCGTCGTGTGTTCGAGGATCTGGCTGTAGATGACGAAGGGTTCCTGCCACAGCACGGCCGAGTCGAAGGTCCAGCCGTAGCGGAAGCCGTTGCGCTCCGCCCTCCGCATCAGGCCGACGACCTGCGAGGCCGGCGGGTCGGTCTGCAGGACGAGTCCGAAGTCCACGCGGGACCTCCTGGTTCGTTCGGTACGGTCGGGTGGTTCAGTCGAGGTACTGACAGGTGGAGCGCGGTACGAACGTGCCGTGGCCGGCCCGGCCCACGTACTCCCGCTGGTCGATGACGAGCTCGCCGCGTGAGAGGACCGTCTCCACCCGGCCGGTGACCGTCCTCCCCTCGTACGCGGAGTAGTCCACGTTCATGTGGTGGGTCGCGGCCGACAGGGTCTGGCGGGCGTGCGGGTCGTAGATGACGAGGTCGGCGTCCGCGCCGGGGGCGATCGTGCCCTTCTTCGGGTACAGCCCGAACATCCGGGCCGGTGTCGCGCAGGCGATCTCGATCCAGCGGCGCCGGGAGATGTGCCCGTCGACGACCGCCTGATGGAGGAGGTCCATGCGGTTCTCCACGCCCGGGAGGCCGTTGGGGATCTTGGAGAAGTCGCCGCGGCCGAGGTCCTTCTGGCCGGTGAAGCAGAACGGGCAGTGGTCGGTGGAGACCACCTGGAGGTCGTTGCCGCGCAGCCCGCGCCAGAGCGCCGCCTGGTGCTCCCGGGGTCGGAGCGGGGTGCTGCACACGTACTTCGCGCCCTCGAAGCCCGGCTCCGCGAGGTTGTCGGTGGAGAGGAAGAGGTACTGGGGACAGGTCTCGCCGAAGACCGGGAGGCCCTTGTCACGGGCGGTCGTGATCTCGGCGACGGCCTCCTCCGCCGACACGTGGACGACGTACAGCGGTGCCCCGGCGACCCGGGCGAGCTGGATGGCCCGGTGGGTGGCCTCGGCCTCCAGGAGGGCCTTGCGGACCTCCCCGTGGTAGCGGGGATCGGTCTCGCCGCGCGCGAGGGCCTGTTCGACGAGGACGTCGATCGCGATGCCGTTCTCGGCGTGCATCATGATCAGCCCGCCGTTCTCGGCGGAGCGCTGCATGGCGCGCAGGATCCGGCCGTCGTCGCTGTAGAAGACGCCCGGGTAGGCCATGAAGAGCTTGAAGGAGGTGATGCCCTCCTGGACGAGCCGGTCCATCTCCTTGAGCGTGTACTCGTTGACGTCGGAGAGGATCATGTGGAAGGCGTAGTCGATCGCGCAGACGCCGTCGGCCTTGGCGTACCAGGCGTCGAGGCCTTCGCGCAGTCCCTGGCCGACGGTCTGGACGGCGAAGTCGACGATGGTGGTGGTGCCGCCCCAGGCGGCGGCGCGGGTGCCGGTCTCGAAGGTGTCGGAGGCGAAGGTGCCGCCGAAGGGCAGTTCCATGTGGGTGTGGGCGTCGACGCCGCCGGGCAGCACGTAGCGGTCGGTGGCGTCGAGGGTCCGGTCGGCGGTCCAGCCGGCCGCGGTGTCCGAGCCGTGGGCGGCGAGGGCGACCACACGGCCGTCCTCGATCAGCACGTCGGCGTGGATCTCGTCGGCGGCCGTGACGACGAGGCCGCCCCGGACGAGGGTACGGGTGCTCACGGGACTCTCCCTGCTTGAGGAGGGGGAACTAGAGGGCCCTGAGGGCCTGTTCGAGGATGGCCGCGCCCTCTTCGGCCTCGGCCACGGTGAGGGAGAGCGGCGGGGCGATGCGCAGGGTGCTGGTGTTGTGCCCGCCGCCCTTGCCGATCAGCAGGCCGTTCTCGCGGGCGGACTCCAGGACGGCGGCGGCCGCGTCCGGTGCGGCCCGGTCGGTGCCCGGTTCGGTGAGCTCGATGCCGATCATGAGGCCCCGGCCGCGGACCTCCCGCACGGCGGGCACTCCGGCGCCGGCGGCCCGGACGCGTTCGATGAGGAGGCCTCCGACGCGGCGCGCGTTGCCCTGGAGGTCGTGTTCCTGGAGGTACGAGAGGTTGGCGAGCCCGGCGGCCATGGTGACGGGTGAACCGCCGAAGGTGGAGATGGAGTTGGCGTCGAGGCAGTTCATGATCTCGGCGCGGGCGACCACCCCGCCGACGGACATGCCGTTGCCGATGCCCTTGGCGAAGGTGAGGACGTCGGGCGGTCCCGCCTGGCCGTGGGCCTGCCAGCCCCAGAAGTGGTCGCCGGTACGGCCCCAGCCGGTCTGCACCTCGTCGGAGATCCACAGGATGCCGTGCCGGTCGAGGACGCGGCGGAAGGCGGCGTACAGCCCGTCGGGCGGCGAGGTGAAGCCGCCGACGCCCTGGACGGGTTCGGCGATGAGGGCGGCGACGCTGCGGGTGTGGCCGAGGAGGTCTTCGAGGTCGGCGACGCAGGCCTCGGTGAACCGTTCGTCGGTGTACTGGGCGTACGGGCCCCGGGTGCGGACGCCGCCGTGCACGTACAGGGTCTGCAGCGGCGAGAGGCCGGTCGGCGACCAGGCGCGGTTGCCGGTGATGCCGACGGTCGAGAAGGAACGGCCGTGATAGCTGTTCCGCATGGCCAGGATCTGGTTCGAGCGGCGGTACGCGGTGGCGAGGAGGAGCGCCGTGTCGTTGGCCTCGGTGCCCGAGGTGGTGAAGAAGACCCGGGCGTCGGGGATGCCGGAGAGGGCGGCGATCCGCTCGGCGAGCTCCACCATCGGGCGGTTGAGGTAGAGCGTGGAGGAGTGGATGATCCGTCCGGCCTGCTCGGAGACGGCCTTGGTGACCTCGGGCAGGGCGTGGGCGGTCATCGTGGTGAGGATGCCGCCGAAGAAGTCGAGGTACCGGCGTCCCTCGGCGTCCCAGACGTGCCGTCCTTCGCCGTGGGTGATCTCGATGGGGTCCTGGTAGTACAGGGCGAGCCAGTCGGGTGCGACGGCGCGGTGGCGGTCGTGGAGGCTGGTCACGGCTGCACCAGCCCGTCGTACGCGTCGGGGCGGCGGTCCCGGTAGAACGCCCACTGCCGGCGCACGTCCTCGATGAGCCCGAAGTCCAGGTCGCGGACGACGAGTTCCTCCGTCTTGTCCGAGGCCACGTCGCCGACGAAGCGGCCGCGCGGGTCGACGAAGTAGCTGGTGCCGTAGAAGTCGTTGTCGCCGTACTCCTCGACGCCGACGCGGTTGATCGCCGCGACGAAGTACTCGTTGGCGACGGCCGCGGCGGGCTGCTCCAGCTGCCAGAGGTGGGAGGAGAGGCCACGGTGGGTGGCGGAGGGGTTGTAGACCAGCTGGGCGCCGTTGAGGCCGAGTTGGCGCCATCCCTCCGGGAAGTGCCGGTCGTAGCAGATGTAGACGCCGACCTTGCCGACGGCGGTGTCGAACACCGGCCAGCCGGCGTTGCCCGGGCGGAAGTAGTACTTCTCCCAGAAGCCCTTGACCTGGGGGATGTGGTGCTTGCGGTACTTGCCGAGGTACGTGCCGTCGGCGTCGATCACCGCGGCGGTGTTGTAGTAGAAGCCCTCGCCCTCGCTCTCGAAGACGGGCACCACGATCACCATCCCGGTCTCCCGGGCGAGGTCCCGCATCCGGCGCACGGTCGGACCGTCGGGGACGGGCTCGGCCCACCGGTAGTGCTCGGGCTCCTGGACCTGGCAGAAGTACGGGGCGTTGAACACCTCCTGGAAACCGATCACCTTGGCGCCCTGCCGGGCCGCCTCCCGGGCGTGCTCCTCGTGTTTCGCGATCATGGATTCGGTGTCGCCGGTCCAGGTCGCCTGGACGAGCGCGGCGCGTACGACGTCGGTCATGAGCTGCTCCTTCGGCACGGCGTCAGAGAGCCTCTACGCACGTAGACGCGATGCGTAGGAAGCGAACGTAAGCCCCGTCACACCTCGGAGCAAGACCGCCGCCGCGAAGCGGCCGGGTCGATCATGTTTCATACCCGAGTGGTCCACGTCGGACACGTACCGACACGTACGGGCAAGGTCTGACACGTGCGCAGCCCGGCACCACCGACCCCGCCGCGCCCGGGGGTCAGGCGCCGGTGAGGCCCGCCACGCGCAGGGCGTGCAGCAGGTCGCGCTCGCGCGACTCCGACACCGTGCGGGCCGCTTCGAGCAGCAGGGGGACGAGTCCGCGCGGGTCCTCGCCAGCGAGCCGGGCCGCGTCCTCCGGGGCGCGGACCCGGACGAAGGCGGTGAGCAGCGCGTGGGCCTCGCGATGGTGCCCCTCGGCGCGCAGGGCGTCGCACGCGCCCGCGAGCTCCTCGACCGGCCGCGCCACCCCCTGCCGCAGGAGCTCCTCGCAGTCGGCGGCCCGGCCGGCGTCGGCGAGCGCCCCGGCGACGGCGGCGAGACGGCCCGGCGGCAGCGAGGCGGCCTCCCAGAGGAGGATCGACCAGTCGGCGTCGAGTCCCGCCCGGTGGAGTTCGCCGGCGAGGGCCGGCAGCAGGGCGGGCGGCCCGTCGACCGCCTCGCAGAGCAGGGCGTGCGCCTCGCCGCCGCGGCCCTGGGCGCGGAGCCGCTGGAGGGCGTAGACCGCGTTGACCGCGGCGCGGACGGCCTCGGGGGGCTGCTCCACCGGGATCCGGGCCGCGTCGCCGTCCAGGTCGGACGCGGCTCCCCCGAACCGCGCACCCCGGGGCGCCGCTCCCCCGGCCGGCGGGAGGGACTCGGGTACGGGCGCAGCCACCGGCCCCTGCTCCTCGGCCTCTTCCTCCAGCCACGCGTACCGCGCACCCCGCGGCCGCCGCTTCGCCTTGGCGGGGCTCGCGGCCGGGGCGGGGGGCGGGCTCGCGACCGGCGGGGCCGGGGCGGGGGCCGGGGCCGGGGCGGGAGCCGGGGTCCACGCGACCGGGACGACCGGGGCGGGGGCGGGGGCGAGGGCCGGAGGGGGCGTCGCGGCCTGAGGGGGCGCGGCCCAGGCCGCCGGGGCCCGGGAGGGAGCCGGTGCCCGCGTGGGAGCCAGGGCACGCAAGGGAGCCAGGGCCCGCGAGGGCGCCGGGGTCGGGGTGCGGGGTGACGCCGGGGCCCACGCCGTCCCGGCCGACCTGGTGCGCGCGGGTTTCAGGGCACGGGAAGGCGCGGGACCCCGAGCCGTCGGTCCCGTCGGCCCCCGTTCCCCCAGTCGTTCCAGGCGGGTCGTCAGCTCCCCGAGGCGGGCCGTGGCCCGGGCGTGGTCGTCCCGGGTCCAGGCGAGTTCGTGTTCCAGTCGGGCGGTCTCCTCCGGGGGCGGGGCCGGGGTCGCCCGGAGCCGATCGCCCAGCTCCCGGGCCCGGGACTCGGCGTGCCGGCGTTCGCGTTCCATGAGGTCGCGGCGCTCGGTGAGCTCCGCCGCCGCGCCGGGGCGGCGGTCATGGGCGCCGGTGGCCGCCGCGTACAGCGTCCTGCCCCGGACGGCGAGCGGCCCGTCGGCCGGTTCCCCGGCGTCCTGGAGCAGGGACTCGACGACGTCCCAGGGCAGGATCTCCGTCCCGTCGAAGCAGGCGCGCAGTCCGTCGGGATCGCGTTCGGCGAAGACTTCGTACCAGCCTCCGCCCGGTGGGATGCGGTGCGCGAGTTCCGCCAGCCATCGCGCGAACGCTGCCTGTTCCGTCGGAAGTTGATACACCGTCATGCGTCATGCACCTGCCCCGCAGTCGAATGGAACCTTCCGGTCCGCGGGTATTGGACCGCAGTCGTGTTACGGGACGACTACGGAGCGTTTTCCGCCGGGTACCACCCCGCACACATCACCCGAAGGTCACGACGATCCCGGTGTGCGGGCGCTTCCCGCGCCGGGCGAGCATGGCCGGCACGTCGATCAGCCAGAACCGCCAGGTGTACTTGCGCAGGAGGAGCCCGCGGATCCGGCGCAGCTCCTCCCCGTCCACCAGCCGGCCCTCGCCGGAGACGTGCTCGGCCCCCTCGGTGATGTTGCCGCGCACGTCGCACACGGCGACCACGACCCGCGGGTCGTTCCGCAGGCGCTTGACCTTCCAGGAGTCGGAGCGGGTCCACACGTACAGCTCGGCACCGTCCACCGCGTACCAGACCGGGGTCGCGACCCCGGTGCCGTTCTTCCGGTAGGTGGTCAGGCTCACGTAACGGCCGCGCCGCAGCTCTTCGGGCATCATGCCCGGGAGCCTATGCCGGGGCCCGGCCGGCGAGGTCACCGGCCGTCCCCGTACGCGGTCCTGGCCTCGGTGATCTCCGGTACGTGGGCGCGGGCCCACGCGCAGGCGGTGTCGAGCGGATCGATGAGCGACCGGCCGAGCGGGGTCAGCGCGTACTCGACGCGGGGCGGGTTCTCGTCGTGGACGGTGCGGGTGAGGAAGCCGTCGCGCTCCATGGCGCGCAGGGTCTCGGTGAGCACCTTGGGGGTGATCCAGTGGAGCGGGACCCTCAGTTCGGAGAAGCGGCGCGGCCGCCCGTCCTCCAGACAGCGGAGCACCATGGCGGTCCACTTCCCGCCGACGCGGATGGGTTGTGCGCGGTCGGAGCAGTCCGGGTCACGGAAGAGATCGGCGGGAAGTGGCTGGTCCATGCGCCCGAAGCTAGCCCAGTACCGTTGAAGTAACCAGGTACCCCGGCCCTACGGTCCTGCCCATGAGCAACGACATGAGCAAGAACGTGAGTGACCACATGGGCAGCGGCGGCGGCAGGAACATCATCGTCTTCGGAGCGGGAGGACGGATCGGCCGCGCGGCCGTGGCGGAGGCGGTGGTCCGTGGCCACCGGGTGACGGCGGTGGTGCGCGACCCGTCGAAGTACCCCGATCTGGCCGGGAGTTCGGTCACGGTGGTACGGGGTGACGCCACCGACCCGGCCTCGGTGGCCGCGCTGGCGGCCGGGCACGACGCCGCCGTGAACGCCTCGGTCCGGCTGGACGTCCCTTCGGAGGAGTACTTCACCGCGGCGGCGAAGGCTCTGGTCACGGGCCTCGCGGAGGGCGGCGTGCGGCGGCTGTTGACCCTGGGGATCGCCACGACGCTGGAGACGGCGCCGGGGGTGCGGATCATGGACGCGGCGGACTTCCCGGACGCGTGGCGGGTGTTCGCGCAGGGACACGTGGCCGAGTTCGACCTGCTGGCCGCCGAGGCGGGGCCGGAGCTCGACTGGCTGATGGTCGTGCCGCCGCTCGACCTGAACGCGGAGGCGGAGGTGACCGGCGGATACCGGACGGCCGTCGGCACGGTCCTCGACGGCCCCGGCCGGATCGCGCACGGGGACCTCGCCCTGGCGCTCCTCGACGAGATCGAGCAGCCGCGCCACAGCCGCGTCCAGCTCGCCGTGTCCGTGTAGGGGATCCGAGGGCGCGGCCACGACCGTCAGGCGCGGCGGGCAGTCGCTTGTCGGGGCCGGTGATCTCAGACGGGCGCGAGGGCGCACCGTACGACCAGCTCGTCCATGGAGAGTCCCAGGACTCTCGCGAGGGCCGCGACGGTGAAGAACGCCGGGGTCGGGGCCCGGCCGGTCTCGATCTTGCGGAGCGTCTCGGCGGACAGGCCGGCCGCGGCGGCGATCTCGACCATGGACCGCTCGCCGCGCGCCTCGCGCAGGAACAGGCCGAGGCGTTCGCCGCGCTCGCGCTCTTCGGGGGTCAGGGGTGTGCGCACCATGCCAGCATTCTAATACCGGTATAGTAATTGGCATGGTGGAGATCAAGACGAACGAGAACCTGGCCTCGATGCGCGAGACGGGGCGGGTGGTGGCGCGCGCCCTCGCGGCCGTACGGGAGAAGGCGGTGCCCGGCGTCACCCTGGCCGAGCTGGACCGGGCCGCCCGGGAGGTCCTGGCCGCGGCGGGAGCCGGCTCGCCCTTCCTCGACTACCACCCGGAGTGGGCACCGGTGCCGTTCCCCGCGGTCGTCTGTCTCTCCGTCAACGACGCCATCGTCCACGGCATCCCGGACGGGACCCGGCTGGCCCCGGGCGATCTGGTCTCCGCGGACTGCGGGGCCCTGCTCGGCGGCTGGGCGGGCGACGCGGCCGTCAGCTTCACCGTCGGCCCGGCCCGCCCGGAGGACACCCGGCTCGTCGCCACGGCGGAGAAGGCCCTGGCGGCGGGCATCGCGGCGGCCGTCGTCGGCAACCGCGTCGGCGACATCGCCCACGCCGTCGGCCGGGTCTGCCGCGCCGCGGGATACGGCATCCCGGACGGCTTCGGTGGCCACGGGATCGGCCGGGCGATGCACGAGGACCCGGGCGTCCCCAACGAGGGACGCCCGGGCCGGGGCATGAAACTGCGCCACGGCATGGTGCTCGCGATCGAGCCCATGCTCATCGGGGGCGGCACGGACGACCACTACACGGCGGGCGACGGCTGGACGATCCGCACGCTCGACGGCTCGCGCGCGTCCCACGCGGAACACACGGTGGCGATCACCGACGCGGGGCCGCGCGTGCTGACGGCGCTCTAGAGGACGGACGGGTGCCGGTCCGGCGGCACCTCACGGCGCTCCGGCCCGGTCGGGTCGCCCTCACGGCGCTCCGGCCCGGTCGGGGCGCCCTCACGGCACCGCGGTCGGGGCGCCCTCACGGCACCGGGTCGGGGCGCCACGGGTGGCGCCTCCGCGGCTACCTCCCCGCCGGCCTGACCACCATCGCCGATCCGCCGCCCCTGCGGACCTTCTCCGCCGCGGCCACCCAGCGGCCGTCCGGCAGGCGCTGGACGCCGGTCGCCGCGCCGATCTCCGGGTTCTGCCGGAAGCCGTGCCCGATCGCCTCCAGTTCCGCCCTGAGCGGGCTGTTCCAGAGGCCGGGTTCGAGCTCGGTGGTGGTCTGGTTGCGCTGGCTGGCGCGCGGCGCGGCGATGGCCTCGACGAGCGGCAGGCCCCGGTCGACGACGCCGGTGAGGGTCTGCAGGACCGTGGTGATGATGGTGGCGCCGCCCGGGGAGCCGAGGGCGAGGACGGGACGGTCGTGCCGGTCGAGGACGATCGTCGGGGAGATCGAGGAGCGAGGCCGCTTGCCGGGGCCGGGCAGGTTCGGGTCGTGCACGGCCGGGTTGGCCGGCGCGAAGGAGAAGTCGGTCAGTTCGTTGTTGAGCAGGAAGCCCCGGCCGGGCACGGTGATGCCGCTGCCGCCGGTGGACTCGATGGTGAGCGTGTACGCGACGACGTTGCCCCACTTGTCGGCCACCGTGAGGTGCGTGGTGTTCTCGCCCTCGAACGTGGTCGGGGCGGCCGTGCCGCCGCTCGCGCACGGCACCGGGTCGCGCGGGTCGCCGGGCGCCAGAGGGCTGGTCAGGACGGCGTCGTCGCGGATGAGGCAGGCGCGCGAGTCGGCGTACCGCTGCGAGAGCAGCCCGCGCGTCGGCACCCGCTCGAAGGCGGGGTCACCGACCCAGCGGCCCCGGTCGGCGAAGGCGATGCGGCTGGCCTCGATGAACCGGTGCAGATAGCGGGCCGGAGAGGCGCCCGCGAGGTCGGTGCCCTCCAGGATGTTGAGCGCCTCGCCGACGCTCGTACCGCCGGAGGAGGAGGGCGCCATGCCGTAGACGTCGAGTCCCCGGTACGAGATCTTCGTGGGCCGGCGGGACTCCGTCCGGTAGGCGCCGAGGTCGCCCGTCGTCAGGTCGCCGGGCCGGACCTTCCGGGTGGCGCCCTCGCGCACCGGGGGCGTACGGACCGTGTCGACGATGTCCCGGGCGATCGGGCCCCGGTAGAGGGCGCCGACGCCCTGACGGCCGAGCGTCGCGTACGTACGGGCCAGGTCGGGGTTCTTGAAGACGGAGCCGACCACCGGCAACTGCCCGCCGGGCAGGAAGAGTTCCGAGGAAGCCGGGAAGTCGCGGAACCGTGCCTCGTTGGCGGCGGTCTGCGCGCGGAAGGTGGGGTCGACGGTGAAGCCCTCCCGGGCGAGGCGCTCGGCGGGTGCGAGCAGGGTGCCGAGCCGCTTGCTGCCCCAGGCGTCGAGGGCGGTCTTCCAGGTCGCCGGGGTGCCGGGGGTGCCGACGCCGAGACCGCTGGTCATGCCCTCCTCGAAGGGGATCGGCGTGCCGTTCTCCAGGAAGAGGTCGGTGCCCGCGGAGCGGGGCGCGGTCTCACGCCCGTCGACGGTGTGCACGGTGCGGCTCTTCGCGTCGTAGTAGACGAGGTAGCCGCCGCCTCCGATGCCCGCCGAGTAGGGCTCGGTGACGCCGAGGGCGGCCGCGACGGCGACGGCGGCGTCCACGGCGTTGCCGCCCGCGCGGAGCACCTCCACTCCGGCGGCCGACGCGTCGGCGTCGACACTGGCGACGGCGCCGCCGTATCCGACGGCGACGGGCTCCTTGACCGGTGGGGGCGGGGTGACCGGAAGGGCCGTGGGCGGGGCGGCGCCGATCGAGAGCACCGTCGCCGCGACGGCGAGAACGGAGACCTTGCCAGCGGCGGAGCGACGCATTCCCTACCTCCAGTCGATGACCGTCCGCGCAGCGTAACGCCCCCCGTGCCGATCCGTCAGGAACGCCTCGAACAAAAGGCCGTTCCCCCGCTACCATGCGCGCCCATGGACGAAGACCTGCGCAACATCGTGCTCGGGGTGCTAGCGACGGGCGTCAGCGCCTCCCTCGGCTGGCTGACCCGCACGTATCTCTGGCGGCGCGGGCTGCGCAGGAAGCAGGCGTTCTTCGGCCTCCCCGGCAACGCGGAGTGCCTGCTGGTCGTGAACCGCGAGTCGGGCGGCGACCGGTCGGTGCACCGCTTCGACGTGTTCGCGCTGCTCGAACTGTCCGCGCTGATCAAGGACTGCGGCGCGCAGGCGCGGATCCTCTCCCACGACCAGACGCACCAGGGCTTCGGCGACCGGACGGAGTTCTGCGTCGGCGGGCCGTACAGCAATCGGCGGATGGCGGCCCATCTGACCACCCTCCTGCCGGGCGTCACGGTGAACGTCGACGTGGAACCGGGCCCGGATCGCGGGGCGTTCACGATCGGCACGGAGCGCTACCGTTCGGAGGCGGGGGTGTGCGAGTACGTGATCCTCGCCCGGCTGACCGCCGGTGAGGGCGGCCGGCCGGTCTTCCTCTTCTGCGGGCAGCGGGCCATCACGAACCAGGCGGCCACGCGCTACCTCGCCCGTCATCACGCCGAGCTCGCGCGCCGGCACCGCTCCGGATCGTTCGTGCTGCTCCTGAAGGTCGTCAACTCGGAGGCGTACGGTCCCGACGTGGTGGAGCTGGTGGCCGATGTCACGCGGGCCGCCATGACGGCGGCTCCGTCAGCCGTACCGGCAGCGACGTGATGCCGTTGATGAAGTTGGAGACGAGACGGCGCGGCGGCCCGGCCGGCTCGATGCCGCCGCAGCAGGCACGCGTCTCCTCGTAGAACACGCTCAGCTGGAGTCTGGCGAAGTGGGCGCCGAGGCAGACGTGCGGGCCGTCACCGAAGGAGACGTGCGGGTTCGGGGTCCGGCCGAGGTCGAGGCGGTACGGGTCGGGGAAGACGCGTTCGTCGTGGTTGGCGGAGGCGTGGAAGACGACGACCTTGTCGCCGCGCCGGATCTCCCGGCCCGCCAGCACGGTGTCGCGGGCCGCGGTGCGCCGGAAGGAGAGCACGGGCGGGTGCACGCGCAGGAGTTCGTCCACCGCCGTGCCGGTCGAGACCTCGCCGTCCCACCATCTCCGCTGCTCGTCGCGGTGGCGGGTGAGGGCGAGGAGCCCACCGGGGGCCGCGGCGCGGACCGTGTCGTTGCCGGCGACGGTCAGCAGGAAGAAGAACATCTCCAGTTCGGCGTCGTCGAGTTCCGCGGAGGCGAGCGAGGTCATGACGTCGTCGGCGGGGTGCGCGCGCTTGTACGCGGCGAGCTCCTGGGCGTAGGCGAACATCTCGGCGAGCATGGCGGGCGAGCGCGGGTTGACCGGCCGGCCCGCGTCGTCCAGGACCGGCGGCTCGTCGGGGTCCTGGTAGGCGATGACCCGCTCGGTCCAGGCGTGGAGGAGGGCGCGGTCGCTCGCGGGCACGCCGAGCAGATCGGTCAGGTTGAGCAGCGCGTACTCGTCGGTGACGGTCCGGACGAGGTCGACCTCGCCGCCGGCCGCGCGCACCGCTCCGAGCAGGCTCCGGGCCCGCTCGCGCGCGGTCGCGCCGAAGCGCTCGATCCGTCCCGGGGTGAAGGCCCTGCTGACGAGCCGCCTCAGCCTGCCGTGTCCGGGCGGGTCCTGGTTGAGCATCATGCGGCGGATGAAGGGCAGGTCGGCCGGGTCGGGGTCGCGGATCTGGGTGGCGCCGAGGCAGGAGGAGTACGTCTCCGCGTCCTTGAGCACCCGGGTGACGTCGGCGTGCCGGGTGACGGCCCAGAATCCGGGGCCGGCGGGCCAGCCGAGGATCTCCGGCTCCTCCTGCCGGGCGACGGGCGCCCGGTCGCGCAGGACGCGGAAGCGGTCGTGCGGGATCCCGGTCGCGTAGATCCGCGGGTCGAAGACGTCCGGTGTGCCGTGCGGGTCCCCCACCGTGCCGCCCCCCATGGAGTGATTCAGAGGTGAAGACGTCTCCATCATGACAGGCGGGGCGGCCGGCGAGGCCGGATCGGGACGTCGCCAATCGTTACCGCCACGTAACATACCGACCGGTTACCACGGGTAAGCCACCCCGGTTACCGTCGGGTCACTTTCACTGCCCCCCATCACCGCCCCCAGCAGTGCCCCCGCACTGTCCCCGCAGTGCCCCCAGTGAGGAGTGACCCGTGCGCACATCCCTGGCCCTCGCCGTCTCGGCCGCCCTCGTGGCCGGGACGGCCCTCGGGCTCGCGCCCGCCGCCCAGGCCGGAGAGACCGGCACCATCCGCTTCGTCGACATCGCCGGGGAGGGCGGCACCGTCCTCAAGGCGAACGTCATCGCCCCCGCCGGTTCCGGCGGCGCCGCCCGACACCCCCTGATCGTGCTCCCCACCAGCTGGGCCATGCCGCAGATCGAATACCTCGCCCAGGCCCAGAAGCTCGCCGACTCCGGTTACGTCGTGGTGAGTTACAACTCGCGCGGCTTCTGGCAGTCGGGCGGGCAGATCGAGACGGCCGGCCCCAAGGACGTCGCCGACGCCTCCAAGGTGGTCGACTGGGCCCTCGCGAACACGCCCGCCGACCCCGAGCACGTGGGCATGGCGGGGGTCTCGTACGGCGCCGGGATCAGCCTCCTCGCCGCCGCCCACGACCCGCGGATCAAGGCGGTCGCCGCCCTCAGCGGCTGGGCCGACCTCATCGAGTCCATCTACAGCGGCCGCACCCAGCACCTCCAGGCCGCCGCCCTGCTCGGCGGCGCCGGCTACCTCACGGGCCGCCCCGGCCCGGAGCTCCAGGAGGTCCTGGGCGACTTCCTCTCGTCGAACCTCGACAAGGAGGACGAGATGATCGCCTGGGGCCGCACCCGGTCCCCCGCCACCTACCTGGACCGGATCAACGCCAACGGCGCCGCGATCATGCTGGGCAACGCCTGGGGCGACACCATCTTCCCGCCCAACCAGTACGCGAGCTTCTTCGAGAAGCTCACCGGCCCCAAGCGGCTGGAGTTCCGCCCCGGCGACCACGCGACCGCCGAGGCCACCGGCCTGTTCGGGCTCCCCAACGACACCTGGACCAGCGCCCACCGCTGGTTCGACCGCCACCTCAAGGGCGTCGACAACGGCGTCGACCGCGAGCAGCCCGTCCAGCTCAAGTCCCGGTCGACCGGCGGCTACGAGGGCTACGCCGACTGGAAGTCCGTCCACGCCGACCAGCGGAAGTTCGACCTCGGCGGTACGCAGCGGGTCTGGGCGAACGTCGACTCCGGCGCCAACGGCGGCATCACCCTCCTCACCAACGCCCTGGACCAGTTCCTCCGCACCCCGCCCGTCGTCTCCGTCCCCCTGCTCCCCCGCGCCTTCGCCGGCGTCTGGCAGTCGGAGCGGTACGACACCCCCCAGCGGGTGCGCGGCACGGTGAAGGTGCACACCACGGTCGCCTCCACCGAGGAGAGCGGCACCCTCGTCGCGTACCTCTACGACGTGGGCCCGCTCGGCGTCGGCAAGCTGGTCAGCAACGCGCCGTACACCTTCCACGACCGGACCCCGGGGAAGCCGTTCGCCGTCGACCTGGAGCTGTTCTCCACGGCGTACGACGTACCGGCCGGACACCGGCTCGCGCTGGTCGTCGACACCGTCGACCCGCTCTACATCGAGCACAACCCGACCGGCGCGCAGCTGACCTTCTCCTCCCCCTCGGCCGACCCGTCGTACGTGTCGGTACCGCTGCGGAAGGAGTGATCACCGGCTGCTGCCGGGCGGGTGGCGGCTCTGCGCCCGCTACTGCGGTCCCGGCAGCAGCGTCTGGGGTGGACCGGCCGGAGCGACGTCCACGGCCTTCGTCCTCGGGTCGCGGCGCTCCCTGCGGGCCACCCAGGTGGCGAACCAGGAGAGCAGCATGCACATCCCGATGTAGATCGGTGAGATGACCAGGACGACGGGGATGAACGGCAAATCGTAGTCCAGGTTCGAGGCGATCAGCTTGCCCGCGTGCAGGAACTCCTCGTAGGTGATGAGGAATCCGAGCGAGGTATCCTTGAGGGCGACCACGAGCTGGCTGATGATCGCCGGGAGCATCGCGCGGACGGCCTGGGGCGCCAGGACGGAGGTCATGACCTGCGTCTTGCGCATGCCGAGCGCGTACGCGGCCTCGCCCTGGCCACGTGCGACGGAGTGGACGCCGGTGCGGAAGACCTCCGCGAGCACGGAGCCGTTGTAGAGGGTCAGTCCGGCGACGAGCGCGGGCAGCGCCTGCACCTTGAGCGCCACGAAGATGAAGAAGATCATCACCAGGACGGGCATGGCCCGGAAGAACTCGACGAGCACGGTGGAGATCCAGCGCGGCACCCGGTGCTCGGAGAGCCGGCCGGTGGCCAGGAGCGCGCCGAGGACGAGCGAGAGCACCGAGGCGTACGCGAAGGCCTTGAGGGTGTTGCCGAGGCCCTCCAGCAGCAGCTCCTGGATGCCCTCGTAGAGGAAGGGCGACCACTTGGTCGAGGTGAACTGGGCGCTGTCGAAGAGGAGGTAGAGGATCCAGCCGAGCAGGGCGAGGATCAGCACGGTGGACGCCAGGCCGTACAGGCGGTGGCGTCGCCGGGCGTGCGGGCCGGGGATGTCGTAGAGGGCGGTGGACTCGGTCATCGGGCGACTCCCCAGCGCTTCTCCAGGACGTGGAAGACGACGCTGATGGTGAGGGTGATGATCAGGTATCCGACGGCGATCCAGACGAAGGTCCAGACGATGTTGTAGCCGAGTTCGCTCAGCGTCTTGTAGGTGCCGAGGAGTTCGGTGACGCTGAACGCTCCGGCGATGGCGGAGTTCTTGGCGAGGGCGATCAGGGTGGAGCCGATCGGCGGGATGACCGTACGGAAGGCCTGCGGGAGGACGACCGTACCGAGGGTCTGGGTGAAGGACATGCCGAGGCTGCGGGCGGCCTCGCCCTGGCCGCGCGGCACGGTGTTGATGCCGGAGCGGAGCACCTCGCAGATGAAGGCCGAGGTGTAGCAGCCGAGCGCGAGGACCGCGAACAGCTGGAAGGGGAGCACGAGCCCGAACCGCGGGAGACCCAGCATGACCGCGAAGAAGAGCAGGGTCAGCGGGGTGTTGCGCAGGACGGCGACCCAGACGGCGCCGAAGACGCGGAAGGAACCGACCGGCGCGACCCGGAAGGAGGCCATGACGAAGCCCAGGACGAGGGCGAGCGCCGAGGCGTAGACGGTCAGTTCGACGGTGCCGAGGAACCCCTTGGCGTAGAGCGAGAAGTTGTCGGTCAGGACGTCCATGTCGGGGCTCCTCCGGTCAGCTCGCCGGGTAGCGGTCGATGTCGGGCGGCTTCGGGGCGGGCACTCCGGACAGGCCGAGCGTGGCGTCGTACGCCTTCTTCCAGTCGCCGTTCTTCTCATGGGTGGCGAGGGCGTCGTCCAGGGCGAAGCGGAGGGCGTCGTCGTCGCGCGGGACGCCGATGCCGTACGGCTCCTTCGAGAACGGCTCGCCGACGACCTTGAGCTCGTCGGGGACCTTGGCGGCGTAGCCCATGAGGATCGTGTCGTCGGTGGTGACGGCGTCGACCTGGTAGGTCAGCAGGTTGTCGACGCAGGCGGAGTAGGTGTCGTAGGCGACGAGTTCGGCCTGCGGGTACTCCTTCTCGATCCTTTGGTACGGGGTCGAGCCCGCGGCCGAGCAGACCCGTTTGCCCGCGAGGTCCTGGGGGCCCTCGATGTCGTTCTCGTCGGTGCGGACGAGGAGGGACTGGCCGGCCTGGTAGTAGGGCCCGGCGAAGCCGACGAGCTTCTTCCGGTTGTCGTTGATGGTGTACGTGCCGACGTAGTAGTCGATCTGGCCGTTCTGCAGCGCGGTCTCGCGGTTGGCGGAGGCGATCGTGCGGAAGTCGATGCCGGCCGGGTCGAAGCCGAGGGAGGCCGCCATCATCCTGGCGATCTCGATGTCGAAGCCGGAGTAGCGGCCGGTGGCCGGGTCCTTCTCGCCCATGTAGGGCTGGTCCTCCTTGGCGCCGACGACGAGCCGGCCGCGCTTCTTCGCCCGTTCCCAGGTGCTGGAGTCGGGCAGGGTGAAGCCCGACCGGACCTGGTAGACGGGGAGTTGGTCGGGCTGGGGGCCCTTGACGGGCGGGCTGCCGTCCCTGCCGCAGCCGGCGAGCGCCGCCGTCACGGTGAGGAGCAGGGCGAGCACGGCCGGGTTCCTCGGCGTACGCTGCATGGTTCCCGCCCGGCTCAGTGCGTGAGGATCTTGCTGAGGAAGTCCCGGGCGCGCTCGCTGCGCGGGGCCGTGAAGAAGTCCTCCGGCGCGCGGTCCTCGACGATCCTCCCGTCGGCCATGAAGACGACCCGGTTGGCGGCCGAGCGGGCGAAGCCCATCTCGTGGGTGACGACGACCATCGTCATTCCCTCGTGGGCGAGTTGGCGCATGACCTCCAGGACCTCGTTGATCATCTCGGGGTCGAGGGCGGAGGTCGGCTCGTCGAAGAGGAGCGCCTTGGGGTCCATGGCGAGGGCGCGGGCGATGGCCACGCGCTGCTGCTGGCCGCCGGAGAGCTGGGCCGGGTACTTGTCGGCGTGGGCGGCGAGTCCGACCCGGTCGAGGAGTTCGCGTGAACGGCGGTCGGCCTCGGCCTTCCCGCGCCCGCGGACCTTGATCTGCGCGAGGGAGACGTTCGCGAGGACGGTCTTGTGCGCGAAGAGGTTGAACGACTGGAAGACCATGCCGACCTCGGCGCGCAGCCGGGCGAGCGCCTTGCCCTCCTCGGGGAGGGGCTGTCCGTCGATGACGATCTCGCCCGACTCGACGCGCTCCAGGCGGTTCATCGCCCGGCAGAGGGTGGACTTGCCGGAGCCGGACGGGCCGATGACGACGACCACCTCCCCCCGGCCGACGGTGAGATCGATGGACTGGAGGACGTGCAACGTGCCGTAGTGCTTGTTGACGCCACGCAGTTCGATCAGCGGATCGACGACGGCCATACGCTGCCCTGCCCCATTTCTCAGCGGTGTCGTGTCAGCGCAAACTATCCACCGGAAAAGGGACTTCACGCCCGACACGCATGAAACGGGAAAAGCCGTATTTACTGCGGAAGGGTGGTGCGGGCGGGCCTCCGCGTCAGTACTCGGCGGCCTCGGCGTACACGTGGGAGAGCTCCGGGGAGCCGGTCACCGCCCAGTCGAGACCGGCCTCGACGACCTGGATCTCCCGGCCGGAGGCGAGCTGGACCACCGGGCCGCCGTTCGGCCAGACCTGCCAGCGGGCACCCGGCACGTTCCGGACGATCACGGTGCCGAGGTAGAGCCCCGCGTCGTTCCCGATCCAGGGCAGCTCCTCCGGATCGTCACGCCAGCTCGGGGGCAGCTGGTCGAGCTCCTCCAGGGAGCGCGGGGTGTCGTCGAGCTCCACCCCGGCCTCCGCGACACGGGCGCGCAGCAGCTCGCATTCGGCGAGCAGCTCGCCCACTCCCCCGGGGTCGCGGTCGAAGGCCGCGACCAGCGGGGAGTCGACCGGCCGGGGTGCGGACCGTTTGCGCCAGTGGTCGAGAAACGGGATGTTCATCAGAACAGCGTCGCACCGGCACCTCCCGGTCGACCACCCGGCGCGCGGAGATCATCACCGCCGCCGGGGCGGGGCGGGCCGGCCGGACGCGCGCTACACGTCGAGGTCGACGACGACGGGCGCGTGGTCCGACGCGCCCTTGCCCTTGCGCTCCTCACGGTCCACGTAGCTGTCCGTGACCGCTTCGGCGAAGGGCTTGTTGCCGTAGACCAGGTCGATGCGCATGCCCTTGTTCTTGGGGAAGCAGAGCTGGCGGTAGTCCCAGTACGTGAAGGGGTGGTCGTACTTGAGGGGGCGCGGGACGACGTCGGTCAGACCGGTCTCGCGCAGGCCCGCGAGCGCGGCCCGCTCCGGCTCCGTCACGTGCGTGGCGCCCTCGAAGACGGCGATGTCCCAGACGTCGTCGTCGGTCGGGGCGATGTTGTAGTCGCCGAGGACGGCGAAGGGGCGCGCCGCCGCCGCGTCGTCCGCGACGGCCGCCTTGAGCGCCTCCAGCCAGCGCAGCTTGTAGGCGTAGTGCTCGTGGGCCACCTCCCGGCCGTTCGGCACGTACACCGACCAGACGCGAACCGGGCCGCAGGTCGCGGAGATCGCCCGGGGCTCTTCGAGCGCGTCGTAGTCGGGGGCGCCGGGCAGGCCCATGACCACGTCGTCGAGGCCGACGCGGGAGACCAGGGCCACGCCGTTCCACCGGCCCGTGGCGTTGACCACGGACTCGTAGCCGAGGGCGCGCAGCTCCTCGGTGGGGAACTGCTCGGCCGTGCACTTGGTCTCCTGGATGCACAGCACGTCCGTGCCGCTGCTCTCCAGCCAGGCCAGGAGCCGGGGCAGCCGGGCGGTGATCGAATTGACGTTCCAGGTGGCGATGCGCATGTGCGCAAGCCTACGTGCGGGGTCCGACAATCGGCGCCGCGCCGGGCTCAGACCTCGGTGGACGCGCCGGGGGCGAGGCGGTCGTGGTCGGTGCCGCCGAGGGCGCCGATCTGGCGGTCGTAGATGGGCCGGGCGAGGTCCGTGAGCAGGGCGTCGTGGATGTCGTAGGCCCGGCGCGGCTTGACCTCGCGGACGTAGTCGATGACCTCGGAGATCTTGTTCCACGGGGCCATGACGGGGAGCAGCAGCGTGTCCACGGGCCGGTCGGGCACGGTCAGCGCGTCGCCGGGGTGGAAGACGGCGCCGTCGACGAGGTAGCCGACGTTGGTGACACGCGGGATGTCCGGGTGGATCACCGCGTGCAGCTCGCCGTGGACCTCGACGTCGAACCCGGCCGCCGTGAACGTGTCGCCGTGCCCGACGGTGTGCACCCGCCCGGGGAAGGCCGCCGAGAGCTGGTCGGCGACGCTGCGCAGGGTCCAGATCTCGGCGGCCGGGGAGGCCTCCAGGGCGGCGCGGAGGCGGCCCTCGTCGAAGTGGTCGGGGTGCTCGTGCGTGACGAGGAGGGCGTCGGCCCCGACGACGGCGTCCTCCTCGGTGAACGTGCCGGGGTCGAGGACGAGCGTCCGTCCGTCCTTCTCCAGGCGCACGCAGGCGTGGGACTTCTTCGTCAGCTTCACGGGGCCAGGTTACGCCGGGGGCGTGGTCTCCTCCTCGACGACGCGGGCCACCACCCGGAGCGCGGTGTCGGCGGCGGGGAGGCCGCAGTACACGCCCGCGTGGATCACGATCTCCCGCAGCTCCTCGGCCGAGAGGCCGTTGCGGAGGGCGGCGCGGGTGTGGTCGGCGAGGGCCTCGCGGTGGCCTCCGGCGATGAGGGCGGTGAGGGTGACGACGCTGCGGGTGCGCCGGTCGAGGCCCTCGCGGCTCCAGACCTCGCCCCACGCGTAGCGGGTGACCAGATCCTGGAAGGCGCCGTCGGGGTCGGCGGCGAGGGCCTGGTCGACGTGGGCGTCGCCGAGGACCTGGCGGCGCAGCCCGATCCCCTTCTCGTACGGGTCGGGGCGCGCGGCACCGTCGGCCTCGGCGGACGGGGCGGGCTCCGCCGTCACGACGGGGACGGGGGTCGCGGGCAGGGGCGGCACGATCAGGGCGCCGCTGGTGTCGGGGGCGGTGCCGGCGAAGTGGTCGATGAGCAGGTCGGTGACGGCGGCCGGCTGCTCGACGGGCGCGAGGTGGGAGGCGCCGGGGACGACCGCGAGCCGGGCGTCGGCGATGCCGGCGACGAGGGTCCTGGCCTCGGCGGGGCCGGTGACCTGGTCCTCGGAGCCGACGAGGACCAGGGCGGGGACGCCGATGCGGCCGAGGGCCTCGCGGACGTCGAAGACGGCGAGGGCCTCGCAGGCGGCGGTGTAGCAGGCGGGGTCGGTCGTCCGGACCATCTGGACGGCCCAGTCCACGATCGCGGGCTGCGCGCCGGCGAACACGGAGGTGAACCACTGCTCGGGGGCGGCGCGGGCCATCGGCTCCAGACCGTTGGCGCGGACGATGACTCCGCGCTGGCGGAACTCGTCGGCGCTGCCGAACCGCGGCGAGGTGGCGACCAGGGCGAGGGAGGCGACCCGGTGGGGTGCGCGCAGGGCCAGGTCGAGGCCGACGGCGCCGCCGAGGGAGCACCCGGCGTACCCGAAGCGCTGGACGCCGATCGCGTCGAGGGTGGCGAGGAGCCGGTCGCCGAGCTCCGCGACGGAGGTGAAGGGCTGGGCGGGCGCGCCACCGTGCCCGGGCAGGTCGAAACGGACGACCCGCCAGTCCCGGGTGAGCTCGGGTATCTGCCGGTCCCACATGTGGAATGTGGTGCCCAGCGAGGGCCCGAGAACCAGGACCGGAGCGTCTTCTCGCCCGTCGGAGCGATATTGCAGGGTGTTCGTCGGTGTCTCACTCACCCGCCCGACCCTCTCATCTCTCCCGACCGCCCGGGCGACTGGGGCATGGCTGTACGGGTCCGCGCCGGTGGGAGGCCTCCCGAGCAGGGCGGCGGCGGGCTGACGGCCGCCGCTCAGGCCCGGGTCCGGGTCCGGGTCCGGACGAGCGGGTACGTCCGTCGCCGGTCCGCGCTCAGGGCGGGGTCCAGACGAACGGGTACGTCCTGCCGCCGGTCCGCTCGACCTGGTGGAGCCGCTCGCGCACGGGGGCGCGCCGGTCCTCGGGGGTGTGCTCCAGCAGCGTGTGCAGGAGGTCGCGGGTCCGGCGCAGGGCCATCGGGGAGCCGGTGGCGGCGAGGGCCACGTCGTCGACGGCGGTCCGGACGTACCGGTCCCAGTCCGGCACCGGGACGCTCACCCTCGTCCGTCCGGCGGGGTCGTCGAACCGGCCGACGTCCAGGTCCCGATCGGCGAGGCGGACCAGCAGGCCCTCCATGCGGTCCAGGGCCTCCACCGCCGTGGCCGGGTCGTTCACCGCGGGCGAGAGGGCGCGGAGGGCGATGTCGGCGAGCAGCCTGAGGGGCAGTTCGGGGTCCTGGTCGAAGGTCCGCTCGACCCCGGTCACCAGGGCCGGGCGGAGGGCCTTCTCCCACGCGCCGCCCGGGGTCACCCGGGCGATCACCGTTCCTTCCGTCAGGGTCGTCCCCGGGGAGACGTGGAAGGCGACCGAGAGATCGTGCTCCCGGGCGAGGTCCAGGAGGGCGGCTACGTTGACGACCTGAAGCACCGCCGACGGCCCCGTCCAGCGGACCGCCGTGCCCGGGCCGGCCGCCGGGGGCTGCGGTGCGGCGACCGCTCCGGGGACGTGCGGACGGACGTACAGGGTGTCGTACAGGCGGTGGGCGCGGGCGGCGATCGCCGTGAGCGCGTGGCCGAGCTGGATCGAGTCGAAGGCCTTCATCTGGAGCGTGCGCATCAGGCCGAGCGCCAGCAGGGAGAGGAGCATGGCCGCGGCCGGGACGAGGACGGAGACGGTCTTCCGGGCACCGATGGCCAGGCCCGAGGTGATGCAGAAGACGAACACGCCGATGGTGAGGGCGAACGTCCGCCACACGATCGGTTCCTGGCGGAACAGGCTGAGGCGGGGGGTGAACGCGCTCGCGGAGAACTGCACGACCAGGAAGAGCACCGAGTAGATGATGCTCACCAGGCTGATGACGCCGAAGCCCAGGGTGAACAGCACACCGACCACCCGGCCCGCGTCCGCCCGGGGGCCCACGGTGATCAGGGGGCCCAGGAGACCCAGCCCGAGGCCTGCCGCCGCGCACACCAGCTGGGACAGGTCCCTGCGCATCGCGCGCGTGGGCCGCCGGAACGACGCGGTCCGCCAGCGCCATCGCCATCGCCGTACCCACGGGTGGGCGGGGTCAGGGGGGTGGTCGGGCATCCGGTCTCCTCCGGGGTCACGCCGCGGTCGACGAGCGGCTCGCCTCGCCGCCCACCGTGGGCACGAGCGACGTCAGGGCCCGGTGCGCCGGCGGTTCCACGGCGCGCGCCTCACGAACGGCCTCTCCTGAGCGAGTCCCTGACGCCCCGGGCGCGCTCACGGATGTCCCGCGCGGCCTCCCTGGCCTTCGCCCTCGCCTGGTCGGTCCTGCCCTCCGACTCGAGCCTCTGGTCGCCGGTGACCTTTCCGGCGATCTCCTTGATCCTGCCCTTGAACCTGTCCGTGGCACCACTCATGTCCGTGCCTCCTCCGCAGTCCCTCCATGGTCGCCGCTGTCTCCCGCTCCGCGCATCTCGATGCGGGGGCGGGACCGTGGGCCGCCGAGCTGAGGCGGCGGGCAGGGGGCGGGTGCACACTGGTCCTGAAGCTCGGCATGCCCCTCGTCCCGGCCCTCCGCGGCCAGGCCCGAGGCCTCTCCGACGGGCTCCGTAACCACGGGGCGAGTGTGAGGAGGACACATGGCAACGTCACAGGGTTCCGCGTCCCCGGCCGGACCGGAGCACGGGGCCGGCAGGGCGTCTCCCGCGCCCGCGGTCGACCCGGCGGACCAGCTGGCGCGCCTCGGCCGCTCGTGGGTCTGGCTCCTCGCCGCCGCGGTGGCGACGCTCGTCCCGGGCATCCTCGCGCTCGTCTGGCCGGACGTCACCCTGCACGTCCTGGCCGTGCTCATCGGGGTGTACCTGCTGCTGGCGGGTGCCTTCCGGTTCGTGGCCGTGTTCGGGCGGGACAGCGACCGCGTCCCCGGCCTGCTCGTGGCCGTCCTGTGTGTCCTGGGCGGGGTGCTGTGCCTGCGGAACCCGCTCCAGACGATCGCCGCGCTCTCGCTGATCACCGGCGCCGTCTGGCTGGTGTCCGGCATCGTCACCCTCTACACGGCCATCGCCACCCCGGACATGCCGCACCGCGGCATCGTGATGGCCGTCGGAGCCCTCGGCATCGTCGCGGGGATCGTGGTCCTGGCGCTGCCGACGGAGTCGGCCCGGACCCTGACCAGGCTCCTCGGCCTGTGGCTCGTCCTCCTCGGCCTGGCCGAGGCGGCCGTCGCGCTGGCATGGCGGTCGGCACTGCGCCGGTCCGGCCTCACGGGCAGGGACGCACCGGGCCCGGCCCTCTGACGGCCGCGCCGACCGCTCCCGCACGGGTGAACTCCCGCGCCCCCGCCGGCCTGTCGGCGGGGGCCCGTGGGTCCGGCACGGGCTCAGCGGAACGCGTGGATCACCTGGATCTCGCCGATGATGTGGGCGTTGAAGTCGTCCAGCTCCTCGGCCGGAACCCAGAGTTCGAGGATCGTCCGCCCGCCGGCCTGCTGGACGGGATACCGACGCAGGAACTCCGCGTCGACCTCGAACCGGGTGACGAAGCCCGCACCACTGTGTTTCACGTTCCAGTCGCGCGCGATCCTGATCGCGTAGTCCTCGTCGAGGACCGGGTAGAAGATCGGCTGCTCGGGGAGGCGGGGCGGCCACGCGCGCCAGTTCAGCTCGCGGACCAGGTCCAGCTCCTCGGGGCCGGTGGGGCGCCAGAGGGTCGTCGTCGCACGCCGGCTGGTCATGTGCATCGCTCTCCGAAGGGGACGCCGACGGTCCCGGCGGCCGGGAGCCCGGACCCTACCGGCGCCGGGAACCCGGCGGCCACGCGATTTCGGTGACGCCGTGCCCTCGCACGGCCGTCTCCCGGGGGCGCGTCCTTCGCGCGCCACGGGTCGGGTCCGGCTGCCTACGCGGCCAGCGCGCCGCTCTGTGTCACCTTGTGGCGGCGGGCGGTCAGCCGCGAGCCGGACTCTCGGCGGGCGGCGCGGCGGAGGAGCGGGACCGCGAGGAGGAATCCGATGACCGCCCAGGCCGTGAGGACCAGGGCGACCATGGGCAGTTCCCAGGAGCCGGCCGCCTCGGCGGTCCGTGCCGAGTCCGGGAGCAGTGCCGAACGCATGCCCTGCGCCATCCATTTGAGCGGAAAGACGGCGGCTACGTGCTGGACCGGCGCGGGCAGTGCGGTGAGGGGGAACACCGTCCCCGAGGTGAGCAGCAGCCCCATCGTCGGCAGCATGATCAACGCCAGGGCCTCACGGGGGTTGGGCAGTACGGCGCCGATGGCCGCGCCGAGCGGTATGACGGCGAGCAGCCCGAGTGTGGTGACCCAGAGCAGCGTCAGCCAGTCGCCCGGCCCGTGCGGTAGTGGCCCGTCCACCAGCAGCGCCCCGGCGATCAGGAGCAGCGCCAGGGTGCCGGTGGCGAGGGCGACCATCAGCAGGCACTTGGCGATGAGGTAGGCCGGTATCCCGCCGGGCGTGGCGCGCAGCCGCAGCAACGCGCCCTCCTCCCGCTCGGTGACGAGGATCTGCGGGAGGTTGATCAGCCCGACCTGGAACAGCAGGTAGGCGGCGAAGCCTGCCAGCACCAGGTGTGTCATCGGGGTTCGGGTCCCGGGCACGTCATCGCTGATGTAGGCGGCGACGAGCAACGCGACGATCACGTTGGTCAGGTGGCCGGTCATCTCCTTGCCGTTGCGCAGGAGGTGCCGCAGCTCGATTCCGCCGCGCCGGAGTCCGGCACGCCAGCTCTTCGTCCTGTTCGTCATGTGGGTTCCCCTCATGCGGCCGGTGCCTCCTCGGTTGTGTCCCGGTCCGTGCCGTCTGCCTCGTCCGTGCCCTCGGCCTCCGTGTGCACCATGTGCAGGTAGGTGTCCTCCAGCGTCGGGCGGAGGACCTCCAGGTCGGCGATCGGGCCGTCCGCGTGCCGGTGGAGTTCCCAGACCAGCCGTGAGGGGTCCTCTGTGCGTGTGCGGCGGGGTGTTCCGTCGTCGGCCGTCCAGCGGACCTCGGCCTGGGCGGCGGCTCGCCGGGCCAGTTCCGCGGGTGTGCCACAGGCCCGGATCCGGCCGCCGACGAGCATGGCGATCCGGTCGGCGAGCCGCTCGGCCTCCGCCAGGTCGTGGGTGGTGAGCAGGACGGTGACACCTTCGTCGCGGGCCAGCTGTTCGACGAGGAGGTGGAATTCGTGCCGTGCCTGAGGGTCGAAGCCGGTGGTCGGCTCGTCGAGGAAGAGGAGTTCGGGGCGGCCGACGATGCCGAGTGCGACGTCGAGGCGCCGGCGCTGGCCGCCGGACAGCCGGTCCACCTGCTGGCCGGCCTGTTCGGTGAGGCCGACCAGGGCCAGCAGTTCGGCCGGGTCGCGCGGGTCGGGGTAGTAGGTCGCGAAGTGGGCCAGCAGCTCGGCGACCCGCCAGCGGCGGTGGTCCCGCCAGGACTGCAGGACCAGGCCGATCCGGGCCCGCCACGCGTCGCCGCCCCGCTCGGGGTCCGTGCCGAGGACGCTCGCCTCCCCGCCGGAGCGCTGCCGGAAGCCTTCCAGGATCTCGACGGTCGTGGTCTTGCCGGCACCGTTGGGTCCGAGCAGCGCGAAGACCTCGCCGCGGTGGATGTCCAGATCGACTCCGCGCAGGACGTCGGCAGCGCCGTACGTCATGGTCAGATCGCGTGCCCGGATCACGGGCTGGACGCCGGTGCGCCCGACTGCCGTCATCGGCCCGCCTCCGCGTGGGGCTGCCGTGGTGCCGCCCCGGTCGCCGGTCCGGCGCTGTCGACGATGGCCCGGAGTGCCGCCACGTGTCCCTCGAAGGCGGTGCGGCCGCGGTCCGTCAGCCGCACCTTCGTGCGGCGGTTGCGGCCACCGCCCTCCTTCTGGATCTCCAGGTACCCGGCCCCCTCCAAGGTGTGCAGCTGCTTGGAGAGCGCGGAGTCGCTGAGTGAGAGGCTGTCGCGGACGAAGGCGAAATCCGCCCACTCGGTGGCGGCCAGCAGCGCGACCACCGACAGGCGGGTGGCGGGGTGGATCAGCTCGTCGAAGCCGGCTGGGGGGTTCACCGGCCCGCCTCCTGTTCGGCCGCGGCTTCGCCGGCGCCGCGCACCGACTCGGCCGCCCAGCGGTTGGTGGGACCGAGGCAGAGCAGGTACACGACCACTGCGGCCGTGGCCTGGATGAGGCCCGCGTAGATCGGCTTCAGCGGCTCGGTCAGGTGGTCCGACAGCACGATCGTCCCGCCGACCAGCACCGCCGCCGCACCGAACGCGGCCCACATACGCCCGGGGTAGCGAGTGTGGTGCAGTTGCATCCGGTTCCTGCGGTTGTTCCTCACGATCAGCGCGCTCAACAGGCCGACGTAGGCGGCGATGAACAGTCCGACGCCCCACTGGGGCAGGTCCATGCCGACGCCCACGAGGAACAGCCACATGAGCGCGGCCGTGCCGTACGTCATGCCGCGTCCGCCTGACGCGGAGCGCTCGAACTCGTCGTACACCCGCTCCTGCGGCACTCGGATGCGCTGGAGATCCTGCCATGCCTGTTCGGCGTCCACCGGCATGCTCACGGCCATCGTCCTCCTGTGCCCGTTTACTTTCCTACCAGGAAAGTTACCTTCGGCTTTCCTGGTAGGCAAGTGGGCGGCCCCAGCATCAGGAGCCCTCTAGCGACTGACCGCGTCGAGGTCGACGGTGTCCGCGATGGCTCGCATGCCGGCCGCGTTCGGGTGCAGGTGGTCGCCGCTGTCGTAGGCGCCGGCCAGGGTCGTGGGGTCGGTTTCGGCGGCGAGTGCGGCGGCGGTGTCGAAGTGTCCGTCGAGGTTGCCCGGGGTCCGGATCCAGTCGTTGACCTGGCGGCGGACGGCCTCACCCGCCGTCGTGTAGTAGGCCGCGCCCCTGTACGGCAGGAGCGTCGCGCCGAAGACCTTGACGCCCTTGGCGTGGGCGGCGGTGACGATCGCGCGGTAGCCGTCGATGAGGTGACGCGCGGTCAGGGGCGCGCCGTCCGGGCCGGCGTCGTTGCCGATGTCGTTGATCCCTTCGAGCAGGATCACGGCGGTCACGCCCGGCTGGTCGAGTGCGTCGGCGGAGAAGCGGGTGACGCCGCTGACGCCCTGGACGGTCGCGGGCGAGTCGGTCAGGACGCGGTTGCCGCCGATGCCGAGGTTGACCACGCCCGGTGCCCGCTCGCCCCGTTCGCCGCGCAGTGTCTCGGCGAGGAGGTTCGGCCAGCGCTGGTTGCGTCCCCTGGGTGAGCTGGATCCGTCCGTGATCGAGTCGCCGAAGGCGACGATCGTGCCGGCCGCGGTGGTGGACACCAGGTCCACACCGGACAGGAAGTACCAGGAGGAGTCACTGCTCGTGTAGTCCGCGCCGCTGTCGTCGGCGCTGTGGTCGCCGGTGCGGGAGATGTACGTGGTGTCGAAGGCGAGGGCGTGCCAGGTCGAGGGGCCGGTCGTCGCGGGGAGGTACACGCTGACGAGCAGGTTCTGTCCGGCGGTGACCGGCATGGGCAGCGGATCCGTGCGCAGCTCCGCCCCGGCGGCGAGGGTGGTTCCGGTCGCGCCGCCGAAGGTGGCGGTGCGGTGCGAGCCGGCGACGGCGCTCGGGCCGGAGGACTGGAAGGCGACGTCGACCCTGCCGATGGTCAGGGGGGCGGCGCCGTACCGGTTGGACAGCTTGATCCGCGGCGCGGTGCCGGTCGCTTCCGCGTGGACGACCATGCGGACGGTCTGGGCGCTGAAGGAACGGCCCTTCCCCACGACGCCGTTGGCCCAGGCGCCGACGCGCGGCAGCGCCGTCAGTCTCCAACGCCGGTCGCCGCGGTGGTGCGCCGGCGACTGGAGCACCGGCGTGCCGGTGCCGTCGGAGGCGACGTCGGTCCCGGCGGCCACGTTGCCGATCCGGTGGCCCCCGTCGGGGTCGGGGGTGATACGCCACCGCTGCCGGGGCTCCGCGGTGCACGGGTTCAGTCGCAGCTGGGTGCCCGCGTCGGCGGTGCCGTCGGTGTCCAGGCACAGGCCGCTGTGCACGCTGACCACCCGGAAGGCGCCGTCACCCGTGGAGATGAGCGACCACTGCTGGCCGGCGCCCTTGTGAAGGGGCCGCTGCGCGAGGTCCGCGTCCTCCGCCGTGGAGCCGCCGGCGGCGTCGAGGGCCTGGTGGCCGCGGAGGCCCGTGATCACGTGGACGCCGTCCTCGACCGGCTCGGCGCCGCTTCCCGAGGCGCTCGGCGGGCTCACGGACAGCAGGACGACGGCGGACACCAGCGCGAGGCGGGCCGTCGGGATTCTGTAGCGGCGGAACACGGAGTCTCCTCGGGCCCGGCCTTCGTCCCCGGAGGGAGCACGTGATCTCAAGGAGAGTCACGGTACCGGAGCGGCCCTCGTGTCCTGGCGGGGTCCGCTCCGGCAAGCCGCGCCCGTCTCACGCCGGCGGGGCCGGGTCCCTCGGCCGTGCCGTGTCGTCGGACGGCGTTCCCGCGCCCAGGAACTCCACCACCGCCAGCGCGCACAGCAGCGCGAGCGCCAGGCCGACGACGACCCAGCCGGTGGGGTAGGACCAGAGGAGGTAGACGACGAGGGCCGCCACGACGAGCACCCAGACGATCCAGGTGCGGTAGCGGCGGACGAAGGGGCCCACCGGGCCCGTCCGCAGGCCGGCGTGGTCGGCCGTGGCGCGGGCCGAGCCGATGCCGGAGGTCCACAGGCCCCTGACGAGACCGGCGTGGCGGCCGGGCCCGGTGAGCCAGGCGGCCAGGGCGATGACGACGCCCAGGACGACGACCATCCTGATCATGGTGTGGAGCAGGTCGGTCATCGTGTCGTAGACGGCTCCGGCGGCTCCCTGGGAGACCCCGGCGGGCAGCGCGTCGAGGTAGATCGCGCGGAAGACGCGGAGCCCGATGCCGAGCAGCCCCGTCGTGACGGCCACCGCGAGGGCGCCCGCGACCAGGGCCCTGCGTCGCCGCCGGGCGAGGAGGACCCCGCCCGCCACCAGGAGGACGGCGAGCACCGGCAGCCAGTTGCCGACGATCTGCAGGATGCGTACGTAGGTCTTGACCTTGCCGATGTCGTCGGACCTGACGAGGGTGAAGTCGGTGTGGATCTCCGGGATCCGTGCGGCGACCTGCATCCCCTCGTCCACGAGGCGCTGCTTCACCCGCTCGACGACGGGAGCCAGATCGAGGGTGACCGTGTCGTTCTCCAGGCGCACCGCACCGCCGCCGCTGCCCGTGAGGGCCTTGTTCAGGGAGGCGTGGACCGCGCGGTTGGCCTCCGTCCAGATGGTCTCGAAGGTCTCCGAGGCGGCGATCTCCCGCGCCTTGTCGTTCACGAAGCTGCGGACCGCGTTCTCCAGGGAGTCGCCCAGCTTCCCGAGCGCCTTCTCCAGGCGGGGCCGTTCCTCCGGGGCCGCGTCGGAGAGGAGGGTCGACAGGTCGATGTGCTGCATGAGCGCGTCGGTGACCCTGGCGGCGACGGCGTCCTGGACGGCGGGATCGGAGGCGAGCGGGGCCACGGTCGCCACGTAGCGGTCGGTGTCGCCCACTTCGTCGGCCGCCCAGGCGGAGACGACGCCGAGGGGGGCGAGCACACAGCCGAGGATGATCAGTACGGCGGCGAGAAAGGACCTGACCCGGTGCCGCGGCGGCCGCGCCCGGTCCGCTTCGAGCGTCGCCACCCGGCTGCGGAGCTCCTGGAGTTCCGATGTCCCCCCGTCGTCCCGCGCGGCCGCTCCCTCGTCCGACACCGGCGCCTCCTCGTCCGCGATGACCGCTGTGCGTCCCAGCCGACCCCGATCCGCCCGGGCGCGCGAGCAGGGTGGCCCTTTCGGGCGACGGGGCGTCCTCGATGGCTGGATTTCGACGCCGGGCCGGCCCGTCCCGGGACCGCGGATCTCGAACACGCGCACGCAGGACACGCGTGCAAAGAACCGCTTTTCGGACAGGCATACGCGACCCGGGCTCACACATGCGTGTGACCCCGAGGGATTACGCCGTTCGAAAGCGCGCTCAAGCCCGCACGGGGTCGTACGTCCGTGCGCTCCCCCTCGTGCTACCGCCGAACAGCTCAGTGGCCGATTTGCCTCCCGAAAAACAACTACATATGCCCATACCCTCGCCCTACGTTTTCCGAGTGCGCTCCGTTTGTCGGCTCGTCCGGTCATCTGTCCACTCCTGCCGGTGGGCGCGGGGCGCGAGGCCATTCCGCATCCCATTTCCTGGAGAGACACATGCGCGTTGCCGTAACCGGTGGCGGGGGCTTCCTTGGGTCACACCTGTGCGAGACGCTGCTGCGGCGCGGCGATTCGGTGGTGTGCCTGGACAACTTCTCGACGGGTGACCCCGCGAACATCGCCCATCTCCTGCCCCACCCGGCCTTCGAGTTCCAGCACGCCGACGTGAGCGTGGCCGTGGAGGTCGCGGGCCGCGTCGACGCCGTCGCCCACCTGGCGTCCCCCGCCTCCCCGCCCGACTACCTGAGACAGCCGCTGGAGACCCTCGCGGTCGGCAGTCGCGGCACCGAGAACGCCCTGCGCCTGGCGCTGCGGGACGACGCCCGCTTCATCCTCGCGTCGACCAGCGAGATCTACGGCGACCCCCTGGTCCACCCGCAGGAGGAGTCGTACTGGGGCAACGTCAACTCCGTCGGCCCGCGCAGTGTCTACGACGAGGCGAAACGATACGCCGAGGCTCTCTCGGCCGCGTACCACCGCACGCACGGCCTCGACGTGGGCATCGCGCGGATCTTCAACACCTACGGCCCGCGGATGCGCCCGCACGACGGCCGTGTGGTGTCCAGCTTCATCACCCAGGCCCTGACGGGCGAACCGCTCACCATCTACGGCGACGGCAAGCAGACGCGCAGCTTCTGCTACGTGGACGACCTGGTCCGCGGTCTCGTCGCCCTCCTCGACTCGACCCGGCTGGGCCCGTTCAACCTCGGCAACCCGGTCGAGCGCACCGTCTCGGACCTCGCCGAGATCGTCCTGACGATGACCGGCTCGCGCTCCGAGGTGAAGTACCACCCGCTGCCGGTCGACGACCCGATCCGCCGCCGCCCGGTGATCACCCTCGCCCGCGAGGTGCTGGGCTGGGAGCCGGAGATCGACATCACCGAGGGTCTGGGCCGGACCGTCGCGTACTTCGCGGCCCGCCCGGACCAGCTCGCCGTGTCCGCCGCGGCGATCCGCGGCTGCCAGAGCGAGACCGTGCCGCTGATGGCAACTCCGTCCCCGGTCGGCACGCCGCAGGCGATCCCCGGCCCTGCGGCCGCCTCCGGAACCCTGGCGGCCGCAGCCGCTCCCGAGCCGTCCGCCTCCGGAGGCTGATCCCGGCGGCGCCGGCGGCCGGCGGACCGGGCCCGCCACGCCCTCGGCGCGTGTCCGGCGGATCGGGGCCGCCATCTCCGGACACCCCCTCAGGGGTGTCCTGTGGATCAGGCCGGGCTCACGACGCCTGGCCTGATCGACAGGACACCTCCGGCCACTCCCCCACCCCCACGTGTCGCACCACCTGGAGAACTCGCCGACATGACCTCGTTGGAGCAGGGTCCCGTCCATGGGACCGGCACCGTCCAGGATCTCCCCGCGCCCTCCCCGGCTCTCGGATCGCCCGAGGAATGGGCCGCGCTGGGCGAGGAGATCCGAGCCCTGTCGAACGGAGCGGTGGCCTCCATCGGCCCGGACGGGCCCGTGCTCGCTGGCCCGGCACGCCGGCTCACCACCCTCCCCTCCAGTTTCGTCCGCGCCTTCTCGCGCTCCGATCGCTTCCTCGTCGTGCTGCTGTCCCTCGGCTGGGCGGCCTGCCTGGTCTGGTTCTGGGTCTGGTGGCTCCAGCCGTCCCACCGCATCGGCTGGCCGGGTCTGGTCGTCAACAGCGCTCTGCTGCTGTACCTGACCTACCTGCCGGTGCACTTCCTCGTAGCGCTGCTCCGGATGCGGCGCTTCGACCCCGCCGTCGAGGTGCCCACGCTCCGTACCGCGTTCGTGGTCACCCGCGCCCCGTCCGAGGGCTGGGACATCGCCCGCGCCACCCTGGAGGCGATGCTCGACCAGCGCTTCCCGCACGCCTACGAGGTGTGGCTGTGCGACGAGGACCCGACCGAGGAGATCGTCGACTGGTGCCGGGCCCACGGTGTCGGCGTCTCCTGCCGGCGCGGCCATCCCGAGTACCACAGGGCCGACTGGCCCCGGCGGACCAGGTGCAAGGAGGGCAACCTCGCCTTCTTCTACGACCACTGGGGCTACGCCCGGTACGACGTGGTCGCCCAGCTCGACTGCGACCACGTCCCGGGCCCCCAGTACCTCGCCGAGGTCGTCCGTCCCTTCGCCGACCCGGCCATCGGCTACGTCGCGGCGCCCAGCGTCTGCGACTCCAACGCCGCCGAGTCCTGGGCGGCCCGCGGCCGGCTCCAGCGCGAGGCGATGTTCCACGGGCCCGTGCAACTGGGCCACTCCGCCGGCCTCGCCCCCGTGTGCATCGGCTCGCACTACGCCGTCCGCACCCAGGCGCTGCAGGACATCGGCGGTCTCGGCCCCGAACTCGCCGAGGACTTCTCGACCACCTTCCTGCTCAGCTCGGCGGGCTGGCAGGGGGCGTTCGCCATCGACGCGGACGCACACGGCGAGGGCCCCCTCACCTTCGGCGCGATGATCACCCAGGAGTTCCAGTGGTCCCGCAGCCTGGCCGTGATGCTCCTGGGCATGCTGCCGCGCCATCTGGGCCGGATGCCCCTCAAGCTGAAGATCCGCTTCGCCGCGGCGCTGATGTACTACCCGCTGCTCGCGGGGGCCACCGTCATGGGCATCCTGCTGCCGCCGATCGCCGCGATCACCGGCGCCCCCTGGATCGACGTCAACTACTTCGCGTTCCTGGGCCACTTCTGGAGCATGTCCCTCTGGCTGATCCTGCTGACCCTGCTCTGCCGCCGCCGCGGGCTGCTGCGCCCGAAGGACTCCCCGCTCTTCAGCTGGGAGATCTGGCTCTTCGGACTCTCCCGCTGGCCGTACGTCGCCTGGGGCGTCCTGGCGGCGGTGACCCAGAAGCTGCGCCCCCGTCAGATCACCTTCAAGGTCACGCCGAAGAGGCGCGACGGCCTTGAGCCGCTCCCGCTGCGCGCCGTCGCCCCGTACCTGCTGATCACGACGTTCCTCTCGGGGGCGGCTCTGGTCGGCCAGTTCACCGGCCCCGCCGTCGGCTATGTCTTCCTCTGCATCCTCGGCTCCGCCTCGTACGCCGCCGTGGCGCTCGCGGTCGGCGGGCTGCACGTCAAGGAGACGGCTCGCGCGACCGGTGTGTCCGCGTTCCGCGCGCTGCGCACGGCCGCCCTCCCGCTCACCGGCGGCCTGCTGTCCCTGCTTCCCCTGGGCCTCGCCGTCGTCGTCTTCCCCACCTACCTCACCGGTTTCTACGCCTGGTGACGGCCCGCACGGCCGAAAGAGAAAGAGGTTCCCGTGCCCCAGACGGTCCTGGTCACCGGAGGCGCCGGATTCATCGGCAGCCACACCTGTGTCGAGTTGCTCCGCTCCGGCCACGAGGTCGTCGTGCTCGACGACCACTCCAACAGCTCCCCCGAGTCCCTCGAACGCGTCGCGAAGATCGCGGGGCGCCCGATCGCCGCCGCCCATGTCGGAGACGTGCGTGACCGGCGGTCGCTCGACGCCGTCTTCACGAGCCACCCGATCGACGCGGTGATCCACTTCGCCGCGAAGAAGGCCGTCGGTGAATCGGTGCGGATCCCCCTCACCTACTACGACATCAACGTCGGCGGCACCACGGCCCTGGTCAGGGCGATGCACGAGCACGGCGTCCACCGGCTGGTGTTCTCGTCCTCCTGCTCGGTCTACGGCGACGCGTCGACCGTCCCGCTGACCGAGGAGTCGCCGACGGCGCCGACGAACCCGTACGCCACGACCAAGTGGACGTGCGAGCAGATCCTCGGGGACCTGTGCCGGCACGTGCCCGAACTGCGCGTCCTCGCGCTGCGGTACTTCAACCCGGCCGGCGCCCACCCCACGGGGCTGCTCGGCGAGGACCCGCACGGTGTGCCGAACAACATCATGCCGTTCCTCAGCCAGATCGCCGTGGGCCGCCGCGACGAGCTCAGCGTGTTCGGAGCCGACTACGCGACGCCCGACGGCACCGGGGTGCGTGACTACATCCACGTGGTCGACGTGGCCGAGGGTCATCGCGTCGCCCTCGACCACATCGACGACGAGCCCGGCATGCGGGTGTTCAACCTCGGTACCGGACGCGGCGCTTCCGTCCTCGACCTCGTCCGCACCTTCCAGGAGGTCTCGGGCCGGCCCATCCCGTACCGGGTCACCGAGCGCCGGCCCGGTGACGTCGCGGAACTCGTCGCCGACCCGGCGAAGGTGTCCGCGGCCTGGGGCTGGACCGCACGGCGCGACCTGGCCGCGATGTGCCGCGACGCGTGGAACTTCCAGCAGCGCAACCCCAGCGGCTACACCCCCTGAGACGTCCCTCCCGCAGGACCCGCCTCCCCACCTCCACCCCGAACCTCCCACCCCGACAGGAGAAGAGCACATGAGGTTGACCGTCATCGGAACGGGATACCTGGGGGCCGTGCACGCCGCGTGCATGGCCGCCATCGGACACGACGTCCTCGGCGTCGACGTCGACGCGGAGAAGATCAGGGCCCTCTCCGAGGGGCGACCACCGTTCTACGAGCCGGGGCTCGACGACGTGCTGACCACGGCACTCGCCTCCGGACGCCTGCGGTTCACCACCAGCCTGCGCGAGGCCGCGGCGCACGGCGAGGTCCACTTCATCTGCGTGGGCACGCCGCAGCGGCCCGGCTCCCAGGCCGCCGACCTGCGGTACGTGGACGCGGTCGTCGACGGGCTGGTGCCGCATCTGCCGGCCTCGTGCCTGGTCGTCGGCAAGTCCACCGTCCCGGTGGGCACGACGGCACGCCTGACCGCCCGCGTCGCGGGCCTCGCGCCGGCCGGGGTACGGGCCGAAGTGGCCTGGAACCCGGAGTTCCTGCGCGAGGGCTTCGCCGTCGAGGACACCCTGCGCCCCGACCGGCTCGTCGCGGGCGTGACCAGCCAGGAGGCCGACGAGACGCTGCGCCGGGTGTACGCGGTCATGCTGGCGGAGGGAGTCCCGTACATCAGCACCGACCCGAACACGGCCGAGCTGGTGAAGGTCGCGGCCAACTCCTTCCTGGCGACGAAGATCTCCTTCATCAACGCCATGGCGGAGGTCTGCGACGCCGCGGGCGCGGACGTCGTCACCCTCGCCGACGCCCTCGGCCACGACACGCGGATCGGACGGCGGTTCCTGAACGCCGGTCTGGGCTTCGGCGGCGGCTGCCTGCCCAAGGACATCCGGGCGTTCACCGCTCGCGCGCAGGAGCTCGGCGTCGGTCCCGCGGTGGAGTTCCTCGACCAGGTCGACGAGATCAACCAGCGCCAGCGGGCGCGGACCGTCGCGCTCGCCCGTCAGATGGTCGGCGGTGACCTGACCGGCCGCCGGGTGACCGTCCTGGGCGCCACGTTCAAGCCGAACAGCGACGACGTGCGGGACTCACCGGCCCTGGCCGTGGCGACGGCGCTGCACCGGGAGGGGGCCGACGTGCGGGTCCATGACCCGGAGGGCACCGCGAACGCGCGTCGCGCCCGTCCGGAACTGGACTGCGGCGCGGACCTGCTGACGGCCTGCCAGGACGCGGAGCTCGTCCTCCACCTCACCGAGTGGGGCGAGTACGGCGAGGTGGACCCGGCCGAGCTGGCGCGCGTGGTCCGTCGGCCGGTCCTCATCGACGGGCGCAACGCGCTCCCGCACGACAGCTGGCGGGCCGCCGGCTGGACCGTCAAGGCGCTGGGCCGCCCCTCCGGACCGGACCGACCGTCGGAGGTCCGGACCACCAGGGAGCCCCTGCGGGCCAAGATCGCGTCCCCGGCCACCGAGCCGGCCCGCACCGTGGCCCTGGCCGCGGCGTCGCCGACCGGCGGGTCGTAGTCCCGCCTCCGCGGCCGACGACTCCGCCCCGCCCTCACGGTTCGACCGTGGGGCGGGGCGGAGTCATGTGGTGGGCGGGGACGGGGCGGTGTCGTCGGTCTCGTGGAGCGTCCTGTCGTACCCGGCCGGGCGTGGCTCCGCCCCGTCCTTCCGGTGCGGCCGAGGGCGGGGCGGAGAGTTGTCGTGGGCGGGGGCGGTGGGTGCTCCCGGCGCCCGGTTCAGTCGGCGGGGCGCGTCTGGGCGGCGCCGGCCAGCCGGACCTCCGTGACGCGGCTGCCGAAGTAGTCGACGGGGCCCACGTCGACGCCCATCGCCCGCGGTCCCAGTCCGCCGGGGCCCGCGTCCGGGCACTGCGGCGCCAGGTTGCGGGCGCCGGCACCGTCGGTGGTGGGGGCGAAGAGAGCGGGCAGGCACGGGTCCTCGTCGAGGCCGGTCGGCTCGCCGCCGAGCGTCTCCTGACGGGAGGCGGCGCGCCAGCCGTCCAGCCCCGTGAAGCGCCGGTCGCCCCACCGGAGGGACCAGGCGCCGGTGCTGTAGTAGACGTTGCCCTGGAGCCGGTGCGTACCGGGACCGTACGGCGACTCGGCGTCGATCAGCGGGCCGCCGTCGGTGGCGAGGATGTTGTTGTGGACGCGTACGCCCCGCATGCCGTCCCGCAGCCGCAGCGCCGGGGGCCGGTTCCCGGCGGCCTCGGCGGAGGCGAGCCCCCGCGTCCGCATCACGACCGTGTTGTGGTAGATCTGCAGGTTCTTCATGCGGGTGCCGTACGCGACGATGCCGCCGTACTCGGGCAGCTTCCGCGCGTCGTCCCAGCTCATGTTGAAGCGGACGACGTTGTCCTTGTGGGCGCCGGTCGCCTGGCCGGAGTAGACGAGGAAGCCGGGTCCGTCGTTGTCGTACGCGAGGTTGTACTGCATGACCGACGAGGACACGTTGTTGTCGAGGCCGAAGCCGCCGCCGTCGACGTGTGAGCCGGTGCGGTTGCGGTACGACCTGTTGTTCTCCAGGACCACGCGGGTGGAGTCGTACACCCAGATGCCCTCGGGGCCCTCGGCGGCGTCGGCGGCGGACCTCGCGCCGTTGTCGTGGGCCACCGAGCGCACGACCTTCGCGTCGCGGACGCTGCCGAGCGCGATGCCGCTGCCGGTGTTGCGCCGGTCGCTCTCCGGGTCGCCGCTGTTCGCGTAGGCCCTGACCCGCTCGATGCGGAGCCCCGCGTGCGCGTAGGCGGGGCGGTCGGCCTCGAACCGGGGGCCGTAGAAGACGAGTCCGCCCTCGAGATTGTGGTGCACGGAGACGTCGGTGATCCGCACGTCACCGAAGCCCGCGGCGCCGTCCTTCTCCGCGCCGAGGCTGATCCCGTTCTGGAAGCCGCGCGCCTCCACGCCCGTGATCCTGACGTGGTCGAGGCGGGTGCCGCGCAGACTGTTGCGGAAGGAGATGCCGACGCCCTCGCGCAGCGCTCTGCGGTCGCCGACCAGGGAGAGGTTCCTGATCTCGACGCCGGAGGTGTTGCGGACGGTGATGCCGGACGTGCCCCGGGGCGCGATCGTGGCACGGCCGGTGCCGTACGACTCGATCACGACGGGCTTCGTCCCGCTGCCCGCCTCGTCGTCCTCCAGCGTGACGCTGCCGCGGAAGCGCGCACCGCCCTTGAGCCGGAGGCGGTCGCCGGGCTCGAAACGCACGTCGTTCGCGTGGTCGAGGGTGCGCCAGGGCTTCGCCGGGGAGAGCCCGTCGTTCCTGTCGTCGCCTTCGGGGCTCACGTAGAAGGTGTAGGGACCTCCGGTGGCGGGGCGGGCCGGCCGGTACACCCCGGGCACCTCGCATCCCGTCACCAGCAGAAGTACCGCGACCGAGACTCCGGCGGCCGTCTTCGTCGCACGGCTCCGCTTCACCGCGTTCAAGCGCTCCCCCTAGGGACGTTCCCGTGTCACACCGAGCACACAACGCCACACACTGCCAGAAACGGGGCATACGAAACGCCGATGGTGGCGTGGCATCCGAGTCATGCGGGCGCGTGCGTCCGTGCCGGGGATCAGCCGGGAGACGTGTCGTCCTCCTCCCCCAGCTCGGCCCAGACGGTCTTGCCCTGGTCGGTGTGGCGCACGCCCCAGTTCTTCGCGAGGGTGGCGCAGATGAGCAGGCCGCGGCCGCCCTCGTCGACGGCCTTGGCGTGGCGCAGGTGGGGGACGGCCTGGCCGGCGTCGCCCACCTCGCAGATGAGGGTGGTCCCGGAGCCCCTGATGAGCCGCAGGGTGAGGGGCGGGGCGCCGTAGCGCACTGCGTTGGTGACGAGCTCGCTGGCGACGAGCGCCACCGTGAACGCGTCGGCGGGGTGATTCCAGCGGCGCAGGCACTCCTCGACGTGTGCGCGCGCGGCGCCGACGGCTTCGAAGTCGAAGGGGACGGCCCATTCGGCCAGTTCGCTCGGCGGCAGGTGGCGGGTCCGTGCCAGGAGCACGACGCGGTCGCGGGCGAGGAGCTTCTCCACGGCGTCCGCCATCGTCTCGACGCCGCGGTCGGGGCGGCCGAGGGCCCGGAGGAGGTCCTCCGTCGGGGGGTCGGCGTCGCAGCCGGTGGCCGAGGAGGCCAGGCAGAGGGTGCTCCCCTCGGGCAGGACGTGCTCCGCGCAGGCGAAGGGCGGGCCCTCGGCACCGAGCAGCGGGCCCTCGTCGACGGGTTTCGTGTCGATCGATCCGTCGGGCCGTACCACGGCGAAGAGCGAGGTGCCGGCGCGGGCGATGTCGAGGCGTCCGCCGACGGGGTCGTGGACGGCGACGGTGCAGCTCGCCGTCGGGCGGTCCTTGTCGGGCCCGCTCGTGTGCTCCGCGGCGAGGCGGAGGGTGGTGTCGTGGAGGCGGGCGAGGAGTTCGTGGGGGTCGAGGTCGAGCGTGGTCAGGCTGTGGACGGCGGTCCGCAGTCGGCTCATGGTGGCGACGGCGCTGAGGCCCGCGTGCTCGACCTGTCCGACGACGAGCGCGACCCGCGCCCCGGGGAGCGGGACGACCTCGAACCAGGCTCCGGCGCCGCTGCCGCCGGGGCGGTGCCGCTGCGCCACCTCGACGGCCCGCTGGGTGGCCTCCTCCTGACGCAGCGGCCAGCTCTGCAGCGCGGTCATGATCACGTGCTCGCGGGTGAACCGCAGGGCGTTCTCCAGGCAGGTCGCCGTGCGGTCCGTGATTCCCTCGACGAGTTCGACGTCGTCCGCGACGTACGGTTCGGCGTCGGCCGACCGCTGGAAGGCGACGACGCCGAAGATCTGCCCTCGTACCGTCAGGGGGGCGACCAGCCGGGTCCCGGCGGGCGCGCCGTCCTCGTCGCCCGGGAGCAGCACGGCCGTGGACGGCAGCGTGTCGCCGAAGATCCCCGGGAGCAGGGTGGTGCCCGCGGCAGGCACCGGTGGGCCGGTGTCGGTCCGTCCCGCCGCCGCACAGCGCAGCAGGGGTGAGGGGTTGCGGGACCGCAGGCCCGGTTCGCGGCCTCTCAGGACGGTGTCGGTGAGGGCGACGACGACGGCTTCGGCGAACCGCGGCAGCGTCAGGTCGACGAGTTCGCGGGCCGTGCGCTCCACGTCGAGGCTGGTGCCGATCCGTTCGTGGGCGTCCTGCAGCAGGCGCAGCCGGGACCGGGCGCGTTCGCGTGCGGTGACGTCCGTGCTCGCGATGACCAGGCCGAGGACGTGTCCGGCGGTGTCCTGGAGGCGGTAGACGGAGGCGGAGAAGACGTGCTCGGCGCGGGGGTCGGTGGGGGGCCGGCCGGTGACGAGGCGGTCGACCGCCGAGCGGCCGGTGGCGAGGACGGTCCGCAGGACGTCCACGTCGACGCTGACTCCGGCGAGGGCGTAGGCCTCGGCCGCCGGCAGTCCGACGAGGCGTTCCGGCGGGATGCCCCGGATGCCGACGCCGACCGTGTTGACGCGGACGACGCGAAGCTCCGTGTCCAGGACGTGGAGGCCGATGTCGGAGTGGGTGAACACCGCCTCCAGGACCGCTTCGTCCCAGAGACCCCAGACGGCGTTGGCCCGCGGCTCTTCGAAGTCCGGTTCCACTCGTTCCTCCGGCATCAGGCGAACGCGGTCTTCAGGGCGGACCAGGCGACCTTCGGATCGGAGAGGCCGTGGTAGATCGCGGGGATCTCCCGGTCGACGCCGAAGTGGTGGTAGACGGCCAGCATGGCGGAGCGGACCGAGTACTCGACGGTGAAGACGACGTCGTCGGGGATCTCGACGAACTGTCCGAGGAAGGCGAAGTTCTGGGCGCCGTCCGGGACGACGAGCGGGCGGTCGGCGAGGGCGCGGCGCTGGAACTGGGCGTCGATGTAGGGCATCTGGACGGTGGTGACCTGCGTGGTGGCGCGTACCTCGTCGGCGATGTCGTCGAAGCCGAGGTGGCCGAGGAGCTCGTCGAGGATCTCCGCTCCGGTGCAGGCGTCCATCTTCTTGGGCACGTGGTCGCCGGGGACGTCGCCGAAGAGGGCGTACCCCCACAGCGTGTACGTGTCCTCCCGCTGGTCCCGGAAGTGGGGCTGGGCCGGCACGACGACCGACAGCAGCCAGCTGGAGTCCTTCCAGGTCATCAGGGCGCCCTCGCCGGGGGCGTTGCCGGTGTACTCCTGGATGCGGTCCAGGAGGGTGCGGCCGGTCATGGTGAGGGTGAAGGACTCCCACTTGGTCTCGTCGATGTTGCCGCAGAAGGCGTTGGGGCGGCCGAAGTCGGGGGCGTTCTTGGCGATGGACTCCCACAGCCGCCAGGAACCGTCCCGCTTGTCGCGGATCAGCTCGGGGACGGTGGTGCTGTCGCCGTACGCGGTGTCGGCGGTCATGGAGCCGAGGGTCAGGAACGTGTAGTCGTCCTCCCCCAGTTCGATCGTCCCGTCCTCGGCGCCGTCCCGCTCCAGGTGGAGCCGGGAGATCCGGCGGGCGGCCGGGCCGGAGAAGTCGGCATCGGCGACGGTCACGCCGAAGTCGGTCCGCACGCCCTGGGCGGTGAGCCACTCCTGGAGCGGGCGGATCACGGAGTCGTACTGGTTGTACCGGCTGCGCCGCACTCCGGACAGGGTGTGGATGCGGTCGAACTCCTGCACGAAGGCGAGGAAGTACCGCTTGAGCTCGATCGCCGAGTGCCAGGTCTGGAAGGCGAACGTGGTCCGCCACATGCACCAGAAGTTGGTGGTGAAGAAGTGCGGCTGGAAGAAGTCGTCGATGCGCCGGGCCCCGATCACCTTCTCCGGCAGGGCCAGCAGACGGGTCATGTCGGCACGGTCGCGCGTGTCCAGACCGAGCCGGGAGGCGTCGGCGACGGTGCGGTCCCTGTTGATGATGCGGGCCTTGGCGTACGTGGGGTGCTCGATGTTGAAGGCCTGGATCTCCTGCCGTACCGAGACCGCCGGGTCGTCCAGGGTGGGGATCGACTCCAGGAGGTTCCAGAGGCAGACGTAGTGCTCGTCCTCGAACATCCGGCCGCCCCGGGTGACGTATCCGCCCTCGCGGGTCGGCGCGGGGGCGCCGTCCATCGAGCCGCCCGCGATCGGCAGCTGCTCCAGGATGCGCACGTTCGGCCCGGGCACTCCCGCGTCCCGCACGAGGAAGGCGGCGGCGGCGAGCGAGGCGATGCCACCGCCGACCAGATGGACCTTGGAGTGCTTCGATGCCGGCACGGCGGGACCTCCGGTTTCGCGGGCGGACGCAGCGGGGACGGCCGGGGAGCGACGTGTCGACCGACCGCCCATCTGTACGAGCCTCACCCGGATCCGTGCGGGGCGCGAACGGAGCGCCCGCCCCTCCTGAACGCTCCACGCACCGAATCCCACCTGGGATGCGCGACGCTGCGTGCAACAACCCCTCTATGAACACCTATTGACATGTCTCTGATCGCCCCGTCACAGTCGTCACGCGTCCGCTGCCGTACGCCTAGAGGAGCGATGAATCCATGACAGGAACCCCCGCAGTCTCACGCCGCCTGATCCTGGGAGGCGCTGTGGCCGCCACCGGGGCCTTGGCCACCGGAGTCGGAGCGGCGGCCCCCGCCGGCGCCGCGACGGACACGGCGGCGGCGACGCCGCGCCGGAAGGCGGGCCAGAAGTCGATGGTCGACGTGCCCTACGAGGTCCACCGCACGGTCCGTGTCGGTGTCATCGGACTGGGCAACCGCGGCTCCGGCATGACCACGGGCTGGTCCGTGGTGCCCGGCTGCACCGTGACCGCCGTCTGCGACATCCGCGCCGACCGCACCAAGCGGGTCGCCGACCGGCTCGCGGCCGACGGCAAGCCCCGTCCCGCCGAGTTCGGCGGCTCCGCCGACTCGTTCGCCCGGATGCTGCGGCGCGACGACATCGACCTCGTCTACATCGCCACGCCCTGGGAGTTCCACTACGAGCAGGCCAAGGCCGCGCTCCTGGCCGGCAAGCACGTCATCGTGGAGCTGCCCATCGCCACCGGGCTGGACGAGCTCTGGGACCTGGTCGACACCTCGGAGCTCACCCGGCGCCATCTGATGCTGGCGGAGAACTGCAGCTACGGCCGCAACGAGCTGGCCATGCTCAAGATGGCGCACGAGGGGCTCTTCGGCGACATCACCAACGGGCACGGCGGCTACCTGCACGACCTGCGCGCGCTGCTGTTCTCCGACACGTACTACACCGACTCCTGGCGCCGGCTGTGGCACACCCGCAGCACCGCCTCCTTCTACGCCATGCACGGGCTCGCTCCGATCGCCGCCGCCATGGACATCAACCGGGGCGACCGGATGACGACGCTGCGCGCCACCGCGACCGCGCCGAAGGGCCTGGCCGACTACCGCGAGCGGTTCGTGCCCCGGAGCCACCCCTCCTGGAACGAGACGTACGTCAACGGCGATCTGGTCACGTGTCTGATCGACACCGCCAAGGGCCGCGTCATCCGCGCGGAGCACGACGTGAGCTCGCCCCGCCCGTACAGCCGCATCAACACGCTCGCCGGCAGCCGGGGGATCTTCGAGGACTACGCCGGGGTGCTGTCGGCCGGAGGGGGGCGCGTCTACGTCGAGCCGGACCACGGCGGCCACGCCTGGCGTGACTTCGGCTCGTACCGCAAGGAGTTCGACCACTGGCTGTGGAAGAAGATCGGTGACGACGCGGCGAACAACGGCGGCCACGGCGGCATGGACTACGTCCTGCAGTGGCGGACGGTCCAGCTCATGCGGGCGGGCCTCGTCCCCGACATCGACGTCTACGACTCGGCGGCCTGGTGCGCCCCCGTCCCCCTGAGTGTCATGTCCCTGGCAGCCAAGGGGCGACCCGTGCAGGTCCCGGACTTCACCCGGGGAGCCTGGGTCAACCTCCGCCTCGGCCTCGACTCGCGCACCACCGAGATGCCCCCCGTCGGCTGACGCCTTCCGCCACCCCCTTCCCGAACAGGAGCAGCACGTGAGAGCAGCAGGACTGATCGGCACCCTCAGAGCGGTGGCCGTGGCGGGTGCGCTCGCCCTCGTCCCGGTCGCGGCGGCCGGGACGGCGGTCGCGGCGGAACAGGAACCGGCGCCCACCGCGCGGACGGCGGTGACGATCTCCCCCGTGGACCTGGCCGGTCCCGCCATCTCCACGGTGAAGGTGACCGTCACCAACGCGGGACCGGACCGGATGCGCTCGCTCCAGGTGTCCTTCGGCGGCCCGGTGGGCTGGGCCGTCCAGCCCCCGGTCGTCCGCGTGGACGGCTCCCTCACCAAGGGGGCCTCCGCCGACGCCACCTTCCGCATCCAGGTGCCGGAGCCGCGCTCCGGCTTCACCGTCCGCGCGTTCACCGCGACGGCGACCTACCAGGGCGGCGACGGAGCCGGCTCGGCCACGGCCACCCGCACCCAGCGCAGCGGCACGCCGCTCGCGAACCTGGCCGCCGCGTACAACAACGTGGCCGTGACCGACGAGAGCGACACCGCGCCCGGCGACTACGACGGCGAGGGCAACAGCTTCTCCGCCCAGAAGCTCGCCGCCGTGGGGCTGCGTCCCGGAGCGCCCGTGAGCGCCCTGGGCGCGGAGCTGCACTGGCCGAACGTGCCGAGCGGCACCCGGAACAACGTCACCGCCTCGGGCCAGGCGGTCGCCCTGAGCGGCACCGGCGGCAAGCTCGTGTTCCTCGGCTCGGGCGTCACCAGTGGCGCCTCGGGCACGGCCACCGTGTACTACACGGACGGCTCCAGCAGCACCGGCTCGTTCGGCTTCCCGAACTGGTCGTTCGACCCGGCGAACGCCCACGGGGCGACCCTGGTGGCGTCGAGCGACGGACGCAACCGGCCGAGCGGGTACGGGAACGCCGGCATCGCGTACCGCGTCTTCGCCCACTCCATCCCCCTCGACCGGACGAAGCAGGTCGACTTCGTGGTGCTGCCGAGCAACGGCAGCATCCACCTCTTCGACATGGCCATCGCTCCCTGAGAACCGCCCGCGAGCATCACCGGCGTCCGCCCCGGCCCTCCCCCGAGGTCCGGGGCGGACCCGCTCCCCCGGACGTCGTCGGCCCGGGCGCTCCCCAGGCTCCTGGCCGACAGGGGCGCGTCATCCGTGCACGCGCGGGAAAGACGCTCCTTGGTATGGGCCTTTCGCGTGACTCCCGGCCCACCCTATGGACCCCGGAGCACCCGCTCCGTCATAATTCTCGCACCCCATATGCTTGCGAGTGATCGAAGCAAGCCTTTACCCTGCGTTTTCACACACACCTAGCTCGGGGCGTGTGGGCCCGCACTCTGAAGGAGCCGCTCCCCATGACCACCACAGCGTCGTCCCGCACCTCGGTCGAGATCGCCTCGCAGCCCGACACCTGGCTCCGGGTGAAGGAGTCGTCGGCCCGCTACGCCGACGTCCTGCCCCGCCGGGGCGAGCGCGTCGCCGTCGTCGGGTGCGGCACGTCCTGGTTCATGGCCCTCGCCTACGCCGAGCTCCGGGAGCGCGGCGGCCACGGCGAGACGGACGCCTTCGCCGCGTCCGAGTTCCCCCACGGGCGCCGCTACGACCGCGTGCTGGCGATCAGCCGCTCCGGCACCACGACCGAGGTCCTGGACCTCCTGGCCCGGGTGAAGGGCACCACGCCGACCGGTGCGATCACCGCCGACCCTCAGACCCCCGTCATGCGGGTGGCCGACGCCGTCGCCGTGCTCGACTTCGCCGACGAGGAGTCGGTGGTGCAGACGCGGTTCGCCACCACCGTGCTCGCGCTGCTGCGCGCGCACCTGGAGACGGAGGGCGCGCTGCCGGCCGGCGTGCGGCCGCTCGACCGGGCGATCGCCGACGTGCGGCGGGCGGTCTCGCTGGACCTCGACACCGACGTGTGCGCCGCCGAGCAGTTCACCTTCCTCGGCACGGGCTGGACCTACGGCCTCGCCCTGGAGGCCGGCCTGAAGATGCGTGAGGCCGCCGGCGCCTGGACCGAGGCGTACCCGGCCATGGAGTACCGACACGGACCCATCAGCATCACCGGCCCCGGCCGGGTGGCCTGGGTCTTCGGCCCGACCCCGGCGGGTCTCGCCGACGACGTCGCCCGGGTCGGCGGCACGCTCGTCGCCGGATCAGGCGACGAGTCCGGCGCTCTCGACCCGCTGGCGGACCTCGTGCTGGCGCAGCGGCTCGCCGTCCGGCTCGCCGAGGCCCAGGGCTTCGACCCCGACCGGCCGCGCAACCTCACCCGCTCGGTGATCCTCGAGGGCCCCGGTGCCTGACGAGGACGGCCCCCGCGGCGGGGGTTCCCCCCGGTCGTCCCGTACGTCCGTCTCCGGGGAGGGAAGCCATGCCCCTGTCAGCCACTGACGAGATCGTCGCCCCCGCGTACACGAGGACGTCCGGCGTCGGCGCGTTCAACGTCGTGCAGATCGAGCACGCCGAGGCGATCGTCGCGGGAGCCGAGAGCGCCGGGCTGCCGGTCATCCTCCAGATCAGCGAGAACACCGCCCGCTACCACGGATCGCTCGCGCCGATCGGCCTCGCGTCCCTCGCCCTCGCCCGTGCGGCGGAGGTCCCCGTGGCCGTCCACCTCGACCACGCCGAGTCGGCCGACCTGGTCCGCGAGGCCGTCGACCTCGGCTTCACCTCCGTCATGTTCGACGCCTCCACGCTGCCGTACGCACGGAACGTGGAGGCCACCCGGGAGATCACCGACCACTGCCACCGCGCGGGCGTGTGGGTCGAGGCGGAACTGGGCGAGGTCGGCGGCAAGGACGGCGCCCACGCCCCCGGCGTCCGCACCGACCCCGACGAGGCCGCCGCCTTCGTCACGGCGACCGCCGTGGACGCCCTCGCCGTCGCCGTCGGCAGTTCCCACGCCATGCTCACCCGCGACGCCGTCCTCGACTTCGCGCTCATCACACGGCTGCGGGCCGCCGTGGGCGTTCCGCTCGTCCTGCACGGCTCCTCCGGCGTCGCCGACGACGACCTCGCCAAGGCGGTCACGGCAGGCATGACCAAGGTGAACATCTCCACCCACCTCAACAGGACGTTCACCCGGGCCGTGCGCGACCACCTCGACGCCCACCCCGAGGCCGCCGATCCCAGGAAGTACCTCGGCCCGGCGCGCGACGCCGTCGCGGCGGAGGTGGCACGGCTCCTGCGCCTGCTCGCGGTCGGCTGACCCGTACGGGCCGGCCGGCGCCGCCCCGCCATTCGGGCCACGACGGCGTGCCGCGGAGCGCTCGCGCGGGCAGAGTGACGAGGAGCCGTGGTCCTCGCCGGTGACCAGGCGTGGAACGGAGGGTGCACCCGGATGGCCCGCACGAACGACGACCCCCTCGACGCCGGGCACGCGGCCGGGCTCGTGGTGGACGCCGAGGGGACCGTCCTGAGCTGCACCCCAGCGGCGGAGTCGCTCCTGAACCGCACGGCGCGGGACCTGCGCGGCCTGCGGATCCGGGATCTGCTCGCGGACCCCGAGAGCTGGGAGACGGTGATGGCCCAGCGGCGGGACGGTCCCGTCTGGGAGGGCCGGGCGCAGCTCGTTCCGGGCGGCGGCGGCGACGTGCTGTTCCGCGTCCTGCCGCTCGACGAGGGGCGGGGCGCCCGGGAGGCGCACCAGTTCCTGGTCCTCGCCGCCCCGCTCGCCCTCGTCGCGCAGTGGCGCCAGGGCCATGCCTTCATGCGGGAGCTGTTCCTCCAGGAGCGCGTCGGTCTCGCCGTGCTGGACAAGGAGCTGCGGCTGGTCCGGACGAACACCCCTCTCCTCCCCTACACGGGCGTCCCCGCCGACCTGTACGGGGCCCGGCTCGGGGACTTCCTCCGGGAGTCGGACGCCCGGGCGATCGACGCGCGGCTGCGCGAGGTGCTGACGACCGGGGTGCCGCTGGTCTCGGTCGACGTGGAGGCCCACACGCAGGTCGACCCGGGTACGGGGCGCATCCTGGCGCTGTCCGCGTTCCGGCTCCAGGGGACGAACGGGGAGGTCGCGGGTGTCACGGCCCTCTTCCTCGACGTCACGGAGGAGCGGCTGTCGCAGCGCCGACTCGACCTGCTGCACCGGGCGACGACCGTGCTGAGCGCCAATCTCGCCGCCGAGGAGACCACCCGCGACCTGGCAGGGGTGCTCGTCCCCGGCCTCGCCGACGTGGCGGTCGTGGACGTCGCGGAGGCCGTGTTCACCTGCGAGGATCCGGCGCCCGAGCACGACTTCGGCGACTCCCTGCGCCGGGTGGCCGTCGCCGGGGGCCTCCCCGGGCTGCTCGACGCCGGCGTCGAGGTCGATCCCGTCGCCTCCCCGTACGGCATGAGCGCGTGGCTGCGGGCCAGGGGGCTGCTCCTCGGCCGTATCCAGGTCGGACGGGGCGAGGGCCGTCCGCCGTTCGTCCCGGAGGACCTCGCCCTGCTCGACGAGATCGCCTCGCGGGCCGCCCTGGTCGTGGACAACGCCCGCCGGTACAACCGTGAGCGGCACGCCGCGATCAGCCTGCAGCGCAGTCTGCTGCCGTCACCGACGACCGACACCGTCGCGGTCCACAGCGCGAGCGTCTATCTGCCGACCGACACGGCCAACGGGGTCAGCGGGGACTGGTTCGACGTCATCCCCCTGTCCTCCGCGCGGGTCGCGCTCGTCGTCGGCGACGTCGTCGGGCACGGTCTCCAGGCCACCGCGACGATGGCCCGGCTGCGGACCGCCGTACGGACCCTCGCGGACCTCGACCTCGAACCCGACGAACTCCTCACGCACCTGGACGACCTGGTGGCGCAGTTCGTGAGCGAGGCCGGCGAGGCGACGCGGACGCCCGGGGCGGAGACCGCGTACGGCTCGTTCGGCGCCACCTGCCTGTACGTGACGTACGACCCGGTGACCCGGCGCTGCCTCGCTGCCAGCGCGGGGCATCCACCGCCGGCGCTGGTCTCTCCGGACGGCCGCGTCGCCTACCTGGACATCAGTCCGGGACCACCGCTCGGCGTCGGCGGACTGCCCTTCGAGCCGGTCGAGACGGAGGTGGCGGACGGCAGCGTCCTCGCGCTCTACACCGACGGTCTGATCGAGCGGCGCCACGCCGACCTCGACGTGGGGATGGCCTCGCTCGGGAACGCGCTGTCCTCGGCCGTCGCCTTCGGCCGGCCGCTGGAGGAGGCCGGACCCGCCATCGTGGGAGAGCTCGTCCCGGGCCCGCTGTCGGACGACGTGACGCTGCTGCTCGCGCGGACCCGGGCGGTGCCCGCGCGGGACACCGTCGCCTGGACCTTCGCGGCGGAGCCGTCGGTGGTGGCGGAGGCCCGGGAGCGCGTCCTCGACCAGCTCTCGCGGTGGGGTCTGGAGGAACTGGCCTTCACCACCGAGCTGGTGGCCAGCGAACTGGTCACGAACGCCATCCGCTACGCCGGCGGTCCGCTCGAACTCAGGCTGATCCGCGCGGCGTCGCTGATCTGCGAGGTCTCCGACCGCAGCAGCACCCAGCCCCGGATGCGCCGCGCGCAGGCCTCGGAGGAGGGAGGCAGGGGCCTCTTCCTGATCGCGCAGCTCACCGACCGGTGGGGCAGCCGGTACACACGGCACGGGAAGACGATCTGGACGGAGCAGTCCCTGCCCCCGTCGGGCTGAGCGCCGCCCGGTCCCGGGACCGACGCCCCGCGGGGAGCTCCGCCGTGGCGCCGCCGGCGCCGGTGACGGGGGCCGTGGGCGGTGGCTCGGGCAGGGCCTCGTGCACGGCGGTGGCCAGGGCCACCGGGTCACCCGAGGGATCGACGGGGTACGCGGCACGCTCCTGGTTCCAGGCGTTCTCGACGGCGAACCAGTCGACGGCGACCGGTGCCCGGCCGGTGGCCAGGGCGGTGTCGAGGGAGTCGAGGTACCTCGTCCAGCGCATGGCGTAGAAGTCGGAGACGAGCCCGGACCACTCCCGGTTGGCGTAGTCGTGCAGGCCGCCCGAGTCGCTGCCGGAGCGGTCGCCCCAGGTGGTGAGGACGGAACGGGCGTCGAACTCGGCCGTCGCCCGCTCCTGTTCGGTGGCGCCCCAGGCGGTGGCGTCCTCCAGCCAGGGGCCGAGGAGGAACCGGCGGTCCGTGGCGAGGAGCTCGTCGAGGAGGGCGAGATGCCCCTTCCACTCGGCGGCCAGCTGCCGGAACCGGGGGAGGTCCTTGGCGTCGTAGGCGGCCTTGATCTGCGGGAGCAGGGTCCGGCTGTGGTTGGCGAGAACCTGCCGTGCGACGTCGACCAGGTCGAAGCGGTAGGCGTCGGTGGTCCGCAGTCCGGGGGCGACCCGCAGCAGTTCCGTGAGCGCCCGCCGTACCGTGCCCGGTTCGTAGCGCATCCCGCCGGGGCCCCAGGTCGCCGCCTTGGTCGCCGTCAGCCGGGGGCGGGCGGTGAACAGGCTGTCCTGGGGCTCGCTCCACGTACCGGAGGGGGTGCTGTACGGGCCGGAGCGCAGCAGCTCCCACGCCGCGGCGGCGTGCGGGTCGGCGCCGCCGTAGCGCCGTTCGGCGTACGCGGCGAACCATGCCCGCTGGTCGAGCGGGCCGGTGCGCCAGGCCAGTTCGGTGAACAGCTCGTAGGCGACGGGGTTGGTGCCGGTGCCTTCCGGCAGGTAGGCGATGCCCTTCAGCGCGCTGTCGGGCTTGGAGCGCCACTGGTCGAAGCGGGCGGCCCAGACGGCGGTGTTCGCGCCGAGGGTGGTGTGGCCGCCGAAGTTGGGGATCGTGCCGAACGCGTAGGGCGCTCCGTGCCAGGTGGTCTCCCGGTCGAGGCCGTCGTACCGGTCCGACAGGCCGTCGACGATCAGCAGTCTGCTCTTGTCGACGGCGTCGACGATCTGCGCGGGAGGGTTGTTCTGCCAGCCCAGCAGAGTCCAGACGGCGCCGGGGCGCGCGGTCTGCAGTGCGTCCATCACGGCCTTGGCGGCATCGCCCAGGGGGACGTCTCCCGGTCGCCCGCCCTCGTGGAGCAGGTCCATCTTGTACATCGTGGAGTCGCCGATGAGGTCGCGCTGGTGACGGTAGAACGAGGCGGCGACCTGGGGGTACGCCGGGCTGCGCGGGTCGAGCCAGTCGGGCCGGTCGAAGCCGACCCAGCGGCCCTGCGGGACGACGGGTCCGGTGGGGTTGCGCGCCGTGAAGCCCGGGGGCACGGTGCCGAAGTAGCCGGGCAGGACCGGGGTCATGCCGAGCCGGCGCAGTCGGTCCACGATCCTGCGGCCGAGGGCGGCGCGGTCGTCGAGGAGCCGCTCGGAGACGGGGGCGCCGAAGCCCGACATGTTCTGCATCAGCCACCACGGCTGGTGCGCGGGGCCGGGGATCCAGGACCGCAGGTCGTCCGGGGAGTAGCCGAACTCCTGGAACGTCCGGTGGTAGACGGCGTCCGCGCCCATCTGGACGAAGACCTCGTTCGCGCCGTGCAGGGCGAGCAGGTCGATCTGCCTCTCGTACGCGGCCCAGTCGCGGTAGGCGCCGGAGTAGCCCTCGTCGGTGTCGTTGAGCGCGAAGCGGTGGGGCACCGACGCGTCCTTGCGGACGGTGCCGGAGGGAGCGGGGAGGATCCGGGGCAGTCTCGCGGTGCTGTCGCCGGGCCACCCGATGTCGACCTTCGCGGTGTACTTCAGGTACCAGTTGACGCCGCTGAGGAGGACGGCGGGGCTGGTGCCCGCGACCCTCAGGGCGCCGGCGGCGCCGGACACGGTGAAGTGGTCACCGGACGCGGGGCGGCTCACCGGGACGAAGGTGAACTGGGAGGCGTGGCGGGGCAGCAGCCGGGCGAGCGCCTCCCTGGCCGGCGCCGGGTCGAAAGCCGCCCGGCCGGTGGCGGCCGCCACCGGCCGGGGCTCCGTCATGGCCGTGGACGTATCCGCGGCAGCGGCGGGAACGGCGAGGGCCAGGGCCACGAACGCGGAGGCCCAGGAGCACAGTCTTCTCACGGAGGCTACCCATCGGAGCGGGGGTGTGGGAGCGTCCGATCATTTCAGGGGCTGGTCGTCGAGACGGTGTGGACGCGCGGGAACGCGGGGTCGGTGAGATCGACGGTGATGTCGGTGGTCGGGCGGGGTTCCTCGCGCTTCACCGTGGTGCCCGCCCAGTTCATGCCCTCGACGAACTTCCAGCCGGCGATGTCGGCGTCCCGCTCGCCGATGGTGATGCGGCCCGGGGTGAGCGCGGCGCGGCTGGTGCCGGACTCGGCCAGATAGGTGTCGAGGCCGGCCGCGGTCGTCGTGAACTGGACGTACAGCCGGCTCGTCCTCCAGTTGCTCGTCTCGTAGTAGGCGACGCCCCAGGCCCCCGCGGGGACGGGGACCTCGAAGACACGGCGTTTCATCAGCGAGGGCCAATTGTCCTGGAGGCCGGCCGCCGAGGACTCGCGTTCCTTGTCGCGGCCGCTGTCCCGGCTCTGGCCTGCGGAGATGACGAGGTAGCCGGCCGGGATGCCGACGAGCAGCACGATGATGACGGCCGTCAGCCAGCGGCGGCGGATCATGTGCCGGCGGTCCTCGGGCAGCTTCTCCCGGGTGTCGCGCGGCGGGAGGGACTGGCGGGGCACGGTCATGGACGCGGATCCTCGGGAGGGCGGGGGGCCAGGGCCGAGGTCCCGTTGCGCAGGGCCTGGGCGTAGCGCTCGTACCGCTCGTACCGCTCGACCCGGCGCCGGTTGGCGCGGCGGAAGCGCCGGGCGACCAGCCGGGCGAGGTCGGCGGCGCCGACCATGCCGGCCTCGGGACCGAGCTGGGCGCGGGTGATGCGGGCCTCGGGACGGTAGCCGCGGCCGGTGAGGTGACGGCGGAACGCGTCCCTGGCGGGGCCGATGAGCAGGTCGTCGGCGGCGGAGACGCCGCCGCCGATGACGAAGCAGGAGGGGTCGAGGGCCGCGGCGAGGTTCGCGATGCCGACGCCGAGCCACTGCCCGATCTCCTGGAACAGCTCCACGCACATCGCGTCGCCCTCGCGGGCGAGCTCGGTGATGAGCGGCCCGGTGATCTCGGGGATGTTCCCCTTGACCCGGTCGATGATGTTGTACGCGACCGGGGAGTCGGCGGCGGCCATCTCGCGGGCCTCGCGGACCAGCGCGTTGCCCGAGCTGTACTGCTCCCAGCAGCCGCGGTTGCCGCAGGGGCAGCGGTGTCCACCGGGGACGACCTGCATGTGCCCGAACTCGCCGGCGACCCCGTACCTGCCGCGCTTGACCTGGCCGCCCTCCAGGATGGCGCCGCCGATGCCGGTGCCGAGGGTGATCATCACGAGGTGGTCCTCGCCGCGTCCCGCGCCGAAGCGCCACTCCGCCCAGGCGGCGGTGTTGGCGTCGTTGTCGACCATGACGGGGACGGCGAGACGGCCCTGGAGGGCGTCGCGGAGGGGCTCGTTGCGCCAGGCCAGGTGCGGGGCGAAGAGGACCGTGGCGCGCTCGGCGTCGACCCAGCCGGCCGCGCCGATGCCGACGGCGTGCACGTCGTGCCGGTCGGAGAGGTCGAGGACCAGTTCGACGATGGTGTCCTCGACGACCTTGGGGCTCTTGGACTTGTCCGGGGTCTCCGTGCGGAGCTTCTCCAGGATGTTCCCGTCGGCGTCGACGACCCCGGCCATCACCTTCGTACCGCCGATGTCGATGCCGACGGTCGGCACCCGGGGCGCCGTCAGGTGGGAGCGCCGCTCCCGGGTGCCGACGGTCCGCAGCACGGTGCCGCGGGCGGAGCCCCGGTGCGCGAGGTCACGGTAGGTACTCATCGGCTCCGATTCTGCCAGGTGGGGGGTGAAGGGGCCGTTACGTCGCGGAGGGCCGTTCCAGTTCGTGGCGCAGGTCGTCGAGCTCGGTGCCGCCGGCCATCTGCCGGGTCAACTCGTCGAGCGTGACGGAGCCCTTGGTGTGGCTTCCGGCCATCACACCGCGCTTCAGGAGGACGAAACGGTCGCCGACGAGGTAGGCGTGGTGCGGGTTGTGCGTGATGAGGACCACGCCGAGGCCCTGGTCACGGGCGGCGGCGACGTACTTGAGGACGACGCCGGACTGCTTGACGCCGAGGGCGGCCGTCGGCTCGTCGAGGACGAGGACCTTGGCGCCGAAGTGGACGGCGCGGGCGATGGCCACGCACTGGCGCTCGCCGCCGGAGAGGGTGCCGATCGGCTGGTCGACGTCGCGCAGGTCGATGCCCATGCGGAGCAGCGCCTCGCGGGTGGTGGACCGCATCAGGCCGACGTCGAGCCGCTTGAAGGGGCCGGAGCCCTTGGTCGGCTCGGAGCCGAGGAAGAAGTTCCGCCAGACCGGCATCAGGGGGACGACGGCGAGGTCCTGGTAGACGGTGGCGATGCCCCGGTCGAGGGCCTCGCGCGGGTTGGCGAGGGTGACGTCCTCGCCCTCGATGCGGAAGACGCCGGCGTCGTGCCGGTGGAGCCCGGCGACGATCTTGATGAGGGTGGACTTGCCGGCGCCGTTGTCGCCGAGGACGCAGGTGATCTCGCCGGAGCGGACCTCCAGGGAGACGCCTTCGAGGGCGCGGATGTTGCCGTAGTACTTGCTGACGTCGTCGAGCTCGACGAGGGGAACGGACTCGGTCTTCAGGGCCGTCGTCACTTGGTGGCCTCCACGCGCTTGCGGATCCAGGCGTTGAGCAGGGTCGCCAGGAGGAGCATCGCCCCCAGGAAGAACTTGAACCAGTCCGGGTTCCACTCGGCGTAGACGATGCCCTTGCTGGTCATGCCGAAGATGAGGGCGCCGATCGCCGAGCCGATGGCGGAGCCGTATCCGCCGGTGATCAGACAGCCGCCGATGACGGCGGCGATGATGTAGATGAGCTCGTTGCCGACGCCCTCGCCCGACTGGACGACGTCGAAGGAGAAGAGCAGGTGCTGGCCCGAGACCCAGGCGCAGAAGGCCACGCCCAGGTAGAGGCCGATCTTCGTCCGGTGGACGGGGACGCCGACCGCGCGGGCCGCGTCGGCGCCGCCGCCGACCGCGAAGATCCAGTTGCCGAAGCGGGTGCGGAGCAGGATCCAGGTGGCGAGCGCGACCAGGCCGATCCACCACAGGATGGTGACCTTGAACTCGACACCGCCGACGGTCAGCTGCGAGGCGAAGAGCTTGCGGGCGGAGGGGAAGCCCTCCATGTCGGCGATGGTCTTGGTGGAGACGGTGCCGCTGATCAGCTTGGTGAGGCCCAGGTTCAGACCGGTCAGCATGAGGAAGGTGCCGAGCGTGATGATGAAGCTGGGCAGTCCGGTACGGGTCAGCATGAAGCCGTTGAAGGCGCCGATCGCCAGGGTGACGAGCAGTGAGACGCCCACGCCGACCCAGACGTTCGCCGTCATCTGGAAGCTGACCATCGAGGAGACCAGCGCCGAGCTGGTGACGAGGACACCGGCGGACAGGTCGAACTCGCCGCCGATCATGAGCAGCGCGACGGGCACCGCCATGATGCCGATGGTGGAGGCCGCGTAGAGCACGGTCCCGAGGCTGGAGGCGCGCAGGAAGCTGTCGGCGAACACCGCGAAGAAGACGAAGACGGCGAGTGCGCCGACGACCGAGCCGAGCTCGGGGCGGGCGAGGAACTTCTTCAGCGGGGTGGTGCGGAGCAGCCGCTCGTCGACGTGGTCGATGCCGGACGGCGGGGCGGTGGAGCTCATCGGGTGCCCCGCTCCGCGTACTCGACGAGCTTGGCCGCGTCGTCCTCGGTGATGATCTGGGGGCCGGTGAGGACCGGCTTCCCGCCGCCGAGGACGTCGGCGTTGTAGCGGTACAGCCAGAGCAGGTCGACGGCCTCGTACCCCTGGAGGTAGGGCTGCTGGTCGACCGCGAAGCCGAGGGTGCCGGCCTTGAGGGCGGTGGCGACCTTGGCGTTGAGGTCGAAGGTGTCGACCTCGGCCTTGCTCCCGGCGCTCTTCGCGGCCTGTACGGCGGTGTCGGCGAAGGGGGCGCCGAGGGTGACGACGGCGTCGATGTCCTTGTCGGACTGGAGCTTGGCCTCGATGGAGGCCTTGACGTCGGGCATGTTGGTGCCGTCGACGTACAGGTTGACCAGCTCGCCGCCGAAGGTCTTCTTCGTGCCGGCGCAGCGCTGCTCGTGGCCGACGTTGCCCTGCTCGTGCAGGACGCAGAGCGCCTTCTTCTTCCCGCGCTTGTCGAGTTCCTCGCCGACGGCCTCGCCGGCGACCGTCTCGTCCTGCCCGATGTGGGTGAGCGCGCCGTACGCCTTGGACTGCTCGGCGCCGGAGTTCACCGTGATCACCGGGATGCCCGCCTTGACGGCCTTCTCGACGGCGGCCTTCATGGCGTCGGGCTTGGCGAGGGTCACGATCAGCCCGTCGACGCCCTTGGCGACGTACGAGTCGATCAGCTGGGCCTGCTGCTGCGCCTCGTCGTTGTGGGCGTAGAGGAAGTTGATGTTGTCCTTGGCGGCGGCCTGCTTGGCGCCCTTCTGGACGATGTCCCAGAAGGTGTCGCCGTCACCCGAGTGCGTCACCATGGCGAAGGTCCAGCGGGGGGTGTCGACGGCCGCCCTGCCCTGGGCCTCGGCCGCCTTGCGGGCGTCCTCCGCCCGCTTGCCGCCGGTGCTGCTGCATCCGGCGAGCGCTCCTGTGAGCGCGAGCGCGAGGACGGCGCCGACTGCGGCGCGTACCCCTCCTGTCCGAAGCCTGGTCACGAGGCCGTGCCCTCCTTTGTGTCCTTCTGCGTGCATTGCAGTATCGGTCATGCGGGTCGTGGCACTCGTCAGGGGGGCCTTCCGGGGCTACGGACGGACCATCAGCTGGAACTCGAAGGTGTAGCGGGCGGCGCGGTAGAGGTGGGAACCGTACTCGACGGCCCGGCCGGTGTCGTCGAAGGTGACGCGCTCCATCGTCAGGAGCGGGGCGCCCTCCCTCTCGTCGAGCAGGGCCGCCTCCGCGGCGGTCGCGGCGCGGGCGCCGACGGTCTGGCGGGCGCTGTGCAGGGTGAGCGCGGCGGTGCGGAGCATCCGGTAGAGGCCGGTGGTCTCCAGGCGTTCGGTGTCCGGTTCGACGAGCCCGGCCGGGAGGTGGTTGCGGAGGTACGCCATGGGTTCGCCGTGTGCGGTACGGAGCCGTTCGAGGTAGAGGACCTCGCTGCCCTCGGGGACGCGGAGGGCGGCCGCGACCGGGGCGGTCGCCGGTTCGACGCGGTGGACGAGGACCCGGGTGGCGGGGAGCTGCCCGGCGGCGTCGAGGTCGTCGTAGAGGCTGCTGAGTTCCAGCGGGCGCCGGACCGTGCTGTGCACGACCTGGGTGCCGATGCCGCGGCGGCGGACGAGGAGGCCCTTGTCCACGAGGGTCTGGATGGCCTGCCGGACGGTGGGGCGGGAGAGGCCGAGGCGGGTGGCGAGGTCGATCTCGTTGCCGAGGAGCGTGCCCGGGGTCAGCGTCCCGTTCGCCACGGCGTCCTCCAGCTGCGTGGCCAGCTGGAAGTAGAGCGGGACCGGGCTGGTGCGGTCCACGGCGAGCGGGGGCAGGGACGAGCCGGACTGCTTGGACACGGGGGGAGCGTAGCTCGGGGCGCTGATGACGGGAAGTCGTGACGTCCGGTTGTCCTGACAAATCCTTGACACCGTGGACGTGCGCCTCCACGGTGGGGCCATGCGCATCGGACTCATCGGTACGGGACGGATCGGGAGCTTCCACGCGGGGGTGCTGGCCCGCCACCCGGAGGTCGGGGCGCTGGTCCTCGCGGACGTGGATCCCGTCCGGGCGTCCGGGGTCGCGGGGGCCCTCGGGGCGGAGGCGGCGCCGGACGTGACGGCCCTGTTCGGGCACGCCCTGGACGCCGTGGTGATCGCCTCGGCGACGGCCGCGCACGCCGAGCTGATCGCGCGCGCGGCGGGCGCCGGGCTCCCGGCGTTCTGCGAGAAGCCGATCGCCCTGGACGTGCCGGGGACGCGGCTCGCGCTCGCGGCGGTCGCCGAGGCGGGGACCGAACTCCAGCTGGGGTTCATGCGCCGCTTCGACGCGGGGTACCGGGCGGCCCGGGAGGCCGTGCAGTCGGGGCGGCTCGGCCGGCTGCACACCGTACGGGCGGTGACCTCGGACCCGGAGCCGCCGCCCGCCGCGTATCTGCCGCTCTCCGGCGGCCTCTACCGGGACTGCCTGGTGCACGACTTCGACATCGTCCGCTGGGTGACCGGCCGGGAGGTCGTGGAGGTGTACGCGACGGGCTCGGACGCGGGCCCGGCGATGTTCCGGGAGGCGGGGGACGTGTCGACGGCCGCCGCGCTCCTGACCCTGGACGACGGGACGCTCGTGACGGCGACCGCGACCCGCCGCAACGGCGCCGGGTACGACGTCCGGATGGAGCTGGCGGGCGACCGGGACCAGATCGCGGTGGGCCTGGACGACCGCACCCCGCTCACCTCGGTGGAACGGCACGGGCCGGCGGCGCCGGGGAAGCCGTGGCCGGGGTTCCTGGAGCGGTTCGCCCCCGCGTACGAGGCGGAGCTCGACGCCTTCGTCCGGCTCGTACGCGGCGAGGCCGCCAACCCGTGCGACGGCCGCGAGGCCCTGGCGGCCCTCAGCATCGCCGAGGCCTGCGAACACTCCCGCCGCGAACGCCGCCCGGTACGGGTGGGGGAGAACGAGGCGCCGTAGCCCTCCCGTTGTGGGCAGGCGTTCCGCGGGGCGGAACGGGCGGGGCCCTCCGTTGTGGGCAGGCGTTCCGCGGGGCGGAACGGGTGGGCACAACCCACGACGGCGCCGCACCCGGGGTGCACGTCCAGGCGCGGGAGCCCGGGTCCGGCAGGGGGGTCCCGCCGCGTCAGGCCGGTTCGTCGTCGAGCAGCCCCGCGTCGTGGACGAGCAGCGCGATCTGCACGCGATTGTCGAGCCCGAGCTTGGCCAGGACCCGGCTGACGTGCGCCTTGACCGTCGGAACGCTCATGTAGAGCCGCCCGGCGATCTCCGCGTTGGAGAGGCCGCGACCGACCGCGACAGCCACCTCCCGTTCGCGCGCGGCGAGCACGGCGAGCCGATCGGCGGCCGCGGCCCGCCGGGGCTGTGCGGGCTGCCCGGCGACATGGGTCATCAGCTGGCGGGTGACGGCCGGGGAGAGCACCGGGTCGCCGGTGGCGACCCGGCGGACGGCGGCGACGATCTCGGCGGGCGGGGTGTCCTTCAGGACGAAGCCCGCGGCACCGGCCCGCAGCGCGCGCAGCACCTGCTCGTCGGCGTGGAAGGTGGTGAGGACGACGACCTCGGGGGCGCCGGGCAGGGCGCGGAGGCGTTCGGTGGCGGTGAGGCCGTCCACCCGGGGCATGCGGAGGTCCATGAGGACGACGTCGGGGGCGAGGCGGGCGACGAGCTCGGGGACCTCGCCGCCGTCGGCGCCCTCGCCGACGATCTCCAGGTCCTCGGCGCCGCCGAGCATCAGGGCGAGGCCCGCGCGGACGAGGGGGTCGTCGTCGACGACGAGCAGCCGGATGGTCATGGGGGCCACGGTAGCCAGGCGCGCACCGTGAATCCGCCGTCGGGGCCGGGGCCGTGGTCGAGCCGGCCGCCGGCGAGGGCGGCGCGTTCGGTGAGGCCGATGAGGCCCTGCCCGGAGCCGGGGACGGGCGGGACCGGTCCCTCGGGGGCAGGGTTGTGGACGTCGACGGTGAGGCCTTCGCCGGGCCGGCCGCGCACGGTGACGGTGACCGTCGTGCCGGGGGCGTGCTTGCGGGCGTTGGTGAGGGCTTCCTGGGCGATGCGGTAGACGGTGCGGCCGGTGGCGGCGGGCACGGCCGCGGGGTCGTCGACGGTGGTGTCGAGGACGACGTCCGCTCCGGCCTCGCGGGATTCGGCGATCAGCGCGTCCAGGGTGGCGAGGGTGGGCTGCGGCCGGTTGCCTCCGTCGCCGTTCTCGCCGGGCGCGCGCAGGACCCCGATGATCTCGCGGAGGTCCTGGAGGGCTTCGTGGGCGCTGTCCCGGATGACTCCGGCGGCGCGGGCCACCTGCTCGGGAGGGGCGTCGGGCCGGAACTCCAGGGCTCCGGCGTGGACGCTGAGCAGGGTGAGCCGGTGGGCGAGGACGTCGTGCATCTCGCGGGCGATGGACTCGCGGGCGAGCCGCTGGGCCTGGGCGACGCGCAGCTCGGCCTCGGCCTCGGCACGGCGGGCTCGTTCCCTGAGGGCTTCGACGAGCTGGCGGCGGGAGCGGACGAGCATGCCCCAGGCGGTGACGAGGAGGACGAGGATCAGGCTCAGCGCGATGTTGAGCCAGGTCGGGGTCTCGGGGTCGGGGCGGACGAAGGCGGACACGACCGAACCGAGGACGGCGAGGGCCGCGATCCAGGAGACCTCGCGGAAGGGCCGGCGTACGGCGAGGCTGAAGAGGCTCGCCAGGAGGGCGCCGCCGGCGACGGGGACCACGGCGCTCACCAGGGAGAGCGCGATCGCGAGCGCGACGGGCAGACGGCGGCGCAGCCAGAGGGCGCAGCAGGCGGCGGCGCCGATCACCTGGTCGGTGAGGACGACGGCCTCGCTGGTGTACTTGGCGCTGGTCTCCGCCGCGAGCAGGCCGACGAGGGCCGCGAGGAGGAAGAGCGAGGTGTCCACGATCCAGTCGCGGACGGTGCGGCGGGGCCGGGCCGCCCCGCTCCCGCCCGGTTCGACCAGGTGGGAGGGGAGCAGCCAGCGCTGCCGGTCCGTGCGAGTCATATCCGCAATGTACGCAGGCGGGGGGCGCTCCACCGGTCGTACGGGCGCCCGGGCTACGGGAGTCGCCGAGGTCGATACTTTCGTATCGGCCGCCGTAGACGAGCGGCGGACGCGGCCCCTCGGTCCTGCCCGGCATGATCGGATCATGAAGGGTTTTCTGGAGGGCCTGGGGGCCCTGATGTGTGTGGCGGGCGTCTGCGGAGTGATCCGCGAGCTGACGGACGGCTGGTTCAGATTCGTGGGTCTGACCCGGTTCCTGACGGAGAACGTGGGGTTCCTGGAGGGCCGGGAGCTGTTCGCGAACATCGTGATCGCGGTCCTGGGCGTGGCCCTGGCGATATCGGCGAGCCGGTTGGCGAAGTCCTGACGGTCCGTCCCGGCGTCAGACGCTCGCGGTGTCCAGGCGCGTGACCTCGGCGAGGTGCTCGGACATGCGGTGGGAGACGGCGCCGCTGGTGTAGAGGGCGCCGCCGACGACGGCGAAGGGGAGGGACCCGCCGAGCAGGGCGAGCAGGGCGGGCCAGTCCCTGCTCTCGACGCAGTCGTCGTGGTGGACGTACTCGCTGGTGACGGTCGAAGAACCTACCCGGCGCCCTCGCCGACGGCCCGGCGGCCCCAACTGGTGCCCGCGAGCACGAGGACGGCGCCCACGAGGCCGAGGACGCCGGGGCGGTCGCCGGCGAGGGCGATGCCCGCGGCGGCGGCCCAGAGCGGTTCCGTGCCGAGGAGGAGGCTGACCCGGGACGGGGAGGTGCGGCGGACCGCCCACATCTGCACGAAGAAGGCGAAGAGCGTGCAGAAGACGGAGAGGAAGAGCAGCCCGGCCCACTCGCGGGGGCCGAAGTCGAGGGCGACCGCCCAGGGCGAGGCGCCGGTGCCGGGGAAGGCCGCGATGACGGCGAACACGGCGACGGCGGCGCCGAGCTGGACGGTGGTGAGGGAGAGCGCGTCGGCGCCCTGGACCGCCTTGGTCCGGGACATGGCGAGGACGTGGACGGTACGGGCGACGGCGGCGAGGAGCATGAGCAGGTCGCCGAGGGAGGGGGCGGTGAACCCGCCGCCCTGGGTGAGGAGGACGACGCCGGTGACGGAGAGCGCGGCGGCGGCGAGGAAGGCGCGGGGCATGGGGGCCGCCCCGGCGGAGCCGTCGGCCCCGGGGCGGGCCCGGTGGACGGCGGCCTCGGCGAGCGGGGTGAAGATCATGGTGAGGCTGATGATGAGGCCCGCGTTGGTGGCGGAGGTGTGGACGACGCCGTAGGTCTCCAGGAGGAAGATCCCGCTGAGGATCAGCCCGAGGGTCGCGGCGCCGCGCCACTGGGCCGCGCTCAGCGCGCGGAGCCTGGCCCAGCCGGCGACGACGAGGACGGGCAGCACCACCGCGAACCGCAGCACGAGGACGGCGATGACGGTGTGGGTGGTGGTGATGCCCTTGGCCGCGAGATAGCTGGCGCCCCAGACGACGGCGACGAGCAGGACGGGCAGATCGGTGAGCCAGGCGCGGCGCGGGGCGCCGAGGGACAGGGGTGCGGCGACGGGGGACGAAGCTGCCATGGCGGGCCGGTTCTCCAAGTCTCGGGGCGGGGTGGAGACTTCGACGGCTCGCACACGGAGCGATCACCGTACCCGGAGCGGCCCGTGGTGGCTACATCTTTCCGTGGTGGTCGTCACGGCGGCTCCCGTCAGTAGCTGCCGTACGTGGGCCGGCCCGCCAGCTCGTACGTGTGGATGGCGACGCCCGAGCCGGTCGTCCGCGCGGAGGTGTGCCGGAAGGCGGTGGGCCGGACGCCGTCGGAGAAGAGGCGGCGGCCGGTGCCGAGGACCACGGGGAAGACGAGCAGGTGGAGGGTGTCGATCAGGTCGTGGTCGAGGAGTGTCCGGGCGAGACCGGCGCTGCCGTGCATCTGGATCTCGCCGTCCGCGCGCTCCTTGAGGGCGGCGACCTCCTTGACGATGTCCCCGCGGAGGAGGGTGGTCCCGGCCCAGTCGGCGGAGTCGAGGGTGGTCGTGGCGACGTACTTGGGGAGGGCGTTCAGCTTGCTCGCGACCGGGTCGGCGGGGTCGGTCTGCAGCGGCCAGTAGCCGGCGAAGATCTCGTACGTGCGCCGGCCGAGGAGGAAGGCCGTCGGCCGGGTGAAGACCTCGTCCATGAAGCGTCCGAAGTCCTCGTCGCCGTACGGCACGGACCAGCCGCCGTGCTCGAAGCCGCCGCTGGGGTCCTCGTCCGGGCCGCCGGGGGCCTGGTGGACGCCGTCGAGGGTGAGGAACTGGGTGAGGCTGAGCGTGGCCATGGGGGTGCCCTTTCGTCTCCGGTCCATCGTGTCTCACCCGTGCAGACGGCACAGCTCGGCGGAAGTCATCGGTGATCGGGTCGGGGTCCGATTCCCGCCAGCGTCCGGAGAGCCGGACGACTTTCATTGAACCCGCAACCATTAGTTCTTCCACGGAGGTTCGGGATGTCCACGATGAACGGCACGGCGGTTCTGGTGACGGGCGGCAGCAGGGGGATCGGCGCGGCGACGGCCGTCCGGCTCGCGCGGGAGGGCGCCGACGTGGCCTTCACCTACGTCCAGGACGAGGCACGGGCCGCGGAGGTCGCCGCGCGGATCGAGGCGGTCGGGCGCAAGGCGCTGCCCCTGCGGGCCGACGCGGCCGACGCCGGGGACGCGGCGGGCGCGGTGGCCTGGGCGGCGGACGCCCTGGGGCGGCTCGACGTCCTGGTGAACAACGCGGGCGTCGGGGTGCTCGGTCCGCTGGAGTCGCTGGCTCTCGCGGACGTGGACCGGGTCCTCGCGGTGAACGTCCGGGCGGTGTTCCTCGCCTCGCAGGCGGCGGCCGGACGGCTGCCGGACGGCGGGCGGATCATCACGATCGGAAGCTGTATGGCACAGCGGGTGCCGGGCCCGGGCGGGGCGCTGTACGCGCTGAGCAAGACGGCGCTGATCGGCCTGACGAAAGGGCTCGCCCGGGATCTCGGCGGCCGCGGCATCACCGCGAACCTGGTGCACCCCGGCCCCGTCGACACCGACATGAACCCGGTCGGCGGCCCGCACGCGGAGGGCCAGGCGGCCCTGACGGCCCTCGACCGCTTCGGCACCCCGGACGAGGTGGCCGCGATGGTCGCCTTCCTGGCGGGGCCGGAGGGGCGGTACGTGACGGGCGCCGAGTTCGCGGTGGACGGCGGGCACGCGGCGTGAACCCCGGGCGGACATGACGCGGGGGTGCGGTCGAGAAGGAGAGGAGCGAGGGCGCACCGGGTGCTGTCGGGCCGGTGCGCCCTCATGGGCCGGGCGGGGTGTCGTACCCGCCCGGCCCAGGACTGCGGTCCAGGACTACTGGCCGCCCAGCTCCTGGTGGCGGGCGGTCAACCGGGCCGTGCCCGCCTCCGTGAGGGAGCCGAAGAGGCGGAGGCGGGAGATGCCGCCGTCGGGGTAGATGTCGATCCGGACGCGGGAGCCGACCGCCGGGGCGTCGAGGACGAAGCGGTGGTTGGTGTCGGGCTGGAGGCGGGTCCGGGGCAGGACCTCGGTCCACTCGTCGGAGCCCTCGGCGGCGACGGAGAGCGCGGCCCAGCCGGCGCTGTTGCCCTTGAGGTACGCGGTGTCGATCTCGACGGCGCGGATCTCGGACTCGGCGGCCAGCTGGTAGCGGATCCAGTCGTTGCCCTTGTCACGGCGGCGGCGGGTCTCCCAGCCGTCGTCCATCTTGCGGGAGCGGCCCGGCTGGATCGTGTTGGTGGCCGGGGAGTAGAAGCGGTCGGAGGCGTCCTCGACCTGGCCGCCGTTCTCCAGGGCCGCGAGGTCGAAGGTGCCGAGGACGCCGAGCCACGCCGGGTCCGGGGCGACCTCGCCGTACACGCGGAGGCGGGCGATGCCGCCGTCGGGGTGCTGGTTGACGCGCAGGTGGGTGAAGCGCTGCTCGACGTCGACGGCGAAGCCGTTGGCGGCGTGGCCGCCGACGGCGGTCCGCGGGACGAGCGTCGTCCACTTCACGTCGTCGGCGAGGAGGTCCTCGGGCGAGGGCGAGCCGGCGACGGAGGTGGCCTCGACGGAGACGGCCTGCGGGTAGTTGCCGCGGAAGTGGGCCGTGTCGACGACGATGCCGCGGACGACACCGGGTGCGCCGAGCCGGACGAGGGCCCAGTCGTGGTCGTCCTCGGTGGGATGCGGCTGCTGGGCGGAGATGCCACGGCGGCGGCGGGTCTCCCAGCCGTCCATGATCTTGCCCTTGTGGCCGAAGTGCTCGGGGTCGAACTCGGCGGCCTCGGGCTTGAGCAGGTTCTCGCGCTCGGCGAAGAACTCGTCGTTGGCGGCGATGACGCCGGCGCCGAGGCGCCGGTCGGCGAGGTCCGCGTACCGGGTGAAGGCGAAGTCGGCCGTCCGGTAGTCGGCGTACGGGTCGCCGCCGCCGTAGGGGCTGGCGTCACCGGTGAAGGAGGGTATGCCGCTGCTCACGGGTCAGTTGTTCCTTTCGAGGAGGCGGCCGGAGGGCTCGGCGAGGGTGCCGTGGTCGGCGATCCGCTCTCCGCGCAGCCAGGTGGAGGTGACGACGCCGCTGAGGGTCTTGCCCGCGTAGGCGGTGATGCGGTTGCGGTGCTGGAGCTCCGCCGGGTCGACGGTGAAGGTGGCGTCCGGGGCGAGGACGGCGAAGTCGGCGTCGCGGCCGGCCTCGATGGCGCCCTTGCGGGTGAGTCCGGCGAGCCGGGCCGGCCCCGCGGACATCCAGCGGACGACGTCCTCCAGGGTGTGGCCGCGGCGGCGGGCCTCGGTCCAGATGGCGGGCAGTCCGAGCTGGAGGGAGGAGATGCCGCCCCAGGCGGAGAGGAAGTCGGGGGTCTTGAGGTCGGCCGTGGACGGCGAGTGGTCGGAGACGATGCAGTCGATCGTGCCGTCCGCGAGCCCCTGCCACAGCGCGTCCTGGTTGGCGGCCTCCCGGATGGGCGGGCAGCACTTGAACTCGGTGGCGCCGTCCGGGATCTCCTCGGCGGTGAGCGTGAGGAAGTGCGGGCAGGACTCGACGGTGATCTTGAGGCCCTCGGCCTTCGCGGCGGCGATCAGCGGCAGCGCGTCGGAGGAGGAGAGGTGCAGCACGTGGACGCGGGCGTCGAGTCGGCGGGCCTGGTTGACCAGGTTCTCGATCGCCGTGTTCTCGGCGTCCCGGGGACGGGAGGCGAGGAAGTCGGCGTACGCGCCGCCCGCCCGCTGGGGCGCGGCGGCGAGGTGGTGCGGGTCCTCGGCGTGCACGATCATCAGGCCGTCGAAGCCGGAGATCTCGGCGAGGGAGGTCGCCAGCTGCTCCTGGTCGAGCGCGGGGAACTCATCCACTCCGGAGGGTGAGAGGAAGCACTTGAAGCCGAAGACACCGGCGTCGTGGAGCGGCCGCAGGTCCTTGACGTTGTCGGGCAGGGCGCCGCCCCAGAAGCCGACGTCGATGTGGGCCTTGGCGCGGGCGACCTCCTGCTTGATCCGCAGGTGCTCCACGGTGGTGGTCGGGGGCAGCGAGTTGAGGGGCATGTCGAGCAGGGTGGTGATGCCGCCGGCGGCGGCCGCGCGGGTGGCGGTCCAGAAGCCCTCCCACTCGGTGCGGCCCGGGTCGTTCACGTGCACGTGGGTGTCGACGAGACCGGGCAGGACCACGTCGTCGCCGACGTCCTCGAGCCGGGCACCGGCGGGTACCTCGGCGTCGTACGGCAGCACGGCCGCGATCGTCCCTCCGGAGACGGCGATCGACGCCGGACGCGTCCCCTCGGGGGTGATGACGCGTGTCGAGCGCAGGACCAGGGTGACGTCCACCCGTACCCCTCTCTTCAAGTGACTCGCGGAGAAATCCGAGAAATTCAACGAACTGTTGAAAAGGAGTGTTCACTTCCGGGCGACGGGTCGTCAAGGGCACACTTCCAGCATCGGCCGTCGGCGAACCCGTCTTGGATGTTTCCACAAAGTGGAATCCTAATTCCGTACAGTAGAACGTAGCTCCCCACATGCGGGGCAGAGCCGGACCCCGCCGAGCCCTCCCCGACACCGGACAAACACCCCCTGACCGGCCCGTACGCCGGTACCGGGGCCGGGTGCCCCGGCCGGTGGCCCGGTAGGCTGCTGCCTTGCCCGCCTGCCCCGAAAGGACCGTTGACGTGCCGACGTCCAGCGCCAGCACCACCGACGCCGCCAAGCCCGCCGCGAGCGGGGGCGTCCAGTCCCTTGAGCGTGCCTTCGACCTCCTGGAGCGGATGGCCGACGCCGGGGGCGAGGTCGGGCTGAGCGAGCTCTCCGCCAGCAGCGGACTCCCGCTCCCCACCATCCACCGCCTGATGCGCACCCTGGTCGCCTGCGGCTACGTGCGCCAGCAGCCCAACCGGCGGTACGCGCTCGGCCCCCGGCTCATCCGGCTCGGCGAGTCCGCCTCCCGCCTCCTCGGCACCTGGGCCCGCCCGTACCTCGCGCGGCTCGTCGAGGAGACCGGCGAGACCGCGAACATGGCGCTGCTCGACGGCGACGAGATCGTGTACGTGGCGCAGGTGCCGTCCAAGCACTCGATGCGCATGTTCACCGAGGTCGGCCGGCGGGTGCTGCCGCACTCGACCGGCGTCGGCAAGGCGCTCCTCGCGCACACCCCGGCGGAGGAGGTGCGCGCGCTGCTCGCCCGGACCGGCATGCCCGCCGCGACCGAGAAGACGATCACCACGCCGGACGGCTTCCTCGACGCGCTCGTCGCGGTCCGCGAGACGGGGTACGCGGTCGACGACAACGAGCAGGAGATAGGAGTCCGCTGCCTCGCGGTGTCCGTGCCCGACTCCCCCACCGCGGCGGCCATCTCCATCTCCGGCCCGGCGGGCCGCGTGACCGAGGCGGCCACGGAGAAGATCGTCCCGATCCTCCAGCAGGTGGCCCGCGAGCTGTCGGCGGCCCTGGCGAACACGGCGGGCAACGGCGGCGCCTGAGGCGGGGACGGCTCAGCCGACGGGCGGCGCCGTCCGGAGGGTCGCCGCCCACAGCAGCAGAGCGGCCAGGCTGAACGCCGCACCCAGAGCCGTCACCATCGGCCAGCCTCCGGCCGCGTGGGCGAGCGAGGAGCCGAGGGCGCCGAGCGCGCTGCCCGCCGAGTAGAAGACCATGTAGCCGCCGATGATCCTGCTGCCCGCCTCCGGGCGGACGGCGTGGATCACCGTCTGGTTGGTGACGTGGACGGCCTGCACGGCGAAGTCCAGCAGAACCGCTCCGGCCGCGAGCGCCCACAGCGACCGCCCGGTCAGTCCGATCGGCAGCCATGACAGCACCAGCACGGCGAGGCCCACGCCGGTCGTGCGCCGGGCGAGCCCCCGGTCGTTCCACCGCCCCGCGACCCCCGCGGCGAGGGCCCCGGCCGCTCCGGCGAGCCCGAACGCGCCGATCGCGGTGCTCGACAGCGACCACGGCGGGTCGCTCAGCGGCCGCGCCACCCCGGTCCACAGCGTGCTGAAGGCGGCGAACACCAGCAGGGCCAGCGTGCCCCGGATCCGCAGCAGCGGCTCACGCGCGAAGAGGGTGACGGTCGAGGCCACCCACCGCGCGTACGACCCACCGCTACCGCCCGGCCTCTCCGACGGCGCCCCGCCCGGCCCCTCCGACCGCATGACGGCCGGCAGCGCGCGGCGCAGCAGCAGGGCGAGCACGGCGGTGAAGGCCGCGGACACCAGGTAGACCGCCCGCCAGCCGGCGAGGTCGGCGAGCACTCCGGAGGCGGCGCGGGCCAGCAGGATTCCGGTGACGATGCCCCCGGTGACCGTTCCGACGGCGCGCCCGCGCCGGGCGGGCGGGGTCAGGGCGGCGGCCGTGGCGACCATCGTCTGGGCGACGACGGCGAGGAGCCCGACGGCGGCGAGCGCGACCAGCAGCGCCGCCGCGCCCGGGGCGAGCCCGACACCCAGGAGGGCGAGCGCCAGCAGCCCGAGCTGTCCGGTGACCAGCCGCCGCCGGTCGAGCAGGTCGCCGAGCGGCACCAGGAGCAACAGGCCGGCCGCGTAACCGAGCTGCGTGAGCGTGACGATCACGCCGACCAGTGCGGGGTCCAGCGCGAACCGCTCCCCGAGGGTCACCAGGAGCGGCTGGGCGAAGTAGACGGTGGCGACGGAGCTGCCGCAGGCCAGTGCGAGCAGGGGCACGACCCGGGCGGGTGGCGGCCCGTCGGGGCCGGGCGCACCGGGGCCACCGGGCCCGCCCGTCCTCCCGGCCCGGCCGGAGCATTCGATCGCCATGCGCACACGCCTCCACCCTGGTTGCAACGTGCCACCGGCCCGTACCGTAGGCGTAAGCGGTAGCATGTTGCAACCAGGTCGGGAGAAGCCGAGCAGGCCGAGAGAGGCCGAGAGGAAGGTGGGCGGATGGTCGCCCGCACGCGTTTCGACGACGCCCCCTGCCCCGTCGCGAGATCGGTGGACGTCATCGGTGACAGGTGGTCGCTGCTGATCGTGCGAGACGCCTTCGACGGCAGCCGCCGCTTCGGCGAGTTCCAGCGGGGTCTGGGTATCGCCAAGAACATCCTGACCGCCCGGCTGCGGGCGCTCGAGGAGGCCGGGGTGCTGCACGGCACGCCCGCGCCGGACGGGGCGCCCCACCGGGAGTACGTCCTCACCGACCGGGGCCGGGCGCTGTTCCCCGTGATCGTGGCCCTGCGCCAGTGGGGCGAGGAGGAGTGCTTCACCCCCGGTGAGCCCCGGTCCCGTCTGCTGGACCGCCGGACCGGCCGGCCGCTCCGCCGCCTGGAGGTCCGGGCGGCGGACGGACGGCCGGTGGAACCGGCGGACACGGTGGTGGAGAAGGCGGAGGACGCCGAGTAGACCGGAGGACGGGGAGTACGCCGGCGGCGGGGCGGCCCTCAGCACGACCGGAAGCCGGACGGGCCTCAGCACGACCGGAAGCCGGGCGGCCCTCAGCACGGCCGGAAGCCCGGCCTCAGTCCGCCGTCACCGGATCCGCGAGTCGGCCGTCCTGGACCGTCACCGTGCGGTCCGCGCGGGACAGATGGGCGCGGTCGTGGGTGACCAGGACCGTCGCCGTGCCGCGGTCCGCCGTCAGGCGGGCCAGCAGGTCCATGACCGCCGCCCCCCGCTCGTGGTCGAGGGCCGACGTCGGCTCGTCGACCAGGAGGACTGAGGGCTCGTTCATCAGGGCCCGCGCGATGTTGACGCGCTGCCGCTGGCCGCCCGACAGCTGGTGGGGCCGCCGCCCGGCCAGCTCCGCGAGGCCCACCGCGTCGAGGAGTTCCATGGCCCGGCCCCGTACCGACGCCGGTGTCCGGCCCGAGAGGTGCGCCATCACCTGGAGCTGTTCCGCCGCGCTCAGCGAAGGCAGCAGATTCGGCTGCTGGAAGACGATCCCCACGTGCTCGCGGCGCAGTGCGGCGCGGGCGGCGGGGGTGAGCGGGCCCGTGTCCGTACCGGCGACGACGACGCGTCCACGGTCGGGCGTCACCAGGGTGGCGGCGACCGCGAGCAGGCTGGACTTGCCGGATCCGGAGGGCCCGACGACGGCCGCGAGCGTCCCGGCGGGGACGACGAGGGAGACGGCGTCGAGGGCGGTGAGGCGACCGTCCCCGTCCGGGTAGGTGAGGGTGACGTCGTCGAGGACGAGACTCATCGGGCGCTCCCGAGGGCGGTGAGGGGGTCGACGGCGGTGATCCGCCGGATGGACAGGGCGGCCCCGAGGACACCGAGCACGATGATCACGGCGGCCGGTCCGAGGACGGTGAGCGGTTCCAGGACGAAGGGCACGTTCCCGCCGCTGACCAGCGCGCCGATGCCGACCGCCAGCGCGGTGCCGAGCAGCGTGCCCGCCGCGAGCATGAGGACGGCCTGTCCGAGGGCGTCCCTGAGGAGGTACGGGGTGGAGGCGCCGAGCGCCTTGAGGACGGCGACGTCGGCGCTGCGCTGGATGGTCCAGACGGTGAAGAAGGCTCCTATGACCAGCGCGGAGATGGCGAAGAGGAACCCGCGCATGAGCTGGAGCGAGCCGTTCTCGGCCTGGTAGGAGCCCAGGGCGGTGAGGGCCTCGTCGACGCTCCGGGCCTCGGTGCCGGCGGCCTCGTCCCCGGCCGTCCAGTCGGCCCCGTCTCCCCCGCGCAGCGCGATGACGGTGGCCTGCTCCCCCGCGGCCGTGCCGTCGTGGCCGATCCGCTGCCAGTCGTCGAGGGCGGTCCACACCACGGGGGTGTGGCTGTACGAGGCATCGCCGGCCACCGCCGCGACGGTGAGCTCCAGAGGGCCGACGCGGACGGCGTCGCCCGCGGAGACGCCCAGCTCCTCGGCCGCCGACGCGGAGAGGACCGCCTTGCCCGGGGCGGGGGGCACGGGCGCGAGCCCGGCCTCCGGTTCCGTGCCGAAGGCGGACACGGCGGCGGTACGGTCCCCGGCGGCGCCGTTGAGCGTACGGATGCCGAGCGGTGTCGCGGCCGTCACGCCCGGCCGCCGGGACCAGAGGCGCCACTGGTCCTCCGTCACCGTCGAGTTGGTGAAGGAGACCGACTGCCCGGCCGGCGGCGCCGCGAAGGCGAGCCGGTCGGCGGGCAGCCCGGTGATCGCGGAGACGTTCTCCCGCGCGAGCCCGGCTGTCAGCCCCGACAGCAACCCGACGAGGAGGGTGATCAGCACGATCACCGTGCCCATGAGGGCGAACCGCCCCTTGGCGAATCTGAGGTCTCTCCATGCCACGAACATGCCGACCAGAGTGGTCCGGCCGGTGCCGGGCGGGCATCGCGCCGCGGATGGCCCCGCAATCAAACTTTCGGTTGAGTCCGGATTGTCGCCCCGTGTCTAGGCTGGGGGGACATGGATCCGCAACCCTCCCCCCACCCCTCCCGGCGCCCCCCGACGCCCGTCCTGCGCGCGCTGCGCCTCTGTCTGCATCTGCTGATGGCGGGCCTGCTCGTCCTGGCGGCGGCAGGGGCGGACTCGGCCGCCGGATCGGCGCTCGCGGTGGTGACGGGCGCGGTGTACGCGGCCGGTTCGTACCTGCCGTCCGTACGGAGTTCGCAGCGGGCCGCCGCGGTGTGGCTGGCGGTCCTGGGCGCGTCCTGGCTGGCGCTGCTCTGGCTGACCCCGGAGGCGCTGTGGGTGGCGTTCCCCCTCTACTTCCTCCAGCTGCATCTGCTGCCGGTGCGCTGGTCGCTGCCGGTGGTCGCGCTGACGGCGGGCGCGGCGATCCTCTCGTTCGTGGGGCACGGCGCCGCGCTCAACCCCGGGGTCTTCATCGGGCCGCTGCTCGGCGGGGCGGTCGCGGTGGCGACGGTCCTGGGCTACCAGGCCCTGTACCGGGAGAGCGAGCGGCGGCGCCGGCTGATCGAGGAGCTGATCGCGACCCGGGCGGAGCTGGCGGCGGCCGAGCGGCACGCGGGGACGCTCGCCGAGCGGGAGCGGCTCGCGCGGGAGATCCACGACACGCTCGCGCAGGGCCTGTCGTCGATCCAGCTGCTGCTGCGGGCCGCCGAGCGGGCGCTGCCGCCGGGCTCCCCGGCCGCCGGCCACATCGACCGGGCGCGGCAGGCGGCGCAGGACAACCTGGCGGAGGCGAGGCGCTTCGTCCGGGCCCTGTCCCCACCGGACCTGGAGCACGGCTCCCTGGCGGCGGCCCTGGAACGGCTGTGCGAGCCGGGGGCGGCACCCGAGTCGGGGGTCTACGAACGGTCGGGCGGGCCGCGGGTGCGTTTCTCCGTGAGCGGTACGCCGGTCGAGCTGCCGACCCCCTACGAGGTGGCTCTGCTGCGCATCGCGCAGTCGGCGCTCGCGAACACCGTGCGGCACGCGGGCGCCTCGCGGGCGGAGATCACCCTGTCGTTCATGGACGCCTCGGTCACCCTGGACGTGGTCGACGACGGCGAGGGGTTCGAGCCCGCGTCCGTGCGCCCGTCGTCCGACGGCGGTTTCGGGCTTCCGGCGATGCGCTCGCGGGCGGAGTCGCTGGGCGGCATGTTCACGGTGGAGTCCGCGCCCGGCCAGGGCACGGCCGTCGCCGTCTCCCTCCCTCTCCCGGCTGGAGCCTGAGCCATGACCATCCGCCTTCTTCTCGCCGACGACCACCCGGTGGTACGGGCGGGCCTGCGCGCGGTCCTCGACACGGAGCCGGACTTCGCCGTCGTCGCGGAGGCCGCCACCGCCGGGCGCGCGGTGGAACTGGCCACCGCCGGAGGGGTGGACGTCGTCCTGATGGACCTGCAGTTCGGGTCCGGGATGCACGGCTCGGAGGCGACGGCGGCGATCACGGCGGCGCCCGGCGGGCCGAAGGTACTGGTCCTGACGACGTACGACACGGACGCGGACATCCTGGCGGCGGTGGAGGCGGGCGCCTCCGGCTACCTCCTGAAGGACGCGCCGCCGGAGGAGCTGGCGGCGGCGGTGCGGACGGCCGCGGCCGGGCAGTCGGCGCTCGCGCCGGCGGTGGCGCACCGGCTCATGGACCGGATGCGGACCCCGGCGCAGGCGCTGACCCGACGGGAACTGGAAGTGCTCCAGCTGGTCGGCGAGGGTCTGTCGAACCAGCAGATCAGCAAGGCGCTCTTCCTGAGCCAGGCGACGGTGAAGTCGCATCTGGTGCATGTCTTCGCGAAGCTCGGCGTGGACTCGCGCACGGCGGCCGTGGCGGCGGCGACGGCACGCCGGCTGATCAGGCGGTAGGCCCGGCGTCCTGGGCGGGCGGTTGGCCCGGCGTCCTGCTCAGGCGGTAGGCCCGGCGTCCTGGGCGGGCGGCGGTCCGAAGAGTTCGACGGCGCGGCGGACCCCGGCGAGGCCTTCCGCGAGGGCGCTGACGGAGCCGACGGAGCCGGCGACGAGCAGCAGGGAGCGGCGCAGCCGCCGTACCTCCGGGGCGCCGCTGAGTGCCATCGCGTCCAGGGCGGCGAGCTCGTCCTCGGCGATGCCCCGGTCGGCGAACTCGACCCGGTGGGCGGCGAGTTCACGCCTGAGCCGGGACACGGCGGACCGCAGTTCGGCCACCCTGGGGTCCACGCCCTCGCCGGTCACTCGCCTCTGCCCCACGCTTCGCAACATGGTTCTCCCCCTCGCACGACACTGTGCGCAGAACGCCTTGCCCCCGACTCACCGCACACCTCGGGCGGGCCTGCCGGACGGTGCCCGGCGCTGTGAGTCGCGGGCCAGTTAACTCCTTCGCCACCCCGGCGCGCCACCCTTGGAGGGCGGAATTCAGGCGACCGTGTCATTCCGCCTGATGCGGTATGCACTCCCCATGACTTCTGTGAATGATCGAAGGCCCGTCGTCGCCGGTCTGCTGCTCGCCGCAGGGGGCGGGCGGCGGCTCGGCGGGCGCCCCAAGGCGCTCCTGTCGCACCGGGGCCGGCCGCTGGTCGAGCACGCGGCGGGGGTGCTGCGCGCGGCCGGCTGCGAGGTGGTGCACGTGGTCCTGGGGGCGTCGGCCGAGGTCGTACGCGAGCGGGCCGAGCTGCCGGGGTGCGTCCTGGTGGACAACCCCGCGTGGGCGGAGGGGATGGGTTCCTCGCTGCGGGCGGGACTCGCGTCCCTGGCCGCCGATCCGCGCGGGGTGGACGCGGCGCTGGTCCTCCTGGTCGACCAGCCGGGGATCGGAGCGGAGGCGGTGTCCCGGGTCCTGGGGGCGTACGGCTCACGGGACACGCTGGCGGCCGCCTCGTACGACGGGGAGCGCGGCCATCCGGTGCTGTTCGGCGCCGGGCACTGGGCGGGGATCGTCGCGTCGGCGGTGGGCGACCGGGGCGCGCGGGACTATCTGGGGGCGCACCGGGATGCGATCACGCCGGTGGACTGTTCGGATGTGGCCGAGCCGTATGACATCGACACGGAGGCGGATCTGGACCACCTGGAGTGAGCGGGGCGTGCACGGCCTGGCACCGAGCGCCATGGTCTGTCGATCCGGAGAATCTCGACATCAACAAACCATTGAACTTCCACCATGAGGAAACTAGTATCCACTGTTCAGAAGCGTCTGCTCGTTGAGAAGGCGCTTGCGGCCGTATCTCGGCGCCTGCGGCACTCCGTGCCGTCCCGCGACGCCCGGCGGCCGCCTGGCACCGCCCGTGAAGTCCGCTGAAGGAAGTGACAGTTCATGTCCGCACCAGCGCCGTCCCCCCTGGCCGTCGTCGATGCCGAGCCCCTGCCGCGTCAGGAAGAGGTGCTCACCGAGGCCGCCCTGGCCTTCGTCGCCGAACTGCACCGGCGGTTCACCCCGCGCCGGGACGAGCTCCTCGCCCGCCGGGCGGAGCGCCGCGCCGAGATCGCCCGCACGTCCACCCTGGACTTCCTGCCGGAGACGGCGGCGATCCGCGCCGACGACTCCTGGAGGGTCGCGCCGGCCCCGGCGGCGCTGAACGACCGCCGTGTCGAGATCACCGGCCCGACCGACCGCAAGATGACGATCAACGCCCTGAACTCCGGCGCGAAGGTCTGGCTCGCCGACTTCGAGGACGCCTCGGCGCCGACCTGGGAGAACGTCGTCCTGGGCCAGCTCAACCTGATCGACGCGTACGGCCGGAACATCGACTTCACCGACCCGCGCTCGGGCAAGTCGTACGCCCTCAAGCCCGCCGACCAGCTCGCCACGGTCGTCATGCGGCCGCGCGGCTGGCACCTGGAGGAGCGTCACCTCACCTTCGACGGACGCCCGGTGCCGGGCGCGCTGGTCGACTTCGGCCTGTACTTCTTCCACAACGCCCAGCGGCTCATCGACCTCGGCAAGGGCCCGTACTTCTACCTGCCGAAGACGGAGTCGCACCTGGAGGCCCGCCTCTGGAACGAGATCTTCGTCTTCGCCCAGGACTACGTCGGCATCCCGCAGGGCACCGTCCGCGCCACGGTCCTCATCGAGACCATCACGGCCGCGTACGAGATGGAGGAGATCCTCTACGAACTCCGCGACCACGCCGCCGGGTTGAACGCCGGGCGCTGGGACTACCTCTTCTCCATCGTCAAGAACTTCCGTGACGGCGGATCCAAGTTCGTCCTGCCGGACCGCAACGCGGTCACGATGACGGCCCCGTTCATGCGCGCGTACACCGAACTCCTCGTGCGCACCTGCCACAAGCGCGGCGCGCACGCGATCGGCGGCATGGCGGCGTTCATCCCGTCCCGCAAGGACGCCGAGGTGAACAAGGTCGCCTTCGAGAAGGTCAAGGCCGACAAGGACCGGGAGGCCGGCGACGGCTTCGACGGCTCCTGGGTCGCCCACCCCGACCTGGTGCCGATCGCGATGGCCTCCTTCGACGCCGTCCTCGGCGAGAAGCCGAACCAGAAGGACCGCCTCCGCGAGGACGTCTCCGTCGCACCCGGCGACCTGATCGCCATCGACTCGCTGGACGCCAGGCCGACCTACGCCGGTCTGGTGAGCGCCGTACAGGTCGGCATCCGCTACATCGAGGCGTGGCTGCGGGGCCTGGGCGCCGTCGCCATCTTCAACCTGATGGAGGACGCGGCCACCGCCGAGATCTCGCGCTCGCAGATCTGGCAGTGGATCAACGCCGGCGTCGTCTTCGAGAACGGCGAGACGGCCACCCCCGAGCTGGCCCGCACGGTGGCCGCCGAGGAGCTGGCCGCGATCCGCGCCGAGATCGGCGAGGAGGCCTTCGCGGCCGGCAAGTGGCAGCAGGCGCACGACCTGCTGCTGCACGTCTCCCTCGACGCGGACTACGCGGACTTCCTGACGCTGCCCGCGTACGAACAGCTGGTCGGCTGACCGCACAGCGGCCGGACAGCTCACAGGACGGGGCTCTGCCCCCGGTGCCCGCACAGGCACCGGGGGCAGAGCCCTGTTCCGTGCCGCGTCGCCCGCCCTGGTGTGCCACAGGTGCCGTGACGCAACCGAGACGTGCAGCTACCTAGCGGTAACAAGTCGGCGCGTGCGAGATTCCGCCATGCCACCGGCCGGCGGCTGTCCCCCACGTCACTGCGTACCGCAGGAGCACAGCCATGCCTTCGACCCCCCACCGTGCGCTGCGCGCACTCCTGGCACTGTGTACCGCCGCCGGGCTCGCCTCCGTCGCCGCCCCCTCCGCCCAGGCGTCCAACGGCAGCGGGCCCACCGCCGTCGTCGCCATGGGCGACAGCTACATCTCCGGCGAGGCCGGCCGCTGGCTCGGCAACAGCCTCACCAACTCCGGCAGCCGCAACGGCACCGACCGCGCCTGGACGGGCAGCGGATACGCCCCCTCCCGGGTCTACGGGAGCACCGCCGGCGGCTGCCACCGCTCGGACACCTCCGAGGTGCTCAGCGCCGGACCGATCGCGAGCTCCCTGATCAACCTGGCCTGCTCGGGCGCGACCACCGACAACGTCATCCGCGCCTCCCAGGGCGGCCAGGCCTACAAGGGCGAGGCCCCGCAGGCCGACCGCCTCGCCGCCGTCGCCGCCTCGCACGACGTGGAGCTGATCGCGCTCTCCGTCGGCGGCAACGACCTCGGCTTCGCCGACATCATCACCAGCTGCGCCACCGACTACATCGTCTGGTACTCGTACTGCCACGACGACCAGCAGGCCGAGGTCGACGCGAAGATCGACGGCGTCATGGCGGACGTCTCCCGTTCCGTCGACGAGATCAGGGCCGTCATGACGGCCGCCGGTTACGGCTCGTCCGACTACCGGATCGTCCTCCAGTCGTACCCCTCCCCCATCCCGCGCGCCGCCGACAACCGGTACGCCGAGAGCGGCTGGGCCCGGACGAACACCGGCGGCTGCCCCTTCTGGAACGCCGACTCCGACTGGGCCCGCGACTCCCTCGTCCCGCAGCTCGCCAACCGTCTGAAGGGCGTCGCCGCCGCCAAGGGCGTGCAGTTCATGGACCTGCGGGACGCGCTCCAGGGCCGTGAGGTCTGCGCGAAGGCGAGCCGTCAGGTGACCGCGACCGCGCCCGCGTCGGGCACGACGAGCGAATGGGCGCGGTGGATCGACAGCCAGAGCACCCAGGGCCTCGTCCAGGAGTCCATGCACCCGAACGCCTACGGCCAGCAGGCCCTCGGCCGCTGCCTGGCCCTCATCCACGCCCGCCCCACCGGCAACCACAGCTGCCGCAACACGGCGGGGTCGGGTCCCGCCGGGATGTACCTCACGGCGGGCTGAGCCAGGGCCTCACGAGGGGACGAGACCGAGCGGGCCGAGGACCCGCTCCGTCTCGTGGTGGTCCGCCTCGGTCATCGCCCGCACCAGGGCGGCGGATCCGCCCGGCCAGGCGGCGGCCGCGGTGTCGAAGGCGGTGCGCCGGGCTTCGAGGGGGCCCTTCTTGGCGGGCAGCGCGTCGAGGACGTAGAGCGCCCGCGCCGAGGTGCCCACCTGGACCAGGTCGGACGGTTCGCCCCGCAGGCGCAGGGCCTGGTGGGCGTACGCGCCGATCACCGGGTCCCGGAGGGCGCCGCGCAGGGCCTCGGGCGGGGCGGTGGTGGTGTCGAGGGCCGCGAAGAGCCCACGGACGGCGGCCGCGTCGGAGCCGCCGGCGTGGACCGTGCCGAGGGCGGCCAGCAGCTGCGACCAGGCGTCGGGGGTCCCCCCGCGCGCGTGGAGCCAGTCGGCGAGCACGCGCGCGGCGACCGGCCGGGGCCAGCCGGCGGCGGCCGCGACCAGCTCGGGCGCCGCCCATCCCCGGGCGTCGGCGGCGCGGGGAGCGGCGATCCCGCGCACCCCGAGCAGGTACCGCACGACGCCCGCGCCGCGCGGGGTGAGCCCGAAGGCGTCGCCGGCGCGGAAGACCAGGCCGGTGGCGGCGAGCCGGTCGATGACGCCGGCCAGCTCGCGGGCGGGTTCCTCCAGACCGGCCCGGTCGGCCTCGGTCGCCCCCGCCGTGCCGAGGAGCCGCACGAGTTCGGGCAGGGGCGGCAGCGCGTACTCCTCGGGCGCCTCGGCCGGTACGGGTACGGCCACGTCCTCCAGGTCCGGGTCGACGGACCAGTCCTCGTACTCGGCGGCCTTGCGGGCGACGGACTCCGGCGCGCAGCCGCGCCGGTAGACCACGTACAGGAGGTGGGGCGCCTCCCCGCCGTACGGCTCGAACTCCTCCTCCGCCAGCTCCTCGACGGCGGCGATGAGGGTGTCGGCGTCCTCCTCGACGGGCCCGGCCTCGATGGCGGGCGGCGGAGGCGCGGGGACGCCGATGTCGCCGTAGTGGTCCAGGTGCTCGTCGAGAAGGGCGTCGGCCAGCACCAGATGGGGGAACGCGTCGGGTCCCGGGGCGAACTGCGCGTACGGCCCGGCGAGCTGTTCGGTGAGACCGGCGGCGGTCCACCGGTCCTGGAGGGCGGCGGCGACCCGCCCGATGCCCGTGGCGACGTCGTGGTCGGTCAGCAGCGGCCCGGCGGCGGGCGGTTTCTCGGCGTCCCGGACGTACGCGCGCGTGAGGGCCTCGGCGAGGAGCACGTCCGCGAGGGCCGTGCGCCCCATGAGATCGGCCCGGTGCACCCCGTCGGGGAGCGGCGCCCCGTCGAGGGCGGTGAGCCGGCGCCGTACGTCCTCGGGGTCGCCGAGGTCGGCGCCGCAGGCCCGCAGCAGGGAGGCGTACCAGCGCTGCCAGGTGAGGTTGCCGGGGTCGGTCATGGCCCGCTCGAAGTCGGGCCCGGCCTCGCTGACCACGGCGGCGACCCGCTCGGGCAGCTCCCCGTCGAACCGTCCGGCGAGTTCGCGGAGGACGGCCGGGTAGACGTCGAGCTCCCCGGGCGCCGCGTACACGAAGGTGGGCAGGTCCTCGACGAGCAGCTGCCGGACGAGCGCGGGAGTCGGCTCGGGCACTCCGCTCCCCCGGTCGGCGCCCCGGAGGGCGAGCAGTCCGAGGACCGCCTCGGCGGCACGGACGAAGACAGGATCGCGGCGCTCGGGCGCTCCGTCGAGGAAGCTGTCGAGCCCGGTGTTGGTCAGAACGGTCTCGGCCACGCTCCCAGAGTAGTTCCGAGGGGACGAATCGGGCGTACGACGCAGGCGGGACGGGTGCGCGACATGGCGGGTCACGGCGGTCACGGCCAGGGCGGACGGCGGCGTCAGCGCACGACCACCGTGCGCGGTGCCGAGAAGTCGCCCCAGGTGCCGTCGGGGAGCCGGGCGCGGAGGGTGACGGTGTAGCGGGTGCCCGGGGGGTCCTGGACCGGGAAGGTGTAGGTGGCGCGGCCGGGGGGTGGGGCGGTGCCCCAGATGATGGTGGTGGTGAAGCGGCCGTCGAGGTGGAGTTCGTGGTGGGTCACCGGGGCGCCGGTGTCGGGTGGGGTCCAGGTGACGGTGACCTCGCTCCGGGCCGAGGTCACGGCGAGGCGGGTGGGGGCGGTGTTCGGGGGCGCGCCGGGGGACGCGGCGGTGGTGAGGTCGGCGGGGGCGCTGTCCGGGGAGGAGTTCTCGGCGGCGTCGCGGGCGCGGACGGTGAACGCGTAGGCGGTGCCGGGGCGCAGGCCGTCGACGCGGGCGCTGGTGGTCGTGCCGGGCACGGTGTGGATGCGGGTGTCGGCCTGGTAGACGTCGTACGCGGTGACCCGGGTGTCGTCCCTGGCCGGGGACCAGCGGAGGGTGACGGCGCGACCGCCGTCGGGCGTGGCGCGGAGGGCGGTCGGGGTGGTCGGGGGCGTGCGGTCCTCGGCGGCGGCGCGGAGGGTGGTGGCGGTGACGGTGGCGCTGGGCGGCGAGGCGTTGCCGGCGGCGTCGCGGGCCCGGACGGTGAAGCGGTGGGGGGTGGCGGGGGCGAGTCCGACGATGTCGGTCATCAGGGTGGTGGCGGGGAGGTCCTTGACCCTGCGGCCCTCGCTGAAGACCGTGTAGCCGGTGACGGCCCGGTCGTCGGTGGCCGCGCTCCACATGACGTGGACGGTGCTCGCGCTGCCGGCGGTCGCGGTGACCCCGGCGGGGGCGGTGGGGGCGCGGGTGTCCTTCACCACGGGGGCGGCGCCGGAGCACCCCGCGAGGGCGAGCGTGCCGACGAGTGCGAGGGGCGCCAACAGGCTGCGGGCGAGCGGACGTTGCACGGGGGCGGCCTCCGTCCGGAGCGGTCCGTCGAAAAGGTCCAGACCTATATCGCACAGCCGGGCCGATCACGGCAAGAGGGGCGTTGTCAGTGGCGTGCGCTTCACTGAGAACATCACTCTCCGTAGTCGATTCTGGGGGAATCATGACGGACCGTACGACCTATGTGAGCTTCGCCGGGGTACGCCGCCGGGGGTGGACCGACTCGATGGTGCGGGACCTGCTCGGCACGCCCGACGTGCAGGGGCGCGATCCGCGCCGCTGGTCCCTCGCGCCGCTGCGGCTCTACCTCCTCGCCCGGGTCGAGACCGTGGAGCGGACACCGGAGTTCGCCGAGACCTCGGCGCTCGCCCCCGCCCGTTCCTCGGCCGCCGCGGCCTACGCCGAGCGGCGACGGGGCGCCGTGCTCGCCGCGATCCGCGCGGAACCGATCGAGGTGCCCCGGCTCCCCGGACCCGAACTGGAGCGCCGGGCCGTCCGCCACCGGCAACTGCTCGGGGCACGGAGGCCGGGCGCCCCCGGGGACGGGCCCTGCGGCGCACCCGCGGGGGCCCTCGTGCGGTGGCAGGTGACCTATCTGCGGCACGTCCTGTCGCGGTACGAGGTGCTGCTCGACGGTCTGTACGGGGAGACCGGGCGGGGCGAGGCCGAACGGCTGCTACGGAGGCGTCTGTACGAGGCGATCGCAGCCGCGTACCCGGCGCTGACCGACGAATGCCGCCGCCGGATCGCGGTGGAACGGTGAACGGCGCCGGGGGGCGGCTCCGGGGCGGTCTCGCGGCGTGGTTCCGGGGGCGGCGCGCGGCTCGGGACCGCGTGGCTCGTTTCCGTGGCCGTCGCGCGGCGTGGCTGAGTGACCGTCACCTCGCCCGGGCCCGGGGCCGTCAGAGGCGCAGCAGCCGGGTGAGCGCTCGACAGGCGGCCGGGATCGGGGCCACGATCCTGACCGGGCAGCGGGACCGGAGTTCCTCCGCCGCCTCGCCCAGCGGGCCGCCGCCGATCACCACCGCCTCCGCGCCGTCCCGTTCCGCGCAGGCCAGGACCGCCAGCTCCAGCCGGTCGAGGAGCAGGGCCGGATCGGCGGAGAGGCGCGCGGCGTCCCCCACGGTGAGGCGGAGGCCGGTGAACCGGTCGGCGAGGCCGAGGGCCGACACCTGGTCGCTGACCGCGGCGGCCAGGAGCGGCGTGGTGGTGGCGACCCCGAAGGGCGTCCCGTCGGCGGCGGCCTCCCTGAGGGCCGCCTCGCCGATGCCCACGACGGGGACGTCCACCGCCGCGCGCAGCGCCGCCACACCCGGGTCGCCGAAGGCACCGACCAGGAGCCCCGCGCAACCGCCGCCGGCCGTGGCGCGGAGGCCCGCGGCCAGGACCTCGGGGGCCGCGGCGCGCAGGGCGGCCGGCTCGGTGAGCATGCGCGGTCCCCGGGCCACGGTGACGCCGCGGACCGGGAGGGCGGGGCCCAGGGCGCGGCGGGCGAGGACGGTCATCATCGCGGTGGTGGCGGCGGAGGTGTTGGGGTTGACGAGCACCACGGCCCCGGGCCCCGCGGCGTGCGCGGGGACCGGGGCGGGCGGTGGGGCGACGGGCGGGTTCAGTGGACGTGCGCCGCCTTCGCCGTGTGGCTGCCGGAGATGTCCTCGCCCGGTTCCATCGGCGCGGTCACCTCGTCGTCGTCCCGGCCCCTGCCCAGGTGGTTGAAGACCACGTTGAGCACGACCGCCGCGACACAGCCGGTCGAGATGCCGGAGTCCAGGATGATCTTCGCGGTCTCCGGGAAGGCGTGGTAGAACTCCGGCGCCGTGATCGGGATGATGCCGACGGCCAGGGAGACGGCCACGATCAGGACGTTGTTGTCCTTCTCCAGGCCTGCCTTGACCAGGGTCTGGATGCCGCTCGCGGCGACCGAGCCGAAGAGGACGACGCCCGCGCCGCCGAGGACCGGCCGGGGGACGACCGAGATGAGCGAGGCGGCGACCGGCGAGAGGCCCATCAGGACCAGGAACCCGCCGCCGCAGGCGACGACGAAGCGGCTGCGGATCCGGGTCATGGCGACCAGGCCGATGTTCTGCGCGAAGGCGCTGCACATGAAGCCGTTGAAGAGCGGGCTGATCGCGGAGCCGAGGGTGTCGGCGCGCAGCCCGGCCGCGATGGTCTTCTCGTCGGCGGGCCGCTCGACGATCTCGCCGAGCGCCAGCATGTCGGCGGTCGACTCGGTCATGGAGACCAGCATGACCACGCACATGGAGATGATCGCGGCGAGGGCGAACTGGGGGCCGCCGAAGTGGAAGGGGGTCGGGAAGCCGACGATGTCCGCCTCGGTCACCGGCGAGAAGTCGGTGACGCCGAACGGGATGGCGATGAGGGTGCCGATGACGAGGCCGACGAGGACGGCGATCTGCTTGAGGAAGCCGCGGGTGAAGCGGCGGAGCAGCAGGACGACGACGAGCGTGATCGCGGCCAGGGAGAGGAAGGTGGTCGAACCGTAGTCCTCGGCCTGGGGGTTGGGCCCCTGGGCCCAGCCGAAGGCGACCGGGAGGAGGGAGACGCCTATGAGGGTGATCACGGTGCCGGTGACGACGGGCGGGAAGAACCGCACGAGCCGGGAGAACCAGGGGGCGGCGAGGAAGCCGAGGAGTCCGGCCACGATGATCGCGCCGAAGATCACGGGGAGGGCGTCGGCCTTGTCGTCGGTGGTGTCGACGATGGCGAGCATCGGGGCGACGCCGGCGAAGGTGACGCCGTTGACGAACGGCAGCCGGGCACCGATCTTCCAGACGCCGAGCGTCTGGAGGAAGGTGGCGAGACCGGCGGTGAAGAGGCTGGCGCCGGTCAGGAAGGTGAGTTCGGTGCCGGAGAGGCCGACGGCCGCTCCCACGATCAGGGGCGGGGCGACGACCCCCGCGTACATGGCGGCCACGTGCTGGAGGCCGCTGGTGAGCATCTTCACTGGGGGCAGCGTCTCGTCGACCGGATGCGTCTCTCGGTCGTCGGGAGCGGAGCCTGCGTCTTGTGCATTGCGAACCTGGGGCTTGGCGGCCACGGCGGTTCCTCCGGTCGGTTACACGTCGGCGGCGACGCGGGGTTCAGGGAGGTGGTGCGATGCGGTGCGAGGTGCAGGAGGTGCGGCTCGTTGCGGGGGTGGTGCGGTGCGCGCGGGGGGAGGCTCGGCGCGGGGGACGGGGTGCCCGGTGGGGGTGCGGGCGGATGTCACCGTCCCGGGAGGCGCCGTACGTCTTCTGCGTACGGCACCTCCCGGTCGGGCTGCCGCGGGCCCCGCTCGGGTCCGCGGCGACCGACCGAGGGCCGTCCCCCTCGGTCGGACTCCATGGGGAGGGTCAGCCCTGGGCCGCGATGCGGGCCAGGCGCTGCGCCTCCTCGCGCGCCTCGCGCGCGATGGTGTCCTCGTCGACGGTGAGCAGGCGGTCGTTCTCGACGATCTGCCGGCCGTTGACGAAGGAGGCCGTGACCGGGGCCGCCGCGCCGAAGACGATGGCGGTGACCGGGTCGGCGATGGTGGAGTGGCCGAGGCCGTCGATCTTCCAGAGGACGAAGTCGGCGAGCTTGCCGGCTTCGAGGGAGCCGATGCTGTCGGCGCGGCCGAGGACCTGGGCGCCGCCGTAGGTGCCGAGGCGCAGGGCCTGGCGGGCGTTGAGCGCGGCCTCGCGGTGGGCGCCGAGGCGGTTGATCAGGAGGGCGTTGCGCAGCTCGGTGTGGAGCTCGCCCGACTCGTTGGAGGCGGTGCCGTCGACGCCGAGGCCGACGGGTACACCGGCCTTGAGCATGTCGGGGACGCGGGCGATGCCGGCGGCGAGGCGGGCGTTGGAGGAGGGGCAGTGCGCCACACCGGTCTTGGTGCGGGCGAAGGCGGCGATGTCGGAGTCGTTCATGTGGACGCAGTGCGCCATCCACACGTCCTCGCCGAGGAAGCCGGTGGACTCGAAGTAGTCCGTCGGGCCCATCCCGAAGAGCTCGTGGCAGAACTTCTCCTCCTCCACGGTCTCCGAGCCGTGGGTGTGCATGCGCACCCCAAGGCGGCGGCCCAGCGCCGCGCCCTCCCGGAGGAGTTCGGTGGAGATGGAGAAGGGGGAGCAGGGGGCGACGGCGACCTGGGTCATCGCGTCGAAGGAGGCGTCGTGGTACTTCTTCACCGTCTCCTCGGTCGCGGCGAGCGCGCCCTCGGTGGTCTCCACGGCGAAGTCCGGCGGCAGGCCGCCGTCCTTCTCGCTGCGGTCCATGGAGCCGCGGGCGAGGGTGAAGCGCACCCCCATGTCGGAGGCGGCACCGATGATGGCCCCGGACAGGTCACCGGAGTTCACCGGGTACACGTAGTGGTGGTCCATGGCGGTGGTGACACCACCGCGGGCCATCATCGCCAGCGAGCCCCGGGCGGCGGCGCGCACCATCTGCTCGTCGATCCGGGCCCAGGTCGGGTAGAGCGCGACGAGCCAGTCGAAGAGGTTGTGGTCGGTCGCGAGGCCCCGGGTGATCCACTGGTAGAAGTGGTGGTGGGTGTTGACGAGACCGGGCGTGATCAGGTGCCCGGAGGCGTCGATCCTCCGGACGACGTTCTCCAGGCCCTCGGGAGCCTGGCCGGCACCGATGGACTCGATCCTGTTGCCGGCGACGACGAGATGGCCGGAGGCGTACTCGGTGTCGTGCGCGTCGACCGTCGCGATCGCCGCGTTCTCGATGACGATGCGCTGGGCTGCCGAAGGTGCTGCCATGGCGGTGGTTCCTTCATTCCTCTGGGGTGGAGTGGGCACGGCAGGACCCTAGGAGGATTTGAGTGCCGGAGCCGTCTGACGGCTCCGGGTGCCGAGGTGGTGGAAGAACAGGTTGAGCAGGACGGCGACGAGCGCGCCCGCGCTGATGCCCGAGCCGAGCACCGTCTGCGCCCAGGCCGGGAAGTCCGTGTAGAAGGTGGGCGCGGCGAGCGGGATGATGCCCGCTCCGAGGGCGACGGCCACCAGGATGATGTTGGAGCTGTCGTCGAGTCCGGCTTCCGACAGGGTCCGGATGCCGCTGACCGCGATCGAGCCGAAGAGGACGATGCCGGCGCCGCCGAGGACGGGCATCGGGACCATGGAGACGACCGCGCCGAGGACGGGGAAGGCGCCGAGGACGAGCAGGGCGCCGCCGGCGACCGCGACCACGTACCGGGAGCGCACCCGGGTCAGCGAGACGACGCCGACGTTCTGGGCGAAGGCCGAGGTCGGGAAGCCGCCGAAGACGGGTCCGAGCAGGGTGGCGATGCCGTCGGTGCGCAGGCCGCGGGTGATGGTCCGGCCGTCGCTGCGGCGCTCGCAGATCTCGCCGAGCGCGAGCATGCCGGCGCTGGACTCGGTCATCAGGACCAGCATCACGATGCACAGGGAGAGGATCGCGGCGGGCTGGAACTCGGGGGTGCCGAAGGCGAAGGGGGCGGGCAGGGCCGCGACGGGCGCCTCGCGCAGGGCGGAGAAGTCGGCCATCCCGAAGGGGATCGCGGCGAGGGTGCCGACGAAGAGGCCGAGCAGCAGGGCGATCTGCTTGACGAAGCCCTTGCCGAAGCGCTGGAAGAGCAGGATGACGACGAGGGTGAAGCCGGCGAGCGCCAGGTACCTCATGGCGCCGAAGTCGGCGGCGGTCCTGTCGCCGCCCTGCGCCCAGCCGACGGGCACGGGCATCAGGGTGACCCCGATGAGGGTGATCACGACGCCGGTGACGAGCGGCGGGAAGAAGCGCAGGAGCCTGCCGAAGAAGGGGCCGACGGCGAGGCAGAAGACTCCGGCGACCATCACCGCGCCGTAGATGGCGGGGAGTTGGTGCCCGGGGGCGCTGGTCTCGGCGATGGCGAGCATCGGGGCGATGCCGGCGGAGGAGGCGGCGTTGACGAACGGGAGGCGGTTGCCCGCGAAGCGTCCGGCGCCGAGGGTCTGCAGGATCGTCGCGCAGCCGGCGATGAGCAGGCTCGCGGCGATGAGCCGGGTCATCCCGGCGGCGTCCAGGCCGACGGCCTGGCCGATGATGAGCGGAGGGGTGACGACGCCGGCGTACATGGCGGCGATGTGCTGGAGAGCCGCGGGGACGAGCCGCGAGGCGGGGAGCTTCTCGTCCACCGGGTGGCACTCGGTCGGGGCAGGGCCGGGGGTGGACGGCGGGGTGGGACACGGGCCTTCGGCGGTCGCCGGTCCCTTTGCGGGCAGTGCCATGGGAGTTCCCTCCGGTCTGGTGGACCGGCCCCGCCCGACTGCGGGCGGGCGGGGCCGGTCACTCAGATGCCGCTTAGAGGTTGGTCATGTCGACCGGGATCTGCGCCGTGGCTCCGTCGCGGAGGACGGTGGCCTCGATGAGGCCGTACATGCGGTCGGCGGCGTAGTAGACCTCGTTGTCGTTCTTCAGGCCGAAGGGCTCGAGGTCGACCAGGAAGTGGTGCTTGTTCGGGAGCGAGAAGCGGACCTCGTCGATCTCCGAGCGGTGGTTGATGATCCGCGAGGCCATCTGGTACAGCGTCTGCTGGAGGGAGAGCGAGTAGGTCTCGGCGAAGGCCTGGAGCATGTGCTTCCGGGTCTCGGCGTAGGACCGCTCCCAGTTGGGCATGCGCTGCTCGTCGTCGGTCCAGTTGAACCGCCAGCGGCCGGAGACCTGCGTCGCCAGGATGCGGTCGTACGCCTCCTGGAGCGTCGTGTACTTGTCCTTGATGTAGCCCCAGAACTCCGAGTTGGTGGAGTTCATGACGACGAGGTCCTTGAGGCCCGAGATGACCTCCCAGTTCGTGCCGTCGTAGGTGATCTGGGTGACGCGGGTCTCCTGGCCCTGGCGGACGAAGGAGTGGTTCACCTCGTCGGAGCCGATGAACTTGGAGTTGGCCTCGGAGGTGGCGATCCGGTCCCAGGCGTACTCCTCGATCCGGATGCGGGCCCGGTGGATCGGCTCCTGGCTCGACACGAAGTGGCGGGCGAGGTGGATGCCGAACTGCTCGGCGGACTCGATGCCGTACTCCTTGGCGAACGCGAAGACGGTGTTCTTCGTCGTGTCGGTGGGGAGGCAGTGGGCGTTGGAGCCGGAGAGGTGGACGTCGTCGAGGTCGCCGGAGAGGGCGACGGAGACGTTCAGGTCCTTGATGTGGTGGGTGTCGCCGTCCCGCGTGATCTTGACGACGCGGTTCTCTGCTTTGCCGTACTGGTTCTGGCCGAGAATCGTGGGCATGTCTGCTAGCTCCCTCGGTATACGGAGTAGCCGAACGGGTTGAGCAGCAGCGGTACGTGATAGTGCTCGCCCGGCGTGACGGCGAACGTGATCGCCACCTCCGGGAAGAACGCACCGCTGTCCCTTACGCGGGGGGCGTCCTGCTGCGCCTCGGCTTGCTTCTTGCTGGCGAAGTACGTCTCGACCTCGAAGTCGAGCCGTACGTGGGTGGTGCCCTCCGGCAGCGCCGGCAGGTCCTTGCACCGTCCGTCCGCGTCGGTGGCCGAACCTCCGAGCGCGACCCACTCCGCGTCGGAGCCGCTGCGGGCCGCGAGCGTGATGGCGACGCCCTCGGCGGGGCGGCCGATGCTGGTGTCCAGGATGTGGGTGGACACCGAGGCGGTGGTGTCGGTGCTCATGCGGAGCTCTCTTCCTCGGTGGTCTCTACGAGTCGGGTCAGCCGGATGCGGTTGATCTTGCCCAGTTCGGAGCGGACGATCTCCCGCTCCTCCTCGGGCGCGTTGCCGATCCGCTGCCGGAGCGCGTCGCGCATCTGCTCGCCGGTCAGGCCGGTGGCGCAGATGAGGAAGACGTGTCCGAACGTGTCCTGGTAGGCCAGGTTGAGTTCGAGCATCTCGGCCTTGAGCTCCGCGGAGGCGCCGGCCATCCCGCTCTGTTCGCGGGAGGAGGTCGGGTCCCCTGCCTTCGGACGACCGATCGGCGGGTGCCCCGCCATCGCCTCGGCCAGGTCCTCGGCGGTCAGCTCGGCCATGGCGGCGTCACTGGCGAGGAAGAGAGCTTCGGCGGTGGAGTACGGGCGCTGGGCGAGGATCTTGCTCCCCCACGCCGAACTGGAACACACCTCGTGGAGCGCGGCGACGGCCTCGCTGTCCGCCGAGGTGTTGAACCGGGTGAGGCCCGGTGTCGTACCTGAAGTCACGGGAAGCCTCCGTGGCTGTTTTTCGCTGTGCGTCGGACGGGCTGCGGATAGCTAACGCCCTCCGCAACACAACGTCAACACTTTGTTGAAAACTCGGCCACACAAAAGCCGTCGTCCCGACATCCGGACGACGGCTTGTGGTCACACATGATCAACTAGTCGCCCTTGGGAGCCTTTTCCCTGTTCAGGGCGGTCTCCCTGTTGAGGTAGTTGTACACGGTGAAGCGGCTGACACCCAGTGCACCCGCCACCGTCTCCACCCCGTGGCGCACCGAGAAGGCGCCGCGCGCCTCGAGCAGCCGGACGACCTCCTGCTTGGATTTCCGGTCGAGCTCGGCCAGCGGCATCCCGTGCCGCCGCTCCATCGCCGCCAGGATGTGATCGAGGGAGTCGGACAGCTGGGGCAGCCGTACGGCGATCACGTCCTCGCCCTCCCAGGACAGGACGACGTCGTCGGCCTCCGCCTGCGCGGGGACCAGCACCTCCGCCCCCATGGCGTCGACCAGGGGCTTCACCGCAGCGACCAAGGGGTGCTCGCTCACTTCTCGTCCTCCCCGATGACGTTGACCTGGAGCGAGACACGGGTGGCGCCGGCCTCCAGCGACGAGCGCAGCAGCGCGTCGACGGCGGTGAGCACGGCGTCGGCGCCGCCTTCCGCCGTGTTGCCGAAGGGACCGACGTCGACCGCGTCCAGCTCGGCCGACTGGATGACCTCACGGGCCACGACCGCGTGTGCCGGTGCCTCGTCGAGGTCGAACGGCTCGGTCGTGAACTCCACTCTCAAACGCACCATGGCCCCACGCTACGGCCCCGCTCGGCCGCGCGGGAGCCCCGGACCTGCGGGGACCTCTTGACAAGCGCGCCGCCCGCCTTGCAACATTCCGTCAGACAGAAACTTACTTCCGCTATACGGAAGGAGCGCCGCCCCTCATGGCCCGCTTCTCAGTAGGCGCAGGCACGGACCAGCGCTTCGATGTGAACCTGTCGATCCTCTTCACGGAACTCCCGCTCCTGGAGCGCCCCGCGGCCGCCGCCGCGGCGGGCTTCACCGCGGTCGAGCTGTGGTGGCCCTGGATCGACACCGCCACCCCCGAGCAGAGCGAGCTCGACGCCCTCAAGAAGGCCCTTGAGGACGCCGGCACCCAGCTGGTGGGCCTGAACTTCTACGCCGGGCAGCTGCCCGGCCCGGACCGCGGAGCCCTCTCCGTGCCCGGTGACGAGTCGGACCGCTTCCGCGCCAACATCGAGGTCGCGGCCGACTTCGCCGCCTCGGTCGGCTGCAAGGCGCTCAACGCGCTCTACGGGAACCGCGTCGACGGCGTCGACCCGCAGATCCAGGACGCCCTCGCCCTGGAGAACCTGGTCCTGGCCGCCCGCGCGGCGGACCGGATCGGCGCGATCCTGCTGATCGAGACCCTCAACAAGCCGGAGTCGCCGCTCTACCCCCTGGTGAGCGCCCCCTCCGCGATCGAGGTCGTCGACAAGGTCAACGCGGCCACCGGGCTCGGCAACGCCAAGTTCCTCCTCGACATCTACCACCTGTCGATGAACGGCGAGGACGTCAGCCAGGTCATCGCGGAGTACGCCGCCAAGACCGGCCACGTCCAGATCGCGGACAACCCGGGCCGTGGCGCCCCGGGCACCGGATCCCTCCCGCTGGAGCAGCTGCTCGACGAGCTGAAGAAGGCCGGCTACGACGGCTGGATCGGCCTGGAGTACAAGGCGGCCGACGCCGCCGCGTCCTTCGAGTGGCTCCCCGCCGAGGCCCGCGCGGCCCGCTGACCGGCCGACCCCCTCCCCGTACCACCAGTTTTCCGAGAGGCACCCTCACCATGAGCAATCTTCCCAAGGTCGCGTGGATCGGCCTCGGCATCATGGGCTCGCCCATGTCCGAGAACCTGCTGAAGGCCGGTTACCAGGTCACCGGCTTCACGCTGGAGCAGGACAAGCTGGACCGGCTCGCGAAGGCCGGCGGCACGGCCGCCGCGTCGATCGCCGAGGCCGTGAAGGACGCCGACGTCATCGTCACGATGGTGCCCGCCTCCCCGCAGGTCGAGGCCATCGCCTACGGCCCCGAGGGCATCCTGGAGAACGCCCGGCAGGGCGCGCTGATCGTCGACATGTCGTCGATCACCCCGCAGACCTCGGTCGACCTCGCCAAGAACGCCGCCGAGAAGGGCATCCGCGTCCTGGACGCCCCGGTGTCCGGCGGCGAGGCCGGCGCGATCGAGGCGGTGCTGTCGATCATGGTCGGCGGCGAGCAGGCCGACTTCGACGAGGCCCTGCCGATCCTGGAGGCCCTCGGCAAGACCATCGTCCTGTGCGGGCCGCACGGCTCCGGCCAGACGGTGAAGGCCGCCAACCAGCTGATCGTCGCGGTCAACATCCAGGCGTGCGCCGAGGCCGTGGTCTTCCTGGAGAAGTCCGGCGTGAACCTCCAGGCCGCCCTGGACGTCCTCAACGGCGGTCTGGCCGGCTCCACGGTCCTGACCCGCAAGAAGGACAACTTCCTGAACCGCGACTTCAAGCCCGGTTTCCGGATCGACCTGCACCACAAGGACATGGGCATCGTCACCGACGCCGCCCGCAACGTCGGCGCGGCCCTCCCGGTCGGCGCGGTCGTCGCACAGCTGGTCGCCTCGCTGCGCGCCCAGGGTGACGGCGGCCTGGACCACTCGGCCCTGCTGCGCGCCGTCGAGCGCCTCTCCGGCCAGCAGGTCTGACCCACCGCCCCGTCACGACGGGGCCCAGATCTCCGGTCGGCGGCGGCGCTGACAACTGTCCTGTCGCGCCCAGGCGCCGCCGCCGACCGGGACACCACACTTCCTTTTCAACAAACTGTTGACGTTATGTTCGAGCCGAATTTACGCTCCTCGCACCGTCTGCAGAGCTCCCGTACGGAAGGTCACGATGTCGAAGCGCGTGCTTACGACCGAGTCCGGCGCCCCCGTCGCCGACAACCAGAACTCCGCCACCGCCGGCGTCGGTGGCCCTCTCCTCCTCCAGGACCAGCACCTCCTGGAGAAGCTCGCGCGCTTCAACCGTGAGCGGATCCCGGAGCGCGTGGTCCACGCCCGCGGCTCCGGCGCGTACGGCTACTTCGAGGTGACCGACGACGTCACCGGCTTCACGAAGGCCGCCTTCCTCTCCGAGGTCGGCAAGAAGACCGAGACCTTCATCCGCTTCTCCACCGTGGCCGACTCGCTCGGCGGCGCGGACGCGGTCCGCGACCCGCGCGGTTTCGCCCTGAAGTTCTACACCGAAGAGGGCAACTACGACCTCGTCGGCAACAACACCCCGGTGTTCTTCATCAAGGACCCGATCAAGTTCCCCGACTTCATCCACTCGCAGAAGCGCGACCCCTTCACGGGCAAGCAGGAGCCGGACAACGTCTGGGACTTCTGGGCGCACTCCCCCGAGGCGACCCACCAGATCACCTGGCTCATGGGCGACCGCGGCATCCCCGCCTCGTACCGTCACATGAACGGCTACGGCTCGCACACCTACCAGTGGACCAACGAGGCGGGCGAGGCCTTCTTCGTCAAGTACCACTTCAAGACGAACCAGGGCATCCGCAGCCTCTCCGCCGACCAGGCCGCCGAGCTCGTCGGCAAGGACGCCAACTCGCACCAGACCGACCTGCTCCAGGCGATCGAGCGGGGCGTGAACCCCTCCTGGACCCTGTACGTCCAGGTGATGCCGGCCGCCGAGGCCGTGGACTACCGCTTCAACCCCTTCGACCTCACCAAGGTGTGGCCGCACGCGGACTACCCGCTGCAGCGCGTGGGCCGTCTGGTCCTCGACCGCAACCCGGACAACGTCTTCGCCGAGGTCGAGCAGGCCGCGTTCTCCCCGAACAACTTCGTCCCGGGCATCGGCCCGTCGCCGGACAAGATGCTCCAGGGCCGCCTCTTCGCCTACGCGGACGCCCACCGCTACCGCCTCGGCGTCAACCACACCCAGCTCCCGGTGAACGCCCCCCGGGCCACCGTCGCCGAGAACTACGGCCGGGACGGCCTCATGGCCACCCGCCAGGGCTCGCGCTACGACAAGAACTACGAGCCCAACTCGTACCACGGCCCGGCCCAGACCGACGCGGCGCTCTCCGCCCCGCTCGCGATCCACGGCTGGACCGGCACCCACGAGGCGCCCCAGCACACCAAGGACGACGACTTCTTCCAGGCCGGTGAGCTCTACCGGCTGATGTCCGAGGACGAGAAGGGCCGTCTGATCGCCAACATCGCCGGCGGCCTGTCCCAGGTGTCCCGCGAGGACGTCATCGAGAAGAACCTCGCGCACTTCGCCGCAGCCGACCCGGAGTACGGCAAGCGCGTCGCCGAGGCCGTCCGCGCCCTGCGCGAGGACTGACCGACCAGCACCACCCAGACTGCGTACGGCACCTGACGGGAGGTCAGTGCCGTACGTGGTCCGGATCGCCGACCCGGATGAGGGGTGGCCGGCGATCCGGACAAGCGTGAGGACCGCGGCGGCGCCGAGCCAGTGCGGTGGTAAGGGCGCGGGCCCTCCTTCTTGACCTGAAAGAAGGGGACGGTCGTGACGCCCGTCGGCACCGCCGCGGTCCCAACGCCCCAGTGGGGGCGCCTTCCCGGAAGGAACCCTCCTCCTCCCCCCGAGCCACCGCCCGGCGGCGCGAACGTCCTGTCGCGCCAGCCTCGTGCCGTCGGGCGGTCACAAGACGGAAGAGCGCGGAACCAGGTTTACGGTCCCTGGTTCCGCGCTCTTCTCCGTGTGTACGGAGGTACGCGGCGGCCGGACCCGCAGCGCATCGTTTCTGCGGTGAAGATCCACACCCGGTCGGGCGAGCGCACCGCGATTCGGTTCCCGTGCGCCCCGCGACCGGCGCTATCCACTCGTACATGATCAAGAACCTGATGCGTGGTCTCGCGCCGCTCGCCCTGATCCTGTCCCCGCTCGCCGTCCCCTCCCCCGCCCTCTCCGCCGGCGTCGTCCTCCTTCCCGACGCGCTCGCCGAACTCCCCGAGGCCGCCGAGGAGCCGGCCGGCTACACGAAGTCGGCGTTCCGCCACTGGAACAAGGGTCTCGACCCGGCGGACGGCTGCGACACCCGCGCCGAGGTCCTCGTCGCCGAGGCCGTCGACGCCCCGAAGACCGGCACGGACTGCGTCCTCACCGGCGGCACGTGGACCTCGTACTACGACGGACAGAACGTCACCGACCCGGCCCTCCTCCGCGTCGACCACCTCGTCGCGCTCGAAGAGGCCTGGCGGTCGGGGGCGTCCGGCTGGACGGCCGCCCGGCGCGAGAAGTACGCCAACGACCAGGGCGCGCCCGCGACCCTCGTCGCCGTCACCGCCCGCAGCCAGAAGGACAAGGCCGGACGCGACCCCGCCGAATGGGTGCCCGCGGAGAACGCCCGGTACTGCCGCTACGTCGGCGAGTGGGTGGGCACGAAGCTGCGTTGGGGCCTGTCGGTCGACAAGGACGAGATGGAGGCGCTCAAGCTGTTCGCCGACGGTCCGTGCGAGGACACGGTCGTGCACCGCTCGACGGCGCCCCGCTAGACGGCGCCCCGCCGGCCCCGCGGTCGGCCCGCGCGAGCCGGAGCGTCACGGTGAGCGAGGCGAGGGCGAGGAGCACCATCCCCGTACGCGGTGACGTGTACTGGGCGAGGGTGCCAGCCAGCGCCGCGCTCACCCCCTGCAGGGCGAGCATCCCCGAGGAGTGCAGCCCGAGGGCGTGACCGCTCAGCTCCTCCGGCACCAGGGCCATCAGCCGCTCCTGGTGCAGGAGGCTCGCCCCGTACCCGACCGCCGAGACCGTCACCGCCAGGAGTACGAGCGGCAGCGGCGGGTCCAGGGCGAACACCAGGAACGGGGCCGCGAGCAGCGCCTGGAGCGGGAAGCGGATCCGGCCGCGCAGCCGCGCCGGCACGAAGCGGCCGACGGCCGTGTCCCCGACCAGCATGCCGAGCGCGCCGCACGCGAAGAGGAGCCCGGCGCGCTCGGGGTCGTACGGCACGAAGAGCGACTCGCAGCCCACGATCAGCCCGTTGGGCACCCAGAGGGCGAGGTAGCAGCGGCGGCGGGCGGGTGAGGACCACAGCCGCCGGTTCGTCCGCCACGTCGCGGCGACCGAGGGGCGTCCGGCGGCGCGCGGCGGACGCGCCCCGAGCCCGGTGCGGGCGAGGATCGCGGCGGACAGGTACAGGACAGCGCCGGCGAGGACCGCGCCGCGCGGCGAGAGCAGGGCGATCAGGGCGCCGCCGGCCGCGAAGCCGGCGATCTGGCAGACGCCGACCGCCATGTTCGTCACCGAGCGGCCGAGGAGGAAGCGCTCCCGGTCGAGGATCTCGTGCAGGAGCCCGTACCGCACCCCGCCGCCCAGCGAGGCCACGAGCCCCTCGGCGAGGAGGATCGCGAAGAGCGCCCACGTCGGCAGGCCGGGGAGCGCCAGGACGGCGGTGCC
>NZ_LIVX01000004.1:0-61683 GCF_001905665.1 Streptomyces sp. CB02261 | reverse complement strand
CCGCGAAGCCGGCGATCTGGCAGACGCCGACCGCCATGTTCGTCACCGAGCGGCCGAGGAGGAAGCGCTCCCGGTCGAGGATCTCGTGCAGGAGCCCGTACCGCACCCCGCCGCCCAGCGAGGCCACGAGCCCCTCGGCGAGGAGGATCGCGAAGAGCGCCCACGTCGGCAGGCCGGGGAGCGCCAGGACGGCGGTGCCCAGGGCGAAGAAGACCGCCGTCCCGGTGAGCGCGGCGCGCGGCGGGAGCCGGTCCGCCGCCGAGAGCAGGGTGGTCGCGCCGAGCAGCTGGGCGAGCGAGGGGCCGAAGAGCGCGAGGGCGGAGAGCAGGGGGGAGCCGGTCGCGCGGTACACGAGCGTGGCGAGCCCGAGCCCCGCGACCGTCTGGGCGGCGGTGTGGGCGGCGCCGGTGAGGAAGAGCGGGGTGAACTCGGGTGTACGGAAGACGTCCTGGTAGCGGGGCATGCCGGGGAGTCTCCGGGCGGGCCGGCTCCGCCGATATTGTTTCGCCGGAGGGCGAAAGGACGGGCCCGCGACGCGTGGGCGGGACCCGCGCCGGGGCGTCTGGGCGCGAGGACGGGGGGCGGGCGTCGTGGGCTGGTGGCAGATCGGTACGGACGCGCTGGCCGGGGGCCGCTTCGTCGTCTCGCCGCTGGCCGAGACGATCGCGGCGCTCAAGACCCTGCACGCGGCGGCCGGTGCGCATCCGGGCGAACGGGCCTGGCTGGCCGCGCATCTCCCGGCGTACCGGGACCGTCTCGCCGCCGAACCGCTGGACGCGCTGCTCGTACGGGCGGCCATCGGGCCCACGTGGAACGCCGACTTCCTGACGCCGACGCCGACGGGCGGACGTGAGCGGTCCTTCGAGGAGGAGGTCGTGGCGGTCCGATCGGCCGAACCGGCCGACGCCGTGCCGCAGTTGGAGGTCGCGGTCGGTGGTCCCGTATCGGAGCCGCTGCGGTCGGCGAAGGACCTGCCGCACCGGATGGCGACGGTCCTGGAGTGGGTGTGGCGGGAGACGGTGCTGCCCGACTGGCCGCGCAGGCGCCGGGTCCTGGAGGCCGACGTGGTGGCGCGGACCGCGCGGCTCGCCCGGGACGGCTGGGCGGCGGCGCTCGACGAGCTGTGCCCGGGGAAGATGCGCTGGCTGGGCGACGGGCGGCTCCAGGTCAACCCGCGCGCGTACCCGCCGAGAAGGGTCGACGGCGGCCGGCTGTTCTTCGTGCCGGTGACGCCGGACCGGGGCTGGGTCTCCTGGGAGGGCTCCGAGCGGTTCGCCATCGTGTACGCGTGCTCCGGCGCCCTCGCGGACGTGCGCGGGCCCGTCGTGCCGGAGGCGCTCGGGGCGCTGCTCGGCGGGGCCCGCGCCGGGGTCCTCGTACGGCTGGAATCGCCCAAGTCCACGAGCCAGTTGGTGGCGCTGACCGGGCAGGGCCTCGGGTCCGTGGGGCGGCACCTGAAGGTCCTGCTGGACGCCGGCCTGGTGCGGCGGGGCAGGGCGGGGCGGTCGGTCCTGTACGAGTGGACGGCGGCGGGCGCGGTGCTGGTACGGGCGCAGGACCGGACGACCGGCGCGTGAAACGCGGGGCGGCGAGGCGGCGGGGGAACGCGGGTCGGCGGGTGAACGCCGGGCGGCCCCCGCCCCGGTGCTCCTCGGGGCGGGGGCCGTGTCACGGCTCCGTGCTCGGACCTGCTCCGTGATCAGACCTGGAGGGCCTTGATCGCGGTCGGCGCGTGGCCCGGCTCGGTGGCCAGGTCCTCGAACTCGGTGACGTCGCTCATGTCGACCGTCTTGCTCATGGCGATGTTGGTGATGCGCTCCAGGATCGCCTCGACGACGACCGGGACCTGGTGCTCGACGGCCAGCTTCTTGGCCTGCTCCAGCGCCTCGCCCAGCTTCTCCGGGTCGGTGACGCGGATCGCCTTGACGCCCAGGCCCTCGGCGACCTTGACGTGGTCGACGCCGTAGACGCCGATCTCCGGGGTGTTGATGTTCTCGAACTCGAGGTTGACCTCGAAATTGATGCCCAGACCGCCCTGCGCCTGGCGGATGAGCCCCAGGTAGGCGTTGTTCACGAGGACGTGGACGTAGGGGACCTTGTGCTGGGCGGCGACCGCCAGCTCCTCGATCATGAACTGGAAGTCGTAGTCGCCGGAGAGCGCGACGACCGGGGTCTCCGGGTCGGCGGTGGCGGCGCCGATCGCGGCCGGGATGGTCCAGCCGAGCGGGCCGGCCTGGCCGCAGTTGATCCAGTGGCGCGGCTTGTAGACGTGCAGGAACTGCGCGGCCGCGATCTGGGAGAGGCCGATGGTGGTCACGTAGCGCGTGTCCCGGCCGAAGGCCTTGTTCATCTCCTCGTAGACGCGCTGCGGCTTCATCGGGATGTTGTCGAAGTGCGTGCGGCGCTGCAGCGTGGCCTTGCGGTCCTGGGCGGAGGCGGCCCACGCGGAGAAGTCGGGCAGCTCGCCGGCGGCCTTCAGCTCCTTGGCGATCTCGATGAAGAGTTCGAGCGCGGCCTTGGCGTCGGAGGCGATGCCGTAGTCCGGGGCGAAGATCTTTCCGAGCTGCGTGGGCTCGACGTCGACGTGGACGAACTTCCGGCCCTTGGTGTAGGCGTCCAGGTTGTAACCGGTGTGGCGGTTGGCCCAGCGGTTGCCGATGCCGAGGACGAAGTCCGACTCCAGGAAGGTCGCGTTGCCGTAGCGGTGCGCGGTCTGGACGCCGACCATGCCGGCGGCCAGCTCGTGGTCGTCCGGGATGGCGCCCCAGCCCATGAGGGTGGAGATGACCGGGATGTTGGTCAGTTCGGCGAACTCGACGAGGAGGTCGGTGGCGTCGGCGTTGATGATGCCGCCGCCGGCGACGATCAGGGGGCGCTCGGACTCCAGGAGGAAGCTCAGCGCCTTCGCGGCCTGGGCGCGGGTGGCGCGCGGCCGGTAGACGGGCAGCGGCTCGTAGGTCTCCGGGTCGAACTCGATCTCCGTCAGCTGGACGTCGATCGGCAGGTCGATCAGGACGGGGCCGGGACGGCCGGACCGCATGAGGTGGAAGGCCTGCTGGAAGACGCCGGGGACCTGCGCGGCCTCCAGGACGGTGGTCGCGGCCTTGGTGACCGGCTTGGCGATGGTGGCGATGTCGACGGCCTGGAAGTCCTCCTTGTGGAGCTTCGAGACCGGTGCCTGGCCGGTGATGCAGAGGATCGGGATCGAGTCGGCGATCGCGGAGTACAGGCCGGTGATCATGTCGGTGCCGGCGGGGCCGGAGGTGCCGATGCAGACACCGATGTTGCCGGCCTTGGCGCGGGTGTAGCCCTCGGCCATGTGGGACGCGCCCTCGACGTGACGGGCGAGCGTGTGGTTGACGCCGCCCACGTTCTTGAGCTCGCGGTAGAAGGGGTTGATCGCCGCGCCGGGGACGCCGAACGCCTGGGTGACGCCTTCGCGCTTGAGGATCTCAACGGCCGCTGCGGCGGCGGTCATACGAGGCATGGGAGTGCTCCTGCTTCGGCCGGGCGGATCCAAGCCCACCGGTCGGCTGGGGAGCCCGGGCGGCTTGTTTCCGTAATGCGGAAATACTGTTCTGCTATACGGAAGCAATGTAGGTCGGGGTCCGGAGAGCCGTCAAGAGAAGTCCGCGCAGCGGGATCAGGGAAGTGGCCGAACACCCTCCCTCGGGGCGGCCGATGGGTGGACGATGGGGCGGAACGACAGGGGGTTGACCGTGGGTGAGTCGGTACCGGTGCGTTGCCCGGAATGCCTGCGCACGCAGGCGTACGCGGCACCCGTCTTCCCCTGCGCGTGCGGCAGCCCGGTGGCGCCGCCCGTGCGGGCGGGCGCGACGGCGGAACCGATCACGCACCGGAACTGGACGGACGAGTGGGTCACCGTCCGCTGCGCCGCCTGCGGCCGCGAGGACGACTGGCCCCACCCGGAACTGGGCTGCGCGTGCGGAACGGTGCTGCGGATACCGGTACGCCCGCCGGAACCGGGGACGCCGGGCGGAGCGGGGCCCTCCGGTACGGCGACGGGGCCCTCCGGTACCGCGCCGGGGTTCTCCGGCACGGCGACGGGGAGCGGCGGGCGCGGGCGTTCCGGTACGGCGCCGGAGACCGAAGGACCCGGACGCTCCGGTACCGCCCCCGAGGACGCCGGACCCCGGCGCGTCGGTGCGGCGCCGGACGGGGACGGCGGGCCGTCCGGTACGGCTCCGGGGACGGAGGGCTCCGCCGGTTCGGCGCCGTCGCACGCGGTCGAGCCCGGCTCGGAGTGGTTCGGTCCTGGTCCCGCCGGCGGGCGCGCGGCCGGCCCCGGCACGCCCGGACCCGCCGCTCACCGTCGCCGTCCCGTGGAGCCGCCCCGGCCCGCGGGGCCCCGCACCTTCGCCGAGCGGTACCCCGCGCACATCCCGCTGCCGCCCACCGCACCGCGCCCGGTTCCGGCACGGGGAGCCTTCCGCCCGGTGACGATCCGGACCGCCCGGGACGCGGTCGCCGCGGCCGCCGAGTACCTGCGCTGGCTGGGATACCGGGACGTCGTCCAGCCGGAGGAGCGCCCCGCGTCCGGGGTGGACCTGCGGGCGCCGGGGCTCGTCGCGCAGGTCGACCCGAGCACCCGGCCCACCGGGCTGCGGGCCGTCGAGCTGCTGTGGCTCAACGGGCTGAGCGCCTCCGCCATGAGCGTGCTCTTCTCGCTGGCGGGCTACACACCGGAGGCCCGTGAGCGGGCCGCCGAGGTCGGTCTCCCGCTCTTCGTGCTCGACCTGACCGGCACCCCGCAGCCGGTGAACGACGCCGCCGACGACCTGGCCGCGGGCGTCTGAGCCCGGGGCGACGGGCCCACGGCCCGCCCCGGCACTTCGGGATGCGAATCCGGCCATTCACGCGTGACGATCACGCTCCCCCGGGCACAACAACTGGGGGGGGGTGGGTGTCATGCCGACGGGAATGTGGTGGTTCATCGGAGCGGCCTGCGGGCAGCTCGTGGTCGCCGTCGTGTTGCTGCGAACCCGCAGCAGGGAAAGCGGAGCGCCGTGCCCGGACGGCGTGCCGCCGCCGCAGGCCCTGGCGCTGCTGCGGGGCGGGCGAAGGGCCGCCGTCACCGTGGCACTGGTGGCGCTGCACCAGCGCGGAGCCGTCGCGGCGGGCCGCAAACATACGATTCGGGCCAACGGCGGGCCGGGCCGCACCCGGGACCCCGTACAGCTGGGGGTGCACCGGGCGCTCCACCGGGCCTTCGCGCTGCGGGACCTCGTCCTGCGTCCCGAGGCGCGCCGGGCGGTGGACGCGCTGCACGGCGAGCTGCGCGCCACCGGGCTGATGCGGTCGCCGGCGCGGCGCGGGGCGGCCGGGGCGCTGCTGGGCTGCGTACCGCTGACGATCGGCGTGGGGGTGTACGTGACCGTGCCGTCCGACGCGGTCCAGGCGGTGCTGCTCGCGGCGGGGGCGCTGCCGGCGCTCATGGCGGTTGCGCTGCTGCGGCTGCCGCCGGCCACCCGGGCGGCGCGGCAGCTCCTCGCCGAGCTGCGGGAGCGGTACCCGCTGCCGTCGCACCGGCGCGAGGTGACGGACGGGTGGCTGGTCCAGCTGTACGTGGCGCTGTACGGAGATCCGGCGCTGTCCATGTTCCTGCCGCGGTTCTCCCTGGAGGGCGGGCTGCTCGACCGGCCCTGGGAGGCGGAGCGGAACCGGCCGCCGACGGATCGCGGTCCGGCCGCGGGTGACCGTCCGGGGTGAGGCCGCGCCATACTGTCGTATGCGCATCAGAGCGGCCACCCCGGCCGAACTCCCGCTGCTCCAGGACATCGAACGGGCGGCGGGCGAGCCGTTCCGTTCGCTCGGCATGGCGGCGATCGCCGACGACGACCCGCTCCCCCTGGACGTCCTGGAGGCGTACCGGGGCGCGGGCCGGGCGTGGGTGGCGGTGGACGCCGCCGATCACCCGGTCGCCTATCTGCTGACCGACACGGTCGACGGCTCGGCCCACATCGAGCAGGTGTCGGTGCACCCGGCAGCCGCGCGCCGGGGCGTCGGCAGGGCGCTGATCGAGCACCTGGCGGCCGCCGCCAGGGACCGTGGCCTGGCGGCGCTGACCCTGACGACGTTCACCGAGGTGCCGTGGAACGCGCCGTACTACGCGCGGCTCGGCTTCCGGCCGCTCGCGGAGACCGACCCGGCGCTGACGGACGGCCTGCGCGCCATCAGCCGCGCGGAGGCGGCCCACGGTCTGTCGGCCTGGCCGCGCGTCTGCATGCGCCGGGAGGTGCGGGGCCCCGACCTGGTCCGGACGGCGGAGACCGGGGCGGACAGCCGGTAGGACCCGCCCCCGGTGCACGCCCTAGGGTGCGGTCCCGGAGTCTCCGTACCGCTGTCGCAGTTCCACCTTCCGTACCTTGCCGCTCACCGTCATCGGGAACTCGGTGAGGATCTCCACCCTGCGCGGGATCTTGTAGTGGGCGAGCCGGTCGCGGCAGAAGGCGGTGACGTCGTCCGCGGTGGGCGGGTCGGCCGGGTCGCGGGGGATGACGCAGGCCATGATCTCCTCGCCGTACCGGGCGTCGGGGACGCCGACGACCTGGACGTCCGCAATCTTCGGGTGTCCGTGGAGGAACTCCTCGATCTCACGCGGGTACACGTTCTCACCGCCCCGGATGATCATGTCCTTGATGCGGCCGACGATCTGCACGTAACCGTCGTCGCGCATCACCGCCAGATCCCCGGTGTGCATCCAGCGACCGCTGTCGATCGCCTCGGCGGTCTTCTCCGGTTCGTCCCAGTAGCCGAGCATCACGCTGTAGCCGCGGGTGCACAGCTCCCCCGCCGTGCCGCGCTCCACGGTGAGCCCGGTCGCGGGGTCGGTGATCTTCACCTCGACGTGCGGCATGACCCGGCCGACCGTGCCCGTGCGGCGCTCCAGGTCGTCGTCACGGCGGGTCTGGGTGGAGACGGGCGAGGTCTCGGTCATGCCGTAACAGATCGACACCTCGGCCATGTTCATCTCGGCGACGACCCGCTTCATCACCTCGACCGGGCACGGTGAGCCGGCCATGATGCCGGTGCGCAGGCTGGAGAGGTCGTAGGCGGCGAAGTCGGGGAGGTTCAGTTCGGCGATGAACATCGTCGGGACGCCGTAGAGCGAGGTGCAGCGCTCCTCCTGCACCGCCCGCAGGGTGGCGGCGGGGTCGAAGGAGGGGGCGGGGATCACCACGCAGGCGCCGTGCGAGGTGGCCGCCAGGTTCGCCATCACCATGCCGAAGCAGTGGTAGAAGGGCACCGGGACGCAGATGCGGTCCTGCTCGGTGTAGGCGATCATCTCGCCGACGAAGTAACCGTTGTTGAGGATGTTGTGGTGGGAGAGGGTGGCCCCCTTGGGGAAGCCCGTCGTCCCCGAGGTGTACTGGATGTTGACGGGTTCGTCGCAGGAGAGCGGCTCCGGGCGCAGCTCTCCGGGCGTCCGGGCGAGGAACGCGTCCCAGCCCGGGTCCCCGAAGTACACCGCCTCGCGCAGTCCCGGGCACCGGGGGCGTACGTGGTCGACCATCGCCCGGTAGTCGCTCGTCCGGTGGGCGAGCGAGGCGAAGAGCAGGCTGATCCCCGCCTGGTCGAGGACGTACGCCAACTCGTGGGCGCGGTAGGCGGGGTTGATCGTGACCATGACGGCGCCGACACGGGCGGTGGCGTACTGGACGAGGACCCACTCCGCGCAGTTCACCGCCCAGATGCCGACGCGGTCGCCCTTGCGGACCCCGCTGCCGAGCAGGGCCCCCGCCAGCCGGTCGACGTCGGCGCCGAACTCCGCGTAGGTCCAGCGGCGACCGGTGGGGACGTCGACGAGCGCCTCCCGGTCGGGCCACGTGGCGACGGCCCTGTCCAGGTTGGTACCGATGGTGTCGCCGAGGAGGGGCGTGGTGGACGCGCCGTGGGCGTACGACAGGTTCATGCGCGCTCCCCCTCCACGTACTCCTGTCCGCCGCCTTCCGCCGTGAGCCGGCGCAGCTCCACCCGCCGGATCTTGCCCGAGACGGTCTTGGGCAGCTCGGCGAACTCGATGCGCCGGATCCGCTTGTACGGGGCGAGGACCGCGCGCGAGTGGGCGAAGAGGGCCTTCGCGGTCTCCTCGTCCGGCTCCCAGCCCGCCGCGAGGACGACATAGGCCTTGGGGACGGCGAGGCGCAGCGGGTCGGGGGCCGGGACGACGGCCGCCTCGGCGACGGCCTCGTGCTCGAGGAGGGCGCTCTCCAGCTCGAAGGGGCTGATCTTGTAGTCGCTGGCCTTGAAGACGTCGTCGGCCCTGCCGATGTACGTGAGGTACCCGTCCGCGTCCCGGGAGCCGATGTCGCCGGTGCGGTAGTAGCCGCCGGCCATCACCTCGGCCGTCTTCTCCGGGTCGCCGTGGTAACCGGTCATCAGGCCCACCGGATTGGTGGACAGATCGAGGCAGATCTCGCCCTCCTCCACGTCCGGCCGGCCGCTGACCGGGTCGACGAGGGTGACGCGGAAACCGGGGCTCGGGCGCCCCATGGACCCCTCCTTGAGCCGCTGACCGGGGCTGTTGGAGACCTGGACGGCGGTCTCCGTCTGGCCGAAGCCGTCCCGGACGGTGACGCCCCAGGCGCGCCGCACCGACTCGATGACCTCCGGGTTGAGGGGTTCGCCGGCGGCGACGACCTCGCGCGGCGGCGTCTTCAGGCGGCTCAGGTCGGACTGGATCAGCATTCGCCACACGGTCGGCGGGGCGCAGAAGCTGGTGACGCCGTGGCGCTCCATCTCGTCCAGCAGCCGGGCCGGGTCGAAGCGGGTGTAGTTGTGGACGAAGACGGTCGCCTCGGCGTTCCACGGGGCGAAGAGGTTGGACCAGGCGTGCTTGGCCCAGCCCGGCGAGGAGATGTTGAGGTGCACGTCCCCGGGCTCCAGGCCGATCCAGTACATCGTCGCGAGGTGCCCCACCGGGTACGAGGTGTGGGTGTGCTCGACCAGCTTGGGCCGGGCGGTCGTACCGGAGGTGAAGTACAGCATCAGGGTGTCGTCGGCGAGGGTGACCCCGTCGGGCTCGAACACGTCGGACGCGTCGGCGGCGTGCTCGTACCCCAGCCAGCTCACCCCGTCGCCGCCGACCGCGATCCGGGTGTACTCGCCGGGCACGTCGTCGAACTTGGCGGTGTCCTCGGCACGCACGATCACATGGCGGGCGCGGCCCCGGTCGACGCGGTCGCGCAGGTCGGCCGGGCCGAGGAGCGGGGTGGCGGGGATGACGACGGCGCGCAGCTTCATCGCGGCCAGCACGGTCTCCCACAGCTCGACCTGGTTGCCCAGCATCACGATGATCCGGTCGCCGGCGCGGACGCCCTGCGCGCGCAGCCAGTTCGCGACCCGGTCGGAGCGGCGGGACATCCCGGCGAAGGACACCTTCGTCTCGGAGCCGTCCTCCTCCACGAGGTGGAGCGCGGTCCTGTCGTTCCCCTCCGCGATGACGTCGAACCAGTCGAGCGCCCAGTTGAAGCGGTCGAACCGGGGCCAGGCGAAGCCCTCGTAGGCCGTCTCGTAGTCCTTCCGGTGCTGGAGCAGGAAGTCCCGGGCGGCCCGGAACCTCTCCGTCGCGCCGGTCGCGCTCGTCGCCGTCATACGTCCTCCTCGTTGCGGGACACGTCCCGGACATCGTGTAATCGGTGACCCGGGTCTCACTACCCCCGTTCGGGGGTGGACCAGCCGGTCGACGTCGGGGAGGGAACGGTGCGGGAGCACGCCGAATCGGTGGAGCTGCGCGGCGCGCTGCTGCGGCTGCGCGGCGCCACCGGCCTGCCGGTCGTCTTCGGCGGGCTGCTGCGCGACGGGCGCGTGCTGCGGATCGGTGAGGTGACGGGGGCGGTGACCCCGGCCCTGCACGGACTGACGATCCCGGCCGGCTCCGGGCTCGGCGGGAAGTGCCTGGCCCTGTCCCGGCCGTGCGCGGTCACGGACTACCGCTCCGCCCCTCACATCACGCACGAGTACGACGGCCCGGTGTCGGCGGAGGGGCTGCGCTCGGTGATCGCGGTGCCCGTCGTCGTACGCCGGAAGGTCCGCGGCGTGCTGTACGGGGCGCTGCGCGACGCGGTGCCGCTCGGCGACCGGGTCGTCGACGCGGCGGTCGCGGCGGCGCGGGACGTGGAGCAGGCCTTCGCCGTACGGGACGACATCGGCCGGCTGCTCGCGCCGCCCTCCCCCGGACCGTCCTGGGAGGAGGTCCGGCAGGCGTACGGGGAGCTGCGCGAGCTGGCGCCCCGGGTCGCGGACCCGGAGCTGCGGGAGCGGCTGCTCGCGGTCTGCGGGCGCCTGGAGACGGCCTCCGGCTCCTCCGCGCCCGCCCAGGGGCCGGCCCTGACGCCCCGGGAGACGGACGTCCTGGCGGCGGTGGCCTCGGGGGCGACGAACGCGACGACGGCGTCCCGGCTCGGGCTGCGCCCGGAGACGGTGAAGGGCTATCTGCGCTCGGCGATGCGGAAGCTGGGGGCGCACACCCGCATGGAGGCGGTGGTGGCGGCACGGCGGGCGGGGGTGCTGCCGTGAGCGCCGGTGCGGTCAGTCCTCGGGAGCGCGGAAGACGATCTCGTACGGGACGTCCCGCGGGGCCATGATCCGCAGGGTCCGCTCGGCCTCGGCGGCGAGTGCGGCCCGCGCGGCCCGGCCGGGCGTCTCGAACGGCTCGATCGTCATCGTGGTGCGCTCCTTGGTCTCGTCCAGGAACCAGAGTCCGGCGAGGAAGCCGTCGAGGAGGAACACCCGGTGGGCCTGGTTGCCGGTCCAGGTGCGGGAGCGGTGGCCGGCGCTGACGACGCGGGTGCGGTCGGCGTGCGAGAGGAGCAGGTTGTCGAACTCGGGGAGGAACCGGGGCGGGGCGGGGGTGTCCTCGTCGGGCCGGGGGGCGTCGGGCAGGTCGAAGAGCTCGGTGCCGCGCTCGGACCGGAAGACGAGGAGCCGGGGGCGCAGCCGCTCGAACGCCTCACCCAGCCGGGTCAGTCCGCCCCAGGTCTGCATGTCCTTGACGGAGGCGGGCCCGAAGGCGCCGAGGTAGCGCAGCACGGTCTCGTCGATGTCGGCGGCAGCTTCCGCCCCCGCGTCGTCCTGGAACCAGGTGTCCGTCGTGGTGAGGGCGACCTGGCCGCCGCGCCCCCAGAGGCCGCGCGGGGTGACCTGGACCAGGGGCAGGAGGCAGCGGGCGGCGACGGAGAGGGACTGCGGGTCGGCGTCGGGCCACTCCTGGAGGAGCTCCTCGCGCAGCTCCTTGGGGGTACGGGGGCGTTCGTCGACGAGCGCGCGGGCGAGGACGGAGAGCCGGTCGAGGTCGACGCCGTCGAGCCCGCCGCGGGAGACGAAGATGGCGAGCTCCCGGTCGATGGCCCCCGGCTGGACGAGCCCGCGCAGGGCGACCGCGTCCCGCGCGGTGTGGGTGTGCACGGTGGACCGCATGGTCACGATGCGGGCGACCTCCCGGGACTCCATCAGCGCGGACAGCTGCTCGGGCCGGAACCCTTCGAGGCGGGCGGCGAGGGCGTAGTACGGGGGCTTGGTGTTCTGCGCCTGGAGACCGAGGAGGTGGCCGACGGCCTCGGCGGCACCCAGGGGAGCGGGGCTCAGGAGCAGCTGCCGGGCGAGCGTGGCACGGTTCAGGGCGCGGGGACCGAGCACGGGGTGGTTCGTTGTGAGGGCCATGGTGGGAACGCTACTCGGGCTTGCGGACAGGTACGGTCCGCAAGGGGCGATGCCGATGCTCGGGAGCGGGGCCTGCCCGGGGCCGCCCCGAGGCCAGGGCCGTCCGGAGCGGGACCGGTCCGAGGCCGCCCCGAGAGGGCGGTCCGGAGTGGGACCGGTCCGAGGCCGCCCCGAGGCCACGGCGGTCCGGAGCGGGGCCTGCCCGGGGCCGCCCCGATGCGCGCCGCCTCGACCCCGGGCACCGGCACGGGACGCCGCGCCCGGGCGGTTCGTCCGCTATATCCTGCCCGGAGACCCCAGGAGGTGTTCGAGGATGTCCGACCGCCGCCCCCGCGCGGCGTGGCGCCGCCCGCCGGCCGAGCCGCCCGCGGCCGCCGCCTCCCCGGAGCCGCCCGAGGCCCGGCCGAGCGTGGTGCAGGCCGGCCTGTACCGGGACGGCCACCGGGTCTCCTCCCCCGCGACGCTCTCGGAGACCTTCCGGCAGTTGCGCGAGCACCCGGACGGCATGGCGTGGATCGGCCTCCAGCGTCCGACCGAGGACGAACTCCACTCCCTCGCGGCCGAGTTCGACCTGCACGAACTGGCCGTCGAGGACGCGATGGAGGCCCACCAGCGCCCCAAGCTGGAACGGTACGGCGACACGCTGTTCGTCGTCCTGCGCGCCGCCCGCTACCTGGACGCCCAGGAGGAGGTCGACTTCGGCGAACTGCACGTCTTCGTGGGCCCGGACTTCCTGATCACGGTCCGCCACGGCGCCGCCCCGGACCTCTCCGCGGTCCGCCGCCGCATGGAGCAGGCCCCGGAACTCCTCGCCCTCGGCCCGGAAGCGGTCCTGTACGCGATCCTCGACGCGGTGGTCGACGGCTACGCCCCGGTGGTGGAGGGGGTCCAGAACGACATCGACGAGATCGAGACGGAGGTCTTCGGCGGCGACCCGGCGGTCTCCCGCCGCATCTACGAACTCTCCCGCGAGATGGTCGAGTTCCAGCGCGCGACCCGCCCCCTGGTGGGCATGCTCCACGGCCTGATGGCGGGCTTCGCCAAGTACGGCACGGACGAGGAACTCCAGCGCTACCTCCGCGACGTCGCCGACCACGTCACCCACACCAGCGAACGCGTCGACGGCTTCCGCCAGGCCCTCGCGGACATCCTCACGGTCAACGCGACCCTGGTCACGCAGCAACAGAACGCCGAGATGAGGGCCTTGGCGGAGGCGGGCTTCGAACAGAACGAGGAGATCAAGAAGATCTCGGCCTGGGCGGCCATCCTGTTCGCACCCACCCTCGTCGGCACCATCTACGGCATGAACTTCGACAGCATGCCGGAGCTGCACTGGACGGGCGGATATCCGTTCGCGATCGGTTTGATGGGGCTTGTCTGCACCGGCTTGTACGTGATCTTCAAGCGACGGGACTGGCTCTGAGGGGTGTCTGCCGCCGACCGCTCCTGGCGTCGTGGCGGCCGGTCGGTCAGTTCGTCGCCCGTATCGCGTCCCTGATCAGGTCGGCGACCCGTGTGGGCTCGGACAGGACGACGGCGTGGGAGGCGTCCGGGAGTTCGACGACGACGGCGCCGGCCCGTGCGGCGCCGAAACGCTGGACCTCGGGGCTGATCGTGCGGTCCGCCCCGGCCACCAGGGCCCAGGACGGTTTCGTCCGCCACGCCGCCGCGGACACGGCCTCGGTGAAGGCGCGCGTGGCGAGCGGGCGTTGGGACGCCGCCAGGACACCGGCGACGTCCTCGGGCATGTCCGCCGCGAAGACGGAGGGAAAGGCCGCCTCCTCGATGGTGACCTCGACCGCCGAGTCGCCGGCGGGGAGCGGGTACGTCCACTCCTTCAGGCTGCCCGTCAGCGCAGACTCGGGGAAGCGCCCTCGGAGCCGGTCGAGACTCTCGCCCTCGTGGGGCACGAAGGCGGCCACGTAGACGAGCGCGACGACGTTCTCCGCGGTGCCGGCCACAGTGATCAGCGCGCCGCCGTAGGAGTGGCCGACGAGTACGGCCGGGCCGTCGACCTGCGCGAGGACGGAGGTGAGGTAGGCGGCGTCCGACGTCAGCCCCCGCAGCGGGTTCGACGGAGCGATCACCGGGATACCGCTGCTCCGCAGTTCCGAGATGACGCCTATCCAGCCTGTCGCGTCGGCGAACGCGCCGTGCACGAGGACGACGGTGGGGTTGGTCATGGGAGTTCTCTTCTCGGTGTCGGGCCACCTGTGGGGCGTCGTCACGACGGTCGGGGCGCGGCCCGGAGTGCGGCGGGAGGTCCGAGCGACGGTCACTCACGGTAGAGCCGTGGAAGCGGCTCCTCTTGTACGTGCGCGCAGCCGCGCTGTCCTGACGGCGCACACGCCTCTCGGCGCCTTCACTCGTCCTTGGCGCCGGTGGTCGTCGTCGCGAAGGCCGAGGTCGCCAGCGCGTGCCATTCGCTGGGGCTCATGCCGTAGGCCCCGCGGAAGGTGCGGCTGAAGTGCGAGGGGCTGCTGAAGCCCCAGCGGTGCGCCACCGCGGCCATGGTGATCCTCCGGTTGGAGCGGCCCAGTTCGAGCCGGCAGAACTCGAGCCGGCGCTGCCTCACCCATTGGCTCACGGTGCTGCCGTCGTTCTGGAAGAGCTTCTGCAGGTACCGGACGGAGATGTGGTGGGCGCGTGCGATCGACTCCGGTGAGAGGTCCGGGTCCATCAGATGCTCTTCGATGTAGCCGTGGATACGGGACAGCATCTCGTTGACGGCTCCGGAGGCGTCGTCCGCGTCGTCCGTCGTGTCCGCTTCGAGGAGCTCCATGACCAGGACCGAGAGGAGGTGTACGGCCGTCCGGGCACGACGGTCCCCGATCGTGGACCGTCGGAACTCCGCCTCGGCGGCGAGCGCGGTCAGGAAGTCGGACGCCAGCGCCCCGATCCCCTCCCGGCCGCGTACGGGTACGCCGAGCACCTGGTTCAGTTCCGGCTCCGTGACGCCCAGATAGCAGCGGGGCACCCGGAAGAAGATCATTCGGCAGTCCTCGCCGAACCGCAGCAGGTGCTGTCGGGCCGGGTCGCAGAAGACCAGGTCGTTCGGCTCCAACACGGTGTCGGCCCGCTCGTGGACGACGGTGACGGGCCCCCGGACGTGGACGCCGAGGTAGATGTGGTTCCGGTCGTTCGCCTCCGGCATCTCGGAAAGCATCTGGACCAGCCACCCCGAGCGGGAGGAGGGGGGTGCGGTCGGATCGGGCGCCTGCCCGGGCTCCCGTTCGGGCGCACGTGACATCAGTGTGAGGGTCATGGGGAGTCCTAGCCGTAGGTGCGTGCGGGCGGAGGGGGGATTCACGCCCCGTTCGCCGGCTCCTGGGCCAGGAACTTCTCCACCACGGCGTTGAAGGCCGGCGGGTTCTCCAGGAAGGGGAAGTGCGAGCTCGCCACGTCGGAGGCGAAGACGTGCAGGCGTGCGCCGGGAATCCGCTCGGCGACGAAACGCTGCGAATCGGGGTGCACATGGCTTCCCTCGCAGCCGATCACCAGGGTCGGCACGTCGATCCGGGGAAGCACGTCGCGCCAGTCCTGCGCGCAGTGGTCGAACAGCAGCGGGACGCCCGCGTAGGCGGGTGTCGACCGGATCTCCTCGTGGACGAAGGCCAGCACCTCGGGGTCCGGCTCGCCGGAGAACATGCCGCGCACGAACTCGGCGCGGACCGTGTCGCCCTCCGGCCCCGCGAGGGCCGCGCCCAGGTACAGCAGCCCCGACACATCGAAGATGGCACCGGAGTCCCGCTGTTCCCGCTCGGTCATCCAGGGCACGGCCGCGACCGCCGCGGGCTGGTCGACGGCGACGAAGCGCCGGATCCGCCCGGTCCCGTACTGGTCGATGAAGCTCCACCACACCGAGACCCCCATGGACCAGCCCAGCGCGTCGAAACGGTCGAGACCGAGATGGTCGACGAGTTCGAGCACATCGCGGGAGAGCCGGGCGATGCGGTAGCCGTGCCGCGGTCCGCCGGACTTCCCGTGGCCGCGGAGGTCGACGGTGACGACGCGACGGCCGGGCGCCAGTCCCTCGATCTGGTGGCGGAACATCGCCTGCGTCTGCCCCCAGCCGTGCAGCATCACCAACGGGACACCCTCGCCGCCGGTGTCCTGGTACGCGAGCCGTGCGCCGTCCGTCGTGATCAGTTCCTTCATGACCTCTCCCCTGGTCAGAGGCGGTACGTCGTTCCCGCCGTCCCGAACATCATCGAATGGGGCCCGCCGCCCGCACCACCGCGAGCTGTAGGAATCGGGCCGTGGATCCTCCTCGTTCTGTCGAAGCGGGTCCGTGGTCAGACGACCCCGCCGCCGCCCGGGGCCAGAAGTTCCTCGATCCTGAGGCCGAGGTGCAGAGTGAGCCGGTGGGCGCCGTCGTCGAGGTCGAGTCCGGTGATCTCCTGAATCTGGCGCAGGCGGTAGTAGAGCGAGGTGCGGTGGATCCCCAGCGTGTCCGCGGTCCGGGGGATCGATCCCGCGTGTTCGAGGAAGCAGCGCAGGGTGTCCCGCAGGCGGTCGCCGCCGTGCGCGGCGCTCAGGGTACGGAGCGGCTTCGGGACCAGGGACGCGTTCAGGGCGTGCTCGGGGAGCTGGAGGAGCATCGCGAGCTCCCCGAGCAGCTCCCAGTCACCGGCGTTCTTCAAGGTGGGCAGTCGGCGTGCCGCGCGTGCCGCGACGAGCGCCTGCTCGTACGACGTCCATGCGTCGTCCAGGCTGGGGTGCCGGCCGCCGACGCCGATCACGGGGTCCGCCGACGGTCCCAGGAAGGTGCGGAGTTCGTCCAGGATGCGAGCGGACTGCGCGGTGACCTCGTCCTGGCCGGGGGGACGGTCGCGCAGCTGGAGCAGTGTCGCCCGCTCCCTGCCGATCGCGATGAGGCCCTGGGCGGAGCGCGTCTGCCGGAATCCCTCCAGCGCCCCCCACAGGGCCGCCTCGGACTGCCGCACGAGCTCGGTCGCGCAGCTCAGCTGGACGACGGTGACCAGGACGTGCTCGGCCGCTCCGAGCAGGCCGAGTTCCTCGCCCCGCCGCCGTGCGGTGGTACGGGCGGCGACGTCGGTGCCGACGAGTTCGAGGACGAGGTCCCGCTCGTCGGCCTTCCGGGTGTCGGTGGCGATGTGCTCCCCGTGCATCTGCGCCGCCATGGCGTCCGCGGCCCGGGCGATGGCACGTGTCTCGTGCTCCGCGAGCGTCTTCTCGGGCACGACCACCAGGAGCAGTCCGAGGAGATGCCCGCGCTCGCGCAGGGGCACCACGTAACGGGGCAGCAGTCCGAGGTCGTCACGGCCGTCGATGAATCCGGCCCGGGGCCACTGGGTCACGCCCTGCGCGAGGACGTAGCGGATGGCCGCGTTGTCGGCGCGGCCCTGCAACAGGGTGCCGATGCGGACCGGGTCCTCGTCGCCGAAGTGGCGGCTGGTGCAGACCATGCGGACCAGCGGGTCGTCGACGGCGACGGACCGGCCGAGCCGCTCCGCCAGCTCGTCGACAAGCGCCTGGAGCTCGGGGCTGCCGGGGCGGGCTCGCTGGAGCCTCACGGTCATGCGCTGTTCCTCTCTCGACCAACGGTTCCCGCGGACTTCTCCATTCCGCGACTTTGATCATTCTGAGGAAGCGATGACGTCGGCACATCACACGAATCGTCCATTGCCGCGACACCCACAGGGGATACGAAGTGACTACTCTCCGCTGTCGCGGTGCAGCACCAGCCGGGTCAGCTCCACGCGCGAGGTGACGTCCAGCTTGGTGAAGGCCCGGCGCAGGTGCGAACTCACCGTGTGCGGCGAGAGGGAGAGGCGCTCGGCCACCTGTCGGTTGGTCAGCCCACGTGCCACGAGCCGCACCGCCCGTATCTCCGCGGCCGTCAGCTCGGGCCACGCCGCGGAGAGTCCGGCCGTCGAGGGCCGGCGGCGGACACCGGCGGCCCGCAGGCGCCGGCGGACGCGTGCGACGTCCCGCTCGGCGCCCGCTCGCCCGTAGAGCGCGAGGGCCGTGTCGAAGTACGGCACCGCTTCGGACCTGCGGGTGACCGCCAGCTTGCGTCCTGCGTCCTCCAGTGCCGACGCCCGGGCCAACGGCCGAGGGCAGTCCTCGTACAGCCGGACGGCACGTACGAGAGGGGCGAGGTCGTTGTCGAGGAGCCCCCGGGCGTGCGCGGCCGTGGCGGCGAGGAACGTGAGGTCGGGGTTGAGCGCGGCCAGTCGCTCGGCCAGGACCACTGCCTGCGCGGCCCGTTCGTGCGCGCCGGCACGCAGCGCCAGGCGGACGAGGACCGGGGCGTCGGCGGGGTCGACCATGCCGGAGTAGGCCGGTCTGTCCGCGGCGGGCGCCGTCATCACCTCGTCGAGTTCCGCCATGGCACGGTCGGGCCGGCCCTCGAAGTCGGCCATCAGCGCCAGCATCCAGGAGCCGAAGTGCCGGACGACGGGTGCGGCGTCGGTCCGCATGCGCCTCGCCTCCGCGGCGTAGGCTCGTGCGGTCTGCCGGTCGCCGGTGTGGAGGGCGACGCGCATCATCACGTACCGGAGCGTGACGTCGGCGAGGTTGCCCGGGCCGGGATCGTCGGTCGTCGCGGCCGCGGCTTCGGCGTCGGCCCGGGCGTCCGTCAGCCGTCCGGCCTCCAGAAGGATGCGGGATCGGGTCATCAGCCACATACGGGTGGCCGCCGTCCGGCCCTGCTTCCCGGTGATCCGGATGCCGTCCTCGGCGGCGGCGAGCGCCTCCGCGGACCGTCCGGTGGTGTGCGACAGGAGGGCGTGCCACAAGGCCTCCGGAACCCACAGCGAGGTGCTGACGCCCAGGGCGTCGGCCAGCGCGGCGGCCCGCTCGGCCTGCCGGAACGCCTCGGTCAGGTCCATGCGGTGGAAACTCACGGCCGAGCGGACCGTCGTCAGCGTGGCCTCGGCGGAGCGGTCGCCCGCCGCCGCCGCCGTCTCCCACGCCTCCGCGGCGACCTGCTCGGCCGCCAGGTGCTCGCCCGACATCGACAGGCCGACGGCGAGCATGGCGAGCAGTCGACTCCTCACGTCCACGGGGATCCCGGGCAGGGCCGCCCCGGCGCGGGCCTGGCGGACCGCCTCGGAGAAGTCGAACGGTACGGCGAGGCGGGCCAGGGCGAGGCGTATGTGCGCCTCGTCCTCGGGTGCGATGCCGGCGGTCGCCAGGGCGGAGGCTCCCAGCTCGCGCGCCTGGGCGGCCCGGCCCGTCTGCCAGAGCAGCGGGATCGTCTCGGCGATGACCCGCGGCCGCTCCGGAGCGTCGGCCGTGGTCAGTTCCAGGGCCTTGAGGCTGCGCTCCGCGGCCGGTCCGGGAGCGGTGGCCGCGAGGTCCGCCGCGGCGGTGCGCAGCCGGTCGGCCTCCGCCGCGTCTCCCGGCCCCGCGCTCCCGGCGACCGCCGCGTCCGCCGACGCCCTCCCGGCCGACGGCCCGGGACGCTCCCCGGGGGAGGCCGCGCCCCCCGGCGGCGGCTCGGCGGCCTGATCCCGCAGGGCCTGACGCAGGGGCAGGGGGAGGCCGGCCTCCACCGCCTCGCGGATCAGTTCGTGGCGGAAGGCGAGGCGGTCACCGCTTTCGGTGAGCAGGTCGGCGTCGAGGGATTCCCGTACCGCTGTGATGAGCGCCGCCGAGGACCTGCCGAGCAGTTCGGCCAGCAGCGCGACGGTGACCGGGCCGCCCACGACGGCCGCCGTCTGCACCAGCTCCCGTGCCTCGTCGGACAGCTGGTCGAGGCGGCGCCGGACGGAGGGGAGTCCCCGTGGGGCGGGGGGCCCGGCCGGCAGCCTGGCCGTGCCGTTCTCGATCATCACCGCCTCCCGCAGCGAGCCGAGCAGCTCGACCAGCAGCTGCGGGACTCCTTCGGCGCGGCGGGCGACGCGGAGGACGTCCGGGTCGGGAGCGGCGCCGAGAACGTCCTCGGTGATCCGCGTGGTGGCCTGGTCGTCCAGCGCTCCCAGTGCCAGCTCGTGCGCGCCTGCCTGCCGGATCCTGTCCAGGGTCGTGCGCACTCCTGACGGCACGCTTCCGCCGCGCACGGCGACCAGCCACAGGATGGCGTGCGAAGAGAGTCCGGCCGCGAGGGTGTTGAAGGTGAGAAGGGTCAGGTCGTCGCACCACTGGAGGTCGTCGAGGACGACGAGCAGGGGGCCGTCTCGAGCCGTCTCCCGGAGACGGTCCCCCAGTTCCTGGAGCAGCCAGAAGCGCCGGCCGGGTGTCGTGGCGAGGTCCCTGAGGCGGACGGCTCCCGACAGCGGTTCCTCGCCGGAGAGCAGACCGTCGAGGAGCGGGCCGAGCGGCACGAACTGTTCGTCGGGGTCCGCCGCTCCCTCGAAGACTTTCGTCCCGCGCCGCCTCGCGGCCGCCGCGGCCTCCGCGAGGATCCTGGACCTGCCGATGCCGACGGGGCCTTCGACACGGACGATCCCGCCTCTGCCCCGGTGGAGCGCGTCGAGCCGCGCCTCGATGGACGCCAGTTCGGCGTCCCTGCCGCGGAGGGGCGTCCGTACGCCCTCGGGTTCCTCGGGCACGGTCCTTGTCGTCACTCGGTGCACGCTCATACGGCCGAACAGTATGAACCATGTGCACCGCCCCGCCGTCGTCCGGCCCGGGGGCCCGTCTCAGTCGAAGCGCAGGTCGGCGAGTTGCCGTTCGAGGACGGTGACCTCGTCCTCGGGCTCCGCACCGACCGGGCGCGCCACCATGAGCGCGGCGAGCTCGGCGCCCGCCCGGCGGACCCGGCCGGGCAGGCCGTCGGTGTACTCGTCTCCCCCCGATCCCCAGTCCTCGGAGGCCGCGTACACGGCGGTGGGGACGACGACGGCGCGGAGATAGGCGAAGAGCGGGCGCACGGCGTGCTCCAGGACCAGGGAGTGGCGGGCGGTGCCACCCGTCGCCGCGATCAGGACCGGCTTCCCGGTGAGGGCGTCCGGGTCGATCACGTCGAAGAAGGACTTGAAGAGACCGCTGTACGAGGCCGCGAACACGGGGGTCACGACGATCAGGCCGTCGGCCGCCGTCACCGCGTCGATGGCGGCGCTCAGTCGCGGCGGCGGAAAGCCGGTCACGAGGTGGTTGGCGATGTCGCCGGCCCGTTCGCGCAGCTCCACGACCTCGGTCGACGGCGCCTGCCCCCGGGCCGAGAGCGCGTCGCGGGCCGATTCGGCCAGCCGGTCCGCGAGCAGGCGGGTGGACGAGGGGGTGCTCAGCCCCGCGGAGACGGTGATCAGCTTCATGCGGCGGACACCTCCCGGACGGCTCGGAGCGACGCGTGCGTGGGCGCCTCCGGCGCGTCGGCCGGACGTCCCTTCGCGAACTCCCTGCGCAGGACGGGCACGACCTCTTCGCCGAGGATGTCCAGCTGTTCGAGGACGGTCTTCAGGGGCAGGCCCGCGTGGTCCATCAGGAACAGCTGGCGCTGGTAGTCGCCGACGGTCTCCCGGAACGACAGGGTCCGCTCGATGACCTGCTGGGGAGAGCCCACCGTCAGCGGGGTCTGCTCGGTGAAGTCCTCCAGCGACGGGCCGTGGCCGTACACGGGAGCGTTGTCGAAGTAGGGACGGAACTCCCGTACGGCGTCCTGCGAGTTCCTGCGCATGAAGACCTGTCCGCCCAGGCCGACGATGGCGTCCTCCGGCCGGCCGTGGCCGTGGTGCGCGAACCGGCGCCGGTAGAGCCGCACCATGCGCCGGGTGTGGTCGGCCGGCCAGAAGATGTTGTTGTGGAAGAAGCCGTCACCGTAGAAGGCGGCCTGCTCCGCGATCTCGGGGGACCTGATGGATCCGTGCCAGACGAAGGGCGGGACGCCGTCCAGGGGCCTGGGTGTCGAGGTGAAGGCCTGGAGCGGGGTACGGAACCGTCCCTCCCAGTCCACGACGTCCTCGCGCCACAGCCGGCGCAGCAGCGCGTAGTTCTCCTTGGCGAGGTCGATGCCCTGGCGGATGTCCTGTCCGAACCACGGGTAGACCGGACCGGTGTTGCCGCGCCCCAGCATGAGGTCGACCCGGCCGTCGGCCAGGTGCTGGAGCATCGCGTAGTCCTCGGCGATCTTCACCGGGTCGTTGGTGGTGATCAGCGTCGTGGACGTGGACAGGATCAGCTTCTCGGTGCGGGCGGCGATGTGGCCGAGCATGGTCGTCGGCGACGACGGGACGAACGGCGGGTTGTGGTGTTCGCCGGTCGCGAAGACGTCGAGGCCGACTTCCTCGGCCTTGAGGGCGATGGCGACCATCGCCTTGATCCGCTCGTGTTCCGACGGAGTACGGCCGGTGGTGGGGTCGGGGGTCACGTCCCCGACGGTGAAGATGCCGAACTGCATGGGGTGTCTGCTCTCCTGGGCTCGTCCGGTTCCCGCGCCGGGAACCGGGGGCCGGGGTGACGCCGGGGACACCGGCGTCACCCCGCGGGTCGACGGGGCGGCGTCACTTCGCCAGGAAGGCGAGGAGGGCGGCGTTGACCTCCTCCGCGTGGGTCCACAGCAGGCCGTGCGGGGCGCCCTCGATCTCGACGTAGTCGGCGGACGGCAGGGCCTTGTGGAAGGGGCGTGCGGTGCCCTCGGCCGGCAGGATGCGGTCGGCCGTGCCGTGCAGGATCAGGGCCGGCACGTCGACGGCGGGTATGTCGGCGCGGAAGTCGGTGTACCAGGTCGACGGCGCGGCGGAGGCGGCGAAGGAGCCGCCGCGGGCCGCGGTGTTCCAGCTGTTGCGGACGGCCTCCTCGCTGATCCGGCTGCCCAGGTTCTCGTCGAGGTTGTAGAAGTCGTGGAAGAAGGCCGTGTAGTAGGCGTACCGGTCGGCCTTGACGTCGGCGACGATCCCGTCGAAGAACTCCTTGGGGGCGACGCCGTCCGGGTTGTCGTCGCTCTTGAGCAGGCAGGGCTCCAGGGAGGCCAGGAAGGCGGCCTTGGCGACGCGGGCGGAGCCGTACGTGGAGAGGTAGCGGGCGACCTCGCCGGTGCCCATGGAGAATCCGACCAGGACGGCGTCCTTCAGGTCGAGGGTCTCCATCACGGAGTTCAGGTCGGCCGCGAAGGTGTCGTAGTCGTAGCCGGTCGTCGGCTGCGAGGACTGCCCGAAACCACGGCGGTCGTACGTGATCACGCGGTGGCCGGCGTCGAGCAGCGCGGCGCTCTGGCGCTCCCAGGAGTGGCCGTCGAGCGGGAACCCGTGGATGAGGACGACCGGCTGCCCGGCACCCTGGTCCTCGAAGTACAGCTCGATGGGGTTGGTGTTCTCCTGGCCCACGGTGATGTACGGCATGGGGATGTCTCCTCGATTCGGTCGGCTGGTCCGCGCGTCGGAGCGGCGCGGTACGCCCGCCACGCTAGGACCGGTCCCGGGCCTCCTGTTGCCGTACCGCGCACCACACCTTGCACGGGGGCGCAGAGGTACCTCAGCCGCCGATCGCTGTTCCGCTGTCGCCCTCCGCGAGGACGATCCGTGCCAGGTGGACCCTGGAGCGCACCGAGAGCTTGCGGAAGATCGACGCCAGATGGGTGTTGACCGTGTGCGGGGAGACGACGAGGGCCTCCGCGGCCGACCGGTTGGTGTGGCCCGCGGCGATCAGCCGGGCCACCTTGCGTTCCGAGGCCGTGAGCGCGTCCCAGCCCTGGCCGGGGCGCGGCCTGAGGCTTCCGGTGCGTCGGCCGGAGCGGCTCGTGGCCCGTTCCAGATCGGCCCGGACCCGGTCTGCCTCGGCGTCGGCCCCCGCCTGTGCGTAGAGCTCGTGCGCCCTGGTCAGGGCGGCGGTCGCACCGGGGTCGCCTGCCGCGAGGAGAGCGCGTCCGAGGTCGGCGGAGGCGGCGGCGAGGGGCAGCGGCCTGGGACCGGTGAGGAGGACGCGGACCGATCGTTCCAGGAGTCCGTGGTCGGCGTTCACCAGGCCGGCCGCGTGGGCGGCCGTCCCCTGTGCGGTCGGTACGGAGGGGTTGCGGGTGGCGTGCTCCGCCGCCTGGGCCGCGAGGTCCTCGGCCAGGTTCCGGTCCCCGCCGCGCAGGGCGAGCCGCACGGCCTGGACGACGTGGGGGCGCAGGAGCCGCCATCGGAGGAAGGGGTGGTCCCGCTGCACGGATCGGACGAGTTCGGCCGCTGCCGCGTGGTCGCCGTCGGCGTCGGCGACGACGGCCTCGAAGTACCGGTGCGTGGCGTGGTTGCCCGTGTTGGGGCGGTCGGCCACGGCCGCCCGCACGACGTCCAGGTGTTCCCGGGCGGCTTCGCGGTCGCCGCGCAGCATCGCGAGGAGGCCGCGGTTGACGCGGATGTTGACCAGGTTGCCGGGCACGCGGAGGTCCGCTTCGAGCCGCTCGGCGGTGATGAGGTCGGCGTCCGCGTCGTCGAGCCGGCCGAGCCCCATGTTCAGGGTTCCCTGGGCCCAGATCAGCATGGCGGGGCGCAGGGGAGCGTCGCCCGCCGCCCGGAGCAGTCGCCGTACGGTGTCGAAGTCGTCCCCGTGGATCCGGGCGACGGCCTCCTCGGGCAGGAAGGCCGTGTCGAACACGCTCAGCGCCGTGTGGTGTTCGACGGCGGCGGCGCAGTCGCCCGCGTTGAGGGCGATCTCGCCGAGGCCCCACAGCGCGAGGACGCGGGCCTCCCGGTCACCGGACCGCTCCGCCTCGGCGAGCGCCCGTTCGCCGGTTTCCCGCGCGGCCGCGAGGTCGCGTCCGCGGGACCGGGCGAGGGCCTGCCGGGCGGTGAGCCGGGCGCGGATCACCGGGTCGGTGACGGCTGCCAGTGCCGCCGTCGAGCGGCGGGTCAGCTCGTGGACGTCGTCGAGGTGCCACAGCGTGTCGCCGAGTACGGACTGCAGACGGGCGAAGACGTCCAGGGGCGGCTGCCGGGCGAGCAGCGTGTCGCCGGTGTCCCGTGCCCGGGTGTACCGGCCCGCGCGGGTGAGCGCGACGATGGCTCGTTCTCCCACGTCGAACAGCATGGGAGCGTGGGGCGGTACGAGTTCCAGGGCGCGTACGGCCAGGTCGGCGGCGAGGTCGGGCATCACGGCGATCACGTCCGTGGCGGCCGTGCCGAGCAACGCGATCGCCTCCTGGTCGCCGGGTTCGGCGCTCTTCAGCAGATGCGGGACCGCGTCGGTGGAGCTCCGGCCCGCTGCGACGAGCCGGCTCGCGGCCTCGCGGTGGAGCGCCCGGCGTACGGAGGGGGCGAGATCGGCGTACACCGCCTGGCGGAGCAGGTCGTGGCGGAACAGGAGGCGTTCGCCGTCGTCGTGGAGGAGGGCGGCCGCGATCGCCTCGTCGACTTCGGCGCTGAGGGCGGAGGCGGGCCGGCCGCACAGGGCGGCGGCGTCCGCGAGCGAGAACGCGCGGCCGAGGACCGAGCCGATGCGCAGGAAGTGGAGGGTGTCCGGCCGGAGGCCGGCCAGCCGGTCGCGTACGCCGAGGACCAGCCGCTCCGGCGGTTCCGGCCGGTCCGCGCCCGAGGCCGCGACACCCGTGAGCATCTCGGACGCGAGGAAGGGGTTGCCGCCCGCCCCGTCGAGGAGCTCCGCGATCTGCTCCGGGACGTCCCCGCCGAGGACGTCCCGTGCCAGCTCGACCAGGGCCGTGTCGGACAGCGGCTGGAGGGGGAGGGTCGTCGTCCGCGGCCCCGGGCCGGACAGTTCCGGGTCGTTCCTGCCCGTGAGCAGCCAGAGGACCGGGGAGCTGAGCAGCCGTCCCGGCATGACACTCAGGGCGAACCGGCTCAGCGGGTCGGCCCACTGGACGTCGTCGACCGCGATCAGTACGGGCGTGCCGGCCGAGCGTTCCTCGATCAGCTGGGCGAGCCGTTCGACGAGCCAGATGCGCTGGTCGTGGTGGCCCGCGAGATCCGCGAAGTCCGCGCTGGACAGCAGCGGCGGGTCACCGTGCAGGAGCCCCGAGGCCAGTGAGGCGAGGGGTGCCAGCTCGTGGAGTTCCTCGGCGCGTCCATGGCTGACGACGAATCCGTGGGCCCGCGCGATCCGGACGGTCTCCTGCAGCAGTACGGTCTTGCCGATCCCGGGCTCGCCCAGAATGAGCGCGGTCGCTCCTCCCTCGCCGTCGCGCACCGCCTCGACCAGGGCACGCAGCCGCTCCAGCTCGGCTTCACGGCCCCGCAGCCCGGGTCGGCTGAGTCTCCCGCTCCCGCCGGCCGCCACGGCTTCTCCTTCCATCCGGTCGGGGCTCATCCCTTGACCGATCCGGCGAGCATGCCCCGCGCGAAGTGCCGCCGGAGCGAGAAGAAGACGAGCAGCGGGACGAACGCCGTCACGAAGGCTCCCGCGGTGAGCCGCTGCCACTCGTTGCCGTACGTCCCGGCCAGGCTCGCCAGTCTGACCGTCATCGGGGCGGTCTCGGCCGTTCCGCCGGACAGCGTCAGCGCCACGAGGAGGTCGTTCCACACCCAGATGAACTGGATGACGGCGAAGGAGACCAGGGCCGGGCGGGCCAGGGGCAGCATGATCCGGAGCAGCAGCGTCCGGTGCGACGCGCCGTCGACGCGGGCGGCCTCGATCAGGTCCCGGGGCAGCCCGGCCAGGACGTTGTGCAGGAGGAACACCGCGAACGGCAGCGCGAAGACCGTGTGGGCGAACCAGACCTGGCCGAACCGCGCGGGACCGGCGACGTTCCACGCGGGCAGGAACAGCCAGCCCTCGGAGAACAGCCTCAGGAGGGGGACGAGCGCCATCTGGAGCGGCACGACCTGGAGCGCGAAGATGCCGACGACGAGCGCGTCGCGCCCCCTGAAGTCGATCCACGCCAAGGCGTACGCCGCGAAGAACGCCAGGACGAGCGGGAACAGCACCGAGGGAAGCGTGATGACGACGGAGTTGACGAAGTACTCCCCGAGCCGCCCCGACCCGTTCCCGCCACCGGACAGCACCTCGCCGTAGTTGTCGAGCGTGAGATGCGGCGAACCGAACACGGTCCACCAGCCCGTCGTCTTGATCTCCTCCTCGGGGCGGAAGGAGGAGAGCAGCAGACCGAGGGTCGGTGTCGTCCAGAGGACCGCGATCACCACGGCGATCGACGTGAAGGCGCGGGAGGCCAGACGCTCCCGGACGCCGTTCACCCCGCCCTCCGCCGCGCCCGCACCTGGTGGGCGACGAAGGGGGTGACGAGGACGAAGAGGAGCACGGCGAGCGCCGCACCGCGGCCCGTCTCGCCGTAGCGGAAGGCCTGGTCGTACATCTCGTGGGCGATGACACCCGTGTCGAACTGCCCGCCGGTCATGGTCTTGACGATGTCGAAGGCCTTGGAGGTGCCGACCGCCTGGGCGAGGACCACGACGAGCAGCATGGGTCTGATCGACGGCATCGTGATCCGCCAGAAGATCTGCCGGGGGGACGCGCCGTCGAGTCGGGCCGCCTCGGTCAGCTCTCCGGGAACGGCCCTGATCGCGCCGGCCAGCAGGACGGCCGCGAAGCCCGCCTGGGTCCACACCATCACCACGATGAGGAACAGGACGTTCCAGGGAGTGTCCACGAGCCATTGCCTCGGTTCGCCCCCGAACGCGACGACGAGCTGGTTCAGCAGCCCGATCTGCCGTGCCTCCGCGGGACGGTAGGCGTAGACGAACTTCCAGACGACACCCGCGCCGACGAAGGAGACCGCCATCGGCATCAGGACGAGGGACAGCGCGAACGCTCTGAACCGCGACCGTACGACGGCCGCCGCGTAGAACAGACCGGCCGAAGCCGCGAGCAGGGGCACGAGCACCACCCACACCAGGGTGTTGCGCAGCGCCACCAGCGCGCGGGCGTCGGTGAACACCCACACGTAGTTGTCGAAGCCGGCCCACGCGTCTCCCCCGGTCTCCGTGAACGACAGCGCCAGGGTGCGCAGACCGGGCAGGAGGAGACCCACCGTGAGCAGCAGCAGCGCGGGGGCCAGCAGGAGAAGTGCCGCGGCCCTTCTCCGCACCGGCCCCCGGTGCAGCGCCGACAGGATCAGGGAGACCACCGCCGCGAAGGCGGCGATGCCCTGGAGCAGGTACAGGAGCTTGGGCTCCTGGGCGACGGCGTCGAACGACATCAGTGGCTCGGCCAGGACCGTTCGACGGAGTCGGCGACCTGCCGGGTGCTCGCGCCGCCGATCCAGTCGACGGATCCCTTCCAGAACGTCCCGGCGCCGACCGAAGCGGGCATCAGGTCCGAACCGTCGAACCTGAACTGTGTCCCGGGCTCCTGGAGCAGCTGGATCGCGAGCCTGTCGATCGGGGTGGCGGCATTCGCCGGATCCACGCCCTTGTTCGCCGAGACGAACGGGCCCTCTTTCATACGCGCGTTCGCGAAGTCCGCGGAGGCCAGATACTCCTGATAGGCCCGTACCTCGGGACGGTCTGCGAAGGCCGCGGTGAACACTCCCCCGCCCAGTACGGGGCGGTCGGCCGGGTCGGACCCCGGCAGGAGGAAGGCGTGGACGTCCTTGTCCGGTCCGATCTCGGTGCCCTCCGGCCACATGTCGGCATAGAACGAGGCCTGGCGGTGCATCGCGCAGTCGCCGGAGAGAACCGGTGTGCCGGCCTCCTGGAAGGAGATCGACGCCATCGAACGGGCCGGGCCGAAACCGCCGTTGGCGTACCGGTCGTTCTTGAGGAGGGACCCCACGGTGTCCATGGCTCTGATCACCCGCGGGTCGTTGAAGGGGATCTCGTGGGCGACCCACTGGTCGTAGACGTCCGTGCCCTGCTGACGCAGCAGGACGTCCTCGATCCAGTCCGTCACCGGCCAGCCGGTCGCCTCGGCGGACTCGATGCCCGCGCACCACGGCGTGACGCCCGACGCCGCGACCTTCTCCGTCACGGCCATCAGCTCGGACCACGTGCGGGGAACGCTCAGCCCCCTGTCGCGGAAGAACGTCGGCGAGTACCAGACGAGCGACTTCACGTTCGCGACCAGCGGCGTGCCGTAGAGGGTGCCGTCCACGGTCGCGTAGCTGTTCCAGTCCGCCGACCAGCCCTGCTTCGCGAGGGCCACGACCCCGGCGCTCGCGGGCTTGAGCCTCCCCGCCCGCGCGAAGCGTTCCAGGAGCCCGGGCTGGGGGAAGAACGCCACGTCCGGCGCGCTGCCGCCGTCGACCCGGAGCTGGATCCGGGCCTCGAACTCCCCGTCCCCCTGGTACTGGACGTCGATGCCCGTGCAGCGCGAGAAGTCCGCCCAGGTCTTTTCGAACAGGTCGGCTTCCCGGTCCCGGTTCTCCGCGTAGACGGTGACCTTGGTGCCGGGGTGCTTGCCGTACCTGGCGTACGGCCCGCAGTCCACGGCGGCGTGCGACCGCGGAGCGCTGTCCCGCGGAAGTCCGCAGGCGGTGGCAAGGGCGGCGAGAGCGATGACGGCGAGCGTGAGCCTCGCGCCGAACCTCATGGGTGTATCTCCTCCGATCGCCCGCCGAAGGGTTCTCGGGGGCGATCAGAAGCTACCAGCGCTCGAACATTATCGACTAATCGTTCGATCCTGAACGATCGGGTCAGCGGGCGGTGGACCGGACCGCCTCCTGGATCAGCTCCGCCACGGCCTTGGGCCGGGAGAGCATGACCAGGTGGGAGGAGTCGACCTCGACGGTGGTCATGCCGGCGCGCTCGTACCCGTAGCGCTCCACATCGGGGTTGATCGTGCGGTCGGAGGAGGCGACCAGGCCCCACGAGGGCTTGGTCCTCCAGGCCGCGACAGGCGCCGCCTCCGAGAAGGCACGTGCGGCCAGGGGGCGCTGGGAGACGGCGAGCACCGCGGCGAGGTCGGGGTCGACGTCCGCCGCGAAGAGGGCGGGGAACTTCTCGATCTCCACCGAGACGTCGGTGCCGGTCTCGGTGGAGCCCGCCACCGGGAACGGGGTGTAGACGAGCGCGTCGGCGAGGCCGGAGTCGGGGAAGCGGCCCTGCAGCTCACCCAGGCTCTCGCCCTCCTCCAGCGCGTATCCCGCGAGGTACACCAGTGCGCGGACGTTGTCCTCCGTGCCGGCGAGGGTGATGACGGCGCCGCCGTAGGAGTGCCCGACCAGGATGACGGGACCTTCGACGGCGCGGATCACCGAGGCGATGTACGCGGCGTCGTCGACGAGGCTGCGGTTGGGCACCGCCGGGGCCACCACCTCCATGCCGGCGGCGGTCAGTTCGGGGATGACGCGGGCGAAGCTGGAGGCGTCGGCGAAGGCGCCGTGGACCAGGACGACGGTGGGGCGGGCGTGTCGGGGCATGGGGGAACTCCTCGGTGCGTGAGGGGGGATGCGGGAGGTGGATGTGCGGTGTTCGTGGGGTGCTTCACAGGCCGAAGCGGGCGCGCCTCGCCTCGGGCACCAGATCGGTGTACTCGGGGTGCTTGCCGATCCAGCCCCGGATGAAGGGGCAGTACGGCAGGACGCGCAGGCCCCGGGCCCGAGCGTCGTCGAGGGCCCCGCGGGCGAGTAGCCCACCCAGGCCCCGGCCGGCGAAACGGCTGTCGATCTCGGTGTGGATGAAGGCGATCTCGCCCTCCGAGAGGTGGTACTCGGCGAAGCCGGCGGTCTCGGTGCCGTCGTCACCGGCGAGTACCTCGTACCGGGACCTCTCGGTCCGGTCCGTCACCTGCGGTTCCATGGGTGCTCCTGTGCGGTCGTGGTGTGACCGGGTGGGTGGGCGCGGTCAGAGGGTGCGGCGTACGCCCGCCTGGCGTTCCAGGTTGCGGAGCTGGACGGACAGGTCGCCTTCCACGGCGAGGTGGGCGGGGCCGCTGCGGCCGATGGGCAGGACCTGCTCGCTGCGCATGTCCTCGAGCATCAGGGCGAACGCCGTGTACATCGCGACGAGCGCCACCAGGAGGCCGAGCGCACCGGACGTGCGCGTCAGCCAGTCGGCGCCGGTGACGCCCGCGAGGCCGGTGGCCGCCCAGCGGGGCAGGGAGACCGCGAGGACGAGCCACAGCGCTCGCTTGGGCCGGGTCACGGCGGTCATCAGGGCGCCGAAGCAGAGGAGCGCCAGGTTGAACACGCCCAGAACCTGAAGGCCGTCGGCCGCGCCGCTGAGCATGATGAGCGAGTAGGGCAGCCAACTGCCGGCGAAGACCCCCATCAGCGTCGCCGCGATCACGTCACGGGCGCCGAAGGCCAGGAAGCTCACCAGGAGTTGCAGGGCGAAGGCCGGCAGCACGGTGAGGGCGACGGCGCCGCGGGCCGTCTCGTCGAAGATCCCGAGCTGCAGGCAGCCCGTCATCACGGAGGCGATGGCTATCGTGAAGAAGCCGAGCGGCATCGGTGAGGCGATGGGGCGCAGGTTGATCCGTGTCATCGACCGGAGGTCCGGTTCGAAACGGCGCCCCGGAGGCGCGTCCGGCGAGGCCGCCGGGGTGTCGCCGCTGTCGGCGGCGGGGGAGGCTGCGGACATCGGGTGGATCTCTCTTTCAGTGCTCGAAGCAGGGATCGACGAAGGACGGCGCCGTGCCGGGGACGAAGCCGCGGGCGACGCGCCAGCGGCGGTGCTCCTCGGATTCGGCGACGGCCTCGGCCACGGCGGATGCCTGGCGGGCCCCGCTCTGGTAGCCGCCGAAGCGGGCCACCGGGCTCCACCCTGGGCTCACCGGCGGGACGGCCTCGTCGAGCCCCTCGTACTCGGCGGTCGCGTAGACGATCCGGCCGCCGACGACGGTGAGGACCGACTCGATGTCGGGAATGACGTCCTCGGGCACGGTGAGGAAGTCGTCGGAGAGGATCGCGAGGTCGCCGTAACACCCCTCTCGCAGAGCTCCCTTGACGTCCTGCTCGCCCGTGAGCCGCGCTCCTCCCCGGGTGTAGAGGCCGAGGGCGGTCTCCCGGTCGATCAGGTTCCCGGCCGGGTAGAGGGCCGTGCCACCGACGGTGCGCCCGGTCACCAGCCAGTGGAGTGCGACCCACGGGTTGTACGAGGAGACGCGGGTGGCGTCGGTTCCGGCGGCGACGGTCAGACCTCGGTCGAGCATGGCCCGGACCGGCGGGGTGTGGGCGGCGGCCTCGGCGCCGTAGCGGTCGAGGAACGCGGTGCCCTGGAAGGACATGCGGTTCTGGACGGACAGGGCGCCGCCGAGGGCCGCGATCCGGTCCAGGCTCTCGGCCGAGACGGTCTCGGCGTGGTCGAAGAGCCAGCGGTTGCCGCCGGGGAAGAGTCCTTCCGCCGCGAGCTTCTCGAACACCGCCAGGTCGCGGCGGATCGTCTCGTCGTAGGTCGCGTGGAGCCGGAAGCCCCAGCCGTTCTCGAGCAGGAGCCGGACGGCGCTCTCGAATTCGGCCTCGTACCCTGCGGCGAGTTCGGGCCGGGGTTCGGAGAAGTTCTCGAAGTCGGCCGCGGCCCAGGTCAGGTTCTCCCCCGCGCCGTTGAGCCGGAGCCACTCGTCGCCGTCGCCGGGCTTGACCGTCTCCGTCCACCGCTTCAGGTCGGCGAGTTCCTGGCCGGCCGTCTGCGGGAACAGGTGGTAGGCGATCCGGAGGGTCAGCTCCCCCGACGATGCCAGGTCCATGACGGTGGCGTAGTTGTCGGGGAAGTTCTGGAAGCCGCCTGCGGCGTCGACCGCCGACGTCAGGCCGAAGCGGTTCAGCTCGCGCAGGAAGTGGCGGGTCGACGTGCGCTTGTCGGCCTCGTCGAGGGCCGGCGCCTTGGCCAGGGTCGAGTACAGGATCAGGGCGCTCGGGGCGGCGAGGAGGACGCCGTTGGGTTCGCCGTCCCGGCCGCGGACGATCTGCCCGCCGCGAGGGTCCGGGGTGTTTCGGGTGAATCCCGCCGCCCGCACGGCGGCCCGGTTCATCAGCGCCGACTGGTACAGGTGCAGGACGAAGACGGGGGTGTCGGGGGCGGCGGCGTTCAGCTCGGCGACGGTCGGCATCCGGCGCTCGGCGAACTGCTCGGCGGTCCAGCCGCCCACCACCCGGATCCACTGCCCCTTCGGAGTGCGGCCGGCCTGCTCGCGCAGCATCGCGAGGGCGTGTCGGAGGCTGCGCACCCCGTCCCAGCGCAGCTCCAGGACGTAGTTCAGGCCGCCCCTGATGACATGCAGGTGCGAGTCGTTGAGGCCGGGGATCACCCGGCGTCCGAGGGCGTCGACGACCTTCGTGCCCGGCCCCACGAGGTGGGCGAGGTCGTGGTCGTCGCCGAGGGCCGCCACCCTGCCGTCGCGGATCGCGACGGCGCGGGCCCCGGGCCGGTCGGGGTCACCGGTGAAGACCTTGGCGTTGCGGACGAGGAGGTCGGCGTGCTCGTGCTCCCCACGCGGGGCGGGGACGAGGCCCGCCACCGGCATGCTCGTCGACGGCCCGTGTGCGGTGGGTCCGTGAGTCGACGGCCTGGTCATGCGAGGGCCTTGCGCAGGGTGTCGACGGCGAGGCCGATGGCGAGTTCCGCGCCCTGCGTCTCGCGCAGTGCGTTCAGCATGACGAAGTCGTGGATGACCCCCTGGACGCGCAGGGCGGTGACGGGGACGCCGGCGGCGCGGAGCTTCGCCGCGTACGCCTCGCCCTCGTCGCGCAGGACGTCCGCCTCGGCGGTGATGACCAGCGCCGGCGGCAGACCCGTCAGCTGCTCGGTGGAGGCGCGCAGCGGCGACGCGGTGACCTGGGCCCGCTCGGACTCCTCCGTCGTGTACTGGTCCCAGAACCACTTCATGGCGTCGCGGCGCAGGAAGTAGCCCTCGCCGAACCGGTGGTACGAGTCGGTGTCGAAGCTCGCGTCGGTCACCGGGTAGAAGAGGACCTGGTGCGCGATGCGGACGTCGCCGCGCTGCTTGGCCATGAGGGTGAGGGCGGCGCTCATGTTGCCGCCGACCGAGTCGCCCGCGACGGCGATCCGGGTGCCGTCGAGATCCTTGTGGTGGCCCTCGCGGGCGATCCACTGGGCGACGGTGTAGTTCTGCTCGACGGCGACGGGATACCGGGCCTCGGGCGACAGGTCGTACTCGGGGAAGACGACGGCCGCGCCGGCGCCCACGGCGAGTTCACGGACGAGCCGGTCGTGGGTGTGGGCGTTGCCGAACACCCAGCCCGCGCCGTGGATGTAGAGGATGACGGGCAGCGGGCCGGTGGCACCGCGGGGGCGGACGATCCGGGCGCGGACGTCGCCGGTAGGGCCGCCGTGGACGGTGGTCCACTCCTCGTCGACCTCGGGCAGGGGAACGCCCTCGCCGCTCTGGACCCCGTCCACGGCCTTACGGCCTTCGGCGACGGGGATCTGGTAGAGGTACGGCGGCTGGGCGGTGGCGTCGGCGAAGGCCTGGGCGGCGGGTTCGAGGATCGGACGGTTCTGCATGAGGGGTTCTCCTTCTGGGGGTCTACGAACGTCGTACGTGTCCATCAGCCGCGCACCAGAGGGGTGTCCACCAGGTGCTCGGCCAGGAACCACACCTGCGCCTCGCCGGTGCGGACGACGTCGGAGACGAGCAGGTCGGCGCTGCCCTCGTCGCCCTCTCCGGAGAGCCGGGCGGCGGCGTCCCGGGCGTCGATCAGGATCCGCTCGTGCGCGTCGAGGAGCCGCGACAGCATGACGGGCACCGGCTCGACGCCGTCCGGCGGCCGCGGGATCGCCGTCAGTTCCGCGACGTGGCGCGGGTCTCCGACGGCGACGCCGCCGAGGCTCTGGATCCGCTCGGCCAGCGCGTCCACGATGGCCAGCTGGGCCTCCGCGTGCTTGTCCAGCATGAGGTGGAGCGAGTAGAAGGTCGCCCCGCGCATGAGCCAGTGGTGCTTCTTGTAGAGCGAGTGGAGGATCTGCGTGTCGGCGAGGACGCGGTTCAGCCGCTGGCACGCGTACATGCGGGTGTCGTGGCCGAGGCCGATCGGCAGCTGCTTGAGCGTGCCGAACGCCTGGGTCTCGGCGCCCTTCTGGTGCAGCAGCGGCTGGCCGCCGCCGTGCGGGGTCGTGAGGGTGTCCATCGGGTGTCCTGTTCGGGAGAGGGAGGGGGAAGGGCCCGGCCGCCCGGTCGGGGGTACGCGGGCGGCCGGACCCGGTCTGCGCGGCTCACGCTCGGCGGTCGGCGGTCGCCGGGGCTGGGGCTGGGGGCCGGTGCAGGACGAGCCGGGTGAGGAGTCCGCTGCCGAGACCGGCCACGAGCGCGAGGGCGGCCCACCACAGCGGGTACGACATGAGGCCGAGGACCGCGTCGAGGGACCAGGCGCCGGGGCCGGTGGCGGCCAGGGCGGCGGCGGTGCCGATGAGGACGAGCGGGTACTCGTAGCCGTCGTTCTGCACCCAGAGCCCGTGGCGCCATTTCACGGTGAGCGCGACCGTCATGACGCCGATGGCACCGGTCGCGGCGAGCGGGGTCAGGAAGCCGGCGGCGAGCAGCAGACCCGATCCGATCTGGCCACCGCCCGCCGCCAGCGCGGTGAGGGCTCCGCCGCGGAAGCCGTCGGCGCGGAACTCCTCCGTGCCGCCCTCGAGTCCCCTGCCGCCCAGGTGTGAGCTGATCTTCTGCACGCCATGGCCGGCGACGAGCAGGCCCACCAGCAGACGCAGGATCAGAAGGCCGGTGTCCAAGGAGGTCAGCCGGCCGCGTGGGCGCCGATGACGCTCTGCGCGTACACGACGCCCAGGCCGTAGGCGCCCGCGTGGGCCTTGACGATCTCCATGACCGCGCCGTACGTCTCCTGGCGCGCCCAGTCGCGCTGCAGTTCCAGGAGCACCTGCACCCACGTCACCGGCACCGCGCCGGCGGCGACCATCCGCTGCAGCGCGTGCTCGTGGGCGGCCGGGCTGACGCCACCGGAGGCGTCGGAGACCACGTACACCTCGTATCCCTGCTCCAGCGCGGAGAGCGCGGGCAGCACCAGGCAGACCTCGGTCCACAGGCCGGACAGGATGATCTTCCTGCGTCCGGTCGCCTTGACCGCCGCCACGAGCGCCTCGTCCTCCCAGGCGTTCATGCTCGTACGGTCGATGGCCTCGTTCTCGGGGAACACCTCGGCGAGCTGGGGCAGCAGGGGCCCGGAGAACGACTCGGCGGCGACCGTGGTCAGGACGGCCGGCACATCGAACGCCCGAGCCGCCTTGGCAAGACCCACGGTGCTGTTGATGATCGCGGCGCGGTCACCGCTCCCGGTGCCGAAGAACATCTGCGGCTGGTGGTCCACGAAGAGCATGACCGAGTTGTCGGGCGTGAGCAGATCCTTGCTCGGGGCGGCCTGCACCTGGGTGATGTCGAACATGAGGGTCCTCTCGAAGCAGTCGGTGACGTGCCCGCCGCCTCCGCGGCTCGGCACTTCTTCACGCTACGAGCGACCGGACCGACCGGGTTGACCCCCTGCGCCCAGGGGTTGGCACGACGGCGCACAACGGCGTCACCCTGACGGCTTCGATGACGAATCGTCACCACGGGGAGGGCGGAGGGAGACGCGGGTGCCGTCGTTTCGTGACGGCTCCGCACCTGCCGAGGAGGAGACCTTCGGAGAATCCCGCCGGTGTGAACGGACCCCTCAGGCCGCGGACGTCTCCCGGCCGGCCCCCGGCGCGGGCCACCGACGGTGCAGGGCGTCGATGTGGAAGGGGTGACGGTGACCCCGCCCCGTGACTCCGGCGAGGTGCGGATGGTCCGGGGCCAGGTCAAGGTGTACGTGTTCCAGCTCGGCCGGGTCCTCGCGGGGCCAGAGTCGTACGGCGGTCACCGCGGCGGCGGACGCGAGCGCGGCCAGCACCGCCGCCGAGACGGCGAGCCCCGCCCGGGCGGCGAGCCAGCCCGCGAGCGGGTAGGTGAGCAGCCAGCAGGCGTGGGTGAGGGAGAACCGGGCGGCGAACGCGGCGGGCAGGTCCGGTGCGGCGGCCGAGCGGCGCAGCAGGCGCCCGCCGGGCGTGAGGATCGCCGAGGTCGCGGCCCCGATCACCAGCCACGTGCCGAGGAGCGCCGGCCATGACAGCGCCCCCGCCCCGAGCCCCGCCGCGAACACTCCCAGGGCGGCGGCCGTCACGAAGGCGGCGGGCAGCATCAGGGCGCGGTCACCCAGCCGCCCGAGGACCCGGGGCAGCGCCAGGGCGACGATCATCGACCCCGCCCCGTACGCGCCGAGGGCGAGGGGGACGTCTCCGGGTGAGCGGCCCAGGGTGTCCCGGACGAGGACGACCGTGTTCACCAGCACCATGGCGCCGACGGCGGCGACCGCGAGGTCGAGGGCGAGCAGGGCGCGGAGCCGGGGCGTGGCGAGGAACAGCCGGGTCCCGAAGGCCGCCTTGGCGTACACACCGCCCGTGCGCTCCACCGGCTGCGGCTGCGGCAGCAGGACGGAGGCGACGAGGACGGCGGAGGCGACGAAACCGGCGGCGGTGCCGGCGAAGAGCCGGTCGTACGGGACGAGGGCGAGCAGGGCGGCGGCGAGCACGGGGCTGAACAGGCTCTCCAGGTCGTAGGCGAGCCGGGACAGCGACAGGGCGCGGGTGTAGTCGTCCTCGTCGGGCAGGATCTCGGGAACGGTCGCCTGGAACGTGGGGGTGAAGGCGGCGGACGCGACCTGGAGCAGGAGGATCAGGACGTAGACCTGCCAGACCTCGGTGACGAACGGCAGCACGAGCGCGACGCAGGCCCTGGTGAGGTCCATCGTGACGAGCAGCGCCCGCCGGGGTATCCGGTCGGCGAACGCGCTGATCAACGGGGCTGTCCCGACGTACGCGACCATCTTGACGGCCAGCGCCGTGCCGAGGACGGCCGAGGCGTTCCCACCCGCGAGGTCGTACGCGAGCAGGCTCAGCGCGACGGTCGCGAGACCGGTGCCGACGAGGGCGACGACCTGAGCGGCGAAGAGGCGCCGGTAGGTGCGGTTGCGCAGCACGGACAGCATGGAGGCCATCCCCCGGTCGGCTACAGGGATGCCTCCACCGTAGCCAACATGTGCACAGGTGCGCATCTATTGATGTGTCGAACCGGGTCCGACGGCTCGGTTCAGTCGTGCCAGGGCTCGCCGCTCACCTGGTGGTCGGCACGGCTGATGGCCTCGACGACCAGACGCCGCAGGTGCCCGTCCGGCAGCGAGTAGACCACCCGGCGGCCCTCCTTGCGCGACTCGACGAGCCCTCCGAGCCGGAGCTTGGCCAGGTGCTGGCTCACCGCCGGCCGGGCCGCGCCGACCGCCTCGGCCAGGGCCGTCACGTCCGACTCCGCCCGGGTGAGCAGCCACACCAGATGCAGCCGCGTGGCGTCGGCGAGCAGCGCGAACACGCCCGCCGCCAGGACCAGCTCGCGAGGTCCGGGGGTGCGCTGATGCGTACCGGTCGCAGCTGGGGGCGTGTCGCGTGGGGGCATGGGGCAAGGGTAGGCCTGCCGGGCGGGGCGGGGCTCCTCCACCGGGGAGGAGCCCCGCCCCGCGGGGTCATGACCGCGGGAGGTCCAGGACGCGGATGTCGTCGTGGTGGATGGCACGCGTCGGCACGTCACCCTGTTCGAGGGTCTGGCCGGGGCGGTAGAGGCCCCACCTGAGGTAGCCGAAGGTGGTCGGGTTCACGGGGTGGAAGGTCCGGACGTTCTCGTACGCCTTGCGCAGCGTGTACCGCGTCTCGCCGAGCATCCGGGTCGAGACCCGGTCCGAAGGGTGGGCGCCCTCGTCCCCGAACGATCCGGCCCGACGAGAACGGGTGGCACAGCGCAGTGCCGTGCCACCCGTCGCCCCACCCGAGGCGGGACCGATCGAAAGATCAGGGCGTCATCTCGTACGCGCCCGACAGGGCCTCGACGTGCTGCCAGACGCGCTCCGAACGCGCCTCGTCGACGACCGGGCGCCTGACCGCGCCGAGCGCCCAGTGCTGCTGCTGCTCCGTGGCGGAGTCCTTGCCGTGCAGCTCGACGGCGTGCGCGGAGAAGTCGCGGACGAGGACGGCGAAGAGCTCGTCGAGCACGTCCGCGTCGAGGCCGGTCAGCGCGGCCTGCTCCAGGACCAGCTGGCCGTGGACGACGAGCGCGAAGAGCTGGCCGACGGCGAGGAGCAGGTCGAGGTCCCGGCTCTGCTCCTCGTCCGGAGCGGCCTTGACGACGAACTCGCAGAGCGCGTCGGCCTGTTCGCGGAGGCGGGCGACGTTCGGCAGGTGGCCGTACGCGTCGTAGGCGGCGCGCCAGTCGTGGAAGCGGACGGAGCCGAGGCCGCGGGCCGGCCCCTGGCGGAACAGGAAGGTGTCGTCCGCCGCGTCCAGACGGGTCGGGACGGGCTCGTACGCGACCGGGTCGAGCAGGTGGTTGCGCAGGAACTTCAGGATCAGCGCCAGGTTGACGTGGACCGTGCCCTCCAGCTTGGGCAGTCCGCGGATCTCCACGGCCGCCTGGGCGAAGTAGTTGTCCTTCTCGAAGCCCTTGGCGGCGATGACGTCCCACATCAGGTCGATGACCTTCTCGCCCTCCGTGGTCACCTTCATCTTCGTCATCGGGTTGAAGAGGAGGTAACGGCGGTCGTCGGGACCGGCGGTGCGGAAGTAGTCGACGGCGCGGTCGCTGAACAGCTTCATCCCGACGAGCCGGACGTACGCGTCGGTCAGCTCGCGCCGCACGTGCGGGAAGGCGGTGACGGGCCGGCCGTACAGGATGCGGTTCTGCGCGTGCGTGACGGCCTCGTACATCGCGTGCTCGCAGATGCCGATCGAGGCGGTGCACAGGTTGAACTTGCCGACGTTGACGGTGTTCAGGGCGGCGTCGAAGGCGGCCCGGCCGGTGTGCAGCACGTCCTCGGCCGCGACCGGGTACTCCTCCAGGCGGAACTCGCTGACGTACTTGGAGGAGTCGACGACGTTCTTGACCACGTGGTACGCCGGGTGGCGGCTGTCGGCGGCGAAGAAGACGTACGCGTCGGGGCCCTCGACGTCGGTGCGGCGGCCGAAGACGGAGACGAGCCCGGCCGCGTTCCCGTTGCCGATGTAGTACTTGGAGCCGGTGGCGCGGAAGCCGCCCTCGCCGTCGGGCTCCAGGAGCATGTCGGTGGAGTAGATGTCGGCGCCGTGGGACTTCTCCGAGAGGCCGAAGGCGAACACCTCGCCCTGGCGGAGGAGTTCGGCGGCGCGGGTGCGGGCGGCGGCGTTGTCGCTCTGCCAGACCGGGCCGAGGCCGAGGATGGTGACCTGCCAGGCGTACCAGTAGTCGAGGCCGTAGAACCCGAGGATCTCGTTGAGGGCGGCGATGCGGGCGGTGTCCCAGCGCTTGTCGCCCTCCTGCTCGCCGGCGGCGGAGGACGGCGTCAGGAAGGTCGCGAAGAGTCCCTCCTCGGCGGCGAAGGCGAGGAAGTCGCCCAGCCAGGCCCGGCTCCGGTAGTCCTCGATGATGCGGCGCTTGCCGCGCGCCTCGAACCAGTCGACGGTGGCGCGCAGCAGCCGACGGGTCTCCGGGTCGAAGTGCGCCGGGTCGTAGGTGTGCGGGTTGAACAGCAGCGGGTCGGCCATGAGGTCCGCCTTTCCGGCTCGGGGTGAGGGTGGTGGTTCGGGATGTTCAGGGCTGGGGGGCCGGACCCGGGCGAGGGCGGCCGGGACGGTTCAGGACCGGGCGGTCCGGAACCGGGCGAGGGTCGCCAGGACGTCGTCGAGCCAGGCGATCATCATCCGCTCGTACGCGATGCCGCCGCGGAGCACGGCGTGCTGGAGCTCCCGCTCGGCGTCGAGGGGCCGCTCGACGCCGCTCTGCCCGCCGGAGTCCCGCGGCTCGTCCACGTCGGGCGGTGTGTCGGTGACCCGCGGGTCGTCCCCGTCCGGCCGTACGTCCTCGGGAGCGGGCGTCCCGAAGTCGCGGGCCTCGCCGGCGAGGTAGCGGGCGAGGCGGTCCGTGTGGGCCTGCCGGTGCCGCTCGACCTCGCCGATCAGGGCGGCCGGGTCGTCGAAGGCGGCGCCCCTGATCTTCACGGCGAGGTCGTGCCGCACGCTCTCTGGTTCGATCGGCGCGTGCAGCCACGCGGAGAGCGCGTCCCGGCCGGCGGCGGCGACGGAGTACTCCTTCTTGTCCGGGCGCCCGTGCTGCGGCACGTCCCGGACGTCGACCCAGCCATCGCTCTCCATGCGCTTGAGCACGCGGTAGATCTGCTGGTGGGTGGCGGTCCAGAAGTACCCGATGGACCGCTCGAAGCGCCGGGCCAGCTCGTATCCGGACCCGGGCTTCTCGAGCAGGGAGACAAGGATCGCGTGGTCGAGCGCCATGCGCCCGATCCTGCTATGCACCTCGTTGCATAGCAAGCCCGCCCCGGTGAGACGCGGCTCACGCGGCGAGAGCGCGCTCGACGGCCGGGAACGCGGAACGCCCGGCCGGGTGAGCCCGGCCGGGCGTCAGCGGGAGCAGATCAGGGGTTGACGGTGAGGGCGACGTCGTCGATGACGAAGGAGGTCCGGTACCAGTTGTCCTCCGTGCCCGTGAACTTCAGGGTGACGCTCTTCCCGGCGAAGGCGGACAGGTCGACGGTCTTCTTCACATAGCCCTCGGTCGCGTCCAGGTTGGAGAACGCGGCCACGGTGGTCGTGTTGGCCTGGACCGTCAGCTTGTCGCGCGCCCCGGTCGCGTACTCGTCGGTGGTGACGTGCTGCCAGTACGTCAGGGTCGCTCCGCAGCCGGCCGGGAGGGTCACCGTCTGGGAGAGGGTGTCGGTGCTCGTGTAGCCGCGGCCGTTCAGCCACGCCCTCCACGTACCGGTGTGCGCCGCCGGCTTGTAGTAGTTGTCGATGACGCCGTTGCTGGCGGTCCACACGGTCCTGCCGGACTCGAAGCCGGGGTTGCCGAGCAGCTGCCTCGGGTCGCAGGGGCCGGGCGTGTAGATCTTCCAGGTGAACGTGGTGGTGCCGGTGGCGTTGGTGGAGTCCTTTACCGTGACCGTGACGTTGCTGGTGCCGAGCGTGGTGGCGGTGCCGGTGATCTTGCCGGTGGAGGCGTTGATCGACAGGCCCGCGGGCAGGCCGGTGGCCGAGTAGGTCAGCGTGCCGGGGTTGGTGCTGGTGGCCTGGATCTGCAGGCTCGCGGCGCCGTTGACCGCCGTGTACTGGCTCTCCGGGTTGGTGACCGTCACGCCGAGCACGATGCGGGGACCGACGTTGACGGCGGCCCAGGCGTTGGTGGCGTTGTTGTACGTGGGGCTGTATATGCCGTAGAGGTCGGCGGCCGCCTGGAGGGTGGCGGTGCGGGCGCCGGCGTAGGTGGTGGTGGAGGTCATGTAGGTGGTGAGCGCCCGGTACCAGATCTTCGCGGCGGCGTCGCGGCCGATCGCGGTGACCGGAAGTCCGTCGGAGGTGGGGCTGTTGTAGCTCACGCCGTTGATCGTCTTGGCGCCGCTGCCTTCGGACGCCAGGTAGAACCAGTGGTTGGCCGGGCCGGACGAGTAGTGGACGTCGACGTCCTTGATCCCGGAGTACCAGAAGTCCTTGGAGGCGCCGTCCTTGCTCGGCTTGTCCATGTAGCGCAGCGGGGTGCCGTCGCCGTTGATGTCGATCTTCTCGCCGAGCAGGTAGTCGCCCGCGTCGGAGGCGTTGTTCGCCCAGAACTCGACCGCGGTGGCGAAGATGTCGGAGGTGGCCTCGTTCAGGCCGCCGGACTCGCCCGAGTAGCGCAGGCCGGCGGTGTGGGAGGTCACGCCGTGGGTCATCTCGTGCGCGGCGATGTCGATCGAGGTGAGCGGCTTGGCGTTGTTGTCGCCGTCGCCGTAGGTCATGCAGAAGCAGGAGTCGTCCCAGAAGGCGTTGACGTATTCGCTGCCGTAGTGGACGCGGGAGTAGGCGGCGACGCCGTCGTTGCGTATGCCGTTGCGGGCGTGGACGTTCTTGTAGTAGTCCCAGGTCAGCTGGGCTCCGTAGTGCGCGTCGACGCCGGCGGTCTGCCGGTTGGTGGGCAGGCCGTTGCCCCAGACGTTGTCGGCGTCGGTGAACAGCGTGCCGGTGCCCGAGCCGCCGCCGTTCAGGTCGTAGGTCTTGTGACCGCCGCGGGTGGCGTCGTTCAGGGTGTAGCTGCTGCCGGACCCGGCGGTGCCGATGGTGACCTGGCCGCTGTACTGGCCTGTACCGGTGCCGTTCATGACCGCCTGGTACTCGAAGAGCCTGGCACCGGTGGTGGCGTCGGTGATCACGTGCAGCTCGGAGGGGGTGCCGTCGTGCTGCAGCCCGCCGACCACGGTCTCCCAGGCCAGCACCGGCTTCCCGGAACCGGCCCAGACGACCTTGCGCACCGACTCGGCGGTCGGGGCCGTGGCGCCCTCGGCTCCGGCCCGGGCCACCGCGGCGGCCTCGGCCGACTCGGCGCTCCTGGCCGCGGTGGTGGACGCCACCGTGATCGTCGAGGTGGCGCTCTTGGTGACGCCCCTGACCTTGCCGTTCGGGGCCGTGTGGACCACCAGGTCGCCGCCGAGGACCGGCAGGCCGGCGAACGTGCGCTCGTAACGGGAGTGCACGCTGCCGTCGGCGTCCTTGGACACCGTGCGCGGCAGCAGCGCCTCCTTCCCGCCGAGGCCCAGGGCCTTGGCGGTGGCGGCGCGGGTGGCGTGGGCGTCGGCCAGCAGCGCGGCACGCTCGGCCGGGCTGAGCTGGAGCGGCAGGGCTCCGGAGCGGGCCTGCGCCGGGGGCGCCGGAGCCTGGGCCGGGGTGACGGCGGTGGAACCGGCGTCACCGGCGCTGGCGTGGGCGGGGAGCACGACGGCCACCATCGCGGCGCCCGCGAGGAGCGCACCCGCGGCCAGGGCTCTGTGGGGGAGGAAACTCAACGAAACTCCTTCTGCTGCGGCCGAGGGTCTCGGCCGGGGACAGCCGGCTGTGGGGTCGGTACCGGCTGAAGAGTCGTGAAGCGTGTGACCCCCGCGTAGTGCGCAGGGGTTGGCACAGCCCTCGTGCGCGTTTCGCGCACGAGAACTGGCGAAAGATTGTCAGAACTGAGCCTGGCATGTCACTAGTGCGCAGAAGGAGTTAACAAACGCGCAGCATGGGCGGGATGCGAACGGGACGCAGAGGCGGGGCCGTTCACCGAGATCAGGCCCATGACGCCAGTGCCCTGCGGGAGTTGACCCCATCGATCGCGGCGTCAGCGTCGGACTGAGCACGCTGAGCTACTGACACAGCGGCCGCAGTCGGCCCGCGGGCCGCGACACGGCGCCGATCAGGCGCGGCAGCGGAGCATCTGCAGCGGCGGGTTGGCGTGGAAGTCGGCCCAGAAGTCCGCTCCGAACGCGCGCAGGCCGGCCTCCGACACCGTCAGGGGGACCCAGGTCAGGTCGGTGAAGCCGGCGGCCCGCAGCGACGTCTCGTAGACCTCGCGGCGCGGCCTGTTGGCGACGAAGGAGACCGGCGGGTCGAGCAGGGCCGTGATCCGGACCCGGGGGCCGGTCTCGGCCTCCTCGCCGGTGAGTTCGCTGCGGAAGCCGTACTTGTCCGGGGTCGGCCCGTCGAAGCGGAAGTCGGGCGACTGGTTGAGCACGAAGAACTCGCCGCCCGGCTTCAGGTGCCGGTGCGCGTTGCGGCACATCCGCTCCGTGGTGGCGCGGTCCTCGGCGTAGCTCAGCAGTTGGACCGCGAGCGCGATGTCGAAACGCTGCCCGAGCGGGCGCAGTTCGGCGACGTCCCCCACGTCGTAGCGCACGCCCAGCGGCGCGCTCTCCTCCAGTCGCCGCGCCACGGTGACCATCTCCGACGAGATGTCGATGCCGAGGACGTCCGCGGCACCGCGCCGCCGGAACTCCCGGCTGTAGAAGCCGGTGCCGGAGGCCAGGTCGAGGATCGACCTGCCGCGCACGTCCCCGACCAGGGCAAGGAAGCCCGGCACCACCGCGAACCGCTCCAGCGGAAGGGACTTGAAGCCCTCGTACGCCTCACCGATCTCGTCGTACTGTTGCGTGACCACCGTGTCGTCCTCCTGTACCGCGTCCGGGTCGGGCCTGTGACGGGCAGTCTTCCGCCGCCCGGCCGGGCCGTCGTACTGACGGAAACCACGAAGATGCCTGAGAAAACGGGAGAATCCACCATGCGTGTCACAGCCTTCGACCACCTCGTGCTCAACGTGAGCGACGTCGACCGGGCTCTCGACTTCTACACCGGCCCCCTGGGCCTCCAGCCCGAGCGCGTCGAGGAGTGGCGGGCCGGCAAGGTGTCGTTCCCGTCGGTGCGCATCGACGAGAGCACCGTCATCGACCTGTTCTCCCGCGACCGGGGCGAGTCCAACGTCGACCACATCTGTCTGGTCGTCGACCCCCTCGACTGGCAGGAGGTCATCGACTCCGGGACGTTCGACGTCGTCGAGGGGCCCGTCCCGCGCTGGGGCGCGCGCGGCTCCGCGCAGTCCGTCTACGTGCGGGACCCGGACGGCAACACGGTCGAGCTCCGCTGGTACCCGCAGGACGCGGGCAGCTGACCGGCGCGTGCTATGAAGGCCCGATGACCCCGATGACATGGACAGAGGGCCGGCGGGTGCGCCTCGCGGCCGACCTCAGGGTGGGCGGCGCGGTCACCCTCGCCGAGAGCGCCCCGGCGGAGGCGGACACCTCCGTCGGGACGCTGTTCCTCGCCGCGGGGACCGGGGGCACCGTCGTACGGGTCGACCGGCTGGAGAAGGCCCCGGGCCCCGACGTCCGCGAGTACGAGCGGCTGCACGCGCTCCTCGCCGACTTCGGCCACCAGATGCCGCCGGGGAGCAGGCAGCAGCTCGTGGAGCAGGTGGCGGCGCTGGAGCCGGCGTGGACCGCGTACCAGGAGGAGCAGCCGCGGGCGACGGTCCGCGTCCGCCTCGACAACGGCTTCGTCCTCGCCGACGCGCGCGAGGACCTGTTCGCCCCGGAGTGAGCCATCGGGCTCCCCCGGCGCGTCAGCGGCTCGCGTACGGCAGCAGCGCCATCTCGCGCGCGTTCTTGACGGCGGCGGCGAGGGCGCGCTGCTGCTGGGCCGTCACCCGGGTGACGCGTCGGCCGCGGATCTTCCCCCGGTCGGAGAGGAACTTCCGCAGCAGGTCGGTGTCCTTGTAGTCGATGTACGTGATGCCGGCGGCGTCGAGCGGGTTGGGCCGGGGCGCGGCGGGGGTGCGGGGGGCGTGGCGTCGGGCCATGGTGCGTTCTTCCTTGCGGGTACGGAGCCGGGCGGACGGGCCCGGCGGACGGGAGGTCGGGCGGACCGGGGTCAGGCGGCGTCGAGGAGGGCGTCGAAGGCGGCGGGCAGGTGCTTCCACCCCTCGCGTCCCGCTCCGTACTCCGCGTCCGTCAGCAGGCAGGAGTCGAGGAGCCGTTCGAGGCCGTCCCGGTCCAGGCCGGGTGAGGTGAAGACGAGGTGCTGGCAGCAGTCGCCGTGCTCGGGGTGCCAGTCCAGCGCGGCCGCCGCCCTGCGTACGGGAGGGACCATGTCCCAGGCCGCGTCGGGCAGCGACGCCAGCCACGGGCCCGCGCTCTCCACGCACAGCGCTCCGCCCGCCGCGTCCCACGCGAGCAGCGTGTCGGGGCGGTCGGCGAGCCAGAAGCGGCCGCGGCTGCGGGCGGCGGCGCAGCACAGGTCTTCGAGTGCCTCGTAGAGCCGCTCGGGGTGGAAGGGCCGGCGGCGGCGCCAGACGAAGGTGGACACGCCCGCCTCGTCGGCCTCCTGGGGCAGCAGCGCGCACGCCGGGTGCTGCGCGGCGGCGGCGGCCTCGACGTCGACGCCGGCGAGCGCGGCGCGGGCGAGTTCGACGGACGCGGCCGGTACCTGACGCGCGGTGGGGTGCAGCTGCGCGAGGAGGGCGCGGTCCTCCTCGTCGGCCTCCTCGCTGTCGACGACGGCGAGCACGGGGGCGTACTCCAGCTGGCGGGCCCAGGTGTCGCCGACGGTCCGCCGGTCGGTGGGGGCCGCCGCGAGGCCGGTGTCGGCGAGGTCGTCGCCGTTGGCGAGGTAGGGCAGGACGAGCGCGGGGTCCACGGCGGTGATCACGCCCGTCAGCGCCAGCCGGTCGCCGCCGTGCCCGGCGACCACCTCGGCCATGGCCTTCGGTTCGACCGAGTCCCACAGCTCGACCACGGCGAGGCGGGTCAGGCCGCCGTCGGCCATCCGCCGGAGCTCGGGGACCAGGTCCTCGCGCAGGGCGCAGCACGCGCAGTCGTTCACCAGGGGAGTCTCCCCCTGGCTCAGGGTGCCGGTGGCGTCGCGGATCAGGCGGAGGACGGTGCCGTCGGGCGCGTCGGACAGGTCGTGGTGGAGCGCCACGCTCCCCGGCACGGCGGACAGGAGGCGATCGACGACCTGCGTCCTGGCGTCGGCGTGGAGACCGGCGACGATCACCACGGGCATCTGGTGAGCGTGGTCCATCAGCGGGCTCCGTAACGGCGCTCGAAGCGCTCGACGCGGCCGGCGGTGTCGAGGACGCGCGCGGTGCCGGTGTAGAAGGGGTGGCTCGCCGAGGAGATCTCCACGTCGACGAGCGGGTACGTGACGCCGTCCTCCCACACCACGGTCTTGTCGCTGGTCATCGTGGAGCGGGTGAGGAACGCGGTGCCGGAGGCGGAGTCGCGGAAGACGACGGGGCCGTAGGCGGGGTGGATCCCGGGCTTCATGGCAGGCCTTTCGAGGGAGCGGGGACGCAACAGCGGCAGTATATGACAATGGTTTTCATTATCGATACAGCGGGTCCTCGGTCGCTGCGAGCACGGCCTGCCGGGAGCCGCCACGGCGGGGCGGTCCGGAGGCCGCTGAGCCACCCGGGTGCGGGCCGGGCCGGTGACGCGGTGGCGCCGAACGAGTGGACTCACCGCCCGGCGCCCGGGGAGGGGAACCTCCACGGTCGCGTGCCGGTGGTGATGTTGCCCTCCGTGCCCGTGACCAGGAAGAGGCGTCCGCCATGCGACGTATCCCCCACCGCAGACTGCTCGCCGCGACGCTGCTCGCGGCGTCCGTGCTGACCTCGACGGCGGTCGCGCCCGTCGCTCCCGTCCACGCCGCGAACGTCGACCGGCCCGGTGAGGGCGACTGCCGGCCGGGCGGTCTCGGTCAGGGCCTCACGGCGAAGCTCGACAGGACGATCGAGGACGTCCGCGAGCAGGCGGGCATCCCGGGTGTCGTGGTCGGACTGTGGATGCCGGGCAAGGGGTGCTACGTCCGTGCCACCGGCGTCGCCGACACCGTCACCCGGCAGCCGATGCCCGTCGACACCTACGTCCGGATCGGCAGCGAGACCAAGACCTTCACCGTCACCGCGCTGCTCCAGCTCGTCGACGACGGCAAGGTCCGCCTCGACGACCCGATCGACGACTACGTGCGCGGCGTGCCCAACGGCGACGAGATCACCCTGCGCCACCTCGCCGAGATGCGCAGCGGCCTCTTCCCATACACCTCCGACCCGGACTTCATCCGTGACCTGCAGACCGATCCGAAGCGCCCCTACAACCCGTGGGAGCTGCTCTCGTACGGCTACCGGCACCCCAACACCTCCGCGCCGGGTACGACGTTCCAGTACTCCAACTCCAACCTGATCCTGCTCGGCCTGGTGATCGAGAAGGTCACCGGTAAGCGCCTCGCCGACGTCATCCACCAGCGGGTGCTCCGGCCCGCGCACCTGCGCCACACGCTGTTCCCGAAGGGGGCGGAGTTCCCCGAGCCGCACGCGCGCGGCTACACCGACCAGTCACTGAGCGGCGCGGTCACCGACGCGACGGACTGGAACCCGAGCTGGGCCTGGGCGGCCGGGGCGATGATCTCGAACCTGCACGACCTGCGGCGCTGGGCGAAGGTCGTCGCCACCGGCGAACTGCTCAGCCCCGAGACCCAGGCGCAGCGGCTCAAGACTCTGCCGACCGGCTTCCCCGGCACCACGTACGGTCTCGGGATCCTGGAGACCAACGGCTGGATCGGGCACAACGGATCCATCCCGGGGTACGAGACCGTGACGGTCTACCTGCCGTCGAAGAAGGCCACCCTGGTCGTCATGATCAACACGGACATGCTGCACCAGGGCCAGGAGCCGTCCACCCTGCTCGCCCGGGCGATCACGGAGGTCGTCACCCCGGACAACGTCTACGCCGGCGCGGTGGTGCCGCACTGATCGCGGCGGAACGGCGGGGCCGACGAGAGCGGCCCGGGGCGTGACATGAGAAAGGGCAAGGGGAACAGTCCCTCTTGCCACTCTCAACTTATAGCGCACAGGGGGGCTTGCGGCAAGGCCCCGGGGATACCGCAGAATCACGGTCTCACCCAGCCCCTGCAGAAATGAGTCCCGCCCCGTGCGTGTGCTTTCGTCGGTGGACCAGTCGTACGACACCAGCGCGTTCGACCTTCCCGACCGTCTGTCCCCCAAGGCCGACCCGGCGCTGATCGCCGATGACGAGCGGCACTTCGCCGCCGTCGCGGAGAGCCTCCGGGAGTCGATCGCCGAACTCTCCGCCCGTCTCGACGCGGCGCGGAGGGCTCCCGGCGGCGCCGGCCGGGAGGCGATGGACCGGGACGCCGAGATCCACCGGCTGACCGGTCGTCTGCGCACCCTGCGCCGCTTCGGCCTCGACCTGTGCCTCGGACGGGTCGTCGGGGCGGACGGCTCCGAGCCCGTGTACGTGGGACGCCTCGGCCTCACCGACAGCGCGGGGCGCCGACTGCTCATCGACTGGCGTTCGCCCGCCGCCGAGCCGTTCTTCGCGGCCACCCACGCGGACCCGATGGGGCTCGCGAGCCGCCGCAGGTACCGCTGGAGCGGTGGCCGGATCACCGACTACTGGGACGAGGTGTTCTCCGCGGAAGGGCTGGAGGAGCACGCGGCCCTCGACGACCAGTCCGCGTTCATCGCCAGCCTCGGCGGCAGCCGTTCGCCCCGGATGCGTGATGTGCTCGCCACCATCCAGGCCGACCAGGACGCCATCATCCGGGCCGGCTCGCGCGGCACGCTCGTCGTCGACGGTGGTCCGGGCACGGGCAAGACCGTGGTCGCGCTGCACCGCTCCGCGCACCTCCTCTACGCGGACCCGCGCCTCGGTCACCGCAGGGGCGGCGTGCTGTTCGTCGGCCCGCACCAGCCCTATCTGGCGTACGTCGCCGATGTCCTGCCGAGCCTCGGCGAGGAGGGGGTGCAGACCTGCACCGTGCGGGACCTCGTGGCCGAGGGGGCGCGGGCTGCGGCCGAGCGCGACCCCGAGGTGGCCCGCCTGAAGTCGTCCGCGGACATGGTGCGGGCGATCGAGGCGGCCGTCCGGTTCTACGAGGAGCCGCCGGCCAAGGGGATGACCGTCTCGACCGACTGGGCCGACGTCCGGCTCGGCGCCGACGACTGGGCCGAGGCGTTCGAGGCGGTGGAGGCCGGCACCCCGCACAACGAGGCGCGGGAGCAGATCTGGGAGGAGCTGGCCACGATCCTGCTGGCCAAGCTCGACGGCGAGGTCCCGGAGGACCAGTTCCGCAGGTCGCTGCGGCAGGACGAGGAGCTGTCCGACGCCCTGCACGGCGCCTGGCCGCTGCTCGAGGCGGCCGACCTCGTCGGCGACCTGTGGTCGGTCCCCGCGTACCTGCGCACGTGCGCTCCCTGGCTGAGCCGTGACGAGGTCCGCACGCTCCAGCGCGAGGACGCCCAGGCGTGGACGGTGTCCGACCTGCCGCTCCTGGACGCGGCGCGGCAGCGGCTCGGCGACCCGGAGGCGGCCCGGCGCAAGCGCCGCCACCAGGCCACGGTCGCCGCCGAGCGCGCGCGCATGGCCGACGTCATCGACAACGTGCTGGCGGCCGACGTCGACGGTGAGGGCGCGGTGACGATGCTGCGCGGGCAGGACCTCAAGGACAGCCTGGTCGACGACGCCGCGCTGCCCGGCTCCGAGCCCGACCTGCTCGCCGGGCCGTTCGCGCACATCGTCGTGGACGAGGCGCAGGAGCTGACGGACGCCGAGTGGCAGATGCTGCTGCAGCGCTGCCCGTCCCGGAGCTTCACCATCGTCGGGGACCGCGCCCAGGCCAGGAACGGGTTCACCGAGTCGTGGCAGGAGCGCCTGGAGCGGGTCGGGCTGGACCGGATCACCGTGGCGTCCCTGAGCATCAACTACCGCACGCCCGAAGAGGTCATGGCGGAGGCGGAGCCGGCCATCCGGGCCGCGCTGCCGGACGCGAACGTGCCGACGTCCGTGCGCGCCGCCGGCGTCCCGGTCGTCCACGGGTCCGTGGACGCGCTCGACTCGGTCCTCGACGACTGGCTCGCCACCCACGCCGAGGGGACGGCCTGTGTCATCGGCGCCCCCCGGTTCCGTCCCGGCGACCGCGTCCGGTCGCTGACGCCGTCGCTGTCGAAGGGCCTGGAGTTCGACCTGGTCGTCCTCGTCGACCCGGAGGCCTTCGGCGAGGGGATCGAGGGGGCGGTCGACCGCTACGTCGCGATGACCCGTGCCACCCGCCAACTCGTCGTCCTCCGGAGCACGTGACGGCGCGCCACGGCCGATCCTGCGATGAGATGACGTATCGATGGGTTCATGACTCAGACATGCGAGCCCATCACCGCGTCCGTTCCCGATGACCCGGTCGTTCCCGGTGGGGAGTGCCCCGAGGTCGCGTCGCTCGTCGCGCCGTATCTGCGCATCATCCGGTCCGCGCTGCCCCCCGTGGAGGCGGAGCGATTCTTCGTACGGGCCCTGGACGCGCACGAGGAGGAGCGGCGCCGGGCGGGCGCGCTCCAACTCGGGTTCAGCGCCTACCTGTGGGACGGCCTCGGCGACAGCTGGGGCGGCTCCCTCGCGCACGCCTCCGCCTGGGAGGCCATGCAGGCGATCCGTCACCTGGTCCGCAAGGCCCCGCGGGCGGATCTCGCCGCGTACCTGCGGCTCGGGCTCCGGCTCGTCCGCGAGTTCGGCGCGGGCTCCCAGGCCCGTACGGCCCTGCCGGTGGGCGCCTGACGCGCCCGGGCGGGATCGCGGTCGGCGGCCGGGCCCGAGCGTGAGCCCGGCCGGTCGGCCCCGCACCATCGCCCGGACAGGCCCCGGCCCGCCCCGGTCGGTGCCGGACCAGGAAATGCCCCGGCCCCCCTCAGTCTCCGGGCAGCCCGGCCCAGTCGTCCTCGCCGGGGTCCGTGCCCTCGGCGCGCGCGGCGAGACGGTCGACGTAGTGCTGCCAGGCCTCGGCCTGGGCCTCGCAGGCTTCGGTGGAGGGGAGGCCGCTGTGGATCAGCCGGAGCAGGGTGCCCTCCGGGGTGCGGCGGAGGGTGAGCTCGATGGTGCTGGAGCCGGGCGGGACGGCCGTCGGGCCGGTCTCCCAGCCCCAGCTGAAGACGAGACGCGCCGGCGGGTCGACGGTGATGAAGCGGCCGGAGGCGACGCTGTCGCCGGTGACCCGGGTCCGGTAGGCGCCGCCCGGCTCGAAGGAGAACGTGCCGTCGACGCCCATCCAGGACAGCCATCTGTCACGGTCGGTGAGGAACGGGAAGACCGCCTCGGGGCCGGCGGCGATGCGCCGCTCCAGCGTGACCGTGTCCATGGGGGTCGGCGGGATCGGGGGCTGCGCGGGGGTCGTCATGAGGGTTCTCGCTCCGTTCGGCCACGTCGGCGAACCGGGCCGGGCGGCGAACCGCTCGGGCCCGTCCCTGCGCAGCGTAACCAGCCGGAGGTCCGGCAGCACCTCGGGCGCGGGGCCCGGGGCCGTCAGGCGTACTGGGCGATCTGGATCAGGTTGCCGCAGGTGTCGTCCAGGATCGCGACGGTGACCGGGCCCATGTCCGTCGGCTCCTGGGTGAAGCGGACGCCGAGCCCCACCAGCCGCTCGTGGGCTGCGCGCACGTCGTCCACGGCGAAGGAGGTGAGCGGGATGCCGGCCTCGACCAGGGCCTCCTTGTACGCCCGGGCGGCGGGCACGGCGACGTCGGGCTCAAGGACCAGTTCGACGCCGTCGGGCTCCTCCGGCGAGACCACCGTCAGCCAGCGGTACTCACCGAGGGGGACCTCCGTCTTCTTCAGGAAGCCCAGCTTCTCGGTGTAGAAGCGCAGGGCCTTCTCCTGGTCGTCGACGAGAAGACTGGCCAGGTTGATCCTCATGGGTGCTCTCCCGCTGTCGGTCCGGACGATCGGATCGTGGAACTCCCAGCATTCCGCCTCACCGGTGCCGGGGGAACGCGCCGCGCCCGGCGCGCACCGGCTCCCGGTCGTCGTCCCGGCGGTACACGCGCGTAGCGTGAAGCCATCGGCTCCGTCGTCTCACCACTGGAGATCCGCCTGTGTCCAGCGCCGCCCCGACCCGTACCGCTGTCGTGGAGTCCCTCATGGACCGCTTCCCGGGAGTTCCTCCGGAGGCCGTGTTCAAGGAGGACCTGCTGCGCGGCGGGCTCGCCTTCGACCCGTCCGCGCTGTCCGCCAACGAGGGCGGTGAGGTGAAGCCGAAGTCGTACTTCATCTTCTCCTTCGACCACCGCACGCTGCCGGAGCTCGGGGAGGCGGCGCTGAACCGCCCGCCGGAGGAGATCGTCCTCACCGGCGGGCCGTACGGTCTGCGCCGCACGGTGGTGTCGGTGCGGGTCAACCCCTCGTCCCCGTACCGGGTGGCGCCGGACGCCGACGGGGCGCTCGCGCTGTTCCTCGACGGGGTCCGGATCGCCGACGTGGGCCTGCCGCCGATGCCGGAGTACTACCGGCACCCGCTGTCGAACGGCAAGTCCGTGATGGAGGTGGCGCCGACCATCCAGTGGGGCTACCTGATCTATCTGACGGTCTTCCGGGTCTGCCAGTACTTCGGCGCCAAGGAGGAGTGCCAGTACTGCGACATCAACCACAACTGGCGCCAGCACAAGGCGGCGGGACGCCCGTACACGGGCGTGAAGCCGGTCGACGAGGTCCTGGAGGCCCTGGAGATCATCGACCGCCACGACACGGCCCGTACGTCGACGGCGTACACCCTCACCGGCGGGGCGGTCACCTCCCAGGTCGGCGGGAAGGACGAGGCGGACTTCTACGGGCAGTACGCGCGCGCGATCGAGGAGCGCTTCCCGGGCCGCTGGATCGGCAAGGTCGTCGCCCAGGCCCTGCCGAAGGAGGACGTCCAGCGGTTCCACGACTACGGCATCCGGATCTACCACCCGAACTACGAGGTGTGGGACCGCCGCCTCTTCGAGCTGTACTGCCCCGGCAAGGAGCGGTACATCGGCCGGGACGAGTGGCACCGCCGGATCCTGGACTCCGCCGAGGTCTTCGGGCCGCGCAACGTCATCCCGAACTTCGTCGCCGGTGTCGAGATGGCCCGCCCCTCCGGGTTCCTGACGGTGGACGAGGCGATCGCCTCCACCCGGGAGGGCCTGCGGTTCTTCATGTCGCGCGGGATCACCCCGCGCTTCACCACCTGGTGCCCGGAGCCGACGACCCCGCTGGGCCGCGAGAACCCGGACGGGGCGCCGCTGGAGTACCACCTGCGCCTGCTCGAGGCGTACACGGCGACGCTGGAGGAGTACGGGCTGACCGCGCCGCCCGGGTACGGGCCGGCGGGACCGGGGCGCGCGGTGTTCTCGGTCAGCTCGTTCATGGACGCGCTGCCTCCTGCTCCGGGCGAGTGACCGGGGCCGGCGGGGGACTGCGTCAGACGCGCAGTTCCCGCGCCTCGAAGCGGCCCTCGCCGAGGACGAGGACGAAGGAGACCTGCTGGCCCTCCGAGAGGGAGCGCTCCTCCCCCTCGATGTCCGCCGCACTGAAGTAGACCTGTTCCTCCGAGCCGACGGGAACGACGAATCCGTATCCGCCGGCGCGGTTGAAGGAGTGCACGAACCCCGTGCTTCTGCCGTCCATGGCGGGCCTCCTCGTCGTCACGGGCGGCGCGGCCGAGGGGGGCGGGCCCCGCTTCGACCGCATCCGCGTCTCTAGGGACTTCTACCCCGGACGCCCGGGGTTCGCCCGTCGTCGGCGCGGGACCGGGTGGGACGACGGGCGGGCCGGCCGGTGTACGCGCCACCCCCCTGGGTCTCGTACAATATTCAACAGAGGCCCGGTGCCGGAGATCCCCCGTGTCCGACACCGGGCCTCGTCCTGCCCTCGCGCGCGTAGGCGCCGGGAACGAGAAGGTGCCACGGCGCGCCGCCGTTCCCGTGAGGACCCGGTCGGGGGTGGGGCCGGGGGGAGACGGCGGAGCGCCGTGACACCGGTCACGGGGAGCCTCGACGGATCAGGACGCGACGCTCGGGTCCGGGTCGAGTGCGGCGGCATCGCCACCGAGGACGTCGACCGCGCTCGCCATCCGGACGGAGGGGTACGCGGGCGGGGCGGGGACCGTGAACTGGTCGGGGCGGCTCAGGGCGAAGGGCTTCATCACCGCGAACTGCGGGGTGAGGTAGCGCTGCGTCCTGCCGCCGACGATCAGCGGGGTCCAGTGGGCCGGGTCCGTGACCGTGGACGGGTCGAAGGCCCCGGCGACCTGGGGCGCGTTGCGCGGCTGGTAGCCGGTGGTGTCGGAGTACGCGGGGGCGCCGAGCTGGTTGGCGCCGTCGCCGTGCCGGTAATCGAGGACGGCCTGCGCGGTACGGCGGCCGATCCAGGCGGGGCTGTCGCGGCGCGGGTTCACCAGCTCGGGGTCGTGGCCGAGGCTGCGCAGCATGTTATCGATGGCGACCTTGTACTCGGGGTACAGGTCGAGCAGGGCGAGGTGGGCCGCGTAGCTGATGGCCTCGTTCTTGTTGTCGAGCGTGCGCTCGGAGCGCGGCCGGCGGAGCGCGCCGCCGAAGCGGGTGCCGACGGCACAGCGGTCGTAACACGCCCAGGCGTCGTAGATCGCGTTGTGGATGATCGCGAGGGCGCGGGCGTTCACGGTGGCGGGGCCGAAGCGGTTGCCCGCGGCCTGGTAGCGGCCGAGGATCGCGTCCATCGCGGCCTGGTTCCAGCGGATCACGACACTGGGGTCGGTGACGGCACCGGGGGCCCGGCGGCCGGTCCGGGTCTCCGCCTCGAAGCTGGTGGGGACGGCCCACGCGGCGGTGCCGGGCAGCGCCAGCGCTCCGGCCGCGGCGACGGACGCGGTGAGCACCCGGCGCCGGGTGAGAGCGGTGCGTGCCGCGGGGGTCGTGGTGGAGGCGGGGGCGGCGGGTCGGTGGGACATCCGTTGATTCCTTCGCAGGGTGCCGGGAGCGGATGGACGCGGTCCGGGTCCGTGGATCAAACACAAACTCGAACAGTGCTCAGGCTGGCGAGATTTGATCGCGTCCGGCAACGCCCGCCGCCCACCTCTGCGGCACCTTCGCGGTGCTCGTCCTCACGCCGTCGGTGGCGTTCGCCCACGCCAACCCGCTGCTGCTCACGCTGGTGGGCGAGTTCGTCGTGAAGAACGTGGTGCTGCTCGCGGGCGTGGTGGTGGTGACGACCGTCCCGGCCCGCCCGACCCGCGAGGACGCACCCCAGGGTCTGCCCGAAAGGTCCTGAGACACGGCGTTTCGGCTGGACGTCGCCGGGCAGCAGCACCTCGTGCCACCGGCGGCGACCGGGGCGCGTACGAGCGGCGTCAGGGAGAGGACCATGAGCCACCACCACAAGCACGGCAGCGAGCAGGACCGTCGGCACGAGACCCCGCGGACCACACCGTCCGGGGCCGAGGGTGAGAGCGGCGACGCGGAGGCACGACGCCAGGCGGAGGAGGCGACGGTGCGCGAGGGGGAGCCGTCGGAGGACGCGCACGGCAGCGACGCCAAACGGCAGGGACCCGGCATCGGCCGCGAGGAGCAGCGGAAGCCGCATCCGTGAGTAACCCCCGCGATCCAGGGCAGTCGCACGGAAGAGTGACATACCAGGAGGTGTCGGATGTCCGCCGGTAAGAAGGCCAAGCACGCCGCAGAGACCGCCAAGGGCAAGGCCAAGGAGGCCACGGGCAGGGCCGTGGGCAACGAAAGCATGGAGATGAAGGGCCGTCGCGAGCAGATGAAGGGCGACGCGAAGCAGACGGCGGAGAAGGCCAAGGACACGCTCAAGCACTAGGTCGGGGGCCGCGTCCCCGCACCGGGACGCGTCGGTGACTGCATGGAGGCGGCCGGCGGGCCGGGATGACACCCGGCCCGCCGGCCGCCTCCGCGCGCCCGCCCGCGTCTGCGCCGGTCGGCCGGGCTCGCGTCACCCCTCCTTGCCGGGTTTCCACCGGTCGGGGTGGTCGCGGTACCAGTCGACGGTCCTGCGCAGGCCGTCGTCGAAGGACGTCAGGGGCGTGTAGCCGAGCTCCTCGCGGATCTTGGCGTCGGAGAGCGAGTACCGCAGGTCGTGGCCCTTGCGGTCCTCGACGTGACGGATCATCGAGCGGTCCGCGCCGCAGAGGTCGAGCAGGCGCTCGGTCAGGGCGAGGTTGGTGAGTTCGTCCCCGCTGCCGATGTTGTACGTCTCGCCCGCCCGGCCCCGGGTGAGGACGAGGTGGAGGGCCCGGCAGTGGTCGTCGACGTGCAGCCACTCGCGGACGTTGCGCCCGTCGCCGTACAACGGCACCGGAAGGCCCTCCAGGAGGTTCGTCACGAACCGGGGGATGAGCTTCTCGGCGTGCTGGTACGGCCCGTAGTTGTTGGAGCAGCGGGTGATCGACAGGTCGAGCCCGTGGGTGCGCCAGTAGGAGCGGGCCATCAGGTCGGAGCTCGCCTTGGAGGCGGCGTACGGCGAGTTCGGGAGCAGCGGGGAGTCCTCGGTCCAGGAGCCCTCGTCGACCGTGCCGTACACCTCGTCGGTGGAGACGTGCACGAACCGCTCGGTGCCGGTCCGCAGCGCCGCCTCCAGGACGGTCTGGGTGCCCAGGACGTTGGTACGGACGAACGCGTCGGCCGAGTCGATGGAGCGGTCGACGTGGGACTCGGCGGCGAGGTGGACGACCGCGTCGTGCCCCGGGAGCAGGTCGAGCAGCAGCGGCAGGTCGCACACGTCGCCGTGGACGAAGGCGAGCCGCTCGTGCGAGGCGGGCAGGTTGGCCCGGTTCCCGGCGTAGGTCAGCTTGTCGAGGACGGTGACGGTGTCCGTGGCGTCACCGCCGTACTTCCCCGCGAGCAGGGAGCGGACGTAGTGGGAGCCGATGAATCCGGCGCCGCCGGTGACGAGGATCCTCATGGCGTTCCTCCGAGGAGCGCGGGGTGCTGGACGGGGGCGGGGCGGTCGGCCGGCGCGCGCCGTCTTCATGACGTACTGACCGTACGGGGGCTGCGCAGCCTCCCCGGAAACCGCCGCCCCGGTTTGTTACGAGGGACCCCCTTCACCGAAACGGCCCGCCTGATCGCGCCCCGTACCACTCCACCCCGCGACATATCCCCGAGGCCGCACGAAAACTCCGTAGAATACCAAGCAGTCGGTTTTAGAAGTACGGGAGCCCTGGTGACCTGATCAGAACGGGCCCCACGGACGCGGGACGCGCTGATCAGATCGGCAGCCAGGGAATTCGACCCGTACGGTTCGCCGTACGGGTCCTGAATCTGCGCCAGAAATGGCAGAGCTGCGTCCAGCAGCGGCTTGCGGAGGCGGCCGACGCGGGCATGCTCGCCGCCGGCACCGGCCCGCCGGCAGGAATCGGCGAGCACGATCGTCGCCGCCACCATCGGCCTGGAGGCCCCCTGCGCGACAACGGCGAACGGCTGTCGTACTCAGAGGGCGCTCCCGCCCGTCACGTCGACGTATTGGCCGGTGATCCAGCGCGCGTCGTCCGAGACGAGGAAACCGACCACGTCCGCGACGTCGGCCGGCGTCCCGATCCGGCCGAAGACCGAGAGAGCCGCGAGGGCGGCGCTCGCCTCGGGAGTCGCCCTGCGCCGGGCGTTCATGTCGGTCGCGATGTAGCCGGGAGCCACCGCGTTGACCGTGATTCCCCGTGGCCCCAGCTCCTTGGCGAGGGCGAGGGTCATCGTGTCGACGGCCCCCTTGGTCATCGCGTACGTGACGGAGTCGGGGAAGGCGTGCTTCGTCGCCGCCGAGGAGACGTTGACGATCCGGCCGCCGTCACGCAGTCGGTCGAGACCACGCTGGATGAGGAAGAGCGGGGCCTTCACGTTGATCGCGAACAGCCGGTCGAAGACCTCGGGGGTCAGGTCATGAATGCGGCCCGAGCCGCTCGCGCCCGCGTTGTTGACGAGTATGTCGAACTCGGGCCTCGCGCCCTGTTCTGCGAGACCGCCCTCCAGAGCCGCGTAGAAGGTGTCGACCGCGCCAGGCGCCTCGAACTTCGCGCGGAACGGGAAGGCCCGGCCGCCCTCCTCCTCGATGCTCTTCACGGTCTCCCGGGCGGCCGCCTCGTCGCGGCCGTAGTGCACGGCCACCAGGGCTCCGTCCCTGGCAAGCCGCTGGGCAATGCCCCTTCCGATGCCACGGCTCGCTCCGGTGACGATCGCGGTCCTACCGGCCAGCACGGACATGTGGGCCTTGCCTTCTTTCGGTTCAGGAGTGGTCGAGGAGACCTTGGTACCACGCTTCGTGGTCCGCGAATCCCTCGGTGAATCCAGGCCCCGGTTCGCAACCCAGCTCCCGCCAGGGGCGGTCGTCGGAGAACCAGTGGTCGGTGGCGAGCATGTCGAGGTGGTGCTGCGCGACGGCGTGGCCCGAGAGCAGCGCGCGGGCCTCGGTGATGTCCACAGGCGCCCCCAGGCGCGGCCCCGTCCGGTGGACGAGCAGTTTCTCGGCCGCTGCCAGCACCTCGGTGACGGGCACCGGGTCCGGATGGTGGACGTAGTACGGACCGGCCTGGGCCCGCACCGAGAGCGCCGCGCCCAGCAGGGCGCGTGCCAGGCTGTCCGCGTCGACGAGGGAGTGCAGTGAGTCACCCCCTATGAGCTGGCCGGGCAACGCCGCGAGCAGCTGGACCAGGCCGGGGATCACCTGCCGGTCACCGGTGCCGTACACGAGGTGCGGTCGCAGGACGGTGCCGCCGGCGTCCATGACGTGCCGTTCGCCCGCCGCGCGGGTGCGGCTGGTCGCGGAGACCGGGGCGAGCGGCAGGGTGCCGGGGGCGGCGGCCCGGAAGGGGCCACGGCCGTGGACGGATGCGGTGCTGAGGGCGACGATCCGGGTGACCCCGGCGCGTACGGCCGCGTCGACCAGGGCCCGGGTGCCCTCGTCGTTGACCGCGCGGGCCAGCTCCGCGTCCCCGCCGATCGCCGAGGCGCAGTGGATCAGCACGTCCACGCCCTCGCAGGCGCGACGCAAGGAAGCGGGGTCGCGGAGGTCACCCCGGACGGCCTCCGCCGCCCCCCGTACCCCCGTGTCCGCCGGTCGGCGGACGAGCAGCCGCACCTCCGCGGATTCGGGCAACGCCGTCGTCGCCTCCACCACCCGGCCACCGATGAATCCGGTCGCGCCGGTGATCAGTATGCGAAGTCCCATCGTTCCGGTCCGGTTCAGCTCGCCAGCCGTCTGTCGAGGCCTGCTCCGGCCACGGCCAGTTCCGGGGACGGAGAGGTGAGCGTGCACACGAAGACCGACGAGCCGTCCTGCCGACCCGTCACCCGCACGACGGTCGTCGCCCGGTCGGGGGCGGCCACGGCCTCCGCCTCGATCCAGCAGGGACTGTCGAGTTCGGCGTAACGCTGGAAGGAGATGTCCACGACGGTGGGCAGGAACGTTCCGCCGCCGACCGTCAGCGTCGCGGCCTGCCGGGCGGCTTCGAGGAGCAGCATCCCGGGCACATGGTCGTTCGGGCGCCGGAAGAGGGTGGGGTGGCCGGTGTCGATCCGCAGCTGCCACGTGCCCGCCCGCGGGCCCGGCCCCAGGACGACATCCTGCGGCCGGCTGCGGCCGACCATGTGCGGGACCACACCTCGGATCAGCGGCACCGGCTTCCCGAGCGCCGCGAGCCGCTCGCCCCGCAGGCGGCGGTAAGCGGGTGCCGAGGTGCAATCGGCCAGACCGCCGCCGGTGGCAAGCGGCCGTCCACCCCGGGAGAGCCGCACGACGGAGGAGAGGTTTCGCGGTCTGCCCCGGTGGCTGCCGAGCTCGGGGAAGAGGACGTCGGCCGTCACGTCCGAGGAGAGGCCGTTGACCGTGAGCGCCTCAGGGTCGGCGTCGAAGTGGAGGTCCCACATGACGAACTGATCGTCGACGGGTACCCCTAGCTCGGCATGAGCGACGAGCATGGTCGCCTGGCGTATCGTCTCGGCCACCAGAAAGGGGTCGTGCCGGTCATCCGCCACGGGAGAGAAGAAGGGATGTGAGGCGGGCCAATGGGCAGAGACGGAGAACCGATTCGCTCGCAGTCGCGTCCAGTTCGTGGGAAGGATGTCGGCGGGATTCGCCCGATGCACAAACTCCCCAGGGACGTGCGTCGTCGCTTCTCGGCGGTTCTGATCCACGGTTCTCCCCCACCCCACACTCCCCCGGGCGGTGAACCCGCCCGAATTAGAATACGTACAGCCCGGTTTTCTTTTCAATGCTTCACGTCACACGTCGAGCACAGTCAGCGATGCAGCAGGAGGCGCTTTGGCACAGCAAGCGCGTGCAATCCGAACCCGGCGGGCGATCCTGGAGTCGGCGGCGGCCGTCTTCGCGGAACGCGGCTATGAACGGACGACCATCGGGGAGATCCTGGTGCGCGCCGGGGTGACCAAGGGGGCGCTGTACTTCCACTTCGCCTCCAAGGAAGACGTGGCCCTCGGCGTGCTCGACGCCCAGATGCTCGACGAGCCCCTCACACCGCAGCCCATCAAGCTGCAGGAGCTGGTGGACCAGGGCTTTCTCCTCTCCCACCGGCTGCAGCGTGACGCTCTGGTGCGCGCCAGTGTCGCGTTGGCGCTCGACAGCGGTGCCACCGGGGTGGACCGGGCCGCTCCGTTCCGGGCCTGGATCGATCAGGTCTCGGAGGTGCTGATGGTCGCGAAGGCTCGCGGAGAGCTGCTCGTCCATGTGGACGTGACGGACACGGCCGAGCTGTTCTCGGGTGCCTTCGCCGGGATCCAGACGATGTCCCAGATTCTGTGTGATCGCCACGACCTGACGCATCGGGTGGTGGTGCTGCTCCGGCACGTCCTGCCGACCATATGCACCCCCGCGCTCCTGACCAATCTGGAGATCACCGAGGAGCGCGCCCGGCAGCTGGCCGCCGAATACGACGAGCGCCTGGCCCGCAGAGAAGAAGCAAACCTCGCGGACTCCCGAAGCTGAAGAAACCGACCGACCGGTCTCCGGAGCGCCCCGACGCGTACCAGCGTCGGGGCGCTCTGGCGTCATGGCACTGAGTGTGTTTTGCTGAGGGTACTCAGTGCCACAAGCGTCTAGGGGAGCTCGACATCATGGGCAAGGACTTCGACCTGTATCGGCCTTCCGAGGAGCACGAC
>NZ_LIVX01000003.1 GCF_001905665.1 Streptomyces sp. CB02261 | reverse complement strand
TCCTCGGTGCTTTCCGGTCCCGTTCGCTTTCGCTCCGGGCCCTTCCGGCGGTTCCGACTCTATCAGATCCTTTCGGCGTCTGATTCCCAGTCAGCGGGGTTTGTCTTTCCGGCTGTTGGGCCGTTCCGACGTCCTGAACTCTAGCGGATTTCCCCGGCGCCTCATAATCGAGACTTTCGAAATGAATTTCGGCATGCCGAAATTCATCCCGGTGGGGAGATCGTGCTGAGTAGAGGTGCCGCTATCAGCGGCGGGAGTGGTTGTCGAAGAACCGTTCCGGCTCTGTGACAACTCGGAGAACACTACGCATCCGGCAGGGGGGTGTCAACCCCCCTGCGATGGCCTCAGTCGAGGTCCGTCAGGCGACCGCCGGCGTCCGGCTGGGTGAGCTCCACGCGGCGCAGCAGACGGATGAGGACCTCGCCGAGGACGCCCTTCTCCTCCGCCGTGAGGTCCTGGAGGAGGTCCTCCTCGAAGTCCGTGGCCATGCGCATGGCCTCCAGCCACTTCGAGCGGCCCTCGTCGGTGAGCTCGACGATCACCCGGACCCGGTTGTTCTCGTCCCGGTCGCGGGTGACCAGGCCCTCGCCGGCCATGCGGTCGATGCGGTGGGTCATCGCGGCCGGGGTGAGGCCCAGGCGCTTGGCGAGTTCGCCGGGGCCGAGCCGGTAGGGCTCCCCGGAGAGGACCAGCGTCTTGAGGACCTCCCACTCGGCGTTGCTGATGCCGAGGTCGGCGAGCTGGCGCCCGTACGCCACGTTCATCCGGCGGTTCAGCCGGCCGAGGGCGGAGACGACCTTCTCGACCTGGGGGTCGAGGTCGCGGAACTCGCGCTGATAGGCGGCGATCTGCTCGTCGAGGCTCGGCTCCTGGGGAGCCTGCGGGCCGGACCGCTCGGGGTTGTCGGACATGCAGGCGAGTATCCCATGCGTCTCGTTGGCGTTGAAGTCCTTCGGTGTGTACAGTACAGACGTTAACTTTAGCGTTGAAGTCTTCAAGGTTCAGGGATACACCTCTGAATCTGTGACCGAAGTGGGTGAGTGTGACCAAGGCGAGGGGCGCAGCGATGCGCCGTATCCAGGCAGGCAGCGCGCTGAGCGCGTTCGGACTCGGCTTCACGGTGCCGTACCTCTATGTGTACGTGGCACAGGTGCGGGATCTGGGCGCGGCCACGGCGGGCATCGTCCTGGCCGTCTTCGCCATGGCCGCACTGGTGGTGCTGCCCTTCAGCGGGCGGGCCATCGACCGGCGCGGGCCCGTGCCGGTCCTGCTCGTGGCCTCGGTGGTCGCGGCCGTGGGCGCCGTGGGCATGGGCTTCGCCGCCGGCGTGCCGGCGGCCGTGGCGGCGGCGACGCTGCTCGGGGCCGGCACGGCCGTGCTCCAGCCGGCGCTCGCCACGATGATCGTCTGGTGCTCGACGCCCGTCGGTCGCACGCGGGCCTTCGCCATGCAGTTCTTCCTGCAGAACCTCGGTCTCGGTGTCGGTGGTCTGATCGGCGGTCTGCTGGTCGACACGACCCGTCCGGGCAGCTTCATCCTGCTGTTCTCGATCGAGGCGGCGATGTTCCTCGTCCTCGCGGCGATCGTGGGGACCGTGCGGATGCCGGGCTCGCCCGCGCTGCGGGACGCCCGTCCGGCCGGGGGAGCGAAGGGCGGCGGTCTGCGTGCGCTGCTCGGGCACAAGGCGATGGTGCAGCTGTGCGTCCTCGGGTTCGTCCTCTTCTTCGCCTGCTACGGGCAGTTCGAGTCGGGTCTCGCCGCGTACGGCACCGAGGCCGCCGGCATCCAGCCGTCGGCGCTCGGCATGGCGCTCGCCGCCAACACCGCGGTGATCGTCGCCGCCCAGTTCCTGGTGCTGAAGTTCGTCGAGCGGCGCAAGCGGTCCCGGGTGATCGCGGCCGTCGGTCTGATCTGGACCGTGGCCTGGCTCATCGCCGGGTACGCGGGCCTCGGCCACGGCAGCCAGGCCATGGCGACGGCGGCCTTCGTCGCCACGTACGCCCTCTTCGGGCTCGGTGAGGCGATGCTGTCGCCGACCGTGGCGCCCCTGGTGGCGGACCTCGCACCGGAGTCGATGGTCGGGCAGTACAACTCGGCCTTCGCGCTGGTCAAGCAGCTGGCGCTGGCCGTCGGGCCGGCCGTGGGCGGGCCCATGGGGGCCGCGCTGCACGGTCCGTACATCGTGACCTTCGTGCTCTTCTCGCTCGGCATCACCTTCCTCGCCGTGCGGCTCGGCCGGCAGCTCACCCCGGAGCAGAACCAGCCGTCGCTCGCCGTGAAGCCGTCCCGGGTCGTGGCGCAGCACCTGCCCGAGAAGGAGACCGCCGCCGCCTAGTCGGGCAGCGCGAACTCACACCAGACCGCCTTGCCGCCGCCCGGTGTGCGGCGGCTCCCCCAGGACGAGGCGATCGTCGCGATGATCGAGATACCGCGGCCCGCCTCGTCCTCCGTCTCCGCCCTGCGGCGGCGCGGCAGATGGTCGTCCCCGTCCGTCACCTCGATGATCAGACGGCGGTCCGTGCGGCGCAGGCGCAGGCGCATGGGCGGGGTGCCGTGCTGGAGCGAGTTCGCCACGAGCTCGCTGGTGGCGAGGACGCCCAGGTCCCTCAGCTCGACCGGGAAGCGCCAGGACGACAGGACTCCCGAGGCGAAGGCACGCGCGCGTGGAGCGGCCTCCACCCCGCCGAGGAGTTCCAGGGCGGCGTTGTGGAAGAGCTCCGCGTCCGGCCCCTGGCGCGAGGGGTGCTGGACGACGAGGACGGCCACGTCGTCGTCGTGCTCGGCGGTGACGCCCAGGGAGCGGAGCAGCCGGTCGCAGACCACCTGCGGGGTGCCGCTGGCGCCGGACAGGGCGCGGGCCAGTGCGGCGACGCCCTCGTCGATGTCCTCGCGGCGGCGCTCGACCAGGCCGTCGGTGTAGAGGACGGCGGTCGAGCCGGGCGGCAGGGCGATGGAGCCGGACGTGTGCAGCCAGCCGCCCGTGCCGAGCGGCGGCCCGGTCGGGTCCTCGGCGCGCCGGACGGTGCCGTCCTCGTCCCGGACGAGGATCGGGAGGTGCCCGGCGGAGGCGTAGACCAGCTTGCCCTCGTTGGGGTCGTGGATCGCGTACACGCAGGTGGCGATCTGGCTGGCGTCGATCTCGGCGGCGAGGCCGTCGAGGAGCTGGAGGACCTCGTGCGGGGGCAGGTCCAGGCGCGCGTAGGCCCGGACGGCGGTGCGGAGCTGGCCCATGACGGCGGCGGCGCGCACGCCCCGGCCCATCACGTCCCCGATGACGAGGGCGGTGCGGCCGGCGCCGAGGGTGATCACGTCGTACCAGTCGCCGCCGACGGCCGCGTCGGTGCCGCCGGGCTGGTAGGTGGCGGCGATCCGCAGGTCGTCGGGCTGTTCGAGGTCCTGCGGGAGCAGGGAGCGCTGAAGGGTGACGGCGGTCTCGCGGTGGCGGCGCTCGCTGGCCCGCAGCCGCTCGGCGGCCTCGGCGTGGTCGGTGACGTCCGCGGCGTGGACGAGGACTCCGCCGCCGTCGAGGTGGGGGCTGTCCACGGGCAGGCACGTCACCGTGTACGAGCCGCCGTCCTGGGTGCGGCGGGACTTGACCGTGCGCGGCTTGCCGCTGCGCAGCACCTGGTCGATGAGGGGCAGCAGCCCGAGGTCCTCGGCCTCCGGGCAGGAGGCGGCGACGGTGGCGCCGGCGGGGCGGGGGCCGAAGGCGGCGGCGTAGGCGTCGTTGACGTACGCGATGCGGTGCTCCGGGCCGTACACGAGCGCGACCAGGCCGGGGAGGCGGCCGAGGAGCTCCCGGACGGAGAAGTCCTCGAGGGCGGGGACGTCGGCGGTCCCGGACGTGTCGGTGGCGGCGGCCGCCTCGGTCTGCTCGGCCGCCTGGTCGACGAGTCGTCCCGGCCGGCGCGCGTACTCACCGCGGGCGGCGGGCACGGAGCCTTCGGTCCCCCGCGCCGCGCGGCGCTGTGTGCCGGGGAGCCGGGCGCTCCAACGGGTGAAGTTCACGGATCTGTATGCCTCGTGGTGTCGGTGCCGTGCAGAGTCACGCTGTGCAGGTGTGAGCCCACCTATGGTCACACGTCCAGTGTGGACGAGTGCACTGACAGTGATGTCAGGACGACGGCTTGTCGCCGTGGTCCGGTGGGGGTGCGGCGGCGAGTTCGAATTCGGCGCGGGGGTGTTCCAGTGACCCCAGGGAGACGATCTCCCGTTTGAACAGGCCGGACAAGGTCCATTCGGCGAGGACCCGGGCCTTGCGGTTGAAGGTGGGCACCCGGCTGAGGTGGTAGGCGCGGTGCATGAACCAGGCCGGATATCCCTTGAGTTTCCGTCCGTAGACGTGGGCGACTCCCTTGTGGAGGCCCAGGGAGGCGACGGAACCGGCGTACGCGTGCGCGTACTCCTTGAGCGGCTGTCCGCGCAGGGAGGCCGCGATGTTCTCGGCGAGGACCTTGGCCTGGCGGACGGCGTGCTGCGCGTTGGGCGCGCACTCCCTGCCGGGTTCCTCCGCGGTGACGTCCGGGACGGCGGCGGCGTCGCCGGCGGCCCAGGCGTGGGCGACTCCCTCGACGGCGAGCTGTGCCGTGCAGCGGAGCCGGCCGCGCTCGTCGCGCGGCAGGTCGGTCGCGGCGAGGACGGGGGCCGGTCGGACGCCGGCGGTCCAGACGACGGTACGGGTGGGCAGCCGGGTGCCGTCGCTGAGGACGGCGATCCGGTCCTCGCAGGATTCGAGGCGGGTCTCCAGGCGTACGTCGATGTTGCGGCCGCGGAGCTCGCGGATCGCGTATCGGCCCATCTCGGCGCCCACCTCGGGGAGGATCCGGTCGGAGGCCTCGACGAGGACCCAGCGCAGGTCCTCGGGCTTGAGGTTGTGGTAGTACCGCGCCGTGTAGCGGGCCATGTCCTCCAGCTCGGCCAGCGCCTCCACGCCCGCGTACCCCCCGCCGACGAACACGAAGGTGAGGGCCGCGTCGCGGAGCGCCGGGTCACGGGTCGAGGAGGCGATGTCCATCTGCTCGATGACGTGGTTGCGCAGCCCGATGGCCTCCTCGACGGTCTTGAAGCCGATGCCGTGGTCCGGGAGGCCGGGGACCGGGAGGGTGCGGGAGACGGAGCCGGGGGCGATGACCAGCTCGTCGTAGGGGAGATCGACCGCGCCGGTGCCCTCCTCGGCGGTGGCGAGGGTCGAGAGGGTCGCGGTGCGCTTGGCGTGGTCGACGGACCGGACCTCGCCGATGAGGATCCGGCAGCCGTGGAGGACCCGGCGGAGCGGCACCACGACATGGCGCGGGGAGATCGAGCCGGCCGCGGCCTCGGGCAGGAACGGCTGGTACGTCATGTACGGCTCGGGGGTGACCACGACGATCTCGACGGCGCCGGCTCTCAGCTCGGCCCTGAGCTGCCGCTGGAGGCGCAGCGCGGTGTACATGCCGACGTAGCCGCCGCCGACGACGAGAATGCGCGCAGGTTCGGTCACTGTCCCATGACGCACTCCCGTCCGTGGTTTGTCCACAGCCTCGACAGATTGTGTGACCGGAGGGGTACGGAGGCGTGGGGTGGCGCGTGCGCCGGGTGTGGGGGAAACCGCGCAGGTCAGGGTGGACGGGACGGCTCCGGGGGTGGGTGGGAATCGGGAGTGTTCCGGTCCTTGCTCCGATCGGGGGGCGCACCGTACGGAACTCCCCCTTCTGAATTGACCCGGACTCAACTATGTTCGTAGTTCATCGGGGTGTCGGAGGCGAGCGCGTGACCGAAGCGCTCACCGGCCGGGAGCCCCGTGTCAGGGCGGGGAGTCTCCGGGGGGAGACATCATGAGCGGGGGAACGCTTATGCAGATTCAGGATTCACGATGGCAGACGGGCGCCGCGACGGCGACCGTGGACGACGGCCTCCACGCGGGCGCCGTCGGCTCCGAGCGCAACGGCACGGCCGTGGCGGTCGGAGGCAGGTCCGCGCCGCTGCGGGTGGACGCCCAGCGCAATCTGGAGCATGTCCTTCGGGCCGCGCGCGAGGTGTTCGGTGAGCTGGGCTACGGCGCTCCGATGGAGGACGTGGCTCGCCGCGCCCGCGTCGGCGTCGGCACCGTCTACCGGCGCTTCCCGAGCAAGGACGTGCTGGTGCGGCGCATAGCCGAGGAGGAGACCTCCCGGCTGACCGAACAGGCGCGGGCGGCGCTGGGCCAGGAGGAGGAGCCGTGGTCGGCGCTCTCCCGGTTCCTGCGGACCTCGGTGGCCTCGGGCGCGGGGCGTCTCCTGCCGCCGCAGGTGCTGCGGGTGCGGGTGGACGACGCCGCGGTGCCGTCCTTCGGCGACGACGCGGACGACGCGGCCCGGGTGCCGTACCAGCGCGGTGTCGCCGACGTGGCCGACGCGCGGGTGGTCGCGCCGCGGCCCGTACCGGCCGAGGAGCGGGACGACGCGGGTGCGGCGGAGCTCCTCGAGGTGGTCGGGCGGCTCGTCGACCGGGCTCGGGAGGCGGGTGAGCTGCGGGCCGACGTGACCGTGGCGGACGTCCTCCTCGTCATCGCCACCGCGGCCCCGGCCCTGCCGGACGCGGTGCAGCAGGCGGCGGCCTCGACCCGGCTCCTCGACATCCTTCTCGAGGGGCTGCGCTCCCGGTAGGTCTTCGGGGAACGGCAGAGGTTCCGTACGCCTCCGGCGGCTACGTCCGGGGCGGCGCGTCCCTGGCGGCTTCGTCCCCGGCGGCTTCGTCCCCGGCGGTGGGTTTCCGTGGTCCGGGCTGACCGACGAGCATGACACGAACGTGTGCGCGGTTACGCCCGGATACACGAAGTCGCCCCGGACGAGTGGTAAGTGGACGCGACGCCTCGGCGCGCCCGCGCTCTGTGGCAGGCTTGGCCGGTGTTCGGTTCTGAGCATGCGTACGGGGGCTTCCGCGATGAGCGGTGACGGTCGGGACGAGCCGCTGAGCAGCGGCGGCGCCGCCGGGACCGGGGGCCTCGCCCCCGGGCAGGTACCGAGTCAAGGAGGTCCCGAAGGCCTCTCCGCCGCGCCGGACACGTCGGCCGAACCGGTCGACGCGAGCGTCCCGCCGCAGCGCGGGGGCAAGGCGTCCGGGTGGGGGACGAGCCCGGGAGCGTCCGCCGGGACCACGACCGGTCACCAGGCGCGGGCCGATCACGACACCGCGACCGGGGCGGGCGAGCACGACTCCGGGGCCGGCGTGTACGACTCCCGGGCCGGTGCGTACGACTCCGTTCTTCCGCCGCCCGTCGAGCTGCCGCCCTCCGACTCCGATCTCGTGCAGCTCATGCGGGACGGCGACGACTCCGCGTACGAGGAACTGTTCCGCCGCCACTCCGACGCCGTACGCCGGTACGCCAGGACCTGCTGCCGGGACGCGCACACCGCCGACGACCTCACCGCCGAGGTCTTCGCCCGGACCCTCCAGGCGGTCCGGGGCGGAGCCGGGCCCGAGCAGGCCGTGCGCGCCTACCTCATGACCACCGTCCGGCGGGTCGCGGCGCACTGGGCCAGGACCCAGAAGCGGGAGCACCTCGTCGAGGACTTCGCCGTCTTCGCGGCGGACGCGGCCCGCTCCTCCGAGGTGTCCGACCAGGACACCATGGACCTCGGCGCGGAGGTCCGGGCCATGCACGAGGCCGAGCAGTCGCTCGCCATGCAGGCCTTCCGCTCGCTGCCCGAGCGCTGGCAGGCCGTCCTGTGGCACACCACCGTCGAGGAGGAGTCACCCAGCGAGGTCGCCCCGCTCTTCGGGCTCACCGCCAACGCCACGGCCGTGCTCGCCAGCCGCGCCCGCGAGGGACTCAAGCAGGCGTACCTCCAGGCGCACGTCAGCCAGTCCCTCACGGCGGGCGGCGACTGCGCCCGGTACGCCGACCGGCTCGGCGCCTACGCGCGCGGCGGCCTGCGGATGCGGGCCGAACGCGGACTGCGCAAGCACCTCGACGAGTGCGCCAAGTGCCGGCTCGCCGCCGGTGAGCTGGCCCATGTCAACGCGGGGATCCCCGCGTTGCTGCCGGTCGCCGTCATCGGCTGGTTCGCCGCCGGGTACTCGCTCAAGGCGGCCGGAGTCGTCGCCGGTGGCGCCGTCGGTGCGGCCGGTGCGGGCGCCGCGGCCGCCGCCTCCGGATCCTCCGGTGGCGCGGCATCCGGAGGGGCGGCCGCCGAAGGACTCGGCGTGCCCGCGAAGGCCGCCATCGCGGGTGCCATGGCCGTCGCCGCGGCCGCCGGGCTCGTCTGGGCCATGGCGGGGGACCCGCAGCCGGTGGCCGCGCCCAAGCCGACGCAGCCGGTCGTCACCCCTGTCGTACCGGCGGAGCCCGCGCCCCCGCCCCGGTCGGCGCCTCCGCCCGCACCCCTACCGCCGGCCCCGCCCGTGACGTCCGAGCCGCCGGCCCCTGCCCCCACGCCGAGCCCTCCGAAGCCCTCGCCGACCCCGACGCCCGAGAAGCCGTCCCCGGAGCCGGCGCCGCCGAAGCCGAGCCCGAAGCCGACGCCCACCCCCACGCCGACGCCCACGCCGACGCCGAGCCCCGATAAGCCCTCGCAGAAGCCGGCGCCGCCGCCCGCGCCGCCGACGGTCTACCAGGTCAACGAGCTGGAGTACGGCATCTTCGGCGACGGCACCAAGCCCGAGGTCGCCCTCTCCGACAGCAGCTGGATGTGGCCGCGCGAAGGCCTCCGGATCGGCGGCACGCCGTACGCGCACGGGGTCAGCGTCCACGCGCCGTCGTCGCTGTCCATCGCCCTCAACCGGCAGTGCGCGAGCTACGACGCGGTCGTCGGCGTCGACGACCTGAGCGTCCCGCTCGGCGTCGGCGGCGTCCGCTTCTCCGTGTACGGGGACGAGGAACGGCTCTGGCGGTCCGACGTGGTCCGGCCGGGCGACCCACCGGTCCCGGTGCACGTCGACCTCACCGGCCGCGGCACGCTCCGGCTCGCGGTGGAGGAGCACACGCCGTTCGGGCGCGCCGCTGTCGCCGACTGGGCCGAGTCCCGGATCAGCTGCGCCTGACGGTCCGGTCCCGGCCGGCGCCGCCCCCGACAGTCGGGTCGGCGGCCGGTGCGGGCCTGTCGCCGGCCGGTGCGGGCCTGTCGCCGGTCGATGCGGGCGGGTCGGCGGCCGGTGCGGTCGCCCCCGTGGCTTCGGTGACCGTCGCCGCGAGGGTCAGGATGTCGTCGAGGCCGAGGCCCGCGCCGGCCGCGCGGGCGGCGGCGAAGCCCGACGGGCCGAGTACGGCGCGCGCACGGGCCGTCATGGCCTCCGCCTCCCGCCGCCCCGGCACCGAGCGGGGCGTCTCGTCGCGCCAGCCGTCGACGGCCGCCAGGACCCTCACCGCGAGGGCCGGTTCGCCCGCCTCGGACAGGGTGAAGGCGAGGCCCTCGGCCAGGCCCGTGGTGATGAAGTCCGCGCACTGCGCGTCCCGTGCGGCCCGCAACGCCGAGGCGGCCGTGGCGACGGCGGCGGCGCCCTCACCCTCGTACGCCTCGACGCGGGCCGCGAGGCCGGTCACCACCGCGGTGAAGTGCGGCGGCGGGGTGCCGAGCGCGACCGTCCGGCCCGCCTCCTCCACGTGGACGCGGGCCGCCGCCACATCCCCGCGGTAGAGGGCCAGCGAGGCGCGCAGGAAACAGACGAACGTCTGGGTGTCCCGTACGTGATGGCGCTCGGCCTCCCGCGCGGCCTCGTCGAGACCCCGCTCGGCGGCCTCCATATCCCCCGCCCGGTAGGCGAGTTCGGCCAGGCGGGCGAGGAGGAACGGGCTCTCGGCCTGCGCCCCGACCTCACGGGCCAGGGCGAGAGCCTCCTCGTACGCCTCGGCCGCCTCCTCGTGGCGGCCGCGCATCATATGGGCCTCCCCCGCCGCGCTCTCGATCTGCGCGCCCATCCAGCGGTCGCCCACGCGGCGCGACAGCTCCCGGAGTTCGGCCAGGTCCTCGTCGATGTCGTCGTTGCCGCCGGGCATGTCGACGACCATGTGCGTACGGAACATGAGGCTGACGCCGATCTCCCAGTCGCCGCCGTGACGGCGGCAGTTGTCGACGGCGACGTCGAGGAGGCGGCGCACCACCGGCGGTTCCTCGGTGAGGAACGCGGAGAACGGCCACAGCAGGCCCGGGAACCGGGCGGCCTCGGGGCCGGGTCTGTCGCCGAACGCGGCGCGCACCCGCCCGACGAGCTCGATCGTCTCCGGTGTCTGGAAGTCCCCCATCGTGCTGCTCTCGACCGCGAGGAAGAAGTGCAGCATCCGCAGGTGCATGCGCGGCCAGTAGCGGGGGTCCGCCGGGTCGGCCGGGTCCTCGCCCAGCGCGACCGCGCGCTCCACCCAGGCCTGTCCCTCGGGACGGTAGTTGCGCAGCCACCAGAACCAGCCCATGGCGAAGACGAGGCGGAGGGCGGCGGCCTCGTCGGGGCTGGTCACGAAGGTGCGGTGGAGGGCGGCGCGGATGTTGTCGAGGTCGTGTTCGATCCGCTCGATCCACGGCAGCTGCTCGGCCGAGCGGAGTCGGGGCTCCGCGGCCTCCGCGAGGGCCGTGAAGTGGGCGGTGTGGCCGGCTTCGGCGGCGGCGAGGAGCTCCGGGGTCTCAGCGGCGCGCTCGGCCGCGTACTCGTGGATGGTCTCCAGGAGCCTGTAGCGCATCTCGCCGCCCTCGGTGGGGGTGGCGACGACGAGGGACTTGTCGACGAGGGCCCCGAGGGAGTCGGCGGCGCGGGGGAAGAGGGCCTCCGCCGCGGCCAGGTCCCAGCCGCCGGCGAAGACGGAGACCTGCCGGAGCAGGGTGCGCTCGTCGGGGTCGAGCAGGTCCCAGGACCAGTCGACGACCGCGCGGAGGGTCTGCTGGCGGGGCAGCACGGTGCGGGAGCCGGAGGTGAGGAGACGGAAGCGGTCGTCGAGGCGGTCGGCGATCTGGCGCGGGGTGAGCAGGCGCAGCCGGGCGGCGGCCAGTTCGATGGCGAGCGGCAGGCCGTCGAGGCGGCGGCAGATCTCGTCGACGGCCTCGTCGCCGTCCCTGGCGAGGTCGAGGGCGGGGCGTACGGCACGGGCTCGCTCGACGAAGAGGCGGTGGGCCGGGTCCGGTGGGAGGGGTTCGACCGGGCGGACCGACTCGCCGGGGACGCCGAGGGGTTCACGGCTGGTGGCGAGGACGCGGAGCTGCGGGCAGTGCGTGAGGAGGGTCTCGGCGAGGGCCGCGGCCGCGTCGATCACGTGCTCGCAGTTGTCGAGGACGAGGAGGAGGGGGCGCCTGGCCAGGTGCTCGACGAGATGGGCGGTGGGGTCGTCCTGGAGGGGCACGCCGTCGCGGGTCATCAGGTTGATCTCGCGGAGCCGGAGCGCGGAGAGGACGGCGCCGGGGAGCGCCTCGGGGTCGTCGAGCGGGGCCAGTTCGGCGATCCAGGCGGTCGGCCCTTCCGCCCGCAGCGCGGCCTCCTCGGCGAGGCGCGTCTTGCCGGAGCCGCCGGGGCCGGTGAGCGTGACGAGCCGGGAGCGGGCCAGGTCGTCGCGGACCGCGTCGAGCTCGGGCTCCCGCCCGACGAAGGAGGTGAGCCGGGGGCGGATGTTGCCGGGGGCGGGGTTCTGGTGTGGGGGGTCGCGGTGTGCGCCGGTGCTCCCGTCCGGGGCGGATCCTGGTGACGGGTCTGTGCGGGGGTCCCGCGGGGATCGGGACGGGGGATCCGTACGGCGGTCCTGGGCGGGTCCTGGCGGCGTGTCCGTCCCGCCGTCCCGGGCGGATCCTGGCGACGGGGACGTACCGCCGGCGTGAGCGGATCGCGCCGACGGGTCCGTGCGAGGGTCTCGGGCGGAACCCGGCGGCGGGTCCGTACGGCTGTCGCGCGCGGGGCGGGGCGGCGGGCCGGTGAGGAGCTCGCGGTGGAGGGCGGTGAGTTCGGGGCCCGGGTCGGCGCCGAGGGCGTCCGCGAGGGTGCGGCGGGCCGACTCGTACGCGGCGAGGGCGTCGGCGTGGCGGCCGTCGGCACGCAGGGCGCGGATGAGGTGGGCGCGGAAGGCCTCGTCGTACGGGTACGTGGTGGTGAGCTCGGTCAGCTCCGGTACGAGTCCGTCGGTGGCGCCGCGGCGCAGATCGGCCTCGACGCGCTGTCGCAGGGCCGCGAGCCGCTGGGCCTCGGCCCGGAGGCCCGCCGGGTCGGGGAGGTCGGCGAGGGCGGGGCCGCGGAAGAGGGCGAGGGCCTCCCGGAGGAGGGTGGCGGCGGTGTCGGGGTCGCCGGCGTCGAGGCGGGTGCCCGCGTCCCCGACCCGGCGCTCGAAGACGTGCAGGTCGATGTCGTCGGGGGTGGCGGCGAGGCGGTAGCCGGGGCCGGGGGTGGAGACGACGGCCTCTCGGCCGAGGATCCGGCGGAGGCGGCCGACCAGGGCCTGGAGGGCGGCGGGTGCGTCCTGCGGCGGGTTGTCCCCGTACACGTCGTCGGCGAGTTCGGCGGCGGAGGCCGACCGTCCGCCGCGCAGCGCGAGCGCGGCGAGGAGCGCGCGGAGCCGGGCGCCGCCGAGAGGGAGGGGGGTGCCGTCGGAGCCGAGGGCCTCGGTGGTGCCGAGGATGAGATACCGCACCGGCTCATTGTGGCCGGTGGCCCTGGCGGGCGCCTCAGGGTTTACCCGGGGGCGCACGCCTCCGGGCGTCACCCGGCGGGACGCGCGCCGGGCGCCGTCAGAAGGCCGAGGTGTCCAGCTCGAAGCCGAGCGGGTGAGGGAGTGCGACGGCTGTCCCCAGCTTGTGGATGGACTTGTGGCCGTAGTCGTCTCCGGCCGGCCCGGAGCACACGACGGCTTCGCCCGACTCGCGGTCGATGAGCAGGTGGAGAGGGATGCCCGCGCGCGCGTAGGCACGGATCTTCTGGACGCGGTCACGGCTCGCGGTGGAGGTGGGGGTCACCTCGGCGACGAGGAGAACGGGGTCGGGGGCGTGCCACTCCTGCTGGTCGTCGAGGCTGCCCTTGGGGGCGACGACGAGGTCGGGGATGACGCTGACCGTGTCGGTGCTTCCCCAGGCTGAGGCCGATGTCCGTGAAGTCGCGCAGTGTCCTGTCGACGCGCCGGGCGATGACCTGCTCGACCACCTCGGTCACGATCTCCGGCACAGAGGAGCGTCACGCCGGCAGGGACCTCGACGCCGGGATCAGCGGGCCCTGGACCGCGCGGTGGGCCCGGGGTTCCGTCGTGTTGGTCCAGCAGGAGCCTCGGCGGGACATGAGGCGGCGGAGCCAGAGTTCGGTGGAGACCAGGTCGGCCAGGCCGTCCAGCGGGACCGGATCGCCGTCCGCCGCCGCGTGGAGCGCCTTGCGGACGACACGGGCCTCGATGAGGCCGGCGTCCGCGAGGAGCGGGGCCTCGAAGAGGGCGAGGAGCTGGGGCAGCGCCGCGCGCAGGCCCGCGCGCGTGGCGGCGGCCGGGACCGCCGGGTGGGGGGCGCCCCAGCCCGGCGGGAGGTCGTGGACGCCGGCGCCGGAGAGGACCGTGCGCAGGACGCTCGCGCGCGCGTCCGGCTGGACCCGCAGCGATTCCGGGAGGGTGCGGCAGGCCCGCACCACCTGGTTGTCGAGGAACGGGGCGTGCAGGCGCTGGCCGCGGATCTCTGCGGCCTGTTCGAGCACCCGGTGGTCGGCCGCGGCACGCGCGAGGGCCGCTCGCGCGCGTGCCTCGCCCGGACGCTGGACGGAGGTCGGTAGGGTCGCCGCCCGGTGCAGGCGAACCGATACTTCAGCCAGCGCCTCCCCCGTCAGCCACCGGGCCGCCGGTCCCGGCCGCGACCAGGCCAGCGCGGAGAGGGACGCCTCCAGCGGGCCGAAGCCGTCCGGCGCCGTGCGGTTCGCCTCCAGGACCCGCTGCGCGGCCGCCTCCAGACCCGTCCGGTACGGGGTACGCGCCAGCTTCCGCGCCGCCCGGTACACGGTCAGCGGCACCAGGAGCGCCCCCGCCGACGGCCCCGAGGCCCTGGCGAGCGCGGTCACGGGACGTACCAGCGAACGGCGCCTGCGGTCCATCAGGAGGTCGGCCAGGCGCGCCGGGTGCGCGTCGAGGACCTGCTTGGCGCCCATGCCGGTGAAGTGGTCGGCGCTGCCGCCCGCGAGCCGTCTCCGGTGCCGCTCGGCCGTCACGAGGGCGGGTCCCGGCTCGTCGGTGAGCGGACCGTCCAGGGCGGCGTACGGGAGCGCCTCCTCGCCGCCGGCGACGACCACGTGGTGCAGGCGCGGGTCGGCCGCTATCTCCCCGGCCCGCTTCAGCTCGTCCGCCCGGCCCGAACCGGCGCGGGTCACCAGGTCGTTGAAGGTGACGGCGAGGAGCCGCTCCCCCGCGCCCGTACCGTGCCCGATGATCGTGCCGGGCACCCCGGGGAGCCCCGCGGCGAGCAGCGCGAGCGTGCCGGAGGCGCTGCCGCCGGACAGATCGGCGCCGATGCCGGGCGCGGGGCCCCCGCCGCGGGCCGCCCGCCGGTCGGCGGGTCCCATGCCGGGGACGGGGCCGGGGTCGGGAAGCGCGGTCTCCGGCGCGTGCCGGGGGGCGGTGAGCCTCGCGCGCACGGCTTCGATCAGGGCGTCCCGTACGCCCTCGACGGCCTGCCGGGGGTCGGTTTCGGCCGCCGCGACCGCGAGCGAGGCGACCTGCTCGTACCCGGTGATCTCGCGCGAGCCCTCCCTCAGGATCAGCGCGTGGCCGGGCGGCACCCGCCGGACCCCCTCGTACGGGGTGGAGTCGCGCAGCGCCTCCGGGGTCTCCGGGCAGGCGAGCAGCGCGGCCAGATGGCCGATGTCGAGCTGGGCCTCGACGAGGTCGGCGAGCGGCAGGGCGGCGGTGGCGTACGCGGTGCCGCCGGCCCACGGGGTGTGGAACACCGGCCGGGCGCCCGCGAGATCACCCGTGACGGTGACGCGACGACCGGCCTTGACGACCGCCGTGTAGCTGCCGGGCCAGGCCGTGAGGTGCCGCAACGCGCCTCCGCGCGCGGTGAGCAGGCCGAGCCGCAGCTCCTCGTCGCTCGCGGCGCAACAGCCGAGCACGGCGAGGCGGGTGTGGTCGTCGACGGCCACCACCCGCACCTCGTCCGGACGCCAGTCGCCGACCGCCCACAGCGGATCGGGGTCGCCCCACAGGAGTTGTGCGCCCACCGGTTGCACCGTGCGCCCCTCGGTGGCGGCGGAGCGGGAGGAGGAGCCGTACGCGCCGCCGTTTCCGCTGCCGTACCCGCCGCCGGACGAGCCCTGAGCGCCATGACCGCCGTCGTATCCGCCGCCGTACGAGCCGTTCACCGACCCCGCACGCGTCCCGGCCGTCGTTGCGTAGCTCGCGGCGACACTGCTCCAGCCCACCAGCCATCGCATCGGCGCCTCCACGTCCGTTTCGGTGGGAGACATGCTGCCACGACAACGGCGCACGGGGCGGTGTCCGGGTGCACGCGCGCGAAAGCCGAATGCGCCCCTGGCATGGGCCAGTTGACCACCGGCGTCATTCGGCCAAATATCGACCCTCCCCGGCGGGGGTGGAAGGCATCCGGGCGTCCGCCCGCGCACACCGCTTCCCACCGGTCACCGGCAGCCCGGGAGGCGCTCACGCCTCCCGGGGCCGGCCGCCGCCCGCGGGGAATGGGGCGGCGGTATCCCCCAGCCCACTGGTCCGGGACTCCTTCCCGGCCGAGTGGGCCGACCCACGCGCTCCTCATGGAAGCGCTCCCCCGGCGGCCTGGAGAGAGCGCGCGGCGGGGCGCACGGCCACACGGCGGGAGCACGATCGGGCCACCGGTGAGACCCATCGGCCTTTCACACAACAATCTCGCCATACGGAACTCCGCCCCTTAACGGTAGGGATGCGGCGAACTACGCTGTGTTTACGAATGCCGCACGCCTATGCCCGGCGTCGTGGCGGCCGTCTGGGTGGTCGAGGGGTGGCGTCATGTCCAGGGAGCAACGCGGGCCGAACGAAAAGCTCGGCACGGTTCTCGCCCTCGCGGGAATCAGCAACGCCGGGCTTGCCCGGCGCGTCAACGACCTCGGCGCTCAGCGGGGGCTGACGCTTCGCTACGACAAGACCTCGGTCGCCCGGTGGGTGGCCAAGGGCATGGTGCCGCAGGGGGCGGCCCCGCATCTGATCGCCGCCGCGATCGGGCAGAAGCTCGGCCGGCCCGTGCCGCTGCACGAGATCGGACTCGCCGACGCCGACCCGGCGCCCGAGGTGGGGCTCGCCTTCCCGCGCGACGTGGGCGAGGCGGTCCGTTCGGCCACCGACCTGTACCGGCTCGACCTCGCCGGGCGGCGGGCCGGGGGCGGGATCTGGCAGTCGCTCGCCGGTTCCTTCGCGGTGAGCGCGTACGCGACGCCCGCGTCCCGCTGGCTGATAACCCCCGCCGACCCGTCCGTGGAGCGCGAGGCACCGCACCCGGCGGGCGGCATCACGGCCGCCGCCGTCACGGAGCACACGCGCGTGGGCCACAGCGACGTCGCCAAACTCCGCGAGGCCGCCGAGGACGCGCGCCGCTGGGACTCCAAGTACGGCGGCGGGGACTGGCGGTCGTCCATGGTCCCCGAGTGCTTACGCGTGGACGCGGCGCCGCTCCTCCTCGCCTCGTACTCGGACGAGGTAGGCCGGGCCCTGTTCGGCGCGACCGCCGAGCTCACCCGGCTCGCCGGCTGGATGGCCTTCGACACCGGCCAGCAGGAGGCCGCCCAGCGCTACTACATCCAGGCCCTGCGGCTCGCCCGCGCCGCCGCCGACGTGCCCCTCGGCGGCTACGTCCTCGCCTCCATGTCGCTCCAGGCCACCTACCGGGGCTTCGCCGACGAGGGCGTGGACCTCGCCCAGGCCGCCCTCGAGCGGAACCGGGGCCTGGCCACCGCCCGCACCATGTCCTTCTTCCGGCTCGTCGAGGCACGCGCGCACGCGAAGGCCGGTGACGGGGTCGCCGCCGCGGCCGCGCTCAAGTCGGCCGAGGGCTGGCTGGAGCGCTCCCGCGAGGGCGACGCCGACCCGACCTGGCTGGGCTTCTACTCGTACGACCGCTTCTGCGCCGACGCGGCGGAGTGCTACCGCGACCTGAAGGCGCCCCGCGAGGTGCGCCGCTTCACCGAGCAGGCGCTCTCCCGGCCGACGGAGGAGTTCGTCCGCTCGCACGGGCTGCGGCTCGTGGTCTCCGCGGTCGCGGAGCTGGAGTCGGGGAACCTGGACGCGGCCTGCGCGGCGGGTACGCGCGCGGTGGAGGTGGCCGGCCGGATCTCCTCGGCACGGACGACGGAGTACGTACGGGACCTGCTGCACCGGCTCGAACCGTACGGGGACGAGCCGCGGGTCATGGAACTGAGGGAACGCGCCAGGCCGCTCCTCGTCGCCCCGGCGTGACGCACGGCCCGGTGGCGTGACGCACGGCCCGGCGGGATGCCGCCCGCCGGCTCGGCGTGAGCTGCGTCTCGTGCCCCCGCGCGAGGTTTCACGGGATTGTCAGTGGGCCAGTGCACTATCGGGGGTGGGAGGTGGCGCTGGTGTTTGACTGTGACGTGCTGGTGATCGGCGGCGGGATCGTCGGTCTGTCGACGGCGTACGCCCTGACGCGCGCCGCTCCCGGCACCCGCGTCACGGTCCTGGAGAAGGAGCACGCCCTCGCGCGCCACCAGACCGGACGCAACAGCGGGGTGATCCACAGCGGGATCTACTACCGGCCGGGCTCGCTCAAGGCCCGCTTCGCGGTCGAGGGCGCGGCCGAGATGGTCAAGTTCTGCGCGGAGTGGGACGTTCCGTACGAGGTGACGGGCAAGCTCGTCGTCGCCACCGAGCGCGAGGAGCTGCCCCGGCTGCACGCGCTCGTGCAGCGCGGCAGGGAGAACGGCATCCCGGTCCGCGAGCTGGGCCCGGCGCAGATCAGCGAGTACGAGCCGCGGGTGCGGGGCCTGGCCGCGATCCACGTCGGCACGACCGGCATCTGCGACTACGGGGCGGTGTCCGAGCGGCTCGCCGAGGCCTCCGGGGCCCGGATCCTGTACGGGGCGGAGGTCACCGTGATCGACCGGCGGCCGTGGGGCGTCGCCGTGCGGACGGCGGACGGCCGGGTCGTGCGGGCGCGGGTCCTGGTGAACTGCGCGGGGCTGCACTGCGACCGGATCGCGCGGCTCGCGGGCGACGACCCGGGCATGCGGATCGTCCCCTTCCGGGGGGAGTACTACGAGCTCGCGGACCCCTCGCTGGTGCGGGGGCTGGTCTATCCGGTGCCGGACCCGGCGTTCCCCTTCCTCGGGGTGCACCTGACCCGCGGCATCGACGGCGGCGTCCACATCGGGCCGAACGCGGTCCCGGCGCTCGCCCGTGAGGGGTACGGCTGGTCCGTCGTCCGGCCGCGTGAACTGGGCGCCACCCTGGCCTGGCCAGGCTCGTGGGCCATCGCCCGCGAGCACTGGCGGTACGGGGCGGGAGAGCTGCACCGGTCGCTGTCGAAGCGGGCCTTCACCGAGGCGGTGCGGCGGCTGCTTCCGGTGGTGCGGGAGTCCGATCTGCGCCGGGCGGCGGCCGGCGTGCGGGCGCAGGCGGTGCTGCGGGACGGGACGCTCGTCGACGACTTCCTGATCCGCGAGGCCGCCCGGACGGTCCACGTCCTGAACGCGCCGTCGCCCGCGGCGACGGCGTCCCTGCCGATCGGCCGGGAGGTGGCGGGCCGGGCCCTGGCCCTGCTGTGACCGGCCTCGCGCCGGGCCCGGTGGGAGGCCGGGCGCCGTAGAATCGTGGGCATTGTGTCTGAGCAGCCTGAGATGACCCCGCACCCCGCCCAGCCCCCCGTCCGGCGCGGCAGCCAGAGGTTCGCCCCCGGTGAGGGCCCCCTGCCCGACCCCGCCGGCTCCCATCACGAGCGCCGGATCCGCAGCTTCCAGCCGCGCCGCAGCCGCGTCACCACCAGTCAGGCCGAGGCGATGCTGAAGCGCTGGCCCGACTGGGGCCTCGACATCGACGGCAAGCGGGTCCTCGACCTCGGCGAGATGTTCGGCGGGCTTCCGGTCGTCCTGGAGATCGGCTTCGGCATGGGCGAGGCGACCGCGCAGATGGCCGCCGCCGACCCCGGCACCGGCATCCTCGCCGTCGACGTGCACACCCCGGGCCAGGGCAATCTGCTGGGCCTCGCCGACCGCAACGGTCTGACGAACGTGCGGGTCGCCAACGGCGACGCGATCATCCTGCTGCGCGAGATGCTCACCACGGACGCCCTCGACGGCTGCCGGGTCTACTTCCCGGACCCGTGGCCCAAGGCGCGCCACCACAAGCGGCGGCTCATCCAGCCCGAGTTCCTCAGCCTCCTCGCGACCCGGATGAAGCCCGGGGCCGTCCTGCACTGCGCGACGGACTGGGAGGAGTACGCCGAGCAGATGCTGGAGGTGCTCTCCGCGCACCCGGACTTCGAGAACACCCTGGCCGACGGCGGGTACGCGCCCCGCCCGGACTTCCGGCCCCTCACCCGCTTCGAGGGCCAGGGCCTGGACAAGGGCCACGTCGTCCACGACCTCCTCTTCCGCCGCAAGTGACCCGGAGCCGGTAACTCCGTCGCCGGGTGTCGGTGGGGGTCGTTAGGGTCGCTCCCGTGTCGAACCACGCCCCCACCGACCAGCCGGAGACCGCTCCCGTCCCCCACCGGGACACCGAGGAGCCGGCCTTCCCCGCCGCCGCCGACCGGTCCCAGTGGCGGTACCGGCCACGCCGGGACTTCTGGCGCAGCCGACTGGTCCGGGCCGTCGCCGTCGTCACCGTGCTCGCGATCTGCGCCCTGTTCATCCTGGCGATGGTCCGCGAGCAGACCGGCACCGAGGGCTTCCTCGTCGGCCTCGGCCTCGCGCTGCTCCCCGTACCGCTGCTGATGGCCGCGTTCCGCTGGCTCGACCGGGTCGAGCCGGGCCCCTGGAAGAACCTGCTGTTCGCCTTCGCCTGGGGCGCCTTCGCCGCGGCGCTCGTCGCGATCCTGGCCAACACCTTCGCGGTCCGCTGGATCGCCACGGCCACCGCGGACCCGGACTCGGCCGACACCCTCGGCGCGACGGTGGTCGCGCCGGTGGTGGAGGAGAGCGCGAAGGCGGCCGCGATCCTGCTGCTGTTCCTCTTCCGCAGAAGGAACTTCGGCGGACTCGTCGACGGGGTCGTCATCGCCGGTTTCACCGCGACCGGCTTCGCCTTCACCGAGAACATCCTCTACCTCGGCAACGCCTTCGGCGAGGACCAGGAGATCGGCACCTCCGGCCTCGGCTCGGTGACCGCCGCGACCTTCTTCGTACGGGTCGTCATGTCGCCGTTCGCGCATCCGCTGTTCACCGTGCTCACCGGCGTCGGCTTCGGCTTCGCCGCGCTCGCCCCGCGCGGGAAGCGCCTCCGGAAGGTGCTGCTGCCGCTCGCGGGGCTGCTGCTCGCCATGGGCCTGCACGCCGCCTGGAACGGCTCGGCCACCTTCGGCGGCCCGTGGGCCTTCTTCGCCGTGTACGGGGCGCTCATGGTCCCGGCCTTCGGCCTGCTGACCTGGCTCGCGGTGTGGAGCCGGCAGCGGGAGCTGCGCACGATATCCGGGGAGCTCCCGGCGTACGCGGCGGCCGGCTGGCTCTCCCCCGCCGAGCCGCTGGCGCTCTCCTCGATGCGGGCCCGTCAGCTGGCCCGCGCGTTCGCCGCCCGGACGTACGGAGCGCCGGCCGCGCGGACGGTGGGCGAGTACGAGTCCTTCGCGACGACCCTGGCGTTCCTGCGGGACCGGGCCCGGCGCGGTACCGCGGGGCCCGACTTCCCGGCCCGGGAGCAGGAGCTGCTGCACCACCTGTGGCAGCGCCGTGAGATCGCCTCGCCGGCGCTCACGTACGCGGCCAGGGTGACGGGCCGGGTGTGGGCGCCCCCGCAGTACCTGGACTACGACGGCTACAACCCGTACCGGAGTTGAAGGTCCCGGCCTCAGGACCTTCGACCCCGGTGGGCGTACGGACCGTCAGACCCGGGACCGTCGGGCCGTCATCGGCCTCAGAGCGACAGGCCCTTGCTGCGGAGCCACTCCGCCGGGTCGATGCCACTGCCGCCGGGCGTGTGCACCTCCATGTGGAGGTGGGCGCCGGTGACGTTGCCGGTGGCGCCGACGCGGCCGATCGTCTCGCCGGTGCCCACGGTCTGGCCGACGCCGACCGTCATGGACGACAGGTGGCAGTACCAGACCTCGGTGCCGTCCTCCAGTTCCAGGACGATCCGGTAGCCGTACGAGCCGGACCAGCCCGCCGACTTCACGGTGGCGCCGTGGACCGCCTTGAGCGGGGTGCCGGTGGGGGCCGCGAAGTCGAGGCCCGTGTGGTAGCCGGAGGACCACATCGAGCCGGACTGCATGTAGGTGGCGGAGAGGGAGTACGAGGAGAGGGGCATCGAGTAGCTCGCGGCGAGCTGCGCGAGGCGCTCGGCCTCGGCCTTCGCCCTGGCCTCCTCCTCCGCCTTGGCCTTGGCCTCCGCCTCGGCCTTCGCCTTCGCCTCCGCGGCCGCCTTCTCCGCCGCCTCGGCCTTGGCCGCGGCCTCCGCCGCCGCCTTCTCGGCGGCCGCCTTCTCCGCCGCGGCCTTCTCGGCGGCGTCGGCGGACGCCTGCTGCTGCTCGGCCTGCTGGAGGATGCGCGCGCGCAGGGCCTCGCCCGCGTCGGCGGTACCGGTCGCGGCCTGCGTGGCCCGCTCGGCCGTCCCGCCCTGCTCGTCGTCGGGGGTGGTGTACGTGGCGGCGGTGAGCGGGTTCGGGTTGGATCGGGCCTCGGCGGCCACCAGGTCCGCGTCCGAGGCCGTGTCGGCGCTCGCCTCGTCCGGCAGGAGGTCGCCCACTCCGGGAAGGTCGTGGGCGTCCGGGAGGTGTAGATCGGGGAGATCCGGCAAGGAGATGGCTACCGGAGGCTTCTCCTGCGCGGTGGCGAGGCCGCCCGCGCCGACGGCCGCGATGACACCGACGCCGAGGACGGTGGAGGAGCGGGCGAAGTTGGAACGCTGCTTGACGACCCGGTGCCGGCCGCCGGAGCGGTTCTGGGCGCGGAGGGTGTCCTCGGTGGGGTTCCACTCGGTGCCCGGGGCCGCGGGAGCCGCACCACCACCGAAGGCGTCGAAGGGGGCCTCGGGTGCGGGGGTGTTGGACGCCACGAAGGGGCGCTCCTTTCCTTCCTTCTCGCCTACCGGGTTAGCTGACGGGTTCGGAGCAGGAAGGTCTCCTACGAGCACGGTCGCACAGGTGCGAAGGGCCCGATTCACCCCAATTGGTGGTTCCCCGGTTCCTTTTCAGGATTCGGCGCGTGCGCACGGTGCCGCCTCTTGCGGCGGCTGGGACGACCGCGCTGCGTTATCGAACGTTAATAGACAGGGGGTCCCGATTCCAAGCCGTTCCTCTTGATCATTCACTGAATTGGGAGGGATTGGTCCGAGTTGACCTCCCTTCAGCAGGGGCCGCCCGCGCCGACAAGATCTGACGTTATGTCAATTGTTATCGCAGCGACACCTGTCGACTACGGCCGGTGACCGGGCCCGCCCGGGGGCACCACCGGCATCGTGCGGCGCCGCTCCGGCTGCCCCGTCGCCGGACGGGCCAGCGCCAGCAGCGCCATGTCGTCCGTCGTCCCGCCGCCCGTGTGCCGCCGTACGTCGTCCACCAGCGCGTCGAGCAGCTCCTCCGGCCCCGGGAAGATCCGCCCGGCGAGCCGCTCCCCCGGGTCGTAGAAGACACCCGCCGCGTTCCGGGCCTCCGAGAGGCCGTCGGTGTAGAAGAGCAGCGTCGCGCCCGGCGGGTAGGGCCGCCCCTCGGCCCGGTCCGGCCACGCCGCCAGATCGCCCATGCCGAGCGGCAGGGCCGGCTCGGTCGGCTCCAGCGTGTCCAGACGCCCGTCGGCGTACAGGATCAGCGGCGACGGGTGCCCGCGGTTGACGACCCGCACGAAACCGTCGAAGGTGCCGTTCCCGTCGCCGCGCGGGATCTCGGCCAGGACGGCGGTGGTGAACCCCTCGACGGCGTCGAGCCCGTCCCGGCGGGTGCCCTCACGGGTCAGCGCCCGTTCGAGGCGCTGCGCCACGCCCTCCAGGCTCCGCTCCTGCTCGGCCGCCTCGCGGAAGGCCCCGATGACGACGGCGACGGCCTCGACCGCCTCCATCCCCTTGCCCCGGACGTCCCCGACCACGAGCCGCACCCCGTAGGGGGTGTCCTGGACGGCGAACAGGTCGCCCCCGATGAACGCGTCCGCCTGCGCCGCCTCGTAACGGGCCGCGCACTGCAGCCCGCCGATCCGCTCGGCGGGCGTCGGCAGCACGGCCTTCTGCGCGGTCTCCGCGATGACCCGCGCCGAGGCGAGCCGCTCACCGCTCCTGCGCACGACCCGGCTGACGAGGAGGGCGAGCGCGGAGACGGTGAGGACGGTCAGGGTCTCGGTCAGGGTCGGGATCTCGTCGGCGGTGCCGTTGTAGAGGTGCAGCCCGACGGAGGCGAGGACGGCGGCGATGCCGGTCAGGAGCGTCGTGAGGGTGGAGAAGAAGGGCGCGGCGATCAGCGGGGCGGCGGAGAAGAGGGGCGCGGCGGTGTACTCGGGCGGTGTCAGCAGGTCGAAGACGATCCCACCGGCGATGATCAGCGGAGGCAGCGCGCGGATGAACCGCCGGGCACGCCCGTACGGGCGGCGGCTCTCGCCGCCCCGCCGCTCACCGCCGCCCGCTCCTAGGGGGTGCCCCACCTGTGCTCTCCTGCCCGGTCCGTACCCGGCCGCGGTCCGTACCGCGCCCTCCCAGGGTGGCCGCCGCCCTGCCCGGCGGCGACTTCCACGGGGCCGAGTGGCGTACCGGGCGGGGGCACCGGGCACCGGACCCGTCAGAGGTTCCGCTCCGCGTAGATCTCCATCGCGTCCCGGACGAGGACCGCGGTCCCCTCGCCGTGCTTGTCGTAGTTGGCCGTGAAGCGGGGGTCGTCCACGTACATCCGGCCGAGCCCGATCACGTACTCCTTGCTCGGTGCCGTGGTGTGCGACAGCCAGGCGACCTGCCGCCGCGCGATCGCCTGCACCTCGTCGCTGCCGGCCGCCAGACCGTCCCTGCGCGCCCGCGCGAAGTCCCGGGCGATGCCGGACTGCTCGTCCATGAACGCCTTCTTCTGCGCGTCGTCGAGCGACCGCCACCAGCGGTCCCCCTTCTCGTACGCGTCACGGCCCCAGCGCTCGGTGACCTCCTCCTCGTACACCGTGTGGTCGAAACCGTCGAACACTTCGTCCGCCATGAGCTCTTCTCCGTTCTCGGTCTTGTGGAGAGTGGTCCGCACCGACGCGATCTGGCGTCCGATGCGCTCGCGCTCCTGTTCGAGCAGGGCGAGATGGGTGCGGAGGGCGGCGGACGTGTCCCGCTGCCCCGCGAGGACCTCGGCGATGGCGGGCAGTGAGAGCCCCAGCTCGCGCAGCAGCAGGATCCGCTGCAGACGCACGAGCGCCGCCTGATCGTAGTACCGGTAACCGTTCGCGCCGATCCGGCTCGGCTCCAGCAGTCCGCGCTCTCCGTAGTGCCGGAGGGTGCGGCTGGTGGTGCCGGCCTTCTTGGCGATCTCTTGGATCGACCACTCCATGCCGAGAACGCTAGATCTTGACGTCGCGTCAAGGTCAAGCCACGACGGACGGAACCTCGCGGGAACACGACGAAGGCCCGGATCCGATCGGATCCGGGCCTTCGCTGCTACTGAGTAGCGGGGACAGGATTTGAACCTGCGACCTCTGGGTTATGAGCCCAGCGAGCTACCGAGCTGCTCCACCCCGCGTCGGTAAACATGACTGTACGCCATGACCGGGGCGATCACGAAATCGGTTTACGGCAGCAACTGATCGGAAGCCGGTCAGCAGCCGCAGTCGTCCGCGCCGACCGGCGCGGTCAGCGGGTCCGCGGCCTTCTCCGCGGGCCCTTCCCACGTCTCGTACGCGAAGCCCTCCCGCACCCAGTACTCGAAGCCACCGAGCATCTCCTTCACCTGGAAGCCCCGCTCGGCGAGGGCCAGCGCGGCCCGCGTGGCGCCGTTGCAACCGGGACCCCAGCAGTACGTGACGACCGGCACGGACCGGTCGAGCAGCTGCTCGGCCTGCTCGGGGATGAGCGCGGTCGGCAGGTGGATCGCGCCGGGGACGTGCCCCTGGTCCCAGGAGGCGGTCGACCGCGAGTCGAGCACCACGAAGCCGGGGTCCGTGCCGTCGGCGGCGGACGCGGCGAGCACGGACGCCACATCGGAGACGTCGGCGTGGAAGGCGAGGCTCGCGGAGAAGAACGCGGCAGCGGCGGCCGGGGAGGCCGGCGGGGTGCGGAGCACGGGGTTGACCTGCGTCGTTGTCGTCGTCATGGTGATCAATCTACGGACGAAGATCACCGCGCTGAAGTGAGGATCCACGGTGGTCGGGGGCGGCGACCGGGGAATCCCGGGCGTTCGCCAGGACAGGGCGGGGATCTCACGCGTCGGGATCGCGCGGCCCCGCCCTCCACCCGCCGAGCCGTGTCACATAGGCGAGGTTCCATCCGTCATGACGGCATGACGGGACGCGAACGGGGAGAACGACGAGTGGACCACGACAAGGAACTGCTGGCCCGGCGCTTCGAGGCCGACCGGGGCCATCTGCGAGCGGTGGCGTACCGGATGCTGGGCTCGCTCGGCGAGGCCGAGGACGCCGTCCAGGAAGCCTGGATCAAGCTGAACCGCAGCGACGTCAGCGGGGTGGAGAACCTCAGCGGCTGGCTGACCACGGTCGTCGGCCGCGTCTGCCTCGACATGCTGCGCTCCCGCGGCTCGCGCCGCGAGGACCCGCTGGAGTACTACGTCCCCGACCCGATCGTGCGCCTCCCCGACACCGCCGACCCCGAGCACACGGCCGAGGTCACCGAATCCGTCGGCCTCGCGCTCCTCGTCGTCCTGGAGACCCTGTCGCCGGCCGAACGGCTCGCGTTCGTGCTGCACGACATGTTCGCCGTCCCCTTCGACGAGATCGCCCGGATCGTCGACCGCACCCCGGCCGCCACCCGCCAGCTCGCCAGCCGCGCCCGGCGCCGGGTGCAGGACGCCTCCCCGGCCCCCGGGCCCGACGCCCGGCGGCAGCGGGAGATCGCCGACGCCTTCCTCGCCGCCGCGAACGGCGGCGACTTTGAGGGACTGCTCGCCGTCCTCGACCCGGACGTGGTGCTGCGCGCCGACGGAGGCAAGGCCCTCGCGGCCGCCTCCAAGATCGTCCGGGGCGCCGAGGCCGTCGTCTCCCAGGCCCTCACGTACGCCAGGTTCCGTACGGCCGCACTGCCGCTCCTGGTCAACGGCGCGCCCGCGGTCCTGTCGGTCGCGAACGGACGCCCCGGCGCGCTCATGGCGTTCACGATCGCCGGGGACCGGATCGTCGAGCTGCACATCCTGGCGGACCCGGAGCGCCTCGCCGCGCTCGACCTCTCGGAGGAGGATCTGGCCCGGGCGACGTACTGACCGGCACGGACGCGCGGGCGCCCCGGGCGGCCGGACCGCCGTGATCGGCCTAGCCCCGGGCGATCGACCCTCGGACGGTCGCCCCTCGGGCGGCCGACCAGGAGGCTCCGGCCGTCAGGGCGACGGCGGCGCTCGCGATGCCGAGGACGGCGCCGGCGGCGACGTCGCCCGGGTAGTGGACGCCGGTGTGGACCCGGGAGTAGCCCACGGCCATCGCCAGGACCTGCAGGGGCACCGCGGCCGGGGGCAGCACCACACCGACGGCGGTGGCGAAGGCGACCGCCGACGCGGTGTGCCCGGACGGGAACGAGGCCGAGTCGGGCATCGGCACATGACGGCCCGCCACCACCCGGGCCGCCTCCCGGTCCGGCCGCTCCCGGCGGACCAGGCGCTTGCCCAGCAGGTTCGCCGCCGCCGAGGCCACGGCGATGGCGCCGACCCCGGCGAGGGCCGCCCGGCGCGGCCGACCGGGGGCCAGGGCGAGCGCCGCCGCCACGGTGAACGAGATCTTGGAATGGTCGGCCGTGTGGGAGAGCCTGCGCAGCCCCGCGTCGAGCGCGGGACTGGGGGTGGCGGCCACGGCGGCGTACACGGCGCCGTCGATCGCGCGGATGTCCCGGAGTACGGCCCGGAAAGGGCTCTCGGTGGTGGTCCCGGTCATGCGCCGCTCCTCGGGTAGGGGTGGGAAGGGTGATGGAAGGCGATCTCGATGACGCGCCGCCAGTTCATGGGCGGCACGGGGTCGCTGGCTCCGGGCCGGTCACGGGGCACGAGGACCCGCAGGGCACCGGGTCGGAGGGTACAGACGACGGGGGTGGGCAGGATCAGCGCCTCGCCGTCCACGGCGACGGCGATGGAGCCGGGATCGAGGCTGCCGGGTGCGGGACACCCGGGTGCAGGGGCGGGCGCTCCGGCCTCGCCGGACGCACCGGCGCCGCGGGTACGGGCGGCCTCACCGGCGCCGCGGGTATGGGCGGACTCACCGGCGCTGGGGGTACGGGCGGCCTCACCGGCCCCGCCAGACTCGCCGGCCCCGGCAGCCCCAGTGGGTCCGGTGGGTCCGGTGGGCCGGGTGGGCCCGGCAGCAGCCCCGGTGGGCCCGGTAGCCCCTGTGGCCCTGGTAGCCCCAGCAGTCCCGGTAACCCCACCAGGCCCACCAGGCCCACCCGGACCACCAGTCCCACCAGTCCCACCGATGACCGCCTTCCCCGTCACCTCGACGCGGGTGGCCGTCAGGACGTTCAGGCCGGTCGACTGGGTGCCTCGTACGGCCAGTTCGGCGGCCTGGGCCGCCCCGTCGACGCGGACCCCGATCACCCCGAGCCGGCCTCCGTCGAGCCGGGGTCTTCTGGCCGTGGCCGCCCCGAACGGATCGGGCGCCGCGTACGGGTTGTTGCTGACGAGGATCGCCTGCTGCGCGGGCAGCCGGACGTCGTCGGCGAGGGCGTCGAGGCGGTCGCCCTCACCGCCCTGGAGCAGATCGGGCAGGAGTTCCAGCGCGGTGCCCGCCTTCGCGTCGCGGTACTCGGGGTGCTGGACGACGTCCGCGTACACACCGAAGGAGACCGTGTTCACGAAGGCGCGCCCGGAGACGGAGCCGAGGTCGACCCGGAGTTCCTCGCCGTCGACGAGGGCGTCGAGGCAGGTCGACGGGTCGGCGCGGTCGAGGCCCAGGTCGAGGGCGAAGTGGTTGCGGGTGCCGGCGGAGATGACGAGGAACGGCAGGTCGTGCTCGGCGGCCACGGCGGCGACCAGCGCCTGCGTACCGTCGCCGCCGGCCACACCGAGCAGGTCGGCGCCGTCGGCCACGGCCTGCTGGGCGAGCGCGGTGACGTCGGTCTGGGCGGACTCGTCGAGGAGGACGACCCGGGCGCCCAGCTTCTCGGCGCGCTCCACGAGGCCGAACCGCGCGACCTTCCCGCCCCCGGACCGGGGGTTCATGATCAGCACGGGGCGCCGGGGCCTGGGCCGCCGCTCTCCCCGCGCCAGGTCGGTCCGCTCGCCCCGGCCGCCCTCGCGCAGGTCCCGGAGCCGGCGCAGGGCGCCCCGCCCGCAGAGCAGGGCCACGCCCCACAGCCCGAGGGCCAGGAGGGCGGTCAGCCAGAGGCCTCCGATGATGTACAGGCTGAGGACCGCGAGGGGAGCGCCGACGGCGAGCAGGGCGCCGAGGAACCGCACCGCCCCCCGGTGGGCGAGGAACCACCAGATCCCCACGGCCGAACAGGCGATCCCGACGAGCCCGCTGAAGAGGATCAGGAGCCCGCCTGCGCCGAGCCCGGTCAGCAGCAGCACGACCGTCGCGGCGGCCGCGGCCAGCGCCCACCGGGCCAGCAGCCGGGCCTGCCCCATCGGATCACGGGATCCGTTCTCCGTCACCGTCCCACCTCCACGCTCGCGTCCACGTCCGGACTCGCCCACGGTGCCGCACGTCGCGACCGGGCCGGAGGCTTTCGCGGCAGAAAGATCTTCCCCCGAAACGCCGGTCGAACCCCGTGACCGGGTCGGCACGCGCGCGTGGCGCCTCCCCCGGAGAGGGCGCCCGTCCCCAGGGCCTGACGTCACGTCACGGTACGTCCCGCCCGCTCGGGCGGCACCGGCGCGCCCGGCCGGGAACGACGGAGCGCCCCGGCCGGAGGAAACCGGTCGGGGCGCTCCGTAGCAGGTCAGAGGGTTTCCCTCCGCCCGCCACACGTAGGCCGTGTGGGACTCGAACCCACAACCAACGGATTAAAAGTCCGCTGCTCTGCCAATTGAGCTAACGGCCCGTGGACAAGCACACCCGTGCAGCATAGCCCGAGTGATCCGCCGAACCGATCGGGTATCCGACACGGGCCGGGCCGCGCGCCGCACCGCGGGCCGTCGTGGCCCGCGGTGCGGTGCGAGGAGTGGCCCGCGGTGCGAGGCGGTGAGCCGTGCGGGGTGCGCCCCGCGGGGCGGGTGGGTCGGGAAGGGCCGGCTCCACGGTCAGAACAGGGCCTTGAAACCGTTCCAGCCGCCCGCGCCGATCAGGGCCCGCGGGCCGTACAGACCCGCCCCGGCACCGCTGTGCTGCCACAGCCTCCCCGACGTGTCCCGCGCCACCAGGTCCGCGCGGCCGTCGCCCGAGATGTCGCCGACGCCGACCACGGCCGAGTACACGCCCCAGCCGGGGCCGAGCTTCGCCCGCGCGGTCAGCCCGCCGGTCGCCGTGGCGTAGTACCGCCACATCACACCGGCCGCGTCCACGCCGACCAGGTCGCCGCGCCCGTCACCGTTCAGGTCGCCGGCGCCGACGACCTTCTTGTACAGCTTCCAGTCGGTGCCGATCCGGACGCGGGGCTTCGGCCGGTGGTCGGCCGTACCGGCGAAGAAGTACATGTCACCGGTCGAGGCCTGGCGCACGATCAGGTCGGTGAAGCCGTCGCCGTTCGCGTCGCCGGGGGACGTCAGGACGTCGTACTGGCCCCAGCCCGCGCTGATCAGGGTGTACGGCGACGAGGCCGACACCACCGTCCCGCACCCCGGCCGGTACGCCCGCAGCTGGTCGCCCACCCGGGCCAGGACGTCCGCGCAGCCGTCGCCGTTCACGTCGCCGTACGGCACCAGGACGGACGCGGTCCCGAACTTCGCGCCCGTTCCCGCGTACCGCCCCGACAGACCGCCGTACCCGTCACCCCGGTACATGGACACCAGCCCCGCCGTGTCCATCGCCAGGAGGTCGCCCTGCGTGTCGTTCCCGGCCATGTCGCGCCAGGCCGGCTTGCCGCCGGTGACCGTGACCGTGCCGGTCAGGGCGAGGTCCCTGCCGATCCCGTCCGCCGCGCTCGCCTGCAGGTGCCAGGTGTACGTGCCGTTCGGGACGGTCTTCCCCGCGGCCGTCCTGCCGTCCCACGAGACGTCGACGCGTCCCCGGGTCCCGTCGGCGCCGAAGCTGCGGACCGGGTCGCCGGAGAAGCGGTGGCGCACCGTCAGCTGCCAGATCGCCGCGGGCTTGGAGAGCGACCAGGAGGCCTTCCAGCCGTCCTGGAGCCGCATCGACGCCGGCGCGGTCACCGAGGCCGCGGTCAGGTCGGAGGTGGCCACCTCGGGCCAGACCACATGGACGCGGTTCCCGGCGTCCTTGTAGGCGACGGCGCCACCGAAGCGGTCGACGGTCCAGGTCTCGCGGCGGGCGCCACGTACGGCCGTGGCGTCGACGAGCCGGCGCACCACGGCCCGGCCGGAGGCGAACTCGGTGAGCCGGAGGTACGAGTCGGCGTCCTGCTCGACGAGGTAACCGTCGCCCAGCAGGGCGGTGTCGGCGACCGCCGGGGACAGCCCGAGGCGGGTCCCCGCCCTGAGGTCGACGACACCCCGCCGCAGGGCCGGGCCGCACGCCCAGTACAGCCATCGCCCCGCGGTCTGGAGCTCCGTCGGAGCGCACGCGACCCCGGTCGTGACCTTGCCGAGGTCCTTGCCGGTGGCCAGGTCGGTGCGCGCCACCTCGCCCGCCGTGCCCGTCCCCGTGTACAGGACGGCGCCCCAGAGGGCGGCCGGCGTGGACGGCTGCGTGCGGACGACGCTCTGCGTGTCGAGGTCCACGACGAGCGTCCTGCCGCCGCCCTGGAAGAGCGCGCGGCGGCCGAAGACGTCGGTGATCCGTCCGTTCATCTCTCCGGTGGACACCCGGCTGAGCTGACCCGTGGCGGTACGGGCGGTGATTTCGAGCGGCTTGAAGTCGTCACGGGCCAGATAGACCGTGCGGCCGTCACCGCTGTCGAACAGCGGCGTGCTGTTCTCCAGCCGCTTCGGCTCGGCGCCCGCCCACACCGGCTGCGGGTCACCGGTGTGCACCGGCCCGACCGGCAGCGTGCGGCCGTAGAAGCCGCTGCCCTTCGACGTGTTCGACTCCAGGGTGGAGAGGCGGCCCGCGCCGAGGGCGAGCGACCGCACCTCGGCCGGCAGCGGCTCCACCCGGCGGAGCTTCTCCAGGACCGGTGCGCCGTCCTTGCCCGGGACCGCCTTGAGGAGGGACCAGTCGGTGGCGGAGCCGCCGCCCACCACGGCCGCGCCCCCGCCCGCGATCTGGGTGAGCTCCGGCTCGGCGCCCGTCAGGAGCGTCCGCGCGGGCTGGTCGGGGTGCAGCGCGACCAGCGTCCGCCGCAGGGAGGCGCCGGTGCCCGAGGCCTCCCCGAGGGCGAGGACCCAGTCGCCGACGAGGGCGATACGGGCGGTGTCCACGCCCTCGGGGAGGACGAGGGTCCGCTCGGCGCCGGTCAGGGCGATGCGCTCCCGCACGTGGACCGTGCGGTCGCGGTCCACCCAGGCGAGCCGGTCCGGGCTCAGCGCCACCGGGGCGACGAGGACGCTGCCGGCCGGGGTGGCGGCCGGGATCACGGTCATCCGTCCGCTGCGCAGGTCGATCACGCCGAGGTCGGAGTAGTCGTCCGTCTGCCCGTCGCCGGTCCGGCCGAAGCGGATGACGGCCGTGGTGCCGTCGCCGGCCGCGAGCCGCGCCAGATGCAGGTCGGTACCCTCGGGCCAGCCGGTGACGGGCGTGCGGGTCCCGTTCGGGTCGTCGGCGCGCACCAGGTGGTACCCGGTGGTCGTGCTCGTGTCCTCGGCGGAGGCGTACCGCTGGAAGATCAGGGTGTCGCCGACGAGGCCCCGGTAGCTCACGTCGCCCGGTACGTCGAAGGTCCGCTCGGTGCCGGTCTCCAGGTCACGGACGCCGTGCACGCCGATGCCGCGCTGGACGTACAGGTAGCGCCCGCCGGTGCCGGACTCGGCGAAGGGCAGGAACCCCTTGTCGTACCCCAGCCGCACGCTCTTCGCGGGATCGGTGAAGTCCGTCCACTCCAGCTCCCCGCCGTACGACCGGTCGGGGTCCTCCGTCTCGTGCGCGTAGCCCGTCGGGCCGACGGCGGTGACGGTCTGCTGCCGGGGCACGGCCCGCGCGTTCGGCGCGATGTCCAGCTGGTCGATGCCGACGACCGGCGAGGCCTGGGCGACCACGGCGGGCGAGAGGCCGGCCGCCGTCGCCACGAGCGCGGTGGCGAGGACGGCGATACGCGCGCGGGGGTGCCGCGCGCGTGCGAAACGAGACAAAGGGGTCCCTCCCCAGGGCGACCTGCTGTGCGGGATGTGGGGAGAGACCTCCGCCGGGCCCCCTGGCCGGCACTGCTCACCCACGTCGACCGGTCGAGCGTATCGGGTCGTACGCGGGTACGACTCAGGGCCCGCTCCGGCACCGAGGTGCGGGGCGGGCCCTGAGGTTCGTTCAGCTGTTCACCGTGGGTCAGCCGTTGCGCTTCCAGCGCGGCTTGTCGTCGCGGCGGCCGAAGGAGCCGCCGGTCGAACCGGTGCCGCGGTGGTCGCCGCCGGCGCGGTGGTCGTCACGACGGCCGAACGGGCGGTCGCCGCCCGAGCGGAAGCCGCCGGCGGGGCGGTCGTCACGACGGTCACGGTTGAACGGACGGTCGCTGCCGCGGTGGCCGCCGGTCGGACGGTCGTTGTCACGGCGCTCGAAGGAACGGCCGCCACGGTCGTCACGGTTGAAGCCACCGGCCGGACGGTCGTTGTCACGGCGCTCGAAGGAACGGCCACCGCGGTCGTCACGGTTGAAGCCGCCCGACGGACGGTCGTCACGACGGAAGCCACCGGACGGACGCTCGTTGTCGCGGCGGAAGCCGCCCGTGGGACGGTCGTCGCGGCGGAAGCCGCCACGGTCGCCACCACGGTCGTCACGGTTGAAGCCACCGGACGGACGGTCGTCACGACGGAAACCGCCGGACGGACGGTCGTTGTCACGACGCTCGAAGGAACGGCCACCGCGGTCGTCACGGTTGAAGCCGCCCGACGGACGGTCGTCACGACGGAAGCCACCGGACGGACGCTCGTTGTCGCGGCGGAAGCCGCCACGGTCGCCACCGCGGTCGCCGCCACGGAAGCCACCGCGGTCGCCGCCACGGTCGTCACGGTTGAAGCTGCCACGGCGCTCGTAGTTGCCCCGCTCGTCGCGGGCCGGGCGCTCCTCGCGGCGCGCCTCCTCGGCCCGTGCGGCGCGCTCGGCCTCGACGGCGGCGGCGGCGACCTCGGCCTCGGCGGCCTCGGTCACCTCGGCCACGGCCGCGTCCGGGTCCTCGCCACGCTCACGGGCGGCGCGGGCCACCAGGCGGTCGGCCTCCTCGCGGAGCTCGACGGCGCGGCGCTGGAGGCGCTCCAGCTGCTTGGTCAGGTCGACGACCTCGCGCTCGGCCTGCTTGGCCGAGTTGTTCGCCGAGTCGGCCTGGACCTCGGTCAGCGAACGGGCGCCGGTGATCTCGGCGACCTCGGGGTCGAACGCGCCGGCGCCGCCGACGATGTGGCGCGAGGCGTCGACGCCCGCGTCCTCCATCAGACGGAAGATCTGGCGGCGCTGGTGCGGCAGGGCCAGGGAGACCACGACACCGGAGCGGCCGGCACGGGCGGTACGGCCCGAGCGGTGCAGGTAGTCCTTGTGGTCGCCGGCCGGGTCCACGTTGAGGACCAGGTCGATGCCGTCGACGTGGATGCCTCGGGCGGCGACGTCGGTCGCGACGAGCGCGTTGACGTAGCCCTTCTTGAAGTCCTCGAGGACGCGGGTACGGGCGCCCTGCGTCATGCCGCCGTGCAGGGCGTCGGCCTTGACGCCGCTGTCCTGGAGCTGCTCGGCGATGCGGTCGGCGCCCAGCTGGGTACGGACGAAGATGATCGTCCGGCCCTTGCGCGCGGCGATGGCGGCGGTGACCGGGGCCTTGTCCTTCGGCTTCACGACGAGGACGTGGTGGGTCATGGTGGTGACGTTGCCCTGCGCGCTGTCGACCTCGTGGGTGACGGGGTCGGTCAGGTAGCGCTTGACCAGGGTGCCGATCTCGTTCTCCATGGTGGCGGAGAAGAGCATGCGCTGGCCGCCGCCGGGGATCTGGTCGAGCAGCTCGGTGACCTCGGGCAGGAAGCCCAGGTCGGCCATCTGGTCGGCCTCGTCGAGGACCGCGATCGTGACCTGCTCCAGGGAGCAGGCGCCACGGTTGATGATGTCGCGGAGGCGGCCCGGGGTGGCGACGAGGATGTCGACGCCGCGCTCCAGGGCGTAGATCTGGTTGCCCATGGACGTACCGCCGCAGACGACCTTCATCTTGAGGCCGAGCACGTCGCCGTACGGCTGGAGGGCGTCCGCGACCTGCATCGCGAGCTCACGGGTCGGCGTGAGGATGATGCCGCGCGGCTTCTTCTTCTCGGTGTGACCGCCGGACAGCGAGGCCAGCAGCGGCAGACCGAAGGAGAGGGTCTTGCCGGAGCCGGTACGGCCACGGCCCAGGATGTCCTTGCCGGCCAGGGCGTCCGGGATGGTCGCGGCCTGGATCGGGAAGGGGGTGGTGACGCCGTTCTGCGCGAGCTTGCGCACGACGCCCTCCGGCAGACCGAGGTCGCCGAAGGTGATGGTGGGCTCGGCCGGCTCGGCGTCGGCGTCGTCCGCGTCGATGTCGAGCGAGTCGAGGGTGTCGACCGCGTCGACGATGTCGTCGGCCTCGGCGGAGACGATCTCGGTGACCTCTACGGTCTCGACGATCTCGTCGTTCTCGGGCATGACGGCGTGGTCAGAACTGAAAATGGACATGCGAAATGCGAAACCTTCCGGAGTCTCGGCACGCGCCCGTCAACTCCGTGAATTCGCAAATCGACCGCCTCAATGCGGTCAGCCACGGCTAGGGAGAGTACGCGCCACACGGCGCTCTTCTGTGTCGGCGCCGGGCAATGGGATCAAACGATCTACCACCATACGCACCCTCCCCCACCTATGGCAAACCGGACTGCGTCACACCGGTCCGACCTGCGGAGATGCCGTCGGCTCCTGCGGGGCTCCCGGCCCGTCCGCGGCCCGCACTCCACCCATCTGGGTCGCGGGCCCGGGGGTCGGCGGATCGGTGGGATCGGAGGTGGGCTCCGGCGTCGGCTCGGGGGTCGGCTCGGTCGGCTCCGGAGTCGGTTCGGGGCTGGGCTCGGTCGGCTCGGGCGTCGGCGTGGCGCCGCCCCCGCCGGGTCCGCCGGACCCCCCGGCACTGCCGCCGCCACCGTTCCCGCCGTCGCCGCCCCCGCCGCTGTTCCCGCCGCTGTTCCCACCGTTCCCGTTGCCCCCCGCGGCGCCGCCCGTGCCGCCGCCCGGACCGTCGTGGCCGCCGCCGGTCGGCTGCGGCTTCGACGGGCCCCCGCGGCCGTCCGGACCTTCCACCGGCACCACGGCGCCCGCCGACGGTTTCACGGCGCCCGAGGGCGAGCCGCTCGGCACCGGGGACTGCGTACCCGCGCCGGCCGCGTCCGGTCCGCCCGAGTCCGGCCGGCCGCCCCAGGAACCGCCGTCGCCGCCCGGTGCCCCGGCGTCACCGCCACCGGACCCGGTCGCCACGCCCCGCTTCCCGCCGGACGCGCCGGGCGCCGGCTTCGCCCCGTCGTCGCTCACACTCATACAGCCGCTCAGACCGGCACAGGCCGCGACGGCCAGCGCGGTGGCGGCCCATCTCACCGGGGTGGGCAAATGGCGCACGGGGGCACCTCCAGGACACAACAGGCAGGAACGGAACGCGTCGCACTGCCCAACTCCCCGGGCGCCACAAGGGACACGGCCCCCGCGCGGCCGCTCGACCCGTCCGGGGCCCGTACCGCACGGCCGCCCCGCCCCCCGGAACGCGGCCTCGGCGGCCGCCCGGCTCAGCCGTAGCCCAGCGCGTGCAACCGCTCGTCGTCGATGCCGAAGTGGTGGGCGATCTCGTGCACCACGGTGATCTCCGTCTCCGCGACCACGTCCTCGCGCGACTCGCACATCCGCAGCGTCGGCCCCCGGTAGATCGTGATCCGGTCGGGCAGCACCCCGGCGTACCACTCACCGCGCTCGGTCAGTGGCGTCCCCTCGTAGAGCCCGAGCAGGTCGGGGTCGTCGGCGGCCGGTTCGTCCTCCACGAACACCGCCACGTTGTCCATCAGCCGCGTCAGCTCCGGCGGAATCCGGTCCAGGGCCTCGGCGACAAGCTCCTCGAACTCCTCGCGCGTCATCTCCAGCACGCGCCCATTCTCCCCCCGGGGGGAACCGTTTTGGCGATAGCGGCTGAGATCCCATATGCTTCTCACGTCCCCGACGCGCTGGGAAGCGAGTAGGTGGGCCCTTAGCCCTCATCGTCTAGTGGCCCAGGACGCCGCCCTTTCAAGGCGGTAGCACGGGTTCGAATCCCGTTGGGGGTACGCAAGAACGTGTGCGAGACTAGTGCTCGCACATCGCAAGGTCCTGTGGAGCAGTTGGTTAGCTCGCCACCCTGTCAAGGTGGAGGTCGCGGGTTCAAGTCCCGTCAGGATCGCTGAGGCTGGAAACAGCCTTGTGGCTGGGTAGCTCAGTTGGTACGAGCGATCGCCTGAAAAGCGATAGGTCGCCGGTTCGACCCCGGCCCCAGCCACAAAAGAAGGCCCCGTTCGAAAGAACGGGGCCTTCGTCGTTCCTACGGCGACGCCGTCACGAAACGCCACTGCTGATTGGTGGTCGGCCCGCTGCCGGACGCATGGGCCTGCACCACCGGAGCACCGTGATCGCGGCTGAAGTGGGCCACGTCGAGGAGCGCCCCGCTGTGGTCCGCGACAATCCCCACGCTGTTCCCGACCTGGGGCACCACTCCGATGGAGCTGTTCACCAGCGGGGCCCTCCCCGGTGCCTGCACGAACCACCAGACCTGGTTGCTCCCGCCGTTGCAGTGCGACTGCACCACCCGCGCGGCATGGGCCGTGCTCCCCCAGGCGACGTCCAGGCACATGCCGGAGTGGCGGGCCTTGATCTTGAACTTGTCCTCACCCTGGGACAGCAGACGCCACTGCTGGTTGTGGCCGGACCCGCAGGTGGCGACCACCACGGGGGCGGCGGCCGCGAAGCTCTTGTGGGCGACGTCCAGGCACATGCCGGAGTGCCTGACCTTGATCTGGTACCAGCCGGTGCCGACCGGCGCGTCGGGCGCGGCGGAGACGGCGGGAGCTTGGAAGAGGGACAGGGCACCGGCGGCCGCGAACGCCAGACACACCGCGGCTCTCGACGCCCTTCGCATGGTGGGGGACATGGCTGCACCTTCGAGCGGCACGCACGGCAAGCACCCTCCCGTGGGGGACACGAGGCCGACACGCACCACGGAGTGAAAGAGGGGGAAACCGGGTCGACGACTCACGACTGCCGGTAGTTCAAGGCTAGGTCCGGACCCCCTCGGTCGCGACCGGGCGCTACTCGGCCGGGACGGCCGCCGGTGGACGCCGGTGGAACGCGCGTTGCGGAGGGCCCGCAGCGCGTTCCACCGGGGCGGTTCAGGGCTCCCCCTGTGCCTTCGCGCGGTCCGGGCCGGTCGTCCGGTTCCGCCCGCGCACCGCGAAGGCGACCGCCACCGCCGCGACCACGCCCGTGAGCAGAGCCCAGTCCGGGACCGCGCGGCCCAGCGAGGCCACCCGCTGCTCCACGGCGAAGGAGTCGTCCACCGACAGCAGGCCCGGCAGCGCGGTCGTCCCGTCGAAGACCAGGAACAGCGTGCCGAGGCCGACGAAGAACAGGCCCGAGAGCAGCGAGGTCGAGTGGAGCGTCAGCCGGCCCACGCGCAGCGGCCGCCCCCGCAGCCAGGACCGCCGGCCCAGGTCGTACCGCTCCCAGAGCAGCGCCAGGACGAACAGCGGGACCGCCATGCCGAGGGCGTACACGGCGAGGAGCAGGCCTCCGTACGTTGGGCTGCCGTTCAGCGCCGCCACCGTCAGGACGCTGCCCAGGATCGGGCCCGCGCAGAAGCCCGCGAGGCCGTAGACCAGGCCGAGGGCGTACACGGAGAGCGCGGACGTGGGGCGGATCCGGCCGCTCGCCTCGGCGATCCGGCGGGAGGCGAAGCCCAGGCCGAGGATCTGGAGGACGCCGAGGCCGACGATCAGCCAGCCGCCGAGGGTGACCAGGAGGTCCCGGTGCCCGTAGAAGAGGCGGCCCGCGAAGGAGCCGGCCGCGCCGAGCGGGACGAGGGTGGTCGCCAGGCCCGCGTAGAGGATGCCGGTCCGGGCCACCAGCTTCGCGCGCGTGTCGATCGAATACGCGAAGAAGGCGGGCAGGAGCAGGGCGCTGCACGGGCTGAGCAGGGCGAGCAGCCCTCCGAGGAGCGCGGCGAAGTAGCCGATGCCGGAGGTCACGGCCTGTCCTTCGCGGCGGCGGCCTTCGCCGCCGCGTCGATCGCCTCCGTGAAGGTCTCCAGCGGCTGGGCGCCCGCGATCGGCCGACCGTTGACCAGGAAGGACGGGGTGGACGTGGCGCCGAGGGAGTACCCCTGCTCCTGGTCCGCGCGGACGGCCTTCCGGGCCGCGGGCCCGTCGGTGTCCTTCGCGAACCGGGCCGCGTCGGGCACGCCGGCCTCCTTCGCGAGGGCGGCGAGCCGGTCCTTCCCGAAGCCCTTCTCCTTGGCGCCCTCCGCGTAGGCGGCCTTGTGGAACTGCCAGAACCGGCCCTGCTGCCCCGCCGCCCAGGAGGCGCGGGCGACGGCCTCCGACTCCTCGCCGAAGATCGGGAAGTTCCGCCACTCGATGCGCAGGGTGCCGTTGTCGACGTACTTCCGGATCAGGACCGGCTCGGTGTCCCGGGCGAACTTCCCGCAGTAGCCGCACTTGAAGTCGGCGTACTCGATGAGGACGACGGGCGCGTCGGCCCGGCCGACGGCCAGCTTGTCGGAGGCGTCGCGGCGGGCGTAGGCCTCCAGTTCGGGATAGACGCCGGCGGACGGGTCGGCGGACACCTCGGCGACGGCCGAGGAGCCGGACGCGCCGGGGGACGAGGGCTTGGTGGCGGTGTACGAGACGAGGCCGAGCAGCGCGGCGGCGACGGCGACGCCGGAGACGATGACGACCGGCTTGGACTTGGGCATGCGGAAGCGCTCCTGGAAGGGCGGGACGGAGAAAGGGGGACGGAGGAGGCCGTCCGCCTACACCCTCAGGACCGACAGCTCCACGGGAGACGGCGGTACGCGCGCGGGTGGCTCCCGTCCCGGTGACGCGGCCCGCCCGTCGGGGTCCGGCTGCCGGGCCCCGCACGGCGTCCGGTCGGCGGCGAGCGCGGGCAGCAGCTCCGCGAAGGCGTGCGCGCGCGGCGGTACGACGGGGGCCGCGGCCCCTTCGCCGGCGGGGTGACCGGGATCGCAGCCGGGTACGGCGGCGCCCACCAGGACCGGGCCCCTCGCGGGCGCGGCCTCGGCCGCGGCTCCGCACACCAGGAGGCCGAGCACCAGTCCCACGAGCGCGACGAACGCCGCCGGCGCGCGGGTGGTGCGGAACATGCGAAACCTCTCCGGTCCGGTCGACGTGCCCGAAATAGTACGCACCTCGGGCGGCCGCCCCGGGACCCGGCCGCCCCGGGACCCGGCCGCCCGAGAACCCGGCCGCCCCCGGACCCGGCCGCCGCGCGCCGGCCCGGGAGCCCGCCGTCTCCGGTTCCGGCGGGGCGGCTCGTAAATCGGTTCGCCGCTTCTCGGCCGCAGGTGCGATCCTGGATTCCGTATGTCTACTTCCTTCGCCGCCCTCCAGTCCGTCCTGGCCGAGGTCTCGCTGCGGGACTCCCACCGGCTCGGCCGCCGTCTCGAAGGCGCCCGCCGCATCCGCAAGCCCGAGGCCCGCGCGGCCGTCCTGGACGAGATCGCCGTCGAGGCGGCCAAGGCCAAGGAGCGCGTCGACGGGCGCGCCTCCCGCGTGCCCGCGGTCACGTATCCCGAACAGCTGCCCGTCTCGCAGAAGAAGGACGAGATCCTGGAGGCGATACGCGACCACCAGGTCGTGATCGTCGCCGGTGAGACGGGCTCCGGCAAGACCACCCAGATCCCCAAGATCTGCCTGGAGCTCGGCCGGGGCGTCCGCGGCATGATCGGCCACACCCAGCCCCGCCGGATCGCGGCCCGTACGGTCGCCGAGCGGGTGGCCGAGGAGCTGCGGACCCCGCTGGGCGAGGCCGTCGGCTGGAAGGTCCGCTTCACCGACCAGGTGAACCCCGACGCGACCTTCGTGAAGCTGATGACGGACGGCATCCTGCTCGCCGAGATCCAGACGGACCGCGAGCTGCGCGCGTACGACACGATCATCATCGACGAGGCGCACGAGCGGTCCCTCAACATCGACTTCCTGCTCGGCTATCTGGCCCAGCTCCTGCCGAAGCGCCCCGACCTGAAGGTCGTGATCACCTCCGCGACGATCGACCCGGAGCGCTTCTCCCGGCACTTCGGGGACGCCCCCATCGTCGAGGTGAGCGGACGCACCTACCCCGTCGAGGTCCGCTACCGGCCCCTCCTGGAGGAGGACGGCGAGGAGTCGGACCGGGACCAGATCACCGCGATCTGCGAAGCCGTCGACGAGCTCCAGTCCGAGGGGCCCGGCGATGTGCTCGTCTTCCTCTCCGGTGAGCGGGAGATCCGCGACACCGCGGACGCGCTCCTCAAGCGGAACCTCCGCAACACCGAGGTCCTCCCCCTCTACGCCCGCCTGAGCCACGCCGAGCAGCACCGGGTCTTCCAGGCGCACACGGGCCGCCGGATCGTCCTCGCCACGAACGTCGCCGAGACCTCCCTGACCGTCCCCGGCATCAAGTACGTGATCGATCCGGGCACCGCCCGCATCTCCCGCTACTCGCACCGGACCAAGGTGCAGCGGCTGCCGATCGAGCCCGTCAGCCAGGCCAGCGCCAACCAGCGCAAGGGCCGCTGCGGCCGTACGTCCGACGGCATCTGCATCCGGCTGTACTCGGAGGACGACTTCCTCTCGCGGCCGGAGTTCACGGACGCGGAGATCCTGCGGACGAACCTGGCCTCCGTCATCCTCCAGATGACCGCGGCCGGCCTCGGCGAGATCGAGAAGTTCCCCTTCATCGACCCCCCGGACCACCGCAACATCCGGGACGGCGTGCAGCTCCTCCAGGAGCTCGGCGCGATCGACCCGACGGAGAAGGACCCGAAGAAGCGGCTGACGCAGCAGGGGCGGAAGCTCTCCCAGCTCCCCGTCGACCCGCGGCTCGCCCGGATGGTCCTGGAGGCCGACAGGAACGGCTGTGTCCGCGAGGTCATGGTCATCGCGGCCGCGCTCTCCATCCAGGACCCGCGCGAGCGGCCCGCGGAGAAGCAGGCGCAGGCCGACCAGCAGCACGCCCGGTTCAAGGACGAGACGAGCGACTTCCTCGCCTATCTGAACCTCTGGCGGTACGTGCGCGAGCAGCAGAAGGAGCGCGGTTCCAGCTCCTTCCGGCGGATGTGCAAGCAGGAGTACCTGAACTTCCTCCGGATCCGCGAGTGGCAGGACATCTACGCCCAGCTGCGGACGGTCGCCAAGCAGATGGGCATCCACCTCAACGAGGAGGACGCGCCGGAGCAGTCCGTGCACGTCTCCCTGCTCGCCGGTCTGCTCAGCCACATCGGCATGAAGGACGTCAAGGACGGCGCGAAGAACGACTACCTGGGCGCCCGCAGCGCCAAGTTCGCGATCTTCCCCGGCTCGGCGCTCTTCAAGAAGCCCCCGCGCTTCGTCATGTCCGCCGAGCTGGTGGAGACCTCACGGCTCTGGGCCCGGGTCAACGCGCGCGTGGAGCCCGAGTGGATCGAGCCGCTCGCCCAGCACCTGGTGAAGAAGACGTACAGCGAGCCGCACTGGGAGAAGGACCAGGCGGCCGTGATGGCCTTCGAGAAGGTGACGCTGTACGGCGTGCCGATCGTCGCCGACCGCAAGGTGAACTACGGGCGCATCGACCCGGAGGTCTCCCGCGACCTGTTCATCAGGAACGCGCTGGTCGAGGGCGACTGGCGCACCCACCACAAGTTCTTCGCGGACAACCGCAGGCTCCTCACCGAGGTCGAGGAGCTGGAGCACCGGGCCCGCCGCCGGGACATCCTCGTCGACGACGAGACGCTCTTCGACTTCTACGACAAGCGCGTCCCCGAACACGTCGTGTCGGGCGCCCACTTCGACTCCTGGTGGAAGCACAAGCGCCACGAGGAGCCGGAGTTCCTCGACTTCGAGCGCGAGATGCTCATCAACGAGAAGGCCGGGGCGGTCACCAAGGACGACTACCCGGACTCCTGGCGGCAGGGGTCGCTGAAGTTCCGGGTGACGTACCAGTTCGAGCCGGGCGCGGACGCCGACGGCGTGACCGTGCACGTCCCGCTCCAGGTCCTCAACCAGGTCACGGACGAGGGCTTCGAGTGGCAGATCCCGGGCCTGCGCGCGGAGGTCGTCACCGAGCTGATCCGCTCCCTGCCGAAGCCGATCCGCCGCCACTACGTCCCCGCGCCGAACTTCGCGGGCCGCTTCCTCGACGCGGTCGTGCCCGTGCAGGAGCCGCTGACGGGGGCGCTCGCCCGCGAGCTCCAGCGGATGGTCGGAGTGCCGGTCACGGCCGAGGACTTCGACTGGGCGAAGGTCCCCGAGCACCTCAAGGTGACGTTCCGGATCGTCGACGAGCGGCGGCGCAAGCTCGCCGAGGACAAGGACCTGGAGACGCTGCGGCTGCGGCTGCGCCCCAAGGCCCGTCAGGCCCTCTCCCAGGCCGCCGCGGCGGCCACCAGGGGTCCGGACGGCTCGGGGCCGTCCCTGGAGCGCACGGGGCTCACGGACTGGACCATCGGGACGCTCACGAAGGTCTTCGAGACGAAGCGGGGCGGGCAGCCGGTCAAGGCGTTCCCGGCGCTCGTGGACGAGGGCGCGACCGTCGCCGTACGGCTCTTCGACACGGAGGCCGAGCAGGAGCGGGCGATGTGGCGGGGCACTCGGAAGCTGATCATGCTGAACATCCCGGTGAACCCGGCGAAGTTCGCCTCCGACAAGCTGACCAACCAGCAGAAGCTGGCCCTGTCCTCGAACCCGCACGGCTCGATCCAGGCCCTCTTCGACGACTGCGCCACGGCCGCCGCCGACAAGCTGATGACGGACCACGGCGGGCCGGCATGGGACGAGGAGTCCTTCCGGAAGCTGTACGACAAGGTCCGCGCGGACCTCGTCGACACGACCGTACGGACCGTGGGCCAGGTCCAGCAGATCCTGGCGGCCTGGCAGGCCTGCGAGCGCCGGCTGAAGTCGACGAACAGCCTGGCGCTGATCAGCAACCTGACCGATGTGCGCACGCAGCTCGCCTGGCTGATGCCGGCCGGGTTCGTCACCCGTACGGGGCTCAAGCGGCTCCCGGACCTGATGCGCTATCTGGTGGCGGTGGACCGGCGGCTCCAGCAGATGCCGACCGGGGTGCAGCGGGACACCACCCGGATGGAGAAGGTCCAGGAGATGCAGGACGAGTACGCCTGGCTCCTCGAACAGCTCCCGAAGGGCCGCCCGGTGCCGTCCGAGGTGACCGACATCCGCTGGATGATCGAGGAGCTGCGGGTGAGCTACTTCGCGCACGCGCTGGGCACGGCGTACCCCGTCTCGGACAAGCGGATCGTGAAGGCGATCGACGCCGCGGCCCCCTGACGGACCCGCTCGGACGGGCCCGGACGGTCCGACCGGCGGTGAGTTCGACCCGACCGCTGACCTGCTGTACAGTCTTCCTCGCAGCCACTTCCCAGAGGCTGCGAGCAAGGTCCTGTGGAGCAGTTGGTTAGCTCGCCACCCTGTCAAGGTGGAGGTCGCGGGTTCAAGTCCCGTCAGGATCGCTTTCACGAAAGGCCCGCATCACGCGATGCGGGCCTTTCGTTGTGTTCCCGTGTCTTGACGCGGCCACGCGTCCGCCGGTACCCCGGACTTCAGGGAATCGGGGGCCCACATCGGAGGTGGTCGCGCATGGCCGCGGCGTCCGCAGCACGGCATGACACACGAGCACTGCTGCGCGCCCATCTGGCGGCCGCGTCGCGCTACGGGCACCTCACGCGCCACTGCGTGGTCTGCCACCGCCTCCTGAGGCTCGCCATGGAGTTACCGGAGCCCGAGGCGCCCGAGGAGCCGGCAGGGCCGGAGAGGCCCGAGGAGCGCGAGGGGCCCGAGGCGCCGGCCGTGACCGCGGAGGACGAAAGTCCTACCCACCCATGACCATTGGCGGGTTGGCCGCCTTCCCGGAAGTGGGAGGCTGTTTCTTGGCAAGACCTCACCGGTGTGACGGGAGTCACTGAAGCAGTTTCAGAAACCGTTTCACTTACACCCTCCCTACACCGGCCCAATTTAATATGTGCAATTGCACCGCTCGCCAAGGAGTGGCGTCGGGCACAAAAGAAGATCGCGCCGGACCCGGCGGAGTCCAGCGCGACCGTTGACGAAGGCCTGTTGGGGCAGGAATCCGTCGGCAGAGCTAAGGGTGGGCGACCGGATTGGGGGATCCGGACAGGCCCGGTGTTACGGGGTACTGCGGGGTGTCAGCGCGACCTCAGGCCTCGCTGCGCTGCTGCGGAATACCCGCCAGCAGCGCGCGAACCTCGGCCTCGCGGTAGCGGCGGTGTCCACCCAGCGTGCGGATGGACGTGAGCTTCCCGGCCTTCGCCCAACGGGTCACCGTCTTCGGGTCCACGCGGAACATCGTGGCAACCTCGGCAGGGGTCAGCAGCGGCTCGGCATCAGGGGTGCGAGCGGTCATGAGCGGCCTCCTCGGGAGAACCGAACCTTCTCGGTTCTTTCCTCTAAATTCTGCACCTTGACCCGCGTTGCCCGAAATGGCAGAAGCGGGCCGAGTCGGTTATAGGACGAACGGCTTGTCCTCGGCACTACAACTACACCATCCGTCCAGCCACGTCGGCCAAACCGATGGAATTGCCCTCGCAGGTGTTCATCAGCGGCGGAAGTCGATGGACCATGCCATAACGGACAGTCACGCGTCTGTGACGATCAGTCACAGAGCGATCAGGAGTCCTCAGACCCCCCATAGAGTGCAATGTCGAGCGATCCGCCCATAGATGGACGGAAGGAACCCTCCCCGGACTCCTTGTCCTATTTTGGCACGAGGGTGGGCGATGGGCGCAAGGGTGCATTACGTGCTGTCCGTCACGCTTGAGCCAAAGGCCCGGATCGGGACCAAGGACCCCGCTCGACGGGTGCCGAAAGACCCGCACCCCCGAGCGCCGAGATTCGGGCGGCGGGATCCGGACATCCCTGAAGATCATTTACACCGGCCGGACATGTCTTGTCGATACCGACCTGACGAAGATGCCCGACTGATGTCAGTTCGCGAAGCGGAGGTCCCCGACGGCACGCCAGCGCTCCGCCAGCCGCCCGTACGCGGCACCCGCCGCCTCGCCGTCGCCGGCCCGCAGCGCCGCGATGCCCTCCGCCATCTGCGCCGCCGACCGGTCCTCCGCCAGCCACTCCTCCGTGACCGCGTGCACCAGGCCGCCGAAGTCCAGCTCCACGAGCGCCCGCGGATGGAACTCCTCCAGCCAGCGCCCCACCTCGACGAGACCCTCCGTCATGGGCCCTTCGTCGATCGACTCCCGCAGCGCCCGCAGCGCCCGCGCGAGCCGCCGGCGCGCCTGCGCCATCGTCGTCCGGTAGCGCAGCACCGGCGCCCGGCCCGCCTCGGCGCCCGCGGGCTCCCCCGGCTCGTACTGGCGGTCCTCGTCCCCGAAGAGCGCGAACCAGCGCAGCGGCACCTGCCAGATCGCCGTCCGGATCCACGGCCGCGCGTCCGGGTTCCCGCTCAGCCACCGCTCGTAGTCGCTCGTCACCTGGGCGCGCACCACCGGCGGCACCATCGCGTCCAGCACCGGATCGGGGAACTGACCCGGCAGCTCCTGGAGCGCCAGCCACCCCCGGAGCCGGGTCCGCCACGGGCAGATCACCACCACGCCGTCCAGATGGGCGACGAAGGCCTCCCCGCTCTCGTGCACCGGCACCGGGACCGGCGGCGTCGACAGCAGGTCCGCCAGCGACCGCCGCAGCTCCTCCTGCGCGCCAGGGGTCCGCGGGCGGCGCGCGTACCGGGCCCAGTGGGTCCGCTCCGGCTCGGGGAACGCGGCCAGCGGCTCGTACACCCGCAGATAGGACGCGTAGGGGACGAGGACCGAGGAGGCGACCGACATGTCGCGAATCCTTCCACGGCGGTACTCCAGGAGGGGGTGATCCTGAGCACTGCGGCCGATCTACGCACAGGTAGGACTTACTCTCTTGCCGAACTGGTCCTCCCCCACCCGCAGGGAGGGCCGAAACCGCCGCTTCGTACTTGGGAGTCACCACCGTGACCGATGTGACCGGCGTTCCTGCTGACGTACTGCGCACTCTGTTCCACTCGGAGCAGGGTGGCCACGAGCAAGTCGTGCTCTGCCAGGACCGCGCCACCGGCCTCAAGGCCGTCATCGCCCTCCACTCCACCGCCCTGGGCCCCGCCCTCGGCGGCACCCGCTTCTACCCGTACGCCACGGAGGCCGAGGCGATCGCCGACGCGCTCAACCTGGCCCGCGGGATGTCGTACAAGAACGCCATGGCCGGACTCGACCACGGCGGCGGCAAGGCCGTCATCATCGGCGACCCGGAGAAGATCAAGACCGAGGAGCTCCTCCTCGCCTACGGGCGCTTCGTCGCCTCCCTCGGCGGCAGGTACGTCACGGCCTGCGACGTCGGCACCTACGTCGCCGACATGGACGTCGTCGCCCGCGAGAACACCTGGACGACCGGCCGCTCCCCCGAGAACGGCGGCGCCGGCGACTCCTCCGTCCTCACCGCCTTCGGCGTCTTCCAGGGCATGCGCGCCTCCGCGCAGACCCTCTGGGGCGACCCCGCCCTGCGCGGCCGCAAGGTCGGCGTCGCGGGCGTCGGCAAGGTCGGCCACTACCTCGTCGAGCACCTCCTGAAGGACGGCGCCGAGGTCGTGATCACCGATGTGCGCGAGGAGTCGGTGCGCCGGATCACCGAGAAGTACCCGCAGGTGACCGTGGTCGCCGACACCGACGCGCTGATCCGCGTCGAGGGCCTCGACATCTACGCGCCCTGCGCGCTGGGCGGCGCCCTCAGCGAGGAGACCGTCCCGTTCCTCACCGCGAGCATCGTCTGCGGCGCGGCCAACAACCAGCTCGCCCACCCGGGCATCGAGAAGGACCTGGTGGAGCGCGGCATCCTCTACGCGCCCGACTACGTGGTGAACGCCGGCGGCGTGATCCAGGTCGCCGACGAGCTGCACGGCTTCGACTTCGACCGCTGCAAGGCGAAGGCGACGAAGATCTTCGACACCACCCTCGAAATCTTCGCACGTGCGAAGGCCGATGGAATTCCGCCGGCCGCGGCGTCCGACCGGATCGCCGAACAGCGGATGGCGGACGCGCGGCGCGCCTGAGCCGCACGGGAGGCCGGCCCGCCGCCCGGCGGGGCGTGGAGAGCCTGTGCGGAGCCCGTGCGGCACCCGCGGAGAGACTTCGCTCACGCCCCTCGGCGGGTCGGCCCCCCAGAAGAGGTTAAAATCGCGATTGACCAGCGAGGAAAGGGCGCCTCGATGGTTCTGTACCGGGGTATGTGATGCGCGCGGCGTACCGTAGACCCGCGGAAACAGGTACCGTTGAAGCTCTACGGACCGGTCTCTCTGTCGAGAGTCCGTTCCGACTCATGAACGCGTGTCAAGACTCTGGGGCCACCGAGCCCCGTCACCGAGGGGGTCGAGCCATGGGGCGCGGCCGGGCAAAGGCCAAGCAGACCAAGGTCGCCCGCCAGCTGAAGTACAGCAGCGGCGGGACGGACCTGACGCGTCTGGCCAATGAGCTGGGCGCTTCGACTTCGAGTCAGCCGCCGAATGGCGAGCCGTTCGAGGACGACGACGAGGAAGACGACCCGTACGCCCAGTACGCGGATCTCTACAACACGGACGACGAGGACGAGGACGACGAGTCCGGTCCCGCGTCGTCCCCGCGTCGCGCTTGACCTTCTGAATCGCATCACAGAAACCCGGTCCGGGATCACCCGGCCGGGTTTCTGTGCTGTCCGCTCGCGGACCGGGCTCGCGGCGGAGACGCGGAACGGGGCGCCCCCTCAGGAGCGCCCCGCCACGTGCTGTCCCCGCCGGTCCTACCGGGCGTAGTCCCCGACCAGCTCCGCGCCGGTCGTGTGGTCCCCGCGCTCGGTGATCTCGCCCGCGACCCAGGCCTCGACGCCCCGGTCCGCGAGCGTCGTCAGGGCCACGTCCACGGAGTCGCCCGGCACGACGGCCATCATGCCGACGCCCATGTTCAGGGTCTTCTCCAGCTCCAGGCGCTCCACCTGACCGGCCTTGCCGACCAGGTCGAAGATCGCGCCCGGCGCCCAGGTCGAGCGGTCGACCGTGGCGTGCAGACCGTCCGGGATGACACGGGCCAGGTTGGCCGCGAGACCGCCGCCCGTGATGTGGCTGAAGGCGTGGACGTCGGTGGTCCGGGTGAGGGCCAGACAGTCCAGCGAGTAGATCTTCGTGGGCTCCAGGAGCTCCTCGCCCAGGGTCCGGCCGAGCTCCTCGACCTGCTGGTCGAGGGTCATGCCGGCGCGGTCGAAGACCACGTGCCGGACGAGCGAGTACCCGTTCGAGTGAAGACCGGAGGACGCCATGGCGATGACCGCGTCCCCCGTACGGATACGGTCGGCGCCGAGCAGCCGGTCGTACTCCACGACACCCGTGCCCGCGCCGGCGACGTCGAAGTCGTCCGGGCCGAGGAGGCCCGGGTGCTCCGCCGTCTCGCCGCCGACCAGGGCGCAGCCGGCCAGGACGCAGCCCTCGGCGATGCCCTTGACGATGGCGGCGACCCGCTCCGGGTGGACCTTGCCGACGCAGATGTAGTCGGTCATGAAGAGCGGCTCGGCGCCGCAGACCACGATGTCGTCCATGACCATCGCGACCAGGTCGTGGCCGATCGTGTCGTACACGCCCATCTGGCGGGCGATGTCGACCTTCGTGCCGACGCCGTCGGTGGCGGAGGCGAGGAGCGGACGCTCGTAGCGCTTGAGGGCGGAGGCGTCGAAGAGGCCGGCGAAACCGCCGAGGCCGCCGAGGACCTCGGGGCGCTGCGTCTTCTTCACCCACTCCTTCATGAGTTCGACGGCGCGGTCGCCCGCTTCGATGTCGACGCCCGCGCTCGCGTAGCTGGCACCGGTGGTCTGAGACATGGGTTCAGAGCTTTCGTGTCGTCGTACTGCTCGCCGTACTGCGGGTCGCAGCGGGTTCTTACGGGCGACGGAGGGCGTCGGCGGCCGCGGTGGCGGCCGGTCCCGCTGCCAGTTCGGTCTCCAGGAGCTGCTTGCCGAGCAGCTCCGGGTCGGGGAGCTCCATCGGGTACTCGCCGTCGAAGCAGGCACGGCAGAGGTTCGGCTTCTGGATCGTCGTCGCCTCGATCATCCCGTCGATGGAGATGTACGAGAGCGAGTCCGCGCCGAGCGACTTGCCGATCTCCTCGATCGACATGCCGTTGGCGATCAGCTCCGCGCGGGTGGCGAAGTCGATGCCGAAGAAGCAGGGCCACTTCACCGGCGGCGAGGAGATCCGGATGTGGATCTCGGCCGCGCCGGCCTCGCGGAGCATCTTGACGAGGGCTCGCTGGGTGTTGCCGCGGACGATCGAGTCGTCGACGACCACCAGGCGCTTGCCCTTGATGACGTCCTTGAGCGGGTTCAGCTTCAGCCGGATGCCGAGCTGGCGGATGGTCTGGGAGGGCTGGATGAAGGTGCGCCCGACGTAGGCGTTCTTCACCAGGCCCGCGCCGAAGGGGATGCCCGAGGCCTCGGCGTAGCCGATGGCGGCCGGGGTGCCGGACTCCGGCGTCGCTATGACCAGGTCGGCCTCGACGGGCGCCTCCTTCGCGAGGCGGCGGCCCATCTCCACGCGGGAGAGGTACACGTTCCGGCCGGCGATGTCGGTGTCCGGGCGGGCCAGGTACACGTACTCGAAGACACAGCCCTTGGGCTTCGCTTCCGCGAATCGCGAGGTACGGATGCCGTTCTCGTCGATCGCGATCAGCTCGCCCGGCTCGACCTCGCGGACGTAGCTGGCGCCGCAGATGTCGAGGGCGGCGGACTCCGACGCGACCACCCAGCCACGCTCGAGACGGCCGAGGACCAGCGGGCGGATGCCCTGCGGGTCGCGGGCCGCGTAGAGCGTGTGCTCGTCCATGAAGACGAGGGAGAAGGCGCCCCGGACGTCGGGGAGGATCTTCGCGGCGGCCTGCTCGATGGTGAGCGGCTCGCCGTCCTCGTCGACCTGGGCCGCGAGGAGCGCGGTGAGCAGGTCGGTGTCGTTGGTCGCGGCCACCCGGGTCGAGCGGCCTTCCTTCTTGGGCAGGTCGGCGACCATCTCGGCGAGCTGCGCCGTGTTCACCAGGTTGCCGTTGTGGCCGAGCGCGATCGAGCCGTGGGCGGTTGCCCGGAACGTCGGCTGCGCGTTCTCCCACACGGACGCCCCGGTGGTCGAGTAGCGGGCGTGACCGACCGCGATATGACCTTGGAGGGAACCGAGAGAGGTCTCGTCGAAGACCTGGGACACGAGGCCCATGTCCTTGAAGACGAGGATCTGGGAGCCGTTGCTGACCGCGATTCCCGCGGATTCCTGGCCCCGATGCTGGAGGGCATAGAGCCCGAAGTACGTGAGCTTTGCGACCTCTTCACCCGGAGCCCAGACACCGAAGACGCCACAAGCGTCCTGGGGGCCCTTCTCACCGGGAAGCAGGTCGTGATTGAGTCGACCGTCACCACGTGGCACGTTTCCGAGTGTAGACGCGCTCGACCACTGGTCCGAATTGGCGAAATCCGCGGCATCGCCACTCGTGCGAACATCCGAATTGATCATCTCCTGCTTGGAGAGGCCTACGAACCAGGCGGGGTAAGGGATCCGACCCCCGGGCCACCGGGCGAGCGGACGCTCGTACCAGCCCCCCGGGGCCCCCGCGATGTGACGGAGTTCGCAATCCCGGGTCGTTTTCGAGCCCGGGAAACACTGCCGCAACGCCCGCGCCACACGCGTCCCGGGGTACGAGACGGCCGTTGACAGGTACGCGGCCGCTGGACGAAGCTCCAGCCCCATGCAGCCCCTGCGTGACCGCTCGGTCACCCTCGTCCAGCGCCGACACGTGGACCTCGTCCGTGTCGCCAGCGCCGTGTGTCGCTGCGTCTGACCGCCTCCGCGGCCCTCTCGCCTCTTCCTTCCTTTTCTCCTTACTCCTCTTTCTCCTTTTCTCCTCCGTGCCTCCGTCTGGAGACCCCGCATGCCCACACCCCTGTCCCGCCGTGCCCTCGGCGGTGCCGCCGCCGGAGCCGCTGCAGCCGCCGCCCTCGGCGCCGCCGCCGCCCCCGCCCAGGCCCGGCCCGCCCCGCCGGAGGAGCGCGACTTCCGCGCCGCGAGCCCGCGCCGCCACTCCCGGCGGCCCAACATCCTCTTCGTCCTCGGTGACGACCTCGGCTGGGCCGACCTCTCCTCGTACGGCTCGCCGCACATCCGGACCCCGAACCTCGACCGGCTCGCCCGCCAGGGCGTCCGCTTCACCGACGCCTACTCCGGCTCCGCGACCTGCTCCCCGACCCGCTTCAGCCTCTACACCGGCCGCTACCCCGGCCGGACGAAGGGCGGGCTCGCCGAACCCATCGCCGACCGCTCCGCCGGCCTCGAACCCACCCACCCGACACTCGCCTCGCTGCTCCGCGACTCCGGGTACGCCACCGCCCTGATCGGGAAGTGGCACTGCGGCTACCTCCCCGACTACTCCCCCACCCGGTCCGGCTGGGACGAGTTCTTCGGCAACTTCGGCGGAGCCCTGGAGTACTACTCGAAGCTCGGCCTCGGCGGCGAGTACGACCTCTACGAGGGCGACGCCGAGTACAAGGACCTGCGCTACTACACGCGGATCCTCACCGAGCGGGCGAGCGAGTACATCGGCCGCGACCACGACCGGCCCTGGCTGCTCAACCTGAACTTCACCACCCCGCACTGGCCGTGGGTCGCCGACGGCGACAAGGAGACCAGCGACGAGATCACCCGCCGCATCAAGGCGGGCGACGGGCGCGCGCTCTGGCACCAGGACGGCGGCTCGATCGAGAAGTACGGGCAGATGGTCGAGGACCTCGACCGTTCGCTCGGCACGGTCCTGGACGCCCTGCGCCGCTCCGGCCAGGAGCGCGACACCCTCGTCTTCTTCGCCAGCGACAACGGCGGCGAACGCTTCTCCTACAACTGGCCGCTCTCCGGCAACAAGGGCTCCCTCCAGGAGGGCGGCATCCGCGTCCCGTCGATCCTGCGCTGGCCGGCCCGGATCGACGGCGGCCAGGTCAGCCGCCTCCCGGTCTTCACCCCCGACTGGACCGCCACCCTGCTCGAACTGGCCGGGGCCCGCCCCCACCCCGCCTACCCGCTCGACGGCACGAGCCTCGCCGGGCACCTGCTGCGCGGCGACGACGTCCCCGAGCGGGACCTGTTCTGGCGGGTGCGGGGCGAGCGTGCCCTGCGCCGGGGCGACTGGAAGTACTACCGGGGCAAGACGGGCCGCGACCAGCTCTTCCACCTCGGCCGCGACGTCCGCGAGCAGGCGGACCTGGCCGCCGCCGAACCCGGGCTCACCGCGTCGCTGCGGACGGCCTGGGAACGGATCGACGCGGGGCTCCTGCGCTACTGAGCGCCGGCCGCGACCGCGGTGAGGCCCTCGCCGGAGGCATCGGTGAGGGTCAGGGTCCGGTGGTCCAGGCGGTAGGTGAGCTGCCCGTCGAGGAGCTCGTACAGCTTCGTCTCCAGCGTCATCTGCGGGCCCGTGCACATCATGCGGGTGGTCGTCGCCGGGCCGTCGACGGTGAGCGTCCGGGCCTTCTCGTCGATGCGGGAGCTCGCGGCGAAGTTGTTGCACCCGAGGTTTCCGGAGACCCGCCCGTCCGCGCCGATGACGATCCGCGCCTTGCCCCCGCTGCCGGCGGGCAGCGAGGCCGCGGTCTTCCCGGAGACGAGGCCGTCGACCTTCCAGGTGGTGCCGCGCAGGGGGGCGGCCGGCTCGGCGGTCAGCTCGAGACCGCCCCGCCCGTCGGGCGAGTCGAGGGTGAGGCTGTCCCCGTCGATCTTCCCCTTCAGCCGGCCGGAGAAGGCCTTGAGCAGCTCTTGCTCGAAGCGCTGACGGTCGGCGGGACAGCCGATCTCGGTGACTTCCTGCGGGGAGACGGTGAGGGTGTCGCCGTTCACGGCGACGGTGGCCCCGAAGGTGTTGCAGCCGCTGTTCCCCCGGGCCCGGCCGCTCTCCACGAAGGCGACGCGGGCGCCGTCGGGGGCGTCGGACCTGACGCCGTCGACCGTGACGGCGTCCACGGTCCAGTGCGTGCCGGCGACCGGCAGGTCCGGGGAGACGGTGTCCGCTCCGGAGCCGCCGCCGCCTTCCGTACCGCAGGCGGTGAGCAGGAGGACGGGAACCAGGGCGAGGAGTACGCGTGGCTTCGGCATGCAGGTCTGACGGAGAACCCCGCCGTCCGGTTCCGGCGCACCCCCGAAGGCCTGGAGGACCGGGAGGGCCGGCAGGGCCGGGGACCTGGCTAGCCCATCAACGGCAGGAGCCCCTTCAGGTCCGCGCGTTCGCCGCTCGCGCGGACCCGGGCGCCGTCGAGCTCCGTCGCCCACTCGGCCCGCCCGGTCGCCAGCCTGATCCACGTCAGCGGGTCCGTCTCGACGACGTTCGGCGGGGTGCCCCGGGTGTGCCGGGGGCCCTCCACGCACTGCACCACGGCGTACGGCGGGATCCGCACCTCCACCGCGCCGCCGGGAGCCCTCGACGCGAGCGCGTCGGCGAGCAGCCGGGTGCAGGCGGCGAGGGCCTGCCGGTCGTACGGGATGTCCGCGCCGGTCGCCGCGTTCAGGTCGTCGGTGTGGACGACCAGCTCCACGGTCCGGGTCACGAGGAAGTCGGCCAGGGTCATCGCGCCGAAGCTCACCGGCAGGAGCCGCTCGTCGGCGGCGCCCGCCACCGCCCGCCCGTAGTCGTCCGCCACGCGCGCGTACAGCGCCGGCAGGTCGGAGGCGTCGATGCCCCGGGTGTGCGTGTCGATCCGCTCGGCCGCGTCGGCGGTCACGAACGGCCAGTCGAGCAGGGCGAGCCGGTCCTGCCCCCGCTCCGGCGCGGCCAGGAGCTGCGGCACGGAGTCGACCATCCACGCGAGGTGCGCCGCCAGGTCCCGTACCCGCCACTCCCCTAGCCGGGTCGGCCCGTCCAGCTGCCCGGGCGTGAGCGCCCCGACCGCCTCCCGCACGTGCCCGAACTGGGCGAGCACGGCGGCCCGGATCTTGGCGGAGTCGTAGCTGCGGGTGCGCTTCTTGGCCGGTGGCATGGGGGCGAGGGTAGTCGGAGACTGGAGAGGGAGGGCCGCCCGCACACCCACACGTACGAGAGGGGTCGATCGGCCATGGCTGAGCACCCTGACGCCGCCCTGGTCCGCCGGGGCTTCGAGGCATGGACCAGTGGGGACATGGAGACCGTCGGCACGCTGCTGACGGCGGACTGTACGCACCACTCGCCCGGCGAGAGCCAGATCTCCGGCCACTTCAAGGGCCGGGACAACGTCCTCGACATGTACCGGAAGATGTTCGAGCTCACCGGCGGCAAGATGCGGATCGAGCTGGACTGCGTCTCCGTGGACGGCCGCGGCCACGCCGTGGCGGCCAACAAGTTCTTCGCGGAGCGAGGTGACCGGGGCATCGAGATGAAGGGCGCGCTCGTGTTCACCATCGTCGGCGGGAAGATCACCGACATCGACGAGTGCGTCGAGGACATCGAGCAGTCCGACGCCTTCTGGGGCATGGCGGAGTAGGCGGCGGAACACACGCGAACGGCCCCCGCCCGAAGGCGGGGGCCGCTCCACGTACGGAACCTCAGGCGAGCAGAGCCGGGATCGTCGCCTCGTGCGCCTCGCGCAGCTCCGTGAGGGAGAGCGTGAACTCGCCCTGCACGTCGACCGCGTCACCGTCGACGACACCGATCCGGGCCGCCGGCAGACCCCGCGCACCGCACATGTCGGTGAAGCGGAGTTCCTCGCTGCGCGGGACGGCGACGACCGCACGGCCGGCCGACTCGCTGAAGAGGAACGTGAAGGCGTCCAGGTTCTCCGGGACGACCAGGCGCGCGCCGTTCCCGCCGCGCAGGCAGGACTCGACGACCGCCTGGACGAGACCGCCGTCGGACAGGTCGTGGGCCGCGTCGATCATGCCGTCGCGCGAGGCCGAGATCAGGATCTCGCCGAGCAGCTTCTCCCGGTCGAGGTCCACGGCCGGCGGCAGACCGCCGAGGTGCTGGTGGATCACCTCGGACCAGGCCGAGCCGCCGAACTCCTCACGCGTGTCGCCCAGCAGGTAGAGGAGCTGGCCCTCTTCCGCGAAGGCGATCGGCGTACGGCGGTTCACGTCGTCGATCACACCGAGCACGGCCACGACCGGCGTCGGGTGGATGGCGACCTCACCGGTCTGGTTGTACAGCGACACGTTGCCGCCGGTGACCGGGGTGCCCAGCTGGAGGCAGCCGTCCGCGAGACCACGGGTGGCCTCGGCGAACTGCCACATCACGGCCGGGTCCTCGGGCGAACCGAAGTTCAGGCAGTCCGAGATGGCCAGCGGCTTGGCACCGGAGGCGGCGACGTTGCGGTACGCCTCCGCGAGGGCGAGCTGCGCACCCGTGTACGGGTCGAGCTTCGCGTACCGGCCGTTGCCGTCGGTCGCCATGGCCACGCCGAGGTTGGTCTCCTCGTCGATCCGGACCATGCCCGCGTCCTCGGGCTGCGCCAGGACCGTGTTGCCCTGCACGAACCGGTCGTACTGGTCCGTGATCCAGGACTTCGAGGCCTGGTTCGGCGACGAGACCAGCTTCAGGACCTGGTCCTTCAGCTCGGCGCCGTTCTGCGGCCGGGGCAGCTTGCCGGCGTCGTCGGCCTGGAGCGCGTCCTGCCAGTCCGGGCGGGCGTACGGCCGGTTGTAGGTGGGGCCCTCGTGGGCGACGGAGCGCGGCGGCACGTCGACGATCTGCTCGCCGTGCCAGAAGATCTCCAGGCGCTCGCCCTCGGTCACCTCACCGATGACGGTGGCGATGACGTCCCACTTCTCGCAGATCTCCAGGAACCGCTCGACGTGCACGGGCTCGACGATCGCGCACATGCGCTCCTGCGACTCGCTCATGAGGATCTCCTCGGGCGAGAGGGTCGCGTCGCGCAGGTGGACCCGGTCGAGCTCGACGCGCATGCCGCCGGAGCCGGCGGAGGCCAGCTCGGACGTGGCGCAGGAGAGCCCGGCGCCGCCGAGGTCCTGGATGCCCGCGACCAGCTTCTCCTTGAAGATCTCCAGGGTGCACTCGATGAGGAGCTTCTCCTGGAACGGGTCGCCGACCTGGACGGCGGGGCGCTTGGTGGGCTTGGTGTCGTCGAAGGTCTCGGACGCGAGGACCGAGACGCCGCCGATGCCGTCGCCGCCCGTGCGGGCGCCGTAGAGGATGACCTTGTTGCCGGGGCCGGAGGCCTTGGCGAGGTGGATGTCCTCGTGCTTCATCACGCCGATGCAGCCGGCGTTGACCAGGGGATTGCCCTGGTAGCAGGAGTCGAAGACGACCTCTCCGCCGATGTTCGGCAGGCCCAGGCAGTTGCCGTAGCCGCCGATGCCGGCGACGACACCGGGCAGCACGCGCTTGGTGTCGGGGTGGTCGGCCGCGCCGAAGCGCAACGGGTCGACGACCGCGACCGGGCGGGCACCCATGGCGAGGATGTCGCGGACGATGCCGCCGACGCCGGTGGCCGCGCCCTGGTAGGGCTCGATGTACGAGGGGTGGTTGTGCGACTCGACCTTGAAGGTGACCGCGTACCCCTGGCCGACGTCGACGACGCCGGCGTTCTCGCCGATGCCGACGAGCATGGCGTCGTTCTCGGGGGTCTTCTCACCGAACTGCTTCAGGTGGACCTTGCTGCTCTTGTAGGAGCAGTGCTCGGACCACATGACGGAGTACATGGCGAGCTCGGCGCCGGTGGGACGGCGGCCGAGGATCTCGCGGATGCGCGCGTACTCGTCCTCCTTGAGGCCGAGCTCCTTCCAGGGCTGCTCGCTGTCCGGCGTCTCGCTCGCGTGCTTGACGGTGTCGAGGCTCATCAGGCGTTGACCAGCTTCTTGAGGATCGAGGTGAAGAAACCGAGGCCGTCCGTCTTGCCGGTGCCGACCAGCGGCTCGACGGCGTGCTCGGGGTGCGGCATGAGGCCGACCACGTTGCCCGCGGCGTTGGTGATGCCCGCGATGTCACGCAGCGAGCCGTTGGGGTTCACGTCCAGGTAGCGGAAGGCCACCCGCCCCTCGGCCTCCAGCTCGTCGAGGACGCGCTCGTCGGCGACGTACCGGCCGTCCATGTTCTTGAGCGGGACCTCGATCTCCTGGCCCTCGGTGTAGTCCGAGGTCCAGGCGGTCTCCGCGTTCTCCACCCGCAGCTTCTGGTCGCGGCAGATGAAGTGGAGGTGGTTGTTGCGCAGCATCGCGCCCGGCAGCAGATGGGCCTCGGTGAGGATCTGGAAGCCGTTGCAGATACCGAGGACGGGCATGCCCGCCTTCGCCTGCTCGATGATCGTCTCCATCACCGGCGAGAAGCGGGAGATGGCTCCGGCCCGCAGGTAGTCGCCGTAGGAGAAGCCGCCGGCCAGGACCACGGCGTCGACCTGCTTGAGGTCCTTGTCGCGGTGCCACAGCGAGACGGGCTCGGCGCCCGCGAGGCGGGCGGCACGCAGCGCGTCCTGGTCGTCGAGCGTTCCGGGGAAGGTGACGACGCCGATGCGTGCGGTCACGATTCCACCTTCACGATGAAGTCTTCGATCACGGTGTTGGCAAGGAAGGTTTCGGCCATCTCATGGATGCGGGCGAGGGCGGCCTCGTCGACCGGTCCCTCCACCTCCAACTCGAAGCGCTTCCCCTGGCGGACGTCGGCGATTCCGGCGAATCCCAGGCGGGGCAGTGCACGCTGCACCGCCTGCCCCTGAGGGTCGAGGATCTCCGGCTTGAGCATGACGTCGACTACGACGCGTGCCACTGGCACTCCCGGTGGTGTGTTGCGTGGGCGGTTCCCTCAGCGTACCTGCCTCCAAATTCTACGCGGGTAGAGATCTGAAGGATCCTACAAATGCCAGGCCACGGAGCCGCTCCACCCGCACACACCGCGCACGCCCCCGCCCGAGCACACCCGCGCAAAATTCGAGTGAAATATTGCGGACCTCATTGCGCCGGGACACGCTGAAACAATTGCCAGGGCTTCACAATGCGACACCTGCCGCTGTACAAAGGAATCCAGAAGAAAGCAGTATTGTCCCGGAACAGCCGCATGGCCGACATCACCGCACGTCAGAGGCGTCACAAGCGCCACCTGCGCGGCGTCGGCCGCAGGAAAGGACCGATATCCGTGGCTCAGCGTGTGGTGGTCACTCTCTCCGACGACATGGACGGCGGAGAAGCGGCTGAAACGGTCGCGTTCGGTCTTGACGGGAAGATGTACGAGATCGACCTGAATGCTGCCAATGCAAAGAAACTCCGCAAGGCCCTCGCCCCGTACCTCGCCGCCGGACGCAAGCTGCCGGCCAAGGCGGCGGGCGGCCGGGCCGCGTCGGCGGAGACGTACACCCACACCTCCCTCGCCCCCGATCCGGCGGCGGTCCGGGCCTGGGCGCAGTCCAACAAGATGGAGGTGCCCGCTCGCGGCCGGATCCCGAAGCGGGTCTACGAGGCCTTCCGCGAGGCGAGCTGAGCCGGGCCGCCCAGCGGGCCGCGCCGGTACGACGAGGCGGACGCGGCCGTGGCCGCGCGGCGCGGCCGGGCCGGACGACGCGGGCCGGGGGAACCGATTTGCATTGCACCCCCCATGATCCGCTAGAGTCTGGAACACGCCGAGGGGCGAGGCCGCAAAGCCCCACCTCACGCAGCGTGCGGGTGTAGTTCAGTAGTAGAACATCCCCCTTCCAGGGGGAAGGCGCAGTGTGCAATTCCTGTCACCCGCTCTGCATCGCTCGACCGAAGCACTCCGGTGCATCAGGTAGAGTGGTGCTCGCACCGCCCGGTGAAAGCCGAGCGGCAGCAATGCGGACGTGGCTCAGTTGGTAGAGCATCACCTTGCCAAGGTGAGGGTCGCGAGTTCGAATCTCGTCGTCCGCTCAGGAAGTCGAAGGCCCCGGTTCTCACGAACCGGGGCCTTCGCCGTGTCCGACGCCGGCCTCATCGCCCGTGTGGGCCTCCCCGCCCATGACATGTGTCAGAAGCCGCGATGACACAGCGCACTGCCGGACGGCCCCTCCCGCCGGAAGCCTGGACGCATGACCAACGCGATCGAAGCGGAAGGCCTGCGCCGCGGCTACGCCGGCGGCTTCGAGGCCGTGCGCGGCATCTCCTTCACCGTCCCCCGGGGCGAGATCTTCGCCCTCCTCGGCACCAACGGCGCCGGCAAGACCTCCACCGTCGAGCTCCTGGAGGGCCTCGCCGCCCCGAGCGCCGGAACCGCCCGCGTCCTCGGCCACGACCCGTACCGCGAGCGGGCCGCCGTCCGCCCCCGCATCGGGGTGATGCTCCAGGAGGGCGGCTTCCCCAGCGACCTGACGGTGGCCGAGACCGTACGGATGTGGGCGGGGTGCACCAGCAACGCCCGGCCCATCGCGGAGGCCCTCGCCGCCACCGGGCTCACCGGCCGCGAGAAGGTCCGGGTCAAGCAGCTGTCCGGCGGCGAACGGCGCCGGCTCGACCTCGCGCTCGCCCTCCTCGGCCGCCCCGAGGTCCTCTTCCTCGACGAACCCACCACGGGCCTCGACGCCGAGGGTCGCCGCGACACCTGGGACCTCGTCCGGGCACTCCGCGACGGCGGCACCACCGTCCTCCTCACCACCCACTACCTGGAGGAGGCCGAGACCCTCGCCGACCGGCTCGCGATCATGCACGCCGGCCGGATCGTCCTCTCCGGCACCCCCGCCGAGGTCACCGCCGCCCGCCCCGCCCGCATCCGCTTCACCCTCCCCGACGGCGTCCCGGCCGGGCGCCTCCCGCTCCACCTGCGGGCCGCCGAGGACGGCGGGCGGGTGGAGATCCGTACCGCCTCCCTCCAGGACGACCTCACCGCGCTCCTCGGCTGGGCCCGGGACCACGACGTACGGCTCGACGGGCTCGACGCCCGGTCCGCCTCCCTCGAAGAGGCCTTCCTCGACATCGCGTCCCGGGCCACGGAGCCGACGCGGACCCACACGCCGGAACCGGAGGCCGTCCGATGAGCTCGCTCACCCACTTCCCCGCCCGTACGCGGCTCACGGCGCTCGGACGCGCCGAACTGACCCTGCTCGTCCGCAACCGCACGGCGCTCTTCGTCGCCGTCTTCGTCCCCGTCCTCATGGTGGGCGGCATCCGCGGCTCCCTCCAGAACGCCGACCTCGGCAAGGCGGGCACGACCGTCGCGGAGGCCGCCGTGATCGGCGGCATCGGCATGGCCCTCCTCATGGTCGTGCACGCCAACCTCGTCTCCGCGTTCGTCGCCCGGCGCGAGGCGCTCGTCCTCAAGCGGCTGCGGACCGGAGAGGTCACCGACATCGAGATCCTCACCGGGATCGCCCTGCCGGCCGCCGTGCTCGCCCTCGCGCAGTGCGGCCTCATGACCGCCGGCGGCATCGCCGTCCTCGGCGTGTCCGCACCCGCCCGGCCCGTCCTGCTCCTCGCCGGCACCGTCCTCGGCGTCGTCCTGCTCACCGCCGTCGCGGCCGCCACCTCGGCCGTCACCCGCACCGTCGAAAGCGCCCAGCTCACGACGCTGCCCCTGCTCCTGGTCTCGATCGTCGGCTCCGGACTCTTCGTCCCCCTCTCCCTCCTCCCCGACCGGATCGCCTCGCTGTGCGAGCTGCTCCCGCTGACCGGCGTGATGACCCTCGTACGGGCCGGCTGGACCGGCGGCGTGGAGCCGCGGGAGCTGGTGGGCGCCGCCCTGACCACGGTGGCCTGGATCGTGCTCTCGGTGTTTGCTGTCCAGCGGTGGTTCCGCTGGGAGCCCCGACGGTGAGAGCCGGTGCGGAGTGGGGGCCGCGGTGCGGAGTGCAGCCGGTACGGAGTGACGGCCGGTACAGAGTGAGAGCCGGTACGGAGTGAGAGCCGGTACGGAGTGAGAGCCGGTGCGAAGTGACAGCCGGTACGGAGTGAGAGCGTGCGCCGAGAGACCTGGAGGACCCCCGTCGTGAAGAGCTGGAGCGGCCGGAGCGGGCTCGCCAAGGTGGACGTCTACACACGCGTCACCGCGTACCTGCTCATGTGGGGCGCCGTGTTCGCCCTCGCGCTTCTCCTCCTGACCCGGCCGGTCCGGCACGAGGCCCCGCTCCTCCTCGTCGTCGTCGCCCCGCTGCTCAACCTCGCCAACGGCATCCTCTGCCACCGCTTCCTCCGCCGCGCGATGGACGTCTACCTGCGGCCCGGGACCGCGCTCGGCCCCCGAGAGGTCCTGCCCGCCGCCGCGGCCGCGACAGCCACCACGGGAGCCGTCCTCGCCGAGGCGGCCACCGCCGACCTGACCGGGCTGCTGCCAGGAATGCTCGGAGGGGCTCTCGTCCCCTTCTTCACCGCGCACTGCCTGCTCTTCCCCGTCCGGACCGTCGTCCTGCACCAGGCCCTCCTGGGCGCGGTGCTCCTGGCCGCCGTGCCGCTCACCGGCCGGGACGCCGGACACACCCTCGCCACCGTGCTGACGGTCTGCCTCACCACCGGCTGGCTCGCCGTCACGATCCGGCTCTCCCTCTGGGTGCTCCGGGTCCTCTTCGAGCTGCGCGAGGCGCGTGACGTGCAGGCCCGGCTCGCGGTCGCCGAGGAGCGGCTGCGTTTCGGGCGGGACCTGCACGACATCCTCGGCCGGAACCTGTCCGTGATCGCCCTCAAGAGCGAGCTCGCCGTCCAGCTCGCCCGGCGTGAACGCCCCGAGGCCGTCGACCAGATGATCGAGGTGCAGCGCATCGCCCAGGAGTCCCAGCGCGAGGTGCGGGACGTCGTGCGCGGCTACCGCGAGGCGGACCTGCGGGTGGAGCTGGAGGGCGCCCGGGGTGTCCTCGACGCCGCCGGGATCGACTGCGCCGTCGACATCCCCGGGCTCGTCCTGCCCGACGCGGTGCAGGCGGCGCTCGGATGGGTGGTCCGGGAGACCACGACGAACGTCCTGAGACACGGGGACGCGCGGCACTGCGCGATCGCCGTACGCGAGGAGGCCGGCGCGGTGCTGCTGACCGTGGAGAACGACGGGGTGGCGGGGAAGACGGGCGCCCCCGCGCCGGGCGGCCGGGCGCGGTCGGGGCCCGGGGCCGGGTCGGGGCTCGCGGGGCTCCGGGAGCGGCTGGCGGCCGTCGGCGGGACCTTGGAGGCCGGGCCGGGCGAGGGCGGTACGTTCCGCGTGACGGCCCGGGTCCCCGTCTCCGGTGACCGTACGCGTACCCGTGCCGAGGTGGCCCCGTGACCGGAATCCGTACCCGTGCCCGTGCCCGTGCCCGTGCCCGTATCCCTGTCCGTGCTCGTATTCGTACCCGTACCCGTACCCGTACTCGTATCCGTCGTGAGGTGTCCCGGTGACCGTTCCCGTGCGCGTGCTGCTCGCCGACGACGAGCATCTGATCCGTGGCGCGCTCGCCGCGCTGCTCGGTCTCGAGGACGACCTCGTCGTCGTCGCCGAGGCCGCCACGGGGCCCGAGGCGCTCGCCATGGCCCGGGCCCACCGACCCGACGTCGCGGTGCTCGATCTGCAGATGCCGGGCGCGGACGGTGTGACGGTCGCCACGGTCCTGCGGGACGAACTCCCCGGCTGCCGCACCATGATCGTGACCGGTCACGGCCGTCCGGGGCACCTCAAGCGGGCCCTCTCCGCCGGCGTCCGGGGCTTCGTCCCGAAGACCGTCAGCGCCCAGCGGCTCGCCGAGATCATCCGTACCGTGCACGCCGGAAACCGGTACGTGGACCCGGAGTTGGCGTCCGACGCCATCGCCGCCGGGGACTCGCCGCTGACCGCGAGGGAGGCCGAGGTCCTCGAACTCTCCGCCGACGGGGCACCCGTCGCGGAGATCGCCCGGCGCGCCTCGCTCTCCCCCGGAACCGTCCGGAACTACCTCTCGTCGGCCGCCACGAAGCTCGGTGCCGAGAACCGTCACACGGCGGTACGTCTCGCGCAGGCGAAAGGTTGGGTATAGTTGGCTCCGCGCTACGGCGCATGCGGACGTGGCTCAGTTGGTAGAGCATCACCTTGCCAAGGTGAGGGTCGCGAGTTCGAATCTCGTCGTCCGCTCCACGAAGAAGCCCCCGGTCGAATAGACCGGGGGCTTTCTCGTGCCCCGGGGGCGGGGCCCCTAGAAGCTGTCGGACCAGGTCTTGCCGGTCAGCAGCTCGTACGCCTCCAGGTACTTGGCGCGCGTGGCGTCCACGATCTCCCGCGGGAGCGGCGGCGGAGGCTGCTCGCTCTTGCGGTCCCAGCCGGAGGCCGGGGAGGTCAGCCAGTCCCGGACGAACTGCTTGTCGTACGAGGGCTGGGCGCGGCCCGGCTCCCACTGGTCGGCCGGCCAGAAGCGCGAGGAGTCCGGGGTGAGGACCTCGTCGGCGACGACCAGCGTCTCCCCGTCGAAGCCGAACTCGAACTTGGTGTCGGCGAGGATGATCCCCCGGTCGCGCGCGATGTCACGGGCCCTGCCGTAGACGGCGAGGGTCGTCTGGCGCAGCAGCGCGGCCGTCTCGGCGCCGACCTGGCGGGCGACCTCCTCGTACGAGACGTTCTCGTCGTGGTCGCCGACCGCGGCCTTGGTGGCCGGGGTGAAGATCGGGGCGGGCAGCTCGGAGCCGTCGGTCAGCCCCTCGGGCAGCGCGAGGCCGCAGACCGTACGGGACTCGTCGTACTCGACGAGGCCGGAGCCCGTGAGGTAGCCGCGGGCCACGCACTCGACCGGGACCATGTTCAGCGACTTGCAGACCAGGGTGCGGCCCGCCCAGTCAGCGGGGGCGCCGGCCGGAAGGTCGGTCGAGAGCACGTGGTGCGGGACCAGGTCGGAGAGCCGGTCGAACCACCACAGGGAGAGCTGGGTCAGGACCCGGCCCTTGTCGGGGATCTCGGTGGGCAGGACCCAGTCGTACGCGGAGATGCGGTCACTCGCCACCATCACGAGGTCACCGGCCTCGTTCCGGTACAGGTCGCGCACCTTGCCCGTGTGGAGATGGGTGAGGCCCGGGACCTGGACAGGTTCGGGCTTTTCTACGAATCCGGACACGGTTCCTCCGCGTAGGTTGATCCAGGAGCGCTTCGATTCTCTCGCACCGGGGCCGGGCGGCAGCGGGCGGGCCCGGACAGTCCTGGTCAGCCCCGGTCAGTCCCTCTTACAGATCCGGTCGAGAAGGTTCGCGGTGGCGCGCTGGACCCTGGAGTCGACATGGCCCGGCCGGTCCAGCGCCGGAGACCAGGCGAACGTACCCGAGGCGAAGACCCACGCCCCCGAGGGCGCCCGGTAGAGCGAGGTCTCCTGGTGGCGCAGCGCCCCGTCACCGTCCCGGTAGGGCGAGTGGGCGAGCAGGATGCGGCCCTCGTGCTCCGGGAGCGCCGTGCGCGGGAAGTAGCGGTCGGCCTCGCCCGCCACCAGGCCGGGCAGCTCGTCGCCGTCACCGGCCCCGGTGGCCTCCCAGAGCCAGTGCTCGGCGTTCCGCACGACCAGCGGGTGCGGCTCGGGCACCCGGCCCGCGTACTGGATACCGAGGAGCTGCTGCTCGGGCCGGTCGACCTCGCGCCAGAGCGCCGGGCGGCCGGGCCCGCGCCGCTTGCGGCAGGTGAGGAGCCGGTCCGGCACGCCGGACGGCGAAGGGCCCAGCTCCACCTGCCAGTACATGGTGTTGGCGGAGAGGAAGACCAGCGACGTGCCCTGGTCGCGGGCGAGTTCGACGGTCCTGCGCATCGGCGCCGACCAGTACTCGTCGTGCCCGGGGAAGACCAGGCCCCGGTAGCGGGTCGGGTCGACCCGGCCCGCGTGCAGGTCACGGGTCTCCGCGTACGCCAGGTCGTAGCCGTAGCGCTCGGCCCAGCGGATGAAGTCGTACGCGTGCCCCACATGGAGCGGCAGGCCCGCGCCCGCGTAGGGACGGTCGAAGGAGACGGTGACGGCCGCCTCCTCCTCCCCGAGCAGCCGGCCGTCCTCGTCCCAGGCGTGGTAGAGGCTGGCGCCGGTGCGGCCGTCCTCCGGATAGAGGTTGTACGCCTGCCAGGTCACGTCCGGCAGGACGAGGAGCAGATCGGCCGGGTGGTCGTCGCGGACCGTGAACGGGATGTGCGAGCGGTAGCCGTCGACGGTGGTGAGGACGGCGACGTACGCCCCGATCGACCAGTACGCGGGGACCTGGAGCCGCCACGACTGCCACCAGTGGTGGCAGGAGACCGTACGGTCGGCGGTCAGCGGCGGCGGCTGGACGATCCCGGCGAGACGCGGGCTGGTGGTGATCTTCGCGGCGCCGTCGCCGCCGTAGTGGCCGATCCGGTAGATGTCGACCGAGAACTGCTGCGGCGGGTCCACCGTGACGTGGAAGTCGATCGACTCGCCCGGCGCCACGGCCCCGTCGGACGCGAACCCCTTGATCTGGCGCCGGACGTCGTCGGCCGTGCGCGGGCCGCCGCGGCCGCCCCGGGCCAGGATCTCGTCCGCGTACCAGGGGACCACCTGGCCGGTGTCGTCGAAGTAGTTCTCGGACCCGCGCAGCCAGGGCAGCGGGCCCTGGCCGAAGGGATCGGTGACGGCGTGCGCGAGCGCGCCCGACTCCCACCGTCTGATCTGGTCCGCCCCCATGGTGCGCCCCTCCCTCGACTCCCCCGGGTCGGCTGTTCAGTGCCTTCTGATGCGTACTGACGTGTCGCGCGTCGTGGCTGTGTCGTCTGGGTGTGTCGTCTGGCTGGTTCGTCTGGCTGGTTCGTCTGGCTGTTTCGTCTGGCTGAGCGTCGTGCCTCTGCCGTGTGCGTCTGGATCGTGCTTCTGTCAGTGGCGGTCTCCAGCACATCACATAACGCACGCACTCCGTCACCGTTCGTCGCGAATTGGCGAGAGTGGAACTTTTAGCTCCGGGACGTCACGCCGTGAACGGACCGCCGAGCGGCTCTCAGACCAGGCGTACGGGCTTCTCCGGGCGCACCCCTGTACGGGCCAGCCAGACCCGCAGCGGCTCCGGATCGCCGTCCTCGACGAGGGCCAGCACACGGGGGCCGAGGTCCGACGCCCGCTCGCCTCCGACCAGGAGCGCGGGCCCGTCGAGCCAGTCGAGGCCCGGGGTGGCCTCGGCGGTGTCCACGGCCGCGCAGCAGACCATCGCGGTCACGTGGTCCGCGAGCAGATCACGGCCGGAGCGGGGCGGCTGGAGCGGGAAGAGCGGCAGCGGCCCGTCGGGGCCGCTCACGGCGACGGCGGCGCCGGACCGGTCGTCCTGCCCGCCGCCCCTGGCGGCCGCTTCGGCGGTCCTGGCGGTGGCGGCGGCCACCCGCGCCTCCCGCGCGGCCTCCTCGCGCGCGAGGAGCGCGCTGAGCGCCCCGGCGAGCGCCTCGGCGGCCGGGTTGACGGGCTCCATCTCGTCGTCGACGTCGTGGAGGTCGTCGACATCGTGGAGGTCGCCATCGTGGATGTCGAGGGGGTCGGTGGTGCCCGTGGCGTCGATGGCGGCGGCGGGATCGGTGGTGTCTGCGGGGCCTGCGGAGTCCGTGGAGTCCGTGGGGTCCGTGGGGTCTGTGGGGTCCGTGGGGTCCGTGGAATCGCTTCGTACGGCTACGGGGGTCGTCGTGGGGGACGAGGGAGCCGTGGGCGTCGTGAGGGCCGCCGCGGGAGCCGTGGAGAGGTGGGCGATCACCCGGGTCAGGGTCGGGGCGTCGGCGGCGGACGGGCTCCCGGACGGGGAGCCGGCCGCGCCGAGGCCGTCGAGGACCTGGTGCAGTCGGGCCGCGTCGGTACGCCACTTCCGGTCGACGACCTCCTCGGGGTACCGGCTCCAGTCCACCGGGGACCAGTCGGGGCCCGCTTCGGCCGGGCCGCCGTGGAAGAGGCGGGCGGCGAGCAGCGAGGTGGCCTCGTCGACCGCTCCCGGCTCTTCCAGGAGGTCGCAGGCGGGGCGCTCGCCGAGGCGGGAGGAGAAGCCGTCCGCGAGGCGGTCCCGGCGGGAGAGCTCGGTCAGGGCGGAGACCACGCCCGCGTCGAGCCGGGAGGGCCAGCGGCCCATCCGCCAGGCGGGCAGCGCGACCCGGGTGAGGAGGCGGTCCCAGCCCGCGTAGGCCAGGCCGACCTGCTCCTGCGCGACGATCCGCACGCCGTAGTCCACGTCCTGGGCGCGCTCCGAGCCGGCGACGGCGACCCCGCGCTCCATCTCGGCGGCGTGCCCTCGGCAGGCGCGCAGCAGGACGCGGGCGACCTGCCCGACGCCGTGCGCGCCGAGTCTGCGGAGCGGGTCGAGTCCGGGGGCCCGGGGGACGGCGACGGCCGCGTCCAGGCCTCGGACGAAGCGGCGGGCGGCGGCTATGTCGGGATGGGCCGCGGGACCGGTGCCGGCGACGACGGGGGCGAGGACCGCCCGCAGTTCGCCGACCCGCATCCACCACAGGAAGGGCGACCCTATGACGAGGACGGGGGCGCCGTCTTTGTCGCCGGCGCCGGTCGTGCGGCGCGCGCGGTGGGCCCGGTGGGTGCGGTCCTCCAGCCAGCTGTCGCAGTCCGGTGTCAGAGCTATCGCGGCGGGCGCCGGCACGTCGAGCCGGTCGGCCAGGTCCCGGACGAGCCGGTAGAGATCGGGTGCCGCGGTCTCGGAGAGCTCCACCGTCGGCGTCGCGGCCGGACGGGCCCGGGCGACGACGAGGGCGACGGCCGTGGCGGCGAGGGCGACGAGGAGCGCGAGGACGGTCACCACCCAGCGGGCCACGTCCCAGCCGGAGCCCGCGAAGTGGCCGGTGACCCCGCCCGCGTACAGGACGACGGCCACGGCGGCGGGAAGGATCGCGAGGCCCAGCGCCCTGCCGCGGACCCGGAGGACACCGAGGGCCCGGGAGCGCGCGGCGCGCACACCCCACTCCTCACCGACAACGGAACCGGTACCGGACACGCCGTACATCACCCCCTTCTGCCCATGTCGGGAGCGCCCATGTCTGGACGTCCCGTGTCGGGACTGCCTGTGGCGGTGTTGCTCACTCCCCCACTGTGGCACCCGCCACTGACATCGCAATGCCGGTGGGCCAAGTGCCGGAACACCTGCGCCGCACCCTAGTTGGGGCTGTGGCGGACGTCATCCGGATGGCCGAGTCGTCACTCGATGGAATGGCTTTGGGCAAAGGTGATGGCGCTCGCGCGGCCGTACGGTCCCCCGCACGGCCGCGCGAGAAATCAGGCTCCGGCGGCCTTCCGCGCGATGTCCGTACGGTGCTGGGAGCCGTCAAGGCGGATGCGGCCGACCGCCGCGTACGCGCGCTCGCGGGCCTGCTCCAGGTCCGTTCCGGTGGCGGTGACCGAGAGGACGCGGCCGCCCGCGCTCACGATCGCGTCGCCGTCCCGCTTCGTACCGGCGTGGAGCACGTACGCGTGCGGGGCGTCCTTCTCGGCGACCTCGTCCAGGCCCTCGATCGGGTCGCCCGTCCGCGGGGTGTCCGGGTAGTTGTGGGAGGCGATGACCACGGTGACGGCGGCGTCGTCGCTCCAGCTCAGCGGCGCCTGGTCCTCCAGGGTGCCGTTGGCGGAGTTCAGCAGGACGCCGGCCAGCGGCGTCCGGAGCCGGGCCAGGACCACCTGCGTCTCGGGGTCGCCGAAGCGCGCGTTGAACTCGATGACCCGCACGCCGCGGCTGGTGATCGCCAGACCCGCGTACAGCAGGCCGGAGAACGGCGTGCCGCGGCGGCGCAGCTCGTCGACCGTCGGCTGGAGGACGGTCGCGAGGACCTCCTCGACCAGCTTCGGGTCGGCCCACGGCAGCGGCGAGTAGGCGCCCATGCCGCCGGTGTTGGGGCCCTCGTCGCCGTCGAGCGCGCGCTTGAAGTCCTGCGCGGGCCGGAGCGGGAGGACGGTGACGCCGTCGGTGATCGCGAAGAGGGAGACCTCGGGGCCGTCGAGGTACTCCTCGATGACCACCCGGTCGCACGCGAGCGCGTGGGCCCGTGCCTGCGCGAGGTCGTCGGTGACGACGACGCCCTTGCCGGCGGCGAGGCCGTCGTCCTTGACCACGTACGGAGCGCCGAAGGCGTCGAGCGCCTCGTCGATCTCCTCCGCGGTCGTGCAGACGTAGCTGCGCGCGGTGGGCACGCCGGCGCCGGCCATGACGTCCTTGGCGAACGCCTTGGAGCCCTCCAGCTGCGCGGCTTCCCGCGACGGGCCGAAGGCGGGGATGCCGACCGCGCGGACGGCGTCGGCGACACCGGCGACGAGCGGGGCCTCCGGGCCGACGACGACCAGTTCGGCGCCGAGCTCGGTGGCGAGGCGCGCGACGGCTTCGCCGTCCAGCTGGTCGACGGGGTGCAGCTCGGCGACCTCCGCGATTCCGGCGTTGCCGGGCGCGCAGTGCAGAGCGGTGACGTCGGGATCGAGGGAGAGAGAGCGGCACAGGGCGTGTTCGCGGGCGCCGCCGCCGATGACGAGGACCTTCACGCCAGCCAGGGTAGCCCGCGGGGCGGGATGCCCCTTGTGCGGGCCACTGAACGAGACGCCCCTACTCGTTCGTGTATTCCTCCACAACGGTCGCTCCGAGCTCGCGCACGATCAGGTCGTGCCCGGAGAGAGCCGAGTCGACGAGGTCCGGATCGTCCTCCTCCGGTACGTCGTCCTCGGGGGCCACGGGCTGGGGGGCGGGCGGTGTGTACGCGGGCGCGGAGGGCCCCGAGGCGGCGGGCGCGGACGGCTGCGGGAACGCGGAAGCGGGCGCGGACGGGGCCTGCGAGGGCGCGGGGCCGGCCGGCGGGGCCTGCTGGAAGGACGGCGCGGGCGCCTGCGGGCGACCACCGCCGAAGCCTCCCGACCCGCCCGTACCGCCCGAACCGCCGAAGCCGCCGGATCCCCCCGGGCCACCTGATCCGCCGAAGCCGCCGGTCCCGCCCGAGCCGCCGAAGCCGGTGGCGGCGGGCGGGGGTGAGGCGCCGCCCGAGGGGTCGATGATCGCCTCGATCTTCCAGTTCACGTTGAACTGCTCGGCGAGGGCCTGCTTGAGGACGTCCTCGCTGCCGCTGCTCGCGAAGTTGTCCCGGGCCCCGGCGTTGAGGAAGCCGAGCTGGAGGGTCGTGCCGTCGAAGCCCGCGACCTGCGCGTTCTGGCTGAGCAGGATCCAGGTGAAGCGGCGCCGGTTCTTCACGGCGTCGAGGATCTGCGGCCAGAGGCTGCGCACCTGGGCCGTGTCCCCGCCGCCACCGGTGGCCGCCGGGGCGGGGGCCTGCGGCGCGGGCTGCGCCTGTGCGGGAGCGGGGGCGGGCGCCGCGGGTGCGGACGCGCCGGGCCAGGCGCCGGGCGCCCCGCCACCGGGGGTGGCGGCACCCGGCCAGGCACCGGGCCGGGGAGCGGCGGGAGCAGGAGCGGGCTCGGACTGCGCGTGCACGGGAGCGGGGGTGGGCTGCGCCTGTACGGGGGCGGGGGCCGGGGTCGGCGCGGGGGCCGGCGGGGGCGGGGCCATGGGGGTGTGGGCGTCGGGCCCGGGCACGTACCCCATGGTGGGCGCCGGAGGTCCGGGCGTGAAGACGGGCGCGGGCGCGGCGGCCGCCCCGCGCTCCAGCCGGTCGAGCCGCGCCTGCACGGAACGCTCGTCGTCGAAGGCCGCGGGCAGCAGCACGCGCGCGCAGATCAGCTCCAGCTGGAGGCGGGGCGAGGTGGCGCCCCGCATCTCGGTCAGCCCGCTGTTGACGAGGTCGGCGGCCCTGCTGAGCTCGGCGGCACCGAAGACGGAGGCCTGGGCCTGCATGCGCTCGATCACGTCGACCGGGGCGTCGATGAGGCCCTTCTCGGCGGCGTCCGGCACGGCGGCCAGGATCACCAGGTCCCGCAGCCGCTCCAGGAGGTCGGCGACGAACCGGCGCGGATCGTTGCCGCCCTCGACGACCCGGTCGACGACCTCGAACGCGGCGGCGCCGTCGCCGGCCGCGAACGCCTCCACGACGGAGTCGAGCAGCGAGCCGTCCGTGTAGCCGAGCAGGGAGGTGGCCATGGCGTACGTCACACCGTCGGCGGCGGCTCCGGCCAGGAGCTGGTCCATCACGGACATCGAGTCACGCACGGACCCGGCGCCGGCCCGCACGACGAGCGGCAGCACGCCGTCCTCGACGGGGATGCCCTCGCGCCCGCAGACCTCGCCCAGGTACTCCCGGAGGGTGCCGGGGGGCACGAGCCGGAAGGGGTAGTGGTGGGTCCGGGACCGGATCGTCCCGATGACCTTCTCGGGCTCGGTGGTGGCGAAGATGAACTTGAGGTGCTCCGGCGGCTCCTCGACCACCTTCAGCAGGGCGTTGAAGCCCGCCGAGGTGACCATGTGGGCCTCGTCGATGATGTAGATCTTGTACCGGCTGGACGCGGGCCCGAAGAAGGCCTTCTCCCGCAGGTCACGGGCGTCGTCCACGCCACCGTGCGAGGCGGCGTCGATCTCGATGACGTCGATCGACCCCGGCCCGTTCCGCGCGAGGTCGCGGCAGGACTGACACTCCCCGCAGGGGGTCGGCGTCGGCCCCTGCTCACAGTTCAGACACCGCGCCAGGATCCGCGCACTGGTCGTCTTGCCACACCCACGGGGCCCGCTGAACAGGTACGCGTGATTGACCCGGTTGTTCCGCAGGGCCTGCTGCAACGGGTCGGTGACATGCTCCTGCCCGATGACCTCGGCGAAGGACTCGGGACGATAGCGGCGGTAGAGCGCGAGAGACGACACATGTACGAGGTTATAGGCGCCCACCGACAACCCGGGAAAAACCGCCAGGGGGCGGGGGCGGGACGCCGGGGGCTCGGGGGCGCGGCCGGGACACTGGGGGCGCGGGGGCTCGGGGGCGCGGGGAGGAACGTGAGCGACGGGAAGCCCACCGCAGCCCCGGAATCGCCCACTCGCCCCGGGAACGCAAGCGCCCCCCACGCACCTGCCAGAGCCGACCTACCCTTGCTGCCTTCCGGCCCTGGGGGAGTTCAGTCAGATAGCACCGCGTGAGGGGCTCCGCCCAGCGTACCCGATCCCAGCCCCCGCCCCATCCCACTCCCCCTCCAGGGACCCCGCACCGACCTCGCACCGACCCCCACCTGGATCGAGTTCGCGAGCACCCTCTTCGGTCATGTAATGTTCGCGGCGGAGGATTCGCCTAGAGGCCTAGGGCGCACGCTTGGAAAGCGTGTTGGGGGCAACCCCTCACGAGTTCGAATCTCGTATCCTCCGCCATTGCTCTCACCGGGCAATTCGTTGAAGGGCCCCACCGTTCGCGGTGGGGCCCTTCGACGTGTGTGATCTCCCTGAACGACACGACCCCGGCTCTGGATTACTCCCTCACACGCCGCCTCACCAGCCCCACCAACAACGTGACCATGCCTTCCGATCCGCCTCGGCCCTTGCACGTCAGGCGCACGGCGGGGCGTACGCCACTCCCTCCCCGACGAAGCGGCGCCATTGCCCGGGGCTGAGGGGCTCGGTGTCGGCACAGATTCTCTCGATGCTCGTGTCCACGTCGAGCTGCCACAGCCGGGCCGACTGGTCGAGGCTGCCGGTGGCCAGCGTCTTCCCGTCCTGGCTGAAGACAACGGCGTACACGGAGTCGGTGTGGGCGTTCAGCGGCAGGCCGCGACGGCTCGGCCGGGCGGGCGTGCGGACGTCCCACAGCTGCGCCGACGACTGACCGTAGCTGCCCGTGGCGAGGGTGCTGCCGTCCGGGCTGAAAGCGAGGGCGAACACGGAATCGGTGTGTCCAGTCAGCGGCTTGCCAAGGCTGATGGGGTGGCTGGGCGAGGAGATGTTCCACAGGCGCACCGAGAAGTCGTTGCTGCCGGTGGCGAGGGTCTTTCCGTCCGGGCTGAACGCCAGGGAGGAGACACCATTGATGTGGCCCTTCATCGGCCGACCGACGCGCTCGGGTCCAGTCCGGTCGCGGACGTCCCACAGCTGAGCCGTGGTGTCGTAGCTGCCGCTGGCCAGCATGTCGCCGTCCGGGCTGAACGCCACGGCGAGCACCATGCCCTCGTGGTGCCGCACCGGACGGCCGAGCGGCCCTGCGCGGCCCGGGTCCGTGACATCCCACAGGCGGATCGTGGCGTCCTGGCCGCCGGTGGCCAGGGTCTTGCCATCCGGGCTGAACGCCATGGTCCAGATGCCGCCCTCGTGTCCGGTCAGAGGATCGCCCAAGTACTTGGGTTTGGACGGATCGGAGATGTTCCACAGCTGAATCACGCCGTCGTACCCGGCACTCGCGAGGAACTTCCCGCCCGGGCTGAACGCCAGGGACCTGACGCCGGCGGTATGAGCCTGGAACCCCCGACCGAGCAGTTTCGGACGGCCAGGCTCCGACGTGTCCCACAGCCGCACCGCCCCGTCCAGACCACCGGTGGCAAAGAGCCGCCCGTCCGGGCTGAACGCCACACCGATCACACCGTTGAAGTGGCCGGTCAGCAGCGTGCGCGGCACGTCCCACAGCCGGGCCGTCTGGTCGTAGCTGCCGGAGGCGAGGGTGAGTCCGTCGGGGCTGAACGCCACCGACGACACGGTGTTGCTGTGCCCCGTCCATGGCTGCCCGAGCGCCTTGGGACGTGCCGGGTCGGAGACGCTCCACATCTGCACAGTCGCGTCCGCACTGGCGGTGGCCAGAATCCGCCCGTCCGGGCTGAACGCCACCGAGGAGATCACGGCGCTGCGCCCCTTGAGGAGCTGGTTGGCGTACGTGGGCTTGTCAGGCTCCGCGACGTTCCACAGCCGTACGGTGGAGTCGCCGCTGCCAGTGGCGAGGGTCCGGCTATCGGGGCTGAACGCCAGGGACGCGACAGTGTTGGTGTGGCCCGTGAGCGGGGCTCCGCGCCGCTTTGGCTCCTTCGGGTCGGACACATCCCACAAACGGGCCTTGAAGTCGTCGGCCCCGGTGGCGATTGTCTTGCCGTCCGGGGAGAAGGCCACCGCCCAGAGCCTGCCCGGACCATCCTTGAGCGGTTTACCCACGAGCTTGGCATCGGCCGGGTCCGACACGTCCCACAGCCGGACCGTGGCATCGCCGGAGCTACTGGCGAGCAGGTGGCCGTCCGGGCTGAACGCCACCCCGCTGATGACGGCGTCATGGCCGGTCAGGGGCCGGCCGAGAGGCTCGGGATCCGACGGGTCGGACACGTCCCACAGCCTGACCCACCGGTCACGGTCATCACCGGCAGTGGCCAGAGTGCGCCCGTCCGGGCTGAACGCCACCGCCATCACAGCCTTGGCATGGCCGGTGAGCGGCCGTCCCAGAGCACGGGGGCTGCGTGGGTCGGAGGTGTCCCACAGTCGGATCGTGGCATCGCCGCTGCCGGTGGCCAGAGTGCGCCCGTCCGGGCTGAACGCCACCGACGAGACCCGTTCGGTGTGACCCTGCAGCTGCTTGGACAGCGGGGTGTTCCCGGAGTTCAGCAGCCGGGTGTACGTCTCGTCGCTAGGCCGCATCCGGTGCGCCACGAGGTCGAGCTGGGAGGCCAGCGACTGGTCCGTGCCGCGCAGCCGGTCGGCTTCGGCGACGACCCGGTTGTAGACGGCGAGGTCCCGCTGGTGTAATGCCTCGCCCTGCTGCAGGAACGCTATGCCTGCGGCACCCGAGGCGAGCAGGGTCAGGACAGCGAGGGCGGCGATGACCGCGTTCCGCAGCCGAGCGGTGCGGCGCCGCGCCCGCTCCCCAGCGGCAAGGAACGCCCTTGCCTCCGAACTCAGGCTGTTTGGGGGAGCGTTGAGCGCCCAGGTACGCGCGACCTCAAGGGGGCTGCCACGATAGAGGAGCGCCGGGTCACGACCGCTCTCGTCCCACGTGGCCGCCGCCTCCTCCAGGTTCTGGTGGGTGAGGCGCCCGGCCCGGTCGGCGTCAATCCAGCCGCGCAGCCGGGGCCACGTGCGCAGCAGAGCCTCGTGGGTGATCTCGACAGTCTCCTGCTCGCAGGTGAGCAGCCGGGCCCTGGTGAACGCGTCCACTACCGGCTCGGCACGGCCGCCGCTGACATCCGCCAACTCGGCGCGGCTCAGGCGCCGGCGGACGTCCTCCGCCCTGTCGCCGACCCGCACCATCCGCAGGAAGAGCGACTGTGCCACGCGCCGCTCGTCATCGTCGAGGCCGATGTAGACGCGGTCGGCGGTCGAGGCGATGGCACCTTGGATGCCTCCGGTGTCGCGGTACCCGCGCACGGTGAGCGTGGCGCCGTGCCGCTGCTGCCAGCAGACCCGCAGGGCGTGTGCGAGCAGCGGCAGGCGCCCTGCCTCGTAGCGCGCTTCCCCTGAGGGCCCCATCGCCGTGGTGGCTCCCAGGTCGTGCAGGAGCAGTTCGACCAATCCGTCCTCTACGTCGAGCCCCACGTCCATGGCGGGCAGCAGGACGGCCTCGCGCAACTCCTCGTCCGTCATGGGGCCGACGACCAGCGGGGCGTCCTGCAGCGCTGCGCGCAGGGGAGGGTAATCGACGCACGCGGCGTAGAAGTCTGACCGGATACCCAGAACCACGAGGGCCTGCGGGGTACCCGCCGTTCCGGTGTCTGTCTGGCCGCCCGCAAGGCGGGCGAGCAGTGTGACGAAGGAGCGCCGTTCCTGTTCGTCGGTACACAGCGTGAAGAGCTCCTCGAACTGATCGACCACGATGACCACCCGCGCGGGCTGCCCCGGCAGGTCATTCCGCAGGGCCTCGGCCAGGACCGAGAGGCACCGCGGCGGATCTGCGACGAGATCTGCGGCCGTCGCCTCCGAGCCGACGCCGCGGAGCGCCACGATCTGGTCAGCCAGGGCACGGAGCGGGTGGGCGCTGGGAGTGAGCAAGAGCTTCGGCCACCGGTCGGAGTCGGGCAGCGCGGCCTGGTCCAGGTGCGGTAGCAGCCCGGCCCGCAGCAGCGAGGACTTACCCGCGCCCGACGGGGCCACAACCGCCTGGAGCCGACCCGAGTCCATGCGCTGGTCGAGGCGATCGGTCAACTCGGCGACGAGCGCCTCTCGTCCGAAGAACCAACGCTCGTGCTCTGGCCCGAAGGCGGCCAGCCCCGGGTAGGGGCAGTCCGGCACCGAGCTTCCTGCCTCGGTGCGGCGGCGTTTGCGCACCCCATCGACGTAGTGGAAGTGCTGGTCACGGCCGGCGACGTTGATGCCTGCGTGATCGCGGGCGTATGCCTGGATATGGATGCCGTCGCCCGCAGCGCGCGGTGCGCCGTCCGCCGGGTGGTCTGCGGAGTCCGAGCGTTCGATGCCGCGGTCCGCCTGCTGCTCTTCCGGGCTCATCGATCACCCTCTTCGGTGATGTGCTGATCGCGTCCAGCAACGTAGACCCGGCTGCTGTCCCAGGCCCGCACGGACACCCTCACTGACGGTTCATCCGGGCCGCTGCCGGGCGGCTCAGGGCCCAGGTCGTCGGCGAGGATCCTGCGCAGTTCCGCGGCAAGTTCGGGCTCGGCCGCAAGTAGCCTGCGCAGCCGCCCGCGCCACTCGCTGACCAGCTCCGCTTCGGCCTGTTCGGCCTCGGCCGGATCGTCGGCGTCCTGCCGGGCAGCGAGCAGCACCGCACGGGATTCCTCGAGTTCGGACTCCACCGTGTTCGCCCGGTCTGGGTACACGCGACGCCACAGCGCACCCATCGAGGTCTGTGCCCGCTCCCAACCGGCCGTCGTCAGCAGTTGCACCACTGTCGCAGCCGCTACGGAAGCAAGGCCCGCAAGCTCCGGATCCATACGGTTCCCTCGTTCCCCCATGGCACTACTGGCTCACTGCATCGTGTGTACTGCCTGAATCACCTCGGGCGCCAGAGGGAACCCGGTCGAATGACCGGACCTACACAGGGGGCTGTCACGTTGCGGGTGGGGCCTACGGGCCACTCCGCCGGTCTCGGTTCTGGTCTCATTCGCCCCCCGTCCAGTTCCGTCCGGGCGGAACCACCCTCAACGCTCCGCCGCAGGTCAGAACACCCACGGCCCCCGCCGGACGCCCGTACGAACATGTGGAAAGCGTGTTGGGGGCAACCCCTCACGAGTTCGCATCTCGTATCCTCCGCCATTGCTCTCACCGGGCAATTCGTGGAAGGGCCCCACCCTTCGCGGTGGGGCCCTTCGGCGTTGTCCGTCTCAGTTTCCGTCTCAGTTGGTCTCGGTGGGGACCTCGCTCCCCTCTTCGGCTCTGCCCCAGAGCGCGTCACCGATCTGCTTGGCCACGTTCTGGAGCATCGGGCCGGTGATGTGCATGTACCGGGCGCGCATCCGTGCCGACCCTCCCGGCTCCCATCCCATGATCGCGTCCACGATCACGTCGGGGACGCCGAGCAAGAGGAGAACCGCCTTGCCGCAGCTTCCCCTGCCGTGCCTCCAGGTGGCCGAGGCCCTGGACGCCTTGGGAACGCCCATGTCGCGCAGCGCCCTGACGAGGAGGCTGGGAGCGACGACAGCCACTGCCACTCGGGAACTGGACGACGTGCTGGAGACTCTGCCGATCATGCCCTGGTCTGGCCGGACAGCGACGGAAGGCTTCTCCACTTGGCCGCACCGTTGCGGCAGGCGTGGGAGACGCCCCTGGGGCTGGCCACCGACACGGCCCGGCTCGGCGGCGACCTCACGGCCGTCGTCACCGGCACGCCCTCGGCACGCCTCGCGGAGTTCTTGGATGCGACCGCGGACCGGGAGATCAGCGGCACGGCCTCGCTATGGCGGTTCAGCGCCGACAGCATGCGCCGCGCACCGGACGCCGGCCACGCTCCGGACGAGATCCCGACTCTCCGCGCTCGGGCTACGGCAGCTCGCCCCGACGGTGCTCGTCAGCAACAGCCCGCCCGACAAGACCCTGGCCGCGCTCCGGGACCAAGGCTGTGCCCCCGTCGCCGAGGCCCCGGACGGGACCGTACGCATCGAGAAGGTGCCCCCTCGACGGGCCGCCGCCGTTCCGGCCCCGCGGAAGACCGCCACCAAGGTCGGCACCGGACGCTCGACGTACCGAGCTGCGGAGGCATCGGCCGCCGCCGCTCGGTACGCCGTGGTGGCCCGGCTGCTGACCGCCCCGCCGACCGGCCCGGAGCCCGATCCCTTCGGCACCGGGGTCCCCTTCGGTACGGATACCGAGGAGATCGTCGCCGGGTACGCGAAGCAGCTGCCGCACACGGACGTCCGCCAGCTCGGCCACGCCATCGACACCGGTATGGCCATCACCGTCGAATACGTCGCCGCGTCGGGAAGCCGCACCGTGCGCCGCCTCCAACTCGATCCGCCCTACCTCGAAGCCTGGTGCCGTCTACGTGACGCCGAACGTGTCTTCACGCTGTCCCGCGTCCACTGCGTCATGCCCCCGTAGGAACCCTTCCGGATATACTTGACGTACGAGCTGATATCACAGGAGGTGCCTGAATGAGTCGAACCGTGATCGACCTCGATGACGAGCTGCTGGCCGCCGTGGCCCAGGCTCTCGGGACCAGCACCAAGAAGGAAACGGTCAACACCGCCCTGCGCGAGGTACTGGAGAACCGGCGGCGGGCCCTGGCGCTCACCAGACTGCGGGCTGCCACCGCAGACGGCTCCTTCGACCTGGACCTCTTCGAGGACAAGCGGAACTACCGGCGGTGAGCGCGGCACAGTTCCTGATCGATACCAGCGCACTCGCGCGATTCCTGCGCGGCGACGCCGAACAGTACGGCTGGGACCAAGCAGCGGCGGCCGGGCTCATCGCGACCTGCCCGATCACCGAGCTGGAGTTCTTCTACAGCGCCCGCTCTGCCGCGGACCGTGCGCGAGGCATCGAGGACATGCGGCTCGTATTCAGCTGGGTACCTGTCGACGACCGGGCCTACGACCGCGCCTGGCGAGTCCAGGAGTTGTTGACCCAGCGTGGACAGCATCGCGGTGCAGGCGCGGTGGACCTCGTCGTTGCCGCCACGGCGGAACTGCAGGGGCTCACCCTTCTCCACCGCGACCACGACTTCGACTGCATCGCCGCCGTCACAGGCCAAGCCATGCAGTGGTATGGCCCGGAAGCCGGTAAATGAACGTGGCCTGACGGTTTCAGTCCTGGCCTCGTTCGCCCCCGTCCAGAGCTGTGCGGACGTACAAGGCTGGACGCTCCGCCGCAGGTCAGGACACCCACGGTCCCCGCCGGCCCCCTATACGAACATGTGGAAAGCGTGTTGGGGGCAACCCCTCACGAGTTCGCATCTCGTATCCTCCGCCATTGCTCTCACCGGGCAATTCGTTGAAGGGCCCCACCGTTCGCGGTGGGGCCCTTCGGCGTTCCCGGGGACGGTCAGTCGCTGTCCTTCGGGTCGTCGCCGAGGCCGACGGCGAGGAGGTCGAAGACGTACGTGGCCTCCGGGGCCACCGCGGCGGCGATCAGGTCGTTGGGCTCGCCGGCGAGGGTGAGTTCCTGGATGCGCTGGAAGAGCAGCCGGTGGGCGGCCCCGAGCAGTGCCGCGGCGGCCCGGGGGGCGATGGACGGCGCGTCGGCGGGGGCGATGCCCGCGAGGGCCTCGGCGAGGGCCTCCTCGCGCTGATCGTGCAGTTCGCGCAGGCGGGCGGTGAGGGTCGGGCTCTCGGCGATCATGCGCGCGAACTCCGGGCCGGCGAAGCCCGCGACCGGGTTGCGCTGCTCGACCGCGGCGGCGAACTCGCGCCGCAGCGCGGCGAGTGCCGACTCTCCGGCCCCCCGCCCGGCGACCGCGGAGGCCAGGCTCGCGGTGAACGCCTCGTGGTGGTCGAGGGCCAGGTCCTCCTTCCTCGGGAAGTAGTTGGTGACCGTCTTCTTGGCGACGCGGGCCGCTGTGGCGATCTCGGCGATGGTCGTCCGCTCGAAGCCCTGCTCGATGAAGAGCCGGGTGGCGTGGTCGGAGATCAGCTGCCTGGTCTCCTGCTTCTTGGACTCGCGGAGTCCCATGCTCTGGGTGGCCATGAGGGAATCTTACACTCGACGCAACTTTACGCTTGACGCACTCAATCCATCGTGCGTAAAGTTACGTCCGTCGCAAAAATCGCCTCGTAGGACGAGATCGGAGATCGTGCATGCGAAAGCAGAACCTCGCCGTCACCGCCCCCGCCGCACCGTTCCCCACCGTCAAGCTCGCCGCCGCCTCCCAGGAGACCGGCCCGATGCCCGTCATCCCGCGCCCGGCCCGCGAGCTGCCGCGCACCGGCGGCCACCGCCCGGCGCCCGCCCGCACCCGGATCCACGCGCCGCGCCGTACGTACTGATGCGGCCACGGCGGAGCCGCTCCGCGCGTGCGCGTCCCTGCGCCTCGCGTGACCGAGCAGCACCGCACGACCGGATCGCCGTATCCGTCGCCCATCACCCGAAGGTCCACCCGCCGAGGAGCCGCCGTGAACGTCTCTACCTCCACCCTCTCCCTCACCGTCGCCGATGTGGACGCCTCGCGGGAGTTCCTCACCACCCACCTCGGCTACCAGGTGGCCATGGCCGCCGACGGCTTCGCCTCGCTGACCCGCGACGACGCCGCCGTCGACATCGTGCTGCTCGGCCGCGGCACCGACGTCCTTCCGCCCGAGCAGCGCGACGAGCAGGCGGCCGGGCTGATCCTGGCGCTCACCGTCACCGACCTCGCGGCGGAGGAGGCCCGCCTGCGGGCGGCGGGCGCCCCCATCACGATGCCGCTCCGCGAGGAGCCGTGGGGCGAGCGCCTCTTCCAGCTGACCGACCCGAACGGGGTCGTCGTCCAGCTCGTCGAGTGGGTCACCCCCGCGACCCCGGCCTCGTGAGCCTGAACGCCGCAGCCGTGACACCGCCATAAGCCGGAGGGCCGGACCGCATCGTGCGGTCCGGCCCTCCGGCGTACGCGTCCGAGCGCCTCGGCGGCTACACGGGGCACGGGCGGTACTCGAGGCTGAGCTCGCGGTCGACGGCGTAACTGGTCCGCATCGACGCGTCGATCACCTGCTGCCAGGTGCCGTACTTGGCGAAGAGCTGGTCCGCGGTGGGGCCGAGCGGATTGCCGTACTTGGCGATGTTCCGCTGCTCCAGGATCCGCACCTCCTCCGGAGTCATGCCGGCGCGGGTGATCTCCTTGGCCTGGTTCCGCATGTCGACCAGCTCACGGGCGATCTCCTCGTCCGTGGCTCCCGCCTCACGCATGGCGGCCTCCGTACGGTGCATGTCCTCCAGGAGCCCGTGATACCGCATCCGGGTCCGCTGCGCCTCGACCTTCTCGTCCATCGGCAGAACCCGGATCCGGCAGACGACCGGGTCGGCACTGGGACAGGGGTCGTCGGCGGCCACGGGCCGGGCGAGCGGAGCCGTGATGACCGACCCACAGGCCTCCACGGCCCCGGCCACGGAGACCCCGGCGGTGCCGAGCAGGGCGACGGCGGCGGCGAAAGGGACGAGGGCGCGGCGGAGCAGGGATGAGGATGGGTGAGAGCGCATGCGCGCAATTTTTGAGGGCGCCGAGGGGTCCTTCGCGCAGGCGCACCGGGGGTTACTCCTGTCGCCCGACCGGATCCGGATCCGGAGTGATGCCTGCCGCTGGTTGACGCCCTCACGCCGGGTCGAGCGGGCTGGACCGCCACGAGCCGTCCTGGTTGAGCCCCGGCTCGGGGAGTGGTGCTGCTGGTCACCTGACGGCGCCGGGTTCACCGGATCGGGGGGTGATGGGAGGGAGGGACGTTACTGCGGGCACCGGTGTGTAGTGATGCCGATACTTTCTGTGATGACCAGTCGGCACTATCCAACAGGGGTTATCGATGAGGAAGTTCGCTACGGCGGTGGTGGCCGCGGGGCTGTTCTTCGGGGGGATGGGGGTGGCGGCTGCGGATTCGGCCCGCGACTTGACCATGACGGCGCCCGGTGTCGCGTTCAAGGGCACGTACCAGTGGCAGCCGACGACCAAGATTCCGAGCGGGCTGCATGTAAAGGGCAAGCTGCGGGACGAGAGCAAGAACGACGGTCACAACGTCTACCTCCGTGTCAAGGTCGAAGGCTACGCGTGGGGTCGACTGAAGGGTGCCCAGGGGAAGTCCGTCACGGTAAACGAGGTTTTCTATGACGGTGCCGTCCTGAAGACCAAAGAGGTACGGATCCACGCGTGCGTCGACCGTGGTTCCTTGCGGCCCGACTTCTGCTCTCCGGAGCGGCTGTTCTCTCGGAAGTAGTTGGCGAATCTGGGAGCCGCAGCCATGCGGCGGCTCCCTACCCCCCAAGGAGCGCACCCGATGGACATCATCCTCCGCGCCGAGGGCGTGGATCTCTCCTACGGCACAGAGCAGGCCGTCAGTAACGTCGATCTCACTCTAAGACGCGGCGAAGTGGCCGCCATCATGGGCAGCAGCGGGTCCGGAAAGTCGTCGCTGCTGTATTGCCTGGCCGGGGTTCTGCCACCCACCAGCGGCACCGTGACCTTCGACGGCGTGCAACTCTCCACCCTCCCTGACGGCGAGTTGAGCGCCCTGCGCCGCACGCGCCTCGGATTCGTCTTCCAGTACGGGGAGCTGCTGCCGGAGCTGACCGTGGAGGAGAACGCTGCGCTTCCCCTTCGGCTCGCCGGCATCAGCAAGAGTCACGCCCACGCGATGGCCGCCCAGATTCTGGGGCGACTCGGAATGGGCGACCTTCTGCGGCGCAGGACCTCGAAGTTGTCCGGCGGGCAGTGTCAGCGTGTTGCGGTGGCCCGGGCTCTGGTCCACCGGCCGGATGTGGTGTTCGCGGACGAGCCGACCGGCGCACTCGACAGCGCCAACGCGGCGGCTGTGCTGGCCGAGTTCCTGCATCTGGCACGTCGCCAGAAGACGGCCGTGGTCATCGTCACCCACGACGCTGACGTGGCCGCCAAGGCTGACACGCAGTACACGATGTCGGACGGGGTCCTGGCCCAACGGGTGGCAGTGTGAACGCGTTCGTCCTCGGCATGCGCCTGCTGTGGGGCAGTGGGCGTCGGGGGCGGGTCCGCTTCCTTTTGATGGCGCTGGGTTCGGCGCTCGGAGTGGCGTGCCTCGCCGCCGTCCTCACCATCCCCTCCATCCTCAGCGCCCACGACGCGCGCACCGCCGCCCGTGAACCACGGCAAGGAACAAGCAGCTTTCTCTATCAAGAGTTTCGAGATCCGTACGGGGCACAACCGCTCCACCGCGTATTTCTCGCACGGGCACGATCCGGGTCTGCTCCTGTGCCCCCGGGCATCGATCAGCTTCCCAACCCTGGCGAGGCAATCGTTTCGCCCAAGCTCGCCGGAATTTTGGCCGCCAACCCGAGGGCGGCGGGCCTGGTGCCCGGCCGAGTAATCGGCACCATCACACCGGAGGGGTTAGGCGACACCGAAGACCTGTATGCCTACGTCGGCACCACTCCAGAGAAGTTAACCGAGGCACAGGAACTGGGTGGATTCGGCGTTGGCCGATCGTGGCGGGAGATCGTGGACCCGTCGACCCTCGGCATTCTCCGTTTCACGCTCGGATGCATTGTGCTGCTCCCCCTCGTTATCTTCCTCTCGGTCTGCGCGCGGCTCTCTGGGGAGTCTCGCGCACGTCGGCTAGCTGCTCTTCGGCTAGTCGGGCTCAGCATGAAAGACACCCTGCGGGTGAACGCCGGGGAGAGCGTCGCCGCCGCATTGCTTGGGGCTGTGCTCGGGATCGTGGGGTACGTCGGCGTCAACGAGGTCATGGCGCGGGTGGGGTTGCCCGGACTGCACTGGTATCCGGAGGACGGTCGCCCCTCGGGGGAAACTCTTGCCTTCTGTCTGCTGGGATGTCCGGCACTCGCCTGGGTGGTTGGGCAGTTCAGTGCGAGGCGAGCCGCTCTGTCACCGATCATGGTGCGACGGACCGGGGAGCGGAAGCAACCGGGAAGCGCCGGGGCATTGCCTCTGATCCCCGGGCTCGGAGTCATCGTCGGGTACTGCGCTCTCAGCGCTATGGGAAAGGACCCGTCCGGTGGGTCGGGCAGTTCCCTGCTAGTACCCGTTGCAGTGTTGTTGACCGGCGCCGGACTTGTCTACGGATTGGCGCCGGTCACGGCGTGGCTAGCGCGACGGCTGGCCGGCTTGGCGAAGTCGTTGCCAGTAAGCCTGGCAATGCGACGTACCGAGGTCGATCCGGGGTCGTCGCTCCGGGTCGCCGCGGGACTTGTGCTGTTGGTGTTCTGCGCGGCACTTACGCAAGGGGTACTCATCGAACTGGACCAAGTCAGCCGGCGCACTGCCCCTGTGCAAGAGTACAAAATCCCTCTCAGCGGCCTCGGGCCTGCGCAGCGGAAAGCCCTAGGGGAAGTTCCAGAAGCGCAGGCAGCGGTGATGTCGCATAGCTCCTGGTTCCCTTTGGACGACAGCTACGCACCACGTGCCGACCTCGTGGTCGCCACCTGTGCCCAGCTCGCCGCAGCCACGGAGCGGTCCACAGGATGTGTGGATGGAAAGATCATGCAGCTGCGGGACGACCGTACGACGTTCGAGTACGACCCGAAGGCAGGAGAGCGCTACCCCTTCGAGTTGAAGAACGGCAGGAAGGTCCATTTCACCGTGCCTTCCGAGCGGGTCGACGTGCACCCATGGGACCTGTCCGTCTTCGCTTCGGGCGCTCTACTGGTACCGCCGGAGCTCGCCCCGCCAGACCTCGCCGACTCCGCCGGCACCCTCACTCTCGTCAGCGACGCCGACCCCGCCACCATCCGGGCCGTCCTCGACGGCATCGGGGCCATCGCGCCCACCTCCTCCGTCGATCCCGTCGGTATCGTCATCGACTCGCTCGCTCAGCTCACCGTCATCCGGAGTCTGCTTGCCGTCGGGATGGTGCTCGGGCTTGTCATCGGGGTGGCTGCGTTTGTCGTGTCCGTGGCCGATCGGGCCATGGAGCGGCGGGGGCAGGTGACCGCGCTCGCGTTGTTGGGGGCTCGGGCGGGGACGTTGCGGGTGGTGCAGGTGGTGCAGGTGGTGTTGCCCTTGGGTGTGGGGCTGGGGGCGGCCATCGTCACCGGGTGGCTTGCCGAGTCCAGTTATCTGATCACCGGGGGTGGCTCGGTGCACTGGGACTGGGAGGGGCTGCCCCTGCTGTTCGTCTGTGCGCTCGGGGTGCTGTGTGCCGCCGCCCTCGCCTCCGTGCCCATGGTGCGGCGGCACATCGATCCCGAGCACATCCGGCGGGATTGATCTTCCGTACTGCGGGAGTGGGGGTCCCTACAGCAGTTGCCTCCACTCGCCACCCAGGAGATCTTCATGGCCGAGAACCTCGTCAAGGGTCCCGCCAGCTGATCCCCTCCAGCGAGGCGAAGTACGGGCGCCCGATCTCCGAGTGGCAGGAGCTCGTCCGGACCTCGTCGCGCACCAAGCACATGGAGCTCGTCTCCTGGCTGAAGGCCGAGCACGGGCTGGGCCACGGGCACGCCAACGCGCTCGTGGCCCACACCCTCGCCGAGGGGAAGTGACCCCGGCCCTCACGCCGCCAGTTCGTGGGCCGTGCGCGCCTCGACGCGGGTCTTCAGGGCCACCGTCGCCGCCGCCGTGGCCGTTCCCGCTACCAGAGCCGTCCACCACAGGACCGTGGGGCTGAGCGTCGTGTACGCCGTGACGCCCAGGGTGAGGGCCGCGAAGCGCGCCGTGCCCCAGGTCCAGCTGAAGGCTCCCTGGTAGCGGCCCCTCGCGTGCGCCGGGGCCAGGTTGGCGACGACCCCCGCCGCGATGCCGGCGACCACGACCTCGCCCAGGGACCACACGACGACCGACACCGTGTAGCCGGCGATGCCGTCGGCCAGGCCTGTGAGCGCGACCCCCACGGCGATCAGCGTGCTGCCCGCGCCCTGCACCACGAGCTGCGGGAACCGGGCCAGCCACGACGTCGCGAACGGCTGCAGCGCCACGACCAGGATCGCGTTGACCGCCGCCATCGCCCCGTACACCGCCGGTGAGAGCCCGCTGTCGCGGATCGCGAGCGGCAGCGCGACCTCGGTCAGCGAGTACACGAAGAGCTGCACACCGAACAGCGGGAGCAGCAGCAGGGCGAGGCGGTCGCGGAGGACCACTCCGTAGCCGATGCCCTCCTTCTTCCCGCCGGGCCCGCCCGGGGCCGTCGTGCGCTTCGGCTCCGGCAGGCGGATCGCCACGACCAGCGCGTACGCGAGCATCGAGGCCGCGTCGACCGCGAACAGGAGCCAGTAGCCCCGGGCTGCCAGATAGCCGCCCAGGATGCCCGCCGCGGCGGTCCCGATGTTCACGCCCCAGCCGAAGAGGGCGTACGCGCGTTGCCGGCGCTCGCTGTCGACGGCGTCCGCGAGGAGCGCGTACGCGGCCGGCGAGACCGTGCTGCCCGCCGCGCTGATCAGCAGCGCCGCCGCGGCCATCGTCCACACGCCGGGCGCGAGGAACAGCGCGCCCTGCGCCGCCGACGCGCCGATGAGGCCGATCAGCATCGTGGGGCGGCGTCCGATGCGGTCGGCGAGGACGCCGCCGACCGCGGGGCCGAGGAGGTTGCCCGCGCCGAGGGCACCGAGGACGTACGACGTCTCGGCGCCGGTCACCCCACGCGAGGCGAGGAAGAAGACCAGGAACGGGGTGACGAGGTAGCCGAGTCGGTTGACGATCGTTCCGGCGAAGATCGTCCAGACGACGGGCGGCAGGTCGCGGAAGGAGGAAGGGAGGGGTGAGGGCATGGGAGGAGACTGCGGGAGTGCCTCCTTCTCCTCCATTGATTAAGCTCAGACCGAATCCAATGGCTGTTACTTCGGTCCAATTCTCCGTCCCCGCCGCCCTGTTCGGTCCTGACCCCTGCTCCTCTCGTACCTAGGACGTGGAACCCGTGGAATCCGGGCTCAGCTTCTCCGCCGCCGATCTCGCCCAGACCCGTTTCGCCGTCTCCCCCATGTGGGAGGTCGTGACCAGCTACCGGCTGCTCGCCCGGCGGTCCGAGTCCGCCGTCCACCGGCGCTGGGCCGAGCAGGTGCGGCCGCGGATCGCGCGGGCCGGACTCGACCGGGGGTGGCTCGGCGCGCTCGTGCCCGCGCACGGCTACCTCGCCGACTTCCTCAACCCCACCCCGGCCGGGCCCTTCCCCACCCTCGGCGCCGAGCTCGACGCCATCCGCCGCACCCCCGCCGACCAGGTACGGAACGAACTCCGCATGCTGGGCAGGGAAGCGGACGCCGGGCCCAGGGCGCGGCTGCTGCACGACGATCCCCCCGCCTTCCTCCCGAAGGTCGCCGACGAGATCGAGGCCTACTGGGAGCTCGCCCTCGCCCCCTACTGGGCCCGGATCCAGCAGGTCCTGGAGGCGGATGTCTTCCACCGGGCCCGGCAGGTCGCCGAGCACGGTTCCGCGCGCGTCCTGAGCGAACTCCACGAGACCGTGCGGTGGGACGACGGCACCCTGCGGCTCGTACGGCGCCACTGCGCGCTCAGCCGCGACCAGGCCGGCTCCGGGCTGCTGCTCGTCCCCTCCGTCTTCGTGTGGCCCGCGGTCCTCACCCGGTCCGTCCCTCCCGATCCGCCCCAACTCGCCTATCCGGCGCGGGGGATCGGGACGGTATGGGAGCCCCGTACCACCGGCGCGACGGAGGCCGTCGCCGCCGTCATCGGGCGCTCCCGGACCCTGCTTCTCACGGAACTCGACACACCCGCCTCCACCACCCAACTCGCCGCGCAGTGCGGCCTGTCGGCGGCCGGGGTCTCCCAGCACCTCATCGCCCTGCGGAACGCCGGCCTGGTGACCGCCCACCGCAGCGGGCGCTCCGTCCTCTACGCCCGCACCGCCGTCGCCGACCGGCTGCTCGACCCGTAGGGGTCGGGGGATCATGGGGGGATGACGTCATATTCCTGGTCGGAGCGGTTCGTGGTCCATGACGGGGTACGGCTGCTCTGCCGCGACTGGGGCGGTTCCGGAACCGACGTGCTCCTGCTCCACGGGCTCGCCGGGCACTCCGGCGAGTGGGACACCACCGCCCGGCTGCTGCGGGACTCCGGACACCGCGTCGTCGCCTTCGACCAGCGCGGGCACGGCGGCAGCGAGCGGCACCCCGGGGACGTCTCGCGCGCCGCGTACGTCTCCGATGTCCTCGCCGTCGTCGCCGAACTCGGCCTGGATCGCCCTGTGCTGGTCGGGCAGTCGCTCGGCGGGAGCACCGCGCTGCTCACCGCCGCCGCCCGTCCCGGGCTGCCGCGCGCCCTCGTCCTCGTCGAGGCCGGGCCCGACGGGGCGGGGCCGGGCCTCCAGGAGCAGATCGGGGGCTGGCTGCGGGGGTGGCCGGTGCCGTTCCCCTCGCGGGAGGCGGCCGCCGCGTACCTGGGCGGCGGGAAGGAACCCGTAGGGGACGGCTGGGCGGCCGGGCTCGAGGAGCGCGCCGACGGGCTGTGGCCGCGTTTCGACCCCGAGGTCATGGTGCGGTCCCTCGACGAGAACGCCACCCGCTCCTTCTGGGACGAGTGGGCCGCCGTCGCCTGCCCCGTGCTCGCCCTCCTCGGGCAGGGCGAACAGGGCGGGATCATCGGCGGGGAGGAGTACGCGGAGATGGCCCGGGTCCAGCCCTCACTCCACGGCGTGAGCCTGCCCGGCACCGGTCACGACCTGCATCTGGAACGGCCCCAGCTCCTGCACCGGCTGGTCGTCGACTTCCTCCGGAGTCTCTCCTCCCGTCCCTCTTGCCTTGGAGCCCACTCCAGTTCCTAGAGTGCGGCCATGCGCTATCGGGTACTCGGCGGGACCGGGATCGAAGTCAGTACGTACTGCCTCGGCACGATGATGTTCGGTGCCGTCGGCAATCCGGACCATGAGGAGTCCGTGCGGATCATCCACGCGGCCCTCGACCGGGGCATCAACTTCGTGGACACCGCCGACATGTACTCGGCCGGCGAGTCCGAGGAGATCGTCGGCAAGGCGCTGCGCGACCCGCGCCGCCGCGACGAGACCGTGCTCGCCACCAAGGTGTACTTCCCGTTCGGCGGCGAGGGCCCCAACCGGGGCGGCACCTCGCGCCGTTGGATCACCCGGGCCGTCGAGAACAGCCTCAAGCGGCTCGGCACCGACTGGATCGACCTCTACCAGGTCCACCGGCCCGACCACCGTACGGACGTCGAGGAGACCCTCGACGTCCTCGGCGACCTCGTCTCCCAGGGGAAGATCCGGGCCTTCGGCTGCTCCACCTTCCCCGCCGAGGAGATCGTCGAGGCCCACGCCGTCGCCGAGCGGCGCGGCCTGCGTCGCTTCCGCTCCGAACAGCCGCCGTACTCGCTGCTCGCGCGGGGCGTCGAGGCGTCCGTCCTGCCCGTCGCGCGGCGGTACGGCATGGGCGTGCTGACCTGGAGTCCGCTCGCCTCCGGCTTCCTCACCGGCAAGTACCGCAAGGGCCGGCCGATCGACCTCACCAGCGGGCGGCCCGCCCTCACCCCGCACCGCTTCGACCCGACGCTGCCCGGGAACGCGGCCAAGCTCGACGCCGTCGAGGAGTTCGCCGCGCTCGCGGACGAGATCGGGTGCTCCCTCCCCGAGCTCGCGATCGCCTTCGCCGGCGCGCACCCGGCGGTGACCTCGGTCATCATCGGGCCGCGCACGATGGAGCAGTTGGAGGGGCTGCTCAAGGGCGCGCCGGTGCTGCTCACGGACGACGTACTGGACCGGATCGACGCGATCGTGCCGCCGGGGACGAACCTCTACCAGCCGGACGGGGCCTGGCGCCCGCCGGCCCTCACCGACCCGGCGATGCGCCGACGGCCGCTGGAGGAGCGGGCGGCCGGGTGAGCGGTGCGGCTCAGTGGCGGGTGTAGAGGCCCGGGACGCCCAGGTCCGCGAGGCCGTCGAGGACGAGGTCGACGCCGACCGCCGCGAGCAGCAGCCCGAGGAGGCGGCCGAGGAGTTCGATCGTGGCGTGATGGGTGCGGCGCAGGATCCGGGCGAGGAGCAGGACGCAGATCACGTCGAGGGCGATGACGGACACGTACGCGCCGACGACCGTGGAGCGCCAGCTGAAGGAGTCGCGGGCCGCCGCCTCGATGAGTACGGCGGTCATGGCGAGCGGACTCACGACGTACGGCATCAGCAGTTCGCGGACCCCGCTGGCCAGGTCGGGGGTGTCCTGGTGGGTGGTGGTGGAGCCGAGGTGGAGCCCGAGGACGAGCCCGACGGCGTAGATGAAGAAGATGACGCCGCCCGCGAGCTGGAGCGCGGGCGTGCTGATGTGGAAGACGTCGAGCAGCCACGGGGCGGTGATGCCGGTGACGAGGCCGACGAGGACGGCCGCGCCGGAGGCGATCAGGGCGATCGTCCGGAGCTGGCGGTCGGGGTGGACCTGGGCGAGGCCCCCGAAGGCGAGGAGGACCTTCGGGGGGCCGACGACGGAGAAGAAGGTGATGAAGGCAGCGGAGAAGGTGAAGGCGTTCACACCGGAATCATGGTGCGGTCGGGTGATTTCTCCCGTTTTTGCGGCCGTCGTCCGCGCGGTGTCGAGAACCGGGCTCCGGCTCCGACTCTCCTGCGAGAGGCAGTGACACACGTGAGGAGGACGTCATGAAGTACCTGGTGATGGTGCAGGGCGCGGAGGCCGACTACGAGGCCATGGTGGGCCGCTCCGCCGCGAGCAGTCCGGCCTGGAGCAAGGCGGACCTCAAGGCGATGTTCGACCACATGAACGCGATCAACGAGGAGCTGACGGCGTCCGGCGAGATGATCGACGCCCAGGGTCTCGCCGCCCCGTCCACGGCCCGGTTCGTGACGGTCGACGGAGACGGCAAGCCGGTGGTCACCGACGGCCCGTACGCGGAGACCAAGGAGGTCATCGCCGGCTTCTGGGTCCTCGACTGCGCCTCCCTGGAGCGCGTGACCGAGATCGCCGCCCAGGTGGCCCGCTGTCCGCAGCCGGCCGGGGCGCCGGAGTACCCGGTGGTCATCCGTCCGATCGACGAGACGGGACCCCAGCAGGACTGACGGCCTCGGGTCGCGTGTGCGGAGAGCACGTCCAGGCCCTCGGGTCGCGCGTACGGAGATCCTCGGCCGCGTACGCACGTCCGGGCGCTCGGGTCTCGCGTACGGAGAGCTGGCCCAGGCCCTCCGGTCGCGCGTACGGAGATCCTCGTCTCCGGCACTGTCGGTGCCGGGTGCGAGGATCCCTCCGTGGACAGCGCGGCGCTCGAACTCCGGCAGGTCGCGGCTCCGGAGGACGTCACCCCGGAGCTGCGGCGGGAACTCGTCGACTGCTGGGTCGAGGTGACCAACGCGGGCGGGGCCGCGGGATTCCCGTTCCCGCCGATCGACGCGGGCCTCGCCGCACCGGCGGTCGACGCGCTCGTCGCGGCCCTCGCCCCGGACACGAGCCGCCTCGTGGTCGCGACGGTCGACGGCGCTCTCGCCGGGTGGCTGAACATCCGCCGCGACCCGTTCGCACTCGTCGCCCACTGGGGGACGCTCCACCACGTACAGACCCGGACGGGCCTGCGGGGGCGGGGCATCGGTGCCGCCCTCATGAACCGGGTGCGTGCGACAGCCCGCGACGAGATGGGGCTCGAACAGCTCCGTCTGGCCGCCCGCGCGGGTGTCGGGCTGGAGGAGTTCTACGGGCGTCTCGGCTGGCGGGAGACGGGGCGCTGGCCCGGCGCCCTCCGCCTCGCGCCGGGCGACGACCGCGACGAGGTCCTGATGATCCTCCGGCCGCTCTGAGCGAGGGCCACACGCGAGGCCCGGACAGCCGCGGGGCCTTCAGTGCATCCCGTGCGGGCCGCCCGCGAGCCGGGGACGGCCCCGGGGGATGAGCAGCGGGGACGCGAGGGCGGCGGCCGCCGCCGCCAGGGCGCAGAGGGTGAACGCGGTCGTGAGGCCGGCCGGGGCCGGGGCCGTGGCGCCCAGGGCGACGGTGGAGACGACGGCCACGCCGATGGAGCCGCCCAGTTCGTGGAAGGTGTTCACGATGCCGGACGCGAGGCCCGCCTCGTGCGGGGTGATCAGGCCGAGGGCCGTCGTCGTCGCCGTGACGAAGACCGCGCCGAGGCCGAGCGCCGCCGTCGCGAGGGCCGGCAGGAGCGTGGTCCAGGGGCCCGAGTCCGGGGCCAGGAGCGCCAACGGCAGGCAGCCGAGGGCCGCGACCGCCATGCCGCCCGTCGCGCAGGCGCGCGGGCCGGCCACCGTCACGAGCCGGGAGCCCAGGTGCGCGCCGACGGCCGTGGCGAGCGCCACCGGGAGGAACAGCAGGCCCGTGCGGAGGGCGTCGAGCCCGTGGACGTGCTGGAGCCGCATCGAGCCCAGGAAGAAGAACGAGATCAGCAGCGCGGTCGCCACCAGCATGAGGAACGAGCCCGCGACGACCGGGCGCCGGGTCAGCATCCTGAGGTCCATCAGCGGGGTGCGGCTCCGGCGCTCGACCGCCGCGAACGCTCCGTAGAGGGCGACCGAGCCGAGCAGGGGCAGCAGGGTCGCGGTGGAGGTCCAGCCGGAGTCGCCCGCCCGGACGAGGCCGTAGACGAGTCCGCCGGTCGCGGCCGTGACGAGGACGGCGCCCGGGACGTCGAGTCCGCGCCCGGTGCGTGTCTCCGTCGGGGGCGCCAGGGGGACGACCTTCGGCAGGACGAGCAGGAGCGCCACGCCCACGGGGACGTTCACGAGGAAGACCCACGGCCAGCCCGGTCCCGCCGTGAGGGCGCCACCGAGGAGGACCCCGACCGCTGAGCCGGTGCCGCCGACGGCCGCCCAGGCGCCCAGGGCCTTGGGCCTCTCGCGGCCGTGGAACAGGGTGGTGACCAGGGCGAGCGCCGCCGGGGAGAGCAGGGCGGCGCCGCTGCCCTGCGCGACGCGGCCGCCGAGGAGGACGGTGGCGTTCGGTGCGAGGCCGCAGGCCAGGGACGCGGCGGTGAACAGGGCGAGGCCGGTGAGGAGGACGCGGCGCGCGCCGAGGGCGTCGGCGAGCCGGCCGCCGAGGAGCATGAGCCCGCCGAAGCAGAGGGTGTACGCGGTGACGACCCAGGTCAGGGCGGTGCGATCGAGGTCGAGGTCGCTCGCGAGGGCCGGCAGGGCCACATTCACCACGGTCACGTCGAGGACCAGCATGAACTGAGCCGCGCAGACCAGCGCGAGCGCGGTCCAGCGCCGGGGGTGGGCCGGTGGGAGGGGGTGCGTGGGCGGGTGGGAGTGGGGGTGGGGAGCGGAGGGAGCAGGAGGAGACGTCATAACTGAACTGTACGGCACAGTACAGTTGAACTCAACGGTACAGATGGATGGGTAGGGTGGTCCCATGGATCACGAGCCCGCCAAGCCCGCGCCCACCGGCGCCCGCGCCGCGCGCAAGCGGCAGGCCGTCGTACGGGCCGCCCGCGACCTCTTCCTGCGCGAGGGCTTCGGCGTGGGCATGGACGCCATCGCCGCCGAGGCCGGCGTCTCCAAGGTGACCGTCTACAACCACTTCGGCAGCAAGGAAGCCCTGTTCACCGCCGTCGTCGCCGGCGCGCTCGACGAGCCCCTGGCCGACCGTGGGGCGGCGGACGGCGCGACGGGCGGCGGGCCCGACCTCGCGCGGCTCCTCGACTCCGAGGGCCCCGACGGGCTCAGGGCCGCCCTCACCGAGGCGGGCCGCGCCTGGGGCCGGGCCGTACGCGACGACGCCGAGGGCCGCGCCCTGCGGACCCTGGTCGCCACCGAGCTCCACCGCTTCCCCGAGCTGGGCCGCGCCTGGCGCGCGCACGGCCCCGCCGGCCACCACCCCGAGGTCGCGGACGCCCTGCGCGCCCTCGCCGACCGGGGCCGCCTCGACATCCCCGACCTGGAGGTCGCCGTACTCCAGCTGTACTCGTTGCTCGTCTTCCCGCACATGGTCTTCGAGCAGTACGGGACGGAGCTCACCGAGGAGCTGAGCGAGCGGCTGGTGGCCGACGGGGTGGAGATGTTCCTCCGCCACTACACCCCCGCACCCTGACGCGGCCGGACCGGCGGCCGGATGCGGACCGGTCCGGGTCGATCGGGAGGGGCGTTCACGGCAGGTGTCATCCTGGACTCCGACGGAACCCCGAGCGGGGATCGAGTGACCCCCCGGGGCATCTGTGAGGAGCGACTGTGCAACTGGATCTCGCGGCTGCGGAGCTCAAGGCGGTCCTGAACCGGCTCCGCCGGGCCCAGGGCCAGATCGCCGGCGTGATCCGGATGATCGAGGAGGGCCGGGACTGCGAAGAGGTCGTGACCCAGCTGGCCGCCGCGTCCCGCGCCCTCGACCGGGCCGGCTTCGCGATCATCGCGACGGGCCTCCAGCAGTGCCTGACCGAGGCCGAGGACGGCCACGCGGACGGCGAGGACCGCGAGGCGATGCGGGCCAGGCTGGAGAAGCTCTTCCTGTCGCTCGCGTAGAGCGGGTGCCGACCCCGCTGCCGTGCGCCTGAGCCGCATACGCGCGCCCGGGCGCAACTCGGTGGCGTCCGGAGGGGAAGTGCGGAAGGGTCGCGCGCATGGTTTCAGTACTGCAGAACGTGGCGATCGACTGTGCGGACGCCTATGAGCTGGCCCGGTTCTGGAGCGGAGTGACGGGGCGTCCGCTCCATCCGGAGGACAGACCGGGTGACCGGGAGGCTCAGGTGATGCCGGCGGAGGGCCCGGTGCTGTACTTCAACCAGGTGCCCGAGCCCAAGAAGATCAAGAACCGGATCCATCTGTGCCTGCGCCCCGAGACGACGCGCGAGCAGGAGGTGGAACGGCTGCTGGGTCTCGGCGCCACCCTCGTCGCCGATCACCGGAATCCCGACGGCTCCGGCTGGGCGGTCCTCGCCGACCCCGAAGGCAACGAGTTCTGCGTGCTGCGCAGCGAGTCCCAGCGCGCCGCGACGGGTTCCTGACGCGCGGGCGCCCCCCGGGGGATCTCCCCGGGGGTACGCGCGCGGGGCGGCTGACGGGTCAGTCGTCCGCCAGGCCCTTCAGGCGCTTCGCGATCCGCGTGAGGCGCGTGCCCTGGTAGCGGGCGGCCTGGAGGACGTTCTCGGCGGGGGCGCCGTTGGCGCCCGGGTGCGCGGTGCCGTAGGGGTTGCCGCCGGCCGCGTACACCGACGGGTCGGTGAAGCCGGGCGAGACGATGACCGAGCCCCAGTGGTGGAAGGTGTTGTAGAGCGCGAGCAGCGTCGACTCGTTGCCGCCGTGCGGGTTGTGGGCGCTGGTGAAGGCGGTCGCGGGCTTGTCCGCCATGACGCCCTGCTGCCAGAGGCCGCCCGTGGTGTCGATGTACTGCTTCAGCTGCGCGGACACGTTGCCGAAGCGGGTCGGGGAGCCGAGCGCGTACGCGTCCGCCCACTCCAGGTCGTCGAGCGTGGCGACCTCCACGTCACCGGTGGCGTCCACGTGGGCGCGCCAGGCCGGGTTCGAGTCGATGGCGGCGTCGGGAGCGAGCTCGGGCACCCGGCGCAGGCGCACCTCGGCGCCGGCCTTCTCCGCGCCCTCGGCGACGGCCTGGGCGAGCTGGTGCACGGCACCCGTGGCCGAGTAGTAGATGACGGCGACCTTGACGGACATGGCGAACTCTCCTCAACCGGATTGCTTTCCGCTTCGATGTACCGAGGTTAAGCGGATGGCTATCCGCTTTGCAAGGGGAGCCGGTATGCTGACCCCAGGGACGCGACCGGAGCGGGGGTGACGGGACGAGCCGCACGAAGGGCAGAGGAGCCGACACATGAGCACGGAGAACCCGCAGGCCACCGGCGCGACGGCGCCGCTGCTCGGCCTGCTCCCCACCGTCGGCGCCCCCGTCCCCGAGCGCGCCGACGCGGCCCGCAACCGGCGCAAGATCCTCGACGCCGCCGCCCGGATCGTCGCCGAGGACGGCCCCGAGGCCGTCACCATGAACCAGGTCGCCCACGCCAGCGGCATCGGCGTCGGCACCGTCTACCGCCGCTTCGGCGACGTCTCCCAGCTCCTGTGGGCGCTCCTCGACGACCGCGAGCGCCAGTTCCAGGAGGCGTACATGAGCGGGCCGCCGCCGCTGGGCCCCGGCGCGCCGGCCGCCGAGCGGCTCGACGCCTTCCTCGACGCGCTCGTCGACCGGGTCGGCGAGCAGCGCGCGATCCTGCTCGCCGCGCACTCCGCCGCGCCCCGCGCCCGCTACCTCAGCGGCGCGTACCGGGTGATGCACACGCATGTGGCCCTGCTGATCGGGAGCCTCCGCCCCGGGTCCGACAGCACGCTCCTCGCCCATCTGGTGCTCGCGGCGTTCTCCCCGGACCTCATGCACCACCTGTCGGTCGACCAGGAGCTGTCGGCGGACCGCCTGAAGGCGGGCGCACGGGAGCTGCTCCGGCTGCGCGCCTGAGAGCCGAAGGACCCACGGGCCAGGGCCACCGCCGGCCCGCTACCGCCCCCGCTCCCCCAGGGCCGCCAGCCCGTCCAGCACCCGCTCCAGGCCGAAGCGGTACGCGTGCTCCGCGTCGTACAGGCCGCCGTACGCGACCGCCGCCGCCTCCCCCACCCGCGCGGCCAGCGGGAACCGGGTCTCGTCGAGGACCCGGGCGAGCAGGGGCTCGTGGGCGTCCCACCACTCCCCGTCGGACATCGCGCTCTCCCGCGCCACGGCCCGCGCGTCCAGTTCCGCCCGGGCGCCGGACTGCACGAAGCCGAGGACGTACGTCAGCGCCGAGTCCCGGGACACGTCGTCGAGCCCGAGCCCTTCGAAGGCCCCGAGCTCGTACTCGTACTTGGTCATCACACCGGGACCCAACGGGGCCCGTACGATCCGCAGTTCGACCAGCCAGGGGTGGCGCAGGTGCAGGGCCCGGTTCGCGTCGGCGACTGCCGTGAGCCGGGCCCGCCACGGCTCCCCGGGGCGGAACGGCGGCCGGTCCATGCGCAGGAAGACGGCGTCGAGCATGAGGTCGAGGAGCTCGGCCTTGCCGGGGACGTAGGTGTAGAGCGTCATCGGGGTGACGCCGAGGTGCTGGGCCACCGCGCGCATGGTCAGCGCGTCGAGTCCGCCGTCGTCCGCGAGGGCGAGCGCCGCGTCGACGACCGCGTCGACGGTGAGGCCCGGCCGGCGGCCCCGGCGGCCCGCGGGAGCGGCGGCCGAGCCGTCGCGCCACAGGAGTTCCAGGGTGCGCGCCGGGTCACCCGCGCCGCTGCTGTTCTTCCCGTTCTCCGCCACCGTCTCGTCCCGTCCTCAAGAGCGATCCTGCCAGGCCAGCCCCGAACCCCCGCACCCCAAGGATAGAAACCCGCAGGTCAGAGGCGCTGGAGATAATTTTATACGCTGTATAGAGTACCCTTCCCCGGCAAGCAGGCCGACCATCGGAGGGCGCACGCATGAACCACCCCGTCGCAGCGGACAGCCACCACGTCATCCAGGTCCGCGGGGCCCGGGAGAACAACCTGAGGAACGTCGACGTCGACCTTCCCAAGCGCCGCCTCACCGTCTTCACCGGCGTCTCCGGCTCCGGGAAGTCGTCCCTCGTCTTCGGCACCATCGCCGCCGAGTCGCAGCGCCTCATCAACGAGACCTACAGCGCCTTCCTCCAGTCCTTCATGCCGTCCCTCGCCCGCCCCGACGTGGACGGACTGCACAACCTGAGCGCGGCGATCGTCGTCGACCAGGAGCGGATGGGCGCCAACTCCCGCTCCACCGTGGGCACCGCCACCGACGCGTACACGATGCTGCGGATCGTCTTCAGCCGCCTCGGCACCCCCCACATCGGCACCTCCGGCGCCTTCAGCTTCAACCTGCCCGAGGGCATGTGCCCGCGCTGCGAGGGCGCCGGCGAGATCTCGGACATCGACGTCGACGAGCTCGTCGACCGGTCCAAGTCCCTCAACGAGGGCGCGATCACCGTCCCCAACTTCGCCGTGGACTCCTGGTACTGGCGGATCATGGCGGAGTCCGGTTTCTACGACGCCGACAAGAAGCTCGCGGACTTCACCGAGCAGGAGTGGGAGGACTTCCTCCACAAGCCCTCCTGCAAGGTGAAGGTCGGCAGCAACTCCTTCACCTACGAGGGCCTGGTGCCGAAGGTCCAGCGGCTCTTCCTCGCGAAGGACCGCGAGTCCCTCCAGGCCCACATCAAGGCCTTCGTCGACCGGGCCGTCGGCTTCCGCGCCTGCCCCGAGTGCGAGGGCACCCGGCTCACCCGGGCCGCGCTGTCCTCCCGTATCGACGGGGTGAACATCGCCGAGTGCTCGGCGATGCAGATCAGCGACCTCGCCGCGTTCGTCCGCCGGATCGAGGACCCCTCCGTCGCCCCGCTCCTCGCGGGCCTGCGCGAGCTGCTCGACTCGCTCGTCGAGATCGGCCTCGGCTACCTCTCCCTCGACCGGTCCTCGGGCACGCTCTCCGGCGGCGAGGCCCAGCGCGTGAAGATGGTCCGCCACCTCGGCTCTCCGCTCACCGACGTCACCTACGTCTTCGACGAGCCGACCACCGGACTGCACCCGCACGACGTCCGGCGCATGAACGACCTGCTGCTGCGGCTGCGCGACAAGGGCAACACCGTCCTCGTCGTCGAGCACAAGCCTGAGGTGATCGAGATCGCCGACCACGTCGTGGACCTCGGGCCCCGGGCCGGAGCCGCGGGCGGCGAGATCTGCTACAGCGGGAACGTGCCCGGCCTGCGCGCCTCCGGCACCCTCACCGGCGACCATCTCGCGCACCGGGCGAAGCTCCGCGCCGAGGTACGGACCCCGAGCGGCGCCCTCAGCATCACCGGCGCCACCCAGCACAACCTGAAGGACGTGAGCGTCGACATCCCGACCGGCGTCCTCACCGTGGTCACGGGCGTGGCCGGCTCCGGCAAGTCCTCCCTGATCCACGGCAACCTGCCGGGCCGCGAAGGGGTCGTCGTCGCCGACCAGTCCCCCATCCGCGGCTCGCGCCGCTCGAACCCGGCGACGTACACGGGGCTCCTCGGTCCGATCCGTACCGCCTTCGCCAAGGCCAACGGCGTCAAGCCGGCCCTCTTCAGCGCCAACTCGGAAGGCGCCTGCCCGCGCTGCAACGGCCTCGGGCTCGTCTACACCGACCTGGCCATCGCGGCCGGCGTGGCCTCGGTCTGCGAGGAGTGCGAGGGCAAGCGCTTCACGCCCGAGGTCCTCACCTACCGGCTGAACGGGAAGAACATCCACGAGGTCCTGTCCCTGTCGATCGAGGAGGCGTACGAGTTCTTCACGACGAAGAGCCAGGCCCGCACGATCCTCGGCCGCCTCCAGGACGTCGGCCTCGGCTACCTGCGTCTCGGCCAGCCCCTCAACACCCTGTCCGGCGGCGAGCGCCAGCGCATCAAGCTCGCCATCCACATGGCGGAGAAGGGCGCCGTCTACGTCCTGGACGAGCCGACCACCGGCCTCCACCTCGCCGACGTCGACAAGCTCCTCGCCCTCCTCGACCGCCTCGTCGAGGCCGGCAACACGGTCGTCGTCATCGAGCACCACCAGGCCGTCATGGCCCACGCCGACTGGCTGATCGACCTCGGCCCCGGTGCGGGCCACGACGGCGGCCACATCGTCTTCGAGGGCACGCCCGCCCAGCTGGTCGAGAAGGGGGACACGCTGACGGCACGCCATCTGCGGGAGTACGTGGGCGGCTGACGGCCGGCGAGTCCACACCGTGAAACTGCCTGGACCCGGTCGGCCCGTGGAACCGACGATCACGCCATGACCACGTATCTGATCCTGCACGGCTACGAGAACCACCGCCCGCCCGGACACTGGCAGCACTGGCTCGCCGGGGAGCTGCGGGCGCGGGGGCACGAGGTGCGGTACCCGCAGCTGCCGGCGCCCGACGCGCCCGTGCTCGGGGACTGGCTCGCCGCCCTGGAGGAGCACGGGGAGCGGCCCGCCGAGGGCGAGTTCGTGGTCCTCGCGCACAGTCTGTCCGTGCTGCTCTGGCTGCGGGCGGGCGCGCGCAGGCCGGACGCCGACCGGGTGCTGCTCGTCGCGCCGCCGTCGCCGCCGGTGACGGCCTCGATCCCCGGGATCGCCGCCTTCGCGGACGGGCTCGACCTGGCGGAGACGGGCCTCGGGGCCCGGCTCGTGTACGCGGACGACGACCCGTACTGCCCCGAGGGCGCCGACCTGCACTACGGCGTCCCGCTCGGCCTCGACGTGGACCTCGTACCGGGCGGGGCGCACCTCAACCCCGACTCGGGGTACGGGGAGTGGGCGTCGCTCCTGGAGTGGTGCGAGGACCCGGCGGTGCGGATCAAGGGGAGGTAGGCCGGGTCCGGGGCGCGAAGGGGTGAACCCACCGGGCGTGCGGCCCACCGCGGCGGGATGATCGGGGAATGAGCCCCGAGATCCACCTCGCCCAGCACCCGGAGGCCGACGCGCTGCTCGGCCGGTCCCCGCTCGCCGCGCTCGTCGGCATGCTCCTCGACCAGCAGGTCCCGATGGAGTGGGCCTTCTCCGGCCCGTACACCATCGCCACCCGGCTCGGCGCGGACGATCTCGACGCGCACGCCATCGCCGCACGGGACCCGGAGGAGTTCGCCGCGCTGCTCTCCGAGAAGCCGGCGGTGCACCGCTACCCGGGGTCGATGGCGCAGCGCGTGCAGCAGCTGTGCCGGTTCCTCGTCGAGGAGTACGGGGGCGACGCCGAGGCCGTCTGGGCGGACGCGGCGACCGGGAAGGAACTGCTGGCGCGGCTCCAGGCGCTGCCCGGCTTCGGCAAGCAGAAGGCGCAGATCTTCCTGGCGCTGCTGGGCAAGCGGTACGGGGTGCGGCCCACGGGCTGGCGGGAGGCGGCGGGCCCGTACGGCGAGGAGGGCGCGTACCGCTCGGCCGCCGACATCACCGGCCCGGAGACCCTCGCGAAGGTGCGGGCGCACAAGCAGGAGATGAAGGCGGCGGCGAAAGCGGCGAAAGCCGCCAAGGACCTCAAATCCTCCGGGAATTAACAACTCCGCATTGCAATCCTGCTGAACGTGACAGGAATTGTGGAGAAGGTGTTCACAGAAGGCACCGCAGATCGCTAACTTCCCCTCAACCCTCGTCCGTAACGGGAAGGACTTCTGTGAACGCTACCCAGCGCCGAGCCGCGGCCATTCTGGTCGCCGCCGCCCTCGCCACCCCGATGGTCCTCGCCTCCCCCGCCACCGCGGGGCAGGACCCCACGGCCGCACCCGCCCGCGATGCCGCCAAGCTGGCGAAGAAGCTGGTCCGCGAAACCTCCGCGCAGGACGCCTTCAAGCACCTGCAGAAGTTCCAGGCGATAGCCGACTCGGCCGGCGGCCACCGCGCCGCCGGTTCGCTCGGCCACGACGCCTCGGCCGCCTACGTGTACACGCAGCTCAAGAAGGCCGGCTACAACGTCTCGTACCAGCGGTTCGACTTCGAGTACACGCAGACGCTCGCCGAGAAGGCCTCCGTCGTCTCGCCGGCGCCCCGCGCCTTCGACATCAAGGCGATGACGTACACCAAGTCCACCCCGGTCGGCGGCATCACCGCGGGCCTCGTGGCAGTGCCCGTGGACGCCGACGGCACCACCGGCTGCGAGCCGGGCGACTTCGCCTCCGGCACCTTCACCGGCAAGATCGCGCTGATCAAGCGCGGCGGCTGCGCCTTCGCGATCAAGCAGCAGAACGCCGCCGCGGCCGGTGCCGCCGCCGCCGTCATCTACAACAACGCGGACGGCGTCCTCTCCGGCACCCTCGGCGACGCGGCCTCCGGGAAGATACCCACCGGCGGCATCACCCTGGCCGAGGGCGAGAAGCTCGCCGCCGACCTCGCCAAGGGCCCGGTCACGCTCTCCGTGGAGATCCGCCAGCTCCAGGAGATGCGCTCCACCAACAACGTCATCGCCGAGACCAAGGGCGGCAACGCCGCCAACACCGTGATGCTCGGCTCGCACCTCGACTCCGTCACCGCCGGCCCCGGCATCAACGACAACGGCTCCGGCTCCGCAGGCCTCCTCCAGACCGCCCTGGAGCTCGCCAAGTCGAAGGACAAGGTCCGCAACAAGGTCCGCTTCGCCTGGTGGTCGGCCGAGGAGAACGGCCTCCTCGGCTCCGAGCACTACGTCAAGAACCTCACCGCGCTCGACAAGAGCGAGATCAAGCTCTACCTCAACTTCGACATGATCGCCTCGCCGAACTACGGCCTGTTCGTGTACGACGGCGACAACTCGGACAACGTCGGTGAGGGCGCCGGCCCCGAGGGCTCCGCCCAGCTGGAGCGGGACATCACCGACTTCATGGACAAGCGCGGGGTCCCGCACGAGGGCACCGACTTCACCGGCCGCTCCGACTACGGCCCGTTCATCGAGGTCGGCATCCCCTCCGGCGGCACCTTCACCGGCGCCGAGGGCATCAAGACCGCGGGCCAGGCCGCCAAGTTCGGCGGCACGGCGGGCGTCGCCTACGACGTGAACTACCACGCCAAGGGCGACGACATCACCAACGTCAACATGACCGCCTTCGACGTGAACATCGACGTCATCGCCAACGCCGTGGGCACCTACGCCCACGACATCTCCTCCCTGCGCAAGCCCGTCGTCTCGGTCCCGACCGAGGGCGACGCGGGCAGCGGCGGCGGCCTGCACGACGACCACCACGAGGTGACGGAGTAGTCACCGCCGCCGGCGGCGGGCGGTACCGAAGACCGACCGGGAGATCTCCCGGCCCACCTGGGTGCCGATCGACCGCGCGAGCGACGTGAAGATCCCACTGCCGACGACCTGTTCGGCGAGCGAGGGCTCCTCCTTCTTCCGGGGAGCCCTCGCCCCTTCCCCGGCCGCCTTCCCGGCCTCCCGCGCCGCCGCGGCCTCCAGGGCCGCCGCCTCCGCCGCCCGCTGCTCGGCCGTCAGCTTCTCGTACGCCGACTCCCGGTCCACCGCCTCCGCGTACCGCCCGTACAGCGGCGAGGCCTGCACGGCCGCGTCCAGCGCCGCCGCGCCGACGGGACCCATCAGCGACTCCGGGGCCCGCAGCCGGGTCACCGCCACCGGCGTCGGGGCGCCCCGCTCGCTCAGGACGGTCACCACCGCCTCGCCCGTGCCGAGGCCCGTGAGGACCTCCTCCAGGTCGTACGGGGACTTCGGGAAGGTGCGCACGGTCGCCTTGAGGGCCTTCGCGTCGTCCGGGGTGAAGGCGCGCAGCGCGTGCTGCACCCGGTTGCCGAGCTGGGCCAGCACGTCCGAGGGGACGTCCTTCGGGGTCTGCGTCACGAAGAAGACGCCGACGCCCTTCGAGCGGATCAGCCGCACGGTCTGGGTGATCGACTCCAGGAACGCCTTCGACGCCCCGCTGAACAGCAGGTGGGCCTCGTCGAAGAAGAAGACCAGCTTCGGCTTCTCCAGGTCGCCGACCTCCGGCAGGTCGTGGAAGAGGTCCGCCAGCATCCACATCAGGAACGTCGAGAAGAGCTGCGGCTTGTCCTGCACGGACGGCAGCTCCAGGACCGAGACGATCCCGCGTCCGTCCTCCGCCGTCCGCAGCAGCTCCGCCGTGTCGAACTCCGGCTCCCCGAAGAACCCGCCCGTGCCCTGCTGCTCGAAGGCGGTGAGCGCCCGCAGGATCACCCCGGCCGTCGCGGTCGACAGCCCGCCGATCCCCTTGAGCTCGGCCTTCCCGGTGTCCGACACGAGGAAGGCCACCACCGCCCGCAGGTCCTTGAGGTCGACCAGCTCCAGGCCCTTGGCGTCGGCGTAGTGGAAGATCAGGCCGAGGGACTGCTCCTGCGTCCGATTGAGCTGGAGCACCTTGGACAGCAGCACGGGGCCGAAGCTGGTCACCGTGGCGCGGACCGGGATGCCGGGGCCGGTGCCCCCGAGCCCGTAGAACGCGCAGGGGAAGCCCTTCGCCGCCCAGCTCTGCCCGACCTGCGCGGCCCGCTCCCGGACCCTCTCGCCGTCCTCGCCGGGGGCCGAGATCCCGGAGACGTCGCCCTTGATGTCGGCGAGGAAGACCGGCACCCCCTGCGCGGACAGCTGCTCGGCGATCAACTGCAGGGTCTTCGTCTTGCCGGTGCCCGTCGCGCCGGCCACCAGGCCGTGGCGGTTGAGAACGGGCAGCGGGATACGGATCGGCGCGTCCGGGTGACAGACGCCGTCCCAGAGCAGGGCCCCCAGATCGAGTGCGGCGCCCTCGAAGGCGTATCCGGCGGCGATCTCCGCGGCGGGACCGGCGAGTGCGGCCGCCGCGGACGGGGTGGCTCGGGTGGGCGGGGTGGCTGCGGCCGACGGGGTGGCCGGGGTGTCGCCCGGCTGCTCGCCCTGCTCACTCACGCTCATCACGGCACCCCGATTTCCCTTATGTCATGGTTCGCACCAGCATCCCACCGGCCTCGCGTGGCTGCGCCGGGAGCCGCTCGCCCGGTAGGCTTTCCGTGTGATCTTCAAGCGCATCGGAAACGGAAAGCCGTATCCCGACCACGGCCGGGAAAGCACCCGGCAGTGGGCGGACGTCGCCCCGCGCCCGGTCCGTCTCGATCAGCTGGTCACCACCAAGGGCCAGCTGGACCTGGAGACGCTGCTCGCCGAGGACTCCACGTTCTACGGCGACCTCTTCGCGCACGTCGTGAAGTGGCAGGGCGATCTCTACCTCGAGGACGGACTGCACCGCGCCGTCCGCGCGGCGCTCCAGCAGCGCCAGGTGCTGCACGCCCGCGTCCTGGAAATGGACTGACACGGCGCCGATCGGACGGAGCGGCACCCGGCCGGCCCGCTCCCGCTGACCCTTTCGGAGTCAGTTCGCCCCCATCCGGACGCGATCACATGATCATCAAGTAGGCATCGCCGACGGGCGGCATTACGCTGCGTTCATGAGCATGCTCACTCCCCCCGGAATGGGCGGAAAGTACCGCATCACGGGGGATGTCTACCCGCGCATGCGCCGCCCCCATCGCCGGCGCAGGATCGTCCTCGCGTCGGCCGCCGCCGTGGTCGTGCTCGGCGCGGCCGGCTGGGGCACGCTCCAGCTCGTCGACGTCTTCACCGGCGACGGCCCCACGAAGACGACCGCCGGGAAACAGGCCGACTGCAAACCCGCCGCCGGAGCGACCGCCCCGCCCGCCGCCGCGCTGCCCAAGCCCGCCCAGATCACGGTCAACGTCTACAACGCGACCCCGCGCAGCGGTCTCGCCAAGACGACCGCGGACGAGCTGAAGAAGCGCGGCTTCAAGATCGGCAAGGTGGGGAACGCGCCCGCCGCCTACGACAAGAAGGTCCCAGGCGCCGGCCTGCTGCTCGGCGCCACGACCGCCACCAAGGGCGTCTTCCCGGTCCTCGGCACCCAGCTCAAGGGCGCCACGACCAAGACGGACACCCGGGCGACGGCGGACGTGGACCTGATCATCGGGACCGCCTTCAAGACCCTGTCCCCGAAGGCCACGGCGGACGCGGCCCTGGTCGCCCTGGCCAAGCCCGCACCCACGGCCAAACCCTGCGCCAAGAGCTAAAGGGTGCCCGGCGCACGCGCCGGGCACCCTCTGATCAGCTCTGAAGACGGTCCTACTCGGCGGAGCCGTACATGCGGTCGCCCGCGTCGCCGAGGCCCGGGACGATGTAGCCGTGCTCGTTGAGGCGCTCGTCGACCGAGGCCGTCACGACGGTGACCGGCGTGCCCGCGAGCTCCCGCTCCATGACCTCGACACCCTCGGGGGCGGCGAGGAGCACGACCGCGGTCACGTCGTCCGCGCCGCGCTTGATGAGCTCCTGGATCGCCGCGACCAGCGTGCCGCCGGTCGCCAGCATCGGGTCCAGGACGTACACCTGGCGGCCCGAGAGGTCCTCCGGCATCCGCGTGGCGTAGGTCGACGCCTCCAGCGTCTCCTCGTTGCGGATCATGCCGAGGAAGCCGACCTCGGCGGTCGGGAGCAGCCGGACCATGCCGTCGAGCATGCCGAGCCCGGCGCGCAGGATCGGGACCACCAGCGGACGCGGGTACGACAGCTTGACGCCGGTCGTGGGCGTGACGGGGGTCTCGATGTCGACCTGCTCGGTCCGGACGTCCCTGGTGGCCTCGTAGGCGAGCAGGGTGACCAGCTCGTCGGCGAGCCGACGGAAGGTCGCGGAGTCCGTGCGCTTGTCGCGCAGAGTGGTGAGCTTGTGGGCGACCAGCGGGTGATCGACGACGTGGAGACGCATGACTCAACAGTAGCCCGCCCCGCACTGGCATCGACCCGCGCCGCTGGGGGAAGGTGGGGACACGGGGGAGACACGGGGACCCAGTGATGGGGTGGAGTGCCGATGCCCGACCTGCAAGAACCGGCCGAGGGCGCCGCCGCGAGGGCGGCGCGGAAGCCGGCACACGAGACGGACGCGGAGCGCCGCAGGCGCCGCGCCCAGTTCCTTCGCGAGCTGAACGAGGCCAAGGCGCTGCGCGAGCGCGTCCAGCCGAGACGGGCGCGGGCCGCCCGCATGCGCCAGGCCATGCGGATGCGCACCTTCCGCTGGTGAAGGGCCTGAAGCGCCACGCCGTTCACTCGGCCCGTTCGCCACGCCGTGCCCCTGCCGGTACGGCCACGGCGTGTCCCGCCGTGCCCCGGCCCGTGCCGCCCGGCGTGTCCCGTCGTGCCCCGGCCTGCGCCGCCCGGCGTGGCCCTTTGTGCGCCCCCCGTGTGCGCCGGGGTCGCACGCCCGCCCGATCGCGGGGTCGTTCAGACTGATGCACGACGCAAGAGCCGAAGACCTCTCCTGTCGGCGTCGTTTCTGTCACGATGCCGATTGGGCGGGGCATCAGCAGGGCGCCGCCGGATCGTCACACCTCTGATCAGTGGGAGAGAGTCAGGTGTACTTCGCCGCACTGCTCGCGCGCACCGAAGACGGGTGGGAAGCGAGCGACACGGAGCTCGACGACGTGGAGACCCTGTCGGATCTGGCCGAGCTGGCCCGCGAGGCCTCGGACGACGACACGGTGATCGTCTTCATCGAGCAGGAGGACGCGTGGTTCGGGATCGTACGGATCGAGGGTGAGGAAGACCCTCGTATCTACGTCTCGGACGGCGCCGCCGCCGCCCGTTCCTCGTACGGGGAGATCCTCACGCGGGAGATCCTCGGTGACGACCTGGACGACATCGTCGACGAGCTCGAGTCGCTGGACCTGGACGGTACGGAGGACGGGGAGCCGCTCGACGACGTCCCGGACGACGACGAGGACACCGGCGTCGCCGCGGAGGCCGTCCCGGCCGCCCCGGTGGGCGACCGGCTGATCCTGGCCGACCTCGGCATGGCCCCGGCCGACCTGATGGCGCTCCAGAGCGACGCCCTCGCGGAGATCGCGGACGCCCTGGGCGCGGCCGAGGTCCTGGAGGCCGTCCGCTAGTGGCACGCGCGGTACCTGCCCCCGAGCCGGCGACCGGCCCGCTCGGCGGTACTCCCGGGCCCGGCTCCGGGGACGGCCCGATGGGCGCCGACCACGTCCGGGACCCCTGGCGGGACGCCATGCGGCTCGCTCTCGCCGAGGCCGACGCGGCCACGCCGGCCGGTGACGTACCGGTCGGCGCGGTCGTGCTCGCCGCCGACGGCACGGTGCTCGCCCGCGCGCACAACGAGCGGGAGGCGACCGGCGACCCGACCGCGCACGCCGAGGTGCTCGCGCTGCGCAGGGCCGCCCGGGCGACCGGCGAGTGGCGGCTGACGGGCTGCACGCTCGTCGTGACCCTGGAGCCGTGCGTGATGTGCGCCGGCGCGCTCGTCCAGTCGCGGGTCGAGCGGGTGGTGTTCGGCGCCCTGGACGAGAAGGCGGGGGCGGCCGGCTCGCTCTGGGACCTCGTACGGGACCGTCGGCTCAACCACCGTCCCGAGGTCCTCCACGGCGTGCTCGGCGAGGAGTGCGCGGAGCAGCTGACGGCCTTCTTCCGGGACCGCTGACCGCGTCCGGACCCGGCTTCGACCTGCGACGGGATACGGATTTCATCGCAGCGCCAGTTTCGGCTAAGCTCTCTCTCGGTAGCGTGTCCGAGCGGCCGAAGGAGCTCGCCTCGAAAGCGAGTGTGGCGCAAGTCACCGAGGGTTCAAATCCCTCCGCTACCGCTTCGATCGAAGGGCCTGGTGCATCAGCACCGGGCCCTTCGGCGTATCCCGGGGAGCCGTGGGCCCGTCAGGCCCCGTACGCCCGCGTACGACCCCGTACGACCCCGTACGCCCGCGTACGGAGAAGGCCCGGTGCGCGCACGTGGCGCGTACCGGGCCTTCTCCGTAGGACGGGGGGAGCGGCATCGGGGGGACAAGCCGCTCCCCCCGACGAGAACCGGTCCTCCAGGCCCTGCGCCGCCGTCAGGGGGGAAGCTGGCGGCGCGGGACCCCGCAGTGCGGGCCGGTTCCTCGAGCCTTTTCGGATTCCTGCCAGATCCTCCGGGCTCGACATCCATACTGCTCGGCCGTCACCCTTCCGGCGGGCGGCAAAAGGCCTCGATCTCCGGGCCCTTGGTCCATAAGGGCTCGGTTAGAGTGGCGCGGTCGTACGGCGGGGGAACTGGGGAGGGCTGGGCAGTGGTGCAAGCGAAGAAGGTCGTGCTGTACGCGGTCGCCGTCTTTGTGCTGTACACGATCGTCACCTCTCCGGAGAGGGCCGCCGATCTCGTGCAGGTAGGGTTCGAGGGCATTGCCAGCGCCGCTCAGGGAGTCGGCCAGTTCATGACCGAACTCATCAATTAGGAGTCCCGCGTGATCCGCCATCTGGTCCTCTTCAAGCTCGACGAGGGCGTCACCCGTGACGAGCCGCGTGTCGTCGCCGGCGTCGAGGCGTTCCGCGCGCTGGGCGACCAGATCCCCGAGCTCACGTTCTGGGAGTGCGGCTGGAACATCTCGGACCGGCCGATCGCGTACGACTTCGCCATCAACTCGGCCGTCGAGGACGCGGACGCGCTGAAGCGGTACCTGGAGCACCCGGCGCACCAGGCGGGCGTCGCCCAGTGGCGCGAGTTCGCGACCTGGGTGATCGCGGACTACGCCTTCTAGTCAGCTTCGTCCGGAGGCCCCCTGCCGTCGAGGCGGGGGGCTTTTTCGGTGCGTGACCTCCCCTTTTTGCACCATGATGCCCTCAACACGTCATTATGCGGTGCTTGCACACAGTGGACATGTCTTGTGATGCTATGACCGCTTTTGACGGATGAGTTGACCGTAGTTGACCCAGTCGACCAGCAAGACCAGCCAAAGGGGTGGCGTGAACGTGCCGGCCAGTACAGCACCTCAAGTCCCGCCCCAGCACGAGGCAGGCGCCGCGGAGACCCCGCGCACCCGCCCCCAGAGCACCCGTGGCGCCGACACCCGAGCCCTCACCCAGGTGCTCTTCGGGCAGCTCAAGAACCTGGAGCCGGGCACTCCGGAACACCACCGGGTCCGCGGGGCCCTCATCGAGGCCAATCTGCCGCTCGTGCGGTACGCGGCCGCCCGGTTCCGCTCGCGGAACGAGCCGATGGAGGACGTCGTCCAGGTCGGCACGATCGGCCTGATCAACGCGATCGACCGCTTCGACCCCGACCGGGGCGTGCAGTTCCCCACCTTCGCCATGCCGACGGTCGTCGGGGAGATCAAGCGGTACTTCCGCGACAACGTCCGCACCGTGCACGTCCCGCGCCGGCTGCACGAGCTCTGGGTCCAGGTGAACGGCGCCACCGAGGACCTGACGACGGCCCACGGCCGCTCCCCCACCACCGCCGAGATCGCCGAGCGGCTGCGGATCGGCGAGGACGAGGTGCTCGCCTGCATCGAGGCCGGGCGCTCGTACCACGCCACCTCCCTGGAGGCCGCGCAGGAGGGCGACGGGCTTCCCGGACTGCTCGACCGGCTCGGTTACGAGGACCCCGCCCTCGCCGGGGTCGAGCACCGCGACCTCGTCCGGCATCTCCTCGTACAACTGCCCGAACGGGAGCAGCGGATCCTGATGCTGCGCTACTACAGCAATTTGACGCAATCTCAGATCAGCCAGGAGCTCGGTGTCTCCCAGATGCATGTGTCAAGGCTCCTCGCCCGCAGCTTCGCCCGTCTGAGATCCGCAAACAGAATCGAGGCGTAACCGGATCGGGTAGACCGGTTCGGAGCAGTTCTGACGCGCCCCAAATGCCGTACACCCCTTGTTTCCTGCGGAAATGCACCCTCGGCTTGTCGACAAGTCACTACAGCGTGTTGCCGACATGTGACATTCTGCTGGAACCGAGTTTGCCGCAGCCCCGCCGCCGGTATTCAGGTGGAAGCTGCGTTCCTCAGATGGTCGCGGCCACCGCGACCGTCCGCGACCTCAAGGGGGTGGCATGTCCACAGAACTGGGCAGCTCGAAGGTGCTCACGCTCACGCCCGTTCCCGTGCCCACGCAGACGACGGCGCCGACCGCGGCCGAGAGCGCGGAGACCGCGCCCCCGCCGATGGTCGTCACGGGCGCCCTCGACACGCGCACCCTCTCCCGCTCCCTGTTCCTGCGGCTGCGCGCCCTCGACACCGAAGGCGCGGCCGCCGACAGCCCGGAGCGGACCTACGTCCGCGACACCCTCATCGAGCTCAACCTCCCCCTCGTGCGGTACGCGGCGGCCCGCTTCCGCTCGCGGAACGAGCCGATGGAGGACATCGTCCAGGTCGGCACCATCGGCCTGATCAAGGCGATCGACCGCTTCGACTGCGAACGGGGCGTGGAGTTCCCGACGTTCGCGATGCCGACCGTCGTCGGTGAGATCAAGCGCTTCTTCCGCGACACCTCCTGGTCGGTGCGGGTCCCGCGCCGGCTCCAGGAGCTGCGTCTCGCCCTCACCAAGGCCAGCGACGAACTCGCGCAGAAGCTCGACCGCTCGCCCACCGTGCCCGAACTCGCCGCCGTGCTCGGGGTGTCGGAGGAGGACGTCGTCGACGGCCTCGCCGTCGGCAACGCCTACACGGCCTCCTCGCTCGACTCCCCCTCGCCCGAGGACGACGGCGGCGAGGGCTCGCTCGCGGACCGCCTCGGCTACGAGGACACGGCCCTGGAGGGCGTCGAGTACCGCGAGTCGCTCAAGCCGCTCCTCGCCAAACTGCCCCCCAGGGAGCGGCAGATCATCATGCTGCGCTTCTTCGCCAACATGACCCAGTCGCAGATCGGCGAGGAGGTCGGCATCTCCCAGATGCACGTCTCGCGCCTGCTCACCCGCACCCTCGCCCAGCTGCGCGAGGGCCTCATCGGGGAGTGAGCCCGAAGGTACTTACGTGAAACGGTTCCCGCTCTGACGCTCCGTCAGCCAGACTGGGCCCATGGGGAGAAGGAAGCCGGGACTCGTGGCGGTGGCGCTCTGCCTCGGCGGGGCGCTGACCGCATGTGGCGGTGGAGACGGCGAGGGGTACGCGGCGGTGGGCGCCGGCCCCTCACCGAAGGGCGCGGCCACCCCCTCGGGCGCGATCACCCTGGTCCCCCTGGACGACCCCTCCGCGAGCGGGACGACGTCCAGCACCTCGTCCCCGTCGCCGGAGCCTGAGCCGGAGACGGGCGCTGGTGTGGGTGTGAGTGCGGGTGCGGCGTCAGCGGCCGGACCCTCCCGCACGTCAGGCACTTCCGGTGATTCCGGCTCCTCCGGTACGGGCGCGGATACGGAGTCAGGCTCGGGGTCGGGGTCAGGCTCGGGCTCGGGGACAGGGTCAGGGTCAGGCTCGGGGTCGGGGTCGGGGTCGGGGTCAGGCTCGGGTACGACTCCGCCGACCGCGCCCGGGCCCACCGGCGGAACGGCACCGCGTCCCGGCGCCGGGACCCCTCCCCGTACCCCCTCCGCGCCACCGCCCGCCCGGCCCGCGCCCGGCACCAGCACGCCCTCACCGTCCCCCACGCCCGCCCCCACGGCCGGGCCCGCCGTGCTCACGGTCTCCGCGCCCCTCCTCGCCGACGGGGAACGGCGCTGGTGCGAGCGGGTGACGGTCACCTTCCGCAACAGCGGCGGCACGGCGGCCCGCTCGGGGACGGTCACCTTCGCCACGCACGTGATCGGCGCCCTGGGCGTCGACTGGGCGACGCTCACCTCCACCCAGCCGCTGCCCGCGCCGATCCCCGCCGGGACCGCGCGGACGGAGACGTACACCGTCTGCGTCGACTCCTGGCGGGTGCCGCTGGGCATGCGGATCGACACCCGGCAGGTCACCGTCGGCTGGCGGTGACCGGAGGAGCGGCGGCACGGCTCGTGGGGGCCGAGGGGACAGGCTCGAATCCGAGGGGACAGACCATAAAAGGGTGGGCCGGGTCCGCGTGACGCGGACCCGGCCCACCCGGGGCTCGGAGGGGGAGCGGTCAGCCGAGGGCCAGCCAGGCGACCGCCGCGAGGACGACGATCGCCGCGACCACGCCCACGATCAGGCCGACCCGCGGGCCGCCCGAGGCCGCCACGGCCTGCGGCTGCCGCTGCTGCGGAGCACCCTCGTCGACGAAGGCGCGGAACATCTGCGTGTTGCCGGCGGGGTCGTAACCCTCGGGGCTCTGCCCCTGGGGGCCCTGGCCCTGGCCGTACGGTGCTTGGGGGTTGTGTGCCATGGGCCAGGACCCTAGCGAAGTCGGGGTGAGGGGCCCAAGCCCACCGCCCACATCCCGCCCCTGCCGTACGCCCGGTCGCCCTTTGCCGATTCTTTAGCGCCGTTTGACCGATTTAGTTTGCCTGGAGCAACCATCCATCTCTATGGTTGCCCTAAGCAACAAGATGCGGGGAGTGTCCGATGGACGGTCGCAACCGGTACGAGAACCTCGCCCGCCAGGTGAGTGCCATCGGAGCGGTGAAGCGCGGACTCGCGCGGACCCTGCCGGCCGAGTGCCCCGGCGGATCCGCCATCGTCCTCGCCCTGCTCCACCACCACGGCGACATGCGGATGGGCCGCGTGTCCGAACTGATGGCCGTCGACATGTCCGTCAGCAGCCGTCACGTGGCCCACACCGTGGACCGCGGATGGGTCGAGCGACTGCCCGACCCCGCCGACCGGCGCTCCCGCATCCTGCACCTGACCCACGCGGGCGAGGACATGCTCGCCGTCCTCGACCGGCGGCTGACCGACATGCTCGCCCGCACCCTCGTGGAGTGGTCCGACGACGACGTCGAACTGCTCACCGATCTGCTCGCCCGCCTCCGCGATTCCTTCGGGGACTGCCGGGCCCACCACGCTTGAGAACGAAGGAAGTTGATGGCTACGACGACCACACCAGAGACCGGTGTGCGCGGCGGGAGCGCCAAGGAGGGGGACCTCGCCTCCGGCGGCGCCCCGATGACGCACAAGCAGATCATGGAGGCGCTGTCCGGGCTGCTGCTCGGCATGTTCGTCGCCATCCTGTCGTCGACGATCGTCTCCAACGCCCTCCCCCAGATCATCACCGACCTGGGCGGCGGTCAGTCCGCCTACACCTGGGTGGTCACGGCCGCGCTGCTCTCGATGACCGCGACGACCCCGCTCTGGGGCAAGCTCGCGGACCTCTTCTCCAAGAAGCTGCTCGTCCAGATAGCCCTGATCATCTACGTCGCGGGCTCGATCGTCGCCGGTCTCTCGCAGAGCACCGGCATGCTCATCGCCTGCCGTGTCGTCCAGGGCATCGGCGTCGGCGGTCTGACCGCCCTCTCCCAGATCATCCTGGCCGCGATGATCGCGCCGCGTGAGCGCGGCCGGTACAGCGGTTACCTCGGCGCGACCTTCGCCGTCGCCACCGTCGGCGGCCCGCTGCTCGGCGGTGTCATCACCGACACCGACTGGCTCGGCTGGCGCTGGTGCTTCTACGTCGGCGTTCCGTTCGCGTTCATCGCGCTCGTCGTCCTGCAGAAGACCCTCAAGCTGCCGGTCGTGAAGCGTCAGGTGAAGGTCGACTGGGCCGGTGCCCTCTTCATCAGCGCCGCCGTCTCCCTGCTCCTCATCTGGGTCACCTTCGCCGGTGACAAGTACGACTGGATGTCCTGGCAGACGGCCGTCATGGTCCTCGGCGCGATCGCCCTCGGCGGGATCTTCGTCCTCGTCGAGTCGAAGGCGAGCGAGCCGATCATCCCGCTCCGCCTCTTCCGGAACCGCACGATCACCCTCGCCTCGCTCGCCTCGCTGTTCGTGGGTGTCGCGATGTTCGCCGGCACGGTCTTCTTCAGCCAGTACTTCCAGCTGGCGCGGAACGAGTCGCCGACGATGTCCGGCGTCCTCACCATCCCGATGATCGCGGGCCTGTTCGTCTCCTCCACCGTCTCCGGTCTGGTCATCACCAAGACCGGCCGCTGGAAGGCGTGGCTGGTCAGCGGTGGCGCCTTCGCCGCCGGCGGCCTCGGCCTGCTCGGCACGATCCGCTACGACACGGCGTACTGGCACATCGCGCTCTTCATGGCGGTCCTCGGCCTCGGCCTGGGCATGATGATGCAGAACCTGGTGCTCTGCACCCAGAACCAGGTGGCCCCCGCCGACCTCGGCGCCGCCTCCTCCGTCGTCACCTTCTTCCGCTCCCTGGGCGGTGCGATCGGTGTCTCGGCGCTGGGCGCGGTCATGGCCCACCGGGTCGCGAACTACGTCAAGGACGGCCTGGCCGAGCTCGGCCCGAAGGCCGCGGGCGCGATGGGCCAGGGCGGCTCGGGCGGCGGCATCCCCGACATGGACAAGCTGCCGGCCCCGATCCGCACGGTCATGGAGGACGCGTACGGACACGGCGTCGCCGATGTCTTCCTCTACTCGGCGCCCTTCGCGCTGCTCGCCTTCGTGGTGACGCTGTTCATCAAGGAAGTGGCGCTGAAGAGCCACTCGTCGAAGGAGAGCGGCTCTTCGACGGAGGCCGGCTCTTCGAAGGAGAGCTGAGAGAAACTCCCGGCCGCGCTTCGAGCGGAGGCGCGGCCGGGTCGGGTACGGAGCGGCGGGCAGGGGACGGCCCGCCGCTCCGTCACGTTCCGGAGCCGGTCGAGGTGCCCGTCGCCGTACCGGCCGCTCCGGCGCCCGACGTGCCGCGCGCGACCATCGTCTCGATGCCGGCGATCAGGACGTCCAGGGCGTAGTCGAAGTCGCGGTCCCAGATCTGGCTGACGCTGCCGTGCGAGGCCCGTTCGTCGAGGATCTCCGCCATCGGTTCGAGGGCCTCCAGGAACGCCGGGTCGTCGCGGAAGGCCTTGATCGACTCCCCGTAGAAGTCGTCCTGCGACATGCCGGCCTCCGCCGCGCGGCGCTGGAACTGGGACTGGATCGTCCCGTAGCCGTACACGAACTGGAAGACCGCCGACATCGCGCTGGGCTGGCGGTCCATCGGCAGACCGGTGTCCTTGATCGCCTCCTGGATCTTGCCGCCGACGGCGATCGCGTGCGGGCCGATGTTCAGGTACTGGCCGGCGCACGGCGACATCCACGGGTGGCGCACCAGCATGCGGCGGTAGTCCAGGGCGAGGACCCGGGTCCGCTCCCGCCAGCCGCCGGCGGCGTCGACCGCGGCCAGGTCGATCTCGCCGTACGCGGTGTCGATGGCGTACTCGATGATGTCGTCCTTGGTGTCCACGTACCAGTACAGGGACATCGCGGTGACGCCCAGCTCGGTCGCGAGCTTGCGCATCGACAGGCCGGACAGGCCCTCCTCGTCGAGCATCCGCATCGCGGCGGTGACGATCCGCTCGCGGTCGAGCCCGGCCGGGCCACCGCCGCCGCGAGCGGCACGGTTCTCGAGCCAGACGCTGGAACGCGCCGGGTTCTTGGCCCGATCGGCTGCCTTGACCATCGCGTTCCTCCGTCTGTCAGTGGTACGTGACCATGCTAGGCAGCGACCGGGCCCTCGGCGGCTGCGAGCGTCTTCTCCGTGCGCTCGGCCCGCTTCAGGAGGGCCGCCGCCAGGAGGCCGCCGGCGAAGACGGCAATGGCGCCCACCAGCTGGCTGGTCTGGAGACCGGAGGCGAAGGCCCCGGAGATCTCCGCCCGTTCGGCGTCGGTCCCGGCCGCCGCGAGGGCGGCGGGCAGCGAGGTCGCGGTGACGGTGACGAGGGCGGCGAAGCGCGCGTTGAGCACGGCGCCGAGGACGGCGACGCCGAGGCCGTTGCCGAACTCGGCGAGGGTGCCGTTGACGCCCGCGCCCACACCGGCCTTCTCCGGCGGGATCGCGCTCATGATCGCGTTCGCCATGGCCGGGTTGGAGACGGCGAGGCCGATGCCCATCAGGACCAGGCCGACGAGCATGCCCCAGTAGGTGCCGTCCGTGCCGCCGCCGATCACCGCGATCGAGCCGAGCCCGGCCGCGACGAGGGTCATGCCGACGGCCACGGTCGGCGGGGTGCCGAGCTTCATCACGATCCGCGGGCCGACGCCGCTGAGGTTGAGGACGACGACGGTCAGCGCGAGCGGCGCCATCCGCAGACCGGCTTCGAGCGGCTCGTAGCCGAGGACGAACTGCAGGTGCTGGGTGAGGAGGAAGAGCGAGCCGCCCATGCCGAACATGACCAGGATCGCGCCGGCGACGGCGCCCACGAACTTCTGGTTGCGGAAGAAGTGCATGTCGAGCATCGGGTACGGGACGCGCAGCTCCCACAGCGCGAAGGCGCCCAGGACGGCGACCCCGATCGCGGCCGGGACGAGCACCTCGGCGGAGGTCCAGCCGTGCTCTGGGCCCGTGATGATCGCGTACACCGCCGCGGTCATGCCGACGGTGGAGAGCAGCGCGCCGAGCAGGTCGGGGCGGTCGCCCTGGGGGTTCTTCGACTCCGGGACGAGCTTGAGGACGGCGATCAGGCCGATCAGCGCCACCGGGATGTTGATGAGGAAGATCATTCCCCACCAGAAGTGCTCGATGATGACGCCGCCGATGAGCGGTCCGGCGGCGAAGCCGAGCGAGCCGACGGTGGCCCAGAGCGCGATGGCCTTGACCCGCTCGGAGTCGTCGAAGATCTGCATGACGACCGCGAGGGTCGTGGTCATCAGGAGCGCGCCGCCGACGCCCATGCCCGCGCGGGCGGCGATGAGCTGGGCCGTGGAGTCGGCGAGACCGGCGGCGAGCGAGCCGAGGCCGAAGAGCGCGAGACCGGCGGCGAGCAGCTTCTTGCGGCCGTAGCGGTCGGCGGCGTTGCCCGCGGTCAGGAGCAGACCGGACTGGACGAGCGAGTAGGCGTTGATCATCCACTGGATGTCGCTGGTGGAGGCGTGGAGCTCCGTGGTCAGCGAGGGGATGGCGACGCTGAGGACGGTGTTGTCGAGCAGCACGGTCAGCTGGGCCAGGCAGATGACGCCGAGGATCAGCCAGCGCTGCGGATGACCGCCGGTGGCGGTCGGTTCGTTCGCGGCGGTGGTCGCCGTCATGGGCAGGGCTCCTTGTACGGTGTACGGGACTAGGTCTCGTACACCGTACAAGGACTCCCTTACGCTGTATAGGGATTATTTTCCGGTGTCGCTGTTCGGTGCTGCGGGGGGCTGTACCGATGCTGCCCGGTCGTGGTCGCCGACCGTGGTGCCCGGTCGTGGTGCCCGGGCTACTTCGGTGACGTCAGGTCGTAGAAGGTGGAGCTGCCGACCGTGAGCTGCTCGAAGGTCTCCTGGACCCATGCGGTGATCTGGGCGCTCGTGCCGTTGCCGCCCATGCCCCCGCCGCCTCCTCCTCCGCCGCCGGACGCGATGAAGTAGTGGATCCTCCCCTCGGCGACGTACCGCTTGAACGCGTCGAGCGTCGGGGACGGGTCGCTGCCGTTGAACCCGCCGATCGCCATGACCGGCTTCTCGGTGGCGAGCTGGTAGCTGGCCGCGTTCTGCGCGCCGATCGCGGCCGCGGCCCAGGTGTAGTCGTCGGCGTCCTCCTGGAGCGCCGCCTTCGCCGCCGCACTCACGCTCGCGCCGTTGAGCAGACCGCCCATGCCACCGCCCATGCCTCCGCCCATGCCTCCGCGTTCGACACCGGGGGGTGCGCCGGGCATCTGACCTTGGGCCTGGCCCTGGCCCTGCGGCGGTGCTCCGGGCGGCAGTTGGCCGCCCTGGCCCGGGCCGGTCTGGCCGTTCGGGGCCTGACCGTTGGGGGCCTGGCCCGCGCCCGGGAAGCCGTACGCCATCCACATGCCGCCGTCCCGGCCTCCGCCGCCTCCCGGCCCGCCGCGCATCCCGCCGAAGCCCGCCCCCGCCGGGCCCGCCGTCACGATCGAGCCCTGGTGTCCGGAGTCCACCGTCGCCAGGGTGTACGCGCACGGTCCCGCGAGCCCCACCGCCAGACCGAGGCCCGCGAACCCCAGCCCGAGCCGCCGGTCCACCCGGCCCGCGCCCAGCAGGCCGAGCGCGGCCACCGCGCCCGCCGCAAGGACCGCCCAGCGCAGCCACGGCATCCACTCCGGCGTACGGCCGAGCAGGCTCCACGCCCACCAGGCCGTCACCGCCACGGTGACCGCCAGGGCCGCCGAGGCGACGAGACGGTTGCGCTCCTCCCACAGCACCGCCGCGCCCATGCCGACGAGCGCCGCGACGTACGGCGCCAGGGCCACCGTGTAGTACTCGTGGAAGATGCCGGCCATGAAGCTGAACACGGCGAGCGTGATCAGCAGCGAACCGCCCCACACCAGGAACGCGAACCGCGCCGTGTCCGTCCGGGGCGCCCGCCAGGTGACGACGAGCCCCGCGACGAGCAGGATCAGCGCGGCCGGAAGCAGCCAGGAGATCTGGCCGCCGACCGAGTCGCCGAACATCCGGCCGATCCCGGTCTCGCCCCAGCCACCACCCTGACCGCCGCCGCGGCCCCCGCCGCCGACACTGCCGACTTCGTTGCCGTTGATGCGGCCGAGACCGTTGTAGCCGAAGGTCAGCTCCAGGAAGCTGTTGTTCTGCGAGCCTCCGACGTACGGACGGGAGGACGCCGGCCACAGCTCGACCAGGGCCACCCACCAGCCCGCCGACACGAGCATCGCGAGCCCCGCGAGAGCGAGACGGCCGATCCGGCGCCCGATCGTCCCCGGTGCGCACACCCCGTAGACGAGGGCGAGCGGCGGCAGGATCAGGAAGGCCTGGAGGGTCTTCGCGAGGAACGCGAAACCGAAGGCCACCCCGGCCCACACGAGCCACCTCGCCGCGCCCCCGTCCCGCTCCAGGGCCCGCAGCACGCAGTACACGGCCACCGTCATCAGCAGCGCGAGCAGCGCGTCCGGGTTGTTGAAGCGGAACATCAGCGCGGCCACGGGAGTCAGCGCCAGCACCCCGCCCGCGACCAGGCCCGCGCCCGCGCCGAACCGGCGCCGTACGGCCGCGTAGAGCACGGCGACGGTGGCCACGCCCATGAGCACCTCGGGCACGAGGATCTGCCAGGAACCGAGACCGAAGAGGCGGACGGAGAGCGCCATCGGCCAGAGGGCGGCCGGCGGCTTGTCGACGGTGATGGCGTTCGCCGCGTCGAGCGAGCCGAAGAAGAAGGCCTTCCAGCTCTCGGAACCCGCTTGGACGGCCGCGGAGTAGAAGGAGTTGGCGTAGCCGGAGGCACCCAGGTTCCACAGGTACAGCGCGGTCGTCACGGTGAGCAGGCCCAGGAAGGCGGGCCGCACCCAGGGGGCGTCCTCGGCGCGTCCGCGCCACAGCCGGGTGAGCCGGCCGGCGCCCGGAGCGGCGGGGGCCGTGGTGGACACGGTGGTCATCGTTCGTCCCTCGGGGAGATCTGCGGGGTGGGCCGCTCGGGGAAGACCCAGAGCCGGAAGAGGAGGAAGCGCAGGACGGTCGCGGCGAGGTTGGCGACGACCAGGACGGCGAGCTCGGTGGAGTGCGCCGGGTCGCCGGTCGCCGCGCCGAGCGCCGCGAGCGAACCGCTGGTCAGGGCCAGTCCGATGGCGAAGACCACGAGCCCCTGCGCCTGGTGGCGGACCGCCCGGTCCCGGCCCCGTACCCCGAAGGTGAGCCGCCGGTTGGCCGCCGTGTTGGCGACGGCGGAGACGAGGAGGGCGGCGGCGTTGGCGGGCTGCGCGCCGACCCCGAGCCGGAAGGCCGAGTACAGGGCGAGGTAGAAGAGCGTGGAGAGGACCCCGACCACGCAGAAGCCCACCAGCTGCCGGGCCAGTCCGCCCGGCACCCCGCTGAGTTCGCGGTCCCGGGGGTCGTCCCCGAAGGGCCTGGCCAGCCGGTCGAGAGGCAGCGAGCCGGTCGCGAGGGCCCGTCCGACCCGCCAGACGCCCTTCAGGTCGTCGGTCGCCGTCCGGACGATGTGCACGGTCGAGTCGGGGTCGTCGACCCAGTCGACCGGCACCTCGTGGATGCGCAGTCCGGCCCGCTCGGCGAGGACCAGCAGCTCGGTGTCGAAGAACCAGCCGGTGTCCTCGACCATCGGCAGCAGCCGCTCGGCGACCTCCCGCCGTATCGCCTTGAACCCGCACTGCGCGTCGGAGAACCGGGCGGCCAGCGAGCCGCGCAGGATCAGGTTGTAGGCCCGCGAGATGAACTCCCGCTTCGGCCCCCGCACCACCCGTGAGGAGCGGGCGAGCCGCGACCCGATCGCCAGGTCGGAGTGACCGGAGATCAGCGGCGCCACCAGGGGCAGCAGGGCGTTCAGATCGGTGGAGAGGTCGACGTCCATGTAGGCGAGGACGGGTGCGTCCGAGCCCGACCACACCGTCCGCAGCGCCCGACCGCGCCCCTTCTGTTCGAGCCGTACGGAGCGCACCTCGGGCACCTCGGCGGCGAGGCCGGCCGCGACGGCGGGGGTGCTGTCGGTGGAGGCGTTGTCGGCGACGGTGATCCGGAAGCCGTACGGGAAGGTCCGCAGGAGGTGCTCGTGGAGCCGGCGGACGCACGGCTCCAGGTCCTTCTCCTCGTTGTAGACGGGGATCACCACGTCCAGGACGGGCCGGCCCGCGATGTTCACCGGCAGGTGTTCCCGTGCGGGGAGGGCGTCGGACGGCGGCCCCTCGATGGCGGGGTTGCCCACCGTCGAGGGGTGGGGCGTCGAGGCCCGGGGCGTCTCAGTTCGCGATGTCGGGGTTCGCGATGTCGGGGTTCGCGATGTCGGGGTTCGCGACGTCGGGGTTCGCATGCGACGACACTCGCCGGGGCCGCTGTCACGGCTGTGTGATGAGCCTGTGGCCTGCCTGTGAGTGCGTGCGAGCGGGCTCGTCGGCCGGCAGCCGGACGGTGAAGACGGTCCGGCCGGGGGCGCTGGTGACGGTCACCTCGCCCCCGTGCGCGAGGACGACCGCGCGCACGATGGCGAGCCCGAGCCCGGTGGATCCGGCGTTCCTGGAACGCGACGCGTCGCCCCGCGCGAACCGCTCGAAGACCGAGGGCAGCAGCGCGGGCGGTATACCGGGCCCGTCGTCCTCGATCTCGACGACCGCCGCCGTGTCCTCCGCCCGGACGCGGGCGGTGACCTTCGTGCCGGGCGGGGTGTGGGTGCGCGCGTTGGCGAGGAGGTTGACGAGCACCTGCTGGATCCGCGCCCCGTCGGCGCGCACGGACGACCCGCCGCCCTCCGGCAGTTCGAGGCGCCAGTGGTGCCCGGCACCCGCGGCGCGGGCGTCGCTCACGGCGTCCACCACGAGCGGTACGAGATCGGTGGCCTCGTACGAGAGGGGGCGCCCCGCGTCGAGCCGGGCGAGCAGCAGCAGGTCTTCCACCAGGCCCGTCATCCGGGTCGCCTCGGACTCGATCCGGCCGAGCGCGTGCCGGGTGTCGGGCCCGCACTCCTCGCGGCCGCGCCGGGTCAGCTCCGCGTACCCCCGGATCGAGGCCAGGGGGGTGCGCAGTTCGTGACTGGCGTCCGCGACGAACTGCCGGACGCGGGTCTCGCTCTGCTGGCGGGCGTCGAGGGCCGAGTGGACGTGGTCGAGCATCCGGTTGAGGGCCGCGCCGACCTGGCCGACCTCGGTCCGGGGATCGGCCTCCGTCTCCGGGACGCGCTGATGGAGCGCCACCTCGCCGCTGTGCAGCGGCAGCTGGGCGACCTGGCCCGCGGTGGCGATGACCCTTCGCAGCGGCCGCAGGGCCACCCCGACGAGCACGGTCCCGGCGAGCGAGGCCGCGACGAGGCCGGCGCCGGTGACGCTCAGCTCGACGAGGACGAGGGTGGACAGGGCCTTCTCGACCCCGGAGAGCGGGATGCCGGTGAGGAACGCGCCGTGGACTCCGGCGGCGTACTCGACCCGGTACGAGCTGAGGCCGCCGGGCAGCTCGACGGTGTGCGGCTCCCCGTCGCGGGGAACGGCGGCCAGCGCGGCCCGCTGCGCGGCGTCGAGCGCCGTGGTCCGCACGTTCCGCCCGTACGGGCCCCCGTCCCCGGTCCGGGTCCCGGTACCGGCCCGGGTCCCGGGCTGAGCGTCGGTCCCGGTGCCGGTGCCGGTCCCGGGCTGAGCGTCGGTCCCCGTCTCCTCCTCGAACTCGGCCGAGTACCCGGCCGAGGTCAGCTCGCCGTCGACGAGGACGGCGCCGAGGGTGCCGATCGGGGCGCCGGGCCCCTGAACGAACAAGAGCGGGTCCTTCACCCGGACCGGGTCGGGCAGGCCCGGCCCGGGGACCATCGCGGCCGGTGGCCCCGACGCGCGTGCCGAGACGCTGTGGAGCTGCTCGTCGGCCTGGTCGTACAGGTACGAGCGGAACGCGATCGTCGTGACCGTGCCGATGACGGCCGCGACGACCGCGATCAACCCGACCGCCGAGACGACGAGCCGGGTACGCAGCGACCACGGCCGCCGGCGTCGTACGCGCACGGGACGCTACTCCCCCGGCTTGATGAGGTAGCCCGCTCCGCGCCGGGTGTGGATCATCGGGGCGCGCCCCACGTCGATCTTCCGGCGCAGATACGAGATGTAGAGCTCGACGACGTTCGCCTGGCCGCCGAAGTCGTACGACCAGACCCGGTCGAGGATCTGCGCCTTGCTGAGCACCCGGCGCGGATTGCGCATGAGGTAGCGCAGCAGCTCGAACTCGGTGGCGGTGAGGTGGATCGACTCCCCGCCCCGGGTGACCTCGTGGCTGTCCTCGTCGAGCGTGAGGTCCCCGACCGTGAGCAGCGACTCGCTGCGCGCCTGCGCCGCCCCGGAGCGCCGGATGAGACCGCGCAGCCGCGCGACGACCTCCTCCAGGCTGAAGGGCTTGGTGACGTAGTCGTCGCCGCCGGCGGTGAGGCCGGCGATCCGGTCCTCGACGGCGTCCTTCGCCGTCAGGAACAGCACGGGGACGTCGGGCGACTCGCGCCGGATCGAGCCCAGCAGGCTGCGCCCGTCGGCGTCGGGAAGCATCACATCGAGAAGGACGGCGTCGGGCCGGAACTCGCGTACGGCGCGCAGCGCGGCGGCGCCGTCCCCGGCGCTCCGTACCTGCCAGCCTTCGTAGCGCAGGGCCATGGAGAGGAGTTCGGCGAGGGAGGCCTCGTCGTCGACGACGAGGACACGGACGGCGGTGCCGTCGGCACGGAGCATGTCGGCGCGGGTGCCGGGGCGGCGTGTGGTGACGGTCATGAGGCTCACGCTGACGGCCGCCGCTGAGAGGCCCCTTGGCCTTTTCTGTGAATTTCCTGAGAAAGAGCCTCAGCGGCCTCCGGTCGGTTTCACGTGAAACAGTGCGGCCCCGTTCTCGTACAGGACCCCCCGGAGCCAGTCGTCCCCGAGCCCGAGGCGTTCGAGGGCGTGGAGCTGGTGCGCGTACGGATACGGGATGTTCGGGAAGTCGGATCCGAGGAGGATCCGGTCGCCCAGGTCGACGAGCCGCTTGGACTCCCTTTCGGGGAAGGGCGCGAGCCGCTCGCTGAAGTCGGTGAACGCCATGGTGGTGTCGAGGCGGACGCCCTCGTACCGCTCGGTGAGGTCGAGGAAGTCGCTGTACTCGGGCATCCCCATGTGCGCGACGATCACCCGCAGTCGGGGGTGCCGACGGAGCAGCCTTCCCATCGGCCCGGGACCGGTGAAGTTCCCCGGCGTGGGCCCGGAGCCGCAGTGGACGACGACGGGAGTGCCGCTGTCGGCGAGGGCTCCCCACACGGCGTCCAGTTCGGCGGTGGTCGGATCGAAGCCGCCGACCTGGAGGTGCACCTTGAAGACGCGGGCGCCGGCGTCGAGCGCCCGGTGGACGTACCGGTCGACGCCCGGCTCGGGGAAGAAGGTCGCCGTGTGCAGACAGTCGGGGGTGCGCGCGGCGAAGTCGGCGGCCCAGGAGTTCAGCCAGGCCCCCATGCCGGGCTTGTGCGGGTAGAGCATCGCGGTGAAGGCGACCGCCCCGAACCCGCGCAGGAGGGCGAGCCGGCGGTCCTCCTCCTCGCGGTAGGTGATGGGCCACTCCAGACCGGTCAGGGGCCCGACGGCGTCGAAGTAGGCCCAGACCTTGTCGAGGACGTTCTTCGGCATGAAGTGGGTGTGCACGTCGACGAGCCCGGGAATCCCGAGGCGTGCGAGCAGCGCGGGCATGTCCACCGTGCCGGCCGGAGCGCCCGCCGGGGAGTCACTCCCGCTCATGGCCGTAGCTCCGCTCGACCCGGCCGATGTGGACGCTGTAGCTCTCGTACCAGTGCTCCCTGCCGTACGCCTTGGCGGCCTGGTGCTCGGTGTCGAGACGCCAGGCGTCGAGGGACTCCAGGTCGCGGAAGTAGGCGACGGTGATGCCGATGCCGCCGGGGGTGCGGGCGGACTCGTAACCGAGGAAACCGGGGACGTCCCGGACGATCTCCTGCATGCGGGAGGCGGTCTCGGCATAGCCCTCGGGGGCCTCGGGTCGGACGGAGGTGAACACGGCGGTGTAGTAAGGCGGTTCCAGGCCCGCCACCAGCTTCTGGGTCATGTGATCACCCTCGCCGGGGCCGGGCGCGCCTGTCCACGGGCGCAGGCCAAAGGGATCCAAGACTTTACGAAGCGCCCGCCGTCCACCGCCCGGCCATGGCGCCGGGGAGCGCGGGGCAGCTCAGAAAAGCTCCCCCTGGCTGCTCGGGTCGACGACCGGCGCCGCTTCCACGACCGGCACGGAGAAGGCGTCCCCCTTCCCGGCGCCCTGGAGCACCCATCCGCCCATCAGCCGGGTGTCGAGGGCGAGGCACCGTCCGGCGGGGTCGAGGAGGTGCAGATCGGGACCGGCGGCGGCGAGCAGCCGTCCGCTGACGACACCCCCGTCGACCAGTTCGGAGACGGTGCCCGCGAGCGGCGGCAGCCCGTCGAGACCGAAGGCCTCGACGTGGTCGCGCGGGGCGAACGCCAGCGGCTCCAGGGTCTCCGTCCAGCCGCCGACCTCCCGCGCGCGCCGGTACAGCGCTTCGACCTCCCCGGCCCGGGCGGGAGCGGAGGGCAGGGCGTGCCGGGCGGCGCGCTTCCGCTCGTACGCCACCCGGTCGGGGACTCCCAGCGCCTGCCGGAGCACCTCCTCGGTCCGCCGGGCGGCCATCAGCGGCCCCCGGCCGAGCCAGCTGAAGGTGACGGCGCCCTGTTCGAGGAGCCGGGCCTCGCCCCGGGCCTCGGCGGTGATCCCGACCTTCGTCATGCCGGGTCCGAACCAGGCCAGGTACACGCGGTACGGCTGCGGATCGTCGAGGAAGGTGTCGGCGGCGACCGAACGGGCCCGGTCGAGCCGCGCGCACTCCGGGCAGCGCCCCCCGGTCGCCCGGCCGGGCACGACGGCGTCCAAAGGACAGGCGTTCCCCCGGGCACCGGGGCAGCGCCGCTCCCCCACGGCCCGGAAGGCGAGCTCCTGACCGTGACCGAGCGGGCTGACCCTCCCGCCCCGCCACCGCAGTCCGGGCACCCCGCCGGTCCAGCTGATCCCCCGGCACCGCCACTCCACGCCGCTCCTCCTCCCTCCGCACCCGCCTCCGGAGGCGCCTGGTGCAAGCTGCCCCTGTGCGCACTCCCCCGGCCTCCAGTCTCCGCCACATCCGCTTCCAGTCGCCGACGAGGAGCCCCCGGGGCCATCACCCCGGCGTCTTCGGGCTGGCCAACGCGCTGGCACGGGAGGGCCGGCTCTCCCCCGACGAGTACGCCGTGTGGCGTGCGTCGAACGACTGGTACGACGCCCACTTCCCGAACCCCTCGGCGGTGGACCCCACCGTCTACGACCCGCGTGTGAACCCGGGGGCCGCCGCCTGGTTCCGCCCGACGGCGACCGAGGCGCTGGCCCGGGTGGCCCCGTACCTGCGCATCCTCCGCGCCCACGGCGTGCCCTGCGTCCGCCTGGAGTCGTCCCGGCCGGGCCGGATCGTGTACGCGGACGCCTACCAGGTGGTGACGGTGGCGCCCCCGGCCCGGCGGGCGCCTCAGGGCAGGACGTAGATCCGCGTCCCGTCCGCGTCGGGCCCGCCGACCTCCCGTATGCAGCCGCGCTCGATGAGGAGGCGTACGCAGTCCCGGACCCGCTCCCGGGAGAGACCGGTGCGCCGGGTGACCTCCTGCGTCCGGTAGCGGACGCCGCCCCTGACCAGGGCGGGGGCGAGGCAGGTGGCGACCGTCCGCACGTCCCCGGTGACGTCCCAGGACTCGACGAGCTCCTGCGGGCCGAGCACGACGGCGGCGGCTCCGGTGCGCTGCCGGGGCAGGGAGAGCCGCGCAAGGGAGTCGGCGACCCTTGAGAGGCTCTGCCGGGTCTCGCGGAGCAGCTCCGCGTACTCGGTGTGCTCGGCGTACGCGGGGGCCCGCTCGTCGAACCGCCCTTCGAGCCGTACGAGGGCGTCGACGAGCTCCGCCGGCATCACGAACCCGGCGTGCACCGGCGAGGGTTCGAGCCCGTAGCCGCCGTACCGCTGGACCGCCGCCACGACCTCGCCCACCCACGCCCGGAAGGGCCCGGCCTCCGGTCTGCGGCACGCGCCGACGAGCTGGACGAGCCCCTGGAGGCTCACCATCCGCGTCGACGCCCTGATCCCGTGCCGGCCGGAGAACCCGTCGGCTCCGGTCACCTCCCGCGCGGACGCCAGGCACGTCCCGGGCAGGGCCACCGTCCGCAGCGCCTCCCGGGTCCCCCCGTACCCCAGGCGCTTCGCCACGTCCACCACCGGAAACCAGTGGGCTCCGTCGGGCGCGGTCAGGCGCCGCAGGGGCGCACCGGTGGCGGCGTACACCACGTCATCGATGTCGATCGCATCCATCGAACATCACCTCCGCCACGCAAGGTAGGCCGAAGGCATATTCAACTGACATGGAAATCAGACAGGTTCACCCAAAAGGGGAAGGCCCCCGGGATTCCCGGGGGCCTTGCACCTCGCTGGTCGCCTGAGCGCGCGCCTACTTGGCGACGAACTGCGTGAGGATCGCCTGCACCTCGTAGATGTCGACGCCCTTGGTGAAGGTCTTCTGCACGGGCAGCTGGCTGCCCGAGATCCAGATCTTCAGCTCGGCGTCCAGGTCGAAGGTGCCGGCGGTCTCGACGGCGAAGTGCGTGATGCTCTTGTACGGGATCGAGTGGTACTCGACCTTCTTGCCGGTGATGCCCTGCTTGTCGACCAGCACGAGGCGCCGGTCGGTGAAGAAGATCGTGTCGCGGATCAGCAGGTACGCGGCGTGCACCTGCTCCCCCTGCCCGAGCAGCCGCGCGTAGTCCTGCTGCGCCTGCGCCGGATCGATCGCGTGCGCGTTCCCGAAGAGTGCCATGCCCCAACCCCCACATTCGAAGTGAAAAGACGATCATCCGACCCGGCATCGCCGAAAGGCAAGACGTCCGATCGGCGCGCCCCACGAAACGAGGAAGCGACGGGGGAGGCGGAGCAACCGCGGCCGCGCACCGCCCGCCTTGAACGCCGACCGCGCGGCTAGGATTTCGACCATGGGCCTCACCGTGAACGACATGGACCGCTTCACCGCCTCCGTGCCTCGTCTGGAGGCCATCGCCTATCGCCTCCTCGGCTCCGCGAGCGAGGCCGAGGACGCCGTCCAGGACACGTTCCTGCGCTGGCAGGCCGCCGACGTGGACCGCATCGAGGTCCCCGAGGCCTGGCTGACGAAGGTCCTCACCAACCTGTGCCTCAACCAGCTCACCTCGGCCCGCGCGCGACGCGAGACCTACGTGGGCGAGTGGCTCCCCGAGCCCCTGCTCGCCGGCGACCCGATGCTCGGGCCCGCCGACACGGCCGAGCAGCGCGAATCGGTCTCGTTCGCGGTCCTCACCCTCCTGGAGCGCCTCACGCCCAACGAGCGGGCGGTCTACGTGCTGCGGGAGGCCTTCGACTACTCGCACCGGGAGATCGCCGAGATCCTCGACGTCACCGAGTCCGCCAGCCAGCAGATCTTCCACCGGGCCAAGAAGCACGTCGCGGACGGCAGGCCCCGCACCGAGGTCGACGAGGCCGCCGCCCGGCGGATCGTCGAGGAGTTCCTGGCGGCCGCCACCAGCGGGCAGACCGATCTGCTCGTACGGATGCTCACCAAGGACGCCGTCGCGCTCGGCGACGGCGGCGGGAAGGTCCCGGCCCGCGCCAAGGGCTTCGAGGGCGCTCTGGCGGTCGCGAAGTTCGTGCGGGGCCTGTTCTTCAAGCCCAGCGCGGCGAAGCGCGCCCTCGTGGGCGGCTCGGCCGAGATCCACGTCACGACCGCCAACGGCGCCCCCGCCGTGGTGGCGGTCGTCGACGGGCGGGTCGTCGGCGTGACGTGCCTGGACATCAGCGCCGAGGGCATCGTCGCCTTCCGCAGCCAGGTGAACCCCGACAAGCTCGACCGCGCGACCGGCCGCTGGGCCGCCACGGACCACGGGGAACCCCTGTTCACGGCCTTCTGATCCCGGTGTGACCTGCTTCACACCGGGACCCTGTCAGGAATCGCGGGGCTGCCCTGTTCAAGGTGCGAACCCGCGGAAGACAGGAGCACGGACATGCAGCACCGCATCATCGTTCTCGGAGCCGGCTACGCCGGAGCCATCGCTGCCGGGCGCATCGCCAAGCGGCTGCGCCGCGAGGACGTCGCCCTCACCCTCGTCAACGCCGAGCCCGACTTCGTCGAGCGCGTCCGGATGCACCAGCTGGCGGCCGGCCAGGACCTGAGGCCGCGCCCCTTCCGCGAGGTGTTCGCGGGCACCGGCGTCGAGGTGAAGCTCGCCAAGGTCACCGGCGTCGACGTCGACCGCAAGACCGTCACCGTCACCGCGGTGGACCCGCACGGCACCGGACGGACCGAGCAGGCCGGAGGGACCGAGGAACTCGCCTACGACACCCTCGTGTACGCCCTCGGCAGCGCCTGGAGCAACCACGGCGTCCCCGGCGCCGCCGAGCACGCCCACGACGTCGCCGGCCGCCCCGGCGCGCTGCGGCTGCGCGAACGCCTGGCCCGGCTGGACGCCGGACAGCCCGTGCTCGTGGTGGGCGGCGGCCTCACCGGCCTGGAGGCCGTGACCGAGATCGCCGAGGCCCGCCCGGACCTCGACGTCGCCCTCGCCGTCCGCGGCGGCCTCGGTGACTGGCTCTCGCCCAAGGGCCGCCGGCACCTGCGGAAGGTCGTCGACGGGCTCGGCATCACCGTCCACGAGGGCACCGCCGTCACGGCCGTGGCCGCAGACCACGCGACGACCGCCGACGGCACGGCCCTCCCGGCCGCGGTCACCGTCTGGACCACGGGCTTCGCGGCCAACCCGCTGGCGCGGGCCACCACCCTGGAGCTCACGGACGCCGGCCAGATCGTGGTCGACGGGACCATGCGCTCGGTCTCGCACCCCGACGTGTACGCCGTCGGTGACGCCGCCATGGCGATGGGCCCCGGCGAGAAGCCGCTGCGGATGTCGTGCGCCACGGGCACCCCCATGGCCTGGCAGGCCGCCGACGCCATCGCGGCACGCCTGACCGGCGGGAAGGTCCCGAGCATCCCGCTCCGCTACTTCAACCAGTGCATCTCGCTCGGCCGCGGCAACGGCCTGATCCAGTACGTCACGGCCGACGACCGCGCCGTCGACCGCGCGCTGACGGGCCGACTCGCCGCCACCTACAAGGAACTGATCTGCAAGGGGGCGGCCTGGGCCATCTCCCACCCGACCCTGGGCCTCCCGACCCGCCGCCGCCCCCTCCTCCACCCCCAGCCCCACCAGACCGCCCCCGCCGAGGTCGCGGCCTGAACGCGAGAGGCCCCGGACACCGTCCGGGGCCACAAACGCAAGAGACCCGGACTTTCGTCCGGGCCTCTTGTCTCTGTGCACTCGGCAGGATTCGAACCTGCAACCTTCTGATCCGTAGTCAGATGCTCTATCCGTTAAGCTACGAGTGCTTGTTCTTTTGTTTCTTGCCTTCGCTCCCCGGCCTTTCGGCCCGCTCGCGGCGACAGGAAGAACATTACATGACTGCCGCCGCCATGTGAAATCCATTGCTCGCACCCCTTGTGACCTGCGAAAACGCCGTCCTGGGGGCGCAGCAGGGCAGGTGCGGGTGAGCGGGGGCGGTGGCGTCTGGTGGGGTGAAGACACGCGGAAAGAGACCGGGGTCACATGGGCCGGAGGGCGGGGCCCGGAACGGCCGAAGCCCCGGCCTGGGGGCCGGGGCTTCGGTAGGGCGGAGGCGGAGGGATTTGAACCCTCGATGGGCTTTAAGACCCAAACCGCATTAGCAGTGCGGCGCCATAGACCGGACTAGGCGACGCCTCCATGCACCTCGCGCCTGCGCGTTCGGTGCGTGCAGATGATGACACAGGCGAACCGGCTGTCACCAATCGATTCTCACCGTACTAGTCCTGCGGGGTCGAGGGCAAAGCCCCACGGCGCGCCGTGGGGACCTCCCGGCGCACACCGGTTGCGCAACGCCCCGGCGCCCGGAGCGTTAGAGGGGGCGGGGCACGCGTGTGCGCGCCCGTGCCCGCCGTACACCCTCGTACCTGGAGATCCGTATGCTGCGCCGCCTCGCCCTCGCGACCCTCGCCACCACCGCCGCCGGCGCCGCCGGACTCGGCCCGCTGCCGCCGCTGCCCCTGCTCGCGCCGGCCGGGCCCGACACGCTGACCGTCACGATCGCCGAGAGCGGCCACCCGGACGCCGACGGCACCTTCGAGCTGAGCTGCGGCGACAAGGCGGGCGGGAACCACCCGGCCCGTGACAAGGCCTGCGAGCGGCTCGAACGGCTCGCCGGGGCCGCCGAGGACCCGTTCCGGCCGGTGCCCGAGGACCAGCTCTGTACGCAGGTGTACGGCGGACCCGCCGTCGCCCAGGTCACCGGCACCTGGCGGGGCCGCTCCGTCGACGCACGCTTCTCCCGCGCCGACGGCTGCGAGATCGCCCGCTGGGAGAACCTGGAGCCGGTCCTTCCCCTCGTCAGGGGGTGACAGGAAGGATGAGGCAGGGGGCACCCCCGGAGGCTCCCTTAGACTCCCTTCCGTGACAGGCTGCGGCCCGAGGGGCAAGATGGGGCCGGCCGGCCGATAGGCAAGCACGTGCAGTGCGTCAGGGAGGAAGCGTCGTCGTGAGCAGCAGGCCATCCCGAGGCGCTGCTCGCCTCGCAGCCATACTCGACGCCCTCCCCGACGGCCTCGTGCTCGTCAACTGCAACGGCACGGTCGTCAACGCCAACACCATCGCCCTCGGCATGTTCGAGACACCGGGCACCGCACTCGTCGGACGCGGCCTCCTCGATCTGCTGCCCGACTTCGACTCGCGCCTCATCCCCGGCTCCATGCGCCGCCCCGAGGGCACCGACGAGCGCGGCCGCACCAAGCCGACCCGGATGATGGCCCGCCGTACGGACGGCGGCGAGTTCCCCGTCGAGGTGACCAGCGCCAGCCTGGAGGACGGCCGCGAGGCCTACGACTCGTACAGCGGCTACACCGGCGACGAGCTGCTCATGCTGGTCGTCCGGGACCTCACCGGCACCCTCGACACCGAGGCCGAGCTGGCCCGCTCGCAGCGGCAGACCGAGATGATCCTGCGCGCCGCGGCCGAGGGCGTCGTCGGCACGGACACCGACGGCAGGGTCGTCCTCGTCAACCCGGCCGCCGCGCAGATCCTCGGCTACCGGGCCGGCGAGCTCGGCGGCCAGGAGCTGCACCCGCTGATCCTCGCCAAGCGCGCCGACGGCGACCCCTTCCCGTACGAGGAGTCCCCCCTCGCGGACACCCTCAAGTCGGGCCGCAAGCACCGCGTGCGCGGGCAGGTCCTGTGGTCGAAGAAGGGCGAGCGGGTCCCCGTCGACCTGACGACCGCCCCGGTCCGCGACGGCGACCAGCTCGTCGGCGCCGTCATGACCTTCACCGACCGCAGGCCGTACGAGCAGCTCGTCGAGGAACACGCCGCCGAACTCGCCGACCGCGCCGAGCGGAACGCGGCGGAACGGGAGGCGCAGCAGGAGCGGTACGCCGCCCTCGCCGCCCGGCACGAGCAGCTCACGGCCGTCCTCGCCGAGTCGCTGCGCGGCCCCCTGGAGGAGCTGCGCACGCAGCTGGGCGCCCTCGCCGCCGACGACGCGGGGCAGCTGTGGCCCGAGGCCAACCAGGTCCTGCACCACCTGGCCGCCGGGTACGCCCGGATGACGGCGCTCGTCGACAACGTCCTGGGCTACCAGCGCCTGGACTCCGGCGCCGAGCAGCTCGACAAGCGCGTCGCGCTCCTCGACGGGGTCGTGACGGCCGGCATCGACCGGGCCGTCGAGCTGATCGGGCCCGGCCGCGCGCAGTTCGCCGTGCACGCGCCGCCCATCGAGGCCGAGGTCGACGCGGCCCGGCTCGCGACGGCGCTCGCGCACCTCGTCGCGGACGTCGCCGGTGTCGACGCCACCGGCAAGAACCGGGCCGCCGCCCCGGGCGCCGGCCCCGCCGACTCCACGATCGTCGTCGCGGCCGCACAGCGCGGTGACGTCGTACGGATCGAGGTCCGCGGCCCCTACGCCGGCGGCGACTCAGTCCACGGGCCCGTCGTGCGCGGGATCGTGGCGGCGCACGCCGGTGTCGTGCAGACCCACGAGGTGCCCGGGACGAGCGGCGGCGCGTACGTCCTCGAAGTCCCGCTCGGCAGCGGGCGGGGCACCGTCCCCACGGCGCCGAGGGCCGCGGCACCGGCCGGCGGCGGGCGTGAGGCCCTCGCGCTGCCCGTGCAGGCCGGCGCGCCCTACACGCCGCCTCCGGGCGCCGACTCCCCGGAGACCTCCGGAGGGGGCCGGCGACGGGCCCGGCGCGGCTCCACGGACGCCTTCCTGGAGAGCGCGGTCGCCCCCGACGGCGGTACGGAGCCCAGCGGGCGCCGCCGTGCCCGTACGGGAGAGGCCGCCGGGGCCGCCGAGCTGATCCCGGCCCAGCAGAACGCGGCCGCCGACGCCGCCCCCGTCTCCTCCGGATCCCCCGTCGCTCCTTCAGGGGCGCCTGCCGGGTCCGGTGTCGAGCCGACCGGGCGCCGCCGTGGCCGACCCGCCGAGGGGTCCGTGGTGACCGCCGCAGAAGGCGCGCAGGGGCGTGCCGCGCTCGGCGCCGCCGTGCCGCCGCAGGGTGTCGCCGTCGAGCCCTCGGGCGCTCCGGCCCTGGCCCGCGCCCTCCCGGCCGTCGCGTCAGGTCCGGGTTCCGCTTCCGATTCCGGTTCGGGTTCCTCCGGTTCGGGTGAGGGGGTGCCGGAGGGGCAGCCCAGCGGGCGCCGTCGTCGGGCGCTCGCCGCCGCTCAGGAGCGGGCGGCGGCGGCCGAGGCCGGGCCCCGGACGCCGTTCGCGCTCCCGCCCGCCGACGCAGACCGTTCCGATCCGGTCGCCGGGCCGCTGCCGGTCGCCGGGCCGCTGCCGGTCGCCGACGAGGGGCAGCACGAGGCCGTACGGGGTGTCCCGGGCGCCGACCACACGCCGCCGCAGCCCCACCCGCACACACAGCCGCCGGGGCTCGTCCCGCCGGTCGTCCCCCCGGTCATGCCGCCGGCCGAACCGACCGGGCGTCGTCGGGCCGTCGCACCGCCGCGCCCGGAGCCGGAGCCGCCGGCCGCGCCCCGGGACAGCACGGGTTCCGTTACGGGTACCGGTTCCGTACCGCTGCCGCCCGAGCTGCCCATGCCCAAGGACCACAGCCACGGACGGGCGTTCAGCGTCCGCACCCTCGGACAGGGCGTCCCCTTCGTCCCGCCGGCCGCCGCGACACCTTCCGCGCCCCCGGCCCCGGCAGCCCCCGTGGCACCGCAGGCCCCCTCGGCACCGCCGGCTCCCGCGGCCCCCGGTGCGCCGTCCAACGGCTCCGGGCGGCGGCGCAAGCTCGCCACCCCGCCGGAGGTCGACCCGCCGGCCGCCGCGGCAGCCGTACCGGCCGCGGGCGAGGCCAGGCCGCACCCGCAGCCGGAGTCCGCTCCGGTGCCCACCCCGCCCGAGCCCGCGCTCGGGCTCGTCCCCGCCGCCTCCGAGGGCCGCGCGTACGCCATAGGAGCACCCGCCGCGGGTTCCGCCGAGGGCCCCGAGCCGCTCGACGGTCCCGGCGGAGCCGTCGAGGTCGCCAACCGGCCGGCTCCGCGCCCGGTCGACGACGAACTGCCGCCCGAGCCCCTCGACAACCCGCGCCGGCTCCTCGTCTGGCCCGCACCCGACGTCTCCACCCAGCAGGCGCTGAGCGACCGGGGCTACCGGCCGGTGATCGTGCACTCCCGTGAGGAGGTCGACGCCCAGATCGCCGCCTTCCCGGCCGCGCTCTTCGTCGACCCGCTGACCGGCCCCATCACCCGTACCGCGCTCCAGTCGCTGCGCCAGGCCGCCGTCGCCGCCGAGGTGCCGGTGCTGCTCGCGGCCGGGCTCGGGCAGGCGACCCGGGAGGCCGCGTACGGCGCCGATCCGGCCGTACTCCTCAAGGCGCTCGCGCCGCGCGACAGCGAGCAGCACCCGTCCCGGGTCCTGCTGATCGAGGAGCACGAGGACATCGCGGAGGCGCTCGCGGCCACCCTGGAGCGGCGTGGGATGCAGGTCGCGCGGGCCGCCACGGACACGGAGGCGGTCGCGCTCGCGACCCGGACGCAGCCGAACCTGGTGGTGATGGACCTGATGCAGGTGCGCCGCCGCCGGGCCGGGATCATCGACTGGCTGCGGGCGAACGGGCAGCTCAACCGCACCCCGCTCGTCGTCTACACCTCGACCGACCTCGTCGAGGAGGAGCTGCCGCAGCTGTCCTCCGGCGAGACGGTCCTCTTCCTCGCCGAGCGCTCGAACAGCGCCGAGGTCCAGGCCCGGATCGTCGACCTGCTCGCGAAGATCGGCACCAACTAGCCCTGTGGGGCCGGTCGGTGCCGATCGGTGGTGGACGCAGGGGACCTACAGCTCGGTCACGTCCAGCTCGCCCTCCGCGTACTGCCTGCGGATGACCTTCTTGTCGAACTTGCCCACGCTCGTCTTCGGCACGGCCGGCACGATCGCCCAGCGCTCCGGCAGCTGCCACCTGGCGATGCCGCCCTCGTCGCCGAGGAAGGACTTCAGCGTCTCGTAGTCCGCCGTCGCCCCCTCCTTCAGCACGACGGTCGCCAGCGGCCGCTCGCCCCACTTCTCGTCGGGCACGGCGACGACGGCGGCCTCGGCGACCGCCGGGTGCGCCATGAGCGCGTTCTCCAGCTCGACGCTGGAGATCCACTCGCCGCCCGACTTGATGACGTCCTTCGCGCGGTCGGTGAGGGTGAGGAAGCCGTCGGGGCTGATCACGCCCACGTCGCCGGTCTTGAGCCAGCCGTCCTCGCTGAACTTGTCGGCCGGGCGGACGGCCTCGGCGTCGATGCCGCCGAAGTACGAGCCCGCGATCCAGGTGCCGCGCACCTCCAGCTCACCGGCCGACTCGCCGTCCCAGGGCAGGTGGTCGCCGCCGGGGCCGACCAGGCGCGCCTCGACGCCGGCGGGGAAGCGGCCCTGCGTGATCCTGTACGGCCACTCCTCCTCGGCGGTCAGACCGGTCGGCGGGTGGGCCATCGTGCCCAGCGGGGAGGTCTCGGTCATGCCCCAGGCGTGGCAGAGCCGGACGCCGAGCCGGTCGTACGCCTCCATGAGCGAGGGCGGACAGGCCGCGCCGCCGATGGTGACCTGGGCCATCGAGGAGAGGTCGCGGGGGTTCGCGGTGACCTCGGCGAGCAGGCCCTGCCAGATGGTGGGGACGGCGGCCGCGTGGCTCGGCCTCTCGCGCTCGATCATGTCGGCGAGGGGCGCGGGCTGGAGGAAACGGTCCGGCATGAGCATGTTGATGCCGGTCATGAACGTGGCGTGCGGCAGACCCCAGGCGTTGACGTGGAACTGCGGCACGACGATCAGGGTCGTGTCCTTGTCGGTGAGGCCCATCGACTCGGCCATGTTCACCTGCATGGAGTGCAGGTAGATGGAGCGGTGGGAGTAGACGACGCCCTTCGGGTCCCCGGTGGTTCCGGAGGTGTAGCACATGGCGGCGGCCGAACGCTCGTCGAGCTCGGGCCAGTCGTACGTGGTCGGGCGGCCGGCGATCAGCTCCTCGTAGTCGTGGACGCGCGGCGCCACGCCGTCCAGGACGGAGCGGTCCCCGGGGCCCGCGACCACGATGTGCTCGATCGTCGGCAGGTGCGGGAGCAGCGGGGCGAGGAGCGGGAGCAGCGAGCCGTTCACGAGGACGACCCGGTCGGCGGCGTGGTTGACGATCCACACCAGCTGCTCGGGGGGCAGGCGGAGGTTGAGGGTGTGCAGGACCGCGCCCATGGAGGGAATCGCGAAGTACGCCTCGACGTGCTCCGAGTTGTTCCACATGAGGGTGGCGATCCGCTGGTCGCCGGTGACCCCGAGTTCGTCGCGCAGGGCGTTGGCCAGCTGGTGCGCGCGCGCCCCGGCCTCCGCGAACGTGCGGCGCTGCGGCTCGGGCTCGCCCGTCCAGGTGGTGATGGTGGACTTCCCGTGGATCGTCATCCCGTGCTTGAGGATGCGGCTCACGGTCAGCTGTACGTCCTGCATGGTGCTGTACACGGGGCGTCCTCCCGGTGGGCGCTACGTGGCAGAAAGGGTGGGGAGATTCTGCGCACATACCGAGCGGTATGTCACTACCCGGGAGTACGAAAATTGCCAGTGATTACTGGCGGGAGCCGCACGGTGGCGCCGATCGCTAGCGTACGGGGGTCAGCTCGGGGTCCTCACGGAGCTTGCCGAGCGCCCTGGACACCGCGCTCTTCACGGTGCCGACGGACACCCCGAGCACCTCGGCCGTCTGGGCCTCGCTGAGGTCCTCGTAGTACCTCAGGACCACCATCTGGCGTTGCCGCTCCGGCAGCTTCATCACCGCGCGCCACATGGCGTCGTGCAGCACCTGCCGCTCGGCGGGGTCCGGCACCGGGAGGCCCACGGGCTCGGGCAGCTCCTCGCAGGCGAACTCGTCGACCTTGCGCTTGCGCCACTGCGACGTGCGGGTGTTCAGCAGCGCGCGGCGGACGTAACCGTCCAGGGCGCGGTGGTCCTCGATGCGCTCCCAGGCGACGAAGGTCTTGGCGAGGGCGGTCTGCAGCAGGTCCTCGGCGTCGCAGGGGTTGGCGGTCAGGGAACGCGCGGTGCGCAGGAGTACGGGCCCACGCGCCCGTACGTACGAGGAGAAGGTCGGGTACGACGCGTACGACGCGTACTGCGAGGCACCGGCGCAGACGGGGCCAGAAGGTGGCGGAGTCATGGCTCCACGCTAGGAGGGGAGGGGTACCCGGGGGATCGGCCCCAGGTCCCGACCCGCGATCCGCCTCAGGTTGTAGGGGTGGGGACCGCTCCACCTCCTCTGGGTGGAGACCTCCCGGGGCCGCCTCAGGGTCGGGGCGAGGGGGACGGCACCGGCCGTGGGGCTCCGCTTCCGCCGTTCGGCTAGCCGTCCGTGCCCAGGATCAGACCGGACGTGGGGACTCCCGTGCCCGCCGTGACCAGGGTCCGCTCGGCGCCGGGTATCTGGTTCACCGAGGTGCCGCGGATCTGCCGGACCGCCTCCGCTATGCCGTTCATACCGTGCAGATAGGCCTCTCCGAGCTGCCCGCCGTGGGTGTTCAGCGGGAGCGCGTCGGCCGCGACGAAGTCGGCCGCCTCCCCCGGCCCGCAGAAGCCGAACTCCTCCAGCTGCATGAGCACGAACGGCGTGAAGTGGTCGTAGAGGATGCCCACGTCGATGTCGGACGGGGCGAGACCGGCCGTCCGCCAGAGCTGCCGGGCCACCACGCCCATCTCCGGAAGCCCGGTCAGCCCGTCCCGGTAGAAGCTGGTCATGGCCTCCTGCTTCCGTCCGGCGCCCTGCGCCGCCGCCAGGATCACGGCCGGCCGGTTCGGCAGGTCGCGGGCGCGCTCGGCGGAGGTGACGACGATCGCCTGGCCGCCGTCGGTCTCCTGGCAGCAGTCGAGGAGCCGGAGCGGTTCGACGATCCAGCGGGAGGCGGCGTGGTCGGCGAGGGTGATCGGCTTCCCGTGGAAGTACGCGGCGGGGTTGCGCGCCGCGTGCCGCCGGTCGGTGACGGCGACGTGCCCGAAGACGTCCGGGGTCAGGCCGTAGGTGTGCAGATAGCGCTGGGCGGCCATCGCCACCCAGGACGCCGGGGTGAGCAGCCCGAAGGGCAGCTGCCAGCCGAGGGCGGCTCCCTCGGCGGACGGCTCGCGCCGCTGGACGCCGGAGCCGAAGCGGCGGCCGGAGCGCTCGTTGAACGCCCGGTAGCAGACGACGACCTCGGCGACTCCGGCGGCGACGGCGAGCGCGGCCTGCTGCACGGTCGCGCAGGCCGCGCCGCCGCCGTAGTGCACCCGGGAGAAGAACGACAGCTCGCCGATGCCGGAGGCCTGGGCGACGGTGATCTCCGGGTTGGTGTCCATGGTGAAGGTGACCAGGCCGTCGACGTCGGCGGGGGCGAGCCCGGCGTCGTCGAGGGCCGCCCGCACCGCCTCGACGGCGAGGGACAGTTCGCTGCGGCCCGAGTCCTTGGAGAACTCGGTCGCCCCGATGCCCACGACGGCAGCCCGGCCGCCGAGGCCGTCCCGCCTGCTGAGGCTCATCGCGGCACCTCCACGGTGACCGTCCCGGTGACGTGATGCCCGAGCCCGTTGGCGCCGACGACCCGGACCTGGGCCGTGTCGCCGTCCACCTCGGTGACCGTACCGGTCAGGACCATGGTGTCGCCGGGGTGGTTGGGGGCGCCGAGCCGGATGGCGACCTTGTGGAGGACCGCGCGGGGGCCGAAGTGGTCGGTGATGTACCGGCCGACGAGGCCGTTGGTGGTGAGGATGTTCATGAAGATGTCCGGGGCGCCCTTCTCCCGGGCCAGCTCGGCGTCGTGGTGCACGTCCTGGTAGTCGCGGGAGGCGACGGCCCCGGCGACGATCAGGGTGCGGGTGACCGGGACGGTCAGCGGCGGCAGCTCGTCCCCGGGTTTCATGACAGGTCTCCTTCCGCGCGCACTTGACCAGGGTTCATGACAGGCCTCCTTCCGCGCGCACTCGACCGGGTTTCATGACAGGTCTCCTTCCGCCAGGAAGTCGCCCAGTTCGGCGAGGAGTTCGGTGCCGCAGCCGAGGTAGGCGTCGAGCTGCCGGCCCCACAGGAAGTGCCGGTGGACGGGGTGGTCGAGGTCCGCCCCCGTGCCTCCGTGCAGATGCTGCCCGGCGTGCACGACCCGCTTCCCCGCCTCGGAGGCCCACCAGCCGGCCGTGAGGGCGGCTCCGGCGGCGTCGAGGCCCTCGTCGAATCGCCAGGCCGCCTCGTAGACGGTGACCCGGATGGCCTCGGTGTCCATATGGGCGTCGGCGGCCCGCAGCTGCACGGCCTGGTGGGTGGAGAGCGGGCGGCCGAACTGCTCCCGTACGGAGGTGTGCTCCACGGCCCTGGCCAGGGACCCGGCGCAGACCCCCGCCTGCATCCCGGCGAACGCGATCCGGGCGGCGGCCAGCACGTCCTCGTAGGCGCCGCGCTCGCCGAGCCGCTCCGCCTCCGCCCCGTCGAGGACGAGCCGGGCGGCTGACCAGGGCGCGGTGAGCTCGACGGGATCGACGCGGGCCGCGTCCTCGGCGCGGACCAGCCACAGGGCCCGGTCCCCGTCGGGTACGAGGACATGGGTGGCGTCCCTCAGCCACGGCACCCAGTCCACGGCCCCGTCGAGCCGGCCGCCGCGCGCGGTGACCGTGCCGGGCGCCGGGAACGCCCCCACCACCACCGTCGTACCGTCGCGGAGGCCCGGCAGGAGCCGGGCCCGCTGCTCCTCCGTACCGTGCCGGGCGACGGCGAGGATCCCGTACACACAGCTCGCCGCGAGGGGCACCTGGGCCGTCACGCGCCCCTGCTCCTCCAGGAGGAGCACCAGGCCGAGCAGCCCCGTCTCCTCGACGGCGCCGGGGAGACCGGCGGCGCAGAGCGCCTTCCAGAGCTCGGCGTCCGTGCCCGTACCGGCCGCCCTGAGCCGCTCGTGGGTGGCGAGATCGGCGAGGATCCGGCCGCCCAGCTCCCGGGCGGCCTCCTGCTCCTCGGTGGGGGTGAAGTCCATGTCAGTCCTCCCCTCCGGCGCGGAAGACGGGAAGCTCCAGCTCCTCGTCGACGCGCAGGAACTCCAGCCGCACCGGCATCCCGATCCGCACCTCGTCGTGCGGCACCCCCACCACGTCGCTGATCATCCGCACGCCCTCGGCGAGCTCGATCAGACCGACCGCGTACGGCGGGGTGAAGGCCGGGAAGGGCGGATGGTGCATCACCACGTACGAGAAGACCGTCCCGGCACCGCTCGCCTCGACCGTGTCCCACTCCCGCGAGCCGCAGTCGGCGCACCCCGGCAGCCAGGGGAAGCGGAGGGCCGCGCAGTCGCCGCAGCGCTGGATGAGCAGCCGGTGCGCGGCCACCCCGTCCCAGAATCCGGCGTTGTCCCGGTTGATCACGGGCCGGGGCCTCCTGGCGGCCGGGGCGGCGGCCTTCGGGGGCCGGACGGCGGGCGCGTACTTGAGGATGCGGAAGCGGTGGGTGCCGGCGAGGTCGCCGTCGGCGCGGACGTCCGTCCGGGTGGTGACGAACCGGCCCGCCCCGAGTGCGGTGGTCTTGCGGGCCGACACGGACTCGATGACGGTGTCGAAGGTGATCTCGTCGCCGGGCCGCAGCGGCCGCAGGTACTCCTGCTCGCAGTCGGTCGCGACCACGGAGGTGTATCCGGCGCCGTCGAGGAGGGCGAAGAGCTCCTCGTGGGCGGAGGAACGGTCCGTGTGCCCCGAGAGACCGCCCATCGTCCAGGCCTGGAGCATCGTCGGCGGTGCGACGGCCTCCGGCCCCCGGTAGGCCGGGTGGGCGTCCCCCATCGCCTCGCACCAGTGCCGGATCATCGGCAGGTTCACCGGATCCTTGCCGAGCCCGCCGGTGACGGCGGGCCGCCCGGCGAACTCCCGCAGCCGCTCGTCCAGCCCGTCGGGCGCACCGGACACCCGGTGGGTCCGGTCCCTCGACCCGGCCCCCTCGGGCCGGGCCGCCCCGCCGTCCCGCTCCACGAGGGTCATCGCCGACCCCTCGCCCTCATGCCCAGCCGCATCCTCGCGACGATCTCGCGCTGCACCTCGCTCACCCCTCCCCCGAAGGTGTTGATCTGCGCGGCCCGGTTCATGCGCTCCAGCTCACCGCCGTCGAACTCCCCCGGTGATCCCGCTCGCACCGTCCCCGCCCCGCCCGCGATCTCCTGACATATTCGATACACCTCCACCGCCGATTCGGTTCCCATGAACTTCACGCCGCTCGCGTCGCCCGGGGCCAGCCGGCCGGCCCCCACGTCGCCCACCAGACGCCAGCTGAGCAGGCGGGTCGCCGCCAGGCGGGCGTGCGCCTCGGCGGCCCGGATCCGGACCCACGGCTCGTCGACGCGGCGCCTGCCCGTCACCGGATCGGGGGTGCGGGCGCGGTGGAGCACCGCCGCGAAGAAGTCCTCCGCCTGCATGCCGATCGCGGCGAGCGCGACCCGTTCGTGGTTGAGCTGCTCGGTGATGAGCCCCCAGCCGCCGTGCTCGGGTCCGACGAGGTGGCCGGCCGGCACCCGTATCCCGTCGTAGTAGGTGGCCGTCGTGGTCAGTCCGCCCACGGTCGTGATCGGGGTCCAGGAGAAGCCCGCGGCGTCCGTGGGGACGAGGACGATCGAGATGCCCCGGTGCGGGGGTGCGTCGGGGTCGGTGCGGCAGGCGAGCCAGATCCAGTCGGCGTTCTGGGCGTTGGAGGTGAAGATCTTCTGGCCGTCGATCCGCCAGGAGTCCCCGTCGCGGACCGCCCGGGTCCGGAGGGAGGCGAGGTCGGTGCCGGCGTCGGGCTCGCTGTACCCGATGGCGAAGACGGCCTCGCCGCGCAGGATCCGGGGCAGGAAGAAGGCCTTCTGCTCCTCGGTCCCGTGGGCCATGAGGGTGGGTCCGACGGTGTTGAGGGTGACCATCGAGACGGGGGCGCCCGCGCGGTACGCCTCGTCGAAGAAGACGAACTGCTCGTCGGCGCCCCGGCCCTGGCCGCCGTACTCCTCGGGCCATCCGAGGCCGAGGAGTCCGTCGGCGCCGATCCGGCGCAGCAGCCTGCGCTGGGCCGCGCAGTCGGTGGCGGGCGGCGGACCGTCGGGCATCACGTCCCGGAAGTACGCGCGGAGTTCGGCGCGCAGCCGTAGCTGCCGCTCGGTCGGGGCGAGGTGCACGGCGACGGCCTCCCGGGGGACGACTGAGATTTCTGACTGTCCGTCAGATTCAGCGTCTCTGTCAAGGTCGGCGACCGACCCGCGCGCACGCGCGACGGCTCGCACGCCGATACCGAAGTACCGGCGTGCGAGCCGTCGTTCACTCCGCTCTCACGCCCCCCGTCGGGCCGGTCGCCGTGCTGCGGTCACCACCACGGGGCGAAGGCGACCACCGTGGTGTTCTGCGCGATGTTCGTGAAGGCGGAGCCGTTCACACTGGCCGTGTTGTTCTGGTTGGAGGCGCCGGAACCGGTCGCCACCTGCTGCGTCGTGGTCGAGTTGCCGTCGTTCTCCCCGCCCACACCGCTGCCCGTGATCGCGGCGACGCTGGTGTTCGATCCGTCGTCCGCGAATCCTCCGTTGTCGGCCTGGGCCACCCCCGCGAAGAGCGCGGCGGCGAGGGGCAGGGCTGCGGCAGCGGCGAGGATACGGGCGGTACGGATGCTTGCCATATGTGTTCCTCCGGGAACTGAAAACGGGTGCTCTGAGGTGCTCTGGGATCAGCTGAACCACGGCCGTTCACAGGGCGGTTGGCCGACCGCCCCGGTCGTTCGTGCTCGACGTCGCGAGTCCAGAGTTGCCCACCGAATCCCCGGCGAACCACCCCGGAGCAGCCAATTCCCCCTCAAGCGTGAGGACAAGCAGATAAACCCCGTCAACGCGAGGAAAGGCCCAGCGCACCCGGGCGGGGGCGGTTCAGCACAGGCGCGGCCCGCGCAGCCCAAGGGAGGAAGCGTTCCGGCAGATTTTCCGCCAATCTCTCCCTCTGACGAACGCGACGGCGAGTCGCCCCGACACGGCACTCGAACGGGGAAACAGAAGGGAAAGACAGTTCGATCACACGGACGTCCTGTGGGCACTCCTGCCCCTACGGTCTCTTCTGCCCCTACGGGATCTCCTGCCCTACAGCCGCCTCGAAGGCCGCGTACGCGTGCGCGTCGAAGAGCACGAAGCGCACTTCCTCCACCTCGGTACGGGTCGCCCGTACCGTCTCGACGGCGATCCGGGCGCCGTCCTCCATCGGCCAGCCGTAGATCCCGGTGGAGATGGCGGGGAACGCGACCGTGCGGTCTCCCAGTTCGTCGGCCACCCGCAGCGATTCCCGGTAGCAGGAGGCCAGCGAGTCCGAGCGGTCCTCCTCCCGCGACCAGACGGGCCCGACCGTGTGGATCACGTGCCGGGCGGGCAGCCGCCCCGCCGTGGTCGCCACGGCCCCTCCGGTCGGCAGACCCTTGCCGTAGTGCGAGCGGCGCAGGTCCTGGCAGGCGGCGAGGATCTCGGGCCCGCCCTTCCGGTGGATGGCGCCGTCGACTCCCCCACCGCCCAGCAGCGAGGAGTTCGCGGCGTTGACGATCGCGTCCGCCGGCTCGGCGGTGATGTCCCCCTGCACGAGCACGATCCGCACCACGACGGCACCCCTTCTCCGCTCACCCTCCCGACGGGTCCATGAAACCCGATCACACCCCGAAGGGGCGCCCCGTATACGACTCCGGGGCGCCCCTGACGGGCGATGTGCGCCTCCGCGCTACTGCTGAGGCGGGGGCGGGGAGTTGGGCGGCGGGTTGTCCGGTCCCTGACCCGTGGTCCCGCCCATCTGCTGCCTGAGCTTCTCCTGGGCGGTGTCGACCTGACGGCTGTACTTGCCCTGGGTCCGGCCGTCGACGTAGTCACCGGCCTTGTCGACGCCCTTGGAGGCCTGATCCTCGTGGCCCTTCAGCATCCCCTTGAGCTTGTCGAACACAGACATACGGCCCTCCTAGCCAATGTTCCAGCCCCTCCAGCATCGCGGCCCCACGCCGGTCCCGCATCCGCTGAGCGTTCCCGGCCCGGAACCCGCAGGCAGGGAGCAGGCGAACAGACACGCGGAAGGCCCCCGACCGGATACCTGGTCGGGGGCCTTCTCACCTGGCGGTGGGTGTGGGATTTGAACCCACGGTGACATCGCTGCCACGACGGTTTTCAAGACCGTTCCCTTAGGCCGCTCGGGCAACCCACCCCGCGCCGCCGGTGTGTCCACGGACGGCGCGGGGGACAGCCTAGCCGGTCAGTTGTCCCCGGTGCGTTCGCCGAGGGTGACGGTGGCCGTGGAGGTCTTGCCGTCGCGTTCGTAGGTGATCTTGACGGAGTCGCCCGGCTGGTGGGTCCAGATCTCGCTGATCAGGGTCGGGCCGCTGTCGATCTGGCGGTCGCCGAAGCCCGTGATCACGTCGCCGGCCTTCAGACCCGCCTTCGCCGCGGGGCCGTCGGGGACGACCGAGGGGGTGCCGCCCGCGCCCTGGGCGGCGATCGTGGCGCCCTCGCCGCGGTCGGTCATGTTCACCGTCGCACCGATCACCGCGTAGACCGGCTTGCCCGTCTTGATCAGCTGCTGGGCCACGGTCTTCGCCTGGTTCACCGGGATGGCGAAGCCCAGGCCGATCGAGCCCGCCTGGGTCTGGCCGAAGCCGTTGCCCGTGGACTGGATGGCCGAGTTGATGCCGATCACCGCACCGCTCGCGTCGATCAGCGGGCCGCCGGAGTTGCCGGGGTTGATCGACGCGTCCGTCTGCAGGGCGCTCATGTACGAGTTGCCGCCGCCGGAACCGTCACCCGAGGCCACCGGGCGGTTCTTCGCGCTGATGATGCCCGTCGTCACGGTGTTGGACAGACCGAAGGGCGCGCCGATCGCGATGGTCGAGTCGCCGACCGCCACCTTGTCGGAGTCGCCGAGCGGCAGCGGCTTGAGCCCCTTCGGCGCCTTCGTGAGCTTCAGTACGGCCACGTCGTAGCCCTCGGCCCGGCCGACGACCTCCGCGTCGTACGACTTGCCGTCCGGGAAGGTCACGGAGAGCGTGCCGCCCTCCGCCGCCGACGCCACCACGTGGTTGTTGGTGACGATGTGGCCCTCCTGGTCGTACACGAAGCCCGTGCCCGTACCGCCCTCGGCCTCGCCGCCCTGGGAGGCGCCGGACTTCGCCTGGATCGTGACCACGCTCGGCAGTGCCTGGGCGGCGACCGCGGCGACCGTGCCCGGTTCCCGCTTGAAGGCCGCCGGGGCCTCGCCCGAGGAGACCGTCGTCGAGCCGACGCCGTCGTCGCCGCGCTCGGCGGCCCAGTAGCCGATGCCACCGCCGATGCCGCCCGCGACGAGCGCCGCCGCCAGGACGGCCGCCACGAGTCCGCCGGTCCGCTTGCGCGGCGATCCGGGAGCGGGGGAGGCCGGCGGGGGCGGGGCGCCCCAGGCCGGCACGGCCGGCGGAGGCGGCGGCCAGCCGCCCGCCGCGGCGGGAGCGGGAGCGGGGGCGGGAGGAGGAGTGGGAGCAGGGGCGGTAGTGGCGGCGGCAGGGGTGTGGGGGACGGCCGGGTCAGGGGTGGCCGGGGCCGCTTCCTGGGCATGGGTGGTCGGGGCGGGTGCCGGGGGCGGCGGCGGGACCGGGGTCCGTGCCGTCGGCTGGTCCGGCGTCGTCGAGGGAGGTGTCGGCGGGGCGGACGGGGCAGCCGGGTCCGCCGGAACCGCCGTGCCCTCGTTCTCGGTGCTCACAGCTCGCTCTCCTCGTTGACTGCGCGGGGTGGTGGTGCCTGCGGGGTGGTGGTTCCTACGGGGTCACCTATGGGATCCAGGGTGCCGCACCAGCTTTTCCCACCGGGCGTCAGAGCACTGTAAGGCGGAGCTGTGCGTTCGCACCTCTTCCTTTATATACGGACAGAACGGACGCCTTCCGGTGTGCCCGCTCCGCCCCGCCAATGGCACCATGACGCCGTGACTCACGCACGGCAGCACCCGAACCGCGTCCCCCTCCAGGTCGTCGCCCACCGTGGAGCCTCCGAGGACGCACCGGAACACACCCTGGCCGCGTATGTGAAGGCCATCGAGGACGGCGCCGACGCCCTGGAGTGCGACGTCCGGCTGACCGCCGACGGCCATCTCGTCTGCGTCCACGACCGGCGCGTCGACCGCACGTCGAACGGCCGCGGTGCCGTCTCCGCCCTCGAACTCGCCGATCTCACCGCCCTCGACTTCGGCACCTGGAAGGGCCGCGACGACTCCGGCGAGAGCCCCGACTGGCGGGACCCCGGCTACACCTCCGTCCTCACCCTGGAGCGCCTCCTCGAGCTGGTATCCGACGCGGGGCGCCGGGTCGAGCTGGCCATCGAGACCAAGCACCCCACCCGCTGGGCCGGCCAGGTCGAGGAGCGGCTGCTCCAGCTCCTCAAGCGTTTCGACCTCCACGCGCCCGCGTCCCCCACCGACTCCCCCGTACGCGTCATGAGCTTCTCGGCCCGTTCCCTCCAGCGGATCGCCGCGGCCGCGCCGACGCTCCCCACCGTCTCCCTCGCGCAGTTCGTCTCACCGCGGATGCGGGACGGCCGGCTTCCCGCGGGCGCGCGCATCGCCGGCCCTTCGATCCGGATCGTCCGCCACCACCCGGCCGTGATCCTCCGGCTCCGGAACGCCGGACACCAGGTGCACGTCTGGACCGTGGACGAGGCCGAGGACGTCGAGCTCTGCGAGCGCCTCGGGGTGGACGCGATCATCACGAACCGCCCCAAGCAGGTGCTGACCCAGCTGGGCCGCGACTGATCCTCACGGCGCCTCCATCCCGGCCTGTCGCCGCCTCTGTCGCCGTCTCCGCCGACTCCGATATCGCCGCCTCTACCGCTGCCTTTACCGCCCCTCCAGCCTCCCTTTTCCCTTACGTCACAAGGGTTTACGGGGCCGACAGGGCGTGCACCGGCGCGTTCGGTACCTACGCGATCGTCACGAGTGCCTCATCGAACGCGGATTGGCCGGTTTCCGGCCCAGGCCAGCGGGGCATCCACACGGTGGCGTGGGGCAAAGGAGGTCTCGGGGGTGGCGTTGGTGGTGGCACAGGAGGTGCCCACGTCGTCGAGCATGGCCGTACCCCATGGCCCTGCGGGCGTGGGTGAGGCGCGACACCGGATGCGGGACGAGCTGTACCGCAGCGGGGTGTCCGATTCGGTCGTCGACGACGCGGTACTGATCCTTTCGGAGCTGCTCAGCAATGCCTGTCGGTACGGCAGGCCGCTGGGACGGGCGGATCGGGGCGACGGGGACGTACGAGCGGCCTGGCGGGTGGACTCCGCGGGCGGCCTGCGGGTGGAGGTGACGGACGGTGGTGGCCCTACACGGCCCGTTCCGTCGACACCCTCGGTCACCGCACGAGGAGGGCGCGGGCTGAACATCATCAGCGCGCTGGCCCAGGACTGGGGTGTACGGGACAGCGCGACCGGCGAGGTCACCGTCTGGGTGGTGGTCACCGAGGGACACCGGCGCGAGGACTTCGCGGCCCGCGTCGGCGGCGGCTCACGCTTCGACATCCTGGACGCGTACGACGATCTCGACTGACGCGCGCGGTGCGCGGACGGCGGTGGCGCACGTACGGCTGTCGCCGCGTTCCCCGGCGGGGCAGCGCGCCCCGCCTGAGGGGTGTCGGTGCCCGGTGCGGCTAGGCTCGCGCCCGGAACAAGCACCGCACCGCCGCGATCGGGAGAAAGCCACACCATGGCCAAGAAGCGCCCCCAGACGAAGGCCGGCAAGACCGGCCAGGCACAGGTCACGAGCGGGGAGATCCCGGTCGTCGGCGCCCGCGAGCCGTGCCCGTGCGGTTCGGGCCGCCGCTACAAGGCGTGTCACGGCCGGGCCGCCGCGCACGCCGTGACCGAGCTCGTCCAGCGCCCCTTCGAGGGCCTGCCCGGTGAGTGCGACTGGGTCGCGCTGCGCGAGCTGGTGCCCGCCGCCACCGTGCCGCTCACCCTGAAGGGCGGGCTCCCGGAGGGCGTTCCGTCCGTGACGCTCGCGACCGTGCTGCCGATGGCGTGGCCGGCGCTGCGCCGCGACGACGGCTCGGTCCTGCTCGCCCTGCAGAACGACTCCACCTCCGGCGACCTCGCCCGCGACCTCGCCGACACGCTCCAGCGCGCCCTGGAGACCGAGCCGGGCAACCCCGTACCCCCGCGCCGTGTGCCGGCCGAGGGCCCGCGCCTCCAGGACCTCCTGGACGCGGACGCCGCGTTCGCGCCCGAGGTCCACTCGGGCTTCGAGTTCTGGATCCCGCAGTCCACGGACGGCGCCGACCCGGAGGTCGCCGCCTCCCTGGAGCGGGCCAACGCGGCCGCGATCCCGACCGTCAAGCTGACGAGCGTCGACTCCGCGTACTGGTGCGAGACCCCGGACAAGAACCACCTGCGCTGGGTCATGCCGTACCCGGAGGAGAAGCTCCTCGACGCGCTCGCCCGCCTCCAGGCAGGTGACGGCACCTCCCTCGGCGCGGACACCCGGCTCGTCGGCTCGTTCCGCGCCCACGGACTGATGGTGCCGGTCTGGGACCTGCCGACCGCGATGACCGCCGAGGAGTGCGAGAAGCCTGCCGCCGAGTTCGCCGAGCGGCTGGCCGGGGCGCTCGCCTCGGACGCCCCGCTCACCGCGGAGGAGCGGCGGGCGCGCGGCGGCCTCACGAACCGTCAGGTGACTCTCAGCTGATACCCCACGTGGTATCGGTGACCGACAGACCGACCGGTCGGTGACTTCCACCACAACACGGTCGGTGGCCGGGTAAATCCCTGTCCGAATAACCGAGATCGAATTTGCGAACAGCAGATCTCTTGTTACCGTTCTGGAAGCCCGGTCGCTGGTGCATCCCCCGTCGCCAGCGATCGGGCCTTTCCATGTCCGCTTCCGGCAGGCTCCGGGGCGTCGACGTTCAACTTCCTTCCCGATCCGCCGTGTTGCTGCCTGCCCGCAGCAGCAGCGGAGTACTGTCCCCTTCGCCCGTGCCCGCGAATTCCGCGACCGCCGTATACGCCGTGGCCACGCCCCGACCGCGCTCCCCCGGCGTTTCACACGTCCCCGGTTCGTCCTGCGCGGGGACCCGGCAACGGACCTGTACGGTCCGTCCGCCGGGGGCCATGAGGGTAAGAAACGCGTCGAGTTCCCGGCCGGTGGCGTTCCGGTAATACGTACGCGCCCAGGTGTCGCGTCCCTCCGCCAGTACGCAGGTCTGCGCCTCGACCCCGTCGGGAGAGGCGAGTTCCGGCCCACACCGGGAGAGCCGTTCCGGCGACACCGGGGCGCGGGTGACCCGGGCGGCGGCGTCCGGAGCGGGGGAAGCGGCAGCCGGAGCCTCGGGAGGCGGAGCCGCCGGGGCGGTGGCGGCCGGGGGCGACGACGGGGTACGGGGGCCGAGGCCGAGCCCCGGCAGCAGGTCGCCGGCCTTCGCGTCCGCCCGCTCGGCGGGGCGTACGGGATCGCCCGTCGGTCCCGCCGTCGCGACGAGCGGCAGCAGGACGGCGACCGTGACGGCCGCCCCGAGTCCGATCACGCGGAGGTTCACCGGACTCATGCGTCCCACCTGCTCCTGCTCGGCTGGAGATCTCGAACGGTGGGGTGAACATAGCGGCGGCCGACGCCCCTCCGGCCGGCCGCACGCGCGTTTCCCGGAGAAGTCGGCCCCTGACACACCCGTTCGGGTGAACGGCCGAAGCCCTCACGGGGAAGCCCCGGGGTGAACGCCCAAGCCCTCACGGGCCACCCCGAAGCCCTCGGGGGAGATTCCGGAGGCCGCACGGGCCAGTCCCGAAGCCCTCGGGGGAGGTTCCGGGGGCCGCACGGGGAAGTCCCGGAGGCCTCGCAGGGGAGCCCCGGAGGCCTCCCCGTCAGTACGCGAGCCGGCTTCCGCCGCCCGGCGTGCTCGTGCTCGCCTCCACCAAGGCGTCGACCACCGCCTCCACATCCGGCAGCCAGGGCCGGGCGGAGCCCGCGAGCGGTGCGCGTTCCCACCGCACCTGCCCCGTCCCCGCGACCGAGGGCGGCAGCAGCAGATAGCCGCCCTCTCCGTGGAACCGCAGCGAACTCGGCACGCCGTCCTTCGCGTACAGCAGCTCGCCGAGCCGTTCGAGGTCGTACGGGGCGACGAGGATCGACCACCGGGTCGGGGTGGCCACCACCGGGCCGAGCCGCATGCCCGCCGCGTCGAGCGCGGCGAGCGCCCGCGCTCCCGCCACCGCCGGCAGGCTGACCGCGCAGGGGGCGCCGCCGCCCGTGGCGAGGACGACCGGCGCGTCCGGGCGCCGGGCCCACCACCAGCGGATCATCCGCTCGTCGGTGGTGGCCGCGAGCAGCCCCGGGTCGAAGGGGTGGGCGCCGGGCACCACGCAGTCGGGGTCGGGACAGGAACAGACGGCCCCCGCGGCCGTACGGGTCGTCGCTCTCAGGCCGGCCCCCGGCAGGACGGGCCAGTTCCATTCGACGGCGAAGGCGACCGCGGCGTCGAGCCGGGCGGTCCTCGCTGCTGCCTTGCGCCAGAGCCGGAGCTTGCGTCGCCTTCCGAGGATCTCGCGCATGTGCGCTCGTTCCTTTCCGTTGAACGCCGAATCCACATCACACCATGTGCAGGACTTTTCACCGTGCGTATCAGCGCGCGTACCCGGGTCGGCGGAATGACGGCCGACCAGGTGGAGCCAGGTCAGAACGAGAGGGAACCGGGTCGGAACCAGGGCGGTCAGAACACGTTCCCCGCCACTCGGTGACGGGCTGCGGCCTGTGGCATGAGAGACGCCGGGGATCCGCGTCCCGTTCCGGGGCAGTCACAACTGCCCCCGCCTGTCACCGATTACGTACCCAGCACGCTCGGAATGACGCGCCTTCAAACGACGCCAGTCGACCGCAAAAGGTGCACACCGGGGACAATTTTCGGCCAACTTGCCGCGCAGTTCAACCCTTGCGCACCATCTCCCGAACAACCCCACGGACACCACAAGTCCCATGGGGACAATGCTGGACATCGCTCCTCTGGTGCGTGTACATGTGGATGCACTGAGCGGCGCAGAATGACATGGGGGTTTGCGATGCTATGGCGTCAAACGCACCGGTCGAAAAGCCGACTGACATGAGCGCCCCACACCTGCCGAAAGTGGCTGGAATCGATTCAGCAGTTCCCGGGCCACCGCACACTACGGCGCCCCTCCCCGGGGTGCCCGCGGCGGCGACACCCTCCGACACGGCCCTTCCTCCCGGGGCGCTGATCCAGGACAGGCTCGCCTCCTGGGTCTCCGACCTCACCACCCTCCACGAACTCACCGAGCGCCTCATCAGGACCTCCTCCCTCGACGAGGCCCTGCGCGAGGTGCTCGGCGCCGGCGCCGCCCTCGTCGGGGCCCGTCGCGGCATGGCCGTCCTCGAACCGGCCGACGGCCTCGGCCCCGCCGCCACCATCGGTCTCGGCCTCGCCCACTCCGACCTCGGCACCATCGAGACCGTCCCGCGCGGCACCAGCAGCTACGGGCGCCTCCTCGACGGCCTCCCCGAGCCCGGCCATCCCGAGCGTGTCCCCGATCCGATCGCCATCCGCGACGTCCGCACCGAGGAAGGCCTCGACCCGCGCCACCGCGAGGTCGCCGCCCGGCTCGGCTACGCCGCCAGCTACGCCCTCCCCCTCGCCACCGAGGACGCCGGCGGGCTCGGCGCGGCCGTCTGGCTCTACGACGAGCCCGCCGAACCCAACGACCGCCAGCGCCACCTCATCGGGCTGTACGGCCGCTTCGCCACCGAGCACCTCGCCCGCCTCCTCCAGGTCGAGCGCGCCCGCGTCCAGGTCTCCACCATCACCGAGGAGCTGCTACCCAGCCGCCTCCCCCGCGTCCCCGGCGTCCAGCTCGCCGCCCGCCACCACACCGGCCCCCGGGGCGGCGGCGACTGGTACGACGCGCTGCCGCTGCCCGAGGGCGCCCTCGGGCTCGCCGTCGGCTCCGTCTCCGGGACCGGGCCCAGCGCCCTCGCCGCCATGGGCCGGCTGCGCGCCTCCCTCCGGGCGTACGCGGTGATGGAGGGCGAGGACCCCGTCGCCGTCCTGTCCGACCTGGAACTCCTGCTCCGGCTCACCGAGCCCGCACGCTCGGCGACCGCGCTCTTCGCCTACGCCGAGCCGGCCCGGCGCCGGATCGTCCTCGCCGGAGCCGGGCACGCCCCGCCGCTGGTCGTGGGCGAACGGCGCACCGAGTTCGTCGAGACCTCGCTCTCCGCCCCGCTCGGGATGCTCTCCTGCTGGGAGGCGCCGAGCGTGGAGCTGTCCCCGGCGCCCGGAGAAACGGTGCTTCTCTACACGGACGGGCTGCTGCGCCGTACCGGCGACGCCATGGACCGCGCCTTCGCCCGGCTCCACGCGGCGGCCGCGAGCGTGCCGAAGGCGGACCGGAGCGACCCGGGAGCCGTCGCGGACCACGTCCTGCGGACCCTGCTGCCCGAGGGCCTCGGCACCGCCGTGGACGGGGAGGACGTGGTCCTGCTCGCCGCCCGCTTCGAGTGACCGCGCCGGTGAGCCCCGGTAAGCGGACGGTGACATTCCGGTAAGGGTCTTCCGGCCCTGGGCCCCCTTCCGTACGACCGTACGATGGTGGGGGTTCAGTGTCGTACCAAGAGGAGGCAGACCCGTGGCCGAGGAGCTCACGCCGGAGACCCCGGAAGAGACCGAAGAGCAGGCGATCAAGCAGCGGAAGAACGGCCTGTACCCGGGCGTGTCCGACGAGCTGGCCGAGAACATGAAGTCCGGCTGGGCCGACACCGAGCTGCACGGCCTGAAGCCGATCGCCCAGGCCGACAAGACCGCCGCGCGCCGCGCCGCGCTGTCCGCCCGCTTCCCCGGCGAGCGCCTGGTGATCCCCGCCGGCAAGCTGAAGACCCGGTCGAACGACACCGAGTACAGCTTCCGCGCCTCCACGGAGTACGCGTACCTCACCGGCGACCAGACGCAGGACGGCGTCCTCGTCCTGGAGCCCACGGCCGACGGCCACGAGGCCACGATCTACCTGCTGCCGCGCTCCGACCGCGGGAACGGCGAGTTCTGGCTCGACGGCCAGGGCGAGCTGTGGGTCGGCCGCCGCCACTCCCTCACCGAGGCCGAGCAGCTCCTCGGCATCCCCGCGAAGGACGTCCGCGAGCTCGCCGACGCGCTCCGCGAGGCCACCGGCCCCGTCCGCGCCGTCCGCGGCCACGACGCCGGCATCGAGGCCGCGCTGACCGACAAGGTCACCGCCGAGCGCGACGAGGAACTGCGCGTCTACCTCTCCGAGGCCCGCCTCATCAAGGACTCCTTCGAGATCGCCGAGCTGGAGAAGGCCTGCGCCTCCACCGCCCGCGGCTTCGAGGACGTCGTCAAGGTCCTCGACAAGGCCGAGGCCACCAGCGAGCGCTACATCGAGGGAACCTTCTTCCTGCGCGCCCGCGTCGAGGGCAACGACATCGGCTACGGCTCCATCTGCGCCGCGGGCCCGCACGCCACCACCCTGCACTGGGTGCGCAACGACGGCGACGTGCGCTCCGGCGACCTGCTGCTGCTCGACGCCGGCGTGGAGACCACCGAGCTCTACACCGCCGACATCACCCGCACCCTGCCGATCAACGGCCGGTACACCGAGCTCCAGCGCAAGATCTACGACGCCGTGTACGAGGCGCAGGAGGCCGGCATCGCCGCGGTGAAGCCCGGCGCCGCCTACCGTGACTTCCACGACGCCGCCCAGCGCGTCCTCGCCGAGAAGCTCGTCGAGTGGGGTCTCGTCGAGGGCCCGGTCGAGCGCGTCCTGGAGCTCGGGCTCCAGCGCCGCTGGACCCTGCACGGCACCGGCCACATGCTCGGCATGGACGTCCACGACTGCGCCGCCGCGCGCACCGAGGCCTATGTCGACACGACCCTCGCGCCGGGCATGTGCCTGACCGTCGAGCCGGGCCTGTACTTCCAGGCCGACGACCTGACCGTGCCGGAGGAGTACCGCGGCATCGGCGTCCGGATCGAGGACGACATCCTCGTCACCGAGGACGGCAACCGGAACCTGTCGGAGGGACTGCCGCGCCGGGCCGACGAGGTCGAGGCGTGGATGGCCGCGCTGAAGGGCTGATCCCGGCGTACGTTGGAACCGAAGGGCCCTCGCCGACCGACCGGCGGGGGCCCTTCCCCGTCCTCATGCTCCCGGGCCGCGCGGGCGCTCACGCCGGGAGAAGGGGGGAAGGTCAGGCCATGAGAAGGGAAGGGGTGTCCTTCCACTTCAGGATCTTGTCGAAGCTGACCACCGCGCCGCCCCGGCCCGACCGGTTGCCGAAGTGCACGTGGTCCGCGAGCTCCTCGATCAGCCGCATCCCCCGGCCGTTCTCGGCGTCCGGCGCGGCCGCAGGCACCTCGGCGCCGGGGAACCCCGGACCGGAGTCGGCCACCTCGATCCGACAGGTCTCGCCGTCCAGGTACGCCGTCACCCGGTACGCCCCCTGCGGGCGGCCCCGGCCGGCGCCGCCGCCGTGCTCCACCGCGTTCGCACACGCCTCGGTCAGGGCGACCGACAGCTCGTAGGACACGTCGGGATCGACGCCCGCCGTCTCCATCGTCCCCATCAGAAGCCGCCGGGCGAGCGGCACGCTCGCCGCCTCACGCCGCAGATGGAGTGACCACCAGATGCTCATGCTCCAGCCTCCCGGCAGCGGCTCGACATACCGATACGTATTGCCGGACGGCACGCCCCCTAAGCCCCCGGGGGCGACAAGAGCGCTCGTTCGGCGGATACAACCGGCCCGTGCACCGGTGTATGTCACCCCGAAGGCCCCCAAGAACGACCTTATGGACCTGCCGCATGCCGCTGGGATCCCTGGTGCGATGATGGGCCCGCCATGAATGCCCCCGCGCTCGCTCCACGGCTGCTGAGGGCCGCGGTGTTCGCCGCGGTCTGCGTCGTGCTGTCCGCGCTCGGGCACGCTCTCGCCGCCTGCGCGGGGATCGCCCTGTGGACCCTCCTGGCCGGGTTCCTCGGCGTCTTCGGCGTCACCGTCCTCTTCACCGGACGGGAGCGCTCCCTCGGCTTCGTCGTCGGCGCCCTCGCCGGCGGACAGCTCGGTCTGCACATCCTGTTCGGCCTCGGCCGGCAGCGACTGACCCTGGGCGCCGAGGCGGACGACGCCCTCGTCCGGATGGCGGCCCGGTTGGTCTGCGGGGCGGGGACCGCGTCCCTGAACTCCGCCGACGCCGCCAGGATCCTCCGCGACGCCGGTCTCGACCCGGCGGCCGCCGCCTCGACGGCCGTCCACGCCCACGCCGGCCACGCGACCACCACGGCGACCGCGCCCGCCGGTGCGCTGCTGCCCGGCCTTCCCATGGTCCTCGGCCACCTGCTCGCCGCCCTCGCCGCGGGCTGGCTGCTGCGCCGCGGGGACCACGCCCTCAGCCGCCTCGTCGAACTCTCCGAGCAGGGTGCGACGGAGCTCGCCGAATGCGCCCTCGTCCGCTCGCTGCGGGCCGCGCTCCGTCTCGTACGGGCGCTGCTCACCGGGCTGTCGACGGCTCCGCGCACCGGGCCGCGACGGGCGGTCCGTACGGCCTTCGGCTCCTCACCGCCCCGGATGGCCGAGGCGCTCGAGGACACGGTGATCAGGCGCGGCCCGCCGGCCGCCGACTGCGTCCTCGCGGCCTGACCCAGGCCGACCGCCCACCGCGACCGACCGCCTGACCGAGGCCGATCCGCGCTGACCGAGGCCGACCGGCCTGACCCGCGCCTGACTCCGGCCTGACCCGGGCTGACCCGGGCCGACCGGGCCGGTCCGACCGGTCCGAGCGGTCCGGTCCCGTGCGGCTTGACCCGAGCCCGAGCGGCCTGATCCAGGCTGACGGTCCGGGCCGGGACGGCCTGCGCACAGGCCGGCGAGTCCGACGCAGTCCGACGTGCCCCGCTCAGCAGGAGCGGGAGCCGCGCCCGTCCGCACGCCCGCGGGGGTCCCCCGCATCGGCGCGCCGGACCCCACCGTCGTTCTTCGAGCTGGAGTGTCTTCTGCCATGACCGTTTCCCGTCCGTCCTCCTCCCGCCTCTCCGCCTCCCGCGTCGCCCTCGCCGGCGGCATCGCCCTCTCCTCCGTCGTGCTGCTGTCCGGCACGGCCTTCGCGCACGTGAGCGTGCAGCCGCAGGGCGAGGCCGCCAAGGGCGGTTACGCGACCGTCAACATCAAGGTCCCCAACGAGCGCGACAACGCCTCCACCGTGAAGGTCGAGGTCAACTTCCCGCTCGACCACCCGCTGGCCTCCGTCATGCCGCAGCCCGTCCCGGGCTGGAAGGCCGAGGTGACCCGGAGCAAGCTCAGCAAGCCCCTGGAGCTGCACGGCAAGAAGATCAACGAGGCCGTCTCCAAGGTCACCTGGACCGCCGACGGTTCGAAGATCGGCCCCGGCCAGTTCCAGCAGTTCCCGCTCTCCCTCGGCCGGCTGCCCGAGGACGCCGACGAGCTGGTGATCAAGGCGATCCAGACGTACGACAACAAGGACGTCGTGCGCTGGATCGAGGAGCAGAAGGAGGGCGCGGAGGAACCGCAGTTCCCCGCCCCCGTACTGAAGCTCTCGGCCGCCTCCGACGACCACCACGGCGGTGCCGCCGCCCCGTCCGCCTCCGCCTCCGCCTCCGCGGACGACAAGGCCGGGCACGAGGACGAGACCGCGTCGCACAAGGAGACGGCCGCCGCCGACTCCTCCGACACCACCGCCCGGATCCTCGGTGTCCTCGGCATCCTCATCGGTGTCGCCGGTGTCGCCTTCGGTGTCCTCGCCGGCCGCCGCCGCTCGCTCTGACCGCCGGCCGCACCTCACCCCTGACACTCCAGGAAGAAGCGGAAAGACACAGCATGTCCGCAGAGAAGACATCCTCTCCGAGCCCTCGCACCCCGCTGATCGTCGCCGCGGTCGCCATCGTGGCCGCGCTCGGCATCACCGCGGCCGTCGCCCTCGGCGGCGACGACGGCAAGGCCTCCGGCCAGAACACGAGCGCGGTCGCGGAGGTCTCCGGTGGCAGCGACTCCACCAAGGCCGCCACCGTCCTCGACCGGCCGTTCACCAAGCCCGCGCTCGTCCTCACCGACACCAAGGGCCAGAAGTACGACCTGCGGGAGCGCACCAAGGGCAAGCCGACGCTCATCTACTTCGGCTACACCCACTGCCCCGACGTGTGCCCCCTGACGATGAGCAACATCGCCATCGCCAAGAAGCAGCTCCCCAAGGCCGACCAGGACAAGCTCCAGGTCGTCTTCGTCACCACCGACCCCGAGCGGGACACCGCCGCCGAGCTCGCCAAGTGGCTGCCCGCCGCCGGTGACCCCACCTTCACCGGCCTCACCGGCGCGTTCTCCACCATCCAGGCGGGGGCCCGGCAGATCGGCATCGGCATCGACCCGCCGAAGAAGGAGAAGGACGGCAAGGTCGTCTCCATGCACGGAGCACAGGTGATCGCCTTCTCGCCCACGACCGACCAGGGCTACGTCCTGTACGGCGAGGACGCGACCATCGACGACTACGCCAAGGACCTGCCGAAGCTCATCAAGGGGGAGAACCCGTGAACCGCCGCACCACCACCCTGTCCGCCGCCGTGGCGCTCGCCGCCGCGCTCGCACTGACCGGGTGTTCGTCCTCGTCGTCCTCGTCCGGCGGGGACGCGCCCGAGCTGAAGGTCAGCGGGGCGTTCATGCCGCAGCCGGTGATGGACATGGCCGGTGGTTTCCTCACCATCACCAACGACGGTGACACGGCGGACAAGCTCACCTCCGTCACCAGCCCGATCTCGGACGACGTCACCATCCACGAGACGAAGAACCAGAAGATGCAGGAGGTCGAGTCCTTCGACATCCCTGCCAACGGCACCCTCTCCCTGGAACGCGGTGGCAACCACATCATGTTCATGGAGCTGAAGAAGAAGCCCAAGCAGGGCGAGAAGGTCAGCATCGAGCTCCACTTCGAGAAGTCCGACCCCATCAAGGTCGAGCTTCCCGTCGAGGCCGCCACCCACAACCCGCAGCAGCACTGAGCGGGTTGACGGAGTTCCGACAGAACTGACGGAGTGACCCACAGATGACAACCACCGCCCCGCGCCTCGGTTCCGCCCTGGCCCGGCTGCTGATCCTGGCGGCCGCGCTGCTCGGCACGCTGCTCGCCGGTGCCGCCCCCGCGTCCGCGCACGCGGCGCTGACCGGCAGCGATCCGAAGGACGGGGCGGTGGTCGCCACCGCTCCCAAGGAGGTCAACCTCACCTTCTCCGAACAGGTCGCCATGAGCGCCGACTCCATCCGGGTCCTCGACCCGGCGGGCAGGCGGGCCGACACCGGCGAGATACGCGACCTGTGCAGCGGCTCCGTCGTCCGCTACGGAGTGGGGTTGCGCGCCGGACTGCCCGACGGCACGTACACGGTGGCGTGGCAGACCGTCTCGGCCGACAGCCACCCCATCGCCGGCGCCTTCACCTTCTCCATCGGCGCCCCGTCCAGCACGTCCGTCTCCCTGCCCGACCGGACGGCGGGCGGCGGGATCGTCGGCGCCCTCTACGGCATCGCGCGCTACCTCTCGTACGCCGGTTTCGCCGTCCTCGTCGGCGGCGGCGCCTTCGTCCTGGCCTGCTGGCCTCGCGGCGCGAGCGTCCGGCCCGTGCAGCAGACCGTCGTCCGGGGCTGGCTGACCCTCACCGGCGCCACGCTCGTCATGCTGCTCCTGCGCAATCCGTACACCGGCTCCGGTGAACTCGCCGACGCCTTCGACCTGGCGGGCCTCAAGGCCGTCCTGGAGACGAAGACGGGTGCGGCGCTCACCTCCCGGCTGCTGCTGCTCGGCGCGGCCGCGCTCTTCGTGGCCGTCCTCTTCGGTGCCTACGCCCGGCGCACCGACCCGAAGGAGAAGAAGGACCTCGCCTTCGGACTCGGCCTCGGCGGCACCGTCGTCGCCGCCGGAATCGCCGGTACCTGGGCCCTGGCCGAGCACGCCTCGACCGGTCTCCAGCCCGGCATCGCCATGCCCGTCGACATCCTGCACCTCCTCGCCGTCGCCGCCTGGCTCGGCGGTCTCACGGTGCTGCTCGTGGCCCTCTACCGGGCCCCGTCCGTCGAACGCGCGGCAGTCGAGCGCTTCTCCAAGGTCGCCTTCGGCTCCGTGGCCGTCCTCGCCGCCACCGGGCTCTACCAGTCCTGGCGCCAGGTCGGCTCCTGGTCGGCGCTGACCGGGACGCGCTACGGGCAGCTGCTCCTGGTCAAGATCGGCCTGATGTGCGTGCTCCTCGGCATCGCGTGGGTCTCCCGCCGCTGGATCCAGCGGCTCGCCGACCCGACGCCGAAGGAGACGGCCGGGGAGGACGAGGAGACGGAGGGGATCTCGGGGGCCGAAGGGGCCGAAGGGGCCGAAGGGGCCGAAGGGGCTGAGGGAGCGGAAGAGGCCGAAGAGGCCCAGGAGGCCGACGAGACCCAGGACGACTCCCCAGCCGACGAGGCCCAGGAGGCCGCTGCGGCCGACGAGGCCGACCGAGCCGCCGATCCGGAGCGGGCCGCCGATCCGGAGGGATCTCCCGACCCGGAGCGGGCCGCGCAGCTCGCCCGACAGCGGGCCGCCGTCGCCACCGCGCGGCGCAAGCGGGAGCGGGACGCCGACCCCGAGCGGTCCGGTCTGCGGCGCTCGGTGCTGACCGAGGCCGCGGTGGCCGTCGTGCTCCTCGCCGTGACCACCGTCCTCACCTCGACCGAGCCCGGCCGCACCGAGGAGGAGACCGCGCGGAGCGGAGCCGCCGCCGGCCCGGCCGCCGTGCCCGACCGGCCCGTCGACATCCGGCTGCCCTTCGACACCGGCGGCGTCGACGGCAAGGGCGTCGTCCGGCTGAGCCTCGACCCCGGCCGCACCGGCGCCAACGCGCTGCACCTCTACGTCGAGCGACCCAACGGCAAGCCGCTGGACGTCCCCGAGATCAAGGTCGCCTTCACCCTGGAGGCCAAGGACGTCGGCCCGCTGCCCGTCGCCCCCGACCGGATCCAGACCGGACACTGGAGCGCGAGCGGCGTCCAGATCCCGATGCCCGGGGAGTGGCGGATCCAGGTGACCGTCCGTACCTCCGAGATCGACCAGACCACCATCGACAAGAACGTGAAGATCGGCTGACCCGTGACCGAGAACGACCATCCTGAGATCTCCCGGCGACGTCTGCTGGGCACCGTCGGCGCGGCGGGCGCGGCCGGACTCGTCATCGGTGCGGCCGGCGGCGCCGGGGTCACCACGGCCGTGTCCGGCGGGGACACCGCCGCCACGGCCGGAGCCGGCGGCGCCCCGGCGCTGACCACGGTCGGGGCGACCGAGGTGATGTTTCACGGGAAACATCAGGCCGGTATCACCACCCCGCTCCAGTCCCGGGGCCATCTGGTCGCCTTCGACCTCGCGCCGGGCGCCGGCCGCAAGGAGGCCGTCGCCCTGCTGCGCCGCTGGTCGGCGACGGCGAAGGCGGTGATGTCGGGCAGCGCCCCGGCCGGGGACACCGGGATCGCGCTCGACGCGGGACCCTCCTCCCTCACCGTGACCTTCGGCTTCGGCCGTACGTTCTTCGACCGCACCGGGCTCGTGGCGCGCCGCCCCGCCGGGCTCGACCCGCTGCCCGCGTTCTCCGCCGACGCCCTGGACCCCCGGCGCTCGGAGGGCGACCTGTGGGTGCAGATCGGTGCCGACGACGCGCTCGTCGCCTTCCACGCGCTGCGGGCGCTGCAGAAGGACGCGGGCGACGCGGCTCGGGTGCGCTGGCAGATGAACGGCTTCAACCGGTCGGCCGGTGCCACCGCGAAGCCGATGACCGCGCGCAACCTGATGGGTCAGGTCGACGGCACGGGCAATCCGAAGGTGACCGACCCCGACTTCGACCGGCGGATCTTCGTCCCGGCGGGGGCCACCGGCGCGGAGGAGTGGATGGCCGGCGGCTCGTACGCGGTGGTGCGCCGGATCCGGATGCTGCTCGACGACTGGGAGAAGCTCCCGCTCGACCGGCAGGAGAAGGTGATCGGGCGCCGGAAGTCCGACGGGGCCCCGCTGACCGGCGGTACGGAGACCACGGAGCTGGACCTGGACAAGCGCGGCCCGGACGGCTCGACGGTCATCCCGGACAACGCGCACTCCCGGATCTCCGCCCCCGAACAGAACGGCGGTGCGGCGATGCTGCGCAGGCCGTTCTCCTTCCACGACGGCATCGGTCCGGACGGCACGCCGGACGCCGGTCTCCTCTTCATCTGCTGGCAGGCGGACCCGCTGCGGGGCTTCGTCCCGGTGCAGCGCAAGCTCGACCGGGGCGACGCGCTGTCCGTGTTCATCCGCCACGAGGCGAGCGGCCTCTTCGCGGTCCCGGGTGGTCCCGCCGAGGGTGAGTACGTGGGGCAGCGGCTCCTGGAGTCCTGACGCCCCGGGCGGGCGTCCCGCGCCCCCGGCGCCCATTAGGGTGACGGTATGTCCGCCACCCGGTACACGTATCTCGGCCCCGAGGGCACCTTCACGGAGGCCGCGCTGCGTACGCTGCCCGAGGCCGCGACGAGGGAACTCGTCCCGATGGTCTCGGTGCCGGCCGCACTCGACGCCGTGCGGAACGGGGAGGCCGCCGCCGCCCTCGTGCCGATCGAGAACTCGGTCGAGGGCGGGGTGACCGCGACCCTGGACGAGCTGGCCTCCGGCGAGCCGCTGATGATCTACCGCGAGGTGCTCCTTCCGATCGCGTTCGCGCTGCTCGTGCGGCCCGGGACCAAGCTGTCGGAGATCAAGACGGTGACGGGGCACCCGGTGGCCCAGCCGCAGGTCCGGAACTGGATGCGGGCGAACCTGCCCGAGGCGGTGTGGGAGTCGGCCGCCTCCAACGCCGACGGGGCCCGGCTGGTGCAGGAGGGCCGCTTCGACGCCGCCTTCGCCGGGGAGTTCGCGGCGGTGACGTACGGCCTCGAAGCCCTGGTCACGGAGATCCACGACGCGGAGAACGCGGAGACGCGGTTCGTGCTCGTGGGCCGGCCGGCCCGCCCGGCGGCCCCGACGGGCGCGGACAAGACCTCGGTGGTGCTGTGGCTGGGTGACGATCATCCGGGTGCCCTCCTCGAACTGCTCCAGGAATTCGCGGTGCGCGGGGTGAACCTGATGCTGATCCAGTCCCGGCCCACGGGAGCGGGGATCGGGAACTACTGCTTCGCCGTGGACGCCGAGGGCCATATCTCGGACCGGCGGGTGGGCGAGGCGCTGATGGGCCTCAAGCGGATCTGTCCCAAGGTGCGGTTCCTCGGCTCGTACCCGAGGGCCGGTGTCGCGGTCGAGGACGTGCGGGCGCTGCGGCGCGGTACCTCGGACGGGGAGTTCATGGCGGCCTCCGACTGGCTGGCGAGGGCCCAGGACGGTCGGGCCTGACCCGATGGTGACGGAACGCTCCCTTGGCCGGGGGCGTTCGTCCACAGGCGCGATCCACTAGTCCTACCTGCATATTTTTAGTTCCCCACAGGAGTTATCCACAGGACCCGTCAGCAACCTGGGGACAAGTCGACAGCGCGCGCCGACAAGGTCGACAAATCGCCCTAGCAACTCCCCGTGCCGTCCCCCCTGTCCACAGCGGAGAGAGGGCGCCGCCGTCAGCACTCCCCGCTCGACCCACCCCGAGGGCGAGCAATTCCCACCCAAATGAGTGCCCGAATGGTGTTTGATCACGGAATTGCCAGGCCGGGGAGAGGAAATCCGCGCGATCTTTCCCGTGGTCCACAGATCTTCCGCACAGCCTGTGGATAACTGAATGCGGAGCCCTCGATCCGCACTATTCCTCAGGTGCCAATTCGGGCGAAACGGTACGCGTGACAACACGCGTGACGTTATCCGGTGGGGGCGGGCGAACGCGCACCGGTAGCCTGGTGGGGTGATTGACCTTCGCCTGCTCCGTGAGGACCCCGACCGTGTTCGCGCCTCCCAGCGCGCCCGTGGAGAGGACGTCGCGCTCGTCGACGCCCTGCTCTCCGCCGATGAGCGGCGCAGGTCGTCCGGCGTCCGCTTCGACGAGCTCCGATCCGAGCAGAAGGCGCTCGGCAAGCTGATCCCCAGGGCCACCCCCGAGGAGCGCGCCGAGCTCCTCCAGAAGGCCGAGCAGCTGAAGACCGACGTCAAGGCCGCCGAAGCCGAGCAGAACGAGGCCGACGAGACGGCCAAGGGACTCCTGCTCCAGCTCGGGAACATCGTCCACACGGACGTGCCCGTGGGCGGCGAGGAGGACTTCGTCGTCCTGGAGACGCACGGCACCATCCGCGACTTCGCGGCCGAGGGCTTCGAGCCCAAGGACCACCTGGAGCTCGGCGAGGCGCTCGGCGCCATCGACGTGGAGCGGGGCGCCAAGGTCTCCGGCTCGCGCTTCTACTACCTGACCGGCGTCGGCGCCCTCCTGGAGCTCGCCCTGGTCAACGCGGCGATCGCCCAGGCCACCGAGGCCGGCTTCATCCCCATGCTGACCCCCGCGCTCGTCCGTCCTCGCGCCATGGAGGGCACCGGCTTCCTCGGCCAGGCCGCGGAGAACGTGTACCACCTGGAGAAGGACGACTACTACCTCGTCGGCACGTCCGAGGTCCCCCTCGCCGCGTACCACATGGACGAGATCATCGACGCCGACAAGCTGCCGCTGCGGTACGCGGGCTTCTCGCCCTGCTTCCGCCGCGAGGCCGGCACGTACGGCAAGGACACCCGGGGCATCTTCCGCGTCCACCAGTTCGACAAGGTCGAGATGTTCTCGTACGTCGCGCCGGAGGACGCCGAGGCCGAGCACAAGCGGCTCCTGGAGTGGGAGAAGCAGTGGCTGACCGGTCTTGAGCTGCCGTTCCAGGTGATCGACGTCGCCACCGGCGACCTCGGTGCCTCCGCCTCCCGGAAGTTCGACTGCGAGGCGTGGATCCCGACCCAGGGCAAGTACCGCGAGCTGACCTCGGCCTCGAACTGCGACAGCTTCCAGGCCCGCCGCCTCTCCGTCCGGATGCGCGACGAGCAGGGCGGCAAGAAGACGGTGCAGCCGCTGGCCACCCTGAACGGCACGCTGTGCGCCGTACCGCGCACGATCGTGGCGATCCTGGAGAACCACCAGCTCGCCGACGGTTCGGTGCGGGTGCCCGCGGTGCTGCGGCCCTACCTCGGCGGCCGCGAGGTCCTGGAGCCGATCGCCAAGTGAGCTCCTTCCCCTACCGCCTGGTCGCGACGGACCTCGACGGCACGCTGCTGCGGGCCGACGAGTCCATCTCGGACCGCACGCGGGACGCGCTCGCCGCCGCGACGGCGGCGGGCGCCGCCCACATCGTCGTCACCGGCCGGGCGGTGCCCTGGACGCGGCACATCCTGGACGACCTCGGCTACGACGGGATCGCGGTCTGCGGACAGGGCGCGCAGGTCTACCACGCGGGTGAGCACCGGCTGCTCACCTCGCTGACCCTGGACCGGCAGCTCGCGGGGCTCGCGCTCTCCAAGATCGAGGCGGAGGTGGGCCCGCTGGCGCTGGCCGCGAGCCGCGACGGTCTGGAGGGCGAGGTCCTGATGGGCCCCGGCTACCGGGCCCACGAGGGGCCGCTGCCCTACGTGCCGTACGACGACCCGGCCGAGCTGTGGGCGGCGCCGCTGACCAAGCTCTACCTCCAGCACCCCACGCTGACGGACGACGAGCTGACCCGGGCCGCCCGGGAGACGGTCGGCGGGCTGGTGGACGTCGTCATGGCGGGACCGGGCATCGTGGAGATCCTCCCGCTCGGCCTCAGCAAGGCCACGGGCCTCTCCCTGGCGGCGCGCCGCCTGGGAGTGAAGGCCGCGGAGACGATCGCCTTCGGCGACATGCCGAACGACATCCCGATGTTCGGCTGGGCGGCCCACGGCGTGGCCATGGGCAACGCGCACGCGGAGCTGCGCGCGGTCGCCGACGAGGTGACCACCTCCAACGAGGAGGACGGCATCGCGCTCGTCCTGGAGCGCCTGCTGGCCGCCTGAGCACGGCGAAGACACGCACGAAGGCCCGCTCCCCCGAGGGGAGCGGGCCTTCGCGGGTCGCGGCCCGCGCGGACTCAGGTCCGCGCGCTCGAAGCGGCCGCCTCCGGGAGATCCCCCGTGTCCCCCGTACAACTAGTGTGCGCCGGGCCCCCGTTCGGGAGCGACCGGTTTTTCGCGGGGGGAGCGGGTCAGCGGGTAGCAGGCGAGGCCGATCGCCAGGGAGATCGCGTGCCCGAGGTCGGTGTACGTACGGTCGGCGGCGAGCGGTACGAGGAAGAAGGCGACCGCTCCCGCGAGGTAGATCCAGCGCCAGGGCCGGGCCAGCCGGTAGGTGAGGATGCCGGCGGAAGCAGCGAGGCCGTAGCTGACGCCGATGTCGACGACGTGCGCCATGCTGCGCGGCACCTCGTGGTGCCGGATGGCCAGTAGCACCGCCTGCTGGGTGATCAGGGTCGCCGCGATGTGGGCCGTGGCGACGGTGAAGAGCCATCTCGGCGTGCCGAGCCAGCGTTCGACCGGGGCGTGGAGCAGCTCGAAGAGGAGCGCGTACAGCAGCAGGTCGGCGGGGTCCTCGATCCAGAACGCGCTGCCGAGCAGAGCCCGCAGGGGGTGGTGCGCGAGCTGGTGGAGATTGCTGCTGTTGCGGTGCAGGAGATAGGTGTCGAAGCCCTCGGGGGACAGCGCGATGACGAGGCTGGTGATCGCGATGACCGCCAGCCAGAGATGCGTACCGGGTGACGAACGCACCCACGACCTGATCGGTCGGGACGGTTCGCCACCCGGGAGGATTTCGCTCGGCACCTCTCAGTGCCTATCACCTGGACCTGGGAGAGACCTCAGAAATTGATCATGTGTCCCGCGAGGCCGTGGATCGCTTCCTTCACGGCCTCGCCGAGCGTCGGGTGCGCGTGGACGTTCCGCGCGACCTCGTGGACGGTGAGGTCCCACTGCTGGGCCAGGGTCAGCTCGGGCAGCAGCTCGGTGACGTCGGGGCCGATCAGGTGGGCGCCGATGATCTCGCCGTGCGTCCCGTCGGCGATGATCTTGACGAAGCCGGTGGCGTCTCCGAGGCCGTGCGCCTTGCCGTTCGCCACGAAGGGGAACTTGGCGACCTTGACGTCGAAGCCCTTCTCGCGGGCCTGCGCCTCGGTCCAGCCGAAGCTGGCGATCTGCGGCTGGCAGTAGGTGGCGCGCGGGATCATGGGGTAGTCGAGCTCCATGGTCTCGGCGTCCCCGATGGTCTCGGCGGCGATGACGCCCATGGCCTCGGCGGTGTGCGCCAGCATCAGCTTCGCGGTGACGTCGCCGATGGCGTAGATGTGCGGCACGGAGGTGCGGCAGTGGCCGTCGACGTCGATCGCGCCGCGCTCGGTGAGGGCGACGCCGGTCGCCTCCAGGCCGTAGCCGGTGACGTTCGGGGCGAAGCCGATGGCCTGGAGGACCTTGTCGGCCTCCAGGACCTTGCTCGCGCCGTCCTTGCCGGTGACGGTGACGCGGACCTGCGGGCCGGACTCGTCGATGCTCTCGACGCGGGTGGAGGTGAGGACGTCGATGCCGAGCTTGCGGTACTGCTTCGCCAGCTCCTTGGACACCTCCTCGTCCTCCAGGGGGGCGATCCGGTCGAGGAACTCGACGATCGTCACCTTGGTGCCGTAGTTGTTGAGGACGTACGCGAACTCGATGCCGATGGCTCCGGCGCCGGCGATGACGATCGACTTCGGGGCGTCCTCGGCGAGGATCTGCTCCTCGTACGACACGACGCGCTCGCTGCGGGCGGTGCCCGGGAGCAGGCGCGGGGTGGCGCCGGTCGCGATGATGCAGTTGTCGAAGGTGATCGTCTGCGAGGCGCCGTCGGACGTGGCGACCTGGAGGGTGTTCGCGTCGAGGAAGGTGCCCCGGCCCTGGAACTCGGTGATGCCGTTCTTCTTCATCAGGAAGTGGACGCCCTTGACGCGGCCGTCCGCGACCGAGCGGCTGCGGCGGTAGGCGTCGCCGTAGTCGAAGGTGACGGTGCCGTCGACCTTGATGCCGAAGGTCTTCGCCTCGTGGTTGAAGATGTGCGCGAGTTCGGCGTTGCGCAGCAGGGCCTTGGTCGGGATGCAGCCGACGTTCAGGCAGACACCGCCCCAGTACTTCTCCTCCACGACCGCGACCCGCTTGCCCAGCTGGGCGGCGCGGATGGCGGCGACGTAGCCGCCGGGGCCAGCTCCGAGTACGACGACGTCGAAGCGGTCTGACATGACTGACTCCCGAGGGTGGTGAGGGTGTTCGGTCCGCGTACGGCCCCACAGTAGTCCGGTGTCCCCTACGCGGTCAGTTGTAGGATGACTGGGCAACCGGGCATATGGAGAGGTCGGAACGGCATGGCACTCAGGGCGGCGGGACGGACCTCGCTGGTGGACTCCGTGGTGGATCAGCTGCGGGCGCAGCTCGCGGACGGCGAGTGGGCGGTCGGCGACCGTATCCCCACCGAGCACGACCTCGCCCAGCAGCTCGGCGTGGGCCGCAACACCGTCCGCGAGGCGGTCCGGGTCCTGGTCCACGCCGGGCTCCTGGAGTCGCGTCAGGGCAACGGCACCTTCGTCAGGTCGACCGCGGATCCGGCGGCCGTCCTGCGCGGGGTCCGGCACGCCGGCGCGGCCGACGTCCTCGAACTGCGGGTCGCCCTGGAGGCCGAGGCCGCCCGGCTCGCGGCGGCCCGCAGGGACACCCACGACCTGCTGCGGCTGCGGGCCGCCCTCACCACCCTGCGTGAGGAGGGCGACCGGGACGCCGACGCGGACCTCGCCTTCCACCTGGCCGTCGTCGGCGCCACGCACAACGCGGCCTTCGTCGAGGTGTACCGGTTCTTCTCGGCGCAGGTCCACGAGGTGCTCGTGGAGGCCCTCGGCGACCGGGAGATGCCGCCGGTCGACATCGACGCCCACGAGGCACTGGTGGCCGCGATCGAGACGGCCGACCCGGACGCGGCGGAGCGACAGGCCCGCGAACTGCTGCGGGTGCCCATGGAGACGGTCACCGCGCTGACGGAGCGCTCCTGATGGGCGCCGGGACCCGAAAGGCGGACGCCGGGACGAGGACGCCGGGGCACGTCGACGCCGGGGCGAGGACGCCGGGGCACGTCGACGCGGGGGCGAGGACGCCCGTGCTCGTCGACGCCGAGGCGGGCGTCCTGACCTCGGTCGCGGGGGCCTCGGCCCGCCGGGCGCTGCTCGCCCACCCGGTCCTGCTCCTGACCGGGATCGTGCTCGCCTCGCTGAACATGCGGGTGGCCCTCGCGAGCGTGGCGCCGCTGGTCGGCGAGATATCCGACGCCTTCGGACTCTCCGCGACGGCCGGCTCCCTCGTCACGTCGGTGCCCGTGCTGTTCCTCGGCGTGGGCGCGCTGGTCGCGCCGCCGCTGGGGCGCCGGTTCGGCGTCGAGCGCGTCCTGTTCGCGGCGCTGCTCCTCCTCGGCGTCGGCATCCTCGCGCGCGTACTGCCGTCCGTGTACGCGCTGTACGGCGGCGGCGTCCTGGTCGGCACCTCGATCGCCCTGCTGAACGTGCTCATGCCCGGCCTGATCAAGCGTGACTTCCCGGGCCGGGCCGCGGCGATGACCTCGGTCTACACGGGCGCGATGATCGCCGGAGCGACGCTCGCGGCGGCGGCCGCGGTGCCCCTGGAGAAGGCGCTGGGCGGCGGCTGGCAGGGCTCGCTCGGCTTCTGGTCGCTGCTCGCGGCGGTCGCCGCCCTCGCCTGGCTGCCCCAGGTGCTGATCGCCCGAGGCCGTACGGGCCACGAGGTACGGGCCGTCCCGGCCGCCGGCGCCCGCCCCGTGAGCGTCTGGCGCTCGGCGCTCGCCTGGCAGGTCACGCTGTTCATGGGCCTGCAGTCGCTGTGGTCGTACGTGCTGATCGCCTGGATGCCGACGATCTTCACCGACCACGGGATGAGCCGCTCCACGGCCGGTGTCGTCTTCGCCTTCAACAACCTGATCCAGGTCGCGGGCGCCTTCGTGGTGCCGCTGCTCGCCGGCCGGATGCGGACCCAGCGCCCGCTGATCGTGCTCGTCACCACGCTGGTCGCGGCCGGGTACGCCGGTCTGATGGTGGCGCCCGTCGAGGGTGCCTGGCTCTGGTCGGCCGTGCTCGGCGTCGGTCAGGGCGGTGCCGTCGGCCTCGCCCTGACCCTGATCGTCCTGCGCGCCGGGGACGCGGTGACCGCGGCCCGGCTGTCCGGGATGGCGCAGACGGTCGGCTATCTGCTCGCCGCGGTGGGGCCGCTGGCGGCCGGTGTCCTCCACCAGGCCACCGGCTCCTGGACCCCGCCGATCTGCGGGGTCCTCGCCGTCTGCGCGGCGGCCTTCACCGTGGGACTGCTCGCGGCCCGGGACCGGACGGTCTGAGACGGGGCGCGCCGGTGGGGCCGCGCGCTCCTACTCCTCGCCGGCCAGCGTCAGTCTGCTGAGCTTGTGGGCGGCGAACCAGGTGGCCACGATCGTGACGCCCGCGAGGAGCGCCACCGCCGTGGGCAGCGCGACGTCGGAGGTGACCAGGCCGTCGCCGGTGACCTTCTGTGCGAGCGCCAGCGCCCACTGCTGGACGCTCAGTGTCCGCGCGCCGGCGATCAGGGAGCCGAAGAGGGTCTCCCAGACCAGGGCGTAGACCAGGCCGATGACCACGGCGTGCCGGCTGATCGTGCCGAGCAGCAGGAACAGCGCGCTGTACGCGATGGAGGCCACGAGCGCCGCCACCGTGTAGGCGACGGCCACCTGCTGGCCGTTGCCGTTGAGGATGAAGCCGGCGATCAGCGTCGGCACCGCGGAGAAGACCATGGTGACCGCGATCGCCACGATCAGCTTCGTGAAGATGATCGAGGACCGCTTCACCGGCTTGGACAGCAGATAGACGATCGAGCCGTCGTCGATCTCCGGGCCGATCGCTCCCGTCCCGGCGATCACACCGATCAGCGGCACCATGGTGGCGAGCGCGAAACCGCCGAGGACGTCGGCCGCGACCTGGTCGTCCATGCCGTTGAAGGCGCGCACCGCGGCCGAGATGAGCAGCAGCATGCCGGGCAGCAGGAAGAGGATCATGGCCCTGCGGCGGCCGAGGAGGGCCCGGTAGGTGAGCCGGGCGACTGTGGGGTTGTACATCGGTCAGGCTCCTTTCAGGCCGCGACGAGGTATGAGAAGACCGATTCGAGGGACTCGTCCGAGGGCGAGACCGTCAGGAGACGGATCCCCCGCTCGCGCGCGACCTTCGGCAGCAGCTCCGTGAACCGTCCGAAGTCCACCGCCTGCACCCGCAGACCGCCCTCACCGTGGTCGACCTCGATGCCGGCCGTGGACGGGTCGGCGATGAGCGCCGCGGCGAGCGACCGGTCGTCGCTGGAGCGGACGAGGTAGCGGTGCGGCCGGTCCGTCATCAGGCGGCGGATCTTGCGGAAGTCACCGGAGGCCGCGTGGCGCCCGGCCACGATGACCTCGATGTGGGAGGCGAGCTGCTCGACCTCCTCCAGGATGTGCGAGGAGAACAGGACCGTGCGGCCGTCCGCGCCCATCCGCCGCAGGAGGTCCATCAGCTGCATGCGCTGGCGCGGGTCCATGCCGTTGAACGGCTCGTCGAGCAGGAGCACGGACGGCTCGTGGACGAGGGCCGAGGCCATCTTCACGCGCTGCCGCATGCCCTTGCTGTACGTGGAGATCTTGCGGTCCTGGGCGTACTCCATCTCGACCGTGCCGAGGGCCCGCTGGGCCTCCGCGGCGCCGAGGCCCTGCAGCTCCGCGTTGGCCAGGACGAACTCGCGGCCCGTGAGGAAGTCGTACATGGCCTCCCGCTCGGGCACGACACCGATCTCGCGGTAGACCGACTCGTTCCCCCAGATCGTCTGCCCGTCCAGGGTGACGGAGCCGGTGGAGGGGTCGAGGAATCCGCCCATCATGTTGATCAGGGTGGACTTCCCGGCGCCGTTGGGGCCGAGGAGGCCGGTGACACCCGGGCCCACCGTCATCGTGACGTCGTTCACGGCCACGACGTTTCCGAACCAGCGGGAGACGTGGTCGATGTGGAGCGTTGTCACAGCCCGACCTTTCGGTAGCGGCGCATCAGGATGCCGTACGAGCCGGCGATGAGCGCGAGGACGACCAGCACGTAGATCACGCCGACACCGGTGCTCGGGCCTCCGAGCTCGGGGAAGCCGGGAGGGGCACCCAGGAAGGTGCTCTGCACGCCGTCGATGAGGGTCATCGGAGAGAAGAGGCCGAGCCACTGGATGGCGCCCTGGTTCTCGGTCGCGAAGGCGATGCCCATGAGGGTGGAGACCGCCCCGTACGAGATCGTCAGGACGGCGATCACGGCGGCGACGCCGAAGCCCCGGCGCGGGGTGAGGGCCGCCATGACCAGGCCGATGCCGCCGAAGAGCAGCGACAGCAGCGCCACGGAGACGAGCCCCTGGCCGAACATCTTGGTCTGCTCGGCGAAGTCCATCTTGGCGAGCAGCGAGCCGATCCACAGGATCAGCAGCGGGGAGGCGGTGAGGACGAAGAGCGCCGAAGCCATCGCCCCGAACTTGGCGAGCACGTAGTCCGCGCGCTCGATCGGCCGGGAGAAGTACAGCGGGACCGTCCTGAACCGGAGGTCGCGGGAGACCGACTGCGGCGCCTGCGAGGCCAGGTAGATGCTGATGACGACCTGGAGGTAGAGCGCGTACTGCGTGTACTCGATGGAGAGCTTGGACTGCTTGGTGACGACCGCTACCGCGACGATGATCAGCGCCGGGATGCACATCACCGCGTAGAGCAGCATCGGCAGCACCTTGGACTTGGCGCTGCGGCCCAGGCCGTACGCGCCGCGCAGCGACTGCGAGAACAGCGACCTGCGGGCGTACGCCCGGCCGAGGCGCGGGCCGTCGTACGACCGGTAGCCGATGTTGTGGATCTGCGTCGTGTCGGGAGCGGCCTGGGAGGGCTGGGGGGACTGGATGCTCATCGGGCCGGCACCTCCTCGTGCTGCGGGGACGCCTCGGGCCGGAAGACCTCGGCGATGTGGTGGCGGCGCTGCTCCATGCGGACGAGACCGAGGCCGAGGTCGGCGACGGTGTCCCGGACGAGGTCGTACGTCTCCTCGCCGGGCGCCTCCAGGAGCAGGATGTGGCCGGCGCCGGGCAGGCCCTCCTCCACGCCCGCGTGGATCGTGACGCCCGCGGCGGCGAGGGCCGCGCGGAGCGCCGACGTGCCGTCGGGGTGGGTGTCGGAGTCGGTGACCTCGACCGCGAGGGTCGTGGTGGTCCGGGTGAAGTCGCTGGTGGAGCTGGACCGGAGCAGCTTCCCGCCGTCGATGACGACGACGTGGTCGCAGGTGCGCTCCAGTTCGCCCAGGAGGTGCGAGGTGACGAGGACCGAGATGCCGAAGTCGGTCCAGACCCGGCGGATCAGTCCCAGCATCTCGTCCCGGCCGACCGGGTCGAGGCCGTTGGTCGGCTCGTCGAGGAGGACCAGCTTCGGGTCGTGGACCAGGGCCTGGGCGAGCTTGACCCGCTGCTTCATGCCGGTCGAGTAGCCGCCCATGGGGCGGTACCGCTCCTCGTACAGACCGACGTGGCGCAGGGTGTCGGCGGTCCGCTCGCGGGCCGCGGTCGGGGGCAGCCCGGACATGCGCGCCATGTGGACGACGAACTCGGTGGCCGAGACGTCGGGCGGGAGACAGTCGTGCTCCGGCATGTATCCCACGCGCTCACGGATCTGGCCGCCGGCGGTCCGGACGTCCAGGCCCAGGACCTCGGCGCGGCCCTCCGTGGCCGGGGAGAGTCCGAGCAGGATCTTGATCATGGTGGACTTGCCGGCTCCGTTGGCACCCACGAGTCCGGTCACACCGGGCCCGATGTCCAGGGAGAGCCGGTCAAGAGCGGTCACCCGGGGGAACCGCTTGCTGAGGCTTTCGGTCGCGATCACAGTCACGCTTCGACGGTAGTGGTGTGCACCACAGCGGTCGTCAGCCCAACGGCTCGATCCTTGTCCGACCAGAGGAGTACAAAGCCAGTAGGGGGGTCGAGACGAAAGTCTTCTTCCACAGGGCGACGGTCGGACTTTTCCACAGCCTCCGGGTCCGACCCCTTGACGTAGCCTCCGGGCATTGTCACATTCATCGATGTCACGTTACGAACGCGTAGTGCGATCGGGCGCTCACACAGGACGGCGGGTGGCATGGCCTCAGGGACACGGGAACTCTCCGCGGAGCTGCGGGGGTTCAGGGAAGTACAGCGCCTCTCCTACGAGTGCGCCGAGGCGGTCGCGGCCCAGCTCAAGCCGGGCGTGACCGAGCGCGAGGCCGCCCGGATGCAGCGCGAGTGGTTGTACGACCGGGGAGTACGGGACTGGTTCCACCGGCCGTTCGCCTGGTTCGGGGACCGCACGGCGTTCGTGGACTTCAGGATCCCGCTGCAGTTCTTCCCCACGAACCGGCGGCTCGAGGCGGGCATGCCGTTCATCCTCGACATGGCCCCCGTGTACAAGGGGTACACCGCCGACATCGGCTACAGCGGCTGCCTGGGCCTCGACCCCCTGCACGACAAGCTGCTCGCCGACCTCGAGGACCACCGCGAGCTGATCCTCCGCGAGGTCCGCGAGCGCCGCACGCTCCGCGAGATATACGAGGACGTGGACCGCCTCATGGTCCGCCAGGGGTACGCCAACCGGCACCGGGCCTATCCCTTCGGCGTCATCGCCCACAAGATCGACCGGGTGAAGGAGCGCCGCTGGTCCCCGACGCTCTTCGGCTTCGGCACCCAGGCGCTCAAGGGCCTCGCGAGCGACGCCCTGCACGGCCACCGGGACGGCTGGTCGCCGCTCTGGTCGCCGTACACGTTCTCCGACCACCCGCCGAAGCCCGGCCTGTGGGCGGTCGAGCCGCACCTCGGATTCCGGGGGACGGGCGCGAAGTTCGAGGAGATCCTGGTCGTCACCGACTCCCGGGACCCCGAGCAGAGCGCGTTCTGGCTGGACGACGATCTGCCGCACGTGCGGCGCTGGAAAGAGGGGGCTGTCCGATGACAGGGCGCGACGGAACGACGACGGGGCTCGCGGGAGCGCGGGAGCGCTGGGTCCGTACGGGCGGGATCGAACTGTGCGTCGCCGAGCTCGGCGACCCGGACCGGCCCACCGTCCTCCTCGTCCACGGCTACCCGGACTCCAAGGAGGTGTGGTCGGAGGTCGCGGCCCGGCTCGCCGAGGAGTTCCACGTCGTGCTGTACGACGTCCGGGGCCACGGCCGCTCCACGGCGCCGGCCCCGCTGCGCGGCGGCTTCACCCTGGAGAAGCTGACGGACGACTTCCTCGCGGTCGCCGACGCCGTCAGCCCGGACCGGCCGGTGCACCTGGTCGGCCACGACTGGGGCTCGGTGCAGTCCTGGGAATTCGTGACCGTCTCCCGCACCGAGGGCCGGATCGCCTCCTTCACCTCGATGTCGGGACCCTCCCTCGACCACTTCGGGCACTGGATCAAGCAGCGGATGGCCCGTCCCACCCCGCGCCGGGTCGGCCAGCTCCTCGGCCAGGGCGCCAAGTCCTGGTACGTGTACCTGCTGCACACCCCCGTGCTGCCCGAGCTCGCCTGGCGCGGGCCGCTCGGCAAGCGCTGGCCGAAGATCCTGGAGCGGATCGAGAAGGTACCGGCCGGCGACTACCCGACGCCCTCGCTGCCGAGCGACGCGGCACACGGCGCCTGGCTCTACCGGGACAACGTCCGCGCCCGGCTCGGCAGGCCTCGCCCCGACGCCTACGCGCACGCGCCCGTGCAGCTGATCACGCCGACCGGTGACGCCTTCCTCTCCGAGCGGCTCTACGACGACCTCGGGACCTGGGTGCCGGACCTGACCCGGCGCACCCTGCCCGCGAAGCACTGGGTGCCGCGCACCCGGCCGGACCAGCTGGCCGCGTGGATCGGCTCGTTCGTCCGGACCCACGAGGAACCGGCGGCGCCGGGTCCCCGCCGGCCCGCAGCCTCGGCGGCCGAGAGCCGGGTGAGGCCGGAGTACGCGGAGCGGTTCGGCGGCCAGCTGGTCCTGGTGACCGGCGCCGCCAGCGGCATCGGCCGGGCCACCGCCTTCGCCTTCGCCGAGGCCGGCGCGCGGGTCGTGGCGGTGGACCGGGACGCGGAGGGCGCGGTCCGCACGGCCGAGATGGCCCGGCTGATCGGCGCGCCGGAGGCCTGGGGCGAGACCGTGGACGTCGCCGACGAGCAGGCGATGGAGAAGCTGGCCGCCAAGGTGGCGAGCGAGTACGGGATCGTCGACGTCCTCGTCAACAACGCGGGCATCGGACTCACGGGCTCCTTCTTCGACACGACCGCCGAGGAGTGGAAGCGGGTCCTCGACGTCAATCTGTGGGGCGTGATCCACGGGTGCCGGGTCTTCGGGGCGCAGATGACCGCGCGAGGTCAGGGCGGCCACATCGTGAACACCGCGTCCGCGGCGGCGTTCCAGCCCTCCCGGACCCTGCCCGCGTACAGCACGTCGAAGGCGGCGGTGCTGATGCTCAGCGAGTGCCTGCGCGCCGAGCTGGCCGACCAGGGCATCGGGGTGTCCGCGATATGCCCCGGCATCGTCAACACCAACATCACGGCGACGGCGCGGTTCGCGGGGGTCACGGACGAGGCGGAGGAGAAGCGGCGGCAGAAGAAGGCGTCCCGGCTGTACGGGCTGCGGAACTATCCGCCGGAGAAGGTCGCGGACGCGATCCTGGGCGCGGTCCTGCACGACCGGGCCGTGGTGCCGGTGACACCCGAGGCCCGGGGCCTCCACGTCCTGTCCCGGCTGAGCCCGGGAGCGCTGCGGACCTTCGCCCGCTGGCAGCCGCCGACGTAGGTCCCGGTCGGGCCGGTGCGCGCGTCGGGGCCGCGCCCGCCGGGAGCGGCAGGTGTACGGATCCCCGGCCGGGCGGCCCGCCGCCGGGCTTAGCCGGGGCGGGGCGGCGGTCGTACGATCCGTACCTTGAGGGGCCCCGCGGCGGGGTGGAGCGAGCGGTCGGTGGGAGCGGTTTTGTCCGAGCAGTCAGCACAGCCGGAGTACCGGATCGAGGACCTCGCCCATCGGAGCGGGGCCACGGTCCGGACGATCCGCGCCTACCAGGACCGAGGGCTGCTGCCCCGCCCGGAGCGGCGGGGCAGGTCGAACGTGTACGGGGACGCGCACCTCGCGCGGCTCCGGCAGATCGCCGATCTCCTCGACCGGGGCTACACCCTGGCCTCGATCAAGGAGCTGCTCGACGCCTGGGACACCGGCCGCGGGCTCGGCGGGGTGCTCGGCCTGGTCGCCGAGGTCCAGGGGCCGTGGACGGACGAGGAGGCGGCCCGGATCTCGCGCGCCGAGCTGGACGCCCGGTTCGGCGGCACGCCGGACGAGGAGGCCATCCGGGAGGCCGTCGAGCTCGGCGTACTGGAGCGGCTGCCGGACCGGGAGACCGAGGAGTACCTCGTGCCCAGCCCCCAGGAGCTGGCCGTGGCGGCGGAGTTGTACGCGGCGGGGGTGCCGCTCGCGGCGATCACCGGGCACCTGAGGGAACTTCGCGGGCAGGTGGAGCACATCGCCTCCCGTTTCCTGGAGTTCACGACCGAGCACGTCTTCGCCCGCTATCTGGAGCACCGGCCGCCGACGGACGCGGACGCGGCCGAAGCGGCGACGATGGTGCGGCGGCTCCGGCCGCTCGCACAGCAGACCGTGGACGCCGAACTCGCCCGGGCCATGCAGCGCTTGGCCACTCGGCACCTCCAGCTCCATCTGTCACCGGACGCGCCGAAGGCGGCGGACGACGAACCGCGCCCGGTGACGCTTCCGGCCGCCACGGTCAGGGCCGTTCAGGCGATGGTGGGCCCGGAGGGCGTCTCGGCTTTCGTCGCCGCCGCCACCGAACGAGAGGTGCACAAGCGGACGATGGACGCCCTCACCTCAAGTCGACCGATAAGTGACTAAGTTGGCCAAACAGGCTGTGCACGCGAGTGTGTTGTCCACAGAAATCTCAACTCTCCTGTGGATAACTCACTTTGGTTGTGGATCAAACCTGCGGTCCACAATTCGATGGTCGGACGATCCGCGCTTCGGCATCCTGAGGGAATGACACACCGACAACCGCCGGACGAGCGTCGCACGGTGAAGGTATCGAAGTACCTCTCCAAGCATCTGCGCCACCAGCCCGAGCGCATCGGCCTCGTTCTCGACGCCCACGGCTGGACCGAGATCGACACCCTGCTCGACGCCACCGCGCGCAACGGCTTCCCGATCACCCGCGAGGAACTCGACCACGTCGTCGCCACCAACGACAAGAAGCGCTTCGCGATCGAGGGCACCCGCATCCGCGCCAGCCAGGGCCACACCGTCGAGGTGAACCTGGACCTGCCGGCCGCCGAGCCGCCCGCGTACCTCTACCACGGTACGGTCGCGGACCGGCTCCCCGCGATCCGGGCGGAAGGGCTGCGCCCCATGGCCCGCCACCATGTGCACCTCTCCCCCGACCGGGAGACCGCGACCCGGGTCGGCGCGCGTCGCGGTCGCCCGGTCGTGCTCAGCGTCGACGCGGGGGCCATGCACCGGGCCGGACACGTCTTCCACGTCAGTGCCAACGGGGTCTGGCTGACCGACACCGTCCCGCCGGAGTTCCTCCGCCTGCCGTCCTGAAGGAATCCCGACGGCGGGCCCGGGGCAGACGGGTCCGATGGGAGAGATCCGAGTCGGAACCTGTTCGTGGACGGACAAGGCGCTGGTGTCCAGCGGCTGGTACCCGGCGGGCCACCGCGACGCCGAGGGCAGACTGCGGCACTACGCCTCGCGGTTCCCGGTGGCGGAGGTGGACTCCACGTACTACGGGCTGCCCAGCACCCGCAACAGCCATCTGTGGGCCGAGCGCACCCCCGCGGGGTTCCGGTTCGACGTGAAGGCGTTCTCACTGTTCACCGGGCATCCGACCCGACCGGAGGCGCTGCCCGCCGACCTCCGGCCCGCCGTCGTCCGGCAGCGGCGGGAGCGGACGGGCACCGATCCCGGACTGCTCGACGAGGTGTGGGCGCGGTATGCCGCGGCCCTCGCCCCGCTGCGTGAGGCCGGACGCCTCGGGACGCTGGTGTTCCAGTTCCCGCACCGGCTCGCACCGGGGAGGGCGGCGGTGGAGTTCCTGCGCCGGTGCCGAGAGCGCGCGGCGGGATGGCCGATGGCCGTGGAGTTCCGGCACCCCGGCTGGTGGCGCGAGGAGCAGGCCGACGCGACGACCGCTCTGCTGACGGAGCTGGAGACGACCGCCGTCGCCGTGGACATGACGCAGACGCTCCCCACCTCCGTACCGCCGGTCGTTCGGGTCACCTCCCCGGACCTCGCCCTGGTGCGCTTCCACGGCCGCAACAGCGCCTGGGGGACCGGCAGCAAGGAGGAGAGGTTCCGCCACGCCTACACGCCCGCGGAGCTGGCGGAGTGGGTCCCGCGCGTGCGGGAGATGGCCGAGCGGGCGCGGGAGGTCCACGTCCTGTTCAACAACTGCTGCGGTGACGCCGCCGTCCGCGCCGCGGAGTCGATGCGGCGCCTGCTCGGCCTTCCGGAGCCCTCCGGTGGGGAGCTGTTCGCGGAGGACCGGCACGGAGCAGGCCGAGAGCTATACTCGCGGCCGCATTCGACATGGTGAGAGGAAATCCAGGTGGCGGGTCCGACTGTGCTGAACTCGGTGATCGACGGCAAGGAGATCGCCGGAGACGGCGTCACCTACACCTCCCGGAACCCGGCGCTCCTGAGCGACGTCGTCACCGAGGTCCGGCTGGCCGACGCGGAGACGTTCCAGGACGCCTGCGCGGCGGCGCGCGAGGCCCAGACCGCGTGGGCGCGGGTGCCGGCCCCGGTGCGCGGCCAGGTCGTGGGGGCCTTCGGGCGCCTGGTGCAGGAGAACAAGGAGGCCCTCGCCCGGCTGGTCACCCGCGAGGTGGGCAAGACGTACGCGGAGGCGCTGGGCGAGGTCCAGGAGATCATCGACACCTGCGAGTTCTTCCTCGGTGAGGGCAGGCGGCTGTACGGGCACACGGTCCCGTCGGAGATGCCCGACAAGCAGCTCTTCACCTTCCGGATGCCCGTCGGCGTGGCGGTCATCGTGACGGCGGGCAACTTCCCGGTGGCGGTGCCCTCGTGGTACCTGGCCCCGGCGCTGCTGTGCGGCAACGCGGTGGTGTGGAAGCCGGCCGAGTACGCGGCGGCGACCGCGCGCGCCCTGGCCGAACTCGCCTGGCGGGCGGGGGTGCCGGCCGGAGTCCTCAACCTGGTCTTCGCCGACGGCGAGACGACGTTCGAGGGTCTGGACGCCGCGCTGGGACGCGGTCTGGTGGACAAGGTCGGCTTCACGGGCTCGACGCTCGTCGGCCGGCGGATCGGCGAGCTCTGCGGCCGCCACCTGCAGACGCCGTGCCTGGAGCTCGGCGGCAAGAACCCGATGGTCATCGCGCCCGACGCGGACCTCGACCTGGCCGTGCAGGCCGCCCTGTTCTCCGGCTACGGCACGGCGGGCCAGCGCTGCACCTCGCTGGGCACCGTGATCGCGCACGAGGAGGTGCACGACGAGTTCGTGCGCCGGTTCGCCGAGGCGGTGCGGACCGCGCCGGTGGGCGAGCCGTCCGAGGGCGTGGTCTACGGCCCGCTGCTCGACGAGAAGTTCGCGCGGACCTACGAGACCGCGCTGAGCTGGATCGACGACCACCACACGGTCCTCGGCTCGACCGCGGTCGGCCGGATCACGGCCGAGTCGCCCCGGGAGGGCTTCGTCGGCGACCCGTCGGACGGCCTGTACTACCACCCGGTCCTCGTGGACGGGGTCCGTCCCACGGACCGGATCTTCCTGGAGGAGACCTTCGGGCCGATCGTCGGGGTGACCACCTACCGGACGCTCGACGAGGCGGTCGAGCTCGCCAACACCCCGGGCTACGGGCTCTCCGCGGCCGTCTGGACCAGCGACCCGGCCACCGCGTTCCGCTTCCGGCAGGGCGTCGGCGCCGGGATGATCAGCGTCAACAACTCCACCTCCGGCGCGGAGGCCCACCTTCCGTTCGGCGGCAACGGCAAGTCCGGCAACGGCAGCCGGCAGTCCGGAGTGTGGGTGCTCGACCAGTTCACCCGCTGGCAGTCGATGAACTGGGACTTCTCCGGTTCGCTGCAGAAGGCCCAGATGGACGTCGCGACCGTCGAGGCCGACCTGACCTACCGGCTTCCGGCCGAGTGGACCGGCGGAGCCTGACCGACGGCGAAGCCGAGGCGCCGGCGGCGGTGGTCGTACCACCGCCGCCGGCGCCTCGGCGTATGCGGGACCGCTCTGGAGCGGCGCCCCGTCGTGTGCCCGGCCGTTCAGGGGCGGCCGTCCGCCCAGGTGCGCTGGACGACCGTCTGCGCGTGGCCGACCGTCCAGTCCGGCAGGGCCGCCAGGGCTCGCTGCGCGTCCTCCCCGGTCTTCAGGAACACCTGGTCGACCTGGATCTCGACGGGACCCGAGCGGGCGACGGTCACCGTGTGCCCGTCGAAGCGGCCGACGACGTCGACGACCGCCTCACCCCCGTCGAAGGTCTTGCCGCCGACGGAGAGGCCGGGGCCCTTCACCGTGATCCTGATCAGCTCCGCGCGGTTCGCGCCGAGGGTGATCCGGACGGGCGCGGTGGTACCGGCGGTGGCGAAGGAGACGGTCCCCTCCGGAACGGACACCTTGCGGGCGGTGAGCGTGCCGTCGCGGGCCGTGAGCCCGGTGTCGCGGGCGACCTGCTCGACGACGCCCAGTTTCTGGGGCGTGAGGTAGTCGCGGCCCTCCAGGACGATCCGCGCGTCCTTTCCGTCGGTCTGCTCCTGGAAGAGCTCCACCAGCTTGGGGTGCGCGCTGTCGTACGGCGAGGTCAGGCCCACGACGAGGAGCCCACAGACGGTGTACGCCGCCAGGGCGAGCCCGGACCGGCGCGGCGGCCGTCCCGCGTACACGGCGAACGGGGCCAGGACCAGCGCCAGCGGTACGGCGACCAGGACGGACGCCACGGCGAGGGCCGCGTCCATGGGGATGGCGGTGGGCAGCCGGCCCATCATCGGGACCGCGAGCTCGAACAGGTTCCGGGTGAACTGGGCGATCAGCACGAACGACACGAACGCGCTCACGAGCAGCGGCACCGCCCGCCAGCGGCCCGGCAGCACCAGGAATCCGCCGATCGACACCACGAGCAGCGCGGAGGCGATCCACAGCAGGTAGCCGGGTCCGATGCCGAGCCAGGCGGTGAGCGCCCCGAGCAGTCCGACCGCCCACGCGTTGCCGAGGAGGGCGGTACGGGCCGCCGGCCGCCGCGTGCCGTCCGGGGCGCGGCGGCGGCGCCTGCGCTCCAGGAGCAGCTGGGGAGCGAGCGCGCCGAGGACGACGAGGGGCAGCGTCACCGCGTGGACGAGCCACGGGTGCGCGAACCAGGAGTGCGCGCCGACCAGGGACTGGGCCGCGCCGAGGACGACGCCCGTGAGCACGGCCGCCGGGAGGGCGAGAAGCGCGGCGCCCGCCGTGGCGGCGACCCGGCCGGGCCGCAGGTCCCAGAGCCGGCAGGCCCGCCAGGTCAGCGCGGCCAGGACGAGCAGCAGTGCGAGCGTGCCGATCCGCGTCCGCAGCGGGTCGAGCGTGACCCAGCCGCGCGAGAGCACGTCGAAGTAGTAGGGGGCCGGCTTCGGGTCGCCGAGGTCGGCTGACCCGGCTACGTCGGAGGCGAACCGGACGGTCAGGTCGGTGACCGCCTGCGCCGATCCGGAGCCGATCCCGACGACCCGGTCGTTCGGCGTGTGGTACCGGTAGCCGTCCTCGAAGAGGGCGTAGTCGAGACCGGACCAGCCCTGGGCCCGCCACACCCGGGCGTCGGTGTCGGAGTTGATGAGGCCCGCCTGGAACAGCCACTGGCCGAGGACGGAGCCGTAGGGCCGTTCGGTGTTCCCCGCCAGCTCGACGAGCCGGCCGTCGTCCTCGCCCGCCTGGAACAGGATGGGCAGTCCGCCGGAGCCGACGGCCTCCAGGTTCAGGAACCAGCGGACGTCCGCCGCCCACGGGTGCCGGGTGAACGCGTCCGCCCCGGTGAGGCCGACCTCCTCACCGCCGTTGAACAGATAGATGACCGTGCGGTGGTGGTCCTGACCGGCCAGCTGTCGCGCGGCCTCGATCAGCGCGCCGACGTTGACGCCGTCGTCGGCCGCGCCGGGCCCCTCCATCGCGGAGTCGACATGGACGTTCACGAGCAGGGCGTCGGTGGAGTCGCCGGGCTGGCGGGCGATCACGTTCTCGACGCGGTAGTCGACGGCCCGGTCGTGGAAGCGGTACGAGCCCGAGGCACGCTGCCGTTCCACCTCCAGGCCCGGGACCGTCGCCAGTTCACCGGCGACGATGTCCAGCGCCTCGGCGACCTGGGGGCTCCCCGCGACGTGCGGCCCCAGGTCCTCCAGGCGCTGGGTGGTGGCGAGGGCGGCACGGCCGGCCTCGCCGTCGGGCGCCGGACGGGTCGCCCAGTGGGCGAGGCCGAAGGCGACGGCCAGGAGCAGGCCGAGGACCGCCCAGGTGACGGCGAACCGCCCCGCACCGGGCCGGCCCGCGACACCCACGGGGCGCGATGTTTCACGTGAAACGTCGTCACGGCCGGCGCCGTCGGACCCGCCGCGTACCGACGTCGCCGCACCGGCCCCAGCCCGTACCGCCGTGTCCGCCCCGCCCCGTACCGACGACGCCTCGTCGGCCTCCGGGCCTGCCGCCTCGCGCGGGCGGGACTTCAGCGGGCCGGCCTCGCGGTCCTCTGCCTCGGTCATGACCCGGTGCCCCGCATCTCCCGCAGCCACGCGCGCAGTTCCCGCTCGACCGTCTCCGGGTGCTCAAGCGTGAGGGCGTGCGCCGCGTCGGGGACCCGTACGAGAGAGGCCTGCGGGACGGCGCTCGCGACCTCCTCGGCCGTGGCCCGCATGCCGGCGATGTCCGCGTCCCCGACGAGCACCCGGACCGGGCACCTCAGCTCCGCGAGACGACCGGCCGCGGGCTCCACCTTCACGAAGTCCGGGGTGTCCTTCTGCTGCGTGTAGTTGAGCCGCAGCATCTCGGCGACCTGCTCCCGCACGGCGGCCCGCTCGGGCGCCGGCTCGCGGCCGGGTCCGTCGACGAAGAGCCGTACCTCGTGCGTGATCAGCTCCTCGACCGCCCGGGCGGTGTCCGCCGCCTCGGCGGTGTCCCAGGCCTCCTCGGCCGCCCCGACCGCGTCGAGCAGCGGGCGCTCGTCGTCCGCGACCGGCCCGTCGAAGCCCGAGACGTCGGGGGCGAGCAGGAACAGGCCGCGGACCCGCTTCGGGTGGGCGAGCGCGAAGTCGATCGCGAGCCGCGCGCCGCGCGACTCCCCGACCAGGACGGCGGACTCCAGTCCGTAGGCGTCGAGGACGTGTCCGAGGTCGTCGAGGTCGGAGAACTCGCCGTCGAGCGTCGTCGTGGACCGGCCGAAGCAGCGGCAGTCGTAGGCGACGCCGAACACCTCGTCGCCCAGGGCCCGCAGCAGCGGGGACCACATCTCCCCGTGGGCGATGCCGGAGTGGACCAGGACGGTGGCGGGAGCGGCCGGGGCGCCGCTGCTGACGGTCTGGAGCGAGCCGCCGGGGACCGTGATCGTGCGCGTTTCCATGTTCATCCTTCCAGTGACTGCAGAGGGCGGCCGATCGACCGCATATGGCAGCCGATCACGTATGCGGCGACTTCTTCGGCATGACTCAGCAGATACATGTGTCCGCCCGGCCACATCCGTGTCGCGGAGCCGGTCCCGGACTGCTCCGCCCAGGCCGCGAGGCCCTCTGCGGGCACACCGGTGTCCTCGGTGCCGCCCAGGGCGCAGACGCGGGCCGAGAGCTTCTCGCCGTCCCGGTACCGGTAGCCCATCGCCATCCGGTAGTCGGAGCGCAGACCGGGCATGACGAGCTCCAGCAGATCCGGCTGCTGGAAGAACTCCGGCGGTGCCACCCCGTGCGAGCGGAGGTTGGCGAGGATCTCGGCGTCCGTGGGCGCGTGCCGGTCGGGCAGCACCTGGGGCGCCGCCATGCCGGAGACGACCAGGCAGTTCACCGGCAGCGACCGCCGCTGGAGCCGGCGGGCCACCTCGAACGCCACGAGGGAGCCGAAGCTGTGCCCGAACAGGCTCGTCGGCCGTCCGTCCGCGGCGAGTTCGTCGGCCAGGGTGGCGACGAGCAGGTCCATGTCCTCCACGGGCGCTTCGAGCATCCGCTGTTCGCGCGCGGGCAGGTCCGGGGCCCACAGCTCCACCTCGGAGGGGAGCCACGCGGTCCAGCTCTCGTAGACCGTCCCGTTGCCGCCCGCGTAGGGGAGGCAGACGATCCGGCTGGTCCCGTCACCGGCGCTGAGCCTTCTGAGCAGCGTCATGACGGCCGATCAGCCCCGCACGCAGCGCGGACGCATGTCGGTCCACACCGTCTCGATGTGGTCGAGGCACTCGTCCTTGGTGCCGGTCGGCCCGTCGGCCGTCCAGCCGTCCGGCAGCTCCCGGTCGCTCCGCCAGATCGAGTACTGCTCCTCGTCGTTGACGACGACGACGTACTCGGGTTCCACGGTGGTCATGACAGTCATCGCACTACCTCTTGGGGTGTCAGGGTCGGGGGGAGGATGAGTTCGGGGGCCGCCGTCGGGAGCCGGCGGCTGTAGACGCCGAAGGCGACGCTGATCGTGATGCAGGAGATCGCGATCACGGTCAGGGTCAGGGCGCCGGAGGTCGCTTCGAGGGCGATGCCGGCCACCAGGACGGACAGGGGCTTCAGGCTGAACGCGGCGACCTGCGCGCTCGTCGTCACCCGGCCGAGGAGTTCGTCCGGGGTGAGCCGGGCCCGCAGCGTGCTGTAGAGGATCGCGGAGAGCGACTCCCCGCCGCCCGCGAGCAGCACGACGCCGAGCGCCAGCGGCAGCGACGCGGTGCCGCTCAGGACGAGCAGTCCGACGCTGCCGAGGACCGTGCCGGCGCACATGACCGCGACGGACGCCTCCTTGATCCGCGAGGCGAGCACGGCGCCGGCGATCGCCCCGACGGCGTAGACCGCGATGATCGACCCGAGCACGCCGGGCGACCAGCCGAGGTCCTCGCGGATGAAGTACGTGGCGCAGATGATGATCGGCGCGGTGAAGAAGGTGATCGCCGCCCAGTAGAGCAGCGCCGCCCGCAGCAGCCGGTGCCCGGCGACGAACCGGAAGCCTTCGAGGACCTGTCGGCGCATCGGGGCCGGCGGGTGGTCCCGGGCGGTCTGGAGCGGTCGGCGGATCAGCATCAGGGAGACCGCCGACACCGCGAACGTGACCGCGTCGACGCCCAGGGTGCCGGCCCCGCCGATGCCCGTCACCAGGACACCGGCGAGCGCGGGTCCGGCGATGTAGCCGAGCGCGTTCCCGATCGAGAGCAGCGAGTTGGCCTCGCCGATCCGGTCGCGGCCGACCAGCGACGGCACACAGGACAGACAGGCCGCCTCGAAGACGGCGTACAGCACACCGACCGGCACGGCGATCGCGTAGAGCACCGGCAGCATCGGCAGGTCGAGCAGCGCGGCCACCGGCACCGCGGCGACCAGCACGGCCCGCCCGACGTCCGACCAGAGCATCATCCGCCGCCGGTCGAAGCGGTCGGCCCAGGCGCCCGCGGGGACGCCGAACAGCATCATGGGCAGCGCCGTCAGCATGGCGATGAGGCCCATGTGCAGTCCGGAGCCGGTGAGGGCCAGGACCAGCAGCGGCAGGGCGGTCTTGCTCAGCGCGTCGCCGAGTGCCGAGGCGCCCTGGCCGCCCGCGAACAGGAGGAAGTCGCGGTCCCGCAGCAGGTTCCGGCCGGCGGGGGCGGCCGTGCTCGCTGGTGTGCTCACCGTCAGGCCCAGTCGTCCCAGTCCTTGGCGCCGGTCACGTTGCGCAGACCGCCCTGGGACTTGAAGTACATCTGGGCCAGGTAGCGCTCGGGGATGCAGGTCAGCCAGCCGAGGGCGTTGTCCTCGCCGACGATCTGGTGGCTGTACGAGATCGAGGTGTCCATGGCCTCGATGGCGTGCCAGTAGCCGCTGGGGACGTACAGTGTCTCGCCCGGGTGCAGGACGGTCTCCTCCACGACCACGTCCTTGAAGCGCGGGTGGCGCGTCAGGTCGGGGCGGCGGTAGTCGACCTGCGCCATGCCGAACTGGCGGCGGAACGGGCGCGGGTACAGCTTCTCGTGCTGGTCGGGCGAGACGAAGTAGCAGCGCTTGCGGCCGACGACCTGGCTCAGGTAGGCCGCCGTCTGCATGCCGTCGCTGTGGAACGGGGTGACGGTGCCCTTGCTGCCGACGAACATCACGGCCGCGACGCGGGAGGACACGGTCTCGCGCGGGGCGCCCTTGCCGCCGCCCCGGTTGAGGAAGGTCTTGGCGAGGTAGAGCCCGAGGAGCTTGGCGGGGTTGACCGTGCCGGTCCGCCAGTTCGCCTTGAAGCGGATGTCGGCCCAGTTCGGCGCCAGGTCGGGCAGGTCGTAGTCGTCGGCGAGCCCGGGGAAGTGCTCGACCATCCGGTGGACGGGGTAGGCGCGCAGATAGTAGGCGCGGTTGTCGTCCGTGTTCTTCTCGATCTCGTCGAGCAGGGCGGACAGCTTCATCCCGCGGAAGCCGCCGACGTTGCCCAGGATCAGCTCGTTGTCGAGGCGCTGGAGGTTGGCGTGGATGTCCAGGTCGCCGAAGTGCTCGCGGAAGTAGTCCAGGCTCCAGCGCTCCATGGCCGGCCAGGAGTCCATCAGGCCGGTGATGATGGCGGGCTTGCGCTTGTAGACGTACTCGCGCGTGAACTCCTCGCGGGAGGGCGCGTGGATCCGGTCGATAGCGTCGGTCTTCACCGTGGCCTCGGGGAAGATCGTGCCGGCGACGGTCTCGTCCTTCTCGGTCGATTCGATGGTCATCGTGGGTCCTGTTCCTTTTCCTGGGTCCTGTGGGGTGGGGATGTCGGGTGGGGGCGCGGTCAGCGGGACAGCGCCGTGCGCAGGGCCTCGTGGATCAGCTCGCAGCCGTGGCGGAGCACGTCGAGTTCCATGGTCAGCGCGGGCAGCAGCTTGAGGACGGCCTTGTCGCGGCCGGTCGACTCCACGATCAGGCCGCGCTCGAAGCACCAGGCCACGACGTCGTCCGCGGCCCGGCGGCCGCCCGCGTGGGTCAGGTCGATGCCGATGGCGTGGCCCTCGCAGCGCACCTCGACGCCGGGCAGCGGGTGGCTCTCCCAGAAGTCGCGCAGCAGTGCGGCGCCGTCGCGGGCCTGGTCGAGGAAGGCCTGGCTCTGCCAGAGGTCGAGGGCACCGCAGGCGGCGACGAACGCCAGCTGGTTGCCGCGGAAGGTGCCCGGGTGGTCACCGGCCGCCCACGAGTCGAGGCCCTCGCGGATGAGGAGGATCGACATCGGCAGGCCCAGGCCGCCGATGGACTTGGAGACGGTGATGAGGTCCGGGACGACCCCGGCCTGCTCGAAGGAGAAGAAGCCGCCGGTCCGGCCGCAGCCGGCCTGGATCTCGTCGGCGATCAGCACGATGCCGTACCGGTCGCAGAGCTCGCGCAGCCGCCGCAGGTCCGCGTCGGGGATGCGGTAGACACCGCCCTCCATCTGGACGACCTCGAGGATCACCGCCGCGGGCACGTCGACGCCGGACAGGTCGTCGGTGAGGTACTGCTCGAGCAGGTCCATGGTCGGGAACGTGCCGCGCGGGCCGACCGGGAACGGCAGGTGGGTGACCTCGCCGAGGGCCGTCCCGGCCACCTTGCGCAGCGACAGGTCGGCGGTCGCGGCGAGGCTGCCGCGGCTGACGCCGTGGTAGGCGCCGGAGAAGGCGATGACCTGGGACCGGCCGGTGTGCTTGCGGGCCAGCTTCAGCGCCGCCTCGACGGCGTCGGTGCCGGTGCTGCCGCAGAACTGGACGCGGTGGTGCAGTCCGCGCGGCTCCAGGATCTCCCGGCCGAAGCGCTCCAGGAACTCGCGCTTGGCCGCCGTGTGGAAGTCGAGCGCGTGGAGCAGTCCGTCGCCCTCCAGGTGTGCGACGACCTGGCGCTTGATGTGGGCGTGGTTGTGGCCGTAGTTGAGGGCGCCGGCGCCGGAGAAGAAGTCGACGTACTCGGTGCCGTCCTCGGCGACCAGGGTGGTGCCGTGGGCAGAGCTGAGGAGGACGGGGAACGCCCTGCAGTAGGAGCGGACGGCGGACTCGCGGTGCTCGAACACCTGGGTGGACGTGTCCCGGAACGCGGCGGCGGACGGGCTGTCCGGCACGTCGGTGGTCGCCTCGAACACCTCGGTGGACGTGGTCAGATCTGCCAGGACCGTCATCGGGAGTCTCCAATCGGGAGGGGGGAGAGCGGGAGTACCTGGCCGACGGTGGCGGCAGGTGTACGGGCGACGGCGGCGAGCAGCGCGAGGTAGTCGTCGAGCAGCCGCCGGGCTTCGGTGTCGGCGACGCGGTCGCCGTAGTACGAGAGGGCGATACGGGGTTCGGCGTCGTCCGTGATGTCCAGGCGGAGCGCGTACTCGGTCTGGTTGCGCGTGCCGTCGCTCTCGGTGCCGCGCTGGACGCTCGCGGACTGCTGGGCGCGAAGGCCGGAGGACACCGGGTAGTTGGCGACGACGACGACCGAGTCGAAGAGCGGTCCTTCGCCGGAGCCCATCCGCTGGAGCGTGCCGGTGGGGACCGAGGTGTGCTCGGCGCCCTCGACGCGGGCCAGCTGGAAGCGGTCGAACAGGGAGGTCAGGGTGGCGTCGCGGTCCACCTCGACCCGGACCGGCAGGGCGGCGATGAACAGGCCGACCGCGCGCTCCAGGCCCTCGACGGCGCGGTCGCGGCCCGCGGAGACCACGCCGACGGTGACGTCGGCGCGCTCCAGGCGCGAGGCGGCGAGCAGGGCCCAGCCCGCGCAGGCCACGGTCGAGAAGGTGTGCCCGTGCTCGGCGGCCCGCTCGCGCAGCGTCTCGGCGACCGCCGGGTCCAGCCGGCCCGCCGTACGGCTGAAGCGGGACGGACCCAGGCGGCCCGGCTCCGCGGCGAGGCGCGAGGGGAGCGCCCCGGCCAGCCGGCTCCGCCAGAAGGCGCGGTCGGCCTCGGGGTCGGCGTCCTCGGCGTCCAGCGCGGGCACCGGCGGGAGGTCGGCGTCGCGGTCTTCGAGGGCGGCGAGGTACAGCGCGAGGAGTTCGTCGAGCAGCACCAGGTTCGACCAGCCGTCGGCCACGAGGTAGCTCTGGATCTGGCCGAGCCACCAGGTGGACGGGCCGCGCACCAGCCACACCCGCCACAGCGGCGGGCGGGACACGTCGAAGGGCGTGGCGCGCTCGGCCTCCAGGAGGGCGATCAGCTCGTCGGCGACCGCGTCCGGCTCGTGGTCGCTCCAGTCGAGCACCTCGATGACCGGGTCGAGCCGGTCGGCGACGACGGGGGTCCAGGCGCCGCCGTGGGCGTTGTCGCGGGCGTTGTCGCCGTCGCCGTCGTGGGCGTTGTCGCCGTCACAGGCGCTGTCGTCGCGCCGGAAGCCCGTGCGCAGTACGGCGTGCCGGGCGTGGAGCTGCTGCCAGGCGGTCCGGAAGCGGTCGGGGTCGATCTCGAAGGGCAGCTCCGTCGTGGACTGCATCTGGTACAGGCCGGGGACCCAGGCGCTGTCGAGGACGTCGAGCATGTGCTGCTGGCCGGGCGTCACGGTGGGCCGGTCGGAACGGGTCCTGGCCACCGCCGGGGAGGAGGCTTCCGGCCCGGAGGCCTCGCGCTCGTCGATCGCCTTCGCGAGGGCCTCGATCGTCTGGTGGGCGAACACCATGCGCGGGGTCATCTCGACGCCCGCGCGGCGGGCCGCGCTCACCATCCGGATGACCGCGATGGAGTTGCCGCCGAGGGTGAAGAAGCCGATGTCCACGGGGACGTCGTCGCGGCCCAGGGCCTCGCGCCACAGCGCCACCAGGGCCCGCTCGGTCGCGGTGCTCGCGGCGCGCCCCGTGAGGGCGGCGGCCGTGGGCGCCGGCAGCTCGCGCCGGTTGACCTTGCCGTTGTGGGTCAGCGGGAAGGACTCCATGCGGACGAAGGAGGCGGGCACCATGTGCTGGGGAAGGCGCGCCGACAGCTGCCGCTTGAGCTCGGCGTCCTCGGGGACCTCTCCGCCCGGAGGCGCCACCAGATAGGCCACCAGCGTCTTCGCGCCGTCGCGCGGGCCGTGCGCCGCGACCAGGCAGGAACCGCCGCCGATCACCTCGCGCAGGGCCGCCTCGATCTCACCGGTCTCCACCCGGTAGCCGTTGATCTTGATCTGGAAGTCGATGCGGCCGAGCAGTTCGAGGTTGCCGTCCGGCATCCAGCGGGCGCGGTCGCCGGTGCGGTAGAGCCGGGCCCCGGGGTCCGTGCTGAACGGGTCGGGCACGAAGCGCTCGCCGGTCAGCCGGGCCCGGTTGTGGTAGCCCCAGCCGACGCCGACACCGCCGAGGTACAGCTCGCCGGGCACGCCGACGGGCAGCGGCGACAGGCCCGCGTCGAGGACGTACGCCGTCTGGTTGGCCATCGGGACGCCGTACGGGATGCTGCGCTGCTCCGGCAGGACCTCACCGATCACATGGATCGTCGAGTCCATGGAGACCTCGGTGGCGCCGCCCATGGAGACCAGCTGCGCCGAAGGGATCAGCTGCGCCGCGCCCCGCTGCGGGAGCGCCAGCGGGATCCAGTCGCCGCCGAGCAGCACCAGCCGGATCGGCAGCCGCTCCCCGCCGCGTACCTCGCACTCCTCGACGAGGAGCCCGAACAGCGCCGGGACCGAGTGCCACACGGTGACGGCCTCGCGCTCGATCGTCTCGATCCAGCGGTGCGGCGAGCGCTCGTCCTCCGGGGCCGGGAACACCACGGTCGCACCGGCCATGAGCGTGCCGAACACGTCGTACGCGCTCATGTCGAAGGCCAGCGCCGAGACGCCGAAGACCTTGTCGCCGGGGCCGACGAGGAAACGCCGGTTGAAGTCGGTGAAGTTGTTGACGCGGCCCCGGTGGTCGAGCAGCACGCCCTTGGGCAGACCGGTCGAGCCCGAGGTGTAGATCAGGTACAGCAGGTCGTCCGGGCGGACCTCGCGCCCGGGGCGGGTCGCGGGCTGGGACGCGGCGGACGCGGGGTCCACCGTCGTGACGCCGTCGCCGGCGAGCCGCTCGTCCCGGGTGACGACCAGCCGGGCGCCGGAGTCCGCCAGCATCCACTGGAGGCGCTCGGCCGGGTAACCCGGATCGAGCGGCACATAGCCCGCGCCCGTCTTGGCGACGGCCAGCTGGGCGACGACCAGGTCGATGCCCCGCTCCAGGCAGACACCGACGCGTGCGTGGCGGCCGCAGCCCCGGGCGAGGAGCAGATGGGCGAGCCGGTTGGCGCGCGCGTCGAGCTCGGCGTAGCTCACGGCCTCGTCGCCGCAGGTCACGGCGACGGCGTCGGGCTCCAGGTCCGCCCACTGCTCGAACAGGCCGTGGGCGGTGGCGTGCGCGGGGTACTCCTCGCCCGTCCGGTTCCACTCGTCGACGACGAGCTCCCGCTCGGCCGGGGTGAGCAGGTCCGCGTTGTCGACGTGGACGTCCGGGGTCTCGCACAGGCCGGTGAGGAGCCGCCGGTAGTGGCCGAGGAGGCGTTCGGCGGCGGCGGTGTCCAGCACCGACTCGTCGAACTCCAGCGACACCATGACCTCGTCGTCCGTCACCGCGCAGGACAGGTCGAGGGGGAACTTGGCCGTGCCGGAATGCAGATGGGTGGGGGTCAGGGACAGGTCGCGCAGCCGCATCTCGTGGGCCGGGCCGTTGTTGAAGACGAACATGGCCTCGAACAGCGGGCTCTCGGCCAGCGTGCGCTGCGGCGCGACCTTGTCGACGAGCACGTCGAAGGGGATCTGGTGCTCCTGCGCCCACAGCGACTCGCGGGTGATCCCGGCGAGGACGTCGCCGAGGCTGCCGCCGCCGGCGGACAGGTCGGCCACCACGGGGACGGTGTTCGCGAAGTAGCCGACCAGGCGCTCGGTCTGCCGGTTCCGGTTGGCCATGACGGTGCCGACGGCGAACCGGGAGGTGCCCGTGTACCGGTTGAGCAGCACCGCGAACGCGGTGAGCATCACGTTGAAGACGGTCGTGCGCTGCGCCTCCGCGGTGCGCTGGAGGTCGCGGCCGAACTGCCCGTCCCACTGGCAGCGGATGCGCCGGCCGGCACGGGCCGTGCCCCGGTCGCCGTTGGGCGAGAGGCCGAGCGGCTGGGCCCAGGCCAGCTGCTCGCGCCACTGCGCGACCAGCCAGTTGTAGTCCTCGGGCTCCTGGGCCCGCTCGTGGGCGGCCGCGTCGGCGTAGTCGATGCCGAGCGCGGGCAGCCGGGGCGAGCGGCCCTCACGGGCCGCGTCGTACAGCTCCGCGAGGTCCTCCAGGAGGACGCCCACCGACCAGGCGTCGGTCGCGATGTGGTGCACGACCAGGGCGAGGAGGTGATCGTCGGCGGCGATCCGGAACAGCCGTCCCTGGATCACCGGACCGTCCGTCAGGTCGATCGGCCGGGCCGCCTCGCGCTGCGCGGCGGCCACGGCGGCCGCCTCGTCGGCGGCCTCCTCGACCGGCAGCTCCACCGGACCGGCCGGCAGGACGACCTGGGCGAGGCCGCCGTCCGGCAGCTGCCGGTAGACGGTGCGCAGGACGGAGTGCCGGTCGACGAGCCCGTCAAGCGCGGCCCGCAGCGCGGTCACGTCGAGCGCGCCGCGCAGCCGCACGCCGTAGGGCACGTTGTACAGCGGCCGGCCGTCCGCGAGGGACTCGGCGACCCACAGCTGCTCCTGGCCCCGGGACAGCGGGCCGGGCTTCGCGGGGTCGCGGCGGCGGATGGTGCGCGCCGCGGCGCGCTGCCTGCCGCGGGCCAGCAGCAGCGAGGCCATCAGCTCCCGCTTGGCCGCGGACAGGCTCTCGATGCTCTCCCGTTCGGTGACGGCTTCCCGGATCATGCGTCCCTCTCCTCGCCGGCCGCGAGCAGCTCGCGGGCCTGGTCGTCGGTCACTCCGTCGAGCAGCACCTCGAGTTCGAGGAGCTCGGCCTCGCTCAGTCCGGCCAGCTGGAGCGCCTCCAGGGCCTGGGCGACGCCGCGCACGGTGGGCTGCTCGAAGACCGCGCGCAACGGCAGTTCGATGTCCGTCTGCGCGGCCAGTTCGGCCACCAGACGGGTGGCGAGCAGCGAATGGCCGCCCAGGGTGAAGAAGTCGTCGAGCGCGCCGACCGCGGGGGTGCCGAGCAGTTCCTCGAACACCGAGGCCACGAGCCGCTCGGTCGGTCCCGACAGCTCCTCGAAGCGCCGGCGGACCCGCTCGACGGTCACGTCGTCCCGCTGGAGCGCGGCCCGGTCGACCTTGCCGTTCGGGGTGCGCGGCAGCCGGTCGGCGAAGACGTAGCCGGTGGGGACCATGTAGCGCGGCAGTCGGGTGCCGACCGCGGCGGCCAGGACGGCCGGGTCGTGCTCGGTGCCGACGACGCAGGCGACCAGGGTGGGCTCGCCGTCGCAGTCGCGCAGGACGACCGCCGCCTCCCGTACGGCCGGCAGCTCGCACAGGGCCGTCTCGACCTCACCGGCCTCGATGCGGAAGCCGCGGATCTTCAGCTGGTCGTCGAGCCGGCCGAGGAACTCCAGCCGGCCGTCGGTGCCCAGCCTCACCCGGTCGCCGGTGCGGTACAGCCGGGCACCGGGCTCCGCCCCGTACGGGTCGGGGACGAACCGTTCCGCGGTGGCCTTCGGGTCACCGAGGTAGCCGCGGCCGACCACCGGTCCGCCGATGGCCAGCTCGCCCGGCACGCCGAACGGCAGGCGCCGTCCCTGCGCGTCGAGGACGTAGGAGGTCACACCGGCGACGGGGCTGCCGAGCGTGACCGCCCGGTCGGTCGGCGGCGGTGTGGTGAGGACCGCGAGGTGCGTGTCGTCCGAGCACTCCGCCGGGCCGTAGGCGTTGACCATCGGGATACGGGGGAACCGGCGCAGCCAGTCCGCCGCGAGGTCCGGCGGCAGCGCCTCCCCGGTGGCGATCAGGTGGCGCAGGCTCGCCAGGTCGGCGTCCTCGGCGTGGTCGAGGAGCGCCCTGATCATGCCGGGCACCAGCTGGAGCATGCTGACCCGGCGCCTCCGGACGAGGGCGAGCAGTGCCTCCGCGTCGCGGCTGGTGGCGTCGTCGCTGACGACGGTGGCCGCGCCGCGCGTCACCGCGACGAGCATCTGCCAGACGGAGATGTCGAACGACTGCGAGGCGGTCTGGGCGATGACGTCGCCCGAGGTCAGCTCCAGGTCGTGGGCCATCAGCTCCAGGTGGTTGAGCAGACCGGCCTGTTCGATCTCCACGCCCTTGGGCTCACCGGTCGTGCCGGAGGTGAAGATGACGTAGGAGCGCCGCGCCGGGTGCGTCCCGCGCACGTCGAGCGGACGGTCCGAGACGGAGTCGTCCAGGACGAGGTGGGTGCCGCGGTCCTCGCCGAGCAGGGCGGCGACACGCTCCGCCTGCTCGTCGTCGGTGAGCGCGACGACCTCGCCGAGCCGGTCGAGCACGGAGGCGATCCGCCGGTCCGGTACGGCCGGGCTGACCGGCACGTACGTGGCGCCGGCCGCGTCGCAGGCGAGGGCGGCGGCGATGTGCCGGGCCGAGCGCCCGGCGCACACCACCACGGCGGGCTCGGGGCCCGAGGCGGCCGTGGACAGCCGCCCGGCGAGGGCCGCGACCCGGTCCCGCAGTTCGCGGTACGTCCAGACGGTGTCGCCGTCGATGACGGCGGGGGCGTCCGGGGTGAGCCGCGCCCAGTGGGCGAGGGACTCGGTCGTGGTCATCGGCGTGAAGGCCTCCGGGCCCGCGCTCAGCGCGTCCTGGGCGGCGGCCTCGGCGGCCGGGCGCAGCTCCAGGTCGGCCACGGGGCGCTCCGGGGCGGCGGCGATGCTGCCGAGCAGGGCCTCGAAGTGGTCCAGGAGCGTCCGGCCGGTCTCCTCGTCGAACAGGTCGGCGTTGAGTTCGAGGGTGGCGTGCAGGCCGTCCTTCTCCTCGGCCAGGTCCAGGCTGAGGTCGAACTTGGCGGTGCCGGTCGGGGCGTGCAGCCGCTCCAGCCTGAGGTCGCCGAGGTCGATCTCCGAGTAGGGCGCGTTGTGCAGGGTGAACATGACCTGGAACAGCGGGCTGGTGCTCAGGTCCCGGCTCGGCTGGAGCGCGTCCACGACCCGGTCGAAGGGCACGTCCTGGTTGGCGTAGGCGGCCAGCGTCGTGGACCGGACGCGTTCGAGCAGCTCGGTGAAGGACTCCTCCGCCGCGAGCGTGTTGCGGAAGACGATCGTGTTCACGAAGAACCCGACCACGTCCTCGATCTCGACCGAGCGGGTGCCCACGGGGGTGGCGACCGCGATGTCCGCGGCGCCGCTGTAACGGTGCAGCTGGCAGTTGAACGCGGCGAGCAGCGTCATGAACAGGGTCGCGTTGTGCTCGCGGCCCACCTGCCGTACGCCGCCGACCAGTTCGGGGTCGAGGACCCGGCGGATCGTCAGGCCCCGGTTGGTCATGGCCGCGGGCCTCGGCCGCTGCGACGGGAACTCCAGGAGCGGCGCCGGCTTCGCCAGCGTCTCGCACCAGAAGTCGAGCTGCGCCTGGTGGTCGCCGCCCTCGACGCGCTCGCGCTGCCAGCTCGACCAGTCGGCGTACTGCACGTCGAGCTCGGGCAGCGAGGAGGCCGTGCCCTGGCGGTGCGCCTGGTAGAGGGCCGCGAAGTCGCGGACCACGATCTGGAGGCCCCAGCCGTCGGCGACGACGTGGTGCACGGCCAGGACGAAGACGTGGTCCTCGTCGGAGAGCCGGATCAGGGTGGCCTGCTCCAGCGGCGCCTCGGCCAGGTCGAAGCGGTGGCGCGCGGCCTCGTCGACGAGCTGCAGCCAGCGCTGCTCGGCGGTCTCCTCCGGTTCGCCGCTCAGGTCGACGACGGTGAGCGGCATGGTGACCGTGCCGGCCGGTTCGACGATCTGGCTGACCCGGCCGTCGTCCATGACCAGGCGGGTGCGGAGCACCTCGTGCCGGGCGACCAGCTCGTCGAGCGTCACCGCCAGGGCCTCGGTGTCCAGCGGGCCGCGCATGCGCACGACCGTGGAGCTGTTGTAGGCGCCGGTGTCGCCCTCCAGCTGGTCGAGGAACCAGAGGCGTTCCTGACCGTAGGAGGCGGGCAGCGGGCCGGTGCGGGGCAGGGGGACGACCGGCGCGGTCTCGCTGGCGCCGTGGGCGACGCCGTCGATGTGCGCGGCGAGGTCCCGTACGGTCTGCTTCTCGAACAGCGTGCGCAGCGCGATCTCGCAGCCGAACACCCGGCGGATCCGCGACACGACCTGGGTGGCCATCAGGGAGTGTCCGCCGAGGTTGAAGAAGTTGTCCTCGGGGCCCACCCGGGGCGCGCCGAGCACGTCCTGCCACAGGCCGGCCACCAGTTCCTCGGTGGGGGTCAGCGGCGTGCGCGGTCCTTCCTCGTGGCCGCCGGTCACCGAGGACGGCTCGGGCAGCGCGGCGCGGTCGATCTTGCGGTTGGGGGTCAGCGGGAAGGCGTCGAGGGCGACGACGAACGCCGGGACCATGTAGTCCGGCAGCCGCTTGCGGACGAAGGCCTTCACGTCGTTGCCGACGGCCCTGGTGCCGGGCCTCGACACCACGTACGCGACCAGCGCGTTCTCTCCGCTCGCGTCGGCGCGGGCCATGACCAGGGCGTCCTGGACGTCCGGCGCGGCGCAGATCACGTGCTGCACCTCGTCGGTCTCGACGCGGTAGCCGCGGATCTTGACCTGGGTGTCGGCGCGGCCGAGCGGGACGACACAGCCGTCGGGCAGATGGCGGCCGAGGTCGCCGGTGCGGTACATGCGGTCGCCGTCGGTGTCCCCGAACGGGCTGCGCACGAACCTGGCCGCGGTGAGCGCCTCGTCGTGGGCGTAGCCGAGCGAGATGTGCGGGGAGCGGATGACGATCTCGCCGGGCTCCCCGACGCCGGCCTGGTGCCCCGCCTCGTTGAGGACGAGGAGCTGGACGTCCTTCATGCCCCGGCCGAGCGGGTACGTGACACCCGGGTCGGTGTCGGCGACACCGTGGGCCGCGGGCACCACGTGGTAGCCGACCGCGCGCTGCGTCTCGGTCGAGCCGTACAGGTTGACGCAGGTCGCCGAGCCCGCCATGCGGGTGATGGCCCGCACGTCACGGCTGGTCAGCGTGTCGCCGAGGAAGAACACCCGCTCCAGGAGCGGCAGGGTGCCCGGAGCGACCGACAGCTGGTCGAAGAGCCGCGCCATCGGAGGCGTCATGTGGCTGACGGACACCTGCGCGGTGCGGAACCACTGCGCGAGCCGGCCCGGGGTCTCGACGTCGAGCCGGTCGGGCACGCAGATCGTGGCGCCCGTGACCAGCGGCGTGAACACCTCGCGGTGCAGCGGGTCGTGGCTGATGCCGGAGAGCAGGCTGTAGCGGTCGGTCTCCCGGAGCCCGAAGGTCTCCACCATCCAGGGCACGAAGTGGGTGAGGGACCCGTGCGCGCCCCTGATGCCCTTCGGCTTGCCGGTGGAGCCCGAGGTGAACGCGATGTACGCGCAGTCCTCCGGGCCCACCGGGACGGCCTCGGCCGGCTCCGCCCCCCGCGGCACCAGGTGCCGGGCGTCCGCCAGGGTCGACGGCAGTTCGAAGCGGCAGCGCAGCGACGCTCCCTGGAGCGCGGTGTCCACGGCGAGCGGCACGGCGCCGGCGCCCTCCAGCTGGAGGAAGGCGCTCGGGCGGGCCACCGCGAGGCAGTCGGCGATGCGGTCCGCCGGGTAGCTCGGATCGAGGATGGCGAACGAGGCGCCGGCGCGCAGCACGGACAGGATCGCCCAGACCAGCGAGGCACTGCGCTCGCCGTAGATGGCGACCACGTCGCCCTTGGCGATGCCCTGCTGGTTCAGCAGGCCCGACATGGCCGCCGTCGCCCAGGCCAGCTCGCCGTAGGTGAGCTCCTGGCCGGGCTCGGTGAGGGCGATCCGGTGCGGTTCACGGGCGGCCCGCCGCTCGAACTGCTCGACCACCGACCCGTACCAGGTGGTGTCCAGCGGGGCGGCCGGGTTGGGCAGCGCACGGCGCGCCAGCGGCGTGTCGAGGCGCAGCGAGTCGATGGGGCTGCCGCTGTCGGTGACCGCCTGCTCGATGACCCGGATCCACTGGGCGAGCAGCTCGTCCACCGTCGCCCGGTCGAAGCGGTCGGCGGCGTACATCAGGTCGAGCGAGAGACCCGGCTGCGCGGGGTCGACGTAGAAGGTCAGGTCGAACTTCGCGCCCAGGTCGGGAACGGCGAAGGTGTCGACGGCGAGGCCCGGCAGGTCGCCCTGGCGCGGCGGGATGTTGAGCAGGTTCAGATAGACCTGGAACAGCGGGGTGGTGTTCAGGTCGCGCTCGGGGGCGAGCTTGCCGACGAGCGTCTCGAACGGCACGTCCTGGTGCTCGTACGCGTCGAGCGTGCGGCTGCGGACCCGCTGGAGCAGCTCGTCGAAGGTGGGGTCGCCCGAGAGGTCGGCGCGCAGCACCAGCGAGTTGATGAAGAAACCGATGAGGTCCTCGACCTCGCGGTGCCGGCGGCCCGCGATGGGCACGCCGATCGCGAAGTCGCGCTGCCCGGCCAGCCGTCCCAGGGTGATCTGGAGGGTCGCCGCGAGCACCATGAACAGGGTCGCCCCGGACTGGACGGCGAGCCGCTCCATCGCCTCGCGCAGCTCCGGCGTGACGGTCGCCGTGGTCCGGTGGCCCCGGTCGGCCGCGGGCTCGGCGCCGCCGCGGGTGACCGGCAGGCTGAGCGAGGGCAGGGCGTCGAGCTGCTCGCACCAGTACGCGACGGACGCGTCGAGGGCGCCCGAGTCGAGCTGGTGGCGCTGCCAGCGGGAGAACTGCTCGTAGGTGACCGCGAGCGGGGGCAGCGGGGAGCTCGGCTCGTGGCCGGTCTCCTCGGCGTAGAAGTGCGTCAGGTCCCGCTTGAGGATCTCCATCGACCAGCCGTCGCCCACGATGTGGTGGAGGGTCAGGACGAGCACCGCGTCGTCGTGCCCGAGCTGGAGCAGCCGGACCCGCAGCAGCGGGCCGCCGGCCAGGTCCATCGGCTCCGCCGCCTCGCGTGCCACCAGGGCGCGGGCCTCGGAGGCGCGCTCCTCTGCGGTCGCGCCGGCCAGTTCGGTGCGCGTCAGGACGACGTCGGCGCTGTCCAGGACGGCCTGCGTCAGCTCGCCGTCCCGGTGGGCGACGACCGTGCGGAGCGTGGTGTGGCGGTCCACCAGTCGGGTGACGGCCCGCTGGAGGGCGGCCTCGTCGAGCTCGCCGGTGAGCCGGATCGCGCCGGCCAGGTGGTAGCGCCCGGTGGAGGTGTTCTCGCCGGAGCCGTTCTCGATCTCCTCAAGGAGCCAGAGGCGTTCCTGCATCACCGACAGCGGGGCGTCGCTCCCGCCGGCGGCGTGGGCGGCGATCCCGCCGGAGGTGTCCCGGACGGCCGCCGCGTCGCACAGGGCGGCGTAGTCCCGGAGCACGGGCGCCTCGAACAGGGCCCGCAGCGGGACCTCGCGGCCGAGTTCCTCGCTCACCTGCGAGGTGATCACGGTCGCGAGGAGGGAGTGGCCGCCGATGGTGAAGAAGTCGTCGCCCGCGCCGACCATGTCGACGTCGAGGACCTGGGCCCAGACCCGGCCGACGGTCCGCTCGGTCTCCGTCTCCAGGGCGGCGAACTCGGCGAGCGCGAAGTCGGCGCGGCCGGGGCGCCCGAGGCGGGCCGGGTCGATCTTGCCGCCGGGCAGCCGCGGCAGTTCACCGCGGACCACGAACGCGGCCGGGACCAGGTGCGGCGGCAGCTCGGCCGCGCACAGCTTCGCCAGCGCCCGCGGGGTCAGCTCCGGGTCGGTGGCCTCGACATGGGCGACGAGCACCCCGTCGACGCCCCGCACGACGGCCTGCGTCACACCGGTCAGGGCCAGCAGCACCGACTCGACCTCGGCCGGCTCGATGCGGTAGCCGCGCAGCTTGATCTGGCTGTCGTGCCGGCCGCAGTAGTCCAGGGTCCCGTCGGCCCGCAGCCGTACGAGGTCACCGGTGCGGTACATCCGGGCGCCGGGGACGGCGGAGAACGGGTCGGGCAGGAAGTGCCCGGCGGTCAGCCCGGGCCGGCCGTGGTAGCCGAGGGCCAGGCCCGCGCCGCCGACGTACAGCTCGCCGACCGCGCCGGTGACCACCGGCCGCAGCTCCGCGTCCAGGACGTACGCCGTCCCGCCCGGCAGCACCGCGCCCAGCGACGCGGGGCGTCCCGGCTCGCAGGCGGCCGCGGTGATGACGACGGTGCACTCGGTGGGGCCGTACGCGTTGACGAAGCGCCGGCCCGGCTGCCACCGCTCGACCAGCTCGGCGCGGCAGGCCTCGCCGCCCGACACCAGGGTCGTGAGCCGCGGCAGTTCACGGACGGGCAGGGACGCGATGACCGACGGCGGCAGCAGGCACACGCTGACGGCGCGCTCGGCGAGGACGTCGGCGAGCGCCTCGCCGACCAGGGCGTGCTCACGGCCGGCGACGACCAGGGTGCCGCCCGCGGCGAGCGTGGAGAAGATCTCCCAGACGGAGGCGTCGAAGCTCAGGCTCGCGAACTGCAGCATGCGGGCGTCGGCGTCGATCCCGAAGACACGCGCCTGGTACGCCGTGAGGTTGGCGAGCGCGCGATGGGAGACGAGCACGCCCTTGGGGCGGCCGGTGGAGCCCGAGGTGTACAGCAGGTAGGCGGGCGCGTCCGGGTCGGCCTCCGGCAGGGCCACGGCCTCGGCGGGCGCGTCGGCCAGGGCCCCGGTCAGGGCCTCCTCGGCGGACCCCTCGGTCAGGGCATCGCTCAGCGCCTCCTCGACGAGGTCGCGGGTCACCAGACCGCGCGCCCCCGAGTCGGCCAGCATGAACTCCTTGCGCTCGGCCGGGTAGGCGGGGTCGATCGGCAGGTACGCCGCTCCGCAGCGCTGCGCCGCCAGGACGGCGACGACGGCCTCGACGGACGGCTCGACCGACACGGCGACGACGTCCCCGGGGCGCACGGCGAACCGCCGCGCGATCACCCCGGCGACCCGGTCCACCCGGGTCCGCAGCTCGCCGTAGGTCAGCGCGCTGTCGGGGCCTTCGAGGGCGACCGCGTCGGCGCGGCTGTCCGCGATCCGCTCGAACTGCGCCCAGAAGGTGTCGGGCTGCTGCCCGTCACCCGGCTCGGCCGGCCAGCGGTCCAGGGACGCGACCGCCGCGGGGGTCGCGACCCGCTCGTCCGGCCGCTGCGCCATCGCGCGGGCCGTCTCGCCGAACAGGCGGGCGATGAGCTGCGCGGTCCCGGGCCGGAACAGGTCGGTGTTGAACTCCAGCCAGCCCGTCAGCGGGCCGCCGTCGTCGGTGATCTCGAAGGTCAGGTCGGTCTTGGCGGTGCCGGTGTACAGCGGAGCCGTCTCGACCCGCAGACCGGGCAGGGCCGGCGTGGGCAGCGCGCCGTTGCGGACGTCGAGGATGGCCTGGAAGAGCGGGCTGCGGCTCGGGTCGCGGTCCTGGCCGGTCGCCTCCACGATCGCGGAGAACGGGACCCACTGGTACGGCATCGTCTCCAGGGTGGTGGCCCTGGCACGGTCGACGAGGTCGCGGCCGGTGGCGCCGGCCGGCACCTCGAAGCAGAGCGGGACGGTGTTCACGAAGAAGCCGACGACGTCGTCGTAGGTGCCGTCGCCCGTGCGGTTGGCGTCGGGCACGCCGACCACCACCCGCTCCTGCCCGGTCAGCCGGGACAGGGTGGAGGACATGCACGCGGCGAGCGTCATGAAGACGGTCGCACCCTGCTCCCGGGCGAGGGAGCGCAGCAGGTCCGAGTCGGCCTGGCTCAGCGTCAGCGGCACCCGCGAGCCGTCGAAGGTCTGCACGGCCGGCCGGGGCCGGTCGAAGGGAAGGTCGAGGGCGAGCGGCGCTCCACCGAGGTGCCCGGTCCAGAACTCCAGGCCGCGCCGGCCCTCGGCCGACTCCAGCCGGGCCGTCTCGTCGGCCGCCCAGCGGGCGTACTCGTGCACGACGGCGGGCGGTTCGCCGTGACCGGCGCCCGTGCCGTGGGCGTACAGCTCGGCCAGCTCCCCGGCGATGATCTCCATGGAACGGCCGTCGGAGACGATGTGGTGGAAGGCCAGGAGCAGGGCGTGCTCGTCGGGCCCGAACTCCACCAGGGCGGCGCGCATCAGCGGCGGCTCGTCCAGCCGGAAGAGCTGCCGGACGTGGTCGCCGACGAGGGCGGCGAGCTCCGCCTCGCGCTGCGCGGCCGGGACGGCGGTCCGGTCGATGACCTCGAAGGGGCAGGGGAGACCGGTGTGCACGAAGGGCACGGGACGGCCGCCCTCGTCGGTGAAGCCGGTGCGCAGCGCGGGGTGCCGCTCGACGATCGCGTCGAGCGCGCCGCGCAGGACGGCCGGGTCCAGCTCCCCGTACAGCCGCAGCACGCCGGGCACGACGTAGGCGCGGGAGCCGGGGGCGAACTTCTCCAGGAACCAGAGGCGGCGCTGTCCCAGCGACAGGGCCGGCCCGCCGACGGCGGCCGCGGCGGACTCCGGGGCGGCGCCCGTCTCTCCGGCGCCCGTCTCTCCGGCGTACGTCTTCTCGACGGCCGTCTCTCCGGCGTTCGTCTCCTCGACCGCCGTCTCTCCGGCGTTCGTCTCCTCGGCGGCCGTCTCCGCGAGTTCCGCGATCCGCGCCGCCTGGGCGCGGACGGTCACCGACTCGAAGAACATCCGCAGCGGCGGCCGGACGCCGAACTCCCTGCGGACCCGGGTGTTGAGGTCGGCGGCGCGCAGCGAGTGCCCGCCGAGCGCGAAGAAGTCCTCGTCGGGACCGACCCCGGCGACTTCGAGCACCTCGCACCAGATCGCCGCGAGCCTGCTCTCCAGGGGCGACATGTCCGCCGCCCCGGCCGAGCGGGACGCGTCGAGGGCGAGCTCGCGCAGCGCGTGCGCGTCCACCTTGCCGTTCGAGGTGAGCGGGATCGCGTCCAGGACCAGCAGACGGCTGGGGACCATGTAGCTGGGCAGCTCGCGGTTCAGCCAGTCGCGCAGACCGTCGACGCCGACGCCCTCGCCGGTGACGGCGGCGATCAGCTCCGTCTCGCCCGTGCCCCGGGTGGCGACCACCGCCGCCTCGGCGACCTCCGGGTGGCGCCGCAGCGCCACGTCGACCTCACCGAGTTCGATGCGGTAGCCGCGTACCTTCACCTGCTGGTCGGCGCGGCCGACGTAGCGCAGCTCGCCGTCGGCGGACCGGCGCACCAGGTCGCCGGTGGCGTACAGGCGCCGGCCCGGCTCGGTCGCGAACGGGTCGGGGACGAACCGCTCGGCGGTCTTGCGGGGCGCCGACGCGTAGCCGCGTCCGACGCCCACGCCACCGATGTACGCCTCCCCCACGACGCCGTCCGCGACGGGCCGCAGCTCGGCGTCGAGGACGTGGATGACCGCGTCGGTCATGTCGGCGCCGATGGACACGTCCCGGGCGCGGGAGACCTGGCCCGACTCCGGGCCGAGGTGGGCGACGGTCGAGCACACCGTGGTCTCGGTGGTGCCCCAGCGGTTGTACAGCTCGACGTGGCCGCGGTCGGCAGCGAACCACTGGGCGAGCTTGTCGGGGTGCGCCGCCTCGCCGCCGATGAGGATCGAGCGCAGCGCCGACGGCACCCGCGCCCCGGCCTCCAGGGCGGTGACGAGCACGTGGAAGAAGGCCGTGGGGATGTCGACCAGCGTGAGCCGCTGCTCCTCGCACCAGGCCCAGAAGCGCTCCGGGGAGCCGAGCACCGACTCGTCGCGCAGCACCAGGCTCGCGCCCCGGGTCCAGGCGGAGAAGATCTCCTCCAGGCAGGGGTCGAAGGTGAGCGGCGCGAACTGCAGCACCCGGTCGCCCTCCACGACGTCGAAGGCGTCGAGGAAGGACAGCAGGTAGCTCACCAGCGACCGGTGCTCGATCTGCACGCCCTTGGGGCGTCCGGTCGAGCCGGAGGTGAAGATGACGTACGCCAGGTTGTCGCCGCCGACGGCGAGCGCGGGACGGTCCTCGGGGAGGTCCGCGCCGGGCTCCTCGTCGACGCGGATCGCGGTGCCCAGGGAGCCCGCGAGGTCCGCGGTCGCGCCGTGGCAGAGGATCCGCGCGCAGCGCGCGTCGCCGACCATGTCGGCGAGACGGCTCTGCGGCAGCGTCGGGTCCAGGGGCACGAACGCGGCCCCGGACTTCATCACCGCGAGCATCGCGACGATCAGCTCGGAGGAGCGCTCCAGGCAGAGACCGACGGTGTCCTCGGGTCCGAGCCCGTCCTGCCGCAGCCGGTGCGCGAGGCGGTTCGCCGCGCGTTCCACCTGGGCGTACGTCAGCTCGACGGAGCCGGCCGTGAGGGCGACGGCGTCCGGGGTGCGGTCGGCCGTCGCCTCGAACAGCTCGTGCACGGAGGTGACGCCGGGCAGGGTGCGGGCGGGGACGTCGGCGCGGGTGAGGGACTCGGTCGCACCGGCGAGGCGCAGCGCCGAGACCGGGGAGTCGCCGTGGGTGACGATCTGCCCGAGCAGCTCCAGGAACTGCTCGCCCAGCGAGGTGGCGAGGGACTCGTCGAAGCGGTCCGCGCGGACCAGCATGTGCGCGAGGAGGCCGCCGTCGGCGGGCACGGCGTGCAGGGTGATGTCGAACTGGGTGGCCAGTTCACCGGCCGGGAACGGGGCGAGGGTGAGGTCGCCGAGGACCGCGCTGTCGCGGCCCGCGCCGAAGAGGACCGAGGTGACGTCGTCGGCGATCGCGTTGTGCGGCCGCTCGAAGACGACCGCCGTGTTGATGGCGGCCGAGGTGTTGCCCCGGGCGCGCAGCAGCTCGACGAGCCGGCTGACCGGGAAGTGCTGGTGGCCGAGGGACTGCCGCAGCTGCTCTCCGGTGCTGCGGATCAGCTCCGTGACGCTCCGGTGGGCGCCGGGCTCTGCGCGTACCGGGATGGTGTTGACGAAGTAGCCGAGGGTGTTGCGGAAACGCGCCTGCGGGCGGCCGGCCGTGGTGGCGCCGACGACGAAGTCCCGGGCGCCGCTGTGCGCGGCGACGAGGACCTCGAACGCCGCCATCAGGACGGAGAACACCGTCGTGCCGCTGTCGCCCGCGACCCGCTCCAGCTCGGCGAGCAGTTCGGCGTCCACGGTCACCCGGTGGCTCGCGATGCCCTTCTCCGGCCGCGGGCGCTCCCGCACCGGAAGCGTCGGCGCCTGGACGTCACCGGACAGCAGGTCGAGCCAGTACCGCTCGTCGGCCTGCCACTGCGGGGAGCGCTCGTAGTCCTGCTGCCAGCGTACGAACTCCTCGTAGCCGACGGCCGCCGGGAGTTCGGGGGCGCGCTCGTGCAGCAGGTCGCCGTAGACGGAGGTCAGTTCGTCGAGCAGGACCACCACCGACCAGAAGTCCGTGATGGCGTGGTGCTGCGCGAGGACCAGGACCGGCGCGCCGCAGCCGGTGAACAGCTTCGCGCGGGCGACGTCGCCGTCCTCGACGGCGAAGGGGGCGAGGGCGCACGCGTCGACCCGGGCCCGGAGCACCGGCTCCGCCTCGCCCGACAGGTCGACGACGTCCAGCTCGAACGGGACGGCGGGGTCGATCAGCTGCGTCCGCCGGCTGCCGTCGGTGCCGAAGCGAGCGGTCAGGACGGGGTGGCGGGCGCCGATGTGGCGGACGGCCGCGGCCAGCACCTCGGTGTCGACCGGCTCGTGCAGCCGGACGGCGACCGACACGTTCTGCAGGCAGTCCGGGCCTTCGAGGTCCCGCATGAACAGCAGCGACTGCTGCCCGGCCGACAGCGGCACGGCGCCGCCGCGTCGGTCGGGCTCCTGCCGCACCTGCTCCTCGGGGGCGGTGTGCGCCCGCTCCTCGACGGCCGTGGCCACCTCGCGCAGGGTCGTCGGCTGGAGCAGCAGGCCCGGGTCGGTGACGACCCCGAGCTGCTCCTCGATCCGGAAGGCGAGGTCGACCGCGGCGAGGGAGTCGAGGTCGAGCTCGGCGACCATGGTGGCGGGCGCGTCGCCCTCACCCCGGCCGACCATGCTCAGGGCGCGCTCGATGACGTCGACGCGCTCCGCACGGGGGAGCGCGAGGAGTTCGGCGCGCGTCGGCAGGACGAGCTGCCGCTTCTCGCCGCGTGCCGGGGCGGACGCGGAGCGGCGGTACAACTCGCCCTCGACCTGACCGGCGGTGTACGCCGTCCGGCCGGCGAGACGCTGGATCTTGCCGCTGGAGGTCTTCGCGAGGCTGCGGGCGGCGAGCAGGACCACGTCGGCCAGGGCGATGCCGTGCTCGTGCTGGACGGCCGCGGCGATCGCGTCGGCGATCCGGGGCAGTTCGTCCTCGGGGGTGTCGACCGCGACCTCGTGGAGGACGACGCACTCCTCGCCGTCCTCGGTCTCCACCGAGAACGCCGCGCCGCAGCCCGGCCGGGCCCACGGGGACGCCGCGACGGCGGTCTCCTCCAGGTCGTGCGCGTAGAGGTTGCGGCCGCGGACGACCATCATCTCCTTGAGGCGGCCGGTGACGTGGATCTGGCCGTCCAGGACGAAACCGAGGTCGCCGGTGCGCAGGTAGGGCCGCTCGTCGTCGGCGAGCCGGGCGCCGAAGGCCGCTTCGGTCGCGGCCTCGTCCTCCCAGTAGCCGGCGGCGACGGAGGTGCCCCGCACCCAGAGCTCGCCCACCGCGCCGGGAGCGACGCGCGCGCCGGTCTCCGGGTCGACGACGGCGAGTTCATGGTTCTCCGCCACGACGCCGGAGGAGACCAGGAGGTCACCGTCGGCACGCGGTTCGGCGCGGCCCTGCTCCAGGGCCGCGCGGTCGAGACGGGTGGTGTGGGCGCCGTTGCCGCGGCCGCTGCCGGCCACGAACAGGGTGGCCTCGGCGAGGCCGTAGCAGGGCAGCAGCGCGGACCTGTCGAAGCCGCTGGGGGCGAACGCCTCGGCGAAGCGCTCCAGGGTGCGGTGGCGCACCGGCTCGGCGCCGCAGAACGCGACCCGCCACGACGACAGGTCGAGGGCCTCCCGCTCGGCGGGGGTGGACTTGTTGACGCAGAGGTCGAAGGCGAAGTTCGGGCCGCCGCTGACGGTCGCGCCACGGGAGGAGATGGCCTCCAGCCAGCGCATGGGCCGGCGCATGAACTCCAGCGGGGACATCAGGACGTTGGAGAGGCCGGAGAGCATCGGCTGCAGCACGCCGCCCAGCAGACCCATGTCGTGGTAGAAGGGCAGCCACGAGGCGACGACGTCGCCCTCGGTGATGCCGAAGCCGGCGGCGATCGCGGAACCGTTGGACAGCAGGTTCCCGTGCGTCACCACGACACCGCGCGGGGTGCCGGTGGAGCCGGACGTGTACTGGAGCAGGGCGATCGAGTCCGGCCGCAGGTCGGGGCGGCGCCACTCGTCGGCGCCCTCCCGCATCGCGTCCTCGGTGATCACCCACGGCAGCCGCGCCACCTCGGGCGCCTGCTGCTCGAACAGCTCGTGGGTGAAGGCCTGCACGAGGCTGTCCGAGAGCACGATCTCGGCCCGGGAACCGGCGACGACCGCGCGCAGCCGGGGCAGCGTACGGGCGATCCGCATCGGGTCCGGCGGGTACACGGGGACGGCGACCATGCCGGCGTACAGCGTGGCCACGAATCCCACGACGAAGTGCTCGCCCGGCGGATACAGCAGCATGACCCGCGCACCCGGTTTGGCACGCTCCAGGAGCGTGACGGCTATGGCCCGCGCACGCCTGTCGATCTCGAGCATGCTGAGCTCGGTGTCGACGCCGCCGGCGTCGGCGAGGAACTCGTAGCTCAGGGCGGCGCCGCGCTCGGAGACATTGCGGCGGATGACATCAACGACAGTGGTGTGTGCGTACATAGACCGTTCTCGCATCGGCGTGGAGTTCTGGAGCCCGGACGGGTGGGGGCGTACCGCGGGGCGGGCCGGCGTCATGGGGGCGCCGGCCCGCGAGGACGTCGCGGTCAGTAGCCGGCGACGGGCCGGCGGTGGCAGATGGAGCGGATCCGCTCCTGGACACGTGCCTGCAGGGCGGGGTCGAGCGCGTACGTGGTGTTCGCGGTGTTCTCCGTGGCGGTCAGCACCTCGTGGACGAGGTCCGCGACCTCCGCGACGTCGGCGAGCTCGAAGCCGCGCGCCGCCATGCTGTTGCTGCCGAACCGCACGCCGGACGTCACCATGGCGGAGTGGGCGTCGCCGACGATCCGGTTCTTGTTGACGAGGATGCCGCACTGTTCGAGGGCCTTCTCGGCGTTGACGCCCGTGACGCCGTACGACGTGAGGACGTCGGCCACGACGATGTGGTTGTCGGTGCCGCCGGAGATGACCCGCACACCGCGGCCCACGAGCTGCTCGGCGAGCGCGGCCGCGAGGTCGCGCACCCGGTGGATCCTGGCGGTGAACTCCGGGGTGGTCGCCGCTCCCAGGGCGTAGGCCTTGGCGGCGATGCTGTTCACCACCGGCGCGCCCTGGATCAGCGGGAAGAGGCCGCTCTGCAGGGTCTGCCGGAGCGTACGGCCGGTGGGCAGCACGGTCTCGGCGGAGTCGCCGAGCAGGATCAGGCCGCCGCGCGGGCCGTAGAGCTGCTTGTGCGTGCAGGTGGTCACCACATGGGCGTGGGCCAGCGGCGACGGGTGCAGCCCGGCCACCACGAGACCGGCGATGTGGGTGATGTCGGCGAGCAGGTACGCGCCCACCTCGTCGGCGATGGCGCGGAACGCGGCCCAGTCGAGCGTACGGGGGTAGGCGGTGGTGCCCGCCACGATGAGGCGCGGCCGGTGCCGCAGCGCCTGGGCCCTGACCTCCGCGTAGTCGATGAGGCCGTCGGGGCCGAGGCCGTAGCTGTGCGCGTCGAAGATGCGGCCCGAGATGTTGACCGAGGCGCCGTGGCTGAGGTGGCCGCCCGCGTCCAGGTCGAGGCCCAGGATCGGGTCGCCGGGCTTCAGGAGCGCGTTCATCACGACCTGGTTGGCGGTGCTCGCCGAGTGGGGCTGGACGTTGGCGTAACGGGCGCCGAAGGCCTGCTTGGCGCGCTCGACCGCGAGCCGCTCGACCTTGTCGACGTTCACGCAGCCGGCGTGGAACCTGCGGCCCGGGTAGCCCTCGGCCGTGACGTTGGCGAAGAAGCTGCCCTCGGCGAGCAGCGCCGCGGGCGTCACCGGGCTGCACGAGGCGACCAGGGCGAGGGTCTCGTGCTGCCGGCGGAGCTCGTCGTCCATGAGCCCGTAGAGGGCCGGGTCGCCGAGCTCCATGGCGTGCAGGGCGTTCTCGTAGAAGGACGACAGCGGAGCGGTCGGAGCGCTGAGCGCGGGCAGGCCGACGGCGTGGGTCATGGAGTCGCATCCAAACTGTGAGGGCGGCGGTCGACGGGCGACGGGAGCGGCGGTCGACGAGGGAGAGGTCGACGGGCGGCCGGGAGCGGCGGTCGACGGGCGACGGGGGGAGGTCGACGGGCGGCGAGGGCGGCGGTCGACGGGCGACGGGGGGAGGTCGACGGTGGCGGCGGTCGACGGGCAGCGGGGCGGGGTCAGAAGTTGGGCGTCGAGAGCATCGCCGCGACCTTGCGGTCGGGGTCCTCGAAGCCGCGCCGGCCGTGCATCACGCGCTTGTTGTCGATCATGACGATGTCTCCGGCCTCCCACTGGAGGTCGACCCGCACCTGCTCGGTGGCGTCGAGCGCGTCCCAGCGGACGTGCTGCGGGATGGTCGACCCGTCCTCGAAGGACACGAGCGCGCCGGAGCCCAGGTAGCTGTTGCAGAGGGTGGGCGCGTCGACGTAGGGCGCCTGCGGGACCGCGGAGACGGTCCACTTCCAGTTGAGGTTCCCGGCGTCGTCGAAGTCGTACTCGAAGTCGTCGAACGTGGCGAAGAGCGCTTCGAGTTCGGCACGGTCGGCGGTGCCGAACACGCGCTCCTGGTGCTCGGGGGCGGTCGGGAACGGCAGGCGCCAGGTCAGCCGGAGCTTGTCGAACAGGTCGCGGGTCTCCGGGGCGAGCCGCTTGTACGCCTCGACGCCGTCGTAGACCGTCGTCTCGCCGTCCTCGTCGGCCGGCCGCACGCAGTAGAACCACTGGAGGCCCGGGTGCAGGGGGCAGTAGCTCATCTCGGAGTGCGCCGGAATGGGATTCCGGTGCGCGTCGACGAGCAGCACGGCGCCGTCGTCGGAAATCGTCTCGCGGTTGGGGTTCTGGTGGAAGAAGAGCTTCGACGAGAACTTCTGGACGAGAGCGCGGAAATCGTCGGCGCCGGCCCCGAATCCGCGGAACATCAGCGTGCCGTGCTCCTTGAAGAGTTCGGCTATCTCGGCGTGCGGGAGTTCGGCGAGGGGGAGGTCAGCGCTCTCGATCACCAGACCGTGGTGATCGGAAAGGGGACAGGTCTTGAAGGGGGTTATAGCCATGAGAATTCCTAGTGAGGAGAGGCCCTGACATTCGATCTCGACCGTGACGTTAGAGGGGCTCGGAGAGGTCGGGCAATAACGTCGGCCTGGACGGATCCGGTCAATGCCGGGGCCGTGCAATTCCGTCCACGGGATGGACACCGCGCTGTCCCCCGAACAGGTGTCACGGCTTTCGGGGGCGTGTGTTCAGGCCGTCCTGCCGTGACCATGGGAGGCCGACCGGTAGGCGGGGTATTCCTCCGTCCCGGCAGTGGAGGACACAGTGGAAGGCGGCCATGTGGAAGGCGCAGCGGTGAGAGACGACCTCGGGCCCGACGCCGTACGGGGCCGCCTCGCGGACATCTGGTGCGGGGCGCTCGCCATGGACCGCGTCGAGGACGCCACGGACTTCTTCGCCGTCGGCGGCCGCTCCCTCCTGGCGGTGCAGGTCACCGCGAGGGCGGCCGACGCCTTCGGGGTCGAGTTGAGCAGCAGCGACCTGGCGGTCGACGCCTCGTTCGGCTCCATGGTGGAGCGCATCACCCGGGCCCTGCCCTCGACCTCGGGGAGAGCCCGTGCTGCTTGACGCGCCCCCGGCCGTCCCGGTGCTCGGTCCGGCCGACTGCCACATCTGGTGGACCGATCCGGCCACGGTCACCGACGACTGCCTGACCCTGCTCGACGCGGCCGAGCAGGAGCGGGTCCCGCTGCTGCGCAGGGCGGAGGACCGCGGGCGGTTCATCGCGGGCCGGGCCCTGCTGCGCACCGTCGCGGCCGGCTATCTCGGCCTGCCGCCACGACGCGTCGACGTGGTCGCCCACTGCCCCGACTGCGACCGGAACCACGGCAAGCCCGAACTGCCGGGCACCGGGCTCCAGGTGTCGGTCTCGCACTCGGGCGACCGGGTGGCGGTCGCCGTCACCCGGGCCGGTGCGGTCGGCATCGACGTGGAGGAGATCAGCACGTCGGTGTCCCCCGCGGAACTGCTCCCCCACGTCATCGGACCGGCGGAGCCCCGCACCCCCGCCCACGCCACCACGAGCGGCTTCCACCGGATGTGGACCCGGAAGGAGGCCGTGCTCAAGGCGACGGGTCTGGGACTGCGGGTACCGCTGTCGGAGATCGGGGTCTCGGCCCCTGAGGAGGACCCGAGGGTGCTGTTCCTGGGGGGTCCCGCCGCCCGGCCGGCCGAGGACTTCGTCCTGGCCGACCTGGACGCGGGTGCGGGCCGGGCGGCCGCGGTGGCCGTGATCGGCGGCGGGCCGCTGACCTTCACCGCCCACACCCGGAGCCACCCGTCGGACGCGGGCTTCAGCCCGGGGCCCCCGCGGGCTCCGGGGACCGGGCGCTGAGCGGCCGCATGTCCGTCCACACCTGCTCGATGTGGTCGAGGCACTGCTGCCGGTCACCGCGGAACCCGTCCGGCTCCCAGCCGGCCGGCAGCTCACGGTCGGCGGGCCACAGCGAGTACCGCAGTTCGTGATTGCGGACCACGAGATGGGTGCCGTTTTCCTCGGACGTCATGTCTTCACCTGCTGTCGTTGTCGGAATGCTCGGTACGTGCGATGAGCTCGGGAAATCGATGGGCGCGGAATGCGCCGTGAGTAACGGGGACTCGGGATTCACGGACGACTCGGGATTCACGGGATTCACGGGATTCACGGGTCTCAGGTGTGTACGTACGGAGCGCGCGGGGCGGTCAGCGCGGCGCGGACCAGCTGCGCCTTGTTGTGCGCGCCGAGCTTGGAGCGGATGCGCTTCACGTACGTGTCGACCGTGTGCTGGCTGATGCCGATCCGCCGGGCCGCCTGGTCGTGGGTGCAGCCCTCGACGAGATGCCGGAGCACCTCCCGCTCCCGCGGGGAGAGGGTGGCGACCCCCTGCCGGGCGACGGTCCCGGCGCCGGCCGGAGCCGGTCCGGGCCCGGCCACCCGCCGGACGGCGTCCACGAGCAGCAGGGGCGCGCCGTCGTACGGGTGCGTCTCACCCACCCGGTCCGGGACCGCGTCCCGGCCGTCGGCGGTCAGCAGGACCGTACGGGCGGCGGGCAACCCGGCCGTGCCTCGCGGCGGCTCGGGCAGCTCGTCGAGCAGGCCCAGGTCGAGGACGAGGCAGTCGACCGTGCCGGCCGCCACCGCGAAGGGCGTGCCCGTCGCGAACGCGACCTGGATGTCGTCCTCCGCGTCGAGCAGATGGCGGGTGCCCAGCAGGGCGAGCTGGTTCCGGACGAAGATCCCGGCACGCACCATGTCGACTCCCCGTCCGCTCTGTTCCGGTCCGAACCGGCTGTCCGGGGCCAATCTTCTGGATCGGAGGACGGGACGGAAGACCAGTCCGGTGGCCCATTGGGGTCCTGGACAGAAGGGGACATCGGGGAGCAGGGCTCACGGCGGCGACGCCGGGGTACGCCGAGAAGACCGCCCCGCTACGGGACGGCCTGAAGGACGAGGGACAGCACTGTTCGGAGAACCGGCCGTGCCGGACGGCCTGGTGGGGCGCGGTCAGCGCTGCTCGGAGAGCCAGCCGTTCTGCACGGCGCGGACGCCCGCCTCGAACCGGCTCCGCGCCCCGAGCCGGGTCATCAGCTCCGAGGCCAGTCGTCGCGCGGTGCGCGGCGACACCCCGAGCCGCTTGGCGATGGTCTCGTCGGTGTGGCCTTCGGCCAGCAGGACCACCACCATGGCCTGCTGGTCGGTCAGCCCCTGGTCGTCGGCCTTGCTCTCCTCGTTCAGCGGCCGGGCCCCGCTCCAGACGCTGTCGAACAGCGCGCACAGCGCGGTCAGCGTGCCGTGCCCGGTCAGCACGAGGGCGCCCTCGGAGCTGTTGTCGCTGTTCACGGGGATGACGGCGGCCTTGCGGTCGACGACGATCATCCGGGTCGGCAGCGTCGGCACGGTGCGCACCTCCCCGCCCAGCTTGGACAGCCAGCTCACGTACTGGAGGGTGTGCGGGCTGTTGCTCGCGCTGTTGAGGTAGACCGTCCGCATCCGGACGCCGCGCTCCAGGAGCTCCTTGTTGAGCGGCTTCGCGGCCTCGATGTGCTCGGGCCGCTGGGGCCCGTCGGGGGCGAAGGTCATCACCTCCTCCCGGGTCTCCCGGGTGAGTGCCGCCAGCCGGTCGCGGATCTGGTCGATCCCGGTCAGACGCTCGCTGTGCGAGCGGGTGTCGGCCGGCCGCGCCTCCGCGAACTCCGCGATCAACCGGGCCGCGGCGGCCCGTGAGTCCTCCAACTGTTTCTGATGCGCCGCGAGTTCCGCTTGCTGGCGTGCCATCAGCATCTGGAGGCCGACCTCGGGCGACACGGGCCACAGTTCGCCCTCACGGTCGTACGAGGGTCTCAGCAGCGCCAGTTCGCTCAGGGTGTCGAGGGCGCCGCGCACCTGCTCGGTCGTGAGCCCCAGGCGCTCGGCGAGGTCCGCCACACCGTCACGCGGCTGTGCGAGAAGGCCCCGGTAGACGGCCTCGGCAATGGCATCGAGGCCAAGCGACTTCAGCACGGAACGTCTCCCCCCCCGGAGCTGTCGTAAAGACGCTCCATCATCACACGTGTGGCTGGATTTCTACAGGTGGGGAGGTGGACTGTACCGGCCATTGCCGGAATGGGACTTCTGGTGCTCTTCTCCCGTGTTCGCCCTTTTGGGAAAATGCGAGCGTGTATCTCGTTCACACCGAACTCCTCAACAGGAAGGTGGACTTGTGTATCCCTCAGAACCTCGCGGATCTCCTTCGCGCGCTGGCGCATCCCGACGACCGCGTGGAACATGTGGTCATCCACCCCCGTCCCGGGCAGGGGGTGACGGTGGGCGTCTACCTGCTGACCGAGCGCCTCAAGGACGCGGAGGAGACGGCGGCGAGACTGTGCGGACGCGCGGTGGACGCGATCGGTCCGCTGCCGGGATGGCGGGTCGGGCGCTCCGAGGCGCCCTTGCTCGCCCCGTACGGGCTCGACGGGCTGTGGCTGAGCCCTGAACCCTGAGACGCGGCCCGCTGACCGCTTCGGTCCAGGGCCCGTTCCGTCCACCGGATTCCTCTTCCGAAGGTCTTTCTGTCTGGCGAAGCTCTGTCTCACAGAAAGAACGACTCACCGACTTCGGAAGGGATTCATCCGTTGCTGCGCTTTCGTCCCGCCCACCGCTGGGCCGCGGTTCTCCTCACGGCCCTCGCGCTCCTGACCCCGGCGATCGCCCTGGCCGGCGACTCCACGGAGTCCGTCGTCGTCAGCGCTCCCGGCACGGACGACATGATCTGGGGCTGACACCCACCTCGACGCCACAGCACTCGACGACACAGCACTCGACGACACGACGCTCGGCGAGACGGCGTCACCCGGAGACGCGGGACGAGGGTGCCCGGAGCACCCTTCCAGAACGAGCACGGCATCGAGGACACCGGTCCTCGGTGCCGTCTCCGCTTTTCAGCCGCGCGGCTCGGCGCCCACGGCGACCCGGCGCGCGTGCCCCCGCCACAGGGCCGACAGGACGGGGAAGCCGACCGGCTCCGGCCGCGCCGCGCAGACCTCGACGTGACCGACCCGGCAGGCCTCGGACGGCGGGACGGAACCCGGATCGACGACGGTCCCGTCCCCGGCGACGCGCCAGCGGGCGCCCGCGGGGACGACACCGGCCCTCAGCGCGCCGGGCTCGATCATGACCCGGTGCCCCCACGCCGTACGACGCCACTCGACCCGTGCCCCGCACCGCTCGCAGGCCCCGTGTCCGGCACCGGCCGTGTCCGGCAGGAGCCCCCCGGCACGCGGCTCCGGTACGTGCCCCAGGGAGCGGGCCACGGACACGAACGCCCCGGAGCGCGCTTCCGGTACGGCGTCGCCGGGATCGACCGCGAACGCGGCGGCGTCGACCAGACCGGCCAGGACGTCACCCACGAGGACCGGGTCCCGGGTGCCATGCGCCGCCCCGGCCTCCTCGCACCCCGGGCAGAGGGTTATGCCGAGACGCGGCACCCACCTCCCGTACGGCGCAACGCAGGAGTCACACGCGTCGCTTCGCCGACCCGAGCCCATGTTCCGCCCCCCTGAGACGCCATCAGCTCCCAGGGACATTCCCCCGCAGCACATAAAACGAACGGATGTTTACGGCCATGTCGGGCCGTAACCGTAGACGCGGGGCCCCGGCTCCCCGGCCGCAGGGTCGACGACCTCGGGCCACTCATATGTGCGGCTCCCCGCACGCCCGTGCGCCCGGTACGGAAGAATGGTGCGGTGACCTCTCCTCGTGCCCCGCGCACTCCCGCCCCGGCGCCCCGGCTGATCGCCACCGACCTCGACGGCACGCTGCTGCGCGACGACAAGTCCGTATCCGAGCGCACGGTCGCCGCCCTCGCCGCGGCCGAGCGGGCCGGGATCGAGGTCTTCTTCGTCACCGGCCGCCCGGCCCGCTGGATGGATGTCGTCCGCGACCACGTCCACGGCCACGGCCTCGCGATCTGCGCCAACGGCGCCGCCGTCGTCGACCTCCACGCGGGGGGCACCTTCCTCGACGTGCACCCGCTGGAGCGGCCGATCGCCCTCGACGTCGTCCGGGCCCTGCGCGCCGCCGCGCCCGGGACCTCCTTCGCGGTCGAGCTCACCACCGGCATCCACTACGAGCCGCTGTACCCGCCGTTCTTCCTCGACCCGGGGGCGACCGTGGCCACCGCGGAGAAGCTCCTCTACGAGGAGACGCCCGGCGCCGCGGCCCCGGTGCTCAAGCTGCTCGCCCAGCACCCGGAGCTCGACCCCGACGTGTTCCTCGCGACGGCCCGCGCGGCCGCGGGGGAGCGGGCCTCGTTCACCCGGTCGAGCCCCACCGCCCTCATCGAGATCAGCGCGCTCGGCGTCTCCAAGGCCTCCACCCTGGCCCTGTGCTGCGCGGAACGCGGCATCACGGCCGACGAGGTGGTCGCCTTCGGCGACATGCCGAACGACATCGAGATGCTGAGCTGGGCCGGCCGCTCGTACGCGATGGGCAACGCCCACCCGGACGTGATCAGCGCCGCCTCCGGCCGTACCGCCGGCAACAACGAGGACGGCGTCGCCGTCGTCATCGAGCGCCTGATCACCGAGGTGGAACAGGCCACGTCCTAGGCCGAGAGCGCCTGGCAGGCCCTAGAGGGGGGCCTCCCAGACCACCGTCGTACCGCCGCCGTCCTCCCCGACACCCGGTCCGCACCAGCTCGCGCCGCCCAGCGACTCGGCCCGCCGCGCCAGGTTGCGCAGACCGCTGCGGCGGCCGCCCGCCGGGAGGCCGATGCCGTCGTCCGCGACCGAGAGCCGTACTCCGGCGGAGCCGTCGGGCAGGGTGACGCCGGCGTCGACGACCACCTCGATCCGGCTCGCCTCCGCGTGCCGGAACGCGTTGGAGAGCGCCTCTCGCAGGGCGGCGATGAGGTTCTTGCCGGTGAGCTCGCCGACCGTCGAGTCGATCGCGCCGAGGAAGCGGTGCGCGGGCTTGAAGCCGAGCGGCACCGCGGCCATGTTGATCTCCCGCAGGACACGGGTCCGCAGCCCCGACGGGGCCTCGGTGGGTCCCTGCTGGAGCGCGAAGATCGCCGTACGGATCTCCTGGATGGTCACGTCGAGCTCGTCCACCGCCTTGCCGACACCGTCCCGCACGGCCGGCACGACCGACCCGCGCTGGGCGCTCTCCAGCATCATGCCGGTGGCGAAGAGCCGCTGGATCACCAGATCGTGCAGGTCACGGGCGATCCGGTCGCGGTCCTCGTACACAGCGAGGCGTTCCCGGTCCCGCTGCGCCTCGGCCATCATCAGGGCGAGCGCCGCCTGCGAGGCGAACTGGGTGGCGAGCGTCCGCTCCGTCTCCGTGAACGGTCGGGCCCCCCGCAGCCGGGGCGTGACGAGCGCGCCGAGCACCCGGCCGCCGCTCTGCAGCGGCAGCATCATGCTCGGCCCGTACGAGGAGGTCAGCCGGCTGATCATGCGCGGGTCCGCCGACGCGTCCGCCACGAAGACCGCCTCGCCCGCCAGGAGCCGCCGCACCACGGCGCTCTCGGGCGGGATCACCACGCCGAGCGACTTCGTGGACCGGGGCGAGGAGACGGCGACGATCTCGAGACCGCCGTCCTCGGCGGGCAGCAGCACGATCCCCGCGTCCGCGGCGGCGAGGCGGCGGGCCTGCTCGGCGACGACCGTGAGGGCGTCGTCCGCGTCCCCGCCGGAGAGCAGCGCGGTGGTGACCGCGACCGAGCCGTCGATCCACCGCTCCCGCTGCCGGGCCGCCTCGTACAGGCGGGCGTTGCCGATGGCGATGCCGGCCTCGGTGGCGAGGACCCGGACCATGTGCTCGTCGTAGTCGTTGAACGCGCCGCCGCCGCGCTTCTCCGCGAGGTACAGATTGCCGAAGATCTCGCCCTGGACCCGGATGGGGACGCCGAGGAAGCTGGCCATCGGGGGATGCCCGGCCGGGAACCCCGCCGAGCGCGGATCGGTGGACAGATCGGTGAGACGGATCGTCCGGGGGTCCCGGATCAGCGCGCCGAGCAGCCCCGCGTGGCCGTCGGGACGGCGCCCGATCCGGCGGGCCACGTCCTCGCCGACGCCGAAGGTGACGAACTCGGACAGGCCCTTGCCCTCCTCGTCGACGACGCCGATCGCGGCGTAGCGCGCGTCGGCGAGTTCGGCGGCGGTCTCGCAGATGCGGTCCAGCGTGGAGTGGAGTTCGAGCCCGGTGCCGACCGAACGCATGGCCTCCAGGAGCTGCGGTACGCGGGCGGTGAGCTCGGTGGACAGCCCCTGGAGGCTGCGGGTGGCCTGCGTGGCGGCTTCCAGGGGGTCCGAGGCGTCGGACGCTGCGGCGGTCATGGGCTTGAGCCTAGTAAGTCCTATTTGCCGAGAAAAGTCGGCCGCCCGGAGGTGCCGGCCGGCGTCCCCCTCCGACGGCGAGCAGGTCGGTCGCCCGCTCCCGCGCCAGCATCCGGCGCAGCGGCCCGTCCGCTTCGGCGAGCTCCGCGTACGGTCCGCGCTGCACGGTCCGGCCCTCCTCCAGGACCAGGACCTCGTCGACCGCGTCGAGCCCGTGCAGCCGATGGGTGATGAGGACGGTGGTCCGTCCCTCGGTGGCCCGCAGCAGATCGTCGGTGAGCGCGTCGGCGGTGGCCAGGTCCAGGTGCTCGGCCGGCTCGTCGAGGACGAGGACGGGGAAGTCGGCGAGCAGGGCCCGGGCGAGTGCCAGGCGCTGCCGCTGGCCGCCGGAGAGCTGGGAGCCGTGCTCGCCGACGAGGGTGTCGAGACCGTCCGGCAGCTCGTCCACCCAGTCGAGCAGCCGCGCCCTGCGCAGCGCCTCGCGCAGCTCGTCGTCGCCCGCCCCGGTGCGGGCGAGCCGCAGGTTCTCCCGGACGGAGCTGTCGAAGAGGTGGGCGTCCTGGGCGCAGAGGCCGACGAGCCGCCGGACCGCGTCCCCGTCGAGTTCGCCGGCAGGCACCCCGCCGAGCAGGTACGTGCCGTCCTCCACGTCCAGGAACCGCAGCAGCACCTGGGCGAGCGTGGTCTTGCCGGAGCCGGAGGTGCCGACGACGGCGACCCGGCGTCCGGCCTCCAGGGTGAGCCGGAAGTCCGCGAGCGCCGCCCGCTCCTGGCCCGGGTACCGGGCGGAAAGACCGCCCAGCTCCAGCGGGAACGGGCCCGCCGGGGGAGTACGGGGCTGAACCGGCTCGTGTACGGGTACGGGAGCGTCGAGCACCTCGAAGACCCGCTCGGCACTGTGCCGGACGCGCTGGCGGTACTGCACGGCGAGCGGCAGCCCGGTGACGGCCTCGAAGGCGGCGAGCGGGGTCAGCACGACCACGGCGAGGGCCACTCCGTCGAGGCGCCCGTCGCGTACGGCCTGGACGCCGACGAGCGCGGCGGCCACGACGGTGAGCCCGCAGACCAGGGCGGAGAGCCCGGCCCCGAGCGCCGTGGCGGCGGCCTGCCGGGAGGCGATGTCGGTGAGGGTGCGGTCGGCGGCCCGCGCCCGCTCGATACGGCTCCGCAGGGCTCCGGCCACCGTCAGTTCGGCGCAGCCGCGGAGCAGGTCGGCCACGGCGGTCGCGAGGGCGCCGCGCGCGGGGGCGAGCCGCCGTTCGGCCCGGCGGGCGAGGGCCCCGCCGGCCATCGGGACGAGGACGCCCGCGACCAGGAGGCCCACGGCGAGGACGGCACCGGCCTCGGGCAGCAGCCAGGCGGTGAACCCGGCGGACGCGACCCCCACGACGAGCGCGGCGCCCGCGGGGAGCAGCCAGCGGAGCCAGTAGTCCTGGAGCGCGTCGACGTCCTGGACGAGCCGGGCGAGCAGGTCCCCGCGGCGGGTGCGGCGCAGCCCGGCCGGGGCGATCCGCTCCAGGCGCCGGTAGACGGAGACCCGGAGTTCGGCGAGCATCCGGAGCACGGCGTCGTGCGAGACGAGCCGCTCGGCGTACCGGAAGACGGCCCGCCCGATCCCGAAGGCGCGCGTGGCGGTGACGGCCACCATGAGATGGAGCACGGGCGGCTGTTCGGAGGCCCGCGAGATGAGCCACCCGGAGACGGCCATGAGCCCCACGGCCGACCCGAGCGCCAGACTCCCCAACAACAGGGCGAGCCCCATCCGCCCCCTGAACTCCCCCACCATCCCCCGAACCCGCCGAAGCCCCTCAGCCACAGGCACCCCGCGTGCGGGCACCTCCACCCCGGCGCCGGCCCCGCGTGCGGGCCCCCCCGCCCCCAGCTCCACTGCCCCGGTCGCGCCGGACCCCCCGGCCCCCGCACCCCCATCCACCTCGGTTGTGGGCATCTGTTCCGCAAAGGGCGGAACGGGTGGGCACAACCCCGCACCGGCGTCGAACCCGACGCCCACCGCACCCCGGCCCACCCCAGCCGGGTCCACCACACCGGCACCGTCACCCGGCAGGACCTCGCCCACGCCCTGCGCCCCGCCGGCGGCCGGCGACAGCGCCACCACCCGGTCCGCGACAGCCAACAGCGCAGGCCGGTGCACGACCAACAGCACGGTCCGCCCCGCCGCGAGGCGCCGAACCGCGTCCACCACACCCGCCTCCGTCGCCCCGTCCAGCGCCGCCGTCGGCTCGTCGAGCAGCAGCAGCGGCCGGTCCGCCAGGAACGCCCGTGCCAGCGCGAGCCGCTGCCGCTGCCCCGCCGAGAGCCCTGCTCCGTCCTCCCCGAGCACCGTGTCGAGCCCCCGCGGGAGCCCCGCGACGAACCCGTCCGCACCGGCGTCCCGCAGCGCCTCCCGTACCGCCTCGTCGGAGGCGTCCGGGCGCGCCAGACGGACGTTCTCGGCGACCGTCCCCGCGAAGAGGTACGGCCGCTGCGGCACCCAGGCGATCCGCGACCGCCACTCCTCCAGGTCGAGCGCCGCGAGGTCCTCGCCGCCGACCCGCACGGAGCCGCCCTCCTCGGGCACGGCGAACCCCAGCACGACATCGAGCAGCGTCGACTTCCCGACCCCGCTCGGGCCGACCAGGGCCACCGTCTCGCCGGGCTCGACCGTCAGCGTCGCCGCGTCGAGCGAGGGCTCGGCCCGCCCGGCGTGACGCACCGTCACCCGGTCCAGCTCCAACCGGACGGAGCCCGGCACGCCACCCCCCGCACCGGCGACGCCACCGGCGCCGGACGCGCCACCCCCACCGGCCCCCCGTACCGGCTGCTCCAGCACCTCGAAGATCTCCTCCGCCGCGGCGAGCCCCTCCGCCGCCGCGTGGAACTGCGCCCCCACCTGCCGCAGCGGCAGATACGCCTCGGGTGCCAGGATCAGGATGACGAGCCCGACGTACAGATCGAGTTCGCCGTGGACGAGCCGCATGCCGATGGTCACGGCGACGAGCGCGACCGACAGGGTCGCGAGGAGTTCCAGGGCGAAGGAGGAGAGGAACGCGATCCGCAGCGTCCGCATCGTCGCCTGCCGGTACTCCGAGGTGATCGCGCGGATCGACTCGGCCTGCGCCTTGGCCCGGCCGAAGATCTTGAGGGTCGGAAGCCCGGCCACCACGTCCAGGAAATGACCGGAGAGCCGGGAGAGCAGCTTCCACTGCCGGTCCATCCGGGCCTGGGTGTACCAGCCGATGAGGATCATGAAGACCGGGATGAGCGGCAGGGTGACGACGATGATCGCCGCCGAGACCCAGTCCTCGGTGACGATCCGGGCCAGGACCGCCACCGGCACGACCACCGCGAGGCCCAGCTGCGGCAGATAGCGGGCGAAGTAGTCGTCGAGGGCGTCCACGCCCCGCGTCGCGAGGGCGATCAGCGAACCGGCCTTCTGCCCGCTCAGCCAGCCCGGCCCGAGCGCGGCCGCCCGGACGAGGAGCCGGCCACGGAGTTCGGACTTAACCGCCGCGCTCGCCCGGTGGGCGGCGAGTTCGGTCAGCCAGGAGACCAGGGCCCGTGCCGCCGCGACCCCCACGAGCAGCAGCAGGGCGCCGGTCAGCTCGGAGACCGACTGCCCCTTCTGGAAGGCCCCCACCACGATCTCGGCGATGAGCATGGCCTGGGCGATGACCAGCACCGCCCCGACCAGGCCGAGGACCACCACCGCGATCAGGAAGACTCGGGTGGCCCTGGCGTACCGGAGCAGGCGCGGATCGATCGGTTTCACGTGAAACATGCTCCCCTGGGAAGGGCCGGCTCGTGGGCCTGACTAGTGGGCGTCGGCGATGTGCTGCGTACCGATCCGCTTGCGGAACACCCAGTAGGTCCAGCTCTGGTAGAGCAGCACCAGCGGGGTCGCGATCGCCGCGCACCAGGTCATGATCTTGAGCGTGTACGGGCTCGACGACGCGTTCGTCACGGTAAGGCTCCACGCGGGGTCGAGCGAGGACGGCATGACGTCCGGGAAGAGCGCGAGGAAGAGCATCGCCACGGCGGCGGCGATGGTCACGCCCGAGAGCGCGAACGACCAGCCCTCGCGGCCCGCCTTGATCGCGCCGATCGCGCCGACCAGGGCCACGACGGCGACCAGCATCGCCGCGAGGCTCCAGCTGTCCCCGGTGTGGATCTGGGTCCAGATCAGGAAGCCCAGCGCGAGCACCGCCGTGACCAGGCCCAGCTTGAGCGCGAGCGCCCGTGCCCGGACCCGGATGTCACCGACCGTCTTGAGCGAGACGAAGACCGCGCCGTGGAAGGTGAAGAGGGTCAGTGTGACCAGGCCGCCGAGAAGTGCGTACGGGTTGAGCAGCTCGAAGAAGCCGCCGACGTACTCCATGTCCGCGTCGATCTTCACGCCCCTGACGATGTTGCCGAAGGCCACGCCCCAGAGGAACGCGGGGATCAGCGACGTCCAGAAGATGGCCCGTTCCCAGTTGCGCTGCCAGTTCTCCTCGGGCCGCTTCACGCGGTACTCGAAGGCGACGCCCCGGATGATCAGACAGACCAGGATGATCAGCAGCGGCAGGTAGAAGCCGGAGAAGAGCGTGGCATACCACTCGGGGAACGCGGCGAAGGTCGCGCCGCCGGCGGTGAGCAGCCACACCTCGTTGCCGTCCCAGACGGGGCCGATGGTGTTGATGAGGACCCGCTTCTCGGCCCGGTCACGGGCGAGCAGCTTGGTCAGGACGCCGACCCCGAAGTCGAAGCCTTCGAGGAAGAAGTAGCCGATCCAGAGGACGGCGATGAGTACGAACCAGACGTCGTGGAGTTCCATGCCTCGATCTCCTCAGCCTCAGTACGAGAAGGCCATGGGGCGGTCGGGGTCTCGCGAGTCCCCGCCGATCTTGGTGGGCGGGTTGAGGTCGTCCTCGGTCAGCTCCGGCGGTCCCGCCTTGATGTACTTCACGAGGAGCTTGACCTCGATGACGGCGAGGACGGCGTAGAGAGCCGTGAAGACGATCATCGAGGTGAGCACCTCGCCCGTCGTCGTGCCGGGCGAGACCGCGTCCCGGGTGCGCAGCACGCCGTAGACGACCCAGGGCTGACGGCCCATCTCGGTGAAGATCCAGCCCCAGGAGTTGGCGATGAGCGGGAAGGCCATGGTCCAGAGGGCGATGATCCAGTACCACGTGGTCAGGCGGGGGCTGAGTGCCTTCCGCTTGAACAGGACCAGGTTCGGCACCTCGTCCTCACCGGTCCTCAGGCCCGGCGCCAGCAGGAACTTCTTCCTGGTCAGCCAGAGACCGAGCATCCCGATGGTCAGGGAGGCCATCCCGAAGCCGATCATCCAGCGGAAGCCCCAGTAGGCGACGGGGATGTTGGGCCGGTAGTCGCCGGGGCCGAACTTCTCCTGCTCGGCCTTGTTGATGTCGTTGATGCCCGGGACGTACGAGCTGAAGTCGTCGTTCGCCAGGAAGGACAGCAGGCCGGGGACCTCGATGGCGACCTTGTTGTGGCCCTTGTCGACGTCGCCGTAGGCGAAGATCGAGAAGGGCGCGGGCGCCTCGCCGTCCCAGAGCGCCTCGGCGGCGGCCATCTTCATGGGCTGCTGCTTGAACATGACCTTGCCGAGCAGGTCGCCGCTGATGGCGGTGCCGAGTCCGGCGATGATCAGAGTGATCAGGCCGACCCGCAGCGAGGTCCGCATCACCGTGATGTGCTTCTTGCGCGCCAGGTGGAAGGCGGAGATGCCGACCATGAACGCGCCGCCGACCAGGAAGGCCGCCGTCATGGTGTGGAAGAACTGGGTGAGGGCGGTGTTCTGGGTGAGCACCTGCCAGAAGTCGGTGAGCTCCGCCCGGCCGCGCTCCTCGTTGATGCGGTAGCCGACCGGGTGCTGCATCCAGGAGTTGGCCGCGAGGATGAAGTACGCGGAGAGGATGGTGCCGATGGACACCATCCATATGCAGGCGAGGTGGATGCGCTTCGGCAGCTTGTCCCAGCCGAAGATCCACAGACCGATGAAGGTCGACTCGAAGAAGAAGGCGATGAGCGCCTCGAAGGCGAGCGGTGCGCCGAAGATGTCCCCGACGAACCGGGAGTAGTCGGACCAGTTCATGCCGAACTGGAACTCCTGCACGATGCCGGTGACGACACCCATGGCGATGTTGATCAGGAAGAGCTTGCCCCAGAACTTCGTCGCCTTGAGGTACTTCTCGTTCTCGGTCCGCACCCAGGCCGTCTGCAGCCCGGCGGTGAGCGCGGCGAGGGAGATCGTCAGGGGGACGAAGAGGAAGTGGTAGACGGTGGTGATGCCGAACTGCCAGCGCGCCAACGTCTCTGGCGCCAGAGCGAGGTCCACGTCGTTCTCTCCTTACATCGCCGCGATCACATCGGCAGTTCGCCCCGTTGATCCCACCCATAACGGGAGGAACCGGAGACGCTTGTGAACGCGTTCACATTCACAAGCTATTATGGCTCATACGAAATCCGTATCGTCAACCGGGGTCCCTCAGGATCCGGCCACCGTGAAGATCGGGACGTACCCACGCGAAAGCCCCCGCGAGCGCAGCGCTCACGGGGGCCGGACGGAGAGGAGGTCAGCTGCCCTGACGGAAGCCCTCCGCCGCCTTCAGGAAGAGGTCGTTCGCCTCGGTCTCACCGATCGTGACGCGCACGCCCTCGCCCGCGAACGGCCGGACCATCACGCCGTGCCGCTCGCACTCCGCCGCGAAGTCCGTCGTCCGCTCGCCGAGCCGCAGCCAGACGAAGTTCGCCTGGGTGTCCGGCACGGTCCAGCCCTGGGCCACGAGCCCCGCGTGGACCCGCTCGCGCTCGGCCACCAGCGAGCCGACCCGGCCGAGCAGCTCGTCCTCGGCCCGCAGCGAGGCCACCGCGGCGTCCTGCGCCAGCTGGCTCACCCCGAACGGCACCGCCGTCTTGCGCAGCGCCGCCGCCACCGGCTCATGGGCGACCGCGAAACCGACCCGCAGCCCCGCCAGGCCGTACGCCTTGGAGAACGTCCTCAGCACGGCCACGTTCGGGCGGTCGCGGTACAGCTCGATGCCGTCGGGGATCTCGGTGTCACGCACGAACTCGCGGTACGCCTCGTCGATCACCACGAGGACGTCGGAGGGCACCCGGTCGAGGAAGCGCTCCAGCTCGGCCCGGCGCACCGCCGTGCCCGTGGGGTTGTTCGGGTTGCAGACGAAGATCAGCCGCGTCCGGTCGGTGATCGCCCCGGCCATCGCGTCCAGGTCGTGCACCTCGCCCTCGGTCAGCGGCACCTGCACCGAGGTGGCCCCGCTGATCTGCGTGATGATCGGGTACGCCTCGAAGGAGCGCCAGGCGTAGATGACCTCGTCGCCGGGGCCCGAGGTCGCCTGGAGCAGCGACTGGGCGACGCCGACCGAGCCGGTGCCCGTGGCCAGGTGCGAGACCGGCACGCCGAAACGGTCGGCCAGCTCCTCCGTCAGCCCCGTGCAGGCCATGTCGGGGTAGCGGTTGAAGTTCGAGGCCGCGGCCAGCGTGCTCTCCATGACCCCCGGCAGCGGCGGGTACGGGTTCTCGTTGGAGGACAGCTTGAAGGCGACGGGGCCGCCCGCGGCCGCCGGCCTGCCCGGCTTGTAGGTGGGGACGCCGTCCAGCTCGGCGCGCAGCTTCGGGCCGCCCGTACTCGTCCCGCTGGTCTCGCTCACTGTGTGGCCTCCTCGACCGTCCGTACCGCCAATGCTTCTCACCTTAAGAGGATTCGCCTCCGCTGCGAATGGGCTGCGGACAACAGGAGGGACACGGCTCCCGGTGCGGCCCGGAGAGGGGGGAGCGCGCACCGGGGTGGCGCGCGCTGGTGGCGAGCGCCGTGGCGCGCATCCCCCGTAGAGGTGAGTTGAGACCTCTTCGAGACCTCGCCACCACGCCAGGCCTACGCCGTTCGACAACCACAGGTCCCATGGAAAAGACCTCAACTACCTTGCATTCCAAGCCAGTTGACCCATATCGACCATGCAGAAACGTGCCTGTCAACGCCTGCATATGCGACCGACTCCACCGCCCCTCGTCGCCCTACTATCGGCTCGCCATGACAGCAGCAGGGAAGCACCAGGTGAGCCGGGCACAGACCCGGGGAAGCCGGCAGGGCCGGGCGGGCATCCGGGACGTGGCCGCCGCCGCCGGGGTCTCCATCACGACAGTCTCCGACGCGCTCAACGGCAAGGGCCGACTCCCCGACGCCACCCGCCGGCACGTGCGCGAGGTCGCCGACCGGCTGGGCTACCGCCCGTCCGCGGCGGCCCGCACGCTCCGCACCGGGAAGTCGGGACTCATCGGCCTGACCGTGACCACGTACGGGGATGAACCTTTCACCTTCACCGAATTCGCGTACTTCGCGGAGATGGCCAGGGCAGCCACATCGGCCGCGCTCGCCCGGGGCTACGCCCTGGTCATCCTCCCCGCCACCTCCCGCCATGACGTCTGGTCGAACGTCGCCCTCGACGGCACCGTCGTCATCGACCCCTCCGACCACGACCCGGTCGTCACCGAACTGGTCCGCCAGGGCCTGCCCGTCGTCTCCGACGGACGCCCCGCCGGCACCCTTCCGGTCACCGCCTGGGTCGACAACGACCACGAAGCCGCCGTCCTCGACCTCCTCGACCACCTCGCCGACGCAGGCGCCCGCCGCATCGGCCTCCTCACCGGAACGACCACCGACACCTACACCCGCCTGTCCACCACCGCCTACCTCAACTGGTGCGAGCGGGTGGGCCAGGACCCCGTCTACGAGGCCTATCCGGCGCACGACCCGTGCGCGGGCGCCGTCGCGGCCGACCGGCTGCTCGCCCGACCGGACCGGCCCGACGCCGTCTACGGCCTCTTCGACCCCAACGGAACCGACCTCCTCGCGGCCGCGCGCCGCTACGGACTGCGCGTCCCGGACGACCTGCTGCTGGTCTGCTGCAGCGAGTCGACCGTCTACGCCACCACCGAACCGCCCATCACGACCCTCTCGCTCAAGCCGCGCCGCATCGGCACGGCCGTCGTCCAACTCCTCATCGACGCCATCGAGGGGACCGACGCCGACGGCCCGGTCGAGCAGGTGATACCGACCGAACTCATCGTCCGGACCTCCTCGCAGCGCCGTTCACCCCGCACGACGGTCAGCCATCCGCGCTCACCCGCGAAAGACTGAATTTCCCGCCCTCGGATCCGCCGTCCCCGCCCCTGCCCGTGGGCAGGGGCGGCGAAACCGGCCACCCCACCGGCCTCAACCCTGGACTCGACCCACTCAATTCGGGCGAAACAACCGGTGAACCCGGAGTGGACCCGGATTCACCACCCCTGGTGCGTCACACAGGAGGACCCTCATTCCTATGATGGGCGCACGACACCGCGGACCACCCCGACCAGGCCGGTCCGCGATGTGCAGGGCATCGCGACGGTGGTGGAGGGGTCCATGACTCAGGGGGCCGGGCAGGAGCCCGTGGTGCGCACGGCGACATTGCGTGACTTCCGCGTACCGCCGTACGCCCGGGTGCCCGTACAGGGCCACGCCACCGATCCGACATCCGCGGAGCCGCAGCAGGCACCCGCGCCGACCGGCAGCGCGCCCGCACCGCCGCCGCCCCCCGCCGCGCCCGCGTCGACCGAGGCCGTCCGCCCGGCGAGCCCGCCCGCCGCCCCGACGACAGCGCCCGCGCCGCCGACGGCCCCTCCCGCGCCCATGCCCGCCGAGCCGACCCTCCATCTGGGACGCCGTCCCGCCCCGGCGTACGAGGCCCCGGCCGGTTCCTCCATCGTCTCCGTCGCCACCGGCCACCCCGGCAACGCCTTCCCCGACGAGGCGATGCCCGAGGGCTACACGCCGACCGAGCGCGACCTCCCGGTCATCAACCGCGGCGACACCGTCCAGGTCCCGGTCGCCCCCGAGTCCGCCCCCGCCGGCGAGCCCGTCCTCGCGAACGGCGAGGGACCCGGCCCGCTCTTCGTCGTCGGTGACGTCCACGGCTACCTCGACGAACTCGTCGCCGCCCTGCGCGCCCAGGGCCTCATCGACGAGAACGGCGGCTGGGCCGCGGGCAACGCCCGTCTGTGGTTCCTCGGCGACTTCACCGACCGCGGCCCCGACGGCATCGGCGTCATCGACCTCGTCATGCGGCTCTCCGCCGAGGCCGCCGCCGCCGGCGGCTACTGCAAGGCCCTCATGGGCAACCACGAGCTGCTGCTCATCGGCGCCAAGCGCTTCGGCGACACGCCGGTGAACTCCGGGGCCGGCACGGCCACCTTCCAGGCCGCCTGGCTGCTCAACGGCGGCCAGAAGCACGACATGGACCGGCTCCAGGACGTCCACCTCCAGTGGATGTCCCGGCTCGACGCCGTGGTGCGCGAGGACGACCACCTCCTCCTGCACTCCGACACCACCGCGTACCTCGAATACGGCGAGACCATCGAGGACGTCAACGACACGGTCCACGAGATCATCAACCGCAACGACGCCGACGAGGTCTGGGACGTCTTCCGCAAGTTCACCAAGCGCTTCGCCTTCCGCGACGAAGGCGGCCCGCAGGCCGTCCAGGAGCTGCTCTCCACCTACGGCGGCCGCCGGATCGTCCACGGCCACAGCCCGATCCCGTACCTCCTCGGCCAGGTCGGCGCGGAGGACGGCGAGAGCGACGCCGGCCCGGTCGTCGACGGTCCGCACGTGTACGCGGACGGTCTGGCCATCGCCATGGACGGCGGAGTGACCATGGCCGGAAAGCTGCTGGTCGTCCAACTCCCCCTGGACCGCTGAGGCATAACCCTGCGCATCCGGGGAAGGCGATTTCCGGAAACACCCTGTCAGCGCGTGGCACCCCCGCAATACCATCGGGTCCATCCGTAGCAGGCTCTCCTCCGTTTCCGCCCGACCCACCGTGTCCCACGGCTGATCCGGGCCTACGGAGCATCGGGGGATGCACATGAACGTGGCTCCGCACCTGCTGACCGAGGACCGCGCCGAGTACGAGCGGATCCTCGACGACGCACTGAGCACCGCCCACGCACGCCCGGACCTCACCGGAGCCGGGACCCGGCTCACGCTCGCCCAGCTGCGCGCCCTGACGCTGAACGCGACGGCGCTGGTCACCAGCGCGGCGGCGAGCGAGTACGACCACTTCGTGAAGGTCCGCGAGGAACACCGCGCCGCCCTCGGGGCCCGCGCACCCGTCCCCGCCGACCGTCCCGGCCCCGGCGCGGGGGTCGTCGCGATCTTCACCGTCCTGGTGCCCGTCCTCGCCGGGTCGGCCGCCGTCATCTTCCTGCTGGTCGGCGCGGTCCTCAAGGCCCTCGCCCCCACCCTGGTGTTCGGGGCGACGCTGCTGACGGCGGGCCTGGTCTTCGGCGTCCTGGCCGCCGCCGGACTGCTCTGCGCGGGCGCCGGGCTCCTGATGACGGCGCTGCGCAACAGCCCGGTGAGCACGGGCGCCGCACCGGACGACGAACTGTCCCGCGCCCGGGAGGCCTGGCGCCGCGCCCTTCTCGAACGCGGCATCCTCCCGTTCCTCCGCGACGTCCTCGCCGCCACCGCCCCACCACCCGGCGGGCCACCCGGCCCAGCACCCACCGAGCCACCCCTCGGTCCACCCGTCGGCCCGCAGGGACCGCCGCACCCCTGACGCGCCACCGGCCCGCGACTCCCCCGGGGTCGCGGGCCGGTGCGTGTGCCGCGGGCGGTCAGTCCGCCAGCGGCAGGTACACGCGGTTACCGCTCGCGGCGAACTCCTTGGACTTCTCCGCCATGCCGGCCTCGATCTCCTGCTGCGTACCGCCGTGCTCACGGCGGATGTCCTGCGAGATCTTCATCGAGCAGAACTTCGGACCGCACATCGAGCAGAAGTGCGCGGTCTTCGCGGGCTCCGCCGGCAGCGTCTCGTCGTGGAACTCCCGCGCGGTGACCGGGTCGAGCGCCAGGTTGAACTGGTCCTCCCAGCGGAACTCGAACCGCGCGTCCGAGAGCGCGTCGTCCCACTCCTGCGCGCCCGGGTGCCCCTTCGCGAGGTCCGCCGCGTGGGCCGCGATCTTGTACGTGATGACACCCGTCTTCACGTCGTCCCTGTTCGGCAGGCCCAGGTGCTCCTTGGGCGTCACGTAGCAGAGCATCGCCGTGCCCCACCAGGCGATCATCGCCGCACCGATGCCGGAGGTGATGTGGTCGTAGGCGGGCGCCACGTCCGTCGTCAGCGGGCCGAGCGTGTAGAACGGCGCCTCCTCGCAGATCTCCTGCTGGAGGTCGATGTTCTCCTTGATCTTGTGCATCGGGACGTGCCCGGGGCCCTCGATCATCGTCTGCACGTTGTGCCGCTTGGCGATCGTGTTCAGCTCGCCGAGCGTCCGCAGCTCCGCGAACTGCGCCTCGTCGTTGGCGTCGGCGATCGATCCGGGGCGCAGTCCGTCGCCGAGCGAGTACGTGACGTCGTACGCCGCCAGGATCTCGCAGAGCTCCTCGAAGTTCGTGTAGAGGAAGTTCTCCTTGTGGTGCGCGAGACACCAGGCGGCCATGATCGAGCCGCCGCGCGAGACGATGCCGGTCTTGCGGCGCGCGGTGAGCGGCACGTACGGCAGGAGCACGCCGGCGTGCACGGTCATGTAGTCCACGCCCTGCTCGGCCTGCTCGATGACCGTGTCCTTGTAGATCTCCCAGGTCAGGTCCTCGGCCCGGCCGTCGACCTTCTCCAGGGCCTGGTAGAGCGGCACGGTGCCGATCGGCACGGGGGAGTTGCGCAGCACCCATTCACGGGTGGTGTGGATGTTGCGGCCGGTGGACAGGTCCATGACCGTGTCGGCGCCCCACTTGGTCGCCCAGGTCATCTTCTCCACCTCCTCCTCGATGGAGGAGGTGACGGCGGAGTTGCCGATGTTGGCGTTGACCTTCACCAGGAACCGCTTGCCGATGATCATCGGCTCGATCTCCGGGTGGTTGACGTTCGCCGGGAGCACCGCGCGACCTGCGGCGATCTCCTCCCGGACGACCTCAGGGGAGACGTTCTCCCGGATCGCCACGTACTCCATCTCCGGGGTGACCTCGCCCCGTCGGGCGTACGCGAGCTGCGTCACGGCCTGGCCGTCGCGGCCCCGGCGCGGCAGCCTCGGACGGCCGGGGAAGACGGCGTCCAGGTTCTTGAGCCCGCCCCCGCGCGGCGAGGTGTGCTTGATGCCGTCGTCCTCGGGGCGGACCGGGCGGCCCGCGTACTCCTCGGTGTCGCCACGCCCGATGATCCAGTTCTCGCGCAGCGGCGGGAGGCCCCGTCGTACGTCGGTGTCGACGGTGGGGTCGGTGTACGGGCCGGACGTGTCGTACAGCGTGACGTCCTTGCCGTTGGTGAGGTGTACCTGACGGACCGGCACCCGGAGGTCGGGGCGCGAGCCCTGGACGTACCCCTTGTGCCAGCCCGGCGTGCGCTCGCCGTCGACAGAGGTGCCGTCCTGGTCGGAGGCAGGCGTGCGTGCGTCCTGAATGGTCATGAGACCGATCTCCCTACGCCGGCATTACCCGGTAACAGGTTCGGCGGTCGGCGCAGCCTCTTCCCGTACGCGCGTACGGTGATCAGCGCCCTCTCAGCCCGGTGCTCCGAGCTCCCGCGTGTGCAAAGGTGCCACCACGCTAGCGTCAATCCTGGCGTGCTGAACAGTGGGCCCCCGCCGTTCTTGCGATGATCGGTCGGTGACTTCCCCCGAGCAGACTCCCGAGCCGCACGGCCACGACCACGGTCCCGGCCCCTCCCACGGGCACGGCCAGGGGCACGGCCACAGCCACAGCCACGGCCCCGCCGCCCCGGTGTCCCGGCACTTGCGCAAGGTCATCGCCGCCGTTCTGATCCCCTTCGCCACCGCCGTCGTGGTGGGGCTCGTGTGGCTGTGGCCAGGCGGAACGCCGGCGCACGAGCGCACCGGGGTCGGCTTCGACCGGCAGACCGAGCAGGGGAGGGTCGTCGCCGTCGAGCAGGTGAACTGCAGCGACGTGAACGCCGCCCAGGTCCCGCCGACCGGCGACACCTCCACCCCGGAGGGGCGCGAGGCCGTGGAGGCCCAGCAGGGGCAGTGCGAGAAGGCGACCATCGAGGTGACCAGCGGCCCGGAGAAGGGGCGCACGTTCACGGAGATCGTGCAGCCGGACGCGCCCCGCCAACTGCACCAGGGGCAGGGCGTGGTGGTGGCGTACGCCCCGGACGCCCCGCGCGACCTGCAGTACTCGGTGACCGATGTGAACCGGAAGGTCCCGCTCGCGGTGCTCGCCGGGATCTTCGCCCTCGCGGTCGTGCTCGTCGGGCGGATGCGGGGGGTGATGGCGCTCATCGCCCTTGTCGCGAGCTTCCTCGTCCTGACGTTCTTCATCCTGCCGGCGATCCTGCAGGGGTCGAACCCGCTGGTCGTGGCGGTGGTCGGGTCGAGCGCGATCATGCTGATCGCGCTCTACATGTGCCACGGCGTCTCGGCCCGCACCTCGGTCGCCGTGCTCGGGACGCTGATCTCCCTGCTGCTGATCGGACTGCTCGGCTCGCTGTTCATCGGCTGGGCCTCGCTGAGCGGCAACACCGACGACAACACCGGCCTGATCCACGGCCTGTATCCGAACATCGACATGTCCGGCCTGCTCCTGGCCGGGATCATCATCGGTTCGCTCGGTGTCCTCGACGACGTGACGGTCACGCAGACCTCGGCGGTCTGGGAGCTGCGCCAGGCCGATCCGAACATGGGTCCGCGCGCGCTGTACCGGGCCGCCATCCGGATCGGCCGCGACCACATCGCCTCGGTCGTGAACACGCTGGTGCTCGCCTACGCGGGCGCGGCCCTCCCGCTGCTGCTGCTCTTCTCGATCGCGCAGAGCAGCATGGGGACGGTCGCCAACAGCGAGCTGGTCGCCGAGGAGATCGTGCGGACCCTGGTGGGATCGATCGGCCTGGTCGCCTCCGTGCCGCTCACCACGGCGCTCGCGGCCCTGGTGGTGTCGGCGGACCGGCCGGCCTCGGGTGCGCCGCGGCCCGCGGCGGCGGTACGGGGCGGACGACGCCGCCGGGCCAAGTGAGGCGTATCAGCCGTGCCGGGTGAGGCCTACGCGGGGACGGGTGCCGGTTCAGGCGGCCGGTCCCGCGCTCTCCTCGGCCAGGATCCGGCCGAGCGCGGCCTCCAGGTTGTCCTCGAAGTCGCCGAGTGTCCGTTCCTGACCGAGCGGGACCAGCTTGTCCGTGCGGTCGAGGAAGGCGACCAGCGGCGGGGCGCTCGCCCGGAACAGGGCGCGGTCGCCGCCGACCTGGAGTCGGATGGAGACGTCCGAGAGCCCCTCGGGCTCCGTCGGGGCGATGTGCACATCGCCGTCCCCGCTCGGCCGGTTGATCCCGTCGAGCAGCAGTTCTCTGCCGAACGCCCAGGTCACGGGGGCGTCTCCGGGAAGGTGGAAGGTCATCCGCACCGCGTAGGGATCCCGGGTCTCATATCGCAGTTCGACCGGGATCCTGAAGGAGAGCTCCTCGGAGACGAGGAAGCTCATCAGGACTTCGGCCTGAACGGACTCTCGCATCGTGTACCCCGCAGTAGATGAAGCAGTTGTGTGAACACCGCTGCTGAAAGCTGTGACCGAAACGGCCAGGAATGATCCCCCGTGGCCCTCTTGACGCAATCGTGCTGTAAGCGCTAGCAGATCACAAGGAGTGATTTTTCAGATACTGATAGAGAACGCGAGGGAGCTGAAGAGCCTTCCGATCTCCGTGCGTAGTCGCTCGACTGCTGGGAGCAACCGTTCTTCCTGGTGAAGGGGGAGAGAAATGGCCATTGCGGCAGCTGCGGAGCCCGCAGTGATGGGGATCGCGGCACAGATCGTGCCGAGCGCATATTCCTGACGCTCCACCAGGGGCTCCATTCGCCCCAAACCGTCCAAACGCTCCAAAAGGACACGGTGGTTACGCACCGTGAACGGAGTGATGGCTTCCACCGGATGTCGGTCGAGGTGGTCTTGACGGGATTTCGGATCGAGTTGACTCAGCAGACACTGACCGATCGCATGGGCGTGAGCGGTCTGACGAAAGTCGGCCCATTCCTCCACGGCGGGAGCGGCGGGGGTGTCGGCGACGGCGACGAGTTCGATCTCCCCCTCCCGATAGAGGGCGAAGTACACCGGCACACCGATCTCGTCCCGCCAACGGGCAAGGGAGTCCTCGATCTTGATGCGACGATTCTGCACGGCTCCGCCGCCGGCCAGTCGGACGGCGGCGTCACCCAGCACGAACACGCCCTTCTCACGGCGTAGATAGCCCTCGTGCGTCAGGGTCCGGAGCAGGTGGTACGTGGTGGGCAGCGGGAGGCCCGTCTCACGGGCGAGTTGCTTGGCCGGCGCGCCGCCCTCGTGGGAGGAAACGGCCTCCAGAAGTCTCAGCGCTCGCTGCACCGAGCCGATCAGGGTAGGCGCAGCCGTCTGCGAAGCCGTGGCCAAAGGTCACCCCCAGGCGTGACGACGGATGCACTGCACCCGCCCGCGGGGGCCGCCCCCGCGCGCCCGCCGGGCCTGGGAAACCGCTGGTCAGCACGGAGGTCTACGCCTGTAGTCCCCATCGCGGCGGAGAGATTCCACTCTAGTGGCAGCCCCCGGGCCGATGCCCCGGTTCGACCAGCGCGTTCCCCCGGCCGGGCTAATACCCTCCGTCGCCCTCATACCGATGAGTAGCTCGTGCTACCAGTCCTCACGCGAGCGGCCGGAGGAGCTGAACTTCCGTACGACGTAGATCAGTCCGGCGACGAGCGCCACGAAGAGCAGCACCTTGAAGAGCAGTCCGACCACGAAGGCGAGGACGCTGGTGATCAGCCCGCCGAAGACGAGCAGGGCGAGCGCCGGTATGGCGATCCACTTCACCCACCAGGGCATCCCCGCGAGAATCTGCTGCACGGCCATGGTCCTACCTCGCTCCCGAAGTCCCGTTCCGCACACTCCGCGCCGAACACCCTCAAGGCTAGGGGCCGGGAGGGGCCCACGGGGACGCTGCGGCCCCCGCTCTCCCCTGATCCGCCCCCTAGGGGCTCAGGGCTCCCGACCCTCGGTCGCCCCGGGCCTGCCGGACCTCAGCGCTCGGACCGCAGCTCTCCGGACCTCAGCTCTCCGGCGGGGAGAAGACCACCATCACCCGCAGGTCCTCGCTGATGTGGTGGAACTTGTGCTCCACCCCGGCCGGAACGTAGACCACGCTGCCGCGCGCCACCTGGGTCGTCTCGGTCCCGACCGTGATCGCCGCCCGGCCGCTCACGACGAAGTAGACCTCGTCCTGACGATGGGGCTGCTGGGGGTCGAGTTCCCCGGCGTCCAGCGCGTACAGGCCCACCGACATGTTCCGCTCCCGCAGGAACTGGAGGTACGCGCCCTTGTTCGCGGCACGCTCCGCCTCCAGTTCGTCCAGTCGGAATGCCTTCATCGCCCGTCGCCCCTGCCCTCGGCCCGATCGTGTCTGCCACGATCAGACACATGATGAATTTCGTAGTCAAGACACTCGCCAACGCGGGCGCCCTGGGAGTCGCCATCTGGCTGCTCCAGGACATCACCCTGACCGGTGAGAGCACCGGCAAGAAGGCCCTGACCCTCATTCTCGTCGCCCTGGTCTTCGGCCTGGTGAACTTCCTGGTCAAGCCGGTCGTCAGCCTGCTGACGCTCCCCCTCTTCATCCTCACGCTCGGCCTGATCACCCTCGTGGTCAACGCCCTGATGCTGCTCCTCACGTCCTGGCTCGCCGAGCAGTTCGACCTCAGCTTCCACGTCGAGGGCTTCTGGACCGCCGTTCTGGGCGGTCTGATCATCTCCGTCGTCTCCTGGGCGCTGAACGTCATCCTCCCCGACAGCGACTGAGCGACGGCCATGACGACGCAGGAAGCCGCGAGCGAGAGAGCCCTCGCGGCTGTACGCCTTGAACACGAGGAGCGGACACCGTGACCGACCAGGAATACGGCGACGGCACGCGCGCCGTGCGGGCGGGGCTTCCCGAACCCGTGAAGTACGAGCCGACGCTGCCGGGGCCGGTCTTCGCCGCGCACTTCCATCTCCCCGGCGAGCCGACCGGCCCGTACACCTACGGCCGCGACGAGAACCCCACCTGGACCCATCTGGAGCGGGCCATCGGCGAGCTGGAGGCCCCGGGGGAGGAGGGGGTCGAGACGCTGGTCTTCGCCTCCGGCATGGCCGCGATCTCCGCCGTCCTGCTCTCACAGCTGAAGGCGGGCGACGCGGTGGTGCTGCCCACCGACGGCTACCAGGCCCTGCCCCTGCTGCACGAGCAGCTGCGGGCGTACGGCATCGAGGTCCGCACCGCGCCGACCGGCGGCGACGGCCAGCTCGCCGTGCTCGACGGGGCCCGGCTCCTCTGGATCGAGACCCCGTCCAACCCCGGTCTCGACGTCTGCGACATCCGCCGCCTGGTGCGCGAGGCGCATGCCGCGGGGGCACTCGTGGCCGTCGACAACACCCTCGCCACCCCGCTCGGCCAGCGTCCCCTCGAACTGGGCGCGGACTTCTCGGTCGCCAGCGACACCAAGGGCATGACCGGGCACGGCGACATCCTGCTCGGTCATGTCAGCTGTCGCGATCCCGAGCGGGCGGCGGAGGTGCGGCGCTGGCGCAAGGTCGTCGGAGCCATCCCCGGTCCCATGGAGGCCTGGCTCGCCCACCGTTCGCTCGCCACGCTCCACCTGCGGATCGACCGCCAGTGCGCCACCGCCCTCGCGCTCGCCCGGACGCTCGCCGAGCGCGCGGACGTGACCGGGCTGCGCTACCCGGGACTGCCCGGGGATCCCTCGCACGCGGTCGCCGCCCAGCAGATGCGCCGCTTCGGGTCCGTGGTCTCCTTCGAGCTCGCGGACCAGAAGCGGGCCGACCGCTTCCTCGAAGAGCTCCGGCTCGTGGACGACGCCACCAGCTTCGGCGGCGTGCGCTCCACGGCGGAGCGGCGCGGGCGCTGGGGCGGGGACGCGGTCGCGGAGGGCTTCATCCGGTTCTCGGTCGGCGCCGAGGATCCGGAGGACCTGATCGCCGATGTGCTGCGCGCCCTCGACGAGGCCGGAGCCGTCGGCTGAGACCGGCCGCGGGTACGCGGAGCGGGCGCTCCGAGCCTCCCCCCTCGTGGCTCGGAACGCCTCGGTCCACGCGCGGAGACCGCCTGAGCAAGGCTAGTTGACTGAGCGTCAGTGTCCAATCACGGTAGCGACAGAGACCTATCGACTTATTTATAGTTGGACGTTCCTGAGGCGTAGTCAGCCGACCGCCTGAGTCGAACGGCCGCACGGCCGGGAGGGGACGGAGATGGACCTCGCCCTGTTGCGCACGTTCGTCACGGTCCACCGGGCCGGCTCCTTCACCCGCGCGGCCGCGCTGCTCGGCCTCTCCCAGCCGGCCGTCACCAGCCAGATCCGTACCCTCGAACGACAGCTCGGGCGGCCGCTCTTCCTCCGGCGGGCCCGCGGAGTCACCCCGACGACCATCGGCGACGAACTGGCGCACCGGGCCGCCCCGCATCTGGACGCCCTCGTCGAGATCGCCGGGACCGGACTCGACGAGGAGTCCGGCGTCCGTACCCTCCATGTCGCGGGGCCCCCTGAGTTCACCGCCTTCCGTGTGCTGCCCGCCCTCACCCCCCTCGTCGGCCAGGGACTCGCCGTACGGGCGTCGTTCCTCGGGAACACGGAGGAGATCCTCGACGGCCTCGCCGCGGGCCATCACGATCTGGCCGTCGCCACCGCCCGGCCCCGGGGCGGCCTGCTCGTCTCCACCCCCCTCTGCGACGAGGAGTACGTCCTGGTCGCGGCGCCGCGCTGGGCGGACCGGCTCTCCCCCGAGGTGCTCCTCGGCAAGGGCGCGGAGGTTCTCGAACAGCTGCCCGTGGTCGAGGTGCACGAGTCACTTCCGTTCGTCGCCCGCTACTGGGCGAGCGTCTTCGACTCCGAGCCGACGGTCGCCGCCACTGTGATCGCCCCCGATCTGCGCGCGGTACGGGACTCCGCCGCCTCCGGCGCCGGGCTCGCCGTCCTGCCCCGCTATCTCTGTGAGGAAGCGCTGGAGCAGGGCCGGCTCGTGGCGCTGCTCGACCCGCCGGTCCCTCCGCTGCGGACCTACTTCCTGGTCGTGCGTACGGGGACGCTCGCCCTGTCGCCGATCGCCCGGGCGCACGAGGAACTGCTGCGGGCCGCAGGGGCCTGGTGAGTTTCAGGACACCGTGGACGGGCCATTTTCTTCCCATGAACGAACGGCCCGTGATCAAACGCACCGCACGCGCCATCCTGCTCGACGGGGACGACCTCATCCTCATCAAGCGCACCAAGCCGGGGATGGATCCCTACTGGGTCACGCCCGGCGGCGGCGTGGAACCCTCCGACACCACCGTCGTCGAAGCCCTGCACCGCGAGGTCCACGAGGAGCTCGGCGCCAAGATCACCGACGTGGTGCCCTGCTTCGTCGACACCGTCGAGCACATCGTGGACGGCGGGGTCTCCGGGGTGAAGGTCCAGCACTTCTTCGTGTGCCGGCTCGACTCCATGGACCCCTCGCTGCGCCACGGCCCCGAGATCGAGGAACCGCTCGGCGAGTACGAGATCGTCCGGGTGCCCTTCAGCCGGGTCGGCATCGCCGCCGTGCACCTGGTACCGCTCTCCCTGCGCCACTACCTCGACGGCAACATCGAGGGAGTCCGCGCGATGCACGCCCCCGACCTCGGGTGATCGGAAGCCTCCGCGGGAGCTAGCTCCGCGAGGAAGTCATGACGGATGCGCTCCACGGGGATCCCCGCTCCCCGGAGCGCGTCCACCCCGCGACGGACCATGCCGAGCGGACCCGAGAGATAGGCGTCGCGCTCGCTCCAGGGGCCGTAGCGGCAGACGGCCTCCGGAAGTCGCCCCTGTTCCTCCGTGACCGGGTGGACGGAGAGCCAGGGAAAGGTCCGCTGGAGCCGCATCATCGTGTCGATGTCGTAGAGGTCGTGATTGCTGCGCGCCCCGTAGAAGACGTCGACCGGCCGCCGGTCGCCATGTTCCGCCACGTCCTCCACGAGGGCCTTGATCGGCGCGATCCCGGTGCCGCCGCCCACACAGAGCAGGCCGGTGTCGGTGGCGTGGTCGACCGTCATGGAGCCGGCCGGCGGGCCCAGCCGCAGCACGTCCCCGGGGCGTGCCCTGTGGACCAGCGCGTTGGACACCCAGCCGGCCGGGACCGCCTTGACGTGGAGGGAGAGCAGCCCGTCGGGGCGGGGCGCCGACGCGAAGGAGTAGTGGCGCCAGATCCGTGGCCACCACGGGGTCTCCAGCGTCGTGTACTGCCCCGCGAGGAAGGGATACGGCTGGTCGGGCCGGAGCGTGACGACGGCGATGTCGGACGTGCGCAGCTCGTGGGAGACCACCTCGGCATGCCACCAGGCGGGCGCCGACTCCTCGTCCGCCGCCGCCGCGTCGATCATGATCTGGGAGATCGTCGTGTACGTACGGACCCAGGCCGCCTCGGTCTCCTCGTCCCAGCTCGTCGTCGCGTACTGCACGAGCGCCCCGATGAGCGCCTCGCCCACGGCCGGGTAGTGGGCGGACCGGGTGCCGTACTTGCGGTGCCCTCGGCCGAGGTTCTGCAGGTACGCGGTGAGGGTCGGGGTGTCGTCCAGATGCTCCGCCGCGGTGAGGAGGGCCTTCAGGAGCCGGTCCCGCTGGGTGTCCATGGCCGCGGGGAACATCTCGCGCAGCTCGGGGTTGCGGATGAAGAGCAGGGAGTAGAAGTACGAGGTCACCCGGTCGGCCACCGGGGCGATCTCCGCCAGGGTGCGGCGCACGAGCACCGCGTCGGTGGAGGGCTCAGTGGATATTCGGGGCTCGTCCGCGTCCTCCGCTGCCTTCGTGGTGGTCGGAGCATCCATCATCTGCATCGCCTCACGCTGGACGGCTTCCTCGATCGCAGCATGCCCCTTGCTCCGGCGTTGCGGAGGGAAAGCGGTGTTCTGGGTCCAAAGGACAGGGTTTCTGGCTAGGCTGCGCTGTTCTCGACCAGTGCGTAGGCCTCGCGCAGATCGCCGCCCGTATAGCTGTGGCGCGCGAGCCCGGCGAGATGGTGATCCGCGTTCACGGCCACGGTCTCCGGCACGATCGCGAACAGAGCCGCGTCGGACATGGAGTCCCCGTAGGCGACGCAGTCGGCCGGATCCACCCCGAACTCCGCGCAGAGTCGCCCCGCGATGCGCACCTTCGCCTGTGCGTCGAGGATGTCGGGCCGGTGGATCGGCTCGGTGAAGGGGACGGCGGGCCAGCGCGAACCGTGCGCGGCGTCGGCACCCCAGTCGAGCAGCCGCTCGACGAAGAAGTCGGGGGAGAGGGAGATGACCGCGCAGCGGTCGCCCCGGGCGCGGAGGTCGGCCCAGACCTCACGGATGCCCGCCAGCCAGGGAGCCCCTTCGAAGGCGGCCGCCACCTGCTCCTCGGTGAGGGCGGCCCAGAGGTCGCGGGCCCTGACGGCGAACTCGTCCGGTGTGAGCCCCCGCAGGAAGCCCTCCTCCAGCGCGGCGATCTCCTCGCCGAGCCCCAGCTGGTGGGAGATCTCCACCGCGGCGGCCGACCCCCGGATCAAGGTGCCGTCGAGGTCGAAGAGGTGCAGTCGCTGTCTACGGGGTTTCACGTGAAACATCGTCCTCATGCCGCGGGGCGGAAGCAACGCCCCCTCGCACATCGACCCGGATCCGGTAAAGGGGTGGACGGAAGATCACCGGTTCGGACAGCCTGACAGCATGCCGATCTCCTCCTCCGCCCTCGCGCAGCTCCCCATCCGGCACCTCACCGCGGACGACCTCCCCGCCTGTGCCGACCTCGCCGAGAACCGGGGCTGGCATCGCGAGGAACACAAGTGGGGACTGCTGCTCACCGCCGGTACGGGCTACGGCATCGACGACCCTTCCGGCGCCGGGCTGATCGCCTGTTCGGTGGTCACGCCGTACGGCCCGGAGCTCGCCGCGATCGGCATGGTGCTCGTCGCCGAGCGGTACGCCCGCCGAGGAGTAGGGCGCCGGCTCATGGAACACGTCGTCGCGGACGCCGGGGAGACGCCGCTGACCCTGCACGCCACGGCGAACGGGCAGCCCCTGTACGAGCAGCTGGGCTTCACCCAGACGAGCCGGGCGGAGATGGTGCTCGGACAGTTCACCTTCACCACGCCGGCCCCGGCCGTGCCGGTGCGCCCGGCGACGGCGGAGGACCTCCAGGCGATCCTGCGCCTGGACCACGAGGTCTTCGGCCTCGACCGCACCCACATCATCACGCGACTCCCCGCGTTCGCCGACCTCCTGCGGGTCGCGGAGGAGGACGGAGAGATCACGGGCTTCGCCGCGGCCTGGCCCAACATGGACACCCATGTCGTCGGGCCGCTCATCGCCCGGGACACCGCCACGGCCCAGGCGCTGATCGCCTCCCTGGCGGCCGCCACCGACCGGCCGCTGCGCACGGACATCGACGTTCGCCACACGGCCCTGCTGAGCTGGTTCAAGGAGAACGGCGTCCACCCGATCACCTCCAACGCGGTGATGGTCCGCTCCCTCCCCGACCTCCCGGGTGACTGGCGCCGCCGCTTCGCTCCCCTGACCGTGGCCGCCGGATAGCCCCACCCAGCGGAATTACTTGCACACGCGCATTATTGCGTCGCATCGTCTACCCTGGGGCGAGAGCCACTCCGGTGCAGGAGAGACCGAGGAGAGACCGACCATGACCGCGACGGACCCCGCACTCACCGCACTCTCCCAGCGCTGGTGCGCGCTCTCCCTGCTGCACGGCAGGATCGAGGCCCACATCGAGCGCGCCCTGGAGAGCCGTCACGGTCTGAGCGTGCGGGAGTACTCGCTCCTCGACGTCCTCAGCCGCCAGCACAGCGGCCCCGGCGGTCACCTCCAGATGAAGCAGGTCGCCGACGCGGTCGTGCTCAGCCAGAGCGCCACCACCCGGCTCGTCACCCGGCTCGAGGACCGCGGGCTGCTCACCCGGTACCTCTGCGCCACCGACCGGCGCGGCATCTACACCGATGTCACCGAGGACGGTCTGAAGCTCCTCGAAGAGGCCCGTCCCACCAACGACAGCGCGCTGCGTGAGGCCCTGGACGAGGCGGCGAAGAACCCGGAGCTGGCCCCGCTGGTCCAGGTCGTCGAGGGCGTGGGCGTTCCCGCGTGACGCGGGGCCGGGAGGCGTGAGCGGATCCGCGAGCGGTCCGCGTACGCTGCGGGCCATGAGCGATCTTGAGATACGCGCCGCCACAGCGGCGGACCTCGAAGCCATCGTCGCGATGCTCGCGGACGACCCCCTGGGCGCCCAGCGCGAGTCCCCGGACGACCTCGGCCCGTACCTCACCGCCTACGAGCGCCTGGCGGGCGACCCTCACCAGCACCTCGTCGTGGCCGTCCGCGCGGGCAAGGTCGTCGGCACCCTCCAGCTGACGGTCATCCCCGGGCTCTCCCGCCGGGGGGCCACTCGCTCGATCATCGAGGGCGTCCGCGTCCACGCCGATGAGCGGGGCGGCGGCCTGGGCACACAGCTCATCGAGTGGGCCGTCGAGGAGTCCGGACGCCAGGGCTGCCGGCTCGTCCAGCTGACCTCCGACGTCACGCGCACCGACGCCCACCGTTTCTACGAGCGCCTCGGCTTCGAGGCCTCCCACGTGGGCTTCAAGAAGAGCCTCTGAGGCGGAGCGGGACGGCTGCGCGCCAGGACACAGGTCCCGGCGCGCCGTTTCACGTGAAACACCGCAGACGGCTCAGAGGCCGCGCCACCCTGCCTCGTCCACCCCACCGGGCACGACGTCCTCCGGCGCGTACGGCTCCCGGGTGAAGACGAAGGAGCCCAGATCGAGGTGACTGACGCTGCCGTCGGCACGCCTGACCGCCCGAAGCGTCTCCCCCGCGTAATAACCGTTCAGCCCGACCCACCCGCCGTCGGGGAGCGCCCGGAAGCGGGCCCGCCGCCCGGCTCCCCGCAGGGGTTCGAGCACCACTCCCCGCTCGGGGCCGAGCCGGAGCCCGTAGGCGTACGTCCCCCAGTACCAGGGCCCCGTCAGGGCGAGGAGTTCCTCGTCGACCTCGGCCTCCGGAAGCGGGCGCCACGGCTCCGGGAACCGCGGCTCCGCCTCCGCCACGATCCGCACGAGATCGGCGGCCACAAGGGCCGCCGGCGGCCCTGAGGTGACATTGGCGAGGGCGATCGCCGCGAGCCCGTCCTCCACGCTCACCCACAGGGCGGCGACGAAGCCGGGGAGGGAACCGGTGTGCCCGATCAGGGTCCGGCCGTCCTTGCGCAGCAGCTGGAGTCCCAGTCCGTAGCTCCCCTCCCAGTCCCCCTCACCGGCCGGAGCAGCCGGCGCCCTCATCTCCTCCACAGAGGTCGACGCGAGCACCCGCTCGTCACCCGCCGCCAGGAACGCGGCGAACCGGGCGAGGTCCGCCGCCGTCGACCAGAGCACCCCCGCCGGCGCCATCAGCCCCAGGGACTCGGTCGGCTCCGGCAGCATCACATCGGCCCAGGGGTGCACCGCCCAGCCGCCCGCGTGCGGGGCGACCGGCTCGACGGTCGTACGACCCATCCCCAGCGGCTCCAGGATCTCGCGCCGCAGCGCCTCCTCCCAGGACACCCCCCGCACCGCCTCGACCAGCGAGCCGAGCAGCGTGTAGCCGGGGTTGGAGTAGTGGTGGCGCCGCCCAGGGGACTGGAGGAACGGCCGCTCCCCCAGGACGTCCGAGAGCTCCGGCCGCAGCGCGGCGGGCGAACGCTCCCACCACGGACCGGGCGTCTCGGCGGCGAGCCCACCGCTGTGCCCCAGGAGTTGAGCGATCGTCACCTCACCGGCGCCGGTGCCCTTGAGGTGTCGCTCCAGCGGATCGTCAAGACCGAGGAGCCCCTCATCCCTCAGCCGCATCACCAGCACAGCGGTGAACACCTTGGTGAGGGAGCCGATCCTGAACTGCGTGTCGTCGTCCGGCGCGTGCCCGTCCACGCAGCTGCGTGAACCGCTCCAGACCAGCGCTCCGTCCCGCACCACCGCCCCCACGAAGGACGGCGCCCGTCCCTCGGACTGGGCGACCGCGACCCGATGCGACAGAGCCCGCTCGGTACCGGGCAACAAAGCTTCGAAAGATGTCGTCATGGGCCCATCCAACGCGATCACCCCGCACGACGCTCCCCGGTTTCGCGCGGCGAGGCGTCAGGTCTGGGCCATGTCCACGAAGCGGGAGTAGTGGCCCTGGAAGGCCACGGTGATGGTGGCCGTCGGGCCGTTACGGTGCTTGCCCACGATGATGTCGGCCTCGCCCGCGCGGGGGGACTCCTTCTCGTACGCGTCCTCGCGGTGGAGCAGGATCACCATGTCGGCGTCCTGCTCGATCGAGCCGGACTCACGCAGGTCGGAGACCATCGGCTTCTTGTCGGTGCGCTGTTCGGGACCACGGTTCAGCTGGGAGAGCGCGATCACGGGCAGCTCGAGCTCCTTGGCGAGGAGCTTCAGGTTTCGCGACATGTCGGAGACCTCTTGCTGACGGCTCTCCTGCCGCTTCGAGCCACCCGACTGCATGAGCTGCAGATAGTCGATGATGACGAGCTTGAGGCCGTTCCGCTGCTTCAGCCGGCGGCACTTCGCCCTGATCTCCATCATCGACAGGTTCGGGGAGTCGTCGATGTAGAGCGGGGCCTGCGAGACGTCCGGCATCCGGCGCGCGAGGCGGGTCCAGTCCTCGTCGGTCATCGTGCCGGAGCGCATGTGGTGCAGCGCGACCCGGGCCTCGGCCGAGAGCAGACGCATCGCGATCTCGTTGCGTCCCATTTCGAGCGAGAAGATGACACTGGGCAGGTTGTGCTTGATGGACGCGGCCCGGGCGAAGTCCAGGGCGAGCGTCGACTTACCCATGGCGGGACGGGCGGCGATGATGATCATCTGGCCGGGGTGCAGGCCGTTGGTGAGCGAGTCGAGGTCGCTGAAGCCGGTGGGCACGCCGGTCATCTCGCCGCTGCGGGAGCCGATCGCCTCGATCTCGTCGAGCGCCCCCTCCATGATGTCGCCGAGCGGCAGATAGTCCTCGGTGGTGCGCTGCTCGGTGACCGCGTAGATCTCGGCCTGCGCCGAGTTCACGATCTCGTCGACGTCTCCGTCGGCCGCGTATCCCATCTGCGTGATCTTGGTGCCGGCCTCCACGAGGCGGCGCAGGACGGCGCGCTCGTGGACGATCTCGGCGTAGTACGAGGCGTTGGCCGCGGTCGGGACGGACTGGACCAGGGTGTGCAGATAGGAGGCGCCGCCGACTCGGGTGATCTCGCCGCGCTTGGTGAGCTCGGCGCCGACCGTGATGGGGTCGGCCGGCTCGCCCTTCGCGTAGAGGTCGAGAATCGCGGCGTAGACGGTCTCGTGGGCGGGCTTGTAGAAGTCGTTGCCCTTGATGATCTCCACGACGTCCGCGATGGCGTCCTTGGAGAGCAGCATGCCGCCGAGGACCGACTGCTCGGCGTCGAGGTCCTGCGGGGGAACGCGCTCGAAGCCGGAGAGGCCACCGTCCCAGGGACCGTCGCCACCCCGCTCGTGCTGGTCGTCGCGCCCTCTGCCGCGGCCACGTCCTTCACCGCGCTGACGGGCGGGCAGCCGGTCGCTCGGTCCGCTGTCGGCCCAGGGGTCGTCCAAGGGCTCGGTAACGCTCACCAAGCCACCTCCTCCCGTCCGCTCCGCGGACCTCGCCTCGCCACTCTTTCCTACGCCACGGCCTTGATCAAAGAGTGGCTTCGCGACCGCTTCTGGCGCGTCGGGCGCCGGTCCACGGTAGGCCCGGGAGAGGCGTCAGCCAATCTGGTTATCCACAGGCCCTGTGGGTGAAGGCCCAGATGCTGTGGAGAACTCCCCGGAACCTGTGCACGCAGCGGGGGACAGCCATGTGGACAAACTCATAGGACACCCAAGCTCACCCATCTGACCTGGCCTTTCCTGATCCACGGGCTGTGGGGGAGAAAAACTTTTCCCACCGGACCAAGATCAGAACAAACGACCCACACCCGAAGCCTCTCCGGCTCTGCAAGTAAGGATTACTAAGCCATTGCATCTCTTACCTGTGGAAGATTAGATTGAGCCCATGACCCAGGCCCCCGCGACCTCCAAGGCCATCCGCCGACAGCATGACCGCGAGATCGTCTCCCTCGCCCTGCCGGCCTTCGGTGCTCTGGTCGCCGAGCCACTCTTCCTCATGGTCGACAGCGCCGTCGTCGGCCACCTCGGCACACCGCAACTCGCGGGTCTCGCGATCGCCGCGGCGCTGCTGACCACCGCCGTCAGCGTCTTCGTGTTCCTCGCCTATGCCACCACCGCGGCCGTCGCCCGCCGGGTCGGAGCCGGAGAGCTTCAGGCCGCCATCCGCCAGGGCATGGACGGCATCTGGCTCGCCCTCCTCCTCGGCGCCGCCGTCGTCGCGGTGACCGTGCCCGCCGCACCGTGGCTCATCGACCTCTTCGGGGCCTCCGACACCGCGGCCCCCTACGCCATCACGTACCTCCGGATCTCCAGCCTCGGGATCCCCGCGATGCTGGTGGTCCTGGCCGCCACCGGCGTCCTGCGCGGCCTCCAGGACACCCGTACACCGCTCTACGTGGCCATCGGCGGTTTCACGGCGAACGCCGTGCTCAACGTCACCCTGGTCTACGGGGCCGATCTCGGTATCGCGGGCTCCGCCTGGGGCACGGTAATCGCCCAGTGCGGCATGGCCGCCGTCTACCTCGTCGTGGTCGTCCGCGGTGCCCGCCGTCATGGTGCCTCCCTCCGGCCCGACGCGGCCGGCATCCGCGCCTCCGCTCAGGCCGGCCTCCCGCTTCTCGTCCGCACGCTGTCGCTGCGTGCGGTCCTGCTGATCGCCACAGCCGTCGCCGCCCGGCTCGGCGACGCGGAAGTCGCCGCCCACCAGATCATCCTCTCCCTGTGGAGCCTGACGGCCTTCGCCCTCGACGCGATCGCCATCGCGGGCCAGGCCATCATCGGTCGCTATCTCGGGGCAAACGACGCCGAGGGCGCCCGTCAGGTCTGCCGCCGCATGATCCAGTGGGGCGTGGTCTCCGGTGTGGTGCTCGGTGCTCTCATCATCGTCGCCCGCCCGTTGTTCATCCCGCTGTTCACCAGTGACACCGCGGTGCAGGACACCCTGCTTCCCGCGCTGCTCGTGGTCGCGATCTCCCAGCCGATCTCCGGAGTCGTCTTCGTCCTCGACGGCGTCCTGATGGGTGCGGGGGACGGACCCTATCTGGCCTGGGCCATGCTGCTGACCCTGGCCGTCTTCGCCCCGGTCGCCCTGATGATCCCGACGCTCGGCGGCGGGCTGACGGCGCTCTGGTGGGCGATGACGCTGATGATGTCGGTGCGAATGGCGACGCTCTGGCTGCGGTCCCGCTCCGGTCGTTGGATCGTCACCGGCGCCACCCGATGACCGTTCGACGCGAACCGTCGTGTTTCACGTGAAACAGCGGAAGGGCCGCACCCCGAGGGGTGCGGCCCTTCCTCACTGCTGAGCGCAGACTGCCAAGGGCAGCGTTACGCGGCGACGACCTCGACGCCGAGCTTCGCGGCAACCTCGGGGTGCAGACGCACGGACACCTGGTGCGAGCCCAGGGTCTTGATCGGCGAGCCGAGCTCGACGCGACGCTTGTCGACGTCGGGGCCACCCGCGGACTTGATCGCCGAGGCGATGTCGGCCGGGGTCACGGAGCCGAAGAGGCGGCCGGCGTCGCCGGAGCGAACGGCCAGGCGCACCTTCGTGCCCTCGAGCTTGGCCTTGATCTCGTTGGCCTGCTCGATGGTCGCGATCTCGTGGATCTTGCGGGCGCGGCGGATCTGCGCCACGTCCTTCTCGCCACCCTTGGTCCAGCGGATCGCGAAACCGCGCGGGACCAGGTAGTTGCGAGCGTAACCGTCCTTGACGTCGACGACGTCGCCGGCGGCACCGAGGCCAGACACCTCGTGGGTGAGGATGATCTTCATTTTTCGGTCACCCTTCCCTTATCGCGCGGTGGACGTGTAGGGCAGCAGCGCCATCTCACGGCTGTTCTTGACGGCCGTGGCGACGTCACGCTGGTGCTGCGTGCAGTTGCCGGTCACGCGGCGGGCACGGATCTTGCCGCGGTCGGAAATGAACTTCCGCAGCATGTTCGTGTCCTTGTAGTCCACGTACGCGGTCTTGTCCTTGCAGAACGCGCAGACCTTCTTCTTAGGCTTGCGCACAGGCGGCTTCGCCATGGTGTTTCTCCTGTGTGATCAAGAAGTGGGGGTACGAGCTGCTTCCAGGGCGTGCCCTAGAAGGGAGGCTCGTCCGAGTAGCCGCCGCCGGAGTTTCCACCCCAGCCGCCTCCGCCGCCCTGCTGGCCGCCGGAAGAGCCGGAAGTGGAGGGACCGCCGGTCGCCCACGGGTCGTCGGCGGGAGCACCGCCACCACCCTGCTGGCCACCGCCGGAGTTCCCACCCCAGCTGCCTCCGCCGCCCTGCTGGCCGCCACCGCCGCCGTAACCGCCCTGGCCGCCTCGACCGGTGGTCTTGGTGACCTTGGCCGTGGCGTTCTTGAGGCTGGGGCCGACTTCCTCGACATCCAGCTCGTAGACCGTGCGCTTGACGCCCTCACGGTCGTCGTAGGACCGCTGCTTCAGCCGGCCCTGCACGACGACGCGCATGCCTCGCTGAAGCGACTCGGCGACGTTCTCCGCCGCCTGACGCCAGACCGAGCAGGTGAGGAAGAGGCTTTCGCCGTCCTTCCACTCGTTGGTCTGACGGTCGAAGGTGCGGGGGGTGGACGCGATACGGAACTTCGCGACCGCCGCACCGGACGGGGTGAAGCGCAGCTCGGGGTCGTCGACAAGATTGCCGACGACCGTGATGACGGTCTCGCCTGCCATGGGGGAACCTCTCGGCGGGATTGCTTCTGGCTGCTTTGCTGCTACTCGGACCCGATGACCACTGAGCTAGAAGCTCAGTGGGTCTCGGGACGGAGGACCTTGGTCCGGAGGACCGACTCGTTCAGGTTGAGCTGTCGGTCGAGCTCCTTGACGACCGCAGGCTCGGCCTGCAGGTCGATGACCGAGTAGATGCCCTCGGGCTTCTTCTTGATCTCGTAGGCGAGACGACGACGGCCCCAGGTGTCGACCTTCTCGACCTTTCCGTTGCCCTCACGGACGACGGAGAGGAAGTTCTCGATCAGCGGGGAGACAGCGCGCTCCTCGAGATCGGGGTCGAGGATGACCATCACCTCGTAGTGACGCATGTGGAACCCACCTCCTTTGGACTCAGCGGCCACGGTCGTTCCGTGGCAGGAGGGTCGTGATGCGTGAACAACGGTATCCGCCACCTCTGACAGTCCCCCTCGGCGAACGAGGGACACGGTCGGGATCCAGACGGACCAGGGCAGACACCGGTGCAGACCGTACAGCGTACCCGGACATCGCCCTCCGGTTGAAATTCACTGGTGAGGGGCCGCAATCTGTACACATCGGATGTCGGCGGCGCTACGATGCGCCGCCGTCCGGCAGGCACGCCAGGAGGTGCTCCATGGCACAGGCAATGCGACCCGACCCGGGCCACTCCCTCTTCGCCACCGACGGCAAACCCCATCCGCTCCAGGACACCCTGGTCGGAGTGACCCTGGTCCTGGGCATCCTCTCCTTCGTCACCGCGCAGTTCCACGACCTGCACCTGCTGAGCTCCTGGGCGGGCCTGATCGGCATCCTGACCGGCGCCTACGGCCAGTTCATCTCCGTGACGACGCGCGAGCGCTTCGCACTGATCGTCGGACTCGGCGCGTCGGGGCTCGGCTTCTACCTCGGCATGGCCCAGGGCGGCCTCTTCGGCGGCGTCGCGGGCTGACCGGCGGCACGTCAGGGCCCACATGCCCATCCGGGGCGCTCCCCGGTCACAGTAGGCTTCGGCGCGAGAGCCGGAGCCCCTGACCGATGGGGACACACCTGCCGAGGAGCGCCCCGCATGAGCCTGACCCTGAGGACCATCAGCCGTGAGCAGCATCTGGCATTCATCCAGAGCCAGCCTTCGGCGAGCCACTGCCAGGTCCCGGCGTGGGCTGATGTGAAGACAGAATGGCGCTCGGAGAACCTCGGCTGGTTCGACAAGGACGGCCAGCTCGTCGGCGCGGGCCTGGTGCTCTACCGCCAGCTGCCGAAGATCAAGCGCTACCTCGCCTATCTGCCCGAGGGCCCGGTCATCAACTGGTACGCGCCCAACCTCGACGAGTGGCTCCAGCCGATGCTGGCGCACCTCAAGCAGCAGGGCGCCTTCTCGGTGAAGATGGGCCCGCCGGTCGTCATCCGCCGCTGGGACTCGGCCGCCATCAAGTCCGGCATCCAGGACCCCGACGTCAAGCGCCTCAAGGACGTCCAGGCCACCCACGTCGAGCCGCGTGCCTTCGAAGTGGCGGACCGGCTGCGGAAGATGGGCTGGCAGCAGGGCGAGGACGGCGGCGCCGGCTTCGGTGACGTGCAGCCCCGCTACGTCTTCCAGGTCCCGCTCGCGAACCGCTCGCTCGACGACGTCCTCAAGGGCTTCAACCAGCTGTGGCGCCGCAACATCAAGAAGGCCGAGAAGGCCGGCGTCGAGGTCGTCCAGGGCGGCTACGAGGACCTGGCCGAGTGGCAGCGGCTGTACGAGATCACGGCCGTCCGTGACCACTTCCGGCCGCGCCCGCTCTCGTACTTCCAGCGCATGTGGACCGTCCTCAACACCGAGGACCCCAACCGCATGCGGCTCTACTTCGCGCGTCACGACGGTGTGAACCTCTCCGCGGCCACGATGCTCGTCGTCGGCGGCCACGTCTGGTACTCCTACGGCGCCTCCGACAACATCGGCCGCGAGGTCCGGCCCTCGAACGCGATGCAGTGGCGGATGCTGCGCGACGCCTACGCGATGGGCGCGACGGTCTACGACCTGCGCGGCATCTCGGACTCGCTCGACGAGACCGACCACCTCTTCGGGCTCATCCAGTTCAAGGTGGGCACCGGCGGCGAGGCCGTCGAGTACGTCGGCGAGTGGGACTTCCCGCTGAACAAGCTGCTGCACAAGGCGCTCGACATCTACATGTCGCGCCGCTGACCCGTGTGGTGCCGCTGACGTTTCCGTAGTCTCGTACATACCTTTGATACACCGCTGCCATCAGAAAGGTTCCGGGCCGGCCATGGCGCTCTCCCTCTACGTCGACACCGCTCGCTGGCGCGCGCACCAGAAGAACGTCATCGACCAGTTCCCCGGTGTGATCCCGGTCTGCAAGGGCAACGGATACGGGTTCGGGCACGAGCGACTCGCCGACGAGGCGGCCCGGTTCGGGGCCGACATGCTCGCCGTGGGCACCACGTACGAGGCCGCGAGGATCAAGGACTGGTTCAGCGGCGACCTGCTGGTCCTCACCCCCTTCCGCCGGGGTGAGGAACCGGTTCCGCTGCCGGACCGGGTCATCCGCTCCGTCTCGTCCGTGGACGGCGTCCACGCCCTGGTGGGGGCCCGTGTCGTCATCGAGTGCATGAGCTCGATGAAGCGGCACGGCGTCCGCGAGGAGGAGCTCCAGCAGCTCCACGCCGCCATCGAGGACGTCCGCCTGGAGGGCTTCGCGCTCCACCTCCCCCTGGACCGCCCGGACGGCACGGACGCCGTGGAGGAGGTCATCGGCTGGATGGACCGGCTGCGGGCCGCGCGGCTGCCGCTGCACACCATGTTCGTCAGCCACCTGCGGGCCGAGGAGCAGGCCCGGCTGCAGCAGCAGTTCCCCCAGACCCGGTTCCGCGCCCGGATCGGCACCCGGCTGTGGCTGGGCGACCACGAGGCCACGGAGTACCGGGGCGCGGTCCTCGACGTGACCCGGGTCGCCAAGGGTGACCGCTTCGGCTACCGCCAGCAGAAGGCCGCGTCGGACGGCTGGCTGGTCGTCGTCGCCGGCGGCACCTCGCACGGCGTGGGTCTGGAGGCCCCCAAGGCGATGCACGGCGTCATGCCGCGCGCCAAGGGCGTCGCCCGGGCCGGTCTCGCCACCGTCAACCGGAACCTGTCGCCCTTCGTCTGGGCCGGGAAGCAGCGCTGGTTCGCCGAGCCGCCGCACATGCAGGTGTCGATCCTGTTCGTGCCCGCCGACGCCCAGGAGCCCCGGGTCGGCGACGAGCTCGTGGCGCATCTGCGCCACACCACGACGCAGTTCGACCGGATCGTCGAGCGCTGAGCCGACCGGTCCCGCTCACCCCCGGGAGGCCTGCTCCCCGGGGGTGCCCCACTCCACCCGCGGCCCGACCTCCATGGGCTGGGCCGCGTGCCGGGCCGGATGCGCGGCCCTGCCCGCCACGACGACGTCCTCCGCGCCGTCCAGGACGCCCCCTGAGGGGTCGTCGGCGCCGTCCTGCCGTACGGGGTCCTTCTCGGGCCTCAGGATGTCGCGTACGACCATCACGCACAGGTAGAGCGTGCCGAGCAGGTGCAGGACGATCGCGAACTGGTAGCCGTCCACCGGCAGTCCCTGCTTGTTGCCGCTGGTCGTGAACGCCAGGTACATCCAGACGGCCGCGAAGTACATGACCTCGCACGCCTGCCAGATCAGGAAGTCGCGCCAGCGCGGCCGGGCGAGGACGGCGAGCGGGACCAGCCACAGGACGTACTGCGGCGAGTAGACCTTGTTGGTGAGCACGAACGCGGCGACGATCAGGAACGCCAGCTGGACGAAGCGGGGCCTGCGCGGCGCCGTGAACGCCAGGTAGGTGAGACCGGCCACGGCCACCAGCATCAGCAGCAGCGCGTACAGGTTCGCCCGGTCCGGCGGGATCGAGACGCCCGTCCGCTGGCTGACCAGCAGCCAGACCGAACCGAAGTCGACGTTCCGCTGCCGGCTGAAGACGTAGAACTGCTTCCAGCCCTCGGGCGCCGGCAGCATCACCGGCAGGTTCACCACCAGCCACGCGCCGCTCGCGCCGAGCACCGCCGCCCCGTACTCACGCCACTTCCCGGCCCTCCAGCAGAGCAGCAGCAGCGGGACGAGCAGCAGGACCGGGTAGAGCTTGGACGCGGTGGCCAGGCCCAGGAGGACGCCGAAGGCCAGCGGCCGCCCGCGCGACCACATCAGGACCGCGGCCGCGGTCAGCGCGACGGCCAGTATGTCCCAGTTGATCGTGGCCGTGAGCGCGATCGAGGGCGCCAGGGCGACAAGGAGACCGTCCCAGGGGCGCAGCCGGTGCGTGCGGGCCACACAGACCGCGAGGACGGTCGCGCAGACCATCAGCAGACCGGCGTTGGCCAGCCAGTACGCCTGCTCCTGCTGCGTCGTGTCGCCTCCGCCCGGCGTCAGCCAGGCCGCGACCTCCATGAACAGACCCGTCAGGACCGGGTACTCCAGGAACGGTATGTCGCCGCCCAGCCGGTCGAAGTACGGGACCAGACCGTCCGCGAAGCCCCGCCCCGAGTAGAGGTGCGGGATGTCCGAGTAGCAGGCGTGGGTGTACTGGGAGGTCGTGCCCCGGAACCAGGCCCAGTTGTAGCAGGGCAGCTTCTGCACCATGCCGAGCGCGAACATGCCGATGGCCACGAGGGCGATCACCCGCACCGGCGTCAGCTGTCCGGTGCCGATGGCCGCCCGCCGGCCGTAGGGGCCGCCGATCAGTTCGCTGCCCGCGGCGGCCACCTTGTCCCGGTGGGTGGGGATGACCGTCTGCGCGCGGCCCTGCGACCGGTCCTGCGGCGCGCTCGTCTTCTGGAGGCTCGGCATGGGGGACATCCTGCCGTACGTCTCCGGGAAAACGGCGAGGGCCGCCGCGGCCGGCCCGTACGGAAGGTACGGAGCGGCCGCGGCGGCCCTCAGGGAGTGCCCCGGCGGGAGGGATCAGGGGATCCAGGTCCCGTCCTCGGGTTTGCCGTTGCCGTTGCCGTTGCCGTCGTCCGACGGCGAGTCGGTCGGCGTGGGTGTGCCGGTCGCGGGTGGCGTGGTGGTCGGCTGCCCGGTGTTGCCGCCCGGGTCGCCCGGCTCCTGCGTGTTGTCGTCGCAGTTCCAGCCCCAGATGTCACAGGTCGTCTTGCCCGGCTTCGGCGTCCTGGTGGTCGGCGGGGGAGTCGTCGACGGCGTGGTCGGGGGAGTCGTCGTCGGCGTCGGCGTCGTCTCGGTCGGCGTCGGCGTGGCCGTCGGGGTCGGCGTCGGGCTGGTGGCCCCACCGCCGAAGACGGGCTCGGCGTTCTCCAGCTTCTCCGGCTTGGGGAACTCGACCTTCGGGTCGCTCGCGACGGCCTCGGTCATGTAGTCGTTCCAGATCCGCGAGGGGAAGGACGAACCGTGGATCTGCGGCTGGTCACCCGTGCCGTACATCTCCTCGAACTCGCGCTTCTTCTTCGTCTCGTCGTCGCTGAAGCGGTACATGTCGATCGCGGTCGACAGCTGCGCGGTGTACCCGACGAACCAGGCCGACTTGTTGCCGTCGGTCGTACCCGTCTTGCCGGCCACGTCACGGCCCGGGATGGCGGCCTTGCGGCCGGTGCCCTTCGGGTCCTCCACGACGTCCCGGAGGACATCGGTGACGTTGCTGGCGATCGCGGGGCTGAAGGCCGTCTTGGTCTTCGCCTCGTGCTGCTTGATGACGAGGCCGTCCTTCTTCACGGTCTCCACCGAGTAGGGGTCGTTCTGCTCCCCCTGGTTGGCGAAGGTCGCGTAGGCGCCGGCCATGCGGATGGCGCTCGGGCTGGAGATGCCGAGGGAGAAGGAGGGCACCTCGCCCTGGACCAGCGATTCGGGGCGCAGGCCCGCCTTCACGGCCGCGTCGCGGACCTTGTCGATGCCGACGTCCATGCCGAGCTGCACGTACGGCGAGTTCGCCGAACGGATCATGGCCTCGCGCAGGGTCATGTTGCCGTAGCTCGCGTCGTCGTCATTGGTCTGGCGCCACTCCTTGCCCTTTTCGTCGTGCCAGATCTCGCCGTTGTACTTCCGGACCGTCAGGCCGTTCTTGCCGGAGTAGCGGCTCTTGTCCGGGTCGACGATGGTGCGCGTGGACTCGTCCTGGACGGGACCCAGCTCCCGGTCCCGGACACCGTCCTTCATCGCGGCGGCGAGCACGAAGGGCTTGAACGTCGATCCGACCTGGGCGCCGGTGTTGTCGGCGTTGCTGTTGAAGTGCTTGGTGGCGTCGACGCCGCCGTAGATCGCGACGATCTTCCCGGTGGCCGTGTCGACGGACGCGCCGCCGAACTGGACGTTGGTGTCCGTCGTGGGGCGCTTCTTCGGGTCGATGTACTCCTTCAGGATCTTCGACACCGACGCCTCGAGCGCGGTCACCTTCTTCTTGTCGAAGGTGGTGTAGATCTCGTAGCCGCCGCGCTCCAGGTCCTGCTCGGTGATACCGAACTGGGCCTTGATGTTGGCCTTGGCGGTCGTGACCAGGTATCCGATCTGACCGCTCAGGTTGGCGCTCTTCTTCGGCTTCTCCACCTTGGGGAAGGTCTGGTACTTGGCACGCTCCGCGGCGGGGAGGTGCCCGTCCTTCTCCATCTCGTCGAGGATCCACTTCCACCGCTTGGTTGCCCGCTCGGTGTTCTTCAGGGCGGTGGCCTCGGAGTCGATCTCGGGGTAGCCCGCGGGGTCGTAGTACGTCGCGCCCTTCAGCACGGCGGCGAGCAGGGCCGACTGGCTGGGGTTGAGCTTCTCGGCGTCCGTGTTGAAGTAGGCACGGGCCGCCGCCTGGACGCCGTACGCGCCGCGTCCGTAGTACGCGGTGTTCAGGTAGCCGGCCATGATCTCGGGCTTGTCGACCGTGTCACCGACCTTCATGGAGATGAAGAGTTCCTTCACCTTCCGGCTGAGGGTCTGCGACTGGTCGTCGAGCCGGTTGTTCTTCACGTACTGCTGGGTGATGGTCGAACCACCCTGGGTCTCGCCGCCCTTGGCCATGTTCCACACGGCGCGGCCGATGCCCATGGGGTCGACACCGGAGTCCGTCCAGAAGGTCTTGTTCTCCGCCGAGATCACCGCGTTCTGCATGGACTTCGGGATCTTCTCGAACGGGACCATCTGGCGGTTCGTGCCGCTGCCCGTGGCGACCATGCGGGTCTTGTCGGCCCAGTAGTAGATGTTGTTCTGCGAGGTCGCGGTCAGGGCCTCGTCGGGAACCTCGACCGACGAGTACGCGAAGGCGGCCGCGCCCATCAGGCTCGCCATGAAGAACAGGAACGTGCCCGTCACGAGCTTCCACGACGGCATCCAGCGACGCCATCCGTACTTTCCGTAGCGGGGGTAGTCGATGATCCGCTTCTTGCCCGGCGGCGTACCGCCGGCGCCCCGCCCCGGACCGCTGCCGCGGCCGCCACCGCCGCCACCGCCTCCACCGCGCCGTCCGCCGCCAGGGCCACCCGGGCCCCCGGGGCCGGTGTCGGCCCCCTTGCGGCGGCTGCCGCGCTGGGCGGCCCTGCGGGCCTCCGCCCGACCTCCGTAGGGGCGCTGCTCCTCACCATGGGAGGAGGGAGGCCCGTACGAGGCCGAAGGGGCCCCCGTACCGAAATCCTGGACCGGGGCCGACCTGCGGCCCACCGGCTGCTGGGCAGCGCGCCGTGCCGCCGCGCGACCGCCCGTCGGCGGCTGCTGCGGCGGCATTTTGCGACGATGCTCGCTCATCGAACGACTACTCCTCGGGCAGGCGCATACGCCTGGAAGCGGCAGTTGAGTTCCGGTCCCCCCGAAATGCGCACGGCCGGACCCCATCGGAGGTCCCCCCGTACCGCAGCCGGTCACCCGGAGCACTGACGCCCCACGCCCGTGCTCGGTTCCCGGTGTTCTGCATGCCGCACAGACTACGCACGGCCAAAACCCGCCTAGGACCGGACTTCACCCCAAATCAGACAAGTCGATCGCTGTGAATTGATGATGTGACGCCGGTCACGGCGGTCCCGCTTGTCGAGACACAGAGGCCGTTCTATCGTGCTGATGTATCGAGTCGATACATCAGCACGGCATAAGGCCCGCAGGCGGAAGAGGAGGCGACGAATGAGCAGACGCTCCGGCATCCTCGAGTTCGCCGTCCTCGGCCTGCTGCGCGAGGCCCCTATGCACGGGTACGAGCTGCGGAAGCGCCTCAACACCTCGCTGGGCGTCTTCCGGGCCTTCAGCTACGGGACGCTGTACCCGTGCCTCAAGACGCTGGTCGCCAGCGGCTGGTTGATCGAGGAACCGGGCAGCGCCCCCGAGGAGGCCCTCGCCGCTTCACTCGCGGGACGCCGAGCGAAGATCGTCTACCGGCTGACACCCGAGGGCAAGGAGCACTTCGAGGAGCTCCTCTCCCACACGGGCCCGGACGCCTGGGAGGACGAGCATTTCGCCGCACGCTTCGCCTTCTTCGGGCAGACCGAGCGCGAGGTGCGGATGCGCGTCCTCGAAGGGCGCCGCAGCCGGCTGGAGGAGCGCCTGGAGAAGATGCGCGCCTCTCTGGCCCGGACCCGCGAGCGCCTCGACGACTACACACTTGAGCTGCAGCGCCACGGTATGGAGTCCGTGGAGCGCGAAGTGCGCTGGCTGAACGAGCTCATCGAGAGCGAGCGGGCAGGGCGGGATCAGCGATCCGGCTCCGACGCCCCCGCTCTGCACGACAACGATTCTGGAGAAACGGGCGGCCTGCCCCGGCACGGGGGCAGTACCCGGCCGGATCCGTCCGACGACACCACCAAGTGAAACCCTGCGCACAGCAGGGCTTCCACGATCACACAGGGAGCAACCGGAATGGGTTCGGTTCGCGTAGCCATCGTCGGCGTAGGCAACTGCGCCGCCTCGCTGGTTCAGGGCGTCGAGTACTACAAGGACGCCGACCCGGCGGCCAAGGTGCCCGGCCTCATGCACGTCCAGTTCGGCGACTACCACGTCGGTGACGTCGAGTTCGTCGCCGCCTTCGACGTCGACGCGAAGAAGGTCGGCCTCGACCTCTCGGACGCCATCGGCGCCAGCGAGAACAACACCATCAAGATCTGCGACGTCCCGAACAGGGGCGTCACGGTCCAGCGCGGTCACACGCTCGACGGTCTCGGCAAGTACTACCGCCTGACCATCGAGGAGTCCGACGAGGCGCCGGTCGACGTCGTCCAGATCCTCAAGGACCGCCAGGTCGACGTTCTCGTCTGCTACCTGCCGGTGGGTTCCGAGGAGGCCGCGAAGTTCTACGCCCAGTGCGCCATCGACGCCAAGGTCGCCTTCGTCAACGCCCTTCCGGTCTTCATCGCCGGCACCAAGGAGTGGGCTGACAAGTTCACCGAGGCGGGCGTCCCGATCGTCGGCGACGACATCAAGTCGCAGGTCGGCGCGACCATCACGCACCGCGTGATGGCGAAGCTGTTCGAGGACCGTGGTGTCCGTCTTGAGCGCACGATGCAGCTCAATGTCGGCGGCAACATGGACTTCAAGAACATGCTGGAGCGCGACCGCCTGGAGTCCAAGAAGATCTCCAAGACCCAGGCCGTCACCTCGCAGATCCCCGACCGCGAGCTGGGCGAGAAGAACGTCCACATCGGTCCGTCGGACTACGTGGCGTGGCTGGACGACCGCAAGTGGGCGTACGTCCGCCTCGAGGGCCGCGCCTTCGGTGACGTCCCGCTGAACCTGGAGTACAAGCTCGAGGTGTGGGACTCCCCGAACTCGGCGGGTGTCATCATCGACGCCCTGCGCGCCGCGAAGATCGCCAAGGACCGCGGCATCGGCGGCCCGATCCTCTCCGCGTCGTCGTACTTCATGAAGTCCCCGCCGGTGCAGTACTTCGACGACGAGGCCTTCGCCAACGTCGAGAAGTTCATCAAGGGTGAGGTCGAGCGCTAAGCTCCGCCCGCTTGACGATCGAGGGTCCCCGAGGCGCAGCCCCGGGGACCCTCTTCGTATGTGAGTCTTGCTGCCATGTCCGTCGTACGTGATCTGCGCGTACTCCTGCGCCTGACGAACTTCCGCCGGCTGCTCAGCGTCCGGCTGCTCTCGCAGTGCGCCGACGGCGTCTTCCAGGTGGCCCTGGCCACCTACGTCGTCTTCTCCCCCGAGAAACAGACCTCCCCGACGGCGATCGCCTCCGCGATGGCGATCCTGCTGCTCCCGTACTCGCTCGTCGGGCCCTTCGCCGGCGTGCTCCTCGACCGCTGGCAGCGGCGCCAGGTCTTCCTCTACGGCAACCTTCTGCGCGCCCTGCTCGCCAGCGGGACCGCTGTTCTCATCCTCGCCTCCGTCCCCGACTGGCTCTTCTACGCCTCCGCGCTCTGCGTCACGGCCGTCAACCGGTTCGTCCTCGCCGGCCTCTCGGCCTCGCTCCCGCGCGTGGTCGACGCCGAACGGCTGGTGGTGGCGAACTCGCTCTCTCCCACCGCGGGCACCCTCGCCGCCACCGTGGGCGGCGGACTCGCGTTCGGCATCCAGCTGATCGCCTCCCGGTCCGACGCTGTCGTGGTGGCCTTCGGCGCCGCCCTCTACCTCTGCGCCGCCCTCGCCTCCTTGCGGATGTCCCGTGAGCTCCTCGGGCCCGACCCGGTCCTCGTGCAGCAGCGGTTCACCGCAGAACTGGCCTCGACGGCCAGGGGCCTGACCGAGGGATTGCGTCACCTCGCCGAGCGACGGCCGGCCGCCCGCGCGCTCACCGCGGTGGGCCTCATGCGCTTCTGTTACGGCGCCCTGCTGGTCAGCGTGCTCATGCTCTGCCGTTACGCGTGGAGTGCCACGGAGTCCGAAGGGCTCGGGCTGCTCGGTCTCGCCGTGGGCATCTCGGGCGCGGGTTTCTTCGCGGCCGCCGTTCTCTCGCCGTGGGCGGTGGGACGGCTCGGGCCCTTCGGCTGGATGACGGTCTGTGCGGCGACGGCCGCCGTGCTCGAACCGGTGCTGGCGCTGACCTTCGCCCCGGGCCCGTTCCTCGTCGCCGCCTTCGTCCTCGGGCTCATCACCCAGGGGTCCAAGATCGCGACGGACACGGTCGTGCAGACCTCCGTGGACGACTCGTACCGGGGCCGGGTCTTCGCGCTGTACGACGTGCTCTTCAACGTCGCCTTCGTGGCTGCGGCGGGGGTCGCGGCGCTGATGCTGCCGCCCGACGGCCGCTCGCCTCTGCTGGTCGTGCTGGTGGCCGTGATCTATGCGGTGATCGCGCTCGTGCTGCGACGGGAACGCCGCGAGGGGTGATGTTTCACGTGAAACACCACCCCTCGCGAGTGCCACCGGGGCGACGACGTTTCACGTGAAACATCGCCACACCCGGGCGCGGCTCGGCTCAGCCCCGCGCGTCCCACCACTCCTTGAGCGCGGCGACCGCCCGCTCGTGCTCCATCGGCCCGTTCTCCAGACGGAGCTCCAGCAGGAACTTGTACGCCTGGCCGATCGCGGGGCCGGGGCCGATGCCCAGGATCTCCTGGATCTGGTTGCCGTCGAGGTCGGGGCGGATCGCGTCCAGCTCCTCCTGCTCCTGGAGCTGGGCGATGCGGTCCTCCAGGCCGTCGTAGGCACGGGAGAGCGCGCCCGCCTTCCGCTTGTTGCGGGTGGTGCAGTCCGAGCGGGTCAGCTTGTGCAGACGCGAGAGCATCGGTCCGGCGTCACGGACGTAGCGGCGGACGGCCGAGTCGGTCCACTCACCGGTCCCGTAGCCGTGGAAGCGAAGGTGCAACTCCACGAGGCGCGAGACGTCCTTGATCATCTCGTTGGAGTACTTGAGCGCGGTCATGCGCTTCTTGGTCATCTTCGCGCCGACCACCTCGTGGTGGTGGAAGGAGACCCGGCCGTCCTTCTCGAAGCGACGGGTGCGCGGCTTGCCGATGTCATGGAGCAGGGCCGCGAGGCGCAGCACCAGGTCCGGGCCGTCCTCCTCCAGGTCGATCGCCTGGTCGAGCACGGTCAGGGAGTGCTCGTAGACGTCCTTGTGGCGATGGTGCTCGTCGCTCTCCAGGCGCAGCGCGGGCAGCTCCGGGAGCACGTGGTCGGCGAGCCCGGTGTCCACGAGGAGCCCGAGGCCCTTCCGGGGGTGGGCCGAGAGCAGCAGCTTGTTGAGCTCGTCACGGACGCGTTCGGCGGAGACGATCTCGATCCTGCCGGACATCTCCGTCATCGCCGTGACGACCTCGGGGGCGACCTCGAAGTCCAGCTGAGCGGCGAAGCGCGCGGCCCGCATCATGCGCAGCGGGTCGTCCGAGAACGACTCCTCCGGCGTACCCGGTGTGCGCAGCACCCGGGCGGCGAGATCCTCAAGGCCGCCGTACGGGTCGATGAACTCCTTCTCGGGAAGGGCCACGGCCATGGCGTTGACGGTGAAGTCACGCCGGACGAGATCGTCCTCGATGGAGTCGCCGTAGGAGACCTCGGGCTTGCGGGACGTCCGGTCGTACGCCTCCGAGCGGTACGTGGTGACCTCGATCTCAAAACGCTGAACCGTGTCTCCGACGCGGGCGTCCTTCTGACAACCGACCGTCCCGAAGGCGATACCGACCTCCCATACGGCGTCGGCCCAGGGACGGACGATCTTCAGAACGTCCTCGGGGCGGGCGTCCGTGGTGAAGTCCAGGTCGTTGCCGAGCCGGCCGAGCAAGGCGTCCCGTACCGAGCCGCCGACCAGCGCGAGGCTGAACCCGGCCTCCTGGAAACGGCGGGCGAGGTCGTCGGCGGCAGGGGACACACGCAGCAGTTCACTGACCGCGCGGCGTTGCACCTGGCTCAGTGCAGTCGGGGTGTCTTCGTTGGCGTTCGGCACAACAGAAAAGGGTACGTGCCCCGGCTCGCGGCGACGTCCCTGTTTTTCCCGAGCTCCGGGCGCCCCGAGGCCCCGGCCGACGCCCCGACCGGAGCTCGGAAGAAGATCGGCTGGAGCAGTCCCCGGCACTTGCTCCCAGCGTGCCTCGTTACCATGCCTGGACACAGCAACCGGGAACCACCTACACCACAGGCACCACAGACAACGACGAGGACGGGCGAGCGCGTGGCCGAGGCGGCAGACATCCAGGGAACCGGTCCCTCACCTGCCCGCCGATGGCTGCGGCGCACGATCACCATCGCCGTCGGGGCGCCGCTCCTCGCCGGACTGCTCCAGGCTCCGGCGGCGACCTCTCCGGCATCCGCCGCCGAGGAGGCCACCGGCTCGAAGACCGTCGATGTGTCCCTCGACACGCTGGCGCCCAGCGCCCCCGTCGAGGGCGACACCGTCACGGTCACCGGAACGGTCACCAACCGGAGCAAGAAGACCGTCACCGACGCGACCGTGGACCTGCGCGTGGGGCCGCGGATGACGAGCCGCAGCGAGATCGAGCAGGTGACGGGACGCACCGGCTACCGGCGCGACAGCGACCCGGATCCCGTCGAAGACGCACCCACCGTCGCCATCCCCCGGTTGGGCGCCGGCCTGAGCGCGGACTTCTCGCTCTCGGTGCCGGTCTCCGAGCTCGGGCTCGACGAGGCGGGCGTCTACCAGCTGGGCGTCTCCCTCACCGGGCAGACCTCGGACCAGCGCTACGACCGGGTGCTCGGCATCGAGCGGACCTTCGTGCCGTACCAGCCCGAGGCCGCCGAGAAGAAGACCCAGCTCACCTATCTGTGGCCGCTGATCTCCTCGGCTCATGTCTCGGCGGAGACCGCGACGGACGACCAGCAGACCCCGGTCTTCGAGGACGACGCCCTGGCGACCGAGCTGAAGCCGGGCGGACGGCTCGACCAGCTCGTCTCGCTCGGCAAGGACCTCCCGGTCACCTGGGTGCTGGATCCGGACCTGCTGGCCTCCGTCGACTCCATGGCGAACGGCTACCGCGTCAAGGACGGCGCCCTGCACGTCCCCGGCAAGAACCAGGCCGTCGCCGAGCGCTGGCTGAACGAGCTGGAGAAGGCGGTGCAGGGCCGCAAGGTCGTCGCGCTGCCCTTCGCGGACCCCGACCTCGCCTCCCTCGCCCACCGCGGCAAGGACGTCCCCGGCTCGCTGGGCCACCTCCAGTCGGCGACCGCCCTCGCCCGGGGGACGGTGGAGACCATCCTCCACGTCCAGCCCTCCACCGACTTCGCCTGGCCCGCCGACGGGGCCGTCGACCCCTCGATCGTGGCGGTGGCGACCTCGGCCGGCGCCGACAAGGTGATCGCCCGCAGCGACAGCGTCCGCGACGACCTCTCGTACACCCCCACCGCCGCCCGCCCCCTCGGCAGCGGCAGCACGACGGCCGTGGTCAGCGACGCGCTCCTGTCCACCGCCTTCGAGGGGGACATGGTCCGGGCGGAGAAGTCCACGCTCGCGGTCCAGGAGTTCCTCGCCCAGTCCCTCGCGATCACGCTGGAACAGCCCGAGAAGCGGCGCAGCATCGTGGTCGCCCCGCAGCGGGTGCCCACCGTCTCCCAGGCGCAGGCCATGGCGACCGCCCTCCACGGCCTCTCCGCCCGCCGCTGGAGCGAGCCGGTCGACCTCCTGGCGGCCGCGGCGGCCAAGCCCGACCCGGACGCCTCCACCGCGGTGCCCGGCAGCTCCCGGTACCCGAAGAAGCTCCGCGACCGTGAGCTGCCCGTACAGGCCTTCCGGGACATGAAGACGACCCGCGACGAGCTGAACGACTTCAAGGTCGTCCTGACCCTCCCGTACCGCGTCGTGACCCCCTTCGGCAACGCGATCAACCGCGAGATGTCGACCTCGTGGCGCGGCCAGGCACGATCGGCCGCGATCTACCGCAGCAACGTCCTGGACTACCTGCAGACGCTCACCAAGGGCGTCCAGCTGGTGGACAAGTCGGATCTCACCCTGTCCGGCCGCAGCGCGACGATCCCCGTGACCGTCCAGAACCAGTTGCTGCAGGACGTGCACCTGGTGCTGCGGCTCACCTCCGCCAACAAGAACCGCCTGAAGCTCGACGGCGGCGACCGGCTCGCCGAACTGCCCGTGAAGATCAACGGCGGGCACAGCCAGTCGGTGAAGTTCCCCGTCTCGGCGAACGTCAACGGCCAGGTCGCGATGACGGCCCAGCTCTACACCGACGACGGCACCCCGTACGGCCAGCCGATGACCTTCAACGTGAAGGTCTCCGAGATCACCGCCACGGTGATGCTCGTGATCGCCGGCGGAGTGCTCCTCCTCGTCCTGGCGGGCGTACGGATGTACAGCCAGCGCAAGCGCCTCGCCGCGCGGATCGCCGAGGCCGAGGAGGCGGAGCCGGACATGGAGCCGGAGGAGGCACGGACGGAGCCGGAGACGGAGGCGCGGCCCACGGACGCCGCCGGGGAGGAACCCGAGCAGCCGAGTGACCCGACACCGGACACCGGGCCCGAAAGCGCCGACCCGTCCGGCACGGGTGAGAAAGTGGACCGTTGAGCGATGTCGTGGCCGGTCGGCCGGGGACGATGAGGTGGGGTAACCATGAACGCGCCGTACGACGGTGACCGCGGCCAGGGCCCGGGCGGCACCGAGCCGTCCGGTGGGACGCCCACGCCGCCTCCCGGCCCCGGCCACCCGCCGGTGCCGCCCCCGCACCGGAGAGACCCCGGCCCACAGGGCCAGGACCCCTACGCGCAGGGCGCCCACCCGCAGAACCCGTACGCCCAGGACCCCTACGTCCAGGACGCGTACACCCACGACCCCTACCGGGCGCGGGACCTCTCGGCGCAGGACCCGGTGACCGAGGCGCTCTACGACCGCGCCGCGCACCCCCCGCCCCCGCCCGGGACCTACCAGGAGCCGCAGCCGCTGTACCAGCAGCCGGCCGCGCCCCAGCACGCCCCCGACCCCCGGGTGTGGGCACAGACCCCCGCGCCGGAGCCCGAAGGGCCCTCGCGCCACCTCCCGTACGGCGACGACGCGCGCACGGTCCAGTTCACCGGCGTCGACGACCTGGTCACCCGGGCCGGCGAGGACCAGCCCGAGCCGGACGCCTTCGCGCACCTCTACCGGGACCAGCAGACCCCCGGCCAGGTGCCCCCGCCCGCCCCGGAGCCGGACCCCATGCCCGCCCCCGCCCCCAAGAAGTCCGGCCGTGCCTCCGGACTGCTGAAGTCCAGTGCGCTGATGGCGGCCGGCACCCTGGTCTCCCGGCTCACCGGCTTCGTCCGCAGCCTGGTGATCACCGGCGCGCTCGGCGCGGCCCTCCTCGGTGACACCTTCACCATCGCCTACACCCTGCCGACGATGATCTACATCCTCACCGTCGGCGGCGGCCTCAACTCGGTCTTCGTCCCGCAGCTCGTCCGCTCGATGAAGAACGACGAGGACGGCGGCGAGGCCTACGCCAACCGCCTGCTCACCCTGGTCATGGTGGCGCTCGGCGCCATCGTGGTCCTCGCCGTCTTCGCAGCTCCCCTGCTCATCCGGCTGATGTCGAACACCATCGCCGACGACGCCGCGGCCAACAGCGTGGCCGTGACCTTCGCCCGCTACTGCCTGCCCACGATCTTCTTCATGGGTGTGCACGTGGTGATGGGTCAGATCCTCAACGCCCGCGGCAAGTTCGGCGCGATGATGTGGACCCCGGTCCTCAACAACATCGTCATGATCGTCACCTTCGGCCTGTTCATCTGGGTCTACGGCACCTCCGCCGAGTCCCACATGGGTGTCCAGACCATCCCGGACGACGGCATCCGCCTGCTCGGCATCGGCACCCTGCTCGGCCTCGTCGTCCAGGCCCTGGCGATGATCCCGTACCTCCGCGAGACGGGCTTCCGCTTCCGGCCCCGCTTCGACTGGAAGGGCCACGGGCTCGGCAAGACGGTCAAGCTGGCCAAGTGGACCGTCCTCTTCGTCCTCGCCAACCAGGCGGGCGTCCTGGTCGTCACCCAGCTGGCCACGGCCGCGGGTGAGGAGTCCGGGAAGAACGGCGCCGGCTTCCTCGCGTACTCGAACGCCCAGCTGATCTGGGGCATGCCGCAGGCCATCATCACGGTCTCCGTCATGGCCGCCCTGCTGCCGCGGATCTCCCGCGCCGCCCATGACGACGACCCCGGCGCCGTCCGGGACGACATCTCGCAGGGCCTGCGCAACTCGGCCGTCGCGATCGTCCCGGTCTCCTTCGCCTTCCTGGCCCTCGGCGTCCCGATGTGCACCCTGCTGTACGCCTCCAGCGGCATCGAGGCCGCCCAGGGCATGGGCTTCATCCTGATGGCCTTCGGCCTCGGCCTGATCCCCTACTCGGTCCAGTACGTCGTGCTCCGCGGCTTCTACGCCTACGAGGACACCCGGACGCCCTTCTACAACACGGTCATCGTCGCCGCGGTCAACGCGGCGGCCTCCGCGATCTGTTACGTCGTGCTGCCCGCCCGATGGGCCGTCGTCGGTATGGCCGCCTCGTACGGACTGGCCTACGCCGTCGGTGTCGGCATCGCGTGGCGCCGCCTCCGCAAGCGGCTGGGAGGCGACCTGGACGGCACCCAGGTGATGCGGACCTACGCCCGCCTGTGCATGGCCTCCGTGCCCGCGGCCGTCGTCTCCGGCGCCGTCGGTTTCGGCCTCCTGAAGCTCCTCGGCGAAGGCGCGTTGGGCTCGCTCGTCGCCCTGCTCGTCGGCGGAGCGGTGCTCCTCGGAGTCTTCTTCGTCGCCGCAAAGCGGATGCGGATCGCGGAGCTGAACACCCTGGTCGGTATGGTGCGCGGACGCCTCGGACGCTGAACCGGCGGTTCCCGCACAACCATCGGGGGGAACCGCGTGTCGTGCATAGCGTCCGACTGTGGGCACAATTGGCTTGGCTGTTGGATGTGGCGCAACGGATGGGGAGGCAGGAACGACGGTGGCGGAACGTAGCACGGCTGCCGTCGACGTGGCCGACAACAGCGGAGACGACCCGCTGACCGCCAAGGCGGACACGGCCGCGACCGACGGGGTGGCGGAAGAGCAGAAGGCGGCGGAGCAGACCGCCGAGGCCACGGAGAAGAAGGCGGTCGAACGACAGAGCGGCGAACAGCCCTCCCCCACGGCTCCCGAACTGCACAGCGGCCACAAGTTGGCCAAGCGCTACCGGCTGGAGGAGTGCGTCACCCGTCTGGACGGCTTCAGCAGCTGGCGTGCCGTCGACGAGAAACTCCGGCGTGCCGTCGGGGTCCATCTGCTGCCCGCGGACCATCCCCGAGCCCGCTCGGTCCTGGCCGCGGCCCGCTCCTCGGCCCTCCTCGGCGACCCTCGCTTCGTCCAGGTCCTCGACGCCGTCGAGGAGAACGACCTCGTGTACGTCGTGCACGAGTGGCTCCCGGACTCCACCGAGCTGACCGCGCTGCTCGCGCTCGGCCCGCTGGAGGCCCACGACGCCTACCAGCTCGTCAGCCAGGTCTCCCAGGCCATGGCCGCCGCCCACCGCGAAGGCCTCGCGCACCTCCGGCTCACACCGAGCGCCGTCCTGCGCAGTTCCACCGGCCAGTACCGGATCCGCGGCCTGGCCGTGAACGCCGCCCTGCGCGGCATCACCGCCGAGCGTCCCCAGCGCACCGACACCGAGGCGATCGGCGCACTCCTGTACGCCGCCCTCACCAAGCGCTGGCCGTACGACAGCGACGCCTACGGGCTTTCCGGCCTGCCCAAGGGCGTCGGCCTGCTCCCGCCCGACCAGGTCCGCGCCGGCGTCCACCGGGGCCTCTCCGAGATCGCCATGCGCGCCCTGGCCAACGACGGGGCCACCGCCTCGCGCCAGGAACCGCCCTGCACCACTCCGGACGAGTTGGCCAAGGCCGTGGCCGCGATGCCTCGGGTGAAGCCGCCGGAGCCGGAGTTCGCCACACCCCCCGAGTACCAGCGCACGACGTACCAGCAGGGCACCTACGGTCGCCCCCAGCAGCGTCCGGCGATCACCCAGCCGGTGATCGTGCCGCCGCCCCCGCTCCAGAGCCGCACCGGCACGGCACTGAAGTGGGCCGTCTCCGCCCTTCTCATCGCCGCCCTCGGCCTGGGCAGCTGGCAGATCGCGGACCGCCTCCTCGCCGAGGAGGCCACCCCCAAGACTCCGGTGACGACGCCGACGGCCGACGAGAAGCCGCCGCCGCCCAAGCCGATCGCCATCGAGTCCGCCGCGGACTTCGACCCGCTGGGCAACGGCGCGGAGAACGGCCAGGTCATAGAGAACGCCTACGACGGCGACCCCAGTACGTCCTGGCACACCGTGAGCTACGCCAGCGCCGAGTTCGGCAATCTGAAATCCGGTGTGGGCATCATGCTCGACCTGGGCAAGGCCCAGGACATCAGCTCCGTCGAGCTGTCGTTCGTGGGGCACACCTCGGTGGAGCTGCGCACCGCGCCCTCCGACGCATCGGAGACGCCCTCATCGGTCGACGCGTTCACGACGCAGGCGTCCGGAGACGGCACCGACGTCACGCTCACACCCACCAAGCCCGTCACGAGCCGATACCTTCTGGTCTGGCTGACGAAGCTGCCCGACAGCGACGGCGGTTTCCGAGGCAAGCTGACCGAGATCAAGATCATGGGCTGACCACCGCACGGGGAGGGAGCTCACCGTTGGACGATCCGATAGACAGGGCCACAGGCGACCAGGAGCTCTTGGCGCTCCACGTCGCCGGGCATCCGGACGCCTTCGGTGAGCTCGTGCGGCGCCATCGGGACCGGCTGTGGGCGGTCGCCCTGCGGACCCTGGGGGACCGCGAGGAAGCCGCTGATGCCGTCCAGGACGCCCTGATCTCCGCCTTCCGGGCCGCCCACACCTTCCGCGGCCAGTCGGCCGTCACCACCTGGCTCCACCGCATCACGGTGAACGCCTGTCTCGACCGCGCCCGCAAGACGGCCTCCCGCAGAACCTCACCCGTCGACGACTCCGACCGGTTCGAGCAGCTCCTCGAACCCCACGAATCGGCCGAGGCACCCGTGGAACGACAGGATGTCCACCGGGAGGTCCTCGCAGCACTCGCAGCTATCCCCGCCGACCAGCGTGCCGCCCTCGTCCTGGTCGACATGCAGGGATACCCGGTGGCGGAGGCGGCCCGTATCCTCGGCGTTCCCACCGGCACCGTGAAGAGCCGCTGCGCGCGCGGGCGGGCACGGCTGCTCCCGATGGTCACTCATCTGCGCGCCGACACCGTGGGTAACGATGCCTCCGAGGGGGGAAGGAACCGGACGCCGGGGACATCCGTCCCACCGGTGCCGGGGCCTACGGATTCCGGACCGACTGATCCAGCTGCTGTGAAGGGCGGAGGTGGGCGCGCGTGACTTCCACGACCGGCAAGGCCGACACGACACAGCACCCGGACGTCTCGGAGATCTCCGACCTGACCGAGGGGCTGCTCTCCCCGAGCCGCTCCGCCGCCGTGCGCCGCCATCTGGACGCCTGCCCCCTCTGCGCCGATGTACGCACCTCCCTGGACGAGATCCGGGGCCTTCTGGGCACCCTGCCCGGGCCGCCCCGCATGCCCGCTGAGATCGCCGGCCGCATCGACGCCGCCCTCGCCGCCGAGGCCCTCCTCGACGCCACGACGCCGGAGAGCGAGAGCGACGCCCCCGTTTCACGTGAAACATCGCGCACCCGGTCCGAGAAGGCCGCCGCCCCCTCGCGGCCCCCCGTCGCGGACCGCCCCGCCGGACGTCCCGGCGCCTCCACCGGTCCCGCCCGGACCAGGCGACCCCGCCGCCGGATCGCGCTGCTCTCTACGCTCGGCGCCGCTTTCGGTGCCGTCGTGCTCGGAACGAGCCTCTACCTCAGCCAGGCAGGGAACATGACCGCCGGAGGCGACGCCGCGGACACCCGGAAGGCCGACACGGTCGCCGGAGCCACGCTGACCCCCTTCTCCGGTGCTCCGGTCGAGGACCGTGTCCACGCGCTCCTGGCCGAGGACAGGACCCTGAGGACACCCCAGGGAATCGGACCCGAGTCGATGTCCGCCGAAACGAAGACCACCACCCCCCAGCGGAACAGGGACAGCGGCGTCCCCGGCTGTGTCCTGGCCGGCACGGGGCGCACCGACACGGTGCTCGGCCATGAGCGAGGCGTGTACCAGGGGCAGTCGGCGTATCTGGTCGTGCTGCCCGATCCCGCGGACAGCACCCGGGTCCAGGCCTATGTGCTCGACGCCTCCTGCGCCGACCGGGCCACGGCCGGCGGAAGTCCAGCCGCCGATCTCCTGTTCAGCCGGACGTATCCCCGCTCCTGACCTCGCTCGTCGTCCTACTGCGGTGCCGTGCGGCCGTCCCGGGAATGTACGCCCCTTAGGATCCGTTGGGTGGGGTGAGAGCGACCGAGACAACCGCCCCCGTAGGCAGTGGCAGTCTGCAGAGACGAGGAAGAAACCCGTGAGCGACGTCCGTAACGTGATCATTATCGGCTCGGGGCCCGCGGGTTACACCGCAGCGCTCTACACCGCCCGAGCGTCGCTGAACCCTCTGGTCTTCGAAGGTGCCGTCACCGCGGGTGGCGCACTGATGAACACGACCGAGGTCGAGAACTTCCCCGGCTTCCGTGACGGCATCATGGGCCCGGACCTGATGGACAACATGCGGGCCCAGGCCGAGCGCTTCGGCGCCGAGCTGGTCCCGGACGATGTCATCGCCGTGGACCTCACCGGCGAGATCAAGACCGTCACCGACACCGCCGGCACCGTGCACCGCGCCAAGGCCGTCATCGTCACCACGGGCTCCCAGCACCGCAAGCTCGGCCTCCCGAACGAGGACACGCTCTCCGGCCGCGGTGTCTCCTGGTGCGCCACCTGCGACGGGTTCTTCTTCAAGGACCAGGACATCGCCGTCGTCGGCGGCGGCGACACCGCGATCGAGGAGGCCACCTTCCTCTCCCGCTTCGCCAAGTCCGTCACCATCGTCCACCGCCGCGACACCCTCCGTGCCTCGAAGGCCATGCAGCAGCGTGCCTTCGCCGACCCGAAGATCTCGTTCGCCTGGGACAGCGAGGTCACCGAGATCCACGGCGAGCAGAAGCTCAGCGGACTGACCCTGCGTGACACGAAGACCGGCGAGACCCGCCAGCTTCCCGTCACGGGCCTCTTCATCGCTGTGGGCCACGACCCGCGGACCGAGCTCTTCAAGGGCCAGCTGGAGCTCGACGAGGAGGGCTACCTCAAGGTGGCCGCCCCGTCGACGCGGACGAACCTCACCGGTGTCTTCGGCGCCGGCGATGTCGTCGACCACACCTACCGCCAGGCCATCACGGCCGCCGGCACCGGCTGCTCCGCCGCGCTCGACGCCGAGCGTTTCCTGGCCGCCCTCGCCGACAGCGAGAAGCTGGCCGAGACCCCCGCGGTCTGACCCCCGTCTCTCCCCACCCACACCCCGCGAGATCAAGGAGGCCGCTGTGGCCCTGAAGACTGTGACCGACGCTTCCTTCGAAGACGACGTCCTCAAGAGCGACAAGCCCGTCCTGGTGGACTTCTGGGCGGCCTGGTGCGGCCCCTGCCGTCAGATCGCCCCGTCGCTGGAGGCCATCGCCGCCGAGCACGGCGAGATCGAGATCGTGAAGCTCAACATCGACGAGAACCCGGCCACGGCCGCCAAGTACGGCGTCATGTCCATCCCGACGCTGAACGTGTACCAGGGCGGCGAGGTCGTGAAGACGATCGTCGGCGCCAAGCCCAAGGCCGCCATCCTGCGCGACCTTGAGGGCTTCGTCGAGCCGACCAAGGCCTGACGCTCGCTCGCCGTTTCACGTGAAACACAGCTGCTGTTTCACGTGAAACACACAGAGCTGGAACCCAGACGGCCCGCCCCTTCCGGGGGCGGGCCGTTCTCGTCTCCTCAGGTTAGAGCGGTCGCAGGACAGGCTCCTTCTGTACGGCGCCGAGAAGTCGGTCCAGGGCCATCTCGACGTCCTCCTTCCAGGAGAGCGTCGTCCGCAGCTCCAACCTCAGTCGGGGAAAGGCCGGATGCGGCCGCACCGTCTTGAAGCCCACCGCCAGCAGATGATCGACCGGCAGCACACAGGCGGGTTCCTTCCACCGAGCGTCTCCGAACGCCTCGATGGCCTTGAACCCCCGTCGCAGCAGATCCTTCGCCACCGTCTGCACCATGACCCGGCCCAGCCCCTGACCCTGGTAGCCGGGCATGATCCAGGCGGTCATCAGCTGAGCGGCATCGGCGGCCACGGGACTCGTCGGAAAGGCCGTCGAGCGCGGCACATAGGCCGGGGGAGCGTAGAGCACATAGCCGACCGGAACGTCGTCGACATAGACGACCCTGCCGCAGGATCCCCATTCCAGCAGAACGCCGGAGATCCAGGCTTCCTTCTCCAGCTCCGGCCGCCCGGCCTTCACCGCGGCCTCTCCGCTGACCGGGTCCAGCTCCCAGAAGACGCAGGAGCGACACCGTTGGGGCAGGTCCGGAAGGTTGTCCAGCGTGAGCGGTACGAGCCGACGCCCCACAGCCGCTCCTCACTTCCCTCGCCATCGAGTACGGATACGCCTCTTGGAATCGTATCGATCAGGCGATCGGGGGGACAGCGCTCACAGGCAAAGGGCGGGCCGCGTTCCGGTGAAGACCGGAGCAGGACCCGCCCCTGGGCGGCCTCACCTACAGCGGGAAGGCTCAGCCCTCCGTGCTCTGTTCGGCGTTCTTCTGGTCCATGACCCGGCCCTCGCCGGGAGCCAGCGTCGAGAGGATCCGCTCCAGGTCCTCCATCGAGGCGAACTCGACGACGATCTTGCCCTTCTTCTGCCCCAGGTCGACCTTCACCCGGGTCTCGAACCGGTCCGAGAGCCGGGAGGCCAGTTCCGTCAGCGCGGGCGAGACACGGCCGCCGGCGCGCGGACCCTTCGGCTTGACCGTACCGACGGGCTCCTCGGAGCCCATGAGACTCACGATCTCCTCGACGGACCGCACCGACAGGCCCTCGGAGACGATCCGGTACGCCAGCTTGTCCTGGGATTCCGGGTCCTCCACACCGAGCAGGGCGCGCGCGTGCCCGGCGGACAGCACTCCCGCGGCGACCCTCCGCTGCACCGGCGGCGAGAGCCGCAGAAGACGCAGCGTGTTGGAGATCTGCGGGCGCGACCGCCCGATCCGCTCCGCGAGCTGGTCATGAGTGCAGCCGAAGTCCTTGAGCAACTGCTCGTAGGCGTGCGCCTCTTCGATCGCGTTCAGCTGGGCACGGTGAAGGTTCTCCAGCAGTGCGTCCAGGAGCATCTTCTCGTCGTCGGTGTCCCGGACGATCGCGGGGATCCGCTCAAGACCGGCCGCCTTCGACGCCCGCAGGCGACGCTCACCCATGACGAGCTCGTAGCGCTCGTCCTCCACCTTGCGCACGACCACCGGCTGGAGCAGGCCCACCTCCTTGACGGAGATGACGAGCTCCGCCAGAGCGTCCTCGTCGAAGACCTCACGCGGCTGGTGCCGGTTGGGAACGATGGCGTCGAGCGGAAGCTCAGTGAAGTAGGCACCGGCCGGAGGTTCCGGCCGCGACACCGCCTCGACTGCGTTCCACGAGGGCGTGGACTCCGGCGACTGCGCGCTCTGCGGCAGCGTCGCCAGCTTCGCCGCCGCGACCCCTCGGCCCGAGGGCGGGGCGGGGGCCACGCCGGGGGAGGCCACACCCGCTCCGACGCCGGCGGTCGGCGTCTGTCGTTCCTGGGGAGCAGCGGGAATCAGCGCACCGAGCCCACGCCCCAATCCCCTACGTCGCTCACTCACTGGATCCCCTCCGACATGCTGCGCTGGTTGTTCTGGTGCCCTACATGGGCGTGCTGCGGGTCGTAGTGCACGGCGGCCCCCCGCAGGGCGATCTCACGAGCCGCTTCGAGATACGACAGGGCACCGCTGGAGCCCGGGTCGTAGGTGAGCACCGTCTGCCCATAGCTCGGGGCCTCCGAGATACGGACGGACCTCGGAATGCTGGTCCGCAGCACCTCCTCGGCGAAGTGGGTGCGGACCTCGTCGGCGACCTGGGAGGCGAGCCTCGTCCGGCCGTCGTACATGGTGAGCAGGATCGTCGACACATGGAGCGCCGGGTTGAGGTGCCCCCGGACCAGGTCGACGTTCCTCAGGAGCTGTCCGAGCCCCTCCAGCGCGTAGTACTCGCACTGGATCGGGATCAGTACCTCGGCTCCGGCCACCATGGCGTTGACCGTGAGCAGACCGAGCGACGGCGGGCAGTCGATCAGGATGTAGTCCAGCGGCTGCTCGTAGGCCTGGATCGCCCGCTGCAGCCGGCTCTCTCGCGCCACCAGCGACACCAGCTCGATCTCCGCGCCAGCGAGGTCGATGGTGGCGGGGGCACAGAAGAGGCCCTCGACGTCCATGACCGGCTGCACCACATCGGAGAGCGGTTTGCTGTCGACGAGGACGTCGTAGATCGAGGGGACCTCGGCGTGGTGGTCGATACCCAGTGCCGTGGAGGCGTTGCCCTGCGGGTCCAGGTCGATGACCAGGACCCGGGCACCGTGGAGGGCCAGGGACGCGGCAAGGTTGACCGTCGTGGTCGTCTTGCCCACGCCGCCCTTCTGATTGGCGACCACCATCACGCGAGTCTGCGCCGGGCGGGGAAGTCCCTCACCGGCACGACCCAAGGCTTCTACTGCCAGCTGGGCAGCACGACCAATGGGGGTGTCGTCCATCGGGGGCGGTGTTTCACGTGAAACATCCTCCCCCACCGATTCGGTTCGGGGACCGGGGACCGGATCGGTCATCGGTCCCGCGATGTTGGCGTCGGACCGCAAGGATTCACTCTCCTCGGCTTCAGGCTCGCGATGGGGAGAGCCTGCCATGCTTTCGGGGTCGCGAACCAGCGAGGCCGGTGGTTCTGTGGGTGAATCCACCTCTGTGGACATCTCCGTAACCCGCGCGGGTGGCTTCACACGGGGTCGACGGTCCCGGGGCGTGGCGGCCGCGCGACCGCGGCTGATGATCCCCTGCAGCAGTGAGCGACGTTTCACGTGAAACACCATGCCCCTGCTGCCCGCCCGGGGCCGTTCGACACTCCGAAATGGTACGTATGCGACAGTCAGCGGCGTCGGCGGGTCTTGCTCGTCCGGGCGGCCTTGGCCCGCTTCGCCGCGAACCGCACACCACCCGGGCTCTCGCCGACCTCTACCCGGACGACGGTGGACAGCGGATCGACGATCCCCTCACCCACGTGAAGCACCGAGGTCTCCACCACACCGAGGCGGGAGAGCGCGGCACGAGCACCCACGATCTCCTCCTCCGCGGTATCGCCCTTGAGCGCCAGCATCTCCCCGTACGGACGCAGCAGGGGGACGCCCCAGCCGGCCAGCCGGTCCAGCGGCGCCACCGCGCGAGCGGTCACCACGTGCACGGGCGTGATCTTGCCGAGCATCTCCTCCGCACGTCCCCGGACCACGGTCACATGATGGAGTCCGAGCAGCTCGACGACCTCCTGGAGGAAGTTCGTCCGACGGAGAAGCGGCTCCAGGAGCGTGATCTTCAGGTCGGGCCGGACCAGTGCCAGGGGGATACCAGGAAGGCCGGCGCCCGAGCCCACGTCGCAGACGGTGACGCCCTCGGGGACGACCTCCGAGAGGACAGCACAGTTCAGCAGGTGGCGCTCCCAGAGCCGCGGGACCTCGCGGGGGCCGATCAGACCCCGCTTCACACCCGCGTCAGCGAGGAGCTCGGCATACCGCACGGCCTCCGGGAAGTACTCACCGAAGACTGTCCGCGCCTGCTCCGGAGCCTCGGGGAGCTCCGCTGCCTCCGTCACGGGAACCGTCCTTCCGTACCGCACGCTTCGCGTGCGAGCGCACTGTGGTGGCTGACTATCAGGCTGACAAAGATCGGCCCCGCCTGCGAACAGACGGGGCCGACACTACGTGAGGGTTCAGGCCGGGAGCACGACGACGAAGCGCTGCGGCTCCTCGCCCTCGGACTCGCTGCGCAGACCGGCGGCGGCGATCGCGTCGTGGACGACCTTGCGCTCGAACGGCGTCATCGGGTCCAGCTTGACCGGCTGGCCGGTGGACTTCACCTCGATCGCGGCCTTGGCGCCCAGCTCGGCGAGCTCGGTGCGCTTCTGGGCACGGAAACCGGCGATGTCGAGCATCAGACGGCTGCGGTCACCGGTCTCCCGGTGCACGGCCAGGCGCGTCAGCTCCTGGAGGGCCTCCAGGACCTCGCCGTCGCGGCCCACGAGCTTCTGCAGCTCACGGCTGCTGGAGTCGCTGATGATCGAGACCGCGGCCCGGTCCGCCTCGACGTCCATGTCGATGTCGCCGTCGAGGTCGGCGATGTCGAGCAGACCCTCGAGGTAGTCGGCCGCGATCTCACCCTCCTGCTCAAGGCGGGTCAGGGTGTCGCCACCCTCGGCGGCGGCGGAGGTGGTGCCTTCCGTCACGGATGGACTCCTTCTTGCTTCGGCGAGGCTTACTTCTTGGAGGACGGGTGCTTGGGCCGCTGCTGGCCCTTGCGCTGACCGGACTTGCCCTGACGGGAGCCTCCGGAGTTGGCACGGCTCGGACGCGCGGGCTTGTCTCCCGCCTCGTCCTTCGGCTCGCCCTTCGCGGCGGTCTTGGCCGGACCCTGGGGCTTCTTCTCGAGCGAGGTGGTCGCCTCGACGGCGGCCGGCTCGGAGATTTCCTCGGTGTCCTTGACCGCGGCCTGGGCCGCGGCGGCCTGACGCTGGGCCTTGGTCTGGCGCTTGGGCTGCTGACGCCTGGCGGCGGCTCCGCCCTCGGCCTCGGCGGCGATGGTGTCGCTCTTGATCACGGTGCCGTCGGCCTGGGGGGCGAAGCCCGCCTTGGCGAGACCCGTGAAGAAGCGGCGCTCGTTCTCGTTGCGGTCGCTGCCCTTGGCGACGATCACCTTGACGATGGCCTTGCGGCGACGACCGCGGACCTCGCCGTGGGTGGTGATGCTCTTCAGCAGGCGCTGGAGGTAGGAGTCCTGCGCCTTGCTGCCCGGCGTCGGGTTCTGGTTGATCACGTACATCTGCTGGCCCATGGTCCACACGTTGGTGGTCAGCCAGTAGACGAGGACACCGACGGGGAAGTTGATGCCCATGACGGCGAAGATCACCGGGAAGATGTACATGAGCATCTTCTGCTGCTGCATGTACGGGGTCTTCACCGAGAGGTCGACGTTCTTCATCATCAGCTGGCGCTGGGTGAAGAACTGCGAGGCCGACATCATGATGATCATGATCGCGGTGACGATGCGGACCGAGGTGATCGAAGCGTCGAGAGCGGCGACATCGGCGGCGCTGTCCGTGAACTTCGAGGCCAGCGGGGCGCCGAAGATGTGCGCCTGCCGCGCGCTGTCGAGCAGCGACTGGTTGATGACACCGACGGTGTCGCCCTCGGCGATGTTGGAGAGCACGTGGTACAGCGCGAAGAAGAAGGGCGACTGCGCAAGGATGGGCAGGCACGAGGAGAGCGGGTTGGTACCCGTCTCCTTGTACAGCTTCATCATCTCTTCGGACTGACGCTGCTTGTCGCTCTTGTAGCGCTCCTGGATCGCCTTCATCTTCGGCTGGAGCGCCTGCATGTTCCGCGTCGACTTGATCTGCTTGACGAACAGCGGAATCAGACAGATACGGATCAGCACCACCAGGCACATGATCGACAGGCCCCAGGCCCAGCCCGTGTCAGGACCGAAGATCGCCCCGAACAGTTTATGGAACTGGACGATCACCCATGAGACAGGTGTGGTGATGAAGCTGAACAGACTGGCAATCGTGTCCACTAATCAGGCTCCTTGAGCATTGGGCGAGGTCTCTGCGGCCGGGCTCGTCTCGGCGGTGGACCCGCCCTTGTCGCCGCGCAGCGCGTTCCTCAGCATTTCGTGCCAGCGGGGGCGCTTACGCGGGGGGACGTGGTCCACACCACCGGGCGACCACGGATTGCACCGCAGGATGCGCCAGGCGGTCAGGGCCGTGCCCTTGATCGCGCCATGCCGGTCGATGGCCGTGAATCCGTAGTGGGAACACGACGGGTAGTACCGGCAGACGGGGCCCAGGAGTGGGCTGATCGTCCACTGGTACAGCTTGATGAGAGCCAGCAGCGGGTACTTCATCGCGTGCCCCCTCCCAGCAGCCGCTGGAGAGCGGCGTCCAGGTCTCGGGCCAGCTGTGCGTGGTCGGCGTCGCCGGCTCCGGGCAACGCCCGTACGACCACCAGGCTACCGGGGGGCAGCTCGGAGAGCCGGTCGCGGACGAGATGGCGGAGGCGACGCTTGACCTGGTTGCGCACGACCGCGCCGCCCACGGCCTTGCTCACGACGAAACCCGCACGTGCCGGGGAAGCGCTCTCCCCAGGCGCGTGCGGGTTCGTTGCACCGCTGCGTAGGTGGACGACGAGGAGCGGGCGACCGGCCCGGCGACCTCGGCGTACCGCGGTTGCGAAGTCCTCGCGCCGCCTCAGCCGATTCTCGGTAGGCAGCACGTCATGACCTGTTTAAGCGGATCAGGCGGACAGCGCCGAGCGACCCTTGGAACGGCGGTTCGCAAGGATGGCGCGACCGGCACGCGTCCGCATCCGCAGGCGGAAGCCGTGGGTCTTGGCGCGACGACGGTTGTTCGGCTGGAAGGTGCGCTTGCTCACTCGGGGGCTCCAGAAATGATTCGTAGATGGCGGGACATCGCCTGGCTGTCACCGTGCGCCCACGAGTAGCTCGCAATACGCCCGAGTGCACCGCTTCACGATCACAGACCGTGATCTTTGCCCATCGGAGGCAGGCGGCAGCAGCCATCGACAACTCGACCTGGTTACGGTACGCGCGGCTACGCCATCCGGTCAAACCGACCTGTCGCCGCCCCCCATTGTGCACAGGCTGTGGACAACAACTTGAACCACGTCAGCCGCCGCGACTACCGTGGACGGACTCCACATTCTTTTCCGTTCTGTCCCACCTGTCCTCCTGGACCCGTCCTCACGGACACCGACCCACCGTCCCCCGAGAACCACACCATCGTGGGACCTGCGAGAAAGCGTGCCCTGTGGCTGACGTTCCTGCCGATCTTGCCGCAGTCTGGCCACGCGTCCTCGAGCACCTCCTCGCCGAGGGTCAGCAGGGGATCGAGCCGAAGGACAAGCAGTGGATCGAGCGCTGCCAGCCCCTGGCCCTGGTCGCGGACACCGCGCTGCTCGCCGTGCCCAACGAGTGGGGCAAGCGCGTCCTCGAAGGCCGGCTCGCTCCGTTGATCAGCGAGACGCTGAGCCGTGAGTGCGGCCGTCCGATCCGGATCGCGATCACCGTGGACGACTCCGTCGGCGAGCCGACGCCGCCGGCGCCCCCCGTCCAGCAGCAGTCCCGGTACGACGAGCGCGCGCAGCCCGAGCCGTACGAGAAGTACGAGGGGTACGGCCACCGGCCGATGCCCGACGACGGACTGCCCACCGCGCGCCCCGCGTACCCCGACTACACGCAGCAGCGGCCCGACCCCGGCGCCTGGCCGCGTACCCAGGAGGACCTGTCCTGGCAGCAGCCCCGGATGGGCGGCTACCAGGAGCGGGCTCCGTACACCGGTCCCGAGCAGCCCCGGCAGTCGCGTTACGACGAGCCGCCCCGGGGTTACGAGTCGCAGCGGCCCGAGCGCGGCGAGCTGCCCGAGCCGCAGAACCACGGGGGCCGTCCCGGTCCCCGCCCCGGCGGCCCCGGGGGTGTGCCGGGCGGCGGCCACGGTTCCCCGTCCTCCGCGCAGGGCTCCGGCGCTCCCGGCGAGCAGCACGCGCGGCTGAACCCCAAGTACCTCTTCGACACCTTCGTCATCGGTTCCTCGAACCGCTTCGCGCACGCGGCCGCCGTCGCGGTCGCCGAGGCGCCGGCGAAGGCGTACAACCCGCTCTTCATCTACGGCGAGTCGGGTCTCGGCAAGACCCACCTGCTGCACGCGATCGGACACTACGCGCGGAGCCTCTACCCCGGCACGCGCGTGCGGTACGTGAGTTCCGAGGAGTTCACGAACGAGTTCATCAACTCGATCCGCGACGGCAAGGGCGACGCCTTCCGCAAGCGCTACCGCGATGTGGACATCCTTCTCGTCGACGACATCCAGTTCCTCGCGAGCAAGGAGTCGACGCAGGAGGAGTTCTTCCACACCTTCAACACCCTGCACAACGCGAACAAGCAGATCGTGCTCTCCTCGGACCGGCCGCCCAAGCAGCTGGTGACCCTGGAGGACCGCCTGCGCAACCGCTTCGAGTGGGGCCTCACCACCGATGTGCAGCCGCCCGAGCTGGAGACGCGCATCGCGATCCTCCGCAAGAAGGCGGTGCAGGAGCAGCTCAACGCCCCGCCGGAGGTGCTGGAGTTCATCGCCTCCCGGATCTCGCGGAACATCCGTGAGCTGGAGGGCGCGCTGATCCGGGTGACGGCCTTCGCCAGCCTCAACCGGCAGCCGGTGGACCTGGGACTCACCGAGATCGTCCTCAAGGACCTCATCCCGGGCGGCGAGGACTCGTCACCGGAGATCACGGCCCCGGCGATCATGGCGGCCACGGCGGACTACTTCGGCCTCACGGTGGAGGACCTCTGCGGATCCTCGCGCAGCCGAGTCCTGGTGACGGCCCGGCAGATCGCCATGTACCTGTGCCGCGAGCTCACGGACCTGTCGCTGCCGAAGATCGGCGCGCAGTTCGGCGGCCGTGACCATACGACGGTGATGCACGCGGACCGGAAGATCCGCGCGCTGATGGCCGAGCGGCGCTCCATCTACAACCAGGTCACCGAACTCACCAACCGCATCAAGAACGGCTGACCCCACAGCGACGAGCCACGGCCGGCAACCAGCGACCGACGCACAGCCGGCGAACGGTCGGCGCACGGCTGACGCACGGCCTCAGCGGCCTCCGAAGGGCGCTCCGGGACACCTCCCGGAGCGCCCCTTCGGCGTCTCCGGAGCCCTCCCGCGGGACTGTGCACAGCTGTGTACGGGGTCGGCGCGGCAGCCGGGCTGTTCGATTACTCCGTTCCGGTGGCGGGTTCTCCACAGATTGGGGGATGATCTCCCGTCCACAGGGTGGGGACTGTCGAGTTATCCGGATCGTGTCCACAGGCAGGCTTGGTGACAGATCATCACCCCAGGTCAGGCACTTGTGGAATTGTTGGTAAAAGATCTCCACAGGCTGTGGATGAAAGTTTCGTCCACAGGAGGCGCCGACGGTTGTCCACTGGCTGCCCACAGGGCCGGGTCCGTTGCCCACAGCTTCTCCACACCCCTGTCCACTGTTCGGCAACGAATCACCCCCTCTCACCGCGTCGAGTGAAAGCGGTCACACCAAGGAGGACGGTTGGGCTGTGGGGAACGTGGGTAAAGCTGGGGACAGCGCTGGGGAGAACTCCCCATGGCCTGTGTACCGGGTGTGCAGAACTTTCGGGTGTCCACAGAGAACCCCAGTTGTCCACCGGCTCCACCCACAGGCGCGGTGGACAAAAAAACGGGTCTGACCTGCGCAGATGGCGTTATCCACCGTTTCCACAGGCCCTACTACTACTCCCACATAGAGTTAGCCCGGAATCCGCTTCGAAGTGGGACCTGTGCACAACTCGGCGCCGGAGCTCCGACGCCCTCTCGTCGCGACTTGACCCCGAGCAGCGACGAGTGTCGGCGGCGTACGTCAGACTGGTTCCCGCAGTCGACGAAGAGCCAGCAACAGCAGGAGGCGGTTCCGGTGAAGATCCGGGTGGAGCGCGATGTACTCGCGGAGGCGGTGGCCTGGGTGGCCCGCAGCCTTCCGGCCCGTCCGCCGGCGCCCGTGCTCGCGGGCCTTCTGCTGAAGGCCGAGGACGGCGCCCTGAGCTTCTCGAGCTTCGACTACGAGGTCTCGGCCCGCGTCTCCGTCGAGGCGGAGGTCGAGGAGGACGGCACCGTCCTGGTCTCCGGCCGCCTGCTCGCCGACATCTGCCGCGCCCTCCCCAACCGTCCCGTGGAGATCTCCACAGACGGTGTACGGGCGACCGTGGTCTGCGGCTCCTCCCGCTTCACCCTCCACACCCTGCCGGTGGAGGAGTACCCGGCGCTGCCGGAGATGCCCACCGCGACCGGCACCGTCCCCGGTGAGGTCTTCGCCTCCGCCGCCGCGCAGGTGGCGATCGCCGCCGGCCGTGACGACACGCTGCCCGTCCTCACCGGTGTGCGCATCGAGATCGAGGGCGACACGGTCACCCTGGCCTCCACCGACCGCTACCGCTTCGCGGTCCGCGAGTTCCTGTGGAAGCCGGAGTCCCCGGACGCCTCCGCGGTCGCCCTGGTGCCCGCGAAGACGCTCCTGGACACCGCCAAGGCGCTCACCAGCGGCGACACCGTCACCCTGGCGCTCTCGGGCTCCGGCAAGGGCGAGGGCCTCATCGGCTTCGAGGGCGCGGGCCGCCGCACCACCACCCGGCTGCTCGAAGGCGACCTGCCGAAGTACCGGACGCTCTTCCCCACCGAGTTCAACTCGGTCGCGGTGATCGAGACCGCTCCGTTCGTCGAGGCCGTCAAGCGCGTGGCCCTGGTGGCCGAGCGCAACACCCCGGTCCGGCTGAGCTTCGAGCAGGGCGTGCTGATCCTGGAGGCGGGCTCCAGCGACGACGCACAGGCTGTGGAGCGGGTCGACGCGCAGCTGGAGGGCGACGACATCTCGATCGCCTTCAACCCGACCTTCCTCCTGGACGGCCTGAGCGCGATCGACTCCCCGGTCGCCCAGCTCTCCTTCACGACCTCCACGAAGCCGGCGCTGCTGAGCGGCAAGCCGGGCGTGGACGCCGAGGCGGACGAGGCCTACAAGTACCTGATCATGCCGGTGCGGCTGAGCGGCTGACGCCCGCGGTTCCTGCCGGGGGTCCGGGGGTCGTCCTCCGGGAGGGCACAGGATGCCGGTCCGGCTCCCCGGATGAGCCTTCGGGGCGGCCGTCGACTGAGCGGCTGACCCCACAGGTGTGCACCCGGGTCCCGGCGTAGGCTCGGACCCGGGTAAACCGCACACGACGCTTAAGGAATCTCTGATGGAGCTCGGTCTCGTCGGTCTCGGCAAGATGGGCGGCAACATGCGTGAGCGCATCCGCCGCGCAGGCCACACCGTCATCGGATACGACCGCAACCCGGACCTCGCCGATGTCCACAGCCTCGAAGAGCTTGTGGGCAAGCTCAAGGGGCCCCGCGTCGTGTGGGTCATGGTCCCGGCCGGTGCCGCGACCCAGTCCACCATCGACGAGCTCGGTGCCCTGCTCTCCCCCGGCGACATCGTCGTGGACGGCGGGAACTCGCGCTGGACGGACGACGAGAAGCACGCCGAGGAGCTGGCGGCCAAGGGCATCGGCTTCGTCGACTGCGGCGTCTCCGGCGGCGTCTGGGGCCTGGAGAACGGCTACGCGCTGATGTACGGCGGCGACGCCGAGAACGTGGCGCGGGTCCAGCCGATCTTCGACGCGCTCAAGCCCGAGGGCGAGTTCGGCTCCGTCCACGCGGGCAAGGTCGGCGCCGGCCACTTCGCGAAGATGGTCCACAACGGCATCGAGTACGCGATGATGCAGGCCTACGCCGAGGGCTGGGAGCTCCTGGAGAAGGTCGACTCCGTCACCGACGTGCGCGAGGTCTTCCGCTCCTGGCAGGAGGGCACGGTCATCCGTTCCTGGCTGCTCGACCTCGCGGTGAACGCGCTGGACGAGGACGAGCACCTGGAGCAGCTCCGCGGCTTCGCCCAGGACTCCGGCGAGGGCCGGTGGACCGTCGAGGCCGCCATCGACAACGCCGTACCGCTGCCGGCGATCACCGCGTCGCTGTTCGCGCGGTTCGCCTCGCGGCAGGACGACTCCCCGCAGATGAAGATGATCGCCGCGCTGCGCAACCAGTTCGGTGGCCACGCGGTCGAGTCCAAGAAGTAATCCACAGGCTGTGCACCCGGCGGTGCACAGCAGCCGGGGGAAGGTCGGCGCACCACCATGCACGTCACGCATCTGTCGCTGGCCGACTTTCGCTCCTACGCCCGGGTCGAGGTCCCGCTCGACCCGGGCGTCACCGCTTTCGTGGGCGCCAACGGCCAGGGCAAGACCAATCTGGTCGAGGCCGTCGGCTATCTCGCGACCCTCTCCAGCCATCGCGTCTCCACCGACGCCCCGCTCGTCCGGATGGGCGCGGAGCGCGCGGTGATCCGTGCCGCCGTCACCCAGGGCGAGCGCTCCCAGCTGATCGAGCTGGAACTCAACCCCGGCCGGGCCAACCGTGCCCGTATCAACAGGTCCTCGCAGGTCAGGCCGCGTGACGTGCTCGGCATCGTACGGACCGTGCTGTTCGCGCCGGAGGACCTCTCCCTGGTGAAGGGCGACCCCGGCGAGCGCCGGCGCTTCCTCGACGAGCTGATCACGGCGCGCACGCCCCGCATGGCCGGCGTGCGCTCCGACTACGACCGCGTGCTCAAGCAGCGCAACACGCTCCTGAAGTCCGCGGCGATGGCCCGGCGGCACGGCGGACGCGGCATGGACCTGTCCACCCTGGACGTCTGGGACCAGCACCTGGCGCGGGCCGGCGCGGAGCTGCTCGCGCAGCGGCTCGATCTGATCGCCGTCCTGCAGCCGCTCGCGGACAAGGCGTACGACCAGCTGGCGCCCGGCGGCGGACCGATTCTGCTGGAGTACCGGCCCTCGGCGCCCGGCGCGGGACACACGCGCGAGGAACTCTACGAACAACTGATCGCCGCGCTCGCCGAGGTGCGCAAGCAGGAGATCGAGCGGGGCGTCACCCTGGTCGGGCCGCACCGGGACGAACTGCTCCTCAAGCTCGGCGAGCTGCCCGCGAAGGGGTACGCCAGCCATGGCGAGTCCTGGTCGTACGCGCTGGCGCTGCGGCTCGCCTCGTACGACCTGCTGCGCTCCGAGGGCAACGAGCCGGTCCTCGTCCTCGACGACGTCTTCGCCGAGCTGGACGCGCGCCGCCGCGAGCGGCTCGCGGAGCTGGTGGCGGGCGGCGAGCAGGTCCTCGTGACGGCGGCCGTGGACGACGACGTGCCGGGGGTCCTCGCGGGGACGCGGTACACGGTGGCCGACGGGACGGTGGAGCGGGCATGAGCGACGAAAAGCTTCCACAGCCTGTGGACACGCCTTCGGCTCCCGCCGTCCCCGAGGCCTCCGGCGTCGATCTCGCGCGGGTCGCGCTGCGCGCGGCCAAGGAACAGGCGAAGGCCAAGGGCGCGGCGGCCCAGCAGAAGAAGCAGGCCCGGCGCGGCGGCGGCCTGCGCTCCGGCGCGCGCGCCGACGGACGCGACCCCATGGCGCTCGGCGCGGCGATCAACCGGCTGATCACCGAGCGGGGCTGGGAGACGCCGGCGGCCGTCGGTGGAGTGATGGGCCGCTGGCCGCAGATCGTCGGCGAGGACCTGGCGAAGCACTGCGTACCGCTGAAGTACGACGACGAGCCTGACGCGCGTGTGCTCACCGTGCAGTGCGACTCGACGGCCTGGGCGACGCAGCTGCGCCTCCTCGCGCCCCGGCTCGTGGCCCGGCTCAACGAGGACCTCGGTCACGGCACGGTGCGGGTGATCAAGGTGCTGGGTCCGGGGGCTCCGCGTCGGGGCTACGGGCCGCTGCGGGCGCCCGGGTCCGTGGGACCTGGGGATACGTACGGGTAACTTCCGCGGGGCGGGTCCCCGAGGCCGCGGGTCCGAGCCGAGGACGCCGCGCGACGCCGTCGTGCCCGCCCGTTCCGCCCCGGCGGAACGCGTGCCCGCGAGGCGGTGCACCCGGCGGTCGTGACGCGGGCGGACCCGACGCCCACTACGCGCTACGACCCGAAGCGCTGGGTGGCCGTCAGGGGGCTCTGGAGCCCCTGTCCGGATATGGGGAGTCGTCTCGCTCCCGCTCAGGGCGGCACATGCGGACTCAGGGACCGGCAAACCCCCATGAGTGTCAGCGCTACCGGTAGACTGGGAGACAATCCCGCCACCCTGCGGAACATGTCGAACGACGCAGCCGCTCCCGTATGCCCGGAGAACGGCTTGTGCTGTGCCAGAAAGGGCGCTTCGTGGCCGATTCCGGCAACCCCAACGAGAACAACCAGTACACCGCCAGCAATATCCAGGTCCTCGAAGGCCTGGATGCCGTGCGCAAGCGCCCTGGCATGTACATCGGCTCGACCGGAGAGCGCGGTCTGCACCACATGGTGCAGGAGGTCGTCGACAACTCGGTCGACGAAGCCCTGGCCGGCCACGCCGACACCATCGACGTGACGATCCTGCCCGACGGCGGCGTACGCGTCATCGACAACGGCCGCGGCATCCCGGTGGGCATCGTCGCCTCCGAGGGCAAGCCCGCCGTCGAGGTCGTCCTGACCGTCCTGCACGCGGGCGGCAAGTTCGGCGGCGGCGGCTACGCCGTCTCCGGCGGTCTGCACGGTGTCGGTGTGTCCGTCGTGAACGCCCTGTCCACCAAGATCTCCGTCGAGATCAAGACGGACGGTCACCGCTGGACGCAGGACTACAAGATGGGCGTCCCGACCGCCCCGCTCGCCCAGCACGAGGCGACCGACGAGACCGGCACCTCGGTCACCTTCTGGGCCGACCCGGACATCTTCGAGACCACCGAGTACTCCTTCGAGACGCTCGCGCGCCGCTTCCAGGAGATGGCCTTCCTCAACAAGGGCCTCACCCTGACGCTCACGGACGAGCGCGAGTCGGCCAAGGCCACGGTCGGCGCCGACGACCCGGAGGCCGAGGCCGCCGAGCCCACCGCGCGCACGGTGAAGTACCACTACGAGGGCGGCATCGTCGACTTCGTGAAGTACCTCAACTCGCGCAAGGGCGAGCTGATCCACCCCACCGTGATCGACCTGGAGGCGGAGGACAAGGAGAAGAGCCTGTCCCTCGAGGTCGCGATGCAGTGGAACAGCGGCTACACCGAGGGCGTGTACTCCTTCGCCAACATCATCCACACCCACGAGGGCGGCACGCACGAGGAGGGCTTCCGGGCGGCGCTGACCTCGCTGATCAACAAGTACGCGCGCGACAAGAAGCACCTCCGCGAGAAGGACGACAACCTCACGGGTGACGACATCCGCGAGGGTCTGACCGCGATCATCTCGGTCAAGCTGAGCGAGCCGCAGTTCGAGGGCCAGACCAAGACCAAGCTGGGCAACACCGAGGTGAAGACCTTCGTCCAGAGGGCGGTCTACGAGCACCTCAACGACTGGCTGGACCGCAACCCGATCGAGGCCGCGGACATCGTCCGCAAGTCGATCCAGGCCGCCACCGCGCGTGTGGCCGCCCGCAAGGCGCGCGACCTGACCCGTCGCAAGGGCCTCCTGGAGTCGGCGTCGCTGCCGGGCAAGCTCTCCGACTGCCAGTCGAACGACCCCTCCAAGTGCGAGATCTTCATCGTCGAGGGTGACTCCGCCGGCGGCTCGGCCAAGTCCGGCCGCAACCCGATGTACCAGGCCATCCTGCCGATCCGCGGCAAGATCCTGAACGTCGAGAAGGCCAGGATCGACAAGATCCTGCAGAACACCGAGGTCCAGGCGCTGATCTCGGCCTTCGGCACCGGGGTCCACGAGGACTTCGACATCGAGAAGCTCCGCTATCACAAGATCATTCTTATGGCGGACGCCGACGTCGACGGCCAGCACATCAACACCCTGCTGCTGACCTTCCTCTTCCGCTTCATGCGGCCGCTGGTCGAGGCCGGTCACGTCTACCTCTCCCGTCCGCCGCTCTACAAGATCAAGTGGGGCCGGGACGACTTCGAGTACGCGTACTCGGACCGGGAGCGGGACGCGCTCGTCGAGCTGGGCAAGCAGAGCGGCAAGCGGATCAGGGAAGACTCGATCCAGCGCTTCAAGGGCCTCGGCGAGATGAACGCCGAGGAGCTGCGCGTCACCACCATGGACGTCGAGCACCGCGTGCTCGGCCAGGTCACCCTGGACGACGCCGCGCAGGCCGACGACCTGTTCTCGGTGCTGATGGGCGAGGACGTCGAGGCACGCCGCTCGTTCATCCAGCGCAACGCCAAGGACGTTCGCTTCCTCGACATCTGAGTCGGTCTCAGCTGACCGTACGAAAGGACTGACGACCAGCAATGGCCGACGAAAACACTCCCGGCACCACCGAAGAGCAGGAGCCCGTGCTGCGGATCGAGCCCGTCGGGCTCGAGACCGAGATGCAGCGCTCGTACCTCGACTACGCGATGTCCGTCATCGTGTCCCGCGCGCTGCCCGACGTACGGGACGGCCTCAAGCCCGTCCACCGGCGCGTGCTGTACGCGATGTACGACGGCGGCTACCGGCCCGAGAAGGGCTTCTACAAGTGCGCCCGCGTCGTCGGCGACGTCATGGGTACGTACCACCCGCACGGCGACTCCTCGATCTACGACGCGCTCGTCCGCCTCGCCCAGCCCTGGTCGATGCGCATGCCGCTCGTCGACTCGAACGGCAACTTCGGCTCCCCGGGCAACGACCCGGCCGCCGCCATGCGGTACACCGAGTGCAAGCTCATGACGCTGTCGATGGAGATGCTCCGGGACATCGACGAGGAGACCGTCGACTTCCAGGACAACTACGACGGCCGCAACCAGGAGCCGACGGTCCTGCCGTCCCGCTTCCCGAACCTGCTGATCAACGGCAGCGCCGGCATCGCGGTCGGCATGGCGACCAACATCCCGCCGCACAACCTGCGCGAGGTCGCGGCCGGTGCCCAGTGGGCGCTCGAACACCCCGACGCCACCCACGAGGAGCTCCTCGACGCGCTGATCGAGCGCATCAAGGGACCGGACTTCCCCACCGGCGCGCTCGTCGTCGGCCGCAAGGGCATCGAGGAGGCGTACCGCACCGGCCGTGGCTCGATCACGATGCGCGCGGTCGTCGAGGTCGAGGAGATCCAGAACCGCCAGTGCCTGGTGGTCACGGAGCTGCCGTACCAGACCAACCCCGACAACCTCGCGCAGAAGATCGCCGACCTGGTGAAGGACGGCAAGATCGGCGGCATCGCCGACGTCCGTGACGAGACCTCGTCCCGGACCGGCCAGCGCCTGGTCATCGTGCTCAAGCGCGACGCCGTCGCCAAGGTCGTCCTCAACAACCTGTACAAGCACACCGACCTCCAGACGAACTTCGGCGCCAACATGCTGGCGCTCGTCGACGGCGTGCCGCGCACCCTCTCGCTCGACGCGTTCATCCGCCACTGGGTGACGCACCAGATCGAGGTCATCGTCCGCCGGACGAAGTTCCGGCTGCGCAAGGCCGAGGAGCGCGCCCACATCCTGCGCGGTCTGCTCAAGGCCCTCGACGCCATCGACGAGGTCATCGCGCTCATCCGGCGCAGCGACACCGTCGAGGTCGCGCGCGGCGGCCTGATGGACCTGCTCCAGATCGACGAGATCCAGGCCAACGCGATCCTGGAGATGCAGCTCCGCCGGCTCGCCGCCCTGGAGCGCCAGAAGATCGTCGCCGAGCACGACGAACTCCAGGCGAAGATCAACGAGTACAACGCGATCCTGGCCTCCCCGGAGCGCCAGCGCGCGATCGTCAGCGAGGAACTGGCCGCGCTCGTCGAGAAGTTCGGCGACGACCGCCGCTCCAAGCTGGTGCCCTTCGACGGTGACATGTCCATCGAGGACCTGATCGCCGAGGAGGACATCGTCGTCACCATCTCGCGCGGTGGCTACGTGAAGCGGACGAAGACCGAGGACTACCGCTCGCAGAAGCGCGGCGGCAAGGGCGTGCGCGGCACGAAGCTGAAGCAGGACGACATCGTCGACCACTTCTTCGTCTCCACGACCCACCACTGGCTGCTCTTCTTCACCAACAAGGGCCGTGTCTACCGGGTCAAGGCGTACGAGCTGCCGGACGCCGGCCGGGACGCGCGCGGCCAGCACGTGGCCAACCTGCTCGCCTTCCAGCCGGACGAGCAGATCGCCCAGATCCTGGCGATCCGCGACTACGAGGCCGCGCCGTACCTGGTGCTCGCCACCAAGGCCGGTCTGGTCAAGAAGACCGCGCTGAAGGACTACGACTCGCCGCGCTCGGGCGGTGTCATCGCGATCAACCTCCGGGAGACGGAGGACGGCGGCGACGACGAGCTGATCGGGGCCGAACTGGTCTCGGCCGAGGACGATCTGCTGCTCATCAGCAAGAAGGCGCAGTCGATCCGCTTCACCGCCACGGACGAGGCGCTGCGTCCGATGGGACGCGCCACCTCGGGCGTCAAGGGGATGAGTTTCCGCGCGGACGACGAGCTGCTCTCGATGAATGTCGTCCGGCCCGGTACGTTCGTCTTCACCGCGACCGACGGCGGGTACGCGAAGCGCACCCCCGTCGACGAGTACCGCGTCCAGGGCCGCGGCGGCCTCGGTATCAAGGCCGCCAAGATCGTGGAGGACCGTGGTTCGCTCGTGGGCGCGCTGGTGGTCGAGGAGACGGACGAGATCCTCGCCATCACGCTGTCCGGCGGTGTGATTCGTACGCGAGTCAACGAAGTCAGGGAGACCGGCCGTGACACCATGGGCGTCCAGCTGATCAACCTGGGCAAGCGCGATGCCGTCGTCGGCATCGCACGTAACGCCGAGGCCGGCAGCGACGAAGACGTCGAGGACGCCGACGAAGCCATCGACGCCGAGGGCGCCGTGGAGGCGTCGGAGGCCGCGGTGGTCGAGACCGTGGTGGTCGAGACCGAGGCAGCCGAGGGCACGGAGCCCTCGGCCGGGGAGCACGAGGAGTAAGAGCGTGAGTGGAGCCACGGGCGCCGGATCGGCGGCCGCCGGAGCTTCTGCTGGTGCTGGAGCGAACGGCGCCCGTGGCTCCGCCACGGACTCCCAGGGGGTTGCGGTGACGGACACTCGGGGGCAGCAGCCCTCGTACGAGAGCTACAACGGGCCGCTGCCCGGCGAGCGCGCGGGAGCGCAGCAGCCGGGCGGGCCCTACCACCCGCCGCAGGCGTACGGCGCTCCGGCGCCGGGCGGCCAGGCGGGCACCGGGGCCGTGCGCCGGCCGCGTACGGGGGCGCGTACGACGCCCCGGACGCGCAAGGCGCGGCTGCGGGTGGCCAAGGCCGATCCGTGGTCGGTGATGAAGGTGAGCTTCCTGCTCTCCATCGCACTGGGCATCTGCACGGTCGTCGCGGCGGCGGTGCTGTGGATGGTCATGGACGCCATGGGCGTCTTCTCGACGGTCGGCGGCACGATCAGCGAGGCCACGGGCTCGAACGAGTCCAACGGCTTCGACCTGCAGTCGTTCCTGTCGCTGCCGCGGGTGCTGATGTTCACCTCGGTGATCGCCGTGATCGACGTGGTCCTGATGACCGCCCTGGCGACCCTGGGCGCGTTCATCTACAACCTGTCGGCCGGCTTCGTCGGCGGTGTGGAGCTGACGCTCGCCGAGGACGAGTAGGACGCGCGGGGCCGGTCCGGGAACGGATTTTGGGACTGGCCCCCACGTGCGCTAATCTTCAGGAGTCAGCGCGCGGGACACACACCGCAGAGCGCGGCGGGGCTATAGCTCAGTTGGTTAGAGCGCATCCCTGATAAGGATGAGGCCACAGGTTCAAATCCTGTTAGCCCCACAGCATCGATCGACCCGGACGGTTACTCCGTCCGGGTCGATCTGTTTCTCCGGGGACCACGGGAGGTTTGAAGCTCGTACAGATCACCGATTGGTATCGGTCGATGTGTAGAGTGGGCGTCAGAAGTCTCCTACGTCAACGAAAGACGAGGTCGCGCGGTGAAGAAGCTGCTCCTGGTCGCACTGGCCGCCATCGGCGGGCTCCTCGTGTACCGCCAGATCCAGGCGGATCGCGCCGAGCAGGATCTGTGGACGGAGGCGACCGACTCCGTGCCCGCAGGTTCGGGTGTCTGAGACGAAGACCGTCTGTGGGTGAAGCCCCGGCCGCGCGTGAGCGGGCCGGGGCTTTGCTTTGCCTGAGCTAACCGTCGACTTGCTGGAGTGAAGAGGAGACACGGGTGAGGACGCAGGCCGGCTTCGGCCGGAGGGCGGGGGCCCTGATCACCGCGGCCGCGGCGATGGGAGCGGTGGCGACCCTGCCCGGTCAGGCGGCGGCGGCCCCGGGGCAGTCGCCGGTGGCGGTCCCCGGCCGGGCGGCGGCCGACGGAGGCGGGCTTCCGCCGTACGCCTTCGACAGCGCGGCACAGCCGGTCCGGGGGGCCGCTTCGAGCGCGGACGCCGCCCGGCTGCGGACCGGGCAGACCTACCGCGACACGCTCAAGAAGGACGGCAAGGTCTACTACCGGGTCGACCTCGACGACAAGCGGAACGCGTACGTCTCCGTGGTCGCCGTCCCGAAGACCGGCGGCAAGGTCGAGTACGGCGACGGCTTCAAGGTCAGCATGCAGGACACCTCCGGCACCGAGTGCGGCTACCAGCAGGTGAACTTCACCTCCGCCGAGTACACGCGACCGCTCGCCGCCTACGCCCGCCGCACCGTGAACGCGGACAGCTCCAGCTGTCAGGACGCGGGCGCCTACTACGTCCTCGTCGAGCGCGAGTCGAAGGCGACCTCGAGCCCCGACGACTGGGAACTCGAGATCCGGTACGTGACCGAGCCGGGCCTGAAGAAGGCGGGGCCGGCCAAGCTCCCCGAGGTGTGGGCCTCCGGCACCCCCGCGCCGCCCACGGGCGGCCCCACGCCGCGGCAGGGCGGCTCCGGGATCCACGACGCCACCTCGCTGACCCAGGGCGAGTGGCGGTCCGACATCCGGCCGGGACAGACGCTCTTCTACCGGGTGCCGGTCGACTGGGGGCAGCAGCTCTTCGCCAGCGCCGAACTCGGCAGCAGCGCCAGCGGTGACGAGTACATCGGCAGCGCCCTGATCCTCTCCCTGGAGAACCCGGCGCTCGGACACGTCGACGAGAACACCGCCAGCTACAACGGGAAGCCCTCGACCCTGGCGCTGGACGCGCTGCGGCCGGTGGCCCACGAGAACCGCACCTCGTACCAGGACGCCACCAGCGGCATGCGGTTCGCCGGCTGGTACTACCTGTCGGCCACGCTCAACCCGGCGGTCGCCGAGGAGTACGGGGACAAGCCGGTGCCGCTGACCCTGCGGGTCTCCGTGCGGGGCGACGCGAAGCCGGGGCCGGGGTACGACGGTGACCCGGGGCCGTTCACGGTGACCGCCGACGACAAGGAGGCCGCCGCGAACGGCGCCAGCGCGGCGCGGGCGGCCGAGCCGAACGGCTCCATGCAGGTCGTCGCGGTGGCCGGCATCGGCAGCGGCACGGCGCTGCTGCTCGGTCTCGGCGCATGGACGCTGGTGGCGCGGCGGCGGGCGGCGTGAGGCCTGTGCTCCCGGTGGGCGCCGGGAGCATGCCGCTCAGGTCTGGGTGAGGGCCCAGAAGCCGACCGCGAAGCACACGAGCGCGAGCAGCAGGACCGGGATCGTCACCTTCGGGGGCGGTCCCGGTCGGCGTACGGGGGCAGGCGGCACGGACAGGGTGTGCTGCGCGGGCGGCGTGTGCTGGGCGGGAACCTGATCGGGGCGAGCGGTGTATGGATGAGTAGGGGCTTGTCCGTACGGCACCGCCGCGGTGGGTGTCCGTTCGAAGGAGGGGGTCGGGTGCGTGACCGGTGGGGGCAGATGGAAGCTGCCCGTCTCGGAGGGACCGGGCAGCGGCGCGGCCCCGACGACCGGGGCGGCGTGGGGAGCGGCCGGGTGCCGGGGCTGGTACTGCGGCTGTGGGGGCTGCTGGGGCGGTACGGGCGTGAGGGCGGGCCCCGCCGGCACGGCACCGGGCGCGGCGGCCCCGGCCGGGCCCTGGGGGGCCTGCGAGGCCGCGGACGCGGCGGAGGGGCCCGTGGGGCCCTGCGGGCCGAATCCGGACGGCAGGGGGCCGAGCTGGTCGAAGATCTCGACCGGCTGCTCGTCGGCGGGCGGCTCGGGAAGCATCTCCACGGCGGCGGACAGCGCCTTGCGCGCGCCCGTGGCCGTCCGGAAGCGAGCCTGCGGATCGGGCTGGAGCAGCCCGGCGAGCACCTGCCACAGGGGCTCGGGGATGCCCTCGGGGGCGCTGGGGGTGCCGTGCGTGAGGAAATGCTCGACCAGGGCCCGGGAGTCCGGCCTGCGGCCCTGGAGCAGATAGAGGGCGACCAGGCCGACGGCGAAGAGGTCGGCGGTGAAGTCCGGATCGGCGCCGAGGAGCTGCTCGGGCGCGAAGTAGCCGGGCGTGCCCACGACGTAGTCGGTCTCGGTGAGGCGAGGTTCGCCCTTGCGCATGGAGATGCCGAAGTCGGAGAGCCGCAGATGCGGCCGGCCGGTGCCGGTGACGTCCATGAGGATGTTGGCGGGCTTGATGTCCCGGTGCACGACCCCCTCGGCGTGCACCGTGGCCAGGCCCGACAGCAGCTGGTCGAGCAGGACGCAGACGAACCGGGGAGGCAGCGGGCCGTAGTCGCCGATGACGTGGGCCAGGGAGCCGCCGGCGACCAGGTCCATGGTGAACAGGACCTTGTCGTCGTCGGCGGCCCAGCTGGCCGGGGCGAGGACATGCGGGTGATCGATCCGCAGCGCCTGCTCGCGGACGAAGCGGAGCAGGGTGTGCGCGTCGCTCTGCAGCAGCACCTTGGCCGCCACATAGCGGCGCCGACGGTGGTCCCAGGCGCGCCACACCGCGCCCGCACCGCCCCGCCCGATCGGGTCGACCAGCTCGTACCGGCCGGCGAAGACCTCACCCATCGTGCCGCTCCGCTCCCCGTTGCCTCGTCCCTCGGCGGTGCCCGCCGGCTGCCGCCCGCGTCAGTTCTGGTGGGCCTCGTAGTGGGCGACCGCGTCCGCGGTGCGCCCGGCGCCGTACACCCTGAGGAACTCTGCCAGTTCCGGATGGGCCGGGGCGAGGGAGTCCGCCGCGTCGATGATGTCGCCCGCCGCCGCGACGGAGCGCAGCAGCGACTGGATCTCGCGCACCACGCGGCGCACGGTCGGAGCGCCGGGGCCGGTGGTGGTCTGACCGGTGCTGGTGAGGACGGAGCCGCCCTGCGACTTCTTGACCTCGTCCATGCGGTCGGTGGCCTCGGCGGCGCTGACGCTGCCGTCGGCGACCTGCACGGCGAGCTCCTGGAGCGCCTGGACGCGCTGGACGACGGCCGGGTTGCCGATCTTGGCGCGCTGGCCGCTCATCAGCTGGGAGAGCATGGGCGCGGAGAGCCCGAGCACCGCCGCGAGCCTGGCCTGGTTGAGCCCGAGATCGTCGATCAGCCGACGGAAGAGCGCCCCCAACGGCTCCCCGTACCAACTGCGCTGAAGCTCTCTGGCTCTGGCCGTGGCTTCCTGCTGCGCTGCGTCCATGACTTCTCCCCATCCCTGCGGTTCGCCACTGCGAACCTCGGTCAGCATCTTACGGAGAGTGGTCGCGGACCGGGAGTCCCAATCCTTTTGCCGGACATGGGGGGTGACCCGGTACGCTGTTCTCGTTCCGGGGCCTTAGCTCAGTTGGTAGAGCGCTGTCTTTGCATGGCAGATGTCAGGGGTTCGACTCCCCTAGGCTCCACTCCTCGCGCAGCCCCCCTGAACCGCGGAAACGCGGGAACGGGGGGCTGTCGTGCGTCGCGGGCCCGACGCGCTGAGTGGCATATCACGCATATCAAATGTTGTACGGAATCTGTGAGCCACCTATGCTCACTGCGCCGAGCTGACGCCCCGTACGACCCAGGGTCGCTCTCCGGCCGCAGACCTAGGTGGGGATCTCCGAGTGTTGAACCAGCTGCAATCCGCGCTGCCCGCGCCGCGAATACGGCCAGAGACCGTGGTCGCGCCGAACCTCGGGGTCAGGCGCCCCGGCCGTCTGTACGCGCTCGACGGCCTTCGTCTGGCAGCCGCGCTCATGGTGGTCGTGTACCACTTCACGGCCCGTGGCGGCGGCTGGCCCACCCCGGTCAGGGAGATATTCCCCGACGTCTTCCGAATATCGGCGTACGGCTACCTCGGCGTCCAGCTGTTCTTCGTGATCAGCGGCTTCGTCATCTGCATGAGCGCCTGGGGCCGGCCGGTGAAGGCCTTCTTCGTCTCCCGCGTCGTGCGGCTCTACCCGGCGTACTGGTTCGCGGTGATCGCGACCACGGTCACCGTCATGGTGATCCCCGGCGGGCGGCGCCACCTCGCGTGGAACGACATCCTCACCAACCTGACGATGCTCCAGCAGCCGCTCCGGGTCGAGCACGTCGACCCCGTCTACTGGACGCTCTTCACGGAGCTCCGCTTCTATCTCCTCTTCGCGGCGCTGGCCTGGTTCGGACTCACCTACCAGCGCGTGATCGCGTTCTGCTGCGTCTGGGGCGCGGCGACGCTCCTCGTCGCGAAGGCCCCTCCGGGACCGCTGCGGCTGCTGCTGATCCCCGAGTACAGCTGGTTCTTCATCGTCGGCATGGCGTTCTACCTGATGTACCGCTTCCGCCCGAACCTGCTGCTCTTCGGCATCGTCGGCATCTCCTTCTGCGCTTCCCTCGCGCCCACCATCGAGGAGTTCAAGCGCCTCACCTTCCTCGGTGACCGGGCCGCCTGGCCCGTGATCGTGCTGCTCGGCGGATTCTTCGGAATCATGGCGCTGATCGCGACCGGGAAGCTCTCGGGCATCCAGTGGCGGTGGCTGCCGATCGCGGGCGCACTGACGTACCCGCTGTACCTCCTGCACCAGGTCATCGGCTGGGAGTTCATCAGCTACTTCGCACCGCGTGGCGTCGACCCGTGGGTGCTCCTCGGCTCGCTGATCGCCGGAATGCTGGTGCTCTCGTACCTGGTGCACAAGATGGTCGAGAAGCCGCTCAGCCGGTATCTCAAGCGGCGTCTCGCCTAGCCCGTCACGGACTCCGTCCGGGCCGCACTGGTCCGGACGGGTGGTGTTCATCGGAAGAACTGCGCGGCAACGGCGACGTTCCGCGGATTTCGGGCGCGCATCCACATCATGAGGAAAGTACGTAAAGCGCGCAAACCGAAATGATCCATCCGGGAACGTCACGAAAGTGAGGGGCCATGGCCACCGCCAAGGTCAAGCAGTTCTGGACCGCCTTCATCTCCGTCCTCTTCGCCCTGCTCGCCTCCGTCGGCCTCGCGGGCCCCGCCGCCGCGACGCAGCAGCCCGCCGTCCAGCAGCCCGAGGAGCCGGCCACCCCCGTCTCCGCCACCGCGCCCGTCGTGAAGGAGCGAGCCGCGCTCGCCTCCGTACCGGCACAGCGCGCCCACCGGTGGCCCGTCGCCGGGGACCGCTCCCTGCCGCCCACGATCAAGCAGCGCATCGCCGCCGAGGCGCACGGATCGTCCCCGTCCTCCCGGCACCGCTCCTCGGCCGCCACGGCCGAGTCGGACGAGCCGGCCGCGCTGACGGAGCTGGCGCTCGCCTCGGCGGCGTAGGGCGCGGGGAGACGACGAACGCGTACTCCCCGCCGCCGCACCTCTTCGCGGGACTCGCCAGAGCCCCGTTCCTCTCCGGAGGACCCGGCAGAGCCCGCACCTCTTCGCAGGATTCGGCAGAGCCCGGCACCTCCTCGCAGGACCCAGCGGCACCCGGCGTCCGGCAGGACCCGGAAGGGCCCCGCTGACCAGCAGGACCCCGGCAGAACCCCAGCAGGACCCCGGCAGAACCCCAGCACGACCCCGGCAGGACCCGACTGGACCACGACGGTCCGGCGGAACCCGGACCGACGACTCCGGCAGGAACCCGTCGGAACCTGGCAGAGGGCCCTGACGGAAACCCCGACAGACCCCGGCAGGACCCAGTTGTGAGCCGGTCGATCAGCGGCGCTTGTCGCGTTCGGCGGCCTTCTCGGCTGCGGCCGCGGCTTCGGCCTCGGTCTCCTTGGCCTCCACCTCAGGGTCGAGCGGAGCCTCGCTGTCGTCGACCGACGCCAGTACGGGATCCTCGTCCACCTCGGTGGGAGCGGGCGGTTCGACCAGCCAGTCGGGATTGGCCTGCTTGTCCCACCACTTCCAGGCGGCGAACGCGCCGCCGGCGAGAACGCCCAGGACCACGAGGCCCTTGGCGAGGCGTCCGGCCCTGGCCCGACGCTCGTGCTTCTTCACGATCTTCTGGATTTCCCTCGGCGTGACCTGACCGCGCAGCGCGGCCCAGGCGGCAGTGGAACGCGACCCGGCCTCCTCAAGGACGGGACCGGTCGCGGCGACCGCGTTCTCGACACGCGGGACGGTGTAGTCGGCCGCCTGACGGGCGGCCCTGCGGGTCTTGACCGCCGCACGGTGTGCGGCCGCGTCGACCCGCGGCGGAACACGCGGTGCGACGTACACGTCGTACTGCGCACGAGCCTGCGCTCGGGCCTGGTGCGCGGCCTTCGAGACCTTCGGCGCGAGCAGCACGCGTGCCTCGTGCGCGTACTGCGAGCACTGGTCCTTGGCCGTCTCGGCGTACGGCGCCACCACTTCCGCGGCGTGCAAGACGCTCTCCTTCGCCGAATCTGTCGCGGCGCGCACGCTGTCCATGCGGGTCACAGGATTCCTCCTCCTCGGTGGCGGTGTCGTTTTTTCACCTTTCCATCCTTTTCCGAATCATGCCCCTCAGGATCAGGTCCGGCATGTGGGACGGGCATACGGGGGCATGCGAGGATCGGAGCGCCAGGGACAGACGTGGCATGACGCGACACGACGTGGACGGAAGGCGACCGTGGCCGAGCAGCTGTACGCGATCCTCAAGACCAGCCTGGGTGACATCGAGGTGCGGCTGATGCCGTTCCACGCCCCGAAGACCGTCCGCAACTTCGTCGAACTCGCCGGCGGCGAGCGCGAGTGGACGCACCCCGCGACCGGCACGGTCTCCTCGGACCCGCTCTACGACGGCACGGTCTTCCACCGGGTCATCAAGGGCTTCATGATCCAGGGCGGCGATCCGCTGGGGAACGGTACGGGCGGCCCGGGCTACGAGTTCGCCGACGAGTTCCACCCGGAGCTCTTCTTCGACCGCCCCTACCTGCTGGCCATGGCCAACGCGGGGCCGGGGACCAACGGCTCGCAGTTCTTCGTCACCGTCGGCCCCGCGACCTGGCTGAACCGCAAGCACACGATCTTCGGCGAGGTCGTGGACAAGGAGAGCAGGAAGGTCGTGGACGCCATCGCGACCACCGCGACCGACCCGCACACCGAGCGACCGCTGCAGGACGTGGTCATCGAGTCCGTGGTGATCGAGAAGCGCTGAGAAGGGAAGGGACGGAACCTCCATGGACCCGCGACCCTCCTCGGACCCCTCCGGTCCGCCCCGCTGCTACCGCCACCCGGAGGCCGAGACCGGCATCCGCTGCACCCGCTGCGACAAGCCGATCTGCACGCGGTGCATGATCTCCGCCTCCGTCGGCTTCCAGTGCCCCGACTGCGTTCGCGACGGCTCGGGGACCGGCCACGCCGCCGACGCCAACCAGCCGAGGACCCTCGCGGGCGGCAAGGTGGCGTCCGACGACCGACTCGTCACCAAGATCCTCATCGGGATCAACCTCGCGGTCTTCCTCGCGGTCCTGGCCGCCGGGGACCGGTTCGTCGACGAGCTCGTGCTCATCGGCTACGCCTTCAGCCCGGGGCTCGGCGAGGTCGTCGGCGTCGCGGACGGCGAGTGGTACCGGCTGGTGACGTCGACCGTCCTCCACCAGGAGATCTGGCACATCCTCTTCAACGTGCTGGGCCTGTGGGTGATCGGCGGGATCGTCGAACCCGAGCTGGGCCGGATCCGGTACGCGGCACTCTGCCTGCTCTCCGGTCTCTCCGGCTCCGTGCTGGCCTATCTCGTCGCCGCGCCGAACCAGCCGTCGCTGGGTGCCTCCGGTGTCGTCTACGGACTGATCGGCGCCTGGGTGGTGCTCGCCCGCCGGCGCCGCCACGACATGCGGCCGGTGGTCCTCTTCGTGGCCCTGTCGCTGCTCATGACGTTCACCCGTCCGGGGATCTCCTGGGAGGCCCACGTCGGTGGTCTCGTCGCGGGAGCCCTGGTGACGTACGCGCTGGTGCACGCTCCCCGGGCCCGGCGGGACCTGGTGCAGTACGGCGCCTGTGGTCTGGTGCTCCTGCTCGACCTGGGGATCGTGCTGGCCCGCTCGGCGGCGCTCACCTGAGCGCACAGGGCTGTGGAAGAGCTCACCTCTGCTTTTCTGTGAGCTTTCCCCAGAGTTATCCACAGTGCGTGGCGAAGTGGGGTCGCTCTGTGGGGAAAGACCGCGCCCCCCGTCTCTGACCTGGTGTTTCTCCAGGGAGACGAGGGGCGTACGGGACTCGCGCGAGGGTGATTCCGGTCATACCAGCGTCAACCTCGCGTGAGTTATCCACAGATCTTCGTAAGTTATCCAGTGCTGTGCACAACGCTGTGGATAAGTTCAGGGCAGAGCTTGACGAGCGGCCTCCGGTGAGGCGCGACCGCCGCTACTTCCACTGCGTCGAGACACCGAATCCGGCCGCGATGAAGCCGAAGCCCACCACGATGTTCCAGTTCCGGATCGACTCGATCGGCATCGAGCCGTCGGTGACGTAGAAGACCACGATCCACACCAGACCGATGGCGAACAGTGCCAGCATCACAGGCGCCACCCAGCTGCGGTTGGTCAGCTTGATACTGGTGGCCTGCTTGGCGGGCGGAGGCGTGAAGTCGGCCTTCTTGCGGATCCGTGACTTCGGCACGAGGGACTCTCCTGTCGATGCGCTGCGTGACCGCGCAGGGAACTGTGGCTGGCGCCGGGATGTGACGAAGGAGGACGACTGCGTCCCCCAGGCGTCCGTTAGCGTAGTGGTTCCGCGGCACCGAAGGGGATCAGGGTACGTTGAGCAATTCCGCCGGGACTCCCGAAGGAGCGGGCCGCACCGCGAGGTGGCGCCCCGTCCGGGTCCTCACCCTTGCCGTTTTCGCCCTCGCCGGACTGATCTTCGTCACCAGCTTCAACACCGCCAAGGGCACCAATATCCGCACGGACGCCTCCCTGCTGCGGCTTTCCGACCTGATCGAGGAGCGCAGCCACAAGAACGCCGGCCTCGACGAGTCCACCGCCGCCCTCCGCTCCCAGGTCGATTCTCTCGCGGCACGGGACGACGGATCCACCCGAGCGGAGGACGCGAGACTCGACGCGCTCGAGGCGGCGGCCGGCACCACCGAGGTCTCCGGCTCCGGCCTCACCGTCACCCTCGACGACGCCCCGCCGAACGCCCAGCCCGCCCCCGGCTACCCCGAGCCGCAGGCCAACGACCTCGTCATCCACCAGCAGGACCTCCAGGCCGTCGTCAACGCCCTGTGGCAGGGCGGCGCCGAGGGCATCCGGGTCATGGACCAGCGGCTCATCTCGACCAGCGCCGTGCGCTGCGTCGGCAACACCCTGATCCTCCAGGGCCGCGTCTACTCGCCCCCGTACAAGATCACGGCCGTCGGTGACCGGGGGAAGCTGAGCAGGGCGCTCGCGGGCTCCCCGGCGATCCAGAACTACCAGCTGTACGTGAAGGCGTACGGGCTCGGCTGGAAAGTCGACGAGCACAAGGCGGTGACTCTGCCCGGGTACTCGGGCACAGTGGACCTCCGCCAGGCGAAGCCGGTGAGCTGACGGCCTCGGATCGTCGACCGCGGGAGGGGCGCTTGCGTCTCGTCGTGAGGACCCTCAGCGAACTCTGCCTCACCGTCGGCGCCCTGATCGTCCTCTTCGTCGTGTACGTCCTGTACTGGACCGGTGTCCAGGCCACGAGCGCGAGCGCCGGCCAGATCGACGCCCTCCAGCGGCAGTGGACGAACACCCCGGTCGCGGCCACCCCCGCCCCCGGGGCCCTGCCGTACGCCCCGGGCAGGGGGATCGCCGTCATGTACGTCCCCCGGCTCGGCAGGGACTGGGCATGGCCGGTCCTCGAAGGCACCGGCGCGGACGTCCTGAAGAAGGGCCTCGGGCACTACGCGGCCACCGCCCGCCTCGGCGGCACCGGCAACTTCGCCGTCGCCGGCCACCGCCGCACCCACGGGGACCCCTTCCGGGACTTCCCGAGGCTGCGCGCCGGCGACGCGGTCGTCCTGACCGACGGGACGACCTGGTTCACGTACCGCATCGCCCGCGGCCCCTACCGGACCGTGCCGACGGACGTCGGGGTCGTCGACCCGACGCCGGTGAAATCGGGCTTCGACGGCCCGGGCCGCTATCTCACCCTCACCACCTGCGAACCCGAGTGGGGCAGCAGCCACCGACTCGTCGTCTGGGCGCACCTCGACGCCACCTCACCGGTCGCCGACGGTTATCCACAGGCTTTGGCCGGCTGACCCCCCACGGCCCCCTCGACCCGTACTCTGGTCCCCGTAACGAACGGAAGGGGCGGTCGACGTCATGTACGGCTGGATCTGGCGGCATCTGCCGGGCAACGCGTGGGTGCGGGCGCTGATCTCGATCGTGCTGGTCCTCGCGGTCGTCTACGCCCTCTTCCAGTACGTGTTCCCCTGGGCGGAGCCTCTGCTTCCGTTCAACGATGTGACGGTGGACGGCCAGTGAGCGCGCGAATTCTCGTCGTCGACAACTACGACAGCTTCGTCTTCAACCTCGTTCAGTACCTCTACCAGCTCGGCGCCGAGTGCGAAGTCCTCCGCAACGACGAGGTCGAGCTGAGCCACGCCCAGGACGGCTTCGACGGCGTCCTGCTCTCACCTGGACCCGGGACGCCCGAGCAGGCCGGCGTCTGCATCGACATGGTCCGGCACTGCGCGGACACGGGCGTGCCCGTCTTCGGCGTCTGCCTCGGCATGCAGTCGATGGCGGTCGCGTACGGCGGCGTGGTCGACCGGGCCCCCGAGCTGCTGCACGGCAAGACCTCCCCCGTCACGCACGAGGGCAAGGGCGTCTTCGCCGGTCTGCCGTCGCCGTTCACCGCCACCCGCTACCACTCGCTGGCCGCCGAGCCCGCCGCCCTGCCGGCCGAGCTGGAGGTCACCGCGCGGACCGAGGACGGCATCATCATGGGCCTGCGCCACCGGGAACTGCCCGTCGAGGGCGTCCAGTTCCACCCCGAGTCGGTCCTCACCGAGCACGGCCACCTGATGCTCGCCAACTGGCTGGAGCAGTGCGGCGACAGGGGGGCGGTCGGACGGTCGGCGGGGCTCGCGCCGGTGGTGGGCAAGGCCGTCGCGTGACGGCGGGCTCTCCGTGGTTCCGGGAGACGGACGAGCCGGGACCCGAGCCGATACCCGCTGACCCGTACGGGGTTCCGTCGCCGCCCCCGTACGGTGAACCGGCCGCACGGCAGGAAGCCACGCAGCAGTACGGGGAGGCGCCCGCGTACGGGGCGAACGCCGCGGACGGACAGGGCCCGACCGCCTACGGCCAGGGCCCGGCGTACGGCCAGCCCCCCACCGCCTACGGGCAGGGCCCCGCGTACGAGCAGACCCCCACCGCCTACGGGCAGGGCCCCGCCTACGGGCAGGGCGGCCCCGCGTACGGCGAGAGTTCCGCCTACGGACAGGACCCGGCCTACGAGCAGGCCCCCACCGCGTACCAGCAGTCCCCCGGTCACGGGCATGCGGCGGCGCCCGAGCAGGCCCGCCCCCGCCCCGACCCCCCGACCCCCTACGAAGACCCCTACGCGCCCTCGTACGAGCCGCAGGAGACCGAGAAGGCCCCGGAGAGCTCCGCGGACGAGACGAGGCCCCTACAGGCCGTGGAGCCCCTTCCCGGCCCCGGCAGGGCCGCACGGCGCCGCGCCGCCAAGGGCGGCCGCGGCAAGGGCCGTGGCGGCCCGCCCGGCCCCTCTCCCGCCGCCCCGGCCCCCGCTCCGCTCTCCCGCGTCGAGGCCCGCCGCGCCGCGCGCGCCGCCAAGGACAGCTTCGGCGTCATCGCCAGCCGGGCCGTCGGCGAACTCTTCATCACCTTCGGCGTCGTCATGCTGCTCTTCGTCACCTACCAGCTGTGGTGGACGAACGTCCTGGCAGGCCAGGAGACCGACCAGGCGAAGGAACAGATCGAGGACACCTGGGCCAAGGGCGAGACCAAGCCGGAAGCCTTCGAGCCGGGCGAGGGTTTCGCCATCATGTACATCCCCAAGCTCGACGTCGTCGTCCCCGTCGCCGAGGGCATCGACAAGACCAAGGTCCTCGACAAGGGCATGGCCGGCCACTACGCCGAGGGCAAGCTCAAGACGGCCATGCCGTCCGACAAGCAGGGCAACTTCGCGGTCGCCGGCCACCGCAACACCCACGGCGAACCGTTCCGGTACATCAACCGCCTGAAGCCCGGCGACCCGATCGTCGTCGAGACCCAGAACGCGTACTACACCTACGAGATGGCGAGCATCCTGCCGCAGACGACGCCCTCGAACGTCTCCGTGATCGACCCCGTGCCGAAGGGATCGGGCTTCACCGAGCCCGGCCGGTACATCACGCTGACCACCTGCACGCCCGAGTTCACCAGCACGTACCGGATGATCGTCTGGGGCAGGCTGGTCGAGGAACGACCGCGCAGCAAGGGAAAGCCGGCGGCGCTCGTAGGCTGAGACCCCACACCTCCGGACGGGACGACGGGACGACCTAGTGGCACGCGTGCGTAATCGGATCGCCGGGATCATCAGCCTCTTCGGTGAACTCCTCATCACGGCGGGCGTGGTCCTCGGCCTCTTCGTCGTCTACTCCCTGTGGTGGACGAACGTCCTCGCCGACCGCGCCGCCGACCAGGACGGCGCCCAGGTCCGCGACCGCTGGGCCGACGGCCCCGGAGCGCTCGACACCAAGGACGGCATCGGCTTCCTGCACGTCCCCGCCATGGGCGACGACGAGATCCTCGTCAAGCAGGGCACCACCAGCGCCATCCTCAACAACGGTGTCGCCGGCTACTACACCGACCCGATCAAGTCCGCGCTCCCGCAGGACAAGCAGGGCAACTTCACGCTCGCCGCGCACCGGGACGGGCACGGGGCCAAGTTCCACAACATCCACAAGCTGAAGACCGGGGACGCGATCGTCTTCGAGTCGAAGGACACCTGGTACGTCTACAAGGTCTACAAGTCCCTGCCGCAGACCACGAAGTACAACGTGGACGTCCTCCAGCCCGTGCCGAAGGAATCCGGCCGGACCAAGCCCGGCCGCTTCATCACCCTGACCACCTGCACCCCGATGTACACCTCCGACTACCGGTACATCGTCTGGGGCGAGCTGGAGCGCACCGAGAAGGTCGACCGCGCCCGGACGCCTCCGGCGGAACTCGGCTGAGCGCTTCTCGTCCGGCCATGGGAAGAGCCCCGGCATCCACTGGATACCGGGGCTCTTCCCATGGGTGCGGGATCGGCCGAGCGGGCTCAACCGTGCGGGGCTCAGCCGAAGATGCCGCCGACGCCGTCGGAGTTCCCGTCGTTGTCCCCGTTGTTTCCGTTGTCACCGGAGTTGCCGGGGTTGCCCCCGCCGCCGACCGTGTAGACGGTGACGGTCTCGCCGGCGTTGATCATCGAACCCGCCTGCGGGTTCGAGCCGACCACCATGGCGTCCTCCTTGTCGGACCCCTGCTGCTGGACCACCAGGCCCAGGGCCTCCAGCTGCGCCTTGACGTCCTTGAACGGCTTGGTGGCGATGTCGGCCGGGATCTGCACCTGGGCCGGCTGCTGCGGGCCCTTCGAGATGCGCAGCTTGACCTCGGCGCCCTCCGCCGCGGACGCGTTGCCGTTCGGGGTCTGCTCCAGGACCTCGTCCTTGGGCTTGTCGGAGTCCACGTACTCGGTGACCACGACGAACCCGAGCGCCTTCAGCTGCTGCTCGGCCTGGGCGAACTGGTTGCCGACGACCGGGGGAACCGTCTTCAGCTTCTGCTTCGCGACGGTGATCGTGATCTCGGAGTTCTTCTCCGCCTTCGTCCCGCCCTGCGGGTTCTGGCGCAGGACCGTGCCGGGGTCCTCGTCGGACTCCTCCTGCTCGACCTTGACCTTGAAGCCCTTGTCCTTCAGTGACTCCTCGGCGCGCTCCTGGGACTGCTCGACGACGTCCGGGACCTCGGTGAGCGGGGCGCCCTCGGAGACGTACACCTGGATCGTGCCGCCGGTCTCCATCTTCGTGGAGCCGTCGGCGGCCGGGGTCTGGCGGCAGATGGAGCCCTTGGGCTGGTCACAGCGCTCGGTGCCGGCCTGCTGCATCTTCACGCTGGCGTTGGCCGCGAGACCGGTCGCCGCGTCCACCGTCTGACCGACCAGCTGCGGCACGGAGACCTGCCGGGTGCCCTCCTTCTTGTCGAAGAGGGAGACGCCGATGAAGATCGCGCCGACGAGCACCAGGATGCCCGCGAGGACCAGCAGGATCGTCGAGGTGTTCGACTTCTTCTGACCGCCGCGACGGCGGTCGGGGCGGTCGTCGTAGCCGTAGCCGCCGTCGTCGTGGTTGACCGGGGGCATCATCGACGTCTGGCCGGCCGGGTCGGCCTGGCGCAGCGCCGTCGTCGGCTGGTCCTCCGGCGGATAGCCGTAGCCCCCGCCGTACGCCGGGGCGCCCGCCATGCCCATCCCCATGCCCATCGCCGCGGCGGCGGCGACCGGCTGGCCGTCGAGGCACGCCTCGATGTCCGCGCGCATCTCGTCGGCGGACTGGTAGCGGTAGTCGGGGTCCTTGACCAGCGCCTTCAGGACGATGGCGTCCATCTCGGGCGTGATCTCGGCGTCGAAGTTGCTTGGCGCCTGCGGCTCCTCGCGGACGTGTTGGTACGCGACCGCCACCGGCGAGTCACCGATGAAGGGGGGCCGCACGGTGAGGAGCTCGTACAGCAGGCAGCCGGTGGAGTACAGGTCGGAGCGGGCGTCGACCTGCTCGCCCTTGGCCTGCTCGGGGGAGAGGTACTGGGCCGTGCCGATCACCGCGGCGGTCTGCGTCATGGTCATGCCCGCGTCGCCCATGGCGCGCGCGATGCCGAAGTCCATGACCTTGACCTGGCCGGTACGCGTCAGCATGACGTTCGCCGGCTTGATGTCACGGTGCACGATGCCGGCGCGGTGCGAGTACTCCAGTGCCTGGAGGATGCCGACCGTCATCTCGAGGGTGCGCTCGGGCAGCAGCTTGCGCCCCGAGTGCAGCAGCTCACGCAGGGTCGAACCGTCGACGTACTCCATCACGATGTACGGGATGGACACCCCGTCGACGTAGTCCTCGCCGGTGTCGTAGACCGCGACGATCGCCGGGTGGTTCAGCGAGGCGGCGGACTGTGCCTCGCGGCGGAACCGGGCCTGGAAGGACGGGTCGCGGGCCAGGTCGGCCCGCAGCGTCTTCACGGCGACGGTGCGGCCGAGCCGGGTGTCCTGGGCGATGTACACCTCGGCCATGCCACCACGGCCGAGCACCGAGCCCAGCTCGTACCGGCCGCCGAGGCGACGCGGCTCTTCCATAGCTAATCCAGCCCTCTCCGTCTGTCCCGACCGCACCCATGGGTGGTCCGGCGGTGTGTGCTGTTCGCGCATACGCTACCGGCCCCGGGAGGACCTTCCGCCCGGGGCCGGTAGCTGATACCTGACCGGTACCTGGCTCGTACGGGGCCGAGACGTCAGCCGCGGCTCTTCATGACCGCCTTCATGACGGCCTTCGCGATCGGGGCGGCGAGACCGCCACCGCTGATGTCCTCGCGGTCGGTGCCCGCCGAGTCCTCGACGATGACGGCGACCGCGACCGGGGAGCCCTCGGCGGTCTTCGCGTAGGAGATGAACCAGGCGTACGGGCGCTTGGCGTTCTTGTCGCCGTGCTGCGCCGTACCCGTCTTGCCGCCGACCTTCACGCCCTCCATGTTGAGGTCGGCCTTGCCGCCGGTGCCGTTGGCGACGACGCTCTCCATCATCTGCTGGAGGAGCTGGGCGTTCTTCGGGGAGACCGGCTGGCTCATCTCCTCCGGCTCGTTCTGCTTGATGATGTCGACGTTCGGGGCGCGCAGCTGGTCGATCATGTACGGCTTCATCAGCTTGCCGTCGTTGGCGATCGCCGCCGTGACCATCGCCATCTGGAGCGGGGTGGTCGCGGTGTTGAACTGGCCGATGGACGAGAGCGCGTTGCCGCCGCGGTCGGCCTTCTTGTCGTAGACGGAGGCGGAGGAGCGGACCGGGGTGAACTGCTCGGCGTTGAAGCCGAACTTCTCGGCCATCTCCACCATCTTGTCCCGGCCGACGTCGTCGCCGAGCTTCGCGAAGACCGAGTTGCAGGAGATGTCGAGGGCACGCTTCAGGCTGGCGTTGGCGCAGCCGCTGGCGTGGTTGACCATCTCCTTGGTGGAGAGCGGGATCTTCCAGCCGTCGGGGGTGTCGGTCGCCGCGTTGATGTCGGTGACCTTGCCGTTCTCCAGCGCCGCGGCGGCGGTGACGACCTTGAAGACGGAACCGGGCGGGTAGATCTCGCGGAGCGCGCGGTTCTGCTTCGGCTTGTTCTTGTCCTTCTCCAGCGCCACCCAGGCCTTCTCGTCCTTGCCGGAGTAGCCGGCGAAGGAGGAGGGGTCGTACGAGGGGGTGGAGGCCATCGCCAGGATCTTGCCGGTCTTCGGCTCGATGGCGACGACGGCACCGGTCTTGTCGCCGAGTCCCTCGAAGGCGGCCTTCTGGGCGGCACCGCTGAGGGTGGTGACGACGTCGCCGCCCTTCTTCTTCTCGCCGGTGAACATGGCGAGGGTCCGGTCGAAGAACAGCCGGTCGTCGTTGCCGGTGAGGATGCCGTCCTCGATCTTCTCGATCTGGTTGGCGTCGTAGGCCTGCGAGGCGTAGCCGGTGACCGGGGCCCACATGGGGCCGTCGGTGTAGGTCCGCTTGTACTTGTAGTACGGGTCCTTGGAGTCGACGGAGCCGGTGATCGGCTTGCCGTCGACGATGATGTTGCCCCGCTGGTTCGCGTACCGCTCGATCCGGACGCGGGTGTTGTCGGGGTGGGCGTTCAACTCGTCGGCGCGAACGAACTGGAGCCAGTTGTCCCGCAGGAGCAGGGCGAGGATGAGCAGGCCGCAGAAGATCGCGACCCGGCGCAGCGGCTTGTTCACGGACGGACCACCTGGGTCATCTCGGCATCGGGGGACGGGGCGGGCGCGGGCGCGGGACGGCGCGCGGTGTCGCTGATCCGGATCAGGATGCCGATCAGAGCCCAGTTGGCGATCACGGAGGATCCGCCGTACGCGAGGAACGGCATGGTCATACCGGTGAGCGGGATGAGGCCCATCACGCCGCCGGCGACGACGAAGATCTGCAGCGCGAAGGCGCCGGAGAGCCCCATCGCGAGCAGCTTGCCGAAGGGGTCACGGGCGGCGAGGGCGGTGCGGACACCGCGCTCGATGATCAGCCCGTAGAGGAGCAGGAAGACCATCACACCGGCGAGGCCGAGCTCCTCGCCGACGGTGGCGAAGATGAAGTCCGAGTTGGCCGCGAAGCTGATCAGGTCGGAGTTGCCCTGACCGAGGCCCGTGCCGAGGATGCCACCGGAACCGAAGGACATCAGGACTTCGGTCATCTGGTCACACGCGTACGCCATGTTGCTGTTCGGGGGCGCCGTCTTCAGGCACTCGAACGGGTCGAGCCAGGCCGCCACACGGGACTGGACGTGGCTGGCGAAGGAGCTCACGGCCACCGCTCCGACGGCGGCCATCAGCAGACCCATGACGATCCAGCTGGTCCGCTCGGTCGCCACGTACAGCATGATCACGAACATGCCGAAGAACAGCAGCGAGGTGCCGAGGTCGTTCTCGAAGACCAGGATGAGAAGGCTGACCGCCCAGATCGTCAGGATCGGGCCGAGGTCGCGGCCACGGGGCAGGTAGAGCCCCATGAAGCGGCGGCTGGCCAGAGCCAGGGCGTCCCGCTTCACCATCAGGTAGCCGGAGAAGAAGACCGCCAGGACCAGCTTGGCGAACTCACCGGGCTGGATCGAGAAACCGCCGACGCGGATCCAGATCTTGGCGCCGAAGCTGTCCGTGCCCAGGCCCGGGACGAGCGGCAGCAGCAGCAGGATCAGGGACAGCACCATCGAGATGTACGTGTAGCGCTGGAGGACGCGGTGGTCCTTCAGCAGCAGCAGGACGCCCACGAACATGGCGATGCCGATCGCCGAGTACATCATCTGGCTGGGGGCGTCGGGGCTGAAGGACTTGTACAGCCGCATCGACGTCGCGATCAGACGCGGGGACTGGTCGAGACGCCAGATCAGCACCAGGCCCATGCCGTTGAGCAGGGTCGCCAGGGGCAGCAGCAGCGGATCCGAGTACGGGGCCCACTTCCGCACCACGAGGTGGGCGACGCCCGCGAGCAGGGCGAGCCCGAGCCCGTAGCCGAGCATGCCGGCCGGGACCTTGCCGTCGATGGCCAGGCCCACGTTGAGGTACGCGAACACCGGGATGGCGACGGCGAACGCGAGCAGCGCCAGCTCGGTGTTGCGGCGGCTCGGCGCCTCGATCGCGCCGATGGTGGTCGTGTTGGTGACAACGCTCATGGTGGTGAAAGGCCCCCTACGGGTGCTTACTGCTTGCCGCAGTTCGAGGCCAGCTTCTGCTCCTCCGCGGTGAGGGTGGGACCCGGGGACGGAGCGGCTGTGGTGGGCTTGGGGTCAGGTGTGGCGGTGTCGCCGGGCTTCTCGGTCGGCGGCTTGCTCGCCTGGTCGGCCGCCTTCTCGGCGGCCTCGCGGCGCTGCTCGGACTTCTTGCAGGCCGAGGCCTGCGCCGCCAGCTCGGCGATCTTCGTCCGGGCCTTGCCGAGGCTGCCGCCCGCGATCGTGTCCTCGACCTGCTTCCGCTGGTAGGCGGGGAGGTACTTGAGTTCGATCTCGGGGTGGTCCTTCTCGACCTTCGACAGTGACACCCACGCCAGGTCCTGGCTGATGCCCTGGTACAGCGCCACGTGCTGGTCCTTGGAACCGACGAAGTACTGCGTCTGCGTCCAGCGCCAGCCGCCGTAGAGCCCGCCGCCGACGACCGCAAGGGCGAGGACGAGCAGGAACGAACGCTTGAGCCACTTCCGGCCGGTGCGCGGCTTCACGAAGTCGTCTTCCGTGTACGACTCGAACGAGCCCTGCGGCGGCATGCCGCCGTAGCCCTGGCCGTCGCCGCTGCCGGGCGGACCGAAACCGCCGGCGGGCGGCTGCTGGTGCGAGGCCGCGCGACCGAGACCGGAGGCCCGGCCGGCCGGGGTCTGCATCGCCCCGCCGTCGTTCAGCTGGGCCTGGTTCTCCGCGACCGCGCCCACGATGACCGGGGTGTCGCTGAGGTGACCGGCGAGGGTGTCGCCGCCGTCGACGTCGAGGACGTCGGCGACGATCACCGTGATGTTGTCGGGGCCGCCGCCGCGCAGCGCGAGCTGGATCAGCTCCTGCACGGTCTCCTGCGGACCCTGGTAGCTGGCGAGGGTGTCCTCGAGCGTCTGGTGCGAGACCACGCCGGACAGGCCGTCGGAGCAGATCAGGTAGCGGTCGCCGGCCCGGACCTCACGGATGGAGAGATCGGGCTCGACGTGGTCACCGCTGCCGAGCGCGCGCATCAGCAGCGAACGCTGCGGGTGCGTGGTGGCCTCTTCCTCGGTGATCCGGCCCTCGTCGACGAGGCGCTGGACCCAGGTGTGGTCCTGGGTGATCTGGGTGAGGACGCCGTCGCGGAGCAGGTAGGCACGCGAGTCACCGACGTGCACGAGACCGAGCCGCTGGCCGGTCCACAGGAGGGCGGTGAGCGTGGTGCCCATGCCCTCCAGCTGCGGGTCCTCCTCGACCATCATCCGGAGCTGGTCGTTGGCGCGCTGCACCGCCGTACCGAGCGAGGTGAGGATGTCGGAGCCAGGGACGTCGTCGTCGAGCGTGACGAGGGTGGAGATCACCTCCGAGGAGGCGACCTCGCCGGCGGCCTGGCCGCCCATGCCGTCGGCGATGGCGAGCAGCCGGGGACCGGCGTAGCCCGAGTCCTCGTTGCCCTCGCGGATCATGCCCTTGTGCGAGCCCGCGGCGAATCGCAGGGACAGAGTCATGCGCACCTGCCCTGTCGCCGCTGCATCGGGGTACAGCCGGTCTCGACCCACACTGCCCACCCTCCGGTCGCTCCGGTCACGCCGGTCGCCTCGCTCGCTCCGGTCGGGAGCGCGGCACGGCCTGTGGCGGGGACCGTCCCGACGTGCTCGCTCCGCTCGCGCCTATTCATGATGTCGCACTACTTCCGCAGCTCGATGACGGTCTTGCCGATGCGGATCGGCGCGCCCAGCGGAATCGGTGTGGCGGTGGTGAGGCGGGTCCGGTCGAGATACGTGCCGTTCGTGGACCCGAGATCCTCGACGATCCACTGGCCGTCCCGGTCCGGGTAGATCCTGGCGTGCCGGCTGGACGCGTAGTCGTCGTCCAGCACGATCGTCGAATCGTGCGCCCGGCCCAGCGTGATCGTCTGGCCCTGGAGGGCGACGGTCGTGCCGGTGAGGGTGCCCTCGGAGACGACCAGCTTGGTCGGGGCGCCACGGCGCTGCCGCCCACCGCCCGCGCTCTGCTGGCCGCGCTGCTGCGGTGGCGCGGCGGCCTGCCGCGCCTGCTGCTGCTGAGGTCGCGCCTCCTGGCGCCGTGAACCGCGCTGGGTCACCCGCGTACCGAAGAGGTCGCTACGGATGACCTGGACGGCCACGATGACGAACAGCCACAGAACGGCCAGGAAACCCAACCGCATGACCGTAAGGGTCAGCTCTGACATTGCCCCCGCTTCACCCTTCGGCTTGCCGGTAAACGATGGTGGTGCTGCCCACGACGATCCGCGAGCCGTCGCGGAGCGTAGCGCGGGTGGTGTGCTGCCCGTCCACCACGATGCCGTTGGTGGATCCCAGATCCTGGATCGTCGAGGGCGTTCCGGTCCGGATCTCGCAGTGCCGGCGGGAGACGCCGGGATCGTCGATCCTCACGTCCGCGTCGGTGCTGCGGCCGAGGACCAGGGTCGGGCGGGAGATCTGATGGCGGGTGCCGTTGATCTCGATCCAGCGGCGCGGGGTGCCCGCTCCGCCGTGGGTGCCGGGGCCCGGCATGGCACCGGGTCCGGCCGCGGGGCGTCCCGCGGCGGCGCCCGGCCGCTGGCCGGGGGCGCCCGGAGGCGGAGCGGCGGGCATGGGCGGGGCGCCGGCCGGGGGGTACCCGTAGCCGCCGCGGCCGCCCTGGGCCGGGCTCTGCTGATGGTGGGGCTGTCCGCCCGCGGGCGCCTGCGACTGTGACGTACTCGACGCCAGCGTGCGGCTGCGGACGCGGTACAGGCCGGTGTCGAGGTCCTCGGCCTTCTCCAGGTGGACCTTGATCGGGCCCATGAAGGTGTACCGCTGCTGCTTCGCGTAGTCCCTGACCAGGCCGGCGAGCTCGTCGCCGAGCTGACCCGAGTAGGGGCTGAGGCGCTCGTAGTCCGGGGCGCTCAGCTCCACGATGAAGTCGTTGGGGACGACGGTCCGCTCGCGGTTCCAGATCTGCGCGTTGTTGTCGCACTCGCGCTGGAGCGCGCCGGCGATCTCGACCGGCTGGACCTCGGACTTGAAGACCTTGGCGAAGGTGCCGTTGACCAGACCTTCGAGACGCTGCTCGAAACGCTTCAGGACTCCCATGGGGCACCTCCTCCGTCGTTGTCGTCCTGGTACTGCTTACTGATCGTATCCACGCGTCGGGAAATCGGCTGGTTCCCCTTCTCTGCCCTGTGGACGAGTGTCACCTCTCACAAGCTTTCCCCACGGATCGTAGAGGCGGCCTGTGGACAGTGTCCCGCACCCGGCTGTGCGAAGGGGGGCTCGGTCCGGGGTCCGGGGGCGGTCCGTCCCCTTCCTCCCTCTCCTTCCCCTCTCCTACCCCTCTGCTCCCCTCTCACCTCCTCCCCGCTTCCGTGCTCCTGTCCCTTCCTCACCTTGGTCTCCCCGAGCGGAGCCGAAACAACGGATGTGAATCCACGGTCTGCGACGTGCTAATCTTCTGATGTCGCCAGGCGCTCGCACCGAAAAGTGAGAGAGCCCGGAGCACACCCAATGCGCGGGTGGCGGAATAGGCAGACGCGCTGGATTCAGGTTCCAGTGCCCGAAAGGGCGTGGGGGTTCAACTCCCCCCTCGCGCACCAGACGGAAGCCCCGTAGGTCATCGACCTACGGGGCTTCCGCGTTGTCCGGCGTCCGTGTGAGCCTTCCCACGTGAGGGCGGGGCGGCCGGCCGCGACTTTGGTCGTCGGCGGACGAGACGAAAGAGAGACGCCCGGCGACCGGGCCCCGGCCTACGGTGCGAGCGTGGACGATATGTCGAAGTCGGGGGCCCGGAGTTCGTACGGGCCGGGGGCCCTGCTCGCCGCCGGGTGGGCCTGGTTCGCGGTACCGGGGCAGTGGTCGGGGCGCAGGACCACCGGCGAGCTGGCGCTCGCCGCCGTCGTCGCGCTGCTCGGCGCCGGCACCGAGGACCTGCTGGGCGGTGAGGGCTGGAGGCTGGCCGCGGTGGCCGCCGGTTCCGCCGTGCTGTCGTTGGTGCGGCGCAGACTTCCGGCGAGCGTGCTCGTCCTGACCGCCGGGCTGACGCCCTTCGTGCCCGGCTTCGGGCCCCTGCTGCTCGTCGTCGGCTGGTCGTCCGGGCGGTACATCGCGGGCGCCGGGCAGGCGCTCGCCGCGTACATCGCCGCCTTCGTCCTGAACGTCGGGGGGAGCCTCGTCGGGCCCTGGGACCGCCAGCGGCTGCTCGCCATCGCCCTCACGGCGACCCTCTACTACCTGGGCACCACCCTGGCCCCGGGCCTCGCCCACCGCTACTGGACGCAGCGAAGGACCCTCCTGCACGCGCTCCAGGAGCGCAACGCGCAGCTGCTGCGGGAGCGCACGATGGTGGCCTGGCAGGCGCGGCTGCGGGAGCGGCAGCGCATCGCCCAGGACATGCACGACAGTCTCGGGCACCAACTGGCCCTCATCGCCGTGCACACGGGCGCCCTGGAGGTGGACCGGGAGCTGAGCGAGCGGCAGCGCGAGGTGGTCGGGGTCCTGCGGAACGCGTCGGTGACCGCCATGCACGAGCTGCGGGAGGTCGTCGGGATACTCCGCGACGGCGTCGAGGCCGTCGACGGGACACCCCTGGCACCCGGGCGGGCCGGGGACGAGACGGGGAGGGCCGCGCGGGGCATCGCGGGCATCGAGGGGCTCGTGGAGGCGGCGCGGGCGTCCGGCACCTCGGTGGGGCTGAGACGGTCGGGGGACGAGCGGACGCTGGCACCGGCCGCCGACCACGCCGCGTACCGGATCGTGCAGGAGGCGCTGACCAACGCCTACAAGTACGCTCCGGGCGCGCCGATCGGCGTCGAACTGCGCTACGAGCCCGACACCTTCGTGGTGGAGGTCCTCAACGAGCGTCCGACGGACGGGCCCTCGAAGGACGTGGTCAGCGGCGGGCAGGGACTGGACGGACTGGCCGAGCGGGCCCGTCTGGTGGGCGGCATGTGCCACGCGGGTCCGGCCGACGGCGGGGGGTTCCGGGTGGCCGGGATGCTGCCGTACGGGGCGGCGCCCGTCGCGGAGCCGGCGCCTTTGGTCGATGTGGCCGACGACTTCCGGCAGCAGACCACGAAGCCGCTGGTGGGCGATGGTCGTCCGGTCGCGGTCGGACCGGCCGACTGGACGTTCACGGAGCGGGAGCTCGCGATGGCGATGCGTGGGGGCAGGGGCAGAAGCACGGGCGGTTCGATCGCACTGGGCTGCGGGATCGCGTTCGCGGCGCTCGTACTGCTACTGGTGGCGGCGGGATTCGGCCTCTACTTCCTGATGGGGTCGCTGAAGGAGGGCATGATCGAACCCGCGCAGTACGACGCGGTGAAGGTGGGGACGTCCGAGAAGGAGGTCCGTGACCAGCTCCCTTCGGGCGACACGATCGCCACCGCGGGTCTCAGCGGCAAGGGGCCCGCCAGACCGGAGGGCGCCGACTGTCTGGTGCTGATGTCCTCGGAGATGAGTGAGACCTTCGAGACGGAGCCCGTCTTCCGGTTCTGTTTCAAGGACGGCAAGCTGATCGAGAAGAAGTCGTACGAGGTCGAGGCGCGGTAGCGCTGTCCGCCCGTACCGAAGGCGTGGGGGAACAGCAGTGGCAGGGCAGTCGATCCGGGTCGTGATCGCCGATGACGAGCCTCTGATCCGGGCCGGGATCCGCATGATCCTCACCTCGGACCCGGAGATCGAGGTCGTGGGCGAGGCCGCCGACGGTCGGGCGGCCGTCGAGGCGGCCCGCACGCACGCCGCCGACGTGGTGCTCCTCGACATCCAGATGCCGGTGCTCGACGGCCTCTCGGCCCTGCCGGAGCTGCGCCGGGCGGCGCCGAGGGCCCGGGTGATCGTCCTGACGACCTTCGGCGAGCGGGAGAACGTCCTCCGGGCGCTCGAGCACGGCGGAGCCGGGTTCCTGCTCAAGGACACCGCGCCCGCCGAGCTGATCCGGGCCGTTCGGGCGGCCGCGGCGGGCGACGCGTATCTGTCGCCGACGGCGACCCGTCATGTGGTGGAGCGGCTCGCCACCGGCCGGGAGGCGGTCCGCGCGGAGCAGGCGCGGGGGCGGGTCGCCGGGCTGAGCGAGAAGGAGCGGGACGTGCTGTCGCTGCTCGGGGAGGGTCTCTCCAACGCGGACGCGGGGAGGCGGCTGCACATGAGCGAGGCCACGGTGAAGACGTACGTGAGCCGGATCCTCGCCAAACTGGACTGCGAGAACCGGGTCCAGGCGGCGCTGCTGGCCCGGGACGCGGGGTTGTAGGGGCTGGGGGGCGGGCTTGTAGGCCCCTGGGGGCCCGGGGTCGGGGTCCGGGGGGTGTAGGGCCTGGGCCCGGGTCGGGTTTCCGGGGGCGGGGGTCCGGGTCAGCGGGGTGGGCTGTCGGGGAGGTCGGTCGGGAGGCCGCTGGGGCCGGCGGCGTTGTAGCGGAGCAGGTAGGTGGCGAAGCGGGCGAGGTCCTCGGCCTGCCAGTCCTCGAGGCGCTCCTGGTAGGCCGCGCGCCGGCTCGTCCGGGCCGAGGCCAGCACCTTGGTGCCCGCCTCGGTGGGATGCAGGACGTGCACGCGGTGGTCCTCCGGCGCGGGGCGGCGCTCGACGAAGCCGAGCTTCTCCAGGCCCGCGATCTGGCGGCTGACCGTCGACTTGTCCAGCAGGTAGTGGGCCGCGAGATCGGTCGCGCGGCAGCCGCTCCGTTCCTCGATGTGGGCGAGGAGCGTGTACGAGACGAGCGGGAGCTCGGGGTGGACCCGGGCGGCGGCGGCGCTGGCCCGACGGGCGAAGGCCGTCAGCTCCCGCTGGATGACGTCCAGGGATGCCTCGCGTGGGGGCACTGGGGCGCTGGTCATGGGGGCTCCCTCGTCATGCGGCGGGCTTCGTTCGCCCACCATCGCCTTCCAGTTGTATAGTACAACGGTTCTTTAGTTGTAAAAGCCAACCATGGAGGTCTCGGTGTCCGCAGGACCGAACACCACGGGGGCGTTGCGGCACGTCCTCGGACATCTGCTCACCCCGCTGCTGATGTGCGTCGGCATGGGACTCGCCTACCTCGGCGCCTTCCACGCACCCGCACCCCACGACCTGCGCGTCGACGTCGTCGGCTCGGGGCCGACCGCCCAGATCCTCGCCCAGACCCTGCAGGACAAGGGCGCCGGTGCCCTCGACGTCCGTACCGTCGCCGACCGGGACACCGCCGTCACCGCCCTGCGCGAGCAGGACAGCTTCGGCGCCTACCTCCCCGGCGAGAAGCCCGAGCTGCTCGTCGCCTCGGCCTCCTCCGACACCACCGCCATGGCCGTCGAGAAGGTGTTCACCAAGGTCGCCGCCAGGCAGGACGCCCCGCTCAAGGTCACCGACGTGGCGCCCGTCGCCCCCGGCGACCCCACCGGGCAGGGCGTCTTCTTCCTGCTCGTCGCCCTCAGCATCGGGGCGTACGCCTCGGTCGCGGTCATCGGCGGAGCCGGCGCCGTCCTGCCCATGCGCGTCCGGGTCCTCCTCGCCGCGGGGATGTCCCTCGTCGTCAGCCTCATCGGGACGCTCTTCGCCGGACCGGTCTTCCACCTGGTCGACCAAGGGCTCGGCGGGGTGTGGGCGCTCTCCTGGCTGTACGCGGCGGGCATCCTGCTCGTCGGCGTCGGCCTCCACACGTTCCTGCGCCGCTGGACCACGCTCGGCGTGATGGTGCTCTTCGTGATGCTCAACTTCACCAGCTCCGGCGGCATCTACCGGCCCGAACTCCAGCCCGGCTTCTTCGGCGCGCTGCACGCCTTCTGGAACGGCGCCGGCTTCGTCGAGGGCGTCCGCGGCCACGTGTACTTCGACGGGCACGCGCTCGGCGGACACGTCCTCGTCCTCGCCCTCTGGTTCCTCGCCGGAGCCGTCCTCGTCGCCACCGCCGCGGTCACGGAGGCGCGGCGTCACCGCGCGGCCGGGCGGGGGCAGGGCTCTGACGTCGAGACCAGGGCTGGGGAAGGGGCGGCGGAGAAGGAGAGGGCCGCCGAGGCGACGGCCGAGCGGGCGACGGCCGAGGAGGAGATGGAGGAGGCGGTGGCGGTCTGAGGCCGCCGCCGGGCCCGTCCGCCGCGGGCGCCCTGCCCACACGGCTTGTCCACAGGGTGCGCGCAAGCGTTGTCCACAGGGGAAGACGCCCGCTCGGGTACGGCGGTACCGTCAGCCTCGGATGATGTTGGACCTTCGCATCGGGGGAGCGTGCCATGGACGAGATCCAGGCCGGAGTACAGGAACAGCGCGATTCGGACCCGCAGCCGGATGGCGGGCGCGTTCCGGACGTACCTGGGTTCGCGCGGCGCGCCGCCCTCGGCGGCAAGACCCTCCACAAGGAGCAGGGCAAGAAACTCAGGGACGTGGTCCCGCGCTCCGCGCACCGTCAGCCGGCGCTCGCCGACGACCGGCCGGACGCGGTCCGGGCCGTCGAGGAGTCGAGCCGCGACCGCGTCCCCGAGCTCACGCCGATAAGGATCGGCAGGATGGCCGCGAGCCCCTTCGCCTTCCTCCGCGGATCCGCCGGGCTGATGGCCCACGACCTCGCCGGCACCCCCGTCACCGGGATAGCCGCCCAGCTGTGCGGTGACGCCCACGCCGCCAACTTCGGTCTGTACGGCGACGCCCGCGGCCGGCTCGTCATGGACCTCAACGACTTCGACGAGACCATCGTCGGCCCCTGGGAGTGGGACCTCAAGCGGCTCGCCACATCCCTGGTCCTCGCGGGCCGAGAGGTGGGCGCGAGCGAGGAGATGTGCCGGGCCGCCGCCTTCGACACCGTCGGCGCGTACCGGCGCACCATGCGCCTCCTCTCCCGGCTCTCCGCGCTCGACGCCTGGAACGCGATTGCCGACGAGGAGCTCGTCTCCCACACCGACGCCCGCGATCTCCTCGGCACCCTGGAGCGGGTCTCCGCCAAGGCCCGCAACAACACGAGCGCCCGGTTCGCCGCCCGGTCGACCGAGACCGTGAGCGACGTGGACGGTGGCGGTCGCAGGTTCGTGGACGCCGCCCCGGTGCTGCGCAGGGTCCCGGACGCCGAGGCCGCCGCGGTCGCCGTCTCCCTCGGCCCGTACCTGGAGACGGTGTCCGAGGACCGGCTGCCGCTGCTCGCCCGGTACGCCGTCCACGACGTGGCCTTCCGGGTGGTCGGCACCGGCAGCGTCGGCACCCGCTCCTATGTCGTCCTGCTCCTCGACCACCGGGGCGAGGCGCTGGTGCTCCAGGTGAAGGAGGCCCGGCCGTCCGCGCTGCTGCCGCACCTGCCGACCGCGGGCTTCACCGTGCCGGAGCCCGGCCACGAGGGGCGCCGGGTGGTGCTCGGACAGAAGCGGATGCAGGTCGTCAGCGACAGCCTGCTCGGCTGGACCACGGTCGAAGGGCGCCCCTTCCAGGTGCGCCAGTTCCGCAACCGTAAGGGCAGCGTCGACCCCGCCGCGCTCACCGTCGAGCAGGTCGACGACTACGGCCGGATGACCGGGGCGCTGCTCGCCCGCGCCCACGCCCACAGCGCCGACCCGCGTCTGATAGCCGGGTACTGCGGCAAGAACGAGGAGTTCGACGAGGCCGTCGCCTCCTTCGCCGTCTCGTACGCGGACCGCACCACCGCCGACCACGCCGACCTGCTCTCGGCCGTCCGCGCGGGCCGCATAGCGGCGGAACTGGGCGTCTGACGCGCGTCGCGAGAGCGAGGGGCGCCGGGGCGGGGGCAGGAGAGGGGGAAGGGGAGGGAGGGGGGAGGCCCCCCCGAGGCCCGTAGGCTGGGGGGACGAGGCGGAACGAGGACTGGGCGGGCGTGGACGTGAGCGTGGACCAGGGTGTCAACGAGGGGCCCGGGGACGAGCGGCCCGAGGCGCGGCTCGAGCGGGCCGTGCGGGTGGCCGAGCAGGCCCTGATCGAGTTCGAGATCGCCGTCGAGACCTTCCGGGTCGAGGTGGACAACTTCTCGCGGCTGCACCACCAGAAGCTCGGCCCGATGTACGCGCGGCTCGATGAGCTCGACGCCCGGATCGCGGAGGCACGGGCGGCGCGCACCGGCGACCCGGAGGACCTGCGGAAGGCGCAGGAGGCGCGGGCCGCGGTCATGCCGATGCCCGGGGTGGACGAGCTGTTCCACGACTGGATCGACTCCGACGGCCTCTCCCCCGAGGCCGAGGCCATGCTCACCGACCGACCGGTGCAGCCGCCGAAGCGGGTCCGCCCGAGCGAGGAGATCCGCAGGCTCTACCGGGAGCTGGCTCGTAAGGCCCACCCCGACCTGGCCCGCGAGGAGGACGAGCGGAAGCGGCGCGAGGAGTTCATCACGCGGGTGAACGCCGCCTACGCCCGCGGCGACGAGGCCCTCCTCCGTGAGCTCTCCGCGGAGTGGGAGGCCGGTCCCGTACCGGCCGAGGAGCGGCTCAGCGAGAGCGAGGAGCTGTACGCGCGTCTGGAGTGGCTGGCGCAGCGCAAGGACATGCTGTCGGCGCTGGCGCGCGAGCTGGAGGAGAGCGCGATCGGCGCGATGCTGCGGATGGCGCCCGACGACCCGGACCGGCTCCTGGAGGAGATCGCGGAGCAGCTGCTCGCACAGGTCTCCGAGCGGGAGACCGAGCTGTCCGAGCTGGTGCAGTAGGTTTTTCCGTGCGCCCGAGTCCCTTCGGGCGGTACTGACGAGAGAAGGCCGGTCCCATGAATTTCTCCCCGTTGCCCTCGGTGGACGCGGCTTCCGTGCCGGCGGATGCCCTGGTGCTGGACGTCAGGGAGGACGACGAGTGGGCGGCCGGTCACGTCGAGGGTGCGCTGCACGTGCCGATGAGTGACTTCGTGGCTCGCTTCGGTGAGGTGACGGAGGCCGTGGCCGAGCGTGGGCGCGCGTATGTGATGTGCCGGGTCGGTGGCCGGTCGGCGCAGGTCACGCAGTATCTGGTGCAGCAGGGCTTCGACGCGGTGAACGTCGACGGCGGGATGCTCGCCTGGGACGGTGCCGGGCGTCCGATGGTGACGGGGAACGGCAGCCCGGCCTTCGTCCTCTGACGCTCGTCCGATGGGCTGCGGCCGCTTAGCCGAGGGGGTGGGCGGCCAGCAGGTCGCCCAGGGCCTCCTCGTGGGCCGCGGCGGGGCCGAGGGACAGTTCCAGGTGCTTGGCCCAGGCGTGGTAGCGGTGCAGGGGGTAGTCGGTGTCCGCGCCGAAGCCGCCGTGCAGGTGCTGAGCGGTCTGCACCACGCGCCGTACCCCTTCGGAGGCCCAGATCTTCGCGACGGCGACGTCCCCGTCGGCGGGCAGCGCTCCCGGGGACGTGCTGGAGAGGCGCCAGGCGGCCTGCCAGAGGGTGGCTTCCATGGCGCGCAGGTCGATGTAGCGGTCGGCGGCCTGGACGGCGACGGCCTGGAACGTGGCCACGGGGTGGCCGAACTGCTCCCGTTTCCCGGTGTACTGGCTCGTCATGGTGAGCACGGCTTCGCCGAGACCGAGGGCGAGCGCGCAGGTGCCGGTGGTGAGGGTCGCGCGGAGCTGTTCCCAGGCTCCTTCGGCGGTGATGACGTGGGTGTCGTCGAGGCGTACGGAGTCGAGGCGCAGTTCGGCGAGGAGTTCGCCGTGGGTGGAGTACTGGGCGCCGAGGTCGAGGCCGGCGTGGGTGCGGGGTAGCAGGGCGAGCACGGTGTGTCCGTCGGCGGTGTGCGCGGGGACGGCGATGAGGTCGGCGCCGTGGGCCCAGGGGACGGCGGTCTGGAGGCCGTCGAGGATCCAGGTGGTGCCGTCGCGGCGGGCGGTGACGGCGCGTTCGGCGGGGTCGTGGCCGGTGCGTCCCTGGGAGGCGGCGGTGAGGACGAGTTCGCCGCGGCAGACGCGGGGGAGCAGTTCGGCGGCGGTGGCCTCGGGGGCGTATCGCTCGACGGTCGTGGCGACGGCGCTGGTCTCCAGGAGGGGGACGCGGGCGAGGACGCGTGCCGACTCGCGCAGGACGAGGCAGAGGGCGACGGGGTCGAGCCCGGCGCCGCCGTGCCGCGGGGACACCGTCAGGCCGAGCAGGTCGGCGGTGGCGAGGCGGGCCCAGAGTGGTCGGTCCAGGTCCTCGGAGACGGCTCCGGGGGTGAGGGCGGGGCTCGGTACCGCGTCGGGGGTGACGCCCGAGAAGACCGCCTTGGCCGCCTCGACGGCCGCTTGCTGCTCTTCGGTGAAGGTGAAGTCCACTGCCCTGCCCTCCCGTTGCTGCCCCTGTTCTACTGACGGGCCGTCAAGATAGAACAGGTTCTAGTGGAAGGGAATGGCTGTGGCGGTGGTGGTGTCCGGGGTCCGGCGCGGGGCCGGAGCGGCGCCGGGGTTCGTCAGCGGTCGAAGTCCAGCTCCACTTCGGGGGTGACCGGGTGGGACTGACAGGCCAGGACGTATCCGGCGTCGGTCTCCTCCGGTTCGAGTGCGAAGTTGCGGTCCATGCGCACCTCTCCGCCGACGAGGAAGGCGCGGCAGGTGCCGCACACCCCGCCCTTGCAGGCGTACGGGGCGTCCGCGCGGGCGCGGAGGACCGTGTCGAGGAGGGTCTCGCCGCGATCCACGGGCCAGGTGCCGGAACGGCCGTGCAGGGTCGCGGTGAGGTTCGCGTGCGCGGGGGCGTCGGCGACGGTGGCCGTGGCGGGCGCGGAGCCGTCGTCGACGTGGAAGATCTCCTGGTGGATCCGTCCGCGGTCGACGCCGAGGCCGCGCAGTGCCTGCTCGGCGCCTTGCACCAGCCCGAAGGGACCGCAGAGGAACCAGCCGTCGATCGAGTCGACCGGCAGCAGTGCCGGGAGCAGCTGGGCGAGCCGCTCGCGGTCGAGACGGCCGGAGGGGAGTCCCGCCTGCTGTTCCTCCCGGGAGAGCACGGTGACCAGTTGGAAGCGCTCGGGGTGGCGGTCCTTCAGGTCGGCGACCTCGTCGAGGAACATCGTGGAGGCGGCGGTGTGGTCGCTCCGGACCAGACAGAACCGGGCTTCCGGCTCGCGGGCGAGCAGGGTGGCCGCGATCGACAGGACCGGGGTGATGCCGCTGCCGCCGACGACGGCGGCGAAGTGGCCGGGGCGGGGGGTGAGCGAGAAGCGGCCCATGGGCTCCATGACCTCGACGAGGTCACCGACCATCAGTTCCTTGAGCGCGTACGTCGAGAACGAGCCGCCGTCGACGAGTCGGATGCCGACGCGCAGGACGGGGGGTTCGCCGGGCGGGGAGGCGGGTGCGCTGATCGAGTAGGTGCGGCGGATCTCCTCTCCTCCTTCGCCGGTGCGGCGGAGGGCGAGGTGCTGGCCGGGGAGGTGCCGGTACGCCTCGTGGAGCTCGGGCGGGACCGCGAAGGTGACGGCCACGGAGTCGTCCGTGAGCCGCTCGACCTCGCTCACCCGGAGCGGATGGAACCCGGCCCGGCCGGCGGCGCCTGAGGTCGCCATCTACAGCTCCTTGAAGTGGTCGAACGGTTCGCGGCAGGCGGTGCAGCGGCGCAGTGCCTTGCACGCGGTCGAGGAGAAGCGGCTCAGGAGCTCGGTGTCGGTGGAGCCGCAGTGGGGGCAGCGGATCGCCAGGGTCAGTGGCACGGGTCCTCCGGCCGGGCCCTGGGGGCGGGGTGGGGCGACGCCGAACTCGGCGAGCTTGCGGCGTCCTTCCTCGCTGATGTCGTCGGTGGACCAGGCGGGGGCGAGGACCGTGACGACGGAGACCTCGGGCACTCCGTGCTCGTGGAGGGCGCGCTCGATGTCCGAGGACATGGTCTCGACGGCGGGGCAGCCCGTGTACGTCGGGGTGAGGGCGACCTCGACGCGGCCGGGGCCGGTGACGTGGACGCCGCGCAGGACTCCGAGCTCCGCCAGGGTGAGGACGGGCAGCTCGGGGTCGAGGACGGCGCCGGCGACGCGGCTGAGTTCCTCTTCCAGGGCGGTCATGGTCACCATGTCGCCCCCGGGTGGCTGCGGTGGAGGTGCTGCATCTCGGCGAGCATCCGGCCGAAGGGCTCGGTGTGGAGTCCCTGCCGGCCGGCTCCGGCGCGCCAGGCTCCGGTGCGCGGGCCGGAGGGGACGGTGAGCGTGGCTCGGCCGAGGACGTCGGTCACCGATTCCAGCCAGGCGCTCTCCATCGCCGCGTGGTCCACGTCGAGGCCTTCGACGGGCTGGAACAGCTCGCCGGTGTACCGCCAGAGGGCTTCGCAGGCCTGGTGCATCCGCTCGTGGCTCTCGGGGGTGCCGTCGCCGAGCCGCAGGGTCCACTGCTCGGCGTGGTCCCGGTGGTAGGCGACCTCCTTGACGGCTTTGGCCGCGAGGCCGGCGAGGGGCCCGTCGCCGGCCGCCAGCTGCCCGTAGAGGAGGTGCTGGTAGGTGGAGAAGTAGAGCTGTCGGGCGATGGTGTGGGCGAAGTCGCCGTTCGGCTGTTCGACCAGCTGGACGTTCCGGAAGGAACGCTCCTCGCGGAGGTAGGCCAGTTCGTCCTCGTCGCCGACGAGGGAGAGCAGGATCCGGGCCTGGCCGAGGAGGTCGAGCGCGATGTTCGCCAGGGCGACCTCCTCCTCCAGGACGGGGGCGGAGCCCGCCCACTCCCCCAGGCGGTGCGAGAGGACGAGGGCGTCGTCGCCGAGGGCGAGGGCCGCTGCGGTGATCGCGGTGGCCTCGCGCGTGTCGGGGGTGCTCACAGGTGCTTCACCCCCTCCGGGATCTCGTAGAACGTCGGGTGGCGGTAGGGCTTGTCCGCGGCCGGCTCGAAGAAGGGGTCCTTCTCGTCGGGCGAGGAGGCGGTGATCTCCGTGGAGGGGACGACCCAGATCGACACGCCTTCGCTCCTGCGGGTGTACAGGTCGCGGGCGTTGCGCAGGGCCATCTCCGCGTCGGGCGCGTGGAGACTGCCCGCGTGGGTGTGGGACAGTCCGCGGCGGGAGCGCACGAACACCTCCCACAGCGGCCAACCGTCGCTCGTCATGCCTGTGCCTCCCCGTCCTTGCCGGTGTGCTTGTGCTTCTCCGCGTGGGCGGCGGCCGCTGCCCTGACCCAGGCGCCGTCCTCGTGGGCCTGGCGCCGCTTGCTCAGCCGCTGGTCGTTGCAGGGGCCGTTGCCCTTGAGGACGTCCCGGAACTCGGCCCAGTCGATCGGGCCGAAGTCGTAGTGCCCGCGCTCCTCGTTCCACCGGAGGTCGGGGTCGGGGAGGGTGAGTCCGAGGGCCTCGGCCTGCGGGACGGCGATGTCGACGAAGCGCTGCCGCAGCTCGTCGTTGGAGTGGCGCTTGATCTTCCAGGCCATCGACTGGGCGGAGTGCGCCGACTCGTCGTCCGGGGGGCCGAACATCATCAGGGAGGGCCACCACCAGCGGTCCACCGCGTCCTGCGCCATGGCGTGCTGGGCCTCGGTGCCCCGGGAGAGGGCGAGCAGGGCCTCGTACCCCTGGCGCTGGTGGAAGGACTCCTCCTTGCAGACGCGGACCATCGCGCGGGCGTACGGCCCGTACGAGCAGCGGCAGAGCGGGACCTGGTTGGTGATCGCGGCCCCGTCCACCAGCCAGCCGATCGCGCCGACGTCGGCCCAGGTCAGCGTGGGGTAGTTGAAGATCGAGGAGTACTTCTGGCGGCCCGAGTGGAGCTTGTCGAGCAGCTCGTCGCGGCTGGTGCCGAGGGTCTCGGCCGCGCTGTACAGGTACAGGCCGTGGCCGGCCTCGTCCTGGACCTTGGCCATGAGGATCGCCTTGCGCCGTAGCGAGGGCGCGCGGGTGATCCAGTTGGCCTCCGGCTGCATGCCGATGATCTCGGAGTGGGCGTGCTGCGCGATCTGCCGGACGAGCGAGGCCCGGTAGGCCTCGGGCATCCAGTCGCGCGGCTCGATCCTCTCGTCGGCGGCCACGGCGGCGTCGAACACGGCCTCGTAAGCGGCCTGCTCCGCCGCCACGGCCGTGTCCGACACGCCGGGCACGCCCGTGGTCCCTGCCGTCCCTGCCGTCACTGCGGTCATCGGACCCCCTACCGACCGATCGTTCGGTTGAATGACTTCAATGGTGAGTCGACGGCCCGTATGGTGTCAACCCTGTGGATAACCGGGGTGGGCCGATCGGGATCGGGGCGGAATGGACGCGGACGTCGAGAGGGACGCGGCTGACGTGCACGACGACCGTCCCACGGCCCCCGCGGACCCCCTCGACGGCGCCCCGGACACCACTCCCGCGGCGGACCGGGCGACCACCGGGATCATGGCGCTCTCCCTGCCCTACCAGGTCGTGCTCGCCGTGGCGCTGGCCGTCGCCGGGGTGTTCGCCTGCGTCCACCTCGCGATGGTGTTCCTGCACGTGGCGCCGTCCAACACGCTGACCAAACGGCACGGCCAGGCGGTCGACGACTGGGTCTATCCGGAGTTCGAACAGAACTGGAAGCTCTTCGCGCCCAACCCGCTCCAGCAGAACATCTCCGTCGAGGTCCGCGCCGAGCTCGCCGCCGACGACGCCCTGCGCACCACCGACTGGATCGACCTCACCGCCCAGGACGCCGAGGCGATCCGCCACAACCCGATGCCGAGCCACACCCAGCAGAACGAGCTCCGCCGGGCCGTGGACTTCTACCTGAACGCGCACTCCGACGACGACCGCCCCCACGGCTCGCGCGGCCGGCTCTCGGAGGAGTACATGCGCCGGATCGCGATGCTCCGTCTCGACGCCCTCCCCGCCCTCGCGGGCCCCGACGGGCGGCCGGTCGCCGGTGACGTGCGGCGCGTCCAGCTCCGGGTCGTCACCCGGGCCGTCGAAGCCCCCCGGTGGAGCACGGAGAAGACCGACACGGCCCCCTCCTACCGCGACCTCCCGTGGTGGCCCGTCACCGCCGCCGACCTGCCCGCCGGGGCCGACCTCCTCGCCGGAGCCGACCGGAGCCGCGCGGACGCCGACCGGAGCCGCGCGGACGCCGACCGGAGCCGCACGGACGCCGACCGGAGCCGCACGGACGCCGATCGAAGCCGCACGGAGGCGAGCCGATGAGCACGCCGACCCCGACGCTCCCTTCCACGCGCGCGCGTACCCGGGAGCCTCTCGACCGCCGGCTCGCCCGCGCCGTCCAGACCGTCACGGGCCGCTCCCTCGGCCGCTACCAGACCGCCGTCGTGCGGATCGGCTTCTCGCTGACCTGGCTGTTCTTCCTGCTGCGCGAGCTGCCGCACCGGCACGAGCTGTACGGCCCCGACGGCCCCTGGTCGTGGGAGATGGCCCGCCGCCTGATCGCCGACAACCGGTCGTTCACCGTGCTCATGTGGTCGGACGGCCGGATCTGGTTCGAGGTCGTCTACGGGCTCGCCGTGCTCTCCGGCGTGCTCCTCCTGGTCGGCTGGCGCACCCGGGCCGTCTCGGTGGTCTTCATGGTCGGGGTGCTCTCGCTGCAGAACCGCTCCGTCTTCGTGGGTGACGGCGGCGACAACGTCCTCCACCTCGCCGCGATCTACCTCGTGCTGACCCGCTGCGCCCAGGTGTGGTCCCTCGACGCCCGCCGGGCGGCCCGGGACGCCCGCGCCGCCGAATTGGGCGTGCCACCGCGCCCCGATCGCGTCGGCCCGCTGCTGTGGACGGTCCTCGGCGGCTTCCTCCTCGCCACGACCTGGTTCAGCGACGTCACCGGCGAGTGGTGGCTGCCCGTGCTGCTGTGGGTCCTGTGGCTCGGGAACGGCCTGTGGTGGCTGGTCAGCCGGTACGCGCCGGAGGAACCGCGCGCCCTGCTCGACGCCCTCGCCCACCTCGCGCACAACGCCGCCCTCTTCGTGATCATGGCGGAGGTCTGTCTCATCTACGCCACGGCCGGGTGGTACAAGGTCCAGGGCTCGCGCTGGCAGGACGGCACCGCGCTGTTCTACCCGCTCAACCTCGACTACTTCACGCCCTGGCCGGCCCTCTCCGAGCTGCTCGGGACCAGTGGGATCATGGTGATGCTGCTGACCTACGGCACGGTGATCATCCAGGTCGCCTTCCCCTTCACGCTCTTCCACCGCAGGGTCAAGAACGTCCTGCTGGTCGCGATGATGCTGGAGCACGCGGGGATCGCGGTGCTCCTCGGGCTGCCGGTCTTCTCCCTCGCGATGATCTCCGCCGACGCCGTGTTCCTGCCGACGCCCTTCCTGATGGCGCTCGGCGCGTGGGTCGTACGCGGCAGGGACCGGCTGCTGCGGGGGTCGCCCGCCGGGGCGCCGCCCGAGCAGCTCCGTGCGGGTGAGGGACACGGTCCCCGTACCCTCGTCGGGTGAGCACCACCGAAGAGAAGCCCGCAGCCGAGACCGCCGTCGCGCGCGCCTCCGAGGCCGTCGAGCCGGTCCAGTACGACGAGGGCTTCGGCTCCGAGGTCGGCGTCGGGCCGCACCCGCGGCCCTGGCCCGAGGGCGAGCGGTACGACCCCGAGCTGCTCGCCGACGGCGACCGGCGCAACGTCGTGGACCGCTACCGGTACTGGACGCGGGAGGCGGTCGTCGCCGACCTGGACACCCGGCGCCACGACTTCCACGTGGCCGTGGAGAACTGGGGCCACGACTTCAACATCGGTTCGGTGGTACGGACGGCCAACGCCTTCCTGGCGAAGGAGGTCCACATCGTGGGCCGCCGGCGCTGGAACCGCCGGGGTGCCATGGTCACCGACCGCTACCAGCACGTCCGGCACCACCCGGACACCGCGTCGCTGACCTCCTGGGCGGCGGCCGAGGGCATCCCGGTCATCGGCATCGACAACCTGCCGGGCGCCGTACCGCTGGAGCGGACGGTGCTGCCGCGCCGCTGCGTGCTGCTCTTCGGACAGGAGGGCCCGGGGCTCACCGAGGAGGCCCGCGCCCATGTCGAGATGGTCTGCTCGATCGCCCAGTTCGGCTCGACCCGCTCGATCAACGCCGGGGCCGCCGCCGCCATCGCCATGCACGCGTGGGTGCAGCGCTACGCGGAGATCGAGAGCCCGTAGGGCGCCGTCCCGCCGGTAGGGCGGCGAGGCGCGCGCCGACGGACGCGGAGGCCTCCGGAGAAGCCTCCACGCGCGCGTGCCTCAGGCCTGGCGGCGGACCTCCACCACCCGGAAGCGGTTGGAGACGAAGGCGCCGTCGCACAGGGCCGCGTTCGCCGCCGGGTTGCCGCCGGAGCCGTGGAAGTCGGAGAACGCCGCGGTCTGGTTGACGTACACCCCGCCCGTGAGGTTCAGCGAGAGCTGGGCCGACTCCTCCAGGCAGACCTCCTCGACCGCGCGCTCGGTCTCCGCCGAGGTCGTGTAGGCGCCGACCGTCATGGCGCCCTTCTCCCGGACCGTGCGCCGCAGCAGCTCCAGGGCGTCGTCGGTGGAGTCCACCGAGACGGCGAAGGAGACCGGGCCGAAGCACTCCGAGAAGTACGCGGCCTGGGCGTCCGGCTTGGAGCCGTCCAGCTTCACGATGACCGGCGTACGGACCACGGCGTCCGGGTACTCCGGGTTGGCCACCTCACGGGAGGCGAGCGCCACCTCGCCCAGGCCCGAGGCGGCCTCCAGGCGCGCCTTCACGTCCGGGTTGACCAGGGCGCCGAGGAGACCGTTCGCCCGGGCGTCGTCGCCGAGGAGACCGTCGACGGACGCCGCGAGGTCGGCGACGACCTCGTCGTACGACTTGGGGCCCTGGTCGGTGGCGATGCCGTCGCGGGGGATCAGGAGGTTCTGCGGGGTGGTGCACATCTGGCCGCTGTACAGGGACAGGGAGAACGCCAGGTTGGCGAGCATGCCCTTGTAGTCGTCGGTGGAGTCGACCACCACCGTGTTGACGCCGGCCTTCTCGGTGTAGACCTGCGCCTGGCGGGCGTTGGCCTCCAGCCAGTCGCCGAACTCGGTGGAGCCCGTGTAGTCGATGATCCGGATCTCGGGGCGCACGGCCAGGGTCTTGGCGATGCCCTCGCCCGGCCGCTCGACGGCGAGCGCGATCAGGTTCGGGTCGAAACCGGCCTCGGCGAGCACCTCACGGGCGACGCGGACGGTGAGCGCGAGCGGCAGGACCGCGCGCGGGTGCGGCTTGACCAGGACCGGGTTGCCGGTGGCGAGGGAGGCGAACAGGCCCGGGTAGCCGTTCCACGTGGGGAACGTGTTGCAGCCGATCACCAGGGCGACACCGCGGCCGACCGGGGTGAACTCCTTGCTCAGCTCCAGGGGGTCGCGCTTGCCCTGGGGCTTGGACCACTCGGCCCGCCCCGCGGGGGTGCGCGTCTGCTCCGCGAACGCGTACGCCACGGCTTCGAGGCCACGGTCCTGCGCGTGCGGGCCGCCGGCCTGGAACGCCATCATGAACGCCTGCCCGCTGGTGTGCATCACGGCGTGGGCGAACTCATGGGTGCGGGCCGAGATCCGGGCGAGGATCTCCAGGCAGACCAGGGCGCGGGTCTCGGCGCCGGCGTCGCGCCAGGCGCCCGTCCCCGCGCGCATCGCGGGCAGCAGGACGTCGATGTCGGCGTGCGGGTACTCGATGCCGAGGGACGGGCCGTACGGCGAGGTCTCGCCGCCGGTCCAGCCGTCCGTGCCGGGCTGGTCGAGCTCGAAGCGGGTGTTCAGCAGGGCCTGGTGGGCGGCGAGGCCCGCCGCCGCGTCCAGGGAGCCGTCCGCCCCGTACGCCTTCGGGTGCTCGGGGTACGGCGACCAGTAGGCACGGGTCCGGATGGTGGCGAGCGCCTGGTCGAGCGTGGACCGGTGCTTCTCGGCCAGACGGTCGGTGGTCAGCTGAGCGGTGGCCATGGATGGACCAACTCCTCGTCGAGCTGGGCAGGGAGACGCGTACGGAGTTAGAGTAACCGAACGATCGGTCGGGACAAGGGGGTCCGTCGATCCTGTGGAGAACCCATCGGGGAGGATCACCCCTATGAGCGCCAACGTGACCGTCAGGGGGAGCGACGACGTGACCGCCAACGAGCCCACCGCCCTCGCGCATGACCGCACCGTCGCCGTCGTCGGCACGGGGACCATGGGCCAGGGGATCGCCCAGGTCGCCCTGGTCGCCGGCCATCCCGTACGCCTCTACGACAGCGCCCGGGGCCGTGCCGTGGAGGCCGTCGCCGCCCTCACCGCCCGCCTGGACCGGCTCGTCGAGAAGGGCCGCCTGGACGCCACCGCGCGCGAGGCGGCCGTCGGGCGGCTGCACGCGGCCGAGGAGCTCGACGAGCTCGCGGACGCGGCCCTGGTCATCGAGGCGATCGTCGAGCTGCTCCCCGTCAAGCAGCAGCTCTTCGCCGACCTGGAGAAGGTCGTCGGCGACGACACCGTGCTCGCCACCAACACCTCCTCCCTCTCCGTCACCGCCATCGCCGGGGGCCTGCGGCTGCCCGGCCGGTTCGTCGGACTGCACTTCTTCAACCCGGCGCCGCTGCTCCCGCTCGTCGAGGTCGTCAGCGGCTTCGCGACCGACGCGGACGTCGCCACGCGCGCGTACGCGACGGTGAAGGGCTGGGGCAAGACGCCGGTGCGCTGCGCGGACACCCCCGGCTTCATCGTGAACCGGGTCGCGCGCCCCTTCTACGCGGAGGCGCTGCGGCTCTACGAGGAGGGCGTGGCCGACCCGGCGACGATCGACGCGGCCCTGCGTGACTGCGGCGGCTTCCGGATGGGCCCTTTCGAGCTGACCGACCTGATCGGCCAGGACGTGAACGAGGCCGTCACCCGGTCGGTGTGGGAGTCCTTCCACCAGGACCCGAAGTTCACGCCGTCGCTCGCGCAGCGGCGGCTCGTGGAGTCGGGGCGGCTCGGCCGCAAGACGGGCCAGGGCTGGTTCTCGTACGCGGACGGGGCGGAGCGGCCCGAACCGCACACGGCGGCGCCGGCGAAGGCCCCGGCGAAGATCGTCGTCCGGGGTGACCTGGGACCCGCGGAGCCGCTGGTGGGGCTCTTCGAGGAGGCGGGGATCGAGGTCCGGCGCAAGAGGGGCGCCGGGTTCATCCAGCTGCCCGGCCGGGGCGAGCTCATGCTCGCGGACGGGGAGACCTCCTTCGAGTACCACCGTGAGGAGATCGTCTACTTCGACCTCGCGCTGGACTACGCGCGCGCGAGCCGGATCGTCCTCTCCACCAGGGAGGGCACGGCGCCCGAGACCCTGGGCGAGGCAGTGGGCCTCTTCCAGGCCCTCGGCAAGCAGGTCTCCGTGATCGGCGACGTGCCCGGCATGATCGTGGCCCGTACGGTCGCCATGCTGGCCGACCTCGCGGCCGACGCGGTCGACCGGGGCGTCGCGACCGCAGAGGACGTGGACACGGCGATGCGGCTCGGGGTCAACTACCCGGCCGGCCCGCTGGAGTGGGCCGCGAAGGTGGGACACCAGCGGCTGTCGGGCCTCCTGGGAGAGCTGCACGAGCGGTACCCGACGGGGCGGTACGCGCCGAGCCTCGGCCTCGTACGCCGGGGGTACGCCGAGTACGCGAAGGACTCCCGATGACCACCGTGAAGCGCGACACCTACACACCCGAGACGCTGCTCTCGGTGGCCGTCCGGATCTTCAACGAGCGCGGCTACGACGGCACCTCCATGGAGCACCTGTCCAAGGCGGCCGGGATCTCCAAGTCCTCGATCTACCACCACGTGTCCGGCAAGGAGGAGCTGCTGCGGCGGGCGGTCAGCCGGGCGCTCGACGGGCTCTTCGCGATCCTCGACGAGCCGGGCGCCGGGCGCGGCCGGGCCGTCGAGCGGGTCGAGTACGTCACGCGGCGGACGGTCGAGGTGCTGATCGCGGAGCTGCCGTACGTGACGCTGCTCCTGCGGGTGCGCGGCAACACGGGCACCGAGCGGTGGGCCATGGAGCGGCGGCGCGAGTTCGACCACCGGGTGGCCGACCTGCTCAAGGCCGCCGCCGAGGAGGGCGACCTCAGGGCCGACGTGGACATCCGGCTCGCGACCCGGCTCCTGTTCGGCATGATCAACTCGCTGGTGGAGTGGTACCGGCCGCATCCGGACGCGACGGCGGAGCGGGAGCAGCTCGCGGAGACCGTCGCCCGCCTGGCCTTCGACGGGCTGCGGACGGCCCGCTGAGGGACGGCGGAGGGCCCGGGCGGGCCGGGCCTCCGGGAGGACCCGGGGGCAAGGGCGGGGGCGGCCGGGCTGGGGGCCCGGGGGCTGGGCGAGGACAGCCGGCTGAGAGCCCGGTTCCCGTCGGCTCAGGCGCGCGGGTCGGTGTTGAGGTCCGTCTCCTCGAAGACCAGCAGGGTGCGTGTGGACAGCACCTCGGGGATCGCCTGGAGCCGGGTGAGCACCAGCTCGCGCAGGGTCCGGTTGTCCGGCGTGTGCACCAGGAGCAGCACGTCGAAATCGCCGCTGACCAGCGCGATGTGCGTGGCGCCCGGCAGGGTCTTGAGCTGCTCGCGGACCGTGCGCCAGGAGTTCTGGACGATCTTGAGCGTGATGTAGGCGGAGGCGCCGTGCCCGGCCCGCTCGTGGTTGACGCGGGCGCTGAAGCCCCGGATGACCCCGTCGTCGATGAGCCGGTTGATGCGCGCGTAGGCGTTGGCGCGGGAGACGTGGACCCGCTCGGCGACGGACCGTACCGAGGCGCGACCGTCCGTCTGCAGCAACCGCAGGATGTCCCGGTCGATCGCGTCCAGCGGGCGGGCCGGCGGCGCGCCCGTCGGCGTGCCGATCGGGGCGCTCAGGACCTCGCCGGGCACCTCCGCATCGGCCCCGCCGAGAGCACCGGCCGCGTCGTCGCCCAGGTCCCTGCCCGTGCTGTCGCCCGGAGCGCCGCTCCGGTCCACGGCCATTTGTTCATCCGCCATGTGCCCCCGCCTCTCTCCGATGGACGACCTGCTCTTATCCCAGGCTGTGGAGAACCGTTTGTCCACAGGCTGGTGGTGCCTGTAGCCAAAATGCCTCCACGACCGAACAATCGGTAGGTGAGGCGCGCCACACTCGCGCCACCCGCCTTCGGGTCTTATGCCCGCTCCCACGAGGAGGTGGACTCGTTGCAACAGCGCAGTTCGACAGTCCAAGAGCCGCCCGCCGCCGTCTCCGCCTACCGGCCCACGCCGCCGCCGGCGTGGCAGCCGCGCACCGACCCCGCCCCGCTGCTGCCCGACACCGAGCCGCTGCGCGTGCTCGGCACGGACGCCGTGGCCGATGCCGACCCCGCGCTGCTGCTCCGGCTCTACGCGGAGCTGGTCCGCGGCCGCCGGTACAACACGCAGGCCACCGCCCTCACCAAGCAGGGCCGCCTCGCCGTGTACCCGTCCACCACCGGCCAGGAGGCGTGCGAGATCGCCGCCGCCCTCGCCCTCGAGGACCGGGACTGGCTCTTCCCCTCGTACCGCGACACCCTCGCGGCCGTCGCCCGGGGCCTCGACCCCGTGCAGGCCCTGACCCTGCTGCGCGGCGACTGGCACACCGGCTACGACCCGCACGAGCACCGCATCGCACCGCTCTGCACCCCGCTCGCCACCCAGCTCCCGCACGCGGTCGGCCTGGCCCACGCGGCCCGGCTCAAGGGCGACGACGTGGTCGCGCTCGCCATGGTCGGCGACGGCGGCACCAGCGAGGGCGACTTCCACGAGGCGCTGAACTTCGCCGCCGTCTGGCAGGCCCCCGTGGTCTTCTTCGTGCAGAACAACGGCTTCGCGATCTCCGTACCGCTCGCCAAGCAGACCGCCGCCCCCTCCCTCGCCCACAAGGCCGTCGGATACGGGATGCCCGGCCGGCTCGTCGACGGCAACGACGCGGTCGCCGTCCACCAGGTGCTCACCGAGGCCGTGGCCCGCGCGCGGCGCGGTGGCGGCCCCACCCTCGTCGAGGCCGTCACCTACCGGATCGACGCCCACACCAACGCCGACGACGCCACCCGCTACCGCGCGGCCGGCGAGGTCGAGACCTGGCGGGCGCACGACCCGATCCTCATCCTCGAACGGGAACTGACGGAGCGAGGCCTGCTCGACGAGGACGGCAGGCGCGCGGCGGCCGAGGCCGCCGAGACGATGGCCGCGGAGCTGCGCGAACGGATGAACGCCGACCCGGTGCTCGACCCGATGGACCTCTTCGCCCATGTCTACGCGGAGCAGACCACACAGCTGCGCGAACAGGCGGCGCAGCTGCGCGCCGAGCTCGAAGCCGAGGGTGAGGCGTGATGACGACGGCGACGACCGGACCCACGGCGGGCAGGACCGCCGGAAACGCCGGGAAGCCCAAGCCGGCCACGATGGCGCAGGCGCTCCAGCGCGCCATGCGCGACGCGATGGCCGAGGACCCGACCGTCCATGTGATGGGTGAGGACGTCGGCACGCTCGGCGGTGTCTTCCGGGTCACCGACGGGCTCGCCAAGGAGTTCGGCGAGGACCGCTGCACGGACACCCCGCTCGCGGAGGCCGGCATCCTCGGCGCGGCCGTCGGCATGGCCATGTACGGCCTGCGGCCCGTCGTCGAGATGCAGTTCGACGCGTTCGCCTACCCGGCGTTCGAGCAGCTGATCTCCCATGTGGCGCGGATGCGGAACCGCACCCGCGGCGCGATGCCGATGCCGATCGTCATCCGCGTGCCCTACGGCGGCGGGATCGGCGGCGTCGAGCACCACAGCGACTCCTCCGAGGCCTACTACACCGCCACCCCCGGCCTCCACGTCGTCGCCCCGGCCACCGTCGAGGACGCCTACGGGCTGCTGCGCGCGGCCATCGCCTCCGACGACCCCGTGGTCTTCCTGGAGCCCAAGCGGCTCTACTGGTCCAAGTCGGACTGGTCCCCCGAGGCCCCCGCGCCCGTGGAGCCGATCGGCAAGGCCGTCGTACGGCGGCGGGGCACCGGGGCCACCCTGATCACCTACGGCCCTTCGGTGCCGGTCTGCCTGGAGGCCGCCGAGGCCGCCCAGGCCGAGGGCTGGGACCTGGAGGTCGTCGACCTCCGCTCGCTCGTGCCCTTCGACGACGAGACCGTCTGCGCCTCCGTGCGGCGCACCGGCCGCGCGGTCGTGGTCCACGAGTCCACCGGATTCGGCGGACCCGGCGCGGAGATCGCCGCGCGGGTGACCGAGCGCTGCTTCCACCACCTGGAGGCGCCGGTGCTGCGGGTCGCGGGCTTCGACATCCCCTACCCGCCGCCCATGTTGGAGCGGCACCATCTGCCCGGCGTGGACCGGGTTCTCGACGCGGTGGCGCGGCTGCAGTGGGAGGCGGGAAGCTGATGGCCCAGGTGCTCGAGTTCAAGCTGCCCGACCTCGGTGAGGGCCTCACCGAGGCCGAGATCGTCCGCTGGCTGGTCGGCGTCGGAGACGTCGTCGCCATCGACCAGCCGGTCGTCGAGGTCGAGACGGCCAAGGCCATGGTCGAGGTGCCCTGCCCGTACGGCGGTGTGGTCACCGCCCGGTTCGGCGAGGAGGGCACCGAACTGCCCGTCGGCGCCCCGCTCCTGACGGTCGCGGTGGGCGGTACCGGTGCGGACGCGGCCGGTGCCTCCGACGCCTCCGCCCCCACGGCCTCCGCCTCCTCGGAGGAGCACGCCGCCTCCGCCGTCTCGTCCGAGTACTCGGGCAACGTGCTCGTCGGGTACGGCACCGCGGAGCCCGCCGCGCGGCGCCGTCGCGTCCGGCACGAGAGCCCGGCCGTGGCGCGGACGGCCGAGCCCGCCACCGGCCCGGCCACGGCGGCCGCCGCTCAGGTCTCGGCTCCCGCTGCGGTGCCTGCCGCTCAGGCCTCGGCTCCCGCCGTTTCGGCTCCCGCGCCCGTCGTCCAGGCCGCGGCGCCGGTCGTCGGGGGTGTCCAGGGCCATGAGGGTCCGGTGCCGGTCATCTCGCCGCTCGTACGGAAGCTCGCCAGGGACCGGGGGCTCGACCTGCGGGAGGTGCGCGGATCCGGGCCCGAGGGGTTGATCCTGCGCGCCGATGTGGAGCTGGCCCTCGCCGCCCTGGACCGCGCGGGCACCGCGCAGGCGCCCGCGCCCGCCGTCGCCGCCACCCCGGCCGCCGTCGCTCCGGCTGCCGCCACCCCGGCCGTCGTCGCGTCGGCCGGTGAGCGGGTTCCGCTGCGCGGAGTCCGTGGCGCCGTGGCGGACAAGCTGTCGCGCAGCCGGACGGAGATCCCGGACGCGACCTGCTGGGTCGACGCCGACGCCACCGAGCTGATGGCCGCACGGACGGCGATGAACGCCGCGGGAGGCCCGAAGATCTCGCTGCTCGCGCTCCTCGCCCGGATCTGCGTCCACGCCCTGTCCCGGTTCCCCGAGCTCAACTCCACCGTCGACACCGCGGCCAGGGAGATCGTGCGGCTGCCGGCCGTGCATCTCGGCTTCGCCGCCCAGACCCCGCGCGGCCTCGTCGTCCCCGTGGTCAAGGACGCGGGGTCCCGGACGGCCGAGTCGCTGACGGCCGAGTTCGCCCGGCTGACGGAGGTCGCCCGGCAGTCCGCGCTCACCCCGGCCGATCTGACGGGCGGCACGTTCACCCTGAACAACTACGGGGTGTTCGGGGTCGACGGATCCACGCCGATCATCAACCACCCCGAGGCCGCCATGCTCGGCGTCGGCCGGATCATCCCCAAGCCATGGGTGTACCAGGGCGAACTGGCCGTGCGTCAGGTGGTGCAGCTCTCGCTCACCTTCGACCACCGCGTCTGCGACGGCGGCACGGCGGGCGGTTTCCTGCGGTACGTGGCGGACTGCGTCGAACAGCCCGCGGTCCTGCTCCGCACGCTCTGACCCCGGCCGGGGTCCCTCGCGCGGTCGCCGCCGTCAGGTCCGTCTCACGAAGGGAGACGCGCCCGACGGCGGCGGCCGGTGGCAGCCCATACTGCTGGGGTGACCACCGCACATGACGCCGTCGTGCTCGCCGGAGGCGCCGCCGAGCGTCTCGGCGGCGCCGACAAGCCCGGCGTACGGATCGGAGGCCGGGCGCTCCTCGACCGTGTCCTCACCGCATGCCGTGGCGCGGACCTGACCGTGGTCGTCGGGGACCCCCGCCCGACCACCCGTCCCGTCCGCTGGACCAGGGAGGACCCGCCCGGCGGAGGGCCGCTCGCCGCCCTCGACGCGGGGGTGAGGCAGACCCGGGCCGACGTCCTGCTCGTCCTCTCCGCGGACCTGCCCTTCCTCGACGAGGACACCGTGCGGCGACTGCTCGGGGCGCTCACCGACACCCTCGACGCCGACGCCGTGCTCCTCACCGACCCCGACGGGCGGGACCAGCCGCTCGTCGCCGTGTACCGCAGCGTTCCGCTCCGGCGGGAACTGGCACGGATCGCCGCGGAGCGCGGCACTCTCGCCGGCGGTCCGCTGCGCGCGCTCACCGGGGCCCTCCGTACCGCCCGGGTCACCGCGGGCCCCCTCGCCTCCTTCGACTGCGACACCTGGGAGGACATCGCCACGGCCCGGGCCCGCATCAGGGAGCATGGGACCGTGCTGGATGAATGGATCACCGCAGTCAAGGACGAACTGGGTATCGAGCTGGACGTCGACACCGGCCTGCTGCTCGACCTGGCCCGCGACGCCGCCCATGGAGTGGCCCGCCCCGCCGCGCCGCTGACCACCTTCCTGGTCGGCTACGCGGCGGCGCGCGCGGGTGCCGAGGGTGGTCCTGAGGCGGTCGCTGAGGCCGCCCGCAAGGCCGCCGCGCTGGCTCAGCGCTGGGCCGCCGAGCAGGACGAGGCCGAGTGAGTCCGAGAGAGCCCGCCCCGGTGACCCCGGGCGCCGCCACCGACGCCCCGGCCGGGCAGCCGCACCGGGCCACCGCCTGGCCCGAGGCGCGTGCCGCCGCCGTACGCGCCGGGGCCTCCGCACGGGCCGGCCGGGCACCGCTGGGCGTCCCGCTCGCGCGGGCCCTCGGCCAGGTCCTGGCCGAACCGCTCCTGGCCCTCACCGATCTGCCGCCCTTCGACACCTCGGCCATGGACGGCTGGGCGGTCGCGGGCCCCGGCCCCTGGACCGTGCGCGAGGACGGCGCCGTGCTCGCCGGTCAGGTGTCCGCGAACCTGTCGGCCGCCGGTGAGGCCGTACGGATCGCCACCGGCGCCCGCGTCCCGACCGGCACCACCGCCGTCCTCCGTACCGAACACTCGCGCACCGAGGACGCCCGCACCGAGGACGCCCGCACCGAGGGCGCCCGCGCCGAAGACGCCCGTGACAGAACCGAAGAGGCCGGAGCCGAAGAGGCGGCCGGTACCGGACGCCCCCGGGCCGGCGCCGCCCACGTCCTGCTGCACGCGCTGCGCGACGTGGTGCCGGGGCAGGACATCCGGCCCCGGGGCCAGGAGTGCCGCTCGGGCGACGAACTGCTCCCCGCGGGCACCACCGTGACCCCCGCCGTGCTGGGCCTCGCCGCCGCCGCCGGCTACGACGAGCTGCCCGTGCCGTCCCGCCCCCGGGTGGAGATCCTGGTCCTCGGCGACGAGCTGCTCACGGCGGGCCTCCCCCACGAGGGGCTGATCCGTGACGCCCTCGGCCCGATGCTCGGCCCCTGGCTGACGGCGCTCGGTGCCGACGTGCTCGCCACCCGCCGTATCGGGGACGACGCCGAGGAGCTGTACGCCGCCGTGACCGGCTCCCCCGCCGATCTGGTCGTCACCACCGGCGGGACCGCCGCCGGGCCCGTGGACCACGTCCACGGGGTGCTCGACAAGGCGGGCGCCACCCTTCTGGTCGACGGGGTGAAGGTCCGGCCGGGCCATCCGATGCTGCTGGCCCGCCTGGACGCCGCATCCGCGCCCGGCCGGCCCGTCCGCCACCTCGTCGGCCTCCCCGGCAATCCGCTGGCGGCCGTCTCCGGACTCCTCACCCTCGCCGAGCCGCTGCTCACGGCGCTCGCGGCTCCCGCAGGGGGAACGGACCCCGCTGCGTCGTCGCCGCCCCGCGCCGCCGTCCAGGACGAGGTGCAGGGGCACCCGTACGACACGCGGCTCGTCCCGGTCGTCCGCCGTGGCGGGCGGGCCGTACCCCTGCGCTACAACGGACCGGCCATGCTCCGGGGCATCGCCGCCGCGGACGGCCTGGCCGTGGTGCCACCCGGCGGCGCGCGGTCCGGCCAGGAGCTGGACATCCTCGATCTTCCCTGGCCGACCGACGCGGGGGCCGTGCCGGCCCAAGGAGCGTGTTTCACGTGAAACTTCCCAGTCGTGACGTGATGGCCCGCCAGGCGGAGGAGAAACTCTCCGGCCCGCGGGTCACCCTGCCCCGCCGCGAGGTCGAGCGGCCGCTGCGGCAGGTCGGCAAGCGGCTGCTCATGGCGCTCGGCGTGCTGGCCCTGACGGTCCTCATCGTCTACGTCGACCGTGAGGGCTACCACGACAACGCCAACGAGACGCTCGACTTCCTCGACTGCGTCTACTACGCGACCGTGACGCTCTCCACCACCGGCTACGGCGACATCGTCCCGTACAGCGACGCGGCCCGCCTCGCCAACATCCTGCTGGTCACGCCCCTGCGCGTGCTGTTCCTGATCATCCTGGTCGGCACCACTCTCGAGGTCCTCACCGAGCGGACCCGCGAGGAGTTCCGGCTGAACCGCTGGAGGTCCACCTTGCGCGACCACACCGTCATCGTCGGCTTCGGTACGAAGGGGCGGTCCGCGATCCAGACCCTCTGCGCGACCGGTCTGAGCAAGGAACAGATCGTCATCGTCGACCCTTCCAGCAAGGTGATCGAGACGGCGAACGCGGACGGGTTCGTCGGCGTCATCGGTGACGCGACCCGTAGCGACGTGCTGCTCCGTGCCGAGGTGCAGCGGGCCCGGCAGATCGTCATCGCCACCCAGCGCGACGACACGGCCGTCCTGGTCACCCTCACGGCCCGCCAGCTCAACCGGGGCGCGAAGATCGTCGCCGCGGTCCGCGAGGAGGAGAACGCGCCGCTGCTGCGCCAGTCCGGCGCGGACGCGGTCATCACCAGCGCCAGCGCCGCCGGGCGTCTGCTCGGCCTGTCCGTGCTGAGCCCCAGCGCGGGCACGGTGATGGAGGACCTGATCCAGCAGGGCTCGGGCCTCGACCTGGTGGAACGCCCGGTGACCAAGAGCGAGGCCGGCAAGAGCCCGCGGGAGACCGGCGACCTGGTGGTGAGCGTGCTCCGCGGCCACCGGCTGCTCGGTTACGACGACCCCGCCGCCAACCCGCTCCAGCTCACCGACCGGTTGATCACCATCGTGCGCGCCGTACCGGTCACCCCGCTCAGCACACCGCCGCACGACTGAGCCAGGAGCAACCCCCGCCCCCGACACGGTGGCGGGAGTAGCCTCGCCGCCATGTATGCGATCACGATTCCGGAACCCGGCGGCCCCGAGGCCCTCGTCTGGGCCGAGGTGCCCGATCCCGTACCCGGCGAGGGCGAGGTGCTCGTCGAGGTGGTGGCGAGCGCCGTCAACCGCGCCGATCTGCTCCAGCGCCAGGGCTTCTACGACCCGCCGCCGGACAGCTCCCCGTATCCCGGTCTGGAGTGCTCGGGCCGGATCGCCGCCCTCGGACCGGGGGTGTCCGGCTGGGCGGTCGGGGACGAGGTGTGCGCGCTGCTCGCCGGCGGAGGTTACGCGGAGAAGGTCGTCGTCCCGGCCGGGCAGCTGCTCCCCGTCCCCGAGGGCGTCGACCTGACCACGGCCGCCGCGCTCCCGGAGGTCGCCTGCACCGTCTGGTCCAACATCTTCATGATCGCCCACCTTCGGCCGGGCGAGACGCTGCTCGTGCACGGTGGCGCGAGCGGGATCGGCACGATGGCCGTCCAGCTGGCCAAGGCGGTCGGGGCGCGGGTCGCGGTCACCGCGGGAGGACCCGAGAAGCTGGCACGCTGCGCCGAGCTGGGCGCGGACATCCTGATCGACTACCGCGAGCAGGACTTCGTCGAGGAACTGCACAAGGCCACCGACGGAGCGGGCGCGGACGTCATCCTGGACATCGTCGGCGCCAAGTACCTGGAGCGGAACGTGAAGGCGCTGGCGGTGAACGGCCGTCTCGTCGTCATCGGGCTCCAGGGCGGGGTGAAGGGCGAGCTGAACCTCGGGGCGCTGCTCGCGAAGCGCGCCGCCGTGATGGCGACGACGCTGCGTTCCCGTCCGGTGCAGGAGAAGGCGGCGATCGTCGCCGCCGTGCGTGAGCACGTCTGGCCGCTGATCGGCGCCGGTACGGTCCGGCCGGTCGTCGACCGTACGGTGCCGCTGACGGACGCCGCCGAGGGGCACCGGGCGCTGGAGTCCGGCGGTCACGTCGGCAAGGTGCTGCTCCTCGCGCCCCGGTCCTGACACGCGCACGCGGGAGGGCCCGGCACGCCGTGTGCCGGGCCCTCCCGTCGTGCCGGACGTCCTACAGGTACGGCCCCGAGCGGACCGCGTGGCCGGGGCCACGGTCGTCGTCGTCCTCGTCGTGCGAGGCGCCCGGGGGCAGCGCCCTGCGCATCTGCTCCAGCTGCGCGCGGGCCGCCATCTGCTGGGCGAACAGCGCGGTCTGGATGCCGTGGAAGAGGCCCTCCAGCCAGCCCACGAGCTGGGCCTGCGCGATGCGCAGCTCCGCCTCGGAGGGGATCGCCTCGTCCGTGAACGGCAGGGAGAGGCGCTCCAGTTCCTCGACCAGCTCCGGCGCGAGTCCGTCCTCCAGCTCCTTCACGGAGCTGGCGTGGATGTCCTTGAGCCTCACCCGGCTGGCCTCGTCGAGAGGTGCCGCGCGTACTTCCTCCAGGAGCTGCTTGATCATGCTGCCGATCCGCATGACCTTCGCAGGCTGCTCGACCATTTCCGTCACCGGGACCTCGCGGGGTTCGTCGTCGCCCTGAGTGCCGCCGAGCGCCATCCCGTCCTGTCCCACGATGAGGACCTGGGGGCTCTCCTGCGACCTGTCATTCCTCGGCATCTCCATGCCGCCATTCTCTCGTACACATGCGTCACCACGAGGTGTGCCCCTGTACGAGGGTGATCCACCCTCGTACAGGGGCACAGGACGGTGACGAAGACCGTCAGGTCGCCTCGCGCCGGGCCAGTGCGCCGCGCGAGCGGGTCACCAGGGCGGCGAGCAGCGCGGCACCCAGGGGTACGGCGACGAGCAGGCCGGCGAGGGTCTCCCAGGGGATGACGATCGGCACGGACGGCGGGCCCGCCATGCCGTTGTCCCAGCCCTGGCGGAGCGCTTCCTCGTAGTAGCGGAGCTGTTCGCGTTCCTCGGTGAGGCGGAGGCCCAGCGCCGGGAGGAGTCCGGCGGCCGATCCGAGGATCACACCCATCGCGGCGACGACTCCGCACTGGAAGCCGCTGAGCGTGCGGCGGACCCGGGGCGGGGCGCCGACGGCGGCGAGCGTCTTCAGGTCGGCCTCGGCGTCGGCCTGGGCGAGGCCGGTGGCGATGCCGGCGGCACCGATGGTGACGAGGCCGGCGAAGATCGCCAGGGCGAGCAGGAAGAGGCTGTCGTTGTTGACGAAACCTTCCTCCACGTGCAGGTCGACGTCGCTGCCGAGCTTGGCGAGTTCGGCGTCGAGCTTCTGGCGCTGCTCGCTGTCCGGCATCCGCTCGGTGCTGAAGTACGAGCCCGCGGGCAGGGTGGTGAGTCCGGCGGCCTTGGCGGTGGCCGGGGTCATCAGCGCGTGGACGCCGTAGGACTTCTGGCCCTTCGGCACCAGGTAGGCGGGGACGGAGCTGATCTTCCCGGGCGCGGGACGGCCCTGCTCGGAGGCCCTGTCGGCGGCGGCGAGGTCGGTGATCTGCTTGATCCCGATGGTGCCGTTCCTGTCGATCTCCGTACGGGAGAAGCTGACGATCTTGCCGTCGGCGAGGGCCTTCACGGCGCCCGGGTCGTCGACACCGAGGACCTGGAGGACCTTGGCGTCACCGACGAGGAGCCCGCCGTCCACCGAGACCCAGCCGCCGCCGTCGTAGGTGCCGCACCGCCAGTCCTCGGTGATCATCTTGCGGCGCTGATCGGGGGTGTACTTCTCGCTGGGGTCGCTGCCGTCGGGGAGCGCGGCGTACAGCGGGCACTCGTTCGCCGGGGGGATCACGACCTCGTAGCGGCCGCAGCCCGCTCCGCCGCCCCAGGGGGAACAGCCGGGCTTGCCGACCGAGACCCGCTCGACGTCGGCCCGGACGTCCACCGGCAGGTAGCGCTGGACGGCCTCGCGGACCGCCGGGACGTCCCGGCCGCCTTCTTCCAGGACGAAGGCGGAGACCGCGCCGTGCGGCAGCCGGGCCTCGTAGCCGGCCCTCTTCTGGGCCTCGGTGCTGGCCATGAAGGTGGAGACGGCGACCGTGCCCGCGACGGCGGCGAGGACGGCGGCGACGGCGGGAGCCGTGCGCCCCCGGTTGCGGACGGCGTCCCGCAGCGCGAGCCGCGGCGACAGCGGCAGCCACCGCCCGGTCCGCCCGAACAGGCCCACCAGGGCCGGGGTCAGGGCGACGACACCCAGCTCGGCGAGCGCCGAGCCGGCCGCCACGACGATGAACTGCTCGGAGACCATGGAGCCGAACAGGGCGATCGCGCCGCCGAGCAGGACGGCCACGAGGCCGATCACCGGCAGCACCCGGCTGCTGCGGCGGACGCCGCGACGGCCGGTGAGCGAGGCGAGGACGGTCTGCCGGGAAGCGGTGACGGCCGGCACGATCGCTGCGAGCAGACCGGTCAGAACGGCGAGCAGCGCGATACCGAGGAGTTCGAGCGGCCGGATGTCGAAGGCGCCGAACCGCTGGTTCATGGTGTCTTCGAGGACCGGCTGGAGCGCGAGGGTGAGGATCACGGCGAGGACGGTGCCGACGACGGCCGCGGCGACACCGATGACCAGGCCGCCGCTGAGGACGATGGCCCGGATGTGGCTGCGGGCACCGCCGTTCGCCCCGACGAGACCGAGCTGGCGGCGGGAGCGGCGTGCGCCGACCGCGAAGGCCGGTCCCGCGAGCAGGCAGATCTCCAGCATCGCCAGGCCGACGACGGTGCCGATGGCGGCGAGTTCGGCGGCGTCGGCCGCCGGGCTCGACTCGTACGGGCCCCAGCTGTCCTTCTGGTAGAGCGGCACGTCGGCACGGGCGGGCGGGGCGAGGAGGACGGCGCGCGAGGTGACGGCCACGCCCTTGGCGTTGATCTCCTTGACCATGTTCCACGTGAAACCACCGGGCTTGCCCACCAGATAGGTGGTGACGAGCTCGGGGGCGCTCAGTCCGGCCTTCTCGACCGCCTTGCCGTACGGGGCGAGGAAGGCCCCGGGCAGCGCGGTGACCTGGTCCGCGGCGAGCGTGTCCGGAAGTTCGTAGGAGCCGACGATCCGATACGGACGGTCGAAGTTGCGGGCGGAAAGGGTCGAGCCGACCGACAGACCGCTGCTCTCCAGGAAGTGCGAGGTCGCCATGACCTCGTCGCTCTTCTCCGGGAAGCGCCCCGACAGGAGGGTCGTGATGCCCCGGGCCATCGGATCGGACGCCTTCAGCTCACGCACGTCGGCCGTGAGCAGACCGTGCGACGTGGTCAGCTTGGCCGAGCCGGAGCTGTCCGTGAGGACCGTGGAACCCGCCGGGAAGGTCTTGGTGACATCGGTCGGACCGTTCGGCCACGGCTGGTCCTTGTACTCCTTGACCGGCGTGTGCATCTCGCCGGTCGGGTCCTGGTAGATCGGGACCCCCTCGACCTGGGCGTCCCGGAATATCGCGTCGGCCGTGCCCATCGACCGCGAGGCCTGTTCGGCGGGGGACAGTTCGGAACTGCGGTAGGTCAGATCGAGGGCGCTGACGCCCAGGATCGGCAGGGCGATCATGGCCAGGACGAGGGCGCTGCGGCCCTTGGAACGCCAGGCGTCGCGACGGGCGATGCGGATCGCGGCCCGCCAGGAGTGGAACCAGGTCTTCACGCCTCGGCCACCTGTCCCGACAGCAGGGAGTCGGCCTCGCTGCGCACGGTCTGGTCGACGATGGCGCCGTCCCGGAGGAACACGACGCGGTCGGCCCAGGCGGCGAACCGCGGCTCGTGGGTGACGAGGACGCCGGCGGCTCCCGCGTCGCAGCGGCTGCGGAGGAGGGCGAGCACGGACTCGCCGGTCTCGGAGTCGAGGGCACCGGTCGGCTCGTCGGCGAGGACGAGCCGGCGGTCGCCGACGAGGGCGCGGGCGATGGCGACACGCTGCTGCTGGCCGCCGGACATCTCGTCGGGGAAGCGGTCGGCGAGGTGACCGAGCCCCATCTCCTCCAGCGCGCTGAGGGCCTCGACGCGCGCCTTGCGGGCGGAGGTCCCGTCCAACTCGCGGGGCAGGGCCACGTTCTCGGCGGCGGTGAGCGCCGGGATGAGGTTGTAGTCCTGGAAGACGTAGCCGATGCTGCGGCGGCGCAGGGCCGCCAGTTCCTTGACGCCGGCGGTGGTGATGTCGGTGTCCTCGACGATCACGCGGCCCGAGGTGGCGGTGTCGAGGCCGCCCGCGATGGTCAGGAGCGTGGACTTGCCGGAGCCGGACGGGCCCATGACGGCGACGAGTTCGCCGGGGTACACGGCGAGGTCGATGCCGCGCAGGGCATGCACCTCGGTGGCGCCCGCGCCATGGACGCGGGTCAGGTTCTGGAGTTGCAGCACGGGCTGCTGTGCGGACATGAGGGGTCCCCCCTTGGACGTACCCGGCGATCGGCGGGGTACGGGAACGAGCGGTGGAAAGGTCGTGCGTCGGTGCTACGGGGTGGGGCGCGGGTCTCCGGTCAGCGCGCCCCGGCCACGGGCGGCGCGTCCGGAGCGGGCGCGGCCGGCCGGGCGGCGGGTGCGGCTTCTTCGGTGCCCGGCCGGGCGGCGGGTGCGGCAGGAGCGTTCGCGGCCGTCGCCGACAGACGGATCAGCCGGGACTCGCAGTGGTCCAGCCAGCGCGCCTCGGCCTCGGTCTGGAAGATCAGCTGCTCCAGGACGAGCAGCCAGGCCACGTCGTCCCGCTCGCGGGCGGCGCTGCTCTCGACGGCGGCGAGGGCCTGGGCCTTGAGGCGGGTGTAGTCCTGCATCGCCTTCACGGTGTGCCGGCGCTGGGACTGGATGACGTCGCGGATGTCGACGCCGGGGGCGCCCACGGCCATGGCGAGCTTGATGGCCAGCTCGTCCCGGGCGGGGCTGGTGCGGTCCACCGGGTTCTCGAACCAGGTCCTGAGCTCGGCGCGGCCGCTGTCGGTGATCGTGTAGAGCGTGTGTCCGGCCGCGTCCTCGCCGCCCTGGGCGACCATGCCGTCGCGCTCCAGCCGGCTGAGGGTCGTGTAGACCTGGCCGACGTTGAGCGGCCAGGTGGAGCCGGTGCGCGACTCGAACTCCGTACGGAGCTGGGAGCCGTACCGAGGGCCGCGTTCGAGGAGGGCGAGAAGCCCGTGACGGATCGACATACTCAGTATGTATACCGGGTATGCCGTCGCGGACAACCGACCTGAGATGGAAGCGGTCGGTCCGCCTCAAGGGGGACGGGGCCGTCGGGGAGGCTCAGCGGCGGCGCATCCGCACCCCGAGAAAGCCGATGCCGAGCCCCATCAGGGCCAGCCCGACGCCCAGCGTGAGGACGGGAATCCGCTGGTCGACGAGGGCGGGGGCGGCTTCGGAGGCCCCGCGCGGCGCGGCGGCGGGCCGGCTCGCGGGCGCCACCTCCGTCAGGAGGGGGTCCTCCTCACGTACCGCTTCGGCCTCCCCCTCCTCGGCCTCGGCGGCGTCCGGGTCTGTTGCCGTTTCGGTACGGGAGTCGTCCGGCTCCGGGGTGCTGGGCGGCACGGAGCGCCCGGGCCGGGGCCGCCCCTCGCCGGCGGGCCGGCCCGCCAGGGAGGCGGAGCCGCTGGGGGCGGGGGCGTCGCTGGGCTCGGCGCTGGACGCGGACGGGCGGGGCGCCCCGGTGCCGGTCGGCGCGGGCGCGGGGGGCGGAGGCGTACCGGCGCTCCCGGGCCGCCCGGGCGCGACGGAGGCGGAGCCCGACCCGGAGCCGGGGCGGGGACCCGAACCCGGACCGGGACCGGAGCCCCAGCCGGGTCCCGTGGCGGACCCGGTCCCGCCGGAGGGGCGGGTGGGTGTGGCGGTCGTGGACGGCGCGGCGGCGGAGGAGCTCGACGCCGAGGCCGGAGGGGAGGCCGAGGTCGCCGACGGTGCGGGACTGGTGCCGGTCGCGGGCGGCGGAGCCGTGGTGCCCACGGGCGCGCCGGGCGCCTCCACCCGGTACGCCAGGCCCTGTCCGTACCCGAGGGGCGCGGCGTACAGGATGCACGCGCAGGTGAACACGCAGGTGAGCGCGGGGCCGAGAGCCCGCGCGCGTGCCCTGCGGAGTGCTGGAGTCACCGGGTGACCCCCTCCCGTACCGAGCAGCCGAGATCGTCGACTCAGCGTCACATGACGGGACGTTTCCGGCATCCGGGACGGGGTCAGTGGGTGTAACGGGGGGTCGGGCGGCCGGCGGGACTACTGCGGAGGGTTGCCCGTCGAGATCTTGAGGGTGAACTCGGCGTCCCCTGCGGTGATGTCCTCACCGGCCGGCGGGTACTGCTCCAGGACCGTGCCCTGGCCGTACGTCGACTCGTCCACCGGGGTCTGGGTCATGATCTTCCACCCGGCCGCCTGGACGCAGGCCTTCACCGACTGGATGTTCTTGTAGGTGAAGTTCGGGACCTCGAACTTCTCCGGGTCGTCGTTCGACTCCGTCGGCTGGGAGCACTTCTTCGGGTCGATCGTCTTGGTCAGGTCGGGACCCTTGTGGCCCGGGGCCACGGTCTGGCCCTGCTGCGTCTCCGTGCCGCCGGTGCCGCCCGCCTCCGTGCCCGGGTCCTTGTCCTTCTGGTTGAACGCCACGACCAGGCCGCCCACCGCGAGCAGGGCCGCGACGACCGCGCCCACGAGCACCGGCGTGCTCCGCCGGGAGCCGCCGCGCGAGGGCGCGGGCGTGTGCGGCGGGGCGTACGTCGCGGGGCCGGAGGGCTGGTACGACGCCGGGCCCGGGGACGGGGTCCGGTACTGCATCGGCGCGGGCGTCGGCGCCTGCTGCGGGTAGCCGTACGAAGGGGCGGGCGCGGGGGTCGCCGGGCCGTACGGGCCGGGCTGGTAGGGCTGCTGCACGCCGTGCGGGGTCGGCGGCGGGGTCTGGCCGACGGGCGGGAAGACCGCCGAGCCGACGCCCGCGCCGCTGCTGACCGGGCCGCCGCCCTGGACGATCACCGGGGCACCGGTCTGACCGGCTCCGAGCACCCGGAGGCACTCGTCGCGCATCGCCGCCGCGCTCGGGAACCGCTCGTTCGGGTTCTTTCGCAGCGCGCGGGCGACGAGCGCGTCCATCGCCGGCGTCACCGCCCGGTTGACGGTGGACGGGGCGACCGGCTCCTCCTGCACGTGCGCGTACGCGATGGCCAGCGGGGAGTCGGCGTCGAAGGGAAGACGGCCGGTGAGGAGCTGGAAGAGCATGATGCCGACCGAGTAGAGGTCGGAGCGGGCGTCCACCGCGCGGCCGAGGGCCTGCTCGGGGGAGAGGTACTGCGGGGTGCCGACGACCATGCCGGTCTGCGTCATCGACGTGACGCCGGACTGCATGGCCCGCGCGATGCCGAAGTCCATGACCTTGACCACGCCGCGCTTGGTCGTCATCACGTTGCCGGGCTTGATGTCGCGGTGGACCAGGCCCATCTCGTGGCTGACCTCGAGGGCCGCGAGCACGTCGGCCGTGACCTGCAGCGCCTTGTCGGCCGGCATCGCGCCGTACTGCCGGATGTCCGAGGCGAGGACCGAGCCGAGCGGCTGCCCCTCCACGTACTCCATGACGATGTACGGCATGACGGCGCCGTCGAGGGTGTCCTCGCCGGTGTCGAAGACCGAGACGATGTTGGTGTGCGACAGCTTCGCGACCGCCTGCGCCTCGCGCCGGAACCGCTCCCGGAAGGACTGCTCCCGGCCCAGCTCGGTGTGCAGCGTCTTGATGGCGACCTGCCGGTCGAGCGCGCTGTCGTAGGCCAGGTACACCGACGCCATGCCGCCCTCGCCGAGAAGGTCGCGCAGCTGGTACCGGCCGCCCGCGACCGAACCGCCCGCATAGCGGCCCTGTCCGCCGTCCTGGCTCATCTGTGCTTCCCCCTACGCGCGCGTGCGGCGTCGATCCGGATTTTCCTGGCCAAGTCTGCCCGAGGGCAGTGACACGTCAAGCCGGGTGCCCGTTCCGTGACCCTCCGCACAGGAACCGTTTCCGAAGCGGCGGAGGAAAGCGCCGAATTTGCACAGGTGTACGTCCACGGGGTTGGATGGCCGGTCCATCTCGGACCGTGATGTCGTACGGAGCCTGTAGCGTGACGACTGGACACGGCACGACAGACGACGGCGAGGACTGATGGCACCCGAATCCGGATCAGGTGGCGGTGTGCCGGACGCGTCGGCGGAGTCCTGGGGCGTCGGCGGAGTCGTCGGCGACGGGCGCTACCGCCTGACCCACCGACTGGGCCGCGGCGGCATGGCCGAGGTGTTCGCCGCCGAGGACGTGCGGCTCGGCCGCACCGTCGCGGTGAAGCTCCTCCGCGCCGACCTCGCCGAGGACCCGGTCTCCAAGGCCCGCTTCACGCGCGAGGCGCAGTCCGTCGCCGGGCTCAACCACCACGCGATCGTCGCCGTGTACGACTCCGGCGAGGACCTGGTGGCCGGCCGGCCCGTGCCGTACATCGTGATGGAGCTGGTCGAGGGCCGCACCATCCGCGACCTCCTGCTCAGCGCCGAGGCCCCCGGGCCCGAGCAGGCCCTCATCATCGTCTCCGGAGTGCTGGAGGCGCTGGCGTACTCGCACCAGCACGGCATCGTGCACCGCGACATCAAGCCGGCGAACGTGATCATCACCCACGGCGGCGCCGTCAAGGTCATGGACTTCGGCATCGCCCGCGCCCTGCACGGCGCGCAGTCGACGATGACCCAGACCGGCATGGTCATGGGCACCCCGCAGTACCTGTCGCCCGAGCAGGCCCTCGGCAAGGCCGTCGACCACCGCTCCGACCTGTACGCGACGGGCTGCCTCCTCTACGAACTCCTCGCGGCGCGGCCCCCCTTCACCGGCGAGACCCCGCTGTCCGTGGTGTACCAGCACGTCCAGGACGCGCCGATCCCGCCGTCCGACGTGGCCCAGGGCGCGCCGCCGGAGCTCGACGGCCTGGTGATGCGCTCGCTCGCGAAGGAGCCGGACGACCGGTTCCAGAGTGCCGAGGAGATGCGCGGCCTCATCCAGTACGGCCTGCAGATGCTCCAGCAGCAGGGCGGCCACACCGGCACGTGGAACACCGGACCGGTCGAGATGCACGACGGCGGGCACACCCCGGTCGGCGGCATGGCCGCGACGGCCGCCCTCGGGCACCCGGTGCACGGCGAGACCGCGCAGGGCGCGATCCTGCCGCCGGTCAACCCGGAGGACGGCGGGTACGGCGGTTACGACGGCGGTACGGGCGGCACCGGCGGCTACGGCCAGGACGGGTCCTACGGCCAGCACGGCAACGGCGGCCGCGGCAAGATGTGGCTGTTCGCGGCGCTCGCGGTGATCGCGGTCGTCGCCGGGGTCGTCTTCGCCCTCGACAAGACGGGCGAGAAGGGCGGCGAGAAGGGCGTCATCACGCCGACCGTCAGCACGGCGCCGTCGACCGTCTCCGAGGAACCCACTCCTTCGCAGGAGACCAGCGAGCAGCAGTCGCAGGACCCGGGCACGTCGGACGGTGGCCAGACGCAGGCCCCGTGGCCGCCGGAGACGACGTACAACCCGCCGGACCCCACGACCACGCCGCCGTCGCACGAGCCGACGGAGCCGACGACCACCCCGCCCACCACGACCACGGGCGCGCCGACGCCGACGGACGAACCGACGGGCGGCGAGACGACCGGCGGCGGGGAGCCGACCGGCGGCGAGACGACGGGTGGCGGCGAGCCCACCGGGGGCAACAACGGGAACCCGGGCACGACCCCGCCGGGCGCGGACCCGGACGCCGGCTGACCGACGCCGCGTGACCGACGCCACGTGGCCTCGGCTGACCGGCACCGGCTGACCGACCGGCACCACCTGACCGACGCCGACCGGCGTCAGCGGGGGTCGAGGACGGCGCGTCCGGTCACGCCGTGAAGGCGTCCCGGACCGCCGCGTACTCACGCGTCCACCAGACCGCCAGGGCCGACACCGCGGGAAACTGCGGGTCGGCCCTTCGGTCGTGCAGCTGGTAGCGCCAGCGCAGGGTCCAGAAGTCGTTGAGCCGCTCCCACCACACCCGGTGCGCCGCGGCCGCCAGCTCGGCCCGGTCGGCGCCCGCCGCCCGGCGGTACGCGCGCGCGTACGCCCGCACCTTCTCCAGGGCCAGCTCTCCGCCCGGCCGTACGAAGAAGATGGCGGCGGCCCTGACCGCCTCCTCGGCCCTGGGCCGGACCGCGAGCCGGTCCCAGTCGACGATCGCGGCGGGCTCCGCGCCCCGGTAGAGCAGGTTCAGCGGGTGGAAGTCGCCGTGCACCCAGCCGGCGGCCTCGGCGGGCGGCGGGCGGTGGTGGGCGTGCTGGGCGAGGAGCCGGCGCCGCTCCCTGAGCCGGTGCTCGGCGAGCGCGTCGAAGCTGTCGCGGGGGCGGTGCGCGCGGGCGAGGCGGATCAGTTCGTCGATGGCGCGGAAGGTGTCCTGGAGGTCGGCGCTCGCGCACCCGTCGCCCGCGGCCCCGGGCGCCCCGGCCGGTCCGCCGGCCGGGGGCTCCATCACCCGGTCGAGGGCGGTGTGGACCTGCCCGAGGAGGGTGCCGAGGCGCCGGGAGCAGCCGGCGGTGAGCTGCGTGCCGTCGCGGTGGCGTCCGTCGATCCAGGGGTGCAGGGCGTAGCAGTGGCCGCCGATGACGGCGACCGTGCGGCCGGTGGCGTCGGGCAGGGGTGGGGCGACGGGCAGGCCGAGGGCGTGCAGCCGCTGGGTGGCGCGGTGCTGGCGGGCGATGGTGGCGCGGTCGGCGGTGGGGGCGTCCAGGTGCTGCTTGAGGAAGTAGGTGCCGCGGGTGGTGGAAAGACGGAAGCCCCGGTTGAGGAGCCCCTCGGCGACCGGCACGCAGGACAGGGGTTCGCCGGCATGCCGGTGGCGGCGCAGCAGGGCCCCGACGGGCGGGGCGGCCGGCGAGGGGAGGGTTTCAGATGAGCGCGGCACCCGCCAGATGTTAGATCACGCTACGTGGTGCAGGTGTCGCCGTACGGAGCCGGGGGCCGGACGGGCCGTCGGGGTCTCGCTCGCGTAGTCGAGCGCGTGCACCGTCACGAACTGCGGTTCGATCCGCATGTAGACCGGGTCGAAGGTCTCCCCGTCCACCTGCTCGGGGTCGGCGCCGAAGGCCGCGAGCTCCTCCGCGGTCGGCTCGACGATCTCCGCGGTACCGGTGAACTGCACCGACCAGAGCTTCTCGGAGCCGGAGTTCAGGTTGTCCGCGCCGTACGCGACGACACTGCCGTTGCAGGCGCGGTGATAGCCCAGTGCCCGGTGCATCCGGATCAGGACGCGGCCGTCGACCACGAGGTGCCGGGCGGGGGCGACGAACGGCATCGCCCGCATGCTCGTCGCCACCCGGCCGTACGACACGCGGTTGAGCATCTCGATGGCGCGGATCTCGTCGGTGGACATGGTCTCCACTCTCCGTCACCGGCGCCGTGTCGGAGAAGGGGCCCCCTGGCCCCCCTTCAGGGGCCGTAAGTCCCGAGGCGCGGGTCCCCGGGGCTCAGTGGCGCTCCGCCTGGAGCCGCGCCACGTAGGCCGCGGCCTGCGAGCGCCGTTCCATCCCCAGCTTCGACAGCAGGCTGGAGACGTAGTTCTTGATGGTCTTCTCCGCGAGGTGGAGCCGCTCGCCGATGACCCGGTTGGTGAGGCCCTCGCCGATCAGGTCCAGGATCTTGCGCTCCTGCTCCGTCAGGTGGGCGAGCTTGTCGTCCCTCTTCGGGTTGTTGCCGTCGCGGAGCCGCTCCAGGACGCGGGCGGTCGCCACCGGGTCGAGCAGCGACTTGCCGGCCGCGACGTCCCGTACCGCGTTCAGCAGCTCGTTCCCCCGGATGGCCTTCAGGACGTATCCCGAGGCTCCGGCCATGATCGCGTCGAAGAGGGCCTCGTCGTCCGCGTAGGAGGTCAGCATCAGGCACTTGATGCCCTCGTCCCGCGACCGGATCTCGCGGCACACCTCCACCCCGCTGCCGTCGGGCAGCCGCACGTCGAGCACGGCCACGTCGGGGCGGGTCGCCAGGATCCTGACCAGGGCGTCCGCCGCGGTACCGGCCTCTCCGACGACCTCGATGTCGTCCTCCACGGACAGCAATTCGTGGACGCCGCGCCGGACCACTTCGTGGTCGTCCAGCAGAAATACCCGGATTTTTCCTTCTTCGCGCACGCAGTCAGTCTCACATATTGGCTCTTCCCGCGCCCGGGGTGCGCGGGATAACGTGCCGGTTGTTCCGACGAGGGAGTCGGGCCGTTGTCCACGCCCTGACCAGGGCGGAGTCCCCGCTTTTCACGATTTACTTGGAAATCCAAGCAAAATCGCAGGTCAGGTGGGGTTTCGCGGGAATGCCGCACTGTGGGTAACGTGCCTATGACGGCGTTCGTCGGGGCACCTGTCACGCCTGACCCCGACCGCGTCGCACCCACCCCGTGCGAAGGTACGGACAAGGCGGAGCCGCACTGGCCCACCCGGCGAACCCGGAGGCCGGACCGACGGAGGAGCACGCACGTGACCGTGGAGAGCACTGCCGCGCGCAAGACGACGCGACGCAGCAGCGGCACCAAGCGCACCGCAAGCGCGAGCACGAGCACCACCAAGAAGACGAGCGCGCGCGCCGCGGGAGCGACGGAGCCCGAGCTCGTACAGCTGCTGACGCCCGAGGGAGAGCGCGTCCAGCACCCCGATTACGACATCGACCTGAGCGCCGAGGAGCTGCGCGGTCTCTACCGCGACATGGTGCTCAGCCGTCGCTTCGACGCCGAGGCCACCTCGCTGCAGCGCCAGGGCGAGCTGGGCCTGTGGGCCTCGCTGCTCGGCCAGGAGGCGGCCCAGATCGGTTCCGGCCGGGCCCTGCGGGACGACGACTACGTCTTCCCCACCTACCGTGAGCACGCCGTCGCCTGGTGCCGCGGGGTCGACCCCACCAACCTGCTCGGCATGTTCCGCGGTGTGAACAACGGTGGCTGGGATCCCAGCACCAACAATTTCCACCTGTACACGATCGTTCTCGGCTCGCAGACCCTGCACGCCACCGGCTATGCCATGGGTATCACCAAGGATGGCGCGGATTCCGCCGTGATCGCGTACTTCGGTGACGGCGCCTCCAGCCAGGGCGACGTGAACGAGTCGTTCGTCTTCTCCGCGGTCTACAACGCCCCGGTCGTGTTCTTCTGCCAGAACAACCAGTGGGCCATTTCCGAGCCCATCGAGAAGCAGACGCGCGTCCCGCTCTATCAGCGCGCCGCCGGCTTCGGCTTCCCCGGTGTCCGCGTCGACGGCAACGACGTCCTCGCATGCCTGGCGGTGACCCGCTCGGCGCTGGAGCGCGCCCGCCGCGGCGAGGGCCCGACGCTCATCGAGGCGTACACCTACCGCATGGCCGCCCACACCACCTCCGACGACCCGACCCGCTACCGCCGGGACGCGGAGCGCGAGGAGTGGGAGGCCAAGGACCCGATCCAGCGCCTCAAGACGTACATGGAGAACGAGGGCCACGCCGACGCGGCCTTCTTCGAGGAGCTGGAGGCCGAGAGCGAGGCGCTCGGCAAGCACGTCCGCGAGGTCGTCCGCGCCATGCCCGTCCCGGAGCACATGGCGATCTTCGACAACGTGTACGCGGACGGGCACGCGCTCGTCGACGAGGAGCGGGCCCAGTTCGCCGCCTACCAGGCGTCCTTCGAGGGCGGAGAGGCCGAGTAACCATGGCTGTTCAGAAGCTTCCCCTCGCGAAGGCGCTCAACGAGTCACTGCGCAAGGCCCTGGAGACCGACCCCAAGGTCCTGATCATGGGTCTGGACGTCGGCAAGCTCGGCGGCGTCTTCCGGATCACCGACGGGCTGCAGAAGGACTTCGGCGAGGACCGGGTCATCGACACCCCGCTCGCCGAGTCCGGCATCGTCGGCACCGCGATCGGTCTCGCCCTGCGCGGCTACCGCCCGGTCGTGGAGATCCAGTTCGACGGCTTCGTCTTCCCGGCGTACGACCAGATCGTGTCCCAGCTGGCGAAGATGCGGGCCCGTTCGCTCGGCACGGTGAAGATGCCGATCGTCATCCGCATCCCCTACGGCGGCGGCATCGGCGCGGTCGAGCACCACTCCGAGTCCCCCGAGTCGCTCTTCGCGCACGTCGCGGGCCTCAAGGTCGTCACCCCGGCGAACTCCAACGACGCCTACTGGATGCTCCAGCAGGCGATCCAGAGCGACGACCCGGTCATCTTCTTCGAGCCCAAGCGCCGCTACTGGGACAAGGGCGAGGTCGACACCGAGGCCATCCCCGGCGAGCTGCACAAGGCCCGGGTCGCCCGCCAGGGCACGGACCTCACCCTGCTGGCCTACGGCCCGATGGTGAAGACCTGCCTGGAGGCGGCCGAGGCCGCCGCCGAGGAGGGCAAGTCGGTCGAGGTCGTGGACCTGCGCTCGATCTCCCCGCTCGACTTCGACACGATCCAGGCCTCGGTCGAGAAGACCGGCCGCCTGGTCGTCGTCCACGAGGCGCCGGTGTTCTTCGGCTCCGGCGCGGAGATCGCCGCCCGGATCACCGAGCGCTGCTTCTACCACCTGGAGGCCCCCGTCCTGCGGGTCGGCGGCTACCACGCGCCGTACCCGCCGGCGCGCCTGGAGGAGGAGTACCTGCCGGGTCTCGATCGCGTGCTCGACGCCGTCGACCGCTCGCTGGCGTACTGAGGAGAGCACCGTGACGATCCGCGAATTCAAGATGCCCGACGTGGGCGAGGGCCTGACCGAGGCCGAGATCCTCAAGTGGTACGTCCAGCCCGGTGACACCGTCACCGACGGGCAGGTCGTGTGCGAGGTCGAGACGGCCAAGGCCGCGGTCGAGCTGCCGATCCCCTTCGACGGCACGGTCCACGAGCTGTGCTTCCCCGAGGGGACGACGGTCGACGTCGGCCAGGTCATCATCTCGGTGAACGTCGGCGGCGGGGCCGCGCCCGCGCCCGAGGCCCCGGTGGCCGAGGCCGCTCCCGCGGTGGTGGCCCCCGCCGCCCCGGAGGCCGGGGAAGAGGAGCCCAAGGGCCGTCAGCCCGTCCTCGTCGGCTACGGCGTGGCCGCCAGCTCCACCAAGCGCCGGGCGCGCAAGGCCCCGGCCGGTTCCGCTCCGGTCGCCCCGGCCCAGGCCCCGGCCGGTACCGCTCCGGTCGCACCGGCCCAGGCGGCGCCCGTCGCCGTCTCCGTACCGGAGCAGCTCAACGGGCACGGTCCGGCCGGCGCCCGGCCGCTGGCCAAGCCGCCGGTCCGGAAGCTCGCGAAGGACCTCGGCGTCGACCTCGCGACGGTCACGCCGACCGGCCCGGACGGCGTCATCACCCGTGAGGACGTGCACGCGGCGGCCGCTCCGGCGCCCGCGCCGGCCGTCGCGGCTCCGGCCCCGGCACCGATCGCGGCCCCGGCCCCGGCCGAGGCGCCCGCTCCGCTCGTCTCCACCGACGCCCGCGAGACCCGCGTGCCCGTGAAGGGCGTGCGGAAGGCCACGGCGGCGGCGATGGTCGGTTCGGCCTTCACCGCCCCGCACGTCACCGAGTTCGTGACCTTCGACATCACGCGCACGATGAAGCTGGTCGAGGAGCTCAAGTCCGACAAGGACATGGCGGGCCTGAGGGTCAACCCGCTGCTCCTCGTCGCCAGGGCCGTCCTGGTCGCGATCAAGCGCAACCCGGAGATCAACGCGGCCTGGGACGAGGCGGCGCAGGAGATCGTCCTCAAGCACTACGTGAACCTGGGCATCGCCGCGGCCACCCCGCGCGGTCTGCTCGTGCCGAACATCAAGGACGCGCACGCGCAGACGCTGCCCCAGCTCTCGGCGTCCCTGAGCGAACTGGTCTCCACCGCACGCGACGGGAAGACGACCCCCGGGGCCATGCAGGGCGGCACCTTCACCATCACCAACGTCGGCGTCTTCGGCGTCGACACCGGTACGCCGATCCTCAACCCCGGCGAGTCCGCGATCCTCGCGTTCGGTGCGATCAAGCTCCAGCCGTGGGTCCACAAGGGCAAGGTGAAGCCGCGTCAGGTCACCACGCTGGCCCTCTCCTTCGACCACCGGCTGGTCGACGGCGAGCTCGGCTCCAAGTTCCTGGCGGACGTCGCCGCGATCCTGGAGCAGCCGAAGCGTCTGATCACCTGGGCGTAGTAATCGGGTTCGTCTGTTTCACGTGAAACGTCCGGCGGTGGCCTCGGCCACCGCCGGACGTCTTCGCATCCGCCCCCGTCCACCGCCGGACGCTCCCGCCCACCGTCGAGCGCCCCCACCGCGTCCACATCTCGGACGCGGCCGCCTGTTGCACCTCTGTTGTATCTATGCTGTGTTCATGGCATCCGCACCCCCCGCAGCCGACCGCGTCTACATGCACGTCAAGCAGGCCGTACTCGACCGGCGCTACGAGGGGGGCACGCTACTCACCGAAGGGGAACTCGCCCTCGCCGTGGGGGTGTCCCGTACGCCGGTCCGCGAGGCGCTCCTCAAGCTGGAGATGGAAGGGCTGCTCAAGCTCTATCCGAAGAAGGGCGCCCTCGTCCTCGCCGTCTCCGCCCAGGAGATCGCCGACGTCGTGGAAACCCGTCTGCTCGTCGAGGAGTTCGCCGTCCGCCGGGCCGTGCCCGCGCCCGCCTCGCTCGTCGAGCGGCTCGAAGAGCTCCTGGAGGAGCAGAAGCAGCGTGCCGAGGCCGGGGACCTCGCCGAGGTCGCCGTCACCGACCGCTGCTTCCACGCCGAGATCGTCCGCCACGCCGGCAACCAGATACTGTCCCGCCTCTACGACCAGCTCCGCGACCGCCAGTTGCGCATGGGCGTCGCCGTGATGCAGTCCCAGCCCGACCGCGTCGCCAAGAACATCACCGAGCACGCCGAGATCCTCGACCGGATCAAGGCCGGCGACGTGGAGGGCGCCGCGTTCTGCGTCCGTCAGCACCTCAGCTGGGTCAAGGTCCTGGTCCGGGGTGAGGACCGGTGAGCCGCCACGGCCAGAACCGGTACGGCTCCTCCGTCACCCTCCCCGGAGACCCGCCCGGCGGCCGCCGCGCCGCACTCGTCTGGGGCGTCGGTGTCGCCGTCTACTTCGTCGCCGTCATCTTCCGCACGTCCCTCGGGGTGGCCGGCCTCGACGCCGCCGACCGCTTCGGCGTCAACGCCTCCGAGCTCTCCACCTTCTCCATACTCCAGCTGCTCGTCTACGCGGGCATGCAGATACCCGTCGGCCTCATGGTCGACCGGCTCGGCACCAAGAAGGTCCTCGTCCTCGGCGTCGTCCTGTTCACCCTCGGCCAGCTGGGCTTCGCGCTCTCCCCCTCGTACGGCACCGCCCTCGCCTCCCGCGCCCTCCTGGGCTGCGGCGACGCCATGACCTTCATCAGCGTCCTGCGGCTCGGCTCCCGCTGGTTCCCCGCCCGCCGGGGCCCGCTCATCGGCCAGGTCGCCGCCCTCTTCGGCATGGCCGGGAACCTCGTCTCCACCGTCTTCATCGCCCGCGCCCTGCACGGCCTCGGCTGGACGACCACCTTCGTCGGCAGCTCCCTCGCGGGTGTCCTCGTCCTCGTCCTGCTGCTGCTCTTCCTCAAGGACCACCCCGAGGGGTACGAACCCCAGCCTTCCCCCCACGCGGGCGCCGCCTTCGTCCGACGCCAGATCGCCGCGTCCTGGCGGGAGCCCGGCACCCGCCTCGGCATGTGGGTGCACTTCACCACCCAGTTCCCCGCGATGGTCTTCCTGCTCCTCTGGGGCCTGCCCTACCTCGTCGAGGCGCAGGGCCTCTCCCGGTCGGCCGCCGGCGGGCTGCTCACCCTCGTCGTCCTGTCGAACATGGTCGTCGGACTCGCGTACGGGCAGATCATCGCCCGTCACCACGCGGCCCGCGCCCCGCTCGCCCTCGGCACGGTCGCCGCCACCGCCCTGATGTGGGGCGCCACCCTCGCGTACCCCGGTGACCACGCGCCGATGTGGCTGCTCGTCACCCTCTGCCTGGTCCTCGGCGCCTGCGGGCCGGCCTCCATGATCGGCTTCGACTTCGCCCGCCCGGCGAACCCGCCCGAGCGCCAGGGCACCGCGTCCGGCATCGTCAACATGGGCGGTTTCGTGGCCTCGATGACGACCCTGCTCGCCGTGGGCGTGCTGCTCGACGCGACCGGCGACAACTACCGGATCGCGTTCTCGTCCGTCTTCGTCCTCGAAGCCCTCGGGGTCGTCCAGATCCTGCGGCTCAAGGCCCGCACCCACCGCAGGGAACGCGAACGGCTGGTCGCCAGCCGCGTGGAGGCCGTCCACGTCCCCGTCTGACGGGGACCGGGCGGCCGGCGGGAGCTACCGGGGCGTCACCGCGAAGTTGTCGAGGATCGCCCGAGCCAGCTCCTTGTCGCCCTCCACCTTGACCCGGCCGGCCACGTCGGCGGGCCGGACCCGGCCGCAGGCGAGGCGTACGTACGTCTCCCAGTCCGTCGCGAGCGTCACCGCGGGACCCAGCGACGGCGCCCCGTCGATCGATCCCCGGCCGTCCGCGTCGACCCGGACCGTCCGCAGGAACTCGACCGGCCCGCTCACGTCCACGACCACCGCCGACGACGCCGGCGCCCCCGCGTCCTTGGCGACCACCTTCGGCAGCGCCTCCAGGAGCACGTCACGCGTCACGTGCGCGCCCGCCGAGTCCAGGTTGCCCGGCACCCCGAGCGCCGTCCGCAGGTCCTGCTCGTGCACCCACACGTCGAAGGCACGCATGCGGTACGCCAGTTCCAGGGACTGCTCCGCGCCGAGGGGCGCGCGGATCAGGTGCTCGGGGGAGCGGTTCTCGTTGCGGAGCTGCCGGGCCCGGCGGATGAGGATGTACTCCAGCTCCGAGGTCATCTCCGGCGCCGTGTGGTGGCGCCGCACATCGACCTGGACCTCCATGTAGCGCGCGAAGTCGCTGCGTACGTGGTAGAGATCGCGGGGCAGGGAGTGGATCGGCCGCGGGTCGCCGAGCATCTCCGTCTCCATGCCGATCACATGGGACACGATGTCCCGGACCGACCAGCCCGGGCACGGTGTCGGCCGGTTCCACTCGCCCTCCACGAGCGGCTGAACCAGCTCGGCTATCGCCTCGATGGAATGGGTCCAGGCGTCGGCGTAGTTCTGGAGGCTGGGATGGACGGTCACGGGACCCCTCGGCGGTTCTTCGGTGCGCGGGCTGAAAACACGACTGGGTGGGAGGCTCGGACGCTAAGTTACGCTGCCCGAAGGCACCCCGGCAGTGCTTTCGTGTGACGATCGTAGGCCGGTGTTGACGGCTCGAATGCCAGGACGGTGGTAGTGTGCGCGCCTCGCTGATCCAGATCGCGGTAGACCCGGACGAACCGGTCGACGCCAGGCGGGCCCGCGTGGCCCGTCTCGTACGCGAGGAATCCGGCCACGCCGACCTCGTCGTCCTGCCGGAACTGTGGCCCATGGGCGCCTTCGCCTACGAGTCGTTCGCCGCCGAGTCCGAGCCGCTGAACGGCCCCACGCACCGGGCGATGGCGGCCGCCGCGCGCGACGCCGGGGTCTGGCTGCACGCCGGGTCCTTCGTCGAGGCGGAGGGCGGCGCCCTCTACAACACCTCGCTCGTCCTCTCCCCCGACGGCGAACTCGCGGCCTCCTACCGGAAGATCCACCGCTTCGGCTTCGACAAGGGCGAGGCGGTGATGATGGCCGCGGGGGAGGACCTCGTCACCGTCGACCTGCCGCACCTCACCGTCGGCATCGGCACCTGCTACGACCTGCGCTTCCCCGAGCTCTTCCGCGGGCTCGTCGACGCCGGGGCCCAGGCCTTCGTCGTCCCGGCCGGCTGGCCGGCCCGCCGCCGCGCCCACTGGACCCTCCTCGCCCAGGCCCGTGCCGTCGAGAACCAGGCGTACGTCCTGGCCTGCGGCACGGCGGGCACCCACGCGGGCGTCGAGCAGGCCGGCCACTCGATCGTCGTCGACCCCTGGGGCGAGGTCCTCGCGGAGGCGGGCCCGGACGAGGAGATCCTGCGGGTCGACCTCGACCCGGCGAAGGTCGCCACGACCCGCGAACAGTTCCCGGCCCTCAAGGACCGGGTGCTCGGGCTCGCCACGCCGCGGCGGGACTGAGGCCCGCACCCCGCGGTCGCGGCGGGACTCGGTCCGCGGGGTGCGGCCCCGGGCGTCGGTACCGGGACTGAGGCCCGCACCCGCGGCCGCGGGGGTCAGTACTGGGACTCGGTCCAGAAGTGGGTCACGCGGGAGATGCCCGCCCTCACGGCGCCGATCCGCGTCAGGGCGGACCGGTCGACGCCCGCGAAGATCAGCCCGAGGGCCAGGTCCCCGCCCTCGGCGCGCCCGGCGGCCTGCACGGAGAGCCTGCGGTTCCTGCCGCGCCCGGACTCGCGGACGGTGATCGTGACCCCGGGGTCCTCGTCGTCGGCCTCGCGGGTCAGCACGTACCCGTGCTTGTCGAGGGCCGCGAGCCGGTAGCGGTCGCCCGCGTACCGCATGGCCACGGCCCGCTGCGCGAGGGTGGCGCCGAAACGGTTCCGGTCCAGGTACACCATCCGGTCGCCGACCCGCAGCGTGGAGCGGTTGAGGGTCGGCAGCGTGAGCCCCTCCGCGTGTATCCCGCGCGCCTCGAACGAGGTGGTCGGGAGCAGCCCGCCGCGCAGCTCCGAGACGATCGACTCGGGCGTGGTCCGGGGCAGGGGGCAGGTCAGGACGATCTCGCCGAACTCCGGCGAGACCCCCTTCCAGCCCGCGCTGTAGTGGTGCCTGTTCCCTTCCTTCCACGCCTGGAGGGCGAACGGGGTGACGTCGGTGTGCATGCCGGGGACTCCTTCTCGGTACGACGGCGGGTACGACGGCGCGGTACGACGGTCAGGTGAGGCGCTCAGAGCGTGATGCCCCGCAAGGACGCCCGTTCCGGCGCCGGGCCCGGGGTGTACTCCGCCCACGCCGCCGCCAGTCTCCGTACCGCCTCCGTCAGGATCCCGGGCGGCGCGAGGTGGTGGAGCCGGAGGTGGCGGAGGCTGCCGCCGAGCGCGTCGGTCGTCGCGCCCGGCAGGACGGCCACCCCGTGGCGCAGGGCGAGTTGGGCGAACGTGACGCCGTCGCCGTGGGGGAGCCGTACCCACAGCGTCTGACCGCCCGTGGCCGGCGCGCAGGACCAGGAGGGCAGGAGGCGGCCCAGCTCGGCCCTGAGGTGGTCGTGGCCCGCGCGCACCGACGCCAGCCGGGCCGCGAGGACCGGGCCGAAGCCGTCGAGGAGGCGGACCGCGGCGAGTTGGGACGGCAGGTCGCTGCCGAGGTCGTGGAGGGCCTTGAGCCGGGCGAGGCGGGCGACCAGCGGCGCCGGACCGCGCAGCCAGCCGATGCGCAGCCCGCCCCACACCACCTTGCTCAGCGAACCGACCGCGATCACCTCGCCGTACGAGGACAGCGGAGGCCCCGGCGGCGACGCGGTGTCGAACGCCAGGTCCGTCAGCACCTCGTCGTCCACGAGCGGCACGCCCAGCGCGTTCGCCGCCTCCACCAGCCTGCGTCCGGCGAGCGGCGGCAGCACCGCGCCCGTGGGGTTCTGGAACCGTGCCACCACATAGGCCAGGGACGGACGGTGACGCTCCATCAGCCGGACCGCCTCCGCCACGTCCACCCCGTCCGGCCCGACCGCCACCGGGAGCGGTACGGCGGCCGCCTCCCGGAACAGGTCGAGCGCCCCCGGATACGTCGGCGCCTCCACCAGCACCTCGTCCCCCGGCGCGAGCAGCAGCCGGGTCAGCAGCGACAGCGCCTGCTGCGCCCCGGTCGTGACCAGGATCTGCCCCGGGTCCGTCGGCACCCCGCGCGCCGCGTACCGCCCGGCGACCGCCGTCCGCAGCGCCGCGAGACCGGCCGGGTGGTAGCCGATGTCACCGTCGGGCAGGACGAGCGAGCGGTACGCCTCCGCCAGCTCGGGCGGCGGCTGCGAGGGGGCCGCGCAGCTCAGCAGGATCACGTCGTCCGGCGCCTCCAGGAGGTGCAGGAAGAGCGGGTTCGACGTCTCGGTGACCCGGGGCGCCTCCGGGGCGAGCGCCGGGCGCGCGACGCGGGTCCCGCTGCCCTGCCGCCGCACGAGCCGCCCCTCCTGCCGCAGCGTGTCGTAGGCCGCGACCACCGTCGTACGGCCCACGGCCAGGGCCTTCGCGAGCCGCCGGTCCGGCGGCAGGAGCGCGCCCGGCGGCAGCGCGGCCTCGTCGATCAGCCGGCGCAGCCGGGCCGCGAGCAGCAGGTACAGCGGCCCGCGCCCGGCCGACCAGCGGCCGAGGCGGGCGACGAGACGGTCCAGGTCCAGCGAGACGTCGATTGGCTCCATCGCCGGACCAATCTGCCGGGATTGGCCCTGGGAAGGCAAGCGGCGGGTCCACAGACTGGATCGCATGAGCCACGCCGACGACTCCGCCGCCACGCCCCTCCGCCCCGTACCGCCCGGCGCCGACACGGTCCGCCCCGAGACCCTCGCCGTCCATCCGCCGCACGTGGAGATCACGGGCAGCAGGCCCCTCGGCGTCCCCCTGCACCAGGGCCACGTCTTCGCCTTCGACTCGGCCGACGCCCTCGCCACCGCCTTCACCTCGGCGGACGCCTTCCTCTACAGCCGCCTCGGCAACCCCACCGTCCGCACCCTGGAGGACGCCGTCGCCCGCCTCGAAGGCGGAGCCGCCGGCCTCTCCTTCGCCTCCGGCATGGGCGCCGTCAACGCCGTCCTGCTCGGCCTGCTGTCCAGCGGCGACCACGTCATCGCCCAGAGCTGCCTGTACGGCGGCACGTACGCGGTCCTCACCGACCTCGCCACCCGCTGGGGCGTCGACGTCACGTACGTCTCCGGGACCGACCCCGAGGAGGTGCGGGCGGCCCTGCGCCCCCGGACCCGGCTCCTCTACCTGGAGACCATCGCCAACCCGACCACCCGCGTCTCCGACCTGCCCGCGCTCGCCGCCGTCGCGGCCGGGGCGGGTGTCCCGGTCGCCGTCGACAACACCTTCGCCTCGCCGCTCCTGTGCCGCCCCCTCGACCACGGCGCCGACATCGTCGTCCACTCGGCCACCAAGTACCTGGCCGGGCACGCGGACGTCCTCGGCGGCGTCGCCGTCTTCAAGGACCGGGAGCTGTACGGCAGGGTCCGCCACCACGCCGTCGAACAGGGCGCCTCCACCGACCCGTTCGCCGCCTGGCTGACCCTGCGTGGCATGCAGACCCTGTCGCTGCGCATGGAACGGCAGTGCGCGAGCGCCGCCGACCTCGCGGCCCGGCTCGCCGCGCACCCGGCCGTCGCGGCCGTACGCCACCCGGCCCTCGCGAGCCACCCGGACCGGGAGATCGCCGCCCGTCTGCTGCCGGGCGGGGGCGGCGGGGTGATCTCGGTCGACCTCGCGGGCGGCCGGGAGGCGGGCCGTACCTTCGTCGAGGCGGTGCGCCTCGCCTCCCTCAGCGTCTCCCTCGGCGACGTGAAGACCCTGGTGATGCACCCGGCCTCCACCTCCCACCACCAGCTCGACGCGGCGGCCCTGGCGGCTGCCGGGATCGGCCCCGGCACGGTCCGGATCTCGGTCGGCATCGAACACGTCGAGGACCTGTGGACGGACCTGGAGCAGGCCCTGCGGAAGGCCGCGTAGCGGAGGCCGCGTGGGGAAGGCCGCCTGGCGGAGGGCCGCGTGGCTGAAGGCCGCGTATCGGATGGCCGCCTTGGGGGAGGGTCGTCTAGTCGTCCCCCCGCTCGCGCTCGGCCATCCGGATCACGCACACCGCCACGGCGACGAGCAGGGCGGCGTCCGCGTCCTCACGGACCACGTTCACCGCGTACGTCTCGCGGACGTGGAACCACTGCCGGGAGATGTGGGCCAGGAGTTCACCCTCGTACTCGACGATGAACTCCCGGTCCAGGATCCGGCCGCTGACGTCCAGTTCGGTGCCCTCGACGAGCGTCACCCGGAAGTGGTTGCGCAGCAGCGAGAGCCGTTTGCGGCGGATGGTCGCGAGCGGCCGCTCGTCCCGCTCGACGGTCATGGCGTCCCGCAGGCTGAACATCTTCTGCCGCAGCGTGATCAGGACCTGCCCGTCGGGGTCCTTCAGCTCCAGCGTGTCCCGCAGCCGCAGCGCCTTCCCGTCGACGAGGAAGGCGTGGCGGCCCTGCTCGTCCTCGATCCAGTAGTCGTCACCGATCGCGAAGATCTTGTCCCGTACGAGATATTTCACGCCGGTATGCCTGCCCGTACGAGCGGCGGTTCTCACCCGAAGTAGCGGGTGAACGCGTCCGGGGTCGCCCCGAGCGTCGCGCCGAACGGCGAGTCGAGCTGGTGGATCAGCAGCACCGTGAACGCGATGAAGCCCGCCAGGCCCATCACCATCACCACATGGGTGGCGCTCCTCCTGATCCCGAACAGGAACATGAACGCCAGCGTCAGCGTGCCTCCGATGAGCAGCCCCGCCCAGAGCACCGGGGAGAGCCGCTCCTGCGCCGCCGCCTCCCGTCCGCGCCGCGCGTCGTCGACGTAGCCGAGCTGGGCGAGGACCTCCTGGGCGGCGATCTGCTGCGGCACCTTCGCGGAGTCCTCCACCTCACCGGCCCGCCGCAGCTGTTCGAGGAGCCGCCAGCCGGACGCGTCGAGCGGTTCGCGTTCCGCCATCACCGGCCACTCGACGTCGACGACATGGCCGGCGTACGTCCGGGCCGCGTCGCGCAGCGGCTGCCGCCGGTCGGCGGGGAGCGCGTCCGCGAGCAGGTACATCTGGTGGAGGGCGCTCGCCTCGGCCTGGACGTGGTCGGCGGCGGAGGAGCGGGTGTCCCAGACGGAGACGAGGCAGAGGCCGAGGACGACGGCGTAGAGCACCGACACCATCATGGCGATGTACTCGGCGACGTCCTCGCGCGGCTCCTCTTCCTCGCCGAGGGGGAACAGCCTGGTCTTGGCGACGACGGCGAGGGCGGCGACGAGTGCGACGCCGAGGACGACGACGAGCGTTTCGAGCAGGGCCACGGTCAGCTTCTCCGGTTGCCGAGGAGGGCGGCCGCGAGGGCCGCCGGGATCAGGAGCAGCAGCAGCATCGTCACGACGCCGAACTCACCCGCCTCCCTCCCCCGCCGCCGCAGCCGCCCCAGGAACCCCTCGGAGTCGAGAGCGGCGGCGCGACGGACGACGGGCGGACGGACACCGGAGTCGACACCGCCGACCTCGGCACTGATGCCGGTGCCGGTGCCTCCGGTGGTGGCGGGGTCGGGGCCGGTCCCGGGCGGTCCGATGGGCAGGACCGTGGCCAGGGCGGCCGGGGGATCGACTCCGGCGAACGCGGCTCCGGGGGGTGCGGGCAGCCCGGGCGGGACGACAGCCTCGGGCGCCCTGGCCCCTGCTGCCGCCGGCGCCGCTGCCGTGTCGGCCCCGGCGCCGGTGGTGGGCGGCGCCCCGGCCGCTGCCGTGCCGGCCAGGGTCCCGGCACCGGTCCTCGCCGCGCCGCCCACCGCGGTACCGCCCCCGGGGGCGGCAGTCCCGGGCGCCCCGGCCCCGGCCGCGTCCTCTCCGGGCGGCGCCGCGCCGGGCTGCCCGGCCCCCGCCCCCGGGGCGGCGCGTCCGGGTGCTGCGGGAGCCCCCGGCACCCCGGGTGGCGGCACGCCGAGCGCGCCCACCGTCCCCGTACCCGCCCCACCGACGGAACCCCCGCCGGAATTTCCGCCGGAACCCCCTCCGGAACCCCCTCCTGTCCCCCCTGCGGAGGCCCCTCCGGCACCCCCGACGGAACCCGCCACCGTCCCCCCTGCGGAGGCCCCGCCGGCGCCTCCTCCCGATCCCGCGGAGACCCCTCCGGAGCTCCCTCCGGCACTCGTCGCAGCGGCCGCTCCAGACCCCCCGCCCCCTTCGGGGACCACCCCGCTGTACCCGGCGCGGGCGGTCGCGGTGAGCCGCCGTCGGAGCGACGGGACGGCGCCCTCCGCGCGGACGGTGCCCCAGTGCATGCCGGGTGCCGCGCGGAACCTGGCGACGCAGTCGAACTCCTCGGCCGCGGGCAGCGGCTTCCCCGGGCAGCGCACGGACCCGGCGGGGACCTGGGGGTCGACGACCCGGACCCCGTGCAGGTCCGCCTCCCCGTGGTTCACGAGGCGGTAGCGCACCACGACCTGTCCTCCAGCCCGGATGTCGGGCGGCCGCCGCCCGGTGTCGCCCCGGCCGTTCACGGTCACGGTGAGCCGTAGACCCCCGTCGCCGGTCCCACCCGCCCGCGCGAGAGCCACGGGCAGTGCCACGCCCGGCAGGACGAGCAGCACCACCAGGAGTCCCCCGCTCACCCGATGGCGGGAAAAGTGTGATGATCCGATCAAGCGTTCCGGCATGCCCGCCATGCTCACCAGCGCCCGCCCCCACCCCGCTCCCGGACACGCGCCCCCGCCCCACCCGGCCCCCTCTTTCCACCCGTACGGCACCCTTGACACATGAACGACTCCGCGCCCGCACCCGCACCCCGCCGTGCCCGTGTCCGCGCCCCCGAGCTGATCGGCAAGGGTGGCTGGCTGAACACGGGAGGGAACGACCTGACCCTCGCCGACCTGCGAGGAAAGATCGTTCTGCTCGATTTCTGCGAATAGACAACAGGGCACCGAACCTTTGGTCACACTCAGTGTGTGCACCAAGCCACGATCTGTGACCTATACCTCCGCCTGTCTCTCGACCGTGACGGCAAGACCGCAATCGAACGGCAGGAAGCCGACTGCCGTGCCTGGGCCGAACGCAACGGACTGACCGTCCGCAAGGTCCACCTGGACAGAGGGCGCTCTGGCTACAAGACCGTTGAGCGCAAGGGCTTCGATGCCGCGCTGGCGGCGGTTACAGCGGGCGTCGTCGGCACGTTGATCGTCTGGAAACTGGACCGTCTTTCCCGCAAGGGCATCGGCGAGGTGGGCAAGCTGCTGGACGAAATCGAGAAGGCCGGCGGCCGTATCGTCTCTGTCCTGGACGGTCTCGACACCTCGAACGACTCAGAGCGCATGGTCGTCGCGATGCTCGCTGAGCTCGCCCGGTCCGAATCGAAGAATCTCGGTACGCGCGTCGGCCACGCCAAGCGCTACCTCCGTAGCAAGGGCCAGTGGATCGGCGGACAGTCTCCCTATGGGCTGCTCATCGACCCGAAGACCAAGAAGCTTGTCCACGACCCGGCGCATGCCGTCTACGCCCGCCTGATCGCGGATGAAGCGCTCGCCGGGACCTCGTTGGTCAAGATTGCCCGACTCCTCAACGAGTACGAGATCCTGTCGCCCAGGGGCGGGCAGTGGAATGCGGCCAGCATCATGCAGCTCCTGCGTTCACCGGCCTTCGCCGGTCTGATGCCGGAGACCGAGACCGTTGAGACGGACGACGGCGAGCGGAAGTACACGGGCAGGGTCTTTCCGTACCGCGATCCCGAGACCCTTGACACGGTTGAGATCGGCGAGGGGATCATCACGGTCGAAGAGCGTGAACGGATCATCCGGACACTGGAATCCAGAACGTTCGTGCACGCGGGAAAGCGGCGCCCGAAGCCCGAGGGGACGGCGCTGCTCACAGGACTTGTCTATTGCGCGGTTCCTGGCTGCGGTCGCCGGATGCACCGTGTGGGCGGCAGCTATCAGTGCATGGCCCGTCGCGCGGGCAACCAGTGCATCGGAGCGTCAGCGCTGGCTGATGCGGTGGATCAGTATGTGACCGAACAGTTCCTCACCAAGCTTCCGGCGCTCGAACCGGACGATCCGCTGCTTGTCGCGATCGCAGATCGCTGGGTGCACCGTGTGGACCCGGAGACCTTCGCGAAACGTGATGCCCTCACTGCGGAGATCCAGGACGAGGAAGCACGCCTGGCTGATCTGGAGGATGCACGCTATGTGCGTGGCGAGTTCAGTGGCGCGACAGCCGTGGAACGCTACAACCGGCTCTCAGGGCGTCTGAGGGGACGTATCGACGGCCTCCGCGGCGATCTCCACAGGCTCCCCCTGCCCTCCGTGGACGTGTCTCCCATGCTCGATGGCGTCACCTTGCGCGAGGCATGGACGGACGCGACGAACGAGGACCGGCGCGAACGGCTGTCGCTCGCCGTAGACCGCGTGGAGGTGAGCAAGGGAGTGCGCGGGCAGCGCATCATCCCCGCGCAACGCATCCAGATCCATTGGGCACAGCTGGCGGCAAGCGACACTCCTGCCTGAGCACCAAGGCGAGCGCGCAGCGGACAGGGGTGACGAAGTGACGCTCTCACCCGGTTACCTCTTTTCCTCGGCATCATCCCGACACTCCGACCGACGAGTCCCCCGCAGGGGAGAGTCAGTTGGATGCCGGGCCTGATCCAGACCTACGGCTACACCGAAGCCGTAGGTGCGCGCCGTGTGCTGGAACGTATGCCCAGGGGAGGCGCTTCGTGTGGGCGTGATCCCGCCTTCACAGGTGGGTGGCAAGCTTGAAGGATGAACGATGCTGCCCCGGCGCCCATCCCCGCGCCCGCCCCCCGGCGACCTGCCCGTGTCCGTGCCCCCGAGCTGATCGGCAAGGGCGGCTGGCTGAACACAGGTGGCAAGGAACTCACCCTCGCCGACCTGCGAGGTAAGTGCGTTGTCGTTGATTTTTGGACCTTCTGCTGTGTGAACTGCCTGCACGTCCTCGACGAGCTGCGCGAACTGGAGGAGAAGCACCGCGACACGCTCGTGATCGTCGGGGTGCACTCGCCGAAGTTCGTCCACGAGGCCGAGCACCAGGCCGTCGTCGACGCCGTCGAGCGGTACGAGGTGCACCACCCCGTACTGGACGACCCCGAGCTCGCGACCTGGAAGCAGTACGCCGTGCGGGCCTGGCCGACGCTCGTCGTGATCGACCCCGAGGGGTACGTCGTCGCCCAGCACGCCGGCGAGGGGCACGCCAACGCGATCCGGACGCTCGTCGAGGAGCTGGAGGCCGAGCACGGCGCCAAGGGGACGCTGCGGCGCGGCGACGGGCCGTACGTGGCGCCCGAGCCCGTCGCCACCGACCTGCGGTTCCCCGGCAAGGCGATCCTGCTGCCCTCGGGGAACCTCCTCGTCTCCGACACGACCCGGCACCAGCTCGTGGAGCTGGCGGCCGACGGCGAGACCGTCGTACGGCGCATCGGGGAAGGCGTCTTCCGCGAGCCGCAGGGTCTCGCGGCGCTGCCCGACGGCAGGATCGTCGTCGCCGACACCGTGAACCACTCCCTCCGCGTCTTCGACCCCGCGACCGGGACGATCGAACGGGTCGCCGGCACCGGTAGGCAGTGGTGGCAGGGGTCCGCCACCTCCGGGCCCGCCCTGGAGGTCGACCTGTCCTCGCCGTGGGACGTGGGCTGGTGGCAGGGCAGGGTGTGGATCGCCATGGCGGGCGTCCACCAGCTGTGGACGTACGACCCGGAGAGCGGGACCGTCGAGGTCGCGGCCGGGACGACGAACGAGGGGCTCGTCGACGGGCCCGCCGCCGAGGCCTGGTTCGCGCAGCCGTCGGGGCTCTCGGCCACCGAGGACCGGCTGTGGATCGCCGACGCCGAGACCAGCGCCCTGCGCTGGATCGACCGCGACGGCCACGTCCACACCGCTGTCGGCACCGGCCTCTTCGACTTCGGTCACCGCGACGGGGACGCCGGCCAGGCCCTGCTCCAGCACCCGCTGGGCGTCACGGCCCTGCCCGACGGCTCGGTCGCCGTCAGCGACACGTACAACCACGCCCTGCGCCGCTACGACCCGGCCACCGGCGAGGTCACCACCCTCGCCACCGATCTGCGTGAGCCCAGCGGCGCGGTCCTCGTCGACGGCGACATCGTGGTCGTCGAGTCCGCCCGGCACCGGCTGACCCGGCTGCGGCTCCCCGAGGAGGCCGTCCAGGTCGACGCCGTGGCGCACCGCACCCGGCGCGAGGCCACCGAGGTCGCCCCGGGCCGGCTCCGCCTGGACGTCGTCTTCCAGGCCCCGACGGGCCAGAAGCTCGACGACCGCTACGGCCCCTCGACCCGGCTCCTGGTCTCCTCGACCCCGCCGGAGCTGCTGCTCGGCGGCGAGGGCACGGGCACGGACCTCTTCCGGGAGCTCGACCTGAACCCGGAGGTCACCGAGGGCGTCCTGCACGTCTCGGCGATGGCCGCGTCCTGCGACGACGACCCGTCGAACGAGTACCCGGCCTGCCACGTCCACCAGCAGGACTGGGGCGTTCCGGTGAAGGTCACGGAGACGGGCGTGACCCGCCTGCCCCTGATCCTCGCGGGCCTGGACGCCTGATCATCTGACGATCCCCTGGTTCCTGGACGGGCGCCCCGCGGCCCCGTCCAGGCACCCGGCCACCCAGGCCGCCGGATCGTGGACGGACCGGGCGCCGCCGAGGCCCTGCCGTTCCATGAGCGCGCACTCGCCGTCGAGCAGCGCCCTCGTCCGCGTCCCGTCCACGTCGTACCCGCGGATCCGGGAGGCCAGGACGTAACCCCCCTCGTACGCGATGTCCGTGCCCCACGGCGGCCGGTCGTCGTATCGGTCGATCAGTCCCCAGGCCAGCGCCGTGCCGAACAGCGCGGCGGCGGTCAGGGACAGGACGAACTTCTTCCGGGGCGGGCCCTCATGACGGTGCATGGGGCGACGGTGTCAGGCGGGCCCTTTCGCGGATGTTTCGCCGAAGGCCGGGGTCAGCCCTCCAGGAAGGCGACGAGGGCGTTCGCGAGGAGGAACGGGTCCTCGGCGCCGCAGAGTTCGCGGGCGCTGTGCATGGAGAGGATCGCGACGCCGATGTCGACGGTCGTGATGCCGTGGCGGGCGGCGGTGATCGGGCCGATGGTGGTGCCGCAGGGCATGTCGTTGTTGGAGACGAACGACTGCCAGGGCACCCCGGCCTTCTCGCAGGCGGCGGCGAACAGGGCCCGGCCGCCGCCGTCGGTGGCGTACCGCTGGTTGACGTTCACCTTGAGGATCGGGCCGCCGTTGACGCGCGGGCGGTGCGTCGGGTCGTGGCGCTCCCCGTAGTTGGGGTGGACGGCGTGGCCGGTGTCGGAGGAGAGGCAGACCGTGCCGGCGAAGGCCCGCGCCCGGTCCTCGTAGGCGCCGCCGCGTGCGTAGACGGAGCGCTCCAGGACGTTGCCGAGGAGGGGGCCCTGGGCGCCGGTGTCGGCCTCGGAGCCGTTCTCCTCGTGGTCGAAGGCGGCGAGGACCGGGATGTACGGCAGGTCGTCGCGGCCCGCGACGGAGGCGAGGGCGGCGACGGCCGCGTGGACGGAGAGCAGGTTGTCCATGCGGGGCCCGGCCAGGAGCTCGCGGTCACGGCCGAGGTAGGCGGGCGCCTCGACGGAGTGGACCATCAGGTCCCAGCCGGCGACGTCCTCGGCGTCGACCCCGGCCTCGCCGGCGACGAAGGAGATCAGGTCGCCCTCGTGGACGTCACCCGTGCCCCAGACGGGCTGCATGTGCCGCTGGCGCTCCAGCTTGAGGCCGTCGTTGGCGCCCCGGTCGAGGTGGATGGCGAGCTGGGGGACGCGCAGCAGGGGCCGGTCGACGTTGACCAGGTGGTGGCTGCCGTCGCGGAGCGTGAGGCGTCCGGCGAGGCCGAGGTCGCGGTCCAGCCAGGTGTTGAGGAGCGCGCCGCCGTAGATCTCGACGGCGACCTGCCGCCAGCCGTGCGCGCCCATGTCGGGCTGCGGCTTGACGCGCAGGTTCGGGGAGTCGGTGTGGGCGCCGACGATGCGGTACGGGGTGTGGGCGGCGGCGCCCTCCGGCACGTACCAGGCGATGAGGGCACCGCCGCGGATCACGTACTTCCCGCCGTGCGTCCCGTCCCACGCCGCTGTTTCCTCGACCTGCCGGAAACCGGCCTTCTCGAGCCGTTCGGCGGCGCTCGCGACCGCGTGGTACGGCGACGGCGAGGCCGCCAGGAAGGCCATGAGGTCGTCGGTGTGTCCGCGGTCGAAGGGACCGGCGGCGGGACGGGAAGCTGCGCTGCTCATGGCCCAACCTTACGCAGCGGGGCTCCGTGGGAACGGCAGGGGACCGCCGCCCGCGGCCCCCCCTGGCCCCCGCCTCCCGATGGGCCCGGTCGCGTCCACCCCCGGGACCGGCGAGCCGAGCCCCCCCCCCCCCCCGAAAAAACAGAACGGCCCGCCCCCCTCCCCGGGGACGGGCCGTTCCTGCAAGGACGGGGGCGCGTCTTAGAACGCGGCCTCGTCCAGGTCCATCAGCGAGCCGTCGACGGCCTCGGCGAGGGCGCGCTCGGTGGTGACGCCGGGCAGGACGTTGGCGGCGAAGAACTTCGCGGCCGCGATCTTGCCCTGGTAGAACGCGACGTCCTTGCCGGTCGCGCCGGCGGCCAGCTTCTCGGCGGCGACGGCCGCGCCGCGCAGCAGCAGGTAGCCGACGACGACGTCGCCGGAGGCGAGCAGCAGGCGGGTGGTGTTGAGGCCGACCTTGTAGATGTTCTTGACGTCCTCGCCGGTGGCGGTGAGGTCGGTGATCATCGTGCCGACGATGCCTTCGAGGTCGACGGCGGCCTTGGCGAGCGCGTCGCGGGCGTCGGCCAGGTCGTCGCCGCCGGTGCCGACCGCGAGGAACTTCTTGATCTCCTCGGACAGCGCGTTCAGGGAGGCGCCCTGGTCGCGGACGATCTTCCGGAAGAAGAAGTCCTGGCCCTGGATGGCGGTGGTGCCCTCGTAGAGGGTGTCGATCTTGGCGTCCCGGATGTACTGCTCGATCGGGTACTCCTGGAGGAAGCCGGAGCCGCCGAAGGTCTGGAGCGACTGCGCGAGCTGCTCGTAGCCCTTCTCGGAGCCGTATCCCTTGACGATCGGGAGCAGCAGGTCGTTGAGGCCGTGGAGTGCCTTGGCGTCCTCGCCGGCCGCTTCCTTGATCGCGATCTCGTCCTGCACGGTGGCGGTGTAGAGGACGAGGGAGCGCATGCCCTCGGCGTACGCCTTCTGCGTCATGAGCGAGCGGCGGACGTCGGGGTGGTGCGTGATGGTGACCTTGGGCGCGGCCTTGTCCATGAAGTTGGCCAGGTCGGTGCCCTGGACGCGCTCCTTGGCGTACTCCAGGGCGTTGAGGTAGCCCGTGGAGAGGGTGGAGATCGCCTTCGTGCCGACCATCATGCGGGCGAACTCGATGATGAGGAACATCTGGCGGATGCCGTCGTGCTTGTCGCCGATGAGCCAGCCCTTGGCGGGGTGCTTGTCGCCGAAGGTCATCTCGCACGTGTTGGAGGCCTTGAGGCCCATCTTGTGCTCGACGTTGGTGGCGTAGACGCCGTTGCGGGCGCCGAGCTCGCCGGTCTCCCAGTCGAACTCGTACTTCGGGACGAGGAAGAGGGAGAGGCCCTTGGTGCCGGGGCCGGCGCCCTCGGGGCGGGCGAGGACGTAGTGGAGGATGTTCTCCTCCATGTCGTGCTCACCGGAGGTGATGAAGCGCTTGACGCCCTCGATGTGCCAGGAGCCGTCCTCCTGCTGGGTGGCCTTGGTGCGGCCGGCGCCGACGTCCGAGCCTGCGTCGGGCTCGGTGAGGACCATGGTGGAGCCCCAGCGCTTCTCGACGGCGATCTGGGCGGCCTTCTTCTGCGCCTCGTTGCCCTCGGTGTAGAGGATGCCGGCGAAGGCCGGGCCGGAGGAGTACATCCAGATGGCCGGGTTCGAGCCGAGGAGCAGCTCGGCGTAGGCCCAGATCAGGGAGCGGGGGGAGACGGTGCCGCCGATCTCCTCGGGGATGCCGAGGCGCCAGTACTCGGACTCCATGAAGGCGTTGTACGACTTCTTGAAGGTGGCCGGTACGGGGGCGGTGTTGGTCTCGGGGTCGAAGACCGGCGGGTTGCGGTCGGCGTCGGCGAAGGACTCCGCGAGCTCGTTCTCGGCGAGGCGGCGGATCTCGTCGAGGATGCTCTTGGCGGTCTCGACGTCCATCTCCTCGAACGGCCCGGTGCCGTACACCTTGTCGCGGCCGAGGACCTCGAAGAGGTTGAACTCGATGTCGCGGAGATTCGACTTGTAGTGCCCCATGGCGACGGCTCCGTTAAGGCTCGGGGAGGCGGATGTCCTGGTACGCGGACGTGGTCGTGCTCGTACTACCGGTGAGTAGCCCACGCTTCTCTACGATGATGCTACCCACCGGTAATAAGAGCAACCCCTATCCGGTCATCTGTGACACGAGCCGCAGAAAAAGGGCCCGGGGCATGTGCCCCGGGCCCCCTCACACGACGACCGCGCCTCCCTCACACGACGACCGCGCCTCAGTACAGGCCCTTCAGGTCCGTCCCCTCGGGGGCCCGGAAGCAGCCGGAGACGACGGTGAGGCCGATCAGGTTCTTCTTCTTCGGGTCGGTGCTGCCGACCCACAGCTCGGCGTTGACGGCGAAGTGCTCCTTCTCGGACTCCGCCGTGAGCTCCAGGCTCCTGGCCTCGCTGTTGTTCGGGCCGTACGAGACGACCTTCCAGCCCTTGGCGGGCAGTGCCTGGTGGAGCCGCTCGAAACCCTGCTTCAGCTCCTCCTCGGAGACGTCGTACACCGACCACGGATGGCGGATCCTGAAGAGGTGCTCGGGGTCCTCCGCGCAGGTGGAGGCGCTCGCGCCGCCCGGGGTCGTCTTGCCCTGGGGCAGGCCGATCATGTCGAAGATCTCGCTGGAGACCTCCTTGGTGCGCGTCCGTGCCTGTTCGACCTCGAGGGTCGTCGGGGTGTAGCCGAGGTCGTCCGCGTCGTTCATGGAGCATCCCGTCACGAGAGTGGTGAGACAGAGAAGGAGGGCGCCGACAGCGGCCGGGCGCCGGATGCGGCGGCGCGCCGAGGTCGTGGTCGTGCCCGTGGGGGTGCGCTGGTCGCTGGCGTTCATCAGTCCTCGTTCACCTTGTCGTACCGGCCTGCCACGACCTTCGCCTGGTTCTTCAGGCTCTCGGAGTCCCGGGTCCAGTAGTCGCTGTGTCCGCTGGTGTCGACGTCCATCCGATGGGCGCCGAACAGTTCGTCGGAGGGAACGGTCTGCACGTACCCGGCGTTGAACGGGATGCCGTTCCAGGTCTCGACGCCCCACGTATAACCGCCGAGTCCGGCAACCTTGCCACCCGCGGGCACGACATCGTTCCACGCCGCCTCGGACCAGACGTGGTCCTTGCCGACGTCCAGGTCCTCGGCCTTCCCGGTGAGCATCCCGGGGCTGCCGACCGCGACGATGTCGTCGGCCGCCAGGTCGCCCTTGTTCGAGGCGTCACCGACGACGGTCGAGCCGTAGCTGTGTCCGATGATCGTGGTGTGGCTGTTGTCGGCGCCGCCCTGGACGGTCTCCAGACCGTCCATGAACCGGAGCAGCTGGGGGGATCCGTTGTGTGCCCACTCCTTCTGCATGGCGTCGGGAGCGATGGACTGCGGAGCTTCGTAGCCGAACCAGGTGATCGTCGAGACGTTCTGTCCCGGCGCCCACTTGGAGGTCTCCAGCCACGTCTCCGTCATCCGCTTGATGTTGCCGTCGAAGTCCTTCAGGTTCGTCGTCGTGCCCGGCACGTAGACCGCGGTGTGGTCGGCGGTGTCGGGGTTGCCGTTGGCGATGATCGCCCGCCCGATGCCCTCCTTGTCGTAGCCGAGGAGGTACGCCTCCGGCAGGCCCTCCTTGCCGGTGGCGTCGAAGCGGGCCTGGATCGAGTCGCTGCCCTTGAGCTGCTCCTTCAGCCGCTCCTGGTCCTTCTGCCACTGCTTGTACTCGGGGCTGAGGACCGCGGCCGGGTAGCTGCCGTTCGGGTTGGGGATGTACTGGTTCGGCGCGGGCTTGTTCAGGTCCGTCAGGATCTGCGCCCGGTTCTCGGCGAAGACCGTCCGGTTGGCGTCGTCGCGGACCGAGGACGGGATGCCGTCGAGGGCGCCGACGGAGGCCGGGTAGAGCGTGGCGTACTCGTCACGCTGCTCCTGGCTGAGGCCGTTCCACCACGCGGCGTTCTCCTTGGCGGACTTCCCGTGCGGGATCCGGTCGTCGTCGGCGTACTTCCCGGCGGCCTGCTGGAGGGCCTTGGTGTCGGCGGCGGCGTCGACCAGGTCCGCGTCGCTGACGTCCAGGCCGGGGCCGGCCTTGAGCCTGCGCAGGGCGGCGGCGTAGCGGCCGTCGATCTCGGCGGCCTCGCGGACGGCGTCGCCGATGCGCTGGGCGATGTCCTCGGCCTTGCCCTTGTTGGCGTCGGCGCTGCCGACCCCTTCGCCCTTGCCGGGGGCGAGCGGGACGGGCGCGCCGTGCTCGGCGGTGTGGGAGCCGGGCGAGAGGACGAAGGAGTCGGTCGGGTACTCGACCGAACCGTCGGGCTTCACGGTGAACTTGAGGTTCTCCGCGTCCTCCAGGGCCTGCTTCAGCTTCTTCTGCGGGGCCGCGAGCTCCGAGGCGAGCCCGTTGAGCGCGGTGCGCACCAGTCCGCACTCGGTGTGCAGGTACTGGTAGTTGCGGCTGAGCTGCCGGACGGCGTGGGTCGCCTCGGTGGCGGTCTCGCCCTTCTGCGTGTCGTGGATCCTGGCGAACATGCCGTTGTCGACACGGTCCTTGTCGGCGTTGGAGCGGGAGGAGACCTTGCCCCAGCCGTCGGCCGCGTCGGTGTACTCGTTCAGTCTCACGTCGCGCAGTTGCTGCCAGGTGGGCACGGGGCTCAGCCTTCCTTCCGCGCGGGAGCCGGCGCCTCGGCGGCGATCTTCCGCTTCGTCGCGGCCTCGCGCTCGCCGAACTGCAGGCCCGCGCCCTTCAGCGCGCCCTCCAGGCGGCCGCACTCGTCGCGTACGGCGCCGAGGCGGGCCTTCCAGGTGCCGAGGATCTCGGCGAGGCCGGCCGAGGAGTCGAAGCCGGCGGTGCCGCCGCTGACGCCCTCGTTCGCGGTGTCGAGGTCGGTGAGCGAGGCGGTGGTGGAGGTGCGCAGCTCACCGGCGGTGTTCCCGGCCTGGTGCCAGGGGCCTTCGTCGGCCTTCAGGTCCGCGTCGCCGCCGCCTCCACCGGAATCGGGGGCGGGCACCCCCGCGAGGGTCATCGTCGCGGGCTGTCCCGGCGGTGCCGTCCCGCCTGATCCGCCTGTTCCGCCGAACAGCTCTTCCCAAGTGGCGTTCAACGCCATGTTCCACCCCCGTGGTGACCGAAAGTTGCTTCCGCGAACTTAGCAAGAGGGCAGGGGCGTTCGAAGATCGGGTGCGGGTGGGGCCGACTGCGCCGTCACCGCCCACGGGCAGCGGTGCGACCGCCGATGGGCGGTGCCGCGCGACCGCCGGTGGGCCGGGCCGCGCGACCGCCCATGGGCAGTGCTGGGACCGTCCACGGGTCGATAGGCTGGCCCCATGTACGGCTACGAGCAGAATCCGGGTGCCCAGCAGCAGTACCCGCCGCCTCCGCAGCAGCAGTACGCCCCGCAGGCCGACATGCAGGGCGGCATGCAGGCCGGGTACGGGCAGCAGCAGGCCCCGCTCTACCCCGAGCCCTCGCCGCCCTCCCTCGCGGACGCCGTGCGCGCCTTCACGACCGGCACGCTCGCGCCCGAGGACTTCCAGCAGATCTTCGCGACCTCCAAGGTCTACTGCCCGCGCGGGGACAACCCGGGTTTCCTGGCCCTGCACAACACCCAGCAGCCGGTCATCCCGATGTTCACCTCGCTCAAGGAGCTGCGGCGGTACGCGGGCAAGGAGTCGAAGTACTTCGTGATCACCGGCGCCGAGGTGATCGACCTGCTGCCGACGGGCTACGGCTTCGTCCTCGACATGGAGGGCGACCACCGGATGGTCTTCGACGCGAAGGCCGTGGAGCAGATGGTCGACTTCGCGATGCGCCGGATGTACGGCTGACCGATCCTGAACGCACGGGGGCGCCCGGGAGGAATTCCTCCCGGGCGTTCCGTGTTCCGGGTGGCAAGAAGTTCAGCGTTCAACTAAAGTGGACGTACACGGCCGCCGAGGCCGCACCTAGGAGGTCCGTCATGCCTGCCGTGACTGTCGAGAACCCGCTCACCCTGCCGCGCGTCACCGCCCCCGCCGACGCCGTCTCCCGCCCCGTGCTCGCCGTGACCACGGCCCCCTCGGGCTTCGAGGGCGAGGGCTTCCCGGTGCGCCGCGCGTTCGCCGGGATCAACTACCAGTACCTCGACCCGTTCATCATGATGGACCAGATGGGCGAGGTGGAGTACGCGCCCGGAGAGCCCAAGGGCACGCCCTGGCACCCCCACCGCGGCTTCGAGACCGTCACCTACATCATCGACGGGATCTTCGACCACCAGGACTCCAACGGTGGCGGCGGCACCATCACCAACGGCGACACCCAGTGGATGACCGCCGGCTCCGGCCTCCTCCACATCGAGGCGCCGCCGGAGGCCCTCGTCGTCAGCGGCGGCCTCTTCCACGGCCTCCAGCTGTGGGTCAACCTGCCCGCCGCCGACAAGATGATGGCCCCCCGCTACCAGGACATCCGCGGCGGCCAGGTCCAGCTCCTCACCACCCCCGACGGCGGCGCGCTGCTCCGCGTCATCGCCGGCGAGCTCGACGGCCACGACGGGCCGGGCATCACCCACACCCCGATCACGATGATCCACGCCACCCTGCGCCCGGGCGCCGAGATCACCCTGCCGTGGCGCGAGGACTTCAACGGCCTCGCGTACGTCCTCGCCGGACGCGGCACCGTCGGCGCCGACCGGCGACCGGTCCACACGGGCCAGACCGCCGTCTTCGGCAAGGGCGGCGCCCTCACCGTCCGCGCCGACGAGAAGCAGGACGGCAACACGCCGGACCTGGAGGTCGTCCTCCTCGGCGGGCAGCCGATCCGCGAGCCCATGGCCCACTACGGCCCGTTCGTCATGAACACCCAGGCCGAACTGCGCCAGGCCTTCGAGGACTTCCAGGCGGGCCGACTGGGCACGATCCCGGCGGTGCACGGGATGGGGGAGTAGGGACGCGTACGGGGATACGGGGACGGGGTGCGGGGTGCCGGTGGCGCCCCGCACCCCGTACGGCCCCTGTCGCGGTACCGGACGCGCCTTCCGTACGGCCCCTCCCGCCGCACCCCTCCGCGACCCGGCCTGACGGGCCGTCACCCGTACGGGCCGTCAGCGCGCGACGACACGCCGGCCGGCGTGGTCCGGTGGACGGGTGCAGACGACGCCCGCGCTCCTCCCCGAACCCGCCCGCCGCGTCGCCGCCTGGTGCGCCGTCCTGCTGCTGGTCGCCGGGGTCGCCGCCGTCTTCGTCTGGCTGTGCGTCGTCTTCAAGACGGCCGTCACCCCCGTCCTGCTCGCGATCCTCGGCACCGCCCTCCTCAGGCCCCTCCACCGGCGCCTGCTGCGGATGAAGGTCCAGAAGTCGCTCTCCGCAGGGCTGACCGTCGTCGCCGTCCTCACGGTCGTCGGCGGCGCCACGTACATCGTCGTCGCCGCCCTCGTCGAGACCGGCGACCAGATCGTCGCCTCGCTGCGACAGGCCGCCACCGACATCGCCCGGCACCTCGGCGCTGCCGGGACCTCCCTCGACGACCTCGCCAAGAACGCCAGAACCCTCCTGGAGAAGTTCGGCGGGACCGCCGCCTCCGGGGTCATCAGCGGCATCAGCGTCGTCGGCGAGGTGCTCGCCACCGCCGTCCTCGCCCTCCTCCTCATCTTCTTCTTCCTGCGCGACTCCGACCGCGCCGCCGGCGCCCTGCGCTCCCTCGTCCCGGCCGGCACGGGCGACACCGTCGAGGCCATGGCCCGCCGGGCGTACGAGGCCGTCGAGGGCTTCATGCGCGGGACGACCCTCGTCGCCCTCGTCGACGCCGTCCTCATCGGCGTCGGCCTCCTCGTCCTCGACGTGCCCGGCGCGGTGGGCCTGGCCGCGCTCGTCTTCGTCACGGCCTACATCCCGTACCTCGGCGCCTTCCTCTCCGGCGCCGTCGCCGTCCTCGTCGCCCTCGCCGACCGGGGCTTCGTCATCGCCCTGTGGGTCCTCGGGATCGTCCTCGCCGTGCAGGTCATCGAGGGGAACGTGCTCCAGCCGATGGTGCAGAGCCGGACCGTGCAGATGCACCCGGCCGCGGTGATGCTGGCGATCACGGCCGGGGCGTCCGTCGCGGGCATCCTGGGCATGCTGCTCGCCGTACCGCTGACGGCCGCGGCGACGGGCGTCCTCGGCGAACTGCGGACGCGGTACGGGGCAGACACCCCCTAGGGGGCCTTGTCGATCAGGTCGCCGCCGGCTGGCCGCCCGGCTCGAAGCTCGCCAGCATCTGCTCCAGGGCCGCCTGGTCGGGACCGACGAACGGGTCCACGTCCGGTGCCGTCGTGATCGTGTCGAGCATCGACGCCGTCATCCGTACGGCCGGCGGCAGATGCGTGGACAGCACGATCTCCGGCGCCATGTCCCGGATCGGGTCGATCGTCGCCCGGTACTTGGCCGGGTCCACGATGTGCACCCACGGGCTGTCCACGGACGCCCACAGCAGCTGCGCCTGGCGCAGTTCCTCGGGCTTGAGGTCGTTCGCGTGACCGCTCTCCGCGAGCTCCTGCGTCGGCATCGGCCCGCCGAAGCAGTCGGAACTGAAGCAGATCCGGGTCTTCTCGTCGTAGAAGCCGACCGTGGCCGGGTTGTCGAAGAGCGGCGGCCTGAACGCGCGGAGCATGCGGTCGCCGACGTCGAGGGACTGGCCGGGGTTGAGGAAGAACACGCGGTCCGTCGGCAGCGGACGCTCGGTGGTCATGATCCCGGCGCCGATGAACGTCGTGACGACCTTCGCCCGGGGCGCGGCCACCAGCAGGTCGAAGATGCCGCCCGTGTGGTCGCGGTCGGGGTGGGTGAGCCAGATCCAGAGGACGTCGGCGGGGTCGACGACCGAGCCGAGCGTGTTGACGAAGTTCCGGTCGGCCACCGAGAGGCCCGTGTCGACGACGACGGGTTCGGCGGCGGTGAGGACGAAGGCGTTGGCGGGGATGTGCCCGATCCCGGGCACTTCGAGGCTGTCGGCCAGGACGGTGGTGTCGCTTCCGACCTTGTGGATGTCCATGGCAAGCTCCGTGGTCCCCCCGGCGGCCGTACGACACCAGTCTGCGCCGCGGGCGGGGGCGGCGCGCGGCGGGACGAGGGGACGGCGACGCGTGAGGACCAGGCCTTTCCGGCCCGTCCGCGCCGCGCACAGCACCCGGCGCTCGCCGTTCGCCCTACCCGCAGCAGGGCCGCGCACAGCACCCGGCGCTGGCCGTTCGCCCTACCCCCGACACGGCCGCGCACAGCACCCGGCGCTCGCCGTAGCGCTACGCGCAGCAGGGCCGCGCACAGCACCCGGCGCTGGCCGTTCGCCCTACCCGCGACACGGCCGCGCACAGCACCCGGCGCTCGCCGTGAGCGCTACGCGCAGCACCCCTCCCCCGTGGCCGACTCGTTCAGCTCGAACCAGATCGCCTTGCCCTCGCCGCGCGGGTCGACGCCCCACGCGTCCGCCAGCATCTCCATCAGGACCAGGCCGCGGCCGCTCGACGCCATCTCGCCCGGGTGGCGCTTGTGCGGCAGTTCGTCGCTGGTGTCGGAGACCTCGACGCGCAGCCGCCGGGACCTCTCCGCGCACGCGACCTCGGCGACCAGGAGCGCGTCGCCGTCCGTGTGGACGAGGACGTTGGTGACCATCTCGGAGACCATCAGGACCGCCGAGTCGAGCTGGTCCCCGTCGGCCCAGTCGTGCAGCAGCTGCCGTATCTGCTCCCGCGCCTCCGCGATCCGCTCCGGTTCCGCCTGCGCGATCGTCATGAGGGTGCGGCGCGGGGCCTGCGGCCGCCCGTCGGCCGGGCGGCGGGAGAGCAGCAGGACCGCGATGTCGTCTTCGCGGCGGTCGGCGAGCGGCCCGGTCGTGTGATGGGAGCCGGGGCCGTGGACGGCCTCCACGAGGGTGTCGGCGAGCTGTTCCAGGTCCTCGCCGTCGTGGGACTCCAGCAGCTTCCTGACCCGCTCCCAGCCGGAGTCCAGGTCGTGTCCGCCGGTCTCCAGGAGGCCGTCGGTGCAGATCATCAGGGTCTCGCCGGGCTCCAGGGTGAGCCGGGTGGTGGGGTAGTCGGTGTCGGGGTCGATGCCGAGCGGGAGCCCGCCGGCCGTGGGCCTGAGCAGAACCGTTCCGTCGTTCATCCGTACCGCCGGGTCCGGGTGTCCCGCCCGCGCGATGTCGACCGTCCCGGACTCCAGGTCGACCTCCAGGTACAGACAGGTCGCGAAGCGCGGGCCACCCGCCTGCTCCCCGTCGTCGCCGTCGGTGATCCCGTACAGGAAGCGCGAGGCGCGGGAGAGGACCGCGTCCGGCCGGTGGCCCTCGGAGGCGTACGCGCGCAGGGCGATCCGCAGCTGCCCCATCAGGCCCGCCGCCCGCACGTCGTGGCCCTGGACGTCACCGATGACGAGGGCGATCCGCCCGGGGCCGCGCCCACCGGTGCGGGAGGTGCCGCCGGGGAGCCGGATCATGTCGTACCAGTCGCCGCCGACCTGGAGCCCGCCGCCGGTCGGCACGTACCGGGCCGCGACCTGGATGCCGGGGATCCCCGGCCCGAGGACCGGCATCATCGTGCGCTGGAGTCCGAGCGACAGCTCCCGCTCGGACTCGGCCACGCCCGCGCGTGCGAGGGCCTGCGCGAGCATCCGCGCCACCGTGGTGAGAACGGACCGCTCGTCGGGCGTGAACACCACCGGGTGCTTGAAGGCCGCCATCCAGGCCCCCATCGTGCGCCCGGCGACGACCAGCGGCACGAAGGCCCAGGAGCGGCGGCCGAAGCGCTGCGCGAGCGGCCAGGTCATGGGGTAGCGGCGCAGGTACTCGTCGGGCGAGGGCAGATAGATCGCCCGGCCGGTCCGTACGACCTCCGCCGCCGGATAGTCGGTGTCGAGCGACATCGACGAGAACGGGCCCTCGTCGCCGTCGCTGTGCCCGTGGTGGCCGATGATCGTCAGCCGGTCGCCCGCCACGCCGAAGACGGCGAGCCCGTCCGGCGAGAACCCCGGCATCGAGAGCGAGGCGGCCACCCGCAGCACCTCGGCCGTCGACCGCGCCTCCGCGAGCGCCCGCCCCGCGTCGAGCAGGAACGCCTCGCGGGAGCGGCGCCAGTCGCCGGTGACGGGGGTGCGGGCGGCGGTGCCCGGCAGCTGCTCGGCGACCTCCTGGAGGGTGCCGACCAGGTGGTAGTCCTTCCCCCGGACGAACGGCTTCGACCTGCTCCGTACCGTACGGATCACCCGGCCGTGCTCGTCCATGATCCGCAGCCGGGCCTCGGCGAGGGTGCCCTCGGCGACGGCGAGGTTGACGACCCCGTCGATCTCGTTCCAGTCGACCGGGTGAAACCGGGAGCGTACGGCCGCCTCACTGAGGCACAGGGGCTCGGCGGGCAGCCCGAGCAGCCGGGAGGCCTCGGCATCGAGCGAGACGATCCCGGACGCGTTGTCCCAGCGCCACAGGCCTGTCGCGATCGCGGCCAGGACGTCCTCGGTGCGCATTGCCCTACTTTATGAATATCGGACAGCAGGTCGCCACCGAGACTATTCGAAAAGCGATGTCGGCCCGGCCGGTACTCTGGGTGGGTCTGCCCGCGTGTCCTGTGACATCCGTGACAGGGGCGCAGGGCGGCGGCCCACGACCCACGAATCCCGAAGACTGGATGAACGACGATGCATCGGTACAGGTCCCACACCTGCGGCGAGCTCCGCGCCTCTGACGTCGGCACCGACGTCCGGCTGAGCGGCTGGCTGCACAATCGGCGCGACCTGGGCGGCATCCTCTTCATCGATCTGCGCGACCACTACGGCATCACGCAGCTCGTCGCCCGCCCCGGCACCGCCGCGGCGGAGGTCCTCGACAAGCTGACGAAGGAGACCGTCGTCCGCGTGGACGGCAAGGTCGTCTCCCGCGGCGCGGAGAACGTCAACCCGGAGCTCGCCACCGGCGAGATCGAGATCGAGGCCGCCGAGGTCGAGGTCCTGGGCGCCGCGAAGCAGATCCCCTTCACCATCAACGCCGACGACGGCGTCAACGAGGAGCGGCGCCTGGAGTACCGCTTCCTCGACCTGCGCCGCGAGCGCATGCACCGCAACATCATGCTGCGGTCCGCCGTCATCGCCTCCATCCGCTCCAAGATGGTGGCCCTCGGCTTCAACGAGATGGCGACCCCGATCCTCGCCGCGACCTCCCCCGAGGGCGCCCGCGACTTCGTCGTCCCGTCCCGTCTCAACCCGGGCAAGTTCTACGCGCTGCCGCAGGCGCCGCAGCAGTTCAAGCAGCTGCTGATGATCTCCGGCTTCGACCGGTACTTCCAGATCGCGCCCTGCTTCCGCGACGAGGACGCCCGCGCGGACCGCTCGCCGGGCGAGTTCTACCAGCTCGACGTCGAGATGAGCTTCGTCGAGCAGGAGGACGTCTTCCAGCCGATCGAGAAGCTCATGACGGAGCTCTTCGAGGAGTTCGGCGGCGGGCGCCACGTCACCTCCCCGTTCCCGCGGATCCCGTTCCGCGAGTCGATGCTGAAGTACGGCAACGACAAGCCGGACCTGCGCACGTCCCTCGAACTCGTCGACATCTCCGACGTCTTCGAGGCCTCGGAGTTCAAGGCCTTCGCCGGCAAGCACGTCCGCGCGCTCGCCGTCCCGAACACGGGCGACCAGCCGCGCAAGTTCTTCGACCAGCTCGGCGACTTCGCGGTCTCCCTCGGCGCGAAGGGCCTGGCCTGGGTCCGCGTCGGCGAGGGCAACGCCCTGACCGGCCCGATCGCCAAGTTCCTCACCGAGGAGAACGTCAAGGTCCTGACCGAGCGCCTCGGTCTGGAGCCCGGCCACGCGATCTTCTTCGGCGCCGGCGACTTCGACGAGGTCTCGAAGATCATGGGCCCGGTCCGCGTCGAGGCTGCCAAGCGCGCCGGCCAGTTCGAGGAGAACGTCTTCCGCTTCGCGTGGATCGTGGACTTCCCGATGTACGAGAAGGACGAGGAGACCGGCAAGATCGACTTCTCGCACAACCCGTTCTCCATGCCGCAGGGCGGCCTTGAGGCCCTGGAGACCCAGGACCCGCTGGACGTCCTCGGCTGGCAGTACGACATCGTCTGCAACGGCATCGAGCTCTCCTCCGGCGCCATCCGGAACCACGAGCCCGAGATCATGTTCAAGGCCTTCGAGATCGCGGGCTACTCGAAGGAGACCGTCGAGCACGAGTTCGCGGGCATGCTCCGCGCCTTCGAGTACGGCGCCCCGCCGCACGGCGGCATCGCCCCGGGCGTCGACCGCATCGTGATGCTCCTCGCCGACGAGCCCAACATCCGCGAGACCATCGCCTTCCCGCTGAACGGCAACGCCCAGGACCTCCTGATGGGCGCCCCGACGGAACTCGACGAGTCCCGCCTGCGCGAGCTGAACCTCCAGCTGCGCAAGCCGGTGGAGAAGAAGGTCACGGAGAAGCAGGCGGACGACCGCCCGGTGACGGAAGCGGTCCACCCGGACGCGGCCCGCTAAGCACACGCGCTCACTCGAAGGGCCCGGAATCCACTCGGATTCCGGGCCCTTCGCGTGGCGGCCGCACCGACTGGGTCGGCCCCCTGCGTCTCACGTCACCGACGCGCGGAACCTCTCCATCGAGGAGTCGAAATCACCTCTCGCGCCGCCCCCGGCGGGAAGTTCCGAAAGGCCCTCTTCCTCCAGCTCCCGAGCAGCCCGGAGAACCGCGTCCGCGAGCTCTTCCCGCGTGCATGTCCCCAGCGCCGTCCTCTTCGCCGAGACCGAGACGACTCCCTTGCGATCACGCCGGAAGTCGAGCCGGAACGACGTGTCCGTACCCACGAACGAAACCGCCTTCCTCTCCCCGGTGAGGAGCGGCCGGAGCGAGTCGAGGAGGAGGGGAACCGACAGGTAGATCATCATCCCCTGGTCGGGGACCTGGCCCGCCGAACTCACCGAGCCGCTCTCACCCACGCACGTGATATCACCGAGGTCGAAGTCGCTGGCCTCGCCCTGATCGGGGCGCACGGTGAAGGTCATCCTGATCACGGTCTGTAGCTCTTTCCTATGGGGAAGAAGGTGACGACACGATTTCCGTCGGTGGAGTCCACGACCAGACGGTAATTGGCCCGCATGCCATTGACCGTCATGCGCTTTTCGAAGGTCTGGTACTGGTTGTTCGGATCGGAGATGCGGTTGCCCTTCTCCACCATTTTCTCCGCCGCTGCCTCTACCTGCGCGCGCGTCGTGGTGGGAGGCATGAGATCTCCGTGCCCGCCCTTGGCCGTACCGCTGATGTGCCGTTCATCGATGTGCCGCCACCCCTGCTTGGCATTGCCGTCCTCCAGCCTCGGTTTCGCCCGGCAGAGCGCCAGCCCGAGGGGGTCCATCCACGTGTACGGATTGGGGCCGTACCAGCGGTTATTCGGGCCGCCCTCCAAGCCGATCGGATCCGGACTCACATAGTGCGAGACGTCAGGGTCGTAGTAGCGGAAGTAGTTGTAGTGCAGCAGACTTTCGGGATCGAAATACTGCCCGGGGAAGCGCAGCGGGGTGTAAGCGGTGCTGTCCGACGCCCATGTCGTGGTGCCCCACAGCGTGCGGCGGCTGCGCCACGCAAGAGCTCCGGACTCTTCGACGAGTTCGGTCGGGCTGCCCACAAGGTCGGTGACGATGGCGAAGAACCGCTCGTCGACCGTCTCCTGCGGAGCGTCCCGCCGTGCGATGCGCTCCGTCTGGGCCAGTGGCCGGAACTCGTCATGATCCCAGGTGAGGATGACGGCGTGCGCAGAGTCGGTGCCCTGGCTGGTCTCCTCGCACAACGTGACGCCGTCCCAGGTGAATGTGATCTCCTCCAGCACGGTGCGTCCGTCGCCCGAGAGACGCTGCTTCGCGATGCGGCGGCCCAGCGCGTCGTAGCGGTACCGCCACAGGGCTCCTTCGGGGGTGGTCACCGATACGAGGCGGTCCTCCGCATCCCATGCGTACTGCCACGTATCGGCTTTGCGTGACAGTCGGGTCTTCTGGCGAAGGACGGTCCGCCCCTGTGCGTCGTACTCGTAACGGACGCTGCCGGCACGGGAGATCCGTGTCCCGGTGTAGCTACGAGCCCCGGTGGCTTCCTGACCGGGGTGGGACTCGGGCCAGGAGGCCGTGCTCAGGTTTCCCGCCGCGTCGTAGACGTATTCCTCGGTCCAGTTCTCCGCGCGGACCGTCGTCACTCGCCCGATCGGGTCGAGGTCGAAGCGACGGGAACCGGTGAGCAGGTCGTCGATGCCGGCGAGGCTGCCGTCCTCCCGATAGTCGTAGGCGCGCCGCAGCAGGGTGTGGCCGCCGCCCACGACCTGTTGGTCCTTGCAACGCCCCATGTCGTCGAAGGTGTGCCTGAGGGCGATGTTCCCTCCGACGTGACGGGCCAGTTCCTGACCCGCGGCGTCGTAAGCGAACGTGACGGTGCGCCCCGAGGTCGTGAGGGAGGTTCTGCGCCCCGCCGGATCGTACGTCCACGTACTGACCGCCCCGGTGGGGGTCGTCCTCCCGGTTCGGCGGCCCAGGACGTCGTGCTCGAAGGTGACCGTGCGGCCGTTCACGGTCTCCGACTCGAGACGTCCGTAACGATCCCTCATCCGTGTGAGCGTGGTGTCGGCGCCGGTCGCCTGTGCCAGCTCGTCGAAGATGTCGTACTCGAACGTGGTGACGGTGCCGACGACGTCCTTGAGCACGACCTGGCCCAGAGGGTTGTGTTCGTACCGGATCGTCTGTGCCAGACCGTTGGTCCGGGACGTGAGTCGGCCGTCCGGATCGTACGTGTATCTGAGCGTCCGACCGTCGAAGTCGGTCTCGCTCACGGCCCGGCCGACGGGATCGTACGCGTAGGTCCACGTCAGTCCCCGCGGATCGGTGACCGCGGTCAGGCGCAGGTTCGAGTCGTAGTCGAACGCGTACCGTGCTCCGTCCGGATCGGTCCGGCGCGCCAGTAGATCGAAGTCCGCGTACTCGTATGCGGTGACTCCGCCCAGGGCGTCCGTGTGGCTGACGCGGTTGCCCTCACCGTCGTACGTCCAGCGCTGTTCGCTGCGGTCGGCGTCGACGCGCCGTGCGAGTTTCCCTTCGACCGTCCACTCGAAGCTGGTGGTCGCTCCGAGCTCGTCCACCACGGTCACCGGACGGCCGAACGCGTCGCGCACGTACCGCGTGGTCGCGCCGAGGGGGTCGGTGAAGGAGACGACCAGCCCCGCCTTGTCACACCGTACGGTCCAGCTGTTGCCCAGGGCGTCGGTTATAGAAGACATGTGCCCCGACGCGTCGTATGCGTAGTGCGTCGTCGCACCGGTCGGTTCGGTGACCGTCGTGCGGTTGCCACGCGCGTCGAAGGTCTGGCGCACGGCGTTGCCGTCCGCACCGATGACGCGTACGGGGAACCCCTTCTCGTCGTACTCGGCCCGCGCCTGGCGTCCGTCCGAGCGGTCTACCCGGGTCGGCCGGCCGTGTTCGTCGTAGGTGACACGACTGACGTGGCCCAGCGGGTCGGTGTGGGACAACAGGCGGTGGTGACGGTCGTACTCGTAGCGGGTGACCGCGCCCAGCGCGTCGATCTCGGCGACGACCTGGGCGCGATCGTTGATCAGGTGCCGCTGGGTGTGCCCCAGGCCGTCGGTGAGGGTGGTCATGCGCAGGCCGGTGGCCGGGTCGACGTCGTCCCAGGTGAAGGTCGTTTCGAGGTGGCCGTTCGTGCCCGACTGGTAGGTGCAGCGGTCCTGGTCGTCGTAGACGTAGTCGAAACGGTGGCCGTTGGTATCCGTCCACGACGTGATGCGACCGAACGCATCGCAACCGAACCGGACGGGCCGCCCCGACGAGTTCGTGACCTTCGTCAGGTGCCCGTCGGTGTAGCCGTAGCGCAGGATCTCCTGGTCGGAGCCGTCCGCCGCCGCCTCCGCCAGATGGAGGGCGGTTATTCGCCCTTCGCTCGTGGTGAGCTTCAGGTGGTAGCCGCCGTGGTGGACGATCGCCGTCGGGGCGCCCGTCCCGTCGTGTTCGAAGGTGATCCAGCGGCCGTTGCGGTCGTCGATCTGCGCCAGGAGCGCGAGGCCGTCGGCGTGCTCGACGAAGTGCCGGACCGTTCCGGTGTCGGGATCGGTGAGGGTGTAGCCGTCCTCGACCCGGTCGAGCGGCCACCGGCGGCCATGGGTGGGCATGACCGGGACGCCGGGCGCGGGATGGGGATAGGCGAGGAGACTGCCCTCGTCACAGCTGAAGACGACACCTTCCGAGTCGATCTCCAGCCTCTGGTCCACCGTGCTCGACCACGTCGGGCCGAACCACCGCCCTGAGCGGCGCGAGGAGTCGAAGGTGCGCCGGAAGACGAGGGGAAGCGAGCCCGGCAGGGATATGTCGGTCTGCGGCAGCAGCACCCGGCCTGCGGCGATGTCGACGGGGTCCTTCTTGCACGCCGTCTCGCTCTCCTTCTTGCAGGCGGTGGCCGGATCCTTCTCCTGATCCCCGCGGGTCCCGCCCGGCTTCGTGCCGTCGGGCACGTGCTTCGTGCCGTTCAGCCCGACCCGTGCGCCGGTGCGCGCGAGCCCCGCGCCCTTCGTCCCGATCAGCTCCGGCACCAGCCTCCCCAGGAACTCCGACGGGTCGCCCTTCGCCGCGTCCCAGGCGTTCTTCAGCGCCCTGTCCGGGTTCGCCGCCGTGGACACCAGACCGGCGAGCGTCATGTTGACGCCCTTGTAGTACTCCGCCGGGTGCGTGAGGTTGTACGGGTCCGTCGGGTTCACCGACCGGACGAAGTTGATCAGGCCGGCTGAGCCCTTGACGATGCCCCCGCCGAAGTGGGCCAGCTCGAAGCCCTGGGCCATGCCGTGGTCCATCAGCTCCAGCTTGAGCCGCTCGCGGCCCGTCGGCTCCTGCGGTGCGTGGGCGAGGGCGGCGCTGACGGCTGCCTTCGCGGTGTCCCCGGACTCGTTGCGTGCCTTGCGCGCGTCGTTCAGGATCTCCTGGGCGCGCTGCCGCTTGGCCTTGCCAGGGTCGGAGAAGGGTCCCGGGTCCGGCAGCGGACTGTCGCCGGTGCGGGCCGCGTTGTAGGCGTCGACCTTCTTGTTGTACGAGTCGACGGCCGCCTTGGAGTCACTGTCGCCCTCCTTGTACAGGGCGATCGCCTCACGCGCCTTGCCCTGCGCGCTCATCACCGCCTGGGAGTACGTCTCCAGGGCCTTGGCCGCGCTCTCCATCGCGTCCGCCGCGCGCAGCCAGTCCGTCGGCAGGGTCTGGAACCTCTCCCGGAACGCGTCGGCGGCCTCGCCCTTCCAGTGGCCGGAGTCCAGCTGCTTCATCCCGCTGCCGACCAGGTCGAACGCCCGCTGGAAGTCCCGCAGGTTCTTCACCGTTTCAGCGATCTTCTCCGGCTTGCCGTGGATGAGCTCGTTCGCCTCCTCGGTCTGCCCGAGCTGCTGCTCCCCGACCTGCGCGCCGAGGGAGGAGGCGGTCTCGTCGCCCCAGTCCTCGACGGCGTCCGCGATGTCGTGCGCGCCGATCTTGTCCAGGCCCTGGCCGGTCTTGTCGGTCACATAGTCGATGCCTTCGCCGAGGCCCTCCTTGGCCTTGTCGACGCCCTCACCGATCTTGTCGATGCCCTTGTCGACACCGTCACCGATCTTGTCGGCCAGCCCACCCCAGTCCACCATCAGCGGCTCTCCCCCCACCGCGGCTGCTCGGCCTGGTCGACGGTCGCCTGATCAGGGTCGAGGCCGTCCTTGAGCTGTTCGTCCATCCGGGCCCGCATCGCCGGGTCGATCAGTCCGGACCGCTCCATCGAGTCCAGCTTCGCGTCCATGACGTCGTAGCCGGTGTTCTGCCAGGTCTGCTTCACGTCCTGGTGGGCATCGGTGAACGACTCCGGGCTGAAGTCCGCGTCGTCCCAGGTGTGCTGGTCGCGGATGGTCTCCCAGCTCATCTTCTTGACGTCGTCCTCGGACAGGTGCGGGTTCCCGTTGAGGGAGTTCACGCCGATCTTGAACGCGTCCTTGATGTACCGCTCCTGCTCCGCGAACGAGCCCGCCGACAGGCCGACCGCCTGCGCGAAGCCGTTCCCCCGCATCGCCAGCGCGCGGACGCCCCACTCCCACCGGGAGCAGAACGTGTCGAACTCCGCCGTCAATCCGCCGTGCCCCAACTCCACGCCCGACAGGGTCAGATCGGAGAACCCCCGCCCCGCCGACGCCTCACCGGTCATGCCGAGCTCCTTCAGCTCGGCGTGCGCCAGGTCGATGCCCTTCGCTATCTCCGCGAGCGCCGCCGCCGGCGCCGCGAAATCAGGCTCGTTCCCACTCATCGTGCCCCCGCCCCCGTCCCTGTCCCAGCTCCGGTCCCGGCCTCGGCCCCGGTCCCGGCCCCTCCGAGGTCCACCGCCACCTCGTCCGGGACGATCCCCGCCACCGGCGGAAACAGCGCCCCGTCCGTACTGCCCGCGTCCAGCGCGACCCCGGCAGGGCCGGGCAGCATCGGCACCATCACGTCGAGCAGCCGCGCGCCCAGGATCGTCCGGTACGACCACTCCCGGCCGGCCTCGCCCCGCGCGACCGCGAACCGCGCGAGCGCCTCCTCGTCCGAGAACGCGCAGATCCACCGGACCCCGTTGAAGTCGGCGGTCCAGAGACTGTCCTGCGCGTCGAACGGCACGAGGACGGCGGTACGCCGGAACTCCCCCAGCAAACGCGCAAACCGGCGGCGTGCCGTCGTCACTTCGTCGTCGGCCTCAGATCCACGTCCCGGCCCCGGCACGGTCTGCTCGGCGGCGGTCACCGAAGCCGCCTCCGGTTCCGGCATCGCCACCTGAGCCGACCCGCTCGCCAGATCCGCCAGCCTCGCAACCCGCCGAGGCTCCGGTATGTCGTCCCCGTTCTCCGTCACCCACGCATGCTGCCACGCGGTCGTTCACACGAGCAACGAACATATGCCTGAGCCTGTCACCTCGGTCGGGACGTCTCGTCCCGGCCTTCCGGTCGTCGCAGCCGGGGGCCGGTCAGCCGGTGCAGCCGGCGCAGGTGCCCGGTTCCGGGGCTCGGTAGGCGCGGTCGCAGGTGTCGCAGTTCTGGAGGGGGTGTCGGGTGGCCGAGGTCTCCGGGGTGCGGAAGAGCGGCAGGGGCGGGAGCTGGGCCGTGAGGCGGTGGGCCAGGAGCGCGGCCGGGCGGTGCAGGGGTTCCTGGGGGAGGCCGGTGGTCAGGGCGCCGTGGACGGCCTCGGGGGTGAGGTCCCGCTCCAGCCAGGCCGCGACGCCCGGGACGAGGTGTTCGGCGTCCGTGGCGGAGATCAGGAGGCGGGGGTCCGTACGGCGGAGGCCGGAGAGAACCCCGAGGGCGGTCGCGAGCATCTCGGGGGCGGGGTAGATGGGCTGCGGCACGGCCGGCAGGGCGCGACGCTGCGGCTTGTCCTCACGGCGGGCGGGGCGCTTGGGCTGCGGCTTGTCCTCGCGGTGCGCGGGGCGCTCGGGCTGCGCCTGGGGCTTCGGCTCGTCCGGGGTGCCGGTGTGGCCCGGCCGGTTGCAGGACACCGTGCGGGTGACGAGGCGTCCGTCCTCGGTGCGCTCGGGCGTGCGGCGCAGGTATCCGTGGGCCTCCAGCTCGCGCAGCGCGGCGGCGATCCGGGTCGTCCCCTCCGGGAAGCGGGCGGCGAGGCTCTTGATGGCGACGGATGCCCCGCTGGGGAGCGACTGGATGTGTACCGCCAGGCCGATGGCCAGCAGCGACAGCTCGGCGTGCTGGGCGAGGTGGTTGCCGATCACCGTGAAGCGGGTGGTGTGGCGGACGTTGTCGTGCGTGACGCCACCGCAGGGAGTGGCCGTACGCGTGCGCGGAGAAGGATTCTTCCCGGCCTTACGGGACGTGGCCTGGGGGCGCGCGCTAGTCTGCTTGGTACCCATAGGGAAGCCTCTTACTTCCTTGTGGTCAGGCCCTCGCCTTGGGAACGCAACTCCCGGCGGGGGCCGACGCATGTCTGAGGCTGGCGGTCATATGCCAGGTGGGCAGAGCGTAAGGCAGGCAACCCACCCCAAAGCCAGCTGTGTTGGTGTTTTTCACCCGAGTGAGTGAGTGCCTGCCTGAGCGGGGGGAGGGGTGGGGCTTGGTGGGTTTCTTTCTCTCTCATTGGTTTCTTGGGAGAGTGTCCGCCGCACCGAAGACCACATTCCCGGGATCCGGCATCTGAGTCGTTTTCGCAGGTCAGGAGGCCGGAAGATCGATCTCGGCCCATACGGTCTTCCGGGGCGCGGGTCCGAGCCCCACGCCCCACCGGTCGGCCAGCGCCTCGACCAGGACCAGCCCGCGCCCCGACTCGCTCTCGGGCGGGGTCGGTTGGACGCATGGGAGGTCCTCGGCCCGGGTGTCCGTCACCTCGATCCGCAGGACGCCCCCGCGGCTCAGGAGCTCGAGCCGGAAGCTGCGGCCGGCGACCCGGCCGTGTGTGGCCGCGTTCGCGGCCAGTTCGGCGACGACGTGGGTGGCCGCCTCCGTCACGCCGTACGGCACCTCGTGATCCCGCATCCACGCGACGGCGAGCAGCCGGGCGAGCCGGGCCCCTCGTGGCGTGGGTGAGAGGAGCGCGTCGAAGTGGCGTGTGCGTGACTGGACTTGAGTGACGTTCTGCTGATTCATGTCACCGAGCGTGGCGGCCCCTGGCTCGCGTTGATGCCCGCCGCCTGGGCGGGGTTTGTCTCGTACGCCGTCCGCCGCTGACGTCCCGAGGCCGCCCGGGTCCACTGTGCTTGACAGCGGACTGTCCGGGCGGGTCGGGCGGGGGGAGGCTGCGGGTCGTGTCCGGGTTGATCTCGGGCAAGCTCACCGAACCAGTCGATGAGGGAAGCGATCTGGGGTGCGGGCACGCCCTCGTTCGCTGTGCGGGCCTTGGTGTGCCACCGACGGAACGGGCTTGCCCAGGTGACGAAACGCGGTCGACGGTCGGCCGGTCATCACGCTCTGCCCGTGCTCGCACCGCAGCCGGCTCCCGTCAGCGGTCATCACCCGGGATCGCGGACACAGCTGCGCGGGATCGATGCCTGGCGGAGGCAACGTTCCTGCAGATCAGTCAGTTCCGCCGGTCGCCCTAGGGGATGACGAGCAGCTTGCCGGTGGTACGCCGAGCCTCCAGATCGCGGTGAGCCTGGGCGACCTCGGCGAGCGGGTAGCGGGCCGTCACGGTGGTTTCCAGCACCTTGGTGCGCACCAATTCGAGCACGTCGGCGGCGCGCCGGAGCAGCTCGGACCGATCGGCGATGAAGTGCCCGAGGCTCGGCCGGATCAGGGTCAGCGAACCGCCCTGGGCGAGCCGGATGGGGTCGAAGGGCGGCACCGCACCACTCGCGGCGCCGAAGAGCACCAGGTGGCCGCGGGTTCGCAGGCTGGCGAGGCTCGCATCGAAGGTGTCCCTGCCGACGCCGTCGAAGACGACAGGCAGGCCCTGGCCGCCATGGAGCCGCTTCACCTCGGCCGCGAGATCGTCCACCGCAGAGTAGAGGATCACCTCGGCGGCTCCGGCGCGCCGCGCCAGCTCGGCCTTCTCCGGTGTCGAGGTCGTGCCGATCACCCTGCCGCCGAGATGGGTGATGAGCCGGGTCAGCACGAGCCCCATGCCGCCGGCAGCAGCGTGCACGAGCACCGTGTCGCCTGGCTGGACCGGGTAGGCGTCCTTGACGAGGTAGTGCGCCGTCATGCCCTGCAGCAGCACGGCGGCGGCGGCCTCGAAGTCGACGTCGTCGGGCAGGGGCACGAGCCGGGAGGCGTCCACGACGGCCTGCTCGGCATAGCTGCCGGGGGTCTCCACCCAGCCGACCCGGTCTCCCACGGCGACGTGGGTGACGCCGGGTCCGACCTCGAGGACCGTGCCCGCGCCCTCAGTGCCCGGGGTGAAGGGCAGCGGGAGGGTGTACCGGCCCTGGCGGTGGTACACGTCGAGGAAGTTGACGCCGGACGCGCCGACCTCCACGACCGCCTGGCCCGGGCCCGGCACCGGTGGATCGATGTCGACCGGTCGCAGCACCTCGGGACCGCCCACTTCGGAAACCTGAATCGCTCGCATGACCCCTCCTGAAACGGCTAAGTTCCCTCACCAACTCCGGTCGTGGCGCTCCGATTCCCGCTCGCGGTGAGGTGTCGTAGCCGTGTCGCGTCCACGTGGGAGAAGGGCGGCACCGACGGGGTGGGCCTGCCCGGGTGACGAAACGCGGTCGACGGTCGGACGGGCATCACGGCTCTGCCCGCGCTCGCACCGCGGCTGGCGGCCGGCGCAGCCGCTCCAGCTCCCGGTCGTGGGCCGGGGGAAACACGTACCGTGGAAGGCGCCCCGATCCAGGAGGAGTTGGCCGTGAGCGTTCTGACTCAGGAGGGGTTCGAGGAACTCGCCCGTCTTGGCGAACGGGCGGTCGAGGCGGACACCCGGAAGGCCGAAGGAGCCGAGATGTTCGCCGAGACGTCCACCACCGCTGTCGTCGTCACCGCCGTCGCCGCGTTCATGGCCGGGTTCTCCGGGGTCGCGGTCTTCGTCAGGGCCGCGTTCGTCGTCGAGCCGCTCGCCGCGTACGGGGTGCCCCGGGCGTGGTGGAACGGGCTCGGGGCCGCCAAGCTCGCCGGCGCCGTCGGGCTCCTCGTCGGGTTCTTCGTGCCGGTGATCGGGATCCTCGCCGCCCTTGGGCTGATCCTGTACTTCGCCGGTGCGGTGATCACCGTGCTGCGGGCCCGCGCCTACGGGCACGTGGCCTTCCCCCTGGTCTACATGGCGCCCGCCGCCGCCGTCCTCGTATTCGCCTGACCACGGCGAAGGCCGCCGTTCCCCGTCGGTCACGGGGGCGGCGGCCTTCGCCGTACGTACGCCGGGGCGTCAGTCCTTCTTCGGCTCCTCCAGGCGCGGGAACAGCACCGCGCCCTTCGTCACCGTCGCGCCGGCGGGGAGCTGCCCCCACGTGGCGGAGGACTGCACCGGCTGGTCCGCCAGCGCGCCCAGGGAGGCCTCGGCACCCAGGGACTCCCACAGGGCCTGCGAGGTCTCCGGCATGATCGGGTTCAGCAGGACCGCGACGGCGCGGAGCGACTCGGCGGCCGTGTAGAGGATCGTCGCCAGGCGGGCCCGGCCCTCCTCCGACTGGTCCTTCGCGACCTTCCACGGCTCCTGCTCCGTGATGTAGCCGTTGACCTGCTTCACGAAGTCGAAGATCGCCAGGATGCCGCCCTGGAAGTCCAGCTCCTCGCCGATCTTCGCGTCGGCCGCCGCGACGGCCTTGGCCAGGCCCTCGTGGATCGCCTTCTCGGCCTCGCCGTCGGCCGTCGAGGCCGGCAGCGCGCCGCCGAAGTACTTGCCGACCATCGCCGCCACGCGGGACGCCAGGTTGCCGTAGTCGTTCGCCAGCTCGCTCGTGTAGCGGGCGGAGAAGTCCTCCCACGAGAACGAGCCGTCCTGCCCGAACGCGATCGCCCGCAGGAAGTACCAGCGGTACGCGTCCACACCGAAGTGCGAGGTCAGGTCCTGCGGCTTGATGCCCGTCAGGTTCGACTTCGACATCTTCTCGCCGCCGACCATCAGCCAGCCGTTCGCGGCCACGCGGCCCGGGACCGGCAGGCCCTGCGCCATCAGCATCGCCGGCCAGATCACCGCGTGGAAGCGGAGGATGTCCTTGCCGATGAGGTGCACGTTCGCCGGGAAGGTCTCGTCGAACTTCGCCGGGTTCTCGTTGTAGCCGACGGCCGTCGCGTAGTTGAGCAGCGCGTCGATCCACACGTAGATCACGTGCTTCTCGTCCCACGGCACCGGGACGCCCCAGTCGAACGTCGAGCGCGAGATGGAGAGGTCCTCCAGGCCCTGCTTGACGAAGTTCACGACCTCGTTGCGCGCCGACTCGGGCTGGATGAAGCCCGGGTTCGCCTCGTAGAACTCCAGGAGCTTCGGGCCGTACTCGCTCAGTTTGAAGAAGTAGTTCTCCTCCTTGAGGATCTCCACCGGCTTCTTGTGGACGGCGCACAGCTTCGTGCCGTCCTCCGCCTCGATGAGGTCGCCGGGGAGCTTGTACTCCTCACAGCCCACGCAGTACGGGCCTTCGTACCCACCCTTGTAGATCTCGTCCTTGTCGTACAGGTCCTGCACGAACTCCTGGACGCGGTCCGTGTGACGCTTCTGCGTGGTGCGGATGAAGTCGTCGTTGGCGATGTTCAGGTGCTCCCAGAGGGGCTTCCACGCCTCCTCGACGAGCTTGTCGCACCAGGCCTGGGGCGTGACGTCGTTCGCCTCGGCCGTGCGCATGATCTTCTGACCGTGCTCGTCCGTGCCGGTGAGGTACCACACCTTCTCGCCGCGCTGACGGTGCCAGCGCGTGAGCACGTCGCCTGCGACGGTCGTGTAGGCGTGGCCCAGGTGAGGAGCGTCGTTGACGTAGTAAATGGGGGTCGTGACGTAGAACGCCTTCGCCCCCTGCTTCTCGGATCCAGTGGCCGCCATGGTCGAAATCCTAACGGTCGCACGAAGATGCACTCACACCGATAAACCCCGGGGGCCGGTGGGCGGGGCGGGGTGGGGAGGATGAGGCCATGCGTGTACTCGTAGCCGAGGACGAGCGGGACCTCGCCGCGCTCGTCGCCACCGGCCTGCGGCGGGCCGGCTTCGCCGTCGACACCGTCCACGACGGGGAGGGCGCGCTGGAGCTGATGGGCTTGTACGGGGGGCCGGCGGAGCCCGTGGGGCCGGCGGAGCCCGTGGGGCCACGGGCCGCACCTGCGCCCGCCGGGCCGCCGCGCGGTTCCTCCGCCGTCCCCGAGCCGCTCGGGCCCTTCGTGTACGACGTGCTCGTCCTCGACCGCGACCTGCCCCGCGTCCACGGGGACGACGTGGCCCGGCGGCTCGTCGCCGCCGGTTCCCGCACCCGCATCCTCATGCTGACCGCCGCCACCGCCGTCGACGACCGCGTCGAAGGCCTCGACCTCGGCGCCGACGACTACCTCGGCAAGCCCTTCGAGTTCCCCGAGCTGGTCTCCCGCGTCCGGGCCCTCAGGCGGCGCTCCGCCCGGCCGGCGCTCCCGCCGCTCCTGGAGCGGTACGGCCTGGCCATGGACACCGTCCGGCGGACCGCCCGCCGCGACGGGCGGGACCTCGACCTCTCCCCGAAGGAGTTCACCGTCCTCCAGATCCTCCTGGAGGCCGACGGCGCCGCCGTCTCCGCCGAAGAGCTCCTCGAACGCGCCTGGGACGCCCACGCCGACCCCTTCACCGGAGCCGTACGCGTCTGCATGAGCAAGCTCCGCGCGAAGATCGGCGAACCGGGGCTCATCCGGACCGTGCAGGGCGTGGGGTACGTCCTGTGAGCCCGGCCCCCGACGGGTACCTCGGCGCCGGGTCCACCATCAGGACCCGGATCGCGCTCGTCTACGGAGGAGTCTTCCTGGTGCTCGGAGCGGTGCTGCTCCTCGTGGTGAACCTGCTGGTCAGAGCCGGTACGGACGGTGAAGCCGACGCGATCGTGGCGCGCGCCGACGACATCGCCGTCGTCGAGGCGTACCGGCTCGGCGACGACATCAGCCGGGCGGCCGGCGAGCAGATGCTCATGTGGTCGTCCATGGCACTGATCGCCATCGCCTGCTGCGCGGTGGTCGTCGGCTGGTGGACCGCCGGGCGCGTCCTGCGGCCCGTCCACGAGATGACGGCCCGCGCCCGGCGCCTCTCCGAACGCACCCTGCACGACCGGATCGCCGTCAGCGGACCCGACGACGAGCTCAAGGAACTCGGCGACACGATCGACGCGCTGCTCGGCCGCCTGGAGACCGCCTTCGACAGCCAGCGCCGGTTCATCGCCAACGCCTCCCACGAACTGCGCACCCCGCTCGCCACCCAGCGCGCCGCCATCCAGATCGGGCTCGACGACGACTGCGGGGTCCGGCAGGTGCTGCTCGACGCCAACCGGCGCAGCGAACGGCTCATCGACGGGCTGCTGCTCCTCGCCCGTGGCGAGCGGGGCCTCGCCGAACGGGAGGACGTACCGCTCGGCGAGGTCGTCCAGGAGGAGTACGGGGCGGCGACCGTGGTTCCGGGCGGCGGGGTCGTACGGGGCAGCCGGGTCCTGCTCGCGCAGCTCGTACGGAACCTCGTCGCGAACGCGGTCGCGTACAACGTGCCGGGGGGTGTCGTGGACGTGCGGGTCGAGGGCGGCGTCCTGACGGTCACCAACACCGGGCCGGTCGTTCCCGCCGACGACGTCGACGGCCTCTTCGAACCCTTCCGGCGCGGTGAGGGGCGGGACCGTACGGGGCCGGGCGCGGGGCTCGGGCTGTCCATCGTGCGGTCGGTCGCGGCGGCGCACGGCGGGAGCGTGCGGGCCGTGGCGCGGGGCGCGGAAGAGGGTGGCGGGCTGGTGGTGACGGTGACCCTGCCGGTCACCGTCACCAGCCCTGTCTCCTAGAACTCCAGGTCGGCCAGCAGCCCGCGGTAGAAGGCGGGGTGCGGGGTCTCGACCGGGGTCGCGCCGGGGAAGTACACGGCGGTACGGGGGGCGCCGTCCGGTCCTTCGAGCTTCCGGAGGAAGTCGAAGGCCTTGTTGTCCTCCTCGCCCCAGGCCACGAACCGCCAGTGCAGCGGGCGGTCGGCGGCCTCGGCCAGGGCCTGCGTCGCCGCGGTCTTCGACTCCGGGGCGCCGTCGGTCTGGAACACCACCAGGGCCGGGCGGGCCGGGTCCGCCTTCGCGTGGTGGGCGAGGACCTCCTCCACGGCGCGGTGGTAGTTGGTCCGGCCCAGGCGGCCGAGGGTGCCGTTGATCTCCTCCACCCGGGTGGGGGTGAGGTCGGCGGGCGTCAGGTCGACGGTGCCGTCGATGTCCGTCGAGAAGAACACGGTCGTGACGGTGGCGTCCTCGTCGAGGTGCGCCGCGAGCGCGGTGACCTGCTCGGCGAGGCGCTGCACGGAACCGTCCTTGAAGTACCCGCGCATCGAACCGGACCGGTCCACCACGAGGTAGACGGCGGCCCGCGCGCCCGTGAGCCCCTGCTTCTTCAGCTGGGCCCCGGCGGCCTTGTACGCGTCCGCGAGGTGCGGGGCGGCGGCCTTGACCTTGGCCAGAGCCAGAGCGGGCCCGTCGGCCACGAGAGCGTCGACCTGCGGCTCGGTGGCGGCGTCCGCCTCCGGCTCCGCCGGCTCGTCGGCCTCGGCCTCCGGCGCTTTGGCGTTTGTCTCCGCCTCCGGCTCAGTGACCTCAGCCTGCGGCTCGTCCGTGGCGTCCGCCTCCGGCTCCGCCGGCTCGTCGGCCTCGGCCTCCGGCGCCTCGGCGTCCGTCTCCGCCTCCGGCTCGGCGGCCTCAGCCTGCGGCTCTGCCGCCTCGGTGACCTCAGCCTGCGGCTCGTCGGCGGCGTCCGCCGCCGGCTCCGCCGGCTCGTCCGCCTCGGCCTCCGGCTCGGCGGCCTCAGCCTGCGGCTCCGCCGCTTCGGCGACCTCGGCCTGCGGCTCGTCGGCGGTGCCCGCCTCCGGCTCCGCCGGCTCGTCGGCCTCGGCCTGCGGCGCCTCGTCGGCCTCGGCCTGCGGCGCCTCGGCGACCTCGACCTGCGGTTCGTCGGCGGCGTCCGCCGCCGGCTCCGCCGGCTCGTCGGCTTCGGCCTGCGGCGCCTCGGCCTCCGCCGGCTCGTCCGCCTCGGCCTCCGCCTCCGCCTGCTCCGCGGCCGTCTCGGCAGCGGGAGCGTCCGTCTCGTCCTCGGACGGCTCGGCGTCGGAAGCCGCAGCTTCGTCGGCCGCCTCCGCCTTCACGGCCTCCGGCTCGTCCGCCGTAGCGACGGACTCCTCCGGCTCCTCCGCCGTAGCGGCAGACTCCTTCACGGCCTCCGGCTCCTCCGCCGTAGCGGCAGGCTCCTCCGCCGCCACCGGCTCCGCAGACTCCTCCGCCGTCCCGGCAGACGCATCCGTTCCCGCGTCCGCCGTGCCCGTCGCGGCGACCGTGCCCGTCGTTCCCGCCGAGGGCGTCTTCGCCCGGGCTCTGGGGATCTGGGGGTTGTCGAACGACGCCGCCACCAGGTCGTCCGCCGCGCGGCGGGCCGCGTCGTCGGGGGCGCCCGGGGCGTCCGGGGTGTCGGGGGTCGGGGTCTCACGCGTCTGGGGCGGGACGGAGGTTGCCGGGGTTTCCTCGCGGTCCCGGCCGAACACCTTGCGCAGCATGCTCCGAATACCCATGGGCGAACCCTTTCGCATGAGTGGGGTGCGTGTGAATGTCCGTACTGGGCGTTTCGGGACGTTCATCCCTGGCCAGGGCGGACACGTAAGGTTAGCGGCCACCCCCTTGCTCCTCTGCGACCCGGTCGCCCCCGGTTGTCGTGCATTCATTCGGCGTTCACTCCGCAGCCGTCCACGTGCAGATCTACGCACATAGCGTCGCCGCCGAAGGAATCCCGACACCATGTCGGCGCAGCGTTGCGCCGGAGGAGGACGAAGTGCGCAAACTGCTGCCGCTGCTGAGCACGAACCCCCACGGAGGCGGCCGTTCCGCTCTCACCTGCCGCTTCCGTTGCGGTGACGCCTGCTTCCACGAGGTGCCCAACACCAGCGACAACGAGTACGTCGGTGACGTCATAGCCGGTGCGCTCTCGCGCCGTTCCGCCCTCAGGGCCGCCGCCGTCGTGACCGTCGCCTCCGCCGCCGGCGGCGCCGTCGTCCTCGGCACCGCCCCCGAGGCGACCGCCCGGCCCGGCAAGCCCGGCAGGCCGGGGACGCCGGTGGTCACCGACGGTGCCAGGGGCCTCCGCTTCGCCCCGGTCGCCCCCAACACCGCCGACCAGGTCACCGTGCCCGCCGGCTACGCGCAGAACGTCGTCATCCGCTGGGGCGAGCCGATCCTCCGCGGCGCCCCCGCCTTCGACTCCGAGAAGCAGTCGGCGAAGGCCCAGGCCGGCCAGTTCGGTTACAACAACGACTTCCTCTCCCTGCTGCCGCTGCGCGGGGAGCACCACCGTCAGGTCCTCGTCGCCAACCACGAGTACACCGACGAGGTGCTCATGTTCCGGGGGTACGACTCCGAGAACCCGACCCGCGAGCAGGTCGAGATCGCCTGGGCCGCGCACGGCCTCTCGGTCGTCGTGGTCCAGGAGGAGCACCGCACCGGCAAGCTCACCCCGGTCACCCGCCACCACCTGAACCGGCGCCTGCACACCACCAGCGAGTTCGAGCTGACCGGCCCCGCCGCCGGCGGCGACCTGCTGAAGACGTCGGCCGACCCCGAGGGCCGTACCGTCCTCGGCACGCTCAACAACTGCGCCGGCGGCACCACCCCGTGGGGCACCACCCTCCACGGCGAGGAGAACTTCAACCAGTACTTCGCGTACGGCTCCTCCGCCACCGACAAGCGGTACGGCGTCGGCACCGGCGCGTCCGAGCGCAAGTGGGAGCGGTTCGACAAGCGCTTCGACCTGCGCCAGGAGCCCAACGAGGTGCACCGCCAGGGCTGGGTCGTCGAGCTCGACCCGTACGACCCCGACTCGACGCCCCGCAAGCGCACCGCGCTCGGCCGCTTCAAGCACGAGGCCGCGCAGCCCCGCCTCACCGACGACGGCCGCCCGGTCGTCTACATGGGTGACGACGAGCGCTTCGACTACTTCTACAAGTTCGTGTCGAGCAAGCGGATGAAGAAGGGGAACTCGCGGGCCGCCCGTGAGCACAACCTCACCCTGCTCGACGAGGGCACCCTGTACGTCGCCAAGCTGACCGGCGACTCCCCGGCCGCCGAGATCGACGGCACCGGCAAGCTCCCGAACGACGGCGAGTTCGACGGCTCCGGCGTGTGGATCCCGCTCGCCACCGGCGACGTCTCCCACGTCCCCGGCATGACCGCCGAAGAGGTGTACGTCTTCACCCGGCTCGCCGGCGACAAGGTCGGCGCGACGAAGATGGACCGCCCCGAGGACGTCGAGCCGTCCCCGCGCAGCGGCCGCGTCTACGTCGCCCTCACCAACAACACCAACCGCGGCAAGGGCACCAACCCGGGCGCCGACGAGGCCAACCCGCGCAACCTCAACAAGCACGGCCAGATCCTCGAACTGGCCGAGCACTGGGACGACCCCGCCGCCGACGGCTTCGCCTGGCGTCTCTTCCTCGTCGCGGGCGACCCGAACGACCCGGCCACCTACTACGCCGGCTACCCCAAGGAGAAGGTCTCCCCGATCTCCTGCCCCGACAACGTCGCCTTCGACCCGCACGGCAACCTGTGGATCTCCACCGACGGCAACCAGCTGGGCTCGCACGACGGCCTGTTCGGCGTCGCGACGCGCGGCGAGCGGCGCGGTGAGCTCAAGCAGTTCCTGACCGTGCCGAAGGGCGCCGAGACCTGCGGCCCGATCATCCAGGACCGCCGGGTCCTGGTGGCCGTGCAGCACCCGGGCGAGATCGACGGCGCGTCCGTCGAGAAGCCCGCCTCGGTCTGGCCCGACGGTCCCGGAAAGATCGTCCGCCCGTCGGTCGTCGCCGTCTGGCGCACGGACGGCCGCGACATCGGCGTCTGATCCGGTACGGGAGGGCCGGGGGTGGGGGGCGTCCTACTCCACCCCCAGGCCCTCCCGGAAGCGGGTGAACTGCTCCTCCGGCTCGCCCGTGTACGCCCACGGCACCCACGCCGCCCGGGTGCCCAGCATCCCGAGCAGCTCGCGGGCGATCTCCACCTGGCCCGCGTAGCAGGCCGCGTGCGCCAGGAAGTTCAGGTCGCCGACCTCCTCCGGCGCGACCGGCGCCCCCGGCTCGCGGCCGCCGATCCAGCGCGCGTGCGTCCGCCGCAGTTCCGTCACCGCGAGCTCGTGCTTCCAGTGCTGGTCGAAGCCCCGCACCGGGCCCCGCCCGAGCGCCCCGTCCGCGATGTACCGGTACTCCTCGACCCGCGCCACCTGCACCAGGACCGGGAGCGAGGAGCCGGGCGGCGCCACCCCCGCCGCGTCGCGGGCGAAGTCGTACATGCTGCCGTGCGTCCCGTGCCACCGCGCGGACCAGTAGCGCAGGACCTGGATGTGCCCCTCCGTGTTGTACGGATCGCGGCGCCTCAACTCGTCGAACCAGTACCGCAGTTCACGGCGCGGCACCCCGCCCTCGTACAGCCGCGCCACCGACAGCAGCGACACCCACGGCATCGGGTCGGCCGGTGCCGCCTCGGCGGCGCCCCGGCAGGCGTCGACGGCGGCGTCGATCCGGCCGCGTTCGACGGCGACGCCCCGGCCCGCCGCGATGGCCGCGTCGAAGACCCGCACCACCTCGGTCGCCGCCCGCAGCACGGCCGCGTCGGGGTTGCCCGGTTCGGCGGCCCGCCAGGTCTCCACGGTGGAACTTCCGGCGGCGGCGTGCGAGAGGAGCCGCAGCCGGTGGGTGCGGCGCGCCCAGTCGGAGCCGGTGGCGGCGAGGAGGTCCCGTACGCCCTGCCAGCGGCCGATGACGATGTCGTGGCGCGCCTCGGTCAGCGCGCGGTCCCCGAAGTCCGGGTCGAAGTCGGGCACGAAGCGCTCGGCGCGCGCCGCGCGCGCGGAACGTCGGCGTACGGCCATCGGGGGCCTCCTTCGGGTTCGGCTGCCGTCAGAAGTCGTGAGGGGTGGAGAGGGGGTCTCGGTGCGGTCAGAAGTCCGTGGCGTAGCTCTTGTCCCGGGTGCCGGTCCGTGTGCGGGGGGTCGGGCCGTAGTCCTCGGTGGCGGCCATCGCGCGGGCCGCGTCCAGGCGGGCCGGGCGGTAGTAGTCGCTGCCCTTCCGCCAGTACACGAGCAGCGGCACCACCCCGAGGAGCAGTCCGCCGAGGCCGATCGTCAGCGCGGTCGTGGAGAGTTCACCGAGCGATTCGACGAAGGCCCAGAGCATGAACGCGGAGCCGAGCAGCGGCCAGAGGCCGCCGAGGACCAGGTTCCGGGCGGAGCGGAACAGGACCGACTTGTAGGCGACGACCGCGGCGATGCCCGCGAGACCGTAGTAGAACGCGATCTGGAGGCCGATCGCGGAGACCGCGTCGCTGAGGATCTGCTGGACGGACCCGGCGGCCGCGGCGGCGGCGAACATCACCAGGGCGGCGCCTCCGACGGCGGCGATGGCGACCCACGGGGTGTTCCAGCGCGGGTGCACGGTGCCGAGCGCGGCCGGCAGGGTCCGGTCGCGGCCCATCGCGAAGAGCGAGCGGGTGACCTGGAGGAGCGTGGTCTCCAGGGTGGCGACGGTCGACAGGACGACGGCCACGACGAGGAGTTTGCCGCCGACGCCCGGCCAGATCTCCTGGCCGAGGACGGCGAGGACGTTGGGTCCCGCGGTACGGATCTCGTCGGCGGTCAGCAGGACGTTCACGGCGACGGTGAAGGCCTCGAAGAGGACGAAGACGAAGCCGACGCCGACGAGCGCGGCGAGCCCCGCGGTGCGGCGGCTGTTCCGGGTCTCCTCGCTGAGGTTGCTGGTGACGTCCCAGCCCCAGTAGTAGAACGCGGCGATCAGGGCGCCCGCGGCGAAGCCCTGCGGGCCCTCGAACTGGCCGAGCCCGAACCAGGACCAGTCGAAGGCGGCCGCCCGTCCCCGGTGTGCGACGGCCGCGAGGACGAACCCGACCAGGATCAGCATCTCGACCCCGGACATGATCAGTTGGGCCCGTACGGTGAGGCGGGCGCCGCCCAGGACGACGAGCAGCATGATCAGGAACCAGCCGGCGCCGACGGCGGCGGCGAGCGGGGTGTGGTCGGCGAGGCCGGGGTCGATCAGGGACAGCGTGAGGGAGCCCGCGGGCAGTGAGCCCGCCACCATGAACACGGTCGCGGCGAAGACCAGCGCCCAGCCGGAGAGGAAGCCGAGGAAGGGGTGCAGGGTGCGGCCCACCCAGGAGTAGCCGGCGCCGGCGTTGACGTCGATCCGGCCGAGGCGGGCGTACGCGAGGACGATGCCGAACATGGGTATCGCGCAGTACAGCAGGGCCGCCGGACCCCCGAAGCCGACGGCGCCGAAGAGGACGGCGGTGGTCGCGGCCAGCGAGTAGGCGGGTGCGCTGCCGGCGACGGCCATCACGATCGTGTCGAACGTGCCGAGGACATTGGGCTGGAGCCCTCTGTTCGTGGTGGTGCGCATGGCGGGGTCCTCGGGGCGCGGGGGGTGAGGCAGGGCGAAGTGGCCCGCCCGCCGGGCCGGTTGCCGACGGCGGCGGGCGCGGATCACGGTGAGATCGAGCGCATCGTAGTCGCCCGGGTGGATTCCGGTAACGGCGGTGGGGAGTGTTCCGTTCCGTGACCGCCGGTAAGTCCGTCCGTACGCCCCCGGGGGTGGGCTACCGCAGGTCGGGACCGGCGATGGCGCGGGCCGCGCGGACCTCCTGACGGAGCGGTTCCAGGACTCCGGTCTCGTCCCCGGGCAGTTCGGTGCGGACCGCCACCAGGGTGTCGGTGTCCCGGAGCCCGTCGGCGAGTTCGCGCAGCTCCCGCTCCACGGCCGTGACCTCCGCCGGGTCGGGGTCGGGGGCGCCGTGGTCGACCCGGATCCGGGCGGCCGTCGTCGCGTCCACGATCCGCTCGACGGCGACGACGAGCGGCCACCAGGCGGCGGCGCGGGCCCCGGTGGGCGGTGGCTCGGTCAGGGCGCGCTGGAACTCGGAGCGGACGGTCGACAGGTCCCGGTAGAGCTTCCGCCGGGCCCGCAGCCGGGTGCCCTGGTCGCCCTGCCCCGCGGTGACCTCCGCGAAGGCGAGGGCGACGTAGTCGGCGGTGTCGGCGACGGCGTCCGCGAGCCGGTCCCCGATCCGGGTGTGCCAGGACTCGGGCCACAGGAGGTAGCCGGCGACCAGCGCGATCCCGCAGCCGATCAGCGAGTCGTACAGACGGGGCATGACCAGGCCGAAGCCCTGCTGGTTGAGGGTGTCGGAGAGCAGCAGGATCACCGGGGTGATGGCCGCGGTCTGGAAGGCGTACCCCTTCGCGGAGAAGACGGGGATCAGGGCGGCCAGGACGCACATCACGGGGACGTCCCACCAGCCGCGCGGCACCTCCGCGAGGACGAGGGCGGCGAGGAGGAGACCGGCCGCGGTGCCGAGGGCGCGGAGCACCGCCCGGGAGAAGACCGAGCCGAAGTCCGGCTTGAGGACGAAGGTGACGGTGAGCGCGACCCAGTACGAACGGGGCACGGCGATCAGCGACACCAGCGCCTGGGCGAGACCGATGCAGAGCGCGAGGCGCAGCCCGTACCGCCAGGACGCCCCCGAGAACAGCACGGCGCGGGTGGTCCGGCGGGCGCGGACCCGGAGCGCGGCGGGGCGCCCGAGCCGGTCGTCCACGTTGTGGGGGTCGGGTTCCGCCTGGTGGACGACGGCCGCCGCGTGCCGCAGGGCGTGGTCGACGGCCTTCTCCGCAGGCCGTTCGGGCGTCGGCAGGTCGAGGACGGGCGTCCCCGTACGGCTCTCCTCCACGGCGTCGGCGAGCTGCCGCACGGTCGCCGGGATCGCGCCGGACAGCGGTCCGTACAGCTGGGCGCGCAGATGCGCGGCGGGCGCGGCCTCGGCCAGCGGGATGACGACGTTCAACTGGGCGAGCAGCCGGACCAGGGAGGGCGCGCGGCCGTGCTGGCGGGCGCGGCGGGCCAGGATCAGGTCGTAGGAGTGGTTGAGGGACGCGGTGACGGCGTGCCGTTTCTCGTCGTACGCGGAGCTGCCGGTCGCCTCGTACAGCTCGGCGACGGCCCGGTAGGTCGCGGCGACGGCGGCGCGTTCGGGGGCGGCGCGGCGCAGCGGCCAGCCGAGGAGGGTGAGGACGAGGACGAAGAGCCCTCCGAGGGTGAGGAGGAGCGGCGCCTTCCACCAGGGGTCGGGCATGGGCAGGCCGGCGCCGACGACGGAGTTGAGGAGCAGGAGCAGCCCGGACACGGAGGCGACGGCGCCGATCGAGGAGATCATCCCGGAGACGAGCGCGACGAGGGTGAGCACGGCGACCGCGAGCCAGCCGTGTCCGAAGACGAGGGTGCCGAGGGTGACGCCGACCGCGCCGAAGAGCTGTGGCACGGCGATGTTGAAGACCCGCATCCGGTAGGCGTCGGCGGTGTCGCCGATGACTCCGGACAGCGCGCCCATCGACACGAGCGCCCCGTACGCCGGCTGCCCTGCGGCCAGGCCCACGGCGAGCGGCGCGGCCAGGGCGACGGCGGCGCGGAGGGCGGCGGCCCAGGGGATCGGCGCGGGGGCGGGCTTGAGGCCGGCGGTGAGCCAGGCGGGCGGGGAGAGCCGTACGGATCCAGCGGGGCGAGCCATGGGCCCAACCTAACGTCGGACCTCCGGCGGACCGAGCCGCCGACGGCCCACGCGCCGCGTTCCCCCGCGAGGACTCATGGGACCAGGAGCGGGGGCCGGACCGGCGCGCGGTGCCGGGTGAGGGGGATGGCGGTGGTGGGGTGCGCGACCGTGACGGGGAGGGCGGGGGCGGTCTGCGCGCGGGTGCGGGCTTGAGGCCGGCGGTGAGCCAGGCGGGCGGGGAGAGCCGTACGGATCCAGCGGGGCGAGCCATGGGCCCAACCTAACGTCGGACCTCCGGCGGACCGAGCCGCCGACGGCCCACGCGCCGCGTTCCCCCGCGAGGACTCATGGGACCAGGAGCGGGGGCCGGACCGGCGCGCGGTGCCGGGTGAGGGGGATGGCGGTGGTGGGGTGCGCGACCGTGACGGGGAGGGCGGGGGCGGTCTGCGCGCGGGTGCGGGCGAAGACGACGAGGCGCAGCACCACGAACCGCGCGAGACCGGCGAGCGCTGAGGCGGCCAGGTAGACGAGCTGCTGGAGCGCCGCACCGGGCTCCGCCACCGCATGCTCAAGGGCGAGCATCGCCGCGCAGGTCACGGCGTACGCGGCGATGGCCGAGCCGGCCGACTGCGTGTGCTGGCGCCAGGTCGCCCGTCCGCCGCCGCCGAACGTGAAGCGTGCGTGCAGCTCGGTGGAGAGGAGCGTGGAGACCAGGGCGACCAGGGCCTTGGCCAGGGCCCAGGGCATCCAGGAGGCGAGGGCCGTCACGGCGAAGCCGGCGGCGAGCCCCACGCCGCCTCCGCAGAGCGTGTAGCGGAGGAAGGCGGTGGCCGCACCGGGCTCCCCTTGCTGCCGGCTCCGTGCTGTCTCCATGATCCGCCCCCTCCGTCCGCCCACCCCGGGCGAGGCGCGCCCGGGCCGGTGTGACACCGGGCGCGCTTCCGTGGCACCAGTGTGGCACATTAATGGCGCCATACGGAGTCATTTGTGTGCCACGGTGGTGTGGGTGGGGTTTGGTGTGGTGCGGGCGGGCGCGGGGCGACGGCGGGCGGGGAGAGGTAGGCGGCCAGGGGTACGGAGCTGGCGTCGTCGCGGACAGCACGGCGGGGCCCGGTCGGGGCGCGCCGGTGGCGACGGCGGGCAGGTGGCCGTGGGCGTGGACGGTCCCGTGGCGCCGGCGCGCCGGTGGCGACGGCGGGCGGGGGTGCACGTGTGGCGCCAGCGGGTGGCGATGGCGGGCGTGGGCGCACGTGGGGCGCCGGCGGGCCCGCGGCGCCGGTGGGCGCGGGCGCGTCAGTTGCGGTAGGACTCGACCTCCGCGGCCGGGCGGAGGGTCGCCGTGTCCGGGTCCTCGCCGAACTCGGCCTTCGCACGCCGCTGCCGCAGCAGGTCCCAGCACTGGTCCAGGCGCACCTCGACCTCGGCCAGGCGGGTGCGCTCTTCGGGGAGGAGGCCGCCCGTGCGCTGCCGCAGGGCGCGTTCCTCTTCGACGAGGGCACCGATGTCGTCCAGGATCTCCTCGTTGTCCATGCCTTCCAGCGTGGCCGATCAGCGCCCGCCGCGCAGGTCGAGGTCGGTGAGGACGGCCCGGTGGTCGGAGCCCGCGACGTCGAGGAAGCGGATGCCCCGGACGGTGAAGTCCTCGCTGACCAGGACGTGGTCGATCTGGACGAACGGCGGCAGGGAGCCCTCCATGGGCCAGGTGGGCGTCCGGCTCGCGTCGGCGAGGCGGGCGGCGTCCTGGAGGTGGCCGGCCTCCAGGACCGAGCGGAAGGCGGCGTGGTCCTGGGAGGCGTTGAAGTCCCCGGCGAGCAGGAGCGGGCCGGTGCGGTCCCGGGCGGCGTCCTCGATCCGGCCGAGCTCCCGCCGCCACGAGTCCACCTGACCCGGCACCGGCGGCAGCGGGTGGGCGAGTTGCAGGCGTACCGGCACCCCGGCGATCACGGCGGTGGCGCCCGGCATGCCCATGGCCGCCGGGATCACCCCTTCGTCCCGGAGCGGGTAGGCGCTGAGCAGGACGGAACCGACGGATCCGTCGGCGTCGACGGAGGCCCGGTGGGGCAGTTCGCTCGCGAAGGCGGCGCTGAGGGCGCGCCCGCAGGCCCGGTCGCACTCCGAGACGAACACCAGCTGGGGACGCTCGCGCCGGATCGCCTCGGTCAGCGCCGCGGTGCCCTGCCCGAACTCGACGTTGGAGGCGAGGACCCGGACCTGGGCGAGGGGCAGGCCGTAGGAGGTGACGAGCTGTGGCTGGTGGGGCAGGGAGGCCCAGACGGTGGCGGTGAGCACGACGACGGCCGTGAAGACCAGGGCGCGGCGCCGGGCGGCGACGGCGAGGAGCACGCCCAGTGCGGCGGGCACGGCGAACCAGGGCAGGAGGGAGAGCAGCTGCGGTACGGGGGTGGGTCCGTCCTCGTCGAGGACGCGGCAGCCGACGAGCAGGGCCGGCACCACCAGGAGCAGCCCGGCGGCCCAGGCGGTGAGCGGGTGCCTGGGTCGCAGGGGCGGCGGTTCGGGATCCGCCGGGGCGGGGCTCGTCCCGGACGGCGATTCCACGGGCGCGGTGGCGGGGGCTCGGTCCACGTCCCTCAGTGTCGCAGTGCCTGGGAGATCTCCGCCGTGGGGTCGCCCGAGAGCGTCCGATTGCTGCGCGCCGTAGCGGTCTTGGGCTTGCCGGGCGGGACGGCGTCGATGTTCACGACGACCGAGTCGAGGAAGTTCCCTTCGCCGTCGCGGAAGGTGACCAGGACCGTGTAGTCGGCGTTCTGGTCCTTCGGGTTGGTCGCGGTGATCTCGGCGACCGTGCGGTCGCCGTCGGTGCTGGTCGGCCCTGCGGTGACGTCGCCGGTGGCGTTCACCCCGTCCTTGACCTCGTTCATCCTGTCCTGCGCCGCCGAGGCGACGGCCGCGGTGGCGGACCCGACGACCTCGCCCGCCTTGTCCGCGACGGTGTCGCAGCCGGAGAGGGCGAGGGACGCGGTGGCGGCGAGCGCCAGGACGGTGGCCGTGGTGGGTCTCATGGCCGGCCGATCCTCAGATTCTCTCGTCGCGGCCGTAGGCGTCGTCCGAGGCCAGCGCCCAGATCACGAAGATCGAGACGGCCATGGAGAAGAGCGCCCACCACGGCTGGTAGGGCAGGTAGAGGAAGTGGAGGAGCACGTTGAGGGAGGCGAGTGCGATGCCGGAGATCCGGCCCCATTCGGCGCCCTTGAGGATGCCGGCGCCGACGATGACGAGGATGACGCCGAGGATGAGGTGGATCCAGCCCCAGGTGGTGAGGTTGAACTTGAAGACGTAGTCGCCGACGCGGGTGTAGACGTCGTCCTTCGCGATGCCGGTGATCCCCTGGAGGATGTCCATGAAGCCGGTGATCAGCATGAGGACACCCGCGAAGAGGGTGCCGCCGGCGGCCCAGGCGCCGGAGGAGGACGTGGGCTTGCGGTGTGGTGCCGTGTTCTGGCTCATGACCCCATCGTCGGAGGATCCGCCCGGTTATGAACCTTCAACTGGTCCGTACGAGTGAGCGGAGGTAGCTCTCCAGTACGGCGTCGAACTCCTCGGGCCGCTCCAGGTTGGGCAGATGCGCGGCCCGGTCGATGACGGCGAGGGTGGCGTGGGGCAGGAGTGCGTGCATCTCCTCCGCGTCGGCGACCGGGGTGTACGAGTCGTCCCGGCCGACGACGACGAGCGCGGGCACGGCGACGGTGGTGAGCGTGTGCCGGTGGTCGGCGCGTTCGGCCCGGCCGCGCAGGGCGGCGGCCGCGGCGACGGGGTCGGTGGCGCACATCATGCGGTGGACGTGGGGTGCGGCGTGGGTGTTGTACGGGGCGACCATCCGGTCCAGGACCTCGTCGGCGTATCCGCGCATGCCCTCCCGCAGGAGCCGGTCGGCCATGGCGTTCCGGGCCTTCCTGCCCTCCTCGGTCTCGGCGGCGGGGAAGGTGTCGGCGAGGACGAGGCCCCGGACGCGTCCGGGGTGGCGGCGGTACAGCTCCATGGCGATCTGGCCGCCCATGGAGAGGCCGGCGAGGACGCAGTCGTCGATCTCCAGGGCGTCGAGGAGCGCGACGAGGTCCTCCGCGAAGACGTCGAGACCGAGGGAGCGGGGGGCGGTGGCGTCGGGGCGGCGCGTGGGGGCCTGGTGGGTGCCGAGGGGTGTGGCGCCGTAGCCGCGCAGGTCCGGGGCGATGACCCGGTGCGTGCGGGAGAAGCGGTCGATCTGCGGCTGCCACATGGTGTGGTCGAAGGGGTGGCCGTGGACGAGGAGGAGCGCGGGGCCGGTGCCCCGGTCCTCGTAGAAGGTCTCGGTGGGGAGGGCCGCGGTGTGGACGGTCGTGGAGACGGGCATGTCCGCAGGCTAGGCAGCGCCAACTGCTCGGTGCAATAAGATCTTTGCTCTCGGTGCAAGAGGGGAGGGGCGGCCGTGGAGGAGTACCGCAGGATCGCGGACCGCGTCGAAGCGGCCGTGCGCGACGGGCGGCTGCGGCCCGGCGACCGGCTGCCGCCGCAGCGGGTCTTCGCCCGGCGCCACGGGATCGCGAACTCGACGGCGATCCGGGTGTACGGGGAGCTCGCGCGCCGGGGCCTGGTCGTCGGGGAGGTCGGCCGCGGCACCTTCGTCCGGGCCGCGCCGCCGCTGCCGGGACCCGCGCTCGCCGAGGCCACCGGTGCCGCGCCCGTCGACCTCCAGCTCAACTACCCCGGCTTCGAAGGCCAGTCGGAGCTGATGGCCCGCGCCCTCGCGGCCCTCGGCCGGCCCGACGTCCTGGCCGAAGCGGTCTCCCGGCCCGCCGCCGCCACCGGCACCCCGGAGGCCCGCGCCGCGGCGGCGGCCGTGCTCGCCCGGCCGGGCTGGGCACCGGACCCCGAGAGCGTGCTCTTCGCCGGGAACGGGCGCCAGGCCATCGCCGCCGCGCTCTCCACGCTCGTGCCGCCCGGCGGCCGCCTGGGCGTCGAGGCGCTCACGTACCCGCTGGTGAAGGCGGTGGCGGAGCGGCTCGGCATCCGGCTGGTACCGCTCGCCCTCGACGCCGAGGGGGTGCGGCCCGAGGCTCTCGCGGCGGCGCACCGCGCGGCGCCGCTGGCCGCCGTCTACCTCCAGCCGACCCTCCACAACCCGCTGTCCTCGACCGCCGGGCCCGCACGCAGGACCGAACTGGCCGAGCTGTTGCGGAGCCTGGACCTCACGGCCGTCGAGGACACCACCTGGGCCTTCCTCGTGCCCGACGCGCCCGCCCCGCTCGCCGCGCACGCCCCCGAGCGGGTCCTCCTCGTCGACAGCCTCTCCAAGCGGCTCGCCCCCGGCCTGACCGTCGGCTACCTCGTGGTGCCGGGGCCGCTCCGCGCGGCGGTCGCGGAGGCCCTGCGCTCCGGCGCCTGGACGGCGGGCGGTCTCGGGCTCGCCGCCGCCACCCGCTGGGCCGGGGACGGCACGGTCGCCGAGGCGGTCACGGCGAAGCGGGCCGACGCGGCGGCCCGGCACGCCCTGGTCCTGCGGAGGCTCGACGGGCACACCGTGCGGGCCTCTCCGTACGCGTACTACTGCTGGTGGGAGCTGCCCGCGCCCTGGCGGGCGGAGACCTTCACGGCGGCGGCCGCCGCACGCGCGGGCGTGGCGGTCACCCCGGGCGGTGCCTTCGCCGTGGGGTCGGGTACGGCTCCGGACGCGATCCGGGTCGGTCTCGCCTCCCCGCCGCACGCCGTCCTCGACGAGGCCCTCGCCCGGCTGGCGGGGCTCGCGGCGGAGGGGGCCTGACCGCGGACGGCTGACCGGGCACGGCTGACGGCGGGGACCGGGAGCGTCGGAGCCGCGCCGCCGGTGTCGGGCGGCCCGCCGTCCTCGCCGTCGCGCTCGGCGGCCTCCTCGCGGACCTCGTCGGCGGCCTGGCGTGGGTCGACGCGTACTCCCTCACCTCGGTGCTCCTCGCGGGCGCCGGACTCACCCCGGCCGCCTGCCCGGTGGCCGCGCTCTCCGGAAGGAACGATCGACCATGACCGCACCCACCACTCCCGCCACGCAGGACTCCGCCGACCAGCGGGTCATCACCAACCCCGACACGCTCCACGACCCCACCCCCTTCGGCTACAGCCACGCCGTGTCCGCGCCCGGCGAACTCGTCTTCATCGGCGGCCAGTACGCCTCCGACGCCACCGGCGCCCCCGTCCCCGGCGATTTCGCCGCCCAGGTCGAGCTGTCCCTGACGAACCTGCGGCACGCCCTGGAGGGCGTCGGCCTCGGCCTGGAGCACGTCGTGCGTCTCGGCTCGTACGTCGTCGAGCACGACCTGGCCAAGCTGGAGGTGCTCGGCAAGGCCCTGCACGCCCACTTCGGCGAGCGGCTGCCCGCCCAGACCCTCAGCGGGGTCGCGGCGCTCGCCCTGCCCGGGATGCTCTTCGAGATCGACGCCGTCGCCGCCCGGCCCGTCGCCTGATCCACTTGCGGGGCGCCGGGCCGGGGTGTGCCCTGGAGGGTGCGGGAACCAGGGGGGCGAGACCCGAAGGAGCTCCTGCCATGGCCGCACACGCAGCGGTACCTGCCCGGCGCCGGATCAGCACGCACGGCTGGGGACTCCCGGTCACCATCGGTGTCCTCTACGGCCTCTGGGCGCCCACCGTGGCCCGTCAGGGCGGCCCCGTCACCCTGGGGCAGCTGTGGCTCGGCCTCATCTCGGCCGCCGTCCTCGCCGTCAGCATCCACACCCTCCACCGCCACGGCCGCGCCCTGCGCCGCGAGCTGCGGGCGGCCGCCTGGGGGGCGCTCTCGGGCATCGCGGTCGGCTTCCTCTTCAGCCTGTCCGGCGCCAGCATCCTGTCGTCGAGCGGTCTCGGCCTGGTCGTCGCCGGGCTCAACACGGTGGGTGCCTTCTACAGCTTCTACACCCACGAGGACGCCGTCGGACGACCCACGCCGTACTGACCCGCCCGGCCTCCGCGCCCCTCGCCGTGGCGGCGCCGCCGGTGGTAGGCGACCGCCACGGCGACGAGCAGCACAGGCCAGGCGCCAAGCGGCGCGTAGCAGGCGATCAGCAGGGCGTTCTGGGCCGCGGTGGCCGGGATGCCGGGGCCCAGATCCGCGTACGAGGCGTACACGCCCCAGGCCGCGATGGCGCACAGCCCCGCCGCGCCGGCGAGGGCCGCGCCCGTCGCGGCCGCCGGGTTCACCCGCCGCCCGCCGAGGAACGGCAGCCACAGCGGGAAGACCTCGCCCCAGGACCGGACGAGCCCCAGGGTGAGGAGGGCGAGCAGCTCGGAGACCACGCTGAGGGACACGACGTACACGGTCTCGCCCACGCCGAGCGCGCCGAGTTCGGCGTCCTGCGTGACGGGGAGACCGGCGACGAGCGCGAGGCGCCACAGGCCGGACGGAAGGGTGATCAGGGGGACCGCGTGAGCGGCGAGGACGGCCCAGCGGGACACGTCGGGAAGCGCCTTGGTTCTCATCATGCGCCCAGCGTCCCGCCGGCCCCCGCCCCGGGGCGTCGCCCCGGCGGGCGGTCCGCCTCCACCGGGCGGGGGAGGCCGGGTCCGCCGCTCTGGCGATCCGCGCACGGGTGACGGAGACTGGCAGGCAGGTACTGTCCCGGACCCCGAGGGGAAACGGTATGACCGACCTCGCCATCGAGACCGAGGGCCTGGTCAAGGTCTTCGGCACGAACCGCGCCGTCGACGGCATCGACCTGCGCGTCCCCGCCGGGACCGTCTACGGCGTCCTCGGGCCCAACGGCGCCGGGAAGACCACCGCGGTGAAGATGCTCGCCACCCTGCTCCGCCCCGACGGCGGCCGGGCCCGCGTCTTCGGGAAGGACGTCGTCGGGGACGCCGACACCGTACGCGGCCGGGTGAGCCTCACCGGCCAGTACGCCTCCGTCGACGAGGACCTGACCGGCACCGAGAACCTGGTCCTGCTCGGCCGGCTGCTCGGCCACACGCGGGCCGCCGCCCGCGACCGGTCCGCGCAGCTGCTCGCCGCGTTCGGGCTCGCGGACGCCGCCGACCGGCAGATCAAGAACTACTCGGGCGGCATGCGGCGCCGTATCGACATCGCCGCGTCCATCCTCAACACCCCCGACCTGCTGTTCCTCGACGAGCCCACGACCGGCCTCGACCCGCGCAGCCGCAACCAGGTCTGGGACATCGTCCGCGCCGTCGTCGCCCAGGGCACCACCGTCCTGCTGACCACCCAGTACCTGGACGAGGCGGACCAGCTGGCCTCCCGCATCGCCGTGATCGACCACGGCAAGGTGATCGCGGAGGGCACGAAGGGCGAGCTGAAGGCCTCCGTCGGCTCGGGTTCCGTGCACGTACGGCTCCGGGACCCCGAGCAGCGGCCGGACGCCGAGCGGGTCCTCCAGGGCGCGCTGAAGGCGGCCGTCACGCTCGAACCCGACCCGGTCGCGCTCACCGCCACCGTCAACGGCCACGGGACGGACCTCGGCGCCGCCGAACAGGCCGCGCGGGCCCTGGCGGAGCTGGCGCGGGCCGGGATCACCGTCGACAACTTCGCCCTCGGCCAGCCCAGCCTCGACGAGGTGTTCCTGGCGCTGACGGACCGCCCCGCGGAGACGCTCGCGGACGGGCCCACGGACGGCTTGGGCGAGGGCACCCCCACCGACCGGAAGGGACCGACGGCATGACCACCGTCACCACCGGCAAGGACACGCAGTCGACCGACGCCCTCGAGTTCGTCGCCCCGAAGGCGGACGAACTGGCGGCGCTGCTCGTCGGGCAGTCACGGCCCCCGCGTCCCAGCGCGCTGTCCGCGTCGCTGACCTTCGGCTGGCGGGCCATGCTCAAGATCAAGCACGTGCCGGAGCAGCTGTTCGACGTGACGGCGTTCCCGATCATGATGGTGCTGATGTACACGTACCTCTTCGGGGGCGCGCTGGCCGGCTCGGTCTCGGAGTACATCCAGTTCCTGCTGCCGGGCATCCTCGTGATGAGCGTCGTGATGATCACGATGTACACCGGGATCTCCGTCAACACCGACATCGAGAAGGGCGTCTTCGACCGCTTCCGCACGCTGCCGATCTGGCGTCCCGCGCCGATGGTCGGCTATCTCCTCGGCGACGTCGTGCGCTATCTGATCGCCTCGGCCGTGATGCTGACGGTCGGTGTGCTCATCGGCTACCGGCCGGACGGCGGGCTGGTCGGCGTGCTGCTCGGGGTGGCGCTGCTGATCGTCTTCTCGTTCGCGTTCTCGTGGATCTGGACCATGTTCGGGCTGATGCTGCGCAGCGAGAAGTCCGTCATGGGCGTCAGCATGATGGTGATCTTCCCGCTGACGTTCCTGTCCAACGTCTTCGTCGACCCGAGGACGATGCCGGGCTGGCTCCAGGCCTTCGTCAACAACAGCCCGGTGACCCATCTGGCCACGGCCGTCCGCGAGTTGATGGCCGGGAACTGGCCGGCGGCGGACATCGCCTGGACGCTGGGATGGTCGGCCGTCCTGGTGGTGGTCTTCGGCGCGGTGACGATGAGGCTGTACAACCGCAAGTAGCGCCGGATGTGCCGTGTACGCCCTCCGCGTTGACCTTCCCTCGTGGGGAAGGCCCACCATCGGCGTGCCGGGCAGGGAGCCCGGCACGGGGAGGAGAGAGCCGTGCGCGACACCGGGTCCATGCCGACGCCGATGCTGACGATCGGGGACTTCGCCCGCGCCACCCGGCTCTCCGCCAAGGCGCTGCGCCGCTACGACGAGCTCGGTCTGCTGCCGCCCGCCCGCGTGGACCCGTTCACCGGCTACCGGTACTACACCGATGAGCAGGTCGAACGGGCCCGGTTGGTGGCCTGGCTGCGGCGGATCGGCATGCCGCTCGCCGAGGTCGGGCGGGTCTGCGACCTGTACGGGACGGATCCGGCGGGCGCGGCCCGGGCGATCCGCGCGTACTGGGCGCGGGTCGAGTCGGAGACGGCGGCGCGCCGGGGCCTGGCGGTCTCCCTGGTGGACCGGCTGAAGGGACCCGCCGACATGAGCTTCGAGACGACATCGGGGACGGCCTCGGGAGCGGCATCCAGGACGACTTCGGGGGAGGCCTCCGGGGCGGCCTCGGGGACGGACTCCGGGACTTCCTCTGGGCAGGGCTTCGGGACGGCCTTCGGGACGTCCTCGGAAACGGACTCCGGGAGGGGGCTCGCCCCGCCCGCCCTCGCGTTGTGGACCGCCGTGCGCCTCGATCGTGGTCTGGTACGCCCCTCCCAGCAGGACGCGGCCCTGGCGGGGCCGCGCCTGCTCGCCGTCGCCGACGGGTACGGACCGGAAGGGGAGGCGGCCGCGCGGGCGGTGGTCGGCGCGCTGGGATCCGTACCGGCGCCGGAGCCCCCCGCGCGGACCGGGGACGTGCTCAACGCCCTGGAGGACGCGGTGCGGGCGGCCGACGGGGCGGTGACCGGTCTGGCGGACTCGGGCACGACCCTGACCGCCGCCCTGTGGACGGGCGGCCGGCTGGTGCTCGCCCACCTGGGGGACTCGCGGGCGTACCTGCTGCGGGACGGTGTACTGGTCCGGCTCACCCGCGACCACACCGTGGTCCAGGCGCTGGTCGACGCCGGCGAACTGGACCCGGCCGAGGCGGCCGAGCGCCCCGACCGCGCGGTGCTGCTCAAGGCCCTGGACGGCGGGGAGGTGCCGCCCGAGCCGGAGCTCGGGGTGCACGAGGCGCGGCCCGGGGACCGGTATCTGCTCTGCACGGACGGGCTTTCGGCGGTGGCGCCGGCCGAGGAGATCCGGCGGGCGCTCGCCGCGGGCGGCACCCCGGACGACGCGGCCGAGGCCCTGGTGGCGCTGGCGCGGGAGCTGGGCGGCCCGGACAACGTGGCCTGCGTGGTGGCCGACGTCGTGCCCGCCGACGGGTAGCGGGCGCCGGGACGGGCGGGGCCCCGGACGGGGGCGTCACCCGCCGACGGGCGCTGGCCCCGGGACGGGCGGGGGCGCCAGCCGCCGACGGACAGTGGTGCCGGGACGGGCGGGGCGCCGAAGGGGGCGCCCGCCCGGCTTGCCGTCAGTCGAGGCGCAGGTCGGCGAGTTGGCGTTCGAAGGGGACGATCTCGTCCTCGTCGTCCCGCCTGCCCGGCCGGGCGGCGACCATGTCCGCGAACTCGCGCCCGGCCCGGTCGATCCGGGACGACAGACCGTCCCCGTGGCCCGCGGGGGCGGCCTGGTCGGCGCCCGAACCCCAGTCCTCCGAGGCCGCGTAGACGGCGGTCGGTGCGACGAGGGCCCGCAGATAGGCGAAGAGCGGCCGCAGGGCGTGGTCGAGGACGAGGGAGTGGCGGGCGGTGCCGCCGGTCGCCCCGAGGAGGACCGGCGTGCCGGCGAGCGCCGCCGGGTCGATCAGGTCGAAGAACGACTTGAACAGGCCGCTGTACGAGGCGGTGAACACGGGGGTCACGGCGACGACCCCGTCGGCGCCGGTCACCGCGTCGATCGCTTCCCGCAGCTGCCCGGAGGGGAAGCCGGTCACGAAGTTCTTCGCGATGTCGACGGCCAGGTCGCGCAGTTCGACGACCTGGACGTCGACCGCGTACTCCTGCTCGGCGAGCCGGTACCGGGCGGCCCGGAGGAGCCGGTCGGTGAGCAGCCGGGTGGAGGAGGGGGAGCTGAGTCCGGCGGAGACCGCGACCAGCTTCAGCGTCTGCATGGCGTCAGACCTCCCGGGTGAGGACGGCGGGGTGGAGCGGGGCGGTGGTGGGGACGCCGGCGGGGCGCAGGCTCTCGAACTCCTTGCGCAGGACCGGGACGACCTCCTCGCCGAGGATGTCGAGCTGCTCCAGGACCGTCTTGAGGGGCAGTCCGGCGTGGTCGACGAGGAACAGCTGGCGCTGGTAGTCGCCCACGTAGTCGCGGAAGGACAGGGTGCGCTCGATGACCTCCTGCGGCGAGCCGACGGTCAGCGGCGTCTCGCGGGAGAACTCCTCCAGGGACGGGCCGTGGCCGTAGACGGGCGCGTTGTCGAAGTAGGGGCGGAAGTCCCGTACCGCGTCCTGGGAGTTCTTGCGCATGAACACCTGGCCGCCGAGGCCGACGATGGCCTGTTCGGGGGTGCCGTGGCCGTAGTGGGCGTACCGCTGCCGGTAGAGGCGGACCATCTTCTCGGTGTGCTGCTTGGGCCAGAAGATGTGGTTGGCGAAGAAGCCGTCGCCGTAGTACGCGGCCTGCTCGGCGATCTCAGGGGAACGGATGGAGCCGTGCCAGACGAACGGCGGGACGCCGTCGAGCGGGCGCGGGGTGGAGGTGAAGCCCTGGAGCGCGGAGCGGAACTTGCCCTCCCAGTCGACCACGTCCTCCCTCCACAGCCTGTGGAGGAGCGCGTAGTGCTCGATGGCGAGCGGGATGCCCTGGCGGATGTCCTGTCCGAACCACGGGTAGACCGGGCCGGTGTTGCCGCGGCCCATCATCAGGTCCACGCGGCCGTCGGCGAGGTGCTGGAGCGTCGCGTAGTCCTCGGCGATCTTCACCGGGTCGTTGGTGGTGATGAGGGTCGTGGACGTGGACAGGATCAGGTTCTCCGTGCGGGCGGCGATGTGCCCGAGGAGGGTGGTGGGGGAGGACGGCACGAACGGCGGGTTGTGGTGTTCGCCGGTCGCGAAGACGTCGAGCCCGACCTCCTCGGCCTTGAGCGCGATGGCGACGGTGTTCTTGATCCGCTCGTGCTCGGTGGGGGTGCGGCCGGTGGTGGGGTCGGTCGTCACGTCACCGACGGTGAAGATCCCGAACTGCATCGTGCTCACCTCTCGCGTTCCTGCGTCTCGCTGGTGTTGGTTGAACCTTAAACCATCTCGTCCAACGGTGCGACCCCCTCCTCTATTCCGAGACCCCCTCCTCTGTTCCGAGCCCCCACCAGGCCTCACGTAGAGTCCCCGACGTGAACGGTGCGATAGCGGTCGTCGGAATCGGCGCGGACGGCTGGGACGGACTCCCCGAGACCTCCCGCCGGGTCCTCGGCGCCGCCGAGGTCCTGATCGGCGCCCCCCGCCAGCTCGACCTGCTCCCCGGCGAGGCCTGCCCCGGCGAGCGCATCACCTGGCCCTCCCCGCTCCGGCCCGCCGTCCCCGGCCTGCTCGCCGCCCACCAGGGCCGGACGATCGCCGTCCTCGCCAGCGGCGACCCGTCCTTCTACGGCATCGGCCGCACCCTCGCCGAGACCGTCGGCGCCGACCGCCTCCGCGTCCACCCCCACCCCTCCTCCGTCTCGTACGCCTGCGCCCGCCTCGGCTGGCCCCTGGAGAGCACCGAGACCCTCTCCCTCGTCGCCCGGCCCCTCGCCGCCCTCTCCGCCGCCCTCCACCCCGGACGCCGGCTCCTCGTCCTCGGGGAAGGCCCCGGCACGCCCGCCCAGGTCGCGGCGCTCCTCCGCGACACCGGCTGGGGCGGCACCCGGATCCGCGTCCTGGAACAGCTCGGCGGAGAGCACGAGCGGCTCCTCGACGCGACCGCCGCCGACTGGCCCCACGAGCGGACCGACGCCCTCCACGTCCTCGCGCTCGACTGCGTACGCGACCCGGGCACCCTCCGGCTCGGCGCCGTGCCCGGACTGCCCGACGAGGCGTACGAGCACGACGGACAGCTCACCAAGCGGTACGTACGCGCCGCCACGCTCGCCGCACTCGCCCCCGCCCCCGGCGAACTCCTCTGGGACATCGGCGGCGGCTCCGGCTCCATCGGCGTCGAATGGATGCGGACCCACCGCTCCTGCCGGGCGATCACCGTCGAGAAGTCCCCCGAGCGTGCGGCGCGCATCGGGCGCAACGCCGACGCCCTCGGCGTCCCCGGCCTGCGCGTCGTCACCGGCCCGGCCCCCGCCGCCCTCACCGGCCTGCCCACGCCCGACGCGGTCTTCATCGGCGGCGGCCTCACCGCCCCCGGCCTCCTCGACGCCTGCTGGGACGCGCTGCCCGCCGGCGGCCGGCTCGTCGCCAACACCGTGACGCTGGAGTCCGAAGCGCTGCTCGCCGACCGCTACCGCCGCCACGGCGGCGAGCTGATCCGGCTCGCCGTCGCCTCCGCCGTCCCCGTCGGCGGCTTCACCGGCTGGCGCCAGGCGATGCCGGTCACGCAGTGGTCCGTCACCAAACCAGGAGAACGAGCATGACCGTCTACTTCATCGGCGCGGGCCCGGGCGCGGCCGACCTGATCACCCTGCGCGGCGCGCGGACCCTCGCGGCCTGCGGGGTCTGCCTGTACGCCGGTTCGCTCGTCCCCACCGAACTGCTCGCCGAGTGCGGCCCCGACACGCGCCTGGTCGACACGGCCGACCTCGACCTGGACCGGATCGTCACCGAGATCGCCGCCGCCCACGAGGCGGGCCAGGACGTGGCCCGCCTCCACTCCGGCGACCCGTCCGTCTTCAGCGCGATGGCGGAGCAGATGCGGCGTCTCGACGCGCTGGGCATCCCGTACGAGGTCGTGCCGGGCGTCCCGGCGTTCGCCGCGGCCGCGGCCGCGCTGAAGCGGGAGCTGACCGTCCCCACGGTCGGCCAGACCGTCATCCTCACCCGGATCGCGCAGCAGGCCACGCCCATGCCCGAGGGGGAGGACCTGGCCACCCTCGGCCGCAGCGGCGCCCTGCTCGTCCTCCACCTGGCCGCCCGCTACGTCGACCGGGTCGTCGCCGAACTCGTCCCGCACTACGGCGCCGACTGCCCGGCCGCCGTCGTCGCGATGGCCAGCCGCCCCGACGAACTCGTCCTGCGGGGCACCCTCGACGACATCGCCGCCCAGACGAAGGCGGCCGGCATCACGAAGACGGCCGTCATCCTCGTCGGCCGCACCCTGGCGGCCTCGGAATTCCGCGACAGCCACCTGTACGACCCGGCGAGGGACCGGCACAGCTGCTGACCTGCGGGGCTGTGGCTGCGGGCCGACGGCTGCGGGCTGTGTGCCGTGCGGCCGTGGGCCGGCAAGGCGCGAGTCGCGAGCCGTGCACGGCGCGCGCCGAGGCGTCGGCCGTGCGCCGTGCGGACGTGGGCCCGGGAGCCGCGAGCCGCGGGCCACATGTCGTGCATCGCGCGCGGTAAGGCGTCGGCTGTGCGCCGTGCGGACGTGGGCCCGCCAGCCGCCAGCCGCGGGCCACATGTCGTGCATCGCGCGCGCCGTGGCGTCGGCCGTGCGCCGTGCGGCCCGGGTCGCACGGCGCCGTGAGCCGAACGCGGCGGGGCCCCGGGAGTCCGATCCCGGAGCCCCGCCGCGTGTCACGGTCTAGGCGTTCGGCCGCTTGCCGTGGTTCGCCTTCTTCTTCTTGCGGGCCCGCTTCTTGTTGCCGCGCTTCGCCATCGGACTCCCTCTCGCTCGGGGGGTGTGCCCTCGACAGCCTAGGGTCGCCCGCCACGGGACGCATCCGGGCCCGCCACCGACGACCGGCCCACCACCGTCCCCGCCCGGTCGATGCAGACGACGTCGACCGCGACCGGGGCGCCGCGCAGGACCGCCAGGGACTCGTCGCGGGCGCGGGCGGCGACCAGGTCGCCGAGGGGGACGCCGGCGGCCTCGCAGAGACGCAGGGCGGCCAGGCCCGTGTTCGCCTCGGTGATCTCCGCCGCCAGCGCCTCCGAGGCGCCCCCCGTGCGGGCCAGGTCCGCGAGGAAGGCCCGGTCGACCTGGGAGCGGGCCGAGTGGAGGTCGAGATGGCCGGCCGCCAGCTTGGACAGCTTCGCGAAGCCGCCGCAGATCGTGAGGCGGTCGACCGGATGGCGGCGGATGTACTTGAGGACCGCGCCCGCGAAGTCGCCCATGTCGAGGAGGGCGATCTCCGGCAGCTCGTAGAGCCCGGCGACCGTGCGCTCGGAGGTGGAGCCCGTACAGCCCGCCACGTGGGTGAGCCCGCCCGCGCGGGCCACGTCCACGCCCCGGCGGATGGAGTCGATCCACGCCGAGCACGAGTACGGGACCACGACGCCCGTCGTGCCGAGGATCGACAGGCCGCCGAGGATGCCGATGCGGGGGTTCCAGGTGGAGCGGGCGATCTCGGCGCCGTTGTCGACGGACACGGTGATCTCGACGTCCCCGCCGCCGCCGTGCCGGGCCGCGACCTCCGCGACGTGCTCCCGCATCAGCTGCCGGGGCACCGGGTTGATCGCCGGCTCGCCCACCTCCAGCGGCAGGCCGGGCAGGGTGACCGTACCGACGCCCTCGCCCGCCCGGAACACGACGCCCGAGCCCGGCGGAAGCAGCCGTACCGTCGCCCGGATCACCGCGCCGTGCGTGACGTCCGGGTCGTCGCCCGCGTCCTTGACCACGGCCGCCATGGCCGAGCCCGGCCGGAGGGACTCCGCCGTCAGCGCGAACGACGGCGTCTGGCCCTTGGGCAGCGTGATCGTCACCGGGTCCGGGAAGTCGCCGGTCAGGAGCGCCGTGTACGCGGCCGTCGTCGCCGCCGTCGCGCAGGCGCCCGTCGTCCAGCCCGGTCGGAGGCCGGTGTGCTTGAGTTGGGCCTCACGCCCGCCGCCTGAAGTCACGAAGAGGCTCCTGTGCACATACTCATTCTCGGGGGGACCGCCGAGGCCCGCGCCCTCGCGGACCTGCTGCACACCGACGTGAGGGTGACCAGCTCGCTCGCCGGGCGGGTGGCCGCGCCCCGGCTGCCGGCCGGCGAGGTGCGGATCGGGGGGTTCGGCGGGGTCGACGGGCTCGTGGAGTGGATCGGCGGGCACGCGGTGGACGCGGTCATCGACGCCACGCATCCCTTCGCCGAGCGGATCAGCTTCAACGCGGCCCGGGCGGCCGCCACCGCCCATGTTCCCCTGCTCGCGCTGCGCCGCCCCGGCTGGGTCCCGGTGGAGGGCGACGACTGGCGCGAGGTGCCCTCCCTGGAGGAAGCGGCCCGCGCCCTGACCGGTCTCGGCGACCGGGTGTTCCTGACGACCGGCCGCATGGGCCTTGCGGCCTTCGCGGACCGCCCCGAATGGTTCCTGGTCCGCTCGGTCGACGCCCCGGAGGCCCCGATGCCGGCCCGCGTCGAGATCCTGCTCGACCGGGGGCCGTTCGCCCTCGACGGGGAGCGGGAGCTGCTGCGCCGCCACCGGATCGACGTCCTGGTGACGAAGGACAGCGGCGGCGCGGCGACCGCCCCCAAACTCCGCGCGGCCCGCGAGGCCGGCCTCCCGGTCGTCGTGGTCCGCCGCCCCCCGGTCCCGGAGGGCGTACCGGTGGCGACGGGACCGGAGGAGGCGGCGGCGTGGGTGCGGGAGCGGTGAGGGTCAGCCGGCGGGGAGTTCCTCGACCTCGACCCAGGACACGTCGTTGATGTCCCTGGCGAGCGTGTTGCCCCACTTGTCGACGGCGGCGACGGCGAAGCGGTACCGGTCGCCGTCCTGCGGGGACGCGAGGAGGTGCGAGGTGGCCGCCGCCGGGATGTAGTCGACGTGGCGGAAGACCCACACGCCGCCGCCCGGCTCCTCCTCATCCGCCCGGAAACTCGCCCTTGTACAGGTCGTACCGTTCGAGGTCGGGCTCCGTGCTGGCGTCCCACTCCAGGAGCACACCGTCCGTGCCGGCGGTGCGTACGTACCGGGGTCCCGCTCCCGGCGCGACAGCCGATTCCACCCGGCGTTCAATGGAGTGATGGGAACCGTCCGGTGGCTTGCCACGGCGGGGCTGGTGGCGCTCATCGGTGCCGCTCCGAGCCCCTCCCCCTCCCCGACGCCCGAACCGCCCCCGGCGCAGCCGCCGCCCGTGCTCGACCGGGCGGACGTGGACCGGGCCGTCGGCCGGATCGACGCCGATGTCGCGGCGATGATGAAACGCACCGGGCTCCCCGGGGTGTCCGTCGCCGTCGTGTACCAGGACAAGGTCGTCCACCTCAAGGGGTACGGGGTCCGTGAGGTCGGCAAGGACGCCCGTGTCGACGCCGACACCGTCTTCCAGCTGGCGTCCGTGTCGAAGCCGATCGCCTCCACCGTCGTCGCGGGGGCCGTCGGCGTCGAGGGCTGGCAGCGGCCGGTCGCCCCCGAGCTGCCCGGGTTCCGCCTGAAGGACCCGTGGGTGACCTCCCATGTGACGGTCGCCGACCTGTTCTCGCACCGCAGCGGCCTGCCCGACCACGCGGGCGACCTCCTGGAGGACATCGGCTACGACCAGGAGTACATCCTGTCCCACCTGCGGTACGAGCCCCTGGCACCGTTCCGCGCGAGCTACGCGTACACCAACTTCGGTCTGACGGCGGCGGCCGAGGCCGTCGCGGCGGAGAAGGGCGTGCCGTGGACGAAGCTCTCCGAGGACGTCCTCTACAAGCCCGCCGGCATGAACGACACCAGTTCCCGCTTCCAGGACTTCGCCTCGAACGCCGACCGGGCCGTCGGCCACGTGAAGGAGGCCGACGGGACCTGGAAGGCGTCCGTACGCGACCCGGACGCCCAGGCTCCGGCGGGCGGCGTCAGCTCCTCGGCCCGTGACATGGCGACCTGGCTGCGGCTCCAGCTCGGGAACGGCACGCTGGACGGGAAGAAGATCGTCGACGCCGAGGCGCTGGACCTCACCCACCACCCCGAGAGCGTCGCCTCGCCCCCGCACGCGCCGGCGGGCCGGACCGGCTTCTACGGCCTCGGCTGGAACGTGTCGTACGACGACGAGGGCCGGCTGCGGCTCTCGCACACCGGGGCGTTCGCGCTCGGCGCGCACACCAACGTCACGATGCTGCCGGGCGAACAGCTCGGGATCGTCGTCCTCACCAACGGCGCGCCCGTCGGCGTCGCGGACGCCGTCGCCCTCGACTTCTTCGACACCGCGCAGGACGGCAGGCCGAGCCGCGACTGGGTGCCGCTCGTCGACGGCATCTACCAGCAGCAGGAGGACGCCGCCCGATCCGAGACCGACTACGCGAAGCCGCCCGCCGACGCCACCCCCGCCAAGGCCGCCGACGCCTACACCGGCACGTACACCAACGACTACTTCGGCAGGCTGACGGTGGCCGAGGAGGGCGGCGGTCTGGTCCTCCGTCTGGGGCCGGAGCCCCAGACGTACCGGCTCACCCACTACGACGGCGACACGTTCAGCTTCCCGACCCGCGGCGAGAACGCCGTCGGCCTCACCGGCGTCACGTTCTCCCCGGACGGGAAGACCGTCCGCGTCGAGTACCTGGACCAGGAGGGTCTGGGCACCTTCACCCGGAGCTGACCGCGGGCCGTGAGCCGGGGACGGCCACGGTCACCCGTACCGGCGCGGTGTCCAGGTGATCGTCCGGCCGTCGGGGCGTTCCACCGCACGGGTCTGCGAGGAGCCGATGAGGAGGAGGGTCCGCATGTCGACCTCGGACGGCTCCAGGGTCTTCAGGGTGACCACCCGGACCGACTGCTCGGGGCCGCCGACGTCGCGGGCGACGACCACCGGGGTCTCGGGGGAGCGGAGTTCGAGCAGGAGGTCGCGGGCGGCGGCCACCTGGTGGGTGCGGGACTTCGACCCCGGGTTGTAGAGGGCGAGGACCAGGTCGGCCGAGGCGGCGGCGCGCAGCCGGGTCTCGATGACGTCCCAGGGCTTGAGCCGGTCGGACAGCGAGATCGTCGCGTAGTCGTGGCCGAGCGGGGCGCCCGCGGCGGCGGCGGCCGCGTTGGCGGCGGTCACCCCGGGGAGGACCCGTACGGGCACGTCGGCGTACGCCGGTTCGGCGGCCACTTCGAGGACCGCCGTCGCCATCGCGAAGACGCCCGGGTCGCCGCCGGAGACGACCGCGACCCGGTGGCCGCGCCGGGCCAGGTCGAGGGCGAACTCGGCCCGCTCGGACTCCACCTTGTTGTCGGAGCCGTGCCGGATCTGCCCGGGGCGCAGCACCGGCACCCGGTCCAGGTAGGTGGTGTAGCCGACGAGGACGTCGGCGTTCACGAGCGCGCCGCGCGACTCGGGGGTGAGCCAGGGCGCTCCGGCCGGTCCGGTGCCGACGACGACGACCTCGCCCCGCTCCCGTACGGGGGGCTCCTGGTCGATACGGGAGGGCAGGACGGCGACGGAGAAGTAGGGGACGGAGTCCGGGTCGACGCCGGCGAGGTCGCCGGTCCGCTCGCCCGCCATGAACGCCCGCTCCACGTACCGGGCGTCGTCGAGCCGGCCGGCCCGCTCCAGGGCCCGCCGCACGGTGGGGAAGGTGCGGCCGAGCTTCATCACGACCGCCGAGTCGGTGCCCGCGAGCCGGGCCGTCAGCTCGTCCTCCGGCAGGGTGCCGGGGATGATCGTGAGGACTTCCTCGGCCTCGCACAGCGGCTCGCCGAGCCGGGCGGCGGCGGCGCTGACGGAGGTGACGCCGGGGATGACGGTCGTGTCGTAGCGGTCCGCGAGCCGCTTGTGCATGTGCTGGTACGAGCCGTAGAACAGCGGGTCGCCCTCGGCGAGGACGGCGACCGTGCGCCCCGCGTCGAGGTGGGCGGCGAGGCGGGCCGAGGCCTCCTCGTAGAAGTCGTTCAGGGCGCCCCGGTAGCCGCCGGGGTGGTCCGTGGTCTCCACCGTGAGCGGGTACATCAGCCGCTCCTCGATGTGGTCCTCGCGCAGGTGCTCCGCGGCGATCGAGCGGGCGATGGAGCGGCCGTGGCGGGCCGAGTGGTAGGCGATCACGTCCGCGGCGGCGATGGCCTTCACGGCCGCCACCGTCATCAGGTCCGGGTCGCCGGGGCCGAGGCCGACGCCGTACAGCTTTCCGGGCACGGTCGCTTCTCCGGTCGCGCTCACTGCTGGATCTCCGCTTCGTGGGCGATCGCGTTGATCGCGGCGGCCGTCATCGCGCTGCCGCCGCGGCGGCCCCGGACGACGAGGTGTTCGAGGCCGAGGTCCTGGGCGGCGAGGGCGTCCTTGGACTCGGCGGCGCCGATGAAGCCGACCGGTATGCCGAGGACGGCCGCGGGCCTCCCCGCGCCCTTGCCGATCATCTCCAGGAGGTGGAAGAGGGCGGTGGGTGCGTTGCCGATGGCGACGACGGAGCCTTCGAGGCGGTCCCGCCACAGTTCGAGGGCGGCGGCGGAGCGGGTGGTGCCGAGTTCGGCGGCGAGGTCCGGCACGGACGGGTCGGAGAGCGTGCAGATCACCTCGTTGTCGGCGGGCAGCCGCTTGCGGGTGACGCCGCTGGCGACCATCTGCGCGTCGCAGAGGATGGGCGCGCCGGCCCGGAGGGCGGCGCGGGCGCTCGCGACCACGCCGGGGGAGTACGCGATGTCCCGCACGAGGTCGGTCATGCCGCAGGCGTGGATCATCCGGACCGCCACCTGGGCGACGTCGGCGGGCAGGCCCGCGAGATCCGCCTCGGCGCGGATCGTGGCAAAGGACCGGCGGTAGATCTCCGCCCCGTCCTTCTCGTAGTCGAACATGGTGTCGCTCTCGCTCATCTCGTGTGGGGCGGGTGGGTCGACGCGGTGCGAGCCGCCGCGACCGCTGCGGACAGGGAGGCGCGGGGGGTGGGGACGCCGTCCACCCGGTAGGTGTCGTCGCCGGTGGCGAGGACCTCGATCCAGTCGCCGTACGGGTGCCCGCAGCCGCGCGCGCATCCGGAGAAGTGCACGGGCAGCGGCCCCGCGGGCGCGGCGAGGGCGTCCGCCCGCACGTCGGCGAGGGACTTGGCGCACCCGTGCCGCCCGGTGCAGACGGTGACCCCGGCGAGGGCCGCGTCGGCCCGCGTGACGAGCCCGGCCGCCTCCAGGAGGGCGAGCCGGTCGGCGGGGGTGGGGGCCTGGGCCGGGGGTCGCTCGGCGGGGGTCTCGCCCTGGGCCGCGAGGGGGCCGGCGGAGGTGGCGTCCTGGGCCGGGAGCGGGTCGGCGGGGGTCTCGCTCCGGGCCGCGAGCCGGTCGGTGGGGGTCTCGCCCTGGGCCGGGAGCCGGTTGGCGGGGGTGGCGTCCTGGGCCGGGAGCCGGTCGGCTCGGGCGGGGCCGTGGGCCTGCGGACCGGTGGCTGTCAGGCCGGGGGCCTGCGGGCCGGTCGGCCGCACGTCCGGGGCGGGGCCCTGGGGCGTCCGTGGGCCGACGACCACCGCGCCGCGCCACGGCGTGAGCCGGACCTCGTCGGCCGGCAGCAGGGCCCGGAGTTGGGCGGCGGTCAGCCGGCCGAGCGGGGCGAGGACGTACAGGGCGCCGTCCCGGAGGACGCCGGGCGCCGGCGGGCGGGACGTCGGCGGCGGCGGTACGGGGACGGGCTCGGCGGCGATCCCCGCCGCCGCCAGGGCGCCCGCCCAGTCCGGCTCGTGGCCGGCGGGCAGTTCCTGGGGCCGCCAGGCCCCGTTCCCGGCCGCGTCGGCGGCGTCGAGGAACGCGAGGGCGGCGGCGAGGGCGGCCCGGACGGCGTCGGCGGCGGCGAGCCGGAAGGCCCGGGGGCCGAGCCGCAGCAGGACGGACCCGTCGCCCCCTGCGACCAAGCTCACATCCCCGCCGAGCGCCGCCACGTCCCCGCGCCCGTCGTCCAGGACGAACAGGAACCGTCCCGAGAGGGCCGCGGCCCGGGGAGCGGCGCACAGCGCGGCGTCCAGCTCGCGCGCCCACAACTGCACGTCCGCGGAGCCGAGTCCGTCGAGTCCCGCGGTGGGCGAGGCGACGATGTTGCGGACGCGCTCGTGGGTGGGGGAGGGCAGCAGGCCCGCGTCCGTGAGGAGCGCCGCGAGCCGCGCCCCGCAGTCGTCCGCGAGGCCTCGCAGCTCCGCGTTGCCGCGGGAGGTGATGCTGATCCGCCCGTCGCCCAGGGTCTCCGCCGCGTGCGCGAGCACCTCGACCTGATGGGCCGTCAATCGACCTGCGGGCAGGCGCAGTCGGGCCAGGCGGCCGTCCTCGGCGGGGTGCAGGCGCAGCGCCCCGGGGCAGGCGTCGCCACGGTCCCGTATGCGAGCTTCGCCCGGTTCGGGCGTCGTGGGTCGGGTGGGCGGCATGGCGGCGAGCATACCCACGGGGAACCGGGCGCCCACCGGGTGTGATCAGGCCGACTCGGCGGCCCGCCCCGGCCCGTGGGCGGCACGATCTAGGATGCAGATCGGCATGGGGTCCCAGGACCCCGGGGAGGAAGCCCGGTGAGAATCCGGCGCGGTCCCGCCACTGTGAGCCCGCTCCGCGCACGACGGAGCGGGTGAGTCAGGAACTCCCGCCATCCATACGACCACCCGGGGCGCGGACAACCCCGAGGAAGGCCTGCGCTCGCCATGCTTCTGCTGCTGTCGCACTCCGACACCGACCTGCTCAGCGCCCGCGCGGCCGGCGGCCCGGTGGAGTACCGCTTCGCCAACCCCGCCCGTCTCCCCCTCGCCGACCTGCCCGGCCTCCTGGACGGCGCCGACCTCGTCGTCGTCCGGCTCCTCGGCGGCCTGCGCTCCTGGGACGAGGGCCTGGACGCGGTCCGCGCCGCCGGGAAGCCGGTGGTCGTCCTCAGCGGCGAACAGGCCCCCGACGCGCAGCTGATGGAGGCGTCCACCGTCCCCGTCGGCGTCGCCACCGAGGCCCACGCCTACCTCGCGCACGGCGGCCCCGGGAACCTGGAGCAGCTGGCCCGCTTCCTCTCGGACACGGTCCTGCTCACCGGCCACGGCTTCGACGCCCCGGCCGCCGCCCCCACCTGGGGCCCCCTGGAGCGCACCCCGAGGAGCACCGAGGGCCCCACGGTCGCCGTGCTCTACTACCGCGCCCACCACATGAGCGGGAACACCGGCTTCGTCGGCACCCTCTGCGACGCGATCGAGGACGCCGGCGCCCGGGCCCTCCCGCTGTACGTGGCGTCCCTGCGCGCCCCCGAGCCGGAGCTGCTCGACCGCCTCCGTACCGCCGACGCCATCGTCACCACCGTCCTCGCGGCGGGCGGCACCAAGCCCGCCGAGGCGCAGGCCGGCGGTGACGAGGAGGCCTGGGACGCGGGCGCGCTGGCCGCGCTCGACGTGCCGATCCTCCAGGCGCTGTGCCTGACCGGTTCGCGGGCCGCGTGGGAGGAGAACGACGAGGGCCTCTCGCCGCTGGACGCGGCCAGCCAGGTCGCCGTGCCCGAGTTCGACGGACGCCTGATCACGGTCCCGTTCTCGTTCAAGGAGATCGACGAGGACGGTCTGCCCGCGTACGTCGCGGACACCGAGCGGGCCGCCCGCGTCGCCGGGATCGCCGTCCGGCACGCCCGGCTCCGGCACATCCCGAACGCCGAGAAGAAGCTGGCGCTCGTCCTCTCCGCGTACCCGACGAAGCACTCCCGCATCGGCAACGCCGTCGGCCTGGACACCCCCGCCTCCGCCGTCTCGCTCCTGCGCCGTCTGATCGCGGAGGGGTACGACTTCGGGCCCGCCGAGGAGCTTCCCGGCCTGGTCTCCGGTGACGGCGACGAGCTGATCTACGCGCTCATCGAGGCAGGCGGCCACGACCAGGACTGGCTGACGGAGGAGCAGCTCGCCCGCAACCCGGTCCGCATCCCGGCCGCCGACTACAAGCGCTGGTACGCGACCCTGCCCGAGGAGCTGCGGACCCACGTCGAGGAGCACTGGGGCCCGGCGCCCGGCGAGATGTTCCTCGACCGGTCCCGCAACCCGGAGGGCGACATCGTCCTGGCCGCCCTGCGGCGCGGGAACCTGCTGATCCTCATCCAGCCGCCGCGCGGCTTCGGCGAGAACCCGATCGCGATCTACCACGACCCCGATCTCCCGCCGTCCCACCACTACCTGGCCGCCTACCGCTGGATCGCCGCCCGCGCCGAGGACGGCGGCTTCGGCGCCGACGCCATGGTCCACCTGGGCAAGCACGGCAACCTGGAGTGGCTGCCCGGCAAGAACGCCGGCCTGTCCGCCGCCTGCGGCCCCGACGCGGCCCTCGGCGACATCCCGCTGATCTACCCGTTCCTCGTCAACGACCCGGGCGAGGGCACCCAGGCCAAGCGGCGCGTCCACGCGACCCTCGTCGACCACCTGGTGCCGCCGATGGCCCGCGCCGACTCGTACGGCGACATCGCGCGCCTGGAGCAGCTGCTCGACGAGTACGCGCAGATCTCCTCCATGGACCCGGCGAAGCTGCCCGCGATCCGCGCCCAGATCTGGACGCTGATCCAGGCCGCGAAGCTCGACCACGACCTCGGTCTCCAGGAGCGCCCGGAGGACGACGGCTTCGACGACTTCCTGCTGCACGTCGACGGCTGGCTGTGCGAGGTCAAGGACGCCCAGATCCGCGACGGTCTGCACGTCCTCGGCGGCGCCCCGGAGGGCGAGGCCCGCGTCAACCTGGTCCTCTCCATCCTGCGCGCCCGCCAGATCTGGGGCGGTACGCAGGCGCTGCCGGGCCTGCGCGAGGCCCTGGGTCTCGACGAGTCGGCCGCGACCCGCACCACCGCCGACGAGGCGGAGGCCAAGGCCCGTGAGCTGGTCGAGGCGATGGAGGCGGCGGACTGGGACGTCGACGCGGTCCCGGCGGTCGCCGCCGCGTACGGCTCCGAGGTGCACGCCGTGCTCCGCTTCGCCTGCGAGCAGGTCGTGCCGCGCCTGGCCGCCACCACCGACGAACTCGGCCACGCCGTGCACGCCCTCAACGGCGGCTTCGTCCCGGCGGGCCCGTCCGGTTCGCCGCTGCGGGGCCTGGTCAACGTCCTGCCGACGGGCCGGAACTTCTACTCGGTCGACCCGAAGGCCGTGCCGTCGCGGCTGGCCTGGGAGACCGGGCAGGCGCTCGCGGACTCCCTCCTGGAGCGCTACCGCACCGACAACGGCGACTGGCCGACGTCCGTGGGCCTCTCCCTGTGGGGGACGAGCGCGATGCGCACGGCGGGCGACGACGTGGCCGAGGCGCTGGCGCTGCTCGGCGTCCGCCCGCTGTGGGACGAGGCCTCGCGCCGGGTGAACGGCCTGGAGCCGATCCCGCTCGCGGAGCTCGGCCGTCCGCGCGTCGATGTCACGCTGCGCATCTCGGGCTTCTTCCGGGACGCGTTCCCGCACGTCATCGGGCTCCTCGACGACGCCGTCCGCCTGGTGGCCGGCCTGGACGAGCCCGCGTCGGAGAACTACGTACGGGCGCACGCGCAGGCCGATCTCGCCGAGCACGGCGACGAGCGGCGCGCGACCACCCGCATCTTCGGCTCCCGGCCCGGCACGTACGGCGCGGGCATCCTGCAGCTGATCGACTCGCGCGACTGGCGCACGGACGCGGACCTCGCCGAGGTGTACACGGTGTGGGGCGGGTACGCGTACGGGCGCGGGCTCGAAGGGCGGCCGGCGCGGGCCGAGATGGAGACGGCGTACAAGCGGATCGCGGTCGCCGCGAAGAACACGGACACCCGTGAGCACGACATCGCGGACTCGGACGACTACTTCCAGTACCACGGCGGCATGGTGGCGACCGTCCGCGCGCTGAAGGGCACGGCGCCCGAGGCGTACATCGGTGACTCGACGCGGCCGGAGACCGTCCGCACCCGGACGCTCGTCGAGGAGACCTCCCGGGTCTTCCGCGCGCGCGTGGTCAACCCGCGCTGGATCGAGGCGATGCGCCGCCACGGCTACAAGGGCGCGTTCGAGCTGGCGGCGACGGTCGACTACCTCTTCGGGTACGACGCGACGACGGGTGTGGTCGCCGACTGGATGTACGACAAGCTGACGCAGGAGTACGTCCTCGACCCGGAGAACCAGGCCTTCCTGAAGGAGGCCAACCCGTGGGCGCTGCACGGCATCGCGGAGCGGCTCCTTGAGGCCGAGTCGCGCGGCATGTGGGAGAAGCCGGACCCGGAGACGCTGGCCGCGCTGCGCCAGGTGTTCCTGGAGACCGAGGGCGACCTCGAAGGCGACGACGAGTAGGTCGTGCGTCTCAGCTCATGACCAGGGACTCCGGGGCCAGTTCGAGACGGCGGCCCCGGAATCCCCGCCTGAGCCGCCGGTCGTGGCTGACCACGACCAGCGTGCCCCGGTACAGCGCGAGCGCGGCCTCGATCTCCTCCACGAGCGCCGGGGCCAGATGGTTGGTCGGCTCGTCGAGAAGGAGCAGATCGGCGGGTTCGGTGACGAGCCGTGCCAGTTCCAGTTTCCGGCGCTGTCCTGTCGACAGGTACCGGACCGGGGTGGTCAGGTCCCCGGCGGAGAAGAGACCGAGGGCGAGCAGTTCGTCCGCGCGGTCCGCTCCGAAGGCCTCGCCCACCGGACGGGGGTCGGTGGGCGGGGCCGTCTCCTGACGCAGCAGTCCGACCCGGCCCGGGACGCTCACCGTGCCGGCGTCCGGCGCGAGTTCACCCGCGAGGACCTTCAGGAGCGTGGTCTTCCCGGCGCCGTTCGGCCCGGTGACCAGGAGCCGTTCGCCCGCGTCGAGGTGGAGGGCGTCGAGCCGGAGCCGGCCGTCGACCCGGAGGCCGGCGACGTCGACGGGCACGCCCTCGCCCGTGAGGTCCGCCCGGAAGCGGAGGGGCTTCGGGGGCGCGGGCACGGGGTCGGCGGTGAGCCGGGCGTGCTTCTCGCGGGCGGCCCGGATGCGGCTCATGGCGCCGTGCGCCCGTGACCGGGCCCGGAAGGCGCCGGCCCCGCTGAACGCCGCCGGGGCCTTGCGGGGGATGGCGGAGAAGCGGTCGATGTTCGTGTCCGCGAGGGTCCGGTAGCGGGCGAGTTCCTCCTTCCACTCCTCGTACTCCCGCTGCCTGCGGGCCCGTTCGGCGGCGCGGCCGGCGAGGTACCCGGTGTAGCCGTTGCCGTAGCGGCGCAGGGTGTGGCGGTCATCGTCGACCTCCAGGACGGCGGTGGTGACCCGGTCGAGGAAGGCCCGGTCGTGGGAGACGGCGACGACCGTGCCCCGGTGGGCGAGGAGCCGCTCCTCCAGCCAGGTCACGGCCTCGTCGTCGAGGTCGTTGGTCGGCTCGTCGAGCAGCAGCAGTTCGGGTTCGGCGGCGAGCACGGCGGCCAGGGCGAGCCGGGAGCGCTGCCCGCCGGAGAGGCTGCCGAGGGTACGGGCGCGGTCGAGCGGTCCGGGTTCCCCGAGCCGCCGGAGGGTGGTCTCGACCCGCCGGTCGGCGCCGTCGCCGCCCCGGGCCTCGTGGGCGGCGAGCAGTTCCGCGTATCCGGTGAGGTCGCCGGTCACGGCGAGGGCGTCCTCGGCGGCGCGGATCGCCCGCTCCCGTTCCCGTACGTCCGCGAGGGCGTGGTCGACGGCGTCCCCGACGGTGGCGGTCGGGGGGAGGTCCAGTGTCTGGGCGAGGTGGCCGAGGCCGCCGGGGGCTTCGACGGTCACGGTGCCGTTGTCGGGGGTCTCCAGGCCGGCGAGGAGCCGGAGGAGGGTGGACTTCCCGGAGCCGTTGTCGCCGACGACGCCGAGGCGTTCGCCGGGGCGGACGGTGAGGGAGGCCCGGTCGAGGACGGTGCGGTGGTGGACGCCGTGGCGGCCGGGAAGGGCGGGGGCGTCGTAGCGCTTGCCGACGTCGGCGAGTTGGACACGGAACACGGGCAGGCCTCCTCTGGCGTCACAAACGAGACGCTCCGTCTCGTTGCGACGACAGTACGGGATGATGTGGCGCCTGGCAAGACGCTCCGTCTCGTTTGGTGTCCGGCCGGCGTCGGGGCCCTCGGAGGTGGGGCCTTCCTGCTCACGCGGAGGCTATGCGCAGCGCCAGGGCGGCCACCGCGAGCAGGGTCAGGATCACGACCGGCGCCAGCTCGTAGTCCTTCGCCCGCAGGTGCGTGACCAGGGCCCCGACGAAGTAGAGGGCCACGCCGATCGCCGCCGCTCCGCCCAGCGGGGGTACGGCGAGTCCCGCGAGCAGGCCGATCGCGCCCGCCGCCTTCAGGGTCGCCAGTCGTGGCAGCCAGGAGTCCGGTACGTCCAGCTTGGTCATGCTGCCGACGATCTGCGGATTGCGGGTGAAGGTCAGGAAGGCGGAGGCGGAGAGCGCGAAGGCGAGAAGCGCGGCGACGACGGCGTAGCCGATGAACATGGGTGTGCTCCAATGATTCAGTCCCAATAATCGTTGAACTGTATCAACGATTGGCCTGGCTCCACAATAGGGCCGCTGTTACGGTGGGTGCCATGGCAGCTCTCCCGACCGACCGCCTCGGCTTCCTCCTCTCCTTCCGGGGGGAGCTCACCGGCGCGCGCATCCGCGCCGCCCTGGGCGTCGAGGGGCTCCACCCGAGGAACGCGATGACGCTGATGCAGCTCGCGCCCGGTGCCATGGGGCAGCGGGACCTGGCCGCCGCGATGGAGGTCGACCCCAGTCAACTGGTTTCGATCCTGAACGAGTTGGAGACGGCGGGACTCGCCGAGCGGCGCCGCGACCCGGCCGACCGGCGCCGCCACATCGTGGAGATCACGGAGGCCGGCACGGCGGCCCTCGAACGGATCGACGCGGCGGTGAGCGCGGCCGAGCGCGAGCTCTTCGGCGACCTGACGGCGGCGGAGCAGACGGTGCTGCGCGGCCTGCTCGACCGGGTCGTGGTGGACGCCGGCGAGCACGACTGCGGCGCCGAGTAGAAGGCGGTTCCCCTCGTCGGCCGCGCGACCGATGAGTTCCGGTGAGGGTGGCGGTCTACCTCATGACCGTCCCACCACCGAGGAGAGAGCCATGGCCGAGACCGACACCCGGACCCTGGACGCCGCCGGAGCGACCCTGCGCTACGACGTGCGCCCCGGCACCGGCACCGACGACCGTCCCCTGCTGCTCATCGGCTCCCCCATGGACGCGACCGGCTTCACCACGCTCGCCTCCCACTTCGCCGACCGGACCGTCGTCACGTACGACCCGCGCGGGGTGGGCCGCAGCGAGCGCACCGACGGCGCGGCGGAGACCCTCCCCGACGAGCACGCCGACGACCTGGCCCTGCTGATCGAGGCGCTCGGCTCCGGCCCCGTGGACGTCTTCGCGAGCAGCGGCGGCGCCGTCAACGCCCTCGCCCTGGTCGCCCGGCGCGGGGAACTCGTCCACACCCTCGTCGCGCACGAGCCGCCGACCGCGCAGCTCGTCCCGGACCGGGAGGCGGTGCTCGGGGCCTGCGCGGACGTCCACGCGACCTATCTGCGGGAGGGCTGGGGGCCCGCGATGGCCAAGTTCCTCGCCCTGACGGGCCGGAAGGGGCCGTTCCCGGCGAACTGGGCCGAGGAGCCCGCCCCCTCCCCGGCCGCGTTCGGCCTGCCGACCGAGGACGACGGCTCCCGTGACGACCCGCTGCTCGGGCAGAACATCCGCGGCTGCACCTCGTACCGCCCCGACCTCGCCGCCCTGCGCGCCGCTCCGACGCGGATCGTCGTCGCGGCGGGCAAGGAGTCCGAGGGGGAGCTCGCCGCCCGCGCGGCGGCCGCCGTCGCCGAGGGGCTCGGCACCCCGCTCGCCGTCTTCCCGAGCCACCACGGCGGCTTCCTGGGTGGCGAGTTCGGCCAGCAGGGTGCCCCCACGGAGTTCGCGGAGGCACTGCGCGCGGTCCTGGACGAAGGCCGCGGCTGACGGCGGCGGCGCGCGATCGGCATGCGGTCGGCGCGCGGTCGGCGTGCGATCCGCGCCCAGGCGCCTCCGGGTTCGCATCAGGGTATAAAGCCGAGTTGTTCTAGCGAAGTACGAACAACTTGTTCTATCCTGGTGCGAACAACGGGAGGTTTCCATGCACCGTGCCACGCCTCGGCTGCGCGCACTCGCCGCACTGCCCTTCGCCCTCACCCTCGCCGCCTGCCTGCTGCTCCTCGCCCTCTGGCACGACCGGCTCCCCGACACCCTCGCCACCCACTTCACCGCCGAGGACGGCGGCCGCGCCGACGGCTTCACCGGCCGCACCGCCTTCGCCGTCATCGGCCTCGGCCTGCTCCTCGGCCTCGGCACCGGCTGGACGGTCCTCGTCCGCCGGACCGTCCTCTGGGGCGCGTGGGCGACGGCCGGGCTCACCGGAGCCATGCTCGTCGTCGTCGTACGGAACAACCTCGACGTCACCGACCCCGCCCAGGCCGTCTCCCCCCTCACCGACTTCCTGCCGGGCGCGGCCGCCGCCGCGGTGTGCGCCCTCGCCGGTTGGGCGCTGACCTCGCTCGTCCCCGCCGACGAGCCCGCCGAGGGCCCCGGCACGGCCGACGGCCCCCGGCTCGCCCTCGGCGCGAGCGAGGTGGCGGGATGGTCCCGCGCCACCGGCTCGACGCCGCTGACCGTTCTCGCGGTGCTCGCCCTCGCCGCCGTCCCGGCCGGCCTGCTCCTCGCCCCCTGGCCCGCCGCCCTGCTCGCGCTCCTCGGCCTGCTCGTCGGCGTGCCGGGCCTCACCCTCGCCCGGGTCCGCGTCACCGTCGACCGGCGCGGCGTCACCGTCCGGCCCTCGCTCGTCCCCCGGCCCCGGGTCAGGGTCCCGCTCGACGACGTCGTGGGCGCGAGCGTCAGGAAGCTGGACACCGCCGCCGTGCTCGGCGACTTCGGCGGCTGGGGCTACCGGGTCAGGTCCCACCGGACCGGCGTGGTGCTCCACACCGGCGAGGCCCTCGTCGTACGGCGGGCCGGCGGGCGCGAGTTCGCGGTCACCGTGCCCGACGCGGGCACCGCCGCCGCCCTCCTCAACACGCTCACCGACCGGCGTGGGAGGGTCTGACCGTGCTCTTCCGTGTCGACCCGGCCTCCGCCGCGCCCCTAGGCGACCAGATCGCCGCCTGTGTCCGGGGCGCCCTCGCCGACGGCTCCGCCGCGCCCGGCGAGCGCCTCCCGGCCGCCAGGGAACTCGCCGACTCCCTCGGCGTCAACGTCCACACCGTCCTCCGCGGCTACCAGCGGCTCCGCGAGGAGGGCCTGATCGAACTCCGCCGGGGCCGGGGAGCCGTCATCGTCCCCGGCGCCACCGCCCCGGACCGCGCCCGCCTGGTCTCCCGGCTGCGCGAGGCGGCGGAGGAGGCACGCGGACTGGGCCTCACGGACGAGGAGTTCGTGGAGCTGGCCCGTACGAGCCTGGGGTAGCGGGCGCGGGGGCACGGACGGGCCGGGTCGGCTCCCGTACGGGGGTGCTGTCGAGCCGGACGGGTCGGGGCGGGTCCCGCACGGGGGTGCCGTCGAGCCGGACGGGGCGGGGCGGCTCCCGTACGAGGTGCGTCGAGGCGGACGGGCCGGGGCCGGCGCCCGTACGGGCGTGCCGTCGAGGCGGACCGGTCAGGTCAGCTCCCGTACGGGCGTGCCCTTCAGGAAGGCCTCGATGTCCTCGACGGCCTGCCCGAAGTAGCGCCCGTAGTTCCCCTCCGTCACATAGCCGAGGTGTGGCAGCGCGAGCACGTTGGGCAGCGACCGCAGGGGGTCGTCCAGGGGCAGCGGCTCGGTCTCGAAGACGTCGAGGCCCGCCCCCGCGATCCACCCCTCGCGCAGCGCCCGCAGCAGCGCGCCGCCGTCGACGAGGCCCGCCCGTGAGGTGTTGACGAGGTACGCGTGCGGGCGCATCGCCCGTAGCTCGGGCTCCCCGATCAGGCCACGGGTACGGTCGGAGAGCACCATGTGCAGCGACACGAAGTCGCTGTCCGCGAGCAGTTCCCGCTTGTCCTTCGCGAGCCGCGCGCCGTGCTCGGCCGCCCGCTCCTCCGTCAGGTTCGGGCTCCACGCGCGCACGTCCATGCCGAAGGCGCGGCCGATCGCCGCCACCCGGCCGCCGATCTTGCCGAGGCCGACGAGCCCGAGGGTCCGGCCTGCCAGGTCGGCGCCGACGGTGGACTGCCAGGGGCCGCCCTCCCGCAGCGCCCGCGCCTCGGCCGGGACGTGCCGGGCGAGGCCGAGGAGGAGCGCCCAGGTGAGTTCGGTGGGCGGCTCGGAGCTGCTGGCCGTGCCGCAGACGGTGATCCCGCGCGCGCGTGCGGCGGCGACGTCGACGGAGGCGTTGCGCATGCCGGAGGTGATCAGGAGCCGGAGCCGTGGGAGCCGGGCCAGGAGCGGGGCGTCGACGGGGGTCCGTTCCCGCATCACGACGAGGATCTCGCAGTCCTCGACGGCGGCGACGAGCGCGTCCCTGTCGGTGAGGTGCTCCCGCAGGACGCGCACGTCGACGCGGTCGGCGAGCGGACTCCAGTCGGCGGAGGCCAGGGCGACGCCCTGGTAGTCGTCGAGTACGGCGCAGCGCAGCTTCATGACGGCATGATCGCGCAGACCCCGGCGCCCGGCACGGGCCGGGGGAGCCCCCCGGGGGCGCCCCGGGTCAGGCAGGGGGCGTGCGGGTGAAGGAACGCCGGTAGGAGCGGGGCGGGACCCCCCGGCGGCGTACGAACTGCGCGCGCAGCACCGCCGCGCTGCCGAAGCCGACCGCGCGGGCGACCTCCTCGACGGGGAGGTCCGTGGTCTCCAGGAGTTCCTCGGCGCGGCCGAGGCGCAGCGAGAGCAGCCACGCGTGCGGGGTGGTGCCGGTCGAGGCGGCGAACCTTCGGGCGAAGGAGCGCCGGCTCATCAGGGCCCGGCGGGCCAACTCGGCGACGGGCAGCGGTTCGTGGAGGTTCTCCCGGGCCCAGGCGAGGACGTCGGTGAGCCGCTCGTCCCGGCTGTCCTCGGGGACGGGCGTGACCAGGTACTGGGCCTGGCCGCCGTCCCGGTGGGAGGGGAGCACCAGGTCCCGGGCGATGGCGTTGGCGGTGGTGGCCCCGTACTCCCGGCGCAGCAGGTGCAGGCACAGGTCGAAGCCGGCGGCGGCGCCCGCGCCCGTGACGATCGGACCCTGGTCGACGTAGAGCGCGTCGGGTTCGACGGTGACGTCCGGGTGGCGCGCGGCGAGGAGCCCGGCGAACCGCCAGTGCGTGGTGGCCCGCCGCCCGTCGAGCAGCCCGGCCGAGGCGAGCGCGAAGGCGCCGACGCAGTGGGCGGCGACGAGGGCCCCGCGCGCGTGCGCGGCGTTCAGCGCGTCGAGCACGGCGGGGGCCGGGGGCGTGCGGAACTCCGCCCAGGGCAGGGCGATCACCAGGTCGGCCGTCGTCAGGCGGTCCAGGCCGTGCTCGACGACCAGCGGCAGCCCCACGTCGGTGCGGACGGTCCCCGGCCGGTCGGTGCAGAGCGCGAAGTCGAAGCGGGGCAGGTCACCGCCGCGCGCGTCGAACACCTCGGAGACGATGCCGGCACCGAGCATGCCGACACCGTGCGGGGCGTAGGCGGCGACGGTCACGAAGGGCGGCGGCATGGGGGCGAGTCTGGCACGCACGTACGGGCCGTACGCGCACGCGTACGGCGCTGGAGGGGGCTACCCGGCAGGACGGCGTGTACGGGGCCGCGTACGGCGCTGGAGGGCCCCCGCGAGGACGCACGGGCCGGCCTCGCGGCGGTGGCACGATTCCCGCGATCGATGGCAGTGCGGCCACTCGTGAAGGGGCGCGCGCCGCAGAAGACTTGGGGGCATGACACACCACGACGACGCGCCGCACGGCCGCACCGCCACGTACACGGTCCTGACCACCGGCTACACGCTCTCCACCGGCCCCGGGGTCGCGGCCACCGTCTCCTACGTACGGGACGGCGACCGGCACGTGATCGTCGATCCCGGCATGGTGGCGAGCCGCGACCGGATCCTCGGCCCGCTCGCCGCGCTCGGCCTCGGCCCCGACGACATCACCGACGTGGTGCTCAGCCACCACCACCCCGACAACACCATGAACGTCGGCCTCTTCGGCCGGGCCCGGGTCCACGACCACAAGGCGATCTACGAGAACGACCGGTGGACCGACCGCGACGCCGAGGGCCACGAGCTCGCCCCGTCGCTGCGGCTGATCCGTACGCCCGGCCACAGCCCCGAGGACATCACCCTCCTCGCGGGCACCGACGCCGGCGTCGTCGCGTTCGTGGGCGACCTCTGGTGGCGGCCCGACGGCCCGGTGGAGGACCCGGTGGCCCCGGACCACACCGTCCTGAAGGACTCGCGCCTCCGCGTCCTCGCCACGGCCGACGTGATCGTCCCGGGCCATGGCCCGGCGTTCCCGGCGGACGGCACGGCACCCCGCTAGCGGGGTCGGGTGGCACGGGCGTTCCCCCGAGGCCGGGGCTGGCGCCTAGAATCGGCTTTCATGTCGAAGCCTGACGAGCTGCTCGTTGACATTGCCGCCACGGTGGAGTCCGGGCAGAGCAATCAGATGTCCCTGACGGTGGTCGTGGGGGGTGTGGTCCTCACCGGTCGGCTGGCCCCCGAAGCGCTCTGGAGACAGCGCGTGTCGGAGGTCCTGACGGACTCGGCCCGACTGGGCGAGTTCTCCGGCGTCTTCAGCCCCTCCCCACGCGAGGACGGCCCACCCACCCACCTGCACTTCCACCTCGCCCGCATCCTCCAGGGAACGGTGGGCATCCCGGAGACCGGCGGGATGTACCGGGTCGCCCTCTCGGACGTCAGCGCCTGGACGGTGGGCGACTTCCGCTACTCCGACCACTGATCCCCCGTACGCGCGCGACCGCGGGCGGCGGCCGAGGAGCCGTCCTCACGCGGTCGGCGCGCCCGCTCCGGCCCCGGCGGACGTCAGAAGGCGTCTCAGAAGGCGTCCGAGGTGTCCGACGGCGCGGCGGGCTGCTCGGCGGGGACGGTGAGGCAGGTGAAGCCGAGCTTGGTCATCGCGCGTACGACCTCGCCGGCGCTGAAATCGCGGCGGTCCTGGCGGGTCACTACCTCGCCGACCTGCTTCACGGGGAACTGACGGCGTCCGATGACGACGACGTCACCGACGGCGGGCTCGGGCTTGACGCCCTTCATCGATTCGAGCACGCCGGCTTTGGTCAGCTCGAAGGGGAAGCGTGCGATGACACAGCGCATGGTGACTCCTGCGGAGAAGTGGTCCAGAAAGAGTACTGAAGGTGCCGGGCAGGAAATTCCCGCAGCCCGGCGAGAGGTGCAAAGAGCTGAGGCCCGCACCCCAGAGGTGCGGGCCTCAGCTCGTCAGCTCGTGCTACGCGTCAGCGCCTGGCGTCAGGCGGGGACGATGTTCTCGGCGGTCGGGCCCTTCTGGCCCTGCGCGATGTCGAAGCTCACCTTCTGGCCTTCCTGCAGCTCACGGAAGCCCTGGGCGGCGATGTTCGAGTAGTGGGCGAAGACGTCGGGGCCGCCACCGTCCTGCTCGATGAAGCCGAAGCCCTTTTCCGAGTTGAACCACTTCACGGTGCCAGTAGCCATGTCAATTTCTCCTTCGGGGCAGTGCTCGGAGCCCACACCTTGTGTGCTCCGTGTCGCCGCGATGATCGCCCCGCCCGGAAAAAGCCCGGAAATGAAAAAGGGTGCCCAGCGCCGGTAGAACCGGAAGGGGCACTCGTACGTTCGGGACCCACAACTGCAACTGATATCGACAGTAGCACGGTGGCGCGGGGTGTGCCGGGTGAAGAATTGCGACCGTCCTCATCCCGTGTGTTTACATGACAAATTTCCACCCCCGCGTCGCCGCGAATTCATACGGGGCGAACTCAGATATTTACCTGTGCGGAGCGAAGGATCGGGGCCCGCGGCAGGGGTGACGCAGGTCACGTCGGGCGGTCGATGAACGGCTCCCTCGGGACCGGTCATCAGGACGAGAACGCAGGCGGCTGCTCCCCCCTCCCGCCGCGCGCCCGCCCCGACGAGGAAGGCCCGAGCTCCGCCATGACCACGACACCCGCCTCCGCCATGACCACGACGCCTGTCACCGCCGCGACCGCGACGCCCGTCACCGCCGCGACCAGGACGCCCGTCGCCGCCGCCGGGCCCGTGGCCTCGCTCTCGCCCCTCGGTGTCCGGCCGCCGGATCGCGCGGCGCGGCGCCTGCTGCTCGGCGGGGTCGTCGGAGGGCCGCTGTTCCTGGTCGTGGGACTCGTCCAGGGGCTCACGCGCGACGGCTTCTCCTTCACCCGCAACGCGATCAGCCAGCTCGCCCTGGGCGACGCGGGATGGATCCAGACGGTGAACTTCCTGCTCGCCGCCGTCCTGCTGGGCGCCGGAGCGCTCGGTCTGCGCCGGGCGCTGTACGGAGCGCCCGGCGGCACCTGGGTCCCGGTGTCGGCCGGGGTGTTCGGCGCCTCCTTCGCGGCCGCCGCCGTGTTCCCGGCCGACGCGGGGGCCGGGTTCCCCGCCGGCGCGCCCGAGACGCCCGCGCTCAGCACGTCCGGCGCCGTCCACATGCTCGGCGGCATGATCGGCTACCTCGCCCTGTGCGCGGTGTTCCTGCTCCTGGCCCGCGTCTTCACCGCGCGCGGCGACCGCGCCTGGGCCCTCGGCTCCCGCCTCGCCCCGGTCGCGGTCCTCGCCGGCTTCGCCGCCTCCGCGGCCACGGTCACGGCCTTCACGGCCGGCGCGGCCGTGGGCCTGTGCTGGCTGTCGGCCGCCACGGCCCGCCTGCGCCCCACCGGCCTCGGCTGACGGCGCCGCGGGCCCGTCCGCCCCTGGGAGGCGTCAGCTCACTGCCTTCTCGACGAGCGCGGCGATCCGGGCCTCGGCGGCGGCGTCGAGTTCGGTCAGGGCGAAGCTGGTCGCCCACAGGGAGCCCTCGTCGAGCCGCGCCAGGTCGCTGAAGCCGAGCGTGGCGTACCGCGTCTTGAACTTCTCCGCGCTCTGGAAGAAGCAGACGACCTTGCCGTCCCTGGCGTAGGAGGGCATCCCGTACCAGAGCTTCGGCGCCAGGTCCGGCGCGCTCGCGGCGACGATCTCGTGGATCCGTTCGGCGAGGACGCGGTCGGCGTCGGGCATCTCGGCGATCTTCGCGCGCACCTCGGCGTCCCCCTCGGCCCTGGCCTTGGCCGAACGCGCGTCGCGACGGGCGGACGCCTTGAGCTCCTTGGCGCGCTCCTTCATCGCCTCGCGCTCGTCCTCGGTGAAACCGTCGTACTTCTCGCCGCTCTTGCCGGCGGTGCTGCTCTTCGTGGACGACGCGCTGGACGACTGGCTGGTGTTCGGCATGACGGGTTCCTCTCGGAAGGCCGGCCGGGTGGTCAGCCGGGATGGCCTGCTGGGCGGGCCGCTGGGCGGTCAGCGGGGTGGACGGTGGGGCTCGGTCGTTCACGTGGCTCGGTGGCTCGGTGGCTTCGGTCGCTCCGACGGCTCCGACGGCGCCGACGGCGCCGACGGCTCCGGTCGCTTCGGTGGCTTCGGTCGCTCCGGTCAGGACGCGGCGCTCACGGCGGCGGCCTCCCACGCGAACCCGTCCGGGTCGGTGAAGGAGCCGGTGCCGTCGCCGCCGAGGACGATCCGGTGCGATCCCTCGCCGTCGACCGGGACACCGGCGTCCTTGGCGAGGGCGCGGCGCCCGTACAGGGCGAGCTTCACGGGACTGCCGTCCGCGGCGGCGAACTCGACGTACTTCTTGCCGAAGCTCTTCGCGACGGTGAGGCCGTGGGCGACGTAGAACTTCTTGCTCTCGGCCACGTCCGCCGCCCCGAGGAGCAGGACGAACTGGTCGACGCGGCCGGTGGCCGGGGCGGTGTCCTTCTTCGCCGAGGTGGCGATCTTCCAGATGGTCCCGTCCGGGGCCTGGAAGACGCCGCCGAAGCCCCAGAAGGACTTCGAGACGGGCTTGAGGGCGGTGGCCCCGGCGTCGAGGGCGGCGTCGAAGAGGAGCCGGACGTCGCCCGGCTGGGACACCGTGAGCGAGAGCGTGAAGCCACGGAAGCCGGTGGTCGGCGTGTCCGAGGCCCGCAGGCGCACGTGGGTGCCCAGACCGGAGGTGGTGTAGAAGCGGTCGGCGGCCTGGAGGTCGGCCACCTCGAGGGTGACGGATGCGATGGCGTTCATGGGATTCACGCTAGGCGGGGGGTGCCCGCCGGTGCTTCTCGATTCCTGACGGGTCGCGTGACCTGCTTCGCGACGCACGACGGCAGCCCGGCTTCGGCGTCCGCGACCTGGCGCCGGTAGACGCTGGGCGGCACGCCGACGAGCTCGGTGAACCGGGTGCTGAACGTGCCGAGGGAGGAGCAGCCGACCGCGAAGCAGACGTCGGTGACGCTGAGGTCGTCACGGTGCAGTAGGGCCATGGCGCGCTCGATGCGTCGCGTCATGAGGTAGGAGTACGGCGACTCGCCGTAGGCCTGCCGGAACTGCCGGCTGAGGTGCCCCGCCGACATGTTCACGCCGCGCGCGAGCGCCTCGACGTCCAGCGGCTGCGCGTACTCCCGGTCCATCCGGTCGCGGACGCGGCGTAACCGCGCGAGATCACTCAGGCGGTGCGCCTCGTTCAGTGCGCTCATCCACGCAGGATGACACATGGGGAGAATCCTTTCAGCGGAGCTCCTGGACGCGGACGAGGTTGCCCGCGGGGTCGCGGAAGGCGCAGTCGCGGACGCCGTACGGCTGCTCGGTCGGCTCCTGGACGACCTCGGCGTCCGTCGCCTGGATCTTCTCGAAGGTGCCGTCGAGGTCGTGGGTGGCGAGCAGGATCCAGCCGTACGTGCCCTTGGCCATCATCTCGGCGATGGTGCGCCGCTCGGCCTCGGTGATCCCCGGGTCGGCACCGGGCGGCGCGAGCAGGATCGACGTACCGGGCTGGCCGACGGGTCCGACGGTGATCCAGCGGGTCCTGCCCTGGCCGACGTCGCTGCGCACCTCGAAGCCGAGGGCGTCGCGGTAGAAGGCGACGGAGGCGTCCGGGTCGTCGTGCGGCAGGACGGTGGTGTGAATGGTGAGGTCCATGGCCACAAGCTAACGGCGCTCGTCCCCGTGCGCTTCTCGATTCCTGACGGACGCGCAGGTCCGTGTGTAGCGCCGCCGGAGCCGGGCAGCCGCCCCCCGAGGGCCGGACCACGGCACCCATGTCCTTTCCGCGGCGGAGGTCGGACACCATGAACGCGTCGAACCCGTCGAACGCGTCGATTCCCCTGGTCTACGCCTCGCGCGGCGAGCTGCTGATCCCCGCCATGAAGGTGACCGGCCTCCTGCGGCGGGTCGCCGCCGGCTGGCTGAGGTCGACCCAGGCGGGCGGCACGGACCTCGATCCCACGACCGCGCTGACCCTTGCGCGGCAGCTGAGCGACCTGGCCGACCAGATCGACGTCGAGTGCATCGCGGTCAGACGCCCGGTGGAGGAGCCCCCCGCGTACGGCGGCGGCCACCGGGGCGAGGGGGACGTGCCGCCCGCGCCCTGAGGTCGGCGGCGGGTCAGCAGCGGCTCAGCGGCGTTCGTCGAGGCCGGTGGCGCGCCCCTCCTCGTCCCACCGGACCTCCAGGACCCGGGCGACGGCGTCGCGGTCGACCGGCCCGAAGACGTGGGGGAACAGGACGTCCGCGCCGACCCCGGGCGGCGGCGTGGGAGTCGCCGCCTCGAACTCCACCCTCGCGGTGAGCCGGTCCTCGGCGAGCACCAGCGCGAGGAGCGGCCTCGGCGCGCTCCGGTAGAAGGCGTTCACGACGGCGAGGGTCGTCGCCACGTCGGGGGAGCAGTGGACGAACCCCTCCTCCGCGAGGGACGCGGGCGCGTACGGGGCCTCGGGCCGGGCGTCCCACTCGGCGGAGGGTACGACGTGGTAGATCATGGGGCATTTTCCCACGGGGGTACGGGGGTACGGGGGTACGGACGTCGGGGGTACGGGCGCGGGCGCACGGGCTGACGGGCCCGCCGTCCGGCGGCCCCGCCAGTCAGCCGTACGGCACCCGCGTCAGGGGCGTACCGCCGCGTCGATGCGGTTCAGCTCCTCCTCGTCGAAGTCGAGGTTGCCGATCGCGGCCACGCTGTCCTCCAGCTGGCGGGTGCTGCTCGCGCCGACGAGGGCGGAGGTGACCCGGCCGCCGCGCAGCACCCAGGCGAGGGCCAGCTGGGCCAGGGACTGGCCGCGGGAGGCGGCGATGTCGTTGAGGGTGCGCAGCCGGGCCACCAGGTCCTCGGTGACGGCGTCCCGGTTCAGGAAGGGGCTGTCGCTCGCGGCCCGCGAGTCCTCGGGGATGCCGTCCAGGTAGCGGCCGGTGAGCAGGCCCTGCTCCAGCGGCGAGTAGGCGATGGAGCCGACCTGGAGCTCGTCGAGGGCGTCGAGCAGGCCCTCGTCCTCGGGGCGCCGGTCGAGCATCGAGTAGCGGGGCTGGTGGATCAGGAGCGGGGTGCCGAGCTCGCCGAGGATGCGGGCGGCCTCGCGGGTCTGCTCGGCGGAGTAGTTGGAGACGCCGACGTACAGGGCCTTGCCCTGCTGGACGGCCGAGTGCAGGGCGCCCATCGTCTCCTCCAGCGGAGTCTCCGGGTCGAAGCGGTGCGAGTAGAAGACGTCGACGTGGTCGAGCCCGAGCCGGGTCAGGCTCTGGTCGAGCGAGGCCAGGAGGTACTTGCGCGAGCCCCATTCGCCGTACGGGCCGGGCCACATCAGGTAGCCGGCCTTGGTGGAGATGATCAGCTCGTCGCGGTAGGGCGCCAGGTCCGCGCGCAGGGCGTCACCGAGGGCGGACTCGGCGGCTCCGGGCGGCGGCCCGTAGTTGTTGGCCAGGTCGAAGTGGGTGATGCCGAGGTCGAAGGCGCGGCGCAGGATCGCGCGCTGGGTCTCGGCGGGGCGGTCCGGGCCGAAGTTGTGCCACAGACCGAGCGACAGGGCGGGGAGCTTCAGGCCGCTGCGCCCGGTGCGCCGGTAGGGCATGGCGGTGTAGCGGTCGGGGTGTGCGGTGTACAACGCGACTCCAGGGACGAGGGGGAGGTGTCTCCAATCTCGCCCGACCCCTGGCCATGGGTCCAACAGGAGAATCCGATGGAATTCAGCGTCTACGCTTCTGAATCGTGGAACTCCGACATCTCCAGCACTTCGTCGCCGTCGCCGAGGACCGGCACTTCACCCGGGCCGCCGAGCGGCTCATGGTGTCCCAGTCCGGCCTGTCGGCGTCGATCCGGGCCCTGGAGCGGGAGCTGCGGGCGCCGCTGTTCGTACGGACCACCCGCCGGGTGACGCTGACGGAGGCCGGGCGCGCGCTGCTGGTCGAGGCGGAGCGGATCCTGGCGCAGGTCAGGGCGGCGCACGAGGCGGTCGCCGCCGTACAGGGCGTGCTGCGGGGCACGCTGGCGCTCGGGACCGAGCAGTGCATCGCGGGGGTGCGTACGCCGGGACTGCTCGCCGCGTTCCGGCGGCGGCACCCGGACGTGGAGATCCGGCTGCGGCAGTCGGGTTCGCCCGACCTGGCCGAGGAGGTCGCGGCCGGGCGCCTCGACCTGGCGTTCGCGTACCGCACGCGCGCGGACACCGACCAGCTGCGTTCGGTGTCGCTGGCCGCCGAGCCGATGACCCTGCTGTGCCACCCCGAGCACCCGCTCGCCACGGCCGGCCCCGCCCTCTCGCCGGAGGACGTCGCCGGGGAGGTCTTCGTCGACTTCCACCCCGACTGGGGGCCGCGTCAGGCCACGGACGCGGCGTTCGCCGCGGCGGGGGTGCGCCGCACGGTCGCCCTGGAGGTGAACGACGTGCACAGCCTCCTGGACCTGGTCGACGAGAACCTCGGCGTGGCCGCCGTCCCCCACCACTTCCGCCACAAGCGCCAGCCGCTGACCGCCATCCCGCTGAAGGACACGGGCGCGGCGGTCTACGAGACGGTGGCCCTGCTCCCGCCTCCGGAGACCACCAGCCCGGCCGCCCGCGCCCTGATGACCCTCCTCCGGACGGGCGGGCTCTGACCCGTGCCCCGCAGGGGGACACGGCGATGCCCCGCACGGGCCGCGGCGTTCCGGATGACGGTCGCGGCCCCTGAGGTCTGGGGCCCGTGATCAGGGCAGGTCCAGGACGGCGGCGAGCGCGTCCCGCACCTGGTCGTGGCGGAAGCGGGCCTCGTCCGCGTCGTCGGGGACGTGCCCGGACGCGTCCGCCGTCAGCGACCAGGGCAGGCCGAGCTCCCGGGCCCGCGCCACGAGGGTGGAGCTGTCCTCGAAGCTCGTCACCCGGTCGTTCTCCCCGTGGACGATCACGACGCGCTGCTTCGGGCCGGCCGTGGTGAGGTGCTCGGGGTCGAAGGTGCGCTGCCGGGCCAGCGGTGACGCGAGGTCGTACCGCTCGGAGAACCACGCGGTGTACCGCGCGTCGTCGGCGGCGGCGCGGGCCGCCTGCCGGCGGATGTCGGTGAGCGGCGCGGCGGCGACGGCCCCCGCGAGGTCCTCGGCGAGCACGCATCCGAGCAGCGCGAGGGAACCGCCGAAGCTTCCGCCGAGGAGGGCCGTGCGGTCGGCGGTGACGCCCCGGTCGCGCAGCGCGGTGAGGCACGCGTCGAGGTCGCGGCGGAACGCGGTCTCCCAGTCCTTCCACGGGCGGCGGAGGAACGCGTCGCCGTAGCCGCTGGATCCGGTGTAGTCGAGGCCGACGACGAGGACGCCGCGGTGGAGCAGCTCCCGGTAGAGGCCGTCCCAGCGCAGTTCGTCGCGCTCCTGGGACTCGGGGCCTCCGTGCAGGGCGATCACCGCCGCGGTGGTCTCGCCCGGCGGCTCGTAGACCAGGGCGGGGGTCGAGCCGAGGTACGTGTGCGCGGGCGGGGTCAGCGCGGGGTCGGGCGGCACCGCGCCGGGCGCGCACTCGACGGCACCGTCGGGACCGATCCACCGGTACGAGGTGCCCTCGGTGGTGGAGAGGCCGTAGAGGCCCGCGCCCCGGGGCGTCGCCACCCTGAGGAGGAGCCGTCCGGCGCCGGGCGTGTCCAGAGGTTCCGCCGCACCGGAGGCGAGGTCGAGAAGCCACGCCCGGTCCGTGCCCTCGTACGTGCGGACGACCAGCGCGGAGGACGTACCGGCACCGATGAAACGAGCGTCGTCGACGGGTCCGGAGGCGGCTCCGGAGCCGGGCCCGACGCCGGGTCCCGAGCTGCCGTCGGGTCCCGAGACGGCCTCGGGTCCGGGTCCGGCCTCGGGTCCGGCTTCGGCGTCAGGGTGCCTGAGGCTGCCGTCGCGCAGGTTCCAGAGGGCGAGCCGGGGGGCGCCCGGGGCGTCGGTGAGGACCAGGGCCTCACCGTCCCGGCCGTCGAGCCAGCGCCCCTCCGTGGTGACCACCGGCCGAGCCGGGTCGTCCAGCGGCTCCGCGTGCAGCTGCGGCTGGAACGGGCCGCGGTCCTCCCGCAGGACGACGACGGCGGCGCCCTCGTCCCAGTGGACCAGGGTCCCGATGGCGCGCGGCCGGTGGCTGACCGTACCGGCCCCTTCGGCGACCAGGAGGAGGGTGTCCCCCTCCGCCTCGCCTTCCTCCTCGTCCTCGTCCACGACCGTCAGCGCGAAGCCGGTGCCGCCCGTGGCGGACCGGGTCTCGATGACGTCCTGGAGCGCCCACCGGCCGCGGGGCGCGGTCGGCAGAGCCGTACTCCAGCCGTGGCGCGTGCCGTCGAGCGCGTGGTGGGTCACGTCGAGGCGGTCGCCGTCGAGGGCGAAGGAGACGAAGGACTCGGACGCCTGCGCGTAGAGCAGGGCATCGCCGGTCACCGCGATGTCGTGCGGCGTGCGAGGTTCGCCGTGTGGGGCCGGGGAGGTGATCCGCAGCGTCTCGGCGTCCTCCATGTGCGCGAGGACGGGACCCCCCTCCGCCCAGCTCAGAAGGTGCTTCTGACGTTCCGTGAAGAACAGTTCAGGAAGCGACACGCTCGACCTCCTTCTGGGGCGCGGGAGTCGAGGCCGCGCGGAGCCTCCGGTAGAAGAGGGGGACGAGGACGGCGTTGGCGGCGGTGAGGCCGGTCGCGATCAGCACCGTGGTCGCGCTGCCGAGCTGGTGGTAGAGCAGGCCGCCCAGCGCGCCGCCGAGAGAGTCGCCGGCCAGGAACGCGCTCTGCGTCAGACCGAAGAAGACACCGGCGAGCGCGGCGGGGAAGGCGTTCAGCTGGAGCAGCTCCTGGGAGACCGTCGCACCGAGGAGGAACGCACCCCGCAGCGCCAGGGCCGCCGCGGCGATCCACGGGCCGACGGACACGGCCAGGACCAGGGTGGTCGCCGCGCAGCAGGCCTCCGAGAGCAGGAACACGGCCAGGGGCGAGCGCGCGCGCAGATACCGGCCCGCGACGGCCGCCGCCGTGAGGCGCACGACGCTCGCGACGGCGAGGACGACGCCGACCCAGGCCAGGGGTACGCCCCGGTCCGCCAGGAGCAGCGGCAGGTAGGGGCTGAGCAGGCTGACGTAGAAGCCCATGAGGAGGCCGAGTCCGACGACGCCGAGGGCCAGGCCCCGGTGCTGGGTGACGACGTCGCGCAGCCGGGGCCGGTCCGCCGGATCCTTCCCCGCGTCCGGCCGCACGTGCGGCTTGCTGGGCGGGATGAACGCCACCGTCGCCAGGACGAAGGCCGCCGCGAGCAGCAGCACCCCGACGTAGCCGCGGTCTCCGGAGCCGATCACCGCGACGAGGGCGCCTGCGGCTCCGGTGCCGACGGCCATGCCGGCCTGGTTCATGAACTCCCGGCGGGAGATGACGCCGGGGCGCTGGCTCTCGTCGGCGTTGTGGAGGGTCCAGGTGCGCAGGGCGATGAAGACCGACGACGCGCCGATGCCCCCGACCACGCCGGAGACGACGGCGAGCACCGGACTGTCGTGGAAGACGCGCAGTGCCATGCCGGCCGCGTACAGGACCGAGCCGAGGGCCATCACCGGTCGTGGGCCCCAGCGGTCGGCGAGGCGGCCCACGAAGACCGAGAGGGTGCCGGCGAGCGCCATCGCGGTGTAGGAGAGCCCGAACGCCACGAGGTGGCCGTGGCGTTCGAAGTACAGCGGGTGGACGGTCTTCGACAGCCACATGCCGATGAAGAACAGCAGGGTGAACCCGGCGACGCGGCGGGTGCCGGGGACCCGGGCGGGAGTGCCGGCGGCGGGCACGGCAGCGGTCACCGGCACGCCTCCAGGACGTGGTCGAGGTTGGCGCGGGCGTCCGGGTCGTCCGGCGTGAGGAGCAGTACCCGCTCCAGCGCGTCGCGGGCGGCCGGGAGGTCGCCGAGCCCGGCGTGCTGTTCGGCGGCGAGCGTGAGCAGGCGGGCCTGCTGCTCCTCGTCGAGATCCGCGAGTCCGCGGTCGAGGACCACGGTCAGGGCTTCTTGCGCGCGGCCCGTCTCGGCGAGGATGTAGGCGTAGTCGTAGACGGCGTCGAAATCGCGCTCGTCGCATTCATAGGCCGTGCGATACGAGATTTCCGCATTCCGCTTGTCGTCCTTCTGCAAATACGCGTATCCCAGTAGCGAATGCACTTCTGGGATGGACGGGCCCAGTTCCCGGGCCGCGAGGAGGCAGTGCAGGGCCTTGTCGATGCTGCCGGCGTCCATATGGCAATGCGCGAGTTCCATATGGTATTCGGGCATCTTTCCGTCGACGTCGAGCAGCTGTTCGTACGTCGCTATCGCCTTCTCGTTCTCGCCGGTCTGCCGGTAGCACTGCGCCAGGTTGTAGATGAGTACCGTCTGGTGCATGTGGTTCTTCGCCGAACCGTTGCGCAGCTTGCCTATGCCGTCGGTGAGGTGGGCCACCGCCGCGTCCACGCGGCCGCGCCGGAACTCGACCAGGGCGTATCCGTTCCGGTTGAACACCTTGTGGAATTCGAGGTCCTCGGTGCTGTCGTCCGCCTTCTCCAGGACGGCGTGGCCTTCCTCCAGGAACTGCGCCGTCCGGTCGAGCGAGCGCAGGTGCCTGGGGTGGTGCCGGGCGTACAGCATGGAGAGCGCGTAGCTCGCTCCGGCGGAGCTCACCGGATCGCTGTCCTCGCGCCAGCGCAGGTAGCAGAACTCTGCCTCGAAGGTGCGGCCGAGCATGGCGTAGCCCAGCCCGAGGCGCCCCCAGACGGCGGGCGTGCCGCGGTGGGGGAGGAGCGCGGTGAGGACGCGGGTGGCGGTCCAGCTGTCGCCGATGCTGAGGTAGCGGATGGCCTCTTCGTACAGGAAGTCCAGGTCGTCGCCGGACGGGGCGACCTGTCGGAGGACATCGTCGATCCGCATCTCGGTCGCGGAGGGCGCGTGCGACAGCGCCTCCCCGTCGGCCGGCCCCATGGTCATCCGTACCATGACGTCGCCCTGGGGGACGCCCGCGAGAGCCTCGAAGAAGGCGCGGCTTCCCTCGTCGAGGTCCTCCGCCGAGGTCACGTCGACGACGCACGGGCCGGTCTCGGCCAGGAAGGCCTGGGCCACGTCGCGGAAGTTGCGGAGAAGGCGTTCCTTGAGGAAGAAGCGGATGCGGTCGTGCCCCTGCGCGGCGTCGGTGAGGCTGCTCTCGCTCTGCACGGACGCGCACTCGGGGGAATCCGGGGCGATGAGCTTCAATCCGATGAGTGCTTCACGCGGCCACGCACTCTTGTCGACCCGGCCGATTAGGGCTTTGACGGGGCCGAAACCGACGGTGTGCCGATCAGCCGCTGTCACGAATTTCCGCATCGATCTCTCCCCCGCACGCTTCGATCATTACGCCTGCGGGGGCGCAGAAGCGCCCCCGCAGGAATCAACTGGCGCCCTGAGTGGATCAGGTGGCGCTGTTGTACATGACGGAGAAGACGACCTTCTTGGCCTTCGGAGCAGCCTTGACGAGCTTCATCGCGAATCCCCTTCTGTAAACCAGCACGTTTGCTGGGATGTAACGAAGCTAACCACGGTCCGTGGCTCACGCAACAAGAATTCGGAGACCTCGAAAGTGATCCACGACACAAGATCATCCGCAGGGAAATGGTTCATTCCGAGAGGGAATTCGGCCTGAAATGAATCGGTCGTCGAGGAGAGTTTCACGGTATGTCCCCTATGGGGCCTCGCCCCCCGGGTTCCGGCTGGCCGAAAGGCCGCGGTCGCGTGGATCGCCCGGCGCGGATCGCGGGCCCGTCGCGTCACCCGCCGGAGGCGCGGCGGATGGCCCACTTCATTCCGAAATGCACCCAGGTGGGTGGGATGTTGAGATGGGGCCATGCCCGAGGCCCGGCCGGTGCCGGACACCGGCGGCCGCGGGCGTCGCACCCCGCAGATCGGAGCGAGAGATGACCGCCCTCCCCTTCGAGGACACCACGGACTTCGAGAACGCCGACCGGGGCTTCGTCGCCGCCCTCTCCCCGGCCGTCGTCACCGGCGCGGACGGCAGCCTCGTCTACGACAACGACGCCTACGCGTTCCTGAAGGCGGACTGCCCCGCCACGGCGCACCCGAGCCTGTGGCGCCAGGCCCAGCTCTGCTCCCGCCAGGGCCTGTACGAGGTGACCGAGGGCATCTACCAGATCCGCGGCCTCGACCTGTCGAACATGACGCTCGTCGAGGGCGGACGCGGCGTGGTCGTCATCGACCCCCTGCTGAGCGCGGAGACCGCCGCCGCCGGCCTCGCCCTCTACCGCGAGCACCGTGGCGACCGCCCGGTCACCGGCATGATCTACACCCACTCGCACGGCGACCACTTCGGCGGCTCCCGAGGCGTCCTGCCCCATGGCACCGGGACGGGGGTGCCGATCCTCGCCCCGGCCGGCTTCCTGGAGCACGCCGTCAGCGAGAACGTGTACGCGGGAAACGCCATGACCCGCCGCGCCATCTTCATGTACGGCGACCGCCTGCCGAAGTCCCCCGAGGGCCAGATCAGCGCCGGCCTGGGCATGACGACCTCCAACGGCACCATCACCCTTGTCCCGCCGACCGTCGACATCACCCGGACCGGCCAGGAGGAGACCGTCGACGGCGTGCGGATCGTCTTCCAGCTGACGCCCGGCACCGAGGCCCCGGCCGAGATGAACTTCCTCCTCCCCGACCACCGCGCCCTGTGCCTGGCCGAGAACGCCACGCACAACATGCACAACATCCTGACCCTGCGCGGCGCGGTCGTCCGCGACGCCCGCGTCTGGGCCCGCTACCTCGACGAGGCCGTCGAGTACTTCGGCGACCGCTACGACGTGGCCTTCGCCTCCCACCACTGGCCCACCTGGGGCCGCGAGAACGTCGTCGCCTTCCTCACCGCCCAGCGCGACCTCTACGCCTACCTGCACGACCAGACGCTGCGCATGCTGAACTCCGGCCTGACCGGCCCGGAGATCGCCGAGGAGATCCAGCTCCCGCCCGCCCTGGAGAGGTCCTGGCACGCCCGCGGCTACTACGGCTCGCTCTCCCACAACGTCAAGGCGGTCTACCAGCGCTACCTCGGCTGGTTCGACGGCAACGCGGCCCACCTGTGGGAGCACCCGCCCGTCGCACTCGCCCAGCGGTACGTCGACTCCATGGGCGGCCCGGAACAGACCCTGGCGAAGGCACGCGCCTACGCCGAGGACGGAGACCTGCGCTTCGCCGCGACCCTCCTCAACCACCTCGTCTTCGCCGACCCCGACGACACCACCGCCCGGCAGACCCTCGCCGGTGTCTACGACCGGCTCGGCCACGGAGCCGAGAACGGCCCCTGGCGCAACTTCTTCCTGACCTCCGCCATGGAACTGCGCCAGGGCCCCCTAAAGATCGTCCTCGACAGCACCAACCCCGAGATGGCGGCGGCCCTGACCACCGAGATGCTCCTGGACACCGTCGCCATCCGCATCGACGGTCCCCGCGCGTGGGACGACGACCTGACCGTCGACCTCGTCCTCACCGACGAGGAGCGCCGCCACCGCCTCACCCTCCACAACGGCGCCCTCACCCACCGCTCCACCCCGGCCGCCGAACAGCCGAGGACACGGCCGGGCCTCACCCTGACCCTGACCAGGCCCCGACTCCTCGGCGTCCTCGCGGGCCAGGGCCTCGACGGCGTCGTCGTCGACGGCGACCCGGACCTCCTCACCCGCCTCTTTTCGTACGTCACCGAACCCGACACGGCCTTCCCGATCGTCACGCCCTGACGGGGGCCGACGACACCACCCCCGGATCACCCGACCTGGGAGATCCGCCTCCGGGCGCCCGTCCGAGCGCCGGCGCCGTGGGACGAGTCCCCTTGTCGGGGCGCACCGGGGCGAGTCCCCCTTGTCAGGGCGCACCGGGCCGCGTCCCCGGGCCCGTGGCCCCGGCGGGCTGTTCCTCCGGAGACCTGTGCTCGGCGGCCTTGCGCCAGCGGGCTTCGCAGAACGAGTACAGGCCGAACAGCAGGAGGCCCACGGCGGCGGCGATCAGCAGGGCGGGCCCCGCGGGGGTCGCGGCGAACGAACGCAACGTCTCGTCCAGACCCTTGGCCTGGCTGGGGTCGTACCGCACCGCTGTCAGCAGGATGGACAGGCCGGCCCCGGCCGCGACCACTCCGCACGACGCACCGCCGACGACGCCCAGGAACGCGACGACCCGCCGCGTCGCCGGGCGCATCTCGTCCGTGCGGAGATCCTTCTCGAACTTCCGCATCAGGCTGCGCACCAGGATCACCACGCCCACGGCGATCAGCACGGCACCGAACACGCCGACGATCACCCGGCCGCCCGGCCAGTCCAGCACCCGGGCGGTGTACTCCTTCGACGTCTCGTCACTGGGGCGGCCCCCGGAGGAACCGCCGACCAGCGCCGTCTGCACCACGCCGACGCAGATCACCGCGTAGAACACCGCCATGCCCAGCGAGCCCAGGCGCCGGCTCCACTTGTCGCCGCCCTCCACCGTCTGTCCGAACGCCGCCTCGGCCAGCCGCCACAGCGCCATCGCCGCCAGCCCCACCACCAGCGCCCACAGCAGAGCCCGGCCGAACGGCTGCTCGGCGAGGGTCCCCACGGCGCCGGACCGGTCGGCCTCCTTGCCGCTGTCGCTGCCGAGGCCGATCCGCACGGCCAGAATCCCCACCAGCACGTAGATCACACCGCGGGCACAGAGCCCGACCCTGGACGCGACCTCCACCGCACGGCTGTCGGCCACACGCCGCCCCTGTGACTTGGGCCGAGCCGGACCGTCCTGCCTGCGCTCCATCTCGGGCACCTCCCTGTGCCGGACCCCGTGAACAGCGCACCCGTGCTTCGGGACCCGCGGCTACTGGGCCGCGCAGGAGAAGGACACCGGAGCGTTCCTGGGCTGGTTCGAGTTCCGCCCGCCGGCCGAGCACAGTCCCGCCGTGGTGGAACTCGGCTACCGGCTGAACAAGGCCGCCTGGGGCAGCGGTTACGCGACCGAGGGATCCCGGGCCCTGATCCACATGGGTTCACGGATCTCGGCGTGGAGCGAGTGACCGCGAACACCATGACGGTCAACACGGGATCCCGTCGTGTGATGGAGAAGTCGGGCCTGTCGTTCCTCCGCACCTTCACAGGGGACTGGCCGGAGCCGATCGAAGGCTCCGAACACGGCGAAGTCGAGTACGAACTCACCCGCACCACGTGGGAGCGACGTTCGTAGAAGAGGCCGACCGTGCAGCCGGAAGTCCGACCCGCCTACCAGTAATGGCGGCGTCCGCCGACCTCGCGACCGGTCGCCCCGAGGATCCACAGGACGGCCCCGATCACGACCAGGACGATCCCGATCGTCCACAGGATGGAAATGCCTGCCACGAATCCGATGACAAGCAGGATGACCCCGAGAATGATCATGGCGACCTCCGGCTGTCGTTCCCCCGATTCCAGAGTAGGCGCAACCCGCTGAGGTGGCCTGCCAGGCCGATCGGCGCGACCTCGGACGGCTGCGCACCCGGTGCGGGGGCGGCCCCGCACAGCGGGCTCCGGGTCCGCGGCCTTCAAGGACGCGGCGGCGGAGGGGCGGTGGGGGGTGTCGGGGTGAGGAGGAAGCCGTCGTAGAGGCGGAACAGGCGCAGGCGGCCGGGATCCTGGCCGGTTCCGGCGGCGAGGGCTTCCCAGCACCGCGCGGCCAGGGCGCGGGCGTGGGCGCCGGGCCAGGGCTGGGGGAGCAGTTCCGGGGGCAGCAGGGGGTCGGGTTCCATGGCGGTGGTGAAGGACGCCGCCAGCTCGATCGCGTACGTCAGGCGTTCGGTGTCCGTGGGCCGGTCCGCGGACGACAGCCGGGCCAGGCGGGCGGTGGCGAGGGCGGCGAGCGCCTCGTGGCGTTCCGCGATCCGCTGGAGCGGCCAGAGGAGTGCGGCCAGCCGGGCCGGGTCGGTCTCGTCCCCGACCCGTAGATCGCGGCTGGTGAGACGGGTCAGGGAGGGCAGGACGCCGAGGTGGCGGGCGTGGGCCTCGACGATCTCGCCGATGTCGTTGGCGCTGACGTAGAGCCCGCCCTGGAGGGGGGCCGCGCCGAGGTGGAGGAGGGCGTCGCGCAGGGTGTCGCGGGCCTGCCGCGAGGTCTCGGGGATGGCGAAGGCGAACAGGTGCCAGGTGCCGTCCCAGGGGGCGAGCCCCTGGTCCTGCCGGTAGGCGTGGCGGACGTACTCCACGTCCGGCGCGACGGCGCCGGTCGCGTCGGCGGTGAGGCGCAGGACGGCCTTGCGCCCGCGCCCCTCCTGACGGAACCGGCCCTCGGCGACGAGCCGTTTGAGGCAGAGCCGGACCTGCTGGTCGCTCATGCCGAGGGCACCGGCGACGGCGTACAGCTCGCCCGCGTCGACGGTGCCGTCCTCGCGCACGAGGGCGAACACCAGGGTCCGGGTGCCGATCTCGGGCGTGACGGGCTCCCCCGCGGGCCTGCTGGTCATCGCTGCCGCTCCAAGGTGTCGCCGGGTGAGCCGCCGCCCGGGTGGTCCGGGACGGCGCGATGCATCGTAGTCACGGCGCCGAAGCCCATCAGGCCCCGGAGGTACGGGGTGCGTTCGGTGCGTACGGCGGCGAAGCCGTGCCGCTCGTACAGGGCGCGGGCGCGCGGGTTGACGTCGATGACGTCCAGGCGGATCCGGGAGCTGCCGTGTGCGGCGGCGATGGCGGCGATCTCCGTCAGCAGCAGCCCGCCGATGCCGGCGCCGCGGTGGGCGGGGTCGACGGCGATGCCGTCCATGACGAGTTCCCCCGGCTCCGGGGTGCGTTCGAGGAGCGCCAGCACGGCGAGCCGCGGCAGGCCGCGGACGAGCCCGTATCGGGAGAGCACGTCGCGCACCCCGCCGCCGACCAGGCCGCGTCCGCCGAGCCGGTAGCCGGCCACGCCCACGACACGCCCGCCGCCGGGGGCGAGCGCGACGGCGGCGCGGTCGTGGTGGAGGTGGCGGGCGATGAAGGCGCGGCCGTCCTCGGCCGGCCCCAGGGCGGCCCCGAGCTTGCGGCCGAAGGCCTCCCAGTACAGCGAGGCGACCCGCTCCTCGGCACCGCTGGGCACGCCGCGCCGGATGGCTGGTGCTGTGTCCATGACTCCTCCGTAGGGTTCTCCCTCGTATTCTACGCACGAAGCAAGTACGGTCGTAAAGGAAACGAACGTTTCTGTTCTGATAGTTCTGAGGGGGGATCGCGATGGAACGGCGACGCGGAGGACCGACACGCCGGCGCCGGGTGGTGCGAGCCGCGCTCGCGGCTCTGGCCGCTCTGGTGGTCGTGGCGGCCGGCCTGGCGGGGCTCGTGGTCCGGCAGAACACCTACGCCCTGCGGGAGGAGACGGTGACCGTGCGGTACGGCGGCCGGACCCTGCACGCCGTGCTGGCCCTGCCCGAACGGGGGGAGGGGCCCTTCCCCCTGGTGGTCTTCGTCCACGGGGACGGCCCGGTGGACGCCACGCACGACGGCTTCTACCGCCCGATGTGGGAGTCCTTCGCCCGGGCCGGGTACGCCTCGCTGTCCTGGAACAAGCCGGGCGTGGGCGGCGCGCCGGGCGACTGGCTCGACCAGACCATGGAGGACCGCGCGCGGGAGGCCGCCGCCGCGATCGCCTGGGCCCGGCGGCGACCGGACGTCGACGGCCGCCGGATCGGCCTGTGGGGCGCCAGCCAGGCGGGCTGGGTGCTCCCGAAGATCGCCGCCCAGGACGGCCGGATCCGGTTCGCCATCGCCGTCTCACCCGCCGTCAACTGGCACCGGCAGGGCCGCTACAACCTCCTCGCCGAGCTGCGCCGCGACGGCGCCTCCGACGCGGAGGTCGCCGCCGCCCTGCGCCGTCGCGAGACCGGACTGGAGCTGCTCGGACGGGGCGCCCCGTACGAGGAGTACGTACGGGCCGTCGGCGACCCCCAGGGCATGACCGCCGCCCGCTGGCGGTTCGTCTCCAGGAACCACACCGCCGACGCCACCGCCGACCTGCCGGCCCTGCGCGGGGTCCCCGTCCTGCTGGTCCTCGCGGGCCACGACGTGAACGTGGACACCACCGACACCGAGGCCGCCTACCGCCGGCTGCTCCCCGCCCCGCCCCTGCGCGTCGCCCACTACCCCACCGCCACCCACGGCCTGGTCAGACACGACGTGGAACGCTCCCGCGTCCGCCTGACCCTGACCGCCCTGTGCGCACCACGAACCCTCTTCGCCGAGGGCTTCCTGTCCGACCAGCGCCGGTTCCTGTCCTCCCTCGCCACCGACGAGGCAGGGCGCTGACCTGGGGCCTCGTAGAGGGGCGGTGACGGTACGCCCGGTCGACTCGCCGACCGTACGCGCTGCGAGGTCTGGGCCGTGCCCGGCGGCCACGGACACGGGACCGGATGCTCGGCGCGGCCACGTGCTGGCCGGTATGAATCGTCGGCGTTCGTCACAGTGCCGTCGGCGATTCATCAGATGGTGCGTACTCGTGTTCATCGGACCCGCACCCCTGCCGGGTGTGGCTACGGTCGTCCGCGTCGTCCCACGAGGGCGGCGTTCGGTCGAGTGCCGCATGCGCCAGGACCGCCCCGGCCTTCCGCGCCGGCGCGGAGCGCGCCCGAGCGGCTCCCAGGGAGTGGACATGAGTTCTGTCGGTCGTAGGACCGTCGCGGTGATGGCAACCGCTCTGGCGTCGCTGGGGGTGGGAAGCGGTGTCGCCGCGACCGCGACCCCCTCGACGCCCGCGCCGTGCAGCGGCGCGGAATGCCCCAGCCTGAAGCCGATCAGGCTCACGACCAGCCAGGCCACCTTGAACGTCACCCAGATGCAACTGGAGAACATCCACGCGATGGCCTCCGACGCCCTCACCGGGGAGCCCATCCGAGGAGCGAAGATCGTGTTCGCCACCGTCGGCGGCCGGACGCTGGGGGCCGCCTTCACCGACTACGACGGCGTGGCCTCGATCACCGCCCCGGAGAACCTGGGCCCCGGAACCCTTCAGGAACTGCTCGGCGGCTACGAAGCGGCGTTCGTCGGCGACGGCGTGCACGCCCCCGTCGGGGCCCACGGAGCGATCACCGTCGGCACCGACCAGGGGCCCGGGGTGCCGGGCGCTCCCTGCTCGCTCTGCAGTGACCGCGGGCTCAAGCAGGACGTGGCCCCGGTCGACTGGAGCCGGTGACGATGCGGATCCTCAGCAGGTGGGCCCGGGCGGCCGGCGCCGCCGCTCCGGACCCTGCCGCGGCGGGTCCACGGGACAGCGGCGCCGTGGCCCCGGTCGGCGCGGTCAACGGCTTCGCCGTCCTGGACACCGTGGCCACGCTGCCGATCAGCACCTGGCGCTACGTCTGGGAGCCCGAGGACGTCCGTCACCTCGGGCCGATGGCCCAGGACTGGCACGCCGCCTTCGGCTTCACCCGGGACGACACCAGGATCCCCGTCGTCGACGGTCTCGGCGTGGCCCTGGTCTGCATCCAGGCGCTCCAGCGCCACGTGGAGGAGCTCAGGTCCGAGGTCGCCAGGCTGCGCGAGGCCGTGGCCACGACTCCGTCCGAGGCGGGGCGATGACGGCGCACGGCCTGTCGCCGGTGTCCACGGACGCGATCTGGCGGCTTCCGGTCACGGTCTGCCGCATCACCGGGTTCCTGGGCGAGCGGACAGCCGGCCTCCTGCTGGAGCGTGCCGTCGCCTCCACGGGCGACCGGCTCAGGCCCTCCCTGGTCCGGGACCGGGAGCTGGCCCCCGAGCTGCGCCGGTCCCGGTCGTGCCCCGACTTCCGGGCGCCTGAGCTACTGGCGGCCATCGAGGACGTCCGGGAGGCGGTCGAGCACACGCTGGGAGTCGACTGCCGCCACACCGTGCCCAGTTACGGTCTCAACGTGCACAACGACGGCGACTTCTACGGGCCGCACCAGGACACCAGCGCCGCGTACGCCCCCCGCCGTCTGCTCACGTTCGTGTACTACCTGCACCGCACGCCCCGGCCGTTCGGCGGCGGCGAGCTGCGCGTCTTCGACGCCGCCCTGCCGCTGCACACCGAGACGACCGGAGAGTGGGAGGAACGTACCTGGCGGGACTGGGAGCCCGAGCACGACAACATCGTGTTCTTCCTTCCCACCGCCTGGCACGAGGTGCGACCGGTCGTGTGCCCCGGAAGGCAGCACGAGGACAGCCGCTTCGCGGTCAACGGCTGGCTGTGCGCACCCGACCCGACGCACCGCAGGGGCGGCGGGTGAATTCGCCTGTGGGCAGGGCCGGTCGCTCACTACCGTAGGCGCCATGACAACAAGATCCACGTCGGCTGACCGGCCCACCTCCGTGGCCCTTGCCGAGGCCCCGACGCGTCAGGCCCGCAACTCCGCCGCCCACTGGATCGCGACCGGCCGCTCCCGGGGGCACGAGGTCGTCCGACGCCGCGGGTTCGTCGCGGTCGACGGCGACGAGCGGGCCGGCCTGCGGGTGCTGGTCCAGGAGCCCGACCTCGGTCCGGACGAGGTCGCCGAGCTGAGCGGGCTGGTTCGGCGGGCGGCGGGCCCGGCGACCGTCGAGGATCCGTTCGGCTCGACCGACCTGAGCCACCTGGGCATGCGCGACTGGCAGATGCCGGTCATGCTCCGCCCGCCGGGGCCCGTCGGCGAACCGGCGCTGGACGTGGTCCGGGTACGGCGGCCCGAAGACCTCCAGGCGGCCGAGCGGATCGTGATCGAAAGCTTCGAGCTGACCGGATTCGAGCCCTACCGCCCCGGCGAACTGTTCCCCCCGACGCTGATCGAGCAGCCGGGCGTGGACGTGTTCGTCGCCCTGCACGACGGCGTGGTGGCGGGAGCCTGCGTCAGCGTCGTCGACGACGGCGTCGGCAGCCACTACTGGGTCGGTACGTCGTCGGCGTTCCGGTCACGTGGCGTGGGGCGGGCCGTCATGCTCGGAGCCCTCGCCCACCTGGCGGACCTGCCGGCCACGCTCACCGCCTCGAAGCTGGGCAGGCCGCTGTACGAGTCCCTGGGATACACCGTCGCGGCCCCCTCGACCTGGTGGGCCTCCACTCCCGCGACACGGTAGCGACCGGCTCCGAGGGCCCCGCGCACGACGATCCTTTCCGGTCGAGTACCGCGAGCATCCCCTGCGGCACGGGAACTCCCGAGGAGGGTTCAGGCCGCTGTGGCGCGGCCCGCGGGGCTGGGGCTACCCCGCCCGCGCGGTCGTGTGCAGGAGCCCGGACGCGTACGTCTGCAAGCGGCTGTTCCGGTCAGCCGTTTCGGCGGCCCTCACGGCCCTCCTCGGCTGGGGCACCCTCGGACCGGCTCTTCCCGCCTTCGCCCAGCGCCCCGCGCAGCCCCTCCACGAGGGGCGACAACGACAGAGCCCCAGGCCGCTGACCTGGGGCTCTGGCGCCGTGGATGAAGACGGCAACGGACACGCCTCGTGGCCCGATGCCGAAAAAACCATCGTCACGAGTGGGAGCTAGCCCGCCCCGCGTCGAGCCGCACCCGTGCCGGAGGCGGGCGCCTGCGCATCCTCGTCGAGGAGGAAGGCTTCGATCTCCCCGAAGTCGGGCGCTTGGAAGGGATTCGTGGTGGGGTGCGGTGATGCCGCAGCGGCACAGGGGGGCGCCCCTTCCGGAGCGGAGAACGGCGAGGTCAGGTCGATGAGAGGGGTCCTCTTCCGTGCGGGTCCATGAACTGATCTGGTGTGCCGTGACCGGGCACGGCGGTCCTACAGCTTGCTCATCTTGGCGTACGGACTCAGGATCCGCGCTTGCGCGGAGCTGAAATCCACGACCGCCGCGATCCCCTCCTCTATGCCGATGACCCGGCCGAGGCCGTACACGTCGTGTGTGACCTGGTCGCCCACGGCGAAATGCTTGGGAGGCGGCGTGACCGGGGGCTTGAAGGGGCTGGTGGGCAAAAAGCGCTTCGGTGCACTTGGCTTTGTCATTGCTGCCAGTATGCGCCCACCCGTATCCGCTACGACCTCTCCCGTCCGCAGTGTGCGGTGGAGGACGGCCTCGGGGTGACCGCCCTCCGCCTCCGGGGTTCAGTCGGTGACGGCTCGCGTCATCTGACGAAGTTCCGCGTCAGCTGCGAGACGTTCTCGCTGACCAGCAGCCACGCGTGCTCCACACACCCCACGCTGGTGTTGGTCGCGCCGGACAGGACCGTGCTCGAGTCCGGGTTGATCAACTCGTCGCACGTGGACCAGAAGGTCCCGTAGTTGACGGCCCCGGGCGTCTCGTCGCCGCTGTTGAGGGCGGTCAGGAAGGTGCTGCCCGTCGCCATCTCCTTGCACGACGCGAGCGCCCAGTCGCAGACCTGCGCCGCGTTCGTGCCGTGGTTCGGGCCGCCCAGGGACACCCAGTCGTCGACGTACGAGGTGCCGCCGAGGAACTTCAGGTACCAGCGCGAGCCCAGCCCGCCCATCGAGTGGGTGACGACGTCCACCTTCGCCGCGCCGGTGCGGGCGCGCAGCGCGTCGACCTGATCGCGGATCTGCGCGGCGGTCGTCTCGTTCGACTGGAACGGGTTGTACGACATCGCGTACAGCCGGTCGGCCGGCCAGCCTGACGCCTTGAAGTCGGAGACCATCTCGTTGAAGTTCCACGCGCCGCCCTTGTATCCGTGGACGAACAGAACCGGATCGGGCACCGCCGCCTGGGCCGGGGCCGCCGGCAGCAGGACGGCCGCCGCCGCGGCACAGGCCGCGACGGCGGAGAGCGCACGGGTGAATCGTCGCATCGGGGATCCTCGCACTCGTTGGGGGAGCCCCAGAGTGAGGGCGGCGCGACGCCACAGCCATCGGCTGTTTCACCAGTCTTTACACCCCGGTAACTTAGCTCTAGCGTTACGAGACATGCCAGTTGGGCCACGCAGCGCGGGCGCGCCGGGACAACAGCCGGGTGCCTGCGCCCCCGGCCTCTCGCAGGACGGCGTCAGCGTGCGCGTCTGGCTCGCGGTGCACGGCGACGCGCGCGCGGCGGCCGAGTTCACCGCCGCACTCACCGCGCGTGAACGCGCCGGCCTCGACCCGCTGCCCGATCCGCTGACCCGCCGACTGCTGGCCACGGAACAGCACCGCACCCGCCTCGCCCGGCTGCCGGCCGCCACGCGCCGACTGCTGCTGCTCGCCGCCGCCGACCAGCACCCGGTGGAGAGCCGGGCGTTCGACCGCGCGGTGGTCGCCGCCGGACACGAGCCCACGGACCTCGAACCCGCCGAGGAGGCCGGCCTCATCCGCTCCACCGCCGCCGGTCTCGTCTTCGCCGACCCGCTGGTACGGGACGTGGTGTACGACAGCGCCGGACCCGAGGAGCGGCGCCTCGCCCACCGGTCGCTGGCGCTCGTCCTCGACCCGAGGACCGAGCCCGGCCCGTGGAACTGGCATCGCGCCTGCGCCTCCCTCGGCCCGAGCAGCCGTCTCGCCCGCGCCCTGGCCGGCGCACCCGCCCCCGACCCGGCGACCGCCGCCCACCACGCGGAACGCTCCGCGCTCCTCAGCTCCGACACCGCCGTCCGTCACGCCGCCCTCGCCCGTGCCGCCCTCCACGCCTGGCACGGCGGCCGGTCCGACCGCGCACGCTGTCTCCTCGCCGCCGCGGAACGCACGCCTCCCGGCACAGATCCCCGCGTGCGGCTGCTCCGCGGCCTGGTCACCTTGCGCTCCGGGCACGCCCCCGATGCCTACGACGACCTGGCCGGGGCGGCGACCTCCGCTTTCGCCGGCGCGCGGGGGGCGTGCGCCGTGGCCGGCGCGGGGCGTTCGGCGACCGGCGGTACGCCTGCCGGGTACGCCTTCGACGCCCCCGCGACCGCCGCGTACGCCCTCGCGTACGCCGCCGAAGTCGGCCACTACACCGGCGACCTGCACCGCTGCCACCAGGCCGCGGTCCTCGCCCGGAAGAGCCCGCCACCGTCCGCTCCCGCAGCCCGCGCCCTGCTCGCCGGACTCACCGGGATCGCCTCCGCCGTGTGCGGCCGCTACGCCGAGGCCGCCGTCCGGCTCCGTGAAGCCGTGTCCCTCGCCCGGCACGGCGACGACCCCACCGTGCTGGTGCACGCGGCGCTGGCCGCGCTCTACCTCGGCGACGACGACCTCGCCCTGGCCATGGCGCACCAGGCCGAGTCCGCCGCCCGAGCCCAGGGCGAACACGCCGTCCTACCCCGGCCGCTGGAGTTCCGCGCGTACGCCGAGGCGTGGAACGGGCGCCTCGGCACCGCGACGGCCACCGCGGTCGACGCGCACCGCCTCGCCCGCGAAACCGGCCAGGACAACGTCGCCTGCCACATCCTGGCCGGCCTCGCCCTGCTTGCCGCGGTCCAGGGCGACACCACCGCGTGCCGGGACCGCGCCCGGCAGGCACGGACGTACGCGGCGGAGCACGGCATCGGGCTCGCCACGGCGCTCAGCCTCTGGGCGCTCGCCTACCTCGACCTCACGCAGGGCCGGCCCGCCGAGGCCGCCTCCCAGCTGCGCACCCTGGCCCGCCTCGGCCCCGGGCACGGGCATCCGGCTATTCGGCTGCTCTCCACCCCGCACTACGTGGAGGCCGCCGTCCGCGCCGGCGAACCCGCCGCCGCGGCCGCGGCGGCCGTCGGCTACACACGCTGGGCGGGCACCGTCGCCAGCCCGGGTCATCTGGCCCTCGCGGCCCGCTGCCGGGCGCTGCTCACCTCCGGCGGGGAAGCCCTCGCCCACTACCGGGACGCCCTGGACCTGCACGACGCGGACGGCCGTCACCTCGAACGCGCGCGGACCGAGTTGCTGTACGGCATCGCCCTCCGACGGATGCGGCGGACCACGGAGGCGCGGGACCGGCTGCGTGCGGCGCTCCAGGCGTTCGAGCAGTTCGGGGCCCTGCCCAGCGCGCGGCACGCGGAGGCGGAACTGCGCGCACTCGGCGACACGGCCCGGTGCGCCCGCCTCCCGGCGGCGGCGGCCCTCGGCGCGCTCACCGCGCAGCAGACCCTGATCGCAAGCATGGTGGCGGAGGGAGCGACGAATCGCGAGATCGCGATCCGGATGGTCCTCAGTCCCCGCACGATCGACCACCACCTCCGCGGCATCTACGCCCGCCTCGGCATCTCGTCACGGGTGGAACTCGCGCGCCTCGTCGACGCACAGCGCACGGCAGGCACCCTCAGAGCCCTGGACAACGACGAAGCCCCAGGCCACTGACCTGGGGCTTCGTAGAAGAGCGGATGACGGGAATCGAACCCGCGCTATAAGCTTGGGAAGCTCATGTTCTACCATTAAACTACATCCGCACAGCGGCCGGGTGATCCGTGCCGCATCGTTGCACACTGTACCCCATGCGCCACTTGAGGCGAAGCTGCTCCCTTTTCGGGGTGCGGAGTGCCGCCGCGAGGGCGTCCCGTTGATCCCCTATTGTGACTGCTCGTCCAGCACATGTGTAGGGGAAGGGACTTGATGGGTCCGATGGAGCGCACCGTCGTCCGTTGTGCCGAAGGGCATGTGTTCAGTACCGCCTCGTTCCCGCTGCAGCAGCTCGGGGCCGGGCGGATCGGGCCCGGGCGGCTCGTCCGGTGTCCGCGGTGTGCGCGGCTGCGGCACGCGGTACCGGTGGAGGCCGGGCGGCGCTGACCTGGTGTCGGGGCGCGGGTGCCTGCCGATTGGGGCAGGTCCGCGCCCTCTGCGTATCGTGGGGGCGTGCTTCTCTCAGACAAGGACATCCGGGCCGAGATCGATGCCGGACGGGTGCGCATCGACCCGTACGACGAATCCATGGTGCAGCCCTCGAGCATCGACGTGAGGCTTGACCGCTTCTTCCGGGTGTTCGAGAACCACCGCTACCCCCACATCGACCCCGCGGTCGAGCAGCTCGACCTGACCCGCGAGGTCGAGCCCGAGGGCGACGAGGCGTTCATCCTCCACCCCGGCGAGTTCGTGCTCGCCTCGACCTACGAGGTCATCACCCTCCCGGACGACATCGCGTCACGCCTGGAGGGGAAGAGTTCTCTCGGGCGGCTCGGGCTGGTCACGCATTCGACCGCCGGCTTCATCGACCCCGGGTTCTCCGGGCACGTCACCCTGGAGCTGTCGAACCTCGCCACCCTGCCGATCAAGCTCTGGCCGGGCATGAAGATCGGGCAGCTCTGCATGTTCCGGCTCAGCTCGCCCGCCGAGTTCCCGTACGGGAGCGAGCGGTACGGCTCCCGGTACCAGGGGCAGCGGGGGCCGACGGCCTCCCGTTCCTTCCTGAACTTCCATCGGACCCAGGTGTGAGGCGGTAGCGGTCATGAGTGAGGTACGCGAGAACCTGACGTACGAGGGTTTCGGGCGCGCGGTGCGCGAGCTGGCGCAGACCATCGCCGACGACGGGTACGAGCCGGACGTCGTCCTGTCCATCGCCCGTGGCGGTGTCTTCGTCGCCGGCGGTCTGGCCTACGCCCTCGACTGCAAGAACATCCACCTGGTCAACGTGGAGTTCTACACGGGGGTCGGGACCACGCTGGAGATGCCGGTCATGCTCGCGCCGGTGCCGAACGCGATCGACTTCAGCGACAAGAAGGTGCTCATCGCCGACGACGTCGCCGACACCGGCAAGACCCTCAAGCTCGTCCACGACTTCTGCGTCGACCACGTCGCCGAGGTCCGCTCGGCCGTCATCTACGAGAAGTCGCACTCCCTCGTGAAGTGCGAGTACGTGTGGAAGAAGACCGACGAGTGGATCAACTTCCCCTGGTCGGTCGAACCGCCCGTCGTCAAGCGTGAGGGCCAGGTCCTCGACGCCTGAGCCGTACGCGGACGACGAAGGCCCCCACCGGATGCGGTGGGGGCCTTCCTCGTGTCCGTGTCGCGGCCTACAGCGTGCCGAGCTTGATCAGGCTCAGCAGCGCCACCAGCTGGATCGCCGACGCGCCCAGGGCCTTCGGCCACGGCAGGTCGTGCGAGCGGCTCACCATCAGCGTGAAGAGCGCGCCCGCCGCCAGCCAGGTCAGCCAGCCGATGACCTGCACGAGGCCGTTCTCGCCGCCGAGGAACAGCGCGAAGACCAGCCGGGGCGCGTCCGTGATCGACATGATCAGCATGGAGAGGCCCACGGTGGGCTGCCACGCCCCGTCGCCGCCCAGCTGGCGGGCCAGGGTGTGCGTGACCGCGCCCAGGATGAGTCCGCCGACGACGAACCCGAGGGCGGTCATCAGGACGTACGGGATCGCCGTCGACAGGGTCGCGTTGATCGCCTCTTCGCGCGCCTTGTCGAAGCCGAAGATCGCGAGGAGCCCGTAGAGGAAGGTCACGACCAGGGCCGGGCCCCAGACGGCGTGGTCCCGCATCCGCAGGAAGGTGTCCGCCGGGCGCAGCACGATGCCGCTCAGGAGGGCCTTCCAGGGGAGGCGGGGGCCCGTCGGCACGGGCGCGGCGGCGTGGTGGGCCCCCGCGTCGCCGTACGGGTCGTCGACGCTGAACATCTGCGTGTGGCCCGGGTTGTTCGCCGCGGCCGCGTGGGGGTGCTGCGGCCGGCCGTACGGATCTCCGAAGTACTCCGGCTCCCCGTACGGCTGCTGCTGTTGCCCCTGCTGTCCGTACGGAGCGGGGCCCTGGCCCTGCGGGGGCCACTGCTGCTGCGGGTACGGCGGCGGGGCCGCGTTGTACCCGTTCGGCGCCTGCTGCGGTTGTTGTTGCGGGGGGCGGTTGTCCCGGCCGCGTCCGTTCCTGAATCCAGCCACGTCGTCGAACGTACCCGCTCCGGCTGTGTGGGCGCTCCTCGGGCGGCCGCTTGCCACTGAGCTGTGACATCCCCTAAGGGGTGACCCGGGGGGACTTGGGGGGGATGGGGTGGTTTGTGGCGTCGGCCCTGGGCCCCGCACGACGGAGGGCCCCCACGACGGAGAGGGCCGCCCCGCGGTCGTCGCGGGGCGGCCCTCTCTCACGTACGGGAGGTCAGGAAGCCGGTTCCGGCTCCGGCTCCGACTCCTCCGCCGGCTCGGGCTCGACCGGGGTCTTCACCGAGTCGAGGAGCAGCTGGGCCACGTCCACGACCTGGACGGACTCCTTGGCCTTGCCGTCGTTCTTCTTGCCGTTGACCGAGTCGGTCAGCATGACCAGGCAGAACGGGCAGGCGGTGGAGACGATGTCCGGGTTGAGGGACAGGGCCTCGTCGACGCGCTCGTTGTTGATGCGCTTGCCGATGCGCTCCTCCATCCACATCCGGGCACCACCGGCGCCGCAGCAGAAGCCGCGCTCCTTGTGGCGGTGCATCTCCTGCTGGCGCAGGCCGGGGACGGCGGACATGATCTCGCGCGGCGGCGTGTAGACCTTGTTGTGACGGCCCAGGTAGCACGGGTCGTGGTAGGTGATCAGGCCCTCGACCGGGGTCACCGGGACCAGCTTGCCCTCGTCGATGAGGTGCTGGAGCAGCTGGGTGTGGTGGATGACCTCGTACTCGCCGCCGAGCTGCGGGTACTCGTTGGCGATGGTGTTGAAGCAGTGCGGGCAGGTCGAGACGATCTTCTTCGCCGACTTCGGCTTCTTCGTCGACTCGTCCTCGTCGTCCTCGCCGAACGCCATGTTCAGCATCGCGACGTTCTCCTGGGCGAGCTGCTGGAACAGCGGCTCGTTGCCGAGGCGGCGGGGGGAGTCACCGGTGCACTTCTCGTCGCCGCCCATGATCGCGAACTTGACGCCCGCGATGTTCAGCAGCTCGGCGAAGGCCTTGGTGGTCTTCTTGGCCCGGTCCTCCAGGGCGCCCGCGCAGCCGACCCAGTACAGGTAGTCGAACTCGGAGAGGTCCTCGGCGTCCTTGCCGATGATCGGGACCTCGAAGTCGACCTCCTTGGTCCACTCGACGCGCTGCTTCTTCGCCAGGCCCCAGGGGTTGCCCTTCTTCTCCAGGTTCTTGAGCATCGTGCCCGCCTCGGACGGGAACGCGCTCTCGATCATCACCTGGTAGCGGCGCATGTCGACGATGTGGTCGATGTGCTCGATGTCGACCGGGCACTGCTCGACGCAGGCGCCGCAGGTGGTGCAGGACCACAGGACGTCGGGGTCGATGACGCCGTTCTCCTCGGCGGTGCCGATGAGGGGGCGCTCGGCCTCGGCGATCGCGGAGGCGGGGACGTCCTTGAGCTGCTCCTCGGTGGCCTTCTCGTTGCCCTCCATGTCCTTGCCGCCGCCCGCGAGCAGGTACGGCGCCTTGGCGTGCGCGTGGTCGCGCAGCGACATGATGAGGAGCTTGGGGGAGAGGGGCTTGCCGGTGTTCCAGGCGGGGCACTGCGACTGGCAGCGGCCGCACTCGGTGCAGGTGGAGAAGTCGAGGATGCCCTTCCAGGAGAACTGCTCGACCTGGGAGACGCCGAAGACGGCGTCCTCGGCCGGGTCCTCCCAGTCGATCTCCTTGCCGGCCGTGGTCATCGGCTGGAGCGCGCCGAGGGCGGTGGAGCCGTCGGCGTTGCGCTTGAACCAGATGTTCGGGAAGCCGAGGAAGCGGTGCCAGGCGACGCCCATGTTGGTGTTGAGCGAGACCGTGATCATCCAGGTGAAGGACGTGACGATCTTGAGCGCCGCGAAGAAGTACGTGAGGTACTGGATCGTGCTCAGGCTGAGGCCGTCGAGGAGCGCGATCAGCGGGTACGAGGCGAAGAAGCCGGGCTCCCAGCTCGTCACGTGGTGCTGCACGCCTTCGAGGGCGCGCAGCGTCATGATGCAGACGCCGACGATCAGGATGACGGCCTCGACGAAGTAGGCCTGGCCCGTCTTGGAGCCGGTGAAGCGGGACTTGCGCCCCGCCCGGTTCGGGCTGCTGAGCTGGCGGATCACGATGAGGGTCACGATGCCGAGGACCGTCATCAGGCCGAGGAACTCGGTGAAGATCTCGTACGGCAGCCAGTCGCCGATGACCGGGATCAGCCAGTCGGCCTGGAAGAGCTGGCCGAAGGCGTTGACGATCGTCAGGAGCAGCGAGAAGAAGCCCACCGCGACGAACCAGTGCGCGAAGCCGACGATGCCCCAGCGGTTCATCCGTGTGTGGCCGAGGAACTCCTTGACCAGCGTGATGGTGCGCTGTGTGGGGTCACCGGTACGCGTGCCGGCGGGCACCGGCTGACCGAGCCGCACGAAGCGGTAGATCTGCGCGGTGGCGCGGCCGAACAGCGCGACGGCCACCACCGTGATGGCGATCGACACGATGATCGCTGCGAGTTGCATGAAGGGCTCCTCGGGCGGGCCTACTAAGCGGTAACTTATTGAGTTCCTGCTGAGATTACCCCGTCGCGGCCCCGCGCTGTAGCGGCGCTCGCGGTGATATGTGTCGCTCAGGCAAACCTTGCCGCGCGACGCCTGCGTACAGCTGGAAGCGTACGCGCCAGGATGCTCAGATCCATCCCCAGCCAGTGGTGGTCCACATAGTGGAGGTCGAGCAGCTCGCGCTCCTCCCACGGCAGGTCCGAACGTCCGCTGATCTGCCACGGGCCGGTGAGGCCGGGGCGTACGGAGAGTCGGCGGCGTCCCTCGCCCGCGCACTCGCGGTGGGAGGGGGTCAGCGGGCACGGCCCCACCAGTGACATCCGGCCGGCGACGACGTGCAGCAGCAGGGGCAGCGCCGCCAGCGGGCTCCGGGTGCGGAAGGTCAGCATCGTGAAGGGGCGCCCGTCGAGGCCCGCCACCGTGCGGCGGCGGAGCACGCCGTGGCCCGGGGGTGTCGCGGCGAGGGCGACCGAGGCGGCGACGGCGGCGAGCAGCGGGGACAGCAGCACGAGGAGGGCGAGCCCGCCCAGGACGTCGAACGTGCGCTTGGCCGTCATTCCCCACACCCTTCCGAGCGTCGACCGAGAACCATGGGTAACCGAGAATCATGGGATATTCGTGGGATATGCCTGCTTTGCCCGGCAAGGAGCATCCGGACTCTCTCATGCCGCACCCCGCCCGGTCCCGGATCGACGCGCGCGCCCGGTCGGTGACGCCCGGAGTGGTTCCGGCGACCTGAACGGCCCGATCGGCCTGATCGGCCTGAACGCCTCGGCATGAGCGCGTCAGCGGGCGACAAGTTGAGTCGACTCCACTCAGGTCTGTTGACGCGGTCGGGGTCGTCATGCATCCTTGAGTCAGATCCACTCAAGTACGTCAGCTGGAGGAATCGAAATGGCACGTGCGGTCGGCATCGACCTGGGCACGACTAACTCCGTCGTCAGCGTTCTGGAAGGCGGCGAGCCCACCGTCATCACCAACGCCGAGGGCGCCAGGACCACGCCGTCCGTCGTCGCCTTCGCGAAGAACGGCGAGGTGCTCGTCGGCGAGGTGGCCAAGCGTCAGGCCGTCACCAACGTCGACAGGACCATCCGGTCGGTCAAGCGCCACATGGGCACCGACTGGAAGATCGAGATCGACGGCAAGAACTTCAACCCGCAGCAGATGAGCGCCTTCATCCTGCAGAAGCTGAAGCGCGACGCCGAGGCGTACCTGGGCGAGAAGGTCGTCGACGCGGTCATCACCGTCCCGGCGTACTTCAACGACTCCGAGCGTCAGGCGACCAAGGAGGCCGGTGAGATCGCGGGCCTCAACGTCCTGCGCATCGTCAACGAGCCGACCGCCGCGGCCCTCGCGTACGGCCTGGACAAGGACGACCAGACGATCCTCGTCTTCGACCTCGGTGGCGGCACCTTCGACGTGTCCCTCCTGGAGATCGGCGACGGCGTCGTCGAGGTGAAGGCCACCAACGGTGACAACCACCTCGGTGGTGACGACTGGGACCAGCGCGTCGTCGACTACCTGGTGACGCAGTTCCAGAACGGTCACGGCGTGGACCTGGCCAAGGACAAGATGGCTCTCCAGCGTCTCCGCGAGGCCGCGGAGAAGGCGAAGATCGAGCTGTCGTCCTCGACCGAGACCTCGATCAACCTGCCCTACATCACGGCGTCGGCCGAGGGCCCGCTGCACCTGGACGAGAAGCTCACGCGCGCCCAGTTCCAGCAGCTGACCTCGGACCTGCTCGACCGCTGCAAGGTGCCGTTCCACAACGTCATCAAGGACGCGGGCATCCAGCTCTCCGAGATCGACCACGTCGTCCTCGTCGGTGGCTCGACCCGTATGCCGGCCGTCGCCGAGCTCGTCAAGGAGCTGACCGGCGGTCAGGACGCCAACAAGGGCGTCAACCCGGACGAGGTCGTCGCCATCGGCGCCGCGCTCCAGGCCGGTGTCCTCAAGGGTGAGGTCAAGGACGTCCTGCTCCTCGACGTGACCCCGCTGTCCCTCGGCATCGAGACCAAGGGCGGCATCATGACCAAGCTCATCGAGCGCAACACCACGATCCCGACCAAGCGGTCCGAGATCTTCACGACGGCCGAGGACAACCAGCCGTCCGTGCAGATCCAGGTCTACCAGGGCGAGCGCGAGATCGCGGCGTACAACAAGAAGCTCGGCATGTTCGAGCTGACCGGTCTGCCGCCCGCCCCGCGTGGCGTCCCGCAGATCGAGGTCGCCTTCGACATCGACGCCAACGGCATCATGCACGTGACCGCGAAGGACCTGGGCACGGGCAAGGAGCAGAAGATGACCGTCACCGGCGGCTCCTCGCTGCCGAAGGACGAGGTCGACCGCATGCGCCAGGAGGCCGAGCAGTACGCGGACGAGGACCACCGTCGCCGCGAGGCCGCCGAGTCCCGCAACCAGGGCGAGCAGCTCGTCTACCAGACGGAGAAGTTCCTCAAGGACAACGAGGACAAGGTCCCCGGTGACGTCAAGACCGAGGTCGAGGCGGCGCTCGCCGAGCTGAAGGAGAAGCTCAAGGGCGAGGACACCGCGGAGATCCGTACGGCCACCGAGAAGGTCGCGGCCGTCTCCCAGAAGCTCGGCCAGGCGCTGTACGCCGACGCCCAGGGCGCGCAGGCCGCGGGCGGCGACGGCGCCGGCCAGCAGGCGCAGGCCGACGACGACGTCGTCGACGCCGAGATCATCGACGACGAGCCCAAGAAGGGTGGTCAGGCGTGACCGAGGAGACCCCGGGCTTCGAGGAGAAGCCCGACGTCCCCTCCGGCGCCACCCCTGACGACGCCGCCGAGGCCGTCGAGACCTCCGACGAGGAGGTCCCGACGGCCCCGGCCGGGGACGCAAGCAGCCAGAAGTCGGCCGGTGCCGCGGGCCTCACCGCCCAGCTGGACCAGGTCCGTTCCGCGCTCGACGAGCGCACCGCGGACCTCCAGCGGCTCCAGGCCGAGTACCAGAACTACCGCCGCCGCGTGGAGCGGGACCGGGTCACGGTCAAGGAGATCGCCGTCGCGAGCCTCCTGTCCGACCTCCTCCCGGTGCTCGACGACGTCGGCCGGGCCCGGGACCACGGCGAGCTCGTGGGCGGGTTCAAGTCGGTGGCCGAATCGCTGGAGACCGTCGTCGCCAAGATGGGTCTGCAGCAGTTCGGCAAGGAGGGCGAGCCCTTCGACCCGACGATCCACGAGGCCCTGATGCACTCGTACGCGCCGGACGTCACCGAGACGACCTGCGTGGCGATCCTGCAGCCCGGGTATCGGATCGGCGAGCGGACCATCAGGCCCGCCCGCGTGGCCGTCGCCGAGCCCCAGCCGGGCGCGGCCCCGGCCAAGGAGGACGGCACGTCGGCCGACGAGGAGAGCGGTGCCCCCGACGAGGGGTGACGCGACGGTCGTCGGAGCAGGGGTGACCGCCGGAGCGCCGGCGGTCACCGGACCAGTGACGGACACCGGAGCAGTCCGGAAGGAGGGACGTCGATGAGCACGAAGGACTTCGTCGAGAAGGACTACTACAAGGTCCTCGGCGTCCCCAAGGACGCCACGGACGCCGAGATCAAGAAGGCGTACCGGAAGCTTGCCCGCGAGAACCACCCGGACGCCAACAAGGGCGACAGCAAGGCGGAAGCGCGCTTCAAGGAGATCTCCGAGGCGAACGACGTCCTCGGCGACCCGAAGAAGCGCAAGGAGTACGACGAGGCCCGCGCCCTCTTCGGGAACGGCGGCTTCCGCGCCGGAGGCCCGGGCGGCGGCTCGTTCAACTTCGACCTGGGCGACCTCTTCGGCGGCGCCCAGGGCGGCCCCGGCGGAGCGGGCGGCTTCGGCGGCGGTGGCGGAATCGGGGACGTCTTCGGCGGCCTGTTCAACCGCGGCGGCGGCGCGGGAGCCCGCACCCAGCCGCGGCGCGGCCAGGACATCGAGTCCGAGGTGACCCTCAGCTTCACCGAGGCCATCGAAGGCGCGACCGTACCGCTGCGGATGTCGAGCCAGCAGCCGTGCACGGCGTGTTCGGGCACCGGCGACAAGAACGGCACGCCCCGTGTGTGCCCGACCTGCGTCGGCACCGGGCAGGTCTCGCGCGGCAGCGGTGGCGGCTTCTCGCTCACCGATCCGTGCGTGGACTGCAAGGGCCGGGGCCTGATCGCCGAGAACCCGTGCGAGGTCTGCAAGGGCAGCGGCCGGGCCAAGTCCTCCCGCACCATGCAGGTCCGCATCCCGGCCGGCGTGAGCGACAACCAGAAGATCCGTCTGCGCGGCAAGGGCGCGCCGGGCGAGCGCGGCGGGCAGAACGGCGACCTGTACGTCGTCGTGCACGTCGACGCCCACCCGGTGTTCGGCCGCAAGGACGACAACCTCACCGTCACCGTGCCGGTCTCCTTCACGGAGGCCGCGCTCGGCGGCGAGATCAAGGTGCCGACCCTCGGCGGCCCCGCGGTCACCCTCAAGCTGCCCGCGGGCACCCCGAACGGCCGGACCATGCGCGCCCGGGGCAAGGGCGCGGTCCGCAAGGACGGCACCCGGGGCGACCTCCTCGTGACGGTCGAGGTCGCGGTGCCGAAGGAGCTGGACGACAAGGCACGTGACGCCCTGGAGACCTACCGCGAGGCGACCGCCTCCGAGGATCCGCGGGCGGAGCTGTTCCAGGCCGCGAAGGGAGCGTGACCCGTGGACGGGCGCCGACGTAATCCGTATCAACTGACCGACGAGTCGCCGGTGTACGTCATCTCGGTGGCGGCCCAGCTCTCGGGTCTGCACCCGCAGACCCTGCGGCAGTACGACCGGCTCGGTCTGGTCTCCCCGGACCGCACGGCCGGCCGGGGCAGGCGCTACTCGGCCCGTGACATCGAGCTGCTCCGTCAGGTGCAGCAGCTGTCGCAGGACGAGGGCATCAACCTGGCCGGGATCAAGCGGATCATCGAGCTGGAGAACCAGGTCGCCGCGCTGCAGAGCCGGATCGCGGAGCTGTCGGCGGCGGTCGACGGCGCGGCGGCGGCGATGCGGCAGCGCGAGGCCCAGGTGCACGCCTCGTACCGGCGCGACCTGGTGCCGTACCAGGACGTGCAGCAGGCGAGCGCCCTCGTGGTGTGGCGCCCCAAGCGCGGCGAGTAGACGCGACGGGACACGCGTGAGGCCCCCTCCATCACTGTGGAGGGGGCCTCACGCGTGTCCGGGCGGGATCGGGCGCGTCCGGGTCAGGGGATCAGCTCCGACACGATGTCGCCGACCGTCTCGAACCAGGGCGCGGCGCCGGTCCCGAAGGCCGCGGCGAGGGCGGTGCCGAGGGCGATGTCGTGGGGGGTCGCGCCGGGCTCCCAGGTGTCGACGACCCGGCCGTCGCCCGAGCTGACGAGGGTGCCGATCCGCCGCCGGCCCCGCTGGAACCGGCTCTGGTCGTATCCGCAGGGGATCAGCCGGTAGCGGGCGCCGCCGGTCCGTACGTCGACCCGGTAGGAGCGCCGCAGGAGCCGTCCGCGGGCCGGCCGGATCGTGGCGGGCTCCCCGTCCACGGTGAGCGCCAGGAGGCCGGCCCTGCGGGTCCCGATGGGGGTGGTGGTGTCGGGGCGGGTCCCGGGGGCCCGGACGAGCTCCACGGTGGGCAGCCCGTGCCCGGAGACCCTCAGGGTCCCGGCGGGGCCGTCGAGGTCGATCTGTACGTACACGGTGGTCAGGCGTTCCGTTCGATACCGGTCAGGTGGCGCGCGGGCCGGTTGTCCCCGTCGAGGATGCCCGACTGGGCGATGAGGTAGCCGAGCTGGGCCCGGCTGCCGCTGCCGAGGGCGGCGGCGAGTTTGGCGATGTGGGCGCGGCAGGTGCGCACGTTCATGCCGAGGCGGCGGGCGATGGCCTCGTCGACGTGGCCCTCGACGAGGAGCTTGGCGATGGAGCGCTGGACGCCCCCTATGCCGTCCACGGAGGGGCTGTAGGGGATCTCCTCCTCCCAGGGCACGCCGTGCAGCCAGAACTGGTCGAAGACGCCGACGAGGTACTGGACGAGGCCTTCGTGGCGCAGTTCGAGGGCGACCTGGCGGTCGCTGCGCGCGGGCACGAAGGCGACCTTGCGGTCGACGATGATCAGCCGGTCGACGATCTCCTCGAGGGTGCGCAGGTCGAGGCCGTAGGGGGCGACGCGCTCGACGTAGGCGAGGGTGGCGGGGTGGTGCCGCGCGGTGTGCTGGTAGAGCGTGCGCATCCGGACACCGCGGTCGAGGAGCGGCTCCATGCGGCGCAGGGCGGCTTCGAGGGTCTCGGGACGGCGGCCGCTGCCGGGCTGGATGGTGAGGAGTTCCTCGGTGCACTCGTTGATGGCGCGGTCGAGGGCGGCGTTGATGACGCTGAGGCCTTCGAGGACGGTGATGGCCTGTACGCCGGAGGGATCCTGCGTGTGGAGGGCCATGAACGGCTCGAAAGCGTCGGCGAGCGCGATGGCGTGCTGCCGGCGGGCCTGTATCTCCTGCTCGATGGGGTGCACGAGCTGGCTGAGGGCGATCGACGGCGGTACGGGACGCAGCCACTGGCTGTCGTCCGGGTCCGGGTGCAGCAGGGAGAGGGCCCTCAGACAGGGGGCGCCCTCGGCGTCCGCACGGGCTATGCGTCCGGTGCGGAGAGCGCTCGCATAGAGCTCCTTGCCCACGTCGCATAGTTCACCGTGACTGTGCTTATGACCGGACTCGTCGCATTCTCGCCTCATTTGCACCCCCCTCAGGGTCATGAATTACAGGAACATGATGCCCGGCGTGGCTGGTGAAAGGGGGCGTGCGTGAGCCATCGTCTTATTCGCGGGGGGGAGGTAGTGATCAAAAGAGGTGGAGATCGGTCATGACCAGGATGGTTCGTGCACTTAGCGCCATAGCCGTTGCGGCGGCTGCTCTCGGCGCACTCGCCGTCGGCGAGCCCTCGTGGGAGGTCGCTCCGGCGCACTCCGTCGCGGGGCCGGACGAGCCCTCGTGGGAGATCGCACCGGCGCACTCCGTGGTGGCGGGACCGGGCGAACCCTCGTGGGAGAGCGCATCCGCGGACACCGTGCTCGCGGCACCCTACGAGCCGTCCTGGGAGATCCCTGCCCGGGGCGCGGGCGCGTGACCGTGCCGCCGGACGACCCCAGGTTCCGACGGGAGATGGCTTCGGCCTACCGATCCGGATGGCACTTCGTCGACCTCGCCACGGCCATCCCCCACCGTGGCGACTCGCTGAAGGTCACCCTCTTCGGGGAGCCGATCGTGGTGGCACGGGAGCAGGACGAGGACGTCCGCGCCTACCGCTGCCTCCGCCGGCCCCGCGGCGCCCCACAGCCCATCCGCTGTGCCATCCGGTACGGCATGATCTTCGTCAACCTCGACCAGCGGGACCACCAGCTGATCGAACCCGAGACCATCACCGCCACCCCCCGCAGTGCCTGAGCGATTCCCCCGTCGTTGTAGATCGCTCAGGTACTACCCCCCACACAGCGGCGCCATCGCGGACCTGAAACGCGATGGCGCCGCTGTGCTGCGTCCGGAGCCGAGCTCCGCCGGTACGTGCGGCCGGAGCCCGGCGGCCGCTCCGCCGCGTCCGGAGCCGGGGTGCACGGCTGCACCGCGCGCCCCGGAGCCCGTCAGGCGCGGCCCATCGCCCGTGTGAGGGTGATCTCGACGACGACCCGGTCCGGGTTCGGGGCCGGCGTCCGTCCGTACCGCTCCGCGTAGCGGGCCACGGCGTCCGCGACGACCTCCGCCTCCGTACGGATGCGGGCGACGCCCTCCAGGGTGGCCCAGCGCCCCTTGTCGACCTGGCAGACCGCGACCCGCGCCCCCTCCGGGCCCGCGGCCAGGACGTTGGCGACCTTCCGGCTGTGCTTGTTGGTGATGACCCGCGCGTACCCGTTCTCGGGGTCGTACGTGACGCCGACCGCCACGACGTGCGGGGTGCCGTCCGGGCGCGGGGTGGTCAGGGTGCACATGTGGTACTCGCGCCAGAAGCTGAGGTACGAGTCGGAGGGGTTCCTCGGATCAGTCGCCATGCCCGGAAACTACCCGTACGGGAGCTGTGGGCGACACCTTGAGCGGAACCGACTCAACTTTGTGTACTCTGGAGAGGTCATAAAGGGAGAGGACCCACGACGTTCGAGGAGGAGCACCGCACGTGGACGCCGAACTGACCAACCGGAGCCGGGACGCGATCAACGCGGCGAGCAGCCGCGCCGTGTCCGAGGGGCACGCCGACCTGACCCCCGCCCACCTGCTGCTCGCGCTGCTCACCGGCCAGGACAACGAGAACATCACCGACCTGCTCGCCGCCGTCGACGCCGACCAGGCGGTCGTCCGCGCCGGCGCGGAGCGGCTGACCGCCGCCCTGCCGAGCGTCACGGGGTCGACGGTCGCGCCTCCGCAGCCCAACCGCGAGTTCCTCGCGGTCATCGCCGACGCCGACCGGCAGGCGAAGGAGCTCGGCGACGACTACCTGTCCACCGAGCACCTCCTCATCGCGATCGCCGCCAAGGGCGGCCAGGCCGGTGAGATCCTCGACCGGCAGGGCGCGAGCGCATCCAAGCTGCTCGACGCGTTCGAGAACAGCAGGGGAGGACGCCGGGTGACCACACCCGACCCGGAGGGTCAGTACAAGGCGCTGGAGAAGTTCGGTACGGACTTCACGGCCGCCGCGCGCGAGGGCAAGCTGGACCCGGTCATCGGCCGCGACCACGAGATCCGCCGCGTCGTGCAGGTGCTGTCCCGCCGCACCAAGAACAACCCGGTCCTCATCGGTGAGCCCGGCGTCGGCAAGACCGCCGTCGTCGAGGGCCTCGCCCAGCGGATCGTGAAGGGCGACGTGCCCGAGTCGCTGAAGAACAAGCGGCTGGTCTCGCTCGACCTCGGCGCGATGGTCGCCGGGGCCAAGTACCGCGGCGAGTTCGAGGAGCGGCTCAAGACCGTCCTCTCCGAGATCAAGGCCAGCGACGGCCAGATCATCACCTTCATCGACGAGCTGCACACGGTCGTCGGCGCGGGCGCCGGCGGCGACTCCGCCATGGACGCGGGCAACATGCTGAAGCCCATGCTGGCCCGCGGCGAGCTCCGCATGGTCGGCGCGACCACCCTCGACGAGTACCGCGAGCGGATCGAGAAGGACCCCGCCCTGGAGCGCCGCTTCCAGCAGGTCCTGGTCGCCGAGCCGACGGTCGAGGACACCATCGCCATCCTCCGCGGCCTCAAGGGCCGGTACGAGGCCCACCACAAGGTGCAGATCAACGACTCCGCCCTGGTGGCCGCCGCGACCCTGTCCGACCGGTACATCACCTCCCGCTTCCTCCCCGACAAGGCCATCGACCTCGTCGACGAGGCCGCCTCCCGGCTCCGCATGGAGATCGACTCGTCCCCGGTCGAGATCGACGAGCTCCAGCGCTCCGTGGACCGGCTCCGCATGGAGGAGCTGGCCCTCAAGAACGAGACGGACGCGGCGAGCAAGCAGCGCCTGGAGAAGCTCCGCCGCGACCTCGCCGACCGCGAGGAGGAGCTGCGGGGCCTCACCGCCCGCTGGGAGAAGGAGAAGGAGTCCCTCAACCGGGTCGGTGAGCTGAAGGAGCGCCTCGACGAGACCCGCGGCCGGGCCGAGCGCGCCCAGCGCGACGGCGACTTCGACACCGCGTCCAAGCTGCTCTACGGGGAGATCCCCGCCCTGGAGCGGGAGCTGGAGGAGGCCTCGGAGGCCGAGGCCCAGCAGGAGTCCTCCAAGGACACGATGGTCAAGGACGAGGTCGGCCCCGACGACATCGCGGACGTGGTCGGCTCCTGGACCGGCATCCCCGCCGGCCGTCTCCTGGAGGGCGAGACGCAGAAGCTGCTCCGGATGGAGGACGAGCTCGGCAGGCGCCTGATCGGCCAGTCCGAGGCCGTGCAGGCGGTCTCCGACGCCGTGCGCCGGACCCGCGCCGGCATCGCCGACCCCGACCGGCCCACCGGCTCCTTCCTCTTCCTCGGCCCGACGGGCGTCGGCAAGACCGAGCTGGCGAAGGCGCTCGCCGACTTCCTCTTCGACGACGAGCGGGCCATGATCCGCATCGACATGTCGGAGTACGGCGAGAAGCACAGCGTCGCCCGTCTGGTCGGCGCGCCTCCCGGCTACGTCGGCTACGAGGAGGGCGGCCAGCTCACGGAGGCGGTCCGCCGCCGCCCGTACAGCGTGGTCCTGCTCGACGAGGTGGAGAAGGCGCACCCGGAGGTCTTCGACGTCCTGCTCCAGGTCCTGGACGACGGGCGGCTCACCGACGGCCAGGGCCGGACGGTGGACTTCCGCAACACCATCCTGGTCCTCACGTCGAACCTCGGCAGCCAGTACCTGGTGGACCCGCTGACCTCGGCCGAGGTCAAGAAGCAGCAGGTCATGGACGTGGTGAGGGCCAGCTTCAAGCCGGAGTTCCTCAACCGGCTGGACGACCTGGTGGTCTTCTCCGCCCTCGACCGGGCCGAGCTCGGCCGGATCGCGCGGCTCCAGATCGACCGCCTCGCGAAGCGCCTCGCCGAGCGGCGGCTCACCCTGGACGTCACCCAGGAGGCCCTGGACTGGCTCGCCGAGGAGGGCAACGACCCCGCGTACGGCGCGCGGCCGCTGCGCCGCCTGATCCAGACGGCGATCGGCGACCGGCTCGCCAAGGAGATCCTCGCGGGCGAGATCCAGGACGGCGACACGGTCCGCGTGGACCGCTTCGAGGACGGTCTGATCGTGGGACCGGCCGGACGCTGACGATCGCGCTCAGCCATCCGACCGGCCCGGGGTTGCCACAACCCGCCCGGGATGGGGGAGGATGGCGAGCATCCGTACGAAGGGAAATACACGGTGAGCATCGACCCGTCCTCGATTCCGAATTTCGGGGGCCAGCCCCAGCCTCAGGCCGCAGGACCGGCGGGCCCCGTCGTCCCCGACCAGGACCTCGTCAAGCAGCTCCTCGAGCAGATGGAGCTGAAGTACGTCGTCGACGACGAGGGTGACCTCGCGGCGCCGTGGGAGGAATTCCGCACGTACTTCATGTTCCGCGGCGAGGACGAGCAGCAGGTCTTCTCGGTGCGGACGTTCTACGACCGTCCGCACTCGGCCGACGACCGCGCGCGGATCCTCGACGCGATCGACGACTGGAACCGCCGCACCCTGTGGCCGAAGGTCTACACGCACCTGCACGAGGAGGAGGACGGCTCCGCCACCCTCCGCCTCATCGGTGAGGCCCAGATGCTGATCGGCACCGGCGTCGCCCTGGAGCACTTCGTGTCCTCCACGGTCAGCTGGGTCCGCGCCTCCATCGAGTTCGACAAGTGGATCGTCGAGCAGTTCGGTCTGGAGACCCCCGAGGAGAAGGCGGGCGACGAGGAGGCCTGAGCCTCCCCCGTACCGCCACGAGAGCCCGGCCCCCCGTCAGCGGGGGGCCGGGCTCTCGTACGTCCCGGGGCGTCTCGGCCGCGCCCCGGCGCGGCGGCCTCAGCCCAGCCGCTTCAGGCGGGAGACGGCCTCCTCCAGGACCTCGGTCTTCTTGCAGAAGGCGAAGCGGACGAAGGGGGCGCCGGCGTCGCGGTGGTCGTAGAAGACGGCGTTGGGGATGGCGACGACCCCGGCGCGCTCCGGCAGCGACCGGCAGAAGGCGAAGCCGTCGGCGTCGCCGAGCGGGCGGATGTCGGTGGTGACGAAGTAGGTGCCGGACGGCCGGTAGACCTCGAAGCCCGCCTGCGCGAGGCCCTCGCTCAGCAGGTCCCGCTTGGCCTGGAGGTCGGCGCGGAGGCCGTCGAAGTAGGAGGCCGGGAGCCGGAGGGCCTCGGCGATCGCGTACTGGAACGGGCCCGAGGAGACGTACGTGAGGAACTGCTTGGCCGAGCGGACGGCGGAGGTCAGCTCGGGGCTCGCGGTCACCCAGCCGACCTTCCAGCCGGTGAAGGAGAAGGTCTTGCCGGCCGAGCCGATGCTGACCGTGCGCTCCCGCATGCCGGGGAGGCTCGCGATCGGGAGGTGCTCGGCGCCGTCGAAGACCAGGTGCTCGTACACCTCGTCGGTGACGACGAGCAGGTCCCGCTCGACGGCGAGCTCCGCGACGGCCGTGAGTTCGGCCCGGGTGAGGACGGTGCCGGTCGGGTTGTGCGGGGTGTTGAGGAGGATCAGCCGGGTCCGGTCGGTGACGGCGGCCCGCAGCTCGTCCAGGTCGAGGACGTAGGACCCCTCGTGCGGACGGAGGGTGACGGGGACCCTGGTCCCGCCGGCCATCGCGACACAGGCCGCGTACGAGTCGTAGTACGGCTCCAGGGCGATCACCTCGTCGCCCGGCTCGACCAGGGCGAGCAGCGCCGCCGCGATGGCCTCGGTGGCGCCCGCGGTGACGAGCACCTCCGTGTCCGGGTCGTACGTCAGGCCGTACCGCTCCCGCTGGTGGTCGGCGACGGCCGAGCGCAGCTCCGGGACGCCGGGGCCGGGCGGGTACTGGTTGCCGCGACCGTCCCGCAGGGCGCGGACCGCGGCCTCCCGGATCTCCTCGGGGCCGTCGGTGTCGGGGAAGCCCTGACCGAGGTTGATCGCTCCGGTCCTGGCGGCGAGCGCGGACATCTCGGCGAAGACGGTCGTCCCGAACTCGGCGAGGCGGCGGTTGAGCGGCGGTCGTGTCATGACGGCCATCCTGGAGCCAAGCTCTGGACTTGCTCAAGTGCGCTTTGACACAAGGGCGGAAAGGGCATCTCCCTCGCACAGAAGAACGGGGGTAGTACAGATGGAATCCTTCATCGCCATCGTCATTGTCATCTTCGTGGTCGTGGTGGTCATCGGGGTGGCCGCCGCCATCCACAGCACGCGCGGCGGCCCGCGCACCGTCAGGCCGCGCGGGGGCCGGTCGCGCCACAGCACCTGGGCCGACGGGGGCGGGGGCGGGGGCTGCGGCGGCGGCGGCAGCTCCTGCAGTTCCGGTGGGTCGAGCTGCGGGGGCGGCGGCGGAGGCTGCGGCGGCGGAAACTGAGGCGGAATCCGGAGCTGAAGCACAGGACCGGGGCGGTCCGCACGAACCCGGCGATCGAGTCCGATTGAACAAGTGAACTGTGGGGTCCCCGAAGGGGTTGGAAAACACAGCAAGTTGGGTAAAACCGCTGCGAGTCGCTCGGGGTCCGTGGTTCTCTCGCTCCTGACAGAGACAGCCCTCGGACCGTGTGTGGACCCGAGCCGGCGATTCCCCACTCCCGCTGAAACCCTCTCCGGGGCGCCCCCGGCCCACCCGCCAAACCGTGTTTGCGGAGCCGACCCATGCTCACCACCCTGAAGACCTCCTACACCGACACGCGAGCGGCCGATCTGGCCTGGGCCCTCGGGCGCGAGCCGCTTCCCGCCCTCGCCGTGCTCGACCTCCAACTCGACGACGCCAGACTCCAGTTGAGACTGCTCGGCGCCTCCCACCAGGTTCTCCTGGAAGAGGAGGGCGGCAGCTGCTCGGAGACCGTCGCCTGCATGCCCGGCAGTAGCACCCCGCTCCCGCTCGGCGTCTCCAAGCGCGTCGGCGCATGGGAGTACGAATTCGCCGCGCGCGTCGAGACGCTGTCGCACGGCTCCTTCGCGGGCCGCGCACAGGAGTTGCTCGCACTCGTCGCGGACCACCCCAACGGGCTCGCGGGCACCTTCCCCGGCTCTCCGCACGCCTTCACGGCGATGCTGGCCCAGCGCCACGAGGGTCAGGTGCGCTGGCGCACCTGGCACGCCTACCCGCAGGAAGGGCAGTTGGTGGTGACCAGGACCCGAATCGGCGCACGTATGCCCGCGACACTCTGATACGCCCACCCGACGCTCCAGGTGCACTCGTGTGGGTGACAAGGGGTGTGCGTATCGTGACGTAGCGTTACGGGCATGATCGAGCCGACCGTGACCATGCCACCCAAGAGGGTGCGGCGGGCGCCCGTGCGGCGGCCCGAGCCGCCCCGCGGGACCGCTCGGGCGGTGCGGTTCCCGGTCCTCGCGGTGGTCTTCGTCTGCGCCGCCTGCGGCCTGGTCTACGAGCTCGAACTGGTCGCCCTCTCCTCGTACTTGATCGGCGACTCGGTCACCCAGGCCTCCGTCGTGCTCTCCGTGATGGTCTTCGCGATGGGCGTGGGCTCGCTCCTCGCCAAGCGGCTGTGCTGCCGTGCCGCCGTCGGCTTCGGCCTGGTCGAGGCCGGGCTCGCGCTCGTCGGCGGCTGCTCGGCGATGGTGCTGTACGCGGCCTTCGCCTGGCTCGGCGAATCGCGGTACGTGGTGGTGGCGTTCTCGCTCGCCATCGGGGTGCTCATCGGCGCGGAGATCCCGCTCCTGATGTCGCTGATACAGCGGCCCGCCGGGGCCGCCGCACGCCCCCCGTGCGCGGACCGCTCCGGCCGGCAGGCCCCGCGCGGGGAGCAGGACGACGCCGCGGGGACGGTCGCCGACCTGTTCGCCGCCGACTACGTCGGCGCGCTCGTCGGCGGCCTCGCCTTTCCCTTCCTGCTGCTGCCCTGGCTCGGCCAGCTCACCGGCGCCCTCGTCACCGGCGCGGTCAACGCGGTGGCGGGCGGCGGCCTCGTCCTGTGGGTGTTCCGCCGCGACCTCACCACCCGCTCCCGAGCCCTCCTCGTCGCCGTGAACCTGTCGGTCCTCGCCGTCCTCGCCACGGCGACCGTGCTCGTCGACGACTTCGAACAGGCGGCGCGCCGGGCCGTGTACGGCGACCGGGTGCGGGTCGCCGTCCACACCGAGCTCCAGGAGATCGTCGTCACGGGAGGCGTCGACGGCGCGCCCGACCTGTTCCTCGACGGCCGCCTCCGGGTCGCCGGGCGGGACGAGTACCGCTACCACGAGGCGCTCGTCCACCCCGCGATGAACGGGGTGCACGCGCGCGTGCTCATCGTCGGCGGCGGGGACGGCATGGCCGCCCGCGAGGTCCTGCGCTACCCCGGGGTCCGCGCCGTCACCGTCGTCGAACTCGATCCGGGGGTCGTCCGCCTCGCCCGTACGGACCCGGCGCTCGCCCGGCTGAACGCGCGGGCGTTCCTGGACCCCCGCGTCCGGGTGGTCTACGCGGACGCCTTCCACTGGCTCCGGGGCGCCACCGCGCATGTGCAGGAACGGTACGACGTGGTGATCTCCGACCTCCCCGACCCCGGGATCACCCGTAGCACCAAGTTGTACGCGCAGGAGTTCTACGGCCTCGTGGCCCAGGTCCTCACCCGCTCCGGACGCTTCGCCGTCCACGCCGGATCCGTCACCGACCGGCCCCACACCTTCTGGACCGTGGACGCCACCCTGCGCGCGGCCGGGTTCGCGACCCGCCCCTACGGCGCGAGCGGCCGCACCCCCGGCTTCGTCTCGGGCCCCGGCCGCGCCGACCGCGCCGGCGGTACGGGACGGGGGCCCGCCGACTGGGGCTTCCTCCTGGCCGTCCGGGGCAGCCGCCCGCCCGCCCTCGGCCTCGCCGCCGACGCGCCCCGGCTGCGCGCGCTCGCCGAGGACACCCTGGCCGCGGCCGCCCGCCACGCCGAGCGCGGCCGGCTCGCGGCGCTGCCGCCGTCCACCCTGGTGCACCCGCGGTACGGCGGCTGACCACGAGGGCCCGAGGGTCCGGGCGCCGGGGCGCCGCGCCGAACAGGCGACGCCGCGCCCCGGCCTGAGTAGGCTCGGTGTCCATGGAGCATGAGGTGTTCGTCCCGGTCCCGGCCGAGGTTCTGCGCGCGACGCTCACGGACCCGGGCCGGGTGGTGCGCTGCGTACCCGGCTTCCAGCGGGACGCCGACGCGGAGGCGGGCCCCCTCACGGGCCGGCTCAAGGTGCGGGTCGGCGGCCACACCATCACCTACCGCGGCGCGTTGAAGATCGTCGACCGGGACGGCGCCCTCACTTATGAGGGCGAGGGCACGGAGGTCCGGGGCAAGGGCACGGCGGAGCTGACGCTCACCGTCGTCCTCACCCCGGTGGCGGAGGGGACCAGCCTCGGCTTCACCGGCGCCGTGGAGGCGAGCGGCCGGCTCGCCGAGGCGACGGACGAGGAACGGGCGACAGCGGCCACCCGCCTCCTGGACAGGTTCGCGGAGGCACTGACGGACGTGACGGAGGAGCGGAAGGGCAAGCCGGAGCGGGAGCAGGGCCCGGAGCGGGCCGAGGCCGGGGCGATGTCCGGGGCCGAGCCCGCCGCCGTCTCCGCCCCCGAGGCCGACACGGCCCCTGTCGACGAGGCCGAGGCCGACGCCGCCCCCGAGGCCGACGCCGCCCCCGAGCCCGACACCGATGACGACGGGGTCGACGACGGGGTCGAGGAGCCGCGACGGGGTGACGCGCCCGTTCCGCCGTCGTCCACCCTCGACCCCCTCCTCGCCGAGGACTTCGGCGACGCCTCCCTCGCGTTCCCCGCCCCGCAGCCCGCCGCCGAGGCCGCCCACGCCCGCCGGACGATGATCGGACGGAGCGCCGAGGAGGTCGACCACGCCCCGCCGCGCGGCCGGTACGCCCCCGTGCCCGCCCCCGAGTCGTCGACCGCCGGTGCCACGCTGCGCTGGATCGCACCGGCCGCGGCCCTCGCGCTCGCCTCCGCCGTCGTCGTCGGCAGAGCGCTGCGCCGGCGCCGCTGAGACCTGCCCGCACGGGGTCGGCACCGTTGGGGCCCCCGCGCGATTAGGGTCGGGGCGTGAGCATGCAGACGCGACTGACGGCGGGCGACGCCGAGTTGACCATCAGCCCCGAGAACGGCTGCCGGATCGAGAGCCTGCGCATCGGCGGCACCGAGGTGTTGCGCCAGGGCGAGCGGTACGGGAGCTTCCCGATGGTGCCCTGGTGCGGGCGGACCGGGAACGGGCGCTTCCACAACGGCGCCACCCCGCACCAGCTGCCGGTCAACGCGGCCCCGCACGCCATCCACGGCACCGTCCGGGACCTCGCCTGGAAGACCGTCAGGACCTCCGCGACCGAGGCGGTCTTCACCTGCGAGCTCGGGGACCCCTGGCCGTACAAGGGCATGGTGACGCAGGTCTTCGAGCTGGCCGAGGACTCCCTGACCCTCCGCTTCGGGGTCGAGACCTACGACGCCTCCTTCCCGGCGCAGGCCGGCTGGCACCCCTGGTTCCTGCGCAACCTCGGCGCCGGCGGCCAGGACGTGCGGATCGGCTTCACCGCCGCCTGGCAGGAGGAGCGCGGGGACGACCACCTCCCCACCGGGCGCCGGATCGACCCCCTGCCCGGCCCCTGGGACGACTGCTTCGGCATGCCCGACGGCGTCGACGTCACCCTGACCTGGCCGGAGGAGATGGAGCTGAAGGTCACCAGCCGCGCGCCCTGGGTCGTGATCTACGACGAGCCCGAGGAAGCCGTCTGCGTCGAGCCGCAGTCCGGCCCGCCGAACGGCCTCAACACCCACCCGCGCCTGGTCACCCCGATCGACCCCCTGGAGGTCGAGAGCACCTGGAGCTGGCGCCGCCTCTGAGCAGGGCCCTCTAAGCTCAGGGGCATGACTGACGTACGCGCTGAGCTGCTCCAGCAGATCAAGGACAAGGCCGTGGTGCACGGCAAGGTGACCCTCTCCTCGGGTCTGGAAGCCGACTACTACATCGACCTGCGCCGGATCACGCTGGACGGCGAGGCCGCGCCGATGGTCGGCCAGGTCATGCTCGACCTCACGGCCGACCTGGACTTCGACTGTGTCGGCGGCCTGACCCTGGGCGCCGACCCGGTCGCGACCTCGATGCTGCACGCCTCCGCCGCGCGCGGGCAGCGCCTCGACGCCTTCGTCGTCCGGAAGGCGCAGAAGGCGCACGGGATGCAGCGCCGGATCGAGGGCACGGACGTCAAGGGCCGTCGCTGCCTCGTCGTCGAGGACACCTCGACCACCGGCGGTTCGCCGCTGACCGCGGTCGAGGCGGTCCGCGAGGCCGGCGGCGAGGTCGTCGCCGTGGCGACGATCGTGGACCGGGGTGCCGCGGAGGCGATCGCGGGGGCCGGTCTGACGTACCTCACGGGCTACCAGCTGGCCGATCTGGATCTGGCGTAACTGCCGCGAAGTCGTGACTTAGGTCCGGGACCCGGTTGATACGTGGCCTGACCTGCATTTTTGCCGAGGGGCGGGGTGTTTCACGTGAAACACCCCGCCCCTCTGTGTGCCGTGCCCGTGGGAGCCCGGACGAGAGTCTGGAAGGATGGGCGTCGACGATGACGTCGCCCCCAGGTCAGGGACAGCAACGCACACACCCCGCACATCACAAGGAGCGGACGAATGCCCATCGCAACCCCCGAGGTCTACAACGAGATGCTCGACCGGGCGAAGGCAGGCAAGTTCGCCTACCCGGCCATCAACGTGACCTCGTCCCAGACCCTGCACGCTGCTCTGCGCGGCTTCGCGGAGGCCGAGAGCGACGGCATCATCCAGATCTCGACCGGCGGAGCCGAGTTCCTGGGCGGCCAGTACAACAAGGACATGGTCACGGGCGCCGTCGCCCTGGCCGAGTTCGCGCACATCGTCGCCGCGAAGTACGACATCACGGTCGCGCTGCACACCGACCACTGCCCGAAGGACAAGCTGGACAGCTACGTCCGTCCGCTGCTGGAGGTCTCCGCCGAGCGCGTCGCCCGCGGCGACAACCCGCTCTTCCAGTCGCACATGTGGGACGGTTCCGCCGAGACCCTGGCCGACAACCTGGCCATCGGCCAGGAGCTGCTCGCCAAGGCCGCCGCCGCCAAGATCATTCTTGAGGTCGAGATCACCCCGACCGGCGGCGAGGAGGACGGCGTCAGCCACGAGATCAACGACGAGCTGTACACCACCGTCGACGACGCTCTCCGCACCGCCGAGGCCCTCGGCCTGGGCGAGAAGGGCCGCTACCTGCTCGCCGCCTCCTTCGGCAACGTGCACGGCGTCTACAAGCCGGGCAACGTCGTCCTCCGCCCCGAGCTCCTCAAGGACCTCCAGGCGGGCGTGGCCGAGAAGTACGGCAAGGCCTCCCCGTTCGACTTCGTCTTCCACGGCGGCTCGGGCTCCACGGCCGAGGAGATCGCCACGGCGCTCGAGAACGGCGTCGTGAAGATGAACCTCGACACCGACACGCAGTACGCCTTCACGCGTCCGGTGGCGAACCACATGTTCAAGAACTACGACGGCGTCCTGAAGGTCGACGGCGAGGTCGGCGTCAAGTCGACCTACGACCCGCGCACCTGGGGCAAGCTGGCCGAGGCCGGCATGGCCGTCCGGGTGACCGAGGCGTGCGCGGCGCTGCGCTCGACCGGCACCAAGCTGAAGTAAGCGGCTGATCCCGCCGGCCCGGAGCCGGCAGCGGACGCAGGCGTGAGCGTGGGGCCCGGTACCTCCCGAGGTACCGGGCCCTCGTGCGTCCGCCCCCGCCCCCGTCCCCGTCTGCTCGGATTCCGGCGGGCGGGGCTCCGTCGTTCGCGGGACCATGCAGGCATGGGAGAGCGGGACGTACGGATGGCCTCGGGGACCGGGCGGTGGATCCTGTTCACGACCGTCCTCGGGTCGGGGATGGCGCTGCTCGACTCCACCGTCGTGAATGTCGCCCTGCCCCACATCGGCGAGGACCTGGACGCGGACCTCGGCGCGCTCCAGTGGACGGTCAACGCGTACATGCTGACGCTGGCCGGGCTGATCCTGCTCGGCGGGGCGCTCGGGGACCGGTACGGGCGCCGCCGGGTCTTCGTGATCGGGGTGGTGTGGTTCGCGCTCGCCTCGCTGCTGTGTGGGCTCGCGCCGAACGCCGGGGTGCTGATCGCGGCCCGCGCCCTCCAGGGCGTGGGCGGGGCGCTGCTCACGCCCGGTTCGCTCGCGCTGATCCAGGCCAGTTTCCACGAGGACGACCGGGCCAGGGCGGTCGGGCTCTGGTCCGGCTTCGGCGGGGTCGGGGCGGCGGTCGGACCGTTCGTGGGGGGCTGGCTGGTGGACGGCCCCGGCTGGCGGTGGGTGTTCCTGCTCAACGTGCCGCTCGCCGCCCTCTGCGTACCGGTCGCCCTGCGCCACGTGCCGGAGTCGCGGGACGAGGCGGCGCACGGCCGGTTCGACGTCCTCGGCGCGGTCCTCGGCGCGACGTCCCTGGCGTTCGTGACGTACGCGCTGATCGGTGAGGCCTGGTGGGCCGGGGCGGCGGGGGTCGTCGTCGGGGCCGGGTTCGTGGCGGTGGAGCGGCGGCGCGGCGGGTCCGCGATGGTGCCGCCGTCGATCTTCGCGTCCCGGATCTTCACGGCGGTCAACCTGGTCACGCTCTGCGTGTACGCGGCGTTCGGCGGCTTCTTCTTCCTGGCGGCCCTCCAGCTCCAGGTGGTGTCCGGCTATTCGGCCCTCGGCGCCGGTACGGCCCTGCTCCCCACGACCGTCCTGATGCTGCTGCTCTCGGCGAAGTCCGGGGAGCTGGGGGAGCGGATCGGGCCCCGCATCCCGCTCACGGTCGGGCCGCTGCTGTGCGCGTCGGGCATGCTCCTGATGCTCAGGGTCGGTGAGGACGCCTCGTACGTCCGGGACGTGCTGCCCGCCCTGCTGGTGCTCGGGCTCGGGATGACGACCCTGGTCGCGCCGCTGACCGCGACCGTGCTCGCCTCGGTGGACGTGTCGAGGGCGGGCCTGGCGAGCGGCATCAACAACGCGGCGGCGCGGGCGGCCGGCCTGCTCGCGGTGGCGGCGCTGCCGATGCTCGCCGGGATGGGCCCGGAGGCGTACCGCTCGGCGGAGGAGTTCGGGGAGACGTTCCGGCGGGCGATGCCGATGTGCGCGGGGATCCTGGTGGTGGGCGCGGTGCTCGCCTGGACGACGATGCGCACCCCGGCGACGGCGGGCTGCCATCCGGGGTGCCGGGTGCACTGCGGGGTGACGTCCCCGCCGCTGGAGCCGGGGGAGGGAGCCGAGGGCCGCGCTTCGCGGCGCCCGGACTGAGGCAGACTGGGCCCATGGCCATCCACGAGAACCTCCTGGGGGGACCGGCCCCCACCCACCTGCCGGACGACCCGGGTCCGCGCGAGCTGCTCGCGAACGGTACGGCGCCGGCGGACGTCGCCGCGAAGTACCCGACCTCCTCGCTCGCCTGGGCCCAGCTCGCCGACGACGCGTACGAGCGCGGCTCGGTCGTCGAGTCGTACGCCTACGCCCGTACCGGATACCACCGCGGCCTCGACGCGCTGCGCCGCAACGGCTGGAAGGGCCACGGCCCGGTGCCGTGGGAGCACGAGCCGAACCGGGGCTTCCTGCGCGCCCTCCACTCGCTCGCCCGCGCGGCCGGCGAGATCGGTGAGAAGGACGAGTACGAGCGCTGCACGACCTTCCTGCGGGACTCCTCGGAGACCGCGGCGGAGACGCTCGGCTGACCTAGGCGGAGACGTTCGGTGCGGCCGCGGCGGAGACGCTCGGCCGACCTAGGCGGAAACGTTCGGCCGATCTCGACTTTCCGCTTCCGTGTTCCCCCTGTCCCGGTGGGCAGGGGGAAATCCGGACAGACTTTCCGTGCCGTTCGATTCTGTTCGAGGCGGCCGGTACGATCCCGGGGACCGCAGGACCGAAGACGCCGGTTTCCGAGGCCCCTCTCCTCTTCCCCACCGCCGGCCGACGCAGGGGAGAGACTCACGTGGGCAAGCGTGCCGCACCCGCAGGACGGAGACGGACGCCCCCGAGCGGGCGGAAGGGCGGAGACCGACGCGGTCCCGCGCGCCGGCTCGCGCTGCCGACCCTGGTCCTGATGACGGGCGCGCTCGGCGCCGGCGTCGCCCTCGCCCACTTCAACGGCCCCGTGACGGACGACTCGGCCGCCGCCGCCCCGCTCCCCGCCCCCGTCACCGCGCCCCCGGCGACCGCCTCCGCGGCCCCGACGACGGCCGCCCCGACCCGCCGGGCCACGACGGCGAAGCCGAAGCCCCGGCCGACGCCGCCGAAGTCGCGCTCCACCCCGAGGACCACGCCGAGGAAGCCCACCGTGCCGCAGTCCGGCGCGGGGACCTTCACCACGGCGCAGGCCTCGGGCGCCGCGGTCGGCGACAACGGTGTCCTGCGCCGCTACCGGGTCCAGGTCGAGAACGGCATCGCGCTCTCCGCGCGCGAGACGGCCGCGGAGATCCAGGGGATCCTGGCCCATCCGCGCGGCTGGGCCGCGCACGGCCGTGGCCGGTTCCAGCTGGTCTCGGAGGACGCCGACTTCGTCATCCGGATCGCCACCCCGGACACGGCCGACGCGCTCTGCGCCCGGCAGGGCCTCGACACCCGCGGCGAGCTGAACTGCGAGACCACCGACGGTGTCGTGGTGAACCTCAAGCGCTGGATGCTCGGCTCGCCCACCTTCGCGGGGCCGCCCGCCGAGTACCGGCACCTGATCATCAACCACGAGGTCGGGCACGAGATCGGCATCCGGCAGCACATGGACTGCCCGGGTCCGGGCAAGCTCGCGCCCGCGATGATGCAGCAGATCAAGGGCCTGAACGGCTGCCGATCGAACGCATTTCCGTATGACGAAGACGGGAACTACATCACCGGGCCGATCGTGTCATGATGCGCTTGGGACGACGCGCGACGAAGCGCGCCTCCCGAGGGGACCGGGGCTCCCGTGCCACACGGAACGACGTGGACGCGGTGGAGCAGACCGCTACCCGGTAGTTCGTATCGAGGAGACAGCAATGTCACTCTTCCCGGGTTCTCCCGATTCCGGAGCCGGTTCGGTCGCCGACGCACCGAACCTGGACTTCGCCGGCACGACGCCGTACGAGGACTACGTCCAGGCGGACGTCCTCACCCACCTCCAGCACCTCCGCTCGGACGACCCGGGCGAGATGGTCTTCCTGGTCACCACCCAGGTCATGGAGCTGTGGTTCACGGTGATCGTCCACGAGTGGGAGACCGCGAGCCGCGCCCTGCGCGAGGACGACGCCCCCGTCGCGATGGACGCGCTCAAGCGCTCCGTGCGCGAGCTGGAGGCCCTCAACCACTCCTGGCGCCCGCTCGCCCAGCTCACCCCCGCCCAGTTCAACGCCTACCGGTCCGCGCTCGGCGAGGGCTCCGGCTTCCAGTCCGCGATGTACCGCCGGATGGAGTTCCTCCTCGGCGAGAAGTCCGCGTCCATGCTCGTCCCGCACCGGGGCGCGCCCCGCGTCCACGCCGAGCTGGAGAAGGCGCTCCAGGAGCCGAGCCTGTACGACGAGGTGCTGGCGTTCCTGGCCCGCCGCGGCCTGCCCGTCCCGGCCGAGGTCCTCGGCCGGGACCTGGCGCAGCGCTACGAGCCGTCCCCCGAGGTCGAGGCCGTCTGGGCCGGGATCTACACGGAGGCCGACCAGAACGGCGAGCTCGTCCGCCTCGGCGAGGCCCTCAGCGACGTCGCGGAGCTCGTCTGGCGCTGGCGCAACGACCACCTGGTGGCGACCCGCCGGGCGATGGGCGCGAAGACCGGCACCGGCGGCTCGGCCGGCGTGGCCTGGCTGGAGAAGCGGGCCCAGAAGAACGTGTTCCCGGAGCTCTGGACGGCGCGCAGCCATGTCTGACCTCCTCAGCGACCGGGCCCGCGCCCTCGACGCGGCCGACGACCTCGCCGAGCACCGGGAGAAGTTCGCCCTCGACGCGGACACCGTCTACCTCGACGGCAACTCCCTCGGTGCCCTGCCCGCCCACGTCCCCGCCCGCATGGCCGACGTCATCACCCGCGAGTGGGGCGAGCTGCGCATCCGCTCCTGGGACGAGTCCGGCTGGTGGACCGCCCCCGAGCGGGTCGGCGACCGGATCGCACCGATCGTCGGCGCCGCCCCGGGACAGATCGTGGTCGGCGACTCGACCAGCGTGAACGTCTTCAAGGCGGTCGTCGCGGCGGCCCGGCTGAGCGACGACCACCGGGACGAGATCCTCGTCGACGCGACGACCTTTCCCACGGACGGGTACATCGCGGAGTCGGCCGCGCGGATGACGGGTCACCGGATCGTGGCGTGCGACCCGGCCGGCATGGCCGACGCGGTGAGCGACCGCACGGCCCTCGCGCTCGTCAACCACGTCGACTACCGCAGCGGCCGCCTCCAGGATCTGCCGGGCATCACGGCCGCGCTGCACGCGGCGGGCGCGCTCGCCGTCTGGGACCTGTGCCACAGCGCGGGCGCCCTGCCCGTCGGCCTGGACGCGCACGGGGTCGACCTGGCCGTCGGCTGCACGTACAAGTACCTGAACGGCGGGCCCGGTTCGCCGGCCTACCTGTACGTCGCCGAGCGCCACCAGGCCGCCTTCGACTCGCCGCTCCCCGGCTGGAACTCGCATGCCGACCCGTTCGCCATGACCCCCGGGTACGAGGCGGCCGCGGGCGCCCTGCGGGGCCGGGTGGGCACGCCCGACATCCTCTCCCTGCTGGCCCTCGAAGCGTCGCTCGACGTCTGGGACGGGGTCGCGATCGAGGACGTACGAGCCAAGTCCCTCGCGCTCACGGACTTCTTCCTGGAGTGCGTGCGGGCGTACGTACCGGAGGGCCGGGTCCGCTCCGTGACCCCGGAGGCGCACGAGGAGCGCGGCAGCCAGACCGCGCTGAGCTGCGAGAACGCCTCCGCCGTCATGGCGGAGCTGATCCGGCGCGGAGTCGTGGGCGACCTGCGCAGGCCGGACGTGCTGCGGTTCGGCTTCACCCCGCTGTACGTCGGGTTCGCGGACGCGGAACGCGCGGCGCGGGTCCTCTCGGAGGTCCTGGCCGACCTCGCCTCCTGAGGTGTGACGGTCCGATGATCGCCTGATCTGCGGGGGCTCCGGTCCTGGTACCGTCCCCGCAGGTCAGGCCAATTCGGCCGCGTATCCGAGAGGTTGGAACAGCATGCCGGATCCCGCCGCGCGCGGTGCCGCCGAAGAGGCGTCCGCGTTCTCGCACCCGGCCGTCGCCCCCGACGCCTCCGCCGCGTACGGCGAGCACCCGGACCAGGTGATCGACTTCTACGCGCCGCGCGGCGGAGCGACCCGGGCACCGCTCGTCGTCGCCCTGCACGGCGGCGCCTGGCGGGCCCCCTACGACCGGCGGCATCTGACCCCGTTCGTGGACTTCCTCGCCCGCCGGGGCTTCGCCGTGGCGAACGTCGAGTACCGGCGCGGCAGCGACATCCCCCGGCAGGGCGGCGCCGCCCCGGTCGCCGGGCGCTGGCCGGAGACCTTCGACGACGTGGCCGCCGCGCTCGACGCGGTCCCGGACCTGGCCGCCGCGCACCTGCCGCAGGCCGACACCGGCCGGATCGTGCTCACCGGGCACTCGGCGGGCGGCCAGCTCGCCCTCTGGGCCGCCGCCCGGCACGTGCTGCCCGCCGGCTCCCCGTGGCGCCTGCCCGCCCCGCCCCCGCTGCGCGGCGTCGTCGCCCTCGCCCCGATCGCCCACTTCGGGCGCGCCGTCGAGCTGGGCGTCTGCGGCGGCGCCGTCACCGAGCTGCTCGGCGGCCCGTCCCCGTACGAGGAACGCTCGGCGTACACCGACCCCTCCGCCCTGCTCCCGACCGGGATCGCGACGACGGTCGTCCAGGGCCGCGAGGACGTCGACGTGCCGTACCAGGTCGCCGACGCCTACGCCGAGGCCGCCGCGAAGGCCGGCGAGACGGTGGGCCTCACCCTCCTCGAAGAGGTCGGCCACTTCCCCCTGATCGACCCGTCGGCGGACGCGTGCGCGGTGGTGGCGGAGGAGATCGCCCAGCTGGCCTGGTGACGCGGGGTCCCGACGGGCGCGCGGGGGACCCCGTAGTTCTCAAGGGGGAGCCCGGAGGATCCGTACAGAGCCGGACGACCCCGGCCCGCGCCCCCCGTACCGTTCTGGGTGTGACTCAGACACAGCCCACCGAGACGAGCCGCAGCCCCGAGTTCCGCCTGGTGCAGGTGGCCCTCGGGGGGCTGCGCCAGGAACTCTTCCACGACGCCTTCGCCTACCGGCCGCTGCCGCGGATGGACGTGAACAACGGGCGCGTCCGACGCCTGCCGGAGCGGATACGCCTCTACCTCGGCCTGCTCCCGCACGCGACCGTCGCCTTCTGCGCCTTCGTGATCTTCCTGATCGGATACGACCGGGTCGACAGCGGCTTCGGAGCGGCGGCCTTCGTCTTCGCCTGGGTGCCGCCCGCGATCGTGCTCGCCACCCTGATCAGGCCCGTCTTCGCCTACTGGGCCTCGCTCGCCTCCACGCCGTTCATCGCCGTCCTCGGCGGCGGATACTGGAGCGGCTGGCCCTGGGCGGACAACTCGTTCGCCGCCCACCTGGTCGTCCTCACCGTCGTCGCCGCCCGCACCGGACCCCGTGCCGCCGGGTGGATGTGGGCCGGGACGGCGGCCTACGCCCTGTTCGCCGAGATGTTCCTCGGCGTGGGGCGCAGCTCCGACTCCGTCCCGCTGCTGTTCGTCGCGGCCCTCGCGCTGCTCACCGTCACCGTGATCCAGGTCCGCCGCCAGGCGACCCGCGAGGTCACCGCCCAGCAGAGCGTCACCGCCGAGGAGCGTTCCAAGCGGACCGTCCTGGAGGAGCGCACCACCATCGCCCGCGAGCTGCACGACGTCGTCGCCCACCACATGTCGGTGGTCGCCATCCAGGCGGAGGCCGCCCCGTACCGGGTCGAGAACCCGCCGCCGGAGCTGGAGCAGGCCTTCCGCACGATCCGCGAGAACGCGGTCGCCGCGCTGACCGAGCTGCGCCGCATCCTCGGTGTCGTACGCGCCGAGGACTACGAGGCCCCCGACGCCCCGCAGCCGACCCTCGGCGACCTGGACGCCCTCGTCCGCAACGTCGCCGAGGCCGGGCTCGACGTCGAGAAGACGGTCACCGGCGCGGTGCGGGAGCTGCCGCAGGGCGTGGAGCTCTCGGCGTACCGGATCGTCCAGGAGGCCCTGTCGAACGTGCTGCGGCACGCACCGGGAGCCGCGGCGAAGGTCGAGGTCAGCTACGTCCTCGGCGGCCTCGGGCTGCGGATCGCCAACGGCCCGGCGCGCGGGCTCGTGAAGCCCTCGCCGGGCGCCGGGCACGGCATCACCGGCATGCGGGAGCGGGTGACGATGCTGGGCGGGGACATGACGGCCGAGGACACCCCGGACGGCGGCTACGAGGTCGCGGCGTTCATCCCGGTCAGCCGTGAGGAGGCCGCGCAGTGATCCGCGTACTGATCGTCGACGACCAGATCATGGTCCGCGAGGGCTTCTCGGTGCTGCTCGGCGCGATGCCGGACATCGAGGTCGTCGGGGAGGCCGTCAACGGCCGGGAGGCCGTCGCGCAGGTCGCGGCCCTCCGTCCGGACGTGGTCCTCATGGACATCCGCATGCCCGAGCTGAACGGCATCGACGCCACCCGGGAGATCGTCGCCGCCGACGCCGACGCGAAGGTGCTCGTCCTGACCACCTTCGACCTGGACGAGTACGTGTACCAGGCGCTGCGCGCCGGGGCGTCCGGCTTCCTGCTCAAGGACGCCTCGGCCCGGCAGCTCGCGGAGGGCGTCCGGGTCGTCGCGGCCGGCGAGGCGCTGCTCGCGCCGACCGTCACGAGGCGGCTGATCACCGAGTTCGCGAAGGCGCCGGGCGGCTCGCCGCGACCGCCGGCGATGGCCCGGATCGGGGAGCTGACGGAGCGGGAGACGGAGGTGCTCGTCCTCATCGCGCAGGGCCTGTCGAACGCCGAGATCGCCGACCATCTCGTCGTCGCCGAGTCCACGATCAAGACGCATGTGAGCCGGATCCTGGTGAAGCTGGCGCTGCGGGACCGGACCCAGGCGGCGGTGTTCGCGTACGAGGCGGGCCTGGTACGGGTCGGCGGCTGACGGCCTTCGTCGCGGGACGGGTCGGCGGCTGACGGCGACCGTGGGGGGTAGCGTCCGGGCATGGATGCCGCTGACGCCGCCTTCGACCCCTGGTCCGCCGATTTCGTCGCCGATCCGTACCCCGCGTACGCCCGGCTCCGCGCCACCGGCCGCGCGCACTGGTTCGCGCCCACCCGGCAGTGGCTGATCCCGCACCACGAGGACGTGTCGGCGCTCCTCAGGGACCGGCGGCTCGGGCGGACGTACACCCACCGCTTCACCCACGAGGAGTTCGGGCAGGAGCCGCCGGACGCCGCGCACGAGCCGTTCCACACGCTCAACGACCACGGGCTGCTGGATCTGGAGGCGGCCGACCACGCCCGGATCCGGCGGCTCGTCTCGAAGGCGTTCACGCCGAGGACGGTGGAGAACCTGGTGCCGACGGTACGGCGGCTCGCCGCCGGTCTGGTCGGTGACCTGGTCGCGGCGGGCGGCGGCGATCTGCTCGCGTCGGTCGCCGAGCCCCTCCCCGTGGCGGTGATCGCCGAGATGCTCGGCGTGCCGGAGGAGGACGAGGAGCGGGGGCGGCTTCGGCCCTGGTCGGCGGCGATCTGCGGCATGTTCGAGCTGAACCCGTCGGAGGAGGCGGCCCGGCGGGCCGTCGTGGCCTCGATCGAGTTCTCGGACTATCTGCGGGAGCTGATCGCGCGGCGGCGCCGGGAGCCGGGGGACGACCTGATCTCGTCCCTGATCGCGGTGGAGGAGCTGACCGAACAGGAGATGATCTCCACCTGTGTGCTCCTGCTGAACGCGGGCCACGAGGCCACCGTGAACACCACGGTCAACGGCTGGTGGACGCTCCTGAGGGAGGGCGTCCGCCCGGATCCCGAAAAGTTGTCCACAGCTGTGGAAGAACTTCTGCGCTACGACACCCCGCTCCAGATGTTCGAACGCTGGGTCCTCGACGACATCGAGCTCGGCGGTGTGACCATCCCGCGCGGCTCCGAGGTCGCCCTGCTCTTCGGCTCCGCCAACCGCGACCCGGCCCGCTTCGGACCCACCGCCGACACCCTCGACCTCACCCGCACCGACAACCCCCACGTCACCTTCGGCGCCGGCATCCACTACTGCCTCGGCGCCCCCCTCGCCCGCCTCGAACTGACCGCTGTGTTCGCCGAGCTCCTGCGCCAGGCCCCGACCCTGCGCCTCACGGCCGAACCGACGTGGAAGCCGGGCTATGTGATCCGCGGCTTCGAAGAGCTGCTCGTGGAGGTGTGAGACGGCACGGGGACCGTGAAGGTCGTCGTCGCGGACAAGGGCCCGCAGACCGTGCCGTGCGACGGGGTACCGGCGTCGCGGCGCGTCGAGAAGGCGTCGGCGCAGCTGCCGATCGACATCACCCCGGCGACCGGAGCCGCCGGCATGGTCGCGTGGCGGATCGTCTCGCTTCCGACGTGAGCACCTCCGTCGTGCAGGAACATCACGTCAGCGGGTCCCGGCGGCCTGGCCCCACCTGGCCCGTCGTGGTCAGACCCTCCGAGCCCCAGGCAGAGGCCCCCGCCTACGAGGCCTCGCGACCCGACTCCTGAGGCCGGCCGTCCCGCCGACCGGCCGGAGACTCCCGCCGACCGGCCGGAGACTCCCGCCGACCGGCCGGAGTCTCCCTCAGGCCGGCTGCAGTCTCCCGCAGGACGGCCGGGGCCTCCCGCCGCTCGGCCGCCGTGTCCCGGGGCAGGACGAGTCCCCACGCCCCCGCCCTGACCGTCCACGTCCGGCGGCGGACCGGGCCCGTGAGGCGGCCGTCCGCGCGGTAGCGGAAGTCCGGGCCCGAGACCGTGAGGACGTCGGCCGTGGCCTGCCGGGCCGGGGCGGACCAGGGGCGGACGGTCACCTCGGCCGTTCCGGCGACCGAGCGGACCGTCAGGCTCTCCAGCGGGGTGCCGACATCGCTGAGCAGCACCCCGTCCGCCTCCACCCGCAGCCGGTGGGTGCGGCCGACGAGACCCGCAGGGGCCGGGCGGACCAGGGTGCGGACCAGGGAGCGGCAGGTGCCCCAGACGGACGGGGCCGCCGAGGACGGCGCGGGGGCGGCGGGCACCAGGAGGTCGCCGAGGACGACCCCGTCGCTGTCGTCGACGAGCAGGTCCAGCGGCCGAGCCGCCCCGTCGAGGACCGCACGGGCCGCCGCCGGGGTGGAGCGCGGCACGCCGAGGGCGTGGGCGATTTCCAGGGCGTCGGGAGGCCCGATCGGGACGAGGGAGAGGGCGGCCCCGGACAGCTCCCGGTCCCGGTGGAGGAGCGCCACCGTCCGCAGCAGGGCACGGTCGTCCCCGAGCACCACGAGGCGCCGGGAACCCCTCCGGGCCAGGGCCCGGGAGAATTCCTCCGGAGTGCCCGGCAGGCAGATCTTCGCCTCCGCGCCCGCGGACAGCACATCCTTCGCGATCCGTACGGACTCGCCGTCACTTCGGCGGGCGACCGGGTCGACGATGACCAGCAGCTGGTCGTGATCCGACACCTCGGTCCTTCCTCGGGTAGCATCTTTGTGCAAGAGCCCCTTGCGCTATTGCGCCAGGGGCTTCGTCTATTCCGGGGCACACCGGTGAGGCGGCGTATGCCCCTGACCTTGGACATGCCCCACCCGGAAGGGGTGTACGCCTGTGCCCGCACTTGTGCTGCTCGGTGCTCAGTGGGGTGACGAGGGCAAGGGAAAGGCCACCGACCTCCTCGGTGGATCCGTTGACTATGTAGTGCGTTACCAGGGCGGCAACAACGCCGGCCACACCGTCGTCGTCGGCGACCAGAAGTACGCGCTGCATCTTCTCCCTTCCGGAATCCTCTCGCCGGGGTGTACCCCGGTGATCGGAAACGGTGTCGTCGTCGACCCGGCGGTCCTGCTCTCCGAGCTGAGCGGGCTGAACGAGCGAGGCGTCGACACGTCGAAGCTCCTGATCAGCGGCAATGCTCACCTGATCACCCCGTACAACGTCACCCTCGACAAGGTGACGGAACGGTTCCTCGGCAAGCGCAAGATCGGCACCACGGGCCGTGGCATCGGTCCCACGTACGCCGACAAGATCAACCGCGTCGGCATCCGCGTCCAGGACCTGTACGACGAGTCGATCCTCACCCAGAAGGTGGAGGCGGCGCTGGAGGGCAAGAACCAGCTGCTCGCCAAGCTGTACAACCGCCGCGCCATCGACGCCGCGCAGATCGTCGAGGAGATGCTCCAGTACGCGGAGCAGATCAAGCCGTTCGTCGCGGACACCACCCTCATCCTCAACAACGCGCTCGACGAGGACAAGGTCGTTCTCTTCGAGGGCGGCCAGGGCACGCTCCTGGACGTAGACCACGGCACGTACCCCTTCGTCACCTCCTCGAACCCGACCGCGGGCGGCGCCTGCACCGGCGCCGGCGTGGGCCCGACGAAGATCAGCCGGGTCATCGGCATCCTCAAGGCGTACACGACCCGTGTCGGCGCCGGTCCGTTCCCGACGGAGCTGTTCGACGCGGACGGCGAGGCGCTGCGCCGCATCGGCGGCGAGCGGGGCGTCACCACCGGCCGTGACCGTCGCTGCGGCTGGTTCGACGCGGTCATCGCGCGGTACGCGACCCGGGTCAACGGCCTGACCGACTTCTTCCTGACGAAGCTCGACGTGCTGACGGGCTGGGAGCAGATCCCGGTCTGCGTCGCGTACGAGATCGACGGCAAGCGCGTCGAGGAGCTGCCGTACTCGCAGACCGACTTCCACCACGCGAAGCCGATCTACGAGATGCTGCCGGGCTGGTCCGAGGACATCTCCAAGGCGAAGACCTTCGCGGACCTGCCGAAGAACGCGCAGGCCTACGTGAAGGCGCTGGAGGAGATGTCGGGCGCGCCGATCTCGGCGATCGGCGTCGGCCCCGGCCGCACGGAGACGATCGAGATCAACTCGTTCCTGTAGGCGGTACGCCCGAGGGCCCGCACCCCCGTTCGTCGGGGTGCGGGCCCTCGGCCTGTCCCTGCTGACGCCCCGACGGGCGCGCCGGTCCGGTCCTACCCGTCCAGCTTCGTGTCCCGGCCGACCTTCTCCCAGGCGGCCAGGTCGGCGCGAACCTGGTCCAGGTGGCCCAGGATCGTGTCGATCGAGTCGTCCCCGAGGGCGAGGCGCAGCGGGGTCTCCTCCGCGTCCAGGGCCGCGAGGACCGCCTGCGCCGCCTTGGCCGGGTCGCCGGCCTGCGTGCCGCCGCCCGTCTCCACGTACGTCCGGGTCGCGCCGACCGTGTCCGTGTAGTCCGCGATGCCGTCCCCGCTCAGGCTGTGGTTGCCGAAGAGGCTGGTGCGGAACGCGCCCGGCTCCACGATCAGGACGTCGATGCCGAGCGGGCGGACCTCCGCCGCCAGCGCCTCCGACATGCCCTCCAGCGCGAACTTGGTCGCGCTGTACGCGCCGAAGCCCGCCATCGACATCTGCCCGCCGACACTGCTGAGCTGCACGATCGCCCCCGAGCGGCGGGCCCGCATGTGGGGCAGGACCGCGCGGGTCAGGGCGGCCGGGCCGAAGACGTGCACGTCGAAGAGGGACCGCAGCTCGGCGTCGTCCGTCTCCTCGACCGAACCGACGTGCGTCCGGCCCGCGTTGTTGACGAGGACGTCGACGCGCCCGTGCCGCTCGACGACCTCCGCGACGACCCGGTCGACCGCCGCCGTGTCGGTGACGTCCAGCGCGACCGGGTCCACCTGGTCCGGGTGGGCGGCGACCAGGTCGTCCAGGCTCGACACGCGGCGGGCCGCCGCGACGACCACGTCGCCGGCCGCGACGGCCGCCTCGGTGAACGCCCGCCCGAAACCGCTGTTGGCGCCCGTGATCAGCCAGACCTTGCCCATGTCCGTACTCCCTCGTCGTGTGTGGTCCGTGGCGTGACACAACAAGCCTGCGTCGCAATGGCGTTGGCCGTCCAAGACCTGTCGTGATAACCCATGGGCATGACGATCACCGACGTCCACGGACGGGATCTGCGCTCCTTCCTCGCCGTGGCCGAGGAGCTGCACTTCACCCGCGCCGCCGAGCGGCTGTACGTCTCACAGCCCGCGCTCAGCAAGCAGATACGCGCCCTGGAACGCCTCCTCGGCGCACCCCTCTTCGACCGCGACCGGCAGGGCGTCGCCCTCACCCCCGTCGGTACGGCTCTGCTGCCGCACGCCCGGGCCGTGCTCGCCGCATGGGAGGCGGGCCACGAGGCCGTACGGCGCGCCCGCGAGGCCGCCGACGGCACCCTGGTCGTCGGGATGAGCACGAGCCCCGGGCGCGGCGGTCTGCTGCCCGCGATCCGCTCCCGGTTCACCGAGGCCCACCCGGAGGCCCGGCTGAAGCTGCGCCACGTGGGGTGGGAGGATCCGACGGCCGGGCTCGCCGACGGGGTGAGCGACGTCGCCTTCGTCTGGCTTCCGCTGATCGGCGCGGACCGCTTCCGCTGGGTCGTCGTGGCCGCCGAACCCCGGCTCGTCGCCCTGCCCGAGAGCCACCCCCTCGCCACGCGTGAGCGGCTGGACTTCGCGGACCTCCTCGACGAGCCGTTCCTCGCCCTGCCGGACAGCGGTCCCGAACTGCGCGACCACTGGCTGGCCCTGGACGCCCGGGGCGGCCGCCCGCCGGTCATCGGCGGGGAGATCGCCAGCGCCGACGAGACGTACGAGGCGCTCGTCGGCGGGCTCGGCATCTGTCTGGTCGCGGCCGGCAACGCGCCGCTGCTCACCCGTGGCGGCGTCGTCACCCGTCCCGTCGACGGCGTCACGCCCAGCCGGTTCGCCCTCGCCTGGCGCGCGGACGACACCCGCCCTCTGGTCCACGCCTATGCCCGCGCCGCGGCCGGGCGGGGGGTTCAGGAGCGGTAGTACTCGTTCGGTTCGCCGTCGAGCATCGGGTAGACGAGCAGCCGGTCCTTGCCCTTCAGCTTGTCGACGGCCATGTAGCCGGACAGGCCCTCCTGGCACTCGCGGTCCCAGGCGTTGGTGTCCCGGGTGGCCGGGCCGATGATCAGCAGGTTGCCGACTCCCGCGAGGACGGCCGTGGTGCCGCAGGACCAGTCCTCGGAGGTCGGCACGCCGTCGACGATGCGCGGGTACCCGTTGATGACGCTGACCACGGGTGCGCCGACCGGGCCCTGGGTGATCGTCACCTGGGAGGTGTACCGGTCGTCGTTCTCGCCGTAGATCTCGGGCGCCGGGATGCGCGACCAGCGGCCGAGGAAGCGGGCGGGGACCACCTCGGTGCCGGTGGGGGCCTTGCGGAAGGTGGCCTTCGCGGCGCCCGAGGTCCACTCCAGGACGTCGGGGGAGCGCAGGGTGAGGGTCTGGTGGGCGGCGGGGGTGCAGCGCTGCGCGGGCACGCTGGTCGTCACGTCGGACTCGCCGAGGACGACCTTGTCCTCGTCGGCCGAGACGAGCCGGGACCGGCCCATGCACAGCCGGTTCTCGGTGACCTGGACGTAGACGGCGTTCTTGGCGCCGGCCGCGCCCTGGGAGATCTCGATCCGGGTGGTCTCCCTCGGGTGGTCGGGGGAACCCTGGAGGATGCCCTCCCAGGCGCCGAGGAAGGCGGCCGGGACGATCCCCGCGGGCCGGGCGGAGACGCTGCCGGTGTCGCCCTTCGCCTTGTTCCGCTGCGCGTCGCGGCCGGTGTCCGGGTCGGGCCAGAAGGTGTACGTGAGACCGGCCGTGGCCGCCACCGCGAGGGCCACGAGGCCGGCGACGAGGGCGGTGCGGCCCCGGCGCCGTACGGGCGGCTGCGGAGCCGTGGAGGCGGTGGACGGCGGGGGAGGCGGCGGGGTCGGATCCCCGGAGGCGAGGCCTCCGGTGGCGCCGCCGCCGGCCCCGGCCGACCCGGCCACGACGGACCCGGCCCCCGACCGCGCCCCCGTCGCCGTCACGGCCTCCGTCTCCGCCTCCAGGAGGCGCGCCGCGTGCCGGCCCAGGCGGGCCAGGACGTCCGCCGGCAGCCAGGGGTCCGGCACCGGCAGCGTCTCCGCGATCTCGGCGGCCGAGGGGCGGTTCGCGGCGTCCTTGGCGAGGCAGGCCCGGATGAGGCCGGACAGCTCGGGCGCGAGATCCGTCAGGTCGGGCTCGTCGTGGGCGATGCGGAACATGGTGGCGTGGACACCGCTGTCCGCCGTACCGAAGGGGGAGCGGCCGGTCGCCGCGTACGCGAGGACCGAGCCGAGGCAGAAGATGTCCGACGCGGGCGTGAGGTGCTCGCCGCGCACCTGCTCCGGTGACATGAAGCCGGGCGAGCCGACGACCGCCCCGGTGCTGGTGAGGTTGCCGCCGTCGGCGACCGTGTCGACGGCGCGGGCGATGCCGAAGTCGATGATCCGGGGCCCGTCGACCGTGAGCAGCACGTTGGACGGCTTGAGGTCGCGGTGCACGAGCCCGGCGCTGTGGATGTGGACGAGGGCGCGGGCGAGCCCGGCGGCCAGGGCCTTCACGGTCGCGGCCGGCAGCGGCCCGAACTCGTCGCCGACCACGACCCGCAGCGACGGCCCGGCCACGTACCCGATCGCCACCCACGGCGCGTCGGCGGCGGTGTCCGAGCCGAGTACGGGCGCCGTGCCCGTCCCGCCGACCCGCTCCAGGGCGGCGACCTCGCGGGCGAACCGGCGCCGGAACTCGTCCTGGGCCGCCAGCTCGGCGTGCACCACCTTCACCGCGACGGTCCGGCCGCCGGCCGAGCGCGCGAGGAACACCCGGCCCATCCCGCCGACGCCGAGGCGGCCGAGCAGACGGAACGGGCCGATGCTGACCGGGTCTTCCGCGTTCAATGGGTCCACGTCGAAAGAGGATGCCAGACCCGGCGTCAGCCGTCTCCGCAGATCCGCAGCCCTTTCGGGGTGGCGCAGGGCAGGTGGCCGTGGGCGCGGATGACGTCCTGGCCGCTGCCCCGGGTCAGATAGGTGAGGAAGCTGGAGGTCAGCGAGTCGGCCGCGGGCTGGCCCCAGGTGTAGGCGTACTCGATCTCCCGGTACGGGTAGCTCGACGCGCCCGTCTCGTCGAGGACGGCCCCGCGTCCGTCGACGGTCACCCGGTGCAGGCCCTTCAGGCCCGTGCCGGAGCGGAGTTCGGTGTAGCCGATGGCTCCGGGAAGCCGGGCGACGGTGGACAGGACCTGTTCGGTGGAGTCGAGTTCGCAGCGGATGACCTTCGACTCGGGGTCGTCGAGGGTCTGGCAGTCCCGGGAGGAGTGGGCCGGTTCGTTGCGGCCGAGGACCCGGCGCTGGAAGACCTCGCGCGTACCGGAGTTGGCATCGCGGCTGACGAGCAGCACGGGCTGGTCCAGGCTGGGCACGAGGGTGTTCCAGCGGGTGATGTCGCCCCGGTAGAGGCGGCGGATCTGGTCCAGGGTCAGGTCGTCGACGGGGACCGAGTCGTTGAGGACGAGGGTGAAGAGGGAGACGGCGACCATGCTCTCCCGCAGCTGCGGGTAGCCGCCGGGCTTGCGCCCGTCGGAGAGCGCGATGACGGCGGGGGAGCCCTTGCCCGCCTTCGCCCCGGCGGCGGCCAGTTCCCGGATCCCGGCGTTCGAGCCGTGGGCGTCGACGATCACCGTCGAGCCCTCGCAGTCCTTCTCGTACGCCGTGGCGACCTTGCGCAGGGCGGGTGCGAAGGCCGTCGAGCCGGTGACGGTGAGGGTTCCCCGGGCGCAGCCGATCGGCGGCGGGGTCTGCTCCCTGACGATGATCGAGGCGAGGACCATCACGCAGGCGGTGAGGATGATGGTGACGTTGCGGGCCGTCGGGCTGAACCGGGCCGCCTTCTCGTCGGGGGTGGTGCTCCTGTTGCGCCGGACGGAGCCGCCCTGGAGGGTTCCCTCGATCTTGATGTCCTTGTCGGCGACCCGGCCGGAGAGCTGCACGAGCAGCTTGAAGTACTGGCCGCGTTCCAGGGCCACCTTGGGGACGAGGACCGCGCTGCCGTTCCGGCCCAGCCTGGGCGTGCGCTCCAGGTCGTCCCGGATCGAGACCCAGCCTGCCGGGACGGTGGCGACGACACCCTCGACCTCCCGCTCACCGAAGGTGATCCTCAGCCCGTGCGGGTGGGCGGCGGGCCCGTAGTCCTCGCCGCTGATGTCGAGGTCCCGGTCGTTCTCGATGCGGAGGAGCACGAGGGTGGACTCGTTGGCGGGCGGGGCCATCCCGAGGACCTGGCCCTCCCGCACCGTCATGACCTCGCTGTCCCGGCTCTGCTCCCGGTGGAGTGGGGTGTTGAGCTGGACGCGGTAGCCGAGCCGCTTGCGCTGCGGGGAGATCCGGTCGATCCAGACGACCGCGACCGAGACCAGGACGCCGAGGAGCGCCGTCCCGAGGGCGATGACGTTCTCCGCCGTTATCCACTCCATGGCCGGGACGGTACGGACGTCTGTACGAACGCGGGGGTGGTGTAGCGGGCGTCCACTTGGACTTCTCCGTTCGTTCAGGTGGACGGGCCGAGGTTGCCGGGGGTGTGGAGCGTGGGTGTAATGGCGACGAGGGGGCCTTCCGGCTGAGGAGTACCCGATGCGTGTCGTCGAAGTGATCGCCTACGGCGGACCCGAGGTCCTCAGGATGGGCCGCCGGCCCGAACCGGAGGCCGGGGACGTCCCAGGGCGGGTGCGGGTGCGCCTGAAGGCCGCCGGGGTGAACCAGGCCGACCTGCGGATCCGCGCCGGCCTGTACGCCGACTCGGTCGGCGACCTCAAGCCGCCGTTCGTCCTCGGGACGGACTTCGCGGGCAAGCTGCTCGACCCCGTGCCCGGGATGGCGCCCGGCACCCGTGTGGCCGGATTCATGCCCTGGTACGAGGAGCTGACGGGCGAGGGCACGTACGCGGAGATCATCCGGGTCGCCCCCGAATGGCTGGCCCCGATCCCGGACGACGTCGAGTTCACCGTGGCCGCGTCCGTACCGCTGGCCTCGGCGACCGCCCTGGAGGGCCTCGACCGGCTCAGGCTCCAGCCGGGCGCGTCGCTGCTGGTGACCGGTGCGAGCGGGGTGGTGGGCCGGCTGGCGGTGCAGTACGCCCACGCGGCCGGGCTGCGGGTGGTGGCCGTCGCCCACGAGGGCGACGAGCAGGAGCTGCGGGTCCTCGGCGCGGACCACGTCGTCACGCGCGGCACACCGGAGGAGGTGGTCGCGCGGGTGATCGAGGGCGATCCCTACCGGGTGGACGGGGTCTTCGACGGGGCGCTCGTCGGTGAGGGGCTCCTCCCGGCGGTGAAGGACGGCGGCGTCTTCGTCGCCCTCGCGCCGGACCGGGTCCCGGTCGGCGAGCGGAACATCCGCGTGGAGACGGTCCGGGCCAGGCCGGACGCGGCCCGCCTGAAGGAGACCCTGGAGAAGGTGGAGGCCCGGGAGCTGATCACCCGGGTGGCCGACGTCATGCCCCTCGAATCGGTCGCGGAGGCGCACCGCAGGGCGGAGGCGGGACACCGGCCCGGTCGGATCGTGCTGCTGATCTGAGCCGGGGCTCCGCGCTTCCGCGGGGCACTGGCCGAAAGAAGCCGCGTGTGGTCGAAGAGCGACCCGCGCGGCTTTTTCCTGCCCGATACGAGTTTTGGTCTAGACCTTGACAGGTTCAGACCAATCGCGCTTCGCTGTGGCTTCCCCGTCCCGGCCCCACCCGGAAGGAAGCACGCATGCTGCGCAAGTTGGTCACTCTGCTGGCCGCGCTCTGTACGGCCGTCGGACTCGCCGTACTCCTCCCCGCCGCATCCGCCGGAGCCGCCCCGGCCTGCGTCGGCGCCTGGAACTCCGGCAGCGTCTACACCGGCGGCATGACCGCCTCGTACAACGGCCACAACTGGTACGCGAAGTGGTGGACGCAGAACGAGCGCCCCGGCACCACCGACGTCTGGCGCGACGAGGGCGTCTGCGGCACGGGCGGCGGCGGAGGCACCCCGGACCCGTCCGGATTCGTCGTCTCCGAGGCCCAGTTCAACCAGATGTTCCCGAACAGGAACCCCTTCTACACGTACGCGGGCCTCACCGCCGCCCTCAAGTCCTACCCCGCCTTCGCCACCACCGGCGGCGACACGGTGAAGAAGCAGGAGGCCGCGGCCTTCCTCGCGAACGTCTCCCACGAGACCGGCGGCCTCGTCCACATCGTCGAGCAGAACACCGCCAACTACCCGCACTACTGCGACTGGGGCCAGCCCTACGGCTGCCCGGCCGGCCAGGCCGCCTACTACGGCCGCGGGCCCATCCAGCTCTCCTGGAACTTCAACTACAAGGCCGCCGGTGACGCCCTCGGCATCGATCTGCTCAACAACCCCTGGCGCGTCGAGCGCGAGCCGGCCGTCGCCATGATGACGGGCCTCTGGTACTGGAACACCCAGAACGGCCCCGGCACGATGACCGCCCACAACGCCATGGTCAACGGCGCCGGCTTCGGCCAGACCATCCGCTCCATCAACGGCTCGCTGGAGTGCGACGGGAAGAACCCGGCCCAGGTCCAGAGCCGGGTCACCAAGTACCAGCAGTTCACCCAGATCCTGGGCGTCCCCACCGGGGCGAACCTGTACTGCTGATCAGCCCTGCCAGCCGAGGAACGAGGTCCAGGCGGCGGGCCCCACGACGAACGTGGGCCCGTCACCGACCTTGGAGTCACGGAGGTGGACGGCGCGGGGGGCGGCGACCTGGTCGAAGGCCACTTCGACGCAGTTCCCGCCACTGCTGTCGCTGTAGCTGGACTTGAACCAGTGCAGGGTGTTGTCGTTCATCTCCGTACTCCCGCCAACTCCTCGATGAGCCCCAGCGACCTGCGCGGATCCAGGGCCTGTGCTCGGATCTTCGCATACTGCTGCACGTGGGCACTTACCTTCGCCCGGTCGGTGATCAGCAGGCTTTCCCGCTGGATCTCCAGATAGGTCACGCGGTCATGGGCCGGTGTCTCAATGATGTTCAGATCCCCTCGGTCACCCGCGTACTCACCCCCCAACCCCGCATCCAGCGGAAGCACCTGAAGGTTCACGTTCCTCCGCCGCGCGCACTCCGCCAGATACACCAGCTGCTCCCGCATGATCTCCTCGCTCCCGATCGGCCGCCGCAGCACCGACTCGTCCAGGATCAGTTCGATCTCGCACACCTGCTTCCGGTCGAACAGCGCCTTCCGTGCCATCCGGGCGACGACCAGCTCCTCGACCCGTTCCGGCGAGGGCTCCGGGTGGCCGCCCGCGATCAGCGCCCGGGCGTAGGCCTCCGTCTGGAAGAGGCCGTGGACCACGTGGTTCGCGTACAGCCACAGCGCCACCGCCTTCTGTTCGATCGGCGCGTACCCGCGGAACTGCTCCGGCAGCTTCTCCAGCCGTACGAGCTCCCGCATCTCCTCGAAGACGCCCGTCCCGCCGCCCAGGGCACGTTCGAGCTGCGTCAGCATCTCGTCGCTCACCGGGTGGATCAGCCGCTCCATCGCGCTGATCGCCGCGCCCGTGAAGCCCATCTGCGTCCCCAGCTGGTCCTGCGTCAGGCCCCGCTTCACGCGCATTCTCTTCGCCACCGAAGCCGCCATCCGCGCCGCCGGCCCCGTCGATTCCCTGCTTTCCACTCGCGCCATCCGCGATCCCCATTCGAACTCAACCGATCTCAACCGGTCTCAACCGCTCCCCGCCGAATTCGACTGCCCACAAGGGTGTTGGCGCAGGTCAAAGGGTTGTCGACGCGCCCTCCGCAGTCGTGGAAAACGCTAGCGCCGACGCGGGAACATGTCCCCGTGAATGAAGAGAATCGGGAAGTAAACGCGGATTGGATTCCGGTTTCCGGATTCCAGCTCCGCAAGGCCGGGGTGCAATTCGACGCCGTCCGCGTCGACGGCGACGAGGGGCGGCGGCTCGCCGACCGGATGGAGGTCCTCACCGGGGGCGACCCCGGCCCCGTCGTCATCGAGGCGAACGGGCGGCGCGGGGTCTACTTCCTGGTGCCGCCGGGCTCGACCGCCCGCAAGTCGTGGCCGCGCGGGGTGACCCGGCTCAACGCCGGGCCCGCCCACGTCAGCTTCGTGCCGGTGCCCGCCCTGACCGGCCGGACCTGGCCGCTGGCGTGGCGGTTCCCGCCGACGAGCCCGGACAGGTTCGTCCATCCGCTGCTCCTGCGCAGCGTGGTGTCCGAGCTGCTGGCCGGGTGAAGGGAGGCCGCCGGCGAGGCCCTTCAGGCCGCCGGGCCGACCGGCGCGACTTCCGTGCCGTGCGTCCGCCCGGCAGGCACAAGGCGTTCCGGGTGCTGCCCGACGTTCCCTCCCCTCTGAACGGCGCGAACCGTTTTCGGCGCGCCCGGGGATCGAGGCCAGGAACTGGCCTATACGCGACCTAGGTTCGCCCCATGAGCGACAACGAAGCGGTCAAGGCCGTCCCGGACGGCTACACCACCGTCACGCCCTGGGTCATCGGACACGACACGGCAGGGCTCATCGACTATCTGGTGCGGGCGTTCGGCGCCGAGGAGCTGGGGCGGTTCGTCATGGACGACGGCACCATCGGGCACGCGGAGCTGCGGATCGGCACCGGGCACCTCATGGCCTTCGACAGCCCGCCGGGCTGGGAGGCGACGCCCGCGTTCATCCGGCTGTACGTGGAGGACGCGGAGGCCGTGCACCGGCGGGCGGTCGAGGCGGGCGGCACCTCCGTGACGGAGGTGACGCACCTGTTCTTCGGCGACGAGGTCGGCCGGGTCCGCGACCCGTACGGGAACCTGTGGTGGATCCAGACGCACATCGAGGACGTCTCCGAGGAGGAGATGGCCCGGCGGCTGACCGACCCCGAGTTCACCCGGGCGATGGAGTACGTGTCGGGGGCGCTGCGGGGGGGTCCTGGGGGTCCGGCCGCCGCTCGCTGATCCGCTCCAGGGCCGCCGAGAGCCGGTCCAGGACCCGTACCGTCTCGTCGAAGGCCTCCTGGCCGCCCAGCTCCCGCAGGAGTTCGGCGGCCAGCTCCGCGTGGCCGGGGTCGATCCGCCGGACGGCGGCCCGGCCCGCCTCGGTGGGGGCGAGGAGCTTGGCGCGGCGGTGGGCCGGGTTCGGCTCGTACGCGGCCAGGCCCTCCCGGACGAGCAGGTCCGCGATCCGCTGGACGCTCTGCCGGGTGATGCCCATGACCCGGGCGATCCCGGCGACCGGGAGGGGCTCCGGGAGGACGGCGCCGAGGACCTGCCACCAGGCGGCGGTCAGGCCCGCCGGCTCGGCCAGCTTCTCGGAGACGGCGAGGAACTGGCCGTTGAGGCGGAAGACGCCGAGGGCCGTGCGGGAGAGGGCGTCCTGCTGCGCGCGGCTCACGCGTTCAGCTCTTCGAAGGCCGCCGGGTCCGAGTCGTGGAAGAGGCGGTACCAGGCGTCCCGCTTGCCCTCGTAGGCGCCGAGGCGGGCGAAGATCTCGCGGGCGAAGGCGACCGGCTCCGTCGGACCCGCCGTGATCAGGTCCCCGTCCCGCACCGCGTCCGCGTCGACGTAGTGGTCACCGCCCTTGCAGCCGGTGGCGGCCAGGTAGAACGAGACCGCGCTCGTGTGCGGACGGTCGTCGAGCAGGCCCTCCTTGGCGAGTCCGGCCGTGGCCCCGCAGATCGCGGCGACCGGGACGCCGGCGGCGAGGAAGGCGCGGGCCTTGGCGGTGAAGGGGGCGAGCTCGTCGCCCTCGTCGTACTTCTCGGCGCCCGGGAGGATCAGGAGGGCGCTGTCCTCGGGGCGGAGGTCGGCGAGCGCGAGGTCGGGCACGATCCGGATGCCGGCGATCGTGGTGACGGGCTCTCCGGCGACCGGACCGACGGTCCTGATCGTGTACCCGGCGCGGGCGAGCCACGCCGTGGCGTGGCCGGTCTCCCAGTCGGCGAGCGTGTCGTAGACGGCGAGGTGAACGGTCCTGGTGTCAGTCTCGGTACCCATGACAGAAGACTGTCATGATGACAGCATGCTGTCAATAGGGGTCCGCGGTGGAACAAGGTGTCGCGTCCGCCCCGGTCTCGGTGGACAAGATGGCCATGGCCCGCCCCACCTGCGTTTCCTTACCCTCGACCGCATGACCCCTCATGTCATCGAACCCGATCCCCAGGCCGGCGCCGCCGTCAAGGCAGCCGACCGGGCGCACGTCTTCCACTCCTGGTCCGCCCAGGGCCTGATCGACCCGCTCGCCGTCGCCGGCGCCGAGGGTTCGTACTTCTGGGACTACGACGGAAACCGCTACCTCGACTTCTCCAGCGGCCTCGTCTACACGAACATCGGCTACCAGCACCCGCGCGTGGTGGCGGCCATCCAGGAGCAGGCCGGGAAGCTCGCCACCTTCGCGCCCTCCTTCGCCGTCGACGTCCGCTCCGAGGCCGCACGCCTCATCGCCGAGCGCACCCCGGGCGACCTGGACAAGATCTTCTTCACCAACGGCGGCGCCGAGGCCGTCGAGAACGCCGTCCGCATGGCCCGGCTGCACACCGGCCGTACGAAGGTGCTCTCCGCCTACCGCTCGTACCACGGCGCCACCTCCACCGCGATCAACCTGACCGGTGACCCGCGCCGCTGGCCCTCCGACACCGCCTCCGCCGGTGTCGTGCACTTCTGGGCACCGTTCCTCTACCGCTCGCCCTTCTACTCCACCACCGAGGCGGAGGAGAGCGCGCGGGCCCTCCAGCACCTGGAGGACACGATCGCCTTCGAGGGTCCCGCGACCGTCGCCGCGATCATCCTGGAGACCGTGCCCGGCACCGCCGGCATCATGACCCCGCCGCCCGGCTACCTCGCCGGCGTACGCGAGATCTGCGACAAGTACGGCATCGTCTTCATCCTCGACGAGGTCATGGCCGGCTTCGGCCGCACGGGCAAGTGGTTCGCCGCCGACAACTTCGACGTCGTGCCCGACCTGATCACCTTCGCGAAGGGCGTGAACTCCGGCTACGTGCCGCTCGGCGGCGTCGCCATCAACGCGGAGATCGCCGCGACCTTCGACAAGCGGCCCTACCCGGGCGGCATGACCTACTCGGGTCACCCGCTGGCCTGCGCCGCCGCCGTCGCCACCATCCAGGTGATGGAGGACGAGAAGGTCGTCGAGAACGCGGCCCGCATCGGCGAGACCGTCCTCGGCCCCGGCCTGCGCGAGCTCGCCGAGCGCCACCCGTCGGTCGGCGACGTGCGCGGCCTGGGCGTCTTCTGGGCGATCGAACTGGTCAAGGACCGCGAGACGCGCGAGCCGCTCGTCCCGTACAACGCGGCCGGCGAGGCCAACGCGCCGATGGCCGCCTTCGGCGCCGCGGCGAAGAAGAACGGCCTGTGGCCCTTCGTCAACATGAACCGCGCCCACGCCGTCCCCGCCTGCAACGTCTCCGAGGCCGAGGTCAAGGAGGGCCTCGCCGCCCTCGACGCGGCACTCTCCGTGGCCGACGAGCACACCGCGTAACCGCCGTACCGGAGAGCTTCCCTCCGTCTGGACTAGGGTGTCCGCAGCCGGACGGAGGGGGCCGACGAAGATGCCCGCGAGCGGAGCTGTCACCCGCAACACCTTGCGACAGCAGATCGCGGACGCGCTGCGTGACGAGGTGCTCGCGGGCCGTCTCCAGCCCGGCGAGGAATTCACCGTCAAGCAGATCGCCGAGCAGTACGGAGTGTCCGCAACACCCGTGCGGGAAGCCCTCGTCGACCTCTGCGCGCAGGGCCTCCTCGACTCCGACCAGCACCGCGGCTTCCGCGTCCACGAGTACTCGGTCGACGACTACCGGCGCATGGTCGAGGCCCGGATGCTCGTCGTCGACGGCATCTTCCGCCGCCACGCGCCCGCGATGCCCCCGCCCCCCGCCGCCGGCGCGGGACCCGAGCACGGGATCGGCGTCGCGCTCGTCTCCGTACGGCGCCGCGGCGAGGCGGCGGCCCGCGCGGCCCGCGCCGGGGACCTCGACATCCTCATCGGGTACGACATCCGCTACTGGCGCGAACTGGGCCGCCTGGTCGCCGCCAACGACTACATCGCCGACTTCCTGCACCGCCTCCGCGTCCAGGCCTGGGTCTTCTCCGTGCCCTACCTCCGCTCCGAGCGGGACATGCTGGGCTGGCTGTGGAGCGGCCACGTGGACCTGGTCGACGCCATCACGCGCGGCGACGCCGAAGCGGCCGTCACGGTCGTGCGGGATTACCACGCGCACTCCCTGGAGTGGGCCGACCGGCTGGAGCGGCGGGGAGGTTGAGGGCGGGCCTCCGGGGGCAGGTCCACAGCGGGTGGACGGTGCCTGTGGGGCGCCGACTAACCTGGCCGTCCCTGCAAACGTCCTGCGACTGTCCCGCGCGTGTCCCCCGCACACGTCCCCCGCAACTGACGGAGAGCGAGCCTCCCTTGGCCTGTGACCTGTGGCTGGTCCCCCTCGTCGACGTGCTGTGCCACAGCCCCGACAACCCCTTCGCCGAAGAGATCGCCGCGTACGACGCCGTGCTCACCGCGTCCGGTCTGCCGACCGTGCCCGTCTACGCGTACATGCCGGGACTCTCCGGCGACGTCGCCCCGGTCGCCGGCTTCGACTACGAGGCCCTGCACTTCCTGCGGCGCGCCTACCTCCTCCAGATGTGCGGGCTGCCGGTCGAGCCGGTCGGCGAGCTCGGCGGGGACTACGAACAGCTCCTGGAGATGTTCGAGGCGACCGCCCAGCAGTCGCACCTCGTCTGGCACTACGACCACGCGGGCGCGTACGTGCCGGTCGACTTCCCGGTGCCGCTCGCCAGCGACGAGCTCCTGGAGGGCGGCGGCCCGCTCGGCTCCTCGTACGGCCTGCTGCGCGAGCTCCAGTACGTGGCGCCCTCGATCGGCATCGACCCGGCGAACCCGCCGGCGGCCCCCGTACCGCCGGAGCGGCCCACCACCCTGGAGGAGCCGGCCGTGCCGGTCCCGCTGGACGGGGGCCCCTTCGCGCGGGAGCGGCACGTGTGGCTGGGACTGCACGCGGCGGCGACCCGGAGCCTGGCCCAGGGCTCGATGATCATCCTGAGCTGAGCCGTGCCCCCGGTACCCCCGGGGGCCTCAGCGGGCCTCCGGGGGGCGCTGGCGCGGCATGTTCGGACGGGTGCCGGGCGGCAGCGGGAAGCGGCCCGAGGGGTGGGGGCTCTCCGCCCCCCTGGCGGACACCACGCCGACCGACTGGAGCGCCAGCGGCGCCGGACCCGAGCGGAACTCGACCATCCAGTCGGCCGTCTCCGCCCGTACGAGCTCCGTCACGTCCTCCGAGAAGCGGCGCAGCACCCCGAGACATCGCTCGGCCGCCTCGCTGGCGGTGCCCTCCGTGGGGCCGAGCACCTCCCGGACGCTCTCCGAGGCCCAGTCGAACTGCAGCGCCTGGAGTCTCCGCTGCACGGCCTGGGCGGTCGCCACGTCCCTCATCCAGCCGGTCGTCAGACCGAAGTACCGGTCGCAGGCCAGGCAGGCGGCACCGAGCAGCAGCGACAGGTAACCCAGGCCCGCGGCGCCCTTCACGACCCCGGTCAGGTCGAGGAGGGGCAGGGCGGCGCCGGCGATCACACCGGCGGCCGTGCCGATGCGCAGGATCCTGGCGCAGAGGCGCTTGCGGACACGGTCGGAGAGGTACCACTCGACGGTGCGCAGGGCATGGGACTCCACCCAGCGGTACAGCTCGTCGAGCCGCTCGGCGGGCTCGCCCCAGTCGCCCAGGGGGAACGGCGTACCGGTCAGATCGCGGTGGACGTCTCCCCCGGGGGGTCCCGGTGGCTGCATCTCCGGCTGCTGGCTCACCGGGGGACTCCTCTGTTCAGCTCAGCGCTCGTGTCCTTCTGTGACGTGCGGTGCACGTGGTGCCTGCCCTTCCTACCGCCGAATGGTGGGCGACGGGCCCGGAATCCCAGGATTTCCGCCCGCAAGAGCGTCTTGATCAGGTAGAGGAGCCCGCAGTTTCTCACTCGAAAGAGTGGTGGAGGCAGGGCGGGCGGGGACCACGTAGGCTCGGCGTACCGACATACGGACGTACCGAACCTCAGGAGTGACCGTGATTCCCGGTGGTGGTCAGCCCAACATGCAGCAGCTTCTCCAGCAGGCCCAGAAGATGCAGCAGGACCTCGCCCGCGCCCAGGAGGAGCTCGCGGCGACCGAGGTCGACGGTCAGGCGGGCGGCGGCCTGGTCAAGGCGACCGTGACGGGCTCCGGCGAGCTGCGCGGCCTGGTGATCGACCCCAAGGCGGTGGATCCGGAGGACACGGAGACGCTCGCCGACCTGATCGTGGCGGCCGTCCAGGCCGCCAACGAGAACGCGCAGCAGCTCCAGCAGGCCAAGCTCGGCCCCCTGGCCCAGGGCATGGGCGGCATGCCGGGCCTCGGCTTCTGAGACCCCGGCCCGCGGCCCTCCGGGGCCCCGGGGACCCCGGGCTTCCGAGGCCCGGGGTCCCTTGGGCTTCTACGGGCCGCCCGCAGCTACTACCGTAAGAATCAAGCACTCCCTTGGAAGGGCGTTCCGTGTACGAAGGCGTGGTGCAGGACCTCATCGACGAACTGGGCAGGCTGCCCGGCGTCGGTCCCAAGAGCGCGCAGCGGATCGCCTTCCATGTCCTCCAGGCCGAGCCGACCGACGTCAGGCGGCTCGCGCACGCGCTCCTGGAGGTCAAGGAGAAGGTCAGGTTCTGCGCGATCTGCGGCAACGTGGCCCAGCAGGAGCAGTGCAACATCTGCCGGGACCCGCGCCGCGACCTGACCGTCATCTGCGTCGTCGAGGAGCCGAAGGACGTCGTGGCGATCGAGCGGACGCGCGAGTTCCGGGGGCGGTACCACGTCCTCGGCGGCGCGATCAGCCCGATCGAGGGCGTCGGCCCGGACGACCTGCGCATCCGCGAGCTGCTCGCGCGGCTCGCCGACGGCACCGTCACGGAGCTGATCCTCGCGACCGACCCGAACCTGGAGGGCGAGGCCACCGCGACCTACCTGGCGCGGATGATCAAGCCCATGGGTCTGAAGGTCACCCGGCTCGCCAGCGGCCTCCCGGTCGGCGGCGATCTGGAGTACGCCGACGAGGTGACGCTCGGCCGTGCCTTCGAGGGACGGAGGCTGCTAGATGTATGACGACCGGGCCGGCGCGCTCTCAGGGAGGCTCCTCGATGTCTGACCCCACGCTGCACGCGATCACGCAGAACCCCGACGACTTCGCCGTCCAGATCGCCGACTCCATCGAGAGCTTCATCGTCGCGACCACCGAGGTCGCCAAGGGCGACGAGCCGGACAGCGCGGTGCCGTTCCTGCTCCTGGAGATCTCGCAGCTGCTCCTCGCGGGCGGCCGGCTCGGCGCGCACGAGGACATCGTCCCGGACGAGCGGTACGAGACCGACACGGGCCCCGAGCCCGACGTGGACGACCTCCGCGAGCGGTTCGCCGTGCTCCTCGACCCGGTCGACGTGTTCTCCGAGGTCTTCGACCCGTACGAGCCCCGCAAGGCCCCGGTCCCGGCCCGGATCTCCGACAACCTGGCCGACATCGTCACCGACCTGCGGCACGGCCTCGCCCACTACCGGGCGGGCCGGACCAGCGAGGCGCTGTGGTGGTGGCAGTTCTCCTACTTCTCCAACTGGGGCCCGACCGCGTCGGCCACCCTCCGCGCCCTCCAGTCCCTCGTCGCCCACGTCCGCCTCGACCAGCCCCTCGCGGCCCTCGACGGCCTCGACATCGACGAGGACATCACCGAGGACGACCTCGCCGAGGAGGCGGGCCGCGTCATGGTCCAGGAGATCGGCGCGCCGCTGGGGATGCGCCCGCTCAGGAAGTAGCGCACCGCGCCGGAGGCCCGGATGATCAGCCAGTGAGCGCCGCGTCTCAGCATTCGATATCACAGAGGGGTTCGCAGGTCCCTCGTTAGACTGAGGCGATCGCAGCGCCGGCTGCGGCACACACTGAGCGAGGAGCGCACGTGGGCCTTGTCGTGCAGAAGTACGGAGGCTCCTCCGTTGCCGATGCCGAAGGCATCAAGCGCGTCGCCAAGCGAATCGTGGACGCCAAGAAGAACGGCCACCAGGTGGTCGTCGTGGTTTCCGCGATGGGCGACACGACGGACGAGTTGATCGATCTCGCCGAGCAGGTATCCCCGATCCCTGCCGGGCGTGAGTTCGACATGCTGCTGACCGCCGGAGAGCGGATCTCCATGGCCCTGCTGGCCATGGCGATCAAAAACCTGGGCCACGAGGCCCAGTCGTTCACGGGCAGCCAGGCCGGTGTCATCACCGACTCCGTCCACAACAAAGCGCGCATCATCGATGTCACGCCGGGCCGGATCCGCACCGCCCTCGACGAGGGCAACATCGCCATCGTCGCCGGTTTCCAGGGTGTGTCCCAGGACAAGAAGGACATCACCACGCTGGGCCGTGGCGGTTCCGACACCACCGCCGTGGCGCTGGCGGCCGCGCTCGACGCCGAGGTCTGTGAGATCTACACCGACGTCGACGGTGTGTTCACGGCCGACCCGCGCGTCGTGAAGAAGGCGAAGAAGATCGACTGGATCTCCTTCGAGGACATGCTGGAGCTCGCCGCCTCCGGCTCCAAGGTGCTGCTGCACCGGTGCGTCGAGTACGCGCGTCGCTACAACATCCCGATCCACGTCCGCTCGTCCTTCTCGGGGCTGCAGGGCACGTGGGTCAGCAACGAGCCACAAGGGGACCGCAAGGTGGAGCAGGCCATCATCTCGGGCGTCGCCCACGACACCTCCGAGGCGAAGATCACCGTCGTCGGCGTGCCGGACAAGCCGGGCGAGGCCGCGGCCATCTTCCGGGCCGTCGCGGACGCCGAGATCAACATCGACATGATCGTGCAGAACGTGTCCGCGGCCTCCACCGGCCTCACGGACATCTCCTTCACCCTCCCCAAGGCCGAGGGCCGCAAGGCCATCGACGCCCTGGAGAAGGCGAAGACCGCGATCGGCTTCGAGTCGCTGCGGTACGACGACCAGATCGGCAAGATCTCCCTGGTCGGCGCCGGCATGAAGACCAACCCGGGGGTCACCGCGGACTTCTTCCGCGCGCTCTCCGACGCCGGTGTGAACATCGAGCTGATCTCGACGTCCGAGATCCGCATCTCCGTCGTCACCCGCGCCGACGACGTCAACGAGGCCGTGCGCGCCGTCCACTCGGCCTTCGGCCTGGACAGCGACTCGGACGAGGCCGTCGTCTATGGAGGCACCGGCCGATGACGCCGAAGCCGACGCTCGCGGTCGTCGGTGCGACCGGAGCCGTCGGCTCGGTGATGCTCCAGATGCTCACGCACCACGCGGACGTCTGGGGCGAGATACGCCTCCTCTCCTCCCCGCGTTCGGCGGGCCGCAAGGCCGCCGTGCGCGGGGTGGAGTGCGAGATCCTCGCGCTGGACGAGGAGGCCCTCGAAGGCGTCGACCTCGCGCTCTTCCTGGTGCCCGAGGCGGTCGCCGCGCACTGGGCGCCCATCGCCGCGGCCAAGGGCGCCGTCGTCGTCGACACCTCCGCCGCCTTCCGGGCGGACCCCGACGTCCCCCTCGTGGTCCCCGAGACCAACCCGCACGCGGCGCGCGTACGGCCCCGGGGCATCGTCGCGAGCCCCGGCTGCACCACCCTCGCCCTGATCGTCGCCGTGGGCGCCCTCCACGCCCAGTTCGGGCTCACCGAACTCGTCGTCACCGCCCAGCAGGCAGCAGGCGGCGCCGGTGCCGGACAGGCGGGCGTCGACGCGCTCCGGGGCCAGCTCGGCCTGGTGGCCGCCGACGGCGACCTGGGCACCCAACCCGGTGACCTGCGGCGGGCCGTGGGCGAGAACACCGGCCCCTTCCCCGGGCCCCTCGCCGCCAACGTCCTGCCCTGGTCGGGCACCCCGGGCGCCGACGGGGCCTCCTCGGAGGAGGAGCGCGTACGGGACGAGACCCGACGGGTGCTCGGACTGCCCATGCTGCGGGTCTCCGCCACCTGCCTGCGGGTGCCCGTCATCACCGGCCACTCCGTCTCCGTGCACGCCCGCTTCGAGCGCCCCGTGCCCGTCGGGCGCGCGCACGAGATCCTGGCGACCTCGCCGGGGGTCGTGCTGTACGACGACCCCGGCGCGGGCGACTTCCCCACCCCCGCCGACGTCGTCGGCACCGACCCCGCCTGGGTGGGGCGGGTACGGCGCTCCCTCGACGACGAGCGCGCCCTCGATTTCTTCGTCTGCGTGGACAATCTCCGCAAGGGTGCGGCGCTGAACGCGCTTCAGATCGCGGAATCTGTTGTCCCGGCTTTGTAGGATCTGTGTACGTCCTGTGAGCAAATACGCGTCAGATACCTCTTGAACTGCGGTGATTCCGTGGTTGACGATGCTCTTCCCCCTTGCTGCAACCAGTAGTTGGGTGGAGGCGTCTCTGCGTTCGCCACGGTCGTGGGAGCGGACACGCTGTGAGGGCGGGGCATCGGGGAGAACGGTTACGGATGAGGACAGACGACGCACCGTCGAAAAGGGTGACGCACGCGTACAACCCTGACGGGGGGAAGCGTGTCCAACATGCGTGGCTGAGCTACTCGACATCGCGACCATCGCCCCGCTGCGCGGCGCGGGCACGGCGGTGCTCCCCGCGCGGAGCGTCGCAGTCGTCCCCGTACGCGCCTCCGCGGCGGCCGCCCCGTACCGGCGCCCGCGCGCTCTCGGCGGCATGCCGGTGATCGCCCCCGTGCCCACCGGATCCCGCGCCGGCTCCATGGACGGCATCCCGTCGCCCCGGGCGAGCGCCGAGAGCGCCCCCGCCGCCGGCACCACCGTCGACCACCTCACCGAGACCTACCGCGCCCACTACCGGTCGCTGCTCGGACTCGCCGCGCTGCTCCTCGACGACACGGCCTCCTGCGAGGACGTCGTCCAGGAGGCGTTCATCCGCGTCCACTCGGCCCGCAAGCGGGTGCGCGAGCCCGAGAAGACGCTCGCCTACCTGCGCCAGACCGTCGTGAACCTCTCCCGGTCCGCGCTGCGCCGCCGCATCCTCGGCCTCAAGCTGCTGTCCAAGCCGATGCCGGACATGGCCAGCGCGGAGGAGGGCGCGTACGACCAGCTGGAGCGCGAGGACCTGATCAAGGCCATGCGCGGGCTCCAGCGGCGCCAGCGCGAGGTGCTCGCCCTGCGGTACTTCTCCGACATGACCGAGGCGCAGGTCGCCGAGGCGCTCGGGATATCGCTGGGTTCGGTGAAGGCATACGGTTCGCGGGGCATCGCGGCGCTGCGCGTCGCCATGGGAGCGACGTCATGAGCGAGGCGATCGGCAAGGACGGCGGACGTGACGCCGGAGAAGAACGTGACGACCTGAGTGGACAGCGCATGGTGAACATCGAGCCCGGCGAGGGCGACGGCGACGAGGAACTGGCGCTGCGGCGGCTGTTCCAGAGCGCCGTGTCCGGCCTCGAACCGTCCCACGGTTCGCTCGAACACCTGCACCGCGCCGTGCCCGCGCGGCGGGCCCGGAAGCGGCAGGCCATCGTGGGCGCGGCCGCCGCGGCGGTCCTCATCGGGACGGCGGTGCCGGCCTTCGTGCACGTCGCCGCGTCGGGCGGCGTCTCCGCCGCCGGCAACCCGGTGAACGCGGGCCACGGCGAGGAGGCCCAGGGCGGCACCGGCGCCGAGACCGGCGTCGAGGGCGGTCAGAGCGCGACGGGCCCCGCGACCACCGTGTCCCCGTCCCCGGGTGAGGCGGAAGGTGCCTCCGGCACGCCGCAGCGGCCCGGCACCGGCGCGGTCGGCGGCGGCCCCCGGCAGACGCAGGGCACGGACACCGGCTCCGTGCCGCGGTGCAGGGCCGACCAGCTCGTCATCAGCTCCGCCGGGGCCGGCGGGCCCGACGGCGAGGGAAAGGTGCACGGCTCCTTCCGCATCGCCAACTACTCCGGCCGTGCCTGTGTCGTCGACGGCAGCGGGGTCTTCAGCTTCGAGGCCCGCGGCGCCGCCGACCCCTCGCGGATCTCGGTGGTCCGGCACACCTCGGGCGACGGCGGCAGCGGGCTGCCCGACCCCTCGCAGGAGTCGTCCTCGCTCGTCCTGCGGCCGAGCGGCTCCTACCAGGTGAAGTTCGTCTGGGTACCCAGCGAGACCTGCCCGACGAGCGGCGGCGAGCCCACCCCGACGGATCCGGTGGAGCCCACCGAGCCGCCGACCACACCGCCCCCGACGGACCCCCCGCCGACGGAGCCGACGACCGACCCCGACCCCAGCGAGGGCTCGGGCGCGGGCGGCACCGGCACCGGACCGGACACCGGCGGGGAGGCGGGCACGGGCGCGGAGGCGGAAGCCGGCGCGGCACCCCAGCTGCTCCGTGAGGACGGCCCGGCGGACGGCAGCGTCCTGGTCACCCACGTCGCCGAACCGGGCGGTCCGGCGGCGTCGGCGACCATCTCCAACGCCTGCGCGGGCACCCTCTACCGGACCGGCCTCCTGTCCTGAGGCCGCGAGCCCCTGGGCCGGGAGGCTCAGGGGCGGAAGGCTCAGGGCCTGGAAGCTCAGGGGCGGGTCCTGCGGGGCCCGCCCGCCTGAGCAGGACGGCCTACAGGCCCAGGGCCTCGTCGCGGGACGCCTCCGCCTCGCGGCGCACCAGGCGGAACCACATGAAGAGGACGAAACCGGCGAAGACGAACCACTCCGCCGTGTAGCCGAGGTTCTGGAAGGCCTTCACGTCCAGGCTCGTGCCCGCCGCCGCGGCCGCGGGGACCGGGGTGAGACCGGCGGGCGCGTCGGCGAGGGTGATCCAGGCGTCGTAGACGTCGTCCGTCACCACGTTCACCAGGGTGGCCGCGCTGATCATGCCGAGCTGCCCCTCGGGCAGCCCGCCGGCCGTGTGGACGCCCTTGGTGCCCGCGGTCTCCGAGGCCTGGAGCGCGCCCACCACCGTCACCTCGCCGGACGGCGGGGCGGGGGCCTCCGCGCCCGTGGGGAGCCAGCCCCGGACCACCGGCAGGGACCGCCCGGCGTCCGTCCGCAGCATCGTCAGGACGTACGAGCCGGCCCGGCCGTCCAGCTCACGGTCCGGGACGAGGAACTGCTCCCCGAACCGGCCGCGCGCCTCGGCCGGGCGGCCCGAGGTCTCCTTGTCCACCGGCAGCAGCGAGTCCAGCGGCGCCGCCGCCAGGGAGCTCGCGGCCGGCCGCTCCTCGGCCTCCTGGTGGGTGTCGACGCGATCCTCGAACTTGCCCAGCTGCCAGGTCCCCATGAAGACGCAGAACGGGATCGCCAGCAGGACGAAGACGTTGATCCCCCACCAGCGGGGCGTTCTCAGGAACCGGTACACGCCCCCCACGGTACGCAAGCCGCCTCAGCCCCCCGTCGGCCGGGTCCCCAGGTGCTTCGCGGCGAACGCCAGGTCCAGGGCGACCTGCTTGATCCGCTCCTCCACCACCAGCGAGCCGTGCCCCGCGTCGTACCGGTACACCTCGTGCACCGCGCCCCGGGCCGCCAGCCGCTCGACGTAGTTGTCGATCTGGCGGATCGGGCAGCGCGGGTCGTTGACACCGGCCGAGATGTGCACCGGGGCCTTCACCCGGTCCACGTACGTCAGCGGCGACGAGGCCGCGTACCGCTCGGGCACCTCCTCGGGCGAGCCGCCGAGGAGCGTCCGGTCCAGCGCCTTGAGAGCCTCCATCTCGTCCTCGTACGCCGTGACGTAGTCCGCGACCGGGACCGCCGCGAGACCCACCGCCCAGGCGTCCGGCTGGGTGCCGAGACCCAGGAGCGTGAGATAGCCGCCCCAGGAGCCGCCGGACAGGACGAGCCGCGCCGGGTCGGCGAGACCGCTCGCCACCGCCCACGCGCGCACCGCCTCGACGTCCTCCAGCTCGATCAGGCCGACCCGGTGCTTGAGCGCGTCCGTCCACTCCCGGCCGTATCCCGTCGACCCCCGGTAGTTGACCCGCACCACCGCGTACCCGTGGTCCACCCAGGCCGCCGGGCCCGAGGCGAAGGCGTCGCTGTCGTGCCAGGTGGGACCGCCGTGCACCTCGAAGACCGTGGGGAACGGGCCCTCGCCCTCCGGGCGCTGCACGAGCGCGTGGACCCGGCCCCCGGGGCCCTCCACCCACACGTCCTCCACCGGCACCGACGGCGGCGCCTTCGGGCCCGGCGGGTCGAGGACGACCCGGCCGGACGTGGACCGCACCACCGGCGGCTCGGCGGCCGACGACCACAGGTACTCCACGCTGCCGTCGGGGCGGGCCGTGGCGCTCGACACCGAACCGGCCGGGGTGTCCACCCGCACCAGCGCGCCGGTCGCGATCTCGTACCGCCACAGCTCGCTGCGGGCCTCGAAGCTGTGGACGATCAGCAGCCCGGTGCCGTCCGGGTACCACTCGGCCGACACGTCGCCCGGCAGGTCGAGCGCCAGGTCCGTCTCCGCGCCCGTCGTCACGTCCCAGAGCATCGGCTCCCAGCGGCCGCGCCGCTGGTGCCCGACGAGCAGCCGGCCGTCCCCGGCGACCGGCGCGAAGCCGAGGACCGCGAGCCCCAGCTCCTCCGTACCGCCCTTGGTGTCGTCGAGCTCCGCGACCACGCCCGCGTCCGAGGCGCGCAGCACCCGCAGCGCCGAGTGCATCGCGTCCCCGTGCTCCGTGTGCTCGATCGCGATCAGCGACCCGTCGCGCGACAGGTCCCCGACCCCGGCCGACTCCCGGTGCCGGTAGATCTCGACGGGGGCGTCCGCCCCGGGGCGGACCAGATGGACCGTCGAGCCCTCCTCGTCCGTGGAGCGGCCCACGACGACCGTGCCCTCCCGGCCGAGGGCGAGGCCCGCCGGATAGGAGGGGGCGAGACCGGGCACGGCCGGCTCGTCGGCGCCGCCGCCGAACGGCTGGCGCATCCACACCCCGAACTCGTCCCCGTCGGTGTCCGCGAACCACCAGATCCAGGCGCCGTCCGGTGACAGGGTGCCGTCCGTCGTGCCGTTCGGCCGGTCCGTGACCTGCCGCTGCTCCCCGCTCGCCCGGTCCCAGGCGTACAGCTCGTACGTCCCCGTCGCGTTGGACACGAAGAGGGAGCGGTCCGGGGCCTCCTCGGCCCAGTCGGGCAGGGAGACGCGCGGCGCGCGGAAGCGCTGCTCCCAGACGGGGGTGTCGATTGCCTTGCTCTCAGTCATGGCACCCATGATGCTCCGCGCGGCGAATTATCAGGTCGCGTCCCTCCGAACCTGTGGATAACCTCGCTGGCATGTACTCCCCGACCCCCGAGGACTGGCGCGAGGCCAACCGCGCACGCTGGGACGAACGCGTCCCGATCCACGCGGCGAGCCGGTTCTACGACCTCGACAGCTTCCGCGCGGGCAAGGACCCCCTGCGGGAGTTCGAACGCGCGGAGGTCGGCGACGTCACCGGCCGTTCCCTGCTGCACCTCCAGTGCCACATCGGCCTCGACACCCTCTCCTGGGCCCGGCACGGCGCCGCGCACGTCGTCGGTCTCGACTTCTCCGAGCCGGCCGTCGAGACCGCCCGCTCGCTCGCCGCCGACCTGGGCCTCACCCAGGACCGCGCCGCCTTCGTCGCCGCCGACGTGTACGACGCCGCCGAGGCCGTGCCGGACAGCGCGTACGACGTCGTCTACACCGGCAGCGGGGCGCTGTGCTGGCTGCCCGACATCGAGCGCTGGGCGGAGACCGCCGCCTCGCTCGTCGCTCCCGGCGGCTTCCTCTACGTGGCGGAGTTCCACCCGCTGACGGACTCGCTCGACGACGAGACCGGCAGCCGGGTCGTCCACGACTACTTCGTCCGCGACCCCTGGGTCGACACCACCCCGGGCACCTACGCCGACCTCGACGCCGCCACCGTCCACAACCGCAGCGTCGAGTGGGTGCACCCGGTCGGCGAGGTCGTCACCGCGATCGCCGGGGCGGGTCTGCGGATCGAGTTCCTCCACGAGCACGACGCCTCGCTGTTCCCCCGCTACGGCGCGCTCCAGCGGCACGACGACGGCTCCTACCGCTTCCCGGCGGACCGCCCCCGCATCCCGCTGATGTACTCGATCAGGGCGTCCAGGCCGGCCTGAGCCGGGTGCCGGGTGCCCGTGGCGTTCCCGTGTCCCTCAGAACGGCGTCTCGGGGGGCACGTGATGCGTGCGGCGGCCGTCCGGGCCGAGGACCTGCGCCCCGATCTTGTGGGTGCGCAGCGAGAGCGCGGTGCCCGCGATCCGCAGCGCCGGGGCGGCCCGCACCAGCGCCGCCGTCACGTCGTGCAGCTCGTCGACGGTACGCAGCCACAGGGCGACGGCCAGGTTGTGCGGTCCCGTGACCGAGGTGACGAGCCGGGTCTCGCGCAGCCGGGCCAGCGCCGCCACCGTCTCCGGCACCTCCAGCGGCGGTACGTCGGTCGTGACCATCGCCCACACCGGGCGCCCGGAGAACCTCGGGGCCGGCAGACAGTGGTGGTGGAGGGCGCCGCCCGCCGCGAGGACGTCCAGCCGCCGCCGTACCGTCGACTCGCTCGTACCGCACTGCCGGGCCAGCTCCGCGGCGCTGCGGCGGGCGTCCCCCGCCAGCTCCGCGACCAGCCGGTGGTCCAGCTCCGTCAGGTTCGGCCCGGTCCCCACGCGCGCGCGTGAGCGCCGGTCGCCGCCCGTGATCCCCGTGAGGAGCTGGACCTGCCCCGGGGTGAGCTGCTCGATCCGCGACCGGTACGGGCGGTTGTGCAGCCGCGTGACGACCTGCGTACGGGAGCGGATCACCCCGGGCAGCCGCCGCACCCGCCCGGCGAGGTACGCGTCGAGGGCGTACAGGTCGGGGCAGGCCACGAGCAGGACCAGATCGGCGTCGCCGGTCACCGCGTGCACGCCGAGGGTGCAGGGGTCGCGCGACACCTCGGTCGCGGTGGCCTCGGCACGGCCCGCGACGCACTCCAGCTCGATCCACGCGTAGAGCATGGCGTCCGTGCCGCGGCGCGCGGCGAGCAGGGAACTCCACGCGTAGCCACCGGCCGTGAGGTGCTCCCAGCGCCGGGCGAGGGTGTCCGGGCTCGCCCCCAGGACGGCCGAGAGCTGGGTCCAGCTGGCCCGCGGGGCTATCTGCAATGCGTGGATCAGCGAAAGATCCGCCTCTCCCAGGACGGATTCCCCGGTACGCATTTTCCTCCTTGGCCGATCCCTGGGAATCCGTGGGTCTGGGTCCCGGAGCGCCCCAGGATGTGGGTCAGGGCCTCTGCATTCAAGCCGCAACGGCGATTGTCCGCCATCGATTCGGCCACACCTCACCGATGCGGGCACGGCCGCGGGCACGGAACGAACGGGTGACGGGGGTACAGGGTGACCGGTGAACGACCGAGGACGGAGCCGAGGACGCCGGGGGCAGAGCCCACGAGCCCGGGGGCGGAGCCGAGGACGCCGGGGGCGAGGACCGAGCCGAGGCCGCCGAGGACCGAGCCGGGGGCCGAGCTGTGGGGCGAGCCCGTGAGCCCTGAGCAGTTCGCCGCCGCCGAGCGCGGCTACGCCCGCTGCGGACTCGCCGAACAGCTCCTGTGGGAACGGCTCTCCGTCTTCGAGGGCGCCTTCGGCCTGGACGCCGTCCGTGAGGTGTGCGCCTCCGACGCCCTGCCGCCGGCGGTCGTCCTGTCGGTCCTCGACCGGCTGGCCCCCGCCGCCCTCCTCCCCGTCGACGACCTCTTCGACGGCGAGGACGACGCCCCCCGCTACTGGATGCCGCAGCCCATGCGGGCCGTCGGCGCCCGCCGGCTCACCGCGCGCGGCGACCGCTGGGCCGTCGTCCTGCGCCACCGCAGATGGTGCGCACGGGTCGCCCGGCAGGCCGCCGACTGGTGGCAGAGCGGCCGGCAGCTCGACGCCCGCGACCTCGCCCTGCGCGAACTCCCCGACCTGGCCGCCGCCATGGACCCGACGACCGCGCCCCTCTCGCCGAGCGCCGAGGCCGACACCGCCGTCGAGATAGCCGTCTCCCTGTGGTTCCTGTGGGTCGCCTGCGGGCGGGTCACCGAGGGCAGGACCCGGCTGCGCCACGCTCTCTCCCTGCACACCGGGCAGCCGACGTCCCGCGCCCTGTGGCTCGCCGCCTTCCTGGAGCTGGAGTCGGGCCGCCCCGAGGACGCCGACCCGCTCCTCGTCCAGGCCTGGGCGGCCGCCGTACGGGAGAGGGACGACCGCACCCTCGGTCTGCTGTCGCACCTGCGCGGCGCGGCCGCCCTCTACCAGGGGCGTACGCGCGCGGCGGCGGCCGAGTTCAGGGACGCGCTGGCCCTGATGGGCCACTATCCGGAGTTCGGGCCCACCCGGGAGCTGTGCTGGGCCGCGCTCGCCCTCAGCCTCACCCGTACCGACCCGGAGGCCGCCCAGGAGGCCCTGGACCAGCTGGTGCTCGACCCGTCGTCACGGCGGGCCTGGGCGGGCCGCGACCTGTGGGCGGAGGCCTGGACGCACCACGCGCGGGCCGAGCTCCTCGCCTGGGACGGCGAGCGGGAACGGGCCGCCGACCACGCCCGCAGGGCGCTGCGCGGCCATCTGACGCTGGGCTCGGCGGTCGGCGCGGCCTGCGCGGCCGAACTCCTCGCCCAGCTGCGGCTCATGACGGGCCGTGCCGCCTCCGCCGCGCATCTGCTCGGCGCCGTGAACCTGTTGCGGACCTCCGCCTTCGACGCCTCGTACCGGCCCGCGGAGTACTGCGTTACCACCCGGGACCGCAGCGAGACGGCCCTGCGGGGCATGCTCGACGACCCGGAGCTGCGCCGGGCGTACGAAGAGGGCGCGAGGATCGGCCTGTTCGCCCTGGCGGAGACGGCGTAGGGACCGCCCGTCGCGCGTGGAGCGGCGCGTGCGGCGTTCCGTACCTACTCTGGAGGGTACGGAGGTGACCCATGACCCGACGGCACCACTTCCACATCGACCACCGCGGGCACTCGGTCTCCGCGACGGTCAGGACGGGGCACAGCACCGTCGTCGAGATCCTCGTCGACGGCAAGGAGACCGGCTACGCCAAGACGCGTGGTGACGAGCCGGTCACCGTCCCGGTCGAGCTGCCGACCGACCCGCCGACGGCCGTGTCCGTACGGGTCACCCCGGGGCCCGGCGAGCCGAGCTGCCGGCTGATCCTGACGGCGGACGGGGAGCCGCAGGTGATGGCGCCGAGAGCGTACTGACGGCCCGGGGCCGAGGGCCCCGGGCAGTGGCGGGCCTCAGGAGGGCCAGGACGCCCGGACCGAGGGTCCCGCGGCCCGTGGCAGGGCTCAGGAGAGCCAGGCCATCCCGATGATCAGGAAGACCACGAAGGCGATGGCGCCGGCGACCGCGGCCGTCTTGCGGGGGCGGCGCCGGGAGAGTTCCGCGAGTCCGCTGCTCGTGGCGGCGGGCCGCTCCCGTCGCCGGGACGAGGTGGGCGCCCCGGCCGACAGGGGTCTGTGCGCCTGCCCGGCCCCGGGTCTGTGGGCCTGCCCCGGCATGGCCGTCGGCATCGCCGCGGGCGCGGGCATGGGCCCCGACAGCGACCCGGAGGCGGGACCCGACCTGTGCGCCGACAGCGGCGCGGACCTGGGCGTGGCCCGGGCGGCGGCACCCGGCGGCGGGCCGGCGTGGTGGTGCGCGGCGCCGGGTCCGGGCTGCGTCGGTATGCCCGGCGCGTAGGCCCGCCAGGCACCGGAGGAGAACCAGTCCGCGATGGCCTGCGCCGAGGGCCGCTGCTCAGGCTGCTTGGCCAGCAGGCTCAGCAGATACGCCTCGAACTCCGACGGCAGCGCCACCCCGAGCCGCCCGGGGGGTACCGGCGCGGTGTCGATGTGCTGGTACAGCAGTGCCGTCGCCGTGTCCGCCCGGAACGGCGGGCGGCCGGTGAGGAGTTGGTAGAGCACGCAGCCGAGCGAGTACACGTCGGAGGCGGGTGAGGCGGGCTGCCCGAGGGCCCGCTCGGGCGCCAGGTAGAGCCCGGTGCCCACGATCTGCCCGGTCGTGGTGAGCGCCGCCGAGGGGTCGTCGACGAACCGCGCGATGCCGAAGTCGGCCAGCTTCACCGTTCCGTCCCCGTCGACCAGCAGGTTCCCCGGCTTGATGTCCCGGTGCACGACACCCTGCCGGTGCGCGGCGGCGAGCCCGGCGGCGGCGTGGGCGGCGACGACGGCGACCCGTTCGGGGGGCAGGACCAGCGGGTCGGACGGGCTCCCGGCGAGGCTGTCGCCCTCCACCAGCTCCATGACGAGGAACAGCTTCCCGTCCCACGTACCGAAGTCGAAGACGCCGACCACGTGCGGGTGGCTGAGCCGGGCGGCGGTCTGCGCCTCCAGCCGGAACCGGTCACCGGCGGAGGGGTCCGTCGACTGCGCCAGCATCAGCTTGACGGCCACGGACCGGCCGAGCACCTCGTCGGTGGCCTGCCACACCTCGCCCATGCCGCCCCGGCCGATACACACGTGAAGCCGATATCGGTCCGCGACCAGCACCTGGAGACCACCCTTTCGACGATCGATCAACTTGACGGAAGACAACCAGCGTAGAGCCGCGCGACCGTGCTCTTCGCCGCGCTCCCCCCTGTGCCCGCTCCGATCGTCGCGAAGACGCCCGCCCCCGGCCGCCGCGAGGCCGCGACGGCGTGTCCGGCGGCCCCCACGGATGGACGCGGACTGTGATGCGGATGAACGAGAGGTGGCGCCGTCCGGTTAGCATCGCGGCCCGGAGTGAGTGCCGGCATTCGCCGGTGAGCGTGGAACGGAGTGGGTCGTGGCACGACCTCGTGTGGGTGTGGCGGTACTGACGATGGGCACGCGCCCGGTCGAGCTGCGGGCACTGCTCGACGCCGTGGCGCGGCAGGACGAGCCCGCCGCCCGGATCGTCGTCGTCGGCAACGGTACCGGGACGCTCCCGGAGCTTCCCGAGGGCGTCATCGGGGTCGAACTGCCCGAGAACCGGGGTGTGTCGGGCGGCCGGAACGTCGCCATCGAGACGCTGCGCGACTGCGGCGACGTCGACGTCCTGGTGGACCTGGACGACGACGGACTGCTCGTCGACACCGACGTCTTCCGGCGCCTCGCCGACCTGTACGAGGGCGACCCGGCCCTGGGCGTCGTCTCGTTCCGTATCGCCGACGAGACGGGCGAGACGCAGCGGCGCCACGTCCCGCGCCTCGGGGCGAAGGACCCGATGCGCGGCGGGGAGGTCACGACCTTCCTCGGTGGCGGCCACGGCCTGTCGATGGCGATGCTCGACGAGATCGGCGGCTGGCCGGAGGACTTCTTCTTCACGCACGAGGAGACCGACATGGCCTGGCGCGCCCTCGACGCGGGCTGGAAGGTCATCTACGAGCCGGCGCTCCTCCTCCAGCACCCGAAGACCAGCCCCGCCCGGCACGCCGTCTACCACCGGATGACCGCCCGCAACCGCGTCTGGCTCGCCAAGCGGAACCTGCCCGCGCTGCTGGTCCCCGTCTACCTGGGCGTCTGGACCCTGCTCACCCTGGCCCGCACCCGCTCCCTGCCGGGCCTCGCGTCCTGGTTCGCCGGCTTCGCGGAGGGCGTCCGCCGCTCCGGCGGCCCCCGCCGCCCCATGCGCTGGTCCACGGTCCGCCACATGACCCGGCTGGGGCGCCCGCCGGTGATCTAGGCACCTCGACTTCCGGAGCCCGGGCACGGCGTTTTCTCTCGTCGGGCCCGGCCTCCACGCGTTCGAACCCGGCCTGACGGAGGCCGAGTTCCCGCGGGCGGAACTTCCCGTGAGAACCGGTAGTCACGCAGACAGAAACAGGTGGGGCCGGTACTGATATCAGTACCGGCCCCACCTGCTGTTTTGGCTGTCGGGGTGGCGGGATTTGAACCCACGACCTCTTCGTCCCGAACGAAGCGCGCTGCCAAGCTGCGCTACACCCCGATGTCGCTGCTCTGCTCTTCACGTCGCGGCGACATCGCTTACTTTAGCCCACGCGCGCGCTGAGGCGAAATCCGGTTTCCGGGGGGTCGCGGGGAGGTCCGGCGGGCGCTGGAGGCGCGGGGTGGGGGCGGTGTGGCCCCCGGGGGTTCCGCTCGTGTGCCGCTCGTGCGCCGCTTTTGCGCGCCGCGCCCCGCCGGGCGCGCTCAGGTGCGGGACGTCAGGGTCAGCAGGGTGACCTCGGGCGGGCAGGCGAAGCGGATCGGGGTGTAGCGGTTGGTGCCGCAGCCCGCCGAGACGTGCAGGTACGAGGTCCGGTCGGCGGCCGTGTGGGTGGACAGCCCCTTCGCCCGGTCGGTGTCCAGGTCGCAGTTGGTGACGAGCGCCCCGTAGAAGGGGACGCACAGCTGTCCGCCGTGGGTGTGCCCGGCGAGGATCAGCTCGTACCCGTCGGCCGTGAAGGCGTCGAGCGACCGCAGGTACGGGGCGTGGACCACGCCGACCGTGAAGTCGGCCGTGCCGTCGGGGCCGCCGGCCACCTGCTCGTACCGGTCCCGCTTGATGTGCGGGTCGTCGAGGCCGGTGAACGCGAGGTCCGCCTGCGGCAGCTTGACCCGTCCGCGGGTGTTGGTGAGGTTCACCCAGCCCGCCGCGTCGAAGGCGTCCCGCATCCCCTCCCACGGGTTGTGGACGGCGCCGGCGACGGGCTTGTTGCCGTTGAGCCCGTGGCGGCCCTGCGCCTTCTCCCACAGGTAGCGGCCGGGGTTGCGCAGCTTGGGCCCGTAGTAGTCGTTGGACCCGAAGACGTACACCCCCGGGAACTCCATCAGCGGGCCGAGCGCGTCGAGCACCTCCGGGACCGCCTCCGGGTCGGAGAGGTTGTCGCCGGTGTTCACGACGAGGTCGGGGCGGAGCCCCGCGAGGGACTGGAGCCAGGCCCGCTTCTTGCGCTGGCCGCTCACCATGTGGATGTCGGAGACCTGGAGGACCCGCAGGTCGCTCATGCCCGGTGGCAGCACCGGGACCGTCACGCGGCGGAGCCGGAACGAGCGGGCCTCGAAACCGGCCGCGTAGACGATTCCGGCGGCGGCAGTCGCCGTGAGGCCTGCCGTGATCTTCAGGGGGATCCCGTACCGTGCGCGCATTCCCCCATCGTCGCAGACCCGTCGAGCGTAAATGCGCGGGCGGGTGGGGTGATCCACCTGCCACACTTGACCCCATGACCACGCTGAAGGCGAAGCTCCAGGCCGACCTCAACGCCGCGATCCGGGAGCGCGACGAACTGCGCTCCTCGACCCTGCGGCTGACCATCACCGCGATCACCAAGGAGGAGGTCGCGGGCAAGACCAAGCGCGAACTCTCCGACGACGAGGTGCAGAAGGTGATCGCCAAGGAGGCGAAGAAGCGCCGCGAGGCCGCGGACGCCTTCGCCCAGGGCGGTCGTCTCGAGTCCGCCGAGCGGGAGAAGGCGGAGGGCGTCATCCTCGACGCGTACCTGCCGAAGCAGCTCGGCGACGAGGAGCTCGACGGGATCGTCGCGGCGGCCGTCGCGGAGGCCAGGGCGGCGGGCGCCGAGGGGCCGCGTGCCATGGGCGCCGTCATGAAGATCGTGAACCCGAAGGTGGCCGGCCAGGCCGACGGCGGTCGCGTCGCCGCCTCCGTGAAGAAGCTGCTCGCGGGCTGACCCGAGGTGAGCGAGCGGGCCACCCCGCTCGCGGGCCGAGCCGCGCCGGTCCGCTGAGCTGACAGGCGGAGCCGAGTCGCTCATCCGTCGGACGTACGAGAGAGGGCGCCCCACCAGGTGGGGCGCCCTCTCTCGTGTCCGTGCGTCAGCGGTTTCCGCCGCGGCCGTTGCCGTTGCCGCCGCCCAGCAGGTCCTCCGGGAGCGTGATCCCCGGGAACGGGTTGGTCGGGGGCTTGCTGTCGCCCGGCTTGCCGTTGCCCGGCTTCGCCGGCTTGTTCGGGCCCTGCTCGCCTTCCTTCTCCTTGTCCTTGGGCTTCTCGGCCCGCGGTACGGAGATGGGGGCGAAGCGCGGCGTCTCGGAGGCGTCCAGTGCGCCCGTCATCGCGATCTTCCAGATGGGGCCGGGGAGGCAGCCGCCGCAGACCTTGTCGTAGGTCACGCCGCCGATGGTGATGTCGTACATCGACTGCTTCTCGCCGACGTCGTCACCGACCCAGACGGCGGTGGACAGGTTCGGCGTGTAGCCGACGAACCAGGCGTCCTTGCGGTCGTTCGTCGTACCGGTCTTGCCCGCGTTGTCACGGTCGCTGAGGCCGGCCTTCGTACCCGTGCCGTCCTCGACGACGCCCTTCAGCATCTGGTTGATCAGGTCGGCGGTGCGCTCGCTCATCGCCCGCGTGCACTTGGTCTGCGGCACGTTCAGCTTGTCGCCGTTGGCCGCCTTGACGGACTCGATGGCGACCGGGGTGCAGTAGATGCCACGGTTGGCGAAGGTCGAGTAGGCCGCCGCCATGTCGAGCGGGGTGCTCTCCTGGGCGCCGAGGGTCACGGACGGCAGCTGCTGGAGCCGCTTGCCGAGCTCGCGCTCGTACCCGACGTTCTTCGCCATCGTCAGCGTCTCGCAGAGGCCGGCCATCTGCTCCAGCTTGGCGAAGTACGTGTTGATGGACTTGCCGAGCGCGCTGGTCATGTCGTACGCGCCCTTCTCCGACTCGACCTCGTTGCCGATCTCCCAGTTGGCGTACCCGGCCGGCTTGCCGTCGCAGCGGGTGTAGTCCTTCTCCGGGATGTTGATCTTCCACGGCGTGTCGAAGCTCGTCGCCGGGCTGATGCCCTTCTCCAGCGCCGCCGCCGCCGTGATCGGCTTGAAGGTCGAGCCGACCTGGAAGCCGTACGTCGTGCCGCCCATCCTGCTGCCGACGGCGAGGTTCAGCGTCGTCTGGTTCTGCTTCTGGTCCAGGCCGTACGGGCGGGACTGGCCCATCGAGAGGATCTTGCCGGTACGGGGCTGGACCTGCACCACCGAGGCGGCGACCGGGTCGTCCTTGTTGATCTTCGCGACGGCGGCCTCGTTGGCGGCGGCCTGGGCGCGCGGGTCGAGCGTGGTCTTGACGGTGAGGCCGCCCAGGTTCCACAGCTTCTGGCGCTCCTCGGCCGTCTTCCCGAAGACCGGGTCGGTGAGGATCGTCTTGCGGACGTAGTCGCAGAAGAAGCCGGCGCCGTCGACGGCGGTGATGCAGCCGTTCTTCGGGGTCTTCACCTTCAGCTTGAGCGGGGCCGCCTTCGCCTTGTCCGCCTCGGCCTGGCTGATGTCCTTCACGTCGGCCATCCGCTGGAGGACCACGTTCCGGCGCTTGGTGGCTTCCTGGATGTCGTTGATCGGGTCGTAGCGGCTCGGCGACTGGACGAGACCGGCCATCATCGCCGCCTCGCCCAGGCTCAGGTCGGCGGCGTGCTTGGAGAAGTACCGCTGGGAGGCGGCCTCGATGCCGTACGCCTGCTGCCCGAAGAACGTGATGTTGAGGTAGTTCTCCAGGATCTTCTTCTTGCCCAGCTCCTCCTCGACCTGGATCGCGAACTTCAGCTCGCGGACCTTCCGGCCGATGGTCTGCTGGGTGGCCTGCGCGACCTTCTCCGGGTCGTCACCGGCCTCCTCGACGAAGACGTTCTTCACGTACTGCTGGGTGAGCGTGGACGCGCCCTGCGCGACCCCGCCCTCCTGCGCGTTGCGGTTGATCGCGCGCAGCACGCCCTTGAGGTCGATCGCCCCGTGCTCGTAGAAGCGGCCGTCCTCGATCGCGACGATCGCCTTCTGCATGTACGGGGAGATCTTCTCCAGCGGCACGACCTTGCGGTCCCGCGAGTACACCGTGGCGAGGAGGCCGCCCTCGGAGTCGAGGATCGTGGTGCGCTGACTCAGCGGTGGGGTCTTCAGGTTGGAGGGGATCTCGTCGAACCCTTCGACCGTCCCCTTCGCCGCCAGCCCGAGTGCCCCGGCCGCGGGCAGGGCGATGCCCGCCAGCACGGCTCCGGAGAGCACACTGACACCGAGGAACTTGGCGGCCTGCTGGGTCCCGGTCAGACCACCGCCCGAGCGCTTCTTTGCCATGGGGGCAGCCTAATCCGTAGGGATGAGCGATCCGCAGGAGCGGGGTCCTCTCGGAGCGTTCGAGTACCAGACCGTGACATCCGGAGACCGGCGGGGCGGCCGGGCGCGCGTCGGCGGCGACGTTCGCATTCGCCGGACACACGGAGAGGCCTTGGCCTAAGCTGCTCCCAACTGTCACAGCAGTGCGGTCCGGCATCAAGACCCGCGTGTGACATCGACATGAATTCCCGTGAACCCGAAAACATGGGGACCTCGTGTCCGATTACGGCTCATGCGTCACGCGGTGTCCGAAGTGGACCCGCCGAGGAAGGGCGTATCCGCGCGGTATGTCCGCTATCACACGCATGTCCTTCGATCACTCCCCTGGGTGATCTGACGCGCACGCATAGTCCGTTCGGGCCATCCAAGATTGGGCCCGAAGGGGGTGTTGCGCTGTGCCCACCTTCCGTAACGTCCCAACTGGCAGCGGTGAATATGCCGCTGCCGCCGTGGGGGAGCCTCGATTCGGGAGAGGACGGCGCCGGTATGGGCTGGGTAGCTGACTGGAGTGCGCAGGCGGCCTGCCGCACTACCGATCCGGATGAACTTTTCGTGCAGGGAGCGGCGCAGAACAGGGCGAAGGCGGTGTGCACCGGATGCCCGGTGCGGACCGAGTGCCTCGCCGACGCCCTCGACAACCGCGTGGAGTTCGGCGTGTGGGGCGGCATGACGGAGCGCGAGCGCCGTGCCCTGCTGCGCCGCAGGCCGACCGTCACCTCGTGGCGGCGGCTGCTCGAGACCGCGCGCACGGAGTACGAGCGGGGAGCGGGCCTGCTGCCCGTGGCGATGGAGGACGACGCGACGTACGAGGCGTACGCCGCGGTGGGCTAGCAACCCGTCAGGCGGCGGGCTCGTAACCCGTCAGACCGACGGTCTTCGCCCGGCCGTGAGCCGGTCACCGATGGCCCGCAGCCCGGCGAGGTCGTGCACATCGCCGGGCAGGGCCGCCACTTCGGCCACCGCCACCTCGGGGTGGAGAGCGGTGAAGCGGTCACGCGTGTGCTGCTCACGCGTGAGCACCCGCATGCGCTCGGCATGCAGGCGCAGAAGTCCCGCGGTAAGGCGGCGCACGTCCGCGTCGGACGTGCTGTCGACAGAGATGTGGACGGCGCTGGGGGCGGCGCCGGTGTCGAGTCGGTCCTCTGGGCTGGCTGCGGTGCTCGCGTCGATGGTGCCCGCGTCGGTGCTCTCGGCCGTGCTGTCGTGCGGTGTGCCCTGGTCGGCTGTGGGGGCAGCTCCGGGCACGGGACGTGCGGCGGCGGTGGCGAGGTCGGACGGCTCGGGCTCCTGGGTCGGGGAGCCGCTGCGCACAGTCTTCCCGTCCCCCTGATCCACAATCCGCCCCTCGTCAAGATTTTCCGCGGCGGCCCGCGCCCGCTCCGCCGACAGCCCGGCGGCCTCGCTGCCGTGGACCCGGTTGAGGACGAGGCCGGCCAGCGGCATCTTCTCGGCGGCCAGCCGCTCCACGAAGTACGCGGCCTCGCGCAGCGCGTCCCGCTCCGGCGTGGCCACCACCAGGAAGGCCGTGCCCGGCGCCTGGAGCAGCCTGTACGTGGCGTCGGCGCGGGTCCGGAAACCGCCGAACATCGTGTCCATCGCGGCGACGAACGTCTGCACGTCCTTGAGGAACTGACCCCCCAGCAGCTTTCCGAGGGTCCCCGTCATCATCGACATGCCGACGTTGAGGAACTTCATCCCGGCCCGGCCGCCCACCTTCGCCGGCGCCATGAGCAGCTTGATGAACGTCCCGTCGAGGAACGACCCGAGCCGCTTCGGCGCGTCCAGGAAGTCCAGGGCGGACCGGGACGGCGGGGTGTCCACGACGATCAGGTCCCACTCGTCGCGCGCCCTGAGCTGGCCCAGCTTCTCCATCGCCATGTACTCCTGCGTCCCGGCGAAGCCGGCCGACAGGGACTGGTAGAAGGGGTTCTCCAGGATCGCCCGCGCCCGCTCGGGCTCGGCGTGCGCCTCGACGATCTCGTCGAAGGTCCGCTTCATGTCCAGCATCATCGCGTGCAGCCGACCGCCGTCGGATCCCTTGATCCCGGCGACCTCGCGCGGGGTGTTGTCGAGGGAGTCGATGCCTATCGACTGGGCGAGGCGGCGGGCCGGGTCGATGGTGAGGACGACGACGCGCCGGCCGCGCTCCGCCGCCCGGACGCCGAGGGCCGCGGCTGTGGTGGTCTTGCCGACCCCGCCGGCGCCGCAGCAGACGATGATGCGGGTGCCCGGGTCGTCGAGGATCGGGTCGACCTCGAGGACCGGGACGTCGAGCTCCGAGACCGGTGCGTCGAGTTCCGGCTCCGGAAGGTCGAACTCCGGGACCGGGACCGTGCGACGCCCGCCCCCGGCGGAGCCCGCAGCCTTCTCCGTCACGCGCCCACCCCTTGCTTCCGCAGTTCCTTAGCCATCCGGTAGAGCCCCGCGATGTCCGCCCCGTCCCCGAGATAGGGGAGCTCGTACGCCGGGACGCCGACGCCGTCGAGGACGGCCCGCTGCGCCCGCTCCAGCTCCACCCGCCGGGCGTGCTCGGCCGCCTGGTCCAGCAGCGGCTCGACGAGCGCCGTGCCGCCCGTGACGCCGGCGGAGACCAGGGTCCTGGCGATCGCCTCCCGGTGGTCGCCGGAGGCGGCCCGTACCGCCGCCTCGTCGAGGACGTGGGGCCGGACCATGTTCACCACGACCCGGCCCACCGGCAGTTCGGCCGCGCGGAGCTCCGCGATGCCGTCCGCCGTCTCCTGGACCGGCATCTCCTCCAGGAGGGTCACCAGATGGACCGCCGTCTCCGGGGACTTGAGGACCCGCATGACGGCCTGCGCCTGGTTGTGTATGGGGCCGATCCGCGCCAGGCCGGCCACCTCGTCGTTCACGTTGAGGAAGCGGGTGATGCGGCCGGTGGGCGGCGCGTCCATGATCACGTGGTCGTACGTGTGGCCGCCGTGCTTCTCCCGCCGCCTGACCGCCTCGCACGCCTTGCCGGTCAGCAGGACGTCCCGTACGCCCGGCGCTATCGTCGTCGCGAAGTCGATCGCGCCGAGCTTCTTCAGGGCCCGCCCCGCACTGCCCAGCTTGTAGAACATCTGGAGGTAGTCGAGGAGCGCGCGCTCGGCGTCGATCGCCAGCGCGTACACCTCCCCGCCGCCCGGGGCGACGGCGATCTTGCGCTCCTCGTACGGAAGGGCCTCCGTCTCGAAGAGCTGTGCGATGCCCTGTCTGCCTTCGACCTCGACGAGGAGGGTGCGCTTGCCCTCCGTCGCGAGGGCGAGGGCGAGGGCGGCGGCGACCGTCGTCTTACCGGTACCGCCCTTGCCGCTGACGACCTGAAGCCTGCTCACGTTGTCGAGCCTAACCATTGGCGGCGGCGCCCAATCAGGTGGCCGCCCCGGAGAAGCTCCCTAGGGGGAGCCTCGGGGGGCCGCTCCGCGGCAGCGGATACAGTCGGGCCCATGACCAAGTGGGAGTACGTCACGGTGCCGCTTCTGGTGCACGCGACCAAGCAGATTCTGGACACCTGGGGCGAGGACGGCTGGGAGCTCGTCCAGGTCGTGCCCGGGCCGAACAACCCCGAGCAGCTCGTGGCCTATCTGAAGCGGGCCAAGTCGTGAGCGGGGCCGTCGAGGCGAAGCTCGCCGAGCTGGGCCTGACCCTGCCGGCGGTCGTGCCGCCCCTGGCCGCCTACCAGCCGGCCGTGCAGTCCGGCGTGTACGTCTACACCTCGGGCCAGCTCCCGATGGTGGACGGCAAGCTCCAGCTGACCGGCAAGGTCGGCGGCGAGGTCACCGCCGAGGAGGCCAAGCAGCTCGCGGCCACCTGCGCGCTGAACGCGCTCGCGGCCGTGAAGTCGGTCGCCGGTGACCTGGACCGGATCAAGCGGGTCGTGAAGGTCGTCGGCTTCGTCGCCTCCGCCCCCGACTTCACCGGGCAGCCCGGCGTCATCAACGGCGCCAGCGAGCTGCTCGGCGCGGTCCTCGGCGACAAGGGCGTGCACGCGCGCAGCGCCGTCGGCGTGACCGTGCTGCCGCTCGACGCCCCCGTCGAGGTCGAGGTCCAGGTGGAGCTGGTCGAGGCCTGACCGCCTCCGTACGACACGAGCCGGTGCCCTCCGCGTGAGGGGACCGGCTCTCGTGCGCTCCGGCCGGACGAGAAGCGGTCGTGCGGCGACGAGGGGTTCTCGTGCGGTGACGAGGGGTTCTCGTGCGGCGACGAGTGGCTCTCGTGCAATCCGGTGCTTGCGCATAGCATCCGGCCATGTCCCAAGGTCAGCCGAAGCAGCCGAAGCAGCCGAGCCCGACGGAGCCGGCGGTGCGGCCCCAGCCGTCGAACGGTCAGTGGTACCCGCCCGAGTGGCCCGACCGCATCCGCGCCCTCGCCGCCGGCGAGCTCGTCCCGGTGACCCCCCGGCGCGCCGCGACCGTCATGCTCCTGCGGGACGGGGCCGCCGGGCCCGACGTCCACATGCTGCGCCGCCGCACCTCCATGGCCTTCGCGGGCGGCGCGTACGCCTACCCCGGCGGTGGTGTCGACCCGCGCGACGAGCACCCGGTGCGCTGGGCGGGACCCTCCCGGGAGACCTGGGCGGCCCGGCTCGGCCTCGACGACCCCGCGCAGGCCCAGGCCGTGGTGTGCGCCGCCGTACGCGAGACCTACGAGGAGGCGGGCGTCCTGCTCGCCGGGGAGACCGACGAGGGCGTCGTCGGCGACACGACCGGCGCGGAGTGGGAGCGGGACCGGGAGGCGCTGGTCGCCCGGGAGCTGTCCTTCGCCGACTTCCTGGACCGGCGGGGCCTGGTGCTCCGCTCCGACCTGCTCGGCGCGTGGGCCCGCTGGATCACGCCGGAGTTCGAGCGGCGCCGGTACGACACCTGGTTCTTCGTGGCCGCGCTGCCGGCCGGGCAGCGCACCCGGAACGCGTCCACGGAGGCCGACCGCACCGTCTGGATCCGCCCGGCGGAGGCCGCCGCGGGCTACGACCGGGGCGAGCTGACGATGATGCCGCCGACGATCTCGACCCTGCGCGCCCTGGAGCCGTACGGCACGGCGGCCGAGGCCCTCGCGGCGGCGGAGACGCAGGACCTGGCCCCGGTGCTCGCCCAGGCGCGTCTGGAGGGCGAGGAGCTGGTGCTGAGCTGGCCGGGGCACGAGGAGTTCACCAAGATCATCCCGGCGGGAGGGGAGGAGCGATGAGCGACGCCGCCGCCCTGCCGGGCCAGCCGCGCGGAATCGTGGCCTCCGGGCCCGCGACCGACCGCGCCGTGAACGTCCTCGCCCCGAACCCGTCCGCGATGACCCTGGACGGCACCAACACCTGGCTCCTGTCCGAGCCCGGCTCCGACCTCGCCGTCGTCGTGGATCCCGGGCCGCTCGACGAGTCCCACCTGGGTCGTGTGATCGAGACGGCCGAGAAGCTCGGCAAGCGGGTGGCGCTCACCCTGCTGACCCACGGCCACTGGGACCACGCGGAGGGCGCCGGCCGGTTCGCCGAGCTGACGGGCACGGCCGTGCGGGCCCTCGACCCGGCGCTGCGGCTGGGTGACGAGGGGCTGGGCGCGGGGGACGTGGTGACGGTCGGAGGCCTGGAGATCCGGGTCGTCGGGACGCCCGGCCACACCTCGGACTCGCTCTCCTTCCACCTGCCCGCCGACCGGGCGGTGCTGACGGGCGACACCGTGCTGGGGCGCGGGACGACGATGGTGGCGCATCCGGACGGGCGGCTCGGCGACTACCTGGACTCGCTGCGGCGGCTCCGCTCGCTCACGGTGGACGACGGGGTCCACACGGTCCTGCCGGGGCACGGGCCGGTCCTGGAGGACGCGCAGGGGGCCGTGGAGTTCTATCTGGCGCACCGGGCGAGCCGGCTGGCTCAGGTCGAGACGGCGGTCGAGAACGGTCACCGGACGGCGGCGGAGGTCGTCGCCCACGTGTACGCGGACGTGGACCGCTCGCTGTGGCCGGCGGCCGAGCTGTCCGTACGGGCGCAGCTGGAGTACCTGCGGGAGCGGGGGCTCGTGTAGCCGGAGGCGGCGGGCGACCTCGGCGTGTGACGGCGCGGAGATGTCGTGGTGGCGGGGGATGTCACGGCCGGATCGGCCCGATGGCGGGCGGACGTCACGGTCGTCACGCGCGCGCGTGGACGTCACGATCCTGTCCCGAGGCGGCCCCCGGCCCTGCGGCGTTCTTGACCCGTGTTTTACGCTCCGCTTACTTCTGGCCGTAGCTTTCGGGGGGAACGCCCGTGTTCGTCATCGCCATCCTGCTGCTCATCGCCGCAGTGGTGCTCTACTTCGTCGCCCGCTCGAACGACTCGAAGGGGCTGAAGCTCGGTGCCGTCGGCGCCGTGGTCGCCGGCCTCTTCTCGCTGGTCGTCAGCATGACCTACGTGATCAGCGCGTACGAGGTCGGTGTCCCGGTCGCCTTCGGCAAGGTCGGCTCGCCCATGACCTCGGGCATGCACGTGAAGTCGCCCTTCACCGACGTCACGACCTTCTCCACCCGCCCCGTCGACCTCAACCTCTCGGACAAGGACGTCGTCGAGGTCCGCTCCTCGCAGGGCGGCGTCATGTACGTCGAGGTCACGGTCAAGTGGGCCGTCGTCCCGACCAAGGCCGTGGAGCTGTACAAGCTCGCGGGCAGCGAGGACTCCATCCAGCAGCGGCTCGTCTACCCCGACAGCCGGGAGATCGTCCGTAACGTCTTCGCCCGCTACACGAGCGAGCAGGGGTACGCCACCGACCGCGAGAAGATCAACGCCGAGATCGGCGTCCTGATCAAGGAGCGTCTCGTCCCGCGCGGCATCGACGTGACCACGGTCAACCTGCGCAACGTGAAGCCCTCGGACGCCCTCCAGGGCCAGATCGACCGCAAGATCCAGCAGCAGCAGGCCACGGAGCGCGCCCTGGAGGCCGCCCGTACCGCCAAGGCCGAGTCCGACCGCCGCCGGATCGAGGCGGAGGGCATCGCCCGCGCCAACAAGATCCTCAACGACTCGCTGACGGACAAGGTCCTGATGAACCAGTGCATCGACGCGTTCAAGGAGGCCGCGGCGAAGAACCCGATCTACACCGTGCCCTGCGCGAACGGCGCCTCCGCCCCGGTGATCGTGGACGGCTCGAAGCGCTGACCCGCCGGTCCCCCCGCACGCGAAAGGCCGCCCCGGGTCCGTCGGACCCGGGGCGGCCTTTCCCGTACGCGCACCGGCGCGCACGGCACGTACGCGCGTGCTTACCGCGAGCGCTTCGCGAGGCGCTCGACGTCGAGCAGGATCACGGCGCGGGCCTCCAGGCGCAGCCAGCCGCGCTGGGCGAAGTCGGCGAGCGCCTTGTTGACCGTCTCGCGGGAGGCGCCGACCAGCTGGGCCAGCTCCTCCTGGGTGAGGTCGTGGACGACGTGGATGCCCTCCTCCGACTGCACGCCGAAGCGGCGCGACAGGTCGAGGAGCGCGCGGGCGACACGGCCCGGGACGTCGGAGAAGACCAGGTCGGACATCTGGTCGTTGGTCTTGCGCAGGCGGCGGGCGACGGCCCGCAGCAGCGCCGTGGCCACCTCCGGGCGGGCGTTCAGCCAGGGCTGGAGGTCGCCGTGGCCCAGGCCGAGCAGCTTGACCTCGGTCAGCGCGGTCGCGGTCGCGGTGCGCGGGCCCGGGTCGAACAGCGACAGCTCGCCGATGAGCTCGCCGGGGCCGAGGACGGCCAGCATGTTCTCCCGGCCGTCGGGGGAGGTGCGGTGCAGCTTCACCTTGCCCTCGGTGACCACGTACAGGCGGTCGCCGGGGTCGCCCTCGTGGAAGAGCGCGTCGCCACGGGCGAGCGTCGCCTCACTCATCGAGGCGCGCAGCTCGGCAGCCTGCTCGTCATCGAGCGCCGCGAAGAGCGGGGCGCGCCGCAGAACGTCGTCCACGAGTTCTCTCCATACTGTCGACCTGCTCAGGGACCGTGTCCCATGATGCCGGACGTACAAAACAGTGCGATCAATCACAACAAGTTTGACGTACCGAGTCGCCCGTCCGTACGTCAGGGGCCCGATTGGGGGTTGATCGGCCAGGCCCGGGGCGGATGTCGGTGGCGGCCCCTAGGCTGGTCGGGTGTCCAACTCGCCGGTGACAGTGCAGGCCAAGGGGGCTGGAAGAGTGTCGGCCGAAGGTAATTCCGCCGTGGGCGAACACGGTATGTCGAAACGGGCAAATGCCTCTAATCGGAAGCCGGTGGAGTCGGTGGAGCCCGCGAAGGCGCTCAAGAGTGCCAAGCCGGCGAAGCCCGCCGGGTCCGCCAAGCCCGCCAAGCCCGCGAAGCCCGCCGGGTCCGCGAGGACACCCAAGCCCGCCAAGCCCGAGTCGCGGCTCGGGATGGTGCGCAGGGCGCGCAAGATCAACCGGGAGCTGGCCGAGGTCTACCCGTACGCCCATCCGGAGCTCGACTTCCGCAATCCCTTCGAGCTGCTCGTCGCCACGGTCCTCTCGGCGCAGACCACCGACCTGCGGGTCAACCAGACCACGCCGGCCCTCTTCGCCAAGTACCCCACGCCCGAGGACCTCGCCGCCGCCGTCCCCGAGGAGGTCGAGGAGCTCATCCGCCCCACCGGCTTCTTCCGCGCCAAGACCAAGTCGATCATGGGCCTCGCCGCCGCCCTCAGGGACGAGTTCGGGGGTGAGGTCCCCGGCCGCCTCGACGACCTCGTCAAGCTCCCCGGCGTCGGCCGCAAGACGGCCTTCGTCGTCCTCGGCAACGCCTTCGGGGTCCCCGGCATCACCGTAGACACGCACTTCATGCGACTCGTGCGGCGCTGGAAGTGGACCGAGCAGGAGGACCCGGTGAAGATCGAGGCGGAGATCGCCGAGATCTTCCCGAAGAGCGAGTGGACCATGCTCTCGCACCGGGTGATCTTCCACGGCCGACGCATCTGCCACGCCCGCAAGCCGGCCTGCGGCGCCTGCCCCATCACCCACCTCTGCCCCTCGTACGGAGAGGGCGAGACCGACCCGGAGAAGGCGAGGAAGCTGCTCAAGTACGAGAAGGGCGGCTTCCCCGGCCAGCGGCTCAACCCGCCGCCCGGCTACCCGGGCCTGCCCGCGCCCCCGCTGGGCGCCGGTGAGTGAGCCGGTCCCCCGGGCCGTTTCCGGGATGGCCCGGGAACGAACCCGTTCATCGATGGCGTTGTGCAACACGGGGGTGCCTATGACGCGCACTGACGAAGAGATCCACGACGAAGAGATCCACGACGAAGAGATCCACAGCGGTACCGGCGCCGCTCGCCCGCCCGGGACCGGCGGGCTGCTCAGCCGGGACGGGCTGCCCGACTGGCTCGGGCCCGTCGACCGCGTCGCCCGCACGGTCGCGCCCGAGCAGCTGAGCCGCTTCCTGCCGCCCGCCAGCGGCGCGGGGCGCCAGTCCGCCGTCCTCGTCCTCTTCGGGGAGGGGGAGCGCGGCCCCGAACTGCTCCTCATGGAGCGGGCCGGCAGCCTGCGCTCGCACCCCGGCCAGCCCTCCTTCCCCGGCGGCGCCCTCGACCCCGACGACGGCGACCCGGCCGACGGCGGGCTCCTGCGCGCGGCCCTGCGCGAGGCCTGGGAGGAGACCGGGCTCGACCCGGCGGGCGTCCAGATCTTCGGCGTACTGCCCCAGCTCTACATCCCGGTCAGCGGCTTCGTCGTCACCCCGGTCCTCGGCTGGTGGCGCTCCCCGAGCCCGGTCGGGGTCGTGGACCCGGCCGAGACCGCCCGGGTCTTCACCGTGCCCGTGGCGGATCTCACGGACCCCGCGAACCGCGCGACGGCGGTCCACCCGAGCGGCCACAAGGGCCCCGCTTTCCTGGTCGCGTCCGCTCTGGTCTGGGGTTTCACGGCCGGAGTGATCGACCGGCTGCTGCACTTCTCCGGCTGGGAGCGCCCCTGGGACCGAACCAAGCAGGTCCCGCTCGACTGGCGGTCATGACAGGCTGAACCCCGGCGACCGGAAACGAATCTGCGAGGCATTAGACGGTGAACGTGCTGGACATCTTGTTGCTGCTCGCCGCCGTGTGGTTCGCGATCATCGGTTACCGCCAGGGATTCGTGGTCGGCATCCTGTCGGTCATCGGCTTCCTCGGGGGCGGTCTCGCCGCCGTCCTGCTGCTCCCGGTCATCTGGAACCAGCTGACCGACCACAGCGAGGTCTCGACCACGGCGACGGTCGTCTTCGTCATGATCGTCATCGTCTGCGCCTCGATCGGCCAGGCCTTCACCACCCACCTCGGCAACAAGCTGCGGCGCCACATCACCTGGTCTCCCGCCCGCGCCCTCGACGCCACGGGCGGCGCCCTGGTCAACGTCGTCGCGATGCTGCTCGTGGCCTGGCTGCTCGGCTCCCTGCTCGCCGAGACCTCCATGCCCACGGTCGGCAAGGAGGTGCGGAGCTCCAAGGTCCTGCGCGGAGTGGACCTGGTGATACCGGATCAGACGTCGCGCTGGTTCGACGACTTCAGCTCCACCCTCGCCCGCAGCGGCTTCCCCCCGGTCTTCGACTCCTTCGCCAGCGAGCCGATCACCCCGGTCCTGCCGCCCGACCCGGCGCTCGCCGACAGCCCCGTCGCGGCCCGCGCCCAGCGTTCCATCGTGAAGGTCGTCGGCACCGCTCAGAGCTGCGGCAAGGTCCTCGAAGGCACCGGTTTCGTCTTCGCCGACCGCCGGATCATGACCAACGCCCACGTCGTCGGCGGCGTCGACGAGCCGACCGTCCAGATCGGCGGCGAGGGCAAGCTGTACGACGCCAAGGTCGTCCTCTACGACTGGCAGCGTGACATCGCCGTCCTGGACGTGCCGGACCTCAAGGCCCCGCCGCTCGCCTTCACCGACGAGGACGCCAGGAGCGGCGACGGCGCGATCGTCGCCGGGTTCCCGGAGAACGGCTCGTACGACGTGCGCTCGGCCCGCGTCCGGGGCCGTATCAACGCCGACGGGCCCGACATCTACCGCCGTGGTGACGTGCGCAGGGACGTGTACTCGCTGTACACGACGGTCCGCCAGGGCAACTCCGGCGGCCCGCTCCTCACCGAGGACGGCAGGGTGTACGGCGTGATCTTCGCCCGCTCGCTCGACGACGCGAACACCGGCTACGCGCTGACCGTCGATGAGATCCGGGAGGACATCGAGCGCGGCCGGAGCGCCGGCCAGCAGGTCGACACCCAGGCCTGCGCCCTGTGATTCCGGTCCCGCGCCCCTCGACCGGGGCATGGGATCGCCCCCGCCGAGGGACATGGCTGTGCCCCTCGGCAGGGGCGTGGGATTCGCCCCTGGAGGGGCCGGATATGCCCCTCGGCGGGGGCGCGGGATCACCCCCGAAGGGGTGAGTACGCCCCTCAAAGGGGCGCGGGACTTCTCTCAGGAGGTGTCGCGGGGGTGCCGGAGACGGGCCGAGACCCAGCGGGCCCGGCGGCGCAGGATCCGTGAGATCCCCACCTCCTGCATGCCTGCCATCCCCGCCCCTTGCACGGCGTGCGAGCCGCCGGAGTCCGGCGGGCCACCTCCCTCGCGGGGGCCCGGCCCAGCGGCCGAGCGGCGGTTGCGTGCTGTCGTGTCAGCGTAGTCGTGCGTCCAGCCCATACTTCGACGTGTGCCCGGGGCCCAAGGTCGGTAACCGCCTGGGGGCCCGCCAATTGGAGTATGCGCGAGGCACATGGCCGTTCGGGGAACGTCTGTACGCCACCGGAGCGGAGGGACCGTCAGCGGTCGGGCTCGGGGTCCTTCAGCCAGTTGACGAGCTCCGTGGAGAAGGCCACCGGGTCCTCCTCGTGCGGGAAGTGACCGAGGCCGTCGAACAGCCGCCAGCGGTACGGCGCCTCCACGTACTCGCCCGATCCCGCAGCGCTCCGCGTCCTCATCACCGGGTCCAGGGAGCCGTGCAGATGGAGCGTCGGCACCCGCACCGGCCGCTTCATGCGCCGGTTGAACTGGATGCCGTCCGGGCGCGCCAGGGAGCGGACCATCCAGCGGTACGGCTCGATCGAGCAGTGCGCCGTCGACGGGACCAGCATCGCCCGCCGGTACACCTCGATCGCCTCGTCGTCCGAGGCGCGCCGGGGCTGCGGCCCCGACCAGTCCCGGATCAGCTCCCCGACGAGCGCGGCGTCGTCCGCGACGAGTTGACGCTCCGGCAGCCACGGCCGCTGGAAGCCCCACACGTGCGAACCGGCGCGCGACTGGGCGAAGTCGGAGAGCATCGCCGAGCGCCAGCGGCGCGGATGCGGCATCGAGGAGACCACGAGCCGGCGCACCAGCTTGGGTCGCATCACGGCCGCTGTCCAGGCGAGGTACCCGCCGAGGTCGTGCCCGACGAGCGCCGCGTCCGGTTCGCCCAGCGAGCGGATGACCCCGGTGATGTCGAGGGCGAGGTTGGCGGGGTCGTAACCCCGGGGCGTGCGGTCGCTGCCGCCGACGCCGCGCAGGTCCATCGCGACGGCCCGGAATCCGGCCTCCGCGAGGACGGGCAGCTGGTGGCGCCAGGTCCACCAGAACTGCGGGAAGCCGTGCAGGAGCAGCACCAGCGGGCCGTCGCCCATCTCGGCGATGTGGAAGCGGGCGCCGTTGGCGGCCACGTCGCGATGCGTCCACGGCCCGTCGAGCCGTACGGGCCCGCTGTTGCTGCTCTCGGGGAGGGTCATACGGACGAGCGTGCCACAGCGGAGGACCCGCCCAGCGCCTTGTCGAGCGCCTTGTCGTGCTCGGGGCGCGGGTGCGGCTTGACGTTCTGCATGATCGCGGCCGTCTGCTTGGCGGACGCGATGCTCTTCTCCGGCGGCTTGACCTTCTTGAACTTGGCGACGGCGATGGCCCCGAGGAGGCTCGCGACCAGCACGTTGAAGGCGAAGGACAGCAGGAAGCACCAGACGAGGTTCCAGCCCCCGTGGCCGTTGTGCCCGCCGGTCCAGGTGTTGATGGCGTACGCGAGCGCGAAGCTCAGCATCGGCAGCGAGAACAGCAGCACCACGAGGGCCACCGTTCCCAGCACGCCGCCGAGCGCTCCGCGCTTGACGTCCTGTCGCAGTTCGGCCTTGGCCAGGGCGATCTCGTCGTGCACCAGCGCGGACATCTCGGCTGTCGCCGAGGCGACCAGCTGGCCGAGGCTGCGCTCGGTTCCGTTGAACGGGTCGCTCATCGGTGCTCCCTCTTCTCTTCTGCGGTCCGACTCAGATCATGCCGGACGGTCGCCCTCGTCGCGCGGTGCCCCCGCCGCTCGGGCGCGCTCCCGGTGCTCGGCGGCCCTCCGCTCCAGGATGTCGGCCATGCGCAGGTGGTACTCCGGGTCGTCCTCCTCGTAGACGTCGGGGATGCCGTCCTCGTCGTCGTCGCGGTTCTCCGCATCGTAGATCGCCCGGTACGTGCGGACCCGCAGCTTCAGCAGGACGGAGGCGAGGACGGCGGCGATCAGCGAGCCGATGAGGACGGAGGCCTTGACCTCGTCGGTGAGGGCGGGGTCCCCGGCGAAGGCGAGTTCGCCGATGAGGAGCGAGACGGTGAAGCCGATGCCGGCCAGGGAGGCGACGGCGAAGACGTCCGCCCACGCCAGGTCCGGGTTGAGTTCGGCCCGGGTGAAGCGGGCGGCGAGCCAGGTGCCGCCGAAGATGCCGAGGGTCTTGCCGACGACCAGGCCGAGGACCACGCCGAGGGTGACCGGCTGGGTGAAGACGTCGTGGATCGCGCCGCCGGAGACGCTCACGCCGGCCGAGAAGAGCGCGAACAGGGGGACCGCGAGACCGGCCGAGAGGGGGCGCACGAGGTGCTCGATGTGCTCGCCGGGGGAGTGCTGCTCGCCGTCGCGGGTGGTGCAGCGCAGCATCAGGCCCATGGCCACGCCGGCGATGGTGGCGTGGACGCCGCTGTTGTACATCAGGGCCCAGATGGCCAGGGCGAGCGGCACGTACACGTACCAGCCGCGGACGCCCTTGCGGAGCAGCAGCCAGAAGAGGACCAGTCCGGCGAACGCGCCGCCGAGCGCGGCGAAGTTCAGGTCGCTGGTGAAGAAGACCGCGATGATCAGGATCGCGAAGAGGTCGTCGACGACGGCGAGGGTGAGCAGGAAGGCGCGCAGCGCGGACGGGAGCGAGGTGCCGATGACGGCGAGGACGGCGAGCGCGAAGGCGATGTCGGTGGCGGTGGGGACGGCCCAGCCGTCCATCGAGCCGTCGCCGACGACGTTGACCAGGGCGTAGACGAGGGCGGGCGCGATCATGCCGCAGAGGGCGGCGACGACGGGGAGCGCGGCGGCTCTGGGGTCGCGCAGCTCGCCCGCGACGAGCTCGCGCTTGAGCTCGATGCCGGCGACGAAGAAGAAGATCGCGAGGAGGCCGTCGGCGGCCCAGTGCTGGACCGACAGGTCGAGGCCGAGGGCGGCAGGACCGAAGTGGAAGTCGCTGACGGACTCGTAGCTGTCGCTGAGCGGGGTGTTGGCCCAGATGAGGGCGGCGACGGCGGCGGCGAGCAGGAGTACGCCGCCCACGGTCTCGGTGCGCAGGGCGTCGGTGAGGTAGCGCCGCTCGGGCAGGGAGAGACGGCCGAGGAACTTGCGGTCGGTCGGTGAGGGCGCGGCCACGGGGGGAACCTCCGGTCGGGTGGGCAGCACAGAGCACGTTGCCGACCAGACTTCCCGGCGCACCTAGGTCTTCTCATCACATCATTGACGTGGTTCTCACCTTACCCAGAGAGCCTGACCTAGAGGGCGTGGGTGGCGTCCGGTGAGATTCACTGTAGAAAGCTTTGCCCGTTTCGTCCCGTCGGGGCGGGGGAACGGGGACGCCCGCCCCCACTGGCTCGGGGCGGGCGTCTCCATGCGGGCGCCTGGGCTCAGTCCTCGCTGGAAGCGGCCGGCAGCTGCGTCTGGATGAGCGACATGACCGAGGAGTCGGTCAGCGTGGTGACGTCACCCAGCTCCCGGTTCTCGGCGACGTCCCGCAGCAGACGGCGCATGATCTTGCCGGACCGGGTCTTCGGCAGCTCCGCCACCGGCAGGATCCGCTTCGGCTTGGCGATCGGGCCGAGGGTCGCGCCGACGTGGTTGCGCAGCTCGGCGACGAGGGTGTCGTCCTGGCTCGCGCTGCCGCGCAGGATGACGAAGGCGACGATGGCCTGGCCGGTGGTCGCGTCGGCGGCGCCGACGACGGCCGCCTCGGCCACCGACGGGTGGGAGACGAGCGCCGACTCGACCTCGGTGGTCGAGATGTTGTGCCCGGAGACGAGCATGACGTCGTCGACCCGGCCGAGCAGCCAGATGTCGCCGTCCTCGTCCTTCTTGGCGCCGTCACCGGCGAAGTACCTGCCCTCGAAACGGGACCAGTAGGTGTCGATGTAGCGCTGGTCGTCGCCCCAGATGGTGCGGAGCATCGACGGCCACGGCTCGGTGAGCACCAGGTAGCCGCCGCCGCCGTTCGGCACCTCGTTGGCCTCGTCGTCGACGACGGTCGCGGCGATGCCGGGCAGCGGGCGCTGGGCGGAACCCGGCTTGGTCTCGGTGACGCCCGGCAGCGGCGAGATCATCATCGCGCCGGTCTCGGTCTGCCACCAGGTGTCCACGATCGGGGTCTTGCCGGCGCCGATGTGCTCGCGGTACCAGACCCAGGCCTCGGGGTTGATCGGCTCGCCGACCGAGCCGAGGACGCGGAGGCTGGAGAGGTCGAACTTGGCGGGGATGTCGTCTCCCCACTTCATGAACGTGCGGATCGCGGTCGGCGCCGTGTAGAGGATGGTGACGCCGTACTTCTGCACGATCTCCCAGAACCGGCCCTGGTGCGGGGTGTCCGGGGTGCCCTCGTACATGACCTGCGTGGCGCCGTTCGCCAGCGGGCCGTAGACGATGTAGGAGTGCCCGGTGACCCAGCCGATGTCGGCGGTGCACCAGTAGACGTCGGTCTCCGGCTTCAGGTCGAAGACGGCGTGGTGGGTGTACGCGGCCTGGGTGAGGTAGCCGCCGGAGGTGTGCAGGATGCCCTTCGGCTTCCCCGTGGTGCCCGAGGTGTAGAGGATGAAGAGCGGGTGCTCGGCGTCGAAGGCCTCGGGGGTGTGCTCGGCGGACTGGCGGGCGACGATGTCGTCCCACCACACGTCGCGGCCCTCGGTGAAGGCGGTGTCCTGGCCCGTCCGGCGGACCACGAGGACGTGCTCGACCTGCGGACACTTGGCGACGGCCTCGTCGATGGCCGGCTTGAGAGCGCTCGGCTTGCCCCGGCGGTAGCCGCCGTCGGCGGTCACGACCAGCTTGGCGTCGGCGTCCTGGATACGGGAGGCCACGGCGTCGGCCGAGAAGCCGCCGAAGACCACCGAGTGGGCGGCGCCGACGCGGGCGCAGGCCAGCATGGTGATGGCCGCCTCGGGGATCATCGGCAGGTAGACCGCGACCCGGTCGCCCTTGCGGACACCGAGCTCGGTCAGGGCGTTGGCCGCCTTGGAGACCTCGTCCTTGAGCTCGGCGTAGGTGATCGCGCGGCTGTCGCCCGGCTCGCCCTCGAAGTGGATGGCGACCCGGTCGCCGTGGCCGGCCTCGACGTGCCGGTCGACGCAGTTGTACGCCACGTTCAGCTCGCCGTCCGCGAACCACTTGGCGAACGGCGGGTTCGACCAGTCGAGGGTCTCGGTCGGCTCGGTGGCCCAGGTCAGGCGCTTGGCCTGCTCGGCCCAGAAGCCCAGCCTGTCCGCCTTGGCCTGCTCGTACGCCTCCGCCGTCACGTTGGCGTGCGCGGCCAGCTCGGCGGGCGGCGAAAATCGACGCTCTTCCCGAAGCAGATTGGCCAGGCTTTCGTTGCTCACGACATCTCCCTTTCCCAGGGCGTCCTCTGTGCGTATGTGTCCCGCGTCATAGCTCATCAGTCAGATGCCCGGGTGACAAGAGTCTCCGGACAATTGGTTTAGACCTGTTGAGCGGGTGATGCGCGGCGGCCCCTTCTTCCCGGGCGGTGAACCCGAGCGGTGGGAGAAGGGGCCACACAGTCTCACGGAAGGGAGAGACGGAAGGTTCAGGACGCGCGGGCCGCCTCCAGCGGGCCCGTCGGCATGACCTGGGTGAACACGTCGTCGTAGCTGTGCACCTCGTCCGCCCCGGCGAGCAGGTACGCCTGCGCCTCACCCACGTGGAAGTACATCCCGTGCAGCGTCAGCGTGCCCTCGGCGAGCCGCCGCGCCACCGGCTCGTACGCCCGCAGGTGCTCCAGCTGCTGGACCACGTTGGTCAGGCAGAGCTGCTCGACCGCGTCGGCCGGGAGCCGCCCCGAGATCCGGGCCCAGGCGTGTCTCCGGCTCGCCATCCGCTCCAGACTGGGCCGGCCGTGCCGCAGCCAGCGGCGCAGCGGGGTCGGCGGGTCGTCGGGGCCGCCGTTCAGCAGGGCCTGCATCGCACCGCAGCCGGAGTGCCCGCAGACGGTGATCGAATCGACCCGCAGCACCTCCACCGCGTACTCGATCGCCGCCGCGACCGAGTCGTCGCCGCTCTCCTCGCCCGGCAGCGGGACGAGGTTGCCGACGTTGCGCACGGTGAACAGGTCACCGGGGCCGCTCGACGTGATCATGCTGGTGACCAGGCGGGAGTCGGCGCAGGTCAGGAAGAGCTGCGAGGGATTCTGGCCCTCCCGCGCGAGCCGTGCGAGCTCGTCCCGCACCAGCGGGGCGGTGTTCCGCTGGAACTTGCCGATGCCGCTCGCCAGCTGCAACCCGGGCGAACGCCGGGACCCGGTCTCCTCCGTGGCCTCGTCGGGCCGCTCGGCCGGCGGCTCCCCGCACTGGTGGTTGTGCCACGGCGTCCAGGGACGGCAGCAGGCGTGCGCTGCGGCGGGGGCGGGGAGCGGATCGGCGATCCGGACGCCGGAGGGGCCGGTCGTCTCGACCGAACCGCCGTGGGCGAGGTGCCCGGCCGTCCAGTCGCTCAGCGTCTCGTAGGCCGCGTGGTCCATGAAGGACCCGTCCAGCTCGACCACCACGTCGGAACCGTGCGGCAGCTGGTGCAGGGCCCGGCTCAGCCGGGGAACGGCGAGGAACGTCAACTGGCCCCGCACGTGCAGCAGGTGGCGCCCGTCCCGCTCCTCCAGATTGATCCGGGTGCGGGCCAGCCGGTGCAGGGAGACCGCGATGGCCACGGCGATGCCGAGGGCGACGCCCTCCAGGATGCCGATGAGGACGACACCGGACAGCGTCACCACGTAGACGACGACCTCGCGGTGCCGGGTGACGGTACGGATGTGGGTGATGCTGACCATCTGGATGCCGACCACCATCACCAGGGCGGCGAGCGCGGGCAGCGGGATCAGGTCGAGCACGGGGACGAGCACCAGCGCCGCGAGCACGATCCACAGGCCGTGCAGCATCGTGGAGGCCCGGCTCACCGCGCCCGCCGACACGTTGGCGACGCTGCGGACCGCGACCCCGGCGACCGGCAGGCCGCCGAGCGCCCCGGACACCATGTTGGCCGCGCCCTGACCCGCGAGTTCGCGGTCGAGGGCGGAACGCGGCACGCCCCGGCCGCCGTCCGGGCGGGCGGCGACCAGCTTGTCGACCGCGACGGCGGAGAGCAGCGACTGCACGCTCGTGACCAGCGTGATCGTCAGCACGCCGGCCGCGATGCCGAGCACCGGGCCCTCGGGCATCCCGGGCAGCGCGTGGCTGCTCCAGGACGGCAGGTCGACCCGGGGCACGGCGAGCCCGGCGAACGTCGCAGCCGCCGTCGCCCCCGCGACCGCGACGAGCGCGGCCGGGACCTTCCGTACGAGCCGGCCCGCGCGGCCCGGCAGCCGGGGCCAGCACAGCAGCACGACCACGGTGAGGGCGCTGACGGCGAGCCCCGCCCCGTGGATGTCGGCCAATTGGGCGGGAAGGCCGAGGACGTTGTCGACGGCGGAGCTCTGCGGGGTCCCGCCGAGCACGATGTGGAGCTGGGCGAGGGCGATGGTCGCGCCGATGCCGGCCACCATGCCGTGCACGATCGCGGGCGAGACGGCGAGCGCCGAGCGGGCCACCCGCAGGGCGGAGAGGCCGATCTGCGCCAGCCCGGCGAGCACGGTGATGGCGCAGGTGGTGCGCCAGCCGTACAGCTGGATGATTTCGGCCGTCACGACGGTGAGGCCGGCGGCGGGTCCGCTCACCTGGAGCGGGGAGCCGCCGAAGCGGCCGGCCACCAGGCCGCCGACGGCGGCGGCGACCAGACCGGACTGGAGCGGAGCTCCGGTGGCGAGCGCGATGCCGAGCGAGAGGGGCAGCGCGATCAGGAAGACGGCGATGGACGCGGAGAGGTCCGCGCCGGCGATACGGAAGCGGCGGGGCCCCTCCGGCGGACTGTGGGGCCGCTGGGTTCGGGGCCGGGTGGTGGTGCGGGCGGGGGTGCAGAGGGTCATTCCCGTCTCCTCCGGGGCAGCGCGGTCGCGGTTCGTGCGGGACGAACATGGGGGCTCGCGGCCGTGGGTCACGGCGTGCAGCGGCGGGATCCGAGCGGGGTCCCCGCCGGGGCGAGGATCAACGCTCGGTAAATGGATCGTAATGGAGAGTAAAGACTCCGGCATTATTTTCGGGGCAAACAGGGCAATAATTCACCGGTTCCGGTGATAGGCGCGCGGTTTGCCGCTTGTCGTTTCATCTTTCCGGCCGTCGTGGTGCGACGTTGACGCCGCCCGTACGGACGTCGCGGGGCACTCGCACGGAACCGAGGAGAGGTGGGCGGATGACAGCCGCCGGGAGAAGGACCACTGCCCAGAGGAAGGCGCTCGCCGCCGGCGCCCTCGCCGTCGCCCTGATCACCGGCCTCGCCGGCTGCTCGGGCTCCGACGGCACCGCCACGAAGGGAACCCAGGGCGGCGCCGGCGCCAAGAAGGATCCGGCCGCGGCCCCGCCGAACGCGGTCCGCCTGATCGGCGACGGCTCCACCGCCTTCACCGGCGCCCAGCCCCGCCAGCCGGTCTGGCAGCGCCTCAAGCCGGGCGAGACCCCGCCGCAGTTCGTCGTGTTCTCCTGGGACGGCGCCGGCGAGGACAGCCAGAAGCTGTTCTCGCACTTCCGTTCCGTGGGCAAGAAGTACGACGCCACCATGACGTACTTCCTCAGCGGCGTGTACCTGCTGCCCGAGGAGAAGCGGAAGCTCTACGACCCGCCCCAGCACAGCCCCGGACGCTCCGACATCGGCTTCAACGACACCGAGGGCATCCGCGCCACCGTCCGCGAACTGCGCGGCGCCTGGCTGGAGGGCAACGAGGTCGGCACCCACTTCAACGGGCACTTCTGCGGGAAGGAGAGCGGCGTCGGCAACTGGTCGGTCGAGGACTGGAAGAGCGAGATCAACCAGGCCAAGTCCTTCGTCAAGAACTGGAAGACCAACGCGGGACTGCGCGCGGAGCAGCCGCTGCCCTTCGACTACGACAAGGAACTCGTCGGCGCCCGCACCCCCTGCCTCGAAGGCCGGGAGAACTTCGTGCGGGCGGCGGCGCAGATGGGCTTCCGCTACGACACGAGCGGCGTGAACGACCAGATCTGGCCCAAGAAGGACCTGGGCCTCTGGGACCTGTCGATGCAGCTCGTGCCCGTCCCCGGCCGCGCCTTCCAGACGCTGGCCATGGACTACAACTTCCTGGTCAACCAGTCGCCCGGCACCACCCAGGGCGACCCCTCCCGGCACCGCTACTGGGGCGACCAGATGCGGGACGGCCTGGTGGAGGCCTTCCAGCGCTCCTACCGGGGCAACCGGGCGCCGCTCATCATCGGCAACCACTTCGAGTCCTGGAACGGCGGCACGTACATGCGGGCCATCGAGGAGACCATCGCCACGGTGTGCGTGCAGAAGGACGTCAAGTGCGTGTCCTTCCGCCAGCTCGCCGACTGGCTCGACGCCCAGGACCCCGACGTCATCGCCAAGATGCGCACCCTGAAGGTCGGCGAGGCGCCGCCGGCCGGCTGGAAGGCCTTCCTCTCCCCCCAGCCGGCGACCTCGCCCGCCCCGCCGGCTCCCGCCAAGCAGGCCGCCGCCCGGCCCTGAGGCCGCGTCGCACGACCCGGGGCGTGAGCCGACCGCACGGCCTGGAGCCTGAGCGGGCCGCGCGGCACCGGGGCTAGGCGGGCTGTACGGCTCCGAGGCTCTCGGTCAGTACGAAATCGGGGTCGACCTGCGCCGCCAGGTCGGCCCCGGTCTTGGCGTTGCCCCAGCTCTCCGCGTTGCGCAGGTGGAAGTGGACCATCTGGCGGGTGTAGCGCTCCCAGTCGCGATCGGCGTACGAGTCGTCCGCCGCGTCCTGGAGGGCCTGGAGCGACATCCGGTTCTCCGCCTCCAGGAGCTCGAAGCGCGGGGGGCGGCCCTTCTCCATCGCGCGGACCCAGTCCGAGTGGCCCACCGTCACGAGCAGGTCGTCGCCGACCTCCGCGCGCAGGAAGTCGAGGTCGTCCTCTCCCTGCACCTTGTTCCCGACGACCTTGAGCGCGACGCCGAAGTCCCGGGCGTACTCCTTGTACTGGCGGTAGACCGAGACTCCCTTGCGGGTCGGCTCGGCGACCAGGAACGTCATGTCGAAGCGGGTGAAGAGGCCGGAGGCGAAGGAGTCCGAGCCCGCGGTCATGTCGACGACCACGTACTCGTCGGCGCCGTCGACCAGGTGGTTGAGGCACAGCTCCACCGCGCCGACCTTCGAGTGGTAGCAGGAGACCCCGAGGTCCGACTCCGTGAAGGGGCCGGTCGCCATCAGGCGGATCTCGCCGTCGTCGAGCCGCACCGGCCGGGAGCAGGCCTCGTACACCGGGTTCTCCTCGCGGACCCGCAGCAGCCGTGAACCCTCCCCCGGCGGCGTCGTCTTGATCATGGTGTCGGCGGAGACGATCCGCGGGTTGGTGCCCCGCAGGTACTCCTTGATGAGCGGCAGGTGCGCGCCCATCGCGGGCAGCGCGGCGGCCTCCGCGTCGGGCAGGCCGAGCGCGGCGCCCAGGTGCTGGTTGATGTCGGCGTCGATGGCTACGACCGGGGCTTCGTTGGCGGCGAGGTGGCGGATGAAGAGCGAGGACAGCGTGGTCTTGCCGCTGCCGCCCTTCCCGACGAAAGCGATCTTCATGTTCACCTACCGTAGCGGTATGAGTGCGGCCCGTGGTCGAGGTGCGTGAAGAAGACCACTCCATCGTGGGGCGGGGCCCTGGGGCGCGTAGCCTCCCTACCTATGAGTACGCACGCCTCTGACCCCTTGGCCGCCCTCGGTTCCCTGCCGGGCGTCGCCGACGCGGTGGACTCCGTACGCAAGGCCGTCGACCGGGTCTACGGCCACCGTGTGATGCGTCGCCGCAGCAACGAGATCTCGTCCGAGGCGGCCCTGCGCGGCGCCCGCGGCTCGGCCGCCCTGTCGGGCGCCGACTGGGCCCTGGAAGAGGTCCGACGGCGCACCGACTTCAGTGCCGACCCCGAGGCCCGCACGGTCGGCGCCGCCCTGCGGCTCGGTGCCGAGGCGGGGCAGCTGCTCTCCATCTGGCGCCAGTCGCCGCTGCGGGTGCTCGCCCGGCTCCACCTGGTCGCCGCGGGCGAGCAGGGCGAATCGGTGGGGCGGCCCCGGCTGGACGGCGAAGCGGTCGACGAGCCGCTGATCGCGTCGGCGGCGCCTTCGCCCGCCGAGGTCGCGGGCCGGCTCGACGGGCTCGCGGAACTGATCGTCGCGGGCGGCGACGCCCCCGCGCTGGTGACGGCCGCCGTGGTGCACGGCGAACTGCTCGCGCTGCGGCCGTTCACCTCGTACAACGGGCTGGTCGCTCGGGCGGCCGAGCGGATCGTCCTGGTCGGCAGCGGTCTCGACCCCAAGGCGATCTGTCCGGCGGAGGTCGGCCACGCCGAGCAGGGCCGGGCCGCGTACCTCGCCGCCTTCGAGGGGTACGTGTCGGGGACGCCGGAGGGCGTGGGCGGCTGGATCGCGCACTGTGGGCGCTCGGTCGAGCTGGGGGTCCGCGAGTCGACGGCCGTCTGCGAGGCGCTCCAGCGCGGCGCGGCCTGACGCGGGACCGGATCGGCCGAGGACCGGCCCGGCGCGGGATCACCCCCGACAAAGGGTTGCGGCGGTACCAAGTGCTGGTACCGCCGCTGGCACGTCCACCCAGTTACCAAGCGTCCTCGATATGTGCCCATCAGGCCGGGAACTTTGCCCTTGGCCTGGTGCGGCTGGCCCGTAATCGACGGGTCGACGTCGCGTGGGTGCCCGGTTTCCGTGCTAGGTCCGTGGGGCCTTCATGCTCAACAGGTGATCCTCTCGGATGTCCTTGGTCTCGCGGGCCTGATTCCTTTCTACTCCTCTGGAAGAAGAAGCGAAAGTGCTGGCTCCACTTCTCTGACGCATTGCTCAAATTCGGGCAAAGTCATCCGCGAGGCGATGGGCCAGAGCGGCCTGCCGACGCCGGGAGGCGTACCAGACGAGACCGGCGCCCACGGCCGCCGCACCGACGGCTGCCGCCGCGACGAGCGTCGGCCGAGGCGGCATCCGGAACTCGGGCAGCCGCTGCTTGAGCCGTACCGGCTTCTCGAAGGCGAGAACCGGCCACTCCCGGGCCGCGGCCTCGCGGCGCAGCGCCCGGTCGGGATTGACCGCGTACGGATGGCCGACGGCCTCCAGCATGGGGATGTCGGTCGCCGAGTCGCTGTAGGCGTAGCAGCGTGAGAGGTCGTAGCCCTCCGACTCGGCCAGCTCCCGCACCGCCTCGGCCTTCGTCGGCCCGTAGGCGTAGTACTCCACCTCGCCCGTGAAGCAACCGTCCTCGCCGACCACCATGCGGGTGGCGACGACCCGGTCGGCACCGAGCATCTCGCCGATCGGCTCGACGACCTCGGCGCCCGAGGTCGAGACGATCACGACGTCACGGCCGGCGGCGTGATGGTCCTCGATGAGGGAGGCCGCCTCGTCGTAGATGATCGGGTCGATCAGGTCATGGAGGGTCTCGGCGACGAGCTCCTTCACCTGGGCGACGTTCCAGCCTTTGCAGAGCGCGGAGAGATATTCGCGCATCCGCTCCATCTGGTCGTGATCGGCCCCACCGGCCAGGAAGACGAACTGGATGTAGGCCGTCCGCAGGGCGGCGCGGCGGCTGATCAGTCCGCCACGGTAGAAGGACTTGCTGAAGGTGAGCGTCGAGGACTTCGCAATGACCGTCTTGTCCAGGTCAAAGAAGGCGGCTGTGCGCGGCAAGGAGTGGTTTTCCACGAGCCTGAGCATAGGTGCCCGCCATTCGGCGTACGCTGGGGCGCGTGGGTTTGCCTGAGAAGGCTCTCGGGTACACCATGGAAGTCACGGATCGTTCGCGACCGTGCTAACCCGGCCCGGCTCCTCCCCCCCCGAGTCGGCCGGAAAGACGACCCCCGCTCTCCCCCCCGGCGGGGGTCGTCGCATGTCCGGAGCCGTTTCGGCGCTGTGGACCATCGTCTGCTCCCTTCCTTCCGGCCGGTCGGCCGTGATTCGGCGAATGCCCGATCGGACCCCTGTTTCCTCACTCACGGTAACCGGCAGGCTGCGTTCCGGGCAGTCCCGGGACGGGTGACGAAGTTATTCACAGGCCTTCGGATATCCCCAGTTTTTCGGCACGATCCCCATGATTCTCGGCACGGCCCCACGGTGATTCCTGTCGCGAAGTTCGCGAACGGCAGGAATCACGAGAGGGGCGTGCGGATGGACACCACCAGGACTTCCGGGACCGGCAGGGGGGCGCGGACTTCGCCGCCGAGCGCGCCGGAGGCGCCGGGCGCCGACGAGCCGCGCCGGACGGGTCCGCTCATCGTCACGGAGGACCTCGGGCTGCTCGACGACCTCCTCCGGCTGTGCGCCGCGGCCGGGGTCGAGCCCGAGGTGCACCATCGGGTGCCGGAGCGGCGGGCGAGCTGGACCGACCCACCGCTCGTCCTGGTCGGCGACGACGCCGCGGCCCACTGCCGTGGAGCGGCACGCCGCCCCGGGACCGTCCTCGTCGGCCGCGACCGGGACGACCCGGGAGTGTGGCGGCTCGCCGTGGAGATCGGCGCGGAATGCGTGCTGCGGCTGCCGGACGCCGAAGGTCTCCTCGTCGACCGCATCGCCGACGCGGCCGAGGGCGTGGGCCGGCAGGCGCTGACCGTGGGCGTCGTCGGCGGGCGGGGAGGCGCGGGCGCCTCCACCCTGGCCTGCGGGCTCGCCCTCGCCGCCGCGCGGACCGGGCGGCGGACCCTGCTCGTCGACGGCGACCCGCTCGGTGGGGGACTCGACGTGTTGCTCGGCGGTGAGCGCGAGGAGGGCAGACGGTGGCCCGACTTCACCGCGTCGAAGGGCCGCCTCGCCGGTGGCGCCCTGGAGGAGTCCCTGCCGTCCGTGCGGGGCGTCCGGGTGCTCAGCTGGGGCAGGGAGCCCGCGGCGCCGGTGCCGCCCGAAGCCGTCCGGTCCGTGCTCGCCGCGGCGCGCCGGGGCGGCGGAGTCGTGGTGGTCGACCTGCCGCGCGGAGCCGACGCCTCGGCCAGCGAGGCCCATGCTCAGCTCGACCTCGGACTGCTCGTCGTCCCCGGTGAGTTGAGGGCCGTCGCGGCGGCCCACCGGGTGGCCTCGACGCTCTCCATGAGCGTGCGCGACCTGCGGGCGGTGGTCCGCGGACCCTACGCGGCGGGGCTCGACGAGCTGTGGGTCGCCGACGCGCTGCGGCTGCCGCTCGCCGGTGAACTCCCCTACGACCCGGGGATCGTGGCCGACCAGGACGCGGGCGTTCCGCCGGGCGCCGAGCCCCGCGGGCCGCTCGGCCGGTTCTGCGACGCCTTCTGGGCGTGCGCCCTCGGCCCCGGAGCCGCGGCATGACCGGGGCGGGAGGCGCGGCCGGCGGAGCGGGGCTGCTCGACGCCGTACGGCAGCGCCTCGCTGCCAGCGGGTCCGAGCCCACCCCGGCGCGGGTCGCGGCGGCCCTACGGGCCCAGGGGCGGCTGCTCGGTGACACGGAAGTGCTCGGCGCGGCCGAGGAGTTGCGGTGCGAGCTCATCGGCACCGGCCCTCTCGAACCGCTGCTCGCCGACCAGGCCGTCACCGACGTCCTGGTCTCGGCCCCCGACCGGGTGTGGGTGGACCGCGGCGCCGGACTCGAACGGGCCCCGGTGGCCTTTCCCGACGCCGCGGCCGTGCGCAGGCTCGCCCAGCGGCTCGCGGCGGTGGCCGGACGCCGGCTCGACGACGCCCGCCCGTGGGTGGACGCCCGGCTGCCCGACGGCACCCGGATGCACGCCGTGCTCCCGCCGGTGGCGGTCGGCTCGACCTGTCTGTCGCTCCGGGTGGTGCGGCCCCGCGCCTTCACCCTGGAGGAGCTCGCCGCGGCGGGCACCGTCCCGCCGGGCGGCGCGCCGATCCTGCGCGCCCTGATCGACGCCCGGGTCTCGTACCTGGTCAGCGGCGGCACGGGGACGGGGAAGACGACGCTGCTCGCCAGCCTGCTCGGTCTGGTGGGGGAGCGGGAGCGGATCGTGCTCGCGGAGGACTCGGCGGAGCTGAGGCCGGACCACCCGCACGTGGTGCGCCTCGAGGCGCGGCCCGCGAACCAGGAGGGCGCCGGGCTGGTGACCCTCCGGGATCTGGTCCGTCAGGCGCTGCGGATGCGGCCCGACCGGCTGGTGGTCGGCGAGGTCCGGGGAGGTGAGGCCGTGGACCTCCTCGCCGCCCTGAACACGGGCCACGAAGGCGGCTCGGGAACGGTCCACGCCAACACCGCGGCGGACGTACCGGCGCGGCTCGAAGCCCTGGGAACGGCCGCGGGACTCGACCGGGCCGCTCTGCACAGCCAGTTGGGGGCCGGCCTGTCGGTCGTGCTGCACCTGGCCCGTGACCGGGACGGGCGGCGGCGGATCGCGGAGGTGCACGTCCTGGAGCGGGACGGGGCCGGTCTGGTGCGGACGGTTCCCGCGCTGCGGTGGGGCGCGTCCGGGTTCGAGCGGGACCGGGGCTGGGAGCGGCTGCGGTCGCTGATCGGAGGGGGAGCCCGATGACGGCGGAACCGGTGCCGGTACGGGCCCTGGCCCACGGGATGGCGGCGCTCTGCGCGGGTCTCGCCCTCTGGGGGGTGATCGAGCGGCGGCGCGGTGTGCGCAGGGCGACGGCCGTGCTCGTGCGGGGCGGCCCGGGTGCGCGAGGTGTTCCGGACGCTCCTGGGGAGGCGTGGCGGGCGGTGGTCGCGCGCTGGTGGACGGTGGCGCGCGGACGGCGTGCGTGGCTCTGTCTGCCCGTGGCGGGGGTCCTCGCGCTGCTCGGGGAGTCGCCGCTGCCGCTGGTGGCGGGCGTGGTGGCGGTGCCCCTGGTGGGGCGGCGGCTGCGGGCGGCCGAGCGTCGCAAGGGGTGTGAGGCGCGGGCCGAGCGGGTGGCGGCCTTGTGCGGGGCGGTCGTCGGGGAGCTGAGAGCCGGATGGCAGCCCGCGCAGGCCCTGGCCTTCGCGGCCCGGGAGACGGACGCGCTGGGCGGTGAGGAGGCGGCGGTGCTCGCGGCGGCCCGCTTCGGCGGGGACGTGCCGGACGCGCTGCGGAAGGCCGCGGGACAGGACGGCGCCGAAGGGCTCGCGGGCATGGCGGCCTGCTGGCAGGTGGCCGTCGACGGTGGCGCCGGTCTCGCGGCCGGGCTCGACCGGCTCGAAGCGGCCCTGCGGGACCACCGCGAGCAGCGGGAGCGGCTGCGCGCCGAACTGGCGGGCGCCTGGGCGACGGTCGCGGTGCTCGCGCTGCTTCCGCTGGCCGGGATCGCCCTCGGCGCCGCGCTGGGTGCCGAGCCGCTGCGGGTGCTGCTGCACACGCCGGCGGGCCTGGGCTGCCTCGTCGTGGGAGGGGCTCTGGAGGCGGTCGGGCTGTGGTGGGCCGGACGGATCGTACGAGGAGGGGAGCGGGCGTGATCGGGGCGTTGCAGCTGGCGGGACTCGTGGTCCTGGCCCTGGTCTGCTGTGCGCAGGCCGCCCGGGAGGTGGTCGGCGAGCGCCGGGCGAGAGGGATGCGGCGACGGTTGGACAGCCTTCTCCCGGTGCCGGCGGCACGGACCGTGCGGGGCCGGCCGGGGCTGCCGGTGTGGGTGGGGCACTGGGGTGCGCCGCTCGTGGCGGTCGGCATCGGATGGGTGCTGTTCGGGGCGCTCGGCGGCCTGTTCGCCGGTGGGCTGGTGGCGGCCGGGGTGAGGCGGGGAGCGGCGAGGAGAGCCGCGCCGCCGGTCGACGGGGCGGAGGCGGCACGCCATCTGCCGCTCGCCGCCGACCTGTTGGCGGCCTGTGCCTCGGCCGGAGCGGGCCCCGCCGAGGCGGCGGAAGCCGTCGGCCGGTCCCTGGGCGGTCCGCTCGGCGAGCGGCTGACCCGCACGGCGGCCGAGCTTCGGCTCGGTGGCGAACCGGCCGAGGTGTGGCGGAGGTTCGGCGCGATACCCGGTGCCGGGGGGCTGGCCCGCTGCATGGAACGGGCCGGTTCCTCCGGGGCGCCCGCGGCGGAGGCCGTCGCCCGGCACGCGGCGGCGCTGCGATCGGCCGGCACCCGTGCGGCGGAGGCCAGGGCGCGCCGCGCGCAGGTACTGATCAGCGCTCCCGTGGGGCTCTGCTTCCTGCCCGCCTTCCTGGCGGTGGGGGTGGCCCCGGTGGTGATCGGCCTCGCGACGGGACTCCTGGACGGATGAACGGCGAGGCAGGACGAGATGCGACACGACAAGACACGACACGGCACGACACGACGATCAGAGGAGGTCGGCATGGCAGGCAGGGCGACGGTGTGCGGATGGTGGCGGGAGCGACGGGAGGCCGCGCGCCGCGACGAGGGGATGACCACGTCCGAGTACGCGGTGGGAACGATCGCCGCGGCGGGGTTCGCCGCGGTCCTGTACAAGATCGTGACCAGCGGGGCGGTCTCGGGCGCGCTGGAGTCGGTGATCGGGAAGGCCCTCGATGCGCCGTTCTGACCGGGGGTTCGTGACTGTGGAGGCGGCGATGGTGTTGCCCGTCCTTGCGCTGTTCACGGTGACGCTGCTCTGGGCGCTGGCGGCGGCCGCCGCGCAGATCCGGTGCGTGGACGCGGCACGGGCCGGGGCCCGTGCCGCGGCCCGCTCGGAGCCGGCCCCCGCCGCCGAGTCGGCCGCACGGTCCGCGGCGCCCGAGGGCGCCCGGGTGTCGGTGACACGCTCCGGGGACCTGTGGCGGGTCACGGTGGAGGCGTCGGCCCCAGGCCCCGGGGGCATGGGTCTCACCCTGAGAGCGGACGCGGCGGCCCTCGCCGAGGACACGGCGGCGCCGGGCGGCGCCGCGACCGGGGGTGTGACGCCCGGTGGCGTGGAGAGCGGGGGCACGGAGGCCGGGGGCGTGGAAGCCGGGGGCCTGGTACCGGAAGGCGTGGAGGCGGAAGGACCGGAGACGCAAAGCCCGGAGGCAGGTGCTCCGCGGTGACCGCCGGAGTCGCTGCGGGCCGAGGCGGGGGAGCCGGCCGAGGCGTGGGCGGCGGCCGGGTCGGCGGCATGAGCGGCAGCCCGCGTGACCGCTGCGCCGGCCGCCGGACCGGCCGTCCGTCCGGTCGTCCGTCCGCCCGGCGGTCCGATCGGGGTGCGGCGACCGTGTGGGTGGCGGTCGCGGCGTGCGCGCTGTGTGTGGTGTTCGGGGCGGTGCTCGCGCTCGGGCAGGCGGTGGCGGCCCGGCACCGGGCCGGTGGGGCCGCCGATCTGGCCGTCCTCGCCGCCGCCGACCGTGCCCTGTGGGGTGAGGCCGAGGCGTGCGCCGTCGCCGCCAGGGTGGCCGCCGCGCAGCGCGCCGAGCTGGTGCGGTGCGCGCTGCGCGGCGAGATCGCGGAGGTGACCGCGCGGGTCGCCGCCGGGCCCTACCGGCCCGAGGTCAGGTCCCGGGCGGGCCCTCCGGGCTCCCCGGCGCTTCCCGCAGGATCTCGGTGAGGAGGCGTACGGCGCCCCGCTTGTGCAGCGGATCGTTGCCGTTGCCGCACTTCGGGGACTGGATGCAGGAGGGGCAGCCCGCCTCGCACTCGCAGGAGGCGATGGCCTCCCGGGTGGCCGTCAGCCAGGCGCGGGCCGTGTGGAAGGCGCGCTCGGCGAAACCCGCGCCGCCGGGATGCCCGTCGTACACGAAGACGGTGGGCAGCAGGGTGTCGGGGTGGAGTGGTACGGAGACGCCGCCGATGTCCCAGCGGTCGCAGGTGGCGAACAGCGGCAGCATGCCGATGGAGGCGTGCTCCGCGGCGTGCAGGGCGCCGCCGAGGATCTCCGGGGTGATCCGGGCGGCGTCGAGCTGGTCCTCGGTGACCGTCCACCAGACGGCCCGGGTGCGCAGCGTGCGGGGCGGCAGGTCGAGTTTGGTCTCGCCGAGGACCTCGCCCGTGATCAGGCGGCGGCGCAGGAAGGAGACGACCTGGTTGGTGACCTCGACGGAGCCGAAGCAGAGACGGCCGGCCCCCCAGGGGATCTCGGTCTCGGTGTCGAGGACGGCGATGGAGGTGGTGTCGCGGGCGGTGGTGGAGTACGGCGGGGCGGCCTCCTCCACGAGGGCCACGGAGTCCTTGAGGTCGAGCTCCCGCACCAGGTAGGTGCGGCCCTGGTGGAGGTGGACGGCGCCCTCGTGGACGGCGGTGTGGGAGGCGGCCTCGTCCACGGTGCCGAGCAGCCGGCCGGTGCCGGCCTCGACGATCCGGACGGGGCTGCCGCCGCCGCCCCGGATGTCGGTGAGGTCGGCGGCCCTCTCGCGCCGGGTCCAGTACCAGCCGGTGGAGCGGCGGCGCAGCAGACCGGCGCCCTCCAGCTGCGGCAGCAGTCCGGGGGCGGCCGGGCCGAAGAGGGCGAGGTCCGGCTCGGTCAGCGGGAGCTCGGCGGCGGCGGCGCACAGATGGGGGGCGAGGACGTAGGGGTTGTCGGGGTCCAGGACGGTCGACTCGACCGGCTGGTCGAAGATCGCCTCCGGGTGGTGGACCAGAAAGGTGTCCAGGGGGTCGTCGCGGGCGATCAGGATCGCGAGGGAGCCTTCGCCCGAGCGGCCGGCGCGGCCCGCCTGCTGCCACAGGGACGCCCGGGTGCCCGGATAGCCGGCGATCAGGACCGCGTCCAGGCCGGAGACGTCCACGCCCAGCTCCAGGGCGCTCGTGGCGGCCAGGCCGAGGAGCTCGCCGGAGTGCAGGGCCCGCTCCAGGGCCCGGCGCTCCTCGGGCAGGTAGCCGCCCCGGTAGGCGGCGACACGCCGGGCGAGGGAGCGATCGGTCTCGGCGAGGCGTTCCTGCGCGATGACCGAGATCAGTTCGGCGCCGCGCCGGGAGCGGACGAAGGCGACCGAGCGGACGCCCTGCCGGGTCAGGTCGGTCAGCAGGTCCGCGGTCTCGGCGGTGGCGGTGCGGCGCACGGGCGCGCCGCGCTCGCCGTGCAGCTCGGTCAGCGGGGGCTCCCACAGGGCGAAGACCAGCTCACCGCGGGGGGAGGCGTCGTCGGCGACCTCGGTGACCGGCAGCCCGGTGAGGCGGCCGGCGGCCAGGGCGGGTTCGGCGGAGGTGGCGGAGGCGAGGAGGAAGACCGGTTCGGAGCCGTACCGGGCGCAGATCCGGCGCAGTCGCCGCAGCACCTGGGCGACGTGCGAGCCGAAGACACCCCGGTAGGTGTGGCACTCGTCGATCACGACGTAGCGCAGCGACCGCAGGAAGGAGGACCACCGGGGGTGGGACGGGAGTATGCCCCGGTGCAGCATGTCGGGGTTGGTCAGCACGTGGTTCGCGTACTGGCGGACCCATTCGCGCTCCTCGACGGGCGTGTCGCCGTCGTAGACGGCGGGGCGGATCCGGTTGCCGAGCGGGGCGGCCAGCTCTCGCACACGGCGCCGCTGGTCGGCGGCGAGGGCCTTGGTGGGGGCCAGGTACAGGGTGGTGGCGCCGCGCCCGTTCGGGGCCTCGGCGCCGTCCAGGAGGGTGCTGAGGACGGGGGCGAGATAGGCCAGCGACTTGCCCGAGGCGGTGCCGGTGGCGATCACCACGGACTCGCCGTCCAGGGCGTGCTCGGCCGCCTCCGCCTGATGGGCCCAGGGGTGCTCGATCCCGGCCGCCTCGATCGCCGCGATCACCTCCGGACGGATGCGGTGCGGCCAGACTGCATGACGGCCCGCCCGGGCGGGCATGTGCTCCGTATGAGTGATGCGCGCGGCCCGGCTCTCGCCCGAGGAGAGCCGGTCGAGGACCATGCCGGGGGAGGGTCGGTTGCCCATGTCCCCGGCTGGACGACTGGGGCGGTGATTCTTGGCCATCGGCACCGAGTGTGTCACTGCCATGACGGACAATGCTTCCAAGGCGTCGTGCATGGCTGCTGGTAAGTGATTGAATGCCATCGCGGCTGACGATCAGTTTCCTGACTCCGTCCGGGAGATCCCGGGGGACGATCGTTCGATAGCAAGGTGCTGGAGGATCCGTGGACCTGTCCCTGTCGACTCGCAATGTGTCCGGCGCTGGTGGCGACCGTACGGTCGTCGAGGTCGGTGGCGAGATTGATGTGTATACCGCGCCCAAGCTGCGCGAGCAGTTGGTCGAGTTGGTGAACGACGGCAGCTACCACCTGGTCGTCGACATGGAGGGCGTGGACTTCCTCGACTCCACCGGACTCGGCGTGCTCGTAGGCGGCCTGAAGCGCGTCCGTGCCCACGAGGGCTCGCTGCGCCTCGTCTGCAACCAGGAGCGCATTCTCAAGATTTTCCGGATCACGGGTCTCACCAAGGTGTTCCCGATCCACACCTCGGTCGACGAGGCCGTCAACGCCGTCGACTGAGCCCAGGGGGTTCGCATGGCCACCGTTGAACTCCGCTTCAGCGCTCAGCCCGAGCACGTCCGCACGGCCCGCCTGGTGGCGGCCGCGGTGGCGCGCCGGGCCGGTGTCGACGAGGCGGTCCTCGACGAGGTGCGTCTCGCCGTGGGTGAGGCCTGTACCCGTGCGGTCGGGCTCCACCGCAGCAACGACGTCACGACCCCCATCCGGGTCGTCCTGACCGAGGAGGAGAAGTCGTTCTCCATCGAGGTCGGCGACGAGGTGCCGGGTGCGGGGGTGGCGGCGGCCGATGCCGCCGGTGTCCCCGGCGCGCGCTCCGCGGCTCCGGCCGAGGACTTCGACGACGCGGACGGTGAGGACGAGATGGGGCTCGCGGTGATCCGCGGGCTCGTCGACGACGTCGAGGTGAGCGCCGGCGAGGACGGCGGCACCATCCGGATGACCTGGCCCGTGAACGCGGCGGACATCCTGTCCTGACCCGCGTGCACGCACGACAAGCAGACAGCTGTACGAGAAGAGGCCCTGCCCCGCAGGGCCTCTTCTCGTTGCCGCCCCCGCGCCCCGGGGCCTCCCGGCCCGGCGCCCCCGCGCCCCGGGGCCTCCCGGCCCGGCGCCCCCGCGCCCCGGGGCCTCCCGGCCCGGCGCCCCCGCGCCCCGGCGGGGCCTCCCGGCCCGGCGCCCCCGCGCCCCGGCGGGGCCTCCCGGCCCGGCGCCGTCCCGCCCGTGCCCTCGCGCGATCTCGCACCGCACCGCACCGCACCGCAGCGCACCGTGCCGCGCCTCGCCGCGCCTCGCCGCGCCCGCCGTCCCCCGGAGCCGCGCCACGCCCGGGCCCCCGGATTGGTGCATCCGCGCGGGGGTCCTACAGCGTCCCCGTATGTGCTGGTTCGTCTCCCTATGATCCGTCTCCATGTACGCCACTTCTCTCGCCGCGGCGGTGCTCACGAGCGGGAACCGGACGATCGTGGTCGTCGTCGGCGCCGTCGCCCTCGCCGCGCTGGTCGTCGCCCGGCTCCTCGTCCGCCAGGTGCTCGCCGCGGGTGAGGGCACCGAGAGGATGAGGGAGATCGCCGCGGCCGTGCAGGAGGGGGCCAACGCCTACCTCGCGCGGCAGCTGCGGACCGTCGCCGTCTTCGCGGCCGCCGTGTTCTTCCTGCTGATGCTGCTGCCCGCCGACACCTGGTCGCAGCGCGTCGGTCGCTCCCTGTTCTTCCTGGTCGGAGCGCTCTTCTCGGCGGTCACCGGCTACATCGGCATGCGACTCGCCGTACGGGCCAACGTCAGGGTCGCCGCGGCGGCCAGGGAGGCCACCCCGGCGCCGGGCGAACCGGAGAGGGGCCTGACCGAGGTCGCGCACCGGGCCATGCGGATCGCGTTCCGTACCGGAGGTGTCGTCGGCATGTGCACGGTCGGCCTCGGACTCCTCGGCGTCGCCTGTGTCGTCCTCGTCTACGCCGCCGACGCGCCCAAGGTCCTGGAGGGATTCGGACTGGGCGCGGCGCTCATCGCCATGTTCATGCGCGTGGGCGGCGGGATCTTCACCAAGGCCGCCGACGTCGGCGCCGACCTCGTCGGAAAGGTGGAGCAGGGCATCCCGGAGGACGACCCGCGCAACGCGGCCACGATCGCCGACAACGTGGGCGACAACGTCGGCGACTGCGCGGGCATGGCCGCCGACCTCTTCGAGTCGTACGCCGTGACCCTCGTCGCCGCGCTCATCCTCGGCAAGGCGGCCTTCGGCGACCACGGCCTGGCGTTCCCCCTGATCGTGCCGGCGATCGGGGTGGTCACGGCCGTGATCGGCATCTTCGCGGTCTCCCCGCGGCACGCCGACCGCGGCGGGATGAGCGCGATCAACCGCGGCTTCCTCGTCTCGGCGGTCATCTCGCTGGCCGGGGTCGCCGTCGCCTCCTTCGTGTACCTGCCGTCCTCGTACGCCGACCTCCAGGGCGTCACCGAGCCGGGCATCGGGGACCACGCCGGCGATCCCCGGGTCCTCGCGCTGGTCGCCGTCGCCCTCGGCATCGTCCTCGCCGCCCTCATCCAGCAGCTCACCGGCTACTTCACGGAGACGAGCCGGCGGCCGGTCAGGGACATCGGCAAGTCCTCGCTCACCGGCCCCGCGACCGTCGTCCTCGCGGGCGTGGCCCTCGGCATGGAGTCCGCCGTCTACACGGCCCTCCTGATCGGGCTCACCGTGTACGGGGCGTTCCTCCTCGGCGGCGGCTCGATCATGCTGGCGCTGTTCGCGGTCGCCCTCGCCGGGACCGGCCTGCTCACCACCGTCGGGGTGATCGTCGCCATGGACACCTTCGGCCCGGTCGCCGACAACGCCCAGGGCATCGCGGAGATGTCCGGGGACGTCCAGGGCGCGGGAGCCCAGGTCCTCACCGATCTGGACGCCGTCGGCAACACGACGAAGGCCATCACCAAGGGCATCGCCATCGCCACTGCCGTTCTCGCGGCGGCGGCGCTCTTCGGCTCGTACCGGGACGCCATCGCGACCTCGGTCGCCGAGGTCGGGGCCCGAGCGGGAGAGTTGACGCTCTCGATGGACATCTCACAGCCCAACAACCTCTTCGGTCTGATCCTCGGCTCGGCGGTCGTCTTCCTCTTCTCGGGGCTCGCGATCAACGCCGTCTCCCGGTCGGCGGGATCGGTGGTGTACGAGGTGCGGCGGCAGTTCCGCGAGCATCCCGGGATCATGAACGGCACCGAGAAGCCGGAGTACGGACGGGTCGTCGACATCTGCACCAAGGACGCGCTGCGGGAGCTCGCCACGCCCGGACTGCTCGCCGTGATGGCCCCGATCGCCGTCGGCTTCGCGCTCGGCGTCGGGCCCCTCGGCGCGTATCTCGCCGGAGCGATCGGCACGGGCGCGTTGATGGCGGTCTTCCTCGCCAACTCCGGTGGCGCCTGGGACAACGCGAAGAAGCTGGTGGAGGACGGGAACCACGGCGGCAAGGGCAGCGAGGCGCACGAGGCGACCGTCATCGGGGACACGGTCGGAGATCCGTTCAAGGACACCGCGGGCCCGGCGATCAACCCCCTGCTGAAGGTCATGAACCTGGTGGCGCTGCTCATCGCGCCGGCGGTCGTCCGGTTCGGCCACGGGGACGACGCCAGTGCCGGGCTGAGGACGGCGGTCGCCGGGTTCGCGCTGCTCGTGGTCGTCGCCGCCGTGCGGGTCACCAAGAGGCGTTCGGTGAGCATGTCCTGACGCCGGGTCTCCTGACGTGGCGTCCGTCTCATTCCCGCGTGCTTCCAGAGTGGGTGAGGGGTGTCTCCCTTGGGGCAAAAGGTTGCAATACGGGGTGAATCAGTCGTACGAAAGGTGGAAGTAGCCCGTTCGGCGTGTATGTTCCGGGGCCGAGAGCCTTGGAAGGGACCGATCCGGTGAACAAGAAGCTTGCGGCCGCACTGTCCGGCGGCGCGGTACTGGTGCTCGCGCTGTCCGGTTGCAGCGACGACGAGGGCGACAAGGTGGGCGACTGGGCCAAGACGTTCTGCGATCAGGCGAAGCCGCAGATCCAGAAGCGGGCCGACGCCCACCAGATCATCATTTCGACGGCCGCGGACAGCAAGCCGGCCGAGATCCAGGCAGCTGACTCGAAGGCGTTCCAGGACATCGCCAACGCCGACCGGGCGCTGGCCAAGGCCGTCGAGAGCGCCGGAGCCCCGCCCGTAGAGAACGGCCAGAAGATCCAGCAGGACGCGATCAAGGAGCTGAACGCCACCGCGGTGGCGTACGAGGGGCTCAAGAAGCAGGTCGACGCGCTGGATCCGACGAACCAGCAGAAGTTCGCGGACGGTCTCCAGGGCGTCGCCGACGGGCTGACCAGGATCGAGAAGATGGACCAGAACGCCCTGGCCAAGCTGGAGGAAGGCGAGCTGGGCCAGGCGATGGCCAAGCAGCCCGGCTGCCAGAAGCCCACGGCCTCGGTCCCGCCGAAGGCCTCCGGCTCCGCCTCCCCGCAGCCCGGCTCCACCGCCACGGGCTCGGACGAGGGGCCGGACGCCGACCCCACGAAGAAGCCCTCCGCCAAGCCGACCAAGACGACCCCGGCGACCAAGCGCGCGGAGTAGGACGGGACATCGGCCGGGCCGCCGCCCGGCCGGGCCCGTGACGGCCGCCGATCCGCCGACCGCCGAACGACGGCCGCCGATCCGCCGAACGACGGCCGCCGATCCGCCGACCGCCGAACGACGGCCGCCGATCCGCCGACCGCCGAACGACGGCCGCCGATCCGCCGACCGCCGAACGACGGCCGCCGATCCGCCGACCGCCGGACGATGGCCGCCGATCCGACGACGGGCGACCGGCGACCGACGACCGGCGACCGCCGACCGATGGCCGCCGATCCGGCGGCCGTCGCCGGGTCGGCCGTCCCGATGTCGGTGGCGGCGGTCACAATGGAGCGGTGAGTACGACCAGCCTGCCTCCCCGCCTCCCGGTGCCCGCGCACGCCGCCCGTCTGCGCGAGGCCCTCCTCGCCGCCGACTTCACCGCCGACGGGCTGCTCGACCTGCTCGGCGCCCCCGCCTACGCGGCGCTCGCCCGCAGCGAGACCGTGCCCGCCCTGCGCGCCACCCGCGGCGACTCCCCGCTGGAGACCCTCGTCCGGCTCTTCCTGCTCCAGGAGACCGTCGCCCCCGACCGGGCCGCCGCCGCGCTCCCGCTCGACGAGGCCCTCGCCGACGGCTGGGTGGTCCGCGAGGGCGACGCCGTGTCCGCGACGGTCGACATCCGGCCGTACGGCGGGCCGGACGGCGAGGACTGGTTCATCGTCTCCGACCTGGGCTGCGCCGTCGGCGGAGCCGGAGGCATCGGCAAGAAGGACGAAGGCGTCGTCCTCGGGGTCGGCGGGGCGTCCACCACGCTCGCCGGCATCACCGTCCGCACGCCGGTCTCCTCCGCGCTCGACCTCGGCACCGGCTCCGGCATCCAGGCGCTGCACGCCGCCCAGCACGCCACCCTGGTCACCGCGACCGACCTCAACCCGCGCGCCCTGGACTTCACCCGGCTGACGCTCGCTCTCTCCGGGGCCCGGGAGGCCGAGTTGCTCGCGGGCTCGCTGTTCGAGCCGGTGGACGGCGACAGGTACGACCTGATCGTCTCCAACCCGCCGTTCGTGATCTCCCCCGGCGCCCGGCTCACCTACCGGGACGGCGGGATGGGCGGCGACGACCTGTGCCGCACGCTCGTGCAGGAGGCCGGCGAGCGGCTCAACGACGGCGGATACGCCCAGTTCCTCGCCAACTGGCAGCACGTCGAGGGCGAGGAGTGGCAGGAGCGCTTGCGGTCCTGGGTGCCGCGCGGCTGCGATGCCTGGATCGTGCAGCGGGAGGTCCAGGACGTCACCCAGTACGCGGAGCTGTGGCTGCGGGACAGCGGCGACCACCGCGGTGACCCGGACGCGTACCGGCAGGCGTACGAGGCCTGGCTCGACGAGTTCGAGGCCCGCAAGACGCGCGCGGTGGGCTTCGGCTGGATCACGATCCGGCGGAACGAGGCGGTGGCCTCCGGTTCCGTCGAGCCGTCGATCGTCGTCGAGGAGTGGCCGCACCCCGTCGAGCAGCCCCTCGGGCCCACCGTCCTCGCCCACTTCGAGCGCCAGGACTATCTGCGCGCCCGCGACGACGCCGCCCTCCTCGCCGACCGGTTCACGCTCGCGCCGGAGGTGGTGCAGGAGCAGGTCGGGCTCCCGGGCGCGGAGGATCCCGAGCACGTCGTGCTCCGGCAGAACCGGGGCATGCGCCGCGCCACCAAGGTGGACCACATCGGTGCCGGGTTCGCCGGGGTGTGCGACGGCACGCTCAGCGCGGGCCGCATCCTCGACGCGATCGGCCAGCTGATGGGCGAGGACCCGGTGATACTGCGGGACCGCACCCCGCAGGCGATCCGGCTGCTCGTGGAGGAGGGCTTCCTGCTGCCCGCCGAGTGAGCCTCCGCCGGAAGGCCGGGAGGCGCGTTCCGCTTCCCGGCCGCCGGGCGGCCCGCCGACGCCGGCGGGGCAGGGCAGGGCCGGACCCTGCCCGTGGCGGCCGGCCCGTTCGTGGAAGCCGGAATGCTGCTGGTCGGGCCCCTTGTCCGGGTTCTCCTCCCCGTCCGCCGGGGCGGAGGACCGGGTGCCGTCGCGGGCCGTGCCGATCGGGTCGGAGCGGCCGCCCCCACGGCTTCCGCCTCTCGCCCGGCGGCGAAGGGCGGATCAGTACCGGCCATCCTCGTGAAACCGTACGGGACGCTCCGCGTCGTTCACCCGGAATTCGCACCCCCGATGCCCGGAGGTGCCAGCCTCGGCAGCGGGAGACGAACATCGCACGGGGACGGAACGGGGTACGGGCATGGAGAGCGGGCCGGCGATTTTCGCGGGGGCGGCGTTCACGCTGTTCGGAGGCGCGCTGCTGGTGTGGACCACCGTGCGGACGCTGCACCGCGAGCCCGTCGCGTACGGGGTCGCCCCCCGTGCCGCCGTCGCGCTGACGAGCCTCTTCGGCGCCGGCTTCCTCGTCCTCGGCGTCTGGTGCTTCGCCAGGCTCTGACTCTTCTCCCGGGCCCTTTCACGGACCTTCGTGATCTTTCGCCGGGGCCCCGGCGCCGACGTCCCGCCCCGCCCGACCGGCAGTCCGGGCGGCAGGAATGCCAAAACTCGGGTTACCGTTCGAGTGGCCGTTGCGGGCTTTCGCCGTTTGACACGGGGGCGGGTTGTACCGTCACACTCCGCAGCGACGGGAGCGTCACCGTCCGTGCCGCTGCCGTGCGTGCCAGCGCTACGTGCCAGAGAGTGTCGATCCGGAGAGAAGAGCGAAGTTGTCCCCGACCAGCGAGACCGCACACGGCGGCCGCCGACTCGTCATCGTCGAGTCGCCTGCCAAGGCGAAGACGATCAAGGGCTACCTCGGCCCCGGCTACGTGGTCGAGGCGAGCGTCGGGCACATCCGTGACCTCCCCAGCGGCGCCGCCGAGGTGCCCGAGAAGTACACCGGCGAGGTGCGCCGCCTCGGGGTCGACGTCGAGCACGACTTCCAGCCCATCTACGTCGTCAACGCCGACAAGAAGGCGCAGGTCAGGAAGCTCAAGGAGCTTCTCGCCGAGTCCGACGAGCTCTACCTCGCCACCGATGAGGACCGCGAGGGCGAAGCCATCGCGTGGCACCTCCAGGAAGTCCTCAAGCCCAAGGTCCCGGTCCACCGGATGGTCTTCCACGAGATCACCAAGGACGCCATCCGCGAGGCCGTCGCCAACCCGCGCGAGCTGAACCAGCGCATGGTCGACGCCCAGGAGACCCGCCGCATCCTCGACCGCCTCTACGGCTACGAGGTCTCGCCGGTCCTGTGGAAGAAGGTCATGCCGCGGCTGTCCGCCGGCCGCGTGCAGTCCGTCGCCACCCGGCTCGTCGTCGAGCGGGAGCGCGAGCGCATCGCCTTCCGCTCCGCCGAGTACTGGGACCTCACCGGCACCTTCGGCACCGGCCGCTCCGGTGACGCGTCCGACCCGTCCCAGCTGGTCGCGCGCCTCGCGGCGGTCGACGGCAAGCGGGTCGCGCAGGGTCGTGACTTCGGCGCCGACGGGCGGCTCAAGAGCGAGGCCGTGCTCCACCTGGACGAGGCGAACGCGCGGACGCTCGCCGCCGCCCTCGCCGACACCGCCTTCTCCGTGCGCTCGGTCGAGTCGAAGCCGTACCGCCGCTCCCCGTACGCCCCCTTCCGCACCACCACCCTCCAGCAGGAGGCGAGCCGCAAGCTGGGCTTCGGTGCGAAGGCGACCATGCAGGTGGCGCAGAAGCTGTACGAGAACGGCTTCATCACCTACATGCGTACGGACTCCACGATCCTGTCCGACACCGCCGTCGCGGCGGCGCGGGCGCAGGTCACGCAGCTGTACGGCGCCGACTACCTGCCGGAGAAGCCGCGCGTCTACGCGGGCAAGGTCAAGAACGCGCAGGAGGCGCACGAGGCGATTCGCCCTTCGGGTGATCGTTTCCGCACCCCGGCGGAGACCGGTCTGACCGGCGACCAGTTCCGGCTGTACGAGCTGATCTGGAAGCGGACCGTCGCCTCCCAGATGAAGGACGCGACCGGTAACTCCGTCACCGTGAAGATCGGCGGCCGGTCCTCCGACGGCCGGGACGCCGAGTTCAGCGCGTCCGGCAAGACGATCACCTTCCACGGCTTCATGAAGGCCTACGTCGAGGGCGCCGACGACCCGAACGCGGAGCTCGACGACCGCGAGCGGCGCCTGCCGCAGGTCGCCGAGGGCGACGCGCTGACCGCCGACGAGATCACGGCGGACGGCCACGCGACCAAGCCGCCGGCCCGCTACACCGAGGCCTCGCTGGTCAAGGAGCTGGAAGAGCGCGAGATCGGCCGGCCGTCGACGTACGCGTCGATCATCGGCACGATCCTCGACCGCGGCTACGTCTTCAAGAAGGGCACGGCTCTCGTGCCGTCCTTCCTGAGCTTCGCCGTCGTCAACCTCCTGGAGAAGCACTTCGGGCGGCTCGTCGACTACGACTTCACCGCGAGGATGGAGGACGACCTCGACCGCATCGCGCGGGGCGAGGCCCAGTCCGTGCCGTGGCTGAAGCGCTTCTACTTCGGCGAGGGCGAGGCCGGAACGGGCGCCTCCGGTGGTGCGGCGGACGCCGGGAACGGCGACGGCGACCACCTCGGCGGCCTGAAGGAACTCGTCACCGACCTCGGCGCCATCGACGCCCGCGAGATCTCCTCCTTCCCCGTCGGCAACGGCATCGTGCTCCGCGTCGGCCGCTACGGCCCCTACGTCGAGCGCGGTGAGAAGGAGGCCGAGGGCCACCAGCGGGCCGACGTCCCCGAGGAGCTCGCGCCCGACGAGCTGACCGTCGAGCTCGCCGAGGAGCTGCTCGCCAAGCCGAGCGGCGACTTCGAGCTGGGCGCCGACCCGGTCAGCGGCAACCAGATCGTCGCGAAGGACGGCCGCTACGGCCCGTACGTCACGGAGATCCTGCCCGAGGGCACCCCGAAGACCGGCAAGAACGCGGTGAAGCCGCGCACGGCCTCCCTCTTCAAGTCGATGTCCCTCGACACTGTCACCCTGGAGGACGCGCTCCGGCTGATGTCCCTGCCCAGGGTCGTCGGCGCCGACGCCGAGGGCGTCGAGATCACCGCGCAGAACGGCCGCTACGGGCCGTACCTGAAGAAGGGCACGGACTCGCGGTCGCTCACCGACGAGGAGCAGCTCTTCACGATCACCCTCGACGAGGCGCTCGCGATCTACGCCCAGCCGAAGCAGCGGGGCCGGGCCGCGGCCAAGCCGCCGCTGAAGGAGCTGGGCACCGACCCCGTCAGCGAGAAGCCCGTGGTCGTCAAGGACGGGCGCTTCGGCCCGTACGTGACGGACGGCGAGACCAACGCCACCCTGCGGACCGACGACAGCGTGGAGACGATCACGCCGGAGCGCGGTTACGAGCTGCTCGCGGAGAAGCGGGCCAAGGGACCGGCGAAGAAGACCGCCAAGAAGGCCCCGGCGAAGAAGACGACCACGGCGAAGAAGACGGCCACGAAGACGGCGGCGAAGAAGACCACCGCCGCCAAGACCACGGCCGCCAAGAAGACCGCGGCGAAGAAGACGACGACGGCGAAGAAGACGACCGCAGCCAAGAAGACGGCGGCGGCGAAGCCCGAGTAGGCACGGCTCGCGAGACGGCGGGGGCGGGGGTGAAGACCCCCGCCCCCGCCGTCGTCACAGGCGCCCGCCCCGCCGCCCGACATGGCCTCGTCCCACCCGCGGCGGGTCCGATCCGCCGTCTGCGGAGGCCCGGTCCGCCGCCTGCGGAGGCCCCGGTCCGCGGGCCCGCCCCGCCCCGTGTCACAGGCTCGTGCCGCCCTTCGTCACAGGCTCGTCCGGATGTTCGGGCGGGGGCCGCGGGGAGCAACGGCGTCCGGATAGGGTGGACGGATGACGCGAGCAGAGCAGCCAGACCGCCTCGGCGATTCCGACGCCGCACTCGTCGCGGATTCCAGGGAGCGTGCCGTACGCGCCCTGTTGCGCCATCAGCCAGTGCGCAGGTTGTGGAGCGCGCACCTCGCCGGCAGCACCGGTGACGCGCTCACCCTCATGGTCCTCGTCCTCCTCGGCCTCCAGGCCGCCGTCGCCGAGGGCGCGCTCGGAGGGGGAGCACGGGGAGCCGCGTTCGCCGTGGCCGCCGTCGTCGGCGCGCGCCTGCTGGCCTCGGTCCTCTTCGGGGCCGTCCTCCTCGGGCCGCTGACCGCGCTCACCGGTCCCGGCGGCGCGCTCGACCGGCGCTGGACCATGATCGGCGCCGACGGCGTCCGGATCGCGCTGCTCGTCGTCGCGCCCCTGTGGATCGACTGGACCCCCGGCAGCGCCCTCTGGTACCTGCTCGGCACCGTCTTCGTCACCGGCGCCGCCGAGCGGCTCTGGACGGTCAGCCGGGAGGGCGCCGCGCCCGCGCTGCTGCCCGCCCCGCCGATCGAGGGCGGGGCCGTACGACCGCTGCCCGACCACCTCGGGGCGCTGCGGCGCCTCTCCCAGCGCACCGGCTTCCTCGCCGTACCGGCCGCCGCCGCCGTGCTGTTCGTCGCCACCCTCGTCGGCAACCTGCTCGGCGTCGGCATCGACTGGTTCTCGTTCCACCAGGCCGCCCTCGGCTCGTACGTCGCCGCCGGGCTCTTCGCCGCCGCCGTCACCGTCGTGTACGCGATGGCGCTGCCCGGCGGAGAGACGCCCCGGCCCCGTTCGCCGCTTGAGGGCCTGCGCCGGCCGGCCGGCGAGAAGGGCCGTACCGGAGCCTTCCAGCCGCTGGTCCTGACCTGCGCCACGGTCGCCGGCGCCATCGCCGCCGCCGCGTCCGTCGCCGTCCTCCACGCGTACGACCTGGGCGGCGGCCCCGTCACGTACGCCCTGCTGATCCTGGCCCTCAGCGGCGCCACCGCCGTCGGCATCCGCACCGCGGGCTCCGTCCTGCCCGTGCTGTCCCGGCGCCGGCTGCTCGCCCTCGCGACCGCCGTCACCGGCGTCGCCCTGATCGCGATGGGCCTGGTCCCGGACACGGCGACCGTGCTGTTCCTCTCCGTCCTCGCCGGATACGCGGCCGGAGTCGCCGCGAACACCGGCCACGTCCTCGTCGACCAGGAGACCGAGGAGCCGCGCAGGGCCCGCACCACCGAGCACCTCCAGGCCACCGCCCGGGTCGGCATGGGCATCGGCGCGCTCGCCGCCCCGCTGCTCGCCGCCGCGATCGGCCCGCACCGTCTCGCCGCCGGCGACCTGGTCCTCGCGCACGGCGGAGCCGCCTTCACGCTCGCCCTCGTCGGCGCCCTGCTGCTGCCCGTCGCCGCGCTCGTCCTCGCGAAGACCGACGACCGGGCGGGCGTCCCGCTCCGCCGCGACCTGCGCGACGCGCTGCGCGGCTCCGACCCGGCGCAGGCGCCCTCCGCGACCGGCTTCTTCATCGCCCTGGAGGGCGGCGACGGCGCCGGCAAGTCCACCCAGGTCGAGGCGCTCGCCGAGTGGATCCGGGCCAAGGGCCACGAGGTCGTCGTCACCCGCGAGCCCGGCGCCACCCCGATCGGCAAGCGGCTCCGCTCGATCCTCCTCGACGTGTCGTCGGCGGGGCTCTCGAACCGCGCCGAAGCCCTGCTGTACGCCGCCGACCGCGCCGAACACGTCGACTCCCTGGTCCGGCCCGCCCTGGAGCGGGGCGCGATCGTCCTCTCCGACCGGTACATCGACTCGTCCGTGGCCTACCAGGGAGCGGGCCGTGACCTGTCCCCGACGGAGATCTCCCGGATCTCGCGCTGGGCGACGGACGGTCTCGTCCCCCATCTGACCGTGGTCCTCGACGTCTCGCCGGAGACCGCGCGGGAGCGCTTCACCGAGGCGCCCGACCGCCTGGAGTCCGAGCCGCCGGAGTTCCACGCGCGCGTACGGGCCGGCTTCCTCGCCCTCGCCGCCGCCGACCCCAGCCGCTACCTCGTCGTCGACGCCGGTCAGGAGCCCGAGGCGGTCACCACCGTCGTACGCCACCGGCTCGACCGGATGCTGCCGCTGTCCGAGGCCGAGGTGAAGGCCGTCGAGGAGGCCCGCCGGAAGGCCGAGGAGGAAGCGCGCCGGAAGGCCGAGGAGGAAGCGGCCCGCAAGGCGGAGGAGGAGCGTCTCGAACGCGAGCGTCAGGCGCAGCTCGCCAAGCTCCGCGCCGAGGAGGAGGAGCGCAAGCGGCGCGAGGAGGAAGAGGCGCGCCGTCTGGAGGCCGAACGGCAGGCGGAGGAGGCCCGGCGGAAGGCCGAGGAGGCCCGACTCGCCGCCGAGGCCGCCGCCGAGGAGGAGCGGAAGCGTCTCGCGGCCGAGGAGAAGGCCCGCAAGGAGGAGCAGGAACGACTCCGCAAGGAGGCCGAGGAGGAGACCCGGCTGCGGGCCGAGGCGGAGGAACGCCGCCTGGAGAAGCAGCGCAAGGCGGAGGAGGCCCTGCTCCGGGCCGAGGAGGCCCGCCGGATGGCCGAGGCCGCCGCCTCCGCGAAGGCGGCGGAGGAGGCCGCGGCGAAGGCGGCCGCGCAGCGGGCGGCGGCCGAAGCCGCCGCCAAGGCGGCCGCGGAGCGCGCGGCGGCCGAGCGTGCCGCGGCGGAGCAGGCGGCCGCTCAGCGCGCCGAGGCGGCGAAGGCCGCGGAGACGGCGGCGGCCGAGCGGGCCGCCGAGGACGCGGCTCGCGCGGCGAGCGCCGCCGCGGTGTCCGCGAACGAGGTCACCGTCGCGACGCCGATCGTGAAGCCGGAAGCGCGGGCGGGCGGCAGTGGGGCCGGCGCGGGTACGGGCACGGGAGGCCGGGCCGGCGCCTCGGACCCGCGCGTGGGCCGCGTGGCCGACCCGCGGACGGACGTGTCGCAGGGCTCGGCGGCGGACGCGCCGACCGTCTCGCCCGACGAGGTCACCGTGGCCACGCCGATCGTGAAGATGACGAAGCCGGAGGCCGAGACGGCCGCCCTGCCCCGCGTCCGGGAGACGCGCGGCGTCGACGAGACCGCGGTCCTGCCTCCCGTACGGGACGCCGAGGAGACCGCCGTGCTCCGGCCCGTACGGGGCGCCCGGGCGTCCGACCCCGTCGACCGGGTGCCGCAGGGCATCTTCCGCGACGCGCGGGAGGAGTCGGACGGCGCGAACGACCGGACCCGTGAGCTGCCCCAGCTCGACGAGAACGGCCGGCCGCGCGGCCGCTCCGACTGGGCCGAGGAGACCCCGCTCGACGACCTGCCGACGCTGGCGGACGAGCTGTTCGGCCCGCACGACGACGAGGACGAGGGGCCCCGGCGCCACCGCTGATCCCGTGGGGGGTGGAGCTAGCTCCACCCCCCTTTCGGAAGCCAGCACCATCCCGCTGTGACCTGCGCTTTTCTAGCGTGGGGGGCATGACGACGACAGCTGTGACGGACAGCGGTGCCGCCCGCGCCCTGGATGCCGCCCTCACCCTCGACCGCGTGAGCCGGACGTACGGAGGCGGGGCGCCCGCGCTCGACCGGGTGAGCCTGGCCGTGCCGCGCGGCCGGTTCCTCGCGGTGATGGGTCGGTCGGGCTCCGGCAAGTCCACCCTGCTGCGGTGCGCGGCCGGACTCGAACGGCCGACGACCGGGACGGTCCGGATCGGCGCCACCGACCTCGCCACGCTGAAGGCGGCCGGGCTCACCCGGCTCCGGCGGGACCGGGTCGGCTTCGTCTTCCAGTCGCTGAACCTCGTGTCCGCCCTCACCGTGCGGGAGAACGTCACCCTGCCGCTGCTCCTCGCCGGAGCCCGCGAGGGCCGGGAACTCGACGCCCGCGCCCTCGCCGGGCTGGGGGCGGTCGGGCTCGCCGACCGGGCCGAGGACATGCCGGAGGCCCTGTCCGGAGGCCAGCGGCAGCGGGTGGCGATCGCCCGCGCCCTGGTCGGCGAACCCGAGGTCGTCTTCGCCGACGAACCCACCGCCGCCCTCGACCCGGTCACCGCGGCCGGGGTCCTCGCCCTGCTGCGGCGCGCGGTCGACGAGCGGGGCACCACGGTCGTCCTCGTCACCCACGACCCGGTGGCCGCCGCCTGGACGGACGAGGCCGTGTTCCTCGACCGGGGCAGGCTCGTCGGGCACCTCGACCGCCCGGACGAGTACCGCGTACGGGAGCTGCTGGGCGGTCGGGCCGACGCGGGGCACCGCCGGATGGCGGTCGCCCGATGAAGCCACTGGCAGATCCCGCGGTCCGGCTGCTCTCGGCCCGGTACCTGCGGACCCACCGGAAGGCGTGGACCGCCGTGTTCGCGGCCGTGGCCGTCACCTCGGCCCTGCTCGGCGCCCTGGCCCTCGCCCTCGGCTCGACCGCGCTCGGCCACGCGCGCGTGGAGCGGTACGCGGCGGCGGCCGTCGTCGTCGCCGGCGACCAGGAGGTCCGCTGGACGACGAAGCCCTGGGGCGGCGAACCGACCACGGAGACGGCGGGCCTGACCGAGCGGGTACGGGTCCCGGGCGAGGCCGTCGACGTGCTGCGTACGGTCCCGGGCGTCCGCGCCGCGGTGCCGGACCACACGTTCGTCGTACGGGAGGTGACCGCCGGGGAGGCGGGTGCCCGGGGCGTGGGCGTACGCGAGGCGGTCGTACGTGACGAGGGGAAGGGTGCCGGTGCCGTTTCCGGCGCCGGCCGGACCTACCCCGGGCGGTCCTGGGAGGCGGCGCGACTCGCCCCGTACGGGCTGGTCGCCGGGCGGGCGCCCCAGCGGGCCGGAGAAGCGGTCCTGGGCTCCGGTGCCGGGACCCGGGTCGGGGACTCCCTCGCCGGGTTCAGGATCGTCGGGGTCGCCGACGGGCCCGCCGCGCTGTACGTCACGGCCGCGGAGGCGCGGAAACGCGCCGGGCACCTCGGTGCCGTCGACGCCGTCGGGGTCCTGGCCGAGCCCGGCGTACCCGTGGACACCCTCCACGCGCGCGTGCGGGCCGCCCTCGACCGGGCCGGCCTCAAGGACACCGCGTCGGGGCAGCCGCTCCGGGCGCTCACCGGCGACGGGCGCGGCGGTGCCGAGCACCTCGCCGCCGCGCCCGCGCGCGGCGAACTCCTCCAGCTGCTCGCGGCCGTCTCCGGGACCGTCGTCCTCATCGCCGTCCTCGTCCTCGCCTCGCTCGTCGCGCAGGCGCTCCAGCAGCGCGCCGCCGAGCGGGACCTGCTGCTCGCGGTGGGGGCGACACCCCGTCAGGTGCGATCGGCGGCCGGCCGGGAGGTGACCCGGGTGGCGGGACTCGCGGCGCTGCTCGGCGCGGTCACGGCCGTGCCGGTGTTCCTGGCGCTGTGGTCGGCGCTGCGGGCCCGTACCGGAGTCGTACCGGAGGGCCTCGAAGTCCCCGTCCCGCCGTGGCTGTTCGCGGCCGCCCCCGCTCTCGTCGCCCTCGTCGTCGTCGCCGTCACCCGGCTCGTCGTCCTCTTCGCGACCCGGCGGCCCGGACGCCCCGGGAAGGGCCGCGCGCGGCGCGTCAGCGGGATCCTGCTGCTCCTGGCGGGCGTGGCCTCGGCCGGCACCGCCTCGGTCCAGGGCGGTGGGGCCGCCGCGGCCGCCGCCGGAGCCGCCACGGTGACGCTGGTCTCCGGGTGCGCCCTGCTCGGGCCGTGGATCGCGCGGGCCGCGATGAAGGTCCTGGAGCCTACGTTCCGCCGGTTCGGCGGCGCGGCGGGGCGGCTCACCGCCGCCGGCGCGAGCGCGCACTCCCGCCGTCTCGGGGCGGCGCTCGTCCCGGTCGTCCTCGTCACCGCCTTCGCGCTCGTGCAGCTCTCGGCGGGCACGACGATGGAGCGGGCCGCGACCGCGCAGGCACGGGCCGCGACGACCGCGGACCTCGCGTTCTCCGGGACGACCGCGGAGAGCGTGCGGAAGCTGCCGGGGGTCGAGGCGGCCACGGACGTGCTGCGGTCGACCGTCGTCCTGGCCCGCACGGAGGCCGGTTCGCCGCGCTTCGACCGCCTTCCCGTCCTCGGGGTGGACGCCGAGGGCCTCGCGGGCACGCTCGACCCGGGCGTCGTCTCCGGCGACCTGGCCGGGCTCGCCGGGCGCGGCACCGTCGCGGTCGGTGCGACCATGGCCGACTCCCTGGACCTACGGGCCGGTTCGACGGTCGAGCTGCGCCTCGGCGACGGCGTGCCGAAGCGGCTGCGGGTGGTGGCGGTGTACGAACGCTCCCTCGCCCTCGGTGAGTTCCTGCTGCCGAAGGCCGAACTGGCGCCGCACATGAGCGATCCGTACCCCGCGCGCGTACTGGCCGCCGCCGCGGACCGGAGCCCCGCAGGCGGTCCCGTCGTGCCCGAGCAGGTGACGCCGCCGGGGGCCGAGTTGAACGGGATCGTCTCGGCCGCGATCGTCGCCGCCATCGGCGGGCTCACCCTCCTCTCCGTCCTCAGCACCCTCACCCTGATCGGTGCCGGGCGGCGCGGTGAGCTCCGGCTGCTCGGCCAGGTCGGCGCCTCGGCGGGTCAGTTGCGCCGGATGCTGGGCCTGGAAGCGGGGTTCGTGACCGCGACCGGCCTGCTCATCGGGGTCGTGGTGGCCGCGCTGCCGCTGACCGCCTTCGCCTGGTCGCTGACCGGCGGCCTGCCGTACCTGCCGCCCGCACAACTCGGCCTGATCGCCGGATCGGTGGCCGTCACGGTGGTCGCGGGCGTGTTCCTGCCGCGGCCGGGGCGGCGAGCGAGGAGCTGATCGGCGGGTGCCGGGTCGGGCCGGGCCGCGGCCGTGCGCGGCGGCCCGGCCCGGCGGGTGCTGCCCGGTGGGTGTTGCCTGGCAGGTGCTGCCATGGGGTGCGGCCCGGCGGGTGCCGTTCGCCGGGCCGCTCAGGCGTCGAGGTAGGCCAGCACGGCGAGGACCCGGCGGTGGCCGCCGCTGTCGCTCGGCGGCAGGCCGAGCTTCAGGAAGACATTGCCGATGTGCTTGTGCACGGCCCGCTCGGTGACCACCATCGAGCGGGCGATCGTGCCGTTGTCATGCCCCTGGGCCATCAGTTCGAGGACCTCGCGCTCGCGGGGCGTGAGGGACTTCAGCGGGTCGTCGCGGCGGCGGGCGAGAAGCTCGGTGACGACCTCCGGGTCCAGGGCCGTACCACCGGCGGCGACCCGCTCCAGGGCGTCGAGGAACTCGTCCACCCGCCCCACCCGGTCCTTCAGGAGATAGCCGACGCCCCGCGCGCCGCCGCCCAGGAGCTCGGCCGCGTACGTCTCCTCCACGTACTGGGAGAGCACCAGCACCGGCAGGTCCGGCAGCTGTTCGCGGGCCGCGAGCGCCGCCCGCAGCCCCTCGTCGCGGAAACCGGGCGGCAGCCGTACGTCGAGGACGGCCACGTCGGGGCGCTGCTCCACCAGCAGCGGCAGGATCTCGGGCCCGGTGGCCGCGACGCCGACGACCTCATGGCCGGAGGAGGTCAGCAGCAGCACGAGTCCTTCCCGCAGGAGGGCGTTGTCCTCGGCGATCACCACACGCACGGAAGCTCCACTTCGATCACGGTCGGGCCCCCTTCGGGGCTGGTCAGTTCCACGGTGCCGTCGAGCGCGGCGACCCGGCGGCGCATGCCCGTGAGCCCCGAGCCCGCGCGTTCACCGGCTTCCGCGCCGCCCCGCCCCTCGTCCGCCACGCGCACGCGGAGAGCGGCCGGCGCGCGGGTGAGGGAGACGGAGGCGCGGGCGGCGCCGCTGTGCTTGGCGGCGTTGGTGAGGGCCTCGGCGACCACGAAGTACGCGGCGGCCTCGACCGCGGCGGGAGCACGGAAGTCACCCGCGGGCGCCTCGGCCGGGTGGTCCGCGTGGTCGGCCGGCCCCGTCACGGCGGGTTCCCCGGCCGGGTGGTCCGCGTGGCCGGCCGGCCCCGTCACGGACACCTGCACCTCCAGCCCGCTGCTCGCGGCGAGGGCGCGGACCGCCCCGGTCAGACCCCGGTCGGTGAGGATCGGCGGATGGATGCCCCGCACCACGTGCCGCAGCTCCGCCAGCGCCTCCTCGGCCTGCGTCTGCGCGTCGTCCAGGAGCGCCCGCGCGGCGGCGGGGTCGGAGTCGTACGCCCGTCTGGCCAGGCCGATCCGCATGGAGAGCGCCACGAGCCGGGCCTGGGCGCCGTCGTGGAGGTCGCGTTCGATCCGGCGCAGCTCGGCGCCGTGCGCGGCGACCGCGCCCGCCCGGGTGGCCGTCAGCTGCTCGATGCGGGCGGCGAGGGCGGCGTCGCGGGCGGCCGACGGGGCGGGGGTGAGCAGGGTGCGCGACCAGTCGCCCGCGAGGCCGGCGAGACGGCCGATCAGCGGCAGCGCCACCGGCCGCCGTCCCGCGAGCCCGGTCACCACGCCGTCGACCAGCAGCGCGGGCACCCACAGCACCAGCGAGGCGTACCAGAGCACCATGCCGTAGAGCAGCTGCGCGCCGGCCCAGACCACGTCCCGTACCGTCCCGGGATCGGTGACGGCGGTGCGCACGCGCGCGGGGAGCGGACCTTCGAGCGGAAGGTACGCCTCCGGGATGGGCGCGCCGGTCCAGGCGGCGGTCCTGCGCCGCTCCCAGCCGGCGAGCCGCCGCAGCAGCAGCACGCTCTCGGGGAGCACCCCGGCGCCGATGACCGTGACGGTGAGGCAGGCCGTGAAGAGGGCGACGCCCACCATCAGATGACAGAGGATCGCGATGACGGCCCCGCCCAGGAGATGGAGCGACGCCCGGGCCGCTTCCTTGATCGCGTCGCGCATGCCGCCAGACTAGGCGGGAGGGCCCGAGGGGCGCGGTGGAGCAGGCACCACCATCGGTCCGGGGGCGGGCACCGCTGTGCGCGGACGGCGTGACGACGAAGATCGAAACCGTACGGGGCCGCGGCTCATCGGCGGCGCGTCCACCCACCTCCTCCCGAAGCACGGAGACCTCCATGCGGTTCCTGTTCTGGCTGCTCCTCACGGCGGGCGTCCTCGGCAACGCCTACGTCAACACCTTCGCCGACTGGACCGGCGCCGCCCACGCCACGGCGACCGTCGCCTCGGGCGTGGCGGTGCTCGGCTCGGCGGTCGGCCTCTGGCTCACCCGCGCCCGCACCGGCGCCCGCGGCGAGGCCTGAGCCCCGGCGGGACGTGCCGGTGGGCGAGGACTCGCCGCCCCGGCTCCGGCACGGAGGGTTCCGAAGGTCGGCCCCGGCTCCGGCAGGGAGTGTTCCGAGGGCCGCCCCGGCTCCGGCGGGGAGTGTCAGAGCGCTGCCCCACAATGGAGGGCGTACCTGAGGAGGGGCAGACATGGCCGTATGGGACGACCTGGTCGGACAGACACGGGTCGAGGAGCAGCTCGCCGCCGCCGCGCGGGACGCCGACGCGCTCGTGACCGCCCATGCCGCAGGTGAGCCCGACCCCGAGGCGTCGAAGATGACCCACGCCTGGCTCTTCACCGGTCCGCCGGGGTCCGGCCGGGCGACGGCGGCGCGGGCCTTCGCCGCCGCGCTGCAGTGCGTGAGCCCCGACCGGGCCCTCGGCGGGGCACCCGGCTGCGGCTTCTGCGACGGCTGCCACACCACCCTCGTCGGCACCCACGCGGACGTGGAGATCATCCGCACGGACCTGCTGTCCATCGGCGTGAAGGAGACCCGCGCCCTCGTCCGCCGCGCCCAGCTCTCCCCGGCCGGCGGCCGCTGGCAGGTCATCGTCCTCGAGGACGCCGACCGGCTCACCGAGGGCGCGGGAAACGTGCTCCTGAAGGCGATCGAGGAGCCCGCCCCGCGCACGGTCTGGCTGCTCTGCGCGCCCTCCCTGGAGGACGTGCTGCCCACCATCCGCTCCCGCTGCCGGCACCTGACCCTGCGCACCCCGTCCGTGGAAGCGGTCGCCGACGTGCTGATGCGGCGCGACGGCGTCGATCCGGAGATGGCGCGGACCGCCGCCCGCGCCACCCAGGGCCACATCGACCGGGCCCGGCGGCTCGCGACGGACGAGCGGGCCCGCGCCCGCCGGGCCGTCGTCCTCAAGCTGCCGCTCCGCGTCGACGACGTCGGCGGCTGCCTCAGGGCGGCCCAGGAGCTGGTGGACGCCGCCGCCGAGGACGCGAAGCAGGCCGCGGAGGAGATCGACGTCAAGGAGACCGACGAGCTCAAGGCGGCGCTCGGCGCGGCCCAGGGCGGACGGATGCCGCGCGGCACGGCAGGGGCGATGAAGGAGCTGGAGGAGCGGCAGAAGCGCCGCAGGACGCGTACGCAGCGCGACAGCCTGGATCTCGCGCTGACCGACCTGACGGGCTTCTACCGCGACGTCCTCGCCCTGCAGCTGCGCTCGCGTTCGGCCCTCGCCAACACGGACGTGCGGGACGCGCTCGAGCGGATCGCCGGCGCCACCACCCCGGAGCGGACGCTCCGCCGCATCGAGGCCATCCTGGCCTGCCGCGAGGCCCTCGACCGGAACGTGTCGCCGCTGCTGGCGGTGGAGGCGATGACGATGGCGCTCCGCGGCTGACCCGGGGCCGCCCGACCGGGGGACACGACACGATTGGACACGGTACGTACCGGTCCGGATACGCTCCGGGGATGGACTCCAGGCGCTTGCTCCGTACGTCCGCGTCGGCCCTCGCGGCCGCCGGGCTGATCCTCTCCGGCTGTACGAGCGGAAGCGACGCGGCGGCGTCCCGCACGACGGCGGCGAGGCCGGCCGCCCCCTCCGCCCCGCCGGAGGCCCTGAAGTCGTTCTACTCCCAGCAGCTGACGTGGCGGGAGTGCGGGGTCGACGGCTTCCAGTGCGCGACCCTGCGCGCCCCCCTGGACTACGCGAAGCCGGACGGGCCCGAGGTGAAGCTGGCCGTCTCCCGGGTCCGGGCGACCGGCCCCGGCAAGCGGCTCGGCTCCCTCCTGGTCAACCCTGGCGGCCCCGGCGGCTCCGCCGTCGGCTACCTCCAGGCGTACGCGGGCGTCGGCTACCCCGCGCCCGTCCGGGCCCGCTACGACATGGTGGCCGTCGACCCGCGCGGAGTCGCCCGCAGCGAGCCGGTCGAGTGCCTGACGGGCCCGCAGATGGACGCGTACACGCAGGTCGACCAGACCCCCGACGACCGTGCGGAGACCGACGCGCTCAGCGCGTCCTTCAAGAAGTTCGCGGCCGGTTGCGAGAAGCGCTCGGGCACGATCCTGCCGCATGTCTCCACCGTCGAGACGGCCCGTGACATGGACATCCTGCGGGCGGTGCTCGGCGACGCGAAGCTCACCTATGTGGGGGCGTCCTACGGCACGTTCCTCGGAGCCACCTACGCCGAGCTCTTCCCGGACCGGGTCGGGCGCCTCGTCCTCGACGGCGCCATGGACCCCTCGCTGCCGGCCATCGACCTCAACCGCGACCAGACCGCCGGCTTCGAGACCGCGTTCCGGGCCTTCGCCGCCGACTGTGTCCGCACCCCGGACTGCCCCCTGGGCACCGGGTCGGTCGACGCGGCAGGCGAGGCGCTCAAGAAGTTCTTCCGCGACGTGGACGCCAAGCCCGTGCCCACCGGCCAGAGCCGCCCGCTCGGCGAGTCCCTCGCCACCACCGGCGTGATCGCGGCGATGTACGACGAGGCCGCCTGGCCCCAGCTGCGCGAGGCCCTCACCCGGGCGATGGGCGGCGAGGGCTCCGGCCTCCTGGCCCTGGCCGACAGCTACTACGAGCGCGAGGCGGACGGCACGTACGCGAACCTCATGTTCGCCAACGCCGCCGTGAACTGCCTGGACCTGCCGCCCGCCTACCAGGGCCCCGCCGACGTCGAGAAGGCCGTCCCGTCCTTCGAGAAGGCCTCCCCGGTCTTCGGCAAGGGCCTCGCCTGGGCGGCCCTCAACTGCACGTCCTGGCCGACGCCGGCCACCGGAAAGCCCCACCGCATCACGGCCGAGGGCGCCGCCCCGATCCTGGTCGTCGGCACCACCCGCGACCCGGCCACCCCGTACAAGTGGGCCCAGTCCCTGGCCGGCCAGCTCTCCTCCGGCACGCTCCTCACCTACGAGGGCGACGGCCACACGGCGTACGGCCGGGGCAGCGACTGCATCGACACGGCGATCAACACCTACCTCCTGGAAGGCACCCCTCCGCAAGACGGAAAGCGCTGCTCGTAGGCATGATCCAGGGGTGGTCGGAGCACCCCTGGAAACTGTGTAGACTTGGCGGCGCTGCTGCACCCAACATGGGTCTGCACAGCACGCCGCCTTAGCTCAGTTGGCCAGAGCAACGCACTCGTAATGCGTAGGTCTCGGGTTCGAATCCCGAAGGCGGCTCGGATCAGCCCCAGGACTCACTCGCCGTGACCTGGGGCTTTTTCATGCCCCGAGACGGGGCCCGCTGTTCGACAGGTGGGCGGGGGTGGCGGGTGACGGGTGGGGCGTCATAGAACTCCTGGGGACCGGCACGTCGGTCGACACAGCAGGGAACAAAGCACTGGGAACCAGGGGGAAAGCGTGAGCAGTACCGGCACGTCCACGTCCGACAGGGGTGAGGAGCTCGTCGTCACCGAGCGGACCCGGCTGCGGCGGATGCGGGAGAAGGGGAGTCATGGGCGGGCCGATCTGGAGGCCGTGCTCGGGGCCGGGTTCCTCTGTCATCTCGGGGTCACCGTCGACGGCACGCCGATGGTCGTGCCCACCGCGTACGGGGTGGACGGCGGGCAGCTGTACCTGCACGGCTCGGTCGCCAGCCGCAGTCTCGTCCAGGCGCCCGACGCCACCGTCTGCGTCACGGTCACCCATGTCGACGGGCTCGTCCTCGCCCGCTCCGTCTTCGAGCACGGGGTCAACTACCGCTGCGCGATGATCTACGGCGTTCCCCGCCTCGTCACGGACCCCGACGAGAAGCTGCGCGCTCTGCGGGCGCTCACCGAGCAGAGCTCTCCGGGGCAGTGGGAGTACGCGCGGCAGCCCAGCCGCAAGGAACTGGCCGCGACCTCGGTCGTCGCGCTGGATCTGACCGAGGCCTCGGTCAAGACCCGTAGCGGCCCGCCCGACGACGGCGAGTCCGAGGACGCGGCGCTCGGTCTGTGGGCGGGGGAGCTGCCGGTGGTCACCACCTTCGGCGAGCCGGTCACCGACCCCGTTCTTCCCCCGGACTCCGCCCCGCCCGCCCATGTGGCCTCCCGCGCGGGTCGCGTCCTGGGCTGAGGCCGGGGTCTGCACGGCCACCGGGTCGCGTGCCGGGCTGAGGCCCGGGCGCTAGACGGCCTCCGGCATCTCCTCCGCGTCCCGGAGCCGGTGCCGGGCCCGGCCCGCCAGGCGGCGGGCGGCGACCGGGGCGTGTTCCAGGACCGGGGCGATCCGCTCGTACGGGACCTGGAACTCGTCGTGGAGGACGAACGCCACCCGTTCCGGAGGCGTCAGCTCGTCGAGGTCCGCCGTCGAAGCCGCTTCACCCGGAGCCGGGGCGGTCTCCGAGGGGCGGTCGTGCGTCTCGCGGGCGCGGAGTCGGGACAGGCACGCCGCGGCCACGGCGATGGTCGGATCCTCCGGCCACCGCCAGGTCCTCCGCGCGTCCTCCACCGCCTCGTCGGCCTCCGGGGACGTGCCGAGCAGGCGGTACGCCACCGCCCGGAGGCGCGCCTCCGGAGCGGTGGGGGTGGGGACGGGTGTGTCGTCGTTCACGGGGTGTGGCCTCCTGGCCTCGGTCGGAGCGGGCTGCCGTCAGTCGCCGTGGCCCGTGCCTCCGCTGCCGAAGCCTCCGCTGGAGATACCGCCCCACTTGCGCTTCTCCTCACTGGGCGGGTCGGGCGAGGTCTCCGTACCCGACGTGCCGGAGTTCTTGAGTTGGTACGGCATGAGCCGGTGTTCGCCGTCGGTCTGCGGCATCTCGGCCGGCCTGCGGTATTCGGACATCTCACCGGGCAGCCGGTCCGTCTCCGGCCGGTGCGGGTGCTCTTCCGGCTTGGGCGTGCGGGACTCGCGGTCGCGGACCCGGAATCCGAGCGCGACCGCCCCGATCAGGACGAAGACGACGATGAGTCCGGCGAGGAACTGTCCGAGGCCCGACTGCCAGACTCCCGCGGCCAGGGTCTGGGCTGCGCTGAGAGTGTTCATACAAGGGGATTACCCGATTCCGCTTCTTTGGATGCGTCCGGCAGGCTCCTCGCAAAAATCTCGGACGGGCGCTGAAACATTTCCCCGCCCCCGTCGCGTCAATGAGGTGTACGGCGACCACACCACGTGACCACGACGGAAAGGAGGGGTATGAGGAAGTCCCGCGCGGACGAGTTCATGGAGTTCGCCTCCGCACGCTCGGGCCACCTGTTCCGCTCCGCCTGCCTGCTGACCAGCGGAGACACGCATCTCGCCGAGGACCTCACCCAGGAGACGCTGGGCCGGATGTACGCCCTCTGGGGCCGCGTCGCACGGATCGGCAACCCCGCCGCGTACGCCCAGACGGTCCTCGTCCGCACGTTCCTCAGCCACCAGCGCCGCCGCTCGGCCACCGAGCGCCCCCTCGGCGAACTGCCCGACCGCGCCCCCGACACCGGCGAGGACCCGGCACTCCGCATCGCCCTGCTCGACGCGCTCGCCGGACTCGCGCCCAAGGACCGCGCGGTCGTGGTGCTGCGGTACTGGGAGGACCGCAGCATCGAGGAGACCGCCGACGCCCTGCACGTCAGCTCGGCCGCGGTACGCACCCGCTCCGTGCGCGCGCTCGGGAAGCTGCGGCAGCGTCTCGGCGGCAGCATCGCCGAGTTCGCCGCCCGCTGACGGCGAGGCCGCCCCGGACGACCGCGGTGCCCCCGGACGACCGCGGTGCCCCCGGACGACCGCGGTGCCCCAGGACGACCGCGGCGGATCCCGCACCACCCCCTGTCTTTCAACCAACCGGAGACGGTGAATTCGACATGCCCCAGAACGCAGATTCCCCGCACGAGGGATTCGAGGAGGAGCTCGGCGCGGTCCTGCGCCGCACCGGCGACGGCTTCGACGTCGACGACCGGCGCGAGCTGGTCGAGGGCGGCCTCCGGCGCGGCCGGCGCCGCCTGTTCCGCCGCCGCCTCGCGGTGACCGGTGGCGTCCTCGCCCTCGCCGCCGTCGGCATCGGCGGGGTGTGGGGCGGCTCCCTGCTCTCGCCCTCCGGTGCCCCGGACCACGTCTCCGTCGCGGGGGCGCCCAAGACCCCCAAGCCGACCGCCGGCGCGTCGGACCCGACCGGGCCCGTCGTGAAGAAACCGCTCCAGGCGCAGATCGCGGTCAAGGACCTCGCGGCCGTCCTCCAGGCCAACACCCCGGCCGGCACGTGGGAGATCGAGAACCTGGAAGGCAAGGAGCAGTACGTCCAGGGCGTCTACGACGACGGCAGGGGCAAGGCGGGCGTCTCCCTCGGCCTCCACCGCGCCCACGGCACCGGCGAGGCGGTCGACGAGCAGGTGACGTGCCCGTCGAGGACGCACGTCTCCTTCGACGACTGCTCGACCGAGCGGCTGCCGAACGGCTCCCGGCTGATGATCTTCCAGGGGTACGAGTACCCCGACCGGCGCGAGGAGACCAAGGCGTGGCGGGCGGTGCTGCTCACCAAGGACCGCTTCCTCATCGACGTCACCGAGTACAACGCCGCCGCCGAGAAGGGGGCCGCGATCAGCCGGGAGAACCCGCCCTTCACCCCCGCCCAGCTGAAGGCCCTCGTCACCGCCGACGCCTGGCAGCAGCTCCTGAAGCAGCTGCCCGCGGAACCGAAGACGAAGAGGCCGGGCGCCGGCTCCCAGCAGCCGCCGGGCGAGCTGGGCGGCCCCGCCGTCCAGAGCACCCTGCTCTCCCTCCTGCCCACGGGCCTCAAGGTCGCCGACAAGGGCGCGGACTCCGGCTACGGCTTCGTGGTCGTCGACGACGGCAAGGGCGAGAGCCTCGTCCAGATCAACGTCCAGCCGAACATGGGCGGTGTCGTCGGTGACCTCTTCGGCAGCGGGGACGTCACCACGCTCCCCGACGGCCGCCTGGTGAAGCTCACCCAGCAGCCCGGTGAGAAGGGCGGCGCCGGTGTCGTGTGGTGGACCGCGGACACCATCACACCGGACGGCTTCCGGGTCGTCGTCTCGGCCTTCAACACCGGCGCCCAGCACGAGGACGCCACCCGCGCCGAGCCCGCGCTGAGCATGGAGCAGCTGAAGACGATCGCCCTGAGCACCGACTGGCTGCGGCTGCAGGCGCCGCCGGAGTGAGCGGGCCCGCCGGGACGGTCGGGTAGGCCGGAGTGGGCTCCGCCCCGCAGTGCGGGGCGGAGCCCACTCCTCTTCTCCTCGCGCCTACTTGGCGTCCGCGTACCGCTCGACCGTCGCCGTCGTGAACGGGAACCGCACCGGCGTCTCCCCGAACGCGATCCGCCCCGCCTCGTCCCCGGCCGCCCGGATCGCCTCCGTGACCCCCACCGCCTCCTCCGCCGGACAGTGCACGATCACCTCGTCGTGCTGGAAGAACACCAGCTCCGCCCGCATCCCCGCCAAGGCCCGCCGCAACGCCGCCAGCATCAGCAGCGCCCAGTCGGCCGCGCTGCCCTGCACCACGAAGTTACGGGTGAACCGGCCCCGCGCCCGCGCGTTCCCCGAGGCGTACCCGGGGACGAACTCGCCCTCCTCGGCCACCGGTTCACCACCCTCCTGCGGCAGCCCCGCCTCGTCGTCGTCGCCCGCGCCGACCGCCCGGGGGCTGGTTCTGCCCAGCCAGGTCCGCACGAGCCGGCCCTCCTCGCCCGCCTTCGCCGCCTCGTCGACGTAGGCCACCGCGCGCGGGAAGCGCCGCCGCAGCGCCGCCAGGTTCTTCAGGCCGTCGCCGCTGGTCTGCCCGTAGATCGCGCCCAGGAGCGCGATCTTGGCGTGGTCGCGGTCGCCGGAGAAGGCCCGGTCCGACAGACGGGTGTAGAGGTCGTCCGGGTGCCCCGCGACCTCCATCAGGCCCGGGTCCCGGGAGATCGCGGCCAGGACGCGCGGCTCCATCTGGTCGGCGTCGGCCACCACCAGGCGCCAGCCCGGGTCCGCCACCACCGCCCGCCGGATCACCTTCGGGATCTGCAGCGCCCCGCCGCCGTTCGTCGTCCAGCGCCCGCTGACCGTGCCCCCCGGCAGGTACTCCGGGCGGAAACGTCCGTCCCGCACCCAGTCCTGGAGCCACGACCAGCCGTGGGCCGTCCAGATCCGGTACAGCTTCTTGTACGCGACCAGCGGCGCCACCGCCGGGTGGTCGATCTCCTCCAGCTCCCAGCGGCGGGTCGACCTCAGCCGCACACCGGCCTGCGCGAAGGCCTTCACCACGTCGGCGGGCAGGTCCGGCCGGACCCGGCGCCCGAACGCCGCGGACACCTCCTCCGCGAGCTCGGCGAGGCGGCGTGGCTCGCCCCCGCCCGCGTACCGCTCGCCCAGCAGCTCGTGCAGCAGGTCCCGGTGCACGTCCGCCCGCCACGGCAGGCCCGCCCGGTGCATCTCCGCCGCGACCAGCATCCCCGCCGACTCGGCGGCCGTGAGCAGCCGCATCCTGCCCGGGTGCTCCGCCAGGTCGTGGCGGCGCAGCTGCTCCGCGTACACCGCGAGGAGGCCGTCGAAGGGTACGGAGGCCACCGGGCGCGGCTCGAAGAGCGAGTCCTGCGAACCGGGCTCCGCGCCGCGCTGGGGCGGATCGGGGGGCACCGGCGCGTTCCGCAGGCGCGCCCAGGCCGCCGCCGCCGAGCGGGGCTCGCCGAGGCGGCCCTCGTGGCCGAGGAGCAGCTGCTCGGCGTCCTCCATGTCGTAGCACCGCTCGACGCGTACGCCGGCGGCGAGCAGCCGGGGGTACACCTCGGCCGTCGACCGCCACACCCAGCGGGCCACCTCGGGCCGCGCCCGTACGGCCGCCACCAGGTCCGGCTCGCGCCGGGTCTCGCCCGCGGGCAGGCCGTCCGGGCCGAGGGGCACGAGCAGTGCTCCGTCGCCCTCGGCCTCGGGTGCGAGGGCCCACCTCTCGGTCATGGGTGCGAGTCTGGCAGCCGGCACTGACAGCGCCGCGCCGCCGAGCCGCCATGCGGCGTGGCGCTGCCCCCTCCGTGTGGGCGATCGTCCCGTCGGGCGCGGGACGGGTGGGCGGTGCCCCTCCTGTGTGGGCGTCGGGTTCGCCGCGGGGCGAAGCCGACTGGGCGGCGCCCCCTCCCGAGCGGGCGATCGTCCCGCTGGGCGGAACGGGTGGGCACACGGGACGGCGCCCCTGCCGGGCCCAGGCCTCCTGCCGGTACGGCGCTCCCGAGGTCCGGGCTCGGGCGAAGGGCGCCCACCTGGTGGGCCGGGTCCGGGGGCGGCTGAGCGCCGTCGTCGGCGTTGTGCCCACCCGTTCCGCTCTTGCGGAACAGATGCCCACAACGTGCGTGGTCGGGAGTTGCCGCCCGCTCCGCCCCTGCGGACGAGATGCCCACAACGTGCGTGGTCAGGGGCTTGCCCACCATGCCCACAACGTGCGGGCTACGCCGCCGCGTGGAAGAGGGCTGCTGCTTCGCCTCGGGAGTTGACGGACAGTTTGTTGAGGATGTTCGCGACGTGGAACTTCACCGTCGATTCGCTGATGTGCAGCTCCTCGGCGATCCGCCGGTTGCGGTGCCCCAGAGCCAGATGGCGCAGGACCTCCACCTCCCGTTCGCCGAGGCCGGACAGCGGGTGCGCCGCTCCGACCGGGGCGGCCGGTGCCGCCAGCGGGATCACCGCCGTGATCGTCGTGCCCCAGCCGGGGACCGCGTCCATGTCGAGCCGCCCGCCGAGCACGTCGAGCCGGTCCCGGATCGTGCCCGCCCCCAGGTCGCAAGGGGCGAGCGCACCCGCCCCGTCGTCCCGTACGGACGCCCGCAGTTCGTGTTCGGTCAGCTGCCAGCCGACGTGGATCCGGCGGACCGAGTCCTGTTCGAGCACGATCAGGAGCAGGGACCGTACGATCGCCCGCGCGCTGTGAGCCACGTCCGCCGCGAGCGACCGGGTCGCGTCCGGCGCCCCCAGGTCGAGCCGGACCTGGCTGTGCCGCAGCATCGGCCGCAGCTCGCCGGCCAGCCGCTCGAAGGCGTCCTGGGCGGGCTCCTCCGCGAGCGCCCGGTCCCGCCGCTGCTCCGCCCGCATCTCGATCAGCGCGGACGCGGCCAGGTCGGTCGCGGTCGTACGGGCCGTGGTGTCGTCCAGGGCCCTGCTGCGCAGCACACCGAGGACGCCGGAGAGCGCCGCCGTGTGCGAGGCCGTCAGTTCCGCGATGACCCGGGCCCGGGTGTCTGCGGCCGCCCGCGAACGGGCGAGGGCCCCCGGCAGCGCCTCGACCGCGAACCGGTCGAAGTGCCCCGCCACCAGGTCCCACAGGGCCTGCGCCACGGTGAGCGCGGCCGCGTCGACCGGGGCGGCGCCGTCCTCCCGTACGAGCACGAGCACCGCCCCGCGCACGGTCGCGTGGCTCGTGACGGCGACGACCCGCCGCTCCCGGCCGCCGATCGTCGCCGTGCCCTGCCAGGGGCTCCCCGGCACGCCGGCGGCGAGCAGCGGCGCCAGTTCGGTGGCCGTCAGCAGCTCCGTACCGCCGAGCGCCTTGAAGGGGGAGTGGGCGCAGTGGGTGGAGAGTTCGGCCGCGTCCACGTGCGGGACGAAGGGGGCGAGGGCCGCCGAGACCTTGGGGAGGATCTCCCCGAGCGGCTGCCGGATGATCTCGTACGCCGTGGTCAGCGTGAGCGCGTCCATGCGGTCGAGCGTACGGGGGGAGGGCCGGGTCGCGGCCCGTCTTTCGGCCAGGCGGCACTGGCCGTCAGGAGGGCGGGGAGTCGGTGCCCGGCAGCGCAGGCTGGGACCCGTCGAAGTGAACGGGCTGCTGTGGAGGCTGAGATGGAAGCGATCGTGTACGAGGAGTTCGGCGGCCCCGAGGTGCTGCGCCACGCGACCGGCGTAGCCGTACCGGAGCCCGGCCCCGGCGAGGTCCGGGTGAAGGTCGCGGCCGTCGGGCTCAACCCGGTGGACTGGAAGCGCCGTTACGGCTGGGTCGAGGAGTTCTACCCGACCACCTTTCCGGCCGTCCCCGGCCTGGAGTTCGCCGGCACCGTCGACAAGGTCGGCGAGGGCGTCGACGACCTGGCCGTCGGCGACGAGGTCCTCGGCTGGACGAAGACCGGCGCCTACGCCCAGTACGCCATCGCCGGCCTCGTCGTGCCCAAGCCCGCCGGGCTCTCCTGGGCGTCCGCCGCGAGCCTGCCGGTGGCGACGGAGACGGCACAGCGCGTCCTGGACCTGATCGGCGTCCGGGCGGGCGAGACGCTGTTCCTGCACGGAGCGGCCGGAGTCGTCGGCTCCGTGGGCGTGCAGCTCGCCGTCGCGGCCGGGGTCACGGTGATCGGCAGCGCGTCCGGCGCCAACCACGCGTACCTGCGCGAACTCGGCGCGATCCCCGTGGAGTACGGGGAGGGTCTGACCGACCGGGTCCGGGCCGCCGCCCCCGACGGCGTCGACGCCGTCTTCGACGCGGCCGGACACGGTGTGCTGCCGGTCGCGATCGAGCTCCTCGGCGGGGCCGAGGCGGCGAAGGAACGGATCGCGACGATCGCGGACGTCGACGCGGCGAAGCACGGCATCACCTTCACGGGCGTCATGGGCGACCCGGAGGCCGTGCGGGCCGGACTCACGGCCCACGCGCGCGCGGCGGAGGCGGGCACCCTCGCGGTCCGGCTCGCCGACACGCTCCCCCTGAAGGAGGCGGCGCGCGCCCAGGAGCTGAGCGAGACGGGGCGGGTGCGGGGCAAGTTGGTCCTTGTTCCGTAGGGGAAGATCCGGGGGGGGAGTACGAGGATCCTCGCCGCGAGTGCCGAGTGCCGAGTGCCGAGTGCCGAGTGCCGAGTGCCGAGTGCCGAGTGCCGAGTGCCGAGTGCCGAGTGGTGTTGTGTACTGAGGGCCGGTGCTGACTCCCGCCGGATGGACCCGACCGTGGAAGGCGACGACGATGTACGCGATACCCCTGGGCGACGACGGCGCGGAGCTGCGGCCGCTCGAACCGTGGCAGGCCGACGAGTTCCTGGCGCACATGGACCGGGGGCGGGAGTTCATCGGCGCCCGCAACGGACTCCCCGACGTCGTCACCGACCTGGAGTCGAGCCGCGCCTACCTCCGCCTGTACGCCGAGAAGACGGCCACCGACTCGGGGCGCATCCACGGCATCTGGTCCGACGGCACCCTCGTCGGCGCCGTGATCCTCCGGCAGCTGGACCCGGCCGCCGGCACGGCCGAGGCGGGCTGCTGGCTGGAGCCGGCGGGCGTCGGCAAGGGCCTGGTGACCCGCGCGGCGCGGACGCTCATCGACTGGGCGATCGAGGTACGGGGGATCCACCGGGTGGAGTGGGTGGTGTCCTCCGACAACGCGCCGAGCATCGCCGTGGCCCGCCGGCTCGGCATGAGCAGGGACGCGGTCCTGAGGGAGAGCTACGCCTACCGGGGCCGACTCCACGACGAGGAGGTCTGGTCGGTCCTCGCCCCGGAGTGGAGGGCGGCCAAGTCCGCGCGGGCGGCGGGGGCGCCGGGGACGCCGGGGACGACCGGGACGACCGGGACGACGGGGACGACGGGGACGACGGCGCCGGCAGGGGCGTAGGGCGGGGCGGTGGCGACGGTGGCGACGGGGGCGAGCGGGACAACGGTGGCGACGGGGACGACGGCGTCGGCAGGGGCGTAGGGCGGGGCGGTGGCCCGGCTCCGACCCCGGCCACCGCCCCGCCGTCCACCTTGGCCGCTCAGCGCGTCAGGCGCCACGCGGGGAGGGCCGACGCGGCGACCGCGACCGTCGCGCACACGCCCGCCGCCGCGCCGACCGTGGCCCACGGAAGGGCCAGGGCCACCGGCGCCGAGAGGGCGGCCAGGCCGGCTCCCAGGGCGCCCAGGACGAGGGCGGTCACCACGAGGCCGAGGACGGTGCCGATCGCGACGGCGAGGGTCGCCTCGCCCGTCACCACCCGCAGGATCTGGGCCCGGGTGGCCCCGGCGAGCCGCAGCGAGGCCAGCTCCGCTCCGCGTACGGAGGTCGCCATGAGCAGGGTGTTGACCAGGCCGATCACCGTGTAGACCAGGGCGATGCCGAGGACCAGCGCCATGCCGAGCCGTTTCTGCGGGTTGTCGCCCTCCCGGTGCCCGGCCTCGGCCCACGCCTCGGCCGTCCTGACGGTCCCGCCGCTCGCCTCCAGGGCCGGTGCGGTGGCCGGACCGCCGCCCCGCGCCTCGATCCGGTCGGGGGCGGAACCGGGGGCGTTCGCCCGTGTGACGTACGGCCCGTTGTCGCCGGTCCCCAGGGCGAGGACGGCGGCCACCCGGAGCCGTACCGGACCCGTTCCGTCCGCGCGCCAGACCTCCACGGTCTCGCCCACCCGGCGCCGCTCGAACTCCTCGTTGACGACGATCGACCGGTCGTCGAGGTCCCGCAGGTCACCGGCGACCACGGGCAGCCGTGCCAGCTCGGCGAAGGCCGCCGGGTCGGTGACCGCCCGGGCTCCGTACCTGACGACGGCCTCGGCCCCGTCCCGTACGAACACCGAGGTCGCCCCGGTCGGGGACACGACCGCCCCGGGCGGCGCCGCCACCGGCCGCAGGTCGGCGCCCGTCACGACGTACTCGGCGGCCGTCCGGTCCCGTGCCTCGACCTCCTTCGCCCGCGTGATGCTCGTCGCCGAGCCGAAGAGCGTCCCGGCGAGCGCCACCGTCACGAGGACGGGAGCGGCGACGGCGGCGGTACGGCGTACGGAGGCCGCGCTGTTCTCCCGTACCAGCGTCCCCACCGCACCCCGCAGCCGCAGCAGCCGGGCCACCGGGCGGACGAGCAGCGGGGAGAGCAGCGCGACACCGGTGATCAGGAGCATCGGAAGGGTCGTGTACGTCTTCCGTTTGAGCAGCGCGGAGGGGTCCGTGGCGCACGTCCAGACAAGGAGCCCGAGGCCCGTCACGAGCAGTGCCGTGCCGAGCAGCGCGCGGCCGAGCGGCAGGGTGTCGGCGTCGACGTCCGCCTCGCGGAGCGCTGCCGTCGGCCCGACCTTCCCGGCGCGCCGGGACGCGGCGACGGCCCCGGCGAGGGCCACGGTCACGCCCGTCCAGAAGGCGGCGTGGAAGGGCCAGACGGGCCCGCCGACCGTGAACCACGCGGGTGCCAGGCCGCCGTCGACGAGGGTCCTCGCGAGCAGGGGCGCGCCCAGGGCGCCGAGCGCGCAGCCGGCCCCGGAGGCGAGCACGCCGAGCGCCGTCGCTTCGGCGAGGAGGAGCCGCCTGATCTGCCCGGGGGTGGCTCCGGCGGTCCTGAGCAGCCCGAACTCGCGGCGGCGCAGTGCCACGGCGAACGCGAAGGTGGAGGCGACGACGAAGATCGAGACGAAGGCGGTGACGCCGCCGGAGGTGCCGAGGAGGGCGTTGAGGCCGACGAGCGCGTCGGCGTCCCGTTCGGATCCGGGATCGGCGTGCCGCCGCTCGCCGCCGGTGAGGACCCGGGCGCGGTCGCCGACGAGGGCCCGGACCTCGGCGGCCGGGGCGTCGACACCGACGGCGTCGGGGCCGCCCGAGGTGGTGACGGTCCAGCGGACGCGGAGCTCGCGCAGCAGTTCGCTGTCCACAAACTGTGGACGGTCGAGCGGCAGCGACACGGAGGCGGTCCCCGGCCCCCGCCGCACGTCCAGCGTCAGCCGGTCCTGACCCTGCACGACGACGGGCGAGGAGGCGAACCGCTGAGGCGAGCGCTCGGGTGCGTCGAACGTGGCGGAGAGGCCGAGCCCCATGGTCGTGAGCAGCCCGACCCCGAGGGCGAGCGCGACGAACCCCCCGAGGAAGGAGGCCCAGCGCGCCCGGAGCCCGGAGAGTACGACGGTCAGCACGACTGCCTCCCGGGCGCGGCGACGGTGACGGGGGCGCAGGAGACGTCGGCGGTGGCGGCGACGACGGAGGTGTCGGGGGTGGTGACGGCGACGGAGCTGTCGGCGGTGACGGGGGCATCGGGCGCGGCGAGGGCCTCCAGCCTCGTCATCCGCGCCGCGACCCGCTCCACCGTCGGGTCCGGCAGTTCGCCCGCCACACGGCCGTCGACCAGGAAGACCACCCGATCCGCGCGGGCCGCCGCCACCGGGTCGTGGGTGACCATGACGATCGTCTGCCCGTCCCGGTCGACCAGCTCCCGCAGCATGTCGAGCACCTCGCGGCTCGTCGTCGAGTCGAGCGCCCCGGTCGGTTCGTCGCCGAAGAGGACGGCCGGACGGGTGATCAACGCGCGCGCGAGGGCGACCCGTTGCTGCTGGCCGCCGGACAGTTCCCCCGGCCGGTGCCGCTCCCGTCCCGCGAGCCCGACCCGCGCCAGCGCCTGCCGTACCTCCGCGCGGGACGGGCGGCGGCCGGCGAGCCGGAGGGGGAGGGCCACGTTCTGCGCGGCCGTCAGGGAGGGCAGCAGGTTGAAGGACTGGAAGACGAAGCCGATCCGGTCCCGCCGTAACAGGGTCAGGCGCCGCTCGCTCAGCCCTTCGAGGGCGGTGCCGCCGACCTCCACGCGCCCGGCGGTGGGCCGGTCGAGTCCGGCCGCGCACTGGAGCAGCGTGGACTTGCCGGAGCCGGAAGGACCCATGACGGCGGTGAAGGTCCCGGCCTGGAAGTCGAGGTCGACGCCGTCGAGGGCGCGGACGTCCCGGTGGTGCCGGGTGAGCCCTCGTAGCCGTACAGCGACGGTGGTGGTGGCGGAGGCGCTAGTGGTGGCGGCGTTCGTGGTGGTGGCGGCGGTCGCGGTCATGGCCCAAGCGAACCGTTTCCGCCGCCGCCGATCACGACCACTGGCGGGCGTCCGGAGGGTATGCCTGGCCCTACCCCGCGCGTACCGCCCGCACGAACACGTCGAGCGCGTCGAGGGGTTCGCGCCCGCCGAGCAGCGCCCGCAGGTCGCTCTCGACCCCCGTGCCGTCCATGAAGCCGTGGGCGATCGCCGAGTACGTGCTCGCCAGCATCGGCACCTGGAAGGGCGCGGCCCCGGAGGCGGCGACGGCGGCGCGGGTGTCCGCGAGCGTGCCGGGGGCGTACGTGGCGCCCAGGGCCGCCGCGAGGTCGGCGCCGCCGAGGGGGCGCTCGCCGACGAGCTCGTACACCCGGTTCCGGTGGGCGGCCGGGTCCGTGGCCACGGAGACGGCGACGTCGGCGAGGTCCGCGCGGGCGACGGCGGAGAGACGGCCCTCGCCGAGCGGGCTAGTGATCCGGCCGTCGGCGTCGGGAGCGGCGATCCACGTGAGGAACTCGGCGTAGAGGCCGTTGCGGAGGATCGTCCAGTCGAGGGTGGGGGAGCGGAGCAGGCGCCGCTCGGTCCAGCGGTGCGCGAGCGCGTACGTGAGGTGGTCGCCGTCGCCGGAGAGGCTCGTGTACACGACGTGCCGGACGCCCGCCCGCTCGGCGGCCGATATGACGGCCTCGTGCCGGGCGACGACGGTGTCGTCCTCCCCGTACCCGGCGGATATCAGCAGCAGTGTGTCCACCCCGGCGAACGCCTCCGGGAGGGTTTCTGGCGCGTCGAAGTCGAGGAGCCTCGTGCCGGGGAGCCCCGCGCGCGTACCGAGGACGACGTCGCCACGGCCGGCGAGCCGTTCGGCGACGAGCGAGCCGAGAGCGCCGGAGACACCGGTGACGAGCAGCATGTTTTCCCCCAGGGGTCGAGATGGCTGAGACCATCGTGGGGGGACGGGGAAGATCGCGTAAGGAGGCACATCGATGTCCGTGGGGCACACGGAGGTAACCACCGAACCCTTGGTGAGCTGTGCGGAGGAGTGCGGGGTACGGGACGTCCAGGACCGGCTCGGCGACAAGTGGACCGTGCACGTGGTCGTCGAACTCGCGCCGGGGCCACGGCGGTTCAGGGAACTCCAGCGGCTGGTCACCGGGGTCTCGCAGCGGATGCTGACCCTGACGCTGCGCCGCCTCGAACGCGACGGCCTCGTCTCGCGGACGGTCTACGCGACGACGCCGCCGCAGGTGGAGTACGCGCTGACGGAGACCGGCCACAGCATGACCCGGCTGATCAAGGAGCTCGTCGACTGGTCGCTCGACCACCGCGCGGCGATCGCCCGGTCGCGCGAGGAGTGGGACGCGGCGAAGGCGGGCGGCCCCCGCCGCACCGGCAGCGACGCGAAGGGCACGGCGTGAGTACCGGCACCACCGTCGACAAGGCCTTCGAGGCGCTGTACGCGGGCGACGACGGGTCGCTCGACACGGCCGCGTCCCTGCTGGCCGCCGACCGCTCCACCGACGCGGAACTGGTCCGCCGGGGCGAGGAGTTCGTACGGACGCTGTGGGCCCGGGGCTGGCAGCCGGCGGACCTCGTCCGCATCGCCCGCCGTGACCTGGCGGACGAGCACCTCCGGGTCCTGATCGGGCTGATCCGGTCCGAGACCGTCCGGTACGGGACGCTGCCGCGCCGCTGGCAGGCGCAGCTCGACGAGCTGGACGCCGCCGCCCCGGGCCGGCCGGCGGACCGCTTCTCGTACGCGACGACCGTTCTGGAGCTGTACCGGCTCCTGGTCCGGCTGCCGCGCCTGGACGCGGTCGGGCCGGTGCCGGGGGAGGCGCTGCCGCCCGCCGTGGCCGGGGAGCCCCGCATGCTCTCGCGGATCCGGGCGCTGCTCGCGAAGGCGGAGGCGACGGGGTACCCGGAGGAGGCGGAGGCGCTCACCGCCAAGGCGCAGGAGCTGATGGCCCGGCACAGCCTGGACGAGGCGACGCTCGCGGCGGGCGCGCCGTCGCCGGAGACTCCGGGGGCGATCAGGATCGGCGTGGAACCGCCGTACGAGCAGGCGAAGGCGATCCTGTTGGACGCGGTGGCGACGGCGAACCACTGCCGGGCGGTGTGGAACGAGACGTACGGCTTCTCGACGGTGATCGGCTTCGAGGGGGACCTCGACCCGGTGGAGCTGCTGTACACGTCGCTGCTCGTGCAGGGGACGGCGGCGATGACGCGGGCGGAGGCGGAGCAGCGGGCCGGGGGGCGCAAGCGCACGAAGTCGTTCCGGCAGTCGTTCCTGCTGGCGTACGCGAACCGGCTGGGCGCCCGACTCTCGGCGACGTCCCGCCGGGTGGCGGCCGAGGCTCCGACCCTCCTCCCCGCCCTCGCCTCCCGCGACCTCGCGGTCACCACCCGCACGGACGAGCTGTTCCCGGAGACGCGGACGACCCGGGTCCGCGCGGCCTGGGACGAGGCGGGCTGGACCCACGGCGAGACGGCGGCGGACCGGGCGGGCCTGAACCCGGGGCGGCGGGGCCTGCGGGGGTGACGGGCGGGACGGGGTTGGCGGGGGCGCCGGGAAGTCGCCCAGGATGGACCCGCTCTGGCCGGTCGTGGCCTGTCGCGAACGTGCCATGGCCAGCCATGGCACGTTATGGACGGTTATGACCCGATCGCGGCTACGCTCGGCCCATGAGCTGGCTCCGGGCCCTGAAGGAGACCGCCCGCTCCGGGCTCACCGTCGAGCGGCGGCGGCTCGAACCCGTCGTCGCCGCCCGAGCCGCCCTCGGCCTCGCCCTCGTCGTCGGGTTCTCGCTCGCGCTCTTCGGCCCCGCCGTCGCCGCCGCCTCCGCCTTCGGCGCCTTCCAGGCGGCCATCGCCACCTTCCAGCGTTCCTGGCGCCCCCGCCCCACCCTCGCCCTCGCCTCCGGCGCCAGCCTCGCCCTGTCGACGTTCTTCGGCTATCTCACGGCCGCCCACGGCGCCCTCTTCCTCGCGCTGCTGCTCCTGTGGACGTTCCTGGCGGGGCTCGCCTGGGCCGCAGGGCCCACCGCCGGCATCATCGCCTCCTCCAACGTGGCGATGATGCTGGTGACGGTCACGCTCCCCACCTCCGTCGCCACGGCCGCCGGCCACGCCGCCATGATCTTCGCCGGGGGCGTCGTCCAGGCCGTCCTGGTCGTCGTCCTCCCGGTCCGCCGCTGGGGTGCCCAGCGCGACGCCCTCGCGGACGCGCTCGCCGCCGAGGCGGACTACGCCCGTCGGCTCCGCCACGACCCGGTCGCCCCGTTCGACCCCCTGCCCCTGATGACGGCCCGCAGCGCCGCCGCCGTCACGCCCGGCCAGGCCCGCCGGCGCCCGGCGGAGCTGCACGGCGCCCGGGGCCTCGCGGAACGCATCCGTCCGGTCCTCGCCTCCCTCGCGGACCCGGCGGTCGGCGTGCCGGAGGAGGGCCCGCAGCGGGCCCGGGTCCGGGAGCTGCTCGCGGCGGCGGGCGCGGTCCTGGACGCCGCCGCGCACGCGATCCGGCACGGTGAACCGGTCGCTCTGCCCGCGCCCGCCATGGCCGCACTCCGCACCCCGGACACCGGCGCGATCCTCACCGGCCCCTCCCGCCGCGCCGCCCTCCGCCTCGCCGCGCTGCTCGGCGACGTCGTCGAGACGGCGGAGCCGAGGACGGAGACCACCGGGACGCCGGGCCACGGCACCGCGTCCGCCCTCGCCCGTCCCTCGCTCGTCCGGATGGCGCCGGTCGTCGCGGCGAAGGCCCGGGGCGAACTCCGCCGGGACTCCCCGGTCCTGCGCCACGCGGTCCGCGTCTCGGTGGTCACGGCCACCGGCTACCTCCTCGGCGGGGTGCTCCCGTTCGGGCACGGCTTCTGGGCGCCGATGGCCTCGGTGATGGTCATGCGCCCGGACTTCTCGCAGACGTACGCCCGCTCGGTGGCGCGGTTCGGCGGCACCCTGATCGGGGTGGCCCTGGCGACGGCGGTGGTCCAGTCGGCGCACCCCGGCACGTATCTGTCGGCCGGTCTCTCCGTGGTGTGCGCCTTCGGGATGTACCTGCTGATGCGTACGGGGTACGCGGCCGGTCAGGTCTTCGTCGCCGCGTACGTCGTGTTCCTGCTCGGCATGCAGGGCGCCGACCTGACCCAGACGGTACGGGACCGGGTGACGCTGACCCTGCTCGGCGGGCTCCTCGCGATGCTGGCGTACGCCGTCTACCCGGCCTGGGAGACGCCCCGGCTGCGCGGCCGGCTCGCGGACTGGCTGGCGTCGGTCGGTCGGTACGCGGCCGTCGTCACCGCGCGGTACGCCGACCCGGCGGGCACCGGCAGCCCCGACGTACGGGAGGCGCTCTTGGACACGCGCGCGGCCCGGGTCGCCTGGCAGGAGGCGGTGGACCGCGCGACGCACGAACCGGTGCGGCACCGGGGCCTCTCGCACGCGGCGGCGGAGCAGGCCGACCACGCGCTCGCGGAGTTCGGACGGGTGGCGATGCTCCTGGAGGCCCACCTGCCGGAGCGCGGTGCCCCGCCTGAGCCGGCCGCCGCGACCCTCGCGGAGTCCCTGCGCCGGGCGACGGAACGGGGCGCGAGGGAGGTACGGGAGCGCAAGGAGCCGCGCTGGGAGGACCTGCGCGAGACGCTGGACGCCTGGTCGGCCGACCCTCCCGACCACTTCCTGCTGCACAAGGGCGCCGTGCTGCTCCTGGAGGCCCTCGACGAGGTCACGACGGCGCTGACGGACTCCACGCGCGCGCGTTGAGCCCGGCACGTCGGGCACCTCCCATGCGCCCCCGAGGTGTCCCGACCCCTGCGTCCTCTCGCCCGGGCACCGATTTCGCGGAGTTGCCGCCCGATGTCATCCGGACCGCGGGCCACCGGAGTTGATAGGGGAGAGGGCCGCGGAAGGCGTGCGGTCCGTCGAGACACCGATCCCAGGAGCAACCGGATGAAGAAGTACCTGTGGGCCGCGGCCGGAGTCGTGGCCGCTGTCGTGATCGCGGCTCCTTCGGCCGTGGGGGCGCCCACCAAGACCTCCACCACCGCGACCTCCGCCACCGCGACCTCCGCCACCGAGGCCGCCCCCGCGGACGTCACCCCGGCCAGGGCCGTGGCGCCCGCTCCGAACCCGGTCCGCACGGTCCGGCCGGGCGAGCGCGTGGACGCCGGAAAGGGGTACACCGTGTGGCTGACCAGGGAGGGCAAGCACTGGACCGGGCCGGACGGCTACGAGAACTTCCGCAGCGTCGTCGACGGCAACATCGACCGCTCCGAGCCCGGCGTCAGCCACCAGAGCGAGGGGGACGCGACGGGCGCCTTCCACTCGGGTCTCTACTACGGCACCCGTCACGCGGGCCGCGTCGAACTGACCGACTCCGAGGGCCGCACGACCGTCGCCACCCTCGTCGCCCTGCCCGGCCGCCCCGACTGGGGCGTCTGGTACGCCCACACCGGACCGTCGGAGGGCAACCACGGCGGCAGCCACGGCGTCGCACTGTACGACCGCGCGGGCAAGCTCCTGGCCGACCTGCCGGGCTTCGACTTCCCCGCCGGCCGCGGCTGATCCGCGGTCGGCCCGGGGGGCAGAGACGTGGCGGGGCCCGGCACGGGGCGGGCCCCGCCACCACCCCACCCCCGCGGACACCGACCACGGCACTAGCAGCAACGCCAGCACCATCAGCAACACCATCACCCACACCCACACCCACACCCACACCCACACCCACACCCACACCCACACCCACCCACACCGACCGCCGACCGAACGCGAGGTCCGAGACCGTGCCGCACGAGTCCGTCACCGAGGACGAGGGCTTCGCCGAGTTCGCCCTCGCCGCCTGGCCGCGTCTGGTGCGTACGGCCCAGCTCCTGACCGGGGACTTCCACGAGGCGGAGGACCTGGTGCAGACGACGCTGGCCAAGGTGTACGTACGGTGGCGGAAGGTGCCCCGCGGCGAGATCGACCTCTACGTCCGCCGGGCGCTGATCAACAACAACCTGAGCAGGCTCCGCCGGAAGCGGGTCGTCCATCTGCTGACGCCGGTGCTGCCCGAGTCGGTCCGCCACACCTCCGCGGGCCATGCCGAGGCGGTCGAGCGGCGCACCTCACTCCTGGCGGCGTTAGCGGACCTGACCCCCCGCCAGCGCGCGGTCATGGTGCTCCGCTACTGGGAGGATCTGACCGAACCGGAGATCGCGAGCGTCCTCAACTGCTCGATCGGCACGGTCAAGACCCACGCCCGGCGCGGTCTGGCGGCTCTGCGCGCCCACCCCGGGCTCGGCACCGCCCCCCTCCCGTCCCTGCCCGCCCCTTCCGGAGCCCGACGATGACCCCCGCAAGCCCGCCGGCATCCCCCGGTCCAGGACCCGTCCCCGACGACGCCGACGTGCGCGCCGCGTTCACCCGGGCCGCGCTCGACGTCACCCCGGGCCCGGTGCCCCTGGCCGCCGTGCGGCGGGCCGGGCGGACGCGCCGGCGGCGCCGTACGGCCGCCCTCTCGGCGCTCACGGTGCTCGCGGTCGCGGCGGCCGTCGCGGCGGTCGTGACCCTGACCCCCGTACGTCCGTCCCCGCTGGTCACGGGCCCCGCCGCCACCCCCACGAGCGCCCTCCCGACGGCGTCGCGCCCCGCACCGCCGACCCGGGTCCCGGCCCCGCCGCCGGCTCCCAAGCCGGTCCGGGTGGTGGCGTCCGGCGAGCGGGTGGACGCCGGGAAGGGCTGGACGATCTGGCTGACGGAGGAGGGGAAGCACTGGTCGGGCCCGGACGGTTACGAGAACGCCCGCAGCGTCACCGACGGCAACATCGACACGGCGGAGCCGGGCGTGAGTCACCAGAGCGGGGGCGACGCGACGAGGATCTTCCACTCGGGCCTCTACTACGGCACCCGTGCGGCGGGACGCGTCGAGCTGACGGGCCCGGGCGGGCGGACGACCCTCGCCACCCTGCTCGAACTGCCGGGCCGACCGGGCTGGGGGGTCTGGTACGCGTACACCGGGCCGGGGGATCAGGAAGCCGGCATCGCGCTGTACGACCGCGCGGGCGCGCTCCTCTCCGAGCTGCCCGCGATCCGCTACTGACCCGGGCCCCTCACCACGAGGCCTTCCGCACCCCCGGCAGGTGTCCCGCGTGCGCCTGCCCCCTGACCCGGACCCTGGACAGGCCGAACTTCCGCAGGTGGCCGCGGGGCCGGCCGTCCACGGCGTCCCGGTTGCGGACACGGGTCGCGCTGGCGTCCCGGGGCTGGCGGCTCAGCTCCCGTACCGCGGCCTCACGCTCGGCGGCGGGGGTGCCGGGACGGCGGATGATCTCCTTCAGTTCGGCCCGCCGCTCCGCGTACCGCGCCACGACCGTCTTCCGGTGCTCGTTCCGGGCGATCTTGCTGCGCTTGGCCATCAGACCTTCACCCCGCGCGCCCGGATGCGGGCCACGGCGGCCTCGACGCCGATCGTGTCGACGGTCCTGATCGCACGGGCGCTCAGGGTGAGCCGGACGTACCGGCCCTCGCCGGGCAGCCAGTAGCGCTTCTGCTGGATGTTGGGGTCGAAGCGGCGTGAGGTGCGCCGGTGGGAGTGCGAGATCCGGTTGCCGAAGCCGGGGCGCGCTCCGGTCAGCTGGCAGTGGGCGGACATGGGTGACCTACCTCTCCGTCGAGACATTGGAAATGGGAACCATTTTCATTTACTCTACACACCATGGCACGCAACGAACTCCGCCCCGTCATCAAGCTCCGGTCCACCGCCGGTACCGGATTCACCTACGTCACCCGCAAGAACCGCCGCAACGATCCCGACCGCCTCACCCTGCGCAAGTTCGACCCGATCGCCCGTCGGCACGTCGACTTCCGAGAGGAGCGCTGAGCGGGTCGGAGCGGAGCCCGCGCCCCCGCTTCGTCCGGCGTCCGGCCCCGCCCGACCGAGGGTCGGACGGGGCCGTGGGGTGGCCGCCGATTCCGGCATACTCGCTGGTGACACACTGAGTCGCGTAGTCGCTACGCGACCCCCCGTGCACGTGCATATGCTCATGCAGCGGCATATGAACACAGCTATGATCCGAGGAAGTTGACACCTGCAACAAGCAACTCGGGGAGCTACCAATGCATCATGCGCATCGCGCGTACAACGGCATGGCGGCCACGGAGCTGCGAGGCGTCGTGTGGCAGAAGAGCCGGCACAGCAACTCCCAGGGATCCTGTGTGGAGTTCGCCAAACTGCCGGGGGGAAACGTTGCCGTACGCAACTCGCGCCACCCCGAGGGTCCCGCCCTCGTCTACACGCCCGCCGAGATCGAGGCGCTCCTGCTGGGCGTGAAGGACGGGGAGTTCGACCACCTGGTGTGAGGTCCATCGGCGGACCCGCACGAGCGAAGGGCCCGGCGTCGTACGCCAGGGCCCTTCTTCCGTACCTGTACCTGTACCTGTCCTGCACCTGTCGCCTGTGCCGCGGTGTCGCTCGTCCCGCGGCTACTCCGGCCCGACCTGGAACAGCGCCCACACCACCTTGCCCCGCAGCGTGCCGGCGAGCGGATGCCATCCCCAGCTGTCGCTGAACGAGTCGACCAGGAACAGTCCGCGGCCCGACTCGGCGGCGAAGTCCTCCTCGCCGCCGCGCGCCTCCGGGCTCTCCTGGCTCGGGTCGCGCACGGCGCACACGAGGCGCGAGGACCAGCGCATCAGGTGCAGTCGAACCGGTGGGTTCTGGCCTTCTTCCTGGGGTGCGTCGGCGGGTACCGCGTGCCGGAGCGCGTTGGTGACGAGCTCGGAGACGACGAGGGCCACGTCGTCGAAACGTTCGCTCAGTTCCCAGCGGTCCAGTGTCGCGCTGGTGAACTTCCGGGCCCCGCGCACGGCTTCGTACCGTGCGGGGAGGGCGCAGGAGGCGGAGGTGGAGACGGCGCCGGGATCGATCGGCGGAAGGCCCTGCCGTAACGGCTCGAGCACGGTCGATCCATTGGTCCCCATGCGAGGCACTCCCGGGAATCGCGACTGTGGTGCGACAACACGACAACACGAACGAGTACGCGGCTGCGCGGGCACCATGGTTCCGAATGCGCCCACTGGATGCAAGGGCAGATGCACGTGCACGCGCCGGACCTGTCCGTTCCCGTGCCGAATCTGCGGATAAGTCGTGCACTCGTTGAGGGGAACTTTCCGCGAAGTACGTGCGCTGTGCCGCCGACTGCCCGGATCTCGCCGCCTTTCCGTAATCGAATGTGTACGCGCTGAAGCGTTTGGTGGCAGAATCCGGGGCTCGACGGGGGCTCGACACCGTAAAGGGGAGGCTGGGAGCCGTGACCGCAGGCGAATCGGGCGGAACGAGCGGGAGTGTGGTGCGGCGCATCCTGCTGGGTTCCCAGCTGAGGCGGTTGCGTGAGTCGCGTGGGATCACCCGCGAGGCGGCCGGCTATTCGATCCGCGCGTCCGAATCCAAGATCAGTCGCATGGAGTTGGGACGGGTGAGCTTCAAGGCCAGGGACGTCGAGGATCTGCTCACGCTGTACGGGGTCGGTGACGAGGCCGAGCGCGGTTCGCTCCTCGGGCTCGCCCGCGAGGCCAACGTCGCCGGCTGGTGGCACAGTTTCGGCGACGTCCTGCCGGGCTGGTTCCAGACGTACGTCGGTCTGGAGGGCGCCGCCTCCCACATCCGCGTCTACGAAGTGCAGTTCGTCCACGGCCTGTTGCAGACCGAGGCGTACGCCCAGGCCGTCGTCACCCGCGGCATGCCGGACGCCCCGAGCGCCGAGATCGACCGCCGGGTCGCCCTGCGCCTCGAACGGCAGAAGGTCCTCGTGTCCGAGAGCGCCCCCCAGTTCCACGCGGTCCTCGACGAGGCCGCGCTGCGCCGCCCCTACGGCGACCGGGCGGTCATGCGGGGCCAGTTGAGGCACCTCATCGAGATCTCCGAGCACCCGGGCGTCACGCTCCAGATCATGCCCTTCAGCTTCGGCGGCCACGCCGGCGAGAGCGGCGCCTTCACGATGCTGCGCTTCCCCGAGTCCGACCTCTCCGACATCGTCTACCTGGAGCAGCTCACCAGCGCCCTCTACCTCGACAAGCCCGAGGAGGTCGCCCAGTACCGGCGCGTGATGGAGCGACTCCAGGAGGACGGCCCCGATCCGGCCGAAAGCCGTGATCTTCTCCGAGGACTCCTTCAACTCTCGTGACACATCAGTACGATGACGTGACATCAGTGCCGACGTCACTTCTGTCGTTCGTGCAGAGGTAGAGCGGGGAGAGGGGTCTCGATTCATGTCGCACTTCACCGACCTGGCCCACCAGTACATCGACGGCGAGTGGAAGCCGGGCAGCGGGTCGTGGGACATCATCGACTTCAACCCCTACACGGGGGAGAAGCTCGCGTCGATCACCATCGCCACCGCCGGTGAGGTCGACCTCGCCTACCGGGCCGCCGAGCGCGCCCAGGCCGCGTGGGCGGAGACCAACCCGTACACGCGCCGGCTCGTGTTCGAGCGCGCCCTGCGGATCGTCGAGGACCGCGAGGAGGAGATCGCCGAGACGATCGTCGCGGAGCTCGGCGGCACCCGCCTCAAGGCGGCCTTCGAGCTGCACCTCGCGAAGGAGTTCCTGCGCGAGGCGGTGCAGCTGGCCCTGCGTCCCGAGGGCCGCATCCTGCCGTCCCCGGTCGACGGGAAGGAGAACCGCGTCTACCGCGTCCCGGTCGGCGTCGTCGGTGTCATCTCACCCTTCAACTTCCCCTTCCTCCTCTCGATCAAGTCGGTCGCGCCGGCGCTCGCGCTCGGCAACGCGGTCGTCCTCAAGCCGCACCAGAACACCCCGATCTGCGGCGGCACCCTCGTCGCCAAGGTCCTGGAGGAGGCCGGCCTGCCCGCAGGCCTGCTGAACGTCGTCGTCACCGACATCGCCGAGATCGGCGACGCGCTCCTGACCCACCCCGTCCCCAAGGTCATCTCCTTCACCGGCTCCGACAAGGTCGGCCGCCACGTCGCCACGGTCTGCGCGCAGAACTTCAAGCACGCCATCCTCGAACTCGGCGGCAACAGCGCCCTGATCGTCCTCGACGACGCCGACGTCGACTACGCCGTGGACGCGGCCGTCTTCAGCCGCTTCGTGCACCAGGGCCAGGTCTGCATGGCGGCCAACCGCATCCTGGTGGACCGCGCGCTGGAGGAGGAGTTCACCGAGAAGTTCGTGGCGAAGGTGAAGACCCTGCGGGTCGGCGACCCGGCCGACCCCGCCACCCACATCGGCCCGCTCATCAACGCGCGGCAGGCGGCGGCCGTGTCCTCGCTCGTCGACCAGACGGTGGCGGCCGGCGCGACGGCGCTCCTGCACGGCACGGTGGACGGCAACCTCGTCTCCCCCTCGGTCCTCACCGGCTTCGCCCCGGACGCCCCGGTCCTCGGCCAGGAGATCTTCGGTCCGGTCGCCCTGATCGTCCCGTTCGACGGCGAGGAGGAGGCCGTACGGATCGCCAACGACACCCCGTACGGACTCAGTGGCGCCGTCCACACCGGGGACGTCGAGCGGGGTGTGCGGATCGCCAAGCGCATCCACACCGGCATGATCCACATCAACGACGGCACCGTGCACGACGAGCCGATCGTGCCCTTCGGCGGCGAGAAGCACTCGGGCGTCGGCCGGCTCAACGGCGAGGCCATGGTGGAGAGCTTCACCACCCAGAAGTGGATCTCCATCCAGCACGGCCGGAGCCGGTTCCCCTTCTGAGCCTCTTGGGGCCTCTTCGGGTCCCCGCGCCACTTGAGGACAGTAGTTGTCCGCAAGGCTCCGTAACGTGGTCGGTGTCGAGAAGGACGTGCGAGGCACGGCTCACGTGACGCACGGTTCACGCTACGGAAGGCGGACATCATGGTGGCTCTCGTTCCCGCGGAGGCCCACGGCGACGAGCGCGGCGCGCTCCTCAACTTCGTCGAGGTCCAGCGCGCCGCGATCCGCCGCTCGCTCCTCGGACTCAGCGAGGAGCAGGCGGCGAGCCGGCCCAGCGCCAGCGAGCTCAGCCTCTCCGGTCTGCTCAAGCACGTCGCCGAGGTCGAGCTCAACTGGCTCCGGCTGGCGCAGCAGCGGCCCAACGAGCGACAGCGCAGCCGCGAGACCTGGAGCGAGGGCTTCCGGCTCGTGGACGGGGAGACGATCCCGGAGATCGTCGCGTTCTGGGCCGGCGTGGCGAAGGAGACCGAGGACTTCGTCCGCTCCGTGCCGAGCCTGGACGACACCTTCCCGCTGCCGGAGGCCCCCTGGTTCCCCGAGGGCGGACGGGTCTCGGTCCGCTGGATGCTGCTCCACCTGGTGCAGGAGGGCGCCCGGCACGCCGGGCACGCGGACATCATCCGCGAGTCCATCGACGGCAAGGGCTCCTTCGAGCTGATCGCGGCGGAACAGGGCCAGGGCTGACCCGCGCGGCGGCGCGGGAGTGGGGGTCGGGCAGGCCCCCGCGCGTACCCTGGTCAAAATTGACTAGGAGGTACGTGGGATGTCGGCGATCCGTCTTCTCGTCCTGGGCGCGGTGAAGCAGCACGGCCGCGCCCACGGCTACCAGGTGCGCAACGACCTGGAGTACTGGGGCGCGCACGAGTGGTCCCATGCCAAGCCCGGCTCGATCTACCACGCGTTGAAGCAGATGGCGAAGCAGGGACTGCTGCGCGCGCACGAGGTGGCACCGAGCGCCGTCGGCGGGCCGCCGCGCGTCGAGTACGAGCTGACGGAGCAGGGCAGGGAGGAGTACCTCGCGCTGCTGCGCGAGGCGCTGACCACGTACGACCAGAAGATGGACGTGCTGTCCGCGGGTATCGGCTTCATCGTGGACCTGCCCCGCGAGGAGGCGGCGGAGCTGCTGCGCCGGCGGGTGCGGGCGCTCGACGAGTGGCGGGCGGCGGTCACGGATTACTACACGCCGGAGGGCGGGCCCGGCCAGCTCGGTCACATCGGCGAGATCATGCACATGTGGGTCCACTCGGCCGACGCCGGCAAGGAGTGGACGCTCGGCCTGATCGAGCGGATCGAGGGCGGCGCGTACGTGTTCGCGGGCGAGGGGGAGCCCTTCGTGGGCGTGCTCGCCGAGGGGGAGGAGAACCCCTTTGCGACGTGATCGGACCGGGCCGCCGATCTCAGGCTAATCAAGTTTGACTAACCTCTCGGCGAGGGCATACCTTCCTCCGTCGGTGGTGAGTGGTCAAATTTGACTATGACGATTTCGGGAGGAAACGACATGGCGGCGGAAGCGATCCTCGTGGAGGGCGCACGCAAGCGGTACGGAGAGAAGGACGCCCTGGCCGGCCTCGACCTGACGGTCGGACGCGGCACGGTCCACGGCCTCCTCGGCCCCAACGGCGCGGGCAAGACCACGACGGTACGGATCCTGGCCACGCTGCTGCGCCACGACGCGGGCCTGGTGCGGGTGGCGGGGCACGACGTGCGGACCGAGGCCCGGGAGGTGCGGCGGCGGATCGGGCTGCTCGGACAGCACGCGGCCCTGGACGAGGAGCTGGGCGGCCGGCAGAACCTGGAGATGTTCGGCAGGCTCCACCACCTGGGAGCGCGCCGCGCCGGGACACGGGCCGACGAGCTCCTGGAGCGCTTCGGTCTCACCGACACCGGCCACAAGCCGGTCAGGCAGTTCAGCGGCGGTATGCGGCGGCGGCTCGACCTGGCCGCCTCGCTGATCACGGACCCCGAGGTGCTGTTCCTCGACGAGCCGACGACCGGGCTCGACCCGCGGGGCCGCGGCGAGGTGTGGGAGTCGGTGCGCTCCCTGGTCGGCGGAGGCACCACCGTGCTGCTGACCACGCAGTACCTGGAGGAGGCCGACCGGCTCGCCGACCGCATCTCGGTCGTGGACCGGGGCCGCGTCGTGGCGGACGGCACGGCCGACGAGCTCAAGACCCGGGTCGGCGCCGACCGGATCGACGTGGTGGTCCGGGACGGGGCACGGCTCGACGAGGCGGCGGCGCTGCTGCCCGCCGCGCGGGCGGAGGTGACCGTCGACGCGGACCGGCGACGGCTCAGCGTGCCGGTCGCCGACCGGATGGCCTCGCTCGCCGAGACGGTGCGGGCGCTCGACGCGGCGGGCATCGAGGCGGAGGACATCGCCCTGCGGCGGCCGACGCTGGACGAGGTCTTCCTGCACCTGACCGCGCGCGAGACGGCCCCCGGCGCTGGCCGGGAGAAGGAGGTGGCGGCATGAGCGCGGCGTACGTGGTGAGCGACTGCTGGACGATGACCCGCAGGGAGCTGGCGCACTGGGCGAGGCAGCCGGTGCAGGTCCTGGTCGGGCTCGTGTTCCCGGTGATGATGCTGCTGATGTTCGGCTACCTGGTGGGTGGCGGGCGGAGCGTCGAGGGCGACTACGTCGACTTCCTGGTTCCCGGGATGCTCACCCTGACCATGGTGTTCGGTCTCGAAGGCACCATGACGGCGGTGACGCAGGACCTGAACAAGGGCGTGATCGACCGGTTCCGGTCGATGCCGATGAGCGACGGCGCGGTGCTCGTGGGGCGGGCCGCCGCCGACATGCTCCAGTCGACGGTGGGGCTGCTCGTGATGGTCGGCGTCGGGTACGCGATCGGCTGGCGGGCGGACGGCGGCCTCGGCAGCACCCTGGCGGCCCTGGGGCTGCTGCTGTGGCTGCGCTTCGCGATGCTGTGGATCGGGATCCTCCTCGCCCTGGTCGCGGGGCGGGCCGAGCTGGTGCAGGCGGTGCAGATCCTGGTCTGGCCCGTCGGCTTCCTCTCCAACGCGTTCGCGTCGCCGGACGCGATGCCGGGCTGGCTCGGCACGTTCGTGGAGTGGAACCCGATGTCGGCGACCGCGACGGCGGTCCGTGAGCTGTTCGGCAACCCGGGCGGCGAGCCGGGGCACATCGGGGCGGCGGTGGTGTGGCCGCTGGCGCTGCTCGCGGTCTTCTTCCCCCTGGCGGTACGGAAGTTCGGCCGGCTCGGGAAGTAGCGGCGCGGAGGTGGGAACCCGGGGGCGGCGAGCGGTGTATTGAAAGCAGCGGTTCACCGCGGACCGCCCGAGGGAGGACGGGGGACGTGCGATGCGCAGGCCCATGGGTGTGGCCGGCGCCGTCGTGGCGCTGGTGTGGCTGGTACTGACGGGGTGTACGGGCTGGTCGGGGGCGGGGCCGGGCGGGGTGGCCTCCACCGGACCGGGGGGCGCGGGGCCCGCCGGGCAGGGGGCGTCGGCGCCCTCCGGGCCGGGGCAGGGGACGGGGGCGTCGGCGCCCGGCGGCGCTTCGGGGAGCCCGGCCTTCCGGAACGAGGGGGTGTACGGCGCTCCGCCGCGGATACCGTCCGCGCCGGGGCTGCCCGGCGGGGCGCACGCGCTGGGTTTCGCGCGGGACGGCAGCGGGTTCGCGCTGCTCGCCGAGTGCGTGGGCGTCGCCGAGGACCCGGAGAGCGGCTTCTGCAGGCAGCACGTGGCCGTGCGGGACGCCGGGGTGGAGCGGTGGGTGCCGCGGCGGTCCCCGCTGCCCCGGATCCACGGGACCGACGGCGTCTCGGCGGACCTGCAGGTCCTCGGGCCCGGCCGGGCCCTGATCACGGACGGGGGCGGCGACCGGCCGGAGGAGGCCTGGTTCACCCGGGACGGCGGGCGGAGCTGGCGCGCCGTCGACCGGCGGACGGTGGGCCGCGTCCCGGAGATACCGGCGGGCGCGGTGCTCACCACCGACTGCGCCGACCCGGCCGGGGCCGGTCCCGACGCGTGCGCGCGGAAGCGCCTGGTGGTGGTCTCCCCGGCGGACGGGCGGCGCAGGGCGCTCGTCCGGGAGCCGCTCCTCGGGGCGCACCCGTGGCCCGCGGCGCAGCCGGAGCCCGACGGTTCCTGGTGGGTGTCGGGGGTGGACCCGCTGTCCGGGCGGGCGGCGGTGGCGGTGTCCCGGGACGCCGGCCGCAGCTGGACGGTGAGCCGGCTGCCGAGTACGGCGACGACGCCGGGGCGGGGGGTCGCGGTGGTGGTCGGCCGGGACGCCGTGTACGCGGCGGAGCTGGGCGAGCTGCCGGGCGGTGAGCCCGTCAAGAACCCGCTGCGGGCCCTGCACCGGTCGCTGGACGGGGGCAGGAGCTGGCAGCGGACGTGGACCACGGGACCGGAGGCGGAGCCGCGCACGCTCCTCGGTGTGCCGGTGCCGGGTCCCGGGGGCCGGGTGGAGATCGGCGGGGAGCGCGACGGGTACGTGAGCGTGGACGGCGGGCGGCGCTTCACCCTCCTCGACACGGGGACGTCCTTCGTCCGCCGCACCCCGCTGGGTCTGCTGCGCGAGAGCTCGCGGTGTGTGTACGAGCTGACCGCGGACGGGGTGCGGTGGTCGGAGTTCGAGCTGGCCTGCGAGGACCGGGTGGGCTGAGCCGGTCAGTGGTGGAAGGAGGTCGCGGCGCTCTTGTCGTGGGTGAACGGCTGCGACTGGCGCCGCAGTTCGGGCAGCAGGCGCTTCAGGTCCTCGACGAAGAGTTCGGCCAGGTCGGCCGAGAAGCCGTTGCGGCAGACCACGCGCAGGACGGACAGGTCCTCGCGGTCGGCGGGGAAGGTGTACGCGGGCACCAGCCAGCCGCGTTCACGCAGCCGCCGTGACACGTCGAAGACGTCGAAGGAGGTGACGTCGGGGGCGGTGGTGAAGGCGAAGACGGGCAGTTGGTCGCCTCGGGTGAGGAGCCGGAAGTCCCCCATGGCCTCGACGCGTTCGGCGATGCCTCGGGCGATGTCCCGGGAGGCCTGCTGCACCGCCCGGTAGCCCTCCCTGCCGAGCCTGAGGAAGGTGTAGTACTGCGCGACGACCTGCGCGCCCGGCCGGGAGAAGTTGAGGGCGAAGGTGGGCATGTCGCCGCCCAGGTAGTTGACGCGGAAGACGAGTTCCTCGGGGAGTTCGGCGGGCGAGCGCCACAGGGCCCAGCCGACGCCCGGGTAGACCAGGCCGTACTTGTGACCGGAGGTGTTGATGGAGGAGACGCGGGGGAGCCGGAAGTCCCACACGAGGTCCTCGTCGATGAAGGGGGCGACCATGGCGCCGGAGGCACCGTCGACGTGGACGGGGACGTCGAGACCGGTGCGTTCCTGGAGCGCGTCCAGAGCGGCGCAGATCTCGGCGACCGGTTCGTAGGAGCCGTCGAAGGTGGAGCCGAGGATGGCGACGACGCCGATGGTGTTCTCGTCGCAGAGCGCGGCGGCGGACTCGGCGTCGAGGTGGAAGCGGTCACCCTCCATGGGGACCAGCCGGGCCTCGACCTCCCAGAAGTTGCAGAACTTCTCCCAGCAGACCTGGACGTTGACACCCATCACCAGGTTGGGTCGGGCCCCGGCCCGGTAGCGGTCGGCGTTCCGCTGGGCCCAGCGCCGCTTGAGGGCCATGCCGGCGAGCATGCAGGCCTCGCTGGAGCCGGTGGTGGAGCAGCCGACGGCCGAGGACGGGTCCGGGGCGTTCCACAGGTCGGCGAGCATCGCCACGCAGCGGCGCTCCAGTTCGGCGGTGCGCGGGTACTCGTCCTTGTCGATCATGTTCTTGTCGCGGCACTCGCTCATCAGCACCCCGGCCTGGGGCTCCATCCAGGTGGTGACGAAGGTGGCGAGGTTGAGGCGGGAGTTGCCGTCGAGCATCAGCTCGTCGTGGACGAGCTGATAGGCGCTCGCCGGGGGGAGCGGGCCGTCGGGCAGCCGGTGACGGGGCGGTGCGTCGGTCATGCCGCCGACCGGGTTGGCCTGCCCGAAGAAGGGGTTGAGGGCGAGCCGGCTCGTGGGCTCGGACGGGGTGGCGGCGGGGCCCTTGTGCAGCGGCATGGTGACTCCTTCTGACGGTGGGGGAGCGGGGGTCAGTGCCGGGATCGGCCCTGATCGTCGAGTTCGAGCTGCGGCCGGCCGGTGACGATCAGCCAGGCGGGGAGGGAGGCGATGCAGAGCAGGGCGAGCACCGCGGGGGAGGCGGCGAGGACGGCGCCGGTGAAGAGGCTGATCCAGCCCTGCCGGGTGGTGGCGAGCAGGACGCCGAGGACGGCGGAGGAGACGGCGACCGCGGGGTGGACCTCGGGGACGAGGGCCTGGGCGAGGAGCCCGAAGGCGGCGCCGATGAAGACGGCGGGGAAGATGCGGCCGCCCCGGAAGCAGCAGGAGGCGGCGACGACGAGGGCGAGCAGTTTGACCACGGCGAACCTGGCCAGTTCGCCGGAGGACCAGCCGCCGATCGAGGAGGCGAGCTCCTTCGTCTCCTCCAGGCCCTTGAAGAGGGTCAGGGGCCCGCCGAGGGCGCCGAGGAGACCGAGGACGAGGCCGCCGAGGGGCAGCATCAGCATCGGGTGGCGCAGCCGCCCGAAGGCGGCGTGGACATGGGGGAAGAGGGAGCAGGCGCCGAGGCCGAAGACAGCCGCGGCGGAGGCGATCACGAGGGAGGCGAGGAGGTCTCCCCAGCCGGGGTCGTTGAGCGGCGGGAGGCCCAGGGCGAAGCTGGGCTCGGCGAGGAGCTGGGTGGTCATCGCGCCGGTGCCGGCGGCGACGAGCGGGGCGAAGAGCCGGTCCCACAGGGAGCCGCGGCCGGGCTGCCCGGTCAGGGCCTCGGAGATGACGAGGGCGGCGGCCACGGGGGTGCCGAAGAGGGCGCCGATCGTGGCGGACGCGGCGAGGGCGACCCAGGCGGCGCCCGGCACCGCGGGCAGGGCCTTGCGGCCGAGCCAGTAGGCGAGGGCGATGTTGGTCGCGATGATCGGGTTCTCGGGGCCGAGGCTGACCCCGCCGGCGAGAGCGAGCGTGCTCGCGAGCAGCAGCCCCGGGACCACCCCGGGGGCGAGGGGCGGCCCGCCCAGGCCGGTGGAGGCGGGGTCGGGACCGGCGTGCCCCGGCACCTTCCAGACGACGAGGCCCACGGCGATCCCGGTCGCCGTGAGCATGATGATGATCCAGAGGGAGGAGTGGCCGCCGATGCCGAGGGCGTCCGGCAGGTCGTCCCAGAGGACGCCCTCGAGTTGCTCCGCGAGGGCGCTGATCCCCAGGAACAGCAGGCTCGCCGCCGCCCCGACCACGACCGCGGGCAGTACCTGCGGCAGCAGGACCCGCAGCGGGGTCTCGCCGGAGGGGGCGGACGGAGCAGGCTGAGCGCGATCGGTAGCCACCGCCCCACCATAAGTGAGCAAAAGCCGCACAACGCCCCAAGCCGGGACCCGAACGCCTGCGCGAACCACGATCCCCGCGGGCCCCACGGACGCGCCCGGGGGCGGTCACCGGTCAGGCCCACCCCGGCGCCCCGCACAGGCCCACCCCGCAGGCGGCGGTCACCGCCCGGACTCCGACCCGGCCTCACGCCCCAGGCGCGATCACCACCCCCGTGCGGTACACGCCCCCGGCCTCACGCCCGAGGCGCGATCACCACCGCCGTGCCGTACGCGCACACCTCCGTGCCCACGTCCGCCGCCTCCGTCACGTCGAAGCGGAACATCAGCACGGCGTTCGCCCCGCGCGACTGCGCCTGCTCCACCAGACGTTCCATCGCCTGGTTGCGGGTCTGCACGAGGGTCTTCGTCAGACCCCTCAGCTCCCCGCCGATCATCGACTTCAGACCCGCGCCGATCTGACTGCCCAGATGGCGGGACCGGACGGTGAGCCCGAAGACCTCACCGATCACCTGCCGCACTTCAAAGCCCGGCACGTCGTTCGTCGTCACGACCAGCACGTCGGGGTGCGGTCCCTGACCGCCTCCGTACTCCTCGATGCCCATCGGCATACACCTCCTGACCCCCCAGCCTCAGGGCCGCGCCCCGTCTCCGCATCCCGTGGGCCCCGGGTGGAACCGGTCGCGTCCGCCCCGCGTTGATAGCTTGGGGCCAGCCGTCCCCCATGCCCCCACCGACCGCAGGAGCCCGGAACCCGTGAACACGCTTGCCCTCGGACCGAGCTGGCTGGACCCTGACTATCTGATCCAGACCTTTGGTCTGATCGGTGTCCTCGTCATCGTCTTCGCCGAGTCCGGACTCCTCATCGGGTTCTTCCTGCCCGGCGACTCGCTGCTCTTCACCACGGGCCTCCTGGTCACCACCGGAAAGCTCGACTCGCCGCTGTGGGTGGTCTGCACCCTGGTGGTGGCCGCCGCGATCATCGGCGACCAGGTCGGCTACCTCTTCGGCCGCAAGGTGGGCCCCGCCCTCTTCAAGCGCCCCGACTCCAGGCTCTTCAAGCAGGAGAACGTCGAGAAGGCCCACGAGTTCTTCGAGAAGCACGGCCCGAAGTCGCTCATCCTGGCCCGCTTCGTCCCCATCGTGCGGACGTTCACGCCGATCATCGCGGGCGTCAGCCGGATGAACTACCGCTCGTTCATCACGTTCAACATCATCGGCGGAGTCCTGTGGGGCGCCGGCGTGACCCTGCTCGGCGCCTCCCTCGGCAAGATCGACTTCGTGCACAAGCACATCGAGATGATCCTCGTCGGGATCGTCCTGATCTCCGTGATCCCGATCGTGATCGAGTTCCTCCGCGCCCGCTCCCAGTCCAAGAAGGCGCAGGCCGACGGCAGCGACCACGACGCCCCCGGCGCCCCGAACCCCCGCGGCCGCCACGCCAAGCGCTGACCCCCGGCGCGACCGAGGTCAGAACCCCCGGGTGCGCTTCGCGGCGCGCCGCGCCGCCGCCGCGCCCGGGGCCTGCATGAAGAGACGGGCCAGCTCGCCTCCCAGGTTCACCCCGATCGCGATCGCCAGAGCGAGCGCCGCCGCCTTCGCCAGCGACGCGAAACCCTGGTCCAGATTGTTCTGGGCGATCGCCAGCACCCCGAAGTACGTCGCCGAACCGGGCAGCAGCGGCCCGATCGCCGCCGTCACGTACGGCAGCGACGAGGTGTGCTCGTAGCGGGCGATCAACTGCCCGAAGAGCCCCACCAGACCCGCCGCCACCGCCGTCGCCATCACCGTCGACCCCTCCGCCGTCACCGCGATCGACGCGTAGATCACCCACGCCACCCCGCCGTTCAGCGTCGCGAACAGCACCGTCGCCCGCGACTGCTGCAACAGGATCGCGAAGGTCGCGCACAGCACCATCGACGCCAGGATCTGGACCACCGGCCGCTCCTCCGCCTGCAGCGCCCCCTCGGGATTGAGCTGCGCGTCGAACTGCACGGCGATGTACAGCACCGACAGCACGCCCACCACGATCGCGACGAAGAAGTACGCCACCTCCAGGAGCCGCGCCGAGGCCGTGATGTAGAAACCGGTCAGACCGTCCTGCACCGCCGCCACGAGCGCCCGCCCCGGAATCAGCGCGAACAGACCACCCGTGATCACCGCCGACGGCCGCAGATCCGCGTGCAGCATCGTCAGCAGCACACCCATCGCCGCCGGCGGCATCGCCGCCACCAGGAACTGGTAGAACTCCGGCAGCCCACGCCCCGCGCACAGCCACGCCAGCCGGTCACCGAGCACCGCGCCCAGCGCGGCCACCAGGAAGACCGTCAGACCACCGCCCAGCAGCACCGAGGCCGCACCCGCCAGCACCCCCGCCGCCGACGTCAGGACCCACCCCGGATACGGATGCCGGTTCCGCCGGATCTCCGCGAGCCGCCGGTACGCCTCCTCCGTCGTCACCTCGTGCGCCCGCGCGTTGAGATCGGCGAGCAGCGTGTACACCGCCGCGAGCCGCGTGTAGTCCGTCCCCCGACGCCGTACCGTCCGGTTCGCCGTGATCGGATCGTCCACGAGCGACGGCTGGTACGTGACGGACAACAGCGTGAACGTCACCGTCGGCTCGACCCGGTCCAGACCGTACGAGCGGCAGATCGCGAACATCGCCGCCTCGACGTCCTCCGCGCCCTCCCCGCCCGCGAGCAGCAGCTCCCCGATACGCAGCGTCAGGTCGAGCACACGCGGCACCGAGGGACCGGCCTCGTCCTCCTTGCGCGCCGCCTCCGGCACCGGCCGCTCGCCCACCGGCAGCCGCAGCATGGTCCGCATCCGGTCCTGCCACGGCGCGTCCTTCGACAGCCGCACCAACGGCACCCCGTACGCCGGGGTGAACGCGGGCGGCGAGCTCTTCGCCGAATAGGTCGCCGGCGTCGCGAACGCCGACCCCTCCTGCTCGGCCGGCGGCTCCGCGGTGAACCCGGCGGGAAGAGCGAACTCGGAGGTCGGATGCTCCTCCTCCGGCGGCGTGGGCTGCTCCACCCCCGCAGGCGGGACGAACGCGCTCCGCGCCTCGTCCGACTGCGGCTTACGGTCCTCCGGAGCGTCGTCCGGATTCCCCCTCGAGCCGTTCGGCTCCGCCACCACTCTGCCCGCCTCGCTCTCTCTCCAGGAACCGTGCATTCCAGTATGAGTGTGCGACAGACACGCGAAAGGCGGTGCACCCCACAGGTGCACCGCCTTCACGCGATCGACAGAACCGGGGGCTCAGTGGCCGCCCTGCTCCTTGGCGCGCGCGTACGACTTCTCGATCTCTTCCTCGGCCTCGGCGCGACCGACCCAGTCGGCGCCCTCGACCGACTTGCCCGGCTCCAGGTCCTTGTAGACCTCGAAGAAGTGCTGGATCTCCAGGCGGTCGAACTCGGCCACGTGGTGGATGTCCCGCAGGTGCTCCATGCGCGGGTCCGTCGCCGGGACGCACAGCAGCTTGTCGTCGCCGCCCGCCTCGTCCGTCATACGGAACATGCCGATGGCGCGGCACTTGATCAGGCAGCCCGGGAACGTGGGCTCGTCGAGGATGACGAGCGCGTCCAGCGGGTCGCCGTCCTCACCCAGGGTGTTCTCGACGTAGCCGTAGTCGGTCGGGTAGGCCGTCGACGTGAAGAGGCGACGGTCCAGACGGATGCGACCCGTCTCGTGGTCGACCTCGTACTTGTTCCGCGATCCCTTCGGGATCTCGATGAGAACGTCGAACTCCACGGGTGGCTCCTCCTGAATCAACACAAGTGAATGCTCGCGACGACGCGCGGTGATTAAGTGTCCCTCACGCATGTGTGTGATCGCGAAAGGGGCTGGTCAGCAATGCCCGAGCCGAGGATGTGGCAGCTCACGGCGGGCTCCGCCGCCCTCGGACTGGCCCTGGCCGCCGTGGCGGTGACCGCGGCCGGCCCGTGGGACTCCGGTCAGCGTACGGCCGAGCGGGCCCGCGCCGCCGCCCCGGCGACGGGTGGCGCACATCACGCCCCGCCGCCCGCCCCCNCCCCCGCCGCACCCCGGCGCCCCGCCCCCGCCCCCAGCGCCCCCGGCGTCCTCCCCGCCCTCCACGCCCCCGCCCCCGCCGGGCGCCCCACGGAGGACCTCGCCGCCGTCCTCGTACCGCTCCTCGCCGACCCCGGCCTCGGCCCCCTCCGCACCGCCTCCGTCGTCGACACCGCCACCGGCAGACAGCTGTACGGCGAAGGCGCCCGCACCCCCATGACCCCCGCCTCCACCGTCAAGATCGCCACCGCCGCCGCCGCGCTCTCCGCCCTCGGCCCCGACCACCGCATCCCCACCACCGTCACCGCCACCCCCGACGGCACCACCGTCACCCTCACCGGCGGCGGCGACCCCACCCTCGACCCGGCCCGCCTGAAGGCCCTCGCCACCGACACCGCCCGCGCCCTCACCGCACGCGGCCGCACCTCCGTACGCCTCACCTACGACACGAGCCTCTACCCGGGCCCCACGCTCCACCCCATCGGCCCCAACGAGAACCTCGCCCCCGTCGTCGCCCTCATGACCCGCGCCGGACGCCTCGACGACAGCGACAGCGGCCCCGCCCCCCGCACCGCCGACCCGGCGGGCGACACCGCACGCACCTTCGCCGACTTCCTCACCCAGGCCGGCACCCAGGTCACCGGCGACCCGACCCCCGGCCGCACCCCCAAGACCACCCCCCTCGCCCGTACGTACTCCGCCCCCCTCGCCGACCTCGTCGAGCGCACCCTCACCCACAGCGACAACGACCTCGCCGAAGCCCTCGCCCGGCAGACCGCCCTCGCCCGCAAGCAGCCCGCGAGCTTCGACGGCGCCGCCCGCGCCGTACACGACGAACTCACCCGCCTCGGCCTCCCCGTCACCGGAGCCCGCTTCGCCGACGGCAGCGGACTCGACCGCCGCGACCGCGCCTCCGCCGCCCTCCTCACCGCCCTCCTCACCCGAGCGGCCGACCCCGCGCACCCCGCCCTGCGCCCCCTCCTCACCGGACTCCCCGTCGGCGCCTTCACCGGCACCCTCGCCGACCGCTTCGACACCGCCCCCGCCACCGCCGGCGCCGGACTCGTCCGCGCCAAGACCGGCACCCTCACCGGCGTCAACACCCTCGCCGGGACCGTCGTCACCCCCGACGGACGCCTCCTCGCCTTCGCGTTCCTCGCCGGCAGCACCCTCTCCCCGTACGAGGCCCAGCCCGCCCTCGACCGGCTCTCCGCCGCCCTCGCCGGACAGCGCTGACCACCCGCCGGACCACCCCCGCCCCACACCCCGGCCCACCCCGACCCGCCCCGAACCCTCACCGAACAGGCGCCGAGACCGTACGGTTGACGCATGACGAGCATCGGTGGCGCAGGCACATCCGGGATGGTCGACTGGAACCTCGCGGTCGCGACCGCGACCCGCCTCGTGCGGCCCGGACCCGAAGTCAGCCGCGACGAGGCCCGCGAGGTCGTCGCCGAACTCCGCAGGCACGCCAAAGCCTCCGAGGAACACGTCCGCGCCTACACCCGGATGATCCCCGAGGGCCACGAACCCCAGGACACCCCCGTCCTCGTCGTCGACCGGGCCGGCTGGATCAAGGCCAACGTCGCCGGCTTCCGCGAACTCCTCACCCCGCTCCTCGGCAAGATGCAGGAGCGCCGCTCCGCCACCCCCGGCAGCGCCGTCCTCGGCGCCGTCGGCGGCAAGGTCACCGGCGTCGAACTCGGCATGCTCCTGTCGTTCCTCGCCTCCCGCATCCTCGGCCAGTACGAGACCTTCGCCCCCGCCGGCCGCGACCTCCCCACCGGCGCGAACGGCGGCGGACGCCTCCTCCTCGTCGCGCCCAACATCGTCCACGTCGAACGCGAACTCGAAGTCGACCCGCACGACTTCCGCCTCTGGGTCTGCCTCCACGAGGAGACCCACCGCACCCAGTTCACCGGCGTCCCCTGGCTCCGCGACCACCTCCAGGGCGAGATCCAGTCGTTTCTCTCCGCCACCGACGTCGACCCCGGCACCGTCGTCGAACGCCTCCGCGAAGCCGTCCAGACCCTCGCCGGCGGCCGCCCCGAAGGAGAGGAGGGCGAACCCTCCCCCTCCTTCGTCGAACTCGTCCAGACCCCCGAACAGCGCGAGATCCTCGGCCGCCTCACCGCCGTCATGTCCCTCCTCGAAGGCCACGCCGACTACGTCATGGACGGCGTCGGCCCCCAGGTCGTGCCCTCCGTCGCCGAGATCCGCGAGAAGTTCCAGGCACGACGCGCCCGCGGCGCCTCCCGCCTCGACCTCGCCCTGCGCAAGCTCCTCGGCCTCGACGCCAAACTCCGCCAGTACCGCGACGGCGAACGCTTCGTACGGGCCGTCGTCGACGAGGTCGGCATGGACGGCTTCAACCGCGTCTGGACCTCCCCCAACACGCTCCCCACCAAGTCCGAGATCGCCGCCCCCGCCGACTGGATCGCGAGGGTGCACCGTAGGGCAGACTCCTGAGACAGGTGCGGCAGACGGCACAGGAACACGTCAGAACACCTCACCAATCACCCATCCGAGGGACCCTGGGCATGGGGTGAGGCGTGCAATGCTCGGGTAACGGCCGGGTTTCTGTCACCATCGACGCACTCTGAGTGACCGAACCCCCCTTTCCGACCGTTAAGACTCCGACCGAGGCACCCCACCCCATCACGAAGGGCACCGGACATGGGTCCCCATCCTGCGGTCGCGGCGATACGCCTGGCGGTCCGCCGCGTACTCCACGACGTCCTCACCGAGCACCAGACCGACCCCGCCCCCGCACGCGACGCACAAGCCCCGCTCGTGCTCGTCGCCTGCTCCGGAGGCGCCGACTCCATGGCGCTCGCCTCCGCCCTCGCCTTCGAGGCCCGCAAACTGCCCGTGCGCGCCGGCGGCATCACCGTCGACCACGGACTCCAGCACGGCTCCGACACCCGCGCCGACGAGGTCGTCGACCGCATGACCGCCCTCGGCCTCACCCCCGCCGAGGCCGTCGCCGTCACCGTCGGCCGCGAAGGAGGACCCGAAGCCGCCGCACGCGACGCCCGCTACGCGGCCCTCGACGCCGCCGCCGAGCGCCACGGAGCCGCCGCGATCCTCCTCGGCCACACCCGCGACGACCAGGCCGAGACCGTGCTGCTCGGACTCGCCCGCGGCTCCGGCATCCGCTCGCTCTCCGGCATGGCCGCCATCTCCGGCGCCGCCGGCCGCTACCGGCGCCCCTTCCTCCAGCTCGACCGCCAGACCGTCCGCAAGGCCTGCGTCGCACAAGAACTCGCCGTCTGGGACGACCCCCACAACACCGACCCCGCCTACACCCGCTCCCGGCTCCGCCACGAAGGCCTCCCCGCCCTCGAGAAGGCCCTCGGCAAAGGCGTCGTCGAAGCCCTCGCCCGGACGGCCCAGCTCTCCCGCGACGACGCCGACGCCCTCGACACCTGGGCCGCCGACGCCGAGACCGCCGTACGCGACGAGGCGGGCGCCCTCGAATGCGCCAAGCTCCACGGACTGCCCCCCGCCGTACGCCGCCGCGTCCTGCGCCGCGCCGTCATCGCCGAGGGCGCACCCGCCGGCTCCCTCTTCGCCCGGCACATCGAAGAAGTCGACCGGCTCATCACCGGCTGGCGGGGCCAGGGCGCCATCAACCTGCCCGGCCGCGTCGAAGCCCGCCGCCAGGGTGGCAGACTGGTCATCCGGCAAGGTTGACGCACGCTGCAACGAAAGTGACCCGGGTGAACGAGAAGGACATGGGCACCGACCTCAAGTCGGTGCTCATCACCAAGGAAGAGATCGACGCCAAGCTGGCAGAGCTGGCCGCGAAGATCGACGCGGAATACGCGGGCAAGGACCTGCTCATCGTCGGAGTCCTCAAGGGCGCCGTGATGGTGATGGCGGATCTGGCTCGCGCCCTTTCCACCCCCGTCACCATGGACTGGATGGCCGTCTCCTCCTACGGCGCCGGCACCCAGTCCTCGGGCGTCGTCCGGATCCTCAAGGACCTCGACACCGACATCAAGGGCAAGCACGTCCTGATCGTCGAGGACATCATCGACTCCGGCCTGACCCTGTCCTGGCTCCTTTCGAACCTCGGCTCGCGCGAGCCCGCCTCCCTCGAGGTGTGCACGCTCCTGCGCAAGCCCGAGGCCGCCAAGGTCGCGATCGACGTCAAGTGGATCGGCTTCGACATCCCCAACGAGTTCGTCGTCGGCTACGGCCTCGACTACGCCGAGAAGTACCGGAACCTTCCGTTCGTCGGCACGCTCGCCCCGCACGTCTACGGCGGCTGAACCTCCGGCCGTACGGGGAACCCCGACCGCCTTCCCTCCGTTGAACCACGGGAAGGCGGTCGCGGGCGACGATGCTGAGGTACCGTCCGAAGAACAGCTTTTTCACATAGCAGCACTCACAGCAGCATTTTCCTACGGGCAGGAGGGACGGAGCGTTCTCGCTCCGTATGGATGGACGTGAAGCGATACTTCCGTGGGCCGGTCATGTGGATCGTGCTGGCCGTCCTCGCCGTGGTCGTGCTGATGCAGGTCGTCGGCTCGTCCGAGGGCTACAAGACGGTGGACACCGGCAAGGTCGTCCAGGCGATCGACAAGAACCAGGTCAAGCAGGCAAAGATCACCACCGGCGACGAGCAGATCGTCAAGATCGAGCTCATCGACGGCCAGAAGATCGACAAGAGCAGCAAGGTCCAGGCGAGCTACATCGGCAGCCAGGGCGTCGACCTCGCCGACAAGCTGCAGGAGAAGTTCGAGGCCGGGCAGATCGAGAAGGGCTACACCGTCTCCCCGACGAAGCAGTCGCCCTTCGTCTCGATCCTGCTCTCCCTCCTCCCCTTCGTCCTCATCGTGGTCGTCTTCCTCTTCCTGATGAACCAGATGCAGGGCGGCGGCTCCCGCGTCATGCAGTTCGGCAAGTCCAAGGCCAAGCTCATCACCAAGGACACGCCGAAGACCACCTTCGCCGACGTCGCCGGCTCGGACGAGGCCGTCGAGGAACTCCACGAGATCAAGGAATTCCTCCAGGAACCCGCCAAGTTCCAGGCCGTCGGCGCCAAGATCCCCAAGGGCGTCCTGCTCTACGGCCCGCCCGGCACCGGCAAGACGCTCCTCGCGCGCGCCGTCGCCGGCGAGGCCGGCGTGCCGTTCTACTCGATCTCCGGCTCCGACTTCGTCGAGATGTTCGTCGGCGTCGGCGCCTCCCGGGTCCGCGACCTGTTCGAGCAGGCCAAGGCCAACGCGCCCGCCATCGTCTTCGTCGACGAGATCGACGCCGTCGGACGCCACCGCGGCGCCGGCCTCGGCGGCGGCCACGACGAGCGCGAGCAGACCCTCAACCAGCTGCTCGTCGAGATGGACGGCTTCGACGTCAAGGGCGGCGTCATCCTCATCGCGGCGACCAACCGCCCCGACATCCTCGACCCGGCACTGCTCCGCCCCGGCCGCTTCGACCGGCAGATCGCCGTCGACCGCCCGGACATGCAGGGCCGCCTGGAGATCCTCAAGGTCCACCAGAAGGGCAAGCCGGTCGCCCCGGACGTCGACCTCGGCGCCGTCGCCCGACGCACCCCCGGCTTCACCGGCGCGGACCTCTCCAACGTCCTCAACGAGGCGGCGCTCCTCACCGCCCGCAGCGACCAGAAGCTGATCGACAACCACGCTCTGGACGAGGCGATCGACCGCGTGGTCGCGGGACCGCAGAAGCGGACCCGGATCATGTCGGACAAGGAGAAGAAGATCACCGCGTACCACGAGGGCGGACACGCCCTGGTCGCGGCGGCCTCCCCGAACTCGGACCCCGTCCACAAGATCACCATCCTGTCCCGCGGCCGCGCCCTGGGCTACACGATGGTCCTGCCGGACGAGGACAAGTACTCCACCACCCGCAACGAGATGCTCGACCAGCTGGCCTACATGCTGGGCGGCCGCGCGGCCGAGGAGCTCGTCTTCCACGACCCGACCACGGGCGCGGCGAATGACATCGAGAAGGCCACCGCCACGGCCCGCGCGATGGTCACGCAGTACGGCATGACCGAGCGTCTCGGCGCCATCAAGTTCGGCGGCGACAACACCGAGCCGTTCCTCGGCCGTGAGATGGCGCACCAGCGCGACTACTCGGAAGAGGTCGCGGCGCTGGTCGACGAAGAGGTCAAGAAGCTCATCGAGACCGCGCACAACGAGGCCTGGGAGATCCTCGTCGAGAACCGCGACGTCCTCGACAACCTGGTCCTCGCCCTCCTGGAGAAGGAGACGCTGGGCAAGGAGGAGATCGCCGAGATCTTCTCCACCATCGTCAAGCGCCCGGCCCGCCCGGCCTGGACCGGCTCCTCCCGCCGCACGCCCTCCACGCGTCCGCCGGTGCTCTCCCCCAAGGAGCTCGCACTGACGAACACGGCGAACGGCACGGCGACCCCCGCGGTCGACACCACGAAGGGCATCGAGATCGCCCCGGTGGACACTCCGGAGGACTGAGGTCCCCACCCCGGAATGGATGCCGCGCCCCCACAGGTTCTAGCCTGTGGGGGCGCGGCTCTTTCGCGCTTACACAGTCAGACGGAACGAGGCACAGGATGACCGACCCGGTGACGCTGGACGGCGAGGGCAGGATCGGCGACTTCGACGAGAAGCGCGCCGAGAACGCCGTACGGGAGCTCCTCATCGCGGTCGGCGAGGACCCGGACCGCGAGGGTTTGCAGCAGACTCCTGCACGCGTTGCACGTGCATACAGGGAGCTTCTGTCAGGGATGCGGCAGGAACCCGAGGATGTCCTGACCACGACTTTTGACCTGGGCCACGATGAAATGGTCCTCGTTAAGGACATTGAACTCGTTAGCTTCTGTGAACATCATTTGCTGCCGTTCCACGGTGTGGCCCACGTCGGCTACATTCCGGCGGAAAGCGGCAAGATCACCGGGCTCTCGAAGCTGGCGCGGCTCGTCGACGTCTTCGCGCGGCGCCCGCAGGTCCAGGAGCGCCTGACGACGCAGGTCGCCGATTCGCTGATGAAGATCCTTGAGGCGCGCGGCGCGATCGTCGTCATCGAGGCGGAGCACATGTGCATGTCGCTACGCGGTATCCGAAAGCCGGGTGCGAAGACGACCACCTCGGCAGTACGTGGTCAACTTCGCGACGCTACTACCCGCGCCGAGGCCATGTCCCTGATATTGGCCCGTTAGTAGCGGGCTGTCCGCCTTGCTCCATACCGTCCCCGATCAATGGAGTTGATCACTGATCAAGGGGGATCGGTATGGGGTACGGGCCGACCAGCAAGATGCTGGTGAACCTGGTGGACGGCTGCGTGCAGGCGAAGAACGTAACGCCTGGCAGCGCGATGTGGACGCTGGACGGAGACCGGACGGTACAGACCACGGTCGTGGGCGTGACGGCGGTGAAAGCACGTGCCGCTGTCGACGTGGTCACGGACCGTATGACCTTCACCGTCAGCCCTGATCTGCTGCTGGACACACCGGACGGCTGGACCCACGCGGGGGACGCGGCGGGGACGACGATCGCCTGGACGCATGCGCGGAAGCTGTGCCGGGAGCGATTGACCATCCGGCCGGGGTACGAGTTCGGCTACTTCGTCGGCGCCACTTGCGCCGACGGCACGGTGGGGAAGAACTACGTGTCGCTGGTGGTCAACGAGGAGACTTTCGCGTCCCGATACGCTGCCGCGCTGACGGCATGCACCGGTCTGTCTGCCCGCCTGGAGGCGGTGACTCGGCCGTCTGGCTATCTGAAGCGGGACCTGCCTGGTTTCCGCGTACGGGTCGTCTCCTCGTACCTCGCGGATGCCCTGCGTCACTACGTCGGCGGAGACGCCCACCACATGCGGCAGCGATTCCCGCGGGTGGTCCTGCGCGACCTCGACACGTTCCGCGGCTTCCTCGACGGATACATCGAAGGCGACGGCTGTCGTATCAAGCGCTGGCCGGCGCGGATGATCGTGAGCGCGAATGTGGGATTCCTGGCCGATCTTGCTCCCGTCATCGGGGCACGCTTCACGCCGTCGAAGCGAGGAACAGCCTCCCAGCTGTGTGTCTCCGACCGCTGGGAGAGCCGGGGCACCTTCGCCCCCGAGCACCACCCCATCGACCCGCCCGAGTCCTCCTGGATCGAGGTCCAGGAAGTCCGTCCCCGGCCCGCTCTCGGCGCCAAGCCCTTCACCTTCTACGGCTACCGGCTGGCCCCGTACCCGACGTTCCTGGTCAACGGGCACCTCGTGCGGGAGCCCTGGTAGGGCGGGCTACGCGGCCGGGGCGCGGCTTTCGTCGTCGTCCTCCGGGAGGCGGCAGACCCGCTCCAGGAAGAGGGCGGCCGCGATGACGCCGATGCCGGCCAGGACCGAGAAGGCCGCGTAGAGGGCCTGGTCGCGGCGGGCCGGGACGTCGAGGGAGGCGAGGAGGAAGACGCCGACGCCGCCGTACATGCCGGCGACGAGGGCGGCGACCAGGGCGCTCGCCTGGCCGAAGACCACCGCGCGGGCCGCCATCAGGGGTTCGACGCCCTTGGCGCCCGGGCGGCGGTCGCGCTGGGCCCTGAGGCGGCTGCGGATCGAGAGGGCGGTCGCCGTGAGGACGGCCGCGATCGCGGCGAGGACGATGGGCGCGGCGATCGGCACGCTGGGGAGGGTGCCGACCGAGTCCCAGAGGCGGGCCGCGCCCCAGGAGATGATGCCGGCGACGACGAAGAGTCCGGCGAGCACCTTCAGCCGCAGTTGTTTCACCGGGTGTCCTTCACGTGGTCGTCGGTCGTGGTCGTGGGCGGTCTGCCACGAAGCGTAACGACTACTCGGGCAGACGGAGTTCCAGGTCGGCGCGGCGGGTGACGCCTTCGCTGCCGACGGCGGCGAGGAGCGCGGCGACGGTGCCGTGGCCGGAGATCTGGGCCTCGGGGTCGACGTCGTGCCAGGGGGCGAGGACGAAGGCGCGCTGGTGGGCGCGGGGGTGCGGGAGGGTGAGGACGGGGTCCTCGGAGACGACGTCGGCGTAGGCGACGATGTCGACGTCGATGGTGCGGGCGCCCCAGCGCTCCTCGCGGACGCGGTGGAAGGCCTCCTCGACGGCGTGGGCCCGCTCCAGGAGGGAGGAGGGCGGCAGGGTCGTCTTCACGAGCGCGACGGCGTTGAGGTACGAGGGCTGGGTGTCGGGGTCGACGCCCCAGGGCTCGGTCTCGTAGACGGGGGAGACGGCCTTGACCCGGAGGCCGGGGGTGTCCGCGAGGGCGTCCACGGCGCCCTGGAGGGTCTCCAGGCGGTTGCCGAGGTTGGCGCCGAGGGCGACGACGGCCCAGCGGGGGTTCGACAGGGTGACGTCGGCGGCGTCGACGGTCTCGACGACGGCGGCCGGTACGGGCTGCACGGTGGGGTCGCTCTGCGTCGGCTTCATCGTCGGCTCCGGGTGATCGTGACGGTCACGTCGTCGAAGGGCACGGTGATGGGTGCGTCCGGCTTGTGGACGACGACTTCCACCTCCTGTACCCCGTCGTGGCCGAGGCATCGCTGCGCGATCCGTTCGGCGAGGGTTTCGATGAGGTCGACGGGCTCGCCCTGGACGACGTCGACGACCTCTTCGGCGACGATTCCGTAGTGCACGGTCTTCGTCAGGTCGTCGTCGGCGGCCGCCGGGCGGGTGTCCAGGCCGAGGACCAGGTCCACGATGAAGGTCTGGCCCTCCTCGCGCTCCTTGGGGAAGACGCCGTGGTGGCCCCGGGCCTTGAGGCCGCGCAGCGCGACACGATCCACGCGAATCACTCCTGCTGTCGTAGTTCGGGTGGTCACGCAGCCGGGTGCGGACGGCCGGGTGTCCAGTGTCGAATCTACCTGCGGGGACCGACAGCGCTTGCCCGTGGGGGGCCGGGGGTGGCTCAGGAGGGTGGTTCGGTGCCGTCCGTGCCGGGCTCGTCGTCCTCGGTTCCCTCGGTCTCGGTGAGGACGGGGGAGGCGTGGTGGGACCAGATCTTCCAGCCGTCGGGTGTGTGGCGGAACACGTTGGTGGCGACGACGAGCTGGCCGACGAGGGGGCCGAGGGCGGCGCCGTCCTCGGCGGGGCCGCCGCTGAGGATGTTCTCGGTGCAGGTGACGACGGCGGTGCTGCCGGCGAGGGAGATCTTGAGGTCGGTGAGGAAGAACTGGATGTACTCGGTGTTCGCCATGATCAGCGCGTACGAGCGGAGGACCTCGCCGCGGCCGGTGAGGACGGGCCAGCCGGGGTGGACGCAGGTGATGGGGGTGGCGCCGTCGTCGAGCCAGTGGTCGGCGACGCCTTCGAAGTCGCCGGTCTCCATGGCTTCGTAGAAGGCGGTGTTGGCGGCTTCCACGGCTGCTGCGTCGGCGCTGCGGCCGTTCAGGGGTTCCGCGGCGGGTCCGGTGTCGTCGTCGTCCCAGTCCGCGGGGCTCATGCGGCTCCCTCGACGGCCCGGGCGACGCGTACGGCGTCGGCGGTGGCCCTGACCTCGTGGACGCGGACGGCCCACGCGCCCGCGTGGGCGGCGAGGGCGGAGACGGCGGCGGTGGCGGCGTCGCGTTCGCGTGCGGGCGGTGGTCCGGCGCCTTCGCGGGCGAGGACGTGGCCGAGGAAGCGTTTGCGGGAGGCGGCGACGAGGAGGGGGCGGCCGAGGGCGCGGAGTTCGGGGAGGTGGGCGACGAGGGCGAGGTCGTGGGGGGCGAGCTTGGCGAAGCCGAGGCCGGGGTCGACGACGATGCGTTCGGGGTCGATCCCGCCGTCGACGACGGCTTCCAGGCGGGTGCGGAGTTCGCCGACGACTTCGGTGACGACGTCGTCGTAGACGGCGAGGCTGTTCATGTTCTGGCTGAATCCGCGCCAGTGCATGACGACGAAGGGGACTTCGGCGGCGGCGACGGCGGGGATCATCCCGGGGTCGGCGAGGCCGCCGCTGACGTCGTTGACGAGGACGGCGCCGGCGTCGACGGCGCGGGCGGCGACGCCTGCGCGCATGGTGTCGACGGAGACGGTGACGCCTTCGGCGGCGAGGCCGCGGACGACGGGGACGACGCGGCGGAGCTCTTCGTCCTCGTCGACGCGGGTGGCGCCGGGGCGGGTGGACTCGCCGCCGACGTCGATGAGGTCGGCGCCCTCGGAGACGAGGTCGAGGCCGTGTTTGACGGCGGCCGTGGTGTCGAACCAGCGGCCGCCGTCGGAGAAGGAGTCGGGCGTCACGTTGACCACGCCCATGACCGCGCAGCGGTCCCACTCCGGCAGGCCCCGGGCGGTGCCCCGGTCGATCGTCGTACTCATGTGTCCAGCGTAGGGCCCGGGGGCGAGATCAGGCCGCGCGGATCTCGCGTTCGGCGGATACGGGGACGATGTGGGCGCAGGGCCGGGGGGCCGGGGCGGGGCGCCGTCGGGTGAAGGGGCGGGGCCGGGGGAGGTTCACGAAGCCTTCGGCCTGCATGGCGGCGAAGCCGATGCGGGGGAGGTCGCGGCTGGTGCGGTAGACGACGAAGCGGGGTTCCCAGCGTGGCCGGAACTTGGCGTTGAACTTGTAGAGGGACTCGATCTGGAACCAGCGGGAGAGGAAGACGAGGAGTCCGCGCCAGACCCGTAGGACGGGTCCCGCGCCGATCTTCTCGCCGCGGGCGAGGGCGGAGCGGAACATGGCGAAGTTGAGGGAGACGCGGGTGATGCCGAGGGCGGGGGAGGCCTGGAGGGCGGCGACGATGAGGAGCTCGTTCATGCCGGGGTCGGCGGAGCGGTCGCGGCGCATGAGTTCGAGGGACATGCCGTCGGTGCCCCAGGGGACGAAGTGGATGATCGCCTTGAGGTCGCCGTAGGGGGAGTCGGCGGGGTCGCCGTCGGGGTCGTGTTTGTGGGCGGTGGCTATGACGGCGTCGCCGTCGCCTGGGGCGCCGATGCGGCCGAGGGCCATGGAGAAGCCGCGCTCGGTGTCGGTGCCGCGCCAGTCGGCGGCGGCGCGGCGGACGCGTGCGAGTTCGGCGTCGTCGAGGTCGCGGACGCGGCGGACCTGGGTGGTGTAGCCGTTGCGTTCGATGCGTTTGACCATCTGGCGGACGTTGCGCATGGCGCGTCCGGAGAGGGAGAAGTCCGGGACGTCGACGACGGCCTCGTCGCCGAGTTCGAGGGCGTCGAGGCCGGTTTCGCGGGTCCAGACCTGGCCGCCGGTCTCGGAGCAGCCCATGACGGCGGGGGTCCAGGAGTGGGCTTTGGCCTCGTCCATGAAGCGTTCGATGGCGCCGGGCCAGGCTTCGACGTCGCCGATGGGGTCGCCGCTGGCGAGCATGACGCCGGAGACGACGCGGTAGCAGACGGCGGCTTTTCCGCTGGGGGAGAAGACGACGCCCTTGTCGCGGCGGAGGGCGAAGTGGCCGAGGGAGTCGCGGCCGCCGTGCTGGGCGAGGAGGGCGCGGAGCCGGAGTTCGTCGTCGTCGGTGAGGCGGGCGGCGGGGTGCTCGGGGCGGAAGGCGAGGTAGATGGTGGTGAGGGCGGTGAGCATGCCGAGGGCGCCGAGGGAGTAGCCGACGGTCCAGTCCACGCCGTTGCTGTAGCCGACGGGGCCTTCGACGCCGAAGAGTCCGTAGAGGACGTGTTCGAGGCGGTCGGTGAGGCTGGGGCTGCCGAGGACGCGGCGGGGGTGGGCGCTGACGATGACGAGGCCGAGGGCGATGGATCCGCCGCCCATGAGGACGAAGTTGGCGAGTGCGCGCCAGCGGCTGCGGGGGTCGGGGAGGGCGGCGAATTCGGCTCGGTGGCGCAGGAGGAGGGCGAGGAGTACGAGGGAGAGGAGGGCGCCGAGGACGGAGTGGCGCCAGACGAACTGGGCGGCGGCGCCGAGGGGGAGGAGGACGACGGCGGCGCGCCAGGCGCGGCGCTTGTGGCGCTTGAGGCCGTGGGCGAGGAGCAGGAGGAGGACGCCTGCGCTGAGGGAGAGGGCGGCGGAGAGGGGGCCGAGGGTGCCGGGGAGGACTTCCGCGATGGCGTGCATGCGGCTGGCGCGGAAGCGGGGGAAGACGCCGGCGGCGATGTCGATGAGGCCGATGAGGGTGCAGGCCGTGCCGACGAGTGCGGGGACCTTCTCGGGTCGGGGGCCGCGGAGAATCCGGCGTACCCGAACCGGAACCATTCCTGATTTGTCCCCATCTAGCGTGTCAGACATGGCTTCCCGTACTTCCCGTGGTCCAGCGAGGGGTCTTTGACTCCGGTCGGGCCCCGCGGCGCGTTCGGCGGGCCGTTCCGGCTGGTGCGCCTTCTAGGACGGAGCCGTGCGGAGTCGGGTTCATTCGTTCACAGGAAATTCTCGGAAAGAAGGCTCGGTCGTCCCATGGGTCTCACCAGCAACAAAGTCCTCGTGGTGGCGGTCGCGCTGGCCGTGGCGTTGTTCTTCGCCACGGTCTGGCTGTGGCCGCGGCTCGCCCGCCGGGGCTGGCGGGCGTACGTGGGGCGGGTGGGGCTGCTGCTCGCGACGCAGTTGGCGTTGTTCGCGGCGGTGGGTCTGGCGGCGAACCGGTCGTTCCTCTTCTACGGCTCGTGGGCCGATCTGTTCGGTCAGGAGCAGGAGATGGGGGTGGTCGTCGACCACGCGGCCGGTTCGAAGGACCTGCGGGTGGTGGGGACGCGGGCGGTCGACGTGCCGGGCGGCAAGCGTCCCGCGGTCGGCGGGCAGATACAGAAGGTCGTCGTGGCGGGGGAGCGGTCGGGGATCGTCTCGCCGGCCTATGTGTACCTGCCGCCGGAGTACTTCCAGGAGCGGTACGCGAAGCGCACGTTCCCGGCGTCGGTGGTGCTCACGGGGTATCCGGGGACGGCGGAGAACCTCATCAAGGGGCTGAAGTTCCCGAGGACGGCGTATCTCCAGGCGAAGGAGGGCCGGATGCAGCCGATGATCCTGGTGATGCTGCGCCCGACGGTGGCGCCGCCCCGGGACACCGAGTGTGTGGACGTGCCCGGGGGTCCGCAGACGGAGACCTTCTTCGCCGAGGACCTGCCGAAGGCGGTGTCGGAGACGTACCGGGTGGGGACGAAGCCGCGGAACTGGGGGTTCATGGGGATCTCCACGGGCGGTTACTGCGCGCTGAAGGTCGCCCTGCACCACCCGGACCGGTTCGCGGCGGGGGCCGGGTTCTCCGCGTACTACCGGGCGGCGGAGGACGTGACGACGGGTGACCTCTTCCACGGGGACGACCGGCTGCGCGAGCGGGCCGACCTGCTGCGGAGCCTGGAGCGTCTGCCGCGGGGGAAGTCGTCGTTCCTGGTGACGACGTCGGAGCGGGGCGAGGGCAACCGCAAGGCGACGCTGGACTTCATCGGGAAGGCGAAGGGTGCGGCGCGTGTCTCCTCGATCACGTTGGAGAGCGGTGGCCACAACTTCAACACGTGGAACCGGGAGATCCCGCCGGCGATGGTCTGGATGGGCGCCAGGCTCAGCGCGACGTGACGTCTACTCGGCGGTGGCGCGTCGCAGGGCCCGGTGGACGCCCGCCGGGGTCAGGACGCCGAGCGGGCGCCCGTCGGTCCCGGTGACGGTGAGCCGGCCGGTGTCGTGCTGGAGGAGTACGGCGAGGGCGTCCTTGAGGGAGGTCCCGAGGGGTACGGGCGCGGGGGCGCCGTCCGGGCTGCCGGGCTTCTCGGGGGCGGCGCCGTCCGGGCTGCCGGGCTCCTGCGGGAGGGCGTGGCCCGCGTGCGGTACGGGTTCGAGGTCGGCCTCGGTCACGGGGGTGACGGCGAGCCGCTTGAGGCCGCGGTCGCTGCCGACGAAGTCCGCGACGTACGGCGTGGCGGGGGAGCCGAGGACGGTGGCGGGTGTGTCGAACTGTTCGATGCGGCCCTGCCCGTAGACGGCCATCCGGTCGCCCATGCGGACGGCTTCCTCGATGTCGTGGGTGACGAGCAGGACGGTCTTGCGGACGGTGGCCTGGAGCGCGAGGAACTCGTTCTGGAGGCGCTCGCGGACGACGGGGTCGACGGCGCCGAAGGGCTCGTCCATGAGGAGGACGGGCGGATCGGCGGCGAGGGCGCGGGCGACGCCGACGCGCTGGCGCTGACCGCCGGAGAGCTGGGCGGGGTAGCGGGAGCCGTACACGGCCGGGTCGAGGCCGACCAGGTCGAGGAGTTCGGCGGCACGCGCGCGTGCGGCGGCCTTCTTCCAGCCGAGGAGGGCGGGGACGGTCGCGGTGTTGTCGAGGACCGTGCGGTGGGGGAAGAGGCCGACCTGCTGGATGACGTAGCCGATCTTGCGGCGCAGGGCGACGGGGTCGACGTCGGCGACGTCCCGGCCGTCGACGAGGACGCGGCCGGAGGTCGGCTCGACGAGCCGGTTCACCATCATCATCGTGGTCGTCTTGCCGCAGCCGGAGGGCCCCACCAGGGTGACGAGTTCGCCCTCGGCGACCTCGAAGGAGAGGTCGTCCACGGCGGTGGTGCCGTCCGCGTACCGCTTGGTCACGTGCTCGAACCGGATCATGGTTCCCCATTCTGGCCCCTGGACGCCGGGGGTGTGTGAAGGGCGTGTTGCCGCCTTGTGGTGGGTATCCGGGATTGTCGGTGGCGGGGGTTAGGGTCGTCATACATGCGTTCGGGAAGTCGACGACCGGGGGGAGGGACGGATGAGCGCGCCGAACTGTCTGGTCACGAACGACTGGATCTGCGGGGAGTATCTGCGCACGCGCGCCGGGGAGTTGACGGACGCCACCCTCCAGCACGTGGGGATCACGGTCGTGTCCGTGCTGATCGCGCTGGTCGTGGCGGTGCCGCTCGCGCTGCTCGTCCGGGCGCGGCCACGGTTCGCGGGGCCGGTCCTCGGTCTCACCACCCTGCTCTACACGGTGCCGTCGCTCGCCATGTTCTCCCTTCTGCTGCCCTTCTTCGGACTGTCGGCGGCGCTCGTGGTGACCGGCCTCGTGCTGTACGCGCTGACGATCCTCGTGCGGAACACGCTGGCGGGTCTCGCGGCGGTGCCCGCCGAGACCCGGGAGGCCGCCCGTGGCATGGGGTACGGCTCGCTGCGGCTGCTCTGCCAGGTCGAACTGCCGCTCGCGCTGCCGGTGCTGATGGCGGGGATACGGATGGCGACGGTGTCCACGATCGCGCTGACGACGGTCGGTTCGGTGGTGGGCCGCGGCGGCCTCGGCAATCTCATCGAGGACGCCCTGCCCACCTTCTTCAAGGCGCAGATGCTCGCCGCCTCGGTGCTGTGCGTGCTCCTCGCCGTCGCCGCCGACCTGCTGCTCCTGGGCCTCCAGCGGCTGTTGACGCCGTGGGCCCGGATACGGACCGCGCCGGGAGGTGGGTGAGATGGGCATCGTGACGGAGGCCTGGGGCTGGCTCACCACCGGCGCGCACTGGTCGGGCGACGAGGGCATAGGGCGGCGGCTCGCCGAGCACGTGTACGTGAGCGGGGCGGCGCTGCTGATCGCGGCGGCGCTCGCGCTGCCGCTGGGCCTGTGGCTCGGCCACCTCGGCCGGGGCGGGACGCTCGCGGTGAACGTGTCGAACGTGGGGCGGGCCATCCCGGTCTTCGCGGTCCTGGCCCTGTTCATGGTGTCCCCCCTGCGGAACGCCGGATACGTGCCGACCGTGGTGGCCCTCGTGCTGTTCGCGATACCGCCGCTCCTCACCAACGCGTACGTGGGGGTGCGGGAGGTGGACCGGGCCGCGGTGCGGGCCGCGCGGGGCATGGGGATGACCGGCGGTCAGCTCTTCCTGCGGGTGGAACTCCCGCTCGCCCGGCCGGTGGTGATGACCGGGGTGCGCTCGGCCGCGGTGCAGGTGGTCGCCACGGCGACGATCGCGGCGATGGTCGGCCAGGGAGGCCTCGGCCGGATCATCACGGCCGGCTTCGCCACGTACGACACCGCGCAGGTCGTGGCCGGCGCCGTGCTCGTGGCGCTGCTCGCCCTCCTGGTGGAGGGCCTGCTCGTGGGCGCGGACCGCCTGCTCGGACGACGTGAAAGACCGATCGGAAGCTGACTGGAGATGGGTGATCTCGTGAACAGGGTCTCGCGTATCGCGGGCGCGGTGCTGGGTGCGGCGGCGCTGACCGTCGGGCTCGCCGCGTGCGGCGGTGACAGCCTGGAGCAGGACAAGGACAAGGGGACCGGTAGCGCCGGGCTCCCCGGCGGGGGGAAGAAGGGCGCGCTGGTGGTCGGCGCGGCCGCGTTCACCGAGGCCAAGGTCCTCGCCGAGCTGTACGCGCAGACGCTGCGGGACGCCGGATACTCCGTGTCCATCACCACCGTGAAGAACCGTGAGCTGTACGAACCCTCCCTGGAGAAGGGCGAGATCGACGTCGTGCCGGAATACGCGGCGACGATCGCGGAATTCCTCAACGCGAAGGTGAACGGGCCGAAGGCGCCCGAGGAGAAGCCGGTCGCCTCCGGTGACGTGACGGCCACGGTCGAGGCGCTGCGGAAGCTCGCCGAACCGCGCGGTCTGAAGGTGCTCGCGGCCGGTGAGGCGGTCGATCAGAACGCGTTCGCGGTGACGAAGGAATTCGCCGAGAAGAACAAGCTGAAGACGCTTTCGGATCTCGGCGCGGCGAAGCTGAAGGTGAAGATCGCCGCCGGTGACGAATGCGCGGTACGGCCGTTCTGCGCGCCCGGTCTGAAGAAGGCGTACGGGATCGACGTGACCGGGATCGACCCCAAGGGCGTCGGCACCCCGCAGGCCAAGCAGGCGGTCAAGGACGGGGTGGACCAGCTGGTCCTGACGACCACGACGGACGCCACGATCGACAGCTACGGCCTCGTCTTCCTCGATGACGACAAGAAGCTGCAGAACGCCGACAACGTGCTGCCCGTGGTGAACGCCGAGGACGCGGGTTCCCCCGAGATAGCCGCCGCCCTCGACAAGATCACCAAGGTCCTCACCACTGCGGATCTCGCCGAACTCAACCGCAAGGTGGACGCCGAGAGGGCGAAGCCGGAGGACGTCGCCAAGGACTATCTGACGGCGAAGGGGCTGCTCAAGAAGTAGATGCCGACGGAGGGGAGTCGGCCCGAAACGGAACCGGAACGGCGGATATCCACTTCTCATGGCGAGAAGTCGCCAAGAGATTGCCGGGCCGACGCCCCACACGGCGCCTACGCACGGTAAATTTCAGGCCATGCCACGTGGACGCCACCGCCATTCCCCGCCTCTGCACAAGCTGCTGCCGCCCTCCGCGGTCGCCGGCGCCGCGGTCGTGTGCGCCGCGGCCTCCTGGCTGCCCGGCGATCTGGTGGTCGTGCGGCTGCTCGCCGCCGCGGCGGCGGCCGCCGCCGTCACCGGTGCCGTCCTCATGCGCAGTTGGGACCGTGGCGCCGGTCTGAAGGTCGCCGAGCTCGACCGGGCCCGCACCGCCGACCAGTGGAAGGCCGAGGAGCGGCTCGCCGAGCTGGAGTCCGACCTGGAGGAGTCCCGTGCGCTGCGCTCGCGGCTCGACGCCAAGCTCCGCGCCAAGCGCGTGGAGCTCGCCGGCCTGCGCGGCGAGCACGCCGATCTGCTCCGCCGGTACGCCACCGCCGAGACCGAGCGGGCCAGCGCCCTGGAAGGCCGGCGCGTCCTCGCCCTTGAGGCGACCGGGGCGACGGACGGCTCGGCCCCGGGAGCGACGGCCAAGGCGCTGACCGCCGGTGGCTCCCTGCCCACCCCGGAGGCCTTCCGCCGCGCCGCCCAGGCGCTGCGCGACCTCCCGCGCAACGCCGCGGCCCAGCAGGCCCGCCGCACCACCGAGGCGGCCCGCGCGCGTGACCTCGCGGAGCGGGCCCTGGAGACGGAGGAGCCGCAGGGGAAGCACGCGGCGGCCGCCGGAACCGAGCACACCCGCCCGGCCGCCCCCTCCCTCGCGCTTCCGCCCGCCGCCAGGGTGCCGGCGGTGCCGACCGCCGCGGCGATCGTCCCGTACGCGGCCCGCAGGCCCGTCGCGCGCCCCGAGGGCGGCTTCGACTTCTTCGGTACGCAGAAGGCGGCGGCGGCCATCGAGGCCGTGCAGCACACGGACCTCGCCGACGTCGTGGGCGAGGAGGCCCTCGAAGAGGCCCTGGCGAACCGGGCCGCGCTCGGCACCCCGCTGCTCACCCCGGTCGGCCCGGCCGGCACCCCCGGGCCCGCCTCGGAGCCCGGCGCCGCGGCGCCGTCCCAGGCGGTCGGCCAGGTCATCGACCTGACCGCGCACGACGAGACCGAGCAGCTCGACGTCGCCGAACTCCGCGGAGCGGTGAACTCCTGACGTACCGCCTCACCGGTCTCCCGGCCGGTGAGGCGACGCGGAGGCCCGCCGCCCCGCCCGGCCCGGTCCTACTTGTCGATGTCGCCGACGACGAAGAACAGCGAACCCAGGATCGCCACCATGTCGGCGACGAGCGTCCCCGGCAGCAGCTCCACGAGGGCCTGGATGTTGTTGAACGAGGCCGAGCGCAGCTTCAGCCGGTACGGGGTCTTCTCGCCCTTGGACACCAGGTAGTAGCCGTTGACGCCGAGCGGGTTCTCGGTCCACGCGTACGTGTGGCCCTCGGGCGCCTTGAGCACCTTCGGCAGCCGCTGGTTGATCGGCCCCGGCGGCAGCTCCGCCATCCGGTCCAGACAGGCGTCCGCCAGGTCCAGGGAGTTGTGCGTCTGGTCGAGCAGGCACTCGAACCGGGCGAGGCAGTCGCCCTCCTCGCGCACCGCGACCCGCAGCGTGTCCTGGAGCTCCCCGTAGGCCAGGTACGGCTCGTCACGGCGCAGGTCGAAGTCGACGCCCGAGGCGCGGGCGATGGGCCCCGACACCCCGTACGCGTGGACCGCCGCCGGGGACAGGACGCCGACCCCGCGCGTACGGCCCCGGAAGATCTCGTTGCCGAGGACCAGCCGGTCGTACACGTCCATCCGCGACCGCACGTCCGCGACGGCCTGCCGCGCCCGGCCCAGCCATCCCGCGGGCAGGTCCTCCTTGAGGCCGCCGACCCGGTTGAACATGTAGTGCATCCGGCCGCCGGAGACCTCCTCCATCACCGCCTGGAGCTCCTCGCGCTCCCGGAACGCGTGGAAGACCGGGGTGATACCGCCCAGTTCGAGGGGGTACGAGCCGAGGAACATGAGGTGGTTGAGGACCCGGTTCAGCTCGGCGAGGAGCGTACGGGTCCACACCGCGCGCTCCGGGACCTCCATGCCCAGCATCCGCTCGACGGCCATGACCACGCCGAGCTCGTTGGAGAAGGCGGAGAGCCAGTCGTGACGGTTGGCCAGCATGATGATCTGCCGGTAGTCCCGCGCCTCGAAGAGCTTCTCGGCACCCCGGTGCATATAGCCGATGACCGGCTCGGCCTGCCGGACGACCTCGCCGTCGAGCACGAGCCGGAGCCGGAGCACACCGTGGGTCGAGGGATGCTGCGGCCCGATGTTCAGCACCATGTCGGTGCTCTCCGCCGCGCCGCCGATACCGACCGTCGTCTCCGTCATGCGGCCAGTATCCCCCGCGGCCCGCACCCCGGAGGTCCCGCCCACGGAGCGGGGAGGACCGACGGGGCGGACCGGGGCAGCCACCGCCCCGGACCGGCCGTCGGCGGGAACCGCGCGGGCCCCCAGAGGCTCAGCCCGGGATCCGCCGGGTCAGCCAGAGGAAGTCACCGAGGCCGCCCCGGGCGGTCAGCTCGGCGGCCTCCCCGGCGGTGGCGAGACGGCGGACGTACGCGGCGGGATCCGTCGAGGCGAGCGCGAGCGGCGGCCGCTCGCCCGACACCCCGAGCCGGCCCAGAGCCTCGCGCTGCGAGACCAGCTCCGTCGCGCCACTCCCGGCCGGGCCCGGCTCCCTGTAGGCGGGGGGCCGACCGCCGCTCCCAGCCGGGTCCGGCTCCCCACCGGCCCCGGGCCGGCCGCCGCTCACCGCCGGGTCCTGCCCCCCGGCGACTCCGGGCCGACTGCCGTCCCCGGCAGGGTCCGGCCCCCGGCCGGATCCGGGTCGGCCGCCGCTCATCGCCGGGTCCTGCCCCCCTTCGCTTCCCGGCCGGACGGCCGCCTCGCACGCGTCCAGCGCCACGTGGGCCGTCAGGTCGCAGCCGCCGTCCGGGACCGGCGGGACCTCGCGGCCCGCGCGGAAGCCCGTCAGGGAGCCGAAGGGCGGCCGGGAGGCCCGTACGTGCGCGTAGTCCACGGCCACCGCCCGGCCCGCCGCCATGGAGGCGACCGCCGCCGCCCAGGCCTCGTCCCGCGGCCGGCCGATCTCGGCCCGCGCGCCCGGCTCCCGCAGCGGCCACCAGCGGGCCAGCCACTCCGCGTCCGGGCCGGAGACCGGGGCGCCCAACCGCTCCGCGCCGTCCCCGCGGACCTCCACGTACCGGGCCGTGCCCTCCGCGTCCGCCTCGGCCACGTCCACCGGCACGTTGTCGAGCCACTCGTTCGCGAACAGGAGCCCCCGCGCGCCCCGGGGCGGCCGGTCGGTCCACACGATCCGGGGATCGAGCCCCGCCGGGCGGGCGGCGCGCTCGACGGCGTACGCCCGGACCGTGAGGCCCCGGCCCTCCGTCGCGGCGAGGACGCCCGTGAGGAGTTCCCCGCGCCCCGCGCCCACGTCCACGAGGTCCACCTCGGCCGTTCCCAGTTCGTCGGCGACCTCGCCGAGCAGCCGGGCCACGGCCGCCGCGAAGAGCGGGGAGGCGTGCACCGAGGTGCGGAAGTGCCCCGCCGGGCCCTCGGGGCGCAGGTAGAAGCCCCCGGGGCCGTACAGCGCCCGTTCCGTGGCCTGCCGCCACCCCTGCCACTGACACGTCTCATCCGTCACGGGCCCCAGTCTCCACCCCGGGGAGTACGGGTCCCGCGTCAAGGATCGACCCCACGGTTGATCCCCGCACCTGTTGCTCTTCCCTACTCTGGGTGACGTGCAGCGCCTCTACGACTTCATCCGCAGACACCCGACGGGCGTCGACACCTTCTGGGCGGTCGTCCTCTTCGGGTTCTCCCTGCTGTGGGTGGGGAACACCTACCCGGCGGTCGGCAACCCCGCCGCGTACGGAGTCGTCGCCGCGCTGCTGTCCCTGGTCGTGGCGCTGCGGCGGCGCGCACCGGAGAAGATGCTGGTGCTCGCGGTCGCCCTCGGGCTCTTCCAGCTCGGTCTGGGGCTCGAGCCGTTCCTGGCCGACTTCGCCATGCTCGTCATCATCTTCACGGTCGCCGCGCACGACGGACCCCGCTGGGGCTCCCGCCTCGCCCTCGTGGGCGGCCTCTGCGCGTCTCCGCTCGCCGCGCTGAGATGGCCGATCACGGACCCCTCCTCGGGGCCCGCCAAGGTCTTCTTCGTCGTCATCATGACCGTGCCGTTCGTGCTGGCCTGGGTCCTCGGCGACTCGCTCCGCACCCGCCGCGCCTACTTCGCGCAGCTGGAGGAGCGGGCCTCCCGCCTGGAGAAGGAGCGCGAGGCCCAGGCCAAGGTCGCGGTCGCCGCCGAGCGGGCCCGGATCGCCCGCGAGCTGCACGACGTCGTCGCGCACAACGTGTCGGTGATGGTGGTGCAGGCCGACGGCGCCGCCTATGTCATGGACTCCTCCCCCGAGACCGCCAAGCAGGCCCTGGAGACCATCTCCACCACCGGTCGGCAGGCGCTCGCCGAGATGCGCAGACTCCTCGGCATCCTGCGCACCGGGGAGCACCAGGAGGCCGGGGAGTACGTGCCGCAGCCCGACGTGCAGCAGATCGAGGACCTCGTCGAGCAGGTGCGGGGCGCCGGGCTCACCGTCGACTTCGCGATCGAGGGGAGCCCCCGCCCGCTGCCCAGCGGCGTCGAGCTCACCGCGTACCGGATCGTGCAGGAGGCCCTCACCAACACGCGCAAGCACGGCGGTCCCGACGTCGGTGCCAGCGTCCGGCTGGTGTACTTCGACGACGGCCTCGGGCTGCTCGTCGAGGACGACGGCCGGGGGGCGCCGCAGGAGATGTACGAGGACGGCGGAGCCGACGGCCGGGGCCACGGACTCATCGGCATGCGGGAGCGGGTCGGCATGGTCGGCGGCACGCTGGACGCGGGTCCGCGTCCCGGCGGAGGCTTCCGGATCAGCGCCCTGCTCCCCCTCAAGCCCGCCCACTGACGACTCGAAGGAAACTGATGTCCATCCGCGTGATGCTTGTCGACGACCAGGTGCTGCTGCGCACTGGCTTCCGTATGGTGCTCGCCGCCCAGCCGGACATGGAGGTCGTGGCGGAGGCGGGCGACGGCGTCGAGGCCCTGGAGGTGCTGAGGTCGACGGCGGTCGACGTCATCCTGATGGACGTGCGCATGCCCAAGCTCGACGGGGTGGAGACGACCCGGCGGATCTGCTCGCAGCCGGACGCCCCGAAGGTCCTGATCCTGACCACCTTCGACCTCGACGAGTACGCCTTCTCCGGGCTGAAGGCGGGCGCGAGCGGCTTCATGCTGAAGGACGTGCCGCCGGGGGAGCTGCTGAGCGCGATCCGCTCGGTGCACAGCGGCGACGCGGTGGTGGCGCCCTCGACCACCCGGCGCCTGCTCGACCGTTTCTCCCCGATGCTGCCGTCGTCGGGCAAGGAGCCCGAGCACAAGGAGCTGGGGCGGCTCACGGACCGGGAGCGCGAGGTGATGATGCTGGTCGCGCAGGGCCTGTCGAACGGCGAGATCGCCGCCCGGCTCGTCCTGTCGGAGGCGACGGTGAAGACCCACGTGGGGCGCATCCTGACCAAGCTGGGCCTCCGCGACCGGGTCCAGGTCGTCGTCCTCGCCTACGAGACGGGCCTGGTCAGGGCGGGCGGCGGGGCCGGCTGAGCCGTGCCGGGCGGGACTTTACGGACCCGGCCGGGGGCGCTCAGCGCAGCACGCTCTCCAGGAAGTCGCTGCCGAGGCGTGCGACGACCGACACGTCGAGCTGGTGGAGGACGTACCGGCCGCGCCGCTGGGTGATGATCAGCCCCGCCTTCTTCAGGACGGCGAGGTGGCGGGAGACCTCCGGGGCGGTGATGTTGTACGCGTCGGCCAGCTCGCTCGTCGTGCTGGACCCCCGGGCGAGACTGCGGCAGAGCCGCATCCGCATGGGGTGGGCGACGGCCTCCAGGCGCAGCGTGACCGCCTCGACGGAGGCCGCGCCGCCGAGGTCGCGGTCGGCGACGGGGTACTGGATGACGGGCTGCCAGCCCGGGGTGTAGAGGGCGAAGAGGTGCGGCCAGCCGAACGCCGTCGGCAGGAACGTCACCGCCGAGGCCTCGGCCGTCCGCCCCTGGACCAGCTTGTCGACGACGATCCGGGAGCCCCGTCCGTCCTCCTCCAGGGCCATCGCGGGCGAGGCGGCGGTGACGGCCTCGGCCAGGCCCTTGCGGCGCATCAGCTCCGTCTTGTGCCGGGCGTCGGCGGCCAGCTGGATCCGCACCCGGCGCCAGGTGTCGGAGAAGAACGCCTCGTCGCAGTCCTCGAGGAGCCGGCGGATCCACGCGCGCGTACCGGGCGGATCGGCCAGCATCCGCTCCACGAAGGCGCTCTGCCGAGGCCCGCGCGCGGCGGCCAGGTCGAGGGCGCGGCGGCGCATCGGCTCGTCGACGAGCGGGGAGGGGGCGCCGTGCGGGTACTTGCTGTTGCAGGAGATCTCCAGCGCGGCGCCCACGAACTTCTCGTCGTCCATGAGGTCGAGGTCGTCCAGCTCCTCGGCGAGGGTCTCGCGGGGCCGCGCCGGCAGCAGGATGTCCGAGCGGGTGGTGTTCCACATGAAGTCGGCCTCGTGCAGCCGGTCCGCGAGCTCAGGCTTCAGCGCCGCCGCCGTCGTGGTGGTCCAGGCGTGGAGCCGGGCGTGGTGTGCGGGCTCGGCCAGGGCGTGCAGGGCGGCGCCCAGCTCCGCCAGGGGCGAGGGGCAGAAGGTGATCCGCTCGGGCGGCAGTCCGGTGATGTCGATGGTCACGCTCACGCGTCCATGGTGCGGGGTGGGGCGGGGGCGGGTCGCCCCGTTTGACGGGGGCCGTCAATCGGCGGGACCGGCCGTGCCGGTGCCGCGCACCGTGAGGGCATGAACGCGCTGCACCAGTACCTCTTCGACACCTACCGCGCCGAGCGGCTCGGCGAACCGATGCCACCGGCGCCGGGCACCTGTGACGTCTCCCTGCTGCGGGCCGTCCGCGACCGCCGGCGGTTCGAGCGCGTGGTGGCGGGCCGCCTCGCCCGGGGCGGGACGCGCGCCGCCGTGCGCCGGTGGTGGCGCCGGCGCGCCTCCTCGTGAGCCGGGCGCCTCCCGGTGCGCCCGGCTGCCGCTCCACGCGAGCCGCACGACCCGCCCGGCCCGCGCGCCCCTCGCCCGCGGGCGCCCCTCAGGCGAGCGCTTCTACGCGAGCCGCGACAGGAAGTCCCGTACCGCGGCCTTCACGTCCTCCGCCGTCCACTCCAGGCCCGGTTCCGCCACCGTCAGTTCCGTCACCGAGACCCCCGGCGGGCCGCCCGCCCCCGGAGCGGACCAGCGGCGGAAGAGGACCGTGCCGGTGGACTCGGTCTGGGCGACGGACGCCCGCGTCAGGGTCTCGGGGTCGTACGGCAGCCAGACCTGGAACTGATGGGTGTGCGGGGTCTCGGGGTGCACCCGGAACCAGCCCGTCCCCGACTCCGTGAGGGCCTCCCGCACCGCGTCGGCCACCACGCGCGCGTGGGCCACGTACGAGGGCAGCCGGGGCAGCTCGACCTCCAGGCCCCGGAGCGCGGAGAGCGCCGCCGGGTACTCCTGGAAGACCTGGCCGCCGTACCGGTGCCGCCACACCCGTGCCTCCGCCATGACGTCCTCGGGGCCGGCGAGCGCGGCACCGGACAGCCCGCCGAGGGACTTGTAGAACGAGACGTAGACGCTGTCGGCGAGCCCCGCGATCTCCGCGAGCGGCCGGCCCAGGAACGCGGGGCACTCCCAGAGCCGGGCCCCGTCGAAGTGGACCACCGCGTCCCGTTCCCTGGCCGCCTCCACCGTCCCGGTCAGCTCGTCCCAGGTCGGCAGCACGAAGCCGGCGTCCCGCAGCGGCAACTCCAGCATCAGCGTCCCGAAGGGCTCCGGGTGGTCCCGTACCTCCTCGGCCGTCGGCAGCCGGGGCGCGTCGGTGGGGTGGACCGTGCGGAGCCCCGAGACGGCCGCGAGCGCCCCGCCCTCGTGGACCTCGGGGTGGGCGAGCGGGTGGAGGGCGACGACGGGGCTGCCCGTGCGTCCCGCCCAGCAGCGCAGCGCCACCTGCTGGGCCATCGTGCCGGTGGGGAAGAAGACGGCGGCGGGCAGACCGAGCGTCGCGGCCACGCGCAGCTCCAGCTCCTCGACCAGGCCGTCCCCGTACGCGTCGGGCGGCCCCTCCGCGAGCCCGGACGCCTCCGCCCATTCGGCGAGCGCACGCAGGCGCGTGCCGACCGTTCCGTCCACCGGGGCGTGCCACAGCTTCCGTTCGGCGCCGCCCCAGACCTTCGCCCGGTGACGCCGGGCCGCTTCCTCGTCCACAGGATCCATGGGCCGATCATCACACCACCGCCCGCACCCACCACCCCGGCTCCCGCGCCCACCGCACCATCCCAGCTCCCGCACCCACCGCACCATCCGGGCTCCCGCCCCCACCACCCCAGCGCCCGCACCACCACCCCAGCGCCCGCACCACCACCCCAGCCCCCACCCGTCCTCCGCACTCGAAGCCCGGCTCGCGCACGCACCCCCCGCCCACACCCCCTGTGGACAGCCACCGGGCGGGCGAAACGCTGGCGTAGCATGACCAGAAATCGTCCGGTACCCGCCGAGGACTGGAACGGAAGGCCGTCCCCACCGTGAACGCACCAGCAGCGCCAGAGCCCCGAGCCGAGGACCGACCCGCCCGGCTCACCGTCGGAGTCGTCGGCGCCGGCCGTGTCGGCCCCGCCCTCGCCGCCTCGCTCCAGCTCGCCGGGCACCGCCCCGTCGCCGTCTCCGCCGTCTCGGACGTGTCCCGCCGGCGCGCCGCGGCCCTCCTGCCCGACGTCCCCGTCGTCGAGCCCGCGCGGGTCCTCGCCCTCGCGGACCTGGTCCTGCTGACCGTGCCGGACGACGCCCTGCCCGGTCTCGTCGAGGGCCTCGCCGACACCGGGGCCGTACGGCCGGGACAGCTGCTCGTGCACACCTCCGGACGGTACGGCGTACAGGTCCTCGACCCCGCCCGCCGGGCCGGCGCCCTGCCGCTCGCCCTGCACCCCGCGATGACCTTCACCGGCACCGCCGTCGACGTCCAGCGACTCGCCGGCTGCTCCTTCGGGGTGACCGCGCCCGAGCAGCTGCGGCTCGCCGCGGAGGCGCTGGTGATCGAGATGGGCGGCGAGCCCGAGTGGATCGCCGAGGAGGCCCGCCCGCTGTACCACGCGGCCCTGGCCCTCGGCGCGAACCACCTAGTCACCCTCGTGGCCCAGTCGATGGAGCTGCTCCACAAGGCCGGGGTCGGCGCGCCCGACCGGATGCTGGGGCCGCTCCTGGGCGCCGCCCTGGACAACGCCCTGCGGTCCGGCGACTCGGCCCTCACCGGCCCCGTCGCGCGCGGTGACGCCGGCACGGTCGCCGCCCACGTCGCGGAGCTCCGCAAGCACGCGCCCGGCACCGTCGCCGGCTATCTGGCGATGGCCCGCACGACCGCCGACCGGGCGCTCGCGCACGGCCTGCTCAAGCCCGAGCTGGCCGAGGACCTGCTGGGGGTGCTCGCCGACAGCGCGGTGGGCACCACCGGGCCCGCCGACGGGCCGCAAGGAGACGACCGATGAGCCTGTCCGCCCGCACGAGCGCCGGGAGCGGGCAGCCCGTCCGGCACCCGGCCCCGCTCCTCCCCACGGTCGGGGACCTCGCGGAGGCCGTCGCCGCCCGACCGGCCGGCGGCGTCGCCGTGGTCATGACGATGGGCGCCCTCCACGAGGGCCACGCCACCCTGATCCGGACCGCACGCGCGCGTGTCGGCGCGCAGGGCTTCGTCGTCGTGACCGTCTTCGTCAACCCGCTCCAGTTCGGCGCGGGCGAGGACCTCGACCGCTACCCGCGCACCCTCGACGCCGACCTGCTGCTGGCCGCGGAGGCGGGCGCGAGCGCCGTCTTCGCGCCCTCCGTCGACGAGGTCTACCCGGGCGGGGAGCCCCAGGTCCGGATCACCGCAGGGCCCATGGGCGAGCGCCTCGAAGGCGCCTCGCGGCCCGGACACTTCGACGGCATGCTGACCGTCGTCGCCAAGCTCCTCCACCTCACCGGCCCCGACCTGGCCTTCTTCGGCCAGAAGGACGCCCAGCAGCTGGCCCTGATCCGCCGGATGGTCCGCGACCTGAACTTCCCGGTCGAGATCGTCGGCGTGGACACCGTCCGCGAGACCGACGGCCTCGCCCTCTCCAGCCGCAACCGGTACCTGTCGGCCGACGAGCGCCGTACCGCCCTCGCGCTCTCCCGCGCGTTGTTCGCCGCCGGTGACCGGCTCGCCGCCCAGGAGGCGCTGCGCGCGCGTGCCGCGTCCCTGCCGGGCGCCCAGGGCCGGTCCGAGAACCGCGCCGAGGCGCTGTCCCGGCTCGGCGAGGCACGGGCCGCCGCCGACGCCCACGCGGTCGCGCAGGCCGTCGAGGGCGGCTGCGCCGGGGCCGTACGGGCGGCCGCCCGCTCCGTCCTCGACGACGCGACCAGGGCGGAACCGCCGCTCATCCTCGACTACCTGGCCCTCGTCGACCCGGCCGACTTCACCGAGGTCGCCGACGATCACGACGGGGAGGCGATCCTCGCCGTCGCCGCGCGCGTGGGGAGCACGCGGCTCATCGACAACATCCCCCTGACCTTCGGAGCCACCAAGTGACCGGAATACGGCTGCACGCGCCCGCGCCGGGCTGGGCCATCGACGCCGACGTCGTCGTGGTCGGCTCCGGCGTCGCGGGCCTGACCGCCGCCCTGCGCTGCACCGCCGCCGGGCTCCGTACGGTCGTCGTCACCAAGGCACGCCTCGACGACGGCTCCACCCGCTGGGCCCAGGGCGGCATCGCCGCCGCGCTCGGTGAGGGCGACACCCCCGAGCAGCACCTCGACGACACGCTCGTCGCCGGTGCCGGGCTCTGCGACGAGCGGGCCGTCCACGCCCTCGTCACCGAGGGCCCCGACGCCGTCCGCCGCCTCATCGCGACCGGCGCCGACTTCGACAAGACCGCCGACGGCGAGATCGCGCTGACCCGCGAGGGCGGCCACCACCGCCGCCGGATCGCGCACGCGGGCGGGGACGCCACCGGCGCCGAGATCTCCCGCGCCCTGGTCGAGGCGATACGGGACCGGGGCGTGCGCACCATCGAGCACGCCCTCGTCCTGGACCTCCTGACGGACTCCGAGGGCCGTACGGCCGGTGTGACCCTGCATGTCATGGGCGAGGGGCAGCACGACGGCGTCGGCGCCGTCCACGCGCCCGCGGTGGTCCTCGCCACCGGCGGCATGGGGCAGGTCTTCTCCGCCACCACGAACCCGGCCGTCTCCACCGGCGACGGCGTCGCGCTCGCCCTGCGGGCCGGGGCCGAGGTCTCCGACCTGGAGTTCGTCCAGTTCCACCCCACGGTGCTTTTCCTCGGCGCCGGCTCCGAGGGCCAGCAGCCGCTGGTCTCCGAGGCGGTGCGGGGGGAGGGCGCCCATCTGGTCGACGCCGACGGCGTCCGCTTCATGACCGGGCAGCACGAGCTGGCCGAGCTGGCGCCCCGGGACATCGTCGCCAAGGGGATCATGCGCCGGATGCAGGAGCGGGGCACCGAGCACATGTACCTCGACGCCCGCCACTTCGGCGCCGAGATGTGGGAGCAGCGCTTCCCGACGATCCTCGCGGCCTGCCGTTCCCACGGCATCGACCCGGTGACGGAGCCGATCCCGGTCGCCCCCGCCGCCCACTACGCCTCCGGCGGCGTCCGCACGGACCTCCGCGGCCGCACCACCGTCCCCGGCCTGTACGCGTGCGGCGAGGTCGCCTGTACGGGTGTCCACGGCGCCAACCGGCTCGCCTCGAACTCCCTCCTGGAGGGCCTGGTCTTCGCCGAGCGGATCGCCGAGGACATCACGGCCGCCGCCCCGCGCGTGCCGGGCGCCCCGGTGCCCCACCCGGTCCCGGTGACCCTGCCGCTGCCCGTGGCGGGCGCCCGGACCCGTATCCAGCGGGTCATGACGGCCGGTGCGGGCGTGCTGCGCTCCGAGGCGAGCCTGCGCGAGGCCGCAGAGGCCCTCGACGCCCTGCACGGCGACGCCCTCGCGGGCGGCACCGACGACAGCAAGGCGGGCGAGCCGGGGGTCGACTCCTGGGAGACCACCAACCTGCTGTGCGTGGCCCGGGTCCTGGTCGCCGCCGCCCGCCGCCGCGAGGAGACCCGCGGCTGCCACTGGCGCGAGGACCACCCGGACCGCGACGACACGGACTGGCGCCGCCATCTCGTCGTACGCCTCACGCCGGAGCGGACCCTCGACGTCCGGACGACCGGCACGCATGACTTCCCCCCCACCTCCGATGCCCCCAGGGAGCCGAAGTGACCACGCCCGAGGAAGCCCGTCCCGAGCCCGTGGACGTCCCTCTGATCCAGATCAGCGCCTCCCCGGCGGCCGAGGAGACCGGTGGCTGCGGCGACGGCTGCGGCTGCGGCGGCGAGGAGTTCGAGTGCGGGCTCGACCCGGCGCTCGCCGAGCTGCTCGCGGACGCCGGTCTCGACCCCGTCCAGGTCGAGGACATCGCCCACCTCGCGATCGCCGAGGACCTCGACGGCGGGGTCGACGTCACGACCGTGGCGACCGTCCCCGAGGACGCCGTCGCCACCGCGGACTTCGCCGCCCGCGAGGCCGGTGTCGTCGCAGGGCTGCGGGTCGCCGAGGCCGTGCTGTCCATCGTCTGCGCGGACGAGTTCGAGGTGGAGCGGCACGTCGAGGACGGCGAGCGGGTCGAGGCCGGAGACGTCCTCCTGAGCGTCACCGCCCGCACCCGCGACCTGCTCACCGGCGAGCGCAGCGCGCTCAACATCCTGTGCCGCCTCTCCGGCATCGCCACCGCCACGCGCGCGTGGGCGGACGCCCTGGAGGGCACGAAGGCGAAGGTCCGCGACACCCGCAAGACGACGCCGGGCCTGCGCGCCCTGGAGAAGTACGCGGTCCGCTGCGGCGGCGGCGTCAACCACCGCATGTCGCTCTCCGACGCGGCCCTCGTGAAGGACAACCACGTGGTGGCGGCCGGCGGCGTGGCCGAGGCCTTCAAGGCCGTGCGCGAGCTGTTCCCCGAGCTGCCGATCGAGGTCGAGGTCGACACCATGCACCAGGTCCGCGAGGTCCTGGACGCGGGCGCCGACCTGATCCTGCTCGACAACTTCACTCCGGCCGAGACCGAGGAGGCCGTCGCCCTCGTCGCGGGCCGCGCGGCCCTGGAGTCCTCGGGCCGGCTGACCCTGGAGAACGCGGCGGCGTACGCGGCGACCGGTGTGGACTACCTGGCGGTCGGCGGGCTGACCCACTCCTCCCCGATCCTCGACATCGGCCTCGACCTGCGCGAGGTGCGGGCCTGATGCTGCTCACCATCGACGTCGGCAACACGCACACGGTCCTCGGTCTCTTCGACGGTGACGAGATCGTCGAGCACTGGCGGATCTCCACCGATCCGAGCCGCACCGCCGACGAGATGGCGGTCCTGCTCCAGGGCCTCATGGGCATGCACCCCCTGCTCGGCGTCGAGCTGAGCGACGGCATCGAGGGGATCGCCATCTGCGCGACGGTCCCCTCGGTGCTGCACGAGCTGCGCGAGGTGACGCGGCGGTACTACGGGGACGTACCCGCGGTCCTGGTGGAGCCCGGCGTCAAGACGGGCGTGCCGGTCCTCACGGACAACCCCAAGGAGGTCGGCGCGGACCGCGTGATCAACGCGGTCGCCGCCGTCGAGCTCTACGGCGGTCCCGCGATCGTCGTCGACTTCGGCACGGCGACGACGTACGACGCGATCACCGCGCGCGGCGAGTACGCGGGCGGGGCCATCGCGCCGGGCATCGAGATCTCGGTCGAGGCGCTCGGGGTGAAGGGGGCCATGCTCCGCAAGATCGAGCTGGCCCGGCCGCGCAGCGTGATCGGGAAGAACACGGTCGAGGCGATGCAGTCGGGCATCGTCTACGGCTACGCGGGCCAGGTCGACGGTGTGGTCGCCCGGATGAAGCGGGAGCTCGTCGGCGCGAACGGCGACCCGTCGGACGTGACGGTGATCGCCACCGGCGGTCTGGCGCCGATGGTCCTCGCCGACTCCAAGGAGATCGACGAGCACGAGCCCTGGCTGACGCTGATCGGCCTCCGCATGGTCTACGAGCGGAACGTCTCCCGCATGTGAGGCCCCGGGGGGCGTCTCGTCGAGCGGCCGGGCTCACGCCCGGCCGGGCGGTTCGTGCCCCGTCGACGAGGGGGCGCCCGGCGGCTCGGTCGCGGGCCCTCACCGGCGCGCCGTAATGATCGCTAAGAGAAAATTGTCCGATTAGCGCGTATCGTCGCCCCATGCCCACGCCATACGGATCCCGCGGCGGCATGGCGTTCAGCGCGGACGAGCTGCGTGTGCTCCGCCGTGCCCTCGCCATCGCCCTCCACCCAGCCCCCCTCCAGGACGAGGACGTCCAGGACGCGCTGCGCCTGGCCGAATCCGTGGACGAAGCCGTACGCGAGGCCGGCCGGCTCCGCGCGTTCCTCCTCGACGACCTGGCCCGCTACCGCGAGGCCCTGCCCGGGTCCCTCAGCGGCTACCTGGAGCTGCTGGACGAGGCGCTCACCGCCGGGTGCGACCCCGCGGCCGACGACCTCGCCGCCCTCCGCGCGCTGCGCCGCAACCCCGCGGCGGCCGCGATGCTCGCCCGCTGCCAGATCCTCGCCGAGCGCTCCGTGCGCGCCCGCCTGGCCCGTGTCTCCCAGGCCACCTCCACCTCGGCGGCCGTCGCGCCCCGGGCCCGGCTGCTCGTCCTGTCCGGCGGGCGCTCGGCGGGCGACGAGCCCAAGCCGACGCCGCCCACGCCGGCCGAGCGCCCGGTCCCCAAGCCCTCCGAGGTGTTCCCGCCACGCCGGAGGCCCGTACCCCCGCCCCCGCCCGAGGAACGGGTCGCGGGCTAGCTACCCTGGTCGCCATGGACTACGTATCCGCGCTCCTGCCCCCCGTCGTGATGGCCGCGTTCTTCATCGCCCTCGTGGTCGTCATCGTGAAGAGCCAGGGAGGCACGAACAAGGCCAAGGAGGACGCGGTCGTGGACGCCGCCCTCGCCCGCGCCGAGGCCACCCGCCAGACGGACGGCACCCCCGCCGGCTGAGCCCCTGCCGCCCTCCGGGGCGGCGGACGTGGCACCCGGGACGTACGACCCTCGTGGTCGTACGTCCTTTTTGTTGCGTTTCTTTCCCTCAATGAGCGCTCATTGGCGTTTTGCGATCTAAAGTGACAGTGTGCCCCGTCCTTTGGGAGAGCTCGAAGACGCCGTCATGACGCGCGTCTGGCAATGGAACCGTCCGGTGACCGTCCGCGAAGTTCTGGAGGACCTTCAGCAGGAACGGTCCATCGCCTACACCACCGTCATGACCGTCATGGACAATCTCCATCAGAAGGGCTGGGTCCGCAGGGAAGTCGAGGGCCGTGCCTATCGATATACGGCGGTCTCCACCCGCGCCGCATACGCGGCGGCCCTGATGAACGAGGCATGGGCCCGGAGTGACAACCCCGCCGCGGCGCTCGTCGCCTTCTTCGGCATGATGTCGCAGGACCAGCGCGAGGCCCTGAACGACGCCATCCGTATCGTCCAGCGCGATACGCCCCTCGCCGCCCCGCCCGAGGAGGGCGCCGACGAATCCGGGGTCCGGGAGCGATAGCGTCCCCCCATGTCGCCGTCTGCTTCCCCGGCCGCCTCCGCGGCCTCCGCCAAAGCCGTCACCGTACGCAGGGCCCGCACCGGAGATGTCGCCGCCGTCCGCCGTCTCGTCGACCCGTTCGTCCGGCGGGGCATCCTGCTCGACAAGGCGACCGTCACCCTTTACGAGTCCATCCAGGAGTTCTGGGTGGCGGAACGCGACGAGGACGCCACCGTCGTCGGCTGCGGCGCCCTCCATGTGATGTGGGAAGACCTCGCGGAAGTCCGTACTCTCGCCGTCGATCCCGAGTTCAAGGGGGCCGGCGTCGGACATCAGGTGCTGGACAAGTTGTTGCACACGGCCCGATGGCTCGGGGTGCGGCGGGTATTCTGCCTGACCTTCGAAGTCGACTTCTTCGCGAAGCACGGCTTCGTCGAGATCGGCGAGACCCCGGTCGACGGAGATGTCTACAGTGAGCTCCTGCGTTCCTATGACGAGGGAGTCGCCGAGTTCCTCGGTCTCGAACGAGTGAAGCCGAACACCTTGGGCAACAGTCGGATGCTTCTGCACCTGTGATCCGGAACCCCCAGCCGGAACCCTATGTCCGAATCGCGCACGTTTCCCGCGTTGCCGGGCTTCTGAACCTCTGCCAGGGGTTTGTGTTTTTCCGGGAAAAGCGGTTTCCTTTCCGCGTACTGCATTTTCGATGAAAGGAAATCCGGTGGCACAGAAGGTTCAGGTCCTTCTTGTCGACGACCTCGACGGCGTCGAGGCGGACGAGACCGTGACGTTCGCGCTGGACGGCAAGACCTACGAGATCGACCTCACCACCGCCAACGCGGAAAAGCTCCGTGGCCTGCTCGAGCCGTACACCACGAGCGGTCGTCGCACCGGTGGCCGCACCACCGGTGGACGCGGCAAGGGCCGCGCCGTGGCGACGGGCAGCCAGGACACCGCGAAGATCCGCGCGTGGGCCAAGGACAACGGCTACAACGTGAACGACCGCGGCCGCGTGCCCGCCGACATCAAGGCGGCCTACGAGGACGCGAACCGCTGAGGCGACAGCTGCTGAGCCGCCGGACCCCCGGTCCGGGCACTCAGCAGCCGGACCCGATGGCACTCCGCCGCGGCGGCGGCCACGAGACGCACCAGACACGGGGCAGCCGCACCGCCCCACGGCGCGGACCGCAGCGCCGGCAGCGAGGACTCGACCTCGCGACCCGGTGCCGGGGCCCGCAGCCACACGGCGCCGCCCGGCGTGCCGGAGCCGCCCCGCCCCGGGGGAAGGGGCGCGGCCATCCGGCCGTCGGCGCCCAGGGCCGCGAGATCGAGCGAGATCCCGCCCCACTCCAGCCAGTCGAGCAGGCCCGGTAGCTCCTCCGCGCTCCCCGCGGCCACGAGCAGCCGCATCCGGCGCCCGAGCAGGGCCACCGGCCCCGTGGCGGGACCGACCCGGCGCAGCACGCCGCGGCCGGCCGCGGCGGGCAGATCCAGGACGTCGAACCGCAGCCCCGTGACCAGCTGCACCGGCGGGCCGGCCACCGTCGCCCAGCCGAGCTGGTCCTCGTACCACCCCGCCGGACCACCGTCGAGCGGCGTGCGGGGAGGCGGGACGGAGAAGGGCATGCACGGGGAACTCCCGCGAAGGCGCGTCGGTTACGGCCCGGCGGTGACGCACCGTCCCCTCCCGGACGCGCAAGGTGTCCGGAATGGGGCGTAAGAGTGCGCTCGGCAGCGCAAGGGTGTTCGCTGGTAGCGGAGGGAACCGGGGTGCGCCGCATGGAGTGTCAGTGCTTACGGGTAAGACATTCCTAGTGGAGAGGGGCGAGTCGCGGGCTTCGGCGTCTCACGTTCGCCATCGGCGTAGTGAAGGCGTGGCTAACTACTTGGCCTGCGGGAACATCGTCTCGCACCATCGGGTTGGAGCATTTGTCGGCTGTTCGGCAGCAGGTCTCCCCGCTGAAGAGGGGGTGATCCGGACGGATGTCGGCAGTTGGAATGAGCGGTCCCCGCTTGCGGGACTAAGCTGCGGAAGGACAGGGAGGGGATCGACCCCTAACTGACTGACCGCTCTGAGGAGCGATTAACGATGTTCGAGAGGTTCACCGACCGCGCGCGGCGGGTTGTCGTCCTGGCTCAGGAAGAAGCCCGGATGCTCAACCACAACTACATCGGCACCGAGCACATCCTTCTGGGCCTTATCCACGAGGGTGAGGGTGTCGCCGCTAAGGCCCTGGAGAGCCTCGGGATTTCGCTCGAGGCGGTCCGCCAGCAGGTTGAGGAGATCATCGGGCAGGGGCAGCAGGCCCCGTCCGGGCACATCCCCTTCACCCCGCGTGCCAAGAAGGTCCTGGAGCTGTCGCTCCGCGAGGCCCTCCAGCTCGGCCACAACTACATCGGCACCGAGCACATCCTGCTCGGCCTGATCCGCGAGGGCGAGGGCGTCGCCGCCCAGGTCCTCGTGAAGCTGGGCGCCGACCTCAACCGGGTGCGGCAGCAGGTCATCCAGCTGCTCTCCGGCTACCAGGGCAAGGAAGCCGCCACCGCCGGCGGTCCTGCCGAGGGCACCCCCTCGACGTCCCTGGTCCTCGACCAGTTCGGCCGCAACCTCACCCAGGCGGCCCGCGAGTCCAAGCTCGACCCGGTCATCGGGCGCGAGAAGGAGATCGAGCGGGTCATGCAGGTGCTGTCCCGCCGCACCAAGAACAACCCGGTGCTGATCGGCGAGCCCGGCGTCGGCAAGACCGCCGTCGTCGAGGGCCTGGCGCAGGCCATCGTCAAGGGCGAGGTGCCCGAGACCCTCAAGGACAAGCACCTCTACACCCTGGACCTCGGCGCGCTGGTCGCCGGATCCCGCTACCGCGGTGACTTCGAGGAGCGCCTGAAGAAGGTCCTCAAGGAGATCCGCACCCGCGGCGACATCATCCTGTTCATCGACGAGCTCCACACCCTCGTGGGTGCGGGCGCCGCCGAGGGCGCGATCGACGCCGCCAGCATCCTCAAGCCGATGCTGGCCCGCGGTGAGCTCCAGACCATCGGCGCCACGACGCTCGACGAGTACCGCAAGTACCTGGAGAAGGACGCGGCCCTCGAGCGCCGATTCCAGCCCATCCAGGTCGCCGAGCCGTCGCTGCCGCACACGATCGAGATCCTCAAGGGTCTCCGTGACCGGTACGAGGCCCACCACCGGGTCTCCATCACCGACGAGGCCCTCGTCCAGGCCGCGACCCTGGCCGACCGGTACATCTCGGACCGCTTCCTCCCGGACAAGGCGATCGACCTGATCGACGAGGCCGGCTCCCGGATGCGCATCCGCCGGATGACCGCGCCGCCGGACCTCCGCGAGTTCGACGAGAAGATCGCCGGCGTCCGCCGCGACAAGGAGTCCGCGATCGACTCGCAGGACTTCGAGAAGGCCGCCTCGCTCCGTGACAAGGAGAAGCAGCTCCTCGCCGCGAAGGCCAAGCGCGAGAAGGAGTGGAAGGCCGGCGACATGGACGTCGTGGCCGAGGTCGACGGCGATCTGATCGCCGAGGTCCTCGCGACCGCCACCGGCATCCCGGTCTTCAAGCTGACCGAGGAGGAGTCCAGCCGCCTGCTCCGCATGGAGGACGAGCTCCACAAGCGCGTCATCGGGCAGAAGGACGCCGTCATCGGCCTCTCGCGGGCCATCCGCCGTACGCGGGCCGGTCTGAAGGACCCGAAGCGCCCCGGTGGCTCGTTCATCTTCGCCGGTCCGTCCGGTGTCGGTAAGACCGAGCTTTCCAAGGCGCTCGCCGAATTCCTCTTCGGCGACGAGGACGCGATGATCTCCCTCGACATGTCGGAGTTCAGCGAGAAGCACACGGTTTCCCGTCTCTTCGGTTCGCCGCCCGGATACGTCGGCTACGAAGAGGGCGGCCAGCTCACCGAGAAGGTGCGCCGCAAGCCGTTCTCCGTCGTTCTCTTCGACGAGGTCGAGAAGGCCCACCCCGATATCTTCAATTCCCTTCTCCAGATCCTGGAGGACGGTCGCCTGACCGACTCCCAGGGCCGGGTCGTGGACTTCAAGAACACGGTCATCATCATGACGACCAACCTCGGGACCAGGGACATCTCGAAGGGCTTCAACCTGGGCTTCGCCGCCCAGGGCGACACGAAGTCCAACTACGAGCGGATGAAGGCGAAGGTCAGCGACGAGCTGAAGCAGCACTTCCGCCCGGAGTTCCTCAACCGTGTGGACGACGTCATCGTCTTCCCGCAGCTGACGCAGGACGACATCCTCCAGATCGTCGACCTGATGATCGGCCGCGTCGACGAGCGCCTCAAGGACCGGGACATGGGCCTCGAGCTCTCCCAGTCCGCGAAGGAGCTGCTCGCCAAGAAGGGTTACGACCCGGTGCTCGGCGCCCGTCCGCTCCGCCGGACGATCCAGCGCGAGATCGAGGACACGCTGTCGGAGAAGATCCTCTTCGGCGACCTGCGCCCCGGTCACATCGTGGTCGTGGACACGGAGGGCGAGGGCGAGGAGCGCGCGTTCACCTTCCGCGGCGAGGAGAAGACGGCTCTGCCGGACGCCCCGCCGATCGAGGCGACGGGCGGCACGGGCCCGAACCTGTCGAAGGACGCGTGACACACGCGCTGAGCGTGTGACGCCGAAGGGGCGGCCCCGGGACCTGATGGTCCCGGGGCCGCCCCTTCGTATGAGGTCAGGAGGTGGTCACCTCGTGCGGGGTCAGGAGGTGGCCACCCGGACCTGGGGTGGGAGGTGCTCGGTGCCGGTGACTTCGGCCCGTGCGGGGACGTACAGCCGCCCCAGCTCGTGAAGGGGTGCGAGCGGGGCCACGTCCCATCGGGCGCCGGGCCCCGCGTGGAGAACGAGGCGGTGGAGGCGGGGGAAGAGGTCGGCGATCAGCCGGAAGGGCGGATCGGCGAGGCCGACTTCCAGTTCGAGCGCGATCATCCGCGGCAGCCGGAGCGCCGAGAGCGCACCGAGCACCCGGCGTCCCGTGACGACGCCGATCACTCGGAGCCTTTCCACGCCGGGCAGCAGGGGTCGGAGGAGCGCGAGGCCGTGCTCGCCGATCCCCTCCCTGATGTCCAGGTACCCGGGCCGCAGGCCGAGCCGCACGAGAGCGGCGGCCTGCTCGTCGGTCGCGACGGTGTAGGCGAGGCCGTCCGGGGCGAGGCCCGCGATGACCTCCTCGGCGTACTGGTCCGGATCGAAGCGGGACCACCCCCAGACGAGTTGGGAACGGACCAGGAGGGCGGGGTGGCCGGCGAATCGGGCCAGGTAGGGGATCGCCGCGTCGGAGGCGACATGGGTCGCCGTCGTCACCGCCATCTGGGCCTCCGCGTCGCCCAGCCCCTCCGGTCCGGGCAGCAGGTCGAGGACCAGTCGGCCCACCGCCGCGAGTTCCCGCGCCTCGTGCGGGGTGCGGGGCGGGATCACCTCCGCCGCGCGGGCCAGGACCTCGTCCCGGACCTCGGGTGCCACCTCCGTCGCGTGGTCCAGGGCGGTCGCCGCCAGTGTCACGAGGCGCAGCCGGGCGCGCCGGTCCTGGCTGCCGGCCGCCGCGGTCAGCAGCTCGCGCAGGATCTCGGCGCACTCCCGCGGCCGCGCGTGGCCCACCGCCATGCGGATGACGTCCTCCCACTGGTCGTCCGTGGCGTGCTCGACCAGGACGCCGATGTCCCAGCTGTCCACCAGGGCCTTCGCCGCCAGGTAGTCCTGGAACGTGCGGTGGACGAACTCGACCGTGTCCGCCGCAGGCTCGCGCAGGAGGCCGCTGCGGTGGAGGAGGTGGGTGAAGACCGTCTCCGGGGGGTGCGCCGCGGCCTCCTGGACCGCCGGGAGGGCCTCGGTGACGATCGCCTTCGCGTGGTCGCGGTCCATCTGCGTCCGGCCGTTGCGCGTCAGCCAGTACGCGAGCCGCTGGATCAGCTGGATCTGCGGGGCCTCGTCGAGGGTGATCCCGTACGGGGTGCCCATGTCCCGCTCGCGGTCGCGCCGGGCGAGCAGCAGGGAGAGCGCGGCCTCGTAGAGCGCCTTGCGGCCGCGGGGGAGGTAGCCGCGCCGGTCGCGGTGGAGGGCGCAGATGAGGCCGCACATGAGGGGGTTGGTGGCGAGCTGGGCCACGTGCTCGGTGGTGCGGAGGGCGTCGAGGAGCGGCTGCTCGAAGGGGGCGGCGTCCGGCCCGGCAGCCCGGTGCCAGCGGTGTACGAAGGTGGTGACCTCCGTACGGGTCATGGGGGAGAGCGTCAGCTCGGTGAAACCGTCGCCGGCCAGCCAGTCGTCGCGTACGGCCGTGGGGCGCGAGGTGACGAGCCAGCGGTTGCCGTCGTAGGTGTCGAGGAGGCCGCGCAGCCAGTCGCGGGCGCGGGCCCGCTCCCCCTCGGGGATCTCGTCGATGCCGTCCACGAGGACCAGGCCCCGGCCGGCGGCCAGGACCCGGTCGGCCCAGCCGTCGGGCGGGGTGAGCGGGCAGCCGGCCGTGGCGAGGAAGAGGTCCGGTGAGGGCAGGCGCTCGCCGTGGCGGGTGAGGGTGCGCAGGGGGAGGACGAAGGGGATGCGGCCCCGGAGGTACGCCATGCCTTCCGGCTGTCCTTCGGCCGCTGCCGAGACCGTCAGCCACTGGACGAGCGTGGTCTTCCCGGAACCGGCCAGTCCGCGCAGGAGGATCCTGTCGTGGCGGGTGAGGGCGAGGTCGGCGCGGAGGGGGGCGGGGTCCCGCTGCCAGGCCACGTGTGCCGCTTCCTCGTCGAACGGGAGGGCGTCTTCCCGGCCCGTCGCCTCCAGCGACAGATACGCCATGTCCAGCGGCCACCGGTCGGGCGTCTCGTGCAGGTCGATGCCGTAGATCGTCAGGCGGCCGTGCTTCTTCGCCAGGTGTGCCAGGTACCGCCGTTCGAACTCCGCGTCCCGTCCGTCGATCCGTGGCGTCCGGCGGATGACCTCGTCCATCTTCGCGATGAGCTCGGCCTGGCCGCGGGTCTGTTCCACCAGGCCGCGGGCGACGAAGGTCGGGCGCTGGGTGAAGAACTCCAGGATGTGGAGGCAGGCCCACTCGGTCATCGACTCCAGGTAGAGCACGGAGTCGGTGGAGAGGCCGTCGGGGGCCGGGGCGGCCGCGCGCAGTCGGCGGGCGAGGTCCTGGTGGCCCATCCGCACCGCCTGGACGTCGTCCATGTCGAGGTCGCCGAGGGCGAGGAGCGTGGCGGCGAGGGTGTCGGTGACGGCCCCCGTCTCGTCGGCGGGGAAGGGGGTCTCGCCGGGGCCGCTGCCCGAGCGTTCGACGAGGGTCGTCGCGAGCCTGCGGACGTCCTTCTCCGTCAGCGTGCGCTTCTCGCCGCGGAAGGAGACGAGGCCGGAGAGCCGGACCTTGGGCGCCGTGCCCGTGAGACCCGCTCCGGGTGCGTCGCTGACCAGCAGTTTCTTCAGGAGCGGGCCGATCGCCGCCGAGGCGAGGCGCGTGCCGATGAGTGCCGGTTCCATGTGTGTCCCCCCGTGGTTCCCGAAGCGGTCAGCGTAGTGCGGGACGGCCGTCTAGGCGGCTCGGTCGCGTGACCCAGATCCCATCCGCGCCCCGCGTCTGGTGACAAGGCGCACAGGCGTTTTGAGGGGTACTAGCCGCATTAGTGGTGCCCATAGGTGTTGATTCTGGACGTTCAGGGCCAAACCGTCGGGACTTTGGTCCCAGAGGGTCCCGAACCGGACGAGAGGCGGCGTTTTCGGCGGTTCCGGGCACGGGTGACATGCAGATAAACCGGTTTCCTTGTGCCGGTATGTCCGATTTCGAAGGTGCCACGGGAGGTCGTCAAGAGCTGAACTTCCGCGGAGATCGCTACGACGTCATGTCGTAGATGGGGTGTTTTGGGCTGGATGGGAGTCCGGGTTACCAAGGATGAGCAAGCCCGACGGAACGCACCGTTCACGCCGGGTCCCGTACTTCCCGGAGGTTTTCCCCCGTATGTCGAAGCGCGTCATGAACCCCGCCGCCCGTGCCACCGCTGTCGCTCTCGCCGCCGCGGGCCTGGGGGCGACGATGGTGACCGGAGCAGGGTCCGCCTTCGCCGCCGAGGGCAAGGCCGCCGCCCCGGTCGCGGTCACCGCATCCGCCGCCGTCGCCGCCCAGGCCGAGACCCAGGCCCACGCAGCCGCTCAGGTCAAGGCCGCCGCCGCGAAGGCCACCGCCGCCAAGCAGGTCGCCGTCAAGAAGGCCGCCACGAAGGTCGTCGCCGCGAAGAAGGCCGCGTCCTGGGTCAAGCCGGTCGCCACGTACACCCTGACCGCCAGCTACAACCAGGGCGGCGCCATGTGGGCCCACAAGCACTCCGGCCAGGACTTCGCCGTCCCGGTCGGCACCCCGGTCAAGGCCGCGGGTGCGGGCACCGTCGTCAAGGCCGGCCCCAACGGCGGCGGCGACGGCCCCGCGTACGGCAACGCGATCGTCGTCAAGCACGCCAACGGCACGTACTCGCAGTACGCCCACCTCTCGAAGATCAAGGCGCACGTCGGCCAGAAGGTCGCCGCCGGTCAGCAGATCGCCCTCTCGGGCAACACCGGCAACTCCTCCGGCCCCCACCTCCACTTCGAGATCCGTACGACCCCGAACTACGGCTCCGCCGTGAACCCGGCCGCCTTCCTGCGGTCCCACGGCGTCTCCATCTGAGCTTCCGCCACCCCGGCGTGAGCTTCCGAGCTCCCGCTAGCCGGCCCCGTGGGCCTGGTTCAGCAGATCGAGGGCGACCTCGAGGACGGCCTCGCGCTTCTCCTCGGTGTCGCCCTCGACGTTGTCCATGAAGAACATCCCGGCGTGCAGCGTGAAGATCGCACTGACGCAGCGCACCCGGTCGCGCACGGCGAAGTCGGGCTCCTGGATCAGACCGCTCAGTTCCAGCATCCGCTCCTTGAAGGTCAGGCCGATGCTCAGCTCGCGGACGGCCGCCTGGTTCTCCTGCATGAAGCGGAACAGCGGGTACGCGCTGATCAGGGATTCCTGGTAGCGGCGCAGGATCTCCTCCCTGACCTCCAGCGTGCGGGGCTGCTCCCGCGCCCAGGCGATCAGCTCGTCCACGGGCCGGGTGAGGTCCTGGAAGATGCCGATGATGATGTCTTCCTTGGTCTTGAAGTGGTAGTAGAGCGCGGCCTTGGTGACATCGAGGTGCTCGGCGATCTCCCGCAGCGAGGTCTTCTCGTACCCCTGCTCGGCGAAGAGGTGCAGGGCCACGTCCTGGATGCGCTGGCGGGTGTTGCCTCGGGCCATGGCTGCTCTCCACTTTCCAGAAAACTTACTTGACGACCGGCTAGTTACGGGCCTACCGTCCCCCAGTGTAGTAACTAGCCGGGCGGCAAGTAAGGGAACGAGATGACGACACAAGCCACAGCGAAGCCGGCGCAGGGGGACTCGGAGCACAGGCCACGCAGTGTCCGCGTCGTCCTCCTCGCCCTGATGATCGCGATGCTCCTCGCGATGCTGGACAACATGATCATCGGCACCGCGATGCCGACGATCGTCGGCGAACTCGGCGGCCTGGAGCACCTCTCCTGGGTCGTCACCGCCTACACCCTGGCCACCGCCGCCTCCACCCCCCTCTGGGGCAAGGTCGGCGACATGTTCGGCCGCAAGGGCGTCTTCCTGACCTCGATCGTGATCTTCCTGATCGGCTCGGCGCTCAGCGGCATGGCCCAGGACATGGGCCAGCTCATCGGCTTCCGTACCATCCAGGGCCTCGGCGCCGGCGGCCTCATGGTCGGTGTGATGGCGATCATCGGCGACCTGATCCCGCCCCGCGAGCGCGGCAAGTACCAGGGCATGATGGCCGGCGTGATGGCCCTCGCCATGATCGGCGGCCCCCTCGTCGGCGGCACCATCACCGACCACTGGGGCTGGCGCTGGTCCTTCTACATCAACCTGCCGCTCGGCGCCGTCGCCCTCGCCATGGTCACCACCGTCCTGCACCTGCCCAGGAAGCAGCGGGCCCGGGGCACCCGGATCGACTTCCTCGGCGCGGCCCTGCTCACCGTCGGCATCACCGCGATCGTCCTGGTCACCACCTGGGGCGGTACGGAGTATGCCTGGGGCTCGGCCACCATCGTCGGCCTCGCGGTCGGCGGCTCCGCGGCGCTCGCCGCCTTCCTGTACGTCGAGACGCGGGCGAGCGACCCGATCATGCCGCTGCACATCTTCCGCAGCCGCAACTTCACGGTCATGTCGCTGATCGGCTTCATCACCGGCTTCGTGATGTTCGGCGCGGTCCTCTACCTGCCGATCTTCCAGCAGTCCGTCCAGGGCGCCTCCGCGACCAACTCCGGCCTGCTGCTCCTGCCGATGCTGCTCGCGATGATGGTCGTCTCACTGCTCGTCGGCCGGTTCACCACGAGCACCGGCAAGTACAAGATCTTCCCGATCGTCGGCGGCGCGCTGATGACGACCGGCCTCTTCCTGCTCTCCACGATGGACACCGGCACCTCGCGGCTGGTCTCCGGGGTCTGGATGGCGCTCCTCGGCGCCGGCATGGGCTTCCTGATGCAGATCACGATGCTCGTCGCGCAGAACAGCGTCGAGATGAAGGACATGGGCGTCGCCTCGTCCTCCACCACCCTCTTCCGGACGCTCGGCTCCTCCTTCGGCGTCGCGATCATGGGCGCGCTCTTCACGAGCCGCGTCCAGGACGAGATGGCCGCCCGCGGCGGGTCCGGGCTCACCGAGCGGACCGCCCAGCTCGACGCGGCGAGCCTGGCCAAGCTGCCGGAGGCGCTCCGCGAGGCCTACCAGCACGCCGTCGCCTCAGGCACGCACGGCGCCTTCCTGGTCGCCGCCGCGGTCTCCGTCCTCGGCTTCCTCCTCGCCTTCCTCGTCAAGGAGGTGGCGCTCCGCGGCGCCGGGCCCGCCCCGGCCCCGAAGGCTACGGACGGCGACGACGCGAAGGTCGCCGAGACGGTCTGACCTCGCGGCGCCGTGGATACGACAAGGGTGGGGCCGGTCCCGGAAGGGGACCGGCCCCACCCTTGTCTCGTACGGGCCGGGCCCGGCGTAGGACGGGGCCGGACCCGGCGGGTGACGGGACCTGCCGGCCCCACCGCCGTTCTTCCCTCACGCCTCAGTCGGTCGCCGGCCGCAGTATCGGGAAGCTGCCCGTGTTCGTCGGCGCGTGGTCCGGCAGCCAGAGGACCGCGATGGCGCCGCCCACCCCGTTCGGCTCCCGCTCCGAGGCCACGTTCCGGAAGGTCAGCCGGGCGCCGAGGACCCGGGCCTGGCCCGACGCGATCGTGAGGCCCAGGCCGTGGCCCTGGCCCGCGCGGTCGCTCGACCCCGTACGGAACCGGCTCGGGCCCTCCTTGAGGAGCGCCTCCGGGAAGCCCGGCCCGTGGTCGCGGACCCGGACGACCCGCCCCTCGACCGTGACCTCCACCGGCGTGCTGCCGTGCTTGGCGGCGTTCGCGAGGAGATTGCCCAGGACGCGTTCCAGGCGCCGCGGGTCGGTGTTCACCCAGGACTCGTGGACGACCCGGACGGCGACCTCCGGGTCCAGGGCCCGCACCCGCCGCTCCACGAACTCGCCGAGCGCGATCTCCTGGAGTTCCGCCCGCTCGGACGCGCTGTCGAGCCGCGCCACCTCCAGCACGTCCTCGACCAGCGTCCGCATCGCCTGCGCCCGGTCCCGTACGAGCTCGGTGGGACGCCCGGGCGGCAGCAGCTCGGCCGCCGTGAGCAGCCCCGTCACCGGGGTGCGCAACTCGTGCGCGATGTCCGCGGTGACCCGCCGCTCGGCCTCGATCCGTTCGTTGAGGGCGTCGGTGAGGGCGTCGACCGCCCACGCCAGGTCGTCGGTCTCGTCCCGGACGACCCCGCCGACGGCCTCCCTGACCCGTACCTCCGTGTTCCCCTGCGCGACCCGGCCGGCCGCGACCGCCGCCTTCCGCAGCCGCCGCGAGAGCTGACCGCCGATGAGAACACCGAGCGCGCAGCCGCCGAAGACCACCGAGACCGAGCCGACGACGAGGGCCCGGTCCAGATCGTTCATGATCGTCGCGCTGCGGTCGGCGAAGGGGATGTGCAGCGAGAGCACGTCGCCGTTGGCGAGCGGCACGGCCGCCCACACGTCGGGCGGCCCGCCGTGCCGGTGCTCCTGCACGAACGTGCCCCGCCGCTTGTCCCGCATCAGCTGGTCGAGCTGGGCGGGCAGCGCCGGGTCGTTGATCTTCGTGCCGAAGCGCGGTTCCTTCGGCTTCGACGTCTCGTACAGCCGCTGCGCGAACAGCAGCCGCTCCATCTGCACCTCGCGCGCGTTGTCGAGCATCGAGATGCGGGCGGCGTTGTGCACGACCACGCTCAGGGTGACCGCGATCAGCGCGCCGACCGCGGCGATGGCGACGGCGATCTTCCAGCGGACGCCGGTACGGAGGGGAAGCAGCTTCACACCCGGCCCTAGCTCTTGAGCTTGTAGCCGAAGCCGCGGACCGTCTCGATCCTGTCCTGGCCGATCTTGGCGCGCAGCCGCTGCACATGGACGTCCACGACCCGGGTGTCGCCGCCCCAGCCGTAGTCCCAGACCCGCTCCAGGAGCTTGTCCCGGGACAGTACGGTGCCCGGCGCGGACGAGAACTCCAGGAGCAGCCGCATCTCGGTCGGGGTCAGCGCGACCGGCGCCCCGCCCCTGCGGACCTCCATGCCCTCGGTGTCGACCTCCAGGTCGCCGAAGACGAGGATCCCGCCGACGCCCGGCCCGTCGTCACCGTGCTCCCCCGCGCCCGCGTGGCCGAAGCGGCGCAGGACCGCGCGGATACGCGCCATCAGCACGGAGCCGTCGAAGGGCTTGGTGACGTAGTCGTCGGCCCCCGCCTCCAGGCCGAGGACGACGTCGATCGAGTCGGCACGCGCCGACAGCATGATCACCGGCACGGTCGACTCGTCCCGGATCCGCCGGCAGAGGCTGACCCCGTCCATGCCCGGCAGCATCACGTCGAGCAGGGCGATGTCCGGCCGCTGCGCCCGGAAGGCGTCCAGGCCGGAGAGCCCGTCGGGCACGGCCGTGACCCGGAAGCCGTCCCGCTCGAGGGCGAGCTGGGTGGCCTCACGGATGACGTCGTCGTCCTCGACGAACAGGACATGGGTCTCGGCCATCGTGCGTGCCCTCCGGGTCGTGCGCTGGTTCTGCGGTCGTGGGGTGGTGTACGGCTCTGGGGATACGGCTCCGGGGACACGCCCCGGCGTACGGCCCGGGGACACGCCCCGGCGTACGGCTCCGGGAGTGCGCCCGGCGTACGGTTCCGGGTCGTGGCCCGGCGGCCGGGTCAGTCGGCCGGGGGCTCGCTGGGCGCGGGCTCCTCGACACCGCCGTCGCCGACGGCCCGGCTGTAGTCGTTGTGCACCCAGTCGTGCTGGGTGAACCTGCTCCCCGACCAGCGGTACGTGATCACGTCCTCGCCCGAGGGGTACGCGACCGGGTCGCCCTCCGCGTACACCTGCTTGGTGACGACGAGCTCGCCCCGGTCGATCGTGGCGTAGACCGCCGCGTCCTCCGCCATGAAGACGTTCTCGTACCGGTCACTCTGCTTCCGGTAGACATACGTGCCGATGCCGATGGCATCGCCGCAGGTCATCACGTTGACGACGACATCGGGTGCGGGGCTGTTCGTGAGATTGCCGTAGGAGGCGTCCACCGGGTAGGCGTCCGCGACGCACGGCTTCAGATCGGTCTTGAGCCGCTCGCCGATCTTCGGGTCGGCCTTCAGGAGCGCGATCGGATCGACCCGCTCGGCGGGGGCCTGCCCTCCCGCGGCGGACGGAGCGGGGGCGGGACCCGTCGAGGCCACCTCGTGGGTGCCCGCCGCGCCCTCGTCGCGGGACCCGGTACCGCCGCTGGAGCAGGCGGCCATGGACAGCCCGAGGGCGACGAGCCCGGCCGCCGCCGTGATGCTCGCCGCCTTGACGGTACGACGCCGGCGGCGGCGCCCGGCCCGGTACGGGTCGTCACCGCCGGGTCCGTCACCGCCGCCGTCGTGTCTGCTGCCGTCGGCTTCGCCGTCTAGGCCGCGCACCGCTCCCGCTCCCGTTCGTCGCCTCGTACGGTCGTCCGCTCCCCGGTCCGGCCCAGGGCACGGGCGTCGAGGTCACGGCTCTCCAGCTCCTGACGGAGCCGGGCGAGCGCGCGGTGGAGCGTGGACTTCACCGTACCGGTCGACATGCCGAGCGCCGCCGCCGTCTCCTCGGTGCTCATCTGTTCCCAGTGGCGCAGGACGACGACGCTGCGCTGCTTCGGCGCGAGCACCTTCAGGACGTCCATGAGCAGGGCCCGGTCGGCGTGCTGCTCGGTCGGGTCGTCGCCGCAGGCGTCGGGCAGCTGCTCGGTGGGCACCTCTTCGATCTTGCGGGAGCGCCACCACTCGGTCCGGGTGTTGATCATGACCCGGCGCAGGTAGGCGTCGGCCAGGGACTTGTCGGCTATGCCGTCCCAGCGCCCGAAGGTGCGGGCGAGAGCCGTCTGGAGGAGGTCCTGGGCGTCGACGGGGTCGGCCACGAGACGCCGTGCACTGCGCAGCAGCGCGTCCTGCCGCGTGCGTACGTACTCCTCGAAGTCGAGCACCTCGCCATGCCTCATCCGAACCGCCTCCGAACCCCGTGACCAGCTTTGTTCCTCGTGTCGTGGACGACGCTACGGAGCGGTTGTCACGGGGTTGTGCGGGGCAGCCGTCGGTGGACGCACGGCTACCCATCGGTTGTGTAACAGCGGGGCGGAGGAGGTTTCGCGCGCCGTCCGGCCGGTCCCAGCGGACGCTCAGGCCATGGAAAAGCCGCGTTCAGGCCACGGGAAAGCCCCGCTCAGGCCACGGGAAGCCGGTAGAACCCGTCGTCCAGCGGCTCGACGAGACCGTCCGCGACCAGACCGTCCAGGGCCCTGGCCCGCTGCACCGGCTCGTCCCAGACCGCGTCCAGGACCGCCTGAGCGACCGGCTCCGCCGAGTCCCGCAGCACCGCGAGGAGCCGGCCCCGGACCTGCCGGTCGGTCCCCGCGTACGTCTGGCCGCGCCGCGGCGGACCGTCGTGGGCCGGCTTCCCGGCGAGCCGCCAGGCGCACAGCCCGGCGATCGGGCAGCGCGCGCAGTCCTCGTTCTTCGCCGTGCAGACCAGCGCGCCCAGCTCCATGGAGGCGGCGGCCCAGCGGGACGCCGTCGCCTCGTCCTCGGGCAGCAGGGCGCGGGCGAGCCGCCGTTCGGCGGCCGTGGTCGCGTTCGGTGGGTACTGCACGCCGCTCGCCGCCCGGGCGAAGACCCGGCGCACATTGGTGTCCAGGACCGCGTGCCGCTGTCCGTAGGCGAAGGAGGCCACCGCGGCCGCCGTGTACTCGCCGATGCCGGGCAGCGCGAGCAGCTGCCCGTGGTCGGTCGGCACGTCGCCGCCGTGCCGTTCCGTTATGGCCACGGCGGCCGCGTGCAGCCGCAGCGCCCGGCGCGGATAGCCGAGCCTGCCCCAGGCCCTGACCGCCTCGCCGGGAGCGTCGGCGGCCAGGTCGGCGGGGCGCGGCCAGCGCGCGAGCCACTGCTCGTACACCGGCAGGACCCGCACGACCGGGGTCTGCTGGAGCATGAACTCGCTGACCATGACGCCCCACGCGCCGGCCTCGGGGCGGCGCCAGGGCAGGTCACGGGCGTGCCGGTCGAACCAGGCGAGGACGGGCCCGTGCAGCTCGGCGGGGGGCGTCGGGCCGGCGGGGGCGTCGGGGACGTCGGGCGTGAGGGGAGCGTCGATGGAAGTCATGGCACCCCCGATCCTGGCACGTCCACGACGCGAACCGTACGCGCCGTGGCACGGGCACCGGGGTGGCATCGCACCACGCGCCGAGGCGCGCGCGCCGGGGTGCGTGCGCCGGAGCGAGCGCGGGGGTGGGCGAGGGCCCTCGGGGGTGTCTTGTCGATCAGGCCGGGCTCGCGGCTAGAACACGCCGTGCCCGGCCCGCTGGGGCTCCTCCGCGTGCGGGAGCGCGTGCGCCCGGGGTCCGCGGCCCGCGCACCACACGACCGCCGAACTCCGGCTCGACCGGGCCGTCTCCACCAGGGTGCCCACCGGCCGGACCGCCGCCCGCATGACGAGGAAGGCGACCAGGCCGCCGAGGAGCAGACCGACCGTGACGTCGTGCGGGTAGTGGACACCGACGAAGACCCGGGAGAACGCCATCAGGAGCGCCATCGGCACGGTCAGCCAGACGATCCCGCGCCAGGACAGGGCGAGCGCGATCGCGGCCGCGCCCGCGATGGCCGAGTGGTTGCTGGGGAAGGACCAGTCGCCGTACGGCGGGCAGGTGACGAGCGAGGTGGGCGCCCCGAGGACCGCGCGGCACGGCCGTTCCTCGTCGATCACCGACTTCAGCGACTCGCTCACCACGTACCCGAAGGCGGTGGCGAGCGGGGCGAGCAGCGCGAGCGCCATCATCCGGCTCGACCCGTCACGGGAGCGCCACCAGCCGGCCAGGAACAGCGCGCCGAACAGCAGCAGTCCGGCCTCGGTCCAGACCTCGGCGAGCCACTGGAACCAGTGGGGGGTGGAGTGGGCGAGATCGGCGACGTCGAGATACAGACGATCGGAGAGGTCGAGGAGGGTGTTCATGGTGCACGACGCTAACCGGAATCCGGAGTCCTCCGCCCCGGGCCAACGGCCAGAGCGACCCCCGACGAAAGTGGGGGTCTCGCGATTCCGTCCGGTTCCCCCCGGTTTCGGACGGAGCGCGTAGGCGCCGGGCGTCGTCACGCGAGAAGTTCCCGGAACGAACGGATGTGATGATCGGCAAAACTTGCCGTCTCGGGCGGCGGGTGGGGCGGGAGTTGAGCCGGATCTCTCGTAAGGTTCGGGTCGTGGGATCTTTGCGCAATCCGGTCGGGCCGCTTCCCTCCACCATCTACTGGCGACGGAGGGCGGTGGCGGCGTGCCTGGTGGCGCTCCTCGCGCTCCTCGCCGTATGGGCCGTCACCTCCGGTGACGGGGGCGGGAAGAAGCCGAACGACGGGGCCAACGGCTCGTCTCCCACGCCCCCCTCGATCACCCCGGGACCGTCCGGCACGGGCCCGGCGATCAGCCAACAGCCGGGCGGACGCGATGAGTCGGGCGACTCCGGCGACACCACCGGCGGCAACGGCGGTACGGGCGGCGGCGGTACGGACCCGGGTTCCGGCGCCGACGCCGGTACGGACGCGGGCACGACCGCCGGTACCGGAACCGGTGACGGCGGCAAGAACGGCGACACCGACGGCGCGGGCGGCGACGGAGGCGCGGGCACCGGCGCGGGACAGCGCGTACCGGCGAACTCACCGCTCCCGAACTGCCCCGCCGGAGCACTGCAGTTGACGCTCCGCAGCGTGCAGGTCAGCTACGAGACGGGGGAGAGGCCCCGCTTCCAGCTCATCGCGAGGAACACCTCGAACGCCGCCTGCAAGGCCGACTTCGGGCCCCGCACCGCGGTCGTGACGATCAGCGACAAGCAGGACGACGAGATCTGGTCCTCCGCCGACTGCCCGCGCCCCGGCGGCCCCGTCCTGCTGCACGTCCCCGCGGGGGCCACCGTCACCCACACCGTGGAGTGGGACCGCAAGCGGAGCGCGCCGCGGTGCGCCACCGCCCCGCCGGGCCAGGCCGGCCCCGGCACCTACCTCGTGGAAGCGACGATGCCGGGCACGAAGGTCCTCCCGGCCTCGTTCACCCTGGCCAAGGACTGAACCGACGGCGTGACCCGGCGGGCCCGGAGGGACGTTCCTCCGGGCGGCCGCCCCGGCCACGCGTGACCCGGCGGCCCCGCCAGACGAGACCCGGCGGCCCCGGAGGGGCGTACCGCCGAAGGTCCGCCGAGGGGCTCGTCCGTCTCCTAGACGTACCGCTCCAGGATCGAGGACTCCGCGAGCCGGGACAGGCCCTCGCGCACGCTGCGGGCGCGGGCCTCGCCGACCCCGTCGACGGCCTGGAGGTCGTCCACGCTGGCGGCGAGCAGCTTCTGCAGCCCGCCGAAGTGCTCCACGAGCCGCTCGATGATCGCGCCCGGCAGCCTCGGCACCTTCGCCAGGAGCCGGTAGCCGCGCGGCGAGACGGCCGAGTCGAGGGTCTCGGGCGAGCCGCTGTACCCCAGCGCCCGCGCGACGACCGGCAGTTCGAGCAGCTCGGTGTGGGTCAGGGCGTCCAGCTCGGTGAGCGCCTCGGCGACCGTCCGCGACCGCTTGGCCGTCGGCTCCGGCACGTAGTCCCGGATCACCAGCTCGCGCTCCGGCTCCACACCCGCGATCAGCTCGTCGAGCTGGAGGGAGAGCAGCCGCCCGTCCGTACCGAGCTCGACCACGTACTCCGCGATCTCGGTGGCGATCCTGCGGACCATCTCCAGGCGCTGGGCGACGGCGGTGACGTCCCGGACCGTGACCAGGTCCTCGATCTCCAGGGCGGAGAGCGTGCCGGCCACCTCGTCGAGCCGGAGCTTGTACCGCTCCAGCGTCGCGAGCGCCTGGTTGGCCCGGGACAGGATCGCGGCGGACTCCTCCAGGACCCGCCGCTCCCCGTCCACGTACAGCGCGATCAGGCGCATGGACTGGGAGACGGAGACGACGGGGAAGTTGCACTGCTTGGAGACCCGGTCGGCCGTACGGTGCCGGGTGCCGGTCTCCTCGGTGGGGATGGAGGCGTCCGGGACCAGCTGCACACCGGCGCGGTGGATCTTGGTGATGTCCTTGTCGAGGACGAGCGCGCCGTCGAGCTTGCACAGCTCACGCAGGCGCGTGGCGGCGAACTCGACGTCCAGCACGAAACCGCCGGTGCACATCGAGTCGACCGTCTTGTCCAGGCCGAGCACGATGAGCCCACCGGTGTTGCCGCGGAGGATCCGCTCCAGGCCGTCGCGCAGCGCGGTGCCCGGCGCGACCGCGCTCAGCGCGGCCCGCATCAGTGCTTCGTTGCCGGAGCCCGCGCCGGACTTTCCAGGAGCTGCTGCCCCGTCCTTGGCTGCCACTGCACTCCTCCGGCTCGTACGGATGGGCGAGACCAGGGCAAAGTCTAGCGACACCACCCCGCCGCCCTCCGCCCCCGACCGATCCCGGGTGGTCCGAAAGGGGTCCCCGCCTCGGCACGGACCTAACCCTCCGCGCCTTCGTGCAGCCTACGGAGGAAACCTTCCGGCTCCCCTACGGGGTACCGGACCAGCACCCGCCGCGCCCCCACGGCACTCCTGCCGCACCCGGCACAAGCCGCGCTCGCACCGCGCGCCGGGCCCCGCGCGCCGTGCCGCGTCGCGCGCCGGGCCTCGCGCGCCGTGCCCCGCCCCGCACCCCCGCCGTACGCCCACCGCGCGCCGGGCCTCGGCGGACACTCCTTAGCCCTCCCCGCCCTCCGGGGCCTTCGCGCGGCGGCTGCGGGGCAGTACCCGCAGGGCGTCGCCCATGTCCGCGACCTCCGTCACCTTCATGCCGGCCGGCACCCGGCCCGGGTCCGAGGGGACCAGCGCGTGCGTGAAGCCGAGCCGGTGCGCCTCGGCCAGCCGGCGCTGCACCCCCGTCACCCGGCGGACCTCGCCCGCGAGCCCGACCTCACCGATCGCCACCAGGTTCTTCGGCAGCGGGGTGTCGCTCGCCGCCGAGGCGAGCGCGAGGGCGATCGCCAGGTCGGCGGCGGGCTCGGTGAGCTTCACACCGCCCACGGTCGCGCTGTAGATGTCCCGCTTGCCCAGCGCGCTGATCCGGCCGCGCTGCTCCAGGACCGCCAGCATCATCGAGACGCGGGAGGTCTCCAGACCGGAGACGGTCCGGCGCGGGGAGGGGATCTGGGAGTCCACCGTCAGCGACTGGACCTCGGCGACGAGCGGACGGCGGCCCTCCAGTGTCACCGTCAGACAGGTGCCCGGCACGGCCACGTCCCGCCGGGTCAGGAAGAGCCCCGAGGGGTCGGTCAGGCCGGTGATGCCCTCGTCGTGCAGCTCGAAGCAGCCGACCTCGTCGGTCGCCCCGTACCGGTTCTTGACGCCCCGGACCAGGCGCAGGCGCGCGTGCCGGTCGCCCTCGAAACTCAGGACGACGTCGACCAGGTGCTCCAGGAGGCGGGGGCCCGCGATGGCCCCGTCCTTGGTGACGTGACCGACGAGGAGCGTGGACATGCCGCGCTCCTTGGAGGCCCGGATGAGCGCCCCGGCGACCTCACGCACCTGCGCCATGCCACCGGGCGCGCCGTCGATCTCGGGTGAGGCGACGGTCTGCACCGAGTCCATGATCAGCAGCGAGGGCTTCACGGCGTCCAGGTGCCCGAGGACCGCCGACAGATCGGTCTCGGCCGCCAGGTAGAGGTGGTCGCTGAGCGCGTTGATCCGGTCGGCGCGCAGCCGGACCTGGCTGGCGGACTCCTCGCCGGTCACGTAGAGCGTGCGGTGCTCGTCACTCGCCGCCTTGGCCGCCACGTCGAGCAGGAGCGTGGACTTGCCGACGCCCGGCTCCCCCGCGAGCAGCACGACGGCTCCGGGCACCAGCCCCCCGCCGAGGACGCGGTCCAGTTCGTCGACACCGGTGGAGCGGGCCGTGGCCTGCCGGCCGTCGACCTGCCCGATGGGGAGGGCGGCGGTGGACACCCGGCCCGCCGCGGTCGTGCGGACGGCGGGCGCGCCGTACTCCTCGACCGTCCCCCAGGCCTGGCACTCGGGGCAGCGGCCGAGCCACTTGGCCGTCTGCCAGCCGCACTCGGTGCAGCGGTAGGACGGCCGGTCCTTGGTCGATTTCGTACGGGCAGCCATGTCGCCCACCGTAGCGGCCCCCACCGACAACGGGCCCCGGTCCGCCGCCGCACCGCATCCCGGCCCCGGAATGTCGTGTTCCTGTCCCCTTTCGAGCGATTCATTCACCCGTAAGACTGAGAAGAACACGACCGGTACGAAAAGCGCCCCCCACCCTGCCTACGGTCGACCGGTGACGAGCAGCAGGCTGGAATCCACCGCACGCACCACCGGCGCACACCGGGCGCACCCCGCCACGGACGACGGACCGCGCGCGCTCGGCCGGCGGCCCCCCGCGCGCTACGAGGCCGCCCTCGACGGCCTCTTCACGTACTGCCTCTCCGTGCTCTGCGACCACGACACGGCGACCGCCGTCCTCGGCGACGTCCTGGCCGTCGCGGAGCGCCACCACGGCCGCTGCCCCTCCGACGAGGAGGGGCGCACGGCCTGGCTGTACGCCCTCGCCCGCTGGGCCTGCCTGCGCAGCCTCGGGGAGCAGCGCCGCAAGCGCCAGGGCGCCCACACCGGCCGGCCCGCCGTCATCGCGCCCGAGCCGCCCCGGGTCCCCGAGGAGACCGCCGAGCGGCGCCGCGCCGAACTCGCCCTGCTCGCCTGGCCCGAGGCCGCCGGCACCACCCCCGAGCAGCGCGAGGCCCTGGAGCTGGCCGTACGCCACGGCCTCAGCCACCGTCAGGTCGCCGCCGTGCTCTCCCTCGACCCGCTCGCCGCCCGCGAGCTCCTCGCCACCGCCGGCTGCGAGGTCGAGCGCACCCGCGCCGCGCTCGCCGTCGTCGAGACCGGCAGCTGCCCCACCGTGGCCCGGCTCACCGGCGACCACCAGGTGCTGCTCTCGGCGGCCCTGCGCGCGGAACTCGTCCGGCACGTCGACGACTGCCCCCGCTGCCGGAAGGCCGCCGAGCGCGTGGGCGCCGCCGGCCCCTGGCCGGGCGGCGGGGCCCTGCCCCCGGGCGGGCTGCCGCTCGTCGAGGCGCCGCGGGCCGCCGCGTACATGGCGATGCTCCACGTCCCGCGCGCGCGTGCGGGAGCCCCGCGCTTCAGCCCGACCGGCTTCCCCATGGACCCGAAGGACCATGTGGCCCGCCGCGACCGGATGCGGGCCCGCGCGGTGACGACCACGGTCGTCGCGGCCGTGGTCGCCGCGCCCGTCCTCGCCCTGTGGACCTCCTACCGGGGCGCCCCGGACACCGACGTGACCGCCCACGACGGGTCCCGGATCAGCGCGCGCGAGGCCGACGAGCCGACGGGCCCGGACGGGCGCTCCTACGACCGCTACGAGAACGCGGGCAACGCCCGTACGACCCCCGAGCCCCGCTTCACCCGGGGCAGCCGCGCCCCCGACGTCTCCGTCGAGGTGATCAGCCCCGGCGGTCCCACCGGTCCCACGGAGATCCGGCCCGGTGAGACCGCGCCCGGCTGGATCACGGTCGCCGCGCGCGGCGACGGCGATCTCACCCTGCTGACCCTCACCGCGGCGGGCGGCGCCCCCGTCGAGTGGTCGCTGTGGACGGACGCGCCCTGGCTGTACGTCAGCCGGGCCTCCGGCACGCTCCGCCCCGGTGAGACGGTCACCATCGCCGTCCGCGTCGACCACGGTCGCGAGCCGCAGGGGGTCTGGAGCGCCCGGATCGGGGTGAACCCCTCCGGGGCGGTGGTCAGGATCGACGGGCGCGGATGGACCGCCCCGCCCCCCGCCGTCGACCCGGTCGTCCCGCCGCCGACGACCACGGAGCCGACGACCCCGCCGACGAGCCCGCCGACCACGGAGCCGACGACGCCTCCGCCGACGACCGGGGAACCCTCGACCAACCCTCCGACGACGGAGCCGACGACCCCGCCGACGAGCCCTCCGACCACGGAGCCGACCACCCCGCCGCCGACGACGGAGGAGCCGCCTCCGGCCACCACGGAGCCGGGCCCGACGGAACCGACCACGCCCCCGCCGACGACGGAGGAACAGCCCCCGCCGTCCACATCCTGAACGAGCGCGGCGGGGGCCGGGGCGACGCGCGTGCGGGGCCCGGCCCGCCGACCCGGCCCCGAGCCCTCGGCCCTGTCTAGCCCTTCGGGTCCGCCGGGTGCGGGGCGACGAGCGGCAGCTGCGAGGAGAGCCGGGCCTCGCACAGGCCGACGAGGACCTCGTACGCCTCCTTGCCCATCAGCTCCGTGAGCTCGGGCCGGTACGTCACGTAGACCGGTTCCCCGGCCCCGTGAGCCGACGTGGCCGAGGTGCACCACCAGTGCAGGTCGTGGCCGCCGGGACCCCAGCCCCGGCGGTCGTACTCACCGATCGTGATCTGCAGGACCCGGGTGTCGTCGGGCCGGTCGATCCAGTCGTACGTGCGCCGCACCGGCAGCTGCCAGCAGACGTCCGGCTTGGTCTCCAGCGGCTCCCGGCCCTCCTTCAGGGCCAGGATGTGCAGCGAGCAGCCCGCGCCGCCCGCGAACCCGGGGCGGTTCTGGAAAATGCAGGACCCCTCCCAGCGGCGGGTCTGCCGGTCGCCGTCCTCGTCGAGCTGCACCCAGCCCGACTCCGTACCGACGTCGTGGAACTGCCACAGCTCGGGAGTGAGGCGTGCCACATGCGTCGCGACCCGCTTCTCGTCGTCCTCGTCGGAGAAGTGCGCGCCCAGCGTGCAGCAGCCGTCGTCCGCCCGGCCCGCCTGGATGCCCTGGCAGCCGCTGCCGAAGATGCACGTCCAGCGGGAGGTCAGCCAGGTCAGGTCGCAGCGGAAGACCTGCTCGTCGTCGGCCGGGTCGGGGAACTCGACCCACGCGCGCGCGAAGTCGAGGCCCTTCTCGTCCGGCTCCACGCCCTTGCCCCGCTTCCTGCCGCTCTTCACGGCACCGCCGGTCCTGCCGGCTTTCACGCCCGTCACGGCGGCCGCAGCCGTCGTCACAGCCGTGTCGTCGCCGCTGTCCTTGCCGGGCTTCGCCTTCTTCGTCTTTGGCACACCACCAAGCGTATGCGGGTACGCGCAGTACCGTTCCGCCCATGAGACTCGGAGTCCTCGACGTCGGTTCGAACACGGTGCACTTCCTGGTGGTGGACGCCCATCCGGGCGCCCGGCCGCTGCCCGCCCACTCCCACAAGGCGGAGCTCAGGCTCGCCGAGCTCCTCGACGAGCGGGGCGCCATCGCCCCGCACGGCGTCGAGCGGCTCACCACGACCGTCAGGGACGCCCTCCTGGCCGCCGAGGAGAAGGGCTGCGAGGAGGTGCTGCCGTTCGCGACCTCCGCCGTCCGCGAGGCCAGCAACGCCGACGCCGTCCTCGCGCGCGTGAAGGACGAGACCGGGGTCGACCTCCAGGTCCTCACCGGTGAGGAGGAGGCCCGGCTCACCTTCCTCGCCGCCCGCCGCTGGTTCGGCTGGTCCGCGGGCAAGCTGCTCCTCCTCGACATCGGGGGCGGCTCCCTCGAAGTCGCGTTCGGCATGGACGAGGACCCCGACACCGCCGTCTCGCTGCCGCTGGGCGCGGGCCGGCTGACCGCCGGCTGGCTGCGGGGCGACCCGGCCGACCTCGACGACGTGAAGGCCCTCCGCCGCCATGTGCGCGCGCAGATCGCCCGTAACGTGAGCGAGTTCAGCCGCTCGGGGCGCCCCGACCACGTGGTGGCCACCTCCAAGACCTTCAAGCAGCTGGCCAGGATCGCCGGTGCCCCCGGCTCGGGCGAGGGCCTCTACGTCCAGCGGCTGCTGACCCGCAAGTCCCTGGAGGAGTGGGTCCCGCGCCTCGCCGGGATGACCGTCCCCGAGCGCGCGGCCCTGCCGGGCGTGTCGGAGGGCCGCGCCGGCCAGCTCCTCGCGGGCGCGCTCGTCGCGGAGGCCGCGATGGACCTGTTCGGGGTGGAGGTGCTGGAGATCTGCCCCTGGGCCCTGCGCGAGGGCGTCATCCTGCGCCGCCTGGACCACCTGCCGGAGCACTGAGCACGGGCCACGGGGGCGGCAACCCCGCCCCCACCCCGCCGGGCCCACCCCGCCGGGCCCGCCCCCCGCGTGACCGGAACCACCCCCCTGCCCCCCGGCCCGCCCCGTACCCTGTCTCCGTGGCAGAACCAGCGGTGCGCGTCCCGGATGCGAAGGTCGCCCTGTCGACGGCCTCGGTCTATCCGGAGTCGACGGCGACGGCCTTCGAGATCGCCGCGCGCCTCGGCTACGACGGTGTCGAGGTCATGGTGTGGACCGATCCGGTCAGCCAGGACATCGAGGCACTGCGCCGGCTCTCCGACTACCACCAGGTGCCGATCCTGGCCGTGCACGCCCCCTGCCTCCTCATCACCCAGCGCGTCTGGTCCACCGACCCCTGGGTCAAGCTCCAGCGCGCCCAGGCGGCGGCCGAGCGGCTCGGCGCCTCGACGGTCGTCGTGCACCCCCCGTTCCGCTGGCAGCGCCAGTACGCCAAGGACTTCGTCACCGGAATCTGGCGGATGGCGGACGAGACCGACGTACGGTTCGCCGTCGAGAACATGTACCCGTGGCGGTACAAGGACCGCGAGATGCTCGCGTACGCCCCCGAGTGGGACGTCACCAAGGACGACTACCGGCACTTCACCGTCGACCTCTCGCACACCGCGACCGCCCGCACCGACGCCCTGGCGATGATCGACCGCATGGGCGACCGGCTCGGCCACGTCCACCTCGCCGACGGCAGGGGTTCCGCCAAGGACGAGCACCTCGTCCCGGGGCGCGGCACCCAGCCCTGCGCCGAGCTCCTCGAGCGCCTCGCGCTCACCGGCTTCGACGGCCACGTCGTGATCGAGGTCAACACCCGCCGCGCGATGTCCGCCGCCGAACGCGAGGCCGACCTCGCGGAGGCCCTCGCCTTCACCCGGCTCCATCTCGCCTCGGCGGCCACCCGCTCCTCCCGGGCCCGCCGACCGTGACCGAACCGGCCCCGCGCCGCCGCGGCCGCCCGTCCCGTACCGAGGAGGAGAGCGGGCCCGGCGCGCGTGAACGCATCCTGGATGCGGCCCGCGCCCAGTTCGCCGAGCGCGGCTACGACAAGGCCTCGGTCCGCGGCATCGCCAAGGCGGCCGGCGTCGACCCGGCACTCGTGCACCACTACTTCGGTACGAAGGACGAGGTCTTCGCCGCCGCGATCGAGGTGTCGTTCGAGCCGGCGACCGTCGTCCCCGCCATCGTCGGCGGCCCGCGCGACACCATCGGGGAGCGCCTCGCGCGCTTCTTCATCGGCGTCTGGGAGAACCCGGCGAGCCGCGCCCCGCTCCTCGCGATCGTCCGCTCCGCGCTGACCCACGAGGCCGCGGCCAAGGTGCTGCGGACCTTCGTGCTGCGGCGGCTCCTGGAGCGGATCGCGGACGAGCTCGACGTACCGGACCCGAAGTTCCGCGCGGAGCTTGCGGCCTCCCACATGATCGGGATCGCCATCCTGCGGTACGTGATCCAGGTCGAGCCGCTGGCGACGGCGGACCCGGAGAAGATCGTGGCGATGGTGGCCCCGACGCTCCAGCGGTACCTGACCGAGGCCTGACCGCCCCCCCGGTGGAGCCCACCCGCGGCGCCCTGACCGAAAGCTGAACACCTCGTCCGGCATACGGACAGCCTGTCCAGATCTTGGTCCGTCGGCGTACGCTCGAATGCAAGCACACCCTTCACGAGGAGCGAGCGACGATGCCCGAGCTGAGGTCCCGCACAGTCACCCACGGTCGCAACATGGCGGGCGCACGCGCCCTTATGCGCGCCTCCGGTGTACCCGGCGCGGACATCGGCCGGAAGCCGATCATCGCGGTCGCCAACTCCTTCACGGAGTTCGTCCCCGGCCACACCCACCTCCAGCCGGTCGGCCGGATCGTCTCCGAGGCCATCACGGCCGCGGGGGCCATCCCGCGCGAGTTCAACACGATCGCCGTCGACGACGGCATCGCGATGGGCCACGGCGGCATGCTCTACAGCCTGCCCTCGCGCGACCTGATCGCGGACAGCGTGGAGTACATGGTCGAGGCGCACTGCGCCGACGCCCTGATCTGCATCTCCAACTGCGACAAGATCACCCCCGGCATGCTGATGGCGGCCCTGCGCCTCGACATCCCGACGGTCTTCGTCTCCGGCGGTCCGATGGAGGCCGGCCGCGCGACCCTCGTCGACGGAACGGTCCGCACGCTCGACCTGGTCGACGCGATCTCCGACGCCGTGAACCCGAAGATCTCCGACGAGGACATCCTCCGCATCGAGGAGAACGCCTGTCCGACCTGCGGGTCCTGTTCCGGCATGTTCACCGCCAACTCGATGAACTGCCTGACCGAGGCGATCGGCCTCTCCCTCCCCGGCAACGGCTCGCTGCTCGCCACCCACACCGCCCGCAAGGGCCTGTACGAGGCCGCGGCCCGCACGGTCGTCGACATCACCCGCCGCTACTACGACGAGGACGACGCCTCCGTCCTGCCCCGCTCGATCGCGACCCGCGCGGCCTTCGAGAACGCCATGGCCCTCGACATCGCCATGGGCGGCTCCACCAACACGATCCTGCACCTGCTCGCCGCCGCCCAGGAGGCCGAGCTCGACTACGGCCTGACCGACATGGACGAGGTCTCGCGCCGGGTCCCCTGCCTGGCCAAGGTCGCCCCGAACGTCGCCAAGGACCGCACGTACTACATGGAGGACGTGCACCGCGCCGGCGGCATCCCCGCCATCCTCGGCGAGCTGTACCGCGCGGGCCTGCTCAACGAGGACGTCAACTCCGTCCACTCCCGCTCCATCAAGGAGTGGCTGGACACCTGGGACGTCCGCGGCGGCTCGCCGTCCGACGAGGCCGTCGAGCTGTTCCACGCGGCCCCCGGCTGCGTCCGCTCGGCGACCGCCTTCTCGCAGTCCGAGCGCTGGGCGGCGCTCGACGTCGACGCGGCGGGCGGCTGCATCCGCGACGCGGCCCACGCGTACTCCAAGGACGGCGGTCTCGCCGTCCTGCACGGCAACCTCGCCGCCGACGGCTGCGTCGTGAAGACGGCCGGCGTCGACGAGTCGATCTGGACCTTCGAGGGCCCGGCCGTGGTCTGCGAGTCCCAGGACGAGGCCGTCGAGAAGATCCTGAACAAGCAGGTCAAGGACGGCGACGTGGTCGTCATCCGGTACGAGGGTCCGCGCGGCGGTCCCGGCATGCAGGAGATGCTCTACCCGACCTCCTTCCTCAAGGGGCGGGGCCTGGGCAAGACCTGCGCGCTGGTCACGGACGGACGCTTCTCCGGCGGCACGTCCGGTCTGTCCATCGGCCACGCCTCCCCGGAGGCGGCCTCGGGCGGCACGATCGCCCTCGTCGAGGACGGCGACCGCATCCGGATCGACATCCCGAACCGCTCGATCGAGCTGCTCGTCGACGAGACCACCCTCACCGCCCGCCGGGAGGCGCTGAACGGCGTGTACGCGCCGAAGAACCGCCAGCGCAAGGTGTCGGCGGCCCTGCGCGCCTACGCGGCGATGGCGACGAGCGCCGACAAGGGCGCGGTCCGCGACGTGACCAGGCTGGGCTGATCCCGGCACCGGGACGACCCGCGGCGGCGGGGAGCGGCACGAGCCGGCTCCCCGCCGCCGCTGTCTCTCCCGGGTACGCGGACGGGCCACGCGCGCGCGTGGGTCTCAGGACACGAGGCTCACCAGGACGCGGGGTCGCGCGCGTCCACCGCGAAGACGGAGCCGTCGGGGGCCGTCCCGAACACCCGGTCGCCGGCGGCCAGCGGCGGCGGCACCAGGGACGCGTACGCGAGCCGCCCGTTGAGCAGCCGCGGCCGGGTCTGGCCGATCAGCGCCCCGCGTGCGGTGTCGACGGCGAGCAGCCGTCCGTCCTGGACGGAGAAGTAGAGCCGGTCGCCGGAGCCGATGACGGGCGAGGACACGTTCCCCGCCCCGGTCTCCAGCTCCCACAGCACCCGTCCCTTCGGCGCTGCGGTGTCGAAGGCGGTGAGGTGGCCGTCCGTGTCGAGCACGTACACCACCGCGCCGCGTACGGCGACGCCCCGGACGTCGATCCGGTGGGGCAGCGGGACCCGGCGTACGGAACCGCCGTCCTCGTCGAGCAGGACGAGGGCGTCGACCAGCGTCCCCTGGTAGCGGGAGCCGAGGAGCAGCGTCCCGTCGCCGGTGCGGCCCAGCGGATCGAGGTCGCCGTCCAGATTCCGCTGCCAGGCCACCTCACCGGTCCCGGGATGGAGCCCGCCGACCCGCGTGCGCGTCCCGTCGGCCGAGGCCTCGGCCACGGTGAGCAGCCCGGACGGGGCGTCGTACGCCCCCGGCAGCGGGACCCCGAAGCCGGCCAGGCCGTGGCGCCAGAGCTCCTTCCCGCTGCGGCTGTCGACGGCCCGGAGCCCGCCCTGCCCGTCGGACAGGACGAGGGCGGTGCCGGCCGGACGGTACAGCTCGGGGAGCTCCGACGCGGCCGTCCAGCCGGGGGCTCCGTCGGCGGCCGCGTACGCCCGAGGCGGTCCCGTCGGAGCGGCGGCGCCGATCAGACCGTCCGCGAGGAGGAAGGGAGCGAGGGGCGTCTCCGCCTTGACGGGTACGGGTCGTGACCAGAGCACGCGGCCCGTCACCGGGTCGAGACGGGCGAGGCCGACGCCCCGGGCCGAGCAGTACAGCGCGCCCCCGGCGTGGGCGCACGCGGGCGCGACCGTGGGGCCGTGCTTCTGGAGCGTGGTCTGCCAGCCGGCGAAGGCGGTGGCCACCTCGGCCGGACGGGCGGGGGTGTCGGGTCCGGCGGGCTCCGTGGGGCTCAGGGCCGCGTACAGACCGGCCCCGGTCAGCGCGAGCGCGGCGGCGACGGCGATCGGCAGGCGCGGCCGGCCGAGACGCGGGCCCCGGCGGCGGCGCGGGGGAGCGGCGGGAGCCCGGACCGGGGTGTCGGCGTCCCACGCGGGCGCGGGGCCCCGGTCGCCGTCCTCGCCGCCCGGGAGGGCGGGCCGTCGGCGTTGCGCCGGTATGAACGCCTCCGCCGCGTACGAGGGCGGCAGCAGCGCCGCCATGATCTGGGCCGGGGTGGGCCGCTCGGCGGGTTCCTTGGCGAGGCAGCGCGCGACGAGCGGCGCCAGTTCCGCGGGCACGCCCGTCAGATCCGGCTCGTCGTGCACGACCTGGTACGCCACGATGTACGGGCTGTCGGAGTCGAAGGGGCCGTGGCCGGTCGCCGCGTGCACGAGGACCGAGCCGAGGGCGAAGACGTCCGCCGCGGGTCCGACGTCGCGGGGCCGCTGGAACTGCTCGGGCGCCATGAACGGCGGTGAGCCGATGAGCTTGCCCGTCTCGGTGTGCAGATCGCTGTCGACGGGCCGGGAGATGCCGAAGTCGATGACCTTGGGGCCGGTGTCGGTGAGCAGCACGTTGCTGGGCTTGAGGTCGCGGTGGACGACCCCGGCGCGGTGGATGTCGCGCAGGGCCTCCGCGAGTCCGGCGGTGAGGCGGCGCAGTTCGGCCGGGGCCAGCGGACCGTTCCGCTTCACCTGGTCGGCGAGGGTGGGCCCGGGCACGTAGAGGGTGGCCATCCAGGGGCGTACGGCATCGGGGTCGGCGTCGACGACCGGCGCCGTGAAGGCTCCGCTGACCCGGCGGGCGGCGGCGACCTCCTGGCGGAAACGCGCCCTGAACTCGGGGTCCTCCGCGTACCGAGCGTGCACGACCTTGACCGCGAGCCGCAGCCCGGAGGCCGAGGCGGCGAGGTGCACGACACCCATGCCGCCGGCGCCCAGGCATGCCTGGAGACGGTAGTCGCCCGCGTATTCGGGCCCCTCCGCTTCCCGGTCGGCTCCGGTACCGCGCAACGGCGGCATCGCCCACCCCCGTGTGATCACCCGTCACCTCGCGCGCACGTGCGCGACCCGACGGAGCCTAGTCCATGGCATCCCCGATGTCGGTGGGGCTTGCTAGCCTGCGCGTCGCGGAGAGTGAAACTCTGTGGAGCGCTTTTGCGCCAAGGGGGAGGACAGCATGGGTACGGACGAGAAGAACGTCGTGGGGGACACCGTGACCGCACTGAGCGCGACGCGCTACGCGGTCGCGCCGGGCTACCGGGTCAACGTGCGCTCGGGCCCGAGCACCGCGTACCCGGTCGTCCGGGTGCTGCCCCTGGGCGCCACGGTGATGATCTCCTGCCAGAAGTACGGCGAGTGGATCAGCGGCCCGTACGGCACCACGCGGATCTGGGACAGCATCGCGCCCGGCGAGTACATCTCCGACGCGTACGTGAACACGGGCAGCGACGGCCTCGTCGCACCGCGCTGCGCCTGAGGGTCTCCTCGGTCGCCCCGGGGATAATCGACCCCGTGAGCGACGACGAGCAGACCCCCCGCACGACCGGCGGCACGCCCGCCGGTCCCCAGCCCGAGGAGATCCGTTTCTTCGGCACGACCTGGGTCGACCACGGCGGCCGGTACGCGCTGCGCCGCGCGGGCCTGGCCGCCGGCTCGCTCGCGGTCGCCGTCGCGGCCTGCCTCGTGCTGCGCTTCGGCTACGAGGGCCTGCAGATCGCCGACGTCGGCGGCATCGTCAACACGCTGGTCGTCGTCATGTTCGCGGTCTGCAGCGCCATCGCCTTCCGCAAGACCTGGGAGGGCTTCCTCCGCCGCCCGGTCGACCCGGCCCGCGAGGAGGCCCTGCGCAGCCTCAAGGCGATCGGCTTCATCGGCTCGCTCCTCGCGTACGGCGTCCGCTGCCTCGTCGAGGCCCCCGGCGAGAAGCTGCGCCGCGCGGAGTACGACAAGGCCCGCGACCAGTTCGAGAAGCGCCGCGGCACCCGCACCGGCAACCCAGCCGCCCGCAAAAAGCCCAAGCGCCGCTGACCCGCCGGTGGTGGCCCCCCACCCGCCCCGCAAGGACGGAACGGGTAAGCGCCCCCGCCCGCCAGCCGGGAGCCCTTCACCGCCCACCGGCCCCCACCGCCACCGGCCGCAGCGCCATGCCAACGGCTCGTAGCCGAGCACGGGCCTGCGGCCCGCACGGGCCCACGGCCGAGCACGGGCCCGCGGCCCGCACGGGCCCACGGCCGAGCACGGGCCCGCGGCCCGCACGGGCCCACGGCCGAGCACGGGCCTGCGGACCCACCGGCAAGCCACCCCACCGCGCACCCTGGGTGCCACCCAGCTCTTGACCCCTCGGCACCCCCAGGCGCACTATTCATCACATGATGAATTACCCGGCGGGTGAGGCCGCCGACAAGGCCGACGCCCCGCCCGCCCCACCGGAGCCCGCCACCGAGACCCCGGCCATCACCGCACACGGCCTCACCGCCGTCCGCGGCACCCGCACCGTCCTGCGCGGCCTCGACTTCACCGTCCCCGCCGGCCGCATCACCGGCCTCCTCGGCCCCTCCGGCTGCGGCAAGACCACCCTCATGCGCGCCATCGTCGGAACCCAGGCCAACGTCGACGGCACCCTCCAGGTCCTCGGCCACCCCGCCGGCGACCCCACCCTCCGCTCCCGCATCGGCTACGTCACCCAGGCCCCCTCCGTCTACGACGACCTCACCGTCCGCCAGAACCTCGACTACTTCGCCGCCGTACTGCTCCCCGGCCGCGCCCACCGCCAGGAGCGCCGCACCACCGTCGACCGCGCCCTCGGCGACGTCGACCTCACCTCCCACGCCGACTCCCTCGCCGGCCGGCTCTCCGGCGGCCAGCGCAGCCGGGTCTCCCTCGCCGTCGCCCTCCTCGGCACCCCGGAACTCCTCGTCCTCGACGAACCCACCGTCGGCCTCGACCCCGTCCTCCGCCGCGACCTGTGGAACCTCTTCCACCAGATCGCCGCCGACCGCGGCACGACCCTCCTCGTCTCCTCACACGTCATGGACGAGGCCGAACGCTGCCACCAGCTCCTCCTCATGCGCGAAGGCGAGATCCTCGCCGACGACACCCCCGAAGCCCTCCGCCGCCGCAACGACACCGCCACTGTCGAAGAAGCCTTCCTCCACCTCGTCGACGCCGCCGCCGCCCGAGCCACGCACCCCCGAACCACCCAAGAGGAGCCCCGGCCATGAGCAGCGCCCGCACCCTCGCCACCGCCGCCCGCGTCCTGCGTCAGCTGCGCCACGACCCGCGCTCGATCGCCCTCATGCTCCTCGTGCCCTGCCTCATGCTCTTCCTGCTGCGCTACGTCTTCGACGGAAGCCCGGGCACCTTCGACAACATCGGCGCCTCGCTGCTCGGCATCTTCCCCCTCATCACGATGTTCCTGGTCACCTCCATCGCCACCCTCCGCGAACGCACCTCCGGCACCCTGGAACGCCTCCTCGCCATGCCCCTCGGCAAAGCCGACCTCATCGCCGGCTACGCCCTCGCCTTCGGACTCCTCGCCGTCGTCCAGTCCACCCTGGCCACCGGCCTCGCCGTCTGGTTCCTCGGCCTCGACGTCATCGGCTCCCCCTGGCTCCTCCTCCTGGTCGCCCTCCTCGACGCCCTCCTCGGCACCGCCCTCGGCCTCTTCGTCTCCGCCTTCGCCGCCTCCGAGTTCCAAGCCGTCCAGTTCATGCCGGCGGTGATCTTCCCCCAGCTGCTCCTCTGTGGACTCTTCACCCCACGCGACCGGATGGCCCCCGCCCTCGAAGCGATCTCCGACGCCCTCCCGATGTCCTACGCCGTCGACGGCATGAACCAGGTCCTCCGCCACCCCGACATCACCGGCGACTTCGTCCGCGACGCCCTCGTCGTCGCAGGCTGCGCACTCCTCGTCCTCACCCTCGGCGCGGCCACCCTCCGCCGCCGCACCGCGTGACCGCCCCTCGGACACCCGCACACCACCCGGCCCGCCGGTGCGAGGATGACGACACGTACCCCCTCCGGCGAGGTGAACAGAGCCATGACCCAGACCGTCGCAGTCCTCGGCACCGGCAAGATCGGTGAAGCGCTCCTCAGCGGCATGATCCGCGCCGGCTGGCGCCCCGCGAACCTCCTGGTCACCGCCCGCCGCGCCGAACGCGCCGAAGAACTCCGCACCCGCTACGGCGTCGAGACCGTCACCAACGCCGAGGCCGCCAAGCGCGCCGACACCCTCATCCTGGCCGTCAAGCCCCAGGACATGGGCCGCCTCCTCGACGAACTCGCCCCCCACGTCGCCGCCGACCGCCTGGTCATCAGCGCCGCCGCCGGTATCCCCACCTCCTTCATCGAGGACCGCCTCACCACCGGCACCCCCGTCGTCCGCGTCATGCCCAACACCCCCGTCCTCGTCGACGAGGGCATGTCCGTCATCTCGGCCGGCAGCCACGCCACCCCCGAGCACCTCGCCCACACCGAGGAGATCTTCGGCGGCGTCGGCAAGACCCTCCGCGTCCCCGAGTCCCAGCAGGACGCAGCCACCGCCCTCTCCGGCTCGGGCCCCGCCTACTTCTACTTCCTCGTCGAGGCCATGACCGACGCCGGCATCCTCCTCGGCCTGCCCCGCGCCCAGGCCCACGACCTCATCGTCCAGGCCGCCATCGGCGCCGCCGTGATGCTCCGCGACAGCGGCGAACACCCCGTCAAGCTCCGCGAAGCCGTCACCTCCCCCGCCGGCACCACCATCAGCGCCATCCGCGAGCTCGAGAACCACGGCGTCCGCGCCGCCCTCATCGCCGCCCTCGAAGCCGCCCGCGACCGCAGCCGCGAACTCGCCTCCGGCACCAGCTGACGCCCCGCCCGCCCCGCCGGGGTCACCGGACCCCGGCGGCCGCCCCCTTCACGACCTCCTCCGTCGACACGACCTTCGCGAACCCGCCCCCGTGCAGGGACACGGCCGTCGCCTGTGCCAGCTCATCCGCGCTCCGCGACCACCCGAACGGCCCCTCCAGGTCGAAGGTGTGCATCGCGTCCAACGGGAACACCACGTCGTACCCGAGGTTCCCGCCCATCCGCGCGGTCGTCTCGTTGCACATGTTCGTCTGGATCCCGACGATCACGATCTGCGCGACGTCCTGCCCGCTCAGCCACCCGTCCAGCGACGGCTCCCCGTAGAAGGCCGAGTTCACGGTCTTCGTCACGAGCAGCTCCGGACCACCGCCCTTCCCCCGCCGCTCCTCGACGAAGTCCTTGAACGCGTTCCCCGCGTACCCCGTCCGCAGCGGCGAACGAGAGCCCTCCGGCGAGTCGTGCCGCACGAAGACGACCGGCCGACCCGTCTCCTGCCACAGGTCGATCAGAGCCGCGATGTTCTCCTCCGCCGACGGATTGTTCCGCCGCCCCCAGAACTCATCCTCGAAGCCCTTCTGTACGTCGATGACAACCAGCGCTGCGTTCTGTGCGATCTCCATAGCCACGATCCTTCCCCCGGCCCGACGGCTCTCCCAGAGGAGTGAATGACAGCGATCGATGGTTTACTGCCACACGTGCCGCCCACCGCCACGCCCCGCCCCCAGCGCGTCGCCCTTCTCTCCTTCCCCGGCGTCCGCGCGTTCGACGTCTCGGTCATCACCGAGGTCTGGGGCAGCGACCGCACCCTCCGAGGCGTCCCACCCTTCGAACTCCACAGGGCCGCCGCCGACCCGCACACCCCCATCCCGCTGCGCGGCGGCCTCACCCTCACCCCCGACCGCCCCCTCACCTGGCTCGACGACCTCACCCCCACCGACCTGGTCCTCGTCCCCGGCATCGAAGACCCCGACGCCGACCTCCCGGCCCCCGTCCTCGACGCCCTCCGCCGCGCCCACACCGCCGGCATACCGGTCGCCTCGCTCTGCGCCGGCGCCTTCGTGCTCGCCCGCGCCGGACTCCTCGACGGCCGCCGCGCCGTCACCCACTGGCACCTCGCCAGGACCCTGGCCACCCGCCACCCGAACGTCCAGGTCGAACCCGACGCCCTCTTCGTCGAGGACACCGGCGTCTGGACCTCCGCCGGCACCGCCGCCGGGATCGACCTCTGCCTCCACCTCGTCCGCACCGCCCACGGAGCCGAAGCCGCCGCCTCCATCGCCCGCGCGATGGTCACCGCCCCCTTCCGCACCGGCACCCAGGCCCAGTTCATCGAGCACCCCACCCCCCGTGCCGACCGCGACGCCGACGCCCTGGCCGCCGTCCGCGCCCATGCCCTCGCCCACCTCGACGAGCCCCACACCGTCGCGTCCCTCGCCGCCCGAGCCGGGATGTCCCCCCGCTCCTTCGCCCGCCACTTCCAGGCCACCACCGGAACCACCCCCCTGCACTGGCTCATCGGCCAGCGCGTCGCCGCCGCCCAGAAACTCCTCGAACTCACCGACCACCCCCTCCCCCAGGTGGCCCGCCGCGCGGGCTTCGGCAGCGAGGTCACGATGCGCCAGCACTTCGCCTCGCACCTCGCCACCAGCCCACGCGACTACCGCAACGCGTTCCGTCACCCGGCAGGCAACAGCCCGATCGCGCCATAGGCCCGGTCCACCAGAGGCCGCGCCGTCCCCCGGGCCCGCTCGGCCCCCTCCCTCAGCACCTGATCCACGAAGCCGGGGTCCGCCGCGAGCTCGGCATGCCGCTCCCGCACGGGCCTCAGCAGCTCGACCACCGCCTCCGCCGTGTCCTTTTTCAACGCTCCGTACGATTCATATACACCGGCCAGCTCCTTCGGGTTCCCACCTGTCGCGGCCGCCAGCAGATCGAGCAGATTCGCGATCCCCGGCCGGACGTCCCGGTCGTACTCCACGTCCCGTCCGCTGTCGGTCACGGCCCGCATGATCTTCCGCCGCACGGTCTCCGCGTCGTCGAGCAGATAGACGATCCCGGCCCCGTTCGCATGCGACTTCCCCATCTTCGACAGCGGGTCCTGCAGGTCCATGACCCGCGCCGCCACCTCCGGCCGCGTCGCCCTCGGCACCGTGAACGTGTGCCCGTACCGCTGGTTGAACCGCACCGCCAGGTCCCGGGTCAGCTCCACGTGCTGCGTCTGGTCCTCACCCACGGGCACCTCGTCCGCCCCGTACGCCAGGATGTCCGCCGCCATCAGCACCGGATACGTCAGCAACGACAGCCGCACACCCTCCCCAGCCGCCCGGGCCCGGACGCTCTTCTCCTTGTACTGGATCATCCGCCGCAGCTCGCCGTCCGTGGCTGTGCACTCCAGCAGATACGACAGCCGCGCGTGCTCGTCCACATGGCTCTGCACGAACAAGGTGCACAGCTCAGGATCGAGCCCGGCGGCCAGCAGCAGCGTGGCCGCCTGTCGACTGAGCCGCCGGACCCGCCCAGGGTCGTGCTCGACGGTCAGCGCGTGCAGATCCACGACGCTGAACAGCGCCTCCGCCCGATGCTGATCGACCTCGACCCACCGCCGGACGGCCCCGAGGTAGTTGCCCAGCGTCAGGTGCCCGGTCGGCTTGACCCCGCTGAAGATCCTCGTCATCCCGTACGTTCTCCCTCTTCTCCTGTGCGCCGACCCGACGGCCGGCTCCCGGAGGGGGATACGCGAACGGCCGCCGAGGCGGCGGCCGCGTGATGCATGCGCGAGTGCGGGCCGCCGTCAGGCGGCCCACCACTGGGTGGTGTGCGCACGCGTAGTCATGCGCTGAGCGTACGCCGGAGGACCGGGGTTGACACGGGATTGACCGATCCGTAAGGTTCTCCGAGTTGTCCGACGTGAGCACCGACCCCGGTCGGCCCCGGACAGCCATCCCGCAAGACCCACAGAAGCTGACGGTGCTTTGTCGTGCCGTTCTGCTTTCCGTGCGTTTTTGCGAAATGAGGAATCCGCGTTCGAAACCTGAGCGCAGCCGCCCGATTAGCGTCGGAGGCAGGGAATCCGCTAAAGTCTCACTCGTCGGAACGGCCCAACAGCCGCAAAGACAAACCCCGCTGACTGGGAATCAGACGCCGAAAGATCTGATAGAGTCGGAAACGCAAGACCGAAGGGAAGCCCGGAGGAAAGCCCGAGAGGGTGAGTACAAAGGAAGCGTCCGTTCCTTGAGAACTCAACAGCGTGCCAAAAATCAACGCCAGATTAGTTGATACCCCGTCCATCTTCGGATGGCGAGGTTCCTTTGAAAGTCCTGCCGGCCCCTTGTGGACTGGTAGGCAACATACACAGCGAGGACGCTGTGGACAGTCGGCCCTATTCCGGCCTGACTGTCCCGCTCAACGCGAGTGTCACCCGATTACGGGTAAACATTCACGGAGAG